>NZ_WUWG01000010.1:2500-5646 GCF_009833495.1 Oceanomicrobium pacificus | reverse complement strand
TTGGTTGCGGGAGCAGGATTTGAACCTGCGACCTTCAGGTTATGAGCCTGACGAGCTACCGGGCTGCTCCATCCCGCGGTGATGTTCTTTTTTGTATCGTTTGAGAGCGTCTGTTCTTGTCAGGTTTGGCGGTGACCTACTCTCCCACGTCTTAAGACGCAGTACCATCGGCGCAACGGTGCTTAACGGCCGAGTTCGGGATGGGATCGGGTGTTTCACTCGTGCTGTGACCACCAAACCGGGCAAGAACAGCGGGGCCATCTGGCCCCTACACGAGGATCTTTCCAATGTCTGAGGTGTTTTCATGACTTCCAGGGACTGAAGGTTTCAGTCTTCTACTGGATCGTATCAAGCCTATCGGGCGATTAGTACCGGTCAACTGAACGCATCACTGCGCTTACATCTCCGGCCTATCGACGTGGTGGTCTTCCACGGCCCTCAGGGAGACCTTGTTTCGAGGGGGGCTTCCCGCTTAGATGCCTTCAGCGGTTATCCTGTCCGCACATAGCTACCCAGCACTGCCGTTGGCACGACAACTGGTCCACCAGTGGTGCGTCCACCCCGGTCCTCTCGTACTAGGGGCAGCTCCTCTCAAGTCTCCTACACCCACGGCAGATAGGGACCGAACTGTCTCACGACGTTCTAAACCCAGCTCACGTACCACTTTAATCGGCGAACAGCCGAACCCTTGGGACCTGCTCCAGCCCCAGGATGTGATGAGCCGACATCGAGGTGCCAAACACTGCCGTCGATATGGACTCTTGGGCAGTATCAGCCTGTTATCCCCGGCGTACCTTTTATCCGTTGAGCGATGGCCCTTCCACTCGGGACCACCGGATCACTATGACCGACTTTCGTCTCTGCTCGACTTGTCAGTCTCGCAGTCAGGCGGGCTTCTGCCATTGCACTCAACGAGCGATTTCCGACCGCTCTGAGCCCACCATCGCGCGCCTCCGTTACTCTTTAGGAGGCGACCGCCCCAGTCAAACTACCCGCCACACAGGGTCCCGGATCCGGATAACGGACCGCGGTTAGACATCAAGCGAATAAAGGGTGGTATCTCAAGGGAGGCTCCACCGAGACTGGCGTCCCGGGTTCAAAGCCTACCACCTATCCTGCACATTACGCGCCTAATGCCAGTGTGAAGCTGTAGTAAAGGTGCACGGGGTCTTTCCGTCTGACCGCGGGAACCCCGCATCTTCACGGGGAATTCAATTTCGCTGAGTCTGCATTGGAGACAGCGGGGAAGTCGTTACGCCATTCGTGCAGGTCGGAACTTACCCGACAAGGAATTTCGCTACCTTAGGACCGTTATAGTTACGGCCGCCGTTTACCGGGGCTTCAATTCGGTGCTTGCACACCTCCTTTTAACCTTCCGGCACCGGGCAGGCGTCAGACCCTATACGTCGTGTTGCCACTTCGCAGAGCCCTGTGTTTTTAGTAAACAGTCGCCACCCCCTGGTTTGTGCCCCCGATCAACAGTTGCCTGCCAACCGGGCCTCCTTCTCGCGAACTTACGGAGGTATTTTGCCGAGTTCCTTCAATGCAGTTCTCTCAAGCGCCTTGGTATGCTCTACCAGTCCACCTGTGTCGGTTTCGGGTACGGTCCAGTGGAGGGCTATTTCCAGGGACCCCGCAGCTGCCAGACCAATCCGATAAGGTCTGACAACAGTAAGGATCCGTCACGTCCTCCTGGCCCAGGAATATTAACCTGGTTCCCATCGACTACGCCTTTCGGCCTCGCCTTAGGGGCCGGCTTACCCTGCTCAGATTAGCTTTAAGCAGGAACCCTTGGACTTTCGGCGACAGGGTCTCTCACCCTGTTTATCGCTACTCATGTCAACATTCTCACTTCTGTACGCTCCAGAATAGGTCACCCACATCCTTCGCTGCATACAGAACGCTCCGCTACCACGCACATAAAGTGCATCCTAAGCTTCGGCTCATGGCTTGAGCCCCGGTACATCTTCGCCGCAAGACAACTTGTCTAGACCAGTGAGCTGTTACGCTTTCTTTAAATGATGGCTGCTTCTAAGCCAACATCCTGGTTGTTTTGGTCGTCTCACCTGCTTTCCCACTTAGCCATGAATTAGGGGCCTTAGCTGTAGGTCAGGGTTGTTTCCCTCTCCACTACGGACGTTAGCATCCGCAGTGTGTCTGCCAGATAGTACTCGCCGGTATTCGGAGTTTGGTTAGGATCAGTAAGACTGTAGGTCCCCATTACCCATCCAGTGCTCTACCCCCGGCGGTATTCGTCTGACGCTCTACCTAAATAGATTTCGCGGAGAACCAGCTATCTCCGAGTTTGATTGGCCTTTCACCCCTAGGCACAACTCATCCCGACCTTTTTCAACAGGTGTGGGTTCGGACCTCCAGTGCGTGTTACCGCACCTTCATCCTGGTCATGCCTAGATCACTCGGTTTCGGGTCTGATCCTACGTACTCATTCGCCCTATTAAGACTCGCTTTCGCTGCGCCTACACCTATCGGCTTAAGCTTGCACGCAAGACCAAGTCGTTGACCCATTATACAAAAGGTACGCTGTCACCCCTCAAGGAGGCTCCAACTGTTTGTAGGCGTCCGGTTTCAGGATCTGTTTCACTCCCCTCGTCGGGGTGCTTTTCACCTTTCCCTCACGGTACTGGTTCGCTATCGGTCAGTAAGGAGTACTTAGCCTTCGAAGGTGGTCCTCCGATGTTCAGACAGGATTTCACGTGTCCCGCCCTACTTAATACGTCAAATCTCGCTTCGCATACGGGGCTGTCACCCATATCGCCCGGCTTTCCATCCGGTTCTGCTCACGATCATTGCTCGGCTGGTCCGCGTTCGCTCGCCGCTACTAACGGAGTATCTGTTGATGTCCTTTCCTCCGGGTACTTAGATGTTTCAGTTCCCCGGGTTTGCTCTTTTAACCCTATGTATTCAGGTTAGAAGTACCTGGTTCACCATCGCTATCCTTTGCCGCGAACGGCAAACAATAACGAAGTGTCAGGTGGGTTCCCCCATTCGGAAATCCTTGGATCAAAGCGTATTCTCAGCTCCCCAAGGCTTATCGCAGAGTATCACGTCCTTCATCGCCTCTTACTGCCTAGGCATCCACCAAACGCCCTTTTCGCGCTTGATCCGATCCAGAAGAAGACTGACGC
>NZ_WUWG01000009.1 GCF_009833495.1 Oceanomicrobium pacificus | reverse complement strand
AATATCGAACCGCTTCGTGGCTCACATCGACACCCCGCTCATGCAGAAGATCCTCCACATTGCGAAGCGAAAGTGGGAAACGGACATACAGCATTACAGCCAAGCGGATGATTTCCTGACTGGTTTTAAAGAAGCGAAACGGCGCTCTTCTGGTCATGTCGCGACGCTACAAAACCGACCTACCCGCCTCAAGCCGGTTTTCTTTGACAGTGCCGCCGGTGCGGGTGTTCGACTGGCAGTCAGTGAAACCTGGCCTGAAACGATGTCGGCGTCAGCGAGACATGCGCATCAAGTGGTGGGAACAGCTCGAACGCCCTCGGCTCGCGCGAGAAATTCCACATCCGGAACAGGCACCACTCCGCACACCGTTCGTCGGCAACGGCCAGTTCGTTGCGCTTGATGTGGAAGGGCGTTCGCTCCCAGCCGTTCGTCGTTTTCACCTCGATCAGGCGTGGCCGGCCGTCCGGCGCATAGCTGGCGATGTCATAGCCCGCACCATCGCCGTCCTCCTCCGAGACCCAGCGGACCCTGCTCGCCAGGTCATCGCGCCCCGCGGCTTTCAGCGTGGCGTGCTCATGGGCCAGGACACGTTCTTCGCCAGCGCGGCCGAGAGCGCGATTGCGCTCGTCCCGGCCCGCCACGTCGAACTTCCGGGCGATGTGCAGCATCTGGTCCAGTTCCTGCGGCGGAGGCTGGTTGTAAAGCGTGGGCGGAGGACCGATCCAGATCTGCGCCGCCTCACGCAGGCCGGTCGCAGGGCGCATTCCAGGCAACCGGCCGAGCCAATCCGCGTGTAGCGCCAGCCACCGCGCCACCGCGTCGACCAGCGTCATCTGGAAATTGAAGGCGGGCTTGTAGCCGGGGATCCAGTCCTCGCCGAGGCCCTTGAGAACCGCGCTGATGTTCTGGTGCTTGAACTCGACCGATCCCTCAGACCGTTCGTTCAGAAGCGGCAGGAGCGCCCGGCGATGCTCGACTTTGCTGTAGCGGCGCCCGGCGATGTCGTCGGCCAGCATCGCGAAGTAATCCGCCACGATCAGGTCGTTCTCTTCATCGGTCCAAGGGCCAATCGCCATGCCGCCAGGCTAGAGGCGCGATGTGCGTTTGTCATCAATGGCTTCGTTGAGCCCGTCGTTGAATGCTCCGCCACCGCTACGCGCCGTTCTGCCAGCGCACCCATCGGCTACGCCTCCTGCATGTTAGGTCTCCGTTCCGCTCGACAGCGATGGAAACAGGGCGCGCAGTTTTGGCGGGGTTGCGAGTCAGGCCATTGGAAAAGCGAGAGAATTTTCAACCGAACCGAAATCGGCGCGGTTCGCCCGACCAGAGACGAGAGGCCATTCAGAGACGGAAATCGCTGTGTGCCCGCGTCTCAGCTGTTCGCGCCCATACGGCAAAACCCTTTGAAAACGGGAGAAAATCCGCCTCGGTTGGGCGGTCTGAACGGGTTCGATAGGGTGATAGTGGCGGTTCTTACAGACGAAGTCGAACCAGGCTCGCCGAACCCCCAAATGGCTATTTTCCGGCCAAACACAGAGCCCACGCGTTCGAACCCCGCTCACTCCACGCTTTGCCCAACAGCGCCCGCGAGCGCGGACTTACTCCCAGACGGCACTGCAAACCTTCGCCCTACTTCAAACACCTGGCAGGCAGGCTGGACCGAGGGGGTCAAAACTTTTGTAGGTCAGGATGAACTCTTGATGTCCAAGCGCCTCGGACGCGGTTTTCGCGCCGGCGGCGGTGGCAGTGATCTGGTCAAAGATCTCAATCGCGACATCTTCAAGGCTGCTCTTTCCTTCGATAATGGCCCCGGCATTGATGTCCATGTCGCCCTCCAGCGCCCGATAGGTGTCAGGGTTGGCGCAGATTTTTATGACCGGGGATATGGCCGACCCCACGACCGAACCACGGCCGGTGATGAACAGGGTCACATGGGCGCCCGAGGCAATCATTTCCACGATTTCGGCATTGTCCGAGATGTTGGGAAAGCCGAACCGCACTTCGCCATCGGGCACCACATCCATCAGATAAAGGCCTCCGCGTGGCGGGATATCGCCTGGCTTGATGATGCCCGAGATCGGCGCATCACCGGATTTCACGTAAGCCCCCAACGATTTTTCCTCGATGGTCGACAGGCCCCCAGTTGCGTTGCCGGCGGCAAAGCTGCCATAGCCCAGGACGCTATAGTACCGCGCGGCTTTCTCGACGCAGGCTTTCAATTCAACGCCCAGTTCCGGCATCACCGCGCGGTCGGCCATGATGTGTTCGCAGCCGATCAACTCGCCGGTTTCCTCGAAGATGCAGGCTGCCCCGTCGCCGACCAAGCGATCAAAAGCACGACCTGCTGCCGGATTGCCCGATATGCCACTGGTGCCGTCGCTGCCGCCGCAGACCGTGGCCACGACCAGATCGCTGACCCCCATCGGAACACGAGGCACGTCGGCGATCTGCGCCTTCATCCGTTCAACGGCTGAAACGCCTTTGGCAATCGTCGCTGCTGACCCGCCGGACTTCTGGATCACCAGCGTTTCCACCGGGCGGCCCGAAGCGCCGATGACTTCGGCCAGTTTCGCGCGATTGAAACTTTCGCAGCCCAGGGACACCAACAGCACCGCGCCGACATTGGGATGGGTGCCAAGGCGCTCCATGATCTTCTGGGCATAGTCATTCGGAAAGCAGCCCGGAAAACCGATCAGATGCACGTCCTGCCCGCGAAATCTGCGGACGATCTCATCGGCAACGAAATGCGCGCATTCGACCAGATAGGCCACCGCGACTGTGTTGCGGATGCCCTTGCGGCCATCGGCGCGCCCATATCCTAGCCAGGTTTCTGCGTGGGTTTCAGGCATCAGTCAGCCCTGCGTCTTCCTCGCGATAGTGCGTCGCGGTGTAGCGACTCGCGATGTTATGGACATGCACATGCGCACCGGGCGCGATGTCCACTGTCGCCACGCCTATGGGCATCCCGTATTTGATGACCATCTCGCCCTCGGAGATAGCGCGGTCGGCTACCTTATGGGCCATTGCGACTTCGGTCAGTGTACCGACAGGGCCGCCCTCGGCTTTGATTATGGACCCTTTGGGGGCCATCCGAAGCGCGACCTGCACATTGTCGTCCCGGTGAAGTTTCAGAAACGTGTTCATGCCACGTCCTTCATCTGGACCAGATAGATATGCTCGCAAAACAGCACCACCTCGTCGCGCTGGTTCAGCACTTCGACCTTCTCGAAAACTTGCCCCATGCCCGCTCGCTTGGCGTCCGGCGCCTTGCGGTCGATGGTCAGGCGGGTGCGGATCGTGTCGCCTATATGGACGGGCCGGATAAACCGCAGCCGGTCGTACCCATAGGAAAACGCCACAGGGTTGATCACGCTGGCGGTCATGCCAATGCCGATGGAAAAGATCATCGTGCCATGCGCGATGCGTTGGCCGAAATCCTGAGTCTTGCACCATTCGGCATCCATATGGTGGGGAAAGAAATCGCCGGTATGCCCGGCATGGACGACAAAATCGGTTTCCGTGATGGTGCGCCCGAACGTCTCGCGCACATGGCCGATGTCGTAATCTTCGAAATAAGTGCTCGCTGTTTGCATTGGGGATGTCCTTGCAGGCGCCGTCAGGCTTCGATCTCGTGCGCGGACGGATCGCGATACTTCACGGTCTGGATATGCTCGGCGTAGAGCGCCAGTTCATCGTTATTCTTGAAGACCTCATAGGACACTTTCACCAACCCCATATCCTTATATTTGGGTCGTTTTTCGAGGTTGGTGCGGACAGTATGGATGGTGTCTCCGATAAAGACAGGCTTGATGAAGCGCAGCTTGTCGTAGCCGTATGAGAATGTGTTGACATTATTGTGCGCCATAAGGCCCAACCCGTAGGCGAAGACCATCGCTCCGGCGACGAGGCGCTTGCCGAAGATACCTTCTTCGCTGGTAAATATGTCATCCGCCACATATGGATGGTTGTCCATGACGAGGCTGTTGAACAGCATCGCCTCACCTTCGGAAATCGTGCGCCGGATGGACCGCCATTTCTGTCCAACATCGAAATCCTCGTAGAGCCAGGTTTCCACATTGAACAAGGGGATATCCTTGTTCTCGTTGTAATAGCTCGTGTCGGTCATGGCGGTGTCCTTCGGCTACTGGGGTTTCGTCGCAATCGGATGAGCGGGGGCAGCGCTGCTTTCATAGGCTGCCTCGACAAGCGCCATCGTGCTCCAGGCATCTTCAACACTGGAAAACAGAGTGGCATCCTCGCCCGTTACAAAGCGTTGGATCTGGCTCATCCGGCTGGCAAAAGCGTCGGGAAACCAAGCGCCGTCCAGCTTTACCGCGTGCCAGCCGTCGCCGGTGTTGATCTCCAGGATATCTGGCTCGCCCTTCGGGTAGTCGAGGTTCACCCCCAGTTGCATAAAGGCCGCGCCCTTGGTGCCGCAGATACGAAACTCGCAAGCCTGGTACTTGCGGCCAAATTCATGGTTGTGGTTGATCGAGAGTGCACAGCGCACCGTGTCGCCATAGTCGAGAATGGCCGCCGTGCGGGTCTGCGCGATCTTGGACGAGGGGTGACCAAGCGACTTGGCATGTATACCTTGCGGGTTTCCCAGAAGGCCCCGGATGACATCGAGGTAGTGGATCGAATGAAGGCTGATCTCGACCCTCGGCAGCGGTTCAAGGAATTTCCACAAGCCCCACGGCGTGTTCAGCGCCAGCCACGCGTCGACATCGACCACGTCGCCAAGAAGACCGCGATTCACCGCGTCTTTTAGCGCCAGCATCATGGGTGCAAAACGCAGTTGGAAATTGACAGCCGCCTTGAGGTTCCGCTCGCGGCAGATGCGTAGAATCTCCGTCGCCCCGTTCAGGTCGGACCCCATCGGTTTCTGGATCAGCACGCCTGACCCTTCCGGCAGGATCGACAGGATACCCGCATGGGCATCGGGCGGCGTGGCGAGGTCAAAGAGCACATCCCCGGTCGCCGCGGCATCCTCCATGGTCCCAAACGCCGTGAACCCGTGTTTCTCCGCAAGCGCGCGCGCCTTGTCGAAATCAGGATCATAGATGCCCGCCACCTCAAACCCCGCCTTCGTATAGGCCGGCAAATGGGCATCGGTGACAATCGACCCCGCGCCGAAGATGACAATCGGCTTGGGGTTGGTGGCCTTGGGCCAGTGCTGTTGCAGGTCCTCAAACATTCCGCATCAATCCAGATGAAACACTTCGTCCATAATCGCCCACCACTCGCCTTTTTTGCGGGTCTCAAGCGGCTTCTGGCAGGGCATGCAGACATCCCACCACCGCTGGGTTTCGGGATCGGCAGCCATCTTGGCGGCGTCCGCTTCGAAGTCCTCGCCGTGATATTCCCAATAGCCAAACAGCAGGTTTTCCGGCTCTTTCAGGTAGATCGAATAGTTGGCGATATTGCATTCGGTGATCATCTTCAGGACACCGGGCCAAGCGTTGGCATGCAAATCCTTGTATTCAGCAACCTTATCGGCATTCAGTCCGATCACCATTCCCATTCTCTGCATTTGTGGTACCTCCGTCTTTCAGCCGACCATTGCCGTCAGCCCGTCGATCCGGCCTGCATCTAGCCGGTCATGATCCCAATCGATTCCCAGCCCGGGCACGTCCGAAGGCATGGCCTTTCCCGCTTCCATTCGCATCGACGAGGCGGTGAGACCGTCAAGCTGCGGAATGAACTCCAGCCACGGCGCGTTCGGGATCGCGCAGACGAGGCTGACGTGAAGTTCCATCAGAAAGTGCGGGCAGACCGGCACATTGTGCGCCTCGGCCATATGCGCAACCTTCATCCACGGCGTTATGCCGCCGATACGGGCGACATCCACCTGAACGATGCTCGCCGCACCCGTAACCAGATAGTCCTTGAACTGGCTCACTGAATACATGCTTTCGCCGACGGCGATGGGAACGGATGTGCTGGCCGCCAGCCTGGCATGTTCCATCACGTCATCAGCAGGAATCGGCTCCTCAAACCACGCGATATCGAGCTCTTCCAAAACCCTTGCCCGCCGCATTGCCTCAGCGCGGGTGAAGCTTTGGTTGCCATCTGTCATGATCTCATAGGCCGGCCCAACGGCTTCGCGCACCGCCGCGAGACGTTCGCGATCCTCGCTCAGGTGCGGTTTTCCGATTTTGACTTTGGAGCCGGAGAAACCCTGTTCTTTCGCAGCCAGCGCATCCGCGACCAACGTATCGGTGGTTTTGTGGAGCCAACCACCTTCGGTTGTGTACATCGGCACTGCGGGTTTGGAGCCGCCCAGCATCCGCCACAACGGCAATTCGGCCCGCTTGCAACGCAAATCCCAAAGCGCGGTATCAATCGCGGCCAGTGCAAGCGAGGTGATCGCCCCCACCGCTGTTGCATGGGTCGAGAACAGAAGGTCACGCCAGATGCGCTCGATCTCTTCCGCTTCGCGGCCGATCAGTTGCGGCACCAAAGTTTCGCGCAACAGCGACATGATCGCGCCGCCACCCTGACCGATCGTATAGCTGTAGCCCAAGCCCACCGCGCCGTCGGCATCAGTGATGCGCACGAAAGGGGTTTCCTGACTGACGAAACTCTGGATCGCATCGACCCGCTTCACCTTGGGTTTCAGGTCGAGCATGAAGATCTCGACATGTGTGATCCTGGCCATGTCAGCTACCTCAGCGACTGTTCGGTTTGGGCGTCAAAGAGGTGGCACCGCGTCAGGTCCAGTTGGAACTGCAGCTGCTCGCCGTTTTGCAAGGGGCGCGGGTTCAGCATCTTGGCCTGCACTTCCTTACCGGCCAACGCGCCGAACAGCAGCGTTTCCGTGCCAAGGGGTTCGGAGAGGTTCACGGTCATCTTAAACTCGGCGTAGGCACCTTCCATTGGCATCGCATGGCCCACCGGCATCAGGTTGTCAGCCCGGAAGCCAAGGATCACGTCCTGACCGTCCGCTACATTCGATGCGAATTGCGGCGGCAGCGAGATCAAGGGCCCATCGGTCAGCGAGATCGTGTCCCCGGTGATCCGCCCCCGCAAGAGGTTCATCGGCGGAGACCCGATGAAGGTTGCGACGAACGTATTGGCGGGGGACTCGAACACGTCCAAGGGCGTGCCGACCTGTTCGATGTGCCCGTCGCGCATGATCACGATGCGATCGGCCAGCGTCATCGCCTCAACCTGATCATGGGTTACGTAGACGATTGTCGATTTGACCTTCTGGTGCAGCTTCTTGATCTCGGTGCGCATCTGGGTGCGCAGCTTGGCGTCGAGGTTCGACAACGGTTCGTCGAACAGGAACACTTCTGGGTGGCGTACAATGGCGCGGCCCATGGCGACCCGCTGACGCTGCCCACCCGACAACTCGCCCGGTTTGCGGTCCAAGTATTCGGCGAGGCTCAAAATGCCCGCCGCCTCATCCACCGCCCTGTCGATCTCGTCCTGTGGTCGCTTGGCGATCTTCAACGAAAAGCCAAGATTTTCGCGCACCGTCATATGCGGGTAAAGCGCGTAATTCTGGAAAACCATCGAGATATTCCGGTGCCGCGGCGGCAGATCGTTCACGACACGGTCGCCAATGGTGATTTCCCCGCCCGAGATATCCTCGAGCCCGGCAATCATCCGGAGCGTCGTGGATTTTCCGCATCCCGACGGGCCGACCAACACGACGAACTCATTGTCCTGAATTTCCAAGTCGATACCATGCACGACCTGAATGGCACCGTATTTTTTGACAACGTCCCGAAGGTGAACCTGTGCCATTCGTCTTATCCTTTCACGCCGCCGAAGGTGAGGCCGGCAATGAGGTGTTTCTGAACAATGAAGGTGAGGATGAGCGCAGGGATGATCATCAGAACCGCCAGCGCGCACATGCCACCCCAGTTGATGGTGAATTCGGACGTGAAATCACGCAGGCCCACCGGCATCGTTTTGGAGAATGTCGAGCGGGTCAGCTGACTGGCCAGAGCGTATTCGTTCCAGGATGTCAGGAAAGCGAAGATACCCGCTGATGCGACGCCCGCTCGGGCGACCGGAAACTCGACCTTCCAGAATGCCTGCCAACGGGTACACCCGTCGATCTCGGCCGCTTCGGCCAGGTCGATCGGCACCTGCCGGAAAAATCCGTCGATCAGCCAGATCGTGAACGGCACGTTCAGAGCGACATAGACCAGGATCAGACCCAAATGAGTGTCGATCAGGCCGGTCTTGGCCATCACGATGAACAGAGGCAGCGACAAGGACACGCCCGGCACCGCGCGTGTCAGCATCAGCCCGATAAAAATGCCGGCCTTTCCCTTGAACGAGTAGCGGGCAAAGGCATAGCCTCCTGCCATGCCGACAAGGATTGCAATTAGGGTCGACGTGACAGAGACGATCAGCGAATTGGTGAAATATTGCAGCACCGGCACGCCGCCCTCGCCGACAGCACCAAACATGGCGCGGTAGTTGTCGAGGTTCAGCTCGTTCGGAATCCAGACCGGCGGCTTTGCCATGATCTCGACCGTGGGGCGGAACGAGTTCAGTACAACCCAAAGGCCCGGGACACAGATGATCGCCATGGCGATGAACAACGCCACGAAATGCAGCGCTTTCAGCAGGTATTTGCGGATCCGGTGTTGAAGGTTCTCGTTCATGTCTTAACCCGCCATGCCCAGTTCGCTCCGCGCGGCATTCAGCTTGCGGAAGAAGTAAACGGTGAAAAAGATTGCGAGGAAGATCGAGATATAGCCCATCGCGTTGGCATACCCCATCTTGGCGTCGATATAGCCGGTGCGCCCGATCAGCGTCCAAAGCAGTTCCGTCCGACGGGCTGGACCGCCATTGGTCATGATCTGCACGATGTCATAGGCCCGTGCCACGTCGAGCGACCGGATGGCCAGGGCGATATAGATGAACGGCATGATGTAGGGCAGCGTGATGTGGCGAAAGCTTTGCCACGGCGTGCACCCATCGACCTTGGCTGCCTCTATCGGATCACGGGGCACGGCAAACAGTCCGGCCAAGATCAGGATGGCAAAAACGGAAGTGGCAGACCACATCTCTGCGGTCAGGATGGCGATGAAGGCAAGTTGGCCATCGACCAGCCAGGGAATCGCCTTGTCGGTCAAACCCAGTGATTGCAGGGCGTTATTCACCAGTCCGACATTGTCGTTGAAGATGAATTTGAACTGGAACCCCACAAGGACGGGCGAGAACATCATCGGAAACATCATGATCGTGCGCAGTGCGCGCTGCCCATATGTCACCTTGTTGACCAGCAATGCCAGGCCAAGCCCCATCAGCATTTCCAGGTTCAGGGCAATCGTCAGCAGCAGGACGGTGCGCCCGAATGCGGCCCAGAAATGCGTGCTCTTGATCGCCTTTTCATAGTTGAAGGTCCCGATCCACTTGTAGAGCGTATCGGGACGGGTCAGCTTGTAAGGCGTGAAGCTGGAGTAGAAAGACAAGATCAGCGGGATCAGAACCACCGCAGCCAGGATAATGATCGCAGGCAGCAGAAGGACAAACCACACTGGGGGCCGGAAGCGGGACATTGCTTGCGTCCTTGAAATCGGGAAAGGTCCATTCGTGGTGTCGGGCAAAACCCGAAGGGTGGCCGGGGACAGGGGTAGGACCGCCCCCGGCCAGGTTTCGTCTTAGTAGACGCCGTTCTCCTGCATCATCTCGTCTACAGCTTCGGCAGCATCGGCCAGCGCCTCGTCGACCGTCTTGTCGCCCAGGATGGCGGCTTGCAGCTCGGGATAGATGAGGTTTGTCGCTTCGATCCACTCGGGCGTCTGCGGCGCGGGGAAGGCATGCTCGGCCCCCGCCTGGAACGCGGCAATGGCTTCGGCGCGGAACGGATCGGACTGCGCCTCCTGCAGCACGTGCTCCCAAACAGCGGAACGGGTCGGCAGCGATCCGCCGGCGCTTTCGAGTTTCTGGCTGTCTTCGTTGGTCAGCCATGCCACCAGAGAGGCCGCAGCCTCCTTGTGTTCACAAGATTCGGTGACGGAGAAGCCATGGTGACCGGACCAGCCCGTGCGCTTGCCCGATGAACCGGCCGGTTGAACTTTCACGCCCACATTGCCGGCTGCCTTCGAGGAATCGGGATCGTTGAAGAACCCGGCCCAACCCGGCCAGTCAAGGTTCAGCGCGATGGTGCCGGAGGCAAAGCCCTGCCCCAGATCGTCCCACAGGTACGACGTGGTACCCGGCGGAACCGCACCGGCGTCGTAAAGGTCGACGAACCACTGCAGCGCACGCTTGCCGGCATCGGAATTGAAGGCGGGCGACCAGTCTTCGTTGAACAGCGCGCCGCCCTCGGCCACGACCAGTTCATAGAACCGGCCGACGATGGCCTCATCCTTGCCGGCATATTGGGTGCCATAGAAGTTGGGCGGATCGGCAAAGAAGATCGCCTGTTCCTTGAACTCCTCCCATGTGTCCGGCGGCGCAAGGTCACGGCCCGTTTTTTCCTTGTAGGCGGTCTTGTTGCCTTCGTCCTCGTAAACGGCTTTGAGGTAGTAAAGCACGGACACGTCAAACTGCGCGCGCGGCAACATCACCAACGCATCGCCGATCTTCGAGGCCGAGATGTTGGCAGGCACGAACGCCGCGATGTCCTCTGCCGACAGATAGGGCGTCAGATCCGTGTACAGATTGGGATATTGCGCCGCAAAGGACGAGTGGTTCGACCCGACACACCAGCCCAGAGTGCCCGCCGCGAGGTCCGACTTGAACTCCTTGTCCAGCTCGAAATGGTTTTTCTTCGAGATCACGTCCACCTTGGCGCCGGTTTCAGCCTCCCATTCGGCAATACGCGCATAAAGCCCTTCATATTGCTGGCCACCGATCAGCTTTGCCTGAAGGGTGATTCCATCAAATTCCCCAGCCGGAGCCTGCCCCGCCATCGCTGCGAGGGCCGTTGCCCCCAGTAGCACCTTAAGTTTCTGTTTTCCCATGAGATCCTCCCTTTGGATATCGGCCTGTCAGAGCCGTTCTTGGCGTCGCATTGTTCTTATATAAATTCCAGTTTCATATTTACACATAAACTTGACTTTCATATCTGGTCAATGCTTATCTTAACCGGTCGATATCGGGAGGACGTCGAAATGCTCTTGGATACCCACCTGCACCTGATCTATCGGGACAAGCTGTCCTATCCCTGGCTCGCCGGGTTCCAGGCGCTCAACAAAGACAACCGTTTCGATGCCTACACACGAGATGCGGCGCGTCTGGGAATCATGGGATGCCTGCATATGGAAGTCGACGTCGCGGAGGCCGAGATCGACGCCGAAACCGAACTGGTTGCCGCATTGATGGCCCAACCCGACACCCTGATGCGCGGGGCGATCTCGTCCTGCCGTCCGGAATCGGCAGAGTTCCCGGCATTTCTGGAGCGCTGCCTGGCCAACCCTGTCGTGAAAGGGCTCCGGCGGGTTCTGCACGTGGTGCCTGATGACCTCAGCACCACTGACAGGTTCCGCGAAAACGTCAGGCGCCTGTCAGGCACCAGGCTGACATTCGATCTGTGCGTGCTACCTCACCAGCATGGCATTGCGGCGGAATTGGTCGACCACTGCCCCGATGTGACCTTTATTCTCGACCATTGCGGCGTCCCGGATATCGCCGGAAGAAATTTCCTGCCCTGGCAAAACGGCATCCGTAAGATTGCCGATCGCCCCAATGTGATTGCCAAGATCTCGGGCGTTGTCGCCTATGGTGACGCGGACATATGGGGGCTGAACGACATCCGCCCCTATGTCGACGAAACTGTAGCTGCTTTCGGCCATGGCCGCATCGTATGGGGATCGGATCAGCCGGTCTGCAATCTCGGTGGCGGCATCGCAACCTGGGTTGCCGCCACGCATGCTCTTACCGAAGGTTGGAGCGCCGCCGACCGCGCCGCTCTTTATCAAGAAAACGCTTGCCGCATCTGGTCATTGTAAAGCAGAACCGCGCCAATTTTTGCACCCGCCCGAGGGGGAAAGATATTCCATGGCCACAAAAACGTCAGTCCGATCTGCCCAAGATCTGGAGAAGTACAGCGCCCCTGCCCTGTCCAAGGGCTTGGACATTCTGGAATTGCTCGCCACTCAGACCCGCGGCTTGAAAAAGGCCGAAGTGGCAGCGGCGCTGGATCGCTCGGTGAGCGAAATCTACCGGATGCTCGCGGTGCTCCAGTCACGTGGCTACGTGATGCTCGACCCGGAAAGCGAACGCTACAGCCTGACCTTGAAAATGTTTGAAATGTCCCACCGCCACCCGCCGACCAAGCGGCTGTCGGCGGTCGCGGGTGAGATCATGGAAGAATATGCGCATCTTCTGAACCAGTCCCTGCACCTCGCCATCCTGCATGGGTCAGACATACTGGTGATCGCTCAGGTGGATCCGCCGGACAATAACATTACAGCCGTGCGGTTGGGTGCGCGGGTGCCGATCACATACACTGCGTCAGGGGCCTGCCTTGTCTTCAAAATGCCCAAGGATCGCATCGACGCCCTTTGCGCGCGCAGCCCAAACACCACGCGAGACATGCTGCGCCAGTTCGACGAAAACATCGAGCAGGTGGCCAGGGAAGGCTACTGCCAAAGCCCGTCCCTGACCATCAGCGGTATCTACAACGTCTCGGTCCCGGTCTTTTCCTATGCCGGCGAAGTTGCCGCCGCCCTGACAACTCCTTTCATCCGTCGCCTGACAAATGCAGGTGACCCCGATCTTGAAGCCTGCCGGACGGCGATGATCGAGGCCGGGCAGAAGATCTCGGACGCGCTTGGCGCCGGGGCGGCTCTGGACGATCAGCCCAGCTGACCATTTCAATCACGGACACAGCCATGAACACCACCGTCACACTCAGAGGCATGACTTGGTCCGATCCGCGCGGGTATGATCCGATGATCGCCGCCTCCGAGGCATTTGCCCGCGCCAATCCCGGCGTGTCGATCCAGTGGGACAAACGATCGCTTCAAGGATTCGAGTCGACACCGGTGCACGAACTGGCCGCCGCCTATGACCTGATGATCATTGACCACCCGCATGTGGGCGCGGTTGTGGCGGAAGGCTGCCTTTTGGCGCTGGACGAGGTAATCGATCCGGCTGCGCTGACCGCGTTGATGAACGAAACTGTCGGAAAAAGCTTTGTCAGCTACAATTACGCCGGACACCAATGGGCGCTGCCGGTGGATGCCGCGACCCAGGTGCAGGCCCATCGCCCGGATCTGGGCGACCGCGTGACCACATGGGCGCAGGTGGTCAGGGCCGCTCAAGAGGGGACGGTGATTTTACCCCTGCGCCCGCCGCACGCCCTGATGTGCGTCTATACGCTGGCTGCCAACTTGGGCTGCCCTTGCGGATCGGGCCAAGAGGAACTCATGCCAGCACCAGTGGCGGAAGAAGTGTTTGCCGCCCTCGCTCCTGTCGTCGATCTCGTCGACCCCGCCTGTTTCGAGATGGACCCGATTGCCGTGCTGGACGCGCTTGCCGAAAGCGACACGCTGCGCCTAGCTCCGTTGACATATCTCTACAAAGGGTATGCCGATCAAGCTTTTCGCACGCACCGTATCGCCTTCTCCGACATGCCCGTGCTTGGAAAAAACGGACCCATCGGCTCCGCGCTTGGTGGCACCGGGCTTGCCATTTCCGCCACCTCCGCCCATCGCGAGGTCTGCGCCGCATTTGCCGCATGGGTGGCCGGGGCCGAATGCCAGCGCACGCTCTACACGCGATCCAACGGACAACCAGGAAACGCCGTGGCTTGGGCCGACGCGGAAGTGAACAAGACGGTGATGGACGCCTACCGCAATACACGCCTGACCCACGAAGCCGCGTGGCTGCGCCCGCGACATAACGGCTATATGGGCTTTCAGGAGGACGGTTCGCATATCGTCAATGATATTCTGCGCGGCAAAACCAGCGTTTCGGCAGGGGTCACGGCGCTGAACGCCCATTTTGCCGCCAGCTTTCGGGGGAAGCCATGACCGCACCGCCGCTCGCCGGGCTGAGGGTTCTGGATTTCAGCCAGTTCCTTGCCGGCCCCTATGCGTCCCTCCGGCTGGCCGACCTGGGCGCCGAAGTGATCAAGGTCGAACGCGCAGGCATGGGCGATCTGTCCCGATATCTTTATGTCTCCGACGTGCTGATCGACGGAGAAAGCTCGATCTTTCATGCCATCAACCGGGGCAAATCCTCTGTCGCGGTCGATTTGAAATCGTCCGAGGGCAAGGCTCGCATCTGGCAGTTGATTGAGGGCGCCGATGTGGTGATCCAGAATTTCCGCCCCGGCGTGATCGAGCGTCTCGGGTTCGGCTATGACGCGGTTCGGGCACGAAATCCCGATATCGTCTACGGGTCGATTTCGGGTTACGGGACAGGTCACACGTGGGAAGCTTTGCCGGGTCAGGACCTTCTGGCGCAAGCGCGCAGCGGAATCATGTGGCTGAGCGGGAATGATCGCGATGGCCCGGTCGCACTGGGCCTACCGGTGGCAGACATACTTGCGGGCGCGGCGCTGGTGCATGGGATCCTGGCGCTTCTGGTGCGGCGCGGATTGACGGGCGAAGGCGGCCACACCGAAACCAGCCTGATCGAGGCGATCGCCGATCTGCAATTCGAACTCTTGTCGACCCATATGAACGATGGCGGCATCCTGCCGTCGCGCCCGGCAACCAATGCTGCGCATGCCTATCTGTCCGCACCTTATGGACTTTATCGGACAGCCGACGGCCATATTGCCATCGCGATGAACGATCTGCGCGACCTGTGGCAATGCCTTGATATCGAAGTGGATATCAGCGGGCTGGACGCGTTTCGTGACCGTGACCGGATATCTGCCGTCCTTGCCAACCATGTGCGCCGAATGAAGACGCATGCTCTGGCACATCTCTTGGAACAGGCCGACATCTGGGCCGCGCCGGTGATGGACTGGGCCGAGTTCGACGAGGCAGGCATTCTGCAGTCCCTCGGTATGATCGGACGAGAACGCCGTGGTGGTACCGACATAGCCACACTGCTTTCACCAATCCGCATCGACGGCACCCGCCCAAGCGCCAGCGGTCCGGCTCCACGTCTGGGCGATGGCGGCGACGCCTGGAGGACACAACCGTGAAACCGCTTGAAGGATTGCGCGTCCTTGACTTTGCCCAGTTTCTTTCTGGGCCATACGCAGCGCTCAGACTAGCCGACCTGGGAGCCGAGGTGATCAAGGTGGAGCGCCCGAAGAGCGGCGATCTTTGCCGCTCACTTGTCATCTCAGACCAGAAAGTGGGTGACGACAGCTTGTTGTTCCACACGATCAACCGGAACAAGAAAAGCGTCACCGCCGACCTGAAAGACGCTCGAGATCTTGACAAGGTCAAGGCCCTGATCGCGACAGCCGATGTGATGATCCACAACTACCGCCCCGGGGTGATGGACCGGATCGGATTGGGATATGATGCGGTGCAGGCAATAAATCCGCGCCTCGTCTATGGCGAGGTCAGCGGTTATGGCACCTCCGGCCCATGGGTTGGAAAACCAGGTCAGGATCTGGTCGTGCAGGCGATGACAGGGATGCCGTGGCTGTCCGGCAATGATGGCGATGCGCCGGTGCCAGCAGGGTTTGCCGTGCTTGATATCGCCTGTGGCAATCATCTTGCGCAAGGCATCATGGCAGCTCTTATCCGGCGTGGAACAACCGGCAAGGGCGCGCTGGTTGAGGTCGACTTGATGTCCTCTTCATTCGATTTCCAGTTTGAAATTTTCACCAGCTTTCTAAATGGCGACGGCAAGATGCCGAAACGCAGTGCGGTGTCCAATGCTAACGCCACAGTTGCCGCGCCTTATGGCATTTACCAATGCCGCGATGGGTTTCTTGCTCTTGCAATGGCCCCTATTGCCACGCTGGCGGAACTCCTGGATTGCCCCGACCTGACTCCGATGAGCGACCCCGACATGTGGTTTTCGCGACGTGATGAGATCAAGGAGATCTTGCGAGGGCACCTATCTACACAAGTTGTGCGCCACTGGCTTGACCAACTAGAGCCGGCCGACATCTGGTGCGCCGAAGTCATGGATTGGCCAAAGATTACCGAAACAGAAGGCTTTGACGCACTTGATATCGTGCAGGAGATTGCGGGCCCGGACGGGAAGTCCATTCGGACGACGTCATGTCCAATTCGTATTGACGGGACCCGGATGCGCAGCGGCAAAGGCGGCCCGCCTCTGGGCGCGGACAACGAACTTCTTTCAAATGGCAACAATCCTGCTGAATAGCGATCGGACGTGGAGCGAAGGCACTGCCATTTTTTTCGGCACAGCGCATTCAGACCATTTGGAACGCGTCGGATGGTGCCAGGCAGGATAGAACTGGTCACGGCTTGGGTTGCGACGAATCCAAGCCGCCAGAACCAGCCCAATCAGTACGTCTGAACACTAAAGCTACTACTATCTCTTGCCGGTCAAAGCGATCGAGCTATCGACCTAAGACGACCACCTGTGTGGCGGAAAAACATGGTGTAGCTTTCACAAAAGTAGTTGTGCCCTTCTTCTCCGTCTTTCGACGTAATGAAGCGGTGCTTGGGACAGCCACCGTTACATGCAAACCGGAACTTGCAGGTTTGGCACTGGGTCGTCAGCGTATCCTTTTTGGCTTTCCCAAAGGCTGCAGCACGCTCGGACCACACAAGTTCGTCCATTGGCGCCTGGTCGATGTTGCCAAGCTTGTACTCGGGATAGACAAAGTGGTCACAGGCATAGAGGTCGCCAAAGATTGTGCTCCATCGCAAGCGCATTTCCGCAGGTTTCAGCAAACACACAGAGTGAGGCCAGTACCGTGTCCTTCCCCCGTAAAACTGGGCCACTACACTGGCTGCGAAAGGGGGATTGGGCATGGCGAGGAAGCGACATTCAGACGAAGACGTCTTGAAGCTGCTGCGTGAGATCGAGTTGAAGCTGAGTGCCGGCGCGGATGTGGCCTCTGCGTGCCGCGGCGTCGGGATCAGCGATGCGACATACTACAACTGGCGAAAGCGCTTCGGCGGAATGGGACGCGCGCAGTTATCGGAGCTGAAGAGCCTGGAGAAAGAGAACGCGCGGCTGAAGAAGATCGTCGCCGAGCTCGAACTGGACAAGCGGTGCTGCCAGACCAATTCGAACTCGTCTACGTATGGACAGCGTTGCTGTCCCTTATTCCACACAAAGACCCCGCCATTCGGCCAGGGCGGCGGCGCGGTTCAGCTTGAAATTCGATCTTGAAGTGAGGCTACGTTCCGAATTGAACAGGTTATAGAATGACGCATGGACGGCAGCGAATTTCTGCAAACTTCGCATGCGTCTGAAGCGAAGCATCGCCCGTTCTCGTCGTCGGAAGGGCAAATGCGAATTCTCGGCGCGATTGTTCAACCAGCGCCCGGTTTCCTGACTGTCCGCAATCCCCAGTTCTTTCAATGCCGCCCCATATGAACGCAGCCTGTCTGTGATAATCGATTTGGGCCGGCCATGCTTGCGCATTGCTTTCCTTAGGAATTTCAATGCAGCTTTCTTGTCGCGGGCCTT
>NZ_WUWG01000008.1 GCF_009833495.1 Oceanomicrobium pacificus | reverse complement strand
CTTCCGGTGCGCCGTCGATCTCGTCATAGGCCTTGAAGTCGCCGAACTGCTTCGTGATCGCAGCCGTCAGCGTCGTCTTCCCGTGGTCAACGTGACCGATCGTGCCAACGTTCACATGCGGCTTCGTTCGCTCAAACTTTTCCTTTGCCATCGCTTCACATTCCTCTGGCTTGACCGGACCCCCTTGGTCCCGGCTTTTTCACGGCGACCACCTAGTCACAATCGATTCAAAACTCAAGTGGGAAACCGCGGGGAAAAGGGCCATCCGGGGGCATTTCCGGTCACCGCGGTGCGGAAGCAGCGTATAAATGGCCACCGGCGGTCTTTCCCCGGTCCGGACAATAGGCTAATCCACCCGCGAACCAGCCGGAGCAGAACCTCATGTCGCGTATCCTCATCACCTCGGCCCTGCCCTATATCAACGGCATCAAGCATCTGGGCAATCTTGTCGGATCGCAGCTGCCGTCGGACGCCTATGCCCGCTACATGCGCGCCCGCGGGCACGAGGTGCTCCTGATCTGCGCCACCGACGAACATGGCACGCCCGCAGAACTGGCGGCCGCAAAAGCCGGGAAACCCGTGGACGAATTCTGCGCCGAGATGTGGCAGGTGCAGAAGGATATCGCGGACGGGTTCCGGCTCAGCTTCGACCATTTCGGCCGCTCCTCCTCGGCGCGCAACCATCACCTGACCCAGCATTTCGCGGGCCGTCTGGCCGAGGCCGGTCTGATCGACGAGGTGATGGAGAAACAGGTCTATTCCAATGCCGACGGGCGCTACCTGCCGGACCGCTATATCGAGGGCACCTGCCCCAATTGCGGATATGAAAACGCCCGCGGCGACCAGTGCGAGAACTGCACCAAGCAGCTCGACCCGACCGACCTGATCGACCCGCGCTCGGCCATTTCCGGCTCGACCGATCTGGAAGTGCGGGAGACCAAACATCTCTATCTGCGCCAGAGCCAGATGCGCGACCGGCTGGAGGCATGGATCGACAGCAAGACAGACTGGCCGGTTCTGACCACCTCGATTGCCAAGAAATGGCTTAATGACGGCGACGGGTTGCAGGATCGCGGCATCACCCGCGACCTCGACTGGGGCATCCCGGTGCGCAAGGGCGATGCCGACTGGCCGGGCATGGACGGCAAGGTCTTCTATGTCTGGTTCGACGCGCCGATCGAATATATCGCGGCCACCGCCGAATGGGCCGACGCGACCGGTCAGGGTGACGACGCTTGGGAACGCTGGTGGCGCACCGACAAGGGTGCGGACGAGGTGCGCTATGTCCAGTTCATGGCGAAAGACAATATCCCCTTCCACACGCTGTCCTTCCCGACCACCATCATGGGGTCGGACGAGCCGTGGAAGCTTGTCGACTATATCAAGGGCTTCAACTGGCTGCTCTACGAGGGCGGCAAGTTTTCCACCAGCCAGGGCCGCGGTGTCTTCATGAACCAGGCGCTCGACATCCTGCCGAGCGACTATTGGCGCTGGTGGCTCCTGTCGAACGCGCCGGAAAGCAATGACAGCGACTTCACTTGGGAAAGCTTCCAGGCTGGCGTCAACAAGGACCTGGCCGACGTGCTCGGCAATTTCGTCAGCCGCGTGACCAAGTTCTGCCGCTCGAAATTCGGCGAGCAGGTGCCCGAGGGCGGCGCGGCAGGTCCGCGAGAGGCCGAGGTGACGGCCGAGATTGCCAAGCGGCTGAAAAGCTACGAGGCCAATATGGAAGCGATCGAATTGCGCAAGGCGGCGCAGGATCTGCGTGCCATCTGGGTTGCCGGCAACGAGTATCTGCAAGCGGCCGCGCCATGGGCCGCCTTCAAGACCGATCCCGAGGAAGCCGCGGCCACCACGCGGTTCGCGCTCAACCTTGCGCGGCTCTATGCGGTTCTGTCCGCGCCCTTCATTCCCGACGCGTCCGACAGGATTCTTGAGGCGCTGCGCGCCAGCGACGCGGCCTGGCCCGAGGATCTTGACGCGGCGCTGACCGCTCTGCCTGCGGGCCATGCGTTCACTGTGCCCGACGTGCTCTTCGCCAAGATCGACGATGACCGCCGCACTGAGTTGGAAGCCCGCTTTGCCGGTGCCTGACCTGCGCGGCCGGCGCGTCACCGCGCGCTGCCATTGCGGCGCGGTCGAGTTGCGGCTCGACCTGCCCCACGGTCTCGACCGGTTGCGGCGTTGCGACTGTTCCTTCTGCCGCCGGCGCGGCGCGGTCGTGGCTTCGGTCAAGCTGGCAGGGCTCGACGTGATCCGGGGCGACACGTTGAAGCTCTACACGTTCGGCACCCATACGGCGCAGCATCATTTCTGCGGCACCTGCGGGATCTATACCCACCATCGCCGCCGGTCCGACCCGACCGAATATGGCGTCAATGTCGCCTGTATCGAGGGGGTGAACCCGTCCGAGCTTGGCGAGATTCCATGGGAAGACGGCGTCAACCACCCGTCCGACCGGTGATCCTCCCGCCCTTGTGAGCGGAAGTGGTCCGGCGGTGAGCGGATTTGCGGCACACTGGTGGTCCACATCACCGCCACATCCGGAGGGGACCATGCCGATCCACCCATCACGGGCCACAGCCCTCGTGCTTGCGGCCTGCCTCGCCGTTCCGACGACAAGCGCAAAGGCCCAGTCCCCCGCCTATGGGCTACCAGACGATACCGCACTCGCAGCGGAGATCTGGGCCTATCTCATCGCCAACCGGCTCGCCGGACCAGACCAGATTCATGCCTTTCCCTATGAGGGGCTGGAGCCGCACGGTCTGGTGCTCGAAACCTTTTACGACCGCGCGGAGATCAACGGCCATCGCGATGCGCTTGTGATCAAGCGCAACTACGGGCCGGAGGGCATTGGGATCGAGGCCGTCGCCAATGATTTCGAGGGGCATCTGGGCGCCATCACCATCATGTTCCGCAATGCGCCGGGATATGACCCGGACAATGGAAACTGGTTCTACGCCAAGTTCCTACCCGACGGCACGCTCGACAAGGCGCCGGACGGCACCGCGCAGGCGGGCCGTGTCGCGGCCGGAGAAGATACGGGCTGCATTGCCTGCCATGCCGGTGCGCCGGGGGAAGATTACATCTTCACCACCGACATGTACGGGCGCTGAGACGGAAAACGGCCGGACGGCAAGCGCCGCCCGGCCGTATCATTCAAACTGGCCACATCGTTCAGTGGCCGAGGCACCAGCGCATGATCGCCTTCTGCGCATGCAGCCGGTTTTCGGCCTCGTCGAAGATCACGCTCTGCGGCCCGTCCATGACGGCGGATGTCGCCTCTTCGTCGCGATGCGCGGGCAGGCAATGCATGAATAGCGCGTCCGGGTTGGCGGCCGCCATCAGTTCTTCATTGACCTGATAGGGGCGCAGCTGATTGTGGCGCCGTTCGCGCGCCGACTGCGGATCATGCATGGATACCCATGTGTCGGTGACGATCAGATCGGCGCCTTCGACGGCTTTCAGCGCGTCGCGCTCGATCTCCACCGTCACGCCCTGCGCGCGCGCCGCGCGGACGAACTCCGCCTCCGGATCGAGCGTCTCGGGGCCGGTGAAGGTGAAATCGAAGCCGAACTGGCCGGCCGCGTGCAGGAAACTCGCGCAGACATTGTTGCCGTCGCCCGACCAGACGACCTTGCGCCCCCGGATCGGCCCGCGATGCTCTTCATAGGTCAGGATATCGGCCATGATCTGGCAGGGATGGCTGCGGTTGGTCAGCCCGTTAATGACCGGCACGGTCGCATGCTCAGCCAGTTCCAGAAGCGTCTGCTCCTCGAAAGTCCGGATCATGATCAGATCGACATAGCGCGACAGGACGCGCGCCGTGTCGGCGATCGTCTCGCCATGACCAAGCTGCATGTCCGCGCCAGAGAGCACGAGCGTCTGCCCGCCCATCTGGCGCACACCCACATCGAAGGAGACGCGGGTCCGGGTGGACGGTTTCTCGAAGATGAGCGCGACGACATGACCGTCGAGCACCGCCTCGGCGTCGCGCGTGCCCTTCGGCAGGCCGGCGCGGGCGTCCTTGATGCGCCGCGCTTCGGCAATCATCTGCTCCAGATCGGCAGTCGCGGTCCGGTTGATATCAAGAAAATGCCGCGTCATGCCCCTGCACTCCCCGTCTTCTTCTGCCAGGTACCGAGCGCTGTCTCCAGCCTGCCGAGCCCTTCGGCCAGTTCTTCCGCCGTGATGTTGAGCGGCGGCAGGACGCGGACGATATTGTCGGCCGCAGGCACGGTCAGCAGATGGGCGGCATAGCCTTCGCCCACCAGCTCCGCGTTGGGTGCCTTGCATTTCACACCCATCATCAGGCCGATGCCGCGCACGCCCTCGATCAGATCGGGGAACCGCGCGGCGAGGCTCTCCAGCCCTTGCCGCAACTGGCTGCCGCGCGTCTGGACCTCCTCCATGAAGCCCGGCGCCGTCAGGGCGTCCATCACGGCGCAACCGACCGCACAGGCGAGCGGGTTGCCGCCATAGGTGGAGCCATGCGTGCCGGCCACCATGCCCTGCGCCGCCTCTTCGGTCGCAAGGCAGGCGCCGAGCGGGAAGCCGCCGCCGATCCCCTTGGCCACGGCCATGATGTCCGGCGCCACACCGGCCCATTCATGGGCAAAGAGCTTGCCGGTCCGGCCCATGCCGCACTGGATCTCGTCCATGACGAGCAACAGCCCGTTCGCATCGCAATGGGCCCGCAGGGCGCGCAGGAACTCCGGCGATGCCGGACGGATGCCGCCCTCGCCCTGCACGGGCTCCACGATGATCGCTGCGGTCTCGTCGCCGGTGGCGGCGATGACGGCCTCCATGTCTCCGAACGGCACGGTATCGAAGCCTGGCAGCATCGGCCCGAATCCGGCTGTCATCTTCTCGCTGCCCGAGGCAGAGATCATCCCGAGCGTCCGGCCATGGAACGCCCCCTCGAAGGTGATGATGCGCACGCGCTCGGGCTGGCCGGTGGCGGAGAAATATTTCCGCGCCATCTTCACCGCGCATTCCATCGCCTCTGTGCCCGAATTGGTCATGAAGACCGTGTCCGCGAAACTTGCATCGACGAGTTTGGCGGCCAGTTCCTTCTGGCGCGGAATTTCATAGAGGTTGGACGTGTGCCACAGACGTCGGGCCTGGTCCTCCAGCGCGGCGATGAGCACGGGGTTCGCATGGCCCAGCGCGGTCACGGCAATGCCGGCCCCGAAGTCCATGTAGCGCTCCCCGGTCTCGGTCTCCAGCCATGGGCCCTGACCTTTCACGAATGAAAGCGGTGCCCGCGCATAGGTTGGCAATACGGGCGAAATCACGTCTGTTCCTCCTTGGGAATCTGTGCCGCGGAAAAGAAAACACTCCGCAATGCGGCGGCTTGCGGAGCAGGCCCTCCCTTGCCGCAACGGCAGGTCAAAGTCAATCGGACGGGCGGTCAGGCTTTCAGCTTGTAGCCGCGGCGGAACCAGGACCAGACAAGCAGCCAGAGCGCCACGACCACGGCCAGCGACACGGCCAGCCCGAGCCGCGGATCGGCGTCCGACGTGCCGAGCACGCCGTAGCGGAACCCGTCGATCAGGTAGAAGACCGGATTGAAACGGCTGAGCAGTTCCAGCGGTGCGGGCAGGACAGTGATCGAATAGAAGGTGCCCGACAGGAAACTGAGCGGGGTCACGACGAAATTCGTGATCAGCGCCATCTGGTCGAATTTCTCCGCAAGCGTCGCCGCAATCAGCCCCAGAAGCGCGAGGCTGGCCGAGCCTGTCAGCACGAAGGCCAGCGCCCAGAGCGGATGGGCTATGCCAAGCCCCAGCACCGGAAAGACGGCAACCGTGATCGCGAGCGCAACCAGCAGTCCGCGGGCGATCCCGCCGGTCACGTATCCGAAAACCAGTTCGCCGGCCGACAAGGGCGGCATCAGCGTGTCGACAATGTTGCGCTGGATTTTCGAGACCAGAAGCGAACTCGACGTGTTGGCAAACGCGTTCTGGATGACGGCCATCATGACGATGCCCGGCGCGAGGAAATGCGCGAACGGCAGGCCGTCCACCTCCCCGCGCCGCGCGGCAAACGCAACAGTAAAGACACCAAGGAAAAGCGCCGCCGTGATGATCGGCGCCAGAACGGTCTGGGTCCAGACATTCAGGAAACGGGCAATTTCGCGCCGCGTCAGCGTCGCCGTGCCAAGCCAGTTGACGCGACCAAAGCGCCGTTCGCCCATGGTCGCAAGCGTCGACGGGCTGCGTTCCGCTGTCACATTTTGCTCCACTGATCGCCTCCTTGACCGCCCGTGACCTTGTAACTCCCCCGTCAGGGGTTACAATAGGCAAGAACCGCGCCCGCCCGGGCCGGACGCCGGACCGCCGGCTCCACCACGGGCCGCGCAGATTGTCCGGGGGCCGCGCGGCCCCCATTGCTATGGTGGTATCCAAATGTCCTGGACCGACGAACGCGTCGAAATGCTCAAAACCATGTGGGGCGAAGGCAAGAGCGCCAGCCAGATCGCCAAGGAACTGGGCGGCGTCACCCGCAATGCCGTGATCGGCAAGGTGCACCGCCTCGGCCTGTCGAACCGCGCCAGCGCGCCGGCATCGAAACCGACCGCCAAGGAACCGGCCAAGGCCGCCAAGCCCGCGCCGAAGGAAAAGGCGCCCGCACCGCAGCCCGCGAAAGAAGCACCTGCCGCCGCCGCCGCGCCCGCGGCAAAGCCCGCGCCGGCCAAGGACGCGCCGCGCCCGCGCCCCGTGATCACCGCCGGCCAGCCGCTGCCGCCGCAGCCCGCGCAGTCGGAGATCAGCGAGGAAGCCCGCGCCAATCTGGTCGAGATCGAGAAGAAGGCCAAGCGCCTGACGCTCATGCAACTGACCGAGCGGACCTGCAAATGGCCCATCGGCGACCCCGCGACCGAGGATTTCTGGTTCTGCGGCCATCCCGCCCAGCCCGGCAAACCCTATTGCGAGGCCCATGTCGCCGTGGCGTTCCAGCCGATGTCCTCGCGCCGCGACCGGCGCTCCGGCAGCCGCTGAACAGGCCCCTGGCCGACAGATTGAAGCCCGCCCCGAAAAGTGGCGGGCTTTTTTCGTGCCCGCCAAAGGGTGACGGCTTCCATGACTGGTTGAACCCGGTGAAGGCGCAACCTAAAGTGCAGCCGGACCAAGTAACGACCGACAGAGTATCCCGAGACTGAAGACCTGCACCGCTGACAGACGCGCTGCCCCCATCCACTCCCCGTATCACGACCGCCCACGATTTGGCCGCGCGCCGGCCTGCGGTGATGTATGCCTGACCTGTAGAGTAAAGACCCCCGATGCCCAACAGCCTGATCGTCGCCCTATTCATCCTTTGCAACCTTGCTTGGGGGATTGCCGGATATCTTATTGGCCGGACGCGGCCGCGCACCGCAGACCGGACGCGAGAGACCGCAGCTGCGCGTGCCACCCAACCGAGCGCGTTGGACCGCGCGGCCTGACCGGCGTCAGTTGGTCAGATAGGTCTCGTCGAGCGCGTAGCCGCTCGAGCGCACCGTCCGGATCGGGTCTGCCTCGCCGCGGCTGTTGAGCGATTTGCGCAACCGCCCGACATGCACGTCGACGGTGCGGATCTCGACATAGACATCCTTGCCCCAGACCCGGTCGAGCAACTGCTCGCGGCTGAAGACCCGCCCCGGCCGCTGCATCAGCACGTCAAGGAGCCGGAATTCGGTTGGCCCGAGCCGGACCTCCCTGTTGCCCCGGTGCACGCGGCAGGTCTCGCGGTCGAGCGTGATGTCACGGAAGGTCGCCACATTGCCGGCCAGTGTCGGGCTGGCGCGACGCAGGACCGCTTTCACGCGGGCCACCAGTTCGGACATGGAAAAGGGCTTGGTGACATAGTCATCCGCCCCCACGTCGAGCCCGCGGATACGGTCGTCTTCCTCGCCCCGCGCGGTGAGCATGATGACCGGCAGTTCCCGCGTCTCCGCCCGCGCGCGCATCTGGCGGCAGATCTCGATGCCCGACTGGTTCGGCAGCATCCAGTCGAGCAGAACCAGATCGGGTTTTTCCTCGTCCAGCGCGATCAACGCCTCGTCCCCGTCCTCGGAGATGGCGACATCAAACCCTTCCTTGCGCAGATTGTAGGCCAGAAGCTGGCTCAGCGCCTCTTCATCCTCGACCACCAAGACCTTGGCACACATGTCTCCGTCCTCCTTGACCGCGGTCAGATGCCGATATCCAGGCCGATCGGATCCCCTTTCGGCCGGTCGTCACTGAGCGGTTCGCCCTGCTCGATATAATAGATATTTTCCGCGATATGGGTGGTCAGATCGCCGATCCGTTCCAGGTTCTTCGCAATGAAAAGAAGCTGCGAGCCGAGCCCGATGGTGCGATTGTCGTCCATCATGTAGGTCACGACCTCGCGGAAAATCGCGTTGTAGACCTCGTCGATCTCCTGATCACGGCGCCAGATGGCCACGGCCAGTTCCGTGTCGCGTGACGTGTGCGCATCGAGGATCTCGGTCAGTGCGCCGAGCGTCATCTGGCCCATCCGCACGATCGAGGACGACAATTGAACGGGCCGGGATTTCGACAGATAGATCGCCCGCCGCGCGATGTTCTTCGACAGATCGCCGATCCGCTCCAGCGTCGAGCCGGTCTTGATCGCGGCCAGCAACACGCGCAGGTCCTGCGCCATCGGCTGGCGCAGCGCGATCACCTGCGTCGCAAGCTCTTCGAGCTCCATTTCCAGCCGGTTCAGCCGGCGGTCCTGTTCGACCACCTGCTGGGCAAGTTCCGCGTCGCGGGTTTCCACCGCGTCGAGCGCATTGGACAGAAGCTCCTCGGCCAATCCGCCCATTTCCGAAATCTTGGCCTGCACGGCGATCAGATCGTCGTCAAATGCCGATACGATATGCGGTCCCATTGTTCGGGTTCCTTCTGCTCTGCCGGTCAGCCGAAGCGGCCGGTAATGTAATCCTGCGTGCGCTGATCCTCTGGATTGGTGAAGATCTGGGTCGTCTCGCCATATTCGACCAGAGTGCCGAGATGGAAAAACGCCGTGCGCTGCGACACGCGGGCGGCCTGCTGCATCGAATGGGTGACGATCACCACGGAATAGTTGCTGCGCAACTCGTCGATCAGTTCCTCGATCTGCGCGGTCGCAATCGGGTCGAGCGCCGAACAGGGCTCGTCCATCAGCAGGACCTCGGGGGCGGTTGCGATGGCCCGCGCGATGCACAGGCGCTGCTGCTGGCCGCCGGACAGGCCGGTGCCGGGCTGGTCGAGCCGGTCCTTCACCTCGTCCCACATGGCCGCGCGGCGCAGCGACTGTTCCACCACATCATCCAGTTCAGCCTTGTTGTTCACCAGCCCGTGGATGCGCGGACCGTAGGCCACATTGTCATAGATCGATTTCGGGAACGGGTTGGGTTTCTGGAACACCATGCCGACCCGCGCGCGCAACAGGACCGGATCAACGGCCGCGGCGTAGATATCCTCGCCGTCGATCTCGATCCGGCCCTCGATCCGGGCAATGTCGATCGTGTCATTCATCCGGTTGAGACAGCGCAGGAAGGTGGATTTGCCACAACCCGACGGACCGATGAAGGCCGTGACCATATTGTCGGCAATATCGACCGAGACATTCTTGATCGCGTGGGTGTCGCCGTAGAACACGTCCACGTCGCGCGCCGCGATCTTGATCTCGCGCTTCTGGGTCTGGGCGTCGGTCATACGCATGTTTGTCATATCGTTCGCTTTCATCGCTTCACCAGCGCCGCTCGAACCGCTTCCGCAGGAAGACGGCCAGGGCGTTCATGATGACAAGGAATAGAAGGAGGACGCAAATCGCGAGCGAGGTGCGCGCCTCGAAGGCCCGTTCAGGGAAATCTGCCCAGCGGAAAACCTGCACCGGCAGCACAGTGGCGCTTTCGGTGATGCCACCCGGCACATCGACGATGAAGGCCACCATCCCGATCATGATGAGCGGCGCGGTCTCGCCCAGCGCCTGCGCCATGCCGATGATGGTGCCGGTCAGGATGCCGGGCATCGCCAGCGGGAACACATGGTGGGTCGAGGTCTGCAGTTTCGACGCGCCGAGCCCGAGCGCGGCATCGCGGATCGACGGCGGCACGGCACGGATCGCGGCGCGCGACGCGATGATGACCGTGGGCAAGGTCATCAGGGCCAGCACGATCCCTCCGACCAGCGGCGAGGAGCGCGGCACCCCGAAAAAGCCGATGAAAACCGCAAGGCCCAGCAGGCCGAAGACGATCGACGGCACGGCAGCCAGATTGTTGATGTTCACCTCGACAAAGTCGGTCAGCCGGTTCTTCGGCGCGAATTCCTCCAGATAGATGGCCGCCCCCACGCCGATCGGGAAAGCAAGGCAGAAGGTGACGAGCATCGTCCAGAACGAGCCGACAATCGCCCCCCAGAGACCGGCCAGTTCCGGCTCGCGGCTGTCGCTGTCGGTGAAGAAGCGGCTGTTGAAGTTGGAGGCAACGCTGCCATCCTCGCGCAGGACCTCGATCCAGACGGCCTGCTTGTCGGACACTTTGCGCGCCAGTTCCGGCACATCGAAGATCCGCAACTCCCAGGCCTCGGGGGCGAAACGCGTGCCGTCTTCGAGCGCCATGATGACCTCGGCCTGCCCGCCGTTGGGGGACAGCGTCACCATCTTCGCCCAGCCGCCGGCGAGCCTCAAGAGGACCGACGGATCTGCATTGGTCAGCTCTTCCTCGCTCCCGCCATCGGCGGCGCGCGCATCGAGCGCCTCGGCCTCGGCCAGCAACCGGTCGCGCTCGGCACTTCGGGCTGCAACCTGCGCTTCCAGTTCCGCGCGGCGCTCGGGATCCTCGACGCGTGTCAGGCGGTCCTCGAAGGCGCGCACGCCATTGTCCTGCAACGCCGCCTGCCGCCGGAGCCGGTCGGCCTCGGTCCGCATATTGTCGAGCACGCGCTCCATCGCCCCCGCGAAATCAGGCGTGTCGGACCGGATGTCCAGAAGGTCACCATCATCGACCGGCGTGACGGTCAGCGTGCCCGCATGGGCCGTCGGCACCATCCGGCCATAGATGCCTTTGAGGTACAGGTCCGCGATATCGCTCGCCAGATAGGGGAAAGCAATGGTCTGGCCCACAAGGGCCGGGTCGTCCATCACCGTCTCGCGCAACTCGAACTGCGCGCCGGAACTGACAATGTCGTACAGCTGCCGCCGGTCGGTCCGGCTGGACGCTTCGGGGAAGCGGGCCTTCAGCACATCCTTGACCAACCCGTCGAAATTGGCCCGCCCGATCTCCTTCGGATCGCCGGTTCCCTCAGGGTCGATCTCGGCCGCATCGAGCACGGTCTCGATGGTCAGCGCATGTTCGGTCAGCGCGTAGCTCGCCTTGATGATCACCGACCAGAGCAGCGCGACAAGCGCCAGCCCGGCAAGGAAGATCGCCAGCAGCCCATAGGCTTTCAGCCGCACTTCGGCAGCCTTGCGTTTCTTCATCCGTTTCGCCGCGCGGTCGGAGCCGTGCAGGTCGGACAGGGCGGTCATGTCAACCATGTCTGGCCCTCCTCAGTCGTAGAGTTCGCGATACTTGCGCACGATGCGCAAGGCCACGACGTTGAGCAAAAGGGTGATGCAGAAGAGCGTGAACCCCAGCGTAAACGCGGGACCGGCGGCCACATCGGCCTCTGTATCCCCGGTGATGAGCATGACGATCTGCACGGTGACGGTCGTGACCGCTTCGAGCGGGTTGAGCGTCAGGTTCGCGCCCTGCCCTGCGGCCATGACCACGATCATCGTCTCGCCGACGGCACGGGAAATGCCCAGGAGCACGGCCGATACGATGCCCGGCAGGGCCGAGGGCAGCACCACCTGCCGCACGGTTTCCGCCTTGGTCGCGCCAAGCCCGTAAGACCCGTCCCGCAACGATTGCGGCACCGCATTGATCACATCGTCCGACAGCGAGGACACGAAGGGAATGATCATGATGCCCATGACCACACCGGCAGCCAGTGCGCTTTCCGACGCGACCGACAGGCCCAGCGCCTCGCCGGTGCCGCGTATGAAGGGCGCGACGGTGATCGCCGCGAAGAAGCCGTAGACCACGGTCGGCACGCCGGCGAGGATTTCAAGCATCGGCTTGGCCCAGCTGCGCACCTTGGGACTGGCGAAATCCGACAGGTAGATCGCGGCGAAGAGCCCGATCGGCACCGCGACCAGCATCGCGATGAGCGTGATGAGGAATGTGCCGGTAAAGAGCGGAACCGCTCCGACCTTGTCAGGGTCCATCTCTCCGGAATGAACACCCGAGAGCGGGCTCCAGCGGGTGCCGAACAGGAACTTGTCGATCCGCCAGTCGATCTTGGCAAAGAAGCCGAGCGTCTCGAAGATCAGGCTGAGCACGATGCCGACCGTGGTCAGGATCGCGATGACTGCACAGATCATCAGGATCGTGCGCAGGATCGCCTCTGCCCGGTTGCGGGCGCGGAACTGCGGCGAGATGCGGGTGAAATCGTAGAAACCGACAGCGAGGGCCGCCAGAACCGAAAGCACCAGAGTTGTCCACTGGCGCAGCGTGTCCTTGGCTGCGAAACTTGCGGCGATTTCCTCGCGCAGCGGGTCGACGGTGGAGGCCACATTGCCTTCCGCGATGGACACAGCGTCCGACAGGATCAGGTTCTGCTCGATCTGGGCGAGGTCGGGCTGCGCCTCGGCGATGCGCGACAGAAGCTGGTTCTCGATCACGGCGGGCCAGGCGACCTGCAAGGCCACGAGCACGACAAGCCCGGTCAGGACCGAGCCGAGCGTCAGGTAGAGCCCATGATAACCGGGCCGCGAATGCAGGCTTTGCAGCCGGCCATCGGCCATTTGCAGCGCCCGGTTGCGCCCCAGCAGGAAGAAGAGGATGCCGAGCCCGATCAGGACCAGTGCGGTGACGCTTGCCACAATGTCTCTCCAGTCTTCTCCGTCATCCCTGCGCCGCTGCGCACCTCGGGAAGACGGGTCTTCAAAAAACAGGCAGGGACGCCACGCGGCGCCCCTGCCAAAGGATCACAAGATCGCTCAGTCCCACTCGTTTCCGGTCATCACGGTCAGGTTCGCGATGGCATCGGCATTGGCGTCGAACAGGTCCTCGGTCAGCGGGATCAGACCCTTGTCGACGAGGTAGCCCTCTTCACCGGCCGCTGCGTCGGAGGCGAACTCGCCTGCATATTCGGCAATGCCCGGAACGACGCCCACATGGGCGACCTTGATGTAGTAGTAGAGCGAGCGCGAAACCGGATAGTCACCGGCCGCGATATTCTCGAAGGTCGGCTCGACACCGTCCACGGTGGCGCCCTTCAGCTTGTCCGCGTTCTGGTCGAGGAAGGAGAAGCCGAAGATGCCGAGCGCGTTCGGGTTTGCGGTCAGCTTGGAGACGATCAGGTTGTCGTTCTCGCCGGCTTCGACATAGACGCCGTCTTCACGGATCGAGATGCCGTCGCATTCGATGTTGGCGCCTTCACAGCCTTCTTCCATCACCAGTTCCTCGAACGCGTCCCGCGTGCCGGAGGAGGGTGGCGGGCCAAGCACTTCGATCTTGGTGGCGGGCAGCGAGGGGTCAACCTCATTCCACATCATCGGCTTGGGGCCCTGCTCGGCCAGAGCGATGACGAGCTGTTCGCGGGTCAGGGCAAATTCCGGACCGCCGGTCGCGTTGGCGACCACGATGCCGTCATAGCCGATCATCGATTCAACGATGTCGGTCACGCCGTTGCCGTTGCAGGTTTCGAATTCGGTCTTTTTCATGCGGCGGGACGCGTTGGTGATGTCGGGATGCTCGACACCGACACCGGCGCAGAAGAGCTTGAGGCCGCCGCCGGACCCCGTCGATTCAACGACAGGCGTCTTGAAGTCGGTGGTCTTGCCGAACTGCTCGGCCACGGCGGTCGAGAAGGGGAAGACGGTAGACGAGCCGACGATGCGAATCTGGTCGCGGGCCTGGGCGGCACCAGCGGCGAGCGTCACGGCAACAGCGGCAACGGTGAGCGAGCTGAATTTCACGGGTTTTCTCCGTATTCGGTTTGGTCGTTCCACATCCGGTCCGCATGACCGGTGCTGGGCGCAACCTATGAGCCGTCTGCCACGCTTTTATTGCAAAGGAGCGACGGTTTTATGACAGGTCAGATGGTTGAAATCAGGCCGGTTTTCGCGCCGCCAACGCAGAATCACCCGGTTTTGCGACAGAATCGTCCCGCGGCAGCCAGACCGTGAAATCGCTGCCTTCGCCGGGGATGGACGTGATCCGCAATTCGCCCCTGTGGCGAGCAAGAATATGTTTCACGATAGCAAGCCCCAGACCGGTGCCGCCCTTGTCGCGGTTCTGCGTGGCGCTGACGCGGAAAAACCGCTCGGTCAACCGGTGGAGCTGGTCGCGCGGGATGCCCGGACCGGTATCGGACACGGTGATGCCAAGCATGTTGGGAAAGGACGGATCGGCTTCGGCCAGATGCACGCGCACCATGGCCCCGGCACCGCCGTAGCGCAGCGCGTTGGACACCAGATTGGTCATCACCTGATAGATCTGCCCCTGATCGCCGATCAGGATCGTGCCCTCCGCCGGCAGGTCGCAGTGCAGGCTGGCGCCGGTATCCTCGGCCAGCGGGGCCAGTGCCGCGCAGACCTCGCGCCCGATCTGGACCGGATCGCACAGCGTGTCGGGCCGGATATGTTCGTTCATCTCGATCCGGTTGAGCGACATCAGGTCCTCGACCAGACGCTGCATCCGCTGGCCCTGCCGGTAAATGATCGCCAGAAACCGCTCCTGCGCGTCCGGATCATCCTTCGCATGGCCCATCAGCGTCTCGACATAGCCGAGCACCGACGCCAGCGGCGTGCGCAATTCGTGGCTGGCATTGGCCAGAAAATCGCGGCGCTGCGCCTCTGCGCGATGCGCCTTTGTGCGGTCCTCGATCTGGACGAGCACCTGGCCGGTGCCGAGATCCCCGCCGTCCGGCAGAGCGACGGCCCGCGCCTCGAAATACATCTCCCGGTCCTGATAGACAGTGAATTCCACATCGCGCGGCTGGCCGTCGCGGGCGGTTTCCGTGACGGCCTCGACAAAGGCGGGCGCGCGGAACAGTTCGGAGAAATGCCCGTCCAACCGGACACGCGGCAGGGTCGCCGTGGCGGCCGGATTGGCATAGGTGATCCGCCCGCGGCCGGAGATGACAAGGATTGGCGTCGGCATCTGTTCCAGCATCGCGCGGCCGAAGCCAGCGGGCAGCGCCTCGTTGAGCGTCGCGGGCGGCTCTTCGGGGGCCTCTTCGGGTTCCGTGCGGTAGAGCACCACCTCCAGCACCAGACCGGCGAGAACGAACATTGCCAGCACCAGCAGGAACACGATCGCCGCGGGAGCGCCCAGCGCCGTCAGCGCCGCGGCGACCGTCGCGGCACAGAAAGCCGCTAGTGCGAATGCCCAATATCGTGCCGTCATTCCCCTGTCCGGGCGCTCCTCTCGGGTGCCGACCGCCCATTGCGATCAGCGCGTTAGCCTATATGTATATTGCGACACTGATTTGACGACGAGCCTCGAATGATCCGCTACGCCCTGAAATGCAGCGACGGCCACGCTTTTGACAGCTGGTTCGGCTCCAGCGCCGATTTCGACCGGCTGCAGGCCGCCGGCCATGTTGCCTGTGCGGTCTGCGGTTCGCCCGATGTGACGAAGGCCATCATGGCGCCCGGCGTGGCGGCCAAGGGCAACAAATCAGTCGATGCGCCCAAGGACGAGTCGCCGGCTCCGATGCTCTCCGCCCCGCGAAATCCGGTGGAAAAGGCAATTGCAGAGCTGCGCGCCAAGGTCGAGGCAAGCGCGGAGAATGTCGGCCGCAATTTCGCAGCCGAAGCCCGCGCGATCCACCATGGGGAAGCCACCGACCGCCCGATCATCGGGGAGGCCAAACCGTCCGAGGCCCGCGAACTGGTCGAGGAGGGCGTGCCGGTCCTGCCGCTTCCTTGGTCGACCCGGCGCACCAACTGACGTCCCGGGCGCTCCGCCAAGCCGGAGGTCCAATCGTCGCGGCGCACATATCTTGCGCTGCACACCCCTTGCCGGTAAGAGAGGCGCGCAAATTGCCCGTTTCTCAGCGCGAAAGTGCCTTCCATGCCCCGTCTGGTGATGAAATTCGGCGGAACCTCCGTCGCAGATCTCGAGCGTATCCGCAATGCGGCGGCGCGCGTCAAACGGGAGGTCGACAACGGGTACGAGGTGGCCGTCATCGTCTCGGCCATGTCGGGCAAGACCAATGAACTCGTGGGCTGGGTGCGCGACGCGGCCAATCCGCCGGGTGCCAATGCGCCCGGGCTCTATGATGCGCGGGAATATGATGCCGTCGTCGCCTCGGGCGAGCAGGTCACCGCGGGGCTGATGGCGCTCACCTTGCAGGAGTTGGGCGTGCCTGCGCGCAGCTGGCTCGGCTGGCAGGTGCCTGTCCGCACGACCAACGCCCACGGCGCGGCCCGGATCGAGGAGATCGAGACCGCCAATCTCGACCGCAAGTTCGACGAGGGGCTGCATGCGGTGATCGCGGGCTTCCAGGGTGTCGGCCCGGATGGCCGGATCACCACGCTTGGTCGCGGCGGGTCGGACACGACCGCGGTCGCCTTTGCCGCCGCGCTCGGCGCGGAACGCTGCGATATCTATACCGACGTGGACGGGGTCTACACGACCGACCCCCGGATCACCCCCAAGGCCCGCAAGCTCGACCGCATCGCCTACGAGGAAATGCTGGAGCTGGCGTCGCTCGGGGCCAAGGTCCTGCAAACCCGGTCGGTCGAACTGGCCATGCGCTACAAGGTGCGGCTCCAGGTGCTCAGTTCCTTCGAGGATCTGCCCGGCACGCTGGTGTGTGATGAGGAAGAAATCATGGAAAGCAATGTTGTCTCCGGCGTGGCCTATTCGCGCGACGAAGCGAAAATGACCCTGATCAGCGTGGCCGACCGGCCCGGCATCGCCGCGGCGATTTTCGGGGCGCTGTCGGATGCGGCGATCAATGTGGACATGATCGTGCAGAACATCTCCGAGGAGGGGCGCACCGACATGACCTTCTCGCTCGCTGTCGACGATGTGCCGCGTGCAAGCCAGGCGCTCGAAAATGCCAAGACCGCAGGCACGATCAACTACCGCGAACTGGAAGCCGATCCGGACGTCGCCAAAGTGTCCATCGTGGGCATCGGCATGCGCTCGCACACCGGCGTTGCGCGCAAGATGTTCGCCGCCCTTGCCGCTGACGGGGTCAACATCAAGGTCATCACCACGTCCGAGATCAAGGTCTCGGTGCTGATCGACCGCAAATATCTGGAACTCGCCGTGCAGTCCCTGCATGATGCTTTCGAACTCGAAAAGGCACCCTGAACCGGGACATGGGGCACAATGGCAGATAAGAAGGGCGTTGAATCCCGCGTCTTGCTCAAGCGCCTGCGCAACACGCTGGCCGAAGCCGGCGAAGGGCAGGAACGGCTCGACCGGATCACGACCCTGATCGCCTCCTCGCTGGTGGCGGAGGTCTGCTCGATCTATCTGCGCCGCGACGAGACGACGCTGGAGCTCTGCGCCACCGAGGGCCTGAAAAAGGAAGCCGTCCACGAGACGCGGATGCGCGTGGGCGAGGGGCTCGTCGGCATCATCGCCGAGACCGCCACCCCGATCAATGTGCCCGATGCGCCCTCGATGCCGGGCTTCCGCTACATGCCCGAGACCGGGGAGGAACGCTATTCCTCCTTCCTCGGGGTGCCGATCCAGCGGCTGGGCGAAGTGCTCGGCGTGCTCGTCATCCAGAACAAGGCGTCGCGCAACTATACCGAGGATGAGGTCTACGGGCTTGAAGTGGTCGCCATGGTGATCGCCGAGATGACCGAACTGGGCGCGTTTACCGGTCCCGGTTCCATGGCCATGGCCGCCCCGCACCGCCGGCCCTTCTTCGCCCGTGGCGTTGTCGGTCAGGAGGGCGTGGCCGAAGGCGTCGTCTACCTGCACGAGGCGCAAATCGTCATCTCCAACCCGGTGGCGGACGATCCGGCATCGGAGAAAGCCCGCCTGCACGAAGCCATGGAGGTCCTGCGCCGCGACGTGGACGAGATGCTCGCCACCGATGCCGCCATGGTGAAAGGCGAGCATCGCGAGGTTCTGGAAACCTTCCGCATGTTCGCCCATGACAAGGGCTGGCTGCGCCGCATGGAGGACGGGATCGACAGCGGTCTGGCCGCCGAGGTGGCGGTGGAGAAGGAACAGTCCGCGACCCGCACCCGCATGGCCCGCGTGCCCGACCCCTACCTGCGGGAACGGCTGCACGATCTGGATGATCTGTCCAACCGGCTGCTGCGCATCCTGACCGGCCGCGGCGCGGATGCCGAGGCCGAGATCCCGCGCAACGCGATCCTCGTGGCCCGCAACATCGGTCCCGGCGAGTTGCTCGACTACGGGTCCAAAATCCGCGGCGTGGTGCTGGAGGAAGGCTCGGTCGGCTCCCACGCGGCCATTGTCGCTCGCGCGCTCGCGATCCCGCTTGTCATCCAGGCGCCGCGAATCACCCGCGAAGCGCTGAACGGCGACCCGATCCTTGTCGACGGGGATCAGGGGCTGGCGCATCTGCGCCCCGAGGAAAGCGTCATCAAGGCCTTCCGCGAGAAGATCGCGATGAACGCTCAGGCCGCAGAGGTCTATACCCGCCTGCGCGACCGCCCGGCGCGGTCACGCGATGATGTGACCGTGAGCCTGTGCATGAATGCGGGTCTGATGGCCGACCTGCCCAGCCTGAAGGGCTCGGGCGCGGAGGGCGTCGGGCTCTACCGTACCGAGTTGCAGTTCCTGTTGCGCGCCTCGGTCCCGCGGCGCTCCGAACAGGCCGATCTCTATTCGCGCGTGCTCGACGCGGCCGACGGCCGGCCCGTCACCTTCCGCACGCTCGATATCGGGTCGGACAAGGTGCTGCCCTACATGCGCCGCACCGACGAGCCGAACCCGGCGATGGGCTGGCGGGCCATCCGGCTCGGCCTCGACCGCGGTGGCGTCATGCGGATGCAGTTGCAGGCGCTCCTGCGCGGCGCGAAAGGCCGCCCGCTCAACGTCATGTTCCCCTTCGTCGCGCAGATGGACGAGTTCATCGAAGCCCGCAAGCGGCTGCTCGACGAGGTGCACCGCGAACGGTCGCTCGGCCATGTCACGCCCGAGCTGCTGCGGATCGGCGCGATGCTGGAGACGCCGAGCCTTGCCTATGCGCCGGACCGGTTCTTCCGCATGGTCGACTTCCTGTCGATCGGCGGCAATGACCTGAAACAGTTCTTCTTCGCCGCCGACCGCGAGAATGAACGCGTCCGGCGCCGCTATGACACGCTCAATGTCAGCTTCCTGACCTTCATCGAACATATCGCGAAACGCTGCGACGCGCTCGGCACGCCGGTCTCCTTCTGCGGCGAGGATGCGGGCCGTCCCATCGATGCGCTGGCTTTTGTCGCCATGGGGCTTCGGAACCTCTCGATGCGTCCGGCCTCCATCGGTCCGGTCAAGCATCTGCTGCGCCGCGCCAATATCGCGGATGCCCGCGCGGTGATCGACCGTGCGATCTCGGACGGCGCACAATCGGTGCGGCCTGCCCTGTCGGACTATATTCGGAACCTGCCGCCGCTCGACACGCCCGACTGACCGCCGCGCCGGTCAGCCCTGCGGCGCGACCGGACCATCCCCCCAGCCGCGCACCAGCCCCGCTACGTCGTCAAACGCGCCGTCCACCAGACCGCGCGCCAGAAGCCGGTCGGGGTTCGTCGGCGGCGGAAAGTCGAGCGACCGGGCCGCAGCGCGTGAAAAGCCGAACCGCCCGTAATAGGGCTCGTCGCCCACGAGCAGCACCCGCTGCCATCCGAGCGCTCCGGCCCCGGACAGGCTTTCGCGGATCAGACCGCCCCCGAGCCCCTCGCCCTGATGGGTCGGGTGGACCGCCACGGGTCCGAGCAGAAGCGCAGGTGCGCCGCTGTCTCCGATCCGGACCGGCCAGTAGCGAATCGCACCGGCGACCGACCCGTAATCGTCCCGCGCGACGCGGCTGAGTGCCGCCACCGGCGCCACGCCTTCGCGCAGCCGGTAGGAACTCAACGCCGATCGGCCGGGCGCGAAGCAGAGGTCATAGAGCGCCTCGACCTCGTACCAGTCGTCGTCGGTTTCTGTGGTGATGGAAAGCATGCGGGGAAGGGCTCCGGGGCGTGGTCAGGCGGGGGTGCGTCCGTTCAGTGGCGCCGTCGCCAAACCGTTCCCAACATTGCCCTGCCCCTGTCCGAGATGCCTCGACATCCGGCTTACACGGCCTTAGCAATGGGCGCAAACGAAGAAACGGAGCCCCGCACATGTTCTACCGGTCCGACACGGGCGATCACGGTCTGCCGCACAACCCGTTCAAGGCCATCGTCGCGCCGCGCCCGATCGGCTGGATTTCCACGCTCGACGCGGATGGCAATGCCAATCTCGCACCCTATAGTTTCTTCAACGCCGTGGCCGATACGCCGCCGATGATCATGTACAGTTCCACCGGCGAAAAGGTCGGCATCGGCGGTGTGAAGGACACGATCGCCAACCTGCGCGAGACCGGCGAATTTACCGTCAGCATCGTCTCCTACGCGCTGCGGGATGCGATGAACAAAAGCTCCGGCGCCTATGAGGCCGGGGTCGACGAATATGCGCTGGCCGGACTGACCAAGGGCGAGAGCCGCACCGTCGCGCCGCCCTTCGTGGCGGAGGCGCCCGCAGCCCTCGAATGCAAGGTCTGGAAGATCATCGACCTGCCGGGCGAGACCAATGTTATGACCATCGGGCAGGTCACCGGCATCCACATCCGGGACGAGGTTCTGGTCAACGGGATGATCGACCTGACGCTCTACAAGCCGCTCTCGCGGCTCGGCTATCGCGACTATGCCGCGGTCGAGACGCTCTTTCCCCTGAACCGCCCCGGCCAGACCTGACGGAGCCCTCCCATGACGGACACCTGCATCGGCATCATCGGCGGCTCCGGCCTCTACCAGATCGACGGGCTCGAAGAGGCGACCTGGCAATCGGTCGACAGCCCCTGGGGCGACGCGTCGGACGAGATCCTGACCGGACGGCTCGACGGGGTGCGCATGGCCTTCCTGCCGCGCCACGGGCGGGGTCATGTCCAGAGCCCAAGCTCGATCAACTACCGCGCCAATATCGACAGCATGAAGCGGCTGGGCGTCACCGACATCTTCTCCGTCTCCGCCTGCGGCAGTTTCCGCGAGGAGATGGCGCCGGGCGATTTCGTGATCGTCGACCAGTTCATCGACCGCACTTTTGCGCGCGAGAAGAGCTTCTTCGGCGCGGGTTGTGTCGGCCATGTCTCGGTCGCCCATCCGACATGCCCGCGGCTCGGCGACGCGGCGGAGGCCGCGGCACGCGCGGCGGGCATCACAACACACCGTGGCGGCACCTACCTGGCGATGGAGGGACCGCAATTCTCCACGCTCGCCGAAAGCCGCCTCTACCGGGAGGTCTGGGGCTGTGACGTGATCGGCATGACCAACATGCCCGAAGCGAAACTCGCCCGCGAGGCGGAGATCTGCTACGCCTCCGTTGCCATGATCACCGACTATGACAGCTGGCATCCCGACCATGGCGAGGTGGATGTGAACGACATTATCCGCACGCTCTTTGGCAATGCCGACAAGGCACGGGACATGGTGGCCCGGCTTCCGTCGCTTCTCGGCGCCACCCGTGACGCCTGCCCGCATGGCTGCGACCGGGCGCTGGAATATGCGATCCTGACCCAGCCGGCAGAGCGTGATCCGGCGCTGGTCGCCAAGCTCGATGCCGTGGCGGGGCGGGTGCTCGCCGCAGCCGGATGACGGTGCGCACCGCTCCGATGCCATACCCCCTGCCCAAAGCCGCCCGTCCGGCCTAAACTCGCCCCGTCCAAGGCCAAGGAGCGCCCATGACCCAAGCCGTGATCATCGGCCGTTTCATGCCCCCGCATACGGGGCATCTGGCCCTGTGGGAGGCCGCGCTGGCGCTGGAGGACCGGCTCCATATCCTGATCGAGGACCGGGTGGATGATGCCATCCCGGCGACGCTCCGGCGGGACTGGATCGCGGCCATGTGCCCGGCAGCCATCCTGCATCTGTGTGACGGGCCGATGCCGCAAAGCCCCAAGGAAACACCCGATTTCGCGACTCGCTGGGCTGACCGGATCGGCCAGTTGATCGACGGTCCCGTCGACCGGGTGGTCGGATCGGAAGCATATTGCGTCGGGCTCGCCGATGCGCTCGGTGCCGCCTATACGGTGCTCGACCCGATGCGCGTGGCCTTCCCGATCTCCTCCACCCGGATCCGCACCAACCCGTATGCGGTCTGGTCTTTCGTGCCGCCCGTGGTGCGCCCGCACTACCAGAAACGGCTGACGCTGGTCGGGCCGGAATCGGTCGGCAAGTCGCATCTGACGCGGCTGCTCGCAGAGCGGTTCGGCGGACCCTTCGTGCCCGAATATGGCCGCCCGTTCGAAAAATACCGCCGCGAGGGACCCTATGCGGCCGAAGAGCTGCACGAGATCGCCCGCGGCCATGCCGCCCACCGGCAGGCCATCGCGCGGCAGGCGGGGCCGATCCTGTTCGAGGACACGGACGAATTGCTCACCTCGGTCTGGGCGGAGATGCTCCTCGACCGGTCGCTGCCCGATCTGGAGGCGCGGATCGTGCTGCCGGACCTCTACCTGCTGCTCGACCCTGACGTGCCGTGGGCGGAGGACCCGATCCGCTATTTCGCCCGCGACGAGGCCCGCAAGACTTTCTACGACCTGATCCGCCGCAAGCTCGACGCGCATGGCGCGACCTACCGCATTGTTTCCGGCGATTGGGCCGCGCGCGAGGCCCAGGGCATCGCGACGGTCGAGGAGATGCTCGCCAGCCCCGCCCGCCATGCCGAAGCGGCATCGCCGCGCACGCCAAACCCCTGATCCAGCGCCGGTCCGACCGGCCCCCGTCCAGACCCATGCCGAAAGGGCAGAAGACCATGCAGGCCAACGCCACCGTCAAAGACTATATCCGCACCATTCCGGACTTCCCGAAACCCGGCATCCAGTTCCGCGATGTCACGACGCTGTTCGGCAATCCGCGCGGGTTCCGCATGGCGGTCGACCAGTTGCTGCACCCCTATGCGGGCCAGCGGATCGACGCGGTTGTCGGGCTGGAAGCGCGCGGCTTCATCCTTGGCGGCGCGATCGCCCACCAGCTGACGGTCGGGTTCGTGCCGGTGCGCAAGAAAGGCAAGCTGCCGGGCAAGACGCTGCAGCAGGATTACACGCTGGAATATGGCGCGGAAGTGGTCGAGATCCATGAGGATGCGCTGCAAGCCGGCCAGAAAGTGCTCCTTGTCGACGATCTTCTGGCGACCGGCGGCACGGCCGAGGCGGGGATCAAGCTGATCGAGCGGCTTGGTGCAGAGGTGATCGGCTGCGCTTTCATCATCGACCTGCTCGATCTGGGCGGGCGCGCGCGGCTGGAAGCGATGGGCATGGACGTGCATGCGCTCTGCGCGTTCGAGGGCGACTGACGGCCGGCTTTTCAGAGGAAGCGGGCGGTCACTCCGCCCGCAACACAGCCCCGGGGTTGAGGATGCCTTTGGGATCAAGCGCGGCTTTGACCGCCCGCATGGCGGCGAGTTTCGCCGGGTCGCCATAACGTTCCAGTTCGCCGACCTTGAGCCGCCCGACACCATGTTCGGCGCTGAACGACCCGCCGAACCGGTCCACAGTGTCGTGGACCGCGCGGGTCACATCCGCCTTGCAGGCGTCATAGTCCTCCCGGCTCCGGCCCGTGGCGGGAAAGGCGTTGTAATGCAGGTTGCCATCGCCGAGATGGCCGAAACAGTTGATCCGGATCGTCGGATCGATCCGCGCCACTGCCCTGCCCGCCGCATCGATGAAGGCGGGCACCGCGCTCACCGGCACCGAGATATCGTGGGACGCAATTGCGCCCACGCGGCGGTTGCCGGCCGGGATGGATTCGCGCAACGCCCAGAAATCAGCCGCCTGCTGGCCGGTCTGGGCCACCACGGCATCGGAAATCAGTCCGGCTTCCGCCGCCTGTTCGAGGGCCGCCATGCTGCGTGCCTGAAGGGCGCTTTCCGCACCACTGTCGAGTTGCAGGAGCACCAGCCAGTCGGGCCAGTCGCCAAAGGGCCGGACATGGGCAATGCCGGTTTCCGCCAGAAAGGCCGGCCCCTGCCGGTGCATGAGTTCGAACCCGGTGATCGCCTCGCCCAGCCGGTCGCGCAGGCCCGCAAGCAGGTCAAGTGCGCCGGACGGGTCCGCAACGGCTAGCAGCGCCGTCACCTGTTCCTTCGGGGCGGGGAAAAGCTTCAGCGCCGCCGCCGTGATGATGCCAAGCGTGCCTTCGCTGCCGATCAGCAGGTGACGCAGATCATAGCCGGTATTGTCCTTGCGGAGCCGGCGCAGCCCGTGGAACAGGCTGCCATCCGCCATCACGGCCTCCACCCCGAGGCAGAGATCCCGCGCCGTGCCGTAGCGCAGCACCTGCGTGCCGCCAGCATTGGTAGCCAGATTGCCGCCGATCCGGCAGGACCCTTCGGAGGCAAGGGCCAGCGGGAACAGGCGGTCAGCTTCTGCCGCGGCGGCCTGCACATCGGCGAGCACCGCGCCGGCTTCGACGATCGCGACATTGTCGAGCGGGTCGACCAGCCGGATCGCCTGCATCCGGTCGAGCGACAGGATGACCGGCGCTGGCCCTTCGGTCTGGACCTGCCCGCCGACGAGCCCCGTCCCGCCGCCATAGGGCACGATCCCGACACCGGCGGCGGCACAGGCTTCGACCACGGCGGCCACGGCGTCGCGGTCCTTCGGACGGGCCACCGCCGCGCCCTGCCCGTGCAACCGTCCGCGCGGCTCTTCAAGCCAGGCACCTTCGGCCGGGCGCAGACCTCCAGGACCGAGACGGGCCTCCAGCCGGGCCAGAAAGTCGCTGTCGGGCGCCTTCAGCACGGGATCGCCCGCCGGTTCACGTGTTCACTGCCCCGCATCGGTCCGCCCCCGCCGGTCGCGGCGCAGGTTCGCGTAGAGCACATGGCTCCGCCAGCGCCCGGCGATTTGCAGGTAGCTCTGCGCCACGCCCTCATATTTGAAACCTGACACTTCCAGCAGCCCGCGGGAGGGCTGGTTCTCGGGCAGGCAGGCAGCCTCCACCCGGCTGATATCGACGGTCGTGAAAGCATGGTGCACCACGGCGGCCAGCGCCTCGCGCATATAGCCCTTGCGAGCCATCTCCGCGCCGACCCAGTAGCCGACGCTGCCGGCCTGCGCCGGTCCGCGGCGGATATTGTCGAGCGTGATCGCGCCCAGAAGCCGCCCGTCGGCCTTGCGGAACAGGAAGAGCGGCACCGACCGGTCCTGATCGAAACTGCGATGCGCCCAATAGACCCGGTTGCGGAAGGCAGCGCGGCTGAAATGGTCGGGCGCCCATGTCGGCTCCCACGGTTTCAGGAACCGCTCGGACGCGCGGCGCAACTCCACCCAGTCCATGTGATCGCGCATGTCGGGCAGCCGCAGCACCAGCCGTTCGGTTTCGAGGGAGAGGCGGCTGCGGCGCAGGAACATCGGATCAGGCCACCAACCTTGCCTGCAGGTCCTCGTAGGACGGGGCCTTGGAGACCGGCCCGTAGAGCGCCAGCGTCAGGGCGCCAGCGCAGACCCGCTCGGAATAGGCACGCAAGCTGTCTGGTGTCACCGCGTCGATCCGCGCCACTGTCTCATCCAGCGTCGGCACGCGATCCCAGATGGCGATCATCCGCGCCAGCCGCTCGCAGCGGTTCGACGGGCTTTCCAGCCCCATCAGCAGCCCGGCTTTCATCTGGCTGCGCGCACGGTCCAGTTCGGGCGTGCGCAGGTCGTCGGCCACGCGGCGCAGCTCGTCGATCGTCAGTTCCGCCAGTTGCGGCAGATCGTCGGCACCGGTGCCGGCATAGATGGTCAGAAGCCCGCTATCGGCAAAGGCGCTTGCCTGCGCGAAAATCGTGTAGCAGAGGCCGCGCTTCTCGCGCACTTCCTGGAAGAGCCGCGAGGACATGCCGCCGCCGAGCACGACGGAGTGGATTTGCGCGTCATAGACATCCGCCGCGCGGTAGCCCGGCGATTCCAGAGCCAGCGCGAAATGCACCTGTTCAAGGTCCTTCTCGCGGCGCACATCACCGCCGACATAGTGCGCGCCCTGCTCCGCCGGCGGGGTCCGCGGCTCCAGATGACCGAAGAGCTCCTCCGCCTGCCGGACGATCACATCATGATCGACCGCACCCGCCGCCGCGATGACCAGCTGGCCCGGACCGTAATATTCACCGACGAACCGTTGCAGGTCGCTGCGGTTGAAGGCCCGCACCCGCTCGGCCGGACCGAGGATCGTGCGCCCCATCGGCTGGGCAGGGTAGCTTGCCTCCTGCAACCAGTCGAAAATCACGTCATCCGGCGTGTCGTGGCTCTGGCCGATTTCCTGCAGTATCACGGTGCGCTCGATCTCGATCTCCTTGGGGTCGAAGACCTGATTGAGCACGATATCCCCGATCACATCGAGCGCGAGACCGGTATCCTCTTCGAGCACACGGGCATAGTAGGCGGTCATCTCGCGGCTGGTATAGGCGTTGATATAGCCGCCCACATCCTCGATCGCCTCCGCGATCTGGAGCGCGCTGCGCGTCTTCGTGCCCTTGAAGGCCATATGTTCAAGGAAATGGGCGATCCCGTTCTGCTCGGGCGCCTCGTGCCGGCCGCCCGCCAGCACCCAGACGCCGATGGAGGCGGATTTCATCGACGGCATCCGCTCGGTGACGACGCGCAGGCCGTTGCCCATCCGGTGAACCTGAACGGTCATGCGCGGCGTCCCTCCCGAATGGTCGCCTGCAGGGCCGCGAGGTCGTTGTCCACTTGCGTGACCCGCTCCGGCCGGTCGAACAGATCGGCCATGCGGGGCGGCAGCGCCGGCCGCAGGCCGGTCGCGGCTTCCACCGCGTCGGGAAATTTCGCGGCATGGGCGGTTGCCAGCACCACCATCGGGACAGACGGATCACCGCGCCTGTCGGCCGCCACCTTGATGCCCACGGCCGTGTGCGGGCAGACGATCTGGCCGGTGGTCTGGCGCACCCGCGTGATGGTGGCGCGCGTCTCGTCCTCGTCCGCGCGGCCGCTGTCAAACTCCTCGCGCAGCCGGTCGACAGCGCCCTGGCTGAGCGCGAAAGACCCGCCATTCTTCAGGTCGGACATGAGCTGGTCCACCGCCGCGCCCTCGCGGTCATAGAGATCGAAGAGCAGACGCTCGAAATTGGAACTGACCTGAATGTCCATCGACGGGGAGATCGACGGCGTGACCCCTTCGGTCTGATAGCGCCCCGTCTCCAACGTGCGGTGCAGGATGTCGTTCCGGTTGGTGGCAATCACCAGACGGTCAATCGGCAGGCCCATGCGCTTGGCGACATAGCCCGCGAAAATATCCCCGAAATTGCCGGTCGGCACAGTGAAGCTGACCTTGCGGTGCGGCGCACCGAGCGACACGGCAGCGGTGAAATAGTAGACCACCTGCGCCAGCACCCGTGCCCAGTTGATCGAATTGACGCCCGCCAGCCCGACCGCGTCGCGAAACGCGAAATCGTTGAACATGTCCTTCAGACGGGCTTGGCAATCGTCGAAATCGCCCTTCACCGCCAGCGCATGAACATTGGCCTCGGACGGGGTCGTCATCTGGCGGCGCTGCACGTCCGAGACACGCCCGTCCGGGAAGAGGATGAACACATCCACCGCATCGAGCCCGCGAAAGGCCTCGATCGCTGCCGATCCGGTATCGCCGGAGGTCGCGCCGACAATCGTCACCCGCTGCCCGCGCCGCGCCAGCGCAACCTGGAACATCTGGCCGATCAGCTGCATCGCCACATCCTTGAAGGCGAGCGTCGGGCCGTGGTGCAATTCCATCAGGAAGAGGTTGGGATCAAGCTGGCTGAGCGGCACCCGCGCCGCATGGCCGAAGCTCGCATAGGCGCGCGCGATGATGTCGCGGAACTCGGCATCGGTGAACGTGTCACCGATAAAGGGGCGCATGACGCGGAAGGCCACCTCCTCGTAGGACAGGCCGGCGAGCGCGGCGATCTCGTCGGTGCTCATCTGCGGCCAGCTCTCCGGCACATAGAGCCCGCCGTCGCGTGCGAGCCCGGTCAGCATCGCCTCTTCGAAATTCAGGTCCGGTGCCGCACCCCGGGTGGAGACATATTTCATCGTGCCCTGCTCTTGCCTAAGCGTCAGTCGGTCCGGCGTTTGATACGCCAAAGAAGATAGCCTGTCATCCCGATCCACACCGCAGCCAGACCGAACCACGTGATCGCATATTGCAGATGGTCGTTCCGGATGTTGACCGTCACCGGCTGCGGGAAAGGCGGCGGCGCCGCGCTGCTCTGCGTGACGACCAGCAGGACCGGCTCCGTGTCGAGCGCCGCCGACATGGCGTCGATATCGCGCGAGAACCAGATGTTCCGGCCCAGATCCGGCGCCGGTGTCGCATCCGACCGGTCATCGGGCCAGAGGAGCGTGCCGGTCACTTCGATCCGCGCGCCCGTGTCGCGGGACAGATCTTTCTGCACCTCCGGCACGAAGCCGCGATCTAGAAGAATGCGCCGCCCGTCATCCGTGTCGAGCGCCTGAATGATACGGAAGCCCGCCCCGGCCGCACGCGTCGAAGCCAGAACATGCAGTTCCGGTCCGCCGATCCGGCCTTCCGCGCGTACGGCGAGATATTCGTCATCCGCTTCCGTCGGGCTGTCGGGGATCGCGACAGGCGCCTCGTCGATCCGCGCCTCGATGGCAGCGATCACGCCAAGCTTCCAGTCGAGCCGCTGCATCTGCCAGACCCCGAGCGACACCAGAACCGTTGCCCCGACGAGGCCGAGCAGCAGCGGAAAGATCATCCGGCGGGACATGGTGGCGGTCTCCTTTCATGAAAAACGCGGGCCCTGCCCGCGTTTCTCCGTTCTCACCTGACAGGGCTGCGGGTCAGCCGCCCCAGATATAGACCGCGGCGAAGAGGAAGAGCCACACCACGTCCACGAAGTGCCAGTACCAGGCGGCAGCCTCGAAGCCGATATGCTTCTCCTGCGTGAAATGCCCGCGCATGGCGCGCAGCAGGCAGACGAACAGGAAGATCGTGCCGACGACGACATGGAAGCCGTGGAAGCCGGTCGCCATGAAGAAATTGGCGCCGTAGATGTTGCCCGAGAAACCGAAGGCCGCGTGGCTGTATTCGTAGATCTGGAAGATGGTGAAGAGCACGCCCAGCACGATCGACAGGATCAGGCCGTTCACCAGACCCTTGCGGTCATTGTCATGCACCAGCGCATGGTGCGCCCAGGTTGCCGCACAGCCCGAGCAGAGCAGGATCAGCGTGTTGATGAGCGGCAGGTGCCACGGGTCGAACGTCTCGATCCCCGCCGGCGGCCAGACACCCGGCACCACCTCGGTGCCCTCGATCTCGCCCATCGGGTAGAGCGCATGTTTGAAGAAGGACCAGAACCAGGCGACGAAGAACATCACCTCGGAGGTGATGAAGAGGATGACCCCGTAGCGCAGGCCGAGCTGCACGACCGGCGTATGGTCGCCAGCCTGGCTTTCGGTCACAACGTCCGACCACCATGCGTACATGGTGTAGAGCGTCAGGGCGAGGCCGATAAGCATGACCCACGGGCCGTAATCCTTGAAGAACAGGACCGAGCCGAAGAGCAGCACGAAGGCACCAACGGCACCGACGAACGGCCAGATGCTTGGCTGCAGAATGTGATAGTCGTGGTTCTTTTCGTGCGCCATGCGGAATCCCTCACTTGGTCAGGCGGTCTTAGTTGACCTTTTTGTCGCTTTCCCCGCCCGGAGCAAGGCTAATGTCGGTCTCCGGCAGGGGTGTCTGGTGGAATGTATAGGAGAGCGTGATCGTATGAACACGCTTGGCCTCGCGATCCTCGACGATCTCGGGATCGACGTAGAAGGTCACGGGCATCATGACCGACTGTCCCGGCTCCAGCACCTGTTCGGTGAAGCAGAAACATTCGATCTTGGTGAAGAAGTATCCGGCCGAATAGGGCGCGACATTGAAACTCGCGGTGCCCGCCACCGGCCGGTCTGTTGGGTTCGATGCCTCGTAGAAGGCCAGCCCCGTTTCGCCGATCCGCAGCGTCATTTCCTTCTGCACCGGCTTGAAGACCCAGGGCATGCCCTTCTCGACATTGGCGTCGAACCGGACACGGATCTCCTGATCGAGAATCTCGTCGCTCTCGGCGGCGGCGGTATTGGTCTGGCCGCCATAGCCGGTCACCCGGCAGAACCAGTCATAGAAGGGCACAGCGGCAAAGGACATCGCCCCCATGAAGGCCACGACGCCCAGAAGCGTCCAGACAGTGCGGCGGGTGTTGCGGTCGCTCACTGGCTGTCCCCCGCGGTTGCCGGCACATAGTTCGGCGCCTTGTGATCCTCGCTCTGCGGGTTCGACAGTTTGACCATCGTCACCGCGAAGATCAGCGCCACGAAGGCGCCCAGCGTCAGACCGAGCCAGGCGTTGCGACCGGCGCGGCGTTTGTGAAGTTCATGGTCCTCGCGCATTGCCATGCCTCAGATCAGGACCGGCCAGCCGGTCGGTGCAAGTTCCAGCGCCCGCAGGCCGGCATCGGCCAGAAGCGCCACGAAATGCAGGAAAAGATAGAGGATCGAGTAGCCGAAGAACCGTTTCTCGGCCCTGAACCCGTCTGCCTCTGCGGCCGCGCCCGAACGGCGCGACACACGCCACGCGCCAGCCACGAAGCCCGCGTTCAGCACCAGCGCGGTCAGCCCGTAGACCGGGCCACCGATCTCGGTCAGCCCGAGCGCCAGAGCCGCCGGTGCGAGCACCAGCGCATAGACGAAAATCTGCCGGCGGGTTGACCGGCCGCCCCGCGACACGGGCATCATCGGCACCTTGGCGGCGACGTAATCCTCGTTCCGGAAGAGCGCCAGCGCCCAGAAATGCGGCGGCGTCCACAGGAAGATGAGCGCGAACATCAGCACGCTCTCGACACTGACGCCACCCGTGGCCACGGCCCAGCCGATCATCGGCGGGAAAGCCCCGGCCGCGCCGCCGATCACGATGTTCTGCGGCGTGCTGCGCTTCAGCCACATCGTGTAGACGACCGCGTAGAAGAAGATCGTGAAGGCCAGAAGTGCCGCGGACAGCAGGTTGGCGAAGAGCCCGAGCATCACCACGGACAGACCGGACAGGCCAAGGCCGACGGCCAGCGCCTCGCCCTCGGTCACGCGGCCCGAAGGGATCGGGCGGCCCTTGGTGCGGCCCATCACGCGGTCGATATCGGCGTCCCACCACATGTTGAGCGCACCGGATGCGCCCGCACCTACCGCAATGCAGAGGATCGCGGCCAGCGCGATCACCGGATGCACTGGCACCGGCGCGACCAGAAGGCCCACCGCGGCGGTGAAGATCACCAGCCGCATCACGCGCGGCTTCAGAAGCTCGATGTAGTCGCCGAACTCCGCATCCTTGGCTTCCGCCTGCTCTATATATGTCGCGTCAGTCATGTTCATCCATCAGCGAACGGGGCCCGAAGGCCCCGCACGGGGTGTCACAATGCCGGCCGGAACGGCCTAGCTCAGTTGGCCTTGGCCAGTTCGATCGGCGTGTCGAGGCCCGCGAATTCGGAGATCGCGCCTTCGATCCACGCGGCGTAGGCCTCTTCGGAGACGACCTTCACCACGATCGGCATGTAGGCATGGTCCTTGCCGCACAGTTCGGAACACTGGCCGAAATAGATGCCTTCCTTCTCGGCCTTGAACCAGGTCTCGTTCAGGCGGCCCGGAACGGCGTCGATCTTCACGCCGAAGGACGGGATGGTCCAGGCATGGATCACGTCCGAGGCGGTCACCAGCATGTGCACGACCTTGTTCACCGGCACGACGACCGGATTGTCGGTGGCCAGCAGATAGTCGCTCTCGTCATAGCCATATTCGGCCAGTTCGTCCTTCGCCAGCATCAGCGCGTCGAAGGTGAACTCGGTTTCCGCATCGGCATAGTCGTAGGACCAGTACCACTGGTTGCCGGTGGCCTTGATGGTCACGTCGGGCTCCGGCACGTTCAGCTGCTTGAACAGGACGGGCAGCGAGAAGGCTCCGATGAAGATCAGGATCACGACCGGAATCAGCGTCCAGGCAATCTCGATGGCGGTATTGTGGGTGAAGCGCGCCGGCTCGGGGTTGGCACGTTTGTTGTAACGCACGATCGCATAGGCCAGCAGGGCCACGACGAAGAGCGAAATCAAGGTGATGATCACCAGAAGCATATTGTCGAGCCAGTGGATGTCTTCCGCCAGTTCGGTCACGGCAGGCTGGAAGCCCATCGCGCCGTCCACCGGCTTGCCGATCGTTTCCAGCTCGGGCAGGGTTGCCTGTGCGAAGGCGACCCCGGCCACCAGCATGCCCGATGCAAATGCCGTGACGCTGCTCATAGTCTTGCGAAGCTGCATTTCTGTCTTCCTGTCTTTCTGCACGCGGAGCGCCGCTCGTGGAATTCAATGCCACAGGTCTGGCAGAATCCCCAGTTGTACCCTAGCTATGAAGAACCACATCACGGCCCCGATCTCAAGCGGACCCTTTGCGGCATTCGGCCGCTAAAGTCCAGCATTTCGGATCGGCGCGGCAGGAGGAGAGTGACGTGTCCGATGACAATTCCCGTTTCCGCCCCTTCGAGACCGATCTGGACGAGGGCGCGGCCCTGAAAGTCTTGCGCGGGGCCACAGATGGCGCGGATGACGGGGAACTGTTCCTCGAACGCCGCCGGTCCGAAGCGCTCGTCTTCGATGACGGGCGGCTGAAGACCGCGAGTTATGACGCCTCCGAAGGGTTCGGTCTGCGGGCTGTGCGCGGGGAAACAGCGGGCTATGCCCATTCCACAGAACTGTCTGACGCCGCGCTGAAGCGCGCCGCGGAAACCGCGCGGCTTGCGGTCGGAGATGGCGGCGGCAAGATGGCCCATGCGCCGAAACCCACGAACCAGCGGCTCTATACCGATCGAGACCCGTTCGATGACGCCACCTTCCCGGTGAAGGTGGAGACATTGCGCGAGATCGACGCCTATGCCCGCGAGCGCGACAGCCGGGTCGTGCAGGTCTCGGCCACCATCGCGGCCAGCATGCAGGAGGTCGAGATCCTGCGCCCCGACGGGCTGCGTCTGGCCGAGGCGCGTCCGATGACGCGGCTCAACATCTCTGTCATCGTCGAGGAGAACGGCCGCCGCGAGAGCGGCAGCGCCGGCGGCGGCGGGCGGTTCGGCCTCGCGCCGCTGCTCGACGGTCACCATTGGAAAAGCACCGCCGACAAGGCGCTGCGCGTCGCGCTTGTGAACCTCGATGCCGAACCCGCACCCGCCGGGGTGATGGATGTGGTGCTCGGGCCCGGCTGGCCCGGCATCCTGTTGCACGAGGCCGTGGGCCACGGGCTGGAAGGCGATTTCAACCGCAAGAAAAGCTCGGCCTTCGCCGGGTTGATGGGCGAACGGGTCGCCGCGCCCGGCGTCACCGTCGTCGATGACGGGACGATCCCCGACCGGCGCGGCTCGATCTCCTTCGATGACGAAGGCACGCCGAGCCAGCGCAATGTGCTGATCGAGGATGGAATCCTCGTGGGCTATATGCAGGACCGGCAGAATGCCCGTCTGATGGGGGTGGAGCCGACCGGCAACGGGCGGCGCCAATCCTATGCCCACCCGCCGATGCCGCGGATGACCAACACCTACATGCTGGGCGGGTCGGACGATCCGGCCGCGATCCTTGCCGGGCTCGATGACGGGCTTTACGCCGTCGGCTTCGGCGGCGGACAGGTGGACATCACCAACGGCAAGTTCGTCTTCTCCTGCACCGAGGCTTACCGGGTGAAGAACGGCAAAGTCGGCGCGCCGGTGAAAGGCGCGACGCTGATCGGCGACGGGGCCACTGCGCTGAAGCAGATCCGTGCGATCGGCAATGACATGGCGCTCGACCCGGGCATGGGCAATTGCGGCAAGCAGGGCCAGTGGGTGCCGGTGGGTGTCGGTCTGCCGACGCTGCGCATCGGCGGCCTGACCGTGGGCGGCAGCGCCGCCTGACGCGGACTGCCCCGGCCGGGCACCGCTTCACGCTCCATTAACCAAGCCGCGCGAGGCTCGGGTCATGTTGTCCGACCTCGCCTTTTTCGAAGAGGAAAGCCGCCATTTCCTGCCCGCGCCACCCGCTTCCGAGGCGGAAGAGCTGGCGCGGCTGCGCCTGATCCGGTCGCACCGGGTCGGGCCGATGACCTTTCGCCGCCTGATGGCCGAACATGGATCGGCCCCGGCGGCACTCGCTGCCTTGCCCGATATTGCCCGCAGCGCCGGCGTTGCCGCCTATCGCCCCTGTTCCGAGGCCGATGCGCAGGCGGAATGGGACCGGGCCGCACGGCTCGGGCACCGTCCGCTCTTTCTCGGCCAGCCGGACTATCCGGCGCACCTTGCCGATGCGCCCGACGCGCCGCCGTTTCTCTGGGCGGCCGGCCGGCTCGACCTGCTCGGGCAGCCGCTTGTCGCACTCGTGGGCGCGCGCAATGCCTCGGCGCTTGGGATGCGCATGGCCGCGCGCCTCGCCCGCGACCTCGGCGCGGCCGGTATAGGGATCGTGTCCGGGCTTGCACGCGGGATCGACGCCGCCGCCCATGACGCCGCCTGCCCCACCGGCACGGTGGCCGTCATCGCGGGCGGGCTGACCCGGATCGCGCCGCAGGCCAACCGCCCGCTGGCCGAACGGATTGCGCGGGAAGGGCTGCTTCTGAGCGAGATGCCCCCGGACCTCCAGCCCCAGCCGCGGCATTTCCCGCAGCGCAACCGGATCATTGCCGGACTGGCCGGCGCGCTCGTGGTGGTGGAGGGCGCGACGCGTTCAGGCTCGCTCATTACGGCGCGCGCCGCGCTCGATCTGGGGCGCGATGTGATGGCCGTGCCCGGCCACCCGATGGATGCCCGCGCTGGCGGGTGCAACATGCTGATCCGCGACGGGGCGACACTTGTGCGCGGCGCGGAGGATATTCTGGCCCAATTTTCTTGTGAAAGCCTGCAGCCAACGTCGCCGGACCCGGTTCCCGTCGCAAAGCGGACACCGACGCCACAGGCGGAACCGGAGCAACCTCCCGAACCGGAGGATGATTGTGCGCGGCTGATGCGCCTGCTCGGGCCGAGCCCGGTTGCGCTGGACCGCGTCCAGTCCGACAGCCGGCTTCCCGCCGACCGGTTCGCCAGCGCACTCGTCACGCTCGAACTGCAGGGCCGTGTGCAACGGATCGCCGGCGGTCAGGTCGCCGCCCTGCCCTGACCGCGCCCGCGCGACGCATCCGGCCCTCTCAAAAAAGTCACCCTACGGGTGAGCGAAACCGGTGAAACAGCGCCCATTGACAAGCGGTCGCTTCCACCCACATCTTCCCCGCCCAAATTCCACGTCCAGAATCCGGAGACCCCGCATGGCCGTTGTTGTCGTCGAATCGCCTGCCAAGGCCAAGACCATCAACAAATATCTCGGTGACGATTACACCGTGCTCGCCTCCTACGGCCATGTGCGCGACCTGCCGCCCAAAGACGGGTCGGTCGACACGGAAAACGCCTTCGACATGAAGTGGGAGGTGGACAGCAAATCCCAGAAACATGTGCGCGCGATCGCCGACGCGCTGAAGGATGACGACCGGCTGATCCTCGCCACCGACCCCGACCGCGAGGGGGAGGCGATTTCCTGGCACCTGCTCGAAGCGCTGAGCAAACGGCGGGCAGTGAAGAAGAGCACCGATGTCGCGCGCGTGGTTTTCAACTCGATCACCAAGAATGCGGTCACCGAGGCGATGGCCAACCCGCGCGAGATCGACATGGAACTGGTGGAAGCCTATCTCGCGCGCCGTGCGCTCGACTATCTGGTGGGGTTCAACCTCTCGCCGGTCCTGTGGCGCAAATTGCCCGGTGCGAAATCCGCCGGTCGCGTCCAGTCGGTCGCGCTGCGGCTGATCGTCGAGCGCGAGATGGAGATCGAAGCCTTCCGCGCGCAGGAATATTGGAGTGTATCGGCCCGGCTCGCGACCCCGCGCGGGCAGGAATTCGACGCCCGCCTGACGATTTTCGGCGGCAAGAAGCTCGAAAAATTCGACCTCGGCACCGAGGACAAGGCGGGGCTGGCCGTCAGCGCCATTTCCTCGCGCGCGCTCACCGTCGCCTCGGTGGAGGCGAAGCCCGCAACCCGCAACCCGTCCGCACCCTTCATGACGTCCACGCTCCAGCAGGAAGCGTCGCGCAAGTTCGGGATGGGCGCGCGGCAGACGATGAACGCGGCCCAGCGCCTCTATGAAGCGGGCTATATCACCTATATGCGAACCGACGGGATCGACATGGCGCCCGAGGCGGTCATGTCGGCCCGCGATGTGGTGCGCGACCGCTATGGCGACGCCTATGTCCCGAAATCGCCGCGCATGTACAAGAACAAGGCGAAGAACGCGCAGGAAGCGCATGAATGTATCCGCCCGACCGACATGTCGCGTGATCCCGCCAGCCTCGGCCGGCTCGAACCCGACCAGCGCAAGGTCTATGACCTGATCTGGAAACGGACGATCGCCAGCCAGATGGAAGCGGCCCGGTTCGAGCGCACGACGGTGGAAATCCGCTCCGAGGACGAGCAGATCGGCCTGCGTGCGACCGGACAGGTGGTCAAGTTCGACGGGTTCATCCGCGTCTACGAGGAAGGCCGCGACGATGTGGTCGAGGATGACGATGCCCGCCTGCCGCAGATCGACACGGGCGATGCGCTCGACAAGCGTTCGGTCACGCCGGAGCAGCATTTCACCCAGCCGCCGCCGCGCTACACGGAGGCGACGCTCGTCAAGCGGATGGAGGAGCTCGGCATCGGCCGCCCCTCCACCTATGCGTCGATCGTAACGACGATTCAGGACCGTGACTATGTGCGCAAGGACAAGAACCGGCTGATCCCCGAAGACAAGGGCCGGCTGGTGACGGCTTTCCTTGAAAACTATTTCCGCAAATATGTCGGCTATGAATTCACTGCCAATCTGGAGGACGAACTCGATCAGGTCAGCGCCGGATCGGTGGACTGGAAGACCGTGCTCGACCGGTTCTGGAAGGATTTTTCCGCCGCGATTGCCGAGACCTCGGAACTGCGCATCACCGATGTGCTGGAGAAGATCAACGAGGTTCTGGAGCCGCATCTTTTCCCGCCGAAGGAAGATGGCAGCGATCCGCGCCTGTGCCCCAACTGCGGCAAGGGCCGGCTGTCGATGCGCACCGCGCGCTCGGGCGGTGCCTTCATCGGCTGTTCGGAATATCCCGAATGCCGCTACACCCGCCCGCTTGCCGGCGAGCTGGAAGGCGGCGATATCGCCGGTCCGGACGGCAAGCTGCTCGGCCATGACGATGACGGCGAGCCGGTAACGCTGCGCACCGGCCGCTTCGGGCCTTACGTCCAGCTGGGCGAACTGACAGAGGAAAACCCGAAGCCCAAACGCTCCTCCATCCCGAAGGGCATGGATCTGGGCGACATCGATCTGGCGCGGGCGCTGGAGCTTCTGTCGCTGCCGCGGCTCATTGGCGAACATCCCGAGGGCGGCCCGGTGGAGGCATCCATCGGACGGTTCGGGCCCTACGTGATGCACACCAAACCCGCGGCAGAAGAAGGCGGGAAGCCCGCCAAGATCTACGCCAACATCAAGGACCCGGCGGAAGTGCTGACCATCGGCATGAACCGCGCGGTCGAACTGCTGGCGCAGAAGGCTGCGCGCGGCGGGCGCGGATCGACGGCCAAGCCCTTGCGGGAACTGGGCGAACACCCGACCGAGGGCGGCCCTGTCAACGTCATGGACGGACGCTATGGCCCTTACGTGAAATGGGGCAAGGTCAACGCGACGCTGCCCAAGGACAGCGATCCGCAATCCGTCACGATGGACGAGGCCGTGGCGCTGATCACGGCCAAGGCCGGCACCAAGAAGCGCAAGGCACCGGCGAAAAAGACAGCCGCCAAAAAGACCACCAAGAAAACAGCCGCGAAGAAACCGGCGGCCAAGAAGAAAACCGCAGCCAAAAGCAGCAAGGCAGACGCCTGACCGCAGCTGCGCCTTGCGGACGGGCAGTAGGACAGCGTTCCGTTTTCGGGCATAGTGGCCCGAAAACGGAGGGACTGTTTCGTGATTTTCCTGCTCAAATTCATCCATATGATCGCGCTGTTTCTTGGCGGCGGCGCGTCTCTGGGCAATGCAATACTCGGCGCGCGTGCCGAGGCGCTCGACGGTCCGCCGCCGCCACTCGTGCCGCAGGCCATGGCCACATTCCGCAAGACGGGTCTGGTCGCGATTGCCCTGTTCTGGATCAGCGGTGTCGGTCTGGTTGCCTTGAAATATGGCACATGGGCGCTCGGTCCGGCCTTCTACCTGAAGCTTGCGCTGGCCGCGGTCACGACCGTGCTGCTGCTTGCGCTCACATGGCTCCCGATGGCCGCGGCCCGCGCCGGCACACCGCCCGACCGCGCCCGGCTGAAACGCATCGCGTCCTGGCTGCGCCTGTCGGTGCTTCTGACGATCGCCGTTGCCGTTTTCGTGTTCGGCATCGCGCGCTGAAACCGCATGACGGGCCGCAGCGCCCGTGATAGGCCGGAGGCATGACACCCTTTCCGACCAAGGACGAGATCCGCGACTGGATCCGCGACAATCCCGGCCGCGCCTCCAAGCGCGACGTGGCGCGCGCCTTCAACATCAAGGGCGCGGGCCGGATCGAACTGAAGCGGATCCTGCGTGAACTGACGGCCGAGGGCGCGATCCCCGGCCGCAAGCGCAGCGACCGCGGCCGCGACGGGCTGGCCCCGGTCGAGCTGTTGCAGGTCATCGCCCGCACCGACGATGGCGACCTTCTGGCAGAACCCACCGTCTGGGAGGGCAAGGGCACGCCGCCGCGCGCGCTGTTCGTGCCGCAGAAGGGCGGACCGGCGCTCGGTATCGGGGACCGGATCCTCTGCCGGCTCAGCCCGGTCGAAGGGGGCGATCCGCCGCTCGAAGCCCGGCTCATCCGCAAGATCGGGTCCGCGCCCAACCGCGTGCTCGGCATCTTCCGGCAGGCCGATTTCGGCGGCCGGATTGAACCGGTGGACAAGAAATCCGGCCATGAATGGCGGGTGGAACCGGGCGACCGGAACGGCGCGCGGGACGGGGAACTGGTCGAGGCGATCCAGATCGGGCCGCGCAACCGCATGGGGTTGCCGAAGGCCCGCGTGACCGAACGGCTGGGCGACCCGCAGGCGCCGAAATCGGTCTCGCTCATCGCGATCCACGAACATGGCATCCCCGACAGCTTCCCAGACCGCGTGCTGGAAGAGGCGGCGAAGGCGGAACCCGTCACCGAACCCGGACGGCGCGAGGACCTGCGCGACATCCCGCTTCTGACCATCGATCCGGCCGATGCGCGGGACCGCGATGATGCTGTCTGCGCCCTGCCCGACCCCGATCCCGAAAACGAAGGCGGGTTCATCCTCTGGGTGGCGATTGCGGATGTGGCGCATTACGTGCGTCCCGGCTCCGCGCTCGACCGTGAGGCGCGCAAGCGCGGCAACTCCACCTATTTCCCCGATCGGGTCGTGCCGATGCTGCCCGATGCGCTCTCGGGCGATCTCTGCTCACTCCATGCCGATGTGCCGAGGCCGTGCATGGCGCTCCGGATCGTCATCGGCGCGGACGGAGAGAAACGTGCCCACCGGTTCACCCGCGGGCTGATGCGCTCGCGCGCCTCGCTCGCCTACGAGGCCGCGCAGGCGGCAGCAGACGGCGATGCGTCGGCCGTGCCTGACGGGCTGGCCGAAGAGGTCATCGCGCCGCTCTGGCAGGCCTATGCCGCGCTGAAAAAGGCCCGCGACAGGCGCGCGCCGCTCCATCTCGACCTGCCGGAACGCCAGATCATCCTGTCGGACGAGGGCCGCGTCACGTCGGTCGCCTTCAAGGAACGGCTCGATGCCCACCGGCTGATCGAGGAATTCATGGTGCTCGCCAATGTCTGCGCGGCCGAGACGCTGGAACAGCGCCGCCGCCCGACCATGTACCGTGTCCATGAAGAACCGAATCCCGACAAGATCGAGGCATTGCGCGCGGTGCTCGAAGAGGTCGGGCTGACGCTGGCCAAGGGACAGGTGCTGAAGACGTCCCAGTTCAACCGGTTGCTCGATGCGGCCGCTGACACCGAAGATGCGGAGATGGTGTCGCTCTCGGTGCTGCGCTCGATGACACAAGCCTATTACAGCCCGCGCAATTTCGGCCATTTCGGGCTGAACCTGAAACGCTATGCGCATTTCACTTCGCCCATCCGGCGCTATGCCGACCTGCTCGTGCATCGTGCACTCATCGCCAGTTTCGGCTGGGGATCCGACGGGCTGACGCCCGAGGAAGAGGAGCAGATGGAGGAGATCGGCGAGGCAATCTCCCAGACCGAACGGCGCTCCATGCTGGCCGAACGGGACACGAACGACCGCTATCTGGCGGCCTATCTCGCCGACCGCGTGGGCGCGGAGTTCGAGGGGCGCGTCTCGGGCGTCGCCAAATTCGGGCTTTTCGTGAAACTCGACGAGACCGGCGCCGACGGGCTGATCCCCGTCTCCGCCCTCGGGCACGAATATTTCCGCCACGATCCCGACGACCAGACCCTGACAGGCGAGCAGTCGGGGCGCGTGATCGGCCTTGGCATGCCGGCCACGGTGCGCCTGTCCGAAGCGGTGCCGGTGACCGGCGGGCTTCTGTTTGAGCTTCTGTCGATCGAGGGCAAGGCCCTGCCGCGGGGCAAGGGCCGGCGGGCCGGCAAGGGCCGCCGCAGCGGTCCGGCAAGCGGCAAGCGCAAGCAGATCCGCCACAAGATCAAGCGCAACAAGGTCCGCAAGGGCAGCCGCGGCTGACGCTTCACGCGATTGTCAGACCGGCTCTGCACGCCCCGCCGCGCAAACGCCCCCGCGCGCGCGGCTGATTTTCCTTGCGGGACAACGGCTTTCGGCAGCCCTTCGCCGACATGTTTCAGCCTTGTGAAATTGGTTTCCGCAACGTCGCCGAACCGCTATCATGGGGGCAGGTAAAAAACAGGCCAAGACCATTGGCAGGAGCAGTTCATGTCGCGCAAATTATTCCCGGCGGCCCTCGCGGCTGCCCTTTCCGTCACATTCCAGCTTGGCGTGCCGGCGCAGGCCGCACCGCAGGGACCGGCCATGGCCCCCGCTGACGCCTCCGCACCCGAAGGCGTGCAGGTCGCCCAGAGCCAGGCCGGGTTCAACCAGTGGAAGCAGCAGTTCCGCGCCAAGGCGCTGCGCGCGGGCATCTCGCCCGCGACCTTCGACCTTGCCTTCCGCAATGTCCGCTACAATCCCGACGTGGTGCGGCGTGACCGCAAACAGTCGGAATTCACCAAATCGCTCTGGGACTATCTCGACAGCGCGGTGTCCGCGAGCCGGATCAACAATGGCCGCGCGGGCTGGAACGAATGGAAGCAGAGCCTGAGCGCGATCGAGGCCCGCTACGGGGTCGACGCCAAAGTGGTCGTGGCGATCTGGGGGCTGGAATCGGCCTATGGCAGCTACACCGGCGACTTCAAGGTGATCGAGAGCTTCGCCACGCTCGCCTATGACGGCCGCCGCCGCAAGTTCGCCGAGGAACAGCTGATCGCGGCGCTGAAGATCGTCCAGTCAGGCGACAAGCATCCCGACCGGATCCTCGGCAGCTGGGCCGGTGCGATGGGCCATACGCAGTTCATCCCGACGAGCTTCCAGGCCTATGCGGTCGATTTCACCGGCGATGGCACGCGCGACATCTGGTATCCGCCGGACGCGCTGGCCTCCACCGCCAACTATCTGGCCAAACATGGCTGGCGCAAAGGCCATCCGTGGGGTCTTGAAGTGGTGCTGCCCGCAGGCTTCGACTATGCGCAGGCCGACCAGTCGAACCGGCAGGCCGTGTCGACCTGGAACGCACGTGGCGTACGGCTGACGGACGGGCAGCCGCTGCCCAACTATGGCGAGGCCGCGATCATCGCGCCTGCTGGCGCGCGCGGGCCGACCTTCGCCGTGTTCCACAATTTCCGCGTCATCAAGCGCTACAACAACGCCACCTCCTACGCGATTGCCGTGGGCCATCTGGGCGACCGGATTGCCGGCGGGCCGGATTTCCGTGCCAAATGGCCACGCGGGGACCAACCGCTGTCGCGGTCGGAGAAAGTGGAGTTGCAGAAACGCCTGACCGCAAGGGGCTTTTCGACCCGCGGCGTGGACGGCAAGATCGGTCCGAACACGATCTCGGCGATCCGCAGCTACCAGCGGTCCGCCGGGCTCGTGCCCGACGGCTATGCCTCGAAACAGCTTCTGAACCGCTTGCGCTGACCGCGCTTGCCCGGTAACAGGCGCGCTTCTGGCCGGAATTCCCGCAATTCTGGCCAGAACCCGCAAGCCAGCCGGGCGTCAATATCCCATTTGACCTTTACGTCATCTGAGGGAGTTGACCCATGAGCGACCGTTTCGACCTGACCCTGATCCTCGCCGCCGTTGCGAGCCTGACCGCAACGACCCTGATCTACCTGTACTGACCCCCGGATTTCCAATGCGTCTTTCCAAACCCATCGCCCGCCTGGTGACTTTCGCCGCGCTGTTCCTGTCGACGCCGGCCGCCGCAACCGACCTGTCGGGCATTGCGCGCACCATCGACGGCGACACGATCCGCGTCGGCAATGTGAAAGTGCGCTTCAACGGTGTCGCCGCGCCGGAACGCAAGACCCGTGCCGGCGAGATGGCGCGGTTGCAGATGCAGAAATGGATCGACGGTAGGCATGTGACCTGCGAACTGAACGGCGAAGTCAGCTACGACCGGATGATCGGCACCTGCTATCTGGACCGAACGAACCTGTCTGCGGCGATCATCGCGGCCGGACTAGCCCGCGACTGCCCGCGCTATTCCGGCGGGCGCTACCGGGAATATGAAACCAGCGCGTCGCGCGAACTGCCCTTTCCGGGCTACTGCCGGGGCTGATCCGGCGCGGGCGGCCAGTCCGCCGCCTGCATCTCGCGCAGTCGCGACGCGGTGCGCTCGAACTCGAACGCCCCTGCCCCGTCCACATAAAGCGCTTCCGGCTCTGCGGCAGCGGAGCAGACAAGCCGCACCCGCGCCTCGTAGAGCGCATCGACCAACGTCACGAAACGCTTCGCCTCGTTGTTCTTCGCCCGCGACAGGGTCGGGATCCGGTCGATTAGGAGCACTTTGACCGCATCCGCCATCGCCAGATAGTCAGCCGGTCCGAGCGGCTTGGCGCACAGCGCCTCGAAGCTTGCTCGGCCGACCCCGCTGCGGAAATGCGGGATCTCGATCCGCCGCCCGTTCACGATGAGCGACAGCGGGCCGCCCTCACCGCCCGCCAGATCCTCCCACGCTGCATCCATATTGGCCGTGGCCTCCGGCCCGAGTGGCGTGAAATAGGTTTCCTGCCCTTGCAGGCGCCCCTGCCGGTGATCGGTCGGGCTTTCCAGATGATGGATGTCGAGCTTTTCCTTGATCCGGTCGATGAAGGGCAAAAAGAGCTGCCGGTTCAGCCCGTCCTTGTAGAGGTCGTCCGGGTGCCGGTTGGAAGTCGTCACGACGATCACGCCGCGCGCGAACAGCTTGTCGAACAGGCGGCCGACGATCATCGCATCGGCAATGTCGGTGATCTGCATCTCGTCAAAGCACAGGAGCACTGCCTCTTCCGCCACCTGCGCAGCGACCGGTTCCAGCGGATCATCCAGCCCCTCGGCGCGGGCGGCCTTCATGCCGGCATGCACCTCCTGCATGAAAGCGTGGAAATGGACCCGCCGCTTGGCCGCCACCGGTGCACCGTCGAAGAACAGGTCCATCAGCATGGATTTGCCGCGGCCAACCCCGCCATAGATATAGAGGCCGGGAATGTCGGACTGGCTGATCTTCTCCCGCCCCCATCCGAACAGCGCGAGGCCGACGCGGGCAGGTTTCCGCGGGTCGTAACCCTGCAGCCGCGTGTGCAGAAGTTGCAGCTTTTCCACCGCCAGACGCTGGGCCGCATCGTCGCGCAGATCGCCCGAGGCGACGCGGTCGCGGAATTGCTGGAGCGGTCCGTCACTCATGCCTGCACGCCTCGTATCATGCCCGTTCATAAGCACATGTCATGGGCTGGATAAAGTATATTGCTTTGACCAACGCACGCCGTGCGGCCAAAGTTGCCGCCCCAAGGGGCAAAAGGGTGCGCACGCGATGCAGAAGACCAACATTTTCACGCCGGTCCTGATCGGCGGCTGCCTGATCCTGCTGATCGGCTTCGGCATCCGTGCCTCGTTCGGCGTGTTCCAGATCCCCGTGGCCGAGGAATTCGGCTGGCCGCGGGCCGAGTTCTCACTCGCCATCGCGATCCAGAACCTCGCCTGGGGGATTGGGCAACCGCTCTTCGGGGCTTTCGCGGAAAAATTCGGCGACAGGCGGGCGATCCTGCTGGGCGCACTGGTCTATGCGGCGGGTCTGGCGCTCACCGCCTTTGCCACGACGCCGCTCGGCCATCAGGCGCTGTCGGTCCTGATCGGCTTCGGTGTGGCCGGCACGGGGTTCGGCGTGGTGCTGGCTGTCGTCGGCCGCGCCAGTTCCGACGAGCACCGGTCCATGTCGCTTGGCATCGCCACCGCCGCCGGCTCGGCCGGTCAGGTGGTCGGGCCGCCTTTTGCGGAAATGCTGCTCGGCGTGATGAACTGGAGCGGGGTGTTCCTTGTCTTCGCGGCGATCATCCTGCTGGTGATCCTCGTGCTGCCGCTGATGCGCACGCCGGCCATGGCGGATGCGGGCAGCCTGGAAGAGAGCATGGGCGAGATCCTGCGCCGCGCCTTCCGCGACCCGAGCTACAGCCTGATCTTCGTCGGCTTCTTTTCCTGCGGCTACCAGCTCGGGTTCATCACCGCGCATTTTCCGGCCTTCGTGACCGAAGTGTGCGGCCCCATCGACCCCGGCTCGATCCTGTCGGGCCTCGGCATCTCGACCACCTCGCAACTAGGGGCCTTGTCCATCGCGCTCATCGGCGCGGCCAATATCGCCGGCACGCTGGCAGCGGGCTGGCTCGGGAAGCGGTTCACGAAGAAATACCTGCTCGCGGGCATCTACTTCGCGCGCACCATCGTCGCGGCCTGGTTCATCATCGTGCCGATGACGCCGGCAACCGTCATCATCTTCTCGATCATGATGGGCGCGCTCTGGCTGGCCACGGTGCCGCTCACCTCCGGTCTTGTCGGCTACATCTACGGGCTGCGCTACATGGGCACGCTTTACGGGATCGTCTTCTTCTCCCACCAGCTCGGGGCCTTCATCGGCGTCTGGCTCGGGGGCGAGCTTTATGACCTCTACGGCAATTACACGCTGGTCTGGTGGGTCGGCGTCGGTGTCGGGCTCTTCTCGGCCATCGTACACCTGCCGATCCGGGAACTGCCGCTGGCACGCGGGCGGGTCGGCACGGCCTGACGCAAAAGAAAAGGGGCGCGCCCTTGCAGGCACGCCCCTGTCCGAAGACCGGATCGCTATTATTCGATGATCGCCATCACGCGTTCTTTCTTCTCGGTCTGGGTATCGTCAGAAGACAGGACACCCTTGATCTCCGTCAGCTGGCCAACGGTCAGAGCCATGATGTCGGTCTCGATGCCGAGGATCTCCAGCTGGTTGTTCACAGCCGCTTCCAGCATGGTCAGCTCTTCGTCCATCGCGGACGCCGCCATCGGCATCATCGCGGAGAAGGACAGGGCAGCAGCAGTTGCGAGTGCGGTCAGCTTCTTGGTCATATCATAGTCTCCCATATTCAGTTTGCGTTTCGGCTTTGGCAGCCGGCGATGAGGAGAGAATGGGTACGGGTTCGGCCCGTCTCAACTCACGTTTGGAGGCGGGAATCCTCACGCAAGCGTGTCGTTGACGGCCCTCTTCACGATCCTGTCACAACCGTGGAACCAAAGGCTGAGTCGCGGAAATGCCAAGCAATACGGGAGATTGGTTCGCGCCTTGAAACATCGATCCCGAAAATGGGAGCAATCCGCGGTCCGGTTCACCATTGTTTCCGACAGGTTCCTTGCGTTCCCGACGGGCCGTTCACGCGCGATGTGATCGGCATTTCGCACGGTCACAATAGGTTGAGGGAACGGCGGCGCCGCCCCTTTTGTTGCGTGACTCGGGCCCGCGTCCGGTTTGGCCGGTTGCGGGCCTTTTTCAGCGTTGGAACATGTGTGTCGGGACCGGTCCGGTGGGCGGGGCCGGTCCCGATTCGCGGGGGCATGCGCGGATGCGTCAGGCGTCCTGCGGCGCAAAATCGAGGCTGGCGCCATTGATACAATGCAGGAGCAGCCCCTCCACCTTGACGATGTGGCCAAGGTGGCTGCCGCAGCGGCGACAATGCGCCTCGATCATCACTTTCACCCCATCGGGCACCGGACCGCCATCGGCCGGCGCCCCGTCGATATCCATCAGCACGGCGTTCGGCACGGAATGGTGGAAAAAGACGTAGCCGACATCGAGTTCCTGCTTCCAGCGTGACTGGTAGAGCGGCAATGCGCAGCCTTTGCAACTGTAGGACCCGTCGCGGGTCTCGTTCCACAAGGGTGAGCTTTTGGGCAGTTCCGTGTCGCCACGGCGCAGCACCAGAAACTCGTTCTTCGTGAGCCGTGATCTCCAGTCGCCGTCGCTGCGGGTCACCTCATAAATGAACCCATCCTGGCCGGGGACAACGGCGGCCTCGGCCGCGTTCGCGAGCGGCACCATCGCGGCGCCGCCAGCCAGAAGAACCGTGCGCCGCGTCGGGCCACCGTTCCGAGAGCGGGGGCCATCTTGATCATGTTGAATATGAGCGGACATAGGATTTCCTCCTGCTATCCAATATAGCGATTCGGAGCATCACCTGCGAAACAAGCCCATGTGAGGGCCGGCTGTATCCTTGCCGTGCTGCGCACCGTGATGCGCTAGCCCAGATGCCTCTCCCCGCGTGCGGCGGCAAGGTCGACCTGCTTCTGCCGTTCGCGGAACCGGGCCTTGCGGGCCGCGTCGGTTTCATCATGGCAGCGCGGGCAGCTGACGCCGCGCTCGAACCGCGGGTCGTCGCGGTCCGCGTCGGTGATCGGGCGGCGGCAGGCATGGCAGAGACCAAAGGGGCCTTCCTTCAGCCCGTGCCCGACCGAGACCCGCCCGTCGAAGACGAAACATTCCCCGTCCCAGAGGCTCTCTTCCTGCGGAATCTCTTCAAGATATTTGAGGATGCCGCCCTTGAGGTGGAACACGTCGCTGACGCCCTGACCGAGCAGGTAGTTGGTCGATTTCTCGCACCGGATACCGCCGGTGCAGAACATGGCAACGCGCTTGTTGTGGAACCGTTCGGCATTTTCCGCCCACCAGGCGGGAAACTCGCGGAAGCTCTTGGTCTGCGGGTCGACCGCGCCGCGAAAGGTGCCGATCTCGACCTCGTAATCGTTGCGCGTGTCGATGACGACCACATCATCCTGCGCGATCAGGTCGTTCCAGTCCTCGGGCGCGACATAGGTTCCGACATGCGCGCGCGGGTCGACATCGGGCTGGCCCATGGTGACGATCTCGCGCTTCAGGCGCACCTTCATCCGCAGGAAGGGCATCTCCGACGCGTGGCTTTCCTTATGCTCCAGCGCGGCGCATCCCGGCAGGCCGCGCAGATGCGCGAGCACCGTATCGATCCCGTCACGGCTGCCGGCGATGGTCCCGTTCACGCCCTCGCCCGCGATCAGGAGCGAGCCGCGCACGCCCGCGCCGTCGCAGACTGCCTGCAGCGGCGTGCGCAGTGCGGCGGGATCGTCGAACCGGGTGAAATGATAGAAGGCAGCAACCACATATGTCATGGGCGCGCTCTTACCAGCGGGCCGGACGGTTGCCAAGCGGTGCGGGCCCTCGGCCCTTGATCTTCGGGATCAACGGGTGTAAGGCCCGCAGGAATTCCGGAAGCTCGACCCTTCCGGTCCTGGCTCATGAGCAGGATCGCCATCCGTCAGCGCGTTGCGCCCACGGGTGCCGTTCCGGTTTGCAACACGGTCTCTAGGAGGGACGCGGATGTTTGAAAATCTGTCAGACCGCCTGTCCGGCGTCCTGGACAAGCTCACCAAACAGGGGGCGCTGTCCGAAGCCGATGTGGCGACCGCCCTGCGCGAGGTCCGCGTGGCCCTGCTCGAAGCCGACGTGTCGCTTCCGGTGGCCCGCGATTTCGTCAAGGCCGTGCAGACCAAGGCCGAGGGTCAGGCCGTCACCAAATCCGTCACGCCCGGACAGCAGGTCGTCAAGATCGTCCATGACGAGCTGGTGCATGTGCTGGCCGGCGATGCGGCCGATATCGGCGCGCTGAAGATCGACAGCCCGCCCGCGTCCATCCTGATGGTCGGCCTTCAGGGCTCGGGCAAGACCACCACCACCGCGAAACTCGCCAAACGCCTGTCCGAGCGCGACAAGAAGCGCGTGCTCATGGCCTCGCTCGACACGCGCCGCCCGGCGGCGATGGAACAGCTGGCCGTCCTTGGCACCCAGATCGGCGTCGACACGCTGCCGATCGTGCCCGGTCAGGATGCGGTCGCGATTGCCAAGCGCGCCAAACAGCAGGCCACGCTCGGCGGCTATGACGTCGTCATGCTCGACACGGCCGGCCGCCTGCATGTCGATGACGAACTGATGGGCGAAGTCGCCGCCGTGCGCGACGCGACCAAGCCGCACGAGACGCTGCTCGTCGTCGACGGGTTGACCGGTCAGGACGCTGTCAACGTGGCGGAACAGTTCGACGGTCAGGTCGGCATCTCCGGTGTCGTGCTGACCCGGATGGACGGTGACGGGCGCGGCGGTGCGGCACTCTCGATGCGCGCTGTCACCGGCAAGCCGATCAAGTTTGTGGGCCTCGGCGAGAAAATGGACGCGCTGGAGGAATTCCACCCCGAACGCGTCGCCGGTCGCATCCTGGGCATGGGCGACATCGTCTCGCTCGTGGAAAAGGCGCAGGAAACCATCGAGGCCGAGCAGGCCGAGCGGATGATGAAACGCTTCCAGAAGGGTCAGTTCAACATGAACGACCTGAAGAAGCAGCTCGAACAGATGCAGCAGATGGGCGGCATGCAGGGCATCATGGGCATGATGCCGGGCATGGGCAAACTGTCCAAGCAGATGGAAGAGTCGGGCATGGATGACAGCGTCATCCGCCGCCAGATCGCGCTGATCCAGTCGATGACCAAGAAGGAACGCGCCAATCCGCAGATCATGCAGGCGAGCCGCAAGAAGCGCGTGGCCGCCGGCGCCGGCCTTGAAGTGTCGGACTTGAACCGGCTGCTCAAGATGCAGCGGCAGATGGCCGACATGATGAAGAAGATGGGCAAGATGGGCAAAAAAGGCATGATGCGCGGCGCGCTCGGCCAGATGTTCGGCAAGGGCGGTATGCCGCCCGGCGGAATGCCCGGCGGCCTGCCCGGTGCTGGTGCGGCTGGCGATGCACCTGCGTCCCTGCCCCCGGGCTTCCCCGGCATGCCGGGCGGTGGCGCGCTGCCGCCGGGCCTCAGCGGGTTCGGCAAGAAGAAATGACCGCCATGCTCGCCCCGGTCCACCTGCCCGCGCCCGGCGCTGCGATTGCAGCATCGGCCCGCGCCGCGCTTCCGGTTCTGGAAACGGACCGGCTGGTGCTGCGCGCGCCCGAGCTTGGCGACTTCGCGCTCTTTGCCGACCTACTGTCGGGCGACCGGGCGCGCTTCATGGGCGGACCGCAGGACGAGCTCCAATCCTGGTATGATTTTGCCAATTACAGCGCCGGCTGGCTCCTGCGCGGGGACGGCATGTTCACCGTCACGGAAGACAGCACGCCGGTCGGGTTCATCTTCGCAGGCTGCGAGCCGAAGGACCGGGGCATCGAACTGGGCTTCATGATGAGCGCCGCCGCAGAGGGCCGCGGGCTCGCCTTCGAGGCTGCAACCGCCGCACGCGACCACCTCTTTTCCATCGGGGCGCCGTCGATCCTCAGCTTCGTGGCACCGGGCAATGCCCGTGCCCGCGCACTGGCCGAACGGCTCGGTGGAACGCTCGACGCCTCGTCGACCCCGCGGACCTGCGTCTACCGCTACGCGCGCGACCTGGCCGTCCTGCCGCCGGAGGGATCGGCATGACCCATACGCCCGACAGCCAAACGGAGGCCCCCATGACCGATGCAACCACACGCGCGGCCGAGCTGCTCAAGGACCATCGCGACAGTATCGACCGGCTGGATGCGATCCTCGTCTTCACGCTGGCGGAGCGGTTCAAGCACACGCAGGCCGTGGGCGAGTTGAAGGCCGGCCATGCGCTGCCGCCCTCCGACCCGCACCGCGAATCCCAGCAGATCGCGCGGCTCGAAGAACTGGCCGAACAGGCAGATCTCGACCCCGCCTTCGCAAAGAAATTCCTGACCTTCATCATTTCCGAAGTCATCAGGCATCACCACCAGATCAAGAATTCGGACGGCTGACCGTCCGCAACCGGCTATGTAAGGAGAAACTCAAAATGGCCATCAAAATTCGTCTCGCCCGTGGCGGCTCCAAGAAACGTCCCTTCTACCGCATCGTGGCTGCCGACAGCCGCATGCCGCGTGACGGCCGCTTCATCGAGAAGCTCGGCACCTACAACCCGCTCCTGCCCAAGGACAGCGAAGAGCGCGTGAAAATGGACATGGACCGTGTGAACCACTGGCTGTCCGAAGGCGCGCAGGTCACCGACCGTGTGGCCCGCATGCTCGAAGCGGCCGGCGTCAAGGAAAAGGCCGAGCGCAACAACCCGCAGAAAGCCAAGCCGGGCAAGAAAGCCACCGAACGCGCCGAAGAGAAAGCCGCCAAGGCTGCCGAAGCGGCTGAAGCCGAGGCCGCTGCTGCCGAAGCTCCGGTGGAAGAAGAAGCCGCGGCCGAGTAAGGCCGGGGCGACGGTCGATCATGGGCCAAGACACTGCCCCGCCGGAATTCTCCGACAGGTTCAGGGACCAGTTCGACCAGCTGATGCGGTGGCGGCGCGACGTGCGCCGCTTCCGTCCCGACCCGGTGCCGGCAGAGACCTGCCGGCGCCTCGCGGGTCTCGCCGCGCTGGCCCCATCCGTGGGCCTGTCGCAACCGTGGCGTTTCGTCTCTGTGGAAAGCGACGCGGCACGCGCGAAGATGCGCGACAATTTCGAGACCGAAAATGCACGCGCGCTCGCCGGATATGATGGCGAGCGGGCGCAGCTTTATGCGGGTCTGAAACTTTCGGGCCTCGACGATGCACCCGTCCATTGGGCGGTGTTCTGCGACGAGGCCACCGACAGCGGCAGCGGGCTCGGAGCGCGCACCATGCCCGAGATGCGGCGCTATTCGGTCGTGGCCGCGATCACCCAGATCTGGCTGGCGGCGCGGGCCGAGGGGCTCGGCATCGGCTGGGTGTCGATCCTCGATCCCGACCGCGTGGTGCGGGACCTCGGGGTTGACCCGGACTGGCGTCTGGTGGCCTATCTCTGCGTCGGCTATCCGGCAGAGGACAGCACCGAACCCGAGCTGGCGCGGGCCGGCTGGGAAACGCGGTCCGCCGAAATTGTGATGGATGTGCGCTGAATGCGGCGTCTTCTGATCCTTGTTGCGCTGGTCGGCGGCATCTGGCTTGGCTGGACGATGCATGCGTTCATCGCGAAAGACAGTTGCCTCGATGCGGGCGGAAAATGGGATGGCTGGCGCGGCGTCTGCCTTGGAGTGAATTGAGATGAATGCCAAAACGGGACCCAATGACCGGATCTGTGTCGGCGCCATTGCGGGCGCGTTCGGCGTGCGCGGCGAGGTGCGGCTGAAAAGCTTCTGCGCCGAGCCGGCGGCCATTGCCGATTATGCGCCGCTCACCACAGAAGATGGCAGCCGCCGCTTCTCTGTCCGGTTGGTCCGTCCGGTCAAGAGCGCCTTTGCCGCGCGGCTCGGCGGGGTCTCCACGCGGGAGGAGGCGGAAGCGCTCAAAGGCACGCGGCTCTATGCGGAACGGTCCGCCCTGCCGGCTTTGCCCGATGACGAGTTCTATCATTCCGACCTGATCGGGCTGGAAGTGGTCGACAGTGGAGGCGAACGGCTCGGCCGGGTCCGCGCAATCCACGATCACGGCGCGGGCGACCTGCTGGAAGTGTTCGGGCCGGGCCTGCGCACCACACTGCTTCTGCCCTTCACGCGGGAAGTCGTGCCGACCGTCGACCTGACCGCAGGCCGGATCATCGCCGACCCGCCCGAGGGTCTGAAGCCCGGCGAGGGTGAGGACGATGCGCCCGACGGGGCCGATGGCGGAGCCCGGACCCCGTCGCGGAGCAAGGGCCGATGACCGACCGCCCGCGATCCCACGGGCGCAAGTCGATCCGCCTGTCCGCCCAGCCGCGCGACCTGATGACCGCGCGGCCGGAACTGGCCAACAGCTGGACCGCGCGCGTGCTGACGCTTTATCCGGACATGTTTCCCGGCGTGCTCGGCCAGTCGCTGACCGGCCGCGCGCTGGATGAGGGGCTCTGGTCGCTCGATCCGGTCGATATCCGCCAGTTTGCCACCGACCGGCATCGCACGGTCGACGATACGCCTGCGGGCGGCGGCGCGGGCATGGTGCTGAAGCCCGATATCGTTGCCGCTGCGCTCGACGCGGCCGACAGCGGATTGCCGCGCGCCGACTGGCCGGTCATCTACCTCTCGCCCCGCGGGCGTCGGTTCGACCAGCAGACCGCGCACCGCCTGGCGGGTGCCAAGGGTGTCACCCTGCTCTGCGGCCGGTTCGAAGGCGTCGACCAGCGCGTGCTCGATGCGCGCGATGTCGAGGAGGTCTCGCTCGGCGACTTCGTCCTGACCGGCGGAGAGATTGCCGCTCAGGCCTTGATTGATGCCACGGTTCGACTTATACCGCGCGTGCTTGGGAATCAGGCATCCACGGAAGAGGAAAGCTTCTCCGACGGATTGCTCGAACACCCGCACTACACGAGGCCGACGGAATGGGAAGGCCGCGCGATCCCGGAAATTCTCCTTTCCGGACATCACGCGAAGATCGCCGAATGGCGGCACGCCCAGTCCGAAAACCTCACCAAGGAACGTCGTCCCGACCTCTGGCGGGCTTACCTTGAACGTCAAGGCAAGGACCCGGTGAGAGACCATGAGCTCTCGGACGCGCAGATCATCGCCGCAAAAGGCGAGCAAAAGGACGATTGAAATGAACATTATCGAACAGCTCGAAGCTGAGCAGATTGCCGGTCTCGGCAAGGACATTCCCGATTTCGCAGCCGGTGACACCGTGCGTGTCGGCTACAAAGTGACCGAGGGCACCCGTACCCGCGTCCAGAATTACGAAGGCGTCTGCATTGCCCGCAAGGGCGGCGACGGCATCGCCGCGGCTTTCACCGTGCGCAAGATCTCCTTCGGCGAAGGTGTCGAGCGTGTTTTCCCGCTCCACTCGCCCAACATCGACAGCATCACCGTCGTGCGCCGCGGTAAGGTTCGCCGCGCGAAACTCTACTACCTGCGCTCGCGCCGCGGTAAATCGGCCCGTATCGCCGAGAAGACCAACTACCGTCCGCTTGCGGACAAGTCCGACGCCTGATCGGCGGTCTCCGGACACAGGATTTGACGCGGGCGGCCTTCGGGCCGCCCGTTTTCGTTTCAGCCCCCGGCGTTCGCCACCGCCGGACCTGCGCAAAAGCGCAACGGTTTCAGCATGTTCCGCCAGCTCGCGCTGCCCGACGGGCGACAGGATGCCGGTCTACATGATAGGCTCTGCCTCAAACCCCGACGATACGAGGGACGAGAGGCATGGGCATGATGAAATTTCTGGCGCGGTCCTACGCGCTGTCGGTGATCGTCTTCATCCGGATGATTCCGATCCTGTTGCTCACCTTCGGACTGCTCGGCATCCTGATCTGGAGCATACCGAACGAGATCGTGATCGTCGGTCTGCTGATCGCCTCCGGGCTGTTCCTGCCAAGTTTTCTCTGGCTCTGTACCCTCCGCGGCGGGCTGATCCACCTGCGCTGCACCGGCGCCTATTCGCTCAAGGGCCTAATGATGGGCACGCTGCGCATGATGTTCGCGCATCTGCTGCCCGCGGGCATCCTGATGATCCTCGCGTCCATCGTGGTCCTTGTCGGCCTGTCCTTCGCGCTGCCCGACGTGTCCGTCCCTGACCTGTCGGCGCCTGCCGCGGACACGGGCCAGACCAGCACGCCGGTCGACAATCCGTTGCGCGGCAACACCCAGAGCACCGGCGCGAAATCCGTCACCGTCACGCCGACGGCCGAGACCGAGCGCCGCCCGTTCTTCAACATGGACCCGGTTCTGGCGATGCTGGAGGGAAATCCGCTCTGGGTGAGCCTGCCCATCTACCTGATCGCGGGCGCCGTCTACGGGATTTTCGGCGTGCCGATGGCCGCAACAGCCGTGAATGTGGGGCGGACCGGCGAACGCCATGACCTGATCTTCGGCATGGGCGCGCAATGGCTGCGGCTCACATTGCTCTATCTCACCCTGTTTCTGGTGCCTGCCTTCTTCTTCGCGCTGGCACCGCAAACGATGGACCTCCTGTCCGGCGACGAGGTGCCCGAAAGCCTCGACCAGCTGAAGTCGCTGTCCATCTTCATCTTCATCGGGCTGGCCTTCAGCCTCTATAGCAATTTCATCTATGCGGCCGGCTGCGCCCTCGCCTACCAGGCCCATCGCGAGATTGCCCACGAGCGGCACCGCCAGACCATCGAACTGATCGACCGGAACGCGCCAGCGGCGGACGATTTCAAGGCCCTGATGGCCGAACGACAGGCAAAGACCCTTGTGGGCGGCTCGGCACCCACCCCGGCGGCAGCCAGCGACCCGGTAGCGGTATCGGACCCGGTGGCAGATCCGGCCGACACAACCGCCGCGCCCCTGCCACAAGACGACCCGGCAACGGACGAGATCTACGATCCGAACCCGGTGCCCGCTTCAACTGACACGCCCGCGCCGGACCCGCTGCCGCTCACAGATACTGCACCGGATATCGCGCCGGAGCCCGCGCCGCCGGCTCCGGCAGAGGCACCGCCTCAGCCGCAGACATCGGACGAAGATGCCGAGGAAGATCCGGACTGGCTGGGAAAATATCTCGACAAGCCCGACCAGCGCTGAAGGAGCGCGGGCGGAGATCGAGGAACGGACGCGCAGACAGGGGCGCCCGTTCCTCCGAGACCGAAAAGCAGAAAGTGTGTAGCGAGAGGTGACCCGGCCAGCGGCATGGCTGGATCACGAACGTCCCTCACTGGTCCCCACCACACGTTCTGTCACTCGTTACACATCTGTCATTCTGCCCAAGGAAGCGGCGAGCGTTTGACGCAAATTGGGTTTCATCATGGTTTCGGCACCACATTTCCTCCACAAAGGTAAACCGCTTGCCAAGATTGCCCAAGGCGGGTAAAGACGCGGCTTCAGTTTTCCGTCGGGCGACGGGCTTCCCGGGGCATCAGGCCGCCGTGGCGCGTTCAGTCCGGCATATCGGAGCGAGACCATGAAAAAAGACATTCATCCCGAGTATCACGTCATCGACGTGAAAATGACCGACGGGACGGTCGTGAAGATGAAATCCACCTACGGTGCAGAGGGCGACACGCTCGCACTCGAAATCGACCCGACCGCGCATCCGGCATGGACCGGCGGCGGCGCCCGCCTGATGGATACCGGCGGCCGCGTGTCCAAATTCAAAAAGAAATACGAAGGTCTCGGTTTCTGATCTTCCCGCCTTCGGGCGGTTGCGGTATGACGGAAACGCGCTCCAGCCGGGGCGCGTTTTTTCATGTCGGGGTGACGGACGGAGCGGGCGCAGATGGCGCATATCATCGTGCTGGGCAACGAGAAGGGCGGTTCGGGCAAGTCGACCACCTGCATGCACCTGATCGCCGCCTTGCAGCGCGCCGGCAAGGGGGTCGGGGCCATCGACCTCGACTTGCGCCAAACGAGCCTCTTCCGCTATCTCGACAACCGCCGCGCCTTCGTCGCGCGGGAAGGCATTGCCCTGCCCGAGCCGGAGCGGGGCGTGCTGGCGCTCTCCACCCGTGACAGCCAAGCCGACGCGCTGGCCGAGGAGGAGGAGAATTTCGCAGCCGTTCTGAACCGGCTCGACCAGAGCTGCGATTTCATCGTCATCGACTGCCCCGGCGCCCATACCCGCTATGCCCGCATGGCCCATGCCGCGGCGGACACGCTCATCACCCCGATGAATGACAGTCTGGTGGATTTCGACCTGCTGGCGCGGCTCGATCCGGCCAGCGGCGATGTGCTCGGCCCGTCGGTCTATGCCGAAGGCGTTTGGAAAGCGCGGCAGATGCGGATGAAGGCGGGACTGAAACCGCTCGACTGGGTGGTCCTGCGCAACCGCATGGCGCATGTGAACGCCCATAACCGGGCCCGTGTCGGCGATGCGCTGACCGAACTGGCCCCACGCATCCAGTTCCGGATCGTGCCGGGCTTCTCCGAGCGGGTCATATTCCGCGAACTGTTCCTCAACGGCCTGACGCTTCTGGACCTGCGCGACGTGGGCCAGGGGTCGCTCAACATGTCGAACCTCGCCGCGCGACAGGAACTGCGCGACCTGTTGCGGGCCCTTTCCCTTCCAAACGTGAAGGTTTCTTTCTAAGACTTCCTGAGTGTTTGTTTATTCATTGAGGGCGGGCTTATGCAGATTTCCATGATCGGCACCGGATATGTGGGACTTGTCTCCGGCGTCTGTTTTTCCGATTTCGGCCATGACGTGACCTGCGTCGACAACCAGCCCGACAAGGTCGAGAAGCTGAAACGCGGCGAAGTGCCGATCTATGAACCCGGTCTCGACGAGATGATGGCCCGCAACATGGCGGCCGACCGGCTGGCGTTTACCGGCGATCTGGGCGCGGCGGTGGCGGCCTCCGACGCGGTGTTCATTGCGGTCGGCACGCCCACCCGGCGCGGCGACGGCCATGCCGACCTGACTTATGTCTACGAGGCGGCACGCCAGATCGCGGCCAACCTGCGCGGCTACACGGTCGTGGTCACCAAATCGACCGTGCCCGTCGGCACCAACCAGGAGGTCGAGCGGATCATCCGCGAGGCCGCGCCGGAGGCCGATTTCGACGTGGCCTCCAACCCCGAATTCCTGCGCGAAGGCGCGGCGATCGAGGATTTCATGCGGCCCGACCGTGTCGTCGTCGGCTGCACCTCGGACCGCGCGCGCGACGTGATGCACAATATCTACCGGCCGCTGTCGCTGCGCGAAGCCCCGATCCAGTTCACCGATCTGGAAAGCGCCGAGCTGATCAAATATGCGGCCAACGCTTTCCTTGCGACCAAGATCACCTTCATCAACGAAATGGCCGATCTGTGCGAGGTCACGGGTGCGAACATCAAGGATGTCGCCCGCGGCATGGGGCTCGACAACCGGATCGGCTCGAAATTCCTTCATGCGGGGCCGGGCTATGGCGGCTCCTGCTTCCCCAAGGACACATCGGCGCTGGCCCGGATCGGACAGGACCATGCCCGTCCGGTGCAGATCGTGGAGACCGTGATCCGGGTGAACGACAATCGCAAGCGAGCCATGGTCGACAAAATCCTCGACCTGTGCGGCGGGTCGGTGAACGGCAAGCGGATCGCGGTGTTCGGCGTCACCTTCAAACCCAATACCGACGATATGCGCGATGCGCCCTCGCTGGTCGTGGTGCCTGCGCTTGTCGGTGGCGGCGCAGAAGTGCGGATCGTCGACCCGCAGGGCCAGAAGGAAGGTGCAGCCCTGCTGCCCGGCGCAAGCTGGCACGAGGATGCCTATGAGGCGGCCGAGGGCGCCGACGCGGTCGTGATCCTGACCGAATGGAACGCGTTCCGTGCGCTCGATCTGCAGCGTCTGGGTGATGCGATGGCGGTACCGGCCATGGCGGACCTGCGAAACATCTACGCCCCGGACGATGCCCGGGGCGCTGGTTTCACCTATATCTCGATCGGCCGGTCCTGAGCCGAACCGGGCGGGTCAGCCGCCCGGCGCGATCATCTCGCAGTTGGACGCGCGCGCCCGCAGCCGCTCGCAGGCCTTCATGGCCTTGTCCTCGGTCAGTCCGTCGAACCGCGCCTGATAGAGCTGCGTGCCCCGCACCACGGCCGGCTTGACCGACCGGGTCGCGCCTTCGAGCGCCTGCAGGTCCTGCAGCGCGGTAATCACAAGCGAGCGCTCTGCCTTGTTGCGCGTGTTGTAGGCGCCGATCTGGACGGCCCAGCTGTCGCCGCTCTGGCGCGCGACCTGCGGTTCCTCCGGCTGGATCTGCGGCAGGCTGACGGTAGCTGCGGCAGAGGCCACACGCACGCCGCCGCGCGGGATCGGCCGGCCGAGCGGGAAATCGGGACCGTCGGGCATGGTGGCAACCGCCACGGCCACGGCCTTGTCGACCTCCTCGCGCACTTCAGCCGAAATTGCCGGCGCCGGGGTCTGGTTCGGGCGGAGATCACGCCCGTCCTGCGACACCATCGCGACCTGCATTACCTGCGCCACGGCATCCGTGACGGTGGCAGGCTGGCCGGACGTGGTCTGAACGGCTGCGACAGCCGTGGGCGTTGCCGTGCTGCCCGTGTCGAGCGCGGCCAGCTGCACGTTGCCGGACGGCGACATGAATGCGGCGGGGCGCGGGATCGGGCGCTGGCTGCGCGCAGCAGCCGCAATCGCCGTTACGGCACGATGCGCGCCGGCGACGGCGCGGTAGTTGATCGTCGCAGGCCGTGCGATCGCCACGCGGCTCGGCGCCTTGCGGAACCCGTAGTCGAGCAGCTCGGCCACACGCTTGTTGCGCGCCGCGGAACTGGAGCCGCCGAAGAGCGACACGATGATCCGCTCGCTGCCCCGCTCGGCGGAGGCCACGAGGTTCGACCCGGCCGCGTTGGTATAGCCGGTCTTGATCCCGTCCGCGCCGCGATAGGCGTCGAGCAGGCGGCGGTTGGTGTTATAGACCGTCTTGATCCCGGCCGAGGTCGAGCGGCGGGAGAAGAGGTTGTAATATTCGGGGAAGTCGTAGAAGAGCTGCCGCCCCAGAATGGCCATGTCGCGCGCCGTGGACAGATGTCCGCTCTGCGTCAGACCGGAGGCGTTCTTGAAGGTGGTCTTCTTCATGCCGATAGCGCGGCCCACCTCGGTCATCTTGACCCCGAAGGCGCTTTCGCTGCCCGACACGGCCTCGGCCAGAGCCGCTGCCGCATCATTGGCCGATTTCACGGCGCAAGCCCGGATCAGGTAGCGCAAGGCAATCTTCTGCCCGGGCCGCAGTCCCAGCTTCGAGGGCGGCTTGCCAGCCGCATAGCGCGATATGGTGACTTTCTGGTCGAGCGACATGCGCCCGGCCCGGATTTCCTGGAAGACGATATAGAGTGTCATCATCTTCGTCAGAGACGCGGGGTGAAGCCGCGTGTCCGCATTTTCCGAATGGTAGACCTTGCCGCTGCGTGCATCCATCACGAGCGCGGCATAGGGCGCCGCCCCGGCCACCGTTGCAAATAGGGAAATAACCAGCGCCAGACCAAACCGGCGCGCTGCCTGTACTGTCATCGGAACCCCGACGTTGCTCGAACTCTGCCTCTCGGCCCGCTTTTACGGTGCCGTTATTTTTGTGATTGCGAGAACGGTAACACGGGTCCGGCGGGGCGAAAACAGTTTTGTTTTATTGACATTTCGGACCGTTGCGGATGCGCCGCAGCCCCGCGATGGTGCGCTGCAACAAAAAACTTTGACGCGGCGCAACAAATGCCCTATATACTGCGGCAGAGACATCTGTCGCCAAGGAGACTAACAATGGCTACCGCTTCTAAATCTACCAAGACTGCCGCCGCCAAGGTTGAAGACCTGGCTGCCGACACCCAGAAAATGGTCACCGAACAGTTCGACAAAGCCACCAAAGGCTTTGAGGAAATTTCGGAATTCTCGCAGAAGAACGTCGACGCGCTCGTGAAATCGTCCGAAGTCGCCGCCAAGGCTGCTGAAGGCATGAACGCCGAATACACCGCCTTCGCGAAGAAATCCTTCGACGAATCGGTTGCCGCCGCCAAAGACTTCGCTGCGTCCAAGACCGTGAGCGAGCTGGTCGAGAAGCAGACCGCTTTCGCCCAGTCCTATTTCGAAGGCTTCGTCGCCCAGTCGACCAAGATGAACGAAATGTTCGCTGCGGCTGCGAAAGACATGACCGCTCCGGTCACCGAGCGGATGACCGCCGCGACCGAGATGGTCAAGACCTACAACGCCTGAGCGCCGCGGCCCCACGGGGCCGTGACCCAGCGATGACGGAAAAGGGGGCAGCCGCCCCCTTTTCTCTTTTTGCCCGCCGGATTATATACTCTGTTCCGGTTTCTTGAGATCGCGAGCGGAGTCCGATGACCCAAACGGTTCACGACCTTGTCCTGTCTGCCGGCCCTGATCACGAGGATGAGGGCGATGCGCAGCTTGCGACCAAGACGCGGCCCAAGACCCAGCGGCCGCCGCTCTACAAGGTGCTTCTCCTGAATGACGATTACACGCCGATGGAATTCGTGGTCCACGTTCTGGAGCGGTTCTTCGGCATCACCCACCAGCAGGCGGTGGACATCATGCTGACCGTGCACCGCAAGGGGCTGGCCGTGGTCGGCGTCTTCTCGCACGAGATCGCGGAAACCAAAGTGACGCAGGTGATGGACTATGCCCAGCGCAACCAGCACCCGCTCCAGTGCACCATGGAAAAAGAATAGGACGCGCGGCGCGCCATGCAGCCCATTGAACGGTTCCTCATGCCCTTCGACGACGGGCACTTGTCGCTCGACGGCGCCGGACCGGTGCTGGTGGTTCGCCCCGAGCCCAATCCCGGCCTCGGCCGGTTCGCGCCCGAGGGGCTGACCGTCGAGCACGGGTTCCGGCCCGCGGTCGACCGCCTGCTGTCGGACGGACATGAGGTGACGCCGGAGGCCGAGGGGCTCTACGGGCTCGCCATCCTGCACATCACCCGCCAGCGCGACGCCAACCGCAGCCTGATCGCCCGTACCTGGGACAGGCTGCGCCCCGGCGGGCGGTTGGTGATCGACGGCGCGAAGACGGACGGGATCGACAGCCTCCTGAAAGCGCTGAGGACTTGGGTACCGGTGGACCAGACCATCTCCAAGGCCCATGGCAAGGTCGCGTGGACCGCGCCGAAGGAAACCCCGTTCCCGCAGGAGGCCGGCTGGCACGGCGCGCTCGACCTGTCGGCCAACCCCGACGGGTTCCAGACATCGAGCCTGATGTTCAGCCCCGACCATCCCGATCCCGGATCGGCGCTGCTGGCGCAGGTGCTGCCCGGGCGACTGCGCGGGCAGGTTGCCGATCTCGGCGCCGGCTGGGGCTGGCTGGCTTTGCAGGCGCTCGACAGCAATCCCGAGATCACCGCCATTGACCTGATCGAGGCCGAGCATCAGGCGGTGCAGGCGGCCCGCGCCAACGTGACCGATCCGCGCGCGACGGTGATCTGGGCCGATGCGACGAGCCTCAGCGCGCCCGATCCGGCCTATGACCGGGTGATCTCGAACCCGCCTTTCCACACCGGCCGCAAGCCCGACCCGAGCCTCGGCCAGGCATTCATTCTTGCCGCTGCGCGCATCCTCAAACCGCAGGGCAAATTCCTGATGGTTGCCAACCGGCAGCTGCCCTACGAGGCCGAACTCGACCGCTGTTTCCGCCATACACAGGTGCTGGAACAGACTGGCACCTACAAGGTGATCGAGGCGATCCGCCCGCGATCCAAGGTCTGACAGACGGCCATGGCTCGCCTCGCGCACCAAACTCCCCTACCATGCGCCCATATGAGCCGACAGGAGCCGACATGACCCCCCCACTTACCGGCAAGACCGCCATTGTTACCGGCGCCGCATCGGGCGTCGGCCTGGCCACGGCGCGGCGATTTGCCGAAGCCGGCGCCCGCGTCGTGATGGCCGGAACCGACGAGGCGCAGCTGAAGGCCGAGGCCGAACAGCTGACGGAAGACGGGGCGGAAGTTCAGGTCTTCTCCGCCGATCTGCGCGAGAAGCTGGCGGTTGCCAATCTCATCGCCTCGGCTACCGATGCGTTCGACAGGATCGATATTCTGGTCAATGCGAGCCGGACCGTCATGTCCGCCGATCCGCTGGATGCGGAGACGGATATTTTCGAGCCGCTCATGCAGCAGAACGTGATCGCGCCTCTGCGGCTCAGTCAGGCTGTGGCACGCAAGATGATCAAGCAATGCCCCGACGCCAAGGACGGGGAATGTATCGGCTCTATCGTCAACATCACCTCGATCGCCGCGGAACGCACCCTGCCCTCGCTCATGTCCTATTCGGTGGCCTGCGCGGCCGTCGACCAGTTGACGCGCGCGCTCGCCGTCTCGCTGGCCGGTCACGGGATCCGGGTCAATGCGGTGGCGCTTGGCTCGGTCCTCTCGACATCGCTGAAGGATGCGCTTTCGACCCATGAGGACCTGCATGATCAGGTCCGAGACGTGACCCCGCTCGGCCGGATCGGCGAGCCGGTGGAAGCGGCCGAAGCCGCGCTGTTTCTTGCCTCGCCGCAGGCCAGTTTCGTCACCGGGCAGATTCTCGCGGTGGATGGCGGACGCACCCTGCTCGATCCGCTCGACGGCCCCGCCTACTGACAGCCCGGCCGGTCGCTACCCATGAAAAAGGGCCCCGCGGGGCCCTTTAGCGTGTCAGGTGAGCGCAGCCGCTCAGCTGTCCTTGTCCGTATCTTCATCCTCGTCGCTGCTCGACGGCAGGTTGAAGAGGCTTTCCGCATCGACGGGTGTCTCTTCGCTCTTCTCCGGCTCCGACTCGCCCAGCGTGAAGTTTTCCAGCCCCGAGAGATTGGAGGGCACGCGCGGCTCGGCATCCATTTGCAGCGACTGTTCGGTGGAGACGAGCTTCATCCGCTCGTCATCCGACATGAGCGTGCCGTCCTTGGCCTTGGCCTTCGCGGCCTTGGCAACGGCGGCATCCAGTTCCGTCTGCCGGCACATGCCGAGCGCCACCGGATCGATGGGCGAGATGTTGGCGATGTTCCAGTGCGTCCGCTCGCGGATCGACTGGATGGTCGGCTTGGTGGTGCCGACCAGCTTGGAAATCTGGCCGTCGGTCAGCTCCGGATGGAACTTCACCAGCCAGGCAATCGCGGCCGGGCGGTCCTGACGCTTGGACAGCGGCGTGTACCGCGGCCCCTTGCGCTTGGTCTCGCCCTCGGCAGCGGGGTTGTACATCAGCTTCAGCGACGCTTTGGGGTTGCCCTCACAGCGTTCGATTTCCTCCGCCGTCAGCTGGCGGTTGGCAATCGGGTCGAACCCTTTGACGCCCACCGCGACCTCGCCATCGGCGATGCCGTTCACTTCCAGTTCGTGCAGACCGCAAAATTCGGCAATCTGCTTGAAGGACAGGGTCGTATTGTCCACCAGCCAGACCGCAGTCGCTTTCGCCATCAGGGGCAGTGCCATGAGACATCTCCTTACGCATATCCATCCCGGTCCGAAAACTCGGTTGCGCCATGCGCTGTTAGAGGTTTTCGCGGGGAATTCCGCGCCGTATATAGGCCAGATGCGGCGATTGTTAAAGTCCTTTTCTTGCCTGCTCACGCTGCTCGCGGGACCGGCCCTTGCCGATGGTGAACGGCCCGGCGACTTCGATTTCTACGTGCTCGCCCTGTCCTGGTCGCCCAGTTGGTGCGCCGCCGAGGGCGCCGCGCGCGGGGCCGATCAATGCGCCCCCGGCGCGGGGACAGGCTTCATCCTTCACGGGCTCTGGCCGCAATATGATGATGGACGCTGGCCGCAGCATTGCCCGCGCGTGACCCGCGATCCGTCCCGGGCGGAAACCGGTGCGATGGGGCCGCTCATGGGCGGCGCCGGACAGGCCTGGTACCAGTGGAAGAAACATGGCCGCTGCGCGGGGCTCGATCCGGCGGATTATTTCGATCTGGCGCGCGATGCCTTTGGCCGGATCACACGGCCGGGGCTGTTGCGGGACCTCGACCGTGACATCCGCCTGCCCGCCGATCTGGTCGAGGAGGCCTTTCTGGAGGCCAATCCGGACCTTGCGCCGGAAAACCTGTGGGTGACCTGCCGGGACGGGCGCATCGCGGAGGTGCGGGTCTGCCTGTCACGGGACGGGCGCGCACCGGTCGACTGCGGGGCGTCCGCCACCCGTGCCTGCCGGATGAGAGAGGCGCTCTTCCCCGCGATTCGCTGACTGGCGCCCCCCCTGAAACCCAAAACGGCGCCCCGATGGAGCGCCGTTATCCGTTCGATCTATGGATGTGCCGGTCAGGACGAGGGCACGGCGCGCAGGATCACCTCGGACCCGTCGGCCAGCGTGCAGACCGGTGCAGTGCCGGTCTTGCCGACACGATATTCAAGCGTTCCGCCCTTGGCCTCGCAGGCCGCGACGAGCGGGTCGACCGGTTCGGGCTCCGAACAGGCGCTGAGGATGGCCCCTGAGGCCAGGACGGCAACGGCTAAAGTCAATCTCATGGATAGTCCTTTCTTGCTGCTCATTGCGAATCGGCGGACTGCCAACCGCTGAGCACAAGCTTACCGATATGGTCCGAGCTTTCCATTCTCGCATGCGCGTCCGCCGCGCGGTCGAAGGGAAAGCGGCTGTCCATCACCGGCGCGACCGCACCGGACGACAGGAGCGGCCAGACCTGCTCTTCGAGGGCGCGGGCAATCTCGGCCTTGGCCTGCACCGACTGCGGACGCAAGGTTGATCCGGTCACGGTCAGGCGTTTGACCATCACTTGGGCGAAATTCACTTTCGCCACCGCCCCGCCGAGGAACGCGATCATCACCAGCCGCCCGTCAAGCGCCAGCGCCTTCAGATTGCGCGGAATATAGTCGCCGCCCACCATGTCGAGGATCAGGTCCGCTCCGCGCCCGTCCGTGGCCTTGCGGATCGCGTCCCCGAAATCCGTTTCGCGATAGTTGAAGGCGGCCTCGGCCCCCAATGTCTCGCAGAAGGCGCATTTCTCCGCGCTGCCGGCGGTGGCGAAGACCCGCGCCCCGAAGGCCCGCGCCAACTGGATCGCCGTGGTGCCGATGCCCGAACTGCCGCCATGGACCAGAAACACCTCGCCCGCTTTCAGCCGCCCGCGCATGAACACGTTCGTCCAGACGGTGAAATAGGTCTCGCAAAGCGCGGCGGCTTCCTCCATCCCGAGCCCGTCCGGAACCGGCAATGCATGGTCGGCGGACGTTGTCGCATATTCCGCATAGCCGCCACCGGGCAGGAGCGCGCAAACCCGGTCGCCCACAGACCAGCGCGACACGCCGCCCCCGACCGCCACGACCTCACCCGCCGCTTCCAGCCCAGGAAGGTCGGAGGCGCCGGGCGGCGGATCATAGGCGCCCGCGCGCTGCAGCGCGTCGGGCCGGTTCACACCCGCAGCCGAAATGCGGATCAGGATCTCCCCGGCGGCCGGTTCCGGCACCGGGCGTTCGGTCGGGCGAAGCACCTCCGGCCCGCCCGGTGCGGTGATCTCGATGGCACGCATCGTGGCTGGCAGCATGGGTCCCTCCCCCGTTCAGTTGCCGTGGGCGTAGGCCCAGTAAAGCTCGCGGGCCAGCGTCGTCATCGGCCCCTGCGGCAGGGTGCGCTCCTCGAACCGCGCGACCGGCATGACCTTGGCGATATTGCCGGTCACCCAGATCTCGTCGGCCTTCGCGAAATCCTCGACCGTCAGCGACGCCTCGGTGACCGGATGGCCTTCGGCCGCCAGAAGTTTCATCACCCGCTGGCGGGTCAACCCGTTCAGGAATGTGCCGTTCGGCACCGGGGTGAGGATCTCCCCGTCGCGGACCATGAACACATTGGTGGAGGCGGTTTCCGCGACATGGCCGTCAATGTCGAGCGAGAGCGCATTGGAAAAGCCACGCGCGCGCGCATCGGCCATGATCCGCCCGTTATTGGCATAGAGCGATCCCGCCTTGGCCTCGGTCATCGCCATGTCCTGTCGCGGGCGGCAATAGGGCGACACTGTGAGCGAGAAATTGCCCGGCTCGGGCATCGGCAGGGTTTCAAGGCAGAGCGCGAAGCCGGTGCTGTCGGGATCGATGTCGATGATGCCGGGCGTGCCCTCACGCGACCACATCATCGGCCGGATATAGAGCGCCTGATCGGGGGCGAATTTCTTTGCCCCCTCCTCCATCAGGCCGAGAACCTCGTCGGCGGTCACCTTCGGCACCATGCCCATCGCGCGGGCGGACCGGATGATCCGTTCTGCATGGAGGTCGAGATCCGGGCGCACGCCCTCGAACTGGCGGGCCCCGTCGAACACCTGGCTGCCGAGCCAGGCCGCATGGTCCGCGGCCCCGATGATCGGTGCGTTGCCCTCGTGCCAGCGCCCCTCGTAAAAGGTGACGATCTGCGATCCCAAAGCCATGCGTGGTCCCTCCCGGCCTTAGCGCCGGGGTGACCCCGGCAGGTTTTGCGCGGCAGATTGGCGAGGCGCCCGGATCAATTCAAGCGGGTTGAAGGGGCTTTTTTCAAAGCGCCGCGCGATCGGGTTCTCGCGCAACTTTGCTTTGAATTTCTCGAACTGCATGACATTTTCGATCCGCCGGTCGAGGAAGGCCCAGCTGCGGGCATGGCCATCCGAATCGTCGCCCAGCCAGTAGAGCAGCGTTGCCGAATAAACGCCCGACAGCGTCGCCCGCTTCGTGTACCAATTCACATCCTGTGATGTGTCGCCGAGCGCCGACCAGATCACATCCGCCGTGTTCCAGACGAGCGCGGTCCCGTCGGCCGCATTCTGTGGCAGCGCAAAGAGCGCGGCGGCGCGGCGCACAATCTCCTTGTCCCCCTCGATCAGTTCCAGCCGGTGCCGCACGCCATAGGCGACACGATCGCGGAACCGCATCGTGCCCAGATCGGTAGCTTCCAGATCGGCGCGCAACTGCGCATCGCCGCGCAGGTGGAAGGCGCGGGCCAGATCGACGCCCCCGCGCGGGAAGGCCGCGCGCGCGGCCGCGGGCTCGACACCGGCATCGGACGCGGCGGCCGCGATCGCGTCGGCCGACCAGCCGTCGAACGCAACATGGACCAGCGCCGCGTCCAAGATGCGGTCGCGGATGTCCGCCCCGGGCGCATCGCCCGCGGGCCCTTTGTTTTCAGGCGTCTGTGGCGTGTCGGTCATGTCCGGCTCCCTTCGGGCGGGCAGTATAGACAAGCCGCCCCGCGGTTGCTATACAGCGCGTTCCTGCAATTCTTGCAAATCCAACTTAGAAAGGTGGTGACACCACATGCAGGTAATGGTTCGCGACAATAATGTCGATCAGGCGCTCCGTGCGCTGAAGAAGAAACTGCAGCGCGAAGGCGTGTTTCGTGAAATGAAGCTTCGGCAGCATTACGAAAAGCCGTCCGTGAAAAAGGCCCGTGAAAAGGCCGAAGCCGTCCGCCGTGCGCGGAAGCTGGCGCGGAAGAAATTGCAGCGCGAAGGTCTTCTGTAAGACATGCGTGCCACCGGGGCCCCGCCCCGTTGAACGACGACGACCCCCGCGGCCTGGCCCGGGGGTTTGTCATTTTCAGGGACAAGAATGAGCGAATGTCCGGCAGGCGGGGCATCACATCCGATATGCCCCACCCCATGGCGCGCGCTACTCTGCTGCCGTATCGGCGCTGGAGATGACCAGGTTCTTCCCGCGGTCATTCTCGTAGAAGTCTGTCGTGACGACATTGGGCATGCGCGACACGTTGATCCGCACCGTCTCGGGCAGGAACCAGGCGCTCATATAGTCCGAGAAGCTGGGCGCGGTGCGCAGCACGGACGCCGTCGATGCTCCGCAGAAAACGTTGCGGGTCGGCGGCCGGGACTCGATCTCGCGCAGGAACTGTTCCGCCTCAGACGCGCTCACATAGACTTTCTGGGACTGGACATAGAAGCCGAACCGCGCGTGGAACCGCTTGTAATAATCGACCATCCGGTCCGACGCGCCGTAGAAGACATCGCCCTTGTGGGGCATGGACGGATGTTTGAAATTGCCGGCCGGATCATAGAGCACACGCTGCGAGGGCGCGTTGACGACCACCCCGGTATGGTCCGACTGGCCGGTCTTCTCCGACACCATCGACAGGACCTCGATATAGGGCGGTTCGCCGCTCTGATAAGCGGCGCGGGCAATCTCCTCGGGCGGCGAGGCGGTATTGTCGGCACAGGCCCCCAGAAGCGTCAGCAGGACAATCGCGGCTATGGCGCGGATCATCGGCAGTCCCCCTAAATTCGTCATGCAAAAAGTTTCCAGTATGTGAATTGGTATGCAAAAGGGCGGGCTGATGACCAGCCCGCCCTCGTGAATTTTCCGTGACCTGTGGCCCTAATCCATCGCCTTGACGACGTCCTCGCACATCTTCTTGGCGTCGCCCAGAAGCATCATCGTCTGGTCCATGAAGAAGAGCGGGTTCTCGATTCCGGCATAGCCCGAGCCGAGCGAGCGCTTGACGAACAGAACCGTCTTGGCCTTTTCCACGTCGAGCACCGGCATGCCCGCGATGGGCGAATTCGGGTCGGTCTTGGCAGACGGGTTGGTGACGTCATTGGCGCCGATGACGAAGGCCACGTCGGCCTGCGGGAACTCGGCGTTGATGTCTTCCAGCTCGAACACCTCGTCATAGGGCACGTTGGCCTCTGCCAGCAGCACGTTCATATGCCCCGGCATACGCCCGGCCACCGGATGGATCGCGTATTTCACGTCCACACCGGCTTCCTTCAGCTTGTCGGCCATCTCGCGCAGCGCATGCTGGGCCTGCGCCACCGCCATGCCGTAGCCCGGCACGATGATGACGGAGCCGGCATTCTGCATGATGAAGGCCGCATCATCGGCCGAGCCGCGCTTGACCGGCTTCTGCTCGCCGCCGCCCGCAGCGGCCGCGGCAGCATCGTCGCCGCCGAAACCGCCGAGGATGACGGAGATGAAGCTCCGGTTCATGCCCTTGCACATGATGTAGGACAGGATCGCCCCCGATGCGCCCACGAGCGCGCCGGTGATGATCAGCGCCAGGTTGCCAAGCGTGAAGCCGATCCCCGCGGCGGCCCAGCCGGAATAGGAGTTCAGCATCGAGACAACCACCGGCATGTCCGCGCCGCCGATCGGGATGATCAGCGTCACGCCGAGCACGATCGCGGCAATCGCGATGAGCCAGAACCAGATCGTCGCCTGCGTCGTGATCATCAGGATCACCATGATCACGATGGCCGCGGCCAGCGCGATGTTGATCATGTGCCGCGAGGGCAGCAGGATCGGCGCGCCGGACATGCGCCCGTCGAGCTTGGCAAAGGCGATGACCGACCCCGAGAAGGTGATCGCACCAATGGCGACCCCGAGGCTCATCTCGATGAGCGACCCGGCTTTGATGTCACCGACCGAGCCGATGCCGAACGCTTCGGGCGAATAGAAGGCGCCCGCCGCCACGAAGACCGCGGCCAGACCCACGAGCGAGTGGAAGAAGGCCACCAGCTGCGGCATCTTGGTCATCTCGATCCGCTTGGCGATGACGAAGCCGACACCGCCGCCCAGCGCGATCGCGAGCAGCACCAGAAGCACGCCGATACCCGCGGGCGGGTGGGCGATGAGCGTGGTCAGCACGGCGATGGTCATGCCGGCCATGCCGAACTTGTTGCCCTGCCGCGAGGTCGTCGGATGCGACAGACCACGGAGCGTCAGGATGAAAAGAATGCCTGCAACGAGGTAGGCGAAGGCTGCGAAATTGGCCATATCTCAGCCCCCTCAGTCTTTTTTCTTGTACATGGCCAGCATCCGCTCGGTGACCATGAAGGCCCCGAAGATGTTGACCGAGGCCAGCACCGTGGCGATGAAGCCGAAAAGCGGCGTCCAGCCCGATGCGAGGTCCGTATCGACGCCGACCGCGATAAGCGCGCCCACGACGATCACCGACGACACGGCGTTCGTCACCGACATGAGCGGCGTGTGCAGCGCGGGCGTCACCGACCAGACGACGTAATAGCCCACGAAACAGGCCAGAACGAAGGCGGCGAACAGGTAGAGGAAGGGCGAGACGCCCGCCCCGTGGCCCATGGCGCTACCCAGTTCCGGAGCGGCGACGGCCAGTTCCTGCGCGAGTTCCGCAACCCGCTCGGACGCGTCCGCGGCCGCATTGGCCGCTTCGGTCAGTTGATCAAGGGGTCCGGCCATCACTCAGCCTCCTTCTCGGCGAAATTGGGGTGGATGACGGCGCCGCCGCCGGTGAGCTGGATGCCCTTGACGAGCTCGTCCTCCGGGTCGAAGGCAAAGCCCTCCTCGCCGAAGAACTGGGCCAGAAAATTGTAGTGGTTGCGGGCAAAGAGCGCGGAAGCATCCGCCGCAAGCCGCCCGGCCATGTTGGGATAACCGATGATCGACACACCGTTGTCGGTGGTGACGGTTTCGCCCAGCTTCGCGCCCGCGACATTGCCGCCCTGCTCGATAGCCAGATCGACCAGCACCGAACCCGGCTTCATCGACGCGACCATGTCGGCGCTGACCAGTTCCGGCGCCTTGCGGCCCGGGATCAGCGCGGTGGTGATGACGATGTCCTGCTTGGCGATGTGACCGGCGACCAGGTCCGCCTGCTGGCGCTTGTAATCGTCGGACATTTCCTTGGCATAGCCGCCGGAAGTCTGGGCCTGCTCGAATTCCTCGTTCTTCACGGCGATGAATTTCGCACCGAGCGAAGCCACCTGTTCCTCGGTCGCGGGGCGCACGTCCGTTGCCGTGACGATTGCTCCGAGACGGCGGGCGGTGGCGATGGCCTGAAGGCCGGCCACGCCGACCCCCATGACGAAGACCTTGGCCGGCGCAACCGTGCCCGCGGCCGTCATCATCTGCGGCATTGCCTTGCCGTAGCTGTTGGCCGCCTCGATCACCGCCTTGTAGCCCGCAAGGTTCGACTGTGACGAGAGCACGTCCATCGACTGGGCGCGGCTGATGCGCGGCATGAACTCCATGGCGAACGCATCCACGCCCTTGTCGGCGCAGGCCTGCATGATTTCGGGGTCGCCATAGGGCGCCATGATCGCGAAGAGCTTCTGGCCCTTCGCCAGCGATTTCACCTCGGCCTCGGTCGGAGCGAGCACCTTGAGCACCACATCCGCGCCCTTGAGCGTCGCGGCGTAGGTCTTGGCAATGGTCGCACCGGCATCTTCGAACGCCGCATCGGGGATGCTGGCGCTCGCGCCTGCCCCGGCCTGCACGGTCACTTCTGCGCCGAGTTTCAGGAATTTCTTGACCGTTTCAGGCACGGCCGCCACGCGCGTTTCATCAGCGCGCGTTTCCTTCGGAATCGCTATTTTCATGATATGTCCCGGTTTTTGAAATGGCCCGCGCTGCGACGCGGGCCGGTGGTCAGGAGTTGAAGAGGGCGAGGAAGATCAGAACGCCGATCGCCGCTGCTCCGGTCCAGATGCCGACCTTGATGAAGCCGACGAAGGTTTTCTCCTGCTCGGTGATGTCCATTTCACCAGGTTTGTAGTCACTCATGTCTTTCGTCCTCGGGATGGTGGGTTGTTTTTTTGGGGTGACGTATAGTCAACTCCGGTCGAATTGCAAAGGTCCGACGCTGTCGCAGGGTGCGCCGCAGCCCGTTTTGGCAGGCCAGACGCTCCTGCCGGGCCAGCTGGAAACGCGCCGGATCAAGACGCTGCCGCCCGGAGGCAGGCATCCGTTGCCTGCCAGATCCGCGCACCTTTCATGTCGGTCTCGAAAGCGGCCTGCCCCAGACGGTGCAGGTGGTTCAGATGCGCCACGGCCTCCACCAGCGCGAGGCCGAACTCCGCTTCGCCGATCTCGCGACGGAACAGCGCCGGGAAACAGTCCACGGCGCTCCGTGGCGTTGCCAGATGGGACCGCAGGCGCTCCAGTGCGCCATGATGGTTGTCGATCAGCTGGCCAAGCCGCGCCGGCAGGCCTGTGAAAGGCAGCTTGTGGCCGGGCAGCACCAGATGCGCCTCGGTCGCATGGGCCTTCAGCGCGGTGCAGCTTTCCAGCCATTCGCCCACCGGATCGGCTTCCGGCTCGCTGGGATAGACGCCCAGATTGGGCGAGATGCCCGGCAGAATCTGGTCGCCCGCGATGACGAGGTCGCCGTCCGCGCTCCAGAAGGTCAGATGTTCGGGCGCGTGGCCGTTGCCGGTGCGCACGATCCAGTCGCGCCCGCCCATGGACAGGCGGTCGCCCCCGGCCAGCCGCGTGTAACCCTGCGGCATCGGGTCGACCATGTCGCAAAAGTTGAAAGGCCGTTCCGTGCTGCGTTTTGCCAGCACCGCCTCCGGCGTGCCGGCCGCACGATAGAAACGCATCGCCTCGGGGGTCGGCAGCGCCTGTTCGTCGAGCACCAGCATCCGCGCCATCAGCCATGCCGTGCGGCTGGTCAGAAGCTCGGCCCCCAGTTCGGTCTGGAACCATCCCGCAAGCCCGACATGATCCGGATGGTGATGGGTGACCACGAGCCGCCGCACCGGCTTGCCGCCAAGCGGCCCGACCAGGAGCGCCTGCCAGATCGCCTTGGACCGGCGTGAGGACATGCCCGTGTCGATCACCGTCCAGCCGTCGCCATCGTCGAGCGCGTAGATGTTCACATGATCGAGCGCCATCGGGAGCGGCAGCCGCATCCACAGAATGCCCGGCGCGACCTCGACCGCCGCCCCTTCTGCGGGCGGCGTCTGGAACGGCATCCGGATCGGGTCCTGCGCGCTGCCCATCCGGTCAGGCCGTCAACGCGTCGGCCGGGAAGGCATAGAGCGGTTCCGCGCCCTGTTGGGCCGATAGGCACAGCCCGCCGACGCCGGGCAGGATCTGCATGATCTGGAACCGTGCGAGCGCCACGCGTTCCGCACTGTCACCCGCCAGTGCTGCCGCCAGAAGATAATGGCCGCCGAGCAGATGCCCGAAAGCCGTCAGGAAGGGCCGCGCGCCCGCGAAACGGTCGTTCATCTCGGCGCCGAGCATCCAGTCGAGCGTCTCGGCCACGGCCTCGACAGCCCGACCGAGCGCCGCGCCTAGCGGCGCCAACGCCCCGTCCGACCCCGCTGCGCGGTCGGCCGTGGCCTGCACCTCTGCCAGCATTGCACGGGCCGCGTCGCCGCCATCCATCAGCTTGCGGGCCACCATGTCCATCGCCTGAATGCCGTTGGTGCCCTCGTAGATCGTGGTCACTTTCACATCGCGATAGAATTGCGCTGCGCCGGTTTCCTCCACATAGCCCATGCCGCCATGGACCTGGATGCCGAGCTCGGCCACTTCGCAGCCGATATCCGTGCCATGCGCCTTGGCAATCGGCGTCAGGAACGCGCCACGCGCGGCCCATGTTTTCGCCTCTTCGCCGCCGGTCGCCTGCGCCATGTCGAAACTGAGCGCCGTATCGAGGCAGATCCCCCGCGCGGTCGCGGTCAGCGCCTTCATCCGCAGCACCATCCGGCGCACATCGGCATGGTCGAGGATCGTTCCCGTGCCGCCCTCGACGGGCACCCGCCCCTGCACGCGGTCAAGCGCGAAAGCAACGGCCTTCTGGGTTGCAGCCTCGGCAATGCCGAGCCCCTCGACCCCGACGGCCAGCCGCGCATTGTTCATCATCGTGAACATGGCCGCCATGCCGCCATGCTCCGCGCCGACGAGCCAACCGGTCGCGCCGTCAAACTCCATCACCGCCGTTGGCGAGCCGTGCAGACCCATCTTGTGCTCCAGCGAAACGGTCCGGAGGCTGTTGGCCTTGCCGGGATTGCCCGCTTCGTCGGGCAGATATTTCGGCACGATGAAGAGCGAAATGCCCTTGGTTCCCGCACGCCCGTCCGGCAGCCGTGCGAGCACGAGATGGCAGACATTTTCCGCTACGTCATGGTCGCCCCAGGAGATATAGATCTTCTGCCCGCTCACCGCATAGGTGCCGTCGCCATTGGGCACGGCCTTGGAGCGTAGCGCGCCCACGTCCGACCCGGCCTGCGGCTCGGTCAGGTTCATCGTGCCGGTCCAGGTGCCCGATGTCAGCTTGGGCAGGTAGGTCGCCTTGATCTCGTCGCTTGCATGCGCTTCCAGAGCCTCGATCTGCCCCTGCGTCAGAAGCGGATTGAGCGCGAGCGCGAGGCAGGCGGAATGCATCATCTCATTCACACCCGTGGCGAGTGTCAGCGGCAGGCCCATGCCGCCATGTTCGGGATCGGCCGTCATCCCGACCCAGCCGCCTTCGGCAATCGCCTTGTACCCGTCGGCAAAGCCCGGCGAGGTGCGCACGACGCCGTTTTCCAGCCGCGCGGGGTGCAGATCGCCCGCGCGCTGCAGAGGCGCCATCACCTCTTCGGCCAGACGCGCGGCTTCGGTCAGGATCGCGTCCGTCATCTCGCCTGCCGCTTCGGCAAACCGTTCGGTCTCTGTCACGCGCCCGTAGCCGAGCACGTCGCGCAACAGGAACTGCAATTCAGAAACAGGGGCCCGATAAGTCATCATCCGCTCCGCTCGCCGGCCGGTTCTCCGGGCTTCCGGAAACCGGTGAAATTCAGTATGCCGACAGTCGGGCTGCCGACAGCGGGCAGGTTAGGCCGCACGCCGCCCGGGAAACAAGGAAAACGCAACGTCACAATGGCCGACCCCGTCACCCAGATCCTGCCCGACAGTGCTGCGGGCATCGCCCGCGCGGCCGAGATCCTGCGCGACGGCGGCCGCGTCGCCTTCCCGACAGAGACCGTCTACGGGCTCGGTGCCGATGCCCGGTCAGATGCGGCCGTCGCAGGGATCTTCGCGGCCAAGGACCGGCCGCGGTTCAACCCGCTCATCGTCCATCTGCCCGACCGCGCCGCGGTGGAAGCCTATGTGGATCTGCCCGAGGCCGCGGGGCAACTGGCGGATGCGTTCTGGCCCGGACCGCTGACGCTGGTTCTACCGCGCCGCGCTGGGGCGCCTTTGTCCGATCTGGTCACTTCCGGCCTGCCGACACTCGGCGTCCGCGTGCCGGCGCACCCGCTCGGCCGCGCGCTGCTGGAGGCGTTCGGCGCCCCCGTGGCCGGCCCATCGGCCAATCCGTCGGGGCGGGTCAGCCCGACATCGGCCGCGCATGTGGCCGACGGGCTGTCGGGCCGGATCGAGGCCATTCTGGACGGCGGCGCCTGTCCGGTGGGGCTGGAGAGCACGATTGTCGGGTTCGACGCTGACGGCGCGCCGGTCCTTCTGCGGCCGGGCGGCATCCCGCGTGAGACGATTGAGGCCTGCCTCTGCCGCCCGCTGGCGGACCGTGAAGGCCATGCGGCAATCACCGCACCGGGGCAGCTTGCGTCCCATTACGCGCCGGACGCCCATATGCGGCTGGACGCGGACCGCCCCCTGACCGGAGAGGCCTGGCTCGGGTTCGGACCGGACCCGGAAGGGATCGACGGACCGGCGCTGAACCTGTCGCCCACCGGCGATCTGCATGAAGCGGCCGCACGGCTTTTTGCCGCGATGCGGGAAATCGACAATCTGGCCGCCGATGCGGGCCTTGCCCGGATTGCGGTCGCGCCGATCCCGATGGGCGGGCTCGGCGCCGCGATCAATGACCGGCTGGGCCGCGCCGCGGCCCCGCGCCCGGATCAACCGGCATAGGATCGGGATATCAGGCGGTGCCGCCCTCGGCCGACAACATGCGCGGATCGACGCCCAGAAGCGCCAGCGCGGCCTGCCATTTCTCGTCATCATCATCGTTGAAGACAAGATCGAGATCGGCATCGCAGGTGAGCCAGCCGTTCGCCTGCAATTCGCTCTCCAGCTGCCCCGGTCCCCAGCCGGCATAGCCGAGCGCCAGAAGCGACCGTTCCGGCCCCTCCCCGCCAGCTATATCGCGCAGGACCTCCAGCGTTGCAGTCATCCCGAACAGCCCGTCTATATCCATAGTCGACTGGTCGACATGATATTCCGGCGTGTGCAGCACGAAGCCGCGCCCATGTTCGACCGGTCCGCCCAGATGCACGCGCAACTCGCGCGCCGAACCGGTGCCGGGAATATCGAGCTGGTCCAGCAGGTCCTTGAATTTCAGATCTGGCGCCGGCTTGTTGATGACAAGGCCCATCGCGCCTTCCGGCGAATGGGCACAGATGAAGATGACAGTATGGTCGAACCGGCTGTCGCCCATGCCGGGCATGGCAACCAGCAGCTTGCCGTCAAGAAATCCGGGTTCCTGTTGATCTGCGCTCATAGCCATAAATGTGCCGCTCGCGGGCGGCGATTTCAAGCGGACTCACACCCGAATGTGACTTCCGGTCCCCGCTTGTTTGACTAGAGTGGGCGCGATTTCTGTCCTGACCCGAGTCCCGACATGCCACGCCGCTCCAACCTGTTCCGCCCTGCCCTGGCCGCCGTCGCGGCCTTGCTCACAGGCTTTGGCACGCTTGCGATGGCACAGAGCGCCCCCGATACAGATTTCGGCACGGTGGCACTTCTGCCCGGCTGGCAGGCGGATAACGGGATCGAGACCATAGCCGTGGCCTTCGACCTCAATCCGGGCTGGAAGACCTACTGGCGCGCGCCCGGCGCGACCGGCATTCCGCCGCGCTTCGACTGGACCGGATCGGAGAATATCGCCGCCGTGGAGGTCGTCTGGCCGACGCCGGACGTGTTCGAGACATTCGGCGAGCAGACCATCGGCTATGGCGGGCAGGTGATCCTGCCGATCCGCATCCGGCCGCGCGATACGGGTGCCCCGGTGCGGGTCCGGCTCGCGCTCGACTATGGCGTATGCGAGGAGATCTGCATCCCCGCTTTCGAGACATTCACCGCCGAGCTGCCCGCCGCGCGCGGGGGTGCGGCCCAACCGGCAATCGTGGCGGCGCTGAAATCCGCGCCGCGGTCCGGGCAGGCGCAGGGCCTGACCGGCGCCGCCTGCGGGCTCGACCGGTCTGGCGATCGGTTCGAACTGACGACCGATCTGACCTTCGACCGCGCCCTGCCGCCCGATGCGATCACGGTGGTGGAAAGCCCGGATGCCGATCTCTGGATCGGCACATCTCGATCGGATGTCGCGGGCGGGCGGATCAGCGGCAGCGCACGGATGGAATATTACGGCGATGGCGGGTTCCTGCTCGAACGCGACCGGCTGCGGCTGACCGTTCTGGGCAGCGGATTTGCCGCGGATATCCGCGGCTGCACCGCGGGCGGCTGACTCTCACTTGCGGCGCTGGTGTTCCTCCAGCCGGGGCATGATTTCCACGAAATTGCAGGGCATGTGGCGATAGTCGAGCTGCGGCTGCAGGATCTCGTCCCACCCGTCCTTGCAGGCGCCGGGCGAGCCGGGAAGCGCGAACAGATAGGTGCCGCCCGCCACCCCGCCACAGGCACGAGATTGCACCGCCGACGTGCCGATCTTCTTGACCGAGACCATGGTGAAGAGCGTCGAGAAAGCGTCGATCTCCTTCTCGTAGACATCGCGATGCGCCTCCACTGTCACATCGCGCCCCGTGAGGCCCGTGCCGCCGGTGGAAATCACCACATCGATATCCGGATCGGAAACCCAGGCGCGCAATTGCGCGGCGATCTGGTCGCGCTCGTCAGGCAGGATCGCGCGGTCGGCAAGCAGATGCCCCGCACCCTCCAGCCGTGCCACGAGCACATCGCCCGACCGGTCCTCGGCCAGTCCGCGGCTGTCAGACACGGTCAGGACCGCAATGCGGACGGGAATGAAGGCACGATCGCCCATCAGGCCGCCCCTCCGGCAGCCAGCCTGTCACGCACCGCTTTCAGGTCCTCCCATGCGTCGCGTTTCAACCCGGTGTCGCGCAGAAGGGCGCGCGGATGGCGCATCGGCATGACCGGCAGGTCGCCCAGCGCCGTCCACTGCCCGCGCAGCCGTGTGACGCCGGCCTGCGTGTCGAGGACCGTGCGCACCGGCGGCGTCCCGAGCAGGATCAGCACTTCCGGCGCGGCCAGTTCGATATGGCGCATCAGAAAGGGCCGCATCTGGGCAATCTCGTCTGGCGACGGCGGCCGGTTCTGCGGCGGGCGCCATGGCAACAGGCTTGTCAGGTAGAGCCCTGCTGCCGGCGCATCCGCGCTCCGACTGAGCCCGATTGCCGCGAACATCGCATCGAAGAGCAGCCCCGCGCGACCGGCGAGCGGCCGTCCGGCCTGATCCTCGTCCCGATCCGGCGCGTCGGCGACGACCATCACCCGCGCACCCGCAACACCATCGGCAAAGATCGTGTTGCGCGCCCCGCGTTTCAGGGCGCAGCCGTCATAACCTTCGACCGCGACACGCAACGCATCGAGATCCGCGCAGGAGGCCGCCAGTTCGGATGCCGCCTTGGCCGGGTCTTCCTTCGGCGGCGCCTGAACGGGCGTGTCCGCCGCTGTGTCGCCACGGGGAGCAGACGGGGTCGCAGCCTGCTTGCGGGCGCCCGGCTTGCTCCACGGTGCCTTGTCGGGCAGCGCGAACCGGTCCACCGGCACATCGCCGATGGCCTCGTCCGCCCCCATTTCGACCATCCAGTCGAGATGGGCGAGCAAAGCCTCGGGGGTGCTCTGGCCGGGTGTCATGCGCGTCAGGCTCCGTGATGGGCGATTCTGCGGCCACTCTAGGATGCATCAAGGCCGGACGCCAGAAGACCGGACCGGATCAGGGCACCGACGAGGGACGCGCCCGAATCAGGCCGCGCCAGACATGGGTCGCGTCATGGGCTTCGGGAAGCTCCTGCCGGATCGTGCGCATGAACTCCACGGCGACGAAGGCGGTGATATCGGCAATCGTATAGCGCCCTGCAGCGACATAGCCGTCCCGAGAAAGGGCATGCTCCAGTAGCTCCAGCCCGGACTGGACCCGCGTGCGGTTGGCCTCCGCCCATTGCGGGACCTGATCCTCCATCACGGCCATTTTCGGATTGCCGTGCCGCAGCACCTGCGCCACGGGATAGAAAAGCTGGAACTCCATCCGGCGGGACCACATTTCGATCTCGGCCGCCTCCCGCGCGTCGCGGCCCATCAGGTTCGGTTCGGGATGGAGCGCTTCGAGATAGCGGCAGATCGCCACCGTCTCGGTGAGCCACGAGCCGTCATCGAGATGCAGTGCCGGCACGTGAAACGTCCCGACCCGCTCCGCATGGGCCAGGAACTGTTCGCCCGCCATGATATCCACCTGCTCGCGCGGCAGGTCGATCCCCTTTTCCGCCATGAAGATGCGTACGCGGCGCGGGTTCGGCGCATAGGGCGCTTCGACGAGCAGATCGGGGCGTGGCAAGGTCATGGTGGCGGGCCTTCGCTTCAACGGGTCAGGGCGGCTCCAGTCTGGACCGGTCCCGGCACTGCGGCAAGGCGCGCCGCCAGTCTTGCCCCGTCCCGCAGCCCTGATATAAGCGGGGCCAACCGCTGCAGGAGCTTTCATGTTCAGCCACCGACACCTTCTGGGCATCGAGCATCTCTCGCCTTCCGATATCACCGCCATTCTCGATCTGGCCGACACCTATGTCGACCGGACCCGGTCGCCCGACAAGCACGGCACGGCGCTGGCCGGCCTGACGCAGATCAACATGTTCTTCGAGAACTCGACCCGCACCCAGTCGAGCTTCGAACTGGCCGGAAAGCGGCTCGGCGCGGATGTGATGAACATGGCGATGCAGACAAGCTCGGTGAAAAAGGGGGAAACCCTGATCGACACCGCGATGACGCTGAACGCGATGCATCCTGATATCCTGGTCGTGCGGCACCCGAGTTCGGGCGCTGTGAACCTCTTGGCGGAGAAGGTGAACTGCGCCGTGCTGAACGCCGGCGACGGGCGGCACGAGCATCCGACACAGGCGCTTCTGGACGCGCTGACCATCCGCCGCCGAAAGGGACGGCTGCACCGGCTGACGGTCGCGATCTGCGGGGACATTGCCCATTCGCGGGTGGCGCGCTCGAACATCATCCTGCTCGGCAAGATGGAAAACCGGGTGCGGATCGTCGGCCCGGCGACGCTCATCCCCTCGGGCATGGACCGGCTCGGCGTGGAAGTGGAACATGACATGAAGGCCGGTCTGGCCGATGCCGATGTGGTGATGATGCTGCGGCTGCAGAAAGAGCGGATGAGCGGTGCCTTCATCCCGTCGGAACGCGAATATTACCACCGGTTCGGCCTTGATGCCGCGAAGCTGAAAGCTGCCAAACCCGACGCGATCGTCATGCATCCCGGCCCGATGAACCGCGGGGTGGAGATCGACGGCACGCTGGCCGACGACATCAACGTCTCGGTCATTCAGGAACAGGTGGAAATGGGCGTCGCGGTGCGCATGGCCGCGATGGACCTGCTCGCCCGCAACCTCAAGGAGGCCCGGGCATGAGCGACCTCCTGATCGAGAATGTGCGCCTGATCGATCCCGACGCGGGCACCGAGACCCACGGTGCGGTCCGGATCGCGGACGGCCGGATCGCAGCGGTCGGTGCAAAGCCCGATCCCGCGACGGATGCCCGCCGGATCGACGGGCGCGGGCTGTGCCTTGCACCCGGCATCATCGATATCGGGGTGAAGATCGGCGAGCCCGGCGACCGCCACAAGGAAAGTTTCCGCACTGCAGGCCGCGCCGCCGCCGCGGGCGGCGTGACCACGATGGTCATCCGGCCCGACACCAGCCCCGCCATCGATTCACCCGAAGCGCTCGAATTTCTCGACCGTCGCGCCCGCGAGGCCGCACCGGTCAACGTGTTGCGCATGGCCGCGCTGACGCGGGCCCGCGCCGGCAAGCAGATGGCCGAATATGGCTTCCTGCTCGACGCGGGCGCCGTGGCCTTTACCGATGCCGACCGCCCGGTGGCGGACACGAAGGTGCTGCAACGCTGCATGAGCTATGCGGCGGGCCTTGGCGCGCTCATCATCGGCCACCCGCAAGAGCCGATCCTGTCGGACGGGGCCTGCATGACCTCGGGGCCGTTTGCCGCCAAACTCGGCCTGCCCGCGGTATCGCCGATGGCGGAACGCATCCAGCTGGAACGCGACCTCGCGCTCGTCGAGATGACGGGCGTGCGCTACCATGCCGACCAGATCACCTGCGCCGCCGCCCTGCCCGCGCTGGCCCGCGCCCGGGCCGCCGGACTGCCGGTGACGGCGGGCGCGTCGATCCACCATCTGACCCTCAACGAGTTCGATGTCGGCGACTACCGGACCTTCTTCAAGGTCAAGCCGCCCCTGCGCGCCGAGGAAGACCGGCTCGCCGTGGTCGAGGCGCTGGCCGCGGGCGAGATCGACATCATCTCCTCGATGCACACGCCGCAGGACGAGGAAAGCAAACGCCTGCCGTTCGAGGAAGCTGCCTCCGGCGCCGTGGGGCTGGAGACGCTCCTGCCCGCCGCGTTGCAACTCGTTCATGCCGGTCATCTTGACCTGCCGGCGCTCTTCCGCGCGCTCGCATTGAACCCCGCAAAGCTGCTCGGTCTGGACGCCGGACGGCTCGCCGAAGGCGCACCGGCCGACCTGATCCTCTTCGATCCCGACAAGCCCTTCCTTCTCGACCGCGCGACATTGCGCTCCAAGTCGAAAAACACGCCCTATGACCTGCGCCGGATGCAGGGGCGTGTGATCCTGAGTATCGTGGGCGGCGACATCATTTTCGGAGAGGCCGCATGATCCCCGACCTGTTGCGCCCCGGCGCCGCCGCACCCGGTTTCGAGGCTGCCCTGCCCTGGATGATCGGCGTTTTCCTTCTGGCCTACCTGCTCGGGTCGGTGCCTTTCGGGCTGGTCATCACGCGGCTCTTGGGCCTTGGCGACATCCGCCAGATCGGATCGGGCAATATCGGCGCGACCAACGTCTTGCGCACCGGCAACAAGCCCGCCGCGCTGGCGACGCTCCTGCTCGACAGCGGAAAGGGCGCGATTGCGGTCCTCATCGCGCGGGCCCTTTATGGCGAGCCTTATGACCAACTGGCCGGTCTGGGCGCGTTTCTCGGCCATCTCTTCCCGGTCTGGCTCGGGTTCCGGGGCGGCAAGGGGGTGGCGACCTATCTCGGCACGATGCTGGCGCTCTGCTGGCCCGCCGGGCTGGCGGCTTGTGCGACCTGGGCCGTCATGGCAGCCCTCTTCCGTATCTCCTCGCTCTCGGCGCTCGTCGCCGCGGCCGCGGCACCGGTCTATCTCTACCTGTTCGGGCTGCCGCAGGCGGTCTGGCTCGGCATTGTGCTGGCCGTGCTCGTCTGGGTGCGCCATGCACCCAATATCCGCAGGCTCCTCGCTGGCACCGAACCCCGGATCGGCGCGAAGTCCGGCAAGGCGGACGCAGGCTGAAGCGCCGGCACCACCGGGCAACAGGCGGGCCGCGATGATCCCCTCGCCCGCGCAGCAGACTTGACCGGCTGCCGATCCGCACCCCATCCTGCGGGCGGATACAAGTGACTGCGCGTAAAGAGGGAATTCATGTCTTTTGCCACGTTCATTCGGGAAGGGCTGTCGCTCGGCCTGACATTTCGGGGGCGCTCCTCGCGGGCGGCCTACTGGTCTTTCGCACTCTTTGCCATCGCGATGGTGTCGGTGGCACATCTGGGTGCGGACCATGCGGCGAAACTGCTCGGGATGGAACGGTCCGGCCCGAGCGGCATCCTTGGCGGGTTCCTTCTGGTCGCCTCCTCCATGCTCGGCGTCTTCGTGATCTACCTTGCCATCGCCACCGCGGCGGCCATGGTGCGCCGCCTGCATGACACCGGCCGGAGCGGCTGGTGGTGGTGGATCGGGCTGGTGCCCGTCATCGGCGGGCTGGTGCTTCTGGTCTGGGCCGCCATGCCCGGCGATCTGGCCGACAACCGGTTCGGCCCGGCGCCCGGTCCGCCGGAGGAACTGTGACCCTCACGCAGGCCACCGGGCGCTGCCTGCGGCGCTATGCAGACTTTTCGGGCCGCGCGAGCCGTTCGGAATTCTGGTACTTCTTCCTTGCCTGCACGCTGATCGTGGGCGGGCTGTTCACCGCCGTTTTCGTGCTGACAGAACTCGACGATATTGTCGGGCTGACGGCGATCATCCTCGCCGCGTTGGTCTATCTGTCGCTGCTCCTGCCGCAACTGGCCAGCTTCGTGCGGCGCCTGCACGATCAGGACCGGCGCGGTTGGTGGGTGCTGGTCTATTTCCTGCCTCTGGGCCTTCCGATCCTGCTCGCGATGATGGCGCTGCCCGGAACAGCGGGCGACAACCGGTTCGGTCCGGTGCCGCCGCAATAGGGCCCGTCAGTAGCTGTAGGCGGCATAGATCGGGTCGATCTCGCCCTTCCAGTCCCCGTGATAGTGGCGCAGAAGCTCGTCCGCCGGCGTCTCGCCGCGATCGACGATTTCATGCAGGGCATTGAGGAAATGGGTCTCGTCGGGGATCAGCCCGCCCGCACCGGCCCGCGCCCGTGCCGCCAGTCCGGCCTTTGATATCTCCAGCACATCGGCCGCGAGCTCCTGCATCGTCCGGCCGCCGATCTGCGCCTTCAGCCCGTGTTTTGCCGCGTCCATGCGGAGCGCCCAGCGTTCCTCTTCCGACCAGCCCTTGCAGAGGTCCCACGCGGCATCTCGGGCGGCCCCATCATAGAGCAGCCCGACCCAGAGCGCCGGCAAGGCACAGATACGCCGCCACGGCCCCCCGTCGGCGCCGCGCATCTCCATGAATTTCTTGATCCGCACTTCGGGGAAAATCGTCGTCAGGTGATCGGCCCAGTCGGACAGGGTCGGCACCTCGCCAGGCAAAGCCGGCAATTCACCCCGCAGGAAGTCGCGGAAGGACTGGCCCAGCGCATTGATATATTTTCCGTCTCGATAGACGAAATACATCGGCACATCGAGCGCATAGTCCACATAGCGCTCGAACCCCATCCCGTCCTCGAAGACAAAGGGCAGCATGCCGGTGCGGGCCGGGTCGAGATCGGTCCAGATCCGCGACCGCCAGCTTTGCCAGCCGTTCACCTGCCCGTCGAAAAAGGGCGAGTTGGCGAATAGCGCCGTGGCGACCGGCTGGAGCGCCAGCGCGATGCGGAACTTCTGCACCATGTCCGCCTCGGAAGCGAAGTCGAGGTTCACCTGCACCGTGCAGGTCCGGTACATCATCGCGGTGCCGAGCGTGCCGACCGTCTTCATGTAGCTGGTCATCAGCTTGTAGCGGCCCTTCGGCATGACCGGCATCTGGTCCTCGGTCCATGCGGGCGCGGCCCCCAGCCCGATGAAGCCGACGCCGACCGCATCGGCAATATCCTTCACCTCGCGCAGGTGGGCGTTCACCTCGTCGCAGGTTTCGTGGATGGTGCCGAGCGGCGCGCCCGACAATTCCAGCTGGCCGCCGGGTTCGAGGCTGACATTGGCCCCGTCCTTTTCCAGCCCGATCAGGTGCCCCGCTTCCTCGACAGGCGCCCAGCCGTAGCGGTCGCGCAAGCCTTCCAGCACGGTCAGGATCGAGCCGCGCCCCTCATAGGGCAGCGGCTGGTGGCTGTTCAGGCAATAGCCGAATTTCTCATGCTCGGTGCCGATCCGCCAGGCGTCGGCCGGCTTGCATCCGTCGGAGAGATACTGGGCCAGCTGGGCGTGATCTTCGATCGGTCCGCCGCCGGATTGCGGTATCGACATGGCAAGGCTCCCGGTTGGCCACGGATGAACTTCCGACTTAGTGCCGCGCCGCGCGGGACGCAAGGCCGCGGATCAGTGCAGACGTTCGATCTGCGGGCGGGGCTTCTGCCAGACGGCGATGGGCACCCGGCTGGCCGTGTCGGGCGCGGCCAGAAGTTTCGGCACGCTGAGACCGGGCAGTTGCGCAAGCGCGTCGAACAGTTGCTCGCCGCCCTCCACCCGGGCCGGAATACGCAACTGAACACCGCTCTTGCCGCGCAGGACCCAGTGACCGGCGCCGCGCTGTGCGGGCGCGAAATCCACGCGGGTGATGTCGTCGATATCGATGAAACTGCTGCCCTCGGGGCCAAGATAGCCAAGCAGGCTTTCATCGAGCAGAACGCGGCCCCAGCCTGCGCCCTCGCCCACGAACCGGGCGCGCTGGAAAGCCCCGATGGCCGCGACGGCGCCCCCGAGCGCCAGCGCCCCCCAGATCAGCATCCAGACCTCCTGCCCGCGCAGGACGGCGCCCAGAAGCCCCCAGAGGCCGAGCGCGGTCAGCAGTCCGAAGAGGATCGTCATGCGGTGCCGGCGGGCCAGCGCCGCGACCTCTGGCCGGACGAAACTCATCGCCAGTCCCCCGCCACCGATTGGAGGATCGCCAGCGCCGCGGCCGCGGCCGTGTCAGCGCGCAGGATGCGGGGACCGAGCGTCACCGGGATCACATCGTCCCGCGCCCGCAGCCGCGCCGCTTCCTGAGCCGAAAAGCCGCCCTCGGGACCGATCAGCACCGCCGCCGGCCCGGTGAGGCCGGCGACGGCCTCCGCCATCGGGCGGGCATCGCGGCTCTCGTCGCAAAAGACGATCTGGCGCCCTTCCGGCCAGTCGGCGAGCAGCCGCTCGAATTTCACCGGCTCCGCCACATCTGGCACGAACGTGCCGCCGCATTGCTCAGCCGCTTCCACCACATGGGCCTGCAACCGATCGCGGCGCAGCCGCTCGCTGTTGGTATAGGCGGTAAAGACCGGCTGGATCCGCCGCATCCCGAGTTCGCAGGCTTTCTCCACGATGAAATCGGTGCGGGCCTTCTTGATCGGCGCGAACACGAGCCAGAAATCAGGGGGCAGCGCCTGTGCTGCTGTCTGCTCCACCACATCGAGCCGGCCCGCGCGTTTGCCGGCTTCGGCCACCTTGGCCCGCCATTCGCCGTCACGCCCGTTGAAGAGCAGAACCGGCGCGCCCACCCCCTGCCGCATCACGCCGAACAGATAGTGGGCCTGATCGCGCGTCAGCATTACCTGTTGACCGCCCGACAGGGGGGCGTCCACAAAGAGCCGGATCCGGGCGCGGGTCGCAGTATGATAATCGGACAAGTCGGACACTCCATGACGTCGCCAGAAACTATGCCAGACAGCCAGCCGGATGGAAGGGCCGATGGGCAGGTTGCCGATGCACCGCCCGACAATTGGGTCGACCGCTGGTGTCCGGCATGGTCGCGGCCCTATCTGCGCCTGTCCCGCGCCGACCGGCCGATCGGCACGTGGCTGCTGCTCCTGCCCTGTTGGTGGGGGTTGGGGCTTGCGCTGATGGCCAATCCCGGATCGGCCGGCTGGAGCGACCTCTGGGTGGCGCTGGCCTGTGTGCCGGGCGCGTTCCTGATGCGCGGCGCGGGCTGCACATGGAATGACTATACCGACCGCCATATCGACGGCGCGGTGGAGCGGACGCGCTCGCGCCCGCTGCCGTCCGGGCAGGTGTCCCCGAAGGCTGCACTTGTCTGGATGGCCGCGCAGGCGCTTCTGGCCTTCATGATTCTTCTGACGTTCAACCCGTTCACGATCGCACTCGGCATCGCCGCGCTCGGACCGGTCGCGATCTATCCCTTTGCAAAGCGATTCACATGGTGGCCACAGGTGTTCCTCGGTATCGCGTTCAACTGGGGCATCCTTGTCGGCTGGGCGGCCCATGCGGGCAGCCTGTCCTGGGCGCCGCTGACGCTTTACCTCTCGGCGATTGCATGGACGCTCTTCTATGACACGATCTATGCGCATCAGGACCGGGAGGATGACGCGCTGATCGGGGTCAAGTCGACCGCACGGCTCTTTGCCGACAACACGCCGCGATGGCTTTTTCTGTTCCTCGTGGTCTCCGTCACGCTGATGGGTGTGGCCGTGCTCGGCGTGACCATCCCGGACGGCCGCGTCGTGCCCGCCCTTGTCGGACTGGCCGCAGCATGGGGCTTCGGCTGGCACCTAGCCTGGCAATTGTCGGGCCTGCGGATCAACGACCCGGCAACCTGCCTGCGGCTCTTCCGCACCAACCGCACCGCCGGGCTGATCCCGGCCCTGCTCTTCATCGGCGCCGGATTGCTGTAACGCGATCGCGGGACCGCAGGTTGCTTGAACCTCGGGGGGGCTTCTCATAGTGTCCGCGCGATTGGACTGACCCAGATCGAGATTCCATGCGTTTCATCGCTCCGCTCTTTGCCCTCGTGTCGCTGGCCCTGTGTGCGCTGGCCGCGAACTATATCGCGACCCGCACGGTCGCCCATATCGAGACGACGACACAGGCGCGCATCACCACCGCGCTGCGCGCCGCCGGCGAGGATTGGGCCAAGGTCGACACCGACGGGTCCATTGTCCGGCTGAGCGGCGAGGCGCAGGATGAGGGGCGCCGCTTCCGCGCCCGCGAAATCGCCCTGCAGCTTGTCAGCGCGCGGCGGATCGTCGACGAGGTGACGATTGCGCCGAAAGTGGACACGGATGTCCCCGAATTCACGCTGGAAATCCTGCGCAACCTCAATGAAGTGTCGCTGATCGGGCTGGTGCCGACCGACAATGGCCGCGGACCGGTCATGTCCGCGCTCGATGCGCTCGGCAGTTCCGACGTGACCGACATGCTCGACGAGGCGCAATATGACGTGCCGGACGGCTGGGGCGACAGCCTCGATTTCGGCCTCCAGCTTCTGGCCGAACTGGACCGCACCAAGATCAGCATCACGCCGGGGCGGGTCATCGTCTCCGCTGTGGCCCTGTCGGACGCCGAGCGGCGCGACCTGTCGGCAAAGCTGAACGGCTTGCGGCCCGAATCGGTGGAACTGGCGCTCAATATCTCGGCCCCGCGGCCGGTCATCACCCCGTTCGAACTGACCTACAGGCTGGAGGACGGGACCGGCGAACTGGCGCCCTGTGTCGCGCTCACCGAAGAGGGCCGCAACCGTATCCTGCGCACGGCTGCCGGCGAAGGCACGCTCGCCCCGCCCGCCTGCCGGGTGGGTCTTGGCGCCCCGACGCCGCTCTGGCCGCAGGCAGTCGGGCTCGGCATCTCGGCGGTCAAATCGCTCGGCGGGGGCAGCATCACCTTCCGCGACACGGATGTGGTGCTCGACGGGCCGCTCGGCGCCGATCCCGATGAATTTGCGCAGGTGACCGAAGACCTGCGCGCCGCGCTGCCGCCGCTCTTCTCTCTGTCGGCCACGCTGCCCGAGCCGGAGGATTCCACCAATCCCGGCGGACGCGTGTCGGTGCCGACCTTCGTGGCCGAACTGACGCCCGAGCGCACGGTCATCCTGCGCGGTTCGATCCAGGACAGCATGAGCCAGAAGGCGGTCGAGACCTATGCCGCCTCGCTCTTCGGCTTCGGCCAGGTCGAGGACCGGACCCGGGTGATCGCCGACATGCCCGCCGGTTGGCCCGGGCGGGTGCTGAGCGGGATCGAAGCCCTGTCGCTCCTGAATTCCGGCCAGCTGATCGTGACGCCGGGCAATGTGTCCGTGTCGGGCCGGTCCGCGAGCGAATCGATCGACGAGGAAATGTCGGACGTGCTGCGCCTGCGGCTCGGGGCCGACGCGCGCTTCACCACCTCGGTCGTCTTCGACCCCGCGCTGGTGGTCGAGGAAGCCCAGCCCGACCAGACCGATTGCGGATTGCTGATCGAGGAGATCCTGAACGTCCGGCAGATCACCTTCGCCCCCTCGTCCGACGAGATCGACGCGGAAAGCCAGCAGGTGATCGACGAGATCGCCGCCGTTCTGCGGCTCTGCCCCGGCGCACCGTTCGAGGTGGCCGGCCACACGGACAGCCAGGGTGGCGAACTGTCGAACCAGGCGCTGAGCCAGCGCCGCGCCGACGCGGTGCTCGACGCGCTTCTGGAGCGCGAGGTGCCGACAAGCTCGATGACCGCCAAGGGTTATGGCGAGGCGGTGCCGATCGCCGACAATGGCACCGAGGAAGGCCGCCAGATCAACCGCCGGATCGAGTTCACCCTGATCGAGGATGACCCGGAAGGGGATGCCGACGGAGGAGACGCGGCCGATACGGACGTCACCGGCGGCACCGATCCGGCGGCGGAAGCCGATGCTGCCGAAGCGGATGGTGCAGAAGCGGATGGTGCAGACGGGTCGGACGATGGCGGGGACGGCTCGGAAACAGACGCCGGGGACGCGGATGCGGACACCGCCGCGGCAGAAGATAGCGACGCGACGACGGACGACACACAGACGGAGAGCAACTGATGGACAGCACGGCCCTGACCTACACCATTGCCGGAACCCTGTTCCTGGCGGTTCTTGTCGGATGGTGCCTGCGGTGGATGTTCAGCCGCCTCAACCGCGCCAACCGGGGTGACCCGTCGGCGCAGGGCGACATGGCGGCGCGTCTGCTTGCCGCCGAGGAAGCGCAGAAAATGGCCGAGGCGAAACTCGTCTCGGTCGAAGTGGACCTGCACAAGAAGCTGAGCCAGACAGAGGCCGAACTGGCCGCCACGTTCGAGACGCTCGGATCGGTCCGCCGCGAACTTGAAGCCGCGAATCACGCGCTGGCGGCACGCGAGGGCAACTGAACGCCCACGCGCGCCGCGCGATCCGGACAGGTTCGCTGTCCTGCAGGCGACGCAATACACACGCGCGTCGCATCAGGCGGGCCGGCCGGCCCGCCGCATCATCTGTCAGAAACCGACATTCACCACCATGGCTGGCATCCGGTCAGGATAGCCGGCCGGTTCAGCGGTCACCGCCGAGCGGCTGCTCTTGGCAACCACCACACAATGTCCGTTTTCGTCCATATGCAGAGCCACCGCATTGGCCGCTTCGGCCGCCGCGTGACAGGCATCCGTCGCGGGCTTCTGCTCCGCGAAAATGGCCGCCGGGATCAGGGTTGCCGCAACCGTTCCGGCCAACAGGAAATTCTTACGCATGTCTCACACCATCGCTTTATCGGGGACAGGTGCAGTATGCGCCCGAACCCGGTCCGGCGATGTGCGGATTGATACGCTTTGACGGAAAAGCTGACCTAGGGTCAGGTCCAGCGGTTGAGGGCGGCTTCGTCGCTTTCGCGGGCATCGACCCAGCGGGCCCCGTCAGCCCCGTGTTCCTTTTTCCAGAAGGGCGCGCGCGATTTCAGGAAGTCCATCAGGAACTCGGCCGCGGCGAACGCATCGCCCCGATGCGGTGCGGCGGTCGCGACCATCATGATCTGCGCGCCCGGCTCCAGCCGCCCGTAGCGGTGGATGATGAGGCTCTCCTGCAGCGCCCAGCGCGCGCAAGCCTCGGCCTCGATCCGTTCCAGCGCAGCAGCTGTCATGGCCGGGTAATGTTCCAGTTCCAGCGCCGAGATCGCATCGGCGCCGCCAAGGTCGCGCACGAGGCCGGTGAACGTGACGAGCGCGCCGATCGAAGTGTTGCCGCTGGTCAGCCGCGCTACTTCCGTGCCGAGATCGAAATCCGCCTCCTGCACCCGGACAGCCATCTCAGCCCCCGGTCATCGGCGGGAAGAAGGCCACCTCGCGCACGCCGTCGAGCGGCGCATCGAGCCCGGCCAGTTCCTGATCGACAGCAACCCGCACCGACGCCATGTCGGAGAAGGCCAGGTCGTAACGCTCTTCCCGCGCGCGCAACTCCGCCACCAGATCGGCCACGGTTGCTGCGTCGGAGGAGACCTCTTCCTGCGACAGGCCGATCCGTTCGCGGATCCAGGCGAAATAGAGCACCCGCATCGCCCCTACCCTTCCCGCTCGCGCATGAAGGGCATGGCCTTGCGCAGATAGTCAAAACCGGTGACGAGCGTCAGTCCGGCCGCGATCCACAGCATCGCCAGCCCCAGCCAGCGGGTCCAGCTGGCAAGCTGGTGCGCCGCGAGCAGCCCCAGATCATCGGGCGCGGCACCGGACAGGACGGCTTCGCCGGCCTCCACGCCCAACTGGTTGAAGGCCATGATCGCCATCCATGCAAACAGATTCGACACCATCAGAACCGGAATCGCGATCATCTGGACGGTCGTCTTCCATTTGGCGAGCTTGGTGACCTGTAGCCGCGCCGCATCGGCCCCGAGGAACTCGCGCAGGCCGGAGACGAACACTTCCCGCAGGAGGATCGCCGCGACCGGCACGATGATGAGCGGCGTCATGCCCATGACCCCCACAACCACGGTCAGCGCGATGATCACCATCGCCTTGTCGGCAATCGGGTCGAGCATCTTGCCGAAACTCGTGCCCCAGTCGAAGCGCCGCGCCAGATAGCCGTCGAGATAGTCCGTCACCGCCGCCCCGACGAAGAGGATCACCGCCAGCAGATCGGCAAAGGGGCGCGGAAAAACCGCAAAGGAGAGCGCCACGGCCGGCGCCGCAAGGAGCCGGATGACCGTCAGGATATTGGGGATGGTCCACCGCATGGCACGTCCTTCAATGGGCTCGCTTGGTCAGTCGTCTGTCCGGCCCGTTTTAACGGGCAGGCCGTGGCGGGGGAAGCACGGAATGCGCGGCCGCCCCTCACCCCTCGGCATGAAAGTGGTTGTAGATGGTCTCGGCCATCGCCTGGGAGATCCCGTCCACCGCCGTCAGGTCGGCCAGTGCCGCGCGGGACACGGCCTTGGCCGAACCGAAATGGGCCAGCAGCGCACGTTTGCGGGTCGCGCCCACGCCCGGCACCTCGTCGAGCGGCGATGCGCCGATCGCTTTCGACCGTTTCGCGCGGTGGGTGCCGATGGCAAAGCGGTGCGCCTCGTCGCGCAGCCGCTGAATGAAATAGAGGACCGGCGAACGATGCGGCAATGCGAAGGGCCGTGCGTCGGGGCGGTGGAACTCCTCCTTGCCGGCATTGCGGTCCACACCCTTGGCAACCCCGACGATGGCGACATCCTCCACGCCGAGCTCGGCCAGCGCCGCCGCAACGGCAGATACTTGCCCGGCCCCGCCGTCGATGAGCAAGAGGTCGGGCCAATTGCCCGACTTGCGGTCGGGGTCTTCCTTCAGAAGACGGCGGAAGCGCCGGTCGAGCACTTCCTTCATCATCCCGAAATCGTCGCCCGGTGTCAGGTCCTGCGACTTGATGTTGAACTTGCGATAGTCCGATTTCCGGAACCCATCGGGCCCGGCCACGATCATCGCGCCGACCGCGTGCGCACCCTGAATGTGGCTGTTGTCATAGACCTCGATCCGCTCGGGCGGCGTGTCGAGCGCGAAGGCTTCAGCCAGACCGTCGAGGAGCTTCCGCTGGCTCGCGCTCTCGGCCATGCGGCGGGCCAGCGCCTCGCGCGCGTTGCGTTCGGCATTTTCCACCAGTTCGCGCTTCTCGCCGCGCTGCGGCACGGCAATGACGACACGGCGCTCGCGCTTGGCGGTGAGCGCCTCGGCCAGCAGGTCGGCATTGTCGGGCGGGGCATTGGTCAGGACCATGCGCGGCGGCGTCTTTGTGGCGTAGAACTGGGCCAGGAATGCCTCCAGCACCTCGCCCGGTTCGGCATCGGCCACCATGCGCGGGAAATAGGCGCGGTTGCCCCAGTTCTGGTGTGCACGGATGAAGAAGACCTGCACGCAGGCCTGACCCCCCTCCGCATGGAGCGCGACGATATCGGCCTCGGCCACCCCGCGCGGGTTGATGCCCTGCGCGCCCTGCACCTGTGTCAGCGCCTTGATGCGGTCGCGCAGCGCCGCGGCGCGTTCGAACTCCATCGCGGCGCTGGCCTCTGCCATCTCGGCTGCAAGCGTGGCCTGCACCTTGGTCGATTTGCCCGTCAGGAACCGCCGCGCATCATCGACCAATGCACCATAGTCGCCGGGCGACACCAGACCGACGCAAGGCGCGGCGCAGCGCTTGATCTGGTATTGCAGGCAAGGGCGCGTGCGGCTCTCGAACATCGAGTCGGTGCAGTTGCGCAAAAGAAACGCCTTCTGGAGCTGGTTCAGCGTCCGGTTCACCGCGCCGGCCGATGCGAATGGGCCGAAATAGTCGCCCTTCGCCTTGCGCGCGCCGCGATGTTTCTTGGCCTGCGGATATTCGTGGTCGGTGGTCAGCAGGATGTTGGGAAAGCTCTTGTCGTCGCGCAACAGCACATTGTAGCGCGGCTTCAGCTGCTTGATGAGGTTCTGCTCCAGAAGCAGCGCCTCGGTTTCCGTCCGCGTTGTCAGGAACATCATCCCGGCGGTGGCGGTGATCATCCGCCCGATCCGCGCGCTGTGGCCCGTGGGCTTGGCATAGGAGGATACGCGTTTCTTCAGGTTGCGCGCCTTGCCGACATAGAGCACCGCGCCCTGCGCATCGAGCATCCGGTAGACGCCCGGCGAATTGTCGAGCTTGCGGACATAGTCCCGGATCAGTCGGTGACCGGTCAGACCGTCGGGCGCAGCCGGTTTCCCCTCTTCATCGAGCGGTGCGGCAGCTGCCTGTGCCAATTCCGTGTCTGGTTTCTCGTCGCCGGCCATGATTCTCCGTTGGGCTGCCCGTTTCAGGTTACGAATTCAAGAAATTTCCTGTCCACGATTCCTGTGGATAAGTCTGGGTGTAACTTCTCGTGATGGCGGATTCAGCCAAGCATTGTTGGCAAATTGGTGACTTGCATAGAAAATAGGCATCTTTTCAAGCCATTGTTTTCAAACATTATTTTTTGGTACGCCTTCTAAATTAATGAAATCATTTACAAATCTGTCACAGGAATGTGAGCGGCGCGAGATAGGTGGAAAACGAAAAAAATTGCAGCTTTCCGCGCGGTCCCGAACTCACTCCACACCGAGCACGTCCGGGGTCTGCCAGCCCAGATGCTGACCGCCATCGAGCGCCAGCATCTGCCCGGTGAATCCCGGCGTTTTGAGGATGAAATCAAGGGCGGCGCAAATTTCCGACGGGTCCGATCCGCGTTCGAGAATGGTCGCGGCACGCTGCCGCGCGAAATGCTCCGGCGACTGGCGCTCGCCTTGCAATGTCGGACCGGGGCCGATGCCCGCCACGCGAATGTCGGGGCCGAGCGCCTGCGCCGCGGTCCGCGTGAAGGCCCAGAGTCCGGCCTTGGCCAGCGAATAGGTCATGAATTCCGGTGTCGGCTTCAGCACCCTCTGGTCGAGCATGTTGACGATCACCGCCTGCGCCACCGGTTCGCCCGCCGCATCGCGCGCGGCACGCGGGGCCTGGGCCGCGAATGCCTGGGACAGGAAGACCGGCGCCTTGAGGTTCGAGCCGATGTGCCGCGTCCAGCTGTCCCCGGTCATCGTGTCGAGCCGGTCATGCTCGAAGATGGACGCATTGTTCACCAGAAGCGACAGCGGCATCCCGAGCGCCGTCGCCGCACGCGGCACCAGTTCGGCAACTTCTGCGTCCTGCAACAGGTCAGCCTGCAGGGCCTCTGCCGTGGTGCCAGCGTCGCGCAGTTCGGTCACCAGAGCTTCGGCTGCGTCGGACGAGCTTGCATAGTGCACCGCCACCGCCCAGCCCTCACGCGCCAGATGCCGTGCCATCGCCGCGCCGAGACGCTGTGCGCCGCCGGTGATCAGGGCTGCCTTGACCATCCGAACCTCCTCCACTGCCATTACGTCCGACAGGTGCGACGCGGATGCCCGTCAGCCGGCCACCTGCAGAAGCCTTGCCACATAAAGCCCGTATGCCGCGCAGAAGGCCAGCCCCCAGAGCCGGTTGATCCGCCAGCCCAGAAAGACGAAGGGGATCAGCAGAAGCGACGCGCCCAGCATGACCCAGAGGTCGAGCGTCAGGAACGATCCTTCGACCGGCAGTGGGCCGAAGAAGGCCGTGATGCCAAGGATACCGAGCAGGTTGAACATGTTCGACCCGATCACGTTGCCCATGACCACATCGGCCTGCTTGCGGATCGCGGCCATAACAGTGGTCGCCAGTTCCGGCAGAGAGGTGCCGAAGGCGACGAGCGTCAGCCCGATCACCGCATCAGAGACGCCATATTTCACCGCGATGCCGATGGCCCCGTCGATCAGAAGCTGCGCGCCGAGCGGCAGGCCGACAAGGCCGAGGATGATATAGACCGCGATGCGGAAACCGCTCAGTCCGGTCGCGCCCTCTTCCAGTTCTGCCAATTCGGCATCGGCAGGCGCACAGGCGCTGTCGCGGTGCTTCTTGGCCTCCGCGAACCCGCTATAGAGCATGGCGAGGAACAGCCCGAACAGCACCACCCCGTGCCAGATATGGAGCGGGCCGAGAAAACAGAGGATGATGAAGATGACCGTCGCGCCCAGCATCTGGATATAGCTGCGGGCGGATTCGCATCCTTTCGTGTCGATGGCCGAAATCAGCGCCGGCACGCCAAGCACGAGCAGCACGTTGGCGATGTTGGACCCGACCACATTGCCCACGGCAAGCCCCGGCACGCCTTCGAGAGTTGACTGGACCGAGACGAGCAGTTCGGGCGCCGAGGTCCCGAACGCGACGATCGTCAGGCTGACGATCAGCGCCGGGATGCCCAGCCTGAGCGCCAATGCCACGGCCCCGCGCACCAGACTGTCGCCGGCCAGCAGAAGAATGCCGAGACCGGCCATCACCAGAACGAGGTTCATGCAGGACCCTTCAGTCGAAATTTGGAGCTGCGGCCCATGTCAGCGGTTCCGTCCACAGGGGCAGGTGCCGCCACCGGGCACGGGTGCGCCGCAGGCCTTGCAGGTCCGGGTGACGAATTTAGGGCCTTTCGCCCCCGGAAGGCGCGGCATGCGCAGCTTTCCGAACATGCCGAGGACGGCAATGGCGATCAGGAACAGGAAGACGGCCTTTACGATCATCGCATCACAGCCCGTAGCGCGCCCAGAGCGCACGATCTTCGAGCCCGGCCAGACCGTCGGCAACGATCTGCGCGCCCAGACGCTTGAAGATGGACCGTTTCCGGCCGTGCGGAACCAGTTTCACATCCGGTCCGAACCGCTCCACCAGATCGGTCACCGCGTGAGCCACGCCGTCGGCAAGCCCGACATTGACCGCGCCGCGTCCGACCCAGATGTCGCCGGTGAACAGGTCCGTGTCCGCAAGCCGGTCGCCGCGCCGCGCCTTCACATAGTCGATGAAGCCCTGATGGATGTCCGTTTGCAGGCTGGTCAGCCGGGCCACGTCCTCCGACTTCTCGGGCCGGAACGGGTCAAGAAGGCTCTTGCTCTCGCCCGCCGTATGGACCCGCCGTTCCACGCCGTAGCGGGCGATCAGGTCGGCAAAGCCGAAGCCTGCGTAAATCACGCCGATGGAGCCGAGGATGGAATTGGGGTCGGCATAGATCTCGTCCGCCGCGCAAGCGAGCCAGTAGCCCCCCGAAGCGGCAACATCCTCGCAATAGGCAAGGACCGGCACCTCATGCTTTTCCGCCAGATGGCGGATCCGAGCGGCGATGAGCGAGGATTGCGCGGGCGAACCGCCGGGCGAGTTCACCAACAGTGCGACCGCTGCCGGTTTGCCCCGGCTGAACGCACGCTCCAGCACCGGCGCCAGCGCCGCATCCGTCAGTCCGCCACCGGACAGGCGGCCACCGCCCCCGATCACACCATCGAGCCGCACCACGGACACCCGTGGCGCCTTTTTCAGCAGAGCGCCCAGCCTTTTCATCCGTCCGACATAGGGCGGCACCTGCGCTTCGACAAGGTGCATCCGCCCAGCTTCTTGCCCCTGTTGCGCAGGTGGCGCAGCGTCACGCCCGCGCGACGTGCGGCGCGCATGACGCCCGCGTGCGATTGGGACTGACGCGCGGCGCTGCCGCATGATAGCTCTGTCGGGCAATCGACGGGCAGGAGGGGTGCGAGCGATGCAGGCGCCATTGAACGGCATTCGGGTTCTGGAACTGGCACGTGTGCTCGCCGGTCCGTGGATCGGTCAGACACTGGCCGACCTCGGCGCCGATGTGATCAAGGTGGAAGCGCCCGGCGGTGACGAGACACGCGGCTGGGGCCCGCCCTTCGCCGAGGACGGGACAGCGGCCTACTATCACAGTTGCAACCGCAACAAACGCTCGATCGCGCTCGATTTCTGCGACCCGGATGATCTGGCGCTGGTGCGTGACCTGGCGCGAAGCGCCGATGTGCTGATCGAGAATTTCAAGGTGGGCGGGCTGGCAAAATTCGGGCTCGACTATGCGACCCTGTCGGCAGAGACACCGGGCCTTGTCTATTGTTCCGTCACGGGGTTCGGACAGGACGGGCCGGATGCGGGCCGGGCTGGCTATGATTTCATCATCCAGGCCATGTCCGGCATCATGGACATCACCGGTGAACCGGACGGGCCACCCACCAAACCCGGCGTTGCCTATGCCGACATTTTCACCGGCCTTTACGGCACGATCGCGGTGCAGGCTGCGCTCCGGGCGCGCGACGCGACGGGCCGGGGCACCCATATCGACATGGCGCTGATGGATGCGCAGATGGGGGTGCTCGCCAATCAGGCCGCCAACTATTTCGTGTCGGGCCGAAGCCCGAAAAGGCTCGGCAACAGCCACCCCAATATCGTGCCCTACCAGACGTTCGAGGCAGCGGACGGTCCCTTCGTGATCGCCTGCGGCAATGACGGGCAGTTCGCCCGCCTCTCCCGCGAGATGGGCAAGGACTGGGCCGCGGATCCGCGTTTTGCCCGCAATGCCGACCGCGTCACCCATCGCGCCGAACTGGTCGCCTTGATCGCGGCGGAAGTGGCCTCCCTCAGCCGCGATGCGCTGATGGCGCTGCTTGACCGCGCCGGTGTGCCGGGCAGTCCGATCCGCACAATCGCCGAGGCGTTCGATACCGAACAGGCCCGCCATCGCGGCATGGCCGTGCCGCGCCCGGACGATGCGCCGGAAGGGGCACCGGCAACCATGGTGCGCAACCCGATCCGCTTCTCCGCCCACGATCTGGCGCGACCGCAACCTGCGCCGATGCTCGATGCGGATGGGCCGGAGATCCGCGCCGCGCTCCGCCGCCGGGCGGGGGAAAAGGATGCTGCACCGGGTTGGCCCGAGCGCCCTACCCGCTCCGGTCGATAGCGCCCGCGCGCGCACATCCATTCGGATAAAATGTGTGCGAATTATCACATCTGGAATGTCACTGGGCGCGGCACTCCGGTTGCAATGCGCCATTGATTGACGTTTACGGAAGCTTGCGGTTTCTCAGGAAGGGGCTGCTGCGAGGCCCTACAAGAAAGTTGTCAATGCTGGAAAAAACCAGTATTTTTGCATTATTGGTGTTTGTGGGAAGGTTGAGTAATGAGCGAGAGTGAGGCCTGGAGAACCAGACTTGCTTCGGCAATCCATCTGAAGGGCGTGAAGGTCACGCACCTGTCGACGGATCTGGGGTTGCACCGCGATTACATCTCGAACGTTCTTTCGGGCAAGGCCAAGCCGAGCATGGACCGGGTGCGCGCGATCTGCGACGCGCTCGACGTGTCGCTGGCCTATGTTCTGGACGGCGCTCAGAGCGATTCCGTCACAAATGCGGATTTGGAAGTCGAAGCCCGCATCCAGACCGATGCGCTCAATTCATTGCAGGATCTCCTGCGTTCCAAGAACTATCACCACCCCTGACCGGTTGCTCGCAGGGGCTGTGGCTCCCGACCGAAGACGGCGCTATTGATTTGATTTATAAAGTGTAATGCGTATTCACGGGACCGCGGTGTAAGCGGCAATAATGACAAGCCCGTCAGAGGGAGGGTGGACGTGTCTGATTTGCAATCGGTGGTGTCGAGCCGGCTGGATGGCCTGGCTCCCGGCGGTTATGCGGTCATTCGCGACGCCGGAACAGGGCAACAGGCCCGGCTTCTGCTCAAAGGCGGCGCCGCCGCACTTCCCGACACACTCGACGATATTTGCAGACTTGTGGACCCGCTGGTTGCCGACCGGGACCGCGCAACTGTGCATTGCGTCCGCTGGCCGGGCGCCGACGGGGATGCGGCGGAGGCCGGACGGATCGCGGCAGGCTTCGGCTGGGCCGATGGCACGCTGATCCTGTCCCCGCGCGGGGAGGCCACCGATGTCTGCATCCTTTTCGGCCGGATCGACCTGTCGGACGCGGATGCGATGACGGTTGGCGCCATGGTCTCGGCGCTTGCTGGCGGGCCGCTCGATGACGCCGCGCCAGAATTGTCGCCTAAGGAAATCAGCTACCTCCAGAAAGCCGCCGAAGGGCTGAACGACACCGAGATCGCAGAGGCGCTCGACCTGTCGCTCCGCGCGGTGCGCGAACGCAAGAAGAAGGCCATTCAGGACAGCCGTTTCAGCACCATCTTTCACACCATCGCCCATGCCCGCCGTGCGGGCCTGATCTGACCCCAACCCCCAAACCGAAGGACATCGACGAACGTGGGCTTTGATACCAGTACCGACCCCCAGACTGGTGACTACCGGATCGTCAAATGGATGGACGCGCATCACACGCGCCTGCTCCGCGACTATCACCAGCTCCGCAAGAATGTCTTTGTCGACGGGCTCACGTGGACGCTGCCCAATCACGGAGGCTACGAGTGGGACCAGTATGACGGACCGCGCTCGCTTATGCTGCTGCGCGAAGAAGGCGGCACCTGCACGGGCGGCTGCCGCCTGATCCGCTGCGACGGTGCGCACCGGTTCGGCGAGGTCGAATTCAGCTATACGATCCGCGATGCGCATCGCGGCATCCTGCCGGGCATCCCGCGGGAGCTGGCCGAACATGCGCCGACCGACAAGGGCGCGTGGGAGCTGTCGCGCGCGATTTCGGGCGGGGACGCGGTGCATTTCAAGGCGCTCTTGGCGCGCGCTGCGCGCTTCGTGCAGCATCAGGGCGGCGACCGGATCCTGCTGATCAGCCGCCCGGCGAGCCTGATACTTGTTCCCAAATGGGGCTATCGTGCAACAGCACTGGGCCCGCGCACCCGGATCGGCACAGCCGACTGGCTGGCGCTGATGATCGAGATTCCCGACTGATTCCAGCTCCTTGATCCACTGGCCGCGGGAAAGCCGGCGGCCGATTTCGGCAAGATTGTGAGATTCGCCACCGCGTTGACCCAGGGTCATCTGTATGGTCTCGCTTGCTCAAATGGGGAAAATTGCGGTTTGATGTGGGGACGTTTCAGGGACAGACATGTCCGTCCGAATTGCGGACGGATCACCTTCTGACCATGAACGCGACAAAGATTTGCCTTTTTTCAAAGCAATCCTGACCGATAGCCGCAATTTATTTTTTATGGGGATATCATGATTTCGAAAGACACGATGACCTCGTCGAAACTGCAGCCGCGCGATGCCGACTGGAAAGGGTTCGACCTGGCGGAAGAGCTGCGCAAGGCCTATGCGCGCGGGCGTGCGGACACGCTGGCGGCCCTTGGCCTCGACGAGGCGGACCTGCCGCAGGGCGACGGGGCGCAAGCCTGGGCGGGCTGACGCTCCGACCTGCAATTCCTGATTGAAAACGGCCTATCCGGTTTGCCGGAGGGGCCGTTTCGCCGTTCCGGCAGGGGCGACCCGCACGAAAAGTGCAGAATTTCGAAAAAATATCAGCATTTTTGCATTTTTTGATTGCGCTCCCCTGACGCGGGATGTAGCAACATAAGTGTGTGGAGTGCGTAACGATTGTGGGAAAACAGTTCTTGTGGGGATGGGGTTTTCGAACCTACCCGGACGGAACGTGGAGTGGGCTTCGCGCCCGATCCGGGGTCTGAGCAAGGCTGTTGTGTAGTTGCCAAAGTCTTTTTTGTGGGGGCAAAGGGGCTTTGGCAACTATCTCCACCCCTTCGAGCCGGTGCGCTGGCTGACGGCCATAGCGCCCCAGAGGGCACCAGGAAGCCCTAATTTTCCATTAATTTTCTGCTGAAATGCTGCGATTAGCTGGCAAAAATGCCGCGCGCCACTTTCTTGCCACAATCGGGTCACAATGCGAACACCCCGCCTGCCTAGGCTGACGGGGTGTTCAAGACAGTCTACTGGGCTACTCAGATTTCACGCCGTTGAATTGCCCCCACAAATACGACTGCGCGAAATCGAAACACTGCTTGTCACAAGCGGGATGAAGTCAGGGCTCAACTCTTGGCTTCATCCCGAACAGCCCCTGAATACACCGGATACTCGCTAAACTGTTCGTAGAATTGTTGTATCTGCACACCCGCGCCCTCGCAACCAAAAAATGCAGAAATGCTGATTTTTGTGTGCGAAACAGCACAATTGGAATCCGGGCTTGCGCCCATACCCTTATTTCACTGACTTGAACACCACCTCGGGTTGAGTTGCGGATATGAAAACGGCGGCCACGCATTGCGCGGCCGCCGCTTGTTTTTCCATCGGATGCGCCCGGCCCGGCGGGCGCATCGCGCGGGTTCAGGCTTTCTTGAACAGCCCGATGATCGCCAGAAGAATCACGGCACCGATCGTGCCGTAGACGATGGTTCCCAGATAGCCTGCCAGAGGAATCAGTGACCCTAGAAGCCAACCGCCGATCACAGCGCCGACAATCCCGACAACGATGTTCCCGATCAGGCCGAAGCCCGAGCCCTTCATGATCTGCCCGGCCAGCCAACCGGCAATAGCACCGATCAACAGCCAGATAATAAAGCCCACGATATCCATGATCTGCTCCCTTTATTTCCGCCGGCTCTTCCGGCCGAATAGAGGCAGCATAGCACAAAAAAGGGGCAGAAGCGCGATTTCGCCCCTGCCCCGTCTTGTCCGGTCTCTTTCGCCGCGCGCCGCGGCGCAGCGGTGCGCCCCCTGTCAGTCCTGCGGAATGACCCGCAATCCGAGTTCCCGCAACTGTTCGTTGGTCGGTTCCGACGGCGCGTTCATCATCAGGTCTTCGGCCCGCTGGTTCATCGGGAACATGATAACCTCGCGGATATTGGCCTCGTCGGCGAGCAACATCACAATCCGGTCGATGCCCGCCGCGCAGCCGCCATGCGGCGGTGCACCGTATTTGAACGCGTTGACCATTCCTCCGAAGCGGCTGTTCACCTCGTCCGCGCCGTAGCCCGCAATCTCGAAGGCCTTGTACATGATCTCCGGCTTGTGGTTCCGGATCGCGCCGGACACCAGTTCGTAGCCGTTGCAGGCCAGGTCATACTGGAAGCCCAGCACGTCGAGCGGATCGCCCTCGAGCGCCGCCATCCCGCCCTGCGGCATGGAGAAGGGGTTATGCTCGAAATCGATCGCGCCGCTTTCCTCGTCCTTCTCGTAGATCGGGAAGTCGACGATCCAGGCAAAGGCGAACCGGTCCTTGTCGGTCAGGCCCAGTTCCTCGCCAATGACGGTGCGCGCACGCCCGGCCACGGATTCGAAGCTCTTCGGCTTGCCGCCGAGGAAGAAGGCCGCGTCGCCCACCTCCAGCCCGAGCTGCTGGCGGATCGCCTCGGTCCGTTCGGGGCCGATATTCTTGGCAAGCGGTCCGGCCGCTTCCATGCCATCCGCGCCCTCTCGCCAGAAGATGTAGCCCATGCCGGGCAGACCTTCGCCCTGCGCGAACTTGTTCATCCGGTCGCAGAATTTCCGGCTGCCGCCCTTGGGCGCCGGGATCGCGCGGATTTCGGTGCCGTCCTGCTCCAAAAGGTTGGCAAAGATCGCGAAGCCCGAGCCGCGGAAATGGTCGGACACGATCTGCATCTTGATCGGGTTGCGCAGGTCGGGCTTGTCGGTGCCGTACCAAAGCGCGGCATCGCGATAGGAAATCTGCGGCCAGTCCTGCGGCGCGTCCACCTTGCGGCCGCCGCCGAACTCCTCGAACACGCCGGCGAGCACCGGCGCGATCGTGTCGAACACGTCCTGCTGGGTGACGAAGCTCATTTCCATGTCGAGCTGGTAGAAATCCGTCGGCGACCGGTCGGCGCGCGGATCTTCGTCCCGGAAACAGGGCGCGATCTGGAAATACTTGTCGAAGCCCGACACCATGATCAGCTGCTTGAACTGCTGCGGCGCCTGCGGCAGCGCGTAGAACTTGCCCGGATGCAGGCGCGAGGGCACGAGGAAATCGCGCGCACCCTCCGGCGAGGAAGCGGTGATGATCGGGGTCTGGAACTCGTTGAAGCCCTTGTCCCACATCCGCTTGCGCATCGAGGCGACCACGTTGGAGCGCAGCACCATATTGTTCTGCAGCGTCTCGCGGCGCAGGTCGAGATAGCGGTATTTCAGCCGCGTCTCTTCGGGATAGTCCTGTTCACCAAAGACCGGCAGCGGCAGTTCGTCCGCAGCGCCCAGCACTTCGAGATCACGGATGTAGACCTCGATCTCGCCGGTCGGAATGTTGGGGTTCACCAGTTCCGGGTCACGCGCCTTGACCGTGCCGTCGATGCGGATGCACCATTCCGAGCGCACCTTCTCCAGCTCGGCAAAGACCGGGCTGTCGCCATCTGCCAGCACCTGCGTTATGCCGAAATGGTCGCGCAGGTCGATGAAAAGCACGCCGCCATGGTCCCGGACACGATGAACCCACCCCGACAGGCGGACAGTGTCGCCGACATTGGCTTTGGTCAGGCCGGCACAATTGTGCGAACGATAGGCATGCATGGATGGACGTCCTTTGAAAACACGAAACGGCGCGCAGACCGCACGCCGGAAAATCTGCCGCCCGATACACAGGTTTGCGCCCGAAATGTCAAGGGAAGCACCCCGGGGCGGCGGTCATCCGTCCATTGGCTGCAGACGCGCGCGGACCAGACCGCGCAGACTGTTCCCGACATAGAGCGCGCGCGCATCCTTGAGGGCCTCGATCGGCACCGGCGCCGCACGCACCTGACCGGTCTCCAGCAACTCCGCCCGCAGGATGCCGGGCAGGCATCCGTTCGACAGGGGCGGCGTGACAAGCCCCTGCCCCAGATCGACGAAAATATTGGTGATCGTGCCCTCGGCCAGATTCCCGTCGCGATTGGCAAATAGATATTCGTCCACCCCGTCAGGCAGCGCCGCGCGGGCGCGATCGTAGAGATGGCGCTCGCTCGTCTTGACCTGCAGCCACGGGTCGCGCGCGTCGAGCCGCTCGGAATGAAGTGCAACAGTCCAGAGCCGGGCCGCCTCCGGCGCCGATGCGACGGTCACCGCGAACCGGCCTGCCCGGTCGAGCGTCAGCCGCACCCGCTCGGCCGTGCCCGCGGACGGGTGGGCATCCACTGCTGCGTCAAACCGCTCCGGCGCCGTTTCGATGCCAAGCGCCGCCGCGCTCCGGCAGAGCCGCCCCCGATGGAGCGCGCGGCGCGGGATGGTTCCGTCCGGTTCGCGCCGCATCGTCTCGATCAGAATCAGGCCGGCGGGCAGGGGCTGGTAAAGCGGGCTTTCCACAGGGCTTCCTCATATTCGGCGTCGGCGGTGCTGTCCGCGACGACGCCGCCGCCGACATTGAGCACCAGATCGCCCCCGGGATAAAGCGCAAGGGTGCGGATGGCGACGTTGAAACAGGCCCGCCCGTCCGGCGCCAGCCAGCCGATCGCGCCGCAATAGGCATCCCGCGGCCGGGGTTCCAGGTCCGACAGAATCTCCATGGCCCGGATTTTCGGCGCGCCGGTGATCGAACCGCAGGGAAAGACCGCGCGGAAGATCGCCGCCAGATCGGCCTCGGGCGCCAAGTCAGCCTCCACCGTCGACACCATCTGGTGCACGGTCGCATAGGGCTCCACCTTGAACAGGTCGGGCACGCGCACCGACCCCGGCCGCGCGATGCGGCTGAAATCATTGCGCAGCAAATCCACGATCATCAGGTTTTCCGCACGGTTCTTAGGGTCCTGCGCCAGCCCTTCGGCGCGGGCCATATCCTGCACGTCATCATCCATGCGCGGCGCCGTGCCCTTCATCGGGCGGGTGCGGATGGTCCGATTGCCGGACGCGTCAGCACGGTCGATCTCGAAGAAAAGCTCGGGCGACCGGCTCAGCAGCGTCACCGACGGGTCATGCGCAACATAGGCCCCGTGCGGCACCGGCTGGCGGGCGGCCAATGCACCGTAGAGCGCCAGCGGATCGCCCGCGAATCGGCCGTCGAGCGGAAAGGTGAGGTTCGCCTGATAGATGTCGCCCGCCGCGATATAGTCCATGATCTGCCCGAAGGCGGCGGCATAGCGGTCGCGGTCCCAACGGGGCACCAGATCGAGCGGCGGCAGGTCGCTGGCCGGCAGATCCGGCGGTCGGTCCAGCGGCGCGCGATAGGCCGCCAGCGACAGGAGCGGAACACGGCGCCCTTCGGGCAGGCGCGGCGCCAGCTTCTGTTCCAGCACATAGCCAAGCTCGTAGGAGGCAAAGCCCGCCAGCCAGAAGCCGCGCGCCTGCAGGTCCCGCGCCAGCGTCAGCGCCGCGCCCAAGCCGTCAGGCGCCCAAGCCGTCACGCGCGCTTCCGGCACGCCAAAGGCCAGCGCCGCCCCGTCCGGGCCAGAATCAAACCTGATCGTCACGTCGGTCATGTGCCGGACACCGGATTTCTCGCTTCCCTGCGCCCCAGATAGCGCCGCACGTGCCCCGAGGCCAGAGGCAGGATCGGGGCGGAGCCTGTGATCCCGTCCGGTGCGGTCAAAATTTTCCGTGTCCGGCGGCCGATTATCCCCCACCGCACCTTGCAACGGGGGCCGGTCCGACTATAACCAGCGCAATTTGCTTCACTGGGACGATACCGAGCCCCGGACCTTCCACGGTCGGGGCCGAAAAGGCGGGACCGGCATGCCGAAAAGAACAGACATCTCCTCCATCATGATCATCGGCGCAGGCCCCATTATCATCGGGCAAGCCTGCGAGTTCGATTATTCCGGCGCACAGGCCTGCAAGGCCCTGCGCGAGGAGGGCTACCGCGTCATCCTGGTCAATTCGAACCCGGCCACGATCATGACCGATCCGGACATGGCCGACGCAACCTATATCGAGCCGATCACGCCGGAGGTGGTGGCGCGGATCATCGCCAAGGAAAAGCCCGACGCGCTCCTGCCGACCATGGGCGGCCAGACCGGCCTCAACACCGCGCTGGCGCTCGACGATCTCGGCGTGCTCGCGGAACATGGTGTGGAACTGATCGGCGCCAAGCGCGACGCGATCGAGATGGCCGAAGACCGCAAGCTCTTCCGCGAGGCCATGGACCGGCTCGGGATCGAGAACCCGCGCGCCACGATTGTGACCGCGCCCAAGCTTGAAAACGGAAAGTTCGACATTGCCGCCGGCGTCGCCGAAGCAATGAAAGCGCTCGACGATATCGGCCTGCCTGCGATCATCCGGCCCGCCTTCACGCTCGGCGGGACCGGCGGCGGGGTCGCCTATAATCGCGAGGATTACATGGCGATCTGCCGGTCGGGCATGGATGCCTCCCCCGTCGGCCAGATCCTTGTCGATGAAAGCCTGCTCGGCTGGAAGGAATATGAGATGGAGGTTGTCCGCGACACGGCGGACAATGCGATCATCGTCTGTTCCATCGAGAATGTGGACCCGATGGGCGTGCATACCGGCGATTCGATCACCGTGGCCCCGGCCCTGACGCTGACCGACAAGGAATATCAGCTGATGCGGACCCACTCGATCAACGTATTGCGCGAGATCGGCGTGGAAACCGGCGGCTCAAACGTCCAGTGGGCGGTGAACCCCGAGAACGGCCGCATGGTGGTGATCGAGATGAACCCGCGTGTGTCGCGCTCCTCCGCGCTTGCCTCCAAGGCCACCGGTTTCCCGATTGCCAAGATCGCGGCCAAGCTGGCCGTGGGCTACACGCTCGACGAACTCGACAATGACATCACGCAGGTGACACCCGCGAGCTTCGAGCCGAGCATCGACTATGTCGTGACCAAGATCCCGCGTTTCGCCTTCGAGAAATTCCCCGGCGCCGAAGCCAGCCTGACCACCGCAATGAAGTCGGTGGGTGAGGTCATGTCGATCGGCCGGTCCTTCCACGAGAGCGTGCAGAAGGCGCTGACCTCGATGGAGACCGGGCTGAGCGGCTTCGACGAGATCGAGATCCCTGGCCTTGATGAGGACCGCAACGCCGCGATCATCGCCGCCATCTCCCCCCAGACACCCGACCGGCTGCGCCTCATCGCGCAGGCGATGCGCGAGGGGCTGCCGATGGAGGATATCCGCGCCGTCACCAAGTTCGACCCGTGGTTTCTCGACCGGATTGCCGAGATCGTGGCCGAGGAAGAAACGGTGCGCACGGGCGGGCTGCCGGAGTCGGCCGTTGGCATGCGGGCGCTGAAAGCCATGGGCTTCACCGATGCGCGGCTTGCGCATCTGGCCGGCAAGACCGAAGCGGAAGTGCGGGCGCACCGCCGGTCGCTCGACGTGGCGCCGGTCTTCAAGCGGATCGATACTTGTGCGGCCGAGTTCGAGGCCCAGACCCCTTACATGTATTCCACCTACGAGGCCGACGCGATGGGCTTCGCAGAATGTGAGGCGCGGCCCTCGGACCGCAAGAAAGTCGTCATCCTCGGCGGCGGTCCGAACCGGATCGGCCAGGGAATCGAGTTTGACTATTGCTGCTGTCACGCCTGTTTCGCGCTCACCGGCGCGGGCTACGAGACGATCATGGTCAACTGCAACCCCGAGACGGTCTCCACCGACTATGACACGTCGGACCGGCTCTATTTCGAACCGCTGACGCTCGAACATGTGCTGGAGATCCTGCGCAAGGAACAGGAGAACGGCACGCTGCATGGCGTGATCGTCCAGTTCGGCGGCCAGACCCCGCTGAAACTCGCCAACGCGCTTGAGGAAGAGGGCATCCCGATCCTCGGCACGACGCCCGATGCGATCGATCTGGCCGAGGATCGCGAGCGGTTCCAGAAGCTTCTGAACGAGCTCGACCTGAAACAGCCGGTGAACGGCATTGCCGCCTCGCGCGAGGAAGCGTTCGATATCGCCGCAAAGGTCGGCTACCCGCTGGTGATCCGCCCCTCGTATGTGCTCGGAGGCCGCGCGATGGAAATCGTGCGCGACGACGCACAGCTGGAACGCTACATCCGCGACGCGGTGGTCGTGTCCGGCGACAGTCCGGTGCTGCTCGACAGCTACCTCGCCGGCGCGGTCGAAGTGGATGTGGATGCGCTGTGCGATGGCAAGACCGTGCATATCGCGGGCGTGATGGAACATATCGAGGAAGCCGGAGTCCATTCGGGCGACAGCGCCTGTTCCCTGCCGCCCTATTCCCTGTCGGCCGAGATCGTCGAGGAGCTGAAGCGGCAGGCCGAGGCCATGGCGCTGGCGCTCAACGTGGTCGGCCTGATGAATGTGCAGTTCGCGATCAAGGACGGCACGATCTACGTACTGGAAGTGAACCCGCGCGCCTCGCGGACCGTGCCCTTCGTGGCCAAGGCCGTCGGCTCGCCGATCGCCTCGATCGCAGCGCGGGTCATGGCGGGCGAGCCGCTCTCGGGCTTCGATCTGGCCGATCCCGATCCGGGCCATGTGGCGGTGAAGGAAGCCGTGCTGCCCTTCGCCCGCTTCCCCGGCGTCGACACGCTGCTCGGACCCGAAATGCGCTCCACCGGCGAGGTGATGGGCCTCGACACCAGCTTCTCGCGTGCCTTCCTCAAGGCCCAGCTCGGCGCAGGCACCGATTTGCCGACCAAGGGCACGGTCTTCATTTCGGTGAAAGAGGACGACAAGGGTCCGCTGATCGCGGAGGCGGCACGGATCGTCTCCGGCCTTGGTTTCCGGATCGTGGCGACGCGCGGCACGCGGGACTATCTCGACGGGCTCGGGATCGCGGCGGAACTGATCAACAAGGTGCATGAGGGACGCCCGAACATCGTCGACGCGTTGAAGGACGGCGAAATTCAACTGGTCTTCAACACGACCGAGGGCGTCCAGTCGATCAATGACAGCCGGGACATCCGCTCCGTCGCGCTCTACGACCGGATTCCCTATTACACGACCGCCGCCGGCGCCCGCGCCGCGGCCCGCGCCATGCAGGACCGCGAAGCGTCCGAGATGACGGTGACCGCGGTTCAGGATTACGCATAGGCGACAGTTTGCCGGCCCTGCGGGGCCGGCAACTTGCCCGGTGGGTCAACTTGGGGCAGAGTGCGGCATCTGAAACGGCCCGGAGTCCGGAATTGTCTCGCTTTTCCATGTCCTTGGCAGCCATTGCATCGGCTGCGATGATTCTTTCCAATTGCACCACCGCACCAGCCGAAGCGCCCGAGGCGACCCGTGCGGCCGGTGATTTCTCCGCCAAAGACGTGGCCTGCCTGTCGGAGGCCATGTATTTCGAAGCCGCCGCCTTCAGCGTGAAGGGCCAGCAGGCGGTAGGCGAGGTGATCGTCAACCGCAAGAACGACCCACGGTTCCCCAACACGATCTGCGGTGTGATCTCCGAGGGTGTCGGATCCGGGCGCGGCTGCCAGTTCTCCTACAAATGCGACGGCAATCCGGAACATTACCGCTACAAGAAGGTGAAGGCGCAGACCGACCAGACCGCCAAGGCGGTCCTGTCGGGCAAGACCTCCGAACTCGCGCCCGGGGCGCTCTTCTTCCATTCCGCCCGCATCGCGCCGGGCTGGTTCGCCTCGCGGCCGCGCATCGGCACGTTCGGCGGCAACATCTTCTACAAGTGACGCCATGACGGACGGCACGCTTTTCAGCCTCGACGGGGTCGCCCCGACCCTGCCCGACGATGGCGACTATTACATTGCGCCCGGCGCGCGGGTGATCGGCAACGTGATCCTGCACAAGGGCGCCAGCATCTGGTTCAACGCTGTCCTGCGCGGTGATGGCGAGCCGATCGAGATCGGTCCGGACAGCAATGTGCAGGACGGGGCGGTCATCCATACCGACCCGGGCTTTCCCGTCCATGTCGGCGCATCGGTGACCGTGGGCCACAAGGCGATCCTGCATGGATGCCGGATCGGCGACGGGGCGCTCATCGGCATGGGGGCAACCGTGCTGAATGGCGCGGAACTCGGCGCGGGCTGCCTCGTGGGGGCCAACGCGCTTGTTACCGAAGGCAAGGTCTTCGAGGATCGCGCCATGCTCGTCGGTGCACCGGCGCGCCAGTTGCGCACGCTCTCGCCGCAGGATGCGGAAACGCTGGCAGGTGGCGCGGCGCGCTACCGCGCGAACATGACCCGCTTCCGCAAGGGGCTAAAGCCGCTCTGACATGGGCGGTCCGGCGATCCGCGACAGGCGGGTCCCGACCAGCGCTGCCAGAGAAAAGAGCACTGCGGCCGCGGCAACGATGCTCGGGCCGGCCGGCGTATCGGCGGTCAGCGACAGACCGAGCCCGAGCCACCCGGACAGGGCCGCCACGATCACAGCCACCACGGCCATGGCCTCGGGGCCGCGGGTCAGCGCCCGCGCCGCCGCGGCCGGAATCAGCAGCAGCGCGGTGATGAGGAGCGCACCCACGACCTTGATCGCCACCGCCACGAGGACCGCCAGAGCCAGTGTCAGCACAAGCTGTTCACGGCGCGGGTCGATCCCGTGCGCGGTTGCCAGATCGCGGTTGAGTGTCGCAAGAATGAGCGGCCGCCAGCGCCACGCGAGAAGTCCCAGCACCAGTGCCGCCCCGCCCCAGATGACGGCGAGGTCCTTCACCGACACGGCCAGCACGTCGCCAAAGAGGAATGCCATCAGGTCGAGCCGCACCGAGCCGATCAGTGCCGCGGCCAGCAGCCCGAAAGCCAGCGCACTGTGCGCGGCGACCCCCAGCATCGTGTCGATCGCGAAGGTCCGGCCGGACAGTTTCGACACGAAGAGCGCCATCAGGAGTGCCATCACGAGCACGCCGAGCCAGATCGGCATGGCGAGCGCCAGCGACAGCGCGACCCCGAGGATCGCCGCATGGGCCGTGGCGTCACCGAAATAGGCCATGCGCCGCCAGACGACGAAACAGCCCATCGGGCCGGCAGCCAGCGCCAGTCCGGTCACCGCGACGGCGGCGCGAAAGAGGAAATCGTCAAACATGGATCAGGCGGCTCCGGTCCGGTCCGCATCCGAGCCATGATGGTCATGCGCATGGTCATGCGCCGCATCATGGGGATGGTCGTGATGATGATGGTGGCTGTGCTCATGTCGGTAGAGCGCCAGCGCCCCTTCGGTCCCGAGCCCGAAAAGCGCGCGATACTCGGGCGCCTCGGACACGACCGTGGGCGTGCCCTCGCAACAGATATGTCCGTTGAGGCAGATCACCCGGTCCGATGCGCTCATCACGACATGGAGGTCATGGCTGACCATCAGGACAGCGCAACCGATCTCCGCATGCACATCCTCGATGAGCCGGTAGAGCGCGGCTTCTCCGGGCTGGTCGAGCCCCTGCGTCGGCTCGTCGAGCACAAGGATATCGGGGCCGACCAGAAGCGCCTGCGCGAGCATCACCCGCTGGAATTGACCGCCCGACAGGGCGCCAAGCTGCCGGTCGCCAAGGCCCGACGCGCCAACGCGTGCCAGCATGTCCGCGCGACGCTCCGCCGTACCACCGCTCAGCCGCAGGAACCGGCCGACGGTCAGCGGCAGGGTCCGGTCGACGGCCAGCCGCTGCGGGACATAGCCGATGCGCAAGCCCCGTTCCCGCTCCACAGTGCCGGAATGGGGCGCCTCGGCCCCGATCAGCACCCGCAGGAGTGTCGATTTCCCCGACCCGTTCGGGCCGACGATGGTCACGATCTCTCCGCGGTCGATCCGGAAGTCGATGTCGGTCAGCACCTCCGCGTCACCGAGGCGGACGATGACGTTGCGCGCGTCGATCAGGCTCATGCCTCTTCCTCCTCCCGCTTGCAGGCGGGGCACAGGCCCTCGGCCTCGACCACGGTCCGCTCCACCGCGAAGCCGATCTGGCGGGCGGCCACCATGACGCTGTCCTGCGGATCGGGCGACGGCAGTTCGGCCACCAGATCGCAGCCGCGACAGATCATGAAGCCCGGCGCATGCGCCTTGCCGGGCTGGCAGCAGGCGACATAGGCGTTGCGCTGCTCGATCTTGTGCACGAACCCGTTCGACAGCAGGAAATCGAGCGCGCGATAGGCGACCGGCGGTTGCGCCTTGTGGCCACGGGCTTTCAACTCGTCGAGCAGATCATAGGCGCCGAGCGCGCGGTGCGATTTCAGAAGGATTTCCAGAACGTCGCGACGCACTGGCGTGAGCCGAAGGCCGCGCGCGGCACATTGCGCATCGACCGCGTCGAGCGCCATGCCCTGGCACCGCCCGTGATCGTGCCCGTCAAAAATCGTATCCGTCATGGGTCGTCACCCGCCCACCTATTGCGAAGAATGTTATATAGTAACATATGCCGCGCAAAGGAAGCGGAAAGGCATGGGGCCTAGTAGGAACGCGGCAGTCCCAGAACGTGGGTGGCGATATAGGAGAGGATCAGGTTGGTCGAGACCGGCGCCACCTGATAGAGCCGCGTTTCGCGGAATTTCCGCTCGATGTCGAACTCCTCGGCGAAGCCGAACCCGCCATGGGTCTGCAGGCAGGCATTGCCCGCCGCCCAAGAGGCATCCGCCGCCAGCATCTTGGCCATGTTGGCCTCGGCTCCGCAAGGCGCACCCGCATCGTACAGGCTGGCCGCGCGTTCGCTCATCAAGGCCGCGGCGCGCATCTCTGCATAGGCCTTGGCGAGCGGGAACTGCACACCCTGGTTGCGCCCGATCGGTCCGCCGAAAATCTCTCGGTCCTTCGCATAGGCCGTAGCCGTGTCGAGGAACCATCGCGCGTCACCGATACATTCATGCGCGATCAGGATCCGTTCCGCATTCATCCCCGACAGGATGTAGCGGAAGCCCTTGCCTTCCTCCCCGATGAGCGTGCTTGCCGGCACCGGCACGTCGTCGAAGAACACTTCCGTCGTCGCATGGTTCATCATCGTGCGGATCGGGCGGATGCTCATGCCCTCGGCCAGCGCCGCCTTCATGTCGATCAGGAAAACCGACAGGCCGTCGGTCTTGCGCGCGCAGTCGGCGGCAGGCGTCGTGCGGGCGAGCAGGACCATCAGGTCTGAATGTTCCGCCCGACTGGTCCAGATCTTCTGGCCGGAGATGATGTAGCGGTCGCCGTCCCGCCGCGCGAAGGTGCGGATCGCGCCCGTGTCCGTGCCACTCGTCGGCTCGGTCACGCCGAAGGCCTGAAGCCGCAGCCGTCCGTCCGCCACTTTCGGCAGCACCTCGGCTTTCTGCGCTTCCGACCCGTGTCGCAGCACCGTGCCCATCACATACATCTGGGCATGACAGGCTCCGCCATTGCCGCCCGAGGCGTGAATTTCCTCCAGTATCGCAGCGGCGGCGGCCAGCGGCAGCCCCGATCCGCCATAGGCTTCGGGAATCAGGGCGGCCAGATAGCCGGCTTCCGTCAACGCCGCGACAAACTCGGTCGGATAGGCATGGTCGCGATCGAGCGCCCGCCAGTAGCTGCCGGGGAAGTCCGCGCAGAGCTGGCGTACCGCGTCACGGATATCGGCATAGGGGTCGGCAAATGGCGTGTCAGTCATTGCGCTCCGCCATCAGAGGGCGCCACGACGCCTTTCTTGACGATGATATTGCCGTAGAGCCGCGTCTCGCCGGTCAGCACGACGCCGAACGCCGCGCGCGCGACATCGTAAAAGTCGAACCGGTCAACGGCGCGGATCGGCGCCGGTGCATCGGCCACTTGGTCTATGATCGTCTGGAACTCGGCCACAACGGGCGGCACCGCTTCGGGGTCGCCGACCACGCCCATCACGCGGGCCGGATCATCGACGAACGTGTCGAGCGGCAGGAGGCCCAGCACCGCATTGAGCGCGCCTGTCGCCGTCACCCCGTCGAGCCGCACCAGCCGCCGGGCGCAGCTTTCGGCGGGAAAATTCGCATCGGCAATCACCAGATCATCGCCATGGCCCATCGCGGCCAGCATGTGAAGCAGGTCAGGGGACAGAAGCGGGTCTAATCCTCGCAGCATGGGCGCATCTCCGAATGAAAAGGGCATAGCGGGTCGCGCCCACTATGCCCTTGGAGATTTTTTCTGCAATGCCCGCCTGCCCTGCGGCCTTCGGGTCGATGCCGTCAGGCGGCGGGCTTGCGCCGCTGCGGCTTGCGCTTACGCGCGGGGCCGTTGCGTTTCTGGCCGCCGGGCTTCTGCCCCTGCGGCGCGCCGCGGCTGTTCTTCTGGCGCGGTTTCTGGCCGTTGCCGCCCGCATTGCCACCTCCGCCACGACGACGGCGGCCCGGCTTGCGGGGCGCAGGCGCAGGTTCCGCCGGACGCTCACCGCCGATTGCGGGCAGTTCCATGCCGATCACCGACTCCACGGCCAGAAGCCGGTCGAACTCGTCGGGCGTGCAGAAGGCGATCGCCTCGCCCGAGCGCCCGGCACGCGCGGTGCGGCCGATCCGGTGAACATAGTTTTCCGCCACTTCCGGCAGTTCGAAATTATAGACATGACTGACACCGGGGATGTCGATGCCGCGTGCGGCCACGTCGGTGGCCACAAGAATGCGCGTCTCGCCATTGCGGAAGGATTTGAGCGCGCGTTCGCGCTGGCCCTGGCTCTTGTTGCCATGGATCGAAGCCGCCGGAAGGCCGGCCGACACGAGCGTCTTCATCAGCCGTTCCGCGCCGCGCTTGGTGCGCGCGAAGACGAGCGACAGGCTCTCCTTGTCGGCGGACAGCGCATCGATCAGGATCTGCGTCCGCGCGGCCTTGTCGACATAGTGGACGCTCTGGCGGATCTTGTCGGCGGTACGCCCCGGAGGCGACACTTCCACACGAACCGGATCGGTCAGATATTCTTCCGACAGTTCGGCAATCAACTTCGGCATGGTGGCCGAGAAGAGCATCGTCTGGCGCTCCTGCCCGACCAGCTTGGCGATCCGCCGCAGCGCGTGGATGAAGCCGAGGTCGAGCATCTGGTCCGCCTCGTCGAGCACGAGGAATTTCGCCGCGCTCAGGTCCACCGCACGCCGTTCCACAAGGTCGAGCAGACGGCCAGGCGTGGCGACAAGGATGTCTGTGCCGCGCGACAGGCGGTGGACCTGCGCGTTGATCGACGCACCGCCGATGGCGACTCCGATCTTGAGCGGCGTGTTCCAGACGAAGCTGCGCATGTTCACGGCGATCTGGTTCACCAGTTCGCGGGTGGGCGCCAGCACCAGCGCGTGCACAGCCTTCGGTGCGGGCTTCTCGGGCCGCGCAATCAGCTGGTGGACGAGCGGCAGGCCGAAGGCGGCCGTCTTGCCGGTGCCGGTTTGTGCCAGCCCGAGCACGTCGCGTCCGCCCAGCACATGGGGGATCGCCTCGGCCTGAATGGGGGTCGGGGTCTCGAACTTGTTGCGGTCGAGGGTCTTCAGAAGGGTCTTGTTGAGACCCAGGTCAGAAAAAGTCGTCACAATCTCTCTTTTCCGCCCCTGCCGTCACGGCAGGGCGCTGGTCAAAACCGGAGCGCAGGCACGCGGGCAAAGCCGGCACCTGTCCGATATCGCGGTCGCGGCCCCGCCTCACCGGGCGCATTCTGCGACCCGGCCGTGCGGCCGCCTGAACCCCGCGTGACATGGGAACATTCTGCATCCCGGCCTGCCGGCCGTTGGGGCGGATGCGTCTGGGATGGTCCGGAGAGGGCGAATCATATTGCGTCCGCCGGTCGGGACGGGCCGCTCACGCGGGCGGCCGTCATCCTGCAAGGGCGCTCTATCTGCCCCTTCCGGCCCGGTGTCAAGCGAACTCGGCGGCAGCGAAGGCCGCAAATAGCGGCTGTCCGGGCGGATTTCATAGTGCATGTGCATCAAGGATGACGCATTTGCACCATCGGCACGGGACGAAGGCACCATTTCAGACGCAGATGCATGCGATCCTCGCCGTCCGCGCACCCAATTCGACATTTGCATGAAAAAGCAGTTCTCCGCCGCGCCACCCAATCCATCTGCCCGGATCGAGGTCCTTTTTTCGCGCTTTCAGGGACGCTTGAGATCACCGCCCGGCACCCCCACGGCCCTAGCCTGAGACCACGAGCTCAGAAAACAGCTTGTGTGTGTCAACGCAGTAAAACAGTGGAGATTGAAATGAAAAAATTTGCTCTTACCGCCGTCCTTGCCACCGTGATCGCCGGGGGTGCAATGGCCCAGAACGTATCCGTCGTCGAACAGTTCGGCCTCGGCAACGCACAGGCCACCAACCAGTCCGGCGCAACTGCCCACGGCACCTATTGGACAGGTAGCAACACGGCCTATACGGGCCAGCTCGGCATTGCCAACATTTCCGTGACCAATCAGGCTGGTTCGAACACCGCCGGCACCGTCCAGATTGGTGCCTTCAACGGGTCCATGACCAACCAGTATGGCGCTGGCAACGCGGCCGCAACGCTGCAGGTCGGCATTGCCGGACACCAGTCCAGCACCAGCCAGGTCGGCCATGGCAACGTGTCGCTGACGACTCAGACCGACTGATCCGATCCGAGCGTTCCGGGGGCGGCACCCGCCCCCGGTTCATCCGGTTCATTCGCGCCGATGCACCACCCGGATCGAAGGCCGGTGTTATGAGCCGCCTGCCGCAGGGCGGCTTTTTCAGTCACATGGTTTTCCCTCCGGACCCGCACTGGCGCTCAAGAAAGGAGTAAGCCAATGATACGTCATCTGACACTCTGTGCGGCTCTGCTCGTTCCGGGACTCGGACTGGCGCAAAATGCCTCTTCCGTGCTTCAGGCCGGGCTCGACAATGCGCAGGTGACCCTGCAATCTGGCATGAACCAGGCCACCACCATCCAAGGCGGTAGTGGCAACCGGGCCGTGACTGCCCAGTCTGGCCAGAATGCGTCGATCATTGTCCAGATCGGTGAGGACCATACCGCAGCCGTGGTACAGTCCGGCAGCGTGAACATCGCAGGTGTCGCGCAGATCGGGTCCGGCAAGTCTGTCGCCGTCGGACAAAGTGGCCAGGCCAATGCGTTCGGCTCGATTCAGGCCACGCACGGCAGCTACGGTTTCTCGAGTTCTGCCAGTCAATCGAACGGCTGGCTCGATGTAGAGGTCCATGTCGGCGTCTCGCCCTGAGCCACAAGATCCTTTCACCCGACCCGATTTTTCTGGGCTGCGGCCGGGTGGAAGATGCGGCCGCCGGCGCCCTGGTGCGTCCGGCGACCGCAACAGTCCTGCAGCCCCGGCCAATGCCCGCAGCCCGCAACGGCCGACAAGGAGTTTTGTCATGTTTCATTCATCTGGTCCCGGGACGAGGCATGGACGCCCCCGCGCACCCCGCGCGGCGCTCCTGTGCCTCGCCGCCCTGATCGGACCGACAGGGGGTCACGCCATGAGCAATCTGGAATGCGAGATCCGCAAACGCGCCCATGCCGCTGGGTTTGAACTGGTTGGCGTCGTCCGCGCCGATCACAAGGTCAACGGCACCTACAGTTTCATCGTCAACCGCACTGGTCCGGCGGGCAGCTCCAACGTGTCGCAACGCGGCATGTTCACGCTTGCCTCCGGCAAACCGGCCGTCGTCGGCTCCGTCGCGCTCAACCGCAGCGCGGGCGATCAGTATCTGATCCGCCTGACCGTCCAGGCCGACGGGCGGGAAAAGATCTGCGACGCGACGTTTGACGATCTGTAGGTCCGGCATTTGCGAAAACACTCCGGGGACGCGGTCACGCCGCTGACAAAAACGCGTCACCTGCACCATTGCCCATTGCGCGTCGCAGCGCCCGCGATAGGGTGATCCCATGTTCGAACCCGTTACAGAATACCGCGATTACAGCCGCGCCGAACGGCTCTCCGACGCTGTTGTTCACATTGTCGGACTGACCGCCGCGCTCATGGCTGTGCCGGTTCTGATCACGCTTGCCGCCGTCTGGCGCGGGGATGCCGCGGCGGTCCTGTCGACCAGCATCTACGGCGCCTGCCTGATCGCCATGCTCGGCTGCTCGGCGCTCTACCATCTGGCCTGGCGGCACCGCTGGCGCGGGCTTTTCATGCGGCTCGATTATTCGGCGATCTACTTCAAGATCGCCGGAACCTATACGCCCTTCATCCTTCTGTCCGCCTCACCCGGCTGGGCGCTCCTGACCGGGCTCTGGGGCGCGGCCATTGCGGGCACATCGCTGCGGGTGCTGCAGCCCGACCGGTTCCGCTGGCTGGCAATCGGCCTGTGCCTTGCAATGGGGTGGGCCGGGCTCATCGAAGGGGCGTCCATGTTCGAGACGCTGTCCTGGCCGGTGACCATCCTGATCGTGATCGGCGGCCTGACTTACACGGTCGGCATCATTTTCCACGTCAATCACCGGATGCCCTTCCACACGCCCGTCTGGCATGTGTTCGTGCTGGCCGCAACGGCCGTGTTCTTCGCCGCGGTCATCCTGCATCTCGAGCAGACGAGCTGATACGGGACCCCTCCCTTGCCGCGCCCTGACAGGCTAAAGTCCGGCCGATGACCGATCCCGGCCCCACACTTGCATTCGTTCGCCATGCCGCGCTCGTTCTGCGCGCCCGCACCTCCAGCGAGGAGGTCGACCGGATCGTGGACGCCCTCGGCCTGCCCGATGTGATGCATGCGCCGATCGAGACCCTGATCCCGATCGAGCAGGAAGCCGCTTTCATCGAGGCCGCCTGCGACGGCGCAGGCATCGATTTCGGTTTCGACTGCGGCCTGTCCTTCGGTCTGGCCTCGACCCTGCCGCTCTATCTCAACCAGCATGCGCCCCGCTTGCGCGACGGTATCCGCCGGGCCATCCGGTTCATGCGGACCGCTCGCCCGGGTCTGGAATTCTCACTCGACGAAAGCGGCAATGCGGCCGCGATCCGGTTGGACCTCTCCAACCCGGACCTGCTGGCCAGTCCACGGCATCAGGAAGCAATGATCGGCGCGGCGGTCTCGCAGATCCGCACCTTCACCGACAGGTCGTTCCATCCCGACAGTGTCAGCTTCCGACATGCGCGGGCACCGGTTGCCGCGTCGGTATCGGCCAAATTCGGGTGCCCGGTCCTTTTTGACGCCGAAGAAATCGAATTGCGCCTGTCACCGGCCATTCTGGATGCGCCCATGATCTCCCGAGACGATATCCTGAGCGGCCTCCTCCTGTCGCAGGCCGAAGATGCACTCTCGCGGCTCGACCGGATCGCGTCGGGCGTCGTTGCGCAGCTCGAACTCGTGCTCGACGCGGGATATCCCGACACGATGCCCTCTCTCGACGCGGCCGCCAGCAGGCTCGGCATGTCGTCCCGCACCTTGTCGCGAAGGCTGAAGGATGCGGACACCAGCTTCCAGACGGTGCGCGCACATGTCCGGACCCGGATCGCCGCGCGCGAGTTGCGCGACAGCGATCGCCCGATCGGGGAGATCGCCTGGCGGCTGGGCTATGCCGGACAGGCCGCCTTCTCCACGGCCTTCCGGCAGCATGTGGGCCTGTCCCCGCGCGCCTATCGCGCGGCCAACAGGGCGCGACACGCCAACCCGGACGCGTGACCGGACGCTTGCCCGAAGCGACCAGGGCACCTAATCTCGGCGAATTACGCCCGGGCAATTCCAAACGCACCCGGGGCAGAAAACCGACAGGGACAAGATGACCCCCATTCCCCGACCCGCCCGGCTGCCCGTCCGACCGGATCTGTTGTCCGCGATGGCGTTCCTGCCCGTCGCGCTTTTCGCGCTGTTTCTGTCCGCCCAAACAGCTCTGGCCAACAACCGCATTGCCCTTCTGGAGCCGGCTCGCGCTCCGAGCGGGTTCGACGGCGTCTGCGCGCGCCTGCCATGGGCCTGCGCCCCGGGCCGGGCCGGCCGCGTGAGCGGGACGAAAGCCATGCTGTCGACCGCCCTTTCGGTGAACCTCTTTGTCAACGCGAAGGTGCGCGAGATTTCCGACCAGCGCCAATACGGGCAGCCGGACCATTGGGACCTACCGACACAACGGGGCGGCGATTGTGAGGATTTTGCGCTCCTGAAAAAACGCGAGCTGATCAAGCGCGGTATCGCTCCCGACAATTTGCTGATCGCGACTGTTCTGCAGCCGAACCGCGAAGCCCATGCCGTGCTTGTCCTGCGCACGGGCGGCGGCGATTTCGTGCTCGACAATCTGACCAACAAGATCAAGCGCTGGGACGAGACAGGCTATTTCTTCCTGCGCATTCAGGATGCTGGGAGTGTGTCGAACTGGCGCTTCGTGATGGCGGGTGGCGGCTCCTGAACTCCTGCCGATGCACTCAAGGCTCAGCATAGTCGAGGCGGGCGGCATCCGCGAAGATGCCGCCCGCCGTTCGCCCGGTTTGGACGAGACGGCGGCGTTGAATTTTCCACCGCCATCCGGTCCACGGGCGCCTAGACGTCAGGACTGTCCATTGGCGCCGCCACTGTTGCCCGGATTGCTGGGATCGTAGCCACCCGGATCGTTGCCATGGCCATTGTTGCCATCATCGCCGCCAGAGCCGCTGTCGTCACCATCATCACCTCCGTTGCCAGGGCCGCCTGGGCCGGTGCCGTTTCCGCCGCCGTTACCATTGCCGTTTCCACCGCCATTGCCTTGGCCGCCTCCATTGCCGTTGTCATTCCCGTGGCCACCGCCATTCCCGTTGCCATTTCCGCCACCATGGCCGCCGCCGTTGCCGTTTCCGCCACCGCCGTTGCCGCCATCATGGCCGTCCTCATGGTCGTGGCCATCACCCTCGTCGTGTCCGTCACCTTCGTCCGGGCCGCTTGCATCATCGTCCACCGGCGTGCGGGTGGGGACGATCGCGTCGACCCAGCCGTTCCGGACCGGCTCTTCCGCCTGCGGCTCGTCAGGCTCGCCGCGCGTGCCACCACCAGCCGGGCCGCGGACCGATGCCGTCGGCAGATCGGATAGAAGGCTCGCCATCGCCGGGCAGGATTCCGATGTTTCGATCAGGATCGCATCGAGCGCATCGGTCTGCTGGAGATAGGCGACAAAGCCAGGCGTGACGGTCTCGCACCCGCAAAGTGCGTCATACTCGGCCTCGAGGATCACATCCCGCGCGACATTGACGGTGCACTTTTCTGGTGCGGATTGCGCCCCCGCTGCTCCGGCAGCCCCGATACTCAGGGCCAGTGCCGCACCAGCCATGGCCGTGCTGGATTTCAGGGTCTGAACGATGTTCATGTCACTACTCCGTTTCACAAGTGTTTTCCTTCCCTGAAACGAAGATGGAGGCTTGCGACCCGGCAGAGTTTCGATGTCCCGCTGATGATTTGCGAAAGTGCGCCATGATCCAAAAGTTTGGACAGCCGTGCCGGTCTGCGATTTGGAGCCCTTGGAAAACCGCCCTATTGGGTAACCACCGACCGATGTGGCCGAAGTGTTTTCCAGAGCCAGAACAGCATCAGGAGCACGATGGCCAGTTCCGGCAGGGACAATAGGCCTGAGTTCTGCACGGCTTCGGGAAAGGCCGAAGCGCCCGGTCCGGTGAAGGCGGACCCGGCCGCGATGAAAAAGCTGAGGCACATGCGCGAAAGATGTTGGGCGATCCGGTGTCTGTTTGACACTTTTGTCACCAGCAGCAGGCGCAGGTCTCCCGCAAAAACAATGGCAGCCATGCCGAAGAGGAAGAAATAGTCGGCAGCCGCAAAGCCGAACAACCGCGCATCCGGCAAGGTCGTCGCATACCACCCGGCTCCGCCAAGGCCGGCCGCGTTGAGCGCATTCACCGCAGCGACCGCGACGAACCATCGCTTTGTGCGCGCCGCCTGTATGCGCACCGCCAGAACGCCGCTGGCAACGAGGGTCGCCCCGAGAATACCGGCGTGGACGGTGATCCAGAATGTATCAAACCTGTAGGCGCCAAGGACCGCCCCCAGCATGGACGTAAGGCCCATACTGATGACGAAGATGCGACCGGCGCCCACATGGACATTGCGCCCCTTTCGGGACCCGAGCGCGATGGCGCCGACGATAACGGCCAGTGTGCCGAGGGCGACATGCAAGACGAGGGTGATGACGTGAAGATCAGGCATTTTATGTCCTATCAAACGGGAAGGTTGCGAAGAGGACCTGCACCCGCGTGACATGTCCTGTCGTCCGCGCATGACGGCGAGGACATTTTTCCTGCACATCCCCGAACCAAAGGGCGCGTTGATGCGGGCGGTGAAACCCGCGTATCAAGGCACATGACCAACGCAGCCCTCCTGACACTCGCTGGCCTTTGTCTTGGCATTGCCCTGTCCGGGTTTCTTGCCGTCCTGCTGCGGAACGGGCGTTTGCCCGAACGGCTCAGCCTCGGTCTGGTCTATGTCGCATTCATGGGCATGATCGCATTGCCGGTTGTCAGGGCCTTCGCGGAAGCCGCGTTGACCCTCTACATGCCGCTCTTGCTCGTCCTGTTGCTGGCCCTGCCGCCCGCCCTTTACCGCTTCATCCTAGCGAGGACAGGCAAGGCACCATCCGCGCGCATTCCGTGGCGGGATCTGGCTTTGCCACTGGCAGGCGGCGTGGTGTGCCTGGGCTATTGGGGCCTCCCGTCACAGGACAGGGACATCATGCTCATCTCGGGTGCGCTTCCAGCGGGGTTCTGGCCGGCGGCGCTCGCCCTGTCGACCTTCGGGCTGATCATGGTCTGGCTGATCGCCTCCTTCGCCTACCTGATTGCCAGTCTGCGGCGCCTCACCGCCTATCGCGCCGAAATCCGGCAGTTCTTCTCGGATGCCGACCAGCGGGACTTGCGCTGGATCGATCTGGTCATCCTTGTGCTGGTGCTGATCTGGGCCGCAGGCGCATTTGCGCTGGCAGAGGACAATCTGGCGCGCAGCAGAATTTTTGCCGAGGAACTGTATCTCGTCCTGATCGCCGTCGGCTTGCTGGTCCTGAACATCTTTGCCCCGACCGAACCGCCGGACCCGCAGATGGAAGGACCCGCGCCGGACACGAAATATGCCCGATCGGCATTGACGCGTGACCACGCGGCAAAGCTAGCAGACCGGATCGAGGCGGTGATGCGACAGGACGCGCCCTATCTGGATCCCGGCTTGTCGCTGCAGGATCTGTCACGGCGCGTGGGCGCGCTCCCGAACCTTGTGTCGCAAACGCTCAATCAGGAGATCGGGGCAACCTTTTACGACTATGTTGCGCACTGGCGGATCGAAGCGGCAAAACCACGGATCGCAAAAGGCGAGGCATCGGTCCTCACCGTTGCATTGGATGTTGGGTTCAACTCGCGCTCGGCTTTCTACAAGGCCTTCAAACGGGAAACCGGCATGACACCCAAAGACTATCGCAACGCACAGAAGAGCGCCGCCTGAACGCAGGAATCCGGCCAAGTGCTGCCGTAGTCAGCAAGGTTTCTGAGTCGCGCTGCAATGGTCCGGTCTGTTGCTTTGGACTTCTGGCCCGAAGGCGGCCGGTTCAGCAGGTGCAGGAGCAGGCGCTTGCGGGGACGAGGGGCTGCGCCTGCTACCCGCGTTTTTCGCGGAAGGCGTGACTATTCTGCGGGTTGGGTCGTCATCCCGCTGTCCGAACCGGCTTCATGCGACGTGTGGCCGACACCGTATTTCAGGACAACGAAACCGAACAGTGCCACTGTCAGAACCGCCAAAACGGACCCGATCTGAGCGAGGACTTCGGTCTGGCCGGAAATGGCGAGGGCGATCCCGGGGGTCAGCACCAGAACAGCGCCGGTGGTCAGCAGATAGTGGAACCCTGCTGCCCGGCTTCGCCCTGCATGCGGCGTCAGGGCATAGTAGGTGCCGAAGACCGACATCATCACGAAGCCGATCAGGTTGAGATGCCCGTGCGCAGGCGACAGCGCATGATCGTGGGTTGCCGACATTTGAATGCCCCAGACCATTCCGCAAAGTGCAAACAGCGCGGCCGTTGCAAAAAACATCTTTGGTGCGTTCTTCATTGTATTGCCTCCTCGTCATCAGAACTCAATGGAGGGCCAGTAAACGTCAGATTGTATTTTGACGCAATTTTGGCGATCTCCGGCATATCTTGCGGAATGCACAATTGCCCAGCCGCCATTTCGGCAAAGAACCGTTCAAACCCGCCGGGCGTCAGGATGACGAGGTGGCGGGCCGGCACATCGCTCACCACGCGAAACGTGTGTTCCCTGCCGCGCGGGACAAAGGCCGTTTGCCCCGGCCCCCGCGCAAACCGTTCGCCATCCAGCCAGAATTCGGAATCGCCCGTCAGCATGACAAAGGTCTCGTCCGCATCGTGGTGGATGTGACGGGGCGGACCGGACCCGGGCGGCGAGACGGACTCCGTGATCGACATCGCGCCATCGGTGGCATCGGTCGTGAGAATGGTCTTGTAATGGACCCCGAGCCACGCGATGGCACCGGGTCCGAGTAATGAGTCTTTCATCGCTTCCTCCTGCAAAGACCGGGAAACGAAGGCGCCTTCGACGGGCACAGGATACCACCGCGCTAATCATATGGAAAATTGATTGAATGTATCGTATCAATTTACATGGCTAATTTGAAAACGTTCGATTTGAACCTTCTGCGCGTGCTGAATGCGTTGCTGGAAGAGCCTTCGACCGTTCGTGCCGGCGAAGCGCTCGGACTGTCCCAGCCAGCGGTTTCTGCGGCGCTCGCGCGCCTCAGAGTTGCGCTCGGTGATGAACTGTTTTTCCGTCGCGGCAAAGGACTGGAGCCCACACATTATGCGCTCACCCTGAAAGAGGACCTGAAGCAGGTTCTCGACCAGATTGAAGATCTGATCCAGGGACCGGACAGGTTCGACCCGTGCACATCGGATGCGAGTTTCCGCATCTCGGGGAGCGACTACTTTGCTGAGCTTCTGATGCCGAAACTGGCCGAACGGCTTCAGCCCCTTGCCCCCGGGATGCGTGTCCATCTGGTTGATCTGGTCCCGGACAATTATGTCGAGACACTCGACCGCTACGAGGTCGAGCTCGCCATTGTGCCGCAGACGCAATTCCCGGATTGGGTTGAGTGCCGTCCGGCCTTCAGGTCTGGCTTTTCGGTGATTGCCCGCAAGGATCACCCGCGCCTGAAGCGGGAGGGATTGGCGGATGGCGATATCGTGCCGATCGACTTGTTCTGCGATGTCGGCCACGTTCTGTTTTCGCCGGAGGGAAACAGCAGAGCCATCGGCGATGCGGCTCTGGCAGAGGTCGGGCGCGAGCGGCGTGTGGTCATGACAATGCCGACCTTTTCGGGCGTCTATCGGGCCGTGGCCGGATCGGACCTGATCGCCCTGCTTCCGACAGCATTGGCCCATCACGTGTCCCGAACCGCCGGTCTGCGTGTCTACCGCGCCCCGATGCCCGTCCCGACCGCGCAACTGTGCATGATCTGGCACCGGCGATACGCCGCAAGTGCGTCGCATTCTTGGATGCGCGACCAGATCGCGGACCTGCTGTCGTCGCTCGATGAGGAACCTGTCTCCACGTGACAGATTCCGAACGCGTGCGGCGACCGACGCCCATCCATAGCTGGTTTTGTGTCCGCCCGATCCGCGCCCACAGGCGATGCAATCAAGTCGCTGACCGGCTCGGATGGCCATGCCGTTCCACGGCAGCTCGTCCGTTTCAGCGCTGGCCGCAGCGACGGCCCCTGCCGTCCGGTCCTGCCGGACAGCAAGGGCCGCCGCGCCTCAGGCCGCCAGGTCGAGCGCCAGCCAGCCCAGAATGGCCTCTGTGGTCTCCTGTGGCTTCTCCTGCTGGATCCAGTGGCCGCAATCGAGGTGCACAAGCTCCACCTTCGGGACAAAATCTGAGAGATTTTCTGACGGCGGGATCGCGTCCTGCGTGCCGTAGATCATCAAGGCCGGCTGCCGGACGATGGGATCGATGTCAGCCAGAAGGTGCCAGTTCCGGTCGAGGTTCCTGTACCAGTTTATGCTCGGGGTAAAGCCGGTGTTCTCAAAGGCCGAGACGAACACGTCAATCTCCGCGTCAGACATCACAGGATCGCCCGACGGCCGGTCCGCCTGCGCTAGATTGATCATCATCATCCCCGGATCCGGCGGCAGCGCCGGCAGGTTCTTGCGGAAAAGGTTGCGCAGGAACGATCCGGCATTCGCGTCCAGGATGGCATCCGCAACGCCGGGCTTGCGGTTGAAGTGGACAAAATAATTGTCCGCGCCGAACAGGGTTTCCATGAAGGTGATCCACGGCACAGGCGTCCGCGCCTGATAAGGCAGCGCGAGGTTGATGATTTTCCTGACGCGGTCCGGATGCAGGATCGCCATGTTCCAGACGACATTTGCACCCCAGTCATGGCCGACAAAGACCGCGTCCTCATAGCCGAAATGGTCCAGCAGCGCGGCAAGATCACCCGTCAGATGGGCGATGTCATATGCGGCCACATCCTCCGGGCATGACGAGTTGCCGAAACCGCGCTGGTTGGGAACGATGACATGGTAGCCGGCCGCGGCAAGGGCCGGCATCTGGTGGCGCCAGGAAAAGGCATGCTCGGGCCAGCCATGGCACAGCAGGATCGGGTTGCCCCTGTTCTCCTGCCCGGCTTCGAAAACCTCGAGGTCGACGCCGTTGAGCGCGATCAGTTTGGCTGAAGGAAAATCGGTGAATTTGGTCATGTCTTTGCCTCCGGTTCTGCTGTTCCGACACCGGATTACCCCTCAAAGGTTCCAAATTTTGGCACCTTTCTGTATCTATCTACAAGTATGAGGACCCGGGAGAGACAAGAGGCCATCATCCGAAACCTGCGCCGCAGCGGACCGACAAGGATCTCTGCCCTGTGTGCGGAGGTCGGGGCGTCGCGCAGCACGATCCTGCGCGATCTCTCCGCGCTGCGTGACGAAGGCTATGTGATCATCGCGGAACAGGGACGTGGCGGTGGCATCTATCTCGACCCGGGCTCCGTTCAGACGACGGCCAGGCTGTCGGTTCCGGAGGTTTTCGCGCTCATCATCGGCATATCGAGCATGCGTGCCGCCGGGTCGCTTCCCTTTGCCGGCCTGGCCGACAGCGGCCTGTCCCGGATCGAGAAGTCCCTGCCGCCCGACAGGCTGCGTGACCTCCGGCGCCTGCTGGACAGTCTCTATGTCGGGCCACTGGCCCCGCAGGTCGATCTCTCCACGGTCGGAGAGGTGGAAAACGGCTTGCTTCCGGCATTCGAGCGGGCCTTTCTCGAGCGACTAAGTCTGAAATTCGACTATGTGGATGCCAAGGGCGCGAGAACCCGGCGCTGCGTCGAACCCCAGGCGATGCTGATCCTGCCGCCGCTCTGGTATCTGGTAGCGTGGGACCCGAGTCGGGCGGATGTCCGGCATTTCCGAATGGACCGGATCAGCCGGCCCGATGTGGTCGAGGGCCAGTCATTCCGGCCGCGGCGGATCGAATTTGCTGCCGGTGTGCAGCCAGTTCGGTATGCGTAGCAGGTGTCAGTGCATCACGCGGACTGCGGTAATTGAAAGCACAAGCAACCACAGACCCTGCGCCATCAAACGTTGGAGTGTTTGCGGAACCATGTCCCTACAGGAATAGGCAAATGGAAAACGCCCGCGGCTTCTCTCCGCAGGCGTTCTGTATAGTTGGTTGCGGGAGCAGGATTTGAACCTGCGACCTTCAGGTTATGAGCCTGACGAGCTACCGGGCTGCTCCATCCCGCGGTGATGTTCTTTTTTGTATCGTTTGAGAGCGTCTGTTCTTGTCAGGTTT
>NZ_WUWG01000007.1 GCF_009833495.1 Oceanomicrobium pacificus | reverse complement strand
GGTGGTTGCCCCGCATGATGTACGGGTCTTCGTGAACCGCGCGGCCAAGCCCGTGACCGGTCTTGGTGCGGATCCGGTCGGCATAGGGCGAGGCTTCGAGCACGCCCGTCACTACATCGTCGATCTCATGCGCGGTGACGCCCGGCCGCGTTGCGGCATGGCCCGCCGCGTTGGCGGCCAGCACGGTGTCATAGACCGCGCGCTGCTCGTCCGAGCAGGAGCGAATGAAGAAGGTGCGGGTTATGTCCGCGCAGAGCCCGCCCCAGCGGGCACCGAAATCGAAGAGGAGCGCGTCGCCTTCGCGGATTGCATAATCGGCCCGCGCCTTGGCGTGGGGCCGTGCGCTATTGTCCCCTGCGGCAACGATCGGCCCGAAGGCGAAATCCTCGGCGCCCGCGGCCAGAAGCGCCTGCATCAGGAGCGATTCCACGTCGCGCTCGGACTGGCCGACACGCACCTGCGCGATGGTGCGTTCCAGCGCGGCTTCTGAAATGGCGATGGCCTGTTCCAGTGCGGCCACTTCCGCATCCGTTTTGCGGATGCGCAGGCCGGAGATCGCGGCCTCCTGATCTTCGATCTCGATGCCGGGCCAGGCGGCAGTGAGCGCATGATGCACGAAGACCCGCATGACCTGCCCCTCGACCCCGACGCGGACGAGGTTCAATTCCGCCGCCACCGCGTTGAACGCAGGCTGATAGCCATCCTGATCGCGCCACGGGTGGACGGGGCCTTCAAAACCGACCAGCTCGAAAGATCCCATTTCCAGATGCGGGACAATGGCGACCGGCGTGCCCGTGACAGGCACGAAGATCGCCAGCGGCCGCTCGTTGGAATGGAAGTTCTTTCCCATGATCCGGTGGAAATTCGGCCCCGGCACCAGAACGATGGCGTCGAGCCCGCGGTCTCGGGCCAGCGCGTGCAGATCGGCATAGCGGTCGGTCACATCGGAGGCAGGCATGGGGCAGATCCTTTCGCAGATCGGGGCAGGGGCGTCAGGGGTCCGGTGCGCGTTTCTTCTCGGCATAGATGAGCCAGAGGTTGCGGGCATAGATGAAGATCCCGGTCGACTGGCCGAGGATGATGACAATCTCACCGCGATAGATGCCGTAGACGAGCAGCAGCAGGCCGCCCGTCAGCGAAAACCACCAGAAGGCCACCGGCACGACCGACTTGCCCTGTTTCTCGGAGCTCAGCCACTGGATGATGAAGCGCATCGAGAACATCATCTGCGCGCCAAGCCCGATACAGACCCAGATCAGATCGGCCCGCGACTCGATTTTCAGATATTCGAGGACCGCGTCCATCAGGGCCGCTCTTCGGGCAGGGGCCGGACCGGCTTGGCGCGTTTGATGAGCCAGCGCACCCCGAACAGGTCATGGATGCCGACGAGCGCGCGGTGCAGGTTGGTATAGTTGGACGTGCCGGAATGTCGTTCCGCATGGGACACGTCGCAATGGGCCACCTCCCACCCGTAGGCGGAGAAAAGCGCCGGCAGATAGCGGTGCATATGGTTGAAGAAAGGAAGTTCCAAAAACCCGTCGCGGCGGAAGGCTTTCAGACCGCAGCCCGTGTCGCGCGTGTCATCGTGGAGCATGCGTGCGCGCAGCCCGTTGGCAAAGGTCGAGGCCCAGCGTTTCGACGCCGTATCCTTGCGGGCCACGCGCTGGCCCGCCACAAGGCCGAGCGTCGCGGGCGCATCCTTGGCCAGAAGCGGCCCCACCAGTTTCGGGATCTCCGCAGGCGGGTTCTGACCGTCGCCGTCGAGTGTGCAGATCACGGGCGCGCGGGCGGCATGGACGCCGCTATGGACCGCTGCAGACTGGCCGCCGGAGCGGGCATGTTCGATGAGCCGCAACCAAGGCCGGTCCGCCTGCAGCGCGCGGATCACACCCGCCGTGCCGTCCTCCGACCCGTCATTGACGAGGATCGTCTCGAAGGGACGGCCGGCACAGGCCTCCGCGATGGCATCGACCAGAAAGGCGACATTGCCTTCTTCGTTCTTCATCGGCACGACGACCGAAAATTCCGGGGGAGGTTGGGTGCCCGCCGACGGGTCCGGTGTCTGATCCAACGTCATGTGCCTGTTTCGAACCCTGGGTTCCGGGTCCTGACTGGACCTCGGCTGGACCTGACTTATAAGTTGTGGTCCGGACCGATGCAATAAAGCGGAACGGCCGGCGGAAGGGGATGCGTCGATGAACGAAACCGGTGCCGTCGGCACGGTCTGGTCCCGGGACCGGACATGGGTCCTGCTCATTGCCGGATATTTCCTGTTCCAGATCGCCCTTCGTGTCGCAACGGGCGGGGCGCTCGGGCTTGATGAGGCGCAGATGATCCTTGAAGGCCGGGTGCTGGCCTGGGGCTACGGCCCGCAACCGCCGCTCTATGCCTGGGTGCAGGGCGGGGCGTTCGCGCTCTTCGGGGAAACCATCCTTGCCCTGTCGCTGGTGAAGAACGCCTTTCTCTGCGGGACGTTCCTGACCGTCTACTGGCTCGCGCGCCGGATTGCGCCGCCGCCACTGGCCGGTCTGGCGACGGTCATGCTGCTGACCGTTCCGCAGTTAGGGTGGGAAAGCCAGCGGGCGCTCACCCACAGCGTGCTCGTCACCTTCCTGTCGGTGCTGCTCGCGGCGCAGGTCTGGGCGATGGGGGCCGACGGACGGCGCGGCGCGCCCGATTATCTGGTGCTCGGCGCGCTTATCGGTTTCGGGATGATCGCCAAATACAATTTCGCGCTGTCGGTGAGCGCGACGTTTCTTGCCGCGGCGTGGCTGCCGCAGATGCGGGGCCTCTTTGGCACGCCGAAACTCTTGCTTGCTGTCGGCATGGCGCTCGCCATTCTTGCCGGCCCGGGGCTCTGGATGTTCGCCAATCAGGAGGCGACTATGGCCTCCTCCCACAAGTTCGAGATGGACACAGGCCACTGGGCGCTCGCACGGGTCGAAGGTCTGGCCGCTTTGGCGGGCGCGCTTCTGTCCTTCATGGCCCTGCCGCTCCTGATCCTCGGGGTCTGCCATGCAGTGTTCCGCCGGGCCGGGGCAGCGCGCATCCCGATACCCGATGACCTGCTCTTGCGCTATCTGGCGGCCATCGCGCTGTCCGGTCTGGCGCTGATCGCGCTTGTTGTCCTGGCTTCGGGCGCGACCAATGTGAAAGACCGCTGGCTGCAGCCGGTTCTGGTGACGAGTGTGCCGGCGCTGACGCTCCTGCTCGTCCCGCTTTGGCGCGCGGCGGGCCCGAAACGGCTGGCGCAGGTGGCAGGTGCGGTGGCTCTGCTGATCCCTGTGGGACTGTTGCACCATAATCTCTGGGGTGATGCCTACCGCGCGGCGCCGTTCAAAACGCTCGCGGCAGAATTGCCGGTGGAGGAGGGGACATTGGTGCTCGCGCCGGTCTGGGTTGCGGGCAACCTCGCTTACCTGCGGCCGGACTGGCAGGTGCAGGATGAACGGCTGTTGAACGGCGCAGGCACGCCCGACCGCATTCTGCTGGTCAATGCCGACCGCAGCGGCAAGGGCTTGCGCGCATTGCCGGAGCCGTTTGCAAGGTTTTTCATCCGGACAGACCAGACCGAGCTTTCCGCACCATACCGCGTCTCGGGCGGGGACATGGTGATGATAGTCGAGGAATGGGTCCCGCGCGGGGAGTGACCGCTGGATTTCGAAGTCGTATAATCTTTCTTATGTTAAATATGCAGAATGCTAGCCATCCAGACTGTGGACAAGCCGGATTCCGAGATAGTCCGGCGGAATGCCGATTGCGCAGCCGCCGCCCCGCGCGTCACGCACGAAGTCTATGATATAGGCCCTGTGGCGTCCCTGGGCGACGCGGACGCCGCAATTCTCGACCTTTGACAGGACCGCGCTACGGTCGGGACCGAGCGTCACGCGTTCATTGCAGCTTTGCGTCCATTCCCAGATATTGCCGCCGAGATCGCGCACCCCGAGGCTGTTGGCGCCAAAGTGGCCCAGCGGATGGTGCGTGCCGTCCGCGTCGCCGCGCTGCGCGAACTGGCTCTCGTAGGCTGCGAGCCACCGCGCGGCGGGATCGGCAGGTCCGCCATCGATGCCGAGCGCATCGTCATGGAACGCCTCGGCCGCAAGCTGCGCCCATTCCCGGTCCGTCGGCAGGCGCCAGTCCGTGCCCGTCCGGTCCGCCAGCCACAGCGCAAATTGTTCCGTATCGGCAAAGCTGACGAACACTTGCGCATGGTCGTCGCGTCCGCGCCCCGGTGCGGGCCGGCATGCGCCATCGTCCACGCACAGACCGTAAAGCGCTTCGGATACATGGGTTTCCATCACGGCAAGCGGCGGCATTGCGCGCGTATCGAGCGGCGGGTCGATCACCTGTCGCGCGGTCTGATACTGGCCTGCCGGGCGGTAGTCGAGGCGCATGGCGGGGACAATGACGGTCGGCGGCACCGGCAGGTCAGCCGCGCGGTCCGCATCATGCGAAAACCACCCTTCGCGCGCCAGCAGGGCCGCGCCCAGAAGAGTGATCAGAAGAACAGGTGTGTAGAGTTTCATCGTGGGCACTCCAGCCCGTTTTGCATGTGGCGCGGGGCCGGCAGAACCGGCCCCGCATCGTCAGGTCAGGAGGAATATTCAACCGGTGCGGTGACCTGCTCCATCAGGTCATTGTCCCAGTCGCCCTCGACCAGCACATGGGCCGTGGCGCCGAGGTTTACCGCCTCGATCAGATTGTGGTTCACATAGGCATAGAGCCCCGGCTGCAGGAAGCTGTAGAGCGCCGCCCCGGCCGACCCGCCGCGAATGAACCATGTCTCCAGATCGCGTTCCGGCGGGTTGTTGAACTTGCCGCTTTCCCAGACATAGTCGCCATGCCCGCCGATCAGGTGCGGACGCGTGTCGCGGTTGGCCTGCGAATGCACGATGAGCACACGTTCGCCCACTTTCGCGGTCAGCGCATTGTCGCCCGTGAGCGCGCCCTTGCGGCCGTTGAAGACCACGTGGGTCGGGATGAGCCCGTTCATCAGTTCTTCGGTCTCGGGGTAGCTTTCGCCGACATCCGCATAGCGTTTGAAATCGCCGTTTTCGTCGCGCGGAATGTAGAATTCCGCCTCGCCGATATACCAGACGCGATCATATTTGATCGGCGCGCCCGTGTCGGTTTTCAGCCCGTCGCGCGGCAGGATCATGATCGTGCCCGCCATGCCCGAGACGACATGCCAGGGGATCATCGGGCCACCCGGCGCACAGTGATAGACGAATGTGCCCGGCCGTGTGGCCTTGAAGCGCAGAACGGTCATCTCGCCCGGGTTGACGAGCGTCAGCGCCCCGCCGCCAAGCGCCCCCGTGGCCGCGTGGAAGTCGATATTGTGCGGCATCAGGTTGCTGGCCGGGTTCTTCAGCGTCAGTTCCACATAGTCTCCCTCATGCACCACCATCAGCGGGCCGGGGATCGACCCGTTGAAGGTCATGCCCTGCAGGTAGCCGCCGTCATCGTCCACTTCCATCTCGCGTTCGATGATTTCCATCTCGAACTCGACGATGCTGGGACCGGTGCTGGCAACCTGTTCATGTTCGTGGACGAAGGGCGGCGGCACCAGCTCGACCTTGCGCCGGGGCAGGCTCGACAGGTCAACGGCGGCAGCGCCGGATGTGTCCATCGTCTCGTCGGAGGCGAGCGCACGGGTCACGACGGCCGGCGATGCGGCGACGAAAGCGGCGCCCATCAGGGCGGTTCTGCGGGTAATCATGTCGAGGTCCTTTCTTCAACCTTTTGACAGTTGCCTGCAGTCTGCGCCGCATGCGTGACCGCAACGTTGCGCTGGAACAACGTTGACGACTCTTTCCCCACCGTGGCCGCCGCAGCCTGTGCTATCCTTGACGGGAAGGAGAGGACCGGGAGCCGCTGCGATGGGCAAGCCGACATCCGACCGTTGGGCCGCTGGAGACAGCTACGACGCCTATATGGGGCGCTGGAGCCGCATGATGGCCGATGCGTTTCTCGACTGGCTTGACGAGGATGAGGGCCAGGCCTGGCTCGACGTGGGCTGCGGCACCGGTGCGCTGAGCGCGGCGGTGCTCGACAGTGCGGCGCCGCGCTCCCTGCTTGGCTTTGATCCGGCCGAACCGTTCGTGGCCCATGCGCAGTCGAAACTGGGGCGCGCCGGTGTGCGTTTCGGGATCGCGGGCGCGGATGCCCTGCCCCTGCCCGACGATGCGGTCGATGTGACGGTCTCCGCGCTTGCGCTCAATTTCACGCCCGACCCGGCGGCGGCTCTGGCCGAAATGGCACGGGTCACGCGGGACGGGGGCACGCTGGCCTTCTATGTCTGGGATTATCCGGGCGGCGGGCTCGGGTTTCTCGACGCGTTCTGGACGGCGGCCGCGGCCATCGATCCCAAGGCGGCCGATCTGGACGAGGCGCGGCGCTTCGCCTTCTGTACCAAGCCCGGGCTGCAGGCGATCTGCGCGGATGCAGGCCTCGGGACCGTGCAGATCGAACCGTTGACAATCGCGACACGCTTTCCCGATTTCGATACATTCTGGCATCCGTTCACCCTTGGCACCGGCCCCGCGCCCGCTTACGTGGCGGCCTGTGATGCATCGATGCAGGCGCAATTGCGGGACCGGCTGGCCAGACTGGCCGGACCGGACGGCGCGCTTTCCTTCGATGCGCGGGCATGGGCCATGCGGGTCCGCCTCGATTGACGCGGCTGCGGGAGGCAGGTGAGATGACGGATGCGGGTGCGGGGATGTCCCTGCCGGAGCTTGGCTGGGGGCCGCGGTTCCAGTCGCAGCTGGATCTGGACGAGTTTGAGACCTGCCGTCCGGCCCGGGTTGCGGAAGTGCACCGCAACGGGCTCGACCTGATAAGCGAGGCCGGTCCTGAACGGATCGAGACGGGACCAGCCCTACCGAGCCGCGCCTTTGCCGTGGGCGACTGGCTTCTTCTTGAGCGGGACAGCGGCCGGCCGGTGCGGCGCCTCGACCGGTTCTCCGAGATGAAGCGCCGTGCGGCCGGCACCGGGCGGGAGGTCCAGCTGATCGCGGCCAATGTGGACACGCTTTTCATCACCAGCTCCTGCAATGCAGATTTCAACCCGCCCCGGCTGGAACGCTATCTGGCCCTTGCAGAACAGGCCGATGTGACGCCGCTGATCGTGCTGACCAAGGCCGATCTGGCCGACGATGTTGACAGATATGTCGACCGTGCCCGCGCGCTTCTGCCCGGCCTGATCGTGGAGCCGGTGGACGCGCGCGACCCGGACGGTCTTTCGGCGCTCCGGCCCTGGTGCGGGCGGGGCCAGACGGTGGCGCTGGTCGGCTCGTCCGGTGTCGGGAAATCGACCCTTATCAACGCCCTGTCCGGTCTCGACCTTGCCACACAGGGCATCCGCGAGGATGACGCCAAGGGCCGGCACACGACGACGGCGCGGTCGCTGCACCGGATCGCCGGCGGCGGCTGGATCATCGACACGCCGGGGATGCGCGCGCTGCGGCTGCTCGATGCCGAGGAGGGCGTCGCCGCGGTGTTCGCCGACATTGCCGATCTGGCCGCGGCCTGCCGGTTCGGGGACTGCTCCCACGACCGGGAACCGGGCTGCGCGGTGCGCGAAGCGATCGAAGACGGACGCCTCGATCCTGCCCGGCTCGACCGGTATCGCAAATTGCAGCGCGAGGACCGGCGGAACTCCGAAAGTCTGGCCGAACAGCGCGACCGCGACCGCGCGCTCGGCAAGCTCTACCGGTCCGCCCAGACCGCCGCCCGTGACCGGCGCGGCAACCGCTAGACGCTGACCGCCCCGCCGATCCAGACCCGCTCCACCTGCAGGTCGTCCGACAGGAGGAGCATGTCGGCGCGACCGCCTGGGACGAGGTGCCCCCTGCCCGCACCGTCGCCGATCAGCCCTGCCGGCACCCGGCCAGCCATGGCCAGCGCCTCGGCTGCGTCGAGCCCCATCTCCCGCACCATGAAACGCACGGCGGAGATCATGTCGAGATCGGCACCCGCGAGCGTGCCGTCTTCCAGTGTCAGACGCCCGTCGCGCCGCAGGATGCGCCGCCCGTCGAGCGTGAACTCGGTCATGTCGGTGCCGATGGTCGCCATCGCGTCGGTCACCAGATAGAGCGCGCCCGGTCCGGTCTTGGCACGCAGCGCGACGCCAAGCGCGACCGGATCGACATGGATACCGTCCGCGATGATGCCCGCTGACACGTCGCCCGACGCGAGCGCCGCGCCCACAAGACCCGGTTCCCGGTGGCCTAGACCGCTCATCGCATTGAACAGGTGGGTGACGGAACGTGCGCCGGCCTCGATAGACCGGCGCGCCGCCGTACAGCTGGTCGCACTATGGCCGAGGCTGACGGTCGCGCCTGCCTGCGTCAGGCGGCGGATCTGGTCGGGCGAGGCGGATTCCGGGGCGAGCGTGACGAGGAGCGCCGGCAGGTCCGCCGCGGCGGCTTCCAGCGCGGCGCAATCGTCCTCCGACATCGGGCGGATATAGCGCGCGTCATGAGCACCCTTGCGGGCCGGGTCGAGATGCGGTCCTTCCAGATGCAGTCCTGCGAAACCGGGGACGGCTGCCCTGGCGGCCGCCCGCCCGGCGGCAATCGCCTGTGCGGTCTTCTCCGGCGTGTCGGTGATGAGCGTGGGCAGGAGCGACGTGGACCCGAACGGCGCGTGGGCCGCGCAAATCCGCGCAATCGTGTCGACAGAGGGATCGTCGTTCAGGAGCACGCCGCCGCCGCCGTTGACCTGCAGGTCGACAAAGCCCGGCACAAGCCAGCCCTGCCCCAGATCCTCGGCCCGCAGCCCGTCCCGAAGGTCCGAAGGCGCGTGACGCGCCGCGCCTGCATAGAGAAGAGCCGCACCTTCCGTGACCACAAGGGCGTCGTCATGCCAAGCCGTGCCGTCGAACAGGCGCGCGGCGCGGAAAGCGCGGGGCGCGCTCATACGGTTTCGGTCACTTTGCGCAGGTTGCGCGGCGTGTCCGGGTCGAGCCCGCGGCGCAGCGCGAGCCGCTCGATAAACCCGTAGAAGGAAGTGATCTGCAGAAGCGGATCGGTCAGCGGATGCGCGCCTGCGGCGAAGGGCAAGCGCGTGGCTTTCTGTGCCTTGCCAGAGGTTGCGAACACCCGCGCGCCCTTGTCGGCCAGTGCGTCCGCCACCTCGACGAGCCCGTCTTCGGCGGCGTCACGCACTGCGAGCGCCAACACCGGATAGCCCGGTTCCACGATCGAGACCGGCCCGTGCAGGACCTCGGCGGAGGAATAGGATTCCGCGTGGATCTGGCAGGTCTCCTTGAACTTGAGCGCCGCCTCGTTCGACATGGCAAGCCCGGGGCCGCGCCCCAATACATAGAGTGACGGCGCGTCTTCCAGCGCGTCCACGAGCGGCGACCAGTCCTTGGTGCAGGCTTCCGCCAGTCCCTCCGGCAACCGGTCGAGCGCATCGAGGAGGGCTGCCTCGCCCGACCATTCGGCCAACAGGGCCAGCCCCGCGACAGACGAGGTCACGAAGGTTTTCGTGGCGGCGACGGAGGTTTCCGGCCCGGCGCAGAGCGCAATGGTCCGGTCGGACGCCTCGGCCAGTGGAGAGGCAGGGTCGTTGGTGATCGCGGCCGTGCGGGCGCCGGCCGCGCGGGCCATGCCGGCCATGGCGACATTGTCGGGGCTTTTGCCCGACTGCGAGATCGACAGCACAAGCGCGCCTTCGAGCGCCAGATTGCGGCCGTAGACCGATGCGACCGAAGGGCCGAGCGAGGCGACCGGCAGGCCCAGCGTCATCTCGCAGGCATATTTGATGAAAAGCGCGGCATGGTCGGAACTGCCTCGCGCGACGGTTGCCAGGAAAAGCGGCGGTGTGGCGCGCAATTCGGCGGCCAATTCGCGGATGGCGGCCCGCCCCTCGCCCAGAAGGCGGGCGGTGGCGTCGGGGATTTCGGCGATTTCGCGCCGCATATGCGTGTCGGTCATCGGCTCAGGTTCCGGAAAGTTGCAGTTCGGCGACGAAGTCATATGCGTCGCCGCGATAGATGGAGCGGGTAAATTCCACCACGCGTCCGCTGTCGAGATAGGAGACCCGCTCGATCTTCAAAGCGGCCGCCCCGGCCGGAATGTCGAGCAGTTCGGCATCTTCGGCGCGGATGTTGATGGCAGAAATCCGTTGCACGGCCCGGACCGGGCGCAGTCCCATCCGGTCGAGCACGGCATAGAGCGAATGGTCCACATCCGTCGGGTTCGGCAGGATCGAATTGGGCAGACTGGCGCGCTCGATGGCGAGCGGCCGTCCGTCGGCGCGGCGGAGTCGGGCGACGCGGGCCACCAACTCGCCCGCGGAGAGACCCAGCGTGAAGGTTTCCTGCGGGGATGGTGGACAGACGCGCCGCTCGATGAAGGTCGATTCGACCTCCATCCCGCGGCGGGCCATATCCTCCGTGAAGGAGGTGAGGCGCGACAGGCTCTGTTCGACCCGCGCCACGTTGGGTGCCACGAAAGAGCCGGAGCCGCGGCGCTGGATGATGGTGCCGGCCTCGACCAGTTCGGCGACGGCCTTGCGCACAGTTACCCGCGACAGGTCCGTCAGCGCCGCAATCTCGCGCTCGGACGGGAGCGGGTCGCCCTCGGAAATCACCCCGTCCGCGATAGCGTCCTGGATCCGGCGGCGCAGCTGGAGGTAGCGCGGGCCGCCGCTTCCCGTCAGCCATCCGGCGGGGGCGAGATATGAGGTGATGTCGCTCATGGGCGCTGTGATGGCTCCGGTCCCTTGCAGTCCTAATACCTATATAATACCAATATAGAGCCAATGAGAAGCCCGAATGTCTCTCAGGCGCCAAAAATATATGCCCGCCATCGCAAGGGACGGCCGGAACCTGTTGAGAAATGGCGGGAAAGGGGCATGATTGCCGGAGGAGGTTTCATGACGTCACCACCCACAGAAGAGCGGGATCCGCGCAGCGCGGCGCTCGGTCCCGACCAGCCCGAGGCGGCGCTTGCGGCCATGGCCGATATCCAGCTCGCGGCCATGCGGGCCGTGGGCGCGGCCGCTCCAGCGCTGGCGCGTGCGGCGGCGCTTCTGGCCGACCGGCTCCGCGCGGGCGGGCGTGTGCACTATGTCGGCGCGGGCAGCGCCGGGCTGATGGCGGCGGCTGATGCGCTGGAACTTCCCGGCACCTTCGGTCTGCCGCGCGACAGGGTCGGCTTCAGCATTGCGGGCGGTTTGCAGACTTTCCGCAACCTGTCCGGCGGCGCGGAAGACAGTGGGGAGGCCGGCAGCGCCGATTGCAAGGCGGCGGGACTTGGGCCAGGTGACATTGTCATCGCCGTTTCGGCCAGCGGTGGCACGCCATATACCTGCGCGTTCGCGAAGCAAGCCTCTGAAACAAAATCCGAAATTGTCGGTCTGGCCAACGTCCCGTCCGCGCGTCTGCTGGCACTTTCGACCTGTCCGGTCCTGTTGGAATCTCCGCCGGAATTCGTCGCGGGCTCGACCCGTATGGCCGCCGGATCGGCGCAGAAGGCGGCGCTCAACATGATCTCGACGCTGGCTGCGATGCATCTCGGGCGGGTCGTTCAGGGCCATATGGTGCAGGTGGTCGCCGACAATGAAAAGTTGCGCGGCCGTGCGGTGCGAATCATCGGTGATTTGACAAGCAAGCCAGCCCACCAAGCGGGTGCCGCGCTCGATGCATCGGACGGGTCGGTGCCTGTTGCGATCCTTGTTGCCACCGGCCTTGAGCGGACAGCGGCCGAGGCGTTGCTCGCCGATGTCGGCGGCGATGTCGCCGCAGCGCTTCGCCGCGCAACCCGCTGAAAGGCAGGCGCTTCGCGGAGCGCCACCCGTCCCCCGACCGCGCCTCTTTCGTCTATCCGGGGCGCGAATTTCCCTTGTCCGACCACCGATCAGACCATTTCGAAATTTGGTATTTACTAAATCCCATATTGGTTCCATATTGGTATTACACAGCGACCGGAGCGTCGCGTCATGACGGGATTGGTGGATGCTCACCTGCTTGGATATCGGCGGCACTTTCATCCGCTTCGGTCAGCCGGAGCCGGATGGACGCGTTCCCGAAGCCGGGCGCTGCCCCACCCCCGTTTCCGATTTCAAGGATTTCGCTGCCGCCTTGTCGGGGATTGCGAAGACGACCGGCGCTACCGCCCTGTCCGTTTCGCTCGCCGGCGTTTATGACAGCCGCACCGGGTTGGCGCGGGTTGCCAATATTCCCTGCCTCGACGGGCGCCATGTGGCCCGCGATCTGGAAGCGGCGCTCGGCCTGCCGGTCCGCATCACCAATGATGCCGACTGTTTCGCGCTGGCAGAGGCGCATCTGGGCGCGGGTCGCGGCAAACCGGTGACCTTCGGGATCATCCTCGGCTCCGGTGTCGGTGGCGGTGTGGTCGTGAACGGCGCACTTCTGCAGGGTTTCGGCGGCATATCGGGTGAATGGGGCCACGGACCCGCGATCGACCCGACCGCCGGTGGCCTTGCGCCCGGCCTGCCCGCCCTGCCCTGCGGCTGCGGCCAGACCGGATGCCTTGACGCGCATGGGTCGGCCCGCGGGATGGAGAAACTGCATCTGGCGCTGCACGGCGCGACCTGTGACAGCACCGAGATCACGGCTGCGTGGCATGCGGGCGACGAAGGTGCCGCGCGCACCATCGACATCTATACCGAGATCGTTGCCCGCGCCCTGTCCGTCATTGTCAACACACTCGGGCCGGATGCGGTGCCTTGCAGCGGCGGTCTGTCGGGCGACGCGCGGCTTGTGGCGGAGATCGACCGCAAGCTGCGCGGCCGCGTTCTGGCGACTTACGCTGCTCCGCTCGTGACGGTCGGCCAGCACGCCGCAAATGGCGGACTGGTCGGGGCTGCGATTGCCGGGGCCGACATGGTGCCGGCAGGAGCAAGCGCATGACCCGTCCGCTTCTGGAAATCTGTGTCGACACGATCGAAGGCGCCTGGGTGGCGGTCGAGGCGGGGGCCGACCGGATCGAACTCTGCTCGGCGCTCGCCATCGGCGGACTGACCCCCTCGGCCGGGCTGATGCGCGCGGCTGCCGACCTGCCGGTGCCCTGCCATGCGATGATCCGCCCCCGCGGCGGCCACTTCCTCTATTCTCCCGGGGACGTGGCCGCCATGCTCGACGATATCGGCCACGCCCGCGACGCGGGGCTTGCCGGGATCGTGACCGGAGCCCTGACGGAGGCCCGTGCGCTCGACGTAGCTGTTCTGCGCGATCTGCTTGCGGCCCGTGGTTCTATGCAAGCCACCCTGCACCGCGCGGTCGATCTCGTGCCCGATGCCTCTGCCGCGGTCGAGGCCGCGATCGCGCTTGGTTTTGACCGGATCCTGACCTCGGGCGGCGCGGCGCGCGTCGGTGACGGTCTGCCGCGTCTCGCCCAGATGGCCGATGCCGCGCGCGGCCGGATCGAGATCATGCCTGGCGGCGGTGTCACGCCCGCGCTCGCACCCCGTCTGCTCGCCCTGCCCGGCATCGACGCGCTGCATGCGTCCGGTGCGGCACCTGTTTCCCTGCCCGCCACGCTTTTCGACGGGCTCGGGTTCGAAGCCGAGGGCCAGCGGCGCGAGGCCCATGCCCCGGCGATTCGCGCGCTGCGCGATGCCATGGACGAACTTGAAAGGAACTGCGCATGAAGATCTGCATCGTCGGCCTCGGCGCACGCATCGCCCATGTCACGGCGCTTCTGTGCAAGGCCAATCCCGACGCGCGGCTGGCCGGCTTTGTCGACCCCGCGCCGGCCGGCCGGGCATCGCTGGAAGCCGCAACCGGTCAAGCCATGCACGCGCATGCGACACTCGAAGAGATGCTGAAGGCCGACCAGCCGGACCTGCTGATGGTCGGCAGCCCGAACTTCATGCATCTCGACCATATCCGCACCGCGCTTGACCATGGCACGCCGCATATCTTCGCCGAAAAGCCGGTCGTCGTGTCGGAAGACGAGACGTTCGCGCTTCTCGACGCGCTGGAGAAGGCCGGCGGCCACCAGCGGGTCATGGTCGGGCTGGTCCTGCGCTACGCCCCCCTTTACCGCGCCCTGCGCGCCTCGCTCGACAGCGGCCAGATCGGTGACGTCGTCTCCATCGAGGCGGCGGAGCATATCGGTCCCTATCACGGCTCGTTCTTCATGCGCGACTGGCGGCGGCACAGCCGCTATTCCGGCGGGTTCATGCTGGAGAAATGCTGCCATGACCTCGATCTCTATCAGGGCGTGGTCGGTGCGCGGGCCATGCGCGTGGCAAGCTTTGGCGGTCGGCGCAGTTTCGTGCCCGAAAACCGCCCGCCGGAAGGCACCCGCTTCCCGCGGCCAGAGACCCCGGGACGGGTTGACCCGTTCGAGCCGCGCTGGAACGGCGGGGCGTCCGATTTCGACAGTGACGGGGACCTGGTCGACCACCAGACCGCACTCATCGAATATGAGGGCGGCGCCAACCTCTGCTTCCACACCAACATGTATGTGCCTGACGAGTTCCGCCGCTTTGCCGTGATCGGCACCAAGGGCATGGCCGAGGGCGATTTCATCCGCAATTTCTACCGCGCACATGACGCGGTGACCGGGAAACGGCTCGTCGACATGCCCGATCTGGGTGGCACGCATGACGGGCATTACGGCGCGGACGAGGCCATGGCGCAGGACCTGATTGCCCACATGAACGGCGATCTCGGCCTGCCTGTCTCGGTGCTCGACGCGCTCGAGGCGGGGCTGACCGCCCTCAAAATCGACGAGGCGCGCCAGCGCGGAGCGGTCATCGACCTTGCTCCGACGTGGGACCGTTTCGACAGCTATGACGTGAAACGGAACTGACCATGGCCGCCGCTAGACCCAAGACCGACCTGTTTCCTTATCTGCTGCTGGTGCCGGCCCTGGTGGTGACGCTCATCATCGTTGCATGGCCGCTGGTGGAAACGGTCCGCCTGTCCTTCACCGACGCATCGCTGAAGCCCGAGACAAACTATGTCGGCTTCGAGAATTACGAGAAGATGTTCTCGCGCCGGTTCCCCGAGGTGATCGCGCGCACCTTCTACTGGATGGCGATCTCGGTGGCGATCAAGATGGTGCTGGGCACGTTCGGGGCGGTGCTCCTGAACGCCAGCGTGCCGGGCCGCACGCTCTTCCGCGTGTTGGTGATGCCGCCCTGGGTCGTGCCGATTGCCATCGGCGTCTTCATCTGGGGCTGGATGTATAACGGCCAGTTCGGGATGATTTCGGGCCTCGCACAGCGCCTGCATCTGATAGCCGAGCCGTTCGAGTTCCTCGCCTATCGCAACAGTGCCTTCATGGCGACGATCATCACCGATGTCTGGATCGGCACGCCGATGGTCACCATCTATCTGCTGGCCGCCATGCAGGGCGTGCCTGTGGACCTGCACGAGGCCGCCTGGGTCGACGGGGCCAACCGGTTCTACCGGTTCCGCCGGATCACTCTGCCGCTCATCATGCCCGCGATCGCGACCATGGCGCTCCTGTCGGCCATCTGGACCTTCAACAGTTTCGATATCATCTGGATCCTGACCGAGGGCGGACCACGCGGCTCTACCACGACCATGATCATCGACACTTACAAGACCGCGATCAGCCGCTTCAAATATGGCGAGGGTGCCGCACGCGCCGTGATGATCGTGATCTTCCTGTCGCTCTTCTCGGGCTTCTACTTCCTGATGACGTCGCGCATCGCCAAGCGGGGGACGATCAAATGATCAACAAGTATCGCTGGTGGGAATATGTCCTCATCTATTCGGGCATCCTGCTGTTCCTCTCCTTCGTGCTCGCGCCCTTTGTCGAAGCCTTCGTCGTGTCGCTGCGGCCGCTCGATGCGCTCTTCTCGATCCCCTACCGGTTCGTGACCGACGAGATGAGCTTCCGCGCCTATATCGACATGTGGAGCAACGTGCCGCTCCTGTGGCTCTACATGTTCAACAGCTTCTTCATCGCAAGCTCGGTGACAGTGCTGGCCCTTGTGGCGATCATCCCCGCGGCCTATGCGTTCGCGCGCTTCGAGTTCCGGTTCAAGAACGGGCTTCTGGCGGCGTTCCTCGCGATCAACATGGTCTCGGGCGCGGTTCTGATCATCCCGCTCTTCAAGGTGATGCAGCAGCTCGGCCTTCTGAACACCTATTTCGCGATGATCGCGCCGGGCACGGCCTTCGTCATCCCGACGGGCATCTGGCTCCTGCGCTCCTATCTGATGAAAATCCCGCGCGAGCTGGAAGAGGCCGCATGGGTCGATGGTGCGGGCCGGCTCTACACGCTGCGCCGGGTGATCCTGCCGATCGCGCTGCCGGGGATCATGGTTGTCGCCATCGCTACGTTCATCGCCGCCTATGCGCAGCAGTTCCTTTTCGCGCTCACCTTCAATTCCACCAACGAGCTCAACCCGTTGCCCGTTGGCCTGTTCCAGTTCTTCGGCCGCCAAGAGGTCGTCTGGAACGAGCTGATGGCCGCAAGTCTGGTCGGCATCCTGCCAGTGCTGATCATCTATGTCTTCCTCCAGCGATACATTGTCGCCGGCCTGACGGCCGGGGCGGTCAAGGAGTGAGATTCCAACAATGGCAAACCAACTTGGGAGACTGAAATGACCCTTAAAACCTTGCTTTTGGGCACCACCGTTGCCCTTGGCGTCGCGGGCACCGCGATGGCCGAGGACAAGCGGATCCACATGATCAACTGCGGCGACAATACCGGCGCCGGCATCCCGATCCAGGACGCGCTGATCGCGGAATGGGAAGCTGCCAACCCCGGCTTCAAGGTTGATCTGGAATTCGTGCCGTGGGGCCAGTGCCAGGAAAAATCCACCACGCTCGCATCCGCCGGCAACGCGCCCGCGATCGCCTATATGGGCTCGCGCACGCTCAAGCAGCTGGCCGCCAACGACCTGATCATCTCGGTCGACCTGACGGACGAGGAAAAGGCCACCTATGCGGCTCCGATCCTCGGCACCGTGACCGCAGACGGCAAACAGTGGGGTCTGCCGCGGGCTTTCTCCACCAAGGCGCTCTACTACAACAAGGATCTCTTCGCAGAAGCCGGCCTCGACCCCGAGATGCCGCCGAAAACCTGGGACGAGATGCTCGCCGCCGCCACCGCGATCAAGGACAAGACCGATGCGGACGGTGTGGGCCTGGCCGCTGCCAGCTTCGACAACACCATGCACCAGTTCCTGAACTACGTGTACACCAACGGTGGTGAAGTGATTAACGCCGACGGCGAAATCGTCTTCAACTCTCCGAACAATGTCGAAGCCCTGGAATTCTACGGCAAGCTGGCCGAAGTGTCCCAGCCCGGCCCCGTTGCCTATGACCGCGAGAAGCTGAACCCGCTCTTCGCCGAAGGCAAGATCGGCATGTTCATCTCCGGCCCGTGGGCGCGGAACCTGATCGGTGACACCAACTGGGGCGTCGCGCCGATCCCGGTCGGCCCGCAGGGCCAGCCCGGCACGCTTCTGATCACCGACAGCCTTGCGGTGTTCAACAATACCGGCGTTGAGCAGGAAGCCCTGTCGCTCGCCAAACTGCTGACCAACCCGGAAAATCAGATGGCCTTCGAACTGGCCGAAGGGTTCACCCCGCTGCGCGACCTGCCCGAAGTGGCCGGCCTCGTGGACGAGGACCCGACCTGGGGTGCCTTCCTCGAAGCCATCCCGACCGGTGGGCCGGAGCCGTTCGTGACCGACTATGTCGGCATGCAGGACGCGATCAACGAAGCCGTTCAGGGCGTCGTTCTGGGTGAGGTCGAAGCGGCCGAAGCCATCGAGATCGCAGCCGAGCAGCTCGAAGACTACAAGTAAACCGATCACCGGATCCCGCGGCTGCGCCGCGGGGTCCGGACCTCAAGGACAAGGAACGTATCATGGGCCAGTTGCAGCTGGAAAATGTCCGCAAGAGCTTCGGCAATGCCGAGGTCATCAAGGGCGTCTCGCTCGACATCGCGGATGGCGAGTTCGTGGTCTTCGTCGGCCCGTCGGGCTGCGGCAAGTCCACCCTGTTGCGGATGATCGCGGGGCTGGAGGAGATCACTGACGGCACCGTCTCGATCGACGGCACCGTGGTGAACACGCTCGCGCCGGTGAAACGCGGCATTGCGATGGTGTTCCAGTCCTACGCGCTCTACCCCCATATGAGCGTCTACGAGAATATTGCCTTCCCCTTGCGCGTCGACAAGATGAGCAAGGACGAGGTCGAGACCCGCGTGCGCCGCGCGTCGGGCATTCTGCAGCTCGATGAGCGGCTCCAGCACAAGCCGGGCCAGCTCTCGGGCGGCCAGCGCCAGCGCGTCGCCATCGGCCGCGCCATCGTCCGCGAACCCAAGGTCTTCCTGTTCGACGAGCCGCTCTCGAACCTCGATGCCGCTTTGCGCGCCGAGATGCGGGTGGAGCTGTCGAAACTGCATGGCGACCTCGGCGCGACGATGATCTATGTAACCCACGACCAGGTGGAGGCCATGACCATGGCCGACCGGATCGTGGTGCTCGACGGCGGGATCGTCAGCCAGGTCGGCACGCCGCTGGAACTCTATCACAAGCCGCGCAACCTGTTCGTCGCCGGGTTCATCGGCAATCCTAAGATGAATTTCCTGCCCGTCACCTGTTCCCGCGCGGATGAGGACAGCGCCACAGTCACCCTGCCGAACGGCGCGGAACTGACGGTGCCGGTCCATGGCCATTCGGGGCTTGCCGGCCAGTCGATGACGCTCGGCATCCGCCCCGAACATCTGAAGCTCGGCGAAGCAGATGCCCGCCTGACGGTCGATCCGTCGGTGATCGAGCGGCTCGGCATCCATACGGTCGCCTATGCCCGCGTCGCCCAGAGCGACACGCCCTTCTGTGCGCTTCTTGACGGCAGCGCGCCAGCCCGTCCCGGTACGGATCTCGACATCGGGATCAACGGGGCGGACTGCCACCTGTTCGACACGGACGGTCAGGCCGTCGAGCGCCGCGTGGCGCTCACGGAAATCGACCCCGACTTGCTCGTCGCGGCCGAGGGCTGACCGCATCTGAAACATGTCCCGCCCGGGCCAAATTGGGCGGGGTGTCTGGCGCGGCTTTTCCCGGCCGCGCCTTTTTCATGTTCAGCCGTCGAGCGCGTCGAGGACCGCCCGGCTGAGCGCAGCGGGCGAATAGCCGAGCGACGAGGGCGTCAGGCCGAACCGCACGATCACGAGCTGGTCCGACGGGAAGACCCCGACCGACTGGCCGTCATGTCCCGACAGCCAGACGGCATCATCCGGCAGGGCAATGTCGCGCGCCGGACCCGGCGGGCGCATCCAGGTCTGGCCCCGGCCGTACGCACCATCCGATGCCGGGTGCGGTGCGCGCATCCATTCGGTGAACCCCGCCGGAACGATCCCCTGCCCCGCTCCGCCGACAAAGGCGCCAAACCGTGCCCAGTCGGCCGCTGTCGCATACATGTAGGACGATCCGGCGAGCGTGCCCGTCGCATCCGCTTCGACGACCGCGCTGGCCATGCCGAGCGGATTGAAAAGCCGTGCGCGCATCGCCTGCATCTCGTCCGCGCCCAGCAGTTCCTGCGCCAGCCGCGACAGAAGCACGGTCGTGCCCGAGGAATAGTTGAAGACCTGCCCCACATCCGCGCCGTCCGGCGCGTCGAGCGGGGATGACGCGGCGAAGGCGGCCATGTCCGCTTCGAGATAGAGCATCCGCGTGACATCGGAGACGGTGCCGTACCCTTCGTTCCAGCGCAGATCGCTCGCCATGCCCATAAGGTCAGCCACAGTGATGGCCGCGCGGGCATCGCTGGCCCAATGGCCGAAAGCATTCGGGGCCGCGTCCGCAACGCTCTGGTCGAGCGAAAGCGCGCCGTCCTTCACCAAAGTGCCGATCAGCGCTGCGGTGACGGTCTTGGTCATGGACCAGCCGAGCAGCGGCGTTCCGGCATCAAAGCCGTCAGCATAGGTCTTGCCGATCACCTGCTTGTCTTTCAGGACCAGAACCGCGCGCATGCCCGGCCCGGTCAGGGACTCATCACCGAGCAGATTTTGGATCGCCGGAACGGGATCTATGGCAAGGGGCGCCGGTTCCGTCGCGGGTGCATTTGCAGCCAGCGCGGCCACGTTCCCGTCCGGTGCCACGGCGCAGCCATGCCCTGACCGGTGCAGCGCGGTGCCGCGCCCGAAAAGTCCCAGCAGGCGGGCGTCCACCCGGCCCGCGCTGTCATCGACGTCGATCGATATGAAGCCGAGGATCGGATGGCCGGGCGCCTGCACATCGACGGCCAGCACCTCTGCTGGATCGCGGGCGGCAATGAAATGGTTCGAGCAGACGATTTTCGCCGTGTAGGCGGTCGCCACGCGGATCATCGCAGGCGGCGCGACGGCAAGCCAGATCAGCACGCCCAGGAGAAGGGCGAGGATCAGCCCCAGGGACAGTCGGAGGATTTTCATGCACCAGGTCCGGTCAATCGAGAAACGTTGCCGGAGACCCTAGTCGCGGGTGCGGCGGGCGTGAAGCGCCAGACCCGGGTGCCGTTACGGCAGGTGGTGCGGCGCTTCGGCCCCGGCCTGTTTCAGGCGCGATTTGTGCAGCGCCACGAGCGACCGCGCCTCATAATCACGCAGGATGTGGCGCGCGGCCGGACCGAACAGGCCGGCCGGCCCCGGTGTCGCATCCCCGAAGATCGCGGCCAGTTCCTGAAGCCCGTCCGATCCCATCACCGACAGGGCCTCCTCGCCGAGATAGAGGCTCTCGGCCTCCAGCCCTTCGGCGATCAGAACCTCGTGCCGGTCCAGAAGGATGTGGAAATAGCCGATCCCCGCTTCGGGCATCTCCTGCGAGACGCCCGGCAAGCCGAGGAGGCTCTTGGCGGCCACGAGCACGTCCGCCTGACCGAAGAGCAGTTGCGCCTGCGGGCCTGAGAACAGCACCCGGTGCTGCGGCGAAACCCGCAAGTCCCGTTCCGGCCGGCCCGCCCCGAATGTGCCGGCCTTGATCCGGATCGGACAAAGCTCGGGATTGGATGCGAGCCGCGCCGGGTCCAGATCGCGCCCCTCGATCCAGCGGATGACCTGCGGGCCGCCGTCGAGAGTGGTGACGCTGTCGCCGACCGTCAGGTCCTCTACCCGCCGCCAGCCGTCCGGCGTCAGGATGCGCGTGCCGGTGACAAAGCAGACATCGAAGTTGATGGTGATAACCGTGTCGACCGTGATCGGGTTGGCAGGGTCGCCCGGGTTTGTCTCGGTTCCGCGAATTGTGAATGTGACCGACCCGTTCAGGATGAAATTCGACTTGTCGCCCAGATCATAGGTCCAGTTGCCGTTATCATCGACCGTTGCAGTGCCGACCGAAGGTTGAATGAATATCTCGAATGTGCCGGAATCATTGACGTTCGCGACCGGAAACGGCCCCGCATACCAGAAGATGTTGATCTGGCCGCTCGTATCGAGGTCCGATTTCGTGACCGACCCGACAAGATCGGATTCATCGGGGTTTGCTGCAAAGTTTACCATTTACGCCTCCAGTTCCGCCACAGTGCGGAAGTCGCGCGGGCGGATGACGGACATGTGGACCTTGCCCTCCGCGTCGCGGACCCATTCGACAATCCTCTGGGTTTCCATATCCGCCGTCAGCCGGTTTGTGCGCACCCTCTGGAACGGTGCGTCGCGCTTGATCATCTCCACGATCTGCGGAACCTGCCCGAAGGGCGCCACAAGGTCGATGATCCAAACCGCCTGCCCGGCGGCCCAGTCCTCGGGCTCGATCGGGTGCTGGTCGAGCGCATAGGCGCGCTCGGCCTCCTCACTCAGCGCCGCATAGGTCATGAAGGCGCGGGGTGATCCGTTGGTGGCGCGGAAAATGTGATACTGGCCCAGCCGCCACGGCGTCTCGAAACTGCGGAAATTGGACAGAAGGGTGCGGCGCTGGTGCACTTTGACCAGCGACGACAGGAACATCATCGCGCCAAAATCGGCGAGTTGGCTCTCCGTGAAGTCGAACCAATCGTCTGGATAGTCTGCCTGCACGTCTACGCCCACACCTCTTTAACGCGAGAAGTGTCGGCCGATTTCCTCAAAAGGTCAATAAAACGTTACCAAACAAGCCCGCGGGCGCGCACCGGCAAGGTCCGCGTGATCGTGCCTTGGCGGTGGAAAACCATCCGGTCGAACATGTTGGACACGACGCAGGTGTGGTTGGGGATGATCCGCACCCGGTCGCCGACAGCGGGGCGGCTTGCGCAATCCGACAGGTCAACCACACCATGTTCTTCCGACAGTGAGACGATCCGCGCGCCGGGATGTTCAACGATCAGCCCGTGATCAGCAAAGCCCGACAGGTCGCTGGTCAGCGTCTTCGACCCGCTGTCGAGCACGCAACGGTCGGGCGTCGGGCAGGAGACGACCGTCGCCAGAATATGCATGGCGCAGTCCTCGATCCGGCAATGGCCCTCGCGGACCATCTTGCGGTCGTTGTAGATATATGTCCCCGCCCGATGTTCGGTGGCCGACGGCACATCGGCCGCGTTGAACAGGCTCGGCGAGCCGGCATGGGACCGCACCGGACAGGCCAAGCCAGCCGCATCCAGAAGCGCCATCGTTTCGCTGAAAAACGCCTCAACCGCTGCTTCACCATGCGGCTTGGGATAGGTCATCAGCCCCTCGAAGATGAGCCCCGGCGCCGCGGTGATCCGGCGGGCCAGTTCCACAGCCGCCTCCGGCGTCTGCACGCCGTTGCGCCGCGCGCCTGTCTCGCATTCGACGAGGATGCGCAGTGGCCGGTCGGGATGGAACGCGTCAGCCAGCCCGTCGACCACCGTGGCATTGTCGGCCACCACGGTCAGGCGGACCCGCGCATTGAGCGCCGCGAGACGGGCCAGTTTCTCCGCCCCGAGGATATTATAGGTGATGAGGATATCGTCGAACCCTGCGTCGGCGAAAACCTCTGCCTCCGTCACCTTCTGGCAGTTGATCCCGCGCGCGCCGGCGACCAGTTGAGCCTCGGCCAGCTCAGGGATCTTGTGGGTCTTGATATGAGGCCGGAAATTGCGGCCCAGCCCGTCGAAAAACTCTTGGACGCGGGCGATATTCGCCGCCATCACCTCCTCGTCGACCACCGGAACCGGGGTCATCAGATCGTCAATTCGGGTCATCTCAATCCTCCGGCGGGTCGTCGGCAATGGGCCAGATATCGCGTGGTGCTTGGCGATAAGCGGTGCGGCGCGGGTCATTCGGATAGGGCGTCCCGGCCGCGCAATAGAGGATCTCACCACCGAGCCGCGCGAAACTGTCGTAGAAGTGATTGGTCGATTTGACCACCAGAATATCGCGCGCCGCCGGATCGATCCCGAAGAGCGTGAAAAGCGATGTGTCGAAACATTGCGCGCGGGTCGAATTGAGGATGATGTCGATGCCTCCCGCCCGGATATGTGCCGCATCCCCGATCGGCACTATTGAGCCGCCGAACATCTGGTGCGCGTCCTTGCGGACAGAGACGACCTGTGCGTCCAGATCGACGGGCAGGCCGGTGCCGGGCGCCGACTTGGCCCCGATCCGGAGCGACAGCTGCGCGCCCGCGCCTGCGGCCATGCAGATCGCCACGGCGCCGGGGTCCCAGATGGTCCCGAAGGCGACGTTCGACAGACCCGCATCGCGCACGGCGCGCAGGAGCACGGTCGCGTCACCTGCCGTGCCGCCACCCGGATTGTCCCACATATCGGCAATGGTCACGGGGCGGGACGAGCTGTCCTGCGCACGCTTCAGCGCCTCGGGCACATCCAGTTCCTCGGCCCGGACCTGTCCGCGCAGGGCCCGGATCCGGGCGGCAAACCGGTCGATCAGGGCCTGCGCCTCGACCGCGCGGGACCGGTCCGCCACGATCATCATCTTTGTGCCCATCTCCGGCACGTCTCCCGCCATGAACCCGTGGATGAGCGACAGGTCCGCACCGCCGGGAAAGTCCTCCCCCGCTGCAACCATATCGTCCACGAACCGGCGCATCGGCGCGCGCGAGGTCGGGAAAACGTCGATCATCTTCGGATCGGCGGTCAGGATGACCGGATCGAGATCGCCATCGAGCCGGCGCTCCATCAGCGCCCAGGCGCGTTCGGCGGTTGCAACGAAATCCGTGTGCGGGAACTCGCGGAACGCCACGAGCGCGTCAGCCGCGGCCACGCGCTTTTTGGTCAGGTGGCTGTGCGGGTCGAGCGTGGCCATCACCGGAACATCCGGTCCGACATGGGCGCGAATGCGGGCGAGCAGGTCGCCCTCTGGATCGTCGCAGCCGTCCGCGATCATCGCCCCGTGGAGGCCCAGCATCACCGCATCGACCGGACCGGCACCCGCAAGCTCGGCCAGTATCCGGTCCCGCAGGCTTTCATGCGCGGCGCGGGACACGAGCCCGGCCGGATCGGCCCAGGCGGCCGTGCCCTCGACCAAAGTCCAGCCGCGTCGCGCGGTGACCCTGCGCCCCACCGGAAAGACCGCCGTGCAGAGCGTCGGGGTTTCGGGATGCGCGCCCGGCCCCGCGAACAAAGAGGCTTCGAAGGCCCGCAGGTCGATCCTGATCGGTGAGAAACTGTTCGTCTCGGTCGCCATTGCCGCGACAAAGATACGCCGGGTCATGGTCTGCTCCCTGCCCTATCCTGCGGGCTGCCCGAGCGGGTTCGGCAGGTAGCCAAGGAAGCCGCAGATCTTCCAGCGGCCCCCGATCCGGTGGCAATGGTAGTGGGTCTGCCACAACAGCCGGTCGCTGCCGCCATCGGTCCGTTTCAGCGCGCCATCGAACTTCTTGCGCACCAGAGCCCTATCTCCGGAAATCTCGATCTCTTCCAGCCGGGTGGCGCGGAACAGTGCGGGCCGCGGGTCTTCCGCGAAACTCTGCGTCGCGAAATCCTTTGCCTGACGGAGCCATTCGGCGCGGTAGCTTGCAAGATCGGGGAAGGCCAGTGACCACGCATCGGCATCGGGGCTGTTCTGCCCGTGGATGCCGAAAAAGGCCGCATCCTCGAAATCGTCTTCCACCATCGACCAGTCCGCGGCGAGAAACGCATCGATATCGCGGGGGACAAGCATCTCCCAGATGGCACGGCGGGCCTCATCGTCTGGGGCGAAAGGCGGGGTGAACGGATCGCGGTCGGACATGCTAAATATTTTTCACAATTGGCTTGAGATTGGCGATAAAACTACGGATTATCCCGAAATCGGTCAAGCGATACGAAAATAATTTACGGAGACTGCGATGAGCATCACGCGATACGGCGCGTCCAAACCCGGTGCCGGTGGCCAGACCCTGCCCTTTGCCCGCGCGGTAGAGGCCGACGGCTGGCTTCATGTGTCCGGACAGGTCGCCATGAAGGACGGAGAGATCGTCGGCACCGGCATCGTCGAACAGTCGCATCTGACGATCCGCAACCTGATCGCCATTCTGGAAGAGGCTGGCTACGGGCTCGAACATGTCGTGCGCGTCGGTGTCTGGCTCGATGATCCGCGCGATTTCTGGTCCTTCAACAAGGTCTATGCGGAATATTTCGGAGAGCACCCACCCGCCCGCGCCTGTGTGCAGGCAACCATGATGGTCGATTGCAAGGTCGAGGTGGATTGTGTGGCCTACAAGGCGCCCGCCGCCACATGACCGACCTTCTGGCCGCACTGGACCGGCAGATGCCCGACCTGCCGCCCGCCGAACAGGCGCTGGCGGCGCTGGTCGCATCCGAGCCGGACTGGGCGGCCTCGGTCCCGATCACCGAACTGGCCGCACGCGCCGGCGTATCCCCGCCGACCGTCACCCGATTCTGCCGCCGGCTTGGGATCGACAGTTTCGCGCGGTTCCGCGTGGCGCTGACACAAGCCGGGCGTCCGGGGCTGCGCTATCGCCAGCCGCTGGGCGGCGCACATGCCGGGGCGGATGCCAGTGCGGCCGCCCTGCTCGACGGCGCCAGCCGGGCCATGTCGGACGCGCTCGACGGGCGCGACCGCGCCGGTTTCGATGCGGCCGTCGCCGCGGTCGCATCCGCCGGTCGCATTCTGGTCTTCGGTCAGGGCGGGCACAGTTCGTTGCTGGCCCGCGAAGCGGAGAACCGCCTCTACCGGCTGGGTCTGGCGGCCACGGCGACCGTTGACGGGGGCCGCGCGCTGATGCAGGCGGCGACGCTCGGCAAGGGCGATGCATGTCTTGTCATCTCTCAGGCCGGCCGGTCACCGGCAACGTTGGATTGCATGGCCGCCGCACGGGATTACGGAGCGACCGGCATCGCGCTCACCCGCCCTGGCAGCCCGCTCGCGGAGCTGGCCGATCGGGTGATCGGCCTGTCGCTCGACGAGCATGACGATATTCTGCGCCCGAGCGCCGCGCGCTATGGCGGGCTTATTCTGCTGGACCTTCTGGCGACAGAAGTCGCTGCGCGGATCGGCGACCCGGCCCGCGAAACGATGCGCCGGATCAAGCACCAGATGCTGACCGTCGGGCTTGCGCCACCCGACGGCCCATTGGGAGACTGACATGCCCGACACACCGATCGCCGTCATCACGGGCGGAGCGGGGGATATCGGCCGCGCCATCGCGGCAGCCCTTGCTCCGACCCACCATCCGGTGCTGGTGGATCGCGATGCCGCCGCGCTGGACCGGGCGGCGGCCGGGGCCGGCCACCCCGTTACGGTGCTCACCTGCGATCTGACCGATGCGGCCGCGCGCGACGCGCTTGTCGCGGCGCTCGCAGATCTGGGTCCGGTCGCGGCGCTTGTGAACAATGCGGGCGGCGTCACGGCCGACAGTCTTGCCACGCTCGATGCGGACAATTTCCGAGCGGATCTGGCGCTCAACCTCGAAGCGCCGGTGCTCCTCTTTCAGGCGCTGCGGCCGCATTTCGCGGCAGGTGCCGCGACGGTCAATATCGGGTCCATCAACGGGACGGGCGTGTTCGGCCATCCGGGCTACAGCATGGCCAAGGCGGCGCTTCTGCATTTCACGCGCCTCGCGGCGGTCGAATGCGGCCCCCTAGGCCTGCGGGTGAACGCCGTCCTGCCCGGCACCGTCCGGACACAAGCCTGGAATGACCGTGCCCGTGCCAATCCGCAGGTGTTGGAGGAGGCTGCCGCGCCCTACCCGCTCCGCCGGATCGTGGCGCCCGAAGAGGTCGCGGCCGCGGTTGCCTATCTCCTGTCCGATGCGGCAGCCGCCGTCAGCGGCGTCTGCCTGCCCGTCGATGCCGGCCTCAGCGCCGGCCAGACGGGGCTTGCCCGCCTTTTTTCCCAATCCGAAGATTACGCTCCCTGAGGTGTCCCCATGTCGCGAACCGATTTTTGCCTTGAAAGCCGCTACCACCCGGCCGACGCCGCACAGGGCGGGCGGATGGTCCTGCAGTTGCACAACCTGTCGGGCGCGCCCCTCGGGCCGGTGCAGCTGGCCTATACATGCGTGATCTTTGCCCATGATCCCGCACAGTTCGCAGGCGCGAGGCTGGAAGCGGCGGTGGCGAGCCATCATGTGCTGCGTCCCGAATTCGACAATCTTGCAGCGGGCGAGAGCTGGGAGATCACCATTTCCGGCCTCGACCTGCCAGCGATGCACCTGGAGGATGGTCCGACCGGCGCCTATCTGATTTTCCCCGATGGCCGTCTGTTGGACATCGAAACAGCGCTCCTGTCCCGCGTGCCTGAGGAACCGGACGGGTCGCGCAGGGTCTGGCCGGCGGGCCAGGTCGAGGTCCCGCTCGGGATCCTGCCCTGGCCGAACGCGGTTGATGTGACGGGTTATCTGACAGGTGTTTGCGCCTATGGGCTGACGGGCGGCGCGGCACACCCTGCCGCGCGGGACGTGGCTGCGATCAACGGGCTGGCGGGACGGCTCTTCCCCGGCCGGATGACCCCGTTCCGTATGGGGGATTCCGAAGGATGCCTGCCGCTCCGTATCGAGGCTGACGGGACGCTGCCGGCCGAGGGCTACCGGCTCGAATTTGCCGACGGGGCCGCAACGCTGGCCCATGGTGCGGGCAATGGCCGGCGCTACGGGCTGACGGTGCTGGCGCAGATCCTGTCCGCCGCCGACCGCGCTCCCGACCGGTTCCGCCAGCCGGGTGACGGGCGGATCGAGGATGCGCCGCGGTTCGGCTGGCGTGGCACACATCTGGATGTGTCCCGCCGCTTCTACGGGCTGGCGGAGGTCACGCGGCTTGTCGATATCCTCGCATGGATGCGGATGAACCGGTTCCATTGGCATCTGACGGATGACGAAGGCTGGCGGATCGAGATCGACGCCTATCCTGAACTGACCGATGTCGGCGCCATGCGCGGCCACGGGTTGCCGCTCGCGCCCCAGTTCACCTCCGGCGCCGCGCCGCATGGCGGCTTCTACACCAAGGCGGAGATCCGGGCCTTCCTTGCCCATGCCGCGTCGCTCGGCATCGAGGTCTTGCCCGAGGTCGACACGCCCGGCCATGCAACCGCGATCCTGACCGCCCTGCCCCATCTGCGCGATCCGGGCGAACCGGCAGCCGCCTACCATTCGGTGCAGGGCTACGCGAACAATGCGCTCAATCCGGGCGTGCCGGAGACATATGCGTTCCTCGAAACCCTGCTCGGCGAACTGGCGGACCTCTTCCCCGGCCCGTTCATCCATATGGGCGGTGATGAGGTCGACGGCACGGCCTGGCTCAAATCGCCAGCAGCACAAAAACTGATGGCCGATGAGGGGCTGTCCGGCACGATGGAGTTGCAGGCCCATTTCATGCGCCGCGCGCAAGAGATTTTGCGCGGGCTCGGCAAGGGCTTTGCCGGCTGGAACGAGGTGGCGGAAGGCGGTGGCATCTCTCCGGACAATGCGCTTCTGATCGCCTGGCAGGCGCCGGAGGTCATTCGCGGACTGGCGGATCGCGGCTATCAGGTCGTGGCTTCGCCCGGACAGGCCTATTACATGGATATGGCGCAGGCGGACGGCTGGGACGAGCCCGGATCAAGCTGGGCCGGCGTGTCCACGCCGGAACATGCATACCGGTTCGCACCTGACGGCGCGCTGTCAGAGGCGCAGATGCCCCAGCTTCTGGGTGTGCAGGGCGGCATCTGGGGCGAACATATCGCCAGCCGGAGCCAGTTCAATCACATGGTTTTCCCGCGTCTCGGCGCGATTGCCGAGACCGGATGGACCACACCGGCGGCCAAGGATTTCGAGCGGTTCGCCGCCCTGTCGCGGCTGCTGCCCCAGCTCTGAGCGCGATGCTCAGAGCCGGTCGCGCAGCGCGTACCAGGTCATCGCCAGCACAAGGAGCGGGGTGCGCAGCGCGGCTCCGCCCGGGAAGCGGGGCGTCGGCACGTCTGCCATCAGGTCGAACCGCTCCGCCTGTCCGGCAATCGCTTCGGCGAGGATCTTGCCCGAAAGGCTCGCCATAGCCACACCATGACCGGAATAGCCCGCTGCAGACAGGATGTTTCCTTGCAGGCGCGCGAAATGCGGCATTCGGTTCATGGTGATCCCGAGCGTGCCGCCCCAGGCATAGTCGATCTCGATATCCGAGAGATGCGGGAAGATCGCCCGCATCGGTTTGCGCACCAGCGCCTCGATATCGGACGGAAAGCGGTAGCCGTAGCTTTCGCCGCCGCCAAAGAGCAGCCGCCGGTCCTGCGACAGGCGGAAATAGTTGATCACGAATTTTGAATCCGCCACCGCGTGATTGTCGCGGATGACGCGGCGCGCCTCTTCCTCGGACAGGGGGCGGGTCGCGGCGATGAAATTGTTGATCGGCATGACCCGTGCGGCCACCTGGCCCTCCAGCCCGCCGAGATAGCCGTTGCAGCCGAGCACAAGATGGGCCGCATCGACCTCTGCCCCGTCGGTTCGGACGGTCACGCGCGCGCCCGGCGTGATCGAAGTGACCCGGCTCGTCTCGTGAATGATCGCGCCCGCCGAGATGGCCGCACGGGCCAGCCCGAACGCATAGGCCAGCGGGTGCAGATGCCCCGCGCCCATGTCGAGCGTGCCGCCGTGATAGGCGGGCGAACCGACAAGCTGCCGGATCTCCGCTTTGTCGAGCGGGCGGATCCTGTCATAGCCGTAACGGTCTTGCAGCAGCGCGGCATAGGCATGCGAATGGGGCACGTAGCGCGCGCGGTGGTCGGCATGGATGATCCCGTCCACATAGCCGCAATCGATCTTGTGGCGCGCGATCAGGTCCTTGACGAGCGCGACCGAGTCCTGCGCGAGGTCCCAGAGCCTGTCCGAGGTCTCGCGCCCGACCATCTTGTCGAGTTCTTCCTGATCGACGCGCTGGCCGGTGCCGACCTGTCCGCCATTGCGCCCCGACGCGCCGAACCCGACGCGCTGTGCCTCTAGCAGCACCACCTTATAGCCGCGCTCCGCCAGATGCAGCGCGGCCGACAGGCCGGTGAACCCGCCGCCAACGACGCACACATCCGCCGTGATCCGGCCCTTGGCCGCCGGGAATGGTCCCGGCGCGTCGGCGGTGGCGGCATAATAGCTCCGGGGATATTCCCCGGGCCGGTCATTGGCGGTCAGGATGTCGAGGGCCATGGGATCAGGCCGCCACCATCAGGCCGTCGGCCGTGATCGAGGCCAGCGTCTCGTCGAGCGATTTCACCGCCCGCTCGATCAGCGTGTCGATCTCGGACTTGGAGATGACCAGCGGCGGGGCGATGATCATGTTGTCACCCACATGGCGCATGACGAGATTGTTGGCAAAGCAGCGCTCGCGGCAGCGCAGGCCGACCGTGCCGCCTTCGGCGGCAAAGCTTGCGCGGGCGGCCTTGTCGGGCGTCAGGGCAATGCCGGCCATCATGCCGGAAATCCGCGCCTCGCCAACGAGCGGATGGTCGGCCAGCTGCATCCATTTCTCGCGCAGATAGGGCGCGGTCTCTGCCCCGCAGCGGGTGACGATGCCTTCCTCGTCGAGAATGCGCAGGTTCTCCAGCGCGACGGCGGCCGCGACCGGATGACCAGAATAGGTGTAGCCATGGTTGAAATCGCCCGCGCCATTGATCGTCTCGGCCACATGGTCGGACACGATCGAGCCGCCGATCGGCACATAGCCGGAGCTGAGGCCCTTGGCGATGGTCATGATGTCGGGGCGGATGTTCCACGTCTGGGACCCGAACCAGTTGCCGGTGCGGCCGAATCCGGTGATCACCTCGTCCGCGATGAGCAGAATCTCGTGCGCGTCGCAGATCCGCTGGATTTCGGGCCAGTAGGTCTCGGGCGGGACGATCACGCCGCCTGCGCCCTGCACCGGCTCGGCGATGAAGGCCGCGACATTGTCTTCACCAAGGCGGGCAATCTCTGCTTCCAGCTGGCGGGCGCGCTCCAGCCCGAATTCCTCGGGGGAGGTGTCGCCGCCCTCGTGGTACCAGTTGGGCTGGTCGATATGGGTCACGTCGGGGATCGGAAGACCGCCCTGCGCGTGCATCCCGCTCATGCCGCCGAGGCTCGCGCCGCCGAGCGTGGAGCCGTGATAGCCGTTCTTGCGCGCGATGATCGTCTTTTTGGACGGCTTGCCGCGGGCCGCCCAATAGTGGCGCACCATGCGGATGTTCGTGTCATTGGCTTCCGAGCCGGATCCGGCGAAGAACACATGGTTCAGATCGCCCGGCGCCAGTTCCGCCAGCCGTTTGGCGAGCGCGATGACCGGCGGGTGGCTGGTCTGGAAGAACGTGTTGTAATAGGGCAGCTGGCGCATCTGCTCGGCCGCGACATCGGCCAGTTCGGTGCGCCCGTAGCCGAGGTTCACACACCAGAGCCCGGCCATTCCGTCGAGGATCTGCGCGCCTTCACTGTCGGTCAGGTAGACGCCGTCGGCGCGGGTGATGATCCGCGCGCCTTTTGCGTTCAGCTCGTCCCCGTCGGTGAACGGATGCATGTGGTGGGCCGCGTCGAGCGCCTGCAGGTCGGCTGTCGGCAAGTGGTTCGGAATCAGGGTCATGGCTTTGTCGCTCCGGGGGGCGCTGTGCGTGGCGGCCCCTCTTGGGTGATGCAGGGTGGTCGGCGCCCGGATCCGCGCCCCGGCGGGCGCACGCGATCCGGATCAGCCGGGATGCGATCATAATATGATCAAAAATTTGGGCGTCAATTGACTTCGTCTGCTGCAACCTGTGCGCCGGCGCTGCCGGCGAGCGCCGGGGCGGCGATTTCAGCCGGCCAGTTCATGGTGGAGCGCACGATCTGGAACCCTTCGCAGATATCGTCCCGGATCGCCTGCGCCACGGCCTTTGCATCGCCCGCACGCAGTGCCGACAGCGCTTCCTCATGCCGGTCGGTCATGTTGAGCGTGCCGTATTTCCCGCAGATCACCCGCGACAGCGGGCCGTAGCGGAGCCAGAGCGATTCCGCCATCGGCAAGAGGATTTGCGCGCCCGACGCGCCATAGAGCGCGAAATGGAACCGGTAATTCTGGGCCATGTAGGCCGCCGCATCGCCCGATTCGATGGCCTGGTCGAGCTTCAGGTCGATCGCCTTCAGCGCTTCGATATCCGCTGCATTCATGGCATGGCAGGCTTCCTCGGCCAGCCGCGGCTCCAGCGCGAGACGGGCAAATTCAAGCTCGGCAAAACGTGCCGCATCCATCACCGGCACGCAGACCCGGCGGTTTCCCTGAAATTCGAGCGCGCCCTCGGCAATCAGGCGCCGCACGGATTCGCGCACGGGCGTCATGCCCGCGCCGAGCAACTCGACCAGCCCTTGCAGGGTGACAGGCTGTCCCGGCGCAAGATGGCCCAGAAGGATCATCTCGCGCAATTCGGCATGCACCTGTTCGTGCACGGGAACCGGGCGCTGTTCGGTCTGGGCGGTGTCGGTCATCGGGCGGCCTGCGTTTCTTTCCTGTGTCGCAACCCTTGCATTTCCCGAATTTTTGATCAAACACTTCCTGCAAAACAGGCAACCCGCTCCCGGGCTGCACAAATGGCAGGCAGAGCGCCTGCTCCTGACCCAACAGGTCCAGCGGCGGCGCAGAATTGCCGTGACAGCGGCCAAAGCCTGCGACAAGAGTCGGTCTGCCGCCGCCCTGTCGCTCCGCACATGATCGAAAAGACCCGCAATGCCTTCTGAAAAACCCAACCAAATCCGCTTCGCTCCCTGGGAAGACACGGAGGCCGTGCCGCTGATCCGGTTCCGCAACGTGGTCAAGAAATTCGGGGAGTTCACGGCCATCGAGAACCTGACGCTCGACATTTACGAGCGCGAGTTCTTTGCCCTGCTCGGCCCCTCGGGTTGCGGCAAGACGACCCTGATGCGCATGCTGGCGGGGTTCGAGACGCCGACGGCGGGCGAGATCACGCTCGACGGGCGGGACATCGTGCCCGTTGCGCCGAACCGGCGGCCCATCAACATGATGTTCCAGTCCTATGCGCTCTTTCCGCACCTGTCGGTCGCGGACAATATCGCCTTCGGTCTGAAACGCTCGCCGATGCCGAAATCGGAGATTGCCGGCCGGGTGGAGGAAATGCTCCGCCTGGTGCGGCTGCAGAAATTCGCATCGCGCAAGCCGCACCAGATTTCCGGCGGCCAGCGCCAGCGCGTGGCCCTTGCCCGGTCGCTCGCCAAGGCCCCGAAACTGCTCCTGCTCGACGAGCCGCTCGGCGCGCTCGACCGCAAGCTGCGCGAGGATACACAGTTCGAGCTCATGGACATCCAGGAGAAGCTCGGCACAACCTTCGTGATCGTCACCCACGATCAGGAAGAAGCGATGACGGTTGCGAGCCGCGTGGCCGTGATGGACGAGGGCAAGCTGATGCAGGTCGCGACGCCGGACGTGATCTACGAGCAGCCGGAATCGCGCTACGTGGCCGACTTCATCGGCGATGTGAACCTGATCGAAGGCACCGTGGCCGAGGCTGAGGAAGGCGGCTACAAGCTCGTCTGGGCCGACGGCGCGCCGCCGATCCATGCCGAAACGGATGTGCCGCTCTCGCTCGGCGACAGCTGCACTTTCGCCATCCGCCCCGAAAAGATCGCCATCTCGACCGACAAGCCCGACGACCGGGCGAATGCGGTGCCGGGCAAGGTGCTCGACATCGGCTATCTGGGCAATATCTCCACCTATCATGTGCAGATGCCCAACGGCGCGATCTTCAAGGCCTCGGCCACCAATTCGCGGCGCCTCTCGCGGCGCGGCATCACATGGGAAGACGAGGTGTGGCTGTCCTTCACGGCGACCGCCGGCGTCGTCCTGACCCAGTGACGGAGGCCCGGACATGCGTCGCCTCTTCCTGATCGGGGTTCCCTATCTCTGGTTGCTCGCGCTCTTCCTCGTGCCCTTCGGCATCGTGCTGAAGATCGCCTTGTCAGACACAGCCCTTGCCATTCCGCCCTACACGCCGACGCTTGACCTTGCGGCCGGCTGGGCGGGGTTCAAGGATTTCCTGTCGCAGCTCGACTTCGAGAATTTCGTCTGGCTGACGGAGGATGACCTCTATTGGCGGGCCTATCTCTCGTCGGTGAAAATCGCTGCCATCTCCACCTTCATCGCGCTTCTGGTGGCCTATCCGATCGCCTATGGCATGGCCTGCGCGCCCGAGGAATGGCGCCCGACCCTGATGATGCTGGTGATCCTGCCCTTCTGGACGAGTTTCCTGATCCGCGTCTATAGCTGGATCGGGATCCTCTCGACCGAGGGGTTTCTCAACCAGTTCCTGCTCTGGACGGGGCTGATCTCCCAGCCGCTGGTCATCATGAATACCGACTGGGCGGTCTATATCGGCATCGTCTATACCTACCTGCCCTTCATGATCCTGCCGATCTACGCGACACTTGAAAAACTCGACGGCTCGCTTCTGGAAGCGGCCGAGGATCTGGGCTGTTCGCGGCTTCAGGCCTTCTGGCTCGTCACCCTGCCCCTGTCGCGGCCGGGGGTGATCGCGGGCTGTTTCCTTGTCTTCATTCCGGCCGTGGGCGAGTTCGTCATCCCCTCGATCCTTGGCGGGTCGCGGACGCTGATGATCGGCAAGGTGCTCTGGGACGAGTTCTTCGCCAATCGTGACTGGCCAGTGGCGAGCGCCGTGGCGGTGATCCTGCTCCTGATCCTTGTCATCCCGATCGTGCTCTTCCAGCGCCAGCAGCAACGCCAGCAGGAGGCCGACGCATGAACCGCCGCTTCACCTGGTTCAACGCCACGTCGCTGACGCTCGGCTTTGCCTTCCTCTACCTGCCGATCCTGATCCTGATCATCTTCTCGTTCAACGAGTCGAAGCTGGTGACCGTCTGGGCGGGGTTCTCGACCAAATGGTATGCTTCGGTCTTCAACAACACCGCTTTCCTTGACGCAGCGCTTGTGACGCTGAAGGTCGGGGTGATCTCCTCCACCATTGCGACAGTGCTGGGCACAATGTCGGGCTATGTGATGGTGCGGGGCGGTCGGTTCCGGGGGCGCACGCTTTTCTCCGGCATGATCTACGCGCCGCTCGTCATGCCCGAGGTCATCACCGGCCTGTCGCTCCTGTTGCTCTTCATCTCGATCGGGATGGATCGCGGGGTGTTCACCATCGTGCTCGCGCATGCGACCTTCTCCATGTGCTATGTGTCGGTCGTCGTCTCCTCGCGGCTGGTCAGTTTCGACCGCTCGCTGGAGGAAGCCGCGCTTGATCTCGGCTGCACGCCCTTCGACGCATTCCGCTCGGTGACCCTGCCGATCATCGCACCGGCGGTCATTTCCGGGTGGCTTCTGGCCTTCACCCTGTCGCTCGACGATCTGGTGATTGCCTCCTTCACCTCCGGCCCCTCCTCCACAACGCTGCCGATGAAAATCTTCAGCCAGGTGCGGCTTGGCGTCAGTCCCGAGATCAACGCGCTCTCCACGCTTCTGATCGGGATCGTGTCGATCGGGGTAATCTCGGCCTCGCTGGTGACCAAACGCAGTGCCGTGCGCCGGCGCGCGCAGGAACAACAGGCCGTGGGCGGAGCAGCATGATGGCGGATTTCGATACGGAATATGCGGCCTATGTGGCCGAACATGGCGAGCCGGACCGGCTGGAACTGATGCTGTGCGACACGAACGCCATTCTGCGCGGCAAATGGCTGCCCGGCGGCTCGGCCGACAAACTGTCGGGCGGGTCGGTCCGGCTGCCGCTCTCGACCTATGTGCTCAACATCAATGGCGAGGAAGTGGAGGAAACCGGCTTCGGGATCGCTGTCGGCGACCCTGATGGTGAGGTGACCCCCCTGTCCGGTACGCTCGCGCCCGTGCCCTGGGCCGATGTCCATGCCGCGCAGGTCATGGTGTCGCTCAAGGAGGATACGGGCGAGATCTCGGCAATCGACAGCCGCCGGATTCTGGAACGCACGGTGGAGCGGTTCACGGCGCTTGGCCTGACGCCCGTCGTGGCGACCGAGCTTGAATTCTACCTCACCCAGGCGCGCGAAACGGCGGATGAAGCGCCGGTCCCGCCTGAACATACGCCCGTCGCCCAGGCCTATGACCTCGATGTCTGTTCCTGGTCGGAAGCCTTCTTGCAGGAGGTGCTCGACGGTTGCGCGGCACAGGGCCTGCCTGCGGACACGCTGATCGCGGAATATGGCCCGGGCCAGTTCGAGATCAATTTCCTGCATCAGGCCGACGCGGTGCGTGCGGCCGATATCGCCGTGCAGTTCCGGCGTCTGGTGCGCGCGGTTGCGGACAAGCAGGGGATGGAAGCCACCTTCATGGCCAAACCCTATGCGGCCGAGCCCGGCAACAGCATGCATGTGCATGTGAGCCTTGTGGACGCGGACGGCACCAACCTGATGGCGGGCGATGTCGAGGGCGAATTGTCCCCGCTCCTGCGCCAATGTGTCGGCGGGTTGCTCGGCAGCATGAAGGACCTGCAGGCGATCTTCGCGCCGCACATGAACAGCTATCGCCGCTTCCAGATGAACAGTTTCGCACCCGTGGCCGCGAACTGGGGGCTCGACCATCGCGGTGCGGCGGTGCGTATCCCCGCGACCGTGGGTCCGGCGGCGCGGCTCGAACACCGGATCAGCGGCGCTGACGTGAACCCCTATCTGGCGCTGGCGGCGCTCTTGGGCGGGATGCTCGACGGGATCGAGCGCGACGCGCAGGTGCCCGCCCCGCTCGATGAGGAAAACGGCCCCGATCTGGCCGAGAACCGGCTCCATGCGAATTGGGATCAGGCGGTCGATGCATTCGAGGCTGCGCCGATAGCCGAACGGATTTTCGGTGTCGATTTTGTCGATGCCTATTGCGCGCTGCGGCGGCAGGAGATCTCCACCCTCGCCACCCAGATCACATTGGCCGAATACCAGTCCTATCTCGGGCGCCTCTGATGCAGGGGCGGCTCTACGAGCCGGACGCCTATCGTTCCGGCCCGGTGGAGGGCTGCTTCTGGCATGACGGGCATGCGGCAGACTGGAGCGGCTTTGACGGGCCGCTCCACGGGTCGGCCACGGCCGAGGTCGCGATCATCGGCGGCGGTTTCACCGGACTGTCTGCGGCGCTGCATCTGGCGCAGGAGCATGGCATCCAGGCCACCGTGCTGGAGGCAGAGGTCCCCGGATGGGGCGCTTCGGGGCGCAATGGCGGCTTTGCCTGCCTTGGGGGCGCGAAGGCCTCTGACGCGACGATCCGGCGGCGCCACGGGCTCGATGACCTGAAACTGTTCCATGCCGCGCAACGTGCGTCCGTCGATCTGGTGGGCGGGCTTCTGGATGCGCACGGGATCGATGCGGACCGGCATTCCGACGGCGAGGTTACGCTCGCGCACCGCCCGTCCGAGATGGCGGCGCTGGAGGCCGAGGCCGCGCATCTGCGCGCCGTTGCCGGGATCGAGGGCCGGATCATCGCGCGCGAGGAACTGGCCGGGGAAGGCCTGTCCGGCCCCTGTTTCCACGGTGGGCTGCATCTGCCGGTCGGGTTCGCGCTCAATCCCTTCTCCTATGTGCGGGGGCTGGCCCGGGCGGTGCGGACCGCGGGCCAGACGATCCATGTGGACAGCCCCGCGGGTAAGATCAGCGAAACGAATGGCGGCTGGCGGATCACCACGCCGCGCGGCGACCTGACTGCCCGCACGCTTGTCATCGCCACCAACGGCTACAGTTCGGACGCGCTACCGCGCTGGATGCAGGGCCGGATCTTGCCCGCCATGTCGAACATCATCGTGACCCGCCCGCTTACGCCGGACGAACAGGCGGCGCAGGGCTGGACGTCGGACCGCATGTCCTTCGATAGCCGCACGCTCCTGCACTATTTCCGGAAAATGCCGGACGGGCGGTTCCTGTTCGGGATGCGTGGCGGCACGCGCTACACGCCTGAGGACACGGCCCGGATGCGCCGCCTGATCCGTGCCGATTTCGAAGCCATGTTCCCCGCATGGGCCGGGGTGGAAACGCCCTATTTCTGGTCTGGCCTGATCGGAATGACGGCCCGTCTGGCCCCGTTCGTGGCCCCGATCCCGGGGATGCAGAACGCCTTTGCGGGGCTCGCCTATCACGGCAACGGTGTGGCGATGGGCAGCTATTCGGGGCGCATTCTTGCGGCACTTGCGGCCGGCAAGAAGCCGGACATGCCCTGGCCCGAGGTCATGCAGGCGGTGCCCCCGCGCATCCTGCTGCCGCGCCGGCCGCTCCTGCGGCTGGCCTATCGCTGGTATGGATGGCGCGACGGACCGGCTCCGGGGGCGCTGCCCCGGACCTGAGCCGGTCCGCCGCGATCGCTCAGGCGACCGCGCGCAGAATGTGGATCAGGTAGAAGACGAGGCTCGACAGAACCGCCGCAGCTGGCACCGTGATGACCCAGGCCGCCACGATGGTCATGAAATGCGACCGGCGGACAAGCTTGCGCCGCTTGCGTTCGGCGGCTGGCAGCTTCTCTGGCGGCTTCAGCTTGGCGCCTTTCTTCTTCCGGCGCTCGAGATGATATTCGCGGTAGAAGCCGACACCGAAAACCGCGCCGACCGCGATATGGGTGGAACTGACCGGCAGGCCGAGCCAGCTGGCCACGATCACGGTGATGGCCGCGGACAGGGCGACGCAATAGGCCCGCATCGGGTTCAGTTTGGTGATCTGGCTGCCGACCATCTGGATGAGTTTCGGCCCGAACAGGAACAGGCCGAACGAGATGCCGAGCGCCCCGATCACCATGACCCATGTCGGAATTTCCACTTTCGCGGCAAAGCTGCCGAATTCCTCGGTGTGGACGATGGCGGCCAACGGACCGACCGCATTGGCCACATCGTTCGCGCCATGCGCAAAAGACAGGAGCGCGGCGGAGAAGACGAGCGGGATGACGAACAGCGCCTTGATCGAGCGGTTGCGGTTCTCCATCCCCTCCGACTGGCGGCGAATGAGCGGCGCGGTGGTCACATAGAAGATCGCGCCGATGACAACACCGATGGTCAGCGCCGTCGGCAGGTCGATGCTGACGATCTTCTTCAGGCCCTTCATTGCCAGATAGGTGGCGAAGACGCCGGCCATGACGCCGATCAGGACCGGCACCCAGCGACGGGCGGCGGCGATCTTGTCATCCTGATAGATGATATTGTGCTTGATGAAGGCGAGGAACAGCGCCGCAATCACGCCGCCGAGCACCGGAGAGATGACCCAGCTGGCGGCAATCGCACCCATCGTGGTCCAGTTGACGGCCGACAGGCCGGCCGCGGCAATGCCTGCACCCATCACGCCGCCGACGACCGAATGGGTGGTCGATACAGGGGCGCCGACATAGGTGGCGAGGTTGACCCAGAGCGCCGAGGAGACGAGCGCCGACATCATCGCCCAGATGAAGACCTGCGGGTCGCCCAGACCGGTCGGATCGATGATCCCCTTGGAGATCGTGGACACCACATCGCCGCCGGCGAGCAGCGCGCCCGCGCTTTCAAACAGGGCCGCGATGACGATGGCACCGCCCATGGTCAGCGCATTGGCGCCGACCGCGGGGCCCATATTGTTGGCCACATCGTTGGCGCCGATATTCAGCGCCATATAGGCGCCGAGCGCGGCGGCCGCGATCACGACGAAGGACGTGTCGCCCTTGCCGAAAAACAGCCCCGCCGTCAGCGCGGCGAGCAGGATGAAAGCAAAGGCGATCCCCGGTGCGACGAGCGGTTGCCCGACATATTGGGTGGCCTTCTCGATCTTGATGATACGCCCAAGATCCTTGTCGAGTGTACGCCACTGGTTGGGCGTCTGCGGCTTGTCGGTCACTGGTTCTTCCGGTTGCGTCGCGTCAAAGCGCATCCTATCGGGGATTTGTCACGGAAATGCAATCTTTCCGCGGCGTCCCTGTTTGCCGCCTGCATCCTGTTGCATTCGATGCGCCGATCGGCCCAATTGGGAAAAAACAAGTCAAAACTGAAGCAAAGAAACGACAGTTTTGATGGGATTTGCACAGTGCGCGGAAAGCTTTTAGCCCAGAAGGGAAAATGTGTTACGGCATCGCCCAGTATCGACAGTGGAGGCAGGTATGAAAAAGTGCATTTCGAGCAAGGTCCGGACCGGTCTGGCCGCCGCGGCAATCGCCGGGGCTGCGGGCAGCGCCGCGCTTGCGCAGGACGCGCCCATCGGCAGCGCAACCGAATGGCAGGGGTTCTATGCGGGGATCCAGCTGAACGCGACATCCTTCACCGTCGAACGGGCCGATCTTGACAACCAGTTCAACAGCAACGCCCCGACCCAGAGCGCCAATCTCTTCAGCGGTGGCATCGTGGCGGGCTACAATTACATGCTGTCGGACACGTTCCTGATCGGCGGCGAGCTGGAATATAACTCCCGGCTGGAGAACAACACGTTCTTCGCCACCAATGCGGCAGGCACGACGGGCCGCGAATATAATGACGCGTTCGACAATGTGATCTCGCTGCGCGCGCGTGGCGGTGTCGTGAACGGCGCGACGCTGGCCTATATCACCGGCGGCGTCAGCCAGGCCAAGGCGAATTTCCAGACGGTGGAAATCGACACCGGCGCGGGCAAGACGGAGTGTGACAACAGCCGCTGCGCGGAATGGACGGACAATGTGCTCGGCATGGTCTTCGGCGTCGGCGTGGAACATGAGTTCCGCCAGAACATCACCGGCAAGCTGGAATTCCTCAGCACCCAGTTTGAGAGCTCGCAGGCGCCGGTCACCAATTCGGACGGGTCCTCGGCCTGTGCCGCCGGTGCCGTGGACACCTGTACCTACACCTATACGCCGCGGATGATGCAATTCCGGATCGGTGTGAATTACCTCTTCTGACGGTTCGGCCGTGATCCGAACATGAAAAAGGCCCGCGTCTAAAGCGCGGGCCTTTCCTGTTCCGGGCCGGTTACCGTCGCCGTCAGGCGGCGGTTTCGCCCTGCATCCGCTGTGCCAGACGCTGGGTCATCGGCGTCAGGTTGTTGAGCGACTGCAGGTGCAGGTAGCACAGTTCCAGTTCACCCGACTTGGCCATTTCCGACAGGGTTTCCGCCGGCAGGTTGGCCAGTTTTTCGCGGTTGATGGTCTTGAAGCCCGCCAGCTGCGCGGTGCTGCCTTCAACATTGAACTGGGCGGTGGCCGGCTCCAGCACGTCGAGCGCGACAAGGCGCTTGGTGAAAGCCTGTGTCCGCGCGAACTGGGCCTGATATTCGGTCACGAATTTCAGCATGTTTTCCAGATACTGCGTGCGGTTGCCCTCGCTGTCGAACAGCCGCTCGCCCTTGCCCTTCTTGTTCAGCCCTTCAAACTCCTCGTCGATGCAGAGCGTGAAGGTCTGGCCGTCCTCCGCGGTGGCGAAGACGAAGGGGTAACGGCGCAGGAAGGCGGGAACATAGCGCCCGTCCCAGGACCCGTCCTCGCGCACATGGGCGTTCTGCCCTTCGCGCATGCCGAGGATGACCGACGGGAAGACCACGTCCCCCTCTCCGGCAAAGATGATCGTATATTCGAGTGCGGCGGGGGCGAATTCGGCGGCGAGCACCGGAACGCTGTTCACGTCGCGTGCAAACCCGAATGTATTGTCGGCCTTGACCGACCAGGATTTGTGGGCTTCGGCCGAGACCGGAACAGCACGCTCGTAAATCATCAATTGCTTGGCCATGAAAGTGGGGTCCTTTTGCTTAACTGAAGGGACAGTAGCGCGGGAATCGGCTCTAAAAAAGGCACTTCTGGGCTTTTTGCGTGCAAATTTTCACCGCTGTGCCAGCGCCCCTGTCAGGTGGCCGCGCCCCTGTCCGGCAGGACCACACGGGACGGGTCGAGCAGGCCGCGTTCATCCCCGAATTTCGCGCGGTAAGCCTCTGTCAGGCCGAGACATTCGGTCGATGGGCAAACGGCGCGGTGCGGACAGGCATGAAAGCCGTTCCGGTCGAACTCGGTCCAGAATTCGGGGTCGATGACGAGCATCGGCTGCGCGTTCACAAGCGCATCCTGATAGGCGCCGAGCAGGCATTGGGGAAAATGCTTCACCTCGACGAAACGCTTGCGGGCGCGGCAGGCCTCGATCGCGGCCAGCAGATAGGGCCGGATATCCGCGTGGCGCGCGGCCAGCCCCTTCTCGTCGGTCTCGGCCATCGGGAAGAAATTCCAGAATTCCATCTGCACGAGGTTCTTCAGGTGGCCGAGCGCCGCTACAAGGTCCGGCAGAAGCCTGAAGCTCTCGGTCGTCACAACCGTGTTGGTGATGATCCGGACGTGATCGTAACGCTCCAGATGCTGAAGGCCCGCCATCATCTTGTCCCACGCGCCCGGCACTTGCGTGATCCTGTCATGGCTTTCGCGGTCGGATCCGGCAACGGAGACGAAAAATTCGTCAATGCCCGCCTCGACCAGCCGGTCAGCAAAACCCGGCCGCCCGAGCGCCATGCCATGGGTCTGGATGCGGATATGTTTGAAGCCCGCCGCGCGGGCCTTGCGCGCCAGTTCCGGCAGGTCGCGGCGCAGCGTCACTTCCGACCCGGTGAGCACCAGCCCGTCCCAGCGGCCGGTGTCGCGCTGGTCGGCCAGCACCCGCTCGAAGGTCGCGTCGGGCGTCGGGGCGAGCCGGTCCATCGTGCCCTCGATCATGCAATGCACGCATTTGAGATTGCAGCGGAACTCCATGGTCAGCGAGACATAGCGGTCATGGTCGCGCAGGCTCAGTCCCGGCACCTGCGTGCCGGGCGCGCTGGTCTGCCCGCTGCGGGTGCCCGGGCTGTCGATCGCGTCGAGCGCCGCGCGGACCGGATCGTCAGAGGAGGCCATAGAAACTGCCCTTGATCGGTTGAACCTGCCCGTCCGCATCCTGTCGGAAGTCCCAGCCGACATCAAAGAGCAGATGGTCGAAACCCGTGCCCTGCGCGGCAAGGAAGTCCTGCAACGCCGCCGGATAGGCGAGCCGCGCCAGGAAAGCGCGCAGACCCGCCACGCGGATGCGGGAGAAGTAGATCCCGTCCGCCTGCCGTTTGTTGGCGACAACGAGTGTCTCCATCGGGCCGATCTCCGGCCAGATGAAGGCGGCCGGATCGGGCGCGCCCCGGTCCAGATGGGCAGATTCTGTAATCTTGTCCCAGCTTGCCTTCTGTTCGGCCTTCGCATCGAAGAAGAAGTAGAAATTGCGCAGCTCCAGCCCGCTGGACCGGATGCCATAGCAGATGCCCGACGACACGCTCGACCCCGGATTGCCGAGATAGAGGTCGAGTTGCGGCAAGCCATCCGCGTCGATCTCCAGCGACACCATGAAATAGGGCAGATGCTCGAAATCGCCTTCGGGCAGCGTGACCAGACCGTCGAGCGCGGCCCGCAACTCCACCAGACCGCGTTCGCGCCGGTCGCGGCCGTAATCGTAGATGTAGAACTCCCACCCCATCCGGCCATCGGCCCATTTCACGCCCCAGACCGTGTTGAACCGGCCGAGCCCTGCGACAAGCCGGTCGGCCAGTTGCGGCAATAGTGCGGGTGCGTTTCCGGCCTCGAAAGACGCGTGGAGCAACGCCGCGCTGCGCAGGGCGTCGTCCGTTGGCGGCGCGGGCGGGTCGTAGCGCCATTGGCAGAAGTCCCGGAACGGGTCGGATGGCCGCCAGTGCTGGCCGAATGCCGGATCAGCCATGGCGGGTCTCCTGCCGCGCGCCGAAATAGAGCGTGTGGAAAGGCGCTCCGTCACCTGCCCGGCCAAAGGCGATATGCGTCGCCTGTCGGTCCCCGTTTTCCGCTGAAAACGCGGACCAGTCCGCGCCGAACCCCTGCCAGACCGGTGCGAGCAAATCCGTCAGCGCGGAGACCGGCAGGCCGGCATCCACGATCGAGATATCGACAGACCGGCGCGCATTCCCCTGCCCCCTTATGTCGAGCAGGATCGCCTGCCCGTCCGGATCGCCATCGGCCGACAGGGCGAGCGCCGTGCGGGCGGCGCGGCTCATCGAGGGGTCAAGTGTCAGGTCCGAGATCAGGGCCACTTGTCGCTCGCGCGACCAGCCGGCCCGCCCGAAATACCGGTCCGTCCGGACCGCCCCCGCCCGCCATTTCATGGCAAGGAAGATCAGGTCCGGCTCCGGAGCACGGTCGCGGGCAAATTCGAGGTAGCATTTGCGGACCGCGCCATCCTTCCCGAAATGGATCTGCACCGCGTCGGTCTGAAGGTCGAGCAAGGCGGCCGTTTCAGGCGGTGCGTCGAGCGCGGCCAGGATATCCGACAGCGTGCTGCGCGGTCCGGGATAGAAGGCGCGGCGCGGGTAGCTGACAAGGCACCGGTCCGTTTCGATCCGGTCGTGTGCCAGCTTGACGGACTGCTCGACCATGAACGGGCCGTCCAGTCCGGCCAGATGCTGCCGCCATGTCGGCGCATCCCTCATCCGGCGTCCGGAAAGCTCAAAAGGCAGCGGTGCCCGGCGGGCAGCGCGAAGTCGGGATTGTCGAGGGTCAGCCGCAGGCCGAATGTGCCAGAGGCGGCATCGAAAACCCGGTCCACGACGGCCACACGGGCGCGGTAGCTTCCCTCGATCGGTGCGTCGGGCGTGATGACCCCTTCCATGCCGATGGAAATCTCGGGATAGATGTCGACCGGCAGGAACGCTTCCACATAGAGCGGATCGACCTTCACCAGCGTCAGCATCCGCGTCTCTCCGGACACGTACTCACCGGCATTGAGATGGCGCGCCAATACCAGCCCGTCGAGCGGGCTGCGCACGATCCGCTGTTCCAGAAGCCGGTTGGCGCGGTCAAGCTCCAGTCCGGCCAGTTCGCGCTCCAGTTCCGCTTCCGCCACCAGCGCCTCGGCGGCCACCAGTTCGGCCTCGGCCTCCTCCATCTGTTCGGTCGCGGCCACATTGCGCTCGACAAGGGCGGCCACACGGTCGCGCCGCGCGGCAACCAGATCACGGCGGGCTTTCTGGGCGTCCAGTCCGGCCTCGCTGTTCGCGCGGGCCTGCAGGAGCGCCACGCTGGCATCGTCGACGCTGGTGTCGAGCCGCGCCAGAACCTGACCGGCGGTCACACTGTCGCCGCGGTCGACCAGAACCTCTGCCACGATGCCCGAGACCGCCGCGCCGACCGGCACGACCTGCGCCGGGTCCATCACGCAGTCGAACGGTCCGGTGATGTCGGCGCGCGCCGCTTCGGCGGAAAGGCAGATCAGACCTGCGGCAAGACAGGCGAGTACGGCGCGGGCGGGGGCATGTTTGGGCATCGGGTTCCGGTTCGTCATGGCCGCATGGTGGCCGGTTTCCTGCTTTGTCATGGCTATTCCAACTCGCCCCCGAATGCCAGAAATTCGCCCATGCCCCGATCCTGGTCGATCAGGTCGCGGCGCATGCGCCCGTGGGCGGCTTCCATCTGTTTCTGGCGCCAGCGGATGCACCAGCCGGCCGCGCCCGGGCCGAAAGCACGGGCCAGCAGTTTCGCCAGCCCTGCCACGCGGCGCGCGGCCGGTCCCTGCATCAGATCGTCTTCCAGGCTGAGATAGGCCTCCACCCGTCCAGGTTCGCCCTGCCGCCCGCAGCGCCCTTCCAACTGGCGGTCGACGCGACGGCTGTCATGCCGCTCGCTCAGGATGACATGGAGCCCGCCCGCAGCCAGCGCGTCGGGCGAGAGTTTGATGTCCGTTCCGCGGCCGGCCATGTTGGTCGCAACCGTGATCCGGCCCGCCTGTCCTGCCTCGGCCACGATCGCAGCCTCGTCCGCATCCTGCGCGGCGGTGAGCAACTGGTGCGGCAACCCCAGTTCGGAGAGCCGCGCACTTGCGGCGTCGGACGCATTGATCGAGCGGGTGCCGATCAGCACCGGCGCGCCAGCGGCGTGCAGGGCCCGCGTCCGTTCCGCGATGGCCTGCCATTTCGCCTCGGTTGTCAGGAACACGCGGTCGCGGGCAAAGCGCCGGATGTCCCTCTTGTTGGTGGGCACCTTGGCCACGGCCAGCCGGTAGACCGACCAAAGTTCCCAGGCCGCGTCCTGTGCCGTGCCGGTCATGCCGCCCAAGCACGCATAGCGGCGGAAGAACCGCTGGTAGGTCATGCGCGACAGGGTCTCGTTCTCGGCCGTCGGCTCCAGCCCCTCCTTCAGTTCCACCATCTGGTGCAACCCGTCAGACCATGTCCGGTCGGGCATGGTCCGGCCGGTATTCTCGTCAACGATCTGCACCTTGCCGTCGCGCAGGATGTAGCTGTCGCCAAGCTCGAAGAGATAGAGCGCCGACAGGGCCTGATAGACCAGATGTTCGCGGATCACAGGAATGCCGAAGGCCGGATCGGTATCGGGGCGGTCAAGATCGGCATCCGCCATCCGGTCGAGCGCCTCGAACCCGTCGGGCAGGATCTCGATCCGCCGTATCCCGCGCGGTCTGCGGAAATGCACATCCTCGGTCAGGGTCCGCGCGGCGGCCATCGCGCGGCGGAACGTGGTATCGGGCAGCCCGCCCTGCTGCGGGTTGGCGCCGGAGATGATGAGCGGCGTGCGCGCCTCGTCGATCAGCACCGAATCCGCCTCGTCGATGATCGCGACGGGCAATCCTTGCAGGCGCAGCCCCGCGGCGCGGCGGTCGGCGGGCAGGATCCGGTCGAGTTTCCGGTTCAGGTTCCCCGGTTTCAGCCGCAGGATCGCGCGGTCGCGCAGATAGTCGAAGGCAATCTCCTTGTTGGTGCCATAGACGATGTCCTGACCATAGGCGGACTGGCGTGTCTCCGCATCCTGCCCTTCGAGGACGGTGGCAACGCTCAGGCCCAGAAACCGGTAGAGCGGCGCCATTTCCGCGCTGTCACGTTCGGCCAGATAGTCGTTCACGGTCATCACATGGACCTGCCGGCCCGACAGGGCGGTGGTGGCCACCGCCAGCGTGGCGCAGAGCGTCTTGCCCTCGCCGGTGCGCATTTCCGCAATCTGCCCGCGCATCATCGCCCAGGCGCCGAGCGCCTGCACGTCATAGTGGCGCAGCCCGAGCACCCGGTCAGCAGCCTCGCGCACCAATGCGAATGCGCGTCCCGCTGCGGCCACGGACAGAGTCTGGTCGCGCAATGCGCGCCGCAGCCAGATGCGGGCCGCCTGCGCCTCGGCCTGAAGGCCGGCATCGTCGAGTGCCGCCATGGCCACTGCGTGGCGCTCCATCTCGCGCAGGATGGGCCGCAGGCGCCACGCCCGCCAGCGCGCGCCCTGCGCCACGAAAGCCCCGTTCAGATCGGCCGCCCAGCGGTCGAGCGTCGTGTCGCGCCGGTCGGGCGCCTCGTAATAGTCCCGGATCCGCGGCACGCGCCGCGGTGCGGCGTCCATGATCCCCAGATCAGACATTGAACTGCCGCAGGAAAAGCTGCCGCGCCGCGCGATAGACCCGCCAGGCGAGCGGTTCCAGCCCGTGATCGAACTTCACCAGCGCGCGTTCGCCGACCAGCGTCGAAGGCGCGCCGTCATCGGGCACGACATCGAAAAGGAACACCCGGTCCAACGTCGAAAGCGGCGTCACACCAGCGGGGTTCAGAACCACATCGCCCCCGCCTTCGGTGGCGAGCGCGGCGGATGGCAGCACGGTCTGGGATTGCGGCACCTCGCCAAAGAGGCGCGCCGCGCGCGGACTGCCGTCGCCCGAGAGCATGCGCAACTCCACCGCCCGCGTGTTCCGCCGGACCAGATCGACGCGGTCCTGCCGGACGGCGATCCGCATGCGCGCCGGTGCATCTGTTTGCAAATGCCCCAGCACATCGCCCTGCCGCACCAGCCGCCCGATCAGGTCGGCGCCGCCGGGCAAAACCACGGCACCGTCGCGGGGCGCGCGGACGACCAGATCCCCGATCCGGCCCTGCAACGTCTCCAGCTGGCCTTCGATGAGCTTGACGCGCTCGCGTTCCACATCCGCCTGAACCTGGTCGATCAGCAGCACGGCCCGCAGCCGCATCCGGGCGGCTTCGAGCCGCCGTTCCAACACTTCGATCCGGTTGCTGAGCACCGGATCGCTCAGATGCAGGATCGGATCGCCCTGCGCGACTTCAGCGCCCGGCTCAACCGCGATCCGGTCGACAAACCCTTCCGTACCCGCGCGCACCAGCGTCGACGTGTCCGGCGTGGCGACGCCATAGGTGACGGTGGTAAGCGGCGCCGGCAGGGCAAAGAGCGCCGCGCCGAGCAGAAACAGGAACGTCCCCGTCACCGCCAGCGCCCGCCCGCGATGGTTGCGCAGCGCGGGTCCGGCCAACAGGAACCGAAAGCCCTTGAGGAGCGGCATGACAAAGCTGTTGCCAAGCGCCCAGAGCGCCAGCACCACGCCGATGACAAAGAATTTCGAGGCCACGAAGAGCGCGATCGTGAAGCTGATGAACATCCGGTAGATGAAGGCCGCAACCGCATAGAAGAAGAGCCAGCCGCGTTCGGAATTGCGCTGAACAGGCGAGGCCTCGTCCTTCATGCCGAACAGGTAGCGCTGCACGAGATAGAAGAAATAGCGGTTGGACCGCTGGCCGAGATTGGGGATCTCCAGCAGATCGGCAAAGACGAAATAGCCGTCGAACCGCAAGAGCGGGTTGCCGTTGAACAGAAGGGTCGAGATGCCGCCGATCAGCATGACGTTGTAGGCGAAGGCCCGCGCCAGTCCCGGCTCGGCATTGATCCAGAAGATCAGCCCGAGCGTCGCCAGCGCCAGTTCCACCATGATGCCGGCGCCGCCGACAACCGCCCGCCGCCACTTGCTGGCAAAGGCGGCAGAGGCGCTCGCATCCACATAAGGAACGGGCACGAAGACCAGGAACATGACGCCGACCTCGTGCACCTCGCCGCCCCAGACCTTGGTGGCATAGGCGTGTCCGGCCTCGTGCACGGCTTTCACGAGCGGATAGGCCAGCGCCATCAGGATCAGGTTCTCCGCCGCCAGCACCTGATCGGCAAACCCGTCGGTGAGCGCGGTCCAGTGCAGCCCGGTCAGGACCAGCCCGGCCCCGACCAGCCCGAGCCAGAGCAGGAACCCGAAAGGCGTGAAAAGCCAGCGCAGCGCGCCGACGGTCGCGTCGAGAAACCTGTCTGGGTCGAAAAGCGGCACCCGCACCGCCATCGGGTTGCGGAACCGCGTGACCATGGCCGCGCGTTCCTGCTTGGCGTGGCGCTCGCCCATTTCCTGAAGGTCGGGCAAGCGGTCCGCGGCGATCAGGTCGGCGGAATGGAGTTGCGAGACAAGGCGGATCGTTTCCGACTGGGTGGGCGGGGCATCGTCGAACCGGGCGCAGGCGGCCTCCCAGATCTCCTGCATGGTCCGGTGGCCGTTCATCAGTGCGAGCATATACTGCGCCGCGGGCGTGATCCGGTGATATTTGCCGGAATGATGGTCCTGCACGATGAACCAGATCTTGCCGCGGAATGTCTGGCGGTGGATGTCGACATGCCCCCGGAGCCGCGGCTTGATCGCGGCGAGCCGGTACCAGTCGGAGGACAGGAACGCTCGAACCATCCGCGCCTCAGACCGGCCTGTATTGCCAGAGCTTGAGGCGGAACCAGTCGATGATCGGGTCGGTCCAGATCCGGATCAGGCGGCGATCCTCCACCTCGATCCGCGCGACACCTTCAAGGCCCGGGCGCAAGGCCCCTGCCCCGACGAGCGTCGCATCGACGCGGAACCGCGTCTGCCCGTCGCCATATTCGGCCACAGGCGTGATCGCCTCGACTTCCACGGTGAAAGCGCGGTCAGGATAGGCGGTCAGGCGCAGCTGGCCGGTCTGGCCGGGCATGATATCGGCTATCTGCCCCTCAGGCACGGCCAGCTGGATGCGGAAATCGTCGAGCGGGGCCACCGTCATCAGCGGCTCGCCCCGCGCGACCGAGGCGCCGATGGCCTGGCTAAGGTCGCCCTCCAGCACCAGCCCGTCGAAGGGCGCGGTCAGGCGCGTGCGGGCAATCTGTTCATCCACGAGCCGCAACTGCGCGTCGGCCTGTTCGATCTGGGTCGCAAGAATGCGCGCCTCAGCCCGGTCGCGGTCGGCGAGTGCACGGTCATACTCGATCTCGCGGCGCTGGCGCTCGGTCACGAGGCGCAGCCGGTCGAGCACAAGGTCGCGATCGTCAAGCTGCACCAGAAGTGCCCCTTCGCGCACGGTGTCGCCGGGACGCACAGGCGCGGCAGCGATGAACCCGTCAAACCCGGCCGAGATCGACCGCTGCACGGCGCCCTGCACGATGGCATCCGCGCTCACCGTGTAGGGCGCGCGGGCAAACCAGAAAAAGACGCAGAGAGCGGCGAGCCCCAGGAGCAGCAACTTGCGCCCCAGATAGGCCGGGCCGAAGAGCTTCACGAGCTGGTTGCGCAGCGTCACCGCCGTTTTGGTGACGAGCCAACGGTCGTTGCGGCGCTTCTCGTCGAGCACAGGCGCCAGAACCGTCACCACCGCTTCGAGAATGTCGAGGTCACGTTGCGTGAAAGGCGCATCGGCGGGCCGCTCGAAGACCATCGCGCCGATGAACGCGTCCCGCACATAGAGCGGCACGGTGAAAACATGGCTGACGCCGTCATCGCGGGCCAGCACTTCGGCCGCGCGGGTCACATAGGCAGGATCATCGGCCGGCGGCGGGAAGAGGACCGCACTGCGCTGGTCGATCGCCTCGTCCATCGTTTCAGCCAGATCGCGCACCAGTCCCATGTTGCGTGAAAACTGCGCGGAATGGGAAATGGCGGCGAGCCTGCTGTGCTTGCGGCGGCGGAACCCGAGCGAAACCCGCTCGCAGCCGAACCGTGTCGACAGGTCGGTCACGGCAGCCCGCGCCCCGGTCGCGAAATCGCCTGTCTCGGCCACCGCGACAACGGCATGCAGGGCCTGTGCGGCGGCCTCGTAGCGGGCGGCATCCTCAGCGCTGCGCTCAGACCGCAGCCTGTCCCGCATCCAGGCCGCGCCCCATTGCAGGCGCCGCATGGCGGGCCGCGCGGCACCGGCCTGCAGGGGCAGAATCTCGGCGACCGCCACGCCGCCGGAAACCCCGTCGACAGCGATGGGCAGCGCCAGCGTGACGGTCTGCCGGGCGGCGGACGGTCGGGGTGCCGTGGGGGCCAGTCCTGCGGCCCCGTCACCGCGCACCACGCCCCGGCCGGCTTCAAGCGCGGCTTCGGCTGCGGAAATGGCATCCGGTGTCGGCGCGCGCGCCTGCGGTGCCTGACCGGCCGGCAGAAGCCTGCGTGTGGCCGGATCGAGCCGGAACATGACAACGGAAACCGGATCGGCTTCACCCGGTGCGCCGATCCGTTCGAACATCAGGTCGGCCCAGGCCTGCGCTGCGGCGCCTGCATCGGTGCCGGTCAGCGTCTGCCAGAGCGAACCGCGCGGCGGCAGGGCCGCGTCCTGCGCCGGATCGGTCTGGTGCAGGGTCACGCGTCGTCGACTTTGAGCACGCCGTGGCGGGCCTCATACTCCCGCAACACGCGCGTCAATATGCCGTTCAGCCGCTTGGCCGCATAGGGCGTGAGGATCATCCGGTTGGTCAGATCGACATGCACATCGCGGCCGGGCGCGACGTTCCACGTCCGGTTGGTGCCGAAGAACAGTTCGATCTGTTCGCGCGTGCCCTGGATGTTCACGACATTGGCGAAGGCCGTTTCCATGGCGGAATCGTCCCAGTTCACTTTCGATTTCGGATCGGACGCTGCCGCGCCCGCCCCTGTCGCGGCGGCGCCCTGTGCGCCGCCGTCCGCCGTTTCGTCAACCATGCCGCCTCATCTGCCCTCAGGTCTGCTTGTGCTTCTTGTCCTTGTCGGACGATAGCTTGCGCAGACCCGGAAGGGCAACCATCCCCGTCATCCCGAGCGTGGTTTCGAGGAGCCAGTCATCCTCGATTTCGTCCGGTGTGCCGGGCGCGGTCTCGCGGTCCTTCTTGCCATCCGGATTGTCCTCCAGATCATCGATGATCCAGAGCCCGCCGAACTCGTCGACATAGGCGAAAAGCTCGCCGTCGGCATCGAAGAATTCAAGCACTGCCACGGTGCCGGTCACGACCGGCGTGCGCGGCGTCGCATCCTCGACGAACTCGCCCGTATCCTCGTCATACGTGTAGGTGACGACCGTGTTGGACGGCGCGCCGGAGACCTGCACTTTCGGCCCGACCCGAAGGATGATGTCGGACTGCACGAAGAAGTCGTTGATCCGCAGCACGTTGGGCCGCGACGCGCCGGTGTCGGCCAGGATCGGACGGTTGATCGTCGTCGCATCGCCCGCATAGATGCCGGTCACCGCGGGCAGCGTGAAGGTGAAGCCGAAATCGTCGAGCGGGCTGTCGGCCAGACGTGCGCCCGAGGGCACAACCGGCGGGCCGAAGATCGTCCCGTCATTCACCGTGCCGCGGCCGGCAAGGATGCCCGCGCCCGACTGTTTGGTGAATTCCGGCAGGTTCGGCACGTCGTCGCTCAGAAGCCCCAGTTCGCCGTAAGGCTCACCCGATGTGTGGAACAGGCCCAGATGGTCGACATCGTCCGCGCGGGTCATGTCCGCCCCGTCCGACATGCCCGAGAGCAGGACGAACTGGTGCAGGTTGCTCGTATAGTCGCGGATCACTGTCGGCGCACCGGCCGAACGGTAGGGCACGAAATACTCGTTGAAGTCGCCCGACCAGTCGACCAGACGGTCGCCCGACGTGTTCGCGATCATATAGTCGCGCCCGGCCCCGCCGAAGACGAAGTCCTCGTAGGTGATATCCTCGTCCGGAAGGTCGTTCAGACCCGCCGGATCGGAGGCATCGACCCCGCCAGTGTCCAGCTTGTCATCGGCCTGGATCAGGTCGTTGCCATACCCGCCATAGATCGAGTCGCGTCCGGTACCGCCGAACAGGATGTCATGCCCGATATCGCCGAAGATCCGGTCGTCCCCGTCAGACGTCAGGTCATTCTCCGACCGCGTGTCGACCTGGCCTTCGGTATGGTCGAAGTTCAGGAAGAACGGGTTGGTGCCCGCGCCGAGCGTGACATTGCCATCGGCATCGAACCGGATCTGCGACCGGTCGAGATCGGCTTCCAGCAGCGGCAGGAAGACCACATGGACCGCCGGCGACGGAACACCGGCATAGGTCGACGTGTTCACCGCCGCCGTGTTGCCCGGATTGTAGGGCGTGTCGAAGCTGATGATATTGCCGTTATGGTCCTGCGGACGGGCCGCCAGCGGCAATGCCTCGGCGCCGGAAATCGCATCCGAACCGACACCGCCATGCAGGAAATCCGAGCCCCAGCCGCCGAAGATGATGTCCGACGCATCCGTTGCGCTCCAATAGGGATCGTTGGGGTTCGTCGGGTTGGTGCTGAAGGGCGTCAGGTTGACCGTCTTGACCAGCTGGCCGTCCTCATGGAGCACGGTGCGCAGCGCGGTCTGGTCGGTGGAGACCATCAGCACGTCCACCGCATCGAGCGCGTCGATGCCATAGAGGCTTTCGCCATGGCTGGTGGAGTTGCGGCTGGTCATGATCCGGCCATCGTCGCCGATCACGCCATCCGATCCGGTGCCGCCCGAAATCCAGTCATGGCCGACGCCGCCGATCAGGTCGTCATTCTGACCGTCACCAAAGAGCACGTCATTGCCGATCTGGCCGTAGATCGTGTCGTCGCCCGCCTCGCCGTGGATCTCGTCCGCGGTGCCGATATCGCCCGCTGCAGACGCGCTCACGTCCAGACCGCCCTCGGTATAGTCGAGCAGTTCGACCGCGCGCGGGATGATCGTCAGGTCTGGATCATAGACATCATATTCGAAGCGGAGATAGGCCATCGTGCCCGCCCCGTTGACGCCCGTCAGGCGCATGATGTTGGCATTGTCGCCGGCAATCACATCCGCATCTCGGGCATGCGCGGTCGTGCCGCTCGCACCCAGATGGTTGCGGGTGATCGCCAGACCGGCGCCGCCATAGAGCATGTCCGCGCCATCGGGCCGCAGGGCTGTCTCGCGAAGCCCGTCGAAGAAGCTCGAAGAACCGCCGACGATATCGTCCTGGCCAAGGTTGCCGAAAACCGTGTCGTCCCCGCCATTGCCCTCGATATAGTCGTCGCCGTCGCGGCCTGCGCCGGCATAATCCTCGACCGAGGCATTGACGGTCAGAAGCCCGTCGCTGTCACGGAAGGCCCCGACGCCCTTGCCCTCGAACACATCGGCAATGCCGTTCATGTCGAAGTCGATCGCGCCGTCGCCCTGGATCGTGTCGTCGCCCAGCTGGCCGAGGATCATGTCATCCTCGGAGCCGCCCGCCAGATAGTCCGCGCCGTAGCGCAGCACGCCGGTGGCGTCGGAATGGTCGAAGATGGTGATCTGGCGCTGCGTGGTGCCGTGGACATTGTTCTGCGCCGTGTCGGTGACGAGCGCCTCGCCGTCATTGGCGCCGCCCGCGGCCGCCGGATCGGTTTCCGTGCCGTAGATCTGCGTGCCTTCCAGCGCGCGCATCCGCACGTCCGAGATCGACCCGGTCCGCAGCAGGCTGCCATTGTCGCCGAGCAGCACGTCATTGCCCTGCCCGCCGTCGATCGCATCCGCGCCATCGGTCCCGTCGGCCACATTGTGACCGCCGATCAGGTCATCGTCACCCTGCCCGCCGAAGATCGTGTCCGACCCCTGCTGGCCCATGACGAAATCGTCGCCCGCGCCCGACAGGATCAGGTCGTCTCCGCCCAGATCAAGAAGCCCTGTGTGGATCGCGGTCAGCGTCACCGGACCGCCGACCATGAGCGGCCAGCTGTCGGTCGCCACGATGCCCGCGGCCTCCGCGTGGTCGCCCGCGATCAGGTCGTTGCCTCCGAGCGCGAAGATCTCGTCCGCGCCGGTGCCGCCGATGATCAGGTCATGCCCGGCGCCGGACTGGATCCGGTCCTTGCCGCCCTGACGCGGGTCGAGGCTGCGCACGAGGCTCGGGTGGTTGATGCCGGTCTGCGGGTTCAGGAAGACCATCTCGCCATGGTCGCCGAGCAGGATGTTCCCGAGGTCGAAGACCCCCGGCCCGTCGCCATTGTTGGCCTTGATGTCATCGTCACCGGCCCCGCCGAGCACGATGTCACCGTCGATGCCGGTGCGGATGATGTCGCCCGTGCCGAAATCCGCCGCGATGGTCGCAAGGTCGATCAGGCTGATCGGTCGGCCGCGCTCCGACAGGTCGGTATCGTCGCTGCCCGACAGGCGGCCATGGTCGCCGAAGACGATATTCGCCCCGTCGCCCGCGTCGATCTCGTCCGCACCGTTGCCGCCAAGGATGATGTCCGCGCCGCTGCCCGCGGTGATCGTGTCATCCGCGCCCTCGGGGCTTTCATACTCCGTCTCGGTCGAGGTGATGACCACCGCGATCGGCTGCGGCGTGCCGGCCACCGGTTCGGCAAACTGCGCGTCGCCATGGTCGCCGAAGAGGATATCTGCCGCATCGAGGCCGCCGCCCGTTGTGGTGATCTCGTCATTTCCGGCGCCGCCGAAGATGATCGCAGCCCCGGCGCCGGTCGTGATCCGGTCGCCCTTGCCGGTGATGGCCGAGGCCGTCACCGCGCGGCTGAGCGAAATGAGCGCGCCATTGGCCAGAAGCGGTGCCGTGGCAAATCCGATCATCAACCCGTTGTCGCCGAAGATCAGGTCCGTGCCACCAGCGCTGGTCAACTGATCCGCGCCCGCACCGCCGACGATGATGTCGCCGCCGTGGCCGGATGCGATCACATCGTCTCCGCCGGTCGCATAGTCGAGCGACCGCGCAAGGCGCACAACCGGCACCGTGTCGTCCGGCTGCGCCACGCGGAAGTGGATCTGCCCGTGGTCGCCGAAGATCACGTCGCGGCCGGTCTCGTCCGCGTCGCCGGTGGTGATCATGTCGCCACCCGCGCCGCCGAGCACGATGTCGATGCCCGCGCCGCCGTCGATCGTGTCGGCCGCCCCGATGCCTGCGGCCACGGTGTAGACCGTGTCGAGGGTCAGTGCGATATCACCGAGCGGAAGCCCGCCGTTGCGGCCCGTCACCGCGCCATTGTCGCCGATGACGATATTGGTGCCGTCGCCCGCCGTCAGCTCGTCGCTGCCTGCGCCGCCGATGAGCACGTCATTGCCATCGCCCGCGATGAGCGTGTCGGCATCGCCGACGCCGTAGGCCAGCGACGCGATCAGGTCGATGCTCGCATTGTCTCCATCGCGCACCGTCCAGTCGACGAGCCCATTGTCGCCGATCAGGATATTGTCGCCCGACAGATCCTCCAGCCGGTCCTGACCGAAGCCGCCGATCAGGATGTCCTGACCGGTCCCGCCGATCAGCCAGTCATTGCCGCCGGTCGCATAGGTCTTGCTCTCGATCCGCGCCAGCGCACCGGTCGTCTCGATCCGGTTGGTGCCGGCAAGCTGCACGATATCGCCCAGATCGCCGATGATCAGGTCGTCGCCCGCGCCGCCGTCGATCACGTCACGCACCGCGTCCCGCGTGTCCGCGGACTTGTATTGCGGGTCCGCATCCACATCCGACAGGAAGCGCAGATCGCGGCTCACCAGGTCGATCGTGACGCCATTGTCCCCATAGAGGTGATCGTTGCCGCCAAGGCCGAGGATCGTGTCCGTACCGGACCCGCCCGCGATCTGGTCGGCCCCCACGGAGCCGATCAGCGTGTCGTCGCCGACACCGCCATAGATCACGAGGCCGAGCGCATCGGCATCATCGAAAGTGACATTGGACGCGTCGATCGTGTCGCCATGCAGCGCCGGATTTTCGAGCGCGTTGAACATCAGGGCGTTGCCGTTCGGCACCCCACCGCCGTAATTGTAGCGCGCGCCGCCCGCATCCGTGTCGCCATAGATGGCCAGAAGCGTGCGTTCGCCATCATCGCCCACGGTCAGTTCGTTGATAATGATGGTGTCGGCCCCGCCGCCGCCATGGACAAGCGTGATCGGCATGTTCACGGCACCGGCAACCGACGTGTCATAGTCGGAACCGATATTCGTGCCGTCGATGGTGAACGTGTCGTCCCCCTGGCCGAGCATCACTTCGACAATTTCCACCGTGCCGATGGAAATGCCCTTCAGATAGTCGAGCGTCGGCAGGCCCGCGCCCTGATCGAAGGAGACGGTGCCGCTGCCCATGCCCAGCCCGTCAATATGCAGGCGGCCGTCATCGGTGTTGAACATCCGGCCGTCGGTATCGTCGATCTTCGAGCCGTCGTTGAAGATGTTCACGCGGTCATTCTGTTCCACCTCGTCGGTGGAGATGGTGATGTCGAGCGGACCAGGGTCACGCTCGGTCGGCAGCATCACGGCCACGTTCAGCTCGCGCGCCGTGGTCGGCCCGCCATCGATGACCAGCGGCCCGCGGATCTTCGCGGTCAGGTGATCCTCGACCGGGAAGGGTTTGGTGACCCGCGACAGGGCCGTCGGCACATAGTCCGGATCGGCTTCGAGCGTGATCTCGACCGCCTCGTCCCAGTTGCTGTCGTCGAATGTGACCTGCGCAACAGTGATCACCATGCCGACGCCGGTGGCGACCTCGTCGGTCACCAGCGCGCCGCCCGACAGGATCAGTGTGGACCCATCTGCGGAAATCTCTCCGATCGCGAAGGGCAGATCGTTGTAGAGCGTGCCGGAAATATCCACGACCGTGCCCGCGCGGAACCCGTCATCATGGAAATTGCCGCCATCGGTGCGCACGATCATGTTCGGCCCGTCATCGACAAGGACGAATTGCAGATCTGCCGTGATGTCGGCCAGTGTCGCCTCGACCACGCGGGTCGAGGGCACGATCCGTGTCTGCCCGTCATCGACGATGGTCAGGGTCACGGTCTGGCCGGCTGCCGGAGCCTTGGTCAGGCGCAGCTCGTAGCTGTCGCGGTCGGCCGCCGTGATCTGGCCTGCCGGTTTCTGGACAACCAGCGTTTCGCCGTCGCTCTCGCGCAGGATGACGCCATTGCTGTCGCCATCGGACAGTTCGGCCACAAGTTCGGCCGCATCCGCCGCGGCATAGACGCCGCCCGCGAGCGGATCGCCACCGGCATCGAGGCTCTCGATCAGGTGGGTAATGGTGACACGCTCGGCATTCTCGACCACGCCATCGGCCACGGCCGTCAGCGAGACAGTCCGTGCGATGTTCCAGTTCGTGTCGTCAAACTCGAAGACCAGCGTCGCGTAGTCGATATCGCCCGAATTGCTGTTGTCGGACAGGGTCACACGCACGGTTTCACCCGGTGCGGGCTTGCGCGACAGGACGATGTCATAGCTGTCGGTGATCTCGGACCCGCCTGTGCCTTCATGCAGGAACGTGTCCGCTCCGGTCGGCAGGATGCGCAGTTCCGGTAGGTCATTGTCGAGTACGGTGATAACCGCGTTCTTCACGGCGGCGCCGTCGAAATCGGCATCCGTGCTGTCGACCGCATGGCCGATCATCACGGTGCGCTCGCCTTCCTGCGCCGCATCGTTGATCGCCCGCACGTCGACCGTCTGGGCCACGTTCCAATTGTCGGAATTGAAGGCCAAGACGATCCCGTCCGTATAGTCGCCGGCACCCGTGCGCAGTTCCACGCTCGATGCCGCCTGACCGGTCACGGTGATCGTGTCGGTCGCAGCCGTCACGTCGATCGCCACCGCACGGTCGAACGTGATCGTCTTGCCATCTGCGGAAATCGACAGGATGCCATAGGCCCCGTCATTGTCCCCGGCATTGCCCAGCACGAGGTTCTGCCAGTCGCCGAACCCGTCATCATGGAAACTGCCCGTGTCGCGGGTCAGGACCGCACCATCGAGCGTGATGTTCGTGCCCGCTGCCATCGCAGGCACGGCCAGACGGCTGTCCTGCCGCGAGGCGATGCCCGCGGAGACGGTCACATAGACCCAAGTGCCCACTTCCGGCGCCTCGGTCAGTTCGACCGTGTAGCTGTCCGTCGCGCCACCCTCGGTGACCTGGGTATCCGCGCCCGTTGGCCGGATCAGGACCTTGCCCTGCACCGCGTCTGCCACGGTCGTGCCGAGCCCGGGCGCGAAGACGCCCTGGTAGAGTGGATCGGTCGCATCCGCGATATGGTTGATCACGCCGGCACGGCCGTCGAGTTCAGCCGCATAGACCAGATCGTTCACATCGCCCGCGACATTGATCGTGTCGGAGCCAAGCCCGCCGATGATGTGGGTCACAGCCGTCTCGACGGTGGAGAGCACGTAGAACGTGTCATCCCCTTCGAGCCCGTCCACCTCGAACGCTTCCTCGGCGTTGGAGATACGGATGTTGAGCCCGGCGCCGAAGACACCGTCTTCGGTCACGACGAACGTGTCATCGCCCTCGGTCCCGAGCGCGACCACCGTGTCGAAGCCCGCGCCGCCGTCAATATCGACGGGCGCGTTGACATTGTAGCGAACCGCATCGTCGCCATCGCCCGCGCGGACCTTCACATCGCCCTGGCCGACCTGCTGGACATTGCCGTCGCTGTCGAGCTCGGCCCGCAGGAAGGCGCGCACGATGAACGTGTCGTTCCCGTCCTCGCCCTCGAGGCGCAGCTCCGCCTTGTTGGAGTAGACGGTGAACGTGTCCGCGCCCTCGCCGCCGAAGGCGGTCGCGGCGTAGCTGATCCCGTAGGACAGGTAGCCGCGCGTGGTGAGCGTCGTGTCGATATCGTCGCCCACAGCGATTCCGTTCGACAGGAAGCTGCCCGGATTGTCCGGATCCTCGAACGTGCCGCCCGCGACCGGCTCCGAGCCGAAGACCTGACCGAACTGGAACATATCGTCCCCGAGGCCGCCATCGAGCGTCATGATGGTGGCGTTGTCGTCGGAGATGAAGAAATCGTCGCCCGAAAGGCCGATCAGGCTGAGCCGCCCGTTCAGCGACCGGTCATAGTCGATCCGCTCCACCGTCGTCGGACGGCCGGATTCCAGCCCGCGCACCTGATCCTTGGTGCCGTGCATGAGCGCCGCGAAATTGCCGCGGCTGAGGAAGATATCATCCTCATCCTCGGTGCCGAGCACATCGAGCGTGTCCGCGCCATTGATCGGGTCGATGCCGCCGCTGTCGGCCACCGTGATCACATAATCCGCGCCGGCCGCAGCCCCCGTGACAGAACCCCAGGTCTGGACCATCAGGTCATCGGCACCCGCACCGCCGTCGAGGATTACCTGATCGCCCGCACCGTGCGTGTCGAGCCGGATCACCTCGATCCGGTCCACATCGGCCCCGCCCATCAGCGTCACCACGCCCGACAGATCGGCCGCGTCGGTGACACGGATCAGGTCCTCGCCCGCCTCGCCGTCGATCAGGATCGTCGGTGCGATCATGGTCATGCCGGTCAGGTAGACCTCGTCCTTGTCGCCGCCGAGGCGCATCTCGATCGACGTGTCTGCCGTGATCGTGCCGGTGACCGTGATGACGTCGCGCTGTTCAGTGGCCGTCAGGCCCAGCGGACCGGCCGCGCCGGTGTTCACCAGAACCGACCGGCCTGCAGCAAGGGTGCCCGCCACGGTGACGTAGCCGCCATCCGCATCGTCGCGGTCGGCCTCGACGATGACCGGGCTGTCGACATTGACGCCGATCCCGTTGTTCGCTGCTGTCGCAACATCGGTGTAGATCTCGATATCGTCCGAAGCGGACAGGGTGGCGCCGGCCTCGATCACCACATGATCGCCCGCCTTGATGCGGATATCGCCCGCCTGCGCGGTCACGGTGACGCCGGATTTCACCGTCACGCTGTCATAGTCGTTTTCATTCGCGATCGTCGGGTCGAGCGCCAGATCGGCTGCATATTCCAGCTCGGAGCTTTCGTTGGCGATGATGACGATATCGCCGCTCGCCGCCGTGATGTCGTTCGACACGATGACCGGGCTGGTCGCGGTCACGAAGATCTGCTGGCCCGAGGTGAGCGCGGCACCCGTGCCGCTCTCGGTCTCGGCCTGCAATGCGCCGTCATTGTAGACATAGGTGGACCCGGTGATGGATTCCGCCTGGATCGAGCCGATGGTCGTGTAGAGCCGCTTGTCGGCCGCACCGATATTGTTCGAGGCCACCAGATAGGCGCGCCCGCCTGTCACGTTCGACACGCCGACGGCGGCCGCGTTCAGGATCGAGCCCATCGTGGCCGTCAGGAAGGCAGTCTTGTCTGCGGCGGTGCCGACCTGGTTGACCAATAGGTCGCCCGTGGTCTCGGTCACATAGGTATGGCCGAAGAGCGAGGCGGAATTGAACACACCGCCCGTGGAGTTGATGTCGATTTCCTGCAGCGCGTTGCCGATCTGGCTGGTGCGCGAGATAAGCTCGATATTGTAGCCCGTGATATCCGTGCCATCGGTGTCGCCGACAATGTCGGCGCTGTCCGGGTCGGTCGGATCAGCAATGTCAAGCCGGTCGAAGATCCCCGCTTCCGCGGTCAGGCGGACATAGGTATCCGCCCCGCCCGAGGAATAGATGTTGCGGATGTTCATGTCGCCGGTTTCGGTCAGGTAGATATTCCCGCCCGCCGTCGCCGTCACATAGCCGATGCGCGAATTCGGATCGTCGCCCGTCGCCTCTATATCGAGGTCATTGGCTGCCGTCCCGATATCGCCCGAGGCGCGCAGGATGATGTTCTGCGCCTCGATATTGACGAAAGCCGTGTCGATCTCGTCGAAGATGCCGCCAGCCTGCGCCTCGATATCGACCGTGCCGCCTTCGGAATAGAGGGTGGAGACCAGCAGGTCGCCGGTCCGTTCGGTGAAGACGATATCGCCCGCCGCGCGCGCGGTGATCGTGCCGCCGTCACGCAGGTCCATGTAGATCCGCGCTTCGGGCGTGCCGCTGGTGCGCAGCTTGCCGATCGAGCCCTGCCCGGCTTCGAGCACGACATTGTCGGCCACAATGTTGTTGATACTGTTCGTATCGGTCGCGCCGGCACCGTTCAGGATCGACTGCGAGGTCTTGATCCGCAGCTCGCCGCTGGAGGCGCCAGCCCCGATATTGACCTGGTTGAGCGTGATGTCGCTCTCCGACCCCAGATAGGTTTCCTCGACCGCCGTCACGCTGACCTTGCCGGTCGCGTCGATGTCGAAATCCTCGCGCTGCTGGACCTGCACCGCGACGAGCGGCACATATTCGTCCACCGTCATGGTCACGCCGGTCTCGTTCTGCAGGCCGCCACCGACGATCACGATCTCCGTCGCGGTGACGGAGGCGATCGTATAGAGCGACGCCGAGCTGTTGGCGTTCGCGGTCGGCACCTGTGCCGCCGTTTCCGCAGGCGTGTAGGCGGGCGTCGTCGACAGAAGGATCGTGTCGCCGACCTGGAACCCTTCGGAACTGCCCGAGCCGAGGAAGCTGCCGCCGTCGGTGCGGGTCAGCGTTTTGCCGCCCGTCACGGTGATGATCGCATCGCTCGACGCGCCGCGCGGATTGTTGACGATGGCCGAGATCACGATATCCACGTCCACTTCGGACTGGAGCACGGTCAGGACCGGTTTGGCGATCGCGGTGCCGGTATCGGCAAAGGTGATCGTCTTGCCGTTCCCCGAGATGCTCTCGATCACGTAGAACTGCTCGTTCTCGGTCGCGTTCGGGCTCGACGCCTCGATCTGCACCGTCTGACCGACGCGCAGGTCGGACGGCCAGGTGCCGGTGCTGCGGGTGATGGAGTTGCTCGCCGCATCGAAATCGACAGTGGCCGAGAACCGCTCGGTCACGAGGAAGTAGATGTCGGACCGTTCGGCCGCCGCGATGATCAGCAGTTCGTCCCGCTCCAGCGGGTCGCCCGTGTTGGTGAAGACCACCACGTCACCCGTGGTTCGGCCTACCATGCCGGCGACGTTGAGCGTGATGTCGGCACCGGTGATGTTGGCCTCTTCAACGGTGATGTTGGTGTCGGTCACCGGCTTCAGCAGGCCCGCACCGATACCGTTCAGAAGCTCGTCCTTGGTCCAGACCTTGATGCCGGCTGTGATCGCGTCGATCTGGTCCTGATCGAGCTTGCCGCCATTGGCCGGATCGTAGGTTGCAGTGCCGTTCGGGTCGAACTCGGCATTGAGCGTGCGATACTGCTCGTTGCGCGACGCGAGCGCCGCTGCCGTCGCAGCAACCGCGAGCGTTTCAGCCTCTGCATCCGTCAGGGCCGAGTTCTCGGCCAGGATGCGCGCCTTCTGCGCCGCCTGATAGCCCGCTTCGTCGAACGGGATGTTGCCGGTCTTGGCCAGAACCGCCTGATGTTCGGCAACCGTCATCTGGTTGCGCAGGTCCCAGTAGGTCTCGTAATCCTGCAGCCGCGCATTCTCGACCCGCGCGATGGCTTCCTGGATCTTGTCATATGCCGCGCTGCCGGGCAGCGGCTTGCCGTCGGCATCCACCTCGCCCAGAAGCTGCATGTCGCCCCAGACACCGTTGAGGAGCGCCTCTTCGGCCCGTTCGTCGGCATAGGAGGTCTGGTTGAAATCGAGCAGATCGCCAGCCGCCACCGTGACGCTGACATTGCCGCCCGCGGTGATGCTGTCGACTTTCAGGTCGCCTGCAGTTTCGGTCAGGTGGATCTCGCCCGACAGGGCCGTGGCAGTGACCGTGTCGCCGCCCGTGTCGCCGGAATTGATCAGGATCGGGCTGCCGGAGGCCCCGATGGAGCCGTTGGTCGAGGTCAGCGAGATGGACCCGGCCGACAGGCCCAGATCACTGTTCGCGATCCCGTCGATGAAGGACAGATAGGACTGGCTGGTCAGCACCTGGTCGCTGCTGCCCTGCACGAGGTCCCCGCGCGAGGTGATCGACAGGTCGAACCCGCCGCTCACCTTCACGGTGCCGAGCACCAAGTCGCCATAGAGATGCTCGATATAGGCATGGCCGCCGGAATAGGCGTCGAACTGGTTGCCCGAAACAGCGGTGCCATCGGTGTTGACGGTCAGCTGCACGTTGAGCGGGTTCAGTTCGGTGCCGATGCCGCGCCCGGCTTCGAGCACGACAACCTTGCCGTTGATGATCGGCTGGCTGCCGGCCTCGGCCACGGCTATCGTGGTGATGGTGCCATCGGATTTCAGCGCCGTCACGCCGGTCTCGTTGCTGATCGCCCCGTTGACGATCAGGTTGGCAATGCCTGCATCCACGGTGATGCGGCCGGTCTCGTAGCCGATGAAGCTCAGGTTCACATTGCGGTCGGCGCGGATCGTGTGGGTGTGAACGTCGAAATTGTTCTCCACCGTCGTCCACTGGCGCCAGGTCGATCGCTTGCCGTACCAGGTCTCGCTCTCGCGATAGCCGGTCTGTTCGGTCTGGCGGTCGAGCGTCGTGCGCGCATAGTCATAGGTATAGTCCGGCCCGACCGTTCCGGTTTTGTAGAAATAGTTGGAATTCGCGATCAGTTCGCGGCTCAGGATGGTCGTGTCGACCACCGGAACCGACGTCAGGTCCGGGACAAGGAAGTCGATGCCGAGCCAGCTCTGATCGGTCTTTTCCTGAATGATCTCGGTCCGCGACCCCTCGCCGACCTTGAACGCGTAGCGCCAGCCGTCGGTGGGCGAATAGGTGGCCAGCTTGTTGATCTGGCCGTCGCTGCCATTGGTGCCGGTCACGGCGCTCGTATAGGCAAAGCTGCCCTGGTTCGCGCTGGTGACGATCTGTGCGGCGCTGCTGCCGGTGCCGGCGATCAGCCCGTCCGTGACCTGAACCTGGCCATTGTCCTGCATCTCGTAAATCGTGGCATAGAGCGCATTGTCCTTGCCGTCCGAGGAGACCCCGCGCGCCTTGTCCTTGATGATGAGCTTGCCGACCCCGCGATTGGAGACGTTGAGCTCATCCACCCGGATGTCGAGCCCGCCGATGGTCATGTTGTTGACCACGTCGATGCGCGGATAGCCGGAATGGACGATGATATTGCCCTGACCGGTGTTCATGATCCGGCCTTCGATGTCGATGCTGCCGCCCTTCGGTGTCAGGGAATAGATGATCAGCTGGTCGAGCGCCTTGTCATAGTAGAGGCGGAAATTGTCATTCTCGCTGGTGATCTTCGTCAGCGCCGCGCCGCTCTTGCGCGCGCGCTCGATCTGGGCCTGCTCGCCCGCATCGAGCACGAGGTTGAAATCATCCTCGCCCGACTGGATCGTGCCGTTCAGGTTCACATAGGCCGCCTTCAGAAGGATGGTATTCGCCTTCATCGTGACGGCGGTTTCCTTGCCGGTGAAATCATCGACATAGGTGCCGCTGGTGCCGCTCTGGCCGGTCAGGAAGGCCGCGATCGCCGCCGCATCTGCCTGCGAGGTGCCGTTGCCGATCAGGCCGGAATTGAGGATCTGGCCATAGGGGTCGCCCGAGCTGTGGAACGTGCCCTTGGTGTTCACCTGGATGGTGCCGCCCACGATGACCGTGGTGCTGGCCGTATCGACGCTGCCGTTGAAGACGACGCTGACGGCGGCTTGCTGGCTCGGACCGGTGACGGTCAGGGCCGCCAGCCGCGCGATCACGTCGCCGTCGAAAGTGACCGTCTGGTCCGGAACCGGCGTCGCGCCGGAGGGCAGGCCGACATTATAGTCCGCCACATCCTTGGTGATCGCGATGTCGATGGTCGGTGTCGAGGCGCTCGCCCCGATCGTGCCCGTGCCGTAGGTAAAGGTGGCCGGCAGGGTGCTGACGCGCCCGATATAGGTGCCGCCGATATAGCCCGATCCGTCGAGCGGACCATTGTCCTTGTCGACGCTGACCTGGTTTTCCGCGACGATCTTGGCATTGACCGCAGACGCGCTGGCCTCGGTCGTCACTTCGATACCATTGAAGAACAGACCGCCATTCTCGTCCGGGATCAGGATGTCCCCGAAGACGATGGAGGCGATCGTGTCATTCTCGACCCGCACCTTCACGTCTTTCGGCACATCGAAGAGCCCCGATCCGGTCAACTGGTCGGTCAGCACACGGACACGGCCCGCGGAGGCGAGGATATCGTCCACGACAATGGTCAGTTCGGTGCGCGGCGTCGGCACATAGGTCGTGACACCGCCCGTCACATCCTTGCGGGCCTCGCCCGCGGCGACCATCTGCTCGCCGATGCGCACGATTTCCGCCTCGTAGAAGCGGGTGAACTCATTGTCGAGCTTGTTGCCATCCGCATCGAAACCGTAGCGTTTCAGGTTCTCCTGCGCGCTCTCGATCGCTATCTGGCCGGAGGATTTGACCTCCCGCGGTTCCAGCGTCGCGGTGACCAGCAACTCGCCGGTTTCCGGATCGCGGGTGCTCGCCGCGCCGAATGTCAGTTGCGGCGTGCTGCCCGACGTGTCGAGACCGGTGATGAACAGTTCCGCCGTGCGCCGCGCGCCGGTGCGGATCGTGCCGTCATTGATAACCTGCGCATGGGCATCGGCCAGACCCTCGCCCGGGCCGGTTTCCACATTGTTGCCACCGAAGGCGCTGTCGATCGCGTCTACGGCCGCCGAGGCCCAGTTGGTCCCCTTGGCCATGCCGATGACGGAGGCCAGACCGATCTCGTCGGCATTCAGGTCGATATTGGAATAGCTCTCGACCAGCGCGTTGGCCTTCACCTCGATCACATTGGTGACGATGTAGATGGCACGGGTTTCCAGATCGCTGATCGGAATGGCCGAGCCGGCGAAATTGTCGACGCGGGCCTCCAGATCGACATCCTCGATCTCCAGATCGCGGTTGGTCCCGGTGGACAGGAACATGTCGCCCACGGACAGAAGCGTCGCGTTGCCCATGACCGTGATCCGGTTGTCGGGCTTCAGGTCGATCAGGCCGTCGCCGAGCGCGACCGTGCCGAGCCCGTAGGTTTCCGAATAGGACTGGACGTAGATGTCGAACCGGCCGGAGACCTCGAATTCCAGCTCGCCGCCCGCTTTCACGTCGGCATTGCTCTCGACCGTGATCGCACCCTTGATCCGGGCCCCGTCACTGTCGGTCCCCGCATCGAGCTGGGTATAGGCCCCCGCACCGGAGACGGCGCCCGCCGTCTCCAACCGGACCTTGTCCTGATAGTCGATGCTGTTGGACACGCGGGCCTTCAGGATCCCGTCCTTGTCCGTGGTCTCGGTCTGCGAATTGGCCGCAAAGACGATGTTCGTGTCGAAATTGACGGTCGTCAGGCTGTCGGCGGACGCGCCGGAGGCCAGACCGCCGGTCTTGCCGTCAATGTCGTTGCCAGACCCGGCCTGCCGGTCCAGATGGTTCGACGCACCAAGGTCGATCGACCCGGCGGTCAGCTGCGCATGGGTGCCGATCTCGGTCAGCACCGCCGTGTCGATCACATTGCGCGCCACCACGCCGGACCCTGCAATCGCGCCATAGGCATCGGTTTCCGCGTTGGTGTCGACGCGGCTTGTCTGGCCGGCCGACATGGCGAACGTGCCGCTCACATCGATATCGCTGGCCGCGCCGGCCGAGCCGGCATCGACAATCCGCGCCTGTATGTCGGACTTGGAGCTTGTGCGGGTCGTCGCCGCGGCACCCGAGGCCAGACCAAAGGCACCGGTCACGGTGTTCGTCACATTGTCGGAGGTGCCGTTCGCAGCCACCGTCATATCGTCGGCATCGATATCGCTGCCGGTCCCGATGAGCGCATGAACCGTCGTGTCGGTCGTGGCCACGGCGGAGGCCGCACCAACGCCGATCAGACCGGCGGACGCCGCCCTGGAGCTTGCATCCTGCGCCACGTCCGACGCGGCGGCCAGCGACAGGTCGCCGGCATCCACCGTCGACCCGTTGGCGAGCGTCACCGCCACATCGTCGGTATTTTCCAGAAGAACGCTGGTCGACTGCACCCCGATCAGGATGCCGCCGCCGGAGGCTTTGGCGATCGCCTCAGCCACCAGACCATCGGTGGTCTTGGCCGTCGAGATCGCGTCCACATCCACGCTGTCCGCGGTGATCGAACCCGCGCCGCCCAGTTCGGCGCGCACAACCGCGCCGGTCAGGATCTTGGCCTCGCTGACACCGACCGCAGCCGTCGAAGCCACGGTGATCCCTTCGACCCGCGCATAGGTCTTGATCTTGCTCTCGGCGAGCACCGACAGGCTGCCCGCATCGAGATCGACACCACCGACCGCGGCATTCACGCTGCGGTTCGCGCCCGTGGGCCGTGTGTTGATCGTCGCGACCGAGCCGCCGGCTGCAAAGCCGAAGAGCGCCGCTGCGACGCTCAGAACCTCGACCACGGCGGTCAGGTCGGCCTCGTTCGTCGCCGAAACGGTGATCGCGTCCGCCACGTTGATCTTGTCATCATTGCCCGAGCCGCTGATGACGGCCGAGACCTGATTGCGTGCGGTGATGAGCGACTCCGCGCCCCCGCCCGAGAAGGCTGCGCCGGCGCTGAAGGCCGCCGATGCGGCGGCGGCGCGCGCTTCCGTCCGCACGGTGGTGCTGTCGAGCGCGACGACATCGAGCTCATCGGCCGTGACATCGGAATTGTCGACACGCGCAGTGATCTGGTTGTCGACCTGGCTGTCGGCCAGCGACACGGCCACCGCGGCCGCAAAAGACATGGTATAGCCAAGCGCGATGGACACGGAGGCGGAGGCCACGCTGGCGTCGATGGTCGCGCTGTCCTCGGCGGTCACGTTGACGGTGCCGCCGGCGCTCAGGTCGCTGTCCCCGATCACTTCGGCCGTGACCGCATAGTTGGTGCGGTTGAGCGCATCCGCGCCCGAGCCGGAGACCGAAACCCCGACCGTGCCGCCCGATGCGGCGACCGCGAACGCGCCCACATCGGCCAGAATCCGGCTGGTCATCTTGGCGGTCACATTGATGTCGGTCTCGGCCTCGATGGTCGCGCCATCGACGATCGCGAAGACGCCGGTGGCCGCGCCGTTGCCGATCGTGTTCTCGGCATAGGACCCGCCAGCGGCAACCCCGACGCCCACGCCACCGATCCCCAGCGACACGGCGGCGGAAATGACGAGCGCCTCGATCTCGGCCTTGCTTTCGGCCGAAACCGTGACCGACTGCGCGCCGGCAGAACTGGCGACAAGCTGCGGCACGATCAGGATTTCACCTGCCGAATCATACACATAGTCGTTCGGATAGGCTGTGTTCGGCCCCGTCAGGACGACGAGCACCGGCGTGTAGACGTTTTGCGTTCCGTCCCAGGTGATCGTGTATTTGAGGTTGCCGTTGGCGTCACGTTCCTGCACCTGCGCCCCGGCATAGGCCGCCTTCACGGCACCCGACGCGTCAAAGACAATGCTGCCCGGTCCGCTTTTCGCGGGTTCGGTCAGGGTCGGATGCGGTGTGTAGATCGCGTCCGCGTCAGCCTTCAGGAAGGCATTGTCCACCTTGGAGGTGACAATGTTTCGGGTCCGGTTGACCGACACCGCCCCGGCCGCGGACACGGCCACGGCCACCCCGCCGCCGGTTGCGGCAAGCGATGCCGCCGCCGTGACGGACCGGATTTTCGCGTCATCCTCGGCGCGGACAAGGATATCGCCGGCGGATGCCACCAGCGCGCCGGTCGAGCCTGCCGACACCGTATCCACGGTCGCGGACACTTTGTTCGCAATCTCGTTCCAGCCGACCGATCCGCCGAGCGCCACGGAAACACCGACCGCGCCGCCCGATACGCTGAGCGACACCGCGCCCGCGACGGCCTGGATCTCCGACATGTCGACGGCCTTGACCGTGACAGAACTGCCGGTGACCGAACTGTCGCCGAGCGTCACGGTGGCATCCGTGTCGACCTCGATCCGGTTTTCGGCATAGACGCCGGAGCCGGAGACGGCCACGCCCACGGCCCCGCCGGAGGCCGCAGCGGCCCCGGAGATGACGACCGCGTTGATGCCCTGATCGGACGTGGCGACCACAGTGACGGCCTCGGCCGCGGTGACGCCGGAATTGACGATGGAGGCCGAGGTGATCCCGCGCCCGCCAATGTCGCGCCCGACCAGATCGAGCCCGATGAAGTTGCGCGCAACCGACACGCCGAGACCGACGCCGACGCCGACCTTGCCCGCGCTCACCGCCAGAGAGGCGGAGACGATCACGGCATTGATCTCGGCGGCGCTCACCGCGAGCACGTCAACCTTGCCCAGGGACGCCTGCAGGTTCGACCCGTCGATCGTCGCCTCGACATTGTTAGCGACCGAATTGAGCGAGAAGGCACCCGCTCCGGCGACGGCCACCCCGACGACGCCGAAGCCCGCAGCGACGGACGCTGCCGCAGCGACCGTGTTGATGGTCGATTTCTTGGCCTTGATCGCGCCGCTGTCTACGCGCAGCGACCAGGTCGCGCCGCTCTCGTCCACGGCGACCCAGCGGATGCCGCGTTCGGTGTTGCCGACGGTCTCCGTCTCGACGACCGCGATCCGCAGGCTGCCCGAAACGCTGTAGCCCGCCGCCTCGAGCGCGGCCTTGAGGGCCGCAAGCGTCGCGGCATCCGCCGTCACATCGGCCTGGACCGCCCGTTCGGACACGATCGTGTCCGCATCATCATCGTCGGTCACGACATTGCCGCCCGAATCGAGCCCCTCGATATCGGTGCCGGCCGCATCGTCGAGCAGCGACGCGGCAGTGGCAGCACTTCCGCCAAGCGATGCCAGCGAGATCCCGTTCTCGGCCAGATCGCCAGCCGAGGTTGCCTTGACCAGAACATCATCCGTGTCGGCAACCACCTGGCTAGCGCCGGTGATCCGCGCGGTCACGTCATTTTCGACCGAGTTGATGGCCGAGGAGACGCCGAGCGCCACGCCGACGCCGACCTTGCCGGCCGCGACAGACACGGCGGCAGCGGCCACCGCGGAGGTGATCTGGCTATTGTCATCCGCTGTCACGTTGATCGCGCCGGCATGGATGCCGGAGGCGCCGCTGCCGGCGATTTCCGACAGGACGGAGACGGCCACGCGGTTCACGGCGACCGCGCCCGAACCGGACACAGCCACACCGACCGCACCGGCGGCCAGTGCCGCAGAGGCGGCAATGGTCGCGCTCTGGACGGTCTGCGTGCTGTCCGCCGCCACTGTGAGCGCGCCGTCCGCGGCGACCGAACTGGTGGCCACGCGCGCGGAAATCGTCGCCGGCGCGCGGGAGAGGTTCACCTCTTCCCACTGCTCGGGATTGTTATAGTCGACCTTGTTCAGCGCCAGCTTGTCGTCCGACGTGATCTCGTCATCGTCATTCGTGTCATAGTTGGGCGAGAGCGGCTCGTCGCCGACATATTTGAAGGTTTTTCCTGCGAGCGCGCCTTCCAGCACGCGCACCGTCTTGCCCGTCGTGATCGTGCCATTGTCGAGGATCTGGCCGCTGTCATAATCCGCATCATCGGTGCCATATTCGACCCCGATCATGTTGCCAGCATAGGCAATGCCCACGGCAACACCGACACCGGCCTTGCCGCCGGCCACGGCGACAGACGCCGCCCCGACGATCGACTGGATAGAGCCCGTGCCCTTGGCCAGCACATCCACATCCCCTGCGGGCACCTCGATATGTGATCCGGTGATCTCGGCGGCCACACCGCTGGAAATCCGGTTGAGCGCCAGTGCGCCCGCGCCGGAGACGGCGACGCCAACCTTGCCGAAGGCCACCGCGATGGACGCTGCTGCCGACAGGGCACGGATCCGCGCGCTGTCCTCGGCCGAAACCAGAACATTGCCGGTGGAGGCGCGCACGCCGCCATCGTCCACGCCCGAAATCCGGGCGGTGGTGGCACCGGCAATCTCGTTGAGTGCGGCCGATACGCCGAGCGACACGGCGACAGCGGTGCCGCCGAAGCCGGCAGCAATGGACATGGAGGCCGCAGCCACGTCGATGGTCGCGCTATTGACGGCCTGCACGGTCACATCGGTGGCGTCGATGGCGAACGTATCGGCGGGCAGCGCGCCCGCGTCCCCGTCAATCGACGCGGTTGTCACCGCATTGATCCGGTTCTGCACGAAGACGCCGGAGCCGGACACGGCCACACCGGCCTTGCCGCCGGCTACGGCCGCAGACCCGGCGGCGGTGAGTGCCGTGATCGACTGGCTCGACGTGGCCAGCACATCGATATCGCCGGCGGCTGTGACCTGGCTGTCGATGATCTGCGCGAGCGTCTGGAGCCCGTCGCCGGCGCCGAGCCAGCTTTCGCCGATGATGTTGCGCGCGATGGCAGCACCTATGGACACGCCGACGCCGGTCTTGCCAAATCCGGCAGCGATGGAAGCCGAGACAACGATGGCGTTGATCGTGGCGCGGTTCTGCGCTTCGACGGTCACGTCACCGGCTTCGGCGTCAACCGTGGCGCCGTTGATCGTGGCCGACACATCGGACTGCACGACATTCTGCGCAAAAGCGCCGGCGCCCGAGATGGAAACACCCGACTTGGAGGCGGCAAAGCTGAACGCCGCGGCCCCGGTCACCGCGTTGATGGTCGCCGCTTTCACGGTCAGCGTGCCATCTTCGTTGTAAAGGATCGAGAAGGAGCGTCCGAGCCCGTCGACGAGCACATAGCCGCCCGCCTCGTTGGCTTTCGACAGAAGGATATCGCCATAGGCGGCAGTATCGGCAACGAAATCGGCCGACAATTCCGCGTCGATCAGCGCAACCAGTGCCGATTTGGTCGCCGCGTCCTCGGACGCGTCGGTCGCGTCGAGCGCGCCATCCGCATCATCGTCGACCACATCGGTTTCGGTCAGGTCGTCGAGCGTGTCGCGCGTCACACCGGCATCGGTGCCGGTGTTGAAACTCAAGCCCGGGGTCGCATCCGCCGCAACGGTCACACCCTCTGCGCCGGTCGCGGTCACATCCGCGCCGGTGATCGTTGCGGTGACGCCGTTGTCGACCTCGTTCAGCGCGACGGCAAGGCCGATGCCGACCGCGGTCGCGCTCTTGCCGCTCACCGCGGCGCTGACGCCGGCAGCGGCCGTGACGGCGTTGATCTGGCTGCTGTCGGTCGCGGTGACGGAAACCTCTTCGGCGCGCACAGCGGTGCCAGTGCCTTTCAGTTCCGCCGTGACATCGGAGGCCACGCGGTTGCGCGTCGCGACCGCGCCGCCGGCGACAGCAACGGCATTCTTGCCCGAACCGGAGAGCGCCACGGCTGCCGCCGCCGCCGTGGCGGAGATGACCTGAAGCGACTTGGCATCCACCTCGATCAGGTCCGGTTCGATATCCGTGTCGAGCGGCGCGATCTGGGCATTGTCGATCCGCGCGATGGTGCCGCCTTCGGTCGACTGCGCAAGATTGGCCCGCTCCCAGCGGTCGGTATCGGAATAATCCTCGATCGCCAGATCGACGCCGTTGTCGACGCGGTCCCCGTCGGAATCGAAGAATTCAAGCGGCTCGCTGCCCACATATTTGTAGAGCGCACCGGTGCCCGCCTGACCGTCCGCGATGCGCACATAGTCGCCCGCATTGACCGTCGTCACATCCTGCGTCGTGTCATAGACCGTCTTGCCGGTCAGGTCCGGCGTGGTCTGGCTGTAGCCGACAAGGTTGTCGACATAGACCGCGCCGATCCCGACAGCGGTCGAGCTTCCGGTCGAGACCCCGCCCGAGACGGATGCGGCCAGAACGGTCGCGAAAATCCGGCTCTCGCTCTTGGCGGCCACGCGCACGGTGCCGGCCGCCACGGTAGCGTCAGACAGGTCGGCAATTGTGCTGCCATTGAGGCTGTTGAACCCGACCGATCCGCCGCCCGAGAAGGAGACGTCCGTACCGCTGCCCCCGGCGCTGAGCGTGACGGCCACAGCCGCCGTCAGCCCGGTCGCGGAAATCGACGCGTCGCGATCCGCAGTCACGGACAGAAGGCCCGGCGTGGACACCGACCCGCCGGTCAGGGTGGCCAGCACGTCCGAATTCAGTTCATTGCGGGCAAATGTCGCGGCGACGCTCACGGCCTTGGAGCCGGAGTTGCCGGCCGCCACGGCGACGGTCGCCGCCGTGATCTGGCTGGTGATGCTGGCCATGTCGGCCGCGCTTACCGTCACGTCGCCACGCGTGGTGCTGCTGGTCGATCCGTCGAGCCGCGCCTCGGCCTCCGACGCGGTGCGGTTCATCGCGATGGTCGCGCCGACCGACAGGGTGAAGCTTTTCTCCACCAGCGACAGCGAGGTGCTGACCGCGGCGTTCAGGATATTCGCGTCGATCACCGCCACATTATCCGCGGTGACGGACAGGCCGTCGTCGGCCGCAACGGTGCTGTTCACGATCCGCGCCGTGGCGGCGGCAGGGTTCGGGGTGGCCACCGTGGTGCCGATGAACGTGTCGACGAGGTTGAACAGGATGTTCTGGCTGTCCGTGCCCATCGAGTTGAAGGCCAGCGTCACACCGATAGCAATGGTGCTGCCACCCCCGCCCTCGGCGATGGTCACCGTATCTATATCGGCGTTCAGCTCGGCGGTGTTGTCGGCCCGCACCGTCACCGTGCCGTCGGCCGGCAGGTCCCGCGTGTCGCTTGTTCCGCCCGGGCCGGAGACCGGAATGGTCAGCCCGTCATTGCCATTGACCTGATCTGGATTGAGCGCGCTGACATCAGAGTCGAGGATGACCGCATCCGCGCTGGAGACAAGGTTGTTGGTCGCAATGTTCCCGTTGACGGCCAGCACTTTCGAGCCGCCCTTGAACATCGACCCGCCATCGGCCTTCACCTGGCCCTGGTTCATCGTGTCGATGCGCGCATTCTCGTCCGCGGTGATCCAGACGATCCCGTCGGCCACGTCCACGTCCGCACCCGACAGTTTCGCCGCGACATTGGCCTTCACGTCATTGACGGAGAAGAGCGCGCCGACCGCTTTCGCATCGGATTTGGTGACGTTGATGTTCACGCCGGGCGGAATCAGGCTCTCGATATCGTCGACAACCACTTCCTGCCAGAGCGCATCGCCGGAGGCGTCGGTCTCGTCAAATGTGACGGCCGACAGATCGGTCGGCTGGGCGGTCGTCTCGCCGAGCCACATGTAGCGGTTGCCCTGCTTGGCGGCAGGGCCGTTGCTGCCGACCAGAACCTGCTGTCCGAAGCTCAGGATCTGCAGGCCCGAGAAGGTGGTGTAGGCATAATCCGCCATCACCGCTTCGAGGATACCGGTCAGGATCGACAGGCCGCCATCATTGGTGACGGTCGTGCTGATCTTCATGACATTCTCGGCGTCGATGGCCGAATTGTCGGTCGCGCTCACCCGCAGGCCGTTGCCCGCCTTGATCGTGTTGATCGCGGCCAGCCCGTCCGTTTCCTCGGTCCATCCGGCGGAGAAATCCTGCAGCGTCAGGTCGATATCATCCGCATCCGCGCCCGACCGGCGCCAGACTGTGCCGTCATCGGCCAGAACGAAATCGCCCTGCTTGATGTCGACCGTGCCGTCTTGCGACGTGTAATAGCCGTCCACCGTCGCGCTCGCGCCGGCAGAGACCTTGTTCATCGACAGGACAAGCCCGATCGCGGTGCCCGACGCGTCCTTGAAGGCGCTCGCCGCACTCGTGGTCTCGTTGGTGACCTTGGCGTTCAGGGTCGCATTATCCTCGGCATTGACGACCACTTCGTCCGCCGCATCGACGGTGACGTTGCGCAGATAGGCAGTCGCGTTGACCGGATTGTCGGCCTGCAGGATCGGGTCCGTCGCTTCCGGATCGCCGATCAGGGCGTTGATTGCATTGAAGAGCAGGTTGGTCGGGTCATAGCCCATCGTGTTGAAGGCAAGGATGATGTTCGCGCCGGTGTCACCGGTCGCGACATTGGCCTGCGTGAGCGCGTTCATGGTGGCGCTGTTGAACGCCTGGACGCGCACCGACCCGGTCGTGTCGCCGGCATTCTCGCGCGCCGTCAGCGTGGCATTGTCCGCCCCTGCCGTGGCGCCGCCGGACATCAGGTTGGTGGCCACCACGCCCGACACGGCCTGGCTCTTGCCGTCACCGACCACGTTCCCGCCGGAGGAGGACACCGCCGCGTCGGTTGTCGCGTTCATGGTCGAGGAAAGCAGCGCCTCGATCTCGATATCGTCGGTCGCGGTCAGGATCGCATTGCGGACCTCTGCCGTCGCCGAACCGACCAGTTCGTTATAGACGAAGATCGCGCCGGTCCCGACGCTGTCGCTGCCCTGCTTGTTGCCGTCCGCATCCGTGGAGGGGACGTTGTAGCCCTGCGGCACGAGGCTGGAAGTGACGAATTCCTTCCAGAGATCCGTGTCGGAGAAATCGACCGACTGCAGGTCGACCGTATCGGACAGGTCATCCGGGTCGGCACCCATATACTGATAGACCTTCCCGGCCGGCGCGGCATCGGGATCGGCCGGCGTGCCGGCGTAGCTGTAGGCATCGTCGACGAGCACCAGATGACCGAAGCGGAGCGCCACCGGCTGGGCAGATCCGCTGCGTTTCCAGTCCACCGGCGTTACATCGTTGATGGTTTCCTGCAGCGCTGCAGCGCCCCCATCGTTTGATGTTGAACTATCGGCAACGAGCTTGGTGTTTGCATAGTGCCGCTGCACGTCGCGGGCGGTGACGCGGATGTTCGCACCGGTCACGTCAGCCCCGGCGGCGGCCCCCTCATTGTCAACGAGCGCATTGGCCTCCGCCAGCACCTTGTTCGACGCAAGGATCAGGCCGAACGCCTTGCCGCCCGCGCCTTTCATGGCGCCCGCAGCCGAGGTGGAGGTGTTGGACACCGTGCTGTTGAGGAACTCCGACGAGGTGGCCCGCACTTCGACATTGCCGGTCGCATCAACGTCCGAGCGCAGGATTTCCGCCGTCGCTTCAGCCGGATTGGTATTGTCGAGCAGGCGGTGGAAGGTCGGGTCGGTGGTCAGTGCCTCGACTGCCATGAAGAGCACGTTCGACGCTTTGTAGCCGAGCGAGTTGAAGGCCAGCGTCACCGACTGGACCGTATCGCCGGTGATGCCGACCGAGGTCACGGTCGCATCGAGAACGGAGGCCTGATCGGCGGTCACCGTGACCGCGCCACCCGCATCGATATCGCTGTCGGAGATGCGCGCGACCGCGGAGTTCTGCACAAGGTTGGTGCCGAGCACACCGTTGCGGGCGATGGAATCCCCCGTGCCCCAGGCCGAACCGCCGGAGCTTTCCACTTCGGACGAGATCAGCGCCAGCATGGTCGCCGTCGCCTGCGCGTCGACCGTGACATTGGCGCCCGCATTGACCGCGGCCATCTCGATCAGCGCCTCGGCTGCGCCGCGCACATCGTTGGTAACGATGATCGCGCCCATGGCCTGGCTGTTGCTGTCCGCAAGATTGCCCAGATTGGGGAAGAGCGTGTCGGCCAGATCCATCGAATCTGGCACCTCGGCCCAATAGGCCGCGTTTGTCAGGTCCTGCTTGTCGCCCGACGAGTCGGTCAGGCTGTTGAAATCGATCGATTCCGTCGAAAGACCGACAAACTGGTAATATTTGCCCTGCAGGCCGGCCGGACCATTGGTCCCGATCCGCACCACCTGCCCTTCGGACACGTCCTTGGTGCCAGAGGAGGTGGTGAACTCGTAATCCTCTTTCAGGATCGTGGCGGCGAGCGTCTTGAACCCGTCAATATTGTTCGTGACGATGGCGGAGACGGTCAACGAACTGTCCGCCCGCATGCTGGCGCTGTCATAGGCGGTGACGCTGACCGACCCGTTGGTCGCGGTGATCTGCGTGGCCGGCGTCGCCGGGACCGCGCCAAGGTCTTCCCAGCGGGCCGTATCGCTGTAGGTTTCGGCACTCAGGTCGATCGACGGGACCGCATTGGCGACCGCAAAGTCACTCGCATTGGCAAGAATGATCGCGTCGAGGTCGAGCCCGTTCGCATCCGCTTCGCCCGCGCCCGAATAGAGCAGGATGTCGCCCGCCGAGAAGAGCACCGTGTCATCCACATCGACAATGTCGTTCGACAGGGAAACATACTGGCCCGTGGTCAGGGCTGTCGGTGTATCGAGCGTCGTCAGATCATAGTCGGTGCGCTGGACCTGATCGGGCCCCTTGAACCGGTAGTAGCTGCCGTCATGCGCGACGATATCGCCGGTCACCAGCGCGGTGACCGTCTCGTCGGACATATGATCGGCCCGCGACCCGCTGATCCAGGCGCGGGTTTCGCTGGCAACGCGGTTCGTGGCCAGAACACCGCCGGACGCTTTGCCGTTGCTGCCGTATTTCAGCTTGCCCTTGAATTCCTCGCCCTTCGCCTTGGCCTTGGCCGCGTCGGAATCGAGTTTCTTCTGCGCCATGAACCGGTCGACCAGCACCAGGTCGTTCTTGGCATTGACCGCGGCGTCATTGCCGACCCGCGCATCGAGGATATTGACGGCATAGACGACGAGACCGGACTCCTCTGCCCGAATCTGCCAGATGCTGCCGGTGGCCGTGTCGGTCACATACCATTGCGCATCCTCGGCGAGTGTCTCGACCGACAGCGGACCGGTGGCATCGATGCCGAATCCCTGAAGTTCCGCGAGCAGAGCCGCGGTGATGGCGGCATCGCCCGTCGCGTCGGTTTCGTCGCTATCCGTGTTGGCCGCGTCGTTCAGATCCTGCGCGGTGACACCCGCCAACGTGCCTTCGGCCACCCGCGTGTCGGCCGCAACTGTCACATTGCCCGAGGCCGTCACATCGGAATTCTGGATATAGGCCTCGGCCCCGGCGGGCGTGACCTCGATCAGATAGTCGGAGCCGAGCAGCGCATCGGCCAGCTGGAAGAAGATGTTATGCGCGTCGAACCCGACCGTGTTGAAGGCGAGCATGACGCTGACCGCCTCGGCCTTGGCCGAGGTGTTGGTGTTCACGATCGCATCGGCAACTGCCAGGTTGAACGCCTTGACCGACACGTTCGCGCCGCTTGACAGGTCGCTGTCCTCGACCCGCGCATCGGCCCGCGCGCGCAGGCTGTTCGTCGCAATGATGCCGCCGGTCGTTTCCTTGGCGCTGATCTCGCTGGCCTCTGTCGCGGCGAGGGTTGCGCGCTCCTGCGCATCCACGGAAATGCTGCCGGTTGCGTCGATCTCGGATCCGCTGATTTCGGCCTTGGCACCGCCGACAAGCTCGTTGCGGCTGATCATGCCGAAGGCGGATTTCGAGTCCCCGCCCTTCAGCTTCAACAGTTTCGAGGCGGTCTTGGAGATTTGTGACGGCACGATGAGGGAAGCCGACATGGCCTTCCACAGGTCGATATCCGAGAAATCGTCCGTCAGGGTGAAATCATCCTGATCGGCGCCGAGGAACTTGTAGACGGTCCCGTCGGATGCCCGCACCGTGTCGCCGAACTTCAGGTCCTGCTCACCCGACAGGTGGGTATAGGTGTAATTGTCGAGCAGTTCCTGCCCCAGCTCGTTGAGCGCCCCCACGAACATATCGTTCGAGGTCGTCTGCCCGGTGACCATGGCCGAGGTGGCCGACAGGCCGACCGTGTCCATCGCGGAGACCGAGACGCCGCCGCCGGTGGCCACGATCCCGTCATTCGATGCCGGTCCGTCGACATTGCGGATGTAAGCCTCGGCCGATCCGGCCACGGCGTTGGAAGCCAGCGTCAGCGACGCGCTCGCGCCGCCCGCACCTTGGAACGCCGCCGCCTTGGAGGACACGTTGCTGTCGAGCAGTGCGGTCAGCGTCGCGCTGTTGGTGGCCGAAACCGTGACGGAGGCCGCGGTGACCGAGCCACCCTCGATGCCGGCAACCGTGTCCGACATCGGCACCGAGCCGATCTGCAGGCCGATCAGGACGTCGATCGTCTGGAAGAGGATATTGCCCGGATCGTAGCCAAGCGTGTTGAAGGCCACGAGGAACCCGCCGCCCTGCGATCCGGTGTCGATGGCGGAATGGAGTGTCGCATCGAGCGACGTCGCATTGATCGCGGTCACGCTGAGCGCGCCGGTGGTCGAGATGTCCGTATCCGTGACCGTGGCAGAGGCATCCGACATGGCCGTATTGATGACGATCGCGCCGCCGACAGCCGTAGAGGTGCCTTTCCCGTTCAGGCTGTTGCCGCCCGAGCTTTCGATCCCGATATCCCCCAGCGCGACGGCCGCGGCCGCCTCGTCCGCCTTGACGGTGATGGCGCCGGTCGCCGTGATGTCCTGATCGGCCACGAGCGCCTCGGCGGTGCCGGTCATCTCGTTGCGCACGACCATGCCACCGAAAGCCTGGCTGTCGGAATTGGTGAAGTTGATCCCAGTCGGCACCACTTCGGTTTCAGGCACCGCCTGCCAGCGGGCCGCGTTGGTGAAATCCTCGTTCGACAGGTCGACGTCAGTCTCGCTCGGGCCGACCATGAACTTGTAGATCGTGCCGGGCACACCCTTGCCTGTGCCGGTCTCGCTATAGTCGTCGAGCAGCATCACCCGATCCCCGAAATCGAGCATCGGGATGGTCGGGCTGCCGAGTTGGTTCAAAGTTAAACCTTGAATCCCGTCGGTAAAGGCATCCGTGCCGTCGGTGCGGTAATCCGCAGGTGCGAACTGTCCGATCAGGCTGTCCACAAGCCCGAGGCCAAGGTCGGTCGACGTGACCGAGGAAGAGACCACTTTCGAGCTGGCATAGGTGGTCTGGCTGTCGGTCGCGATCACGTCGAGCGTGCCCGCGGTGACGGTTTCATCCGTGCCCGTATCGTCGTCGGTCAGCTTTGCGCGCGTGGCGGTCGAGATCTTCGACGAAGCGAAGAGGAACGCCATCGACATGCTGGTCGTGTTCTGGAACGCCGCATCAGATTCCGTCTTGGCGGCGTTCGACACGGTCACATCGGCCAGCAGATTGTTGGACGCCGTGATCTTCACCGCACCGGGGCTGGTGATCGTCGCGTCGGTCACAAGCGCTTCCGCCCCGTAGGGCGTGCGGTCGGTCCAGAACGAGGTGCCCAGCAGATCGTCGATCAGCGCATCAAGGATGATGCCCATCTCGTAGCCGACCACGTTGAGGCCGACAGAGATGCCCATTGCCGTGCCGCTCGCACCGTAGACGGTGGACCCGGCCTCGGCATAACTGTCGAAAATCGCGTTGTTTTCCGCGTTGACCGTAATGGCATTCGCGGACAGGGTGCCGCCGTCGATCTCCACCGCGACGCGCCCGTTCAACTCGTTGACCGCAAGCGTCCCGCCATAGGTGAATGCGGTCGGCTGCCACGGCAGCGTGTTCTCTCCGATATCCTGAATCCGCTCGGATTTGGAGATCAGCCAGATATTGCTCTTGGCCTCCAGCGTCAGCGAGCCGCTGTCCGCCGTCAGGTCGGCGCCATCGAAATCGACGAGGGTGATCCGGTCGATCTGGTTGAGCGCCGCCGAATAGCCCACATCGACCTTGGTGATCAGGCCGGAGAAATCTGTCAGGGCCGTCGAGGTCACACGGTAGCTGTTATCGTCGCTCGCCCGCACGGTGATGTTGCCGGACGTGGCGGTCAGCGCGCTGGCGCCGCTGGCGCTGACGGAGGTCGAGCCGCCCTTGGCTTCGATGATCGCGGCCTTGCCTTCGACAACCGTGTCGGTATCGGCCGAGGCCGTAACGGTCACGTCGCTAGCGGTCAGGTCGAAATCTTCCAGCGCGACATCGCTGTCGTCATTGGTGAACCGCGCCGTCGCCGCCCCGATCCATTTGGACTGGACCACGTTGCTGACCGACCCGCTGTTGGCCGAACGGATCTCGGCCGCGCCGGTGACGGTGGCATCCTGCGGGGTGCCGCTGCCGCTCTCGCCGATCGACACACCGGTATCGCGGTCGATGGTGACGGTCGAGATGATGAGGTCATAACCGGTGCCGGCATCGGTGCCGGCAATCTCCGACAGGCTGTCGTCGAGGGACACGAAGAGCATGTCGACATTGGTGACGGCCTCTGCCGCGATCTCGAGGCTCTTGCCGGCCGCATCGCCGCCAAGGTCGCCCGCGCCAACGGTCAGCGTCGCGCCCGCGTCGATGGTGACATCGGTGGTCTGGGTGATCGAGGCCGTGCCGACCGAGAAGAGCGCGAAGCTCACCTCGTTGGTCATGGACACATCCGTGCCGGCTTTCATCGACAGCGCGTTGGCGCTGATGACGGCGCCCTCGCCGACCTCCACATCCGCATCGGCCGACTGGCTCGTGACGTCCACGTCGGCAACCGCGCCGCTATTGTCGAAACTCGTCGCGGCATTGGCGGCGATCCGCACATCGCCGCCGGAATGGATCTCGCCCTCGATCGTGACTTTGGCGGTTGCCGTGTCGGCGGCCTGCCCGCTCGCCGAATCGGCGCTGGCGGTCAGCAGAACCTCGTCGAGTTTCACACTGTCCGTGCCGAGCGATACGCCGGCATTGAGTGTGATCTGTTCCGCCGACAGGTTCAGGTCCCCGGTGAACCCTTCGGCGAAGCTGGTGATCGTCAGGCTGTCATCGCCGTCGCCGGTGTTGATGACGATACCGGCGTCCCGACCGGTGGTGCCATTGCTGATCGTGTCCGCGATGAATGTGACGGCGTGGTCCCCTGCGCCGGTATTGATCTCGAACATGTCCCCTGTGCCGAGCGTCAGGCGCTGGTTGCCGGTGCCCCAGTCGATATCGACCACCGTCTCCAGCATTCCGCCGACCAGATCTTCCGACAGGGTTACCGTGACGGCAGAGGCGTTGCCCGCGATCACATTGTCGGCCAACACGGCCGTCGCCGGATCGGCCGACAGCAGGACGCGCGGCTCGAGCGGGTCGAGGACGAACCGCTGTGCGGCATCCTTCATGCGCTCGAAATGGTCGCGATAGCGTCGTTTCAGACGCTGCCTTGCCTGGCGATTGTAGGGAAGCTGGGGCAGAACACCCGGGGCGCGCTTGGCGAACGGTTGGGACATCCGTTCACTCCTTTCATCCCGTCCCGGTCCCCACCAGAACGGTGAACTCAAAAAACACAGAAACCGGACTTGGGGATGTCCGGCCGATCCTTCTCACAGTGCCGTGACCCGGCGTCATTTTTCAAGAAATTTATTGTCGAATTTCAGAGAAATTTTCTGATTTTCAAAGCAGTTGTGAGCCGCTCGTGTGACGTGACCTCACTTCCTGACGTGTCAAGAATTATGTCGGCCGTATTGCGACTTTTCTCACACAGCATGTCGATGCAAGGCCGGACGATCCGCTCGTAATTCTGAAGGTAGGCCGCAAGCCATGGCGCAAAGCCCGGCGCAGGCTGCGTGGCGGCGTCACGTGCGAATTGCGCGACCTTCCGTGCCAGCGCCAGATCGGGCGGACAATCGAGCCAGACCGCGCAATCGATCCGGTCGCCCACCAGCGGATCGGCCCGCCCGAGCGGCATGTCGAGCACCAGCCGCCCACGCGCCCGACCGACAGCAGCAGCGAACGGCGCGGAGGCCAGTTCGTCAAGCGGCGCACCGCGGTCGAGCCAGTCCTCGATCGCCGCAGGCCCGAGATCCGTCATCGTCTCGAAATCGTCGAATGACAGAAGTGTCGCCCCCGCCGTTTCCGCCAGACGCCGCGCCAGCGCCGTCTTGCCTGCACCGGGCGGGCCGGAAATGGCAACGACCCGCGTCATGCGCGAACCGCCTCGATCACATGAAAGGGCATGTCGAGTTGCACAGTCTGGCGGGTTGGTGCGAACCCCGCCGCGCGCAGCCAGCCCTCATAGACCGACGGATCCCGATAGAAGGGCGCGAAAACGGCATTGGCGAGCCGCGACAGAAACGAGGCGTCGGCCAGACCAGCGGCGAACGGGCCCCGTTCGCAGATCACGATGCGCCCCCCCGGTTCAAGGCAGGCAACGGCTTCGGTCAGGAAGGCGCGGGCGTGATGGTCGGGCCAGTCATGCAGCACGGATTTGAAGAGCAGAAGATCGCGCGCGCCGAGCTCGGCCGCCCAGCCCGATTTCCGCGCGTCGCGCGGCTGGAACCGGATGCGATCCTGCCCCTTTTGCATCTCCTGCCCCAACCCGCAGACGGCGGGCAGGTCACTGACCGTGATCCGCACATCAGCCCGCGCGGCGCAGATGGCGGCGGCGAAGGCCCCGCTATTGCCACCGATCTCCAACCAGTCCGGACCCGCATTGCCCGGGAGGCGCGGGACGAGATGCGCCGCTTCGAGCCGGGTCAGCGCCGAGACATAATCGACCCATGGCCGGACCTCCGCCCGCGCTGCCGCCGTATCGGACATGGCCTTGTCATAGCGGAACAGTCCGAACGTTTGTGCGCGGTCCATGAAGGTCGGCAGGTCACCGGTCAGCGCATCAAAGCCGAGCGCGAGATCCCCCAGCGCCATGCGCAGGAACCGCACACGCGCGACCAGATCAGCCCTTCCGTCGCCCAGAAGGGCTGCAAAAGCAGGCGCGGGCACGGTCCCGTCGGCGATGCCGGAGGCGTGCAGGATGTCCCGGGTCAGATCAGACACCGCGGCGTCCGGCCAGCCCCGCGACAGAGCATTGTCGAGGGCAACCAGCACCAGCGCATCCGGCACGAAACCGGCCAGCGGATCGCGAAACGCTGCCATGTCAGAACCGCCAGCGCGGCAGCGACAGGGTCAGGAACGGCCCCTGTCGCGCGAATAAATCGACCGTCGAGCGGGTCTGCTGATAGCCGACAGACACGGCCAGATCATCATTGATCGGGACAGATATGGAGGTGGACCAGATATCCTCCTCCCGCGCCTGCCCGAAAAACGTGCCGCCGTTGGCGCGCTGGTAGCCGACGGAGAGCTGCACCGGACGGTCGTAAAGGACGGTGGTCGCCGCCACACGGGCCTCACGCGACATGGCCATGTGCCCCGGAACCGCCGCGCCGACCCCGCCGAAGATCGTGGTGGCGAACCGCGGGGCCCAGAGCGAGGTCAGCGTGCCGCCGGCCTGCGTCTGGCCGAACGCATCGCCCGCCACGCGGCGGAGCGTCAAGCGCGCCTCGTGCCGCTGGTCGCCCACAGCAAAAAGATGCGTGCCCGACAGGTCGCCCTGAACCTCTTCGAACTCCGTCAGGTCACGGTCCGCGCGCTCGTACCGGCCACACAGATCGACGAATTTCCAGTCATCCACATGGTTGCGCGAACAAAGCTCGCCGCCGATCCGCCGCACCTGCAACCCGTCCTCGGCCGGTGCGGCGCCGATGCTTGCGCGCAATGTCCCGTCGAGGAACCGACCGCGCCCGTATAGCGCGCGCAGATAGCCCGCCGCGCCTGCGCCCGCCACGAAACCGGCGCGCCCGACCAGTTCGGGGTCCAGCGTGAAGGTGAACCCGCCGAGCGAGAAACTGTCATTGGCAAAGCCGCCATTGATGTTCGGGTCATATTCCAGAACCGGAAACAGGAACCCGCTGGTGGACAGGGCAAATGGCTTGCCCTCGGCCTTCCATTCCTGCGTGAACCCTTGCTGGCGCAAAAGCTGCACAAGGCGCGCACGGGTCACCGGATCTTCCGCCCCGAGGCGGAGTTTCTCGGCCAGATAGAAGGTTTGCAGCCGCTCGGACTGGAAGCCTGAAAAGAAAATGTCGGTCGGTTGCGCGCGCGCCGGAGCAAAAGCCAACAGGCAGCCCAGTGCCGCCATGCCAATCGCTCTGAGGATCATCCGCCCGCCTTCTGCCCGTGTGCCGGCGCGGGTTCTGCCGCCGCGCCCTTGCCCATCGGTGGCATGTTTGGCGCGGCGCGGCAAGCATGTGCGATCAGTTCAGGCGCTCGTCCGCCGCGGCGATGCCGTAGAGCACACCGTCGGACCCGTTGACGACGAAGCTCGCCCCCGCTTCGGCCGGTGCACCGTTTTCACCGCCATAGAAGGTGCCGCGCACCTGGGTGGAGGTGGTGGTCCCGATCACATCGGCAAGACTCTCGCCGCCGCGCAGCGCGACGGTCGTGCCGCCGCCGTGGCTGAACTGGCTCCGGTTGCCGCCGCCCGCGCCGTTGCCGATGTTCAGCCCGTTGATCCGGACCTCATTGAAGGTCATGCCCGACATGGCAAGTTGCGACAGGACCATGTCGATATTGTTGTTGAGGAAATCGGCCGTCAGCGTCATGTTGCCGCCGCCCGATCCGGCATTGCCGCCGCTGCCATTGTTTACATCCGTAATGTAACCGACCACGGCCTGACCGGAATAGGTGGCCGATCCGCGTGTCGGCACGTCCTGCGACCGTGTGGTCACGCCGACGAGGTAGATGGTCGAACCGCCATTCTGGCTGGCAAGCACCGGGACGAGATAGTCATAGGTCCCGTCGAGGTCGGGATGGTTGGCCTTGACCAGCGTGACGCCGCTGCCTTCCCAGACATCGCCCTGAATCCCGTTGGAATCGATGATCAGCCCGGCAATGTTGAGCGCCTTGTTCGTCCGGTCCATCGTGCCTGTATGCCGCGCCGCCGCCTGCGGGACGCCGCCCGTGCCCGGCTCGAGACCGACCGCCGTGACATTGCTGGTGCCGGCCACGGTGCTGTCGAAAGTCTGGTACTGGAACACCGTGTTCGGGCCGTTGCTGCCGCCGCCCCCACCGCCGCCACAGGCCGCAAGGGTCAGGAGTGCCGCGCCCGCGGTCAGTGTCCGGTATCTGGGGGTCATTGGGCCATTCTCCTTGCAGGCGGTCGCGGTCAGATCAGGATGACGATGTCAAAATTGGAGGCGGACAGATCATTGGCGTCGACCCCCCAGAAGGTGATTTCGGTGCCCTGCGCGTCGAAAACGGCACCGTTCGCGCCCTGACTGACAAAGGCGAGCGCGTTCGCGCCGGTGTTGATGCCCGAAAATCCTTCGAGCACGACCGTGTCGAACCGCGGATCGAAATCGGCACCGGTCACCACACCGGCATAGCCGCCCGTTCCCTTGAAACCGTTGAAATCGGCAATGATGTCAGAGCCTTCGTTGGTCTGGAAGACGAACTCGTCGGACCCGAGACCGCCGCGCAGGATGTCGTCTCCCGCGCCGCCCGACAGGATGTCGTCACCGCCGAGGATCGAAGAGAATGCATCCCCGTCGAGCAGGTCATTTCCCGCGCCACCATAAAGGGTGTCCTGACCGACGCCGCCGCGCAGCCAGTCATTCCCGCCGCCGCCAACAAGCAAGTTGGTGCCGCTGAAATCGGACAGGAGGTCATTGCCGTCACCGGCATAGACCCTGTCGTCTCCGAACGCGTCGGTGGTGACATTGTTGCCGTCGCCGACATTGATCCGGTCGTTCCCGCGCCCGCCATCGACGCGGTCGTCCCCGTCGCCGAAGAAGATGTCATCGTCGCCGAGCGCGAAGAAGAGCGTCTCGGGCGCGGAGTAGTTTTCGTTGTTCTCGGGGTCGTTCTGACCTTCGATTTCCACTTCGATCACGACCGGATTGCCCGAGGCGTCGAGCGTGATCGTATCGGTCAGCGTCTCGCCATCGTTCAGATACTGGACATCAGCATCGAGGAAATAGGTATAGCCGTCGCCATCGCTGTTCACGACGAGCCGTCCATAGGTGCCGCTGCCCGACAGACCCGCCACATCGGCGCTGTCATTCTGGTCCGGATCGGTCACGGACAACGTGCCGGTGACGAAGCGGTAATCCTCGCTGATCGCGATCGGGTCGGTCGTGCCGTCCGTGGTAACGACGGTCGGGTCATCCTCCCCGATGATGGTGATGGTGATGGCGCGTTGCGTCCCGTTGCTTGCGGTCAGCACGAGCCGGTCATAGGCGGCCTCGCCTTCACCCAGAAACTGCACGTCGAGCAGCCCGCCGAGCGCATAGGTCCAGCTTTCATTGTCGACGATGATGCTGCCATAGGTGCCGGTCGCTTCCGGTGTGGTGCCGGTTTGCGTGTCGAATGTCGGCTGCGCTCCGACAGCATCCGTGTCGGTGATCGTGATCGTCCCGTCCGCCTCCAGCGACTGCGGGTCGATCCGCAGGTCGATCACGCCCGTCGAGGTGCCGCCGATGATTATCGTTGTGTCGGTCGCGACGAAATCCACATCGGGCTGTGGCGAGGCGGCGAGTAGCGCCATGTCGATTTCGCCATCTTCCGTCCCGTCGGCGCTGTCGAGCGTCTGGAAGTTGGCCGACCCGCCCAGGAGGCCCGTGACCCGGCCATTGACCACGTCCCCGGCCTCATTCGCGCCGAAGGCCAGATCGTTGATCCCGTCATTGTTCACGTCCCCGATGGACGCGCCGCGGACCGAACCGGAAGCGAGCCCGTCATCGATGCCGGAGATCAGGAACCCGTTGGACCCGTTGAGACTGTCGAGATCGAAGCGCAGCGTGCCACCAGAGGGCGTGCCCACGGCTGATCCGCCGAAGACGAGGAACGCCTTGCCGTCTGAGCCGTCCGTGGCGCCGATCAGGATATCCGCGATTCCGTCGCCGCTCACATCGCCGACGCCGACCGCATAGAGGCCCGACATATCGGAAATGCCGCCACCCGACAGCACCATGCCGGTCAGCCCAAGCCCGTCCGCACCGAGCACGGCATCGAAATCGGTGGTGGCGCCGGTATCGCGGCCGAACTGGATATAGACCTCGCCGGAATTGTTCGCGCCGTCATCGCCGAGCGGGGCGGCCACCAGAAGGTCGTCCACCCCGTCATCATTGAAATCACCGATGCCCGACACCGCGCCGCCGAGCCCGTCGGCCAGATCGAGCCCGTCGATGCGGAACCCGTTGGTGCCGTCGAGCGAGGACAGGTCGACCGCGGGTGGCCGCACGCCATCCTGCCCGAAGATGATATAGGCGCTGCCCGCATCCGAGGCGCCACTGTCGGCCCCCGGTGCACCGATGATGAAATCCTCGACCCCGTCGCCGTTAATGTCCCCGGCCGAAGCGACGGACGTGCCGAGCGCATCCCCGCCGGACCGGCCTTCGATCTGCGGCACGACCGGCGTCGACAGGCTGCCGCCTGCATCATTGCCCCACACGATGGTCACGCTGCCGGCATTGGCCTGCCCGCCGCTGCCGTCGCCCGGCGCACCGATCAGAAGGTCGGCAAACCCGTCATCGTCGAAATCCCCGACGGCGAGGCTCGACCCGAAACCGCCGCCGATGGCGCTGCCGTCGATGATCGTGCCGTTGGTGCCGTCAATATCCGCGGCATCGAGGTCGGTGTCGAAAGCGCCGGCACCGCCGTAGAGCACATAGACCGTGTCCGACCCCGGCGCGCCGATCGCAACATCGCTGATCCCGTCGCCATTGAAATCGAACCCGCCGGCCACGGTGATATCGGAACCGCCGCTGCCACCGGTGACAGTGAAGCGCATTCCGTCGTCGCTGGCCGTATCAAGCGTGCTGGCAAATCCGGCTGCGGTCGAGCTGTAGCCCGACATGATATAGGCAAGGACAGTGCCGTCGCCCGATGTGCCGAAAATGAAATCGCCGATGCCCAGGGGGCCGCCGATTCCGTCTCCGCCATCATTGTCGAAATCGCCTGCGCCTGCGACGGATGATCCATACTGATCCAGTATCGACCCTGTCAGGGTGAAATACGCCGATCCGGCCATTGGGGGCTGCCCTTTCGCACTCTTCACTTACAAAGGCCACCCGAGGTCACGAACGGCACCTGACTTTAGCGTCACGGTATCAAATGTTTGAGATAAATCACTAGAAAATATGTGAAGAATTACAATTCATTCGCCGAAAAGGGGCGCGCGCGTCTTTTCCGGCGGACCGTGTGAACCCTTCTTTGCACAAGCTGGACGGGTCGGCACCCTCAGCTTTCGCGGAACGCGTGCCGGAAATAGTCGGTGAACGGCTTGACCAGATAGGTCAGCGGCGCCTGTTCCACGGTCGTCAGGAAGGCCTCGACAGGCATGCCGGGCCGCAGGGGCTGCGCGTCGCCCAGTGCCGCCAGACTGTCCGCTTCGGGACGGATGCGGACGCTGTAATAGGTCTCGCCCGTCGCCTCATCCGCGAGCGCATCGGGCGACAGGCGCTCGACCGTGCCCGCCACATCCGGTGTCGACCGCGCATCGAACGCCACGAAACGCAAGGTCGCGGGCTGGCCGGGATAGACATTGTCCACATCGGTCGGGCGGACCCGCGCGGTGACCACAAGCGGGTCGCTGTCCGCCACGATCGTCAGCACCGGCTCGGCGGGCCGCAAAACAGCATTCACCGCCCTGACCGACAGCGAATGGACATAGCCCGACACCGGCGCGCGCAGATCGAGACGCGCGATCTTTTCATCCAGCGCCGCCAGCCGCTCGCCGGTTTCCGCTGCCGCCGCCGCGACCTGCCGCAATTCGGTGATCGCCTGTTCGCGCCGCGCCGAGTGGAGCCGGAGCGCGGAAATATCAAGCTCGACCATCCGGCCGCGGTTGCGCGCCTTGGCCGCGATCAACTCGCCTTTCAGCCCTTCGAGTCGCGCAATCTCCCGCTGCAGGGTCAGAAGCCGCGCGGTCGAGGTCAGCCCCTTCGCGCGCAGGTTTTCCACATCCGCAAGTTCACTCGCAGCCAACTCCAATTGCCGATCGACCGCCTCGATCTGGCTGGACTGTCCTGCCACTTCTTCTGCGATCTGGCGCTTCTGCTCCTCTAGCCCGTCCACTTCCGCCTGTAGCGTTTCCGCACGTGCCGCGAACAACCGGTGCTGGCCCGCAACAAGGTCATGCACCGCCGGGTCGGCCATCCGGTCGACCAGCCCGTCCGGTGTGACCATCTCGCCCGCCCCGTCGCGCTCGGCCTCAAGCCGGGCCATCCGCGCGGCCAATTCATCCGACAGGCTTGCCTGAATGGCCCGCTCGGACCGCAGCGCGGATCCGTCGAGCCGCATCAGGATATCGTTGGCTTCCACCCGGTCACCCTCGTCCACGAGGATCTCGGCCACACGACCGCCGGTATCATGCTCAACCACCTGCCCGTCCAGTTCGACGACGACCCGGCCAGAGGCAACGACCGCGCCCGACAGGCGCGCCTGCGTGCCCCAGAGGCCAAGCCCCAGAACCAGAAGGATCACCGTGCCCCAGCCGAGCGCCATGAGCGCCGCACCGCCCCATCCGCTGCCCTGTTTCATGATCTGGCCTCCGCGCCCGCACCGCCGAGCACTGTGGCATGGTTCCTGACCTGCTTGCGCAGCACCTCGTCGCGCGGCCCGAGCGCGCGCATCGCCCCGTCAGACAGGACCATCAGCAGGTCACATTCGGCAATCGCGGCCGGGCGGTGCGCCATGATGACGGCAATTCCGCCAGCCGCCTTATGCGCGCGGATCGCGGCATTAAGCGCGGCCGATCCGGTCGCGTCGAGATTGGCATTGGGTTCGTCGAGCACAAGACAGACCGGCGCGCCGAAAAGCGCCCGCGCCAGCCCGATCCGCTGCACCTGACCGCCGGACAGGATTTCACCCGCATGCTCGATCCGCGTGTCATAGCCGTCCGGCAGTTTCAGGATCATCTCATGTGCACCGGCCGTGCGCGCGGCCGCGACAACCGCGTCGGCGTCGGGCGCCTCGTCCAGCCGGGCGATATTCTGCGCAATCGTGCCGGGGAAGAGCTGCACCGTCTGCGGCAGGAAACCGATATGCGCGGCCCGCGCTTCGGGCGTGAACTGGTCGAGTGTCACTCCGCCAAGCCGTACCGTGCCTGTGCTCGGCGGCCAGAGGCCCGTGAGCACCCGCGCCAGCGTCGACTTGCCGCTCGCGCTTTCGCCGATCACGCCGAGTGCCTGCCCCGGCGCCACGGAACAGCTGATCCCGCGCAACAGCAACCGGCGGCGCGACGGATCGGCCAGTCCCAGATCCGTCAGGTCAAGCTGCGCATCGGGTCGCGGCAGATCGGTGCGCGGCGCGCTGTCCGGCAGGGCCGCATGAAGCTGGTGCAAGTTGCGCCATCCCTGCCGGGCGCGCAGGACCGTGCCCCACTGGCCAAGCAGCGATTCAACAGGTGCCAACGCGCGTCCGAGCAGGATCGAGGCCGCAATCATTGCACCGGCCGTAAGCGAGCCCTGAAGCACCAGCCACGCGCCCGCGGCCAGCATCAGCGATTGCAGGAAGAGCCGCAGCGCGCGGGTCAGCGCGGCCATGCCGCCCGTCCGGTCGGCAAACTGCATGCCACGGTCAAGCGCGGCGCTGCGCATCTCCGTCCAGCGGGTCACCGTCGCGCTGTCCATGCCGAGGCCGAGCACCGTATCAGCGTCCGACCGGATGCGGCCTGCGAAGCGCGCGGCCTCCGCAGCATCGCGGTTGGCCGCTTCTCCGGGGGCGCGGCTGATGGCCTGCGCCGCAACCATCAGGGCCACGAGCAGGGCTGCGCCCGCAAGCGCCAGCCAGCCGAGAAACGGATCGAAGACGAAAATGGCCGCCAGAAAGATCGGCGCCCAGGGAAGGTCGAGAAGCGCCGCAGCCGCCGGCGCGGCAAAAAAACGGCCCACGGAATCGAGATCGTCGAGCGCGCTGGATGCCGGGCCGCGCTGGCTCGCGGGGGCGCGCAACGTTGCGGCAAAAGTCGGGGGACCGACGCGGCTCTGCAACGTCGCGCCCACGCGCATCATCAACCGGCCGCGCACGAAATCGAGACAGCCAAACGCGACATAGAGGCCGCCGACCAGAAGCACGAGTGCAGCCAGCGTCGCTTCCGACCGGCTGGTCAGGACACGGTCATAGACCTGCAGCATGAAGAGCGGCCCCGTCAGCATCAGCAGATTGATGAAGACCGAGAAGACACCGATGGACAGAAGCCTGCCGCGCACCTCCTGCACCGCACCGGCCAGCACCGACCCTTTTGCAGCGGGTGGTTTCTCCTTGGATCGGACTCGGGCGGACGGATCGGCCTGCGGTTCGGAAGGGGGGCTGTCTTTCGGGGCCACAATTACGCTTTCAACTGGCACCGGAGGGACACCGGGCCTTTCCAGCGATAGGCTGCAATTTAGTTAATTTCAACCGCGTGACAGTCAGCAGCCCATGACGGGCCAGCGCGCGTGACCCGGGCGACACGGCGCGGCGGTGGGGGCAGCCCACACCGCGTCGCCCGGGGCCGGCGCGCAGGACAGACCACAGGCAATCAGTGGCTGTCGCGCGGCACCTCATGGCCCCGGCTGCCAACCAGAAAGTCGAAATCGGCTCCGGTATCGGCCCCTTGGACATGGTCATGGAAGAGCTTGGCATAGCCCGCCGTCGGCACGTCATGGCGCGGCGTCCATTCCGCAAGACGCGCTTCCAGTTCCGCATCGGGAATGTCGAGATGGAGCCGGCGCGCGGCCACGTCGAGCTCGATCATGTCCCCGTCGCGGACCACCGCCAGTGGACCGCCCACAGCGGCTTCAGGCGAAGTGTGCAGCACGACCGTGCCATAGGCCGTGCCCGACATGCGCGCATCGGAGATCCGCACCATGTCCTTGATCCCCTTGCGGAGCACTTTCGGCGGCAAGCCCATGTTGCCAACCTCGGACATGCCGGGATAGCCGCGCGGACCGCAGTTTTTCAGGACCATGACGCAGGTCTCGTCAATGTCGAGATCCTCGTCCGCGATCCGCGCCTTGTAATCGTCGATATCTTCAAACACCACGGCCCGCCCGCGATGCTGCATCAACTCCGGGGTTGCGGCAGAGGGTTTCAGAACCGCCCCTTTCGGCGCGAGGTTGCCTTTCAGGACCGCCACGCCGCCGCTGCCGGTGAGCGCCTTCGACACCGGGCGGATCACCTCGGGGTTCCAGTTCTTCGCGTCGCGAACCTCGTCCCAGATGCTGGTGCCGGACACGGTCAGCGCGTCCTTGTGCAGAAGCCCGCCCTCGCCCAGCTGGCGCAGAACCACCGGCAGGCCGCCTGCATAGAAGAATTCTTCCATCAGGAACCGGCCGGAAGGCATCAGGTCAACGATGGTCGCCACGTCGCGCCCAAGCCGGTCCCAGTCATCAAGCGTCAGATCGACCCCGACCCGGCCCGCGAGCGCAAGCAGGTGGATCACCGCGTTGGTGGACCCGCCGATCGCGCCATTGGTGCGGATCGCATTCTCGAACGCATCGCGGGTCATCACGTCGGAAGGTTTCAGGTCATCCTTGACCATCTGCACGATCCGCCGGCCCGTCAGATGCGCCATGACCCGCCGCCGGCTGTCGACCGCCGGGATCGCGGCATTGCCAGAGAGCGCCATGCCGAGCGCCTCGGCCATGGAGGCCATGGTGCTCGCGGTGCCCATCGTGTTGCAGGAGCCGGGCGAACGGGACATGGCTTGTTCGGCCTCCAGGAAATCGTCATTGGTCAATTCGCCCGATTTGACCATTTCGGACATCTGCCAGAGCGCGGTGCCCGATCCGACCTCCTGTCCGCGCCACTTGCCGTTCAGCATCGGCCCGCCGGACACGGCAATGGCGGGAATGTCGACAGAGGCCGCGCCCATCAGCAATGCAGGCGTGGTCTTGTCGCAGCCGACCAGCAACACCACGCCGTCGAGCGGATTGGCGCGCAGCGCCTCTTCCACATCCATCGCGGCAAGGTTGCGATACATCATGGCCGTGGGCCGCAGCGCGCTTTCGCCGGTAGAGAAGACCGGAAACTCGAGCGGCAGGCCGCCGGCCTCGTAGATCCCGTGTTTCACCCGCTCGGCCAGATCGCGCAGATGCGCATTGCATGGCGTGAGCTGCGACCATGTATTGCAGATGCCGACAACCGGGCGCCCGTCGAACAGGTCCGCCGGCAGGCCCTGGTTCTTCATCCAGGAGCGGTGATAGATATGGTCGCGGCTGGTGCCGCCGAACCATTCGGTGGAGCGCAGTTTGCGCGGCCATTCGGCCGGTTTGAAGCGGCTCATACCCAGCCTCCGTCTACGATGTAATTCTGTGCCGTGCAGCGCGCCGACACGTCCGAACCGAGGAAGAGCGCCATCTGGGCGATATCCTCGGGCAAGACCGGGTCAGGCAGGCACTGGCTGGTTCGGATCTTTTCCTTGGCCGCCTCGTCGACCCAGAGACGAAGCTGCTTTTCCGTCATCACCCAACCCGGCACGAGCGTGTTGACGCGGATCCGGTCGGGTCCGAGTTCACGGGCAAGACCGCGGGTCATTCCATGCACGGCCGCCTTGGCCGCCGCATAGACCGGATAGCCGCCGGCGGCCATCATCCAGCCGACGGACCCGAAATTGATGATCGACCCGCCGCCGGCGCGCCGCATCCCCGGTGCGACCGCCTGCACTGCAAAGAGCGCGTGACGCAAGTTCACGGCCATGCCCGCATCGAAATCCTCAGGCGTCAGCCCGTCGAGACTGTGCCGCTGGTCATTGGCGGCATTGTTGGCAAGCACGGTCACCGGACCGTTTAGGTTGGCAATCTCGGACATGGCGGTCTGGTAGGCGGAGATGTCGGTCAGATCGCACGGGGCAAAGGTGACCGACCCGGGACCGGAGGCAAGCTCGGTGGCCAGCGCAGCCCCGGCATCCGCATCAATGTCGACAAAGCCGACTCGCGCGCCCTGCGCGGCAAAGGCCCGCACGAGCGCGGCACCGATCCCCGTCGCCCCGCCCGAGACGAGGACCGACCGGTCCGCAAGGTCGGGATATCGGGCGCTTCGGTCGCTCACAGCGCAACCACCTGCGGTGCGGCGCCACGGTCCTGCGCCAGCGGGTTGCGCAGCGCCTGCCCGAAATCGGGCGCTTCGATCTCGAACATGTCGCCGGGTGCGGTCTCGATCCCGTCTGCGAAGGACAGGGTGGCCGTGCCGAACATATGCACATGCAGATCGCCCGGCTGGCAGAAAAGGCCGTACTTGAAATGGTGATGTTCGAGATTGGCCAGCGAATGGGACATGTTGTCTTCGCCCGACAGGAAAGGCTTTTCCCAGATCACCTTGCCATCCCGCAGGATGCGCGACATGCCGCGCACATCCGCCGGCAGGTCACCGGTGCGGATTTCCGGTCCGAAGCTCGCGGGCCGGAGCTTGGAATGGGCCAGATAAAGGTAGTTGATCCGTTCCGTCACATGGTCGGAAAACTCGTTTGAGAGCGCAAAGCCGAGACGGAACGGCTGCCCGTCCGCGCCGATCAGGTAGATGCCCGCGATCTCCGGCTCCTCGCCCCCGTCGAGCGCGAAGGCGGGCGAGGTGAGCGGCTGGCCCGGCGCCACGGCGACCGCGCCGGTGCCCTTGTAGAACCATTCGGGCTGGACACCGGTCTTGCCCGCATCAGGTTTGCCGTCCTCCAGTCCCATCCGGAACATCTTCATGCTGTCGGTCAGATCCTCGGCCGATGCGTCGGCATGCATCGCGTCACGGGTTGAAGCCGAGCCCAGATGCGTCAGCCCGGTGCCGGTCAGGAACATATGTGCCGCGTCCGGATGGCGTATCGGGCAATCCAGCAGCCCCCCTTCGGCAAGGGCGGGAAGGTCGACCGCGTCGCCGAGACCACGGGCCGTCACCTCCGCGGCAATCCCGTGTCCTGCGGCAATGGCCCCTTGCGCAAGGTCGTATGTGCCCCGCGTGTCGCGCACGATCCGGGCCTCTTCGCCGACCCGCCAGATCACATCGCCCGTATGGGTTTGGGACAGGAACATCGCAGGTCTCCTCAGCTCGATTTGTTCTTGTTGTAGACATCGAAAATCACGGCTGCGAGCAGCACCAGACCCTTGATGACCTGCTGCCAGTCGATCCCGACACCGAGGATCGACATGCCGTTGTTCATCACACCCATGATGAAGGCGCCGACCACGGCCCCGATGATCTTGCCGACCCCGCCGGACATGGACGCCCCGCCGATGAAGACAGCCGCGATGACGTCAAGCTCGAAGGCCAGACCGGCTTTCGGCGTTGCCGTGTTGAGACGCGCAGCAAAGATCAGGCCTGCCAGTGCCGCCAGCATCCCCATGTTGGCAAATGTCAGGAAGGTCAGCCGCTCGGTGTTGATGCCGGACAGTTTCGCCGCTTTCTCGTTGCCGCCGAGCGCGTAGATCCGCCGCCCCACCGTCGTGCGGTTGGTGATGAACGTGTAGACCATCGTCAGCACCGCCATGGTGATGAGCACATTGGGCAGCCCGCGATAGGTGGACAGGAGGTAGGAGACATAGATGATCGCCGCAGCCACCAGACCGTTCTTGATCCAGAAAACCGGACCGGGCTCGTCCACGGTGCCGAATTTCTGCTGCCGTGCCCGTTCGCGCAGCCCGAGCGCCACAATGGCGAGCGCCAGAACGATCCCGAGCAGGAGCGCGGTCAGGTTCGGTTTCCCGCTGCCGAATATGTCGGGCACGAAGCCAGTGGACAGAAGCTGGAAGCTCTTGGGGAACGGACCGACGGACTGGCCGGCGAGCAGCCAGAGCGTCAGGCCCTTGAAGACCAGCATGCCTGCAAGCGTCACGATGAAGCTCGGGATCTTCCAATAGGCGATCCAGTAGCCCTGCGCCGCGCCGATGATCGCGCCGGTGACAAGACAGATGGGAATCGTCAACCAGACCGGCAGGTCGTAATTCACCATCATCACCGCCGCCATCGCGCCGATGAAGCCGACGACCGAACCGACCGAGAGGTCAATATGGCCCGCAACGATAACGAGGAGCATCCCCAGCGCCATGATGATGATGTAGCTGTTCTGAAGGAAGAGGTTCGTCAGGTTCACGGGACGCATCAGCGTGCCCTCGGTCATGAACTGGAAGAAGACCATGATGACGACCAGCGCCACCAGCATCCCGTATTCGCGCAGATGGCTTTTCAGAAAGCCGCCCATCGAGGTTTCATTTTGCTCGGACATTTCACTCTCCCTCAGGCGCTCACGATCATCGACATGATCTTTTCCTGGCTGGCTTCCGAAGCGGCCAGCTCCCCTGCAAAGGCGCCTTCATTCATCACGTAGATCCGGTCACACATGCCCAGCAGTTCCGGCATCTCGGAGGAGATCATGATGACCCCTTTGCCCTCTGCCGCGAGCTGGTTGATGATCGAATAGATTTCATATTTCGCGCCGACATCGATGCCGCGTGTCGGCTCGTCGAGGATCAGCACGTCGGGCTCGGCAAAGAGCCATTTGGCCAGCACGACCTTCTGCTGGTTGCCCCCTGACAGGTTCACGACCTGCTGGAAGATATTGGGCGTGCGGATGTTGATCTTCTGGCGGTAATCCTCGGCCACGCGGCGCTCGGCCGTATCGTCGATCACACCGCGCGCCGACACGCCGGGCAGGTTCGCCAGCGTGATGTTGCGCGCAATGCTTTCCTCCAGCACGAGGCCGAGGCTCTTGCGGTCCTCGGTGACATAGGCCAGCCCGGCATCCACCGCGCGGTCGATGGTGGACAGATCCACTTCCGTTCCATTGAGCCGCGCCGTGCCGGAAATGTTCTGCCCGTAGGACCGGCCGAAAACGCTCATTGCCAGTTCGGTGCGCCCCGACCCCATCAGACCGGCAATGCCGACCACTTCGCCGCGTGCGACCCGCAGGTTCACGTCGCGGATCAGGTGCCGTTCGGCATGGTCCTGATGGTAGACATTCCAGTTTTCCAGCTCGAACAGTGTCTCGCCGATCTGCGGCACACGTTCGGGATAGCGGTGCGCCATGTCACGCCCGACCATGTCGAGGATGATCCGGTCCTCCGAAATCGTTTCGGCATGGCAATCGAGTGTGGAAACCGTCGCCCCGTCGCGCAGCACTGTGATGCTGTCGGCCACACGGCTGATCTCGTTGAGCTTGTGGGAAATCAGGATCGAGGTGATCCCCTGTTCCCGGAATTCCATCAGGAGGTCCAGAAGCGCCTGGCTGTCATTTTCCTGCAAGGAGGCGGTCGGCTCGTCGAGGATGAGGAGCTTCACTTCCTTGGACAGCGCCTTGGCGATCTCCACCAGCTGCTGCTTGCCGACCCCGAGCGCGTCGACAAGTGTCGTCGGCTTTTCGCGCAGACCGACCTTTTTCAGCAGCGCTTCGGTGCGGGCGAAGGTCTCCGGCCAGTTGACCACGCCCTTCGGCGCAATCTCGTTGCCAAGAAAGATATTCTCCGCAATCGACAGGAGCGGCACCAGCGCCAGTTCCTGATGGATGATGATGACGCCTTCGCGTTCGCTGTCGGCAATGCCGTTGAACCGCTGTTCGGCGCCGTTGAACAGGATCTCGCCCTCGTAGCTGCCATGCGGATAAACGCCGCTCAGCACTTTCATCAGGGTCGATTTTCCTGCGCCATTCTCGCCCACGAGCGCGTGGATCTCGCCGCGGCGGACGCGCAGGTTGACATCATCCAGGGCCTTCACGCCGGGGAAGGACTTGGTGATGCCGCGCATCTCCAGAATCGTGTCCATGATCGTCTTTCGTCAGATACGGGGTCCGCCCGGGGAACGGGCGGACCCCAAAGTTACACGTTGGACCCCGGGACTTACTGGACTTGGTCCGCCGTGTAATAGCCGCTGCCGATCAGGATCTCTTCCCAGTTGGACGCGTCGACCGACACCGGCTCCAAGAGGTAAGAGGGCACGACCTTCACGCCATTGTCGTAGGTCGAGGTGTCGTTGATCTCCGGCTCTCCGCCTTCGAGCACGGCATCGACCATACCCACGGTGACACGGGCCAGTTCGCGCGTGTCCTTGAAGACGGTGGAATATTGCTCGCCGGCAAGGATCGACTTGACCGAGGGCACTTCCGCATCCTGACCGGAGACGATCGGCATCTGCTGGTCGCCCGAGCCGTAGCCGACGCCCTTGAGCGAGGACAGGATACCGATCGACAGGCCGTCATAGGGCGACAGGACGCCGTGAACCGGCTTGTCGGTGTAATGGGCGGACAGGAGGTTATCCATCCGGGCCTGCGCGACCGCGCCGTCCCAGCGCAGCGTGCCGACCGTATCCATGCCCATCTGGCCCGACACGATGACGACGTCACCGCTGTCAATCAGCGGCTGCAGGACGGACATGGCGCCGTCATAGAAGAAATAGGCATTGTTGTCGTCCGGCGAACCGCCGAACAGTTCGACATTGTACGGACCATCGCCGAACCGCTCTTTCAGCCCGTTCACGAGCGAGGTGGCCTGCTGCACACCGACCTTGAAATTGTCGAAGGTCGCATAATAGTCGACATGGGCGCTGTCGCGGATCAGACGGTCATAGGCGATGACCTTGATGCCGGCCGCGTTGGCATTTTCCAGCGCGTTGGACAGGGTGGTGCCGTCGATCGCGGCGATCACCAGCGCATCCACACCCTTCACGATCATGTTCTCGATCTGCGCGAGCTGGTTGGGGATGTCATCCTCGGCATATTGCAGGTCGGTCTTGTAGCCGGCGGCTTCGAACTGCTCGACCATGGAATTGCCGTCGGAAATCCAGCGGGCCGAGGATTTGGTCGGCATGGCAATGCCGACATAGCCGTCGGCAATGGCTGCCGAAGCGGCCACGAGGCCAAGTGCCGCGCCGGCGAGAAGCGTTTTCAGGTTCGTCATGTGATCCTCCCGGTCGGGACACCTCTCCCGGGTGCCCGACATGTTTCTTCAGTGTCCGGGATGCGCGAGACGCGCGATCCGCGCTTCTTGTTGCAACGGCAATGCATATCATTCAAATAATAATATGAGCAATTTACATATCAAAAATGGTATCTCATGGACGCGCCCCTCAATCTCAAACTGTCCCACTTCCGGCTGATGGCGGCCCTGTCGGACAAGGGCAGGCTCGGGCTCGCCGCGCGGGAGATCGGCGTGACGCAGCCGGCCGCCTCCCGCCTGCTGGCCGAAGCCGAACAGATCGTCGGCAGCAAGCTTGCGGTGCGCCACGCCCGCGGCATGGACCTGACGCTGACGGGCCGTGCGCTGGCGCGGCGGTCGCACAATATCCTCGTGGAGATGGCCGACATGTCCGAGGAGTTGCGCAGCCTTGGGCGCGGCTATGGCGGCGTGGCGCGGATCGGCGCGGTCACCGGTGCCGCACTCGGCTATGTGGTGCCCGCGCTCCGGCAGCTGCGGGCAGCGGCAAGCAAGGTCGAACTACAGCTCGACGTGGCCCCGTCGGAGCAGCTCTTGCGCGGGCTGGAGTCAGGGCGGCTCGATATCATGCTGGGGCGCCTGCCGCCCGATGCCGACCCGGCCGATTTCATCCTGCACAGGGCGCGGCCTGAAAGGGTGGAACTGCTGGTGCGGGATGCGCATCCGCTCTCCGGACGGGCGTCGATCGGACTGGAGGAACTGTCGGAATTCGACTGGGTGCTGACGCCGCGCGCAATCCCGATCCGCGGTGCGGTCGAGAGCGCGTTCCAGGCCGCAGGCGTGCCCCTGCCCCACTGTTCGATCACCACATCCTCGCTTCTGGCGGTGATCGCCCTCCTCGACCGCTCGACCGCCATCGCGCCCGTGGCGGGCGAGGTGGCGACATTGCTCACCAAGGTCGCGCCGACCGGCTTGCGCCGGTTGCCCCTGCGGGAGGAGATCACGGTCAGTCCCTACAGCGTCATCACCATGCGGGAAAGACGGCTGACCCCGCTGGCGGCACGGTTGCGGAACCTCGTGGTCGAGGAATTGCGGAGTCCGGACACTGGCGGCTGATCAGTTGAGGGGCGGCGGTGTGTTGCGGGTGAAAATCCACGCATGCGGCGTCTCCGCAGCCAGATGGGGGAAATTCTCCTCGCCGATCTTGTCCAGCACCAGCGCATGGGCGTCGGGCTTGCTGGGGCACTTCGGCACGATCAGCGTCTCCACCGTGTCGAAGCCTGCCTCGCCGCCATAGTACCAGATCGAAATGCCGGTCGGCCGTTTGATATCCTCGACCAGCCAGAGGTGATTGAATGCATCCGCGATCAGCCAGTTGCTTTGGGCGAGCGGCTCCAGATCGCGGATTTCTTCCGCAAGTATCGCAGACACGCGGGTATGACCCGTTGTGCTGGCGCAATGGGGCATCAGCACGCCGGAGAATGTCTTGGTCTTGAACGCATCCCGCAGAACCTCGTCGATCTCGTCACTTTCCAGAAGCTCGGGATCATTGCTCGCGTCCAGTTCGGTCTTCCAGACGATGTTTGCATTGGTCGGACGGACATAGACCCCATCCAGATAGTGATCATCGTCGAGTTCGGCATATTCGGACGTGTTCACGCCCCCGAGCCTCAGGGAAGATTGCACGACATTCAGTGTACTCACCGCGACCAGTGCCAATGCAAAAGAGCCGAGGCCGATGAAACTGCGATAGCGCTGGTCACGCTCCGGGTCGACCAACTCGGCAAAGGTGAAGAACGCGATGCCAAGAAAGATGAGCCACTTCGGATCGTTGCCCCAGTTTTGATAGGTTGCGAACATGAAGCCCGCGAACAGCAGGCCCGCCACGATCGCATCAGCCTTCAAACCGGCGCGCCAGACCAGCACCACGAAGGTCGACGCGACAAGCGTGCCCAACATGAACGGGACCCCAAGCAGGATCGAGACAAGGTCATTGCCCGGCGCGACCCGAAGCTCCGACTTCATCATCAGGATGAGGTCGTTGACATAGTTCACCCAGAACATCAGGTCGCCGACGATCAGCGGCACGGCAACAATGATTGCGCCGCCAACCAGCAGGGCCGCGCCGATGGCACGCCAGTCCGGGCGGGCGATGACGGTGGCGATCATCGCCGGAAGAAGGGCGACGAAGAATGTCGCCTTGAGCAGAACCAGAACGCCCACGGCGCAGCCGACAACGATCCCGTCTGCAACTGTCGTTCTTTGCCCGTCCTGCCGCGGGAACAGTAGGAGCGTCGCGACGATCAGCGCCAGCACCCAGCCCCAGCGGTTGTAATACATGGAAATCGAGATCCCCGCGAAGGACCCGCCATAGATGAGTGCGGTCATCCAGAACATGCAGATCAGGACGAAGCCAAGACCGATGATGTAGCTGCACCGGGTTGCGGCCGTGTGCACCGCAAGCGGCAGCACGATCAGCGCCGCCAGATATTGCGCGGCGAGCAGCGCGAGGCCTGCTGGCATCCCGAAATCGAGAAACAAGGCGATCGGTGAAAAGGCGAACCATCCGAGCGGCGTGTGGAAATCGCGGTGGATCGTCTCCCCCTCGACCATCCGCCAGGCCGCATCGAGCGCATGGACCGCATCGACCGGATGGGTCGTCACGAAAAGCCCGAAATTCAGAAAGGTCAGAAACCCGATGCTGAACAGCAATAGTCCGGCGATCAGGTAGTAGTTCAGAGCACGCGCGCGAATGTCCTGCATTGTCTGCCCCAGTCTGTCCTTGCCCGCCTGCATGTTGGCGCAAAACCGTCAGCGGAACAATCCATAGGAGCGGCCGTCGCGCGGATTGTCGGGCGCCGAAATTCCAGTGGTTAATGATTTTGGCGCGCGATGTGATGTTCGACACTGGCAGGATTTTGCCGACGGTGGTAATATCCTTGACAGATAACGGGCCCGGACTTGCCAAATATTACCCGGCACCTTCCGGCGAATATATTTTGTTCCAGCCTGCCCGAACCGCGAACCGGGACTACCGGTCTTGCCCCCTCAACGAACTGAAATGTGTCCGGCGCAGTCCGCGCCCAACAATCATTCCGGATCGAGGCTGCGGCATTCACCCGCAATCCGTCGGCAGTCAGTGGTGGTCGGCGGACGTTCCGCCGAATTGGTAAAGTGGTGCAGCGTTATGGACACGACAGATCTGGTGCGTCCTGTCGAACTGGAAGCAATCTACGACGGAGCCCTGACGGGCCATCTCTTCGAGACGATCCTGACCCTTCTGAAGGACCTTCTGCCCGACGCGGCGGTGATGGTGCTCGGGCAGGACACGGTCATTCCCGGCAACAATTTCCTGCTCCAGCGCGGTCTGGGCGAAGATGCGATGCGCAGTTTCGCAACCGACCTTGTTGTGCAGAACCGCTGGTTCGAACGCCAGTGGCGCGAGCCGGAGGGTCGGGTCTTTCACGACACGGACATGATCGACCGCGCGACCTTCAGGAAAACGGCCTACTACAAGGACTGGCTGTCGCTCTACGGTCCGCTTGTCTGCGCGACCGGTCTGGTGATCCAGCGCAGCGACACGCGACAGATCGTGCTGGAACTGCGCTTTCCCGAGACTGCCGAGCCGCGGCAGCGGGCGCAGGCCGCGCGGGTGCTCGACCAAATCGGGCCGCATCTGGTGCGGGCTGCGCGGATCTTCCGCATGACCCATCGCCATCCGCTCGACAGCGAACATGCGGCCCATCTGCTCGACCTTCTGTCCCTGCCGGTCTTCATCGTCGATCCGAGTTGCCGGACCCGCAGCCTCAACGCGCGGGCGGAACAGATGACGCGGCGGATGGAGAACCTGCTGATGACGGCGGACGGCTACCTTCACGCCATCGATCCGGGTGCGGAGAAAGAGATGCGCGACACGATCGCGCGGCTCGCCAGTGGCTATCGCCACGGCAGCGAGGTCCTGTCGCTGGCCGGACGCGACGGGCGGAAATTCTTTCTGTCGGTGACGCGGATCGAAAGCAACGGCCCGCGCGGCGGGGCGGTCGACCATTTCGATCAGGACCCGGTCCGGCTCGCCATCATCGCGCAGGAGGCCCATGTGCCCCTGTCCCTGTCCCATGACGCGCTCTGGCGGGCCTTCCGGCTGACCAATGCCGAAAGCGAACTTGCGCTCGCATTGCTTGACGGGCGCACGCTCGGCGACTGTGCGCAGGACCGGCATGTCTCGAAACAGACGGTGCGCAACCAGCTTGTCTCGATCATGCGCAAGACCGAATGCCACCGCCAGCAGCAGCTCGTCGCATTGCTCACCCGGCTGGCCATTTCCGCGAGCGCCTGAGGTTTCCTTCATTTTTAGTCGGTTTTGAGATACACTCGACCCAATGCCCGGTTGGCCCCGGGCCTCGGCCGCATGGGCCTACCGGACCGTCAACCCCGGCAACAGACCGGGCGTGGGAGGCAGTCATGCGTATCGATGCAGGCCCTGTTCTACTTCTGTCGATGATCCTCGTGGCCGGTGCGCCGGCCCCCGCACAGGACCAGCCGAACCTGTCGGTAACCGCCATGCCGCAAGGCCGGCTTCTTGGCGCCGGCGGCGGCGTGGCCATCGGCAGCTACGGCCTGCCGGACTGGACCGTTTGGGATGGCAGCCCGGAGGGCGGCACCGCCGATCTGGGTGTCCAGCTGATCGGACCGCAATTCGGGATCGGACTGGCATCGCGCCCCTTCGAGTTGGGCGGTCGCACCTACTACATGGAATATGAAGGCAATTTCGCCTTCGGAGCCGGGTCGAGCAGCGCGACGACGCGCTACAGCAATGATAGCGGGCTCAGTTTCGGGACGGGCGCGTCCTCCGACTTCACGATAGATCTGCAGACAAGTGCGGACGGCAGCGGTGCGACGGCCAGCGGCGATGCGTCGATCCTCGATCTTGCAGGCGGCACCGCCACGATCTCCTCGCTCGCCTCGTCGCTGCCGGGTCTTGGCAATGCAATCACACAGTTCGCCTTCTCCCCCACCACGACCGGCACCGGCGGGATTTTCGTCGGGCTGGTGACGGACGGCGCAGACCCCGCATCCTCGGCCTTCGGGCTGGCCTTCGACCGGAGCGGTTATTCCGCGGTCGGCGTGGGCGACCTGTCCCAGACGACCTTCACCGCGAAGCTCGAAGAGGACATGTTCCTGACCCGGCATCAGGTGACGCTGGCCGCACCCCTGGAGATCGGGGGGGACTGGCAGATGACCTATCGGGCCGGGCCGGTCTACCGCTATCTGAAACGCGACACGACGATCACCAGTTCGGTTGCCACACGGTCCCCGGATCCGGACGTCGCGCCGCTGCCGGTCTTCGGCGCGCGCGAAACAAGCGACATGCGCGCACACTATCTCGGGGCGATCGTGGGTGCGGGCGTCAGCCGCAGCATCCGCGACAACTGGAACCTGCGCTTCGCACTCGATGCCGGGCTCTCGGCCTATCGCGCCAGCTATGACGGGCAGACGAACTTCCTGCTCGGCACGCAGGATTCGGGGGAAAGCATGTCGATGAGCGACGATGTGAACGGCACCGCCTATCACGGACGGCTGACGGGCAGCCTCAGCTACAATCTGCGGCCCGGCATCATCCTGTCGCTCGACCTGCACGCCGACTACCTGTCCGATGTGCCCTACATCCAGACGGACGTGTCGGGCGGCACCGGGGCGAGCTTTTCCCCTGACGGGCGGCAGGTCCAGTCCACCGGAACCGGCAGCACGCGCGCGACCAACCGGTTCGGCACGACAAGCATGACGAGCTACGGCGCGGGCATCTCTTTCGTCAAACTCTTCTGACAAACGCTGCTCCGGAAGCCCCGGCAGATCGGAAATATGCTGGCAATCCGTGCCGCGATCGGCAAACCTGCCGGCAAAATCCGGAGGGGCCGATGACAATGAGGCATGGCGGGCAGATCCTTGCCGACCAGTTGAAAATTCAGGGCGTGGACCGTGTGTTCTGCGTGCCGGGCGAGAGCTATCTGGCCGCGCTCGACGGTCTGCACGAGAGCGGCATCGAGGTCGTGACGGGCCGAAACGAGGGCGGCGTCGCAATGATGGCGGAGGCAGACGGCAAGCTTACGGGGCGGCCCGGTATCGCTTTCGTGACACGTGGTCCGGGCGCGACCAATGCCAGCGCCGGCGTGCATGTCGCCTTTCAGGATTCAACGCCGATGATCCTCTTCATCGGTCAGGTGGCGAGCGACCAGCGCGACCGCGAAGCTTTCCAGGAGGTCGACTATCGCGCCATGTTCGGCCCGCTTGCCAAATGGGTGGAATCGATCGATCGGCTCGACCGGTTGCCGGAATATCTGAGCCGCGCCTTCCATATCGCCCAGTCGGGCCGTCCGGGGCCCGTCGTGCTCGCCCTGCCGGAAGATATGCTGTCCGGCCAGGCAGAGGTGGCCGACGCGAAAGCGGGTCGCGCGGCGATCCATCCGGCCGGGATCGAGGATGCGCGCCGGGTCATCGCCCTTCTTGAAGAGGCCGAACGCCCCTTCGTGATCGTGGGCGGCGGCGGCTGGTCGGCCGGCGCACGCGATGATCTGGCGACTTTCGCATCGCGGTTCGACCTGCCGGTCGGCACCTCGTTCCGCTGTCAGGACTATCTCGACAACCGACATGACTGCTACGCCGGTGATGTCGGAATCGGGATCAATCCCGCGCTGGCCGCGCGGGTGCGCGACGCCGATCTGCTGCTCGTGCTCGGCGCGCGTCTGGGCGAGATCACGACGAGCGGCTACAGCCTGATCGACAGTCCCGACCCGAAACAGCGGCTTGTCCATGTCCATGCCGACCCTGAGGAACTCGGCCGCGTCTTCAATCCCGAACTTGGCATTGCGACCCGCGCGGCCGACCTGCTGGCGGCACTGGCCGCGCTGCCCGCACCGGCGCAAACCCGGTGGAGCAGCGCCCGTGCAGCCGCGCGGGCCGACTATCTGGCTTGGCAGGAGCCCGACCCGACCCCCGGCAATTTGCAGCTCGAGCATGTCATTACGCATCTGAACGACGTGCTCGGCGATGATGCGATCCTGACCAACGGCGCGGGCAATTACGCAACGTGGCTGCACCGCTACTACCGGTTCCGCGGCTGGCGCACCCAGCTTGCCCCGACGAGCGGGTCCATGGGCTATGGCCTGCCCGCCTCGGTGGCCGCCAAGCTGCGCCACCCTGAACGCGACGTGATCTGCTATGCCGGTGACGGCTGTTTCCAGATGTCGATGCAGGAATTCGGCACCGCCTGCCAATATGGCGCGAACATCATCGTGCTGATCTCCAACAACGGCATGTATGGGACGATCCGGATGCATCAGGAGCGCAGCTATCCGGGTCGCGTCTCGGGCACACGGCTGACCAATCCGGACTACAGGGCGCTGGCTGAAAGCTATGGCGGGCATGGCGAATGCGTGACGGCGAATGCGGAATTCGCGCCGGCGCTTGCGCGGGCGCGGAAGTCAGGCAAACCCGCGATCATCGAGTTGCGCATCGACCCATCCGCGCTCGGCACTCGGCTGGTGCTCGACCGCCCCTAAGATATTGGCGTCAGGCCTGCACCCGCCAGAACCGGTACCGGTCCTGCCCGCTGATTTCCGTGATGAGCCCGGCCTCCGCCCAGCGGAGCAAGGTTCGGTTTGCAGCCTGCTGGGTCACACCGGCCTCATCCTGCACGAGGTTCGCGGTGACAAGCCCGTGGCGCAGGAACAGCGGGACCAGCGCCTTGGGAAGCTTGCCCTGCATCCGCGCAGCCTGCGCGGCAGCGCGGGACTGCCATTCGCCGAGCCGTGCCAGTTCCCGCAACCCGTGGCCGGTGGCCGCGGTCGCGGCCGCGAGCCAGCGCCCGAGCCGCGCTTCCGCCCCCTGCCCCAGATGGCGCAGCGCCAGCCGGTTGCCGGAAAGGAGCGGCAGAAAGCGCAGTGCCGGTGCATCGGCCGCTCCGATCCGCGCCGCCACGACCGCGGCCTCCACCATGTCTCCGGGGTCCGACAGTTCGCGCCAGTGCCAGAGCGTATAGGCCGCGAGTGCGCGTGTGACCGGATGCAGGCCGCGCAGGCGCTCCATGTCCTCGCACCATCCGGCGGCTTCCTCGGCCCAGGCTGCGCCGGTCGCTCGCGCGATGGTTGGCAGCAGGACCGGGTCGATCCGCTCCGGGCTGGCGAGACCAAGAAAAGATCTGAGCCCTTCAGCTGTGCCGAGATCGGCATTGAGCGCCACTGGGCCGCAAAGCCGCCGCGCCGCCCAGGCCGCGCGCATCAGTCCCCCGCCCTGCCCGACATGGCCGTGACGCCACATGGTCAGCTGTTCCAGGCCCACGGGCGCGCCTTCAGCCCATGTCAGGTCGGCCACCTCGCGCTCGGCCAGACGCGCGACAAAGCCCGGGTCGGCGCCCGCGCGTTCGTCAAGCCGCGCAAGACCGGCCGCCGCGCCCGCCAATTCGCGTGGCCAGGCGGCCTCTGCCCGCGCCCAAAGCGCGGGGTCCGACAGGTCCTCTTGGGCAAGCGCATCCTCCATGCCCTTTGCCTAGCAGAAAGCGGTGGCGCTAACGAACTTTTTCACAAAGCCGAAGAAATACCGTGACAGGCGCGGATACCGCCCACAGACTGCGCCAAAAGAACGGGAGGCACTGATGCGCATTTTGATCCTTGGCGCCGGCGGGATGATCGGGCGGAAACTGGCGGCAGCGCTCGCACAGGACGGGCTCGGCGGCCAGCCGGTCGATGAGATGGTGCTGGCTGATATCGTCGCGCCCGCACCGGTCGCTCTGGCGGGCGGCGGTCCGGTCAACTGCCTTGCGGTCGATCTGGGTGCTGACGGCACAGCCGAAGCGCTCGTTGCCGCGAAACCGGATGTGATCTTCCATCTCGCGGCCATCGTGTCCTTCGAGGCGGAGCAGAATCTGGAGAAGGGCTACCGCATCAATCTCGACGGGAGCCGCGCGCTTTGCGACGCGATCCGGGACCAGCATGCCACCGATCCGGCCTATTGCCCGCGCTTTGTCTTTGCCTCTTCGCTCGCGGTCTTCGGCCCGCCCTTCCCCGATCCGGTGCCCGACAGCTGGACGCCGACGCCCGCCACCTCCTACGGCACCCAGAAGCTGATGATCGAGGCGCTCGTCAACGATTTCAGCCGCCGCGGCATCCTCGACGGGATCAGCCTGCGACTGCCGACGATCTGCGTGCGGCCCGGCGCACCCAATGCCGCGGCGAGCGGCTTTTTCTCCGGCATCATTCGGGAGCCGCTGACCGGACAGGAGGCCGACCTGCCCGTGCCGCGCACGGTGCGGCACTGGTTCGCCTCGCCCCGGGCGGCGGTCGGGTTCATGTGCCATGCTGCCGCGCTCGACACGGGCCAACTCGGGCCGCAGCGGGCGCTGAACCTGCCCGGCCTCTCTTGTTCGGTCGGCGAACAGATCGACGCGCTGGAACGGGTCGCGGGCGCGGCGGTGGTCGCCCGGATCAAGGAGCGGCCAAACCCCGACATCGCGCGGATCGTCGACGGCTGGCCGGCGGCTTACGCGCCGGAGCGCGCGCTGGCGCTTGGTTTCCGCGCCGAGATTAGCTTTGACGAGATCATCGAGATCTTCATCGCCGACGAACTGGACGGACAGATCGCCTAGCGCCGCCGCTGCACGAGGATCATCACGAGCGCCAGCGCCGAGGAGCCGACCATCAAGAGAAGCGACACGGCGTTCAGCACCGGTGTCGAGCCTTCTTTCATCCGGTCGAACATCTCGATCGTGAGCGGCGCGTCGGAACCGACCAGCATCAGCGTCGTGTTGAAATTCTCGAAACTCATCAGGAAGGCCACCACGGCCGAACCGACAAGTGCCGGCGCCAGATAGGGCAGCGTGACCGTGCGGATCGCGGTCAGCCGTCCCGCGCCGAGCCCCATGGCGGCTTCCTCCAGCGAGCGGTCGAAATGGCGCAGGCGTGCCAGAATGACGAGTGTCGCGATGGTGGTGATGAAGGAGAACTGGCCGAGCACCACAAGCGCAAGACCCGGCCGCAGCAGTTCCAGATCATAGCCGAGCCGGTCCTCCACCCCGTTGGCGACGGTGGAGGAAAAGACCAGGATGGAAATGCCGAGGATGATCCCGGGGATCACCAGCGGCAGCAGCATCAGGACATAGAGCAGCCCCTTCAGCCGGAACTCACGCCGGTCGAAGAGAAACGCATTACACAGGCCCACGCCGACAGACAGGAGCCCCACGGCCACGGCCACCGTGGCGGAGGTGCCGATCGCGCGCAGGATCGACCGCTCGTGGAACAGGCCGCGTTTCGGGCGTTCGTCGCCGAAGAACCAGTCCCACGTGAACCCTTCCCACGGCAGAGCGGGAAACAGGCTGTCATTGAAGGCAAAGACGGACACGGTCACGAGCGGCAGCGCAAGGTAGAGGAAAAAGAGCGTCACATAGGCCCGATAGGACCAGCGGATGGCTGCGGGTTGGGGAATGGTCGGGATCATCGCGCGCTCACCCCAATGTTTTCTCAAGCGTCTGGCCGCTCAACTTCAGGGCCGCCCAGACGATGAAGGAGGACAGCGCCAGCAGCAGGAAGCCGAAGGCCGCGCCGAGCTCCCAGTTGAAGCGCACGATGAACTGCGAATAGATCATCTCGGTGAACCAGAGGCTGTCTTTCCCGCCGAGCATGGTCGGTGTCAGGTAGTTGCCGAGCGACAGCATGAAGACCACGATCGAACCCGACACGATGCCCGGCACCGCGTGGGGCAGGATGATCTCGCGGAAGACGGTGAACCCGTTGCCGCCAAGGTCATAGCCCGCCTCGACCAGACTGTCGTCGAGACTCTGCAGTGTCGTCACCAGCGGCACGACCATGAAGAGCATCGAGGTATAGACCAGCCCTACCATCATCGCCGCATCGTTGTAGAGCATCTCCACCGGCCCGTCGGCGAGGCCCGCCCATTGCAGAACCGAGGAAAAGACACCGGTTTCGCGCAAGAGGATCATCCAGCCGAATGTCCGCACCAGTTCGGATACCCAGAAGGGTACGAGGCAGAACAGGAAGAGCACCCCCTGCCAGCGGCCGCGCGCCACCTTCGCGATGAAATAGGCGACCGGAAAGGCGATGACGAGCGTCAGCGCGGTTGCAAGGACCGACATGATCGCCGTGCGCGCGAAGGTGCGCAGGTAGAGTGGCTCTGTGAAGAAGGCGGCGTAATTCGCGAGCCCGTATTCATATTCGCCCACCCCGACCCGCGTGCGCAGCGACACGAAGAACATGTCGATATGCGGCAGGATGATGAGCAGGCCCAGCCAGAGCAGGACCGGCAGCATCAGGAGCCAGAGCGAGAGGCGCGCGGACACGGGTCAGTTGCCCGCGTCGGGGAAGCAGACGAGCTTGTCCGCGCCCCAGCTGACCGCGATCCGGTCGCCCGCACGGACCGACTGGAAGGCGCCGGTTTGCGGCAGGGCCGCATCCAGTTGCGCGGCTGTGCCGTCTACCGTCAGTCGCAGGTGGCTGTTGGCGCCGTTGAAATAGACCGTGTCCACGGTGGCATCGAACCGGTTGCGCCCGTCCCCTGACGCGCCCGTATCACCGAGCGAAATACTCTCGGGCCGCAGGAAGGCTGTCACCTGCCCGCCCGGCGCGTCCGGCAGGCTGGCCACCGAACAGGTCAGCCCCTCTGCCGTGCGGATCGTGCCCCCGTCGCCCGCACGGGTCTCGACCGTCGCGGTCCAGCGGTTGCTGTCGCCGACAAAGCCCGCGACAAACCCGGTCGCCGGCGCATGATAGAGTTCCGGCCCGGTGCCGATCTGTTCGAAGCGCCCGGCATTCATCACCGCGATCCGATCCGACATGACGAGCGCCTCGCCCTGATCATGGGTGATGTAGACAAACGTCGTATCGAACGCGGCTTGCAGGGCCTTCAGTTCGACCTTCATATGTTCCCGCAGCTTCAGATCGAGCGCGCCGAGAGGTTCGTCGAGCAAAAGCACATCGGGCTCCATCACCATGCAGCGGGCAATGGCGATGCGCTGCTTCTGGCCGCCGGACAGCTGGTCGATCCGCCGGTCGCCGGTGCCGGGCAGGCCGATCCGGTCGAGCACGGCGGTGATCTTTTCGTCCCGTTCGCTTCGGCCCAGGCCCTGACGGCGCAGCCCGTAGCCGATGTTTTCCGCCACGCTCATCATCGGGAAAAGGGCGAGATGCTGGAACACCATGTTCACAGGCCGCCGGTTGGGCGGCACATCGAGCACCGAACGCCCCTTGATCAGGATGTCGCCCGCACTTGGCGGCTGGAAACCCGCGATCATCCGCATCAGGGTGGTCTTGCCGCAGCCTGACGGCCCGAGGATCGAAAAGAAGGACCCGGGCGGCACATCGAAACTGACATGGTCCACGGCGCGCGTGTCTCCAAAGTCGCGCACGATATCGCGGCATTCCAGATCGGGCGGCGTGACGGGGCTTTCGGTCATCCGGGACTCAAATTCTGTATCGGAACAAATGGATAGCGGCCGGCCCCGACATGCAGGGCCGGCCGCGGATAGGCGCGTCTATCAGTTGGCTGCTTTCACGCGGTCGAGCGCAGCGCCCTCGATCGCTTCCAGCCCGGCCGGTACGGTCGGATACCATTTGATATTGTCGATCGCCTCCTGCGGGAAGCTCGCCTGGAAACGGGCTTTCAGCTCATCATCGGCGAATTCGTCCGCGCCGTTCGACGCGGTGAAATTGCCCGCGCTCGCGGTGATCATCGCCGCGATTTCGGGCTTCATGACGAAGTTGATCCACTTGTAGGCCGCATCTTCCGCCTTGGTCTTCTTCGGCAGCGCGAACGTGTCGATCCAGCCGAGCGCACCGGAAGCCGGCGCCACGAAGGTGATGTCGGGATTTTCCGCGTTCAGCTTCCAGCCGCCCGTATCCCACGCCATCGACGCCACAACCTCACCCGAGCGCAGCAGGCCCATCAGCTGGTCGCCGCCGTCCCAATAGGCTTTCACGTTCGCCTTGCACTCGATCAGCTTCTCTTCGACCTGCGCGACAATGTCGGAATAGGCCGCTTCGTCACCATAGGCAGCGAACGGGTCCAGCCCCATTGCATAGGCGAAGCCGATCAGCGTCGGGCGCTTCAGTCGGTAGGAAACCTTACCGGCAAACTCCTCGTTGCAGAGGTCGGTATAGTCCGCGACCGACCCGGCCTCGGCCGTGTTCACCACTAGACCGCTCGTACCCCAGACATGCGGCACGCCATAGACCTCACCGTCGACGGTGGTGTTGGCCTTCGTGGCTTCCAGCATCGATTCGATGAAAAGCCCGGTTTCGATCTTCGACAGGTCGATCGGCTTGTAGATGTCGAACTCGGCCTGCGGGCCGGCGATCCGGTCCTGGCTCGGCTGTGCGAGGTCGAACCCGCCGCCGCCGGTGGCGCGTAGCTTGGCGATCATTTCCTCGTTGTTGGATTTGGTCACCTCGACCTCGATCCCGGTCTCTTCGGTGAACATCTCGATCACCTCCTCGGGCGCATAACCCCCCCAGGTCAGAAGGCGCAGCGTTTCGGCCGAAGCGGAGGTGGACAGGGCGCCGAGGCCCAGAAGCGTGGCAACCGTGCCGCGCAGGATAGTTCCATTCGTAAGCATCTCACATGTCCTTTCGATTGGTCCGGTGCGGACCTTAGCCCGAAAAATCCGGGTCGTGGCGAGAATTAATCTGCGCGGATGAAAGTTTTTTGACTATCCGGTCGAAAAATGTCCGCCACGCTTTGACCTTGGCGCCGAAGGGTGATCTGTTCCGGCGCAGGACCAACAGAGATCGAACGGGAGGAGAGGCCATGTTTCGCTGGGGAATCATGTCGACAGCCAAGATCGGGCGCGAGCATCTGATGCCGGCCATTGCCGGATCGGAGAACGGCACGATCGCAGCGGTGGCGAGCCGCGATGCGGCCAAGGCCGCTGCGCTCGCAGAAACCTTCTCGGCGCCGCACAGTTTCGGCTCCTACGAGGAGATGCTCGCCTCCGACGTGATCGACGGGGTCTATATCCCGCTGCCGACCTCGCAGCATGTGGAATGGACGATCAAGGCGGCGGATGCAGGCAAGCATGTGCTGTGCGAGAAGCCCATTTCCACCCATGCGAGCCAGATCGACAGCCTGATCGCGGCGCGCGACCGCAACGGGGTGCTCGTCTCCGAGGCTTTCATGGTGACCTACCACCCGCAATGGACCAAGGTGCGCGACCTGATCGCGGCCGGCGCCATTGGCGAGTTGCGCCATGTGCAGGGTGCCTTCACCTATTTCAACAGGGATGCGGGCAACATGCGCAACATCCCCGAGCTTGGCGGCGGCGCGCTTCTCGATATCGGTGTCTATCCTACCGTCACCATGCGCTTTTGCACCGGCGCGGAGCCGACCCGCGTGCAGGCGACCGTGCGCCGCGACCCGACCTTCGGCACGGATGTCTATTCCTCGATCAAGGCCGATTGCGGCGGGTTCGAGACGAGCTTCTACCTGTCCACCCAGATGGCGCAGCGGCAGGAGATGGTCTTCCACGGCGAAACAGGTGTCATCCGCGTTCAGGCGCCCTTCAATACCGGCATTTATGATCACGCGATGGTGCATCTGGAAAACCAGGATCACAGCGGCGCGCAAACCTTCCGGTTCAACGGTGCGGAACATTACCGGCTGGAGGTGGAGGCGTTTGCCCGCGCGGCGCAGGGCAGCGCCGACCCGGTCTTCACGCTGGAAAACTCGAAACTCAACCAGAAGGTCATCGACGCGATCCTGCGCGCCGGCGAGCATGATCACTGGGAAGAGGTCTGATCCGGGGGCCCGCCCGTCCCGTTGCTCCAGAACTCCCGCCGCGCGCGGATGCGCTCTGCGATGAAATCGGTGCACAGCCGGATGCGTGCAGTCTTGCGCAGGTCATGGTGCAGCAGCAGCCACATGGATCGGTCCGGGATCGGATCGATCCCGGCGACCCGCACCAGTCCGGGCTGAAGGTCACCGAAGAAACAGGGCAGGACCGTCAGGCCAGCACCGGCAGCAGCAAGCGCCGCCTGTCCGCTCGGGTCATTGACACGGTGGCGCAATTCCGCGTTTGGGAAAGGTGAGCGGCGCACCCAGTCGCAACTCCGCTCCCCCTCCGGCTCGTTCCAGCCGATCCAGTGCAAGCCGCCACCACGTCCCGACCGCGCAGCCAAGGCGGCATAGGACGGCGCGGCATAGACCGCCTTGCTATATTGCAAGAGCCGCCGCCCGACCACATCGTCGGTCACCTCATGGGCAATGCGCAGTGACAGGTCGGCCTCCCGTCGGCCAAGATCGGACACGGCGTAGCTCAGCTGGATCACCAGATCGATTTCGGGATGCTGCCGCCCGAAGGCCGCCAGATCGTCCATCAGCGGCGTGACCGCCATCGCGGGCGGCATGGAGAGCCGCACCGGACCGGACGGCACCGCATCGCGGCCCGCGACGGAACGGTGGAGCGCGGCCATCTCCTCCTCCACCCGCTCGGCATGGGGCAGAAGATCCTCCCCCAGTTGCGTCAGCGTCGCGCCGGCGCGGCTGCGGTCGAAGAGCCGCGCGCCCATGGCGTCCTCCAGCGCTGCGATCCGGCGCGACAGGGTGGCGTGGGTGGCACCCTCCGCCTCCGCTCCGCCGCGCAGTGTGCCGGCGCGCGCGACGGCCAGAAAATAACGCAGATCGTTCCAGTCCATGCTGCCGAGCATAGTGCGAATCCGTGGCTTTCAATGGTTCAATTTCGGACCACTGTAGCCCAATATTTGGGATTTCGCCGCAACTTCAATCCAGCGATCGTCTGTCAGGCAGCCATCTTACGCAGCGTCAACCACAGCGTCCGGGCGCGTATGATCCGACGCCCGACAGCCCGAACCCGAAAGGAAATATCCCATGGCCACCATCACTGTTTCGCGCATCGTCAACGCTCCTGTCGCCGAGGTCTGGCGCAGTTGGGACGATTTCGGAACCATCGATCTGTTCAACCCGCATCTGAGCCGGTCCTTCTTGCTGGACGAGGGCGCGGCGACCGGCCTAGGCGCCAAACGGCAATGCGACCTGAAGGACGGCAAGAACTATATCCGGGAGGAAATCACCGCCTACGTGCCTGAAAGAGTGATGGAAATCGACATCTATGACGGGACGATGCCGCTCCGCTCGGCGGTGGCACGGATCGAGTTCGAGCCGCTCGGCCCGAACCGGACGGAGGTGCAGTTCACAATGCGCTTCACACCCAAATTCGGCGCAATAGGCCGGATGATGGTGCCGTTGATGAAGCGGCAGTTCTCCAAGATGCTGGGCGACCTGCTCGACGGCAATGCGGGCTATATCGAAGGCGAGCTCGTCGACGCTGCCAACTGAACGGCAACGCTCACGAAAGATTTCAGCCGCAGCCACGGCCATTCCCGATTGTGACTCGCTTTCACGTCCATTTCTCGTCACCTTTTAAGCGTAAAGGTTGTGACCTGGTGGGACTTTCGGAGATTTGCCGTGGCTGACACGATCGTGCAGACGACGCTCGGGCTGACTGACACCGCCCTTGCCGACCGTTTCGATACATTGCTGGCAGAGGCCAAGAGCGGCGCCCGTGTGGACGGAATCGTTCTTGCCGATCCGGCCGGCTTCGACAGGGTGGCCCTGCCGTCGGGCACCGAGATCCTTGCCGTCTGGTCGAGCGGTGGCGACCTTGTGCTGGAACTTGCCAACGGCCAATTCCTCGTTCTGCTTGACGGGATGCTGCTGGAGTTCGGCGTCCAGCTGGGCGCTGCAGTGATCCCTGTCGACGTCCTGCGCGCCAATGCCGTTCCGATGGAGGATTACGACACCCCGCGTGAGGGCGACATGCCCGACCTCGCGGATTTCCTCTCCGAAGGCTCAGTGTCTCCCGCCGGCTCCGGTCCGCAGCTCATCGTGCGCGATCTCGACCCGCTTTTCGGCCTGCCGATCAACCCGCTCCTGCCGCCGACCGAACTGATCTTCCCCAAGAAAGAGGAAGAGAACGAATTCGCCGGCGGGCTCGGCCTGCCCGATGTCGGGATCACGCTCGATGGCGACGTCATCCTGCGGGAAACCGATGCCGATCTGGTCTGGGATGTATCCGCTTTCTTCACCGTGACACCCGGCAATGCCGATCAGGGTGAGGTGATCGAGACGATCAGCCTGAAGGTCGAGGGTCTGCCCTTCGGCACCACGTCGAGCGCCGGCACGCTGACCGACGCGGGCAACGGCACGCTGACCTTCCAGTTCACCGGCAGCCCGGCCGCCTTCGAGGCGCTGACCGTCACCTTCCCGACCGACTTCTCCACCGTCAGCCGGATCGACTTCACCCCCGGCGACCTGATGGGCCAGATCACGGCCACCTCCAACTTCGGGCCCGGGCCGGTGCTCGACTTCCCCGTGCGGGTCAATTTCGAGGGCGATGTGGCGATCACCGGCGACGGGATCGTGTCCGAGGCCGAAACCGATGCGCCGATCCCCTTCAAACCGGTCGATCACCTGCTGCCGACGCCCACCGACATTGACGGATCGGAGGTCCTGACCGAGATCATCTTCCGTATCCGCGGCCTGCCCGCGGGCACGCTTGTCGATGATGGCAGCGGTCCGCAGCCCGTGTCGGGCGATTACACCTTCACCGGCACGCTGGCGGATTATTCGGCATTGGAATTCATCCTGCCCGCCGATTTCTCGACCGAGAACCCGGCCACCACGATCACCGGCTCCATTCTGGCCCGCACCAACGAGAACGGCTTTGTCACCCGGCCCTTTACGGTGGAGATTTCGGCCACGCCCGACATCGATATCGACCCGCCCGCCGACAAGGTCGCGGACGAGGATGGCGACGGGGTGGACGGCGCCGGCGTGACCGTCGACCTGATGCTGTCGATCACCATCGACGATGCCGACGGGTCGGAGGACAATGCCACCGTAGAGATCCGGTTCGACACGATCCCGCCGACGCCTCTGTTCAACGGCGGCACCTATGATCCGTCCACTGGCATCTGGACCGGCACGGTTGCGGAAGCCAACGCGCTGACCGTGCTCTTCCCGGGCGATTTTTCCGGTGTCGTGCAGGCGGCGATCACCGTCACCACGCCCGAGGGGCAGGCGACCGAATCCCAGACCATCACGATCAACCCGGTGCAGGATATCGACTTCACCGTCGCCGAGATCGTGGCGGCTGAGACAGACGCCTATGTCACGGTCACGCCTGCCTCCGAATGGCAGGTCTCGATCTCCGATTTCGATCCGGCCCTCCCGCGGGAGGTCCTGACCAGCATCACGCTCACACTCGACGGTCTTCCGCCCGGCGTGCTCGTCAACGGGGTGGCCGCCGGCACCTACAGCTATGATCCGGCCGCGGGCGGCAGTTTCAGCTTCACAGGGACCGAGGCCGAGTATCAGGCGCTGCAACTCTCCTTCCCGCCCGACTTCTCGACCGAAAGCCCGAACCCGACGCCCGGCGTGATCTCGGGGCAACTGTCCGCCACGTCGAACGAGGGCAGCAACGGTCCGGTTCCGGTCACATTGCGGATCACGCCCGAAGGCGACGTGCGGATCGATGCGCCTGTGCTCGCGCCGATTCAGGAAACCGACGCGCCGATCGACCTGCGGCCGGCCGATGTGCTGGTGCCGGTTGTCACGGATGTGGACGGATCGGAATCGCTCGCCGAACTGGTGCTGACGATCACCGGTCTGCCCGGCGACGGGAGCTTTACGCCTGAACCACCCACCATGTCGGATCCGTCTGGCGTCTCAGGCATTCCGCTGAGCAACATCGCCTTCAACTTGGAAACCGACGGATCAGCGACGCTGACAATTACGATCACCAGCGCCGATGGTGATGTGCTTGCGCTCTACAATGGCATTACGATCACCCTGCCCGCCGATTTCTCGACCGCCAACCGGTCGGATCTGGATACGGGCTTCACCAAGCCGCTCCAGTTCACGCTTGACGTGCAGACGGATGAGGATCAGGACCCGACAAGCGACACGGCTGTCGATGGCACCGCGACCCAGACCCGCACTGTCGATATCGCTTTCGAGGAGGATATCGAGCTTTCCGCACCGGCGCTGGTAGAGGCCAAAGAGGATAATGGCGGCCCGACCGAGGAGCCCGTGACCGTCGATCTGGGCATCGATATCGCGATCACCGATGCGGACGGATCGGAAGCCGAAGCCGGGCCCGAGCCCTTTTTCAATGCGGTCGTGACCGTGACATTCACAGACCTGCCGGCCGGCTCCTCGGTCAACGGAGGCAAGTTGACGGGCATGGTCTGGACCGGGACGGTGGCAGAGGCGGAAGCCCTGACCCTGACCGTGCCACCCAACTATTCGGGAAGCATCCCGGCGCTCATCAGCGTGACCACGCCCGAGGGCGAGAAACATACCAACCAGCAGATCCTGATCACGCCGACCCCCGATATCGACATTTCCGGCATTGTCGTCACCCAGGAGACGGACGCGCCGGTCGAAGTGCTCCTGTCCAATTTCATCTCCGTCGTGATCGACGACCCCGACGAGGTCATCACCAACCTGACCTTCACCCTGCCCGGCCTGCCGCCGGGCACACAGGCGGTAGATGGCGCCGGCAATCCGGTCGGCTCCATCGTCGGCGGCACCTTCACCTTCAATTTCACCGCCGGCGGGACCGATCCCGATCCGCGCGATGTGCGGCTCATCTTCCCGACCGACTATTCGACCGAGAACCCGCAGCAGACACTGGAAGCGACGCTCTCGGTCACGACCAATCAGGGCGGTCCGGTCAGCGGACAGATCCCCTTTACCATCGATTTCGAGGGTGATGCAGACGTGCAGGGGCCGGGTGTCATCGATCTTGTGGAAACCGATGCGCCGCTCACCTTCCGCCCGATGGACGCGCTCATGCCGGTCGCCACCGATCAGGACGGGTCGGAGAGCGTGGTGCAGGTGCTGGTCATCATCGACCAGCTGCCACCCGGCGCCGAGGTGTCAGAGGATGGCGGCGCAACCTTCGCGCCGCTCAATGGCAGCCTCGGCTGGATCGGGACACCGGCGGAATATGCGCAGCTGATCGTGCGCGTGCCCGGCGATTTCTCGACCGAGAATTTCCCCTTCGACCTGAGCGGCACGGTCATCGGCTACACCGATGAGGGTGGCACGGCGAGCGGCGATTTCACCGTCAATATCGCAGCCACACATGATATCGAACTGACTGTTCAGGACGTGTTTGGCACCGAGGATCAGGACGGGCCGGACGGATCGGGGGCGACCATCGACCTGATGATCGACGCGGGCGTCACCGACGTCGACGGGTCGGAGGACAGCGCGACCGTCGAAGTGGAGTTCACCAACCTGCCGGCCGGCTCCAGCGTCAATGTCGGCACGCTGTCAGGCAGCGTCTGGACCGGCACGCTGGCAGAAGCCAACGCACTCGCGTTGAAGGTGCCGGGCGATTTCACCGGCACGATCCCGGCGAAAGTGACCGTCACCTCGCCCGAAGGCATGGTGATGGACAATTTCGACATTCTCGTCGATGCGGATGAGGATATCGACTTCACCATCGCCCCGCTGACAGGGGCGGAGACGGACGCGCCCGTGACGCTCACCCCGTCGGATGCGTTTCAGGTCTCGGTCTCCGACGCGGACGGGTCGGAAGTGCTGCAATCGATCACGCTCGACCTCTCTCCGCTTCCGCCCGGCGTCACGGTCGGCACGAGCGGCGGCACCGTCACCTACAATGCGGCCACCGGCGGGGCCTTCAGCTTCACCGGTACGCCGGCGGAGTATCAGGCGCTCACCCTGACCTTCCCCACCGACTTTTCCACCGTCAGCCCGCCGGTGCCGATCACAGGCACCATTTCCGCCATCTCGAACGAAGGCACCGACAGTTTCACACCCGTGGAGGTGATCATCACGGCCGAAGGTGATGCGGAACTTGTCACCGGCACGCCTGCGGCGCTGACCGAGACCGATGCGCCGATCTCCATCGCACCCGCCGACTATCTGTCGGCCAACCCGACCGATGCGGACGGGTCGGAGAGCCTCGACCGGATCATTCTGATCGTCGACGGTCTGCCGCAAGGCTTTGACGCGACCGGACTGACCGGCCTGCCCGCCGGCGTCACGCCGGTCTTTGCCGCCGGCACCAATGGCAGTGTGCGGATGACGCTGACGCTCGATGCGGCGACCGTGGGCGATGTGTCCGCGGCCTATCAGGGGCTCGGGATCACCCTGCCCGCTGACTTTTCCACCCAGAGCCGGTCCGACCTCGACACCGGGTCGAGCCTGCCGATCCGGCTCGATTTCCTGGCCGACACGGACGAGGATCAGGACCCGGCCACCGACCGGCCCGATGACGGGACGGTGCGCGGCACCGCGGAGATCACCATCGGAGCCGAAGGCGACCTGAGCGTGACGGCCACAGATATCGTGCTCACTGAGAATGACGCACCGGGCGACACGGACGAGGACAGCACCAGCCAGGCGCCGCTGCAGTTCCTGCTCACCGATGCGGTCGCCGCGAGCGCCACGGATGCCGACGGATCGGAAGTGATCGCGGCGGTGGATGTGACGCTGACCGGTTTGCCGGACGGAACCCGGATTTCGCTCGACAATGGCGCGACCTTCACCACCGTGACCGGCGGCACCTATGACGGGCTGGCCCTGTCGGGGACCGAGTTTGCGGGCTTCATCGTCCGATTCCCCGACGACTTCTCCACGGACAATCCCGGCAGCACGATAAGCGGCACCGTGACCATCGCCACCAACGAGGCGCTGCTCGCGGGCGAGGTCGACAGCGGCCCGACGGACGGGATCGAGACGGTCGGCTTCACGGTCACGGTCAATTCCGAACTGGATGTAGAGATCACCGCCGCCGACATCACGGTGATCGAAGATCTGGGCGTGGACATTCCGCTCAACCTCGACGCGCAGGTCACGGACATTGACGGGTCGGAGAATATCACCGGAATTTCCGTCCTGTTCGAGAACCTGCCCACCGGCCAGACGAGTTTCACCGACGGGACGGTCCTGACCGGCCCGACCGCGACCTGGACCGGCGATCTGGCGGGGCTGCAAGGCCTGACGATTGCAAGCTTCCCGACCCATTTTTCCGGCATCATCACGGCGACCGTGACCGTCACGACCGACGAGGGCAATCCCGCCGGTCAGTCGGAGACCTTCCTGATCAATGTCACGCCGGTGGCCGAACCCACGATCGACCTGAGTGTTGATCCGGGCGATCCCGGTGTCACGGAAGTGGCGACCGACAATTTCTCGGTCAAGGAAGACACAAGCTTCCTGCTGCTGATCGATGCCTTCACACCCGATCAGGACGGCTCCGAACAGCTGACCCAGATCGTGATCGAGAACGTGCCGGCCGGATGGTTGACCGTTGACGGCAGCGGCAATGTCGACCTCTCGCAATTCGAGAGCGGCGGCGGCGATGTGGCATCGGCGGTCCAGTCCGGCACGACACTGACCATCACGCTCAACGCGGGCGTCACCGATTTCGACGGCGGGCTGCGCATGGTGCCGCTGCCCGACGATGACCGCGACGTGGAGACGATCGTGGGCGCGGACATGGTGGCCACCGTCACATCCGTCGACATGGCGGCCGGCCTGCCGAGCGACACGGCCACGGCCACGGATGGCACGGATGTGGATGTCGATGCGGTGGTCGATGACCTGACGCTCTCCACCTCCAACAAATCCGGCAACGAGAATGTCAACGGCAACCGCGTCCGCCCTATCGGGATCGACGATATCGCGTTGCAGGACACGGACGGGTCGGAACTGTTCGAGAAGATCTCGCTCACCTTCACGGTGGCGACGGCGAGCACCAATTACGACATCACCGATCCGGCGCAGTTTCTGCTGCGGGTCAATGGCGGGGCTTCGGCCGTCGTCATCACCCAGACCGGCACGAGCGGCAATTCGATTTCCTATGACATCACCCCTGCTCCGGGCGCGAGCTTTCAGGATTTCTCCGACGAGGTGAAACTGCTGCAAGTGCGCTTCCCGCAACATTTCAGCGGCGTGACGACGGTAGAGGGCACGGCAAGCTGGTTCGAGACCCAGACCGGCGATGCCGAAGCCGATCTGACCGACAACCGCCAGACCCAGGATTTCACCACCACGATCACGATCCGCCCGATCGCCGAGGCCGAACTCGACAGTGCGGTTTTCGTGACGAATACCGATTTCACCGATGGTGATCCGGACAGCATTTCCGGCGTCGCGCGCAACCAGAACCTGACAGTAGCGGAAATCCTGACGCTGGTGGAAAGCACGCTCGACGGATCCGGACCGGGCGCGACGGAAGTGTTCGTCGGCTTCGATGCGGCCACTCCCGACCTTGACGGGTCGGAGCAACTGACAGACGTGACGATCGAGAATATTCCGACCGACTGGATCGCCCTCAACGGCACCCAGCTTGATCCGGCGAGCCTGTTCACCGCGGACGGGCTGTCGGCCATTGATCCGACGGAACTGGCGAAGATCGACAGCGCCACCTATGACAGCGGCACCGGCACGCTGACGATCAGCTTCGTGCCCGGCACGACGAGCTTCAGCGCCGCGCTCAAGCTGACGCCGACACCCTATGAGGATTTCGATGTCGACCGCGCGGCCGGCGATCCGTTCACGCCGGTCGGGACATTCTTCGGCAACGATCTGACGGTCACGGCCAACGTCTCGGACACCAACACCGCTCAGACGGTCACCGCTGCGGCCGGGCTGACCTTCGACGTGGATGTCGATCCGATCAACAATTTCGCGACGATCCCCGCGACCTTCATGGACACGGAAGAGAATGTCGACAATGCGGGAGGCATTTTCCAGATCCCGATCATCCCTGTGTTGCCAGATACGGATGGTTCGGAAACCGTCAAATCGATCGTCCTGCGCGAGGTGCCGGACACGCTGACGGTCTACATCACCGATCCAGACAATCCGACCGGCCCCAAAATCCCCGCGCTCCTGACGGATGTGAACACTCCCCCGGGCTTTAACAGCTGGAGTCTGGAAAATGATGAATGGCTCGACGCCGAATTCCGGGGCGTGCCGCTACATTATTCCGGCTCGATCGATGTGCTGATTGAAGTTGTTACGGTGGAGGCCGATGGCGGCAAGACACGAGTCACACAACTGCCCACAAGTTTCGTGATCAAGCCGAGCGCCGATGGTGGCGACCCGTCCGAGACAATCAACGACTGCGAAGACGAGTTCATCAAGGTCGATATTGACGGGAACATCATCGACAATTCGACCAACTCGCCCGGCTCGCCTGAGCTGATCCGCGACGGCGTGATCATTTCCAATATCACGCCGGACAGTTTCGGACGCGAACCGACATTCTGGATCGACCAGGTCGGCAACGGCGACCCGAACGATTTTGTCGAAGTCCGCGTCGTGAACGGAATCCTGGAACGGGATCTGGCGGCTGGAGAATTGTCGCGGCTCTACGTCAAGCCGGGACAGGACAGCAACGAGACCGTTACGTTCAACGTAATCCTTGAATATTACGAGCAAAATGACCCGACGGAGTTCAAACTTGGTCAGGGCACGATCACGCTCAACGTGAAGGGCGTGGCCGACACACCCATTGTCGACGGGCAGGATCCGGATCCGGACAATAATCCGGGCGGGATCGACAAGGCCGATATCGACGATGTGTTCCTTGCCGGCGATCCGTCGAACGCGGACCGCGTCTACGGCTATGGCGGGTTCGACGACAATCCGTTCAAGCTTGAAAAAGTGTTCCGCGACATCATCATCGATACAGGCCAGTTCATCCAGAACAACGAACCGGCCAACCTGCGCGACGCCACCCTGCTCTCCGGCCGGATGACAGAGATCACCTTCGGCGGGCCGGACAGTTTCGACGGGTCGGAAACGCTCTACTTCCTGATCGACGGGCTGGTCGGCAAGGATGGCACGCCTGGCGGCATCTCATTCGCCGGTGTCACGCCGGTGGACCAGACGGGAACATCAGTGCTGGTCACAGCCAACCAGCTCGACAACATCATCTTCGTGCCTGAAGATGTTGGCAATGAGGTGACCTATTACGACCTGACGCTCTATGCGATCGTCATAGAGGATGACGAAACCCTGCCAACCCTTGGCGGCGGCTCCACACAGGATGCGATCGACAATATCGACGCCCTGAAGGGCGGGGCGACGGCGCAGCTCGACTTCACCATCGTCGTCGCACCGGGCCTTGATGGCGGCGGAGGCGGCTGTACGCCGGATCAGGAACTGCCGCTTCCGGTAATCGAACTGGTCGGCAGCGGTGACGAAGACACCGACATCAGCCTGCAGTTCAAGATCACCCCGAACCCGCCCTTCTGGAGCGGGATTGAAGATCTGTGGAACCTGCCCAACGGCGTGCTCGGCGATTTCGGGCTCGGCATCGAACTGCCGCCGGGCTCCAGCCTGTCTTCCAACCCGCCAGGCGCGGTGATTTTCGACCCGGTCACCGGCACCTATGTCATCGATTTCGAGAAGCTCGGCGTCGATCCGACCGACCCCACCATGACGGCGGGCAGCATCATCTTCACACCGCCGGAACACCAGTCAAGTCCGGTCAACCCGTTCGATCCCAGCGAAACATTCGGCCCCGACGATCCTTATGACAATCTGAACTCTCTGGAATACCAGACGGTTCTGGACAATTTCACCTGCGGAACCAGTACGCAGGGCACCGGGTCGTTCCAGTTGATCATCAATCCTGTGGTCGACGGGCCGAGCGTGACCATAGACAACAGCATCGATTTCATCGAGGACACGGACACAACTGGATTCGTGACAATCGCCGGTATCGATCCCGGCGAGCGCCTCGTCGGCGATATCATTGTGACGATCCCGAGCGGCTCGATCCTGCTCGACGGAGGCGGCGCGCAGATCCCGCCGACATCCGATGATGGCACGACCGTCACCTACACGCTGACACAGGCTCAGGCCGAAGGGGCCACATTCCGCCCGCCGCTCCATTTCAGCGGCGACCTGACCTTCACCGTCACCGCCACATCGGAGGATATTGACGGGTCGACCAAGAGCAACACGGCGACCGAGACGATCTATGTCATTCCGGTCGCGGATGTGCCCTTCTTCAACTATCTCGACGGGATCATCGACCCCGAGACCGGCCAGCCCTTCGTCGACACGACAGGCGCCAAACCGGTCATCACGGCAATCGAGGACGTGCCGTTCACCCTGTCGAGCGTGCTGAACGCCGACAGTCCGGACATGGACGGGTCGGAGGTCGTCACCTACGTGCTCTCGGGCGTGCCGGACTATCTGACGGTCACATCCACGACCGGCGTGCGGACGGGGATCGTCGACAATGGCGATGGCAGTTGGACGATTTCGCAAGATGCCTGGTCGCGGGTGCAACTGGTGCTGCGCGACCCGCATGCGCGCACGCCCGATCCGCTGATCACCGAACTGAACGGCGTCGATTCCATCCCGCTCATGCTGACCATCAACACGCTGGAGCGCGCCAATTCGGACACGAATCAGGGATCGACCATGTTCGATTTCCGCGTGCGACCGGACGCAGACGTGCCGACCGTGACCGCCTCCATCGCCCCGACGACCGGGGTGGAGGACCAACCCGCGCCCTATGTGCTCACCCTGTCGGGCACGACGCCCGATCCGCACGAGACCATCGCCTTCCAGATCACCGGCCTGCCGGATGGCGGCACGCTGACGGTGGGCGGCGTCTCCATCCCGATCTCTGGCGGCGTTGCGATCATCGACGGCGCGAATGTCCAGCAGACGAGCACACCGGGCATGTCGCCCAATGCCTGGGAACCGGCGGGCACGGTGGAATTCGTGCCGCCGGGCGATTTTGGCAATGACGTGACGTTCGAGGTCACGGCGATCACCACCGACACAAGCCCGCTCTTCACGGACACAGAGACCTCGACGCCCGTCGACCTCGATCTGTCGATCACACCGGCGCCGGACCTGATCCTCGATATCACCGATCCTGATATCGTGCTGGATGAGACCGACGCGGTCGTCAGCTACACGCCCGCGCCCAATTTTGCGATCACGGTCACGGATGTGGACGGGTCCGAGGTAGTCGACCAGGTGACCTACACCCTGTCCGGCCTGCCCGCGAACATGGGATGGGACGCATCGGGCGGCGGCACGGTCGATTTCACAGGCGGCACGCTGACCTTCACCGGCAGCGAGGCCGAGTTCGCCGCATTCGCGCTGGAATTCCCGGCCGATTACTCAACAGCCGGCGCGCCCACCCTTACCGGGTCGCTCAACGTGACCACCAACGAGGGCGGCGACGAGACCGAGAATTTCACCATCGCGATCAACGCGGAGGGCGATGTCGACAGCGTCACGCCGACCGATCCGGTCACGTTGACGGAAACCGATGCGGCGCTGAGCTACAGCCCGTCTGCGGATATCTCGGCAACGGTCACGGATGCTGACGGGTCGGAAGTGATCAAAAGCGTCACCTACACGCTGTCGGGCGTGCCCGCCGGCACCAGTTTTACCCCCGCCGGCGCACCGGTGACCATCACCGGCGGCGTGCTGACCTTCACCGGCAGCCAGACGGATTTCGACGCGCTAGAGATCATCTTCCCCGCTGATTTCGCCACCAACGGCACGCCGATTACCGGCACGGTGGAGGTGACCAGCAACGAAGGCGGCAGCGCCAATAACAGCTTCGCACTGGAAATTGACGGGGAGTTGGACCTGTCGGTCACGGTCACACCTGCCGACACGGTCCAGACCGGCGGCCCGATCACCATCGATCTGGGCATCGATGCGATGGTCACGGACAGTCAGGCCACGCCGTCGGAATGGCTCGAGGAGGTGGTGATCGACTTCACCGCTCCGCTCGCGGCCGGAATCACGCCATCGGCGGGCACGCTCAACGGCGCGCGCAACCAGTTGACCCTGACCCGCGGCGCGACCTCGCCGGCCGATTTCGCAGCGCTGGTCGCAGCCCTTTCGCTGCTCGCGCCCGGCACATTTGCGGGCACGATCGACGGAACGGTCACGGTGACCACGAACCACGGAACGGATGGTGGCACCGCGATCAGCGTCTCGGTCAACGACCAGCCTGTGGTGAGCGGCCCGGTCTCGCTGACCGGCGAAGGCGCGCTCTTCTCGATTCCGGTGGCCGATTTCCTGGCCAATGCGAGCGACCCGGACGGGCTTGCAGGCATCGCCAACATCGTGGCCAGCGATCCGGACGTGACCGCGACGGTCAATGGCTTGCAGGTGGAATTCACGGCGGCCAACGGCTTCACCGGCCCTGTCACGCTGACCTATGACGTGCTCGACAATGGCAGCCCGCAAGCGAGCACCTCGACCACCGCCGATCTCGATATCGGCAATGCGATCTTCCTGACCTCGACGGGCACGACCTTCACCGATCCGCTGGGCGGAACCTATGACCTGCTCGATGATGCGACCGGTTCGGCCGGCGTGCGCGACAAGGCGTTCGGCAGCGGCGCGGACGAGGCCGTGGTCTATGCCGCGGGCACGCGCGACTATGCGGAGATCGAGGAGTTCGCCCTGCTCGGCGGCGACGATTTCGTCGACCTGACAGGGTCCTCGACCGGTGTGACTGTCGATGGCGGGTCGGGCAATGACTGGCTGATCGGATCGGATGGCAATGATGTGCTGATCGGAGGGCTCGGCGCCGACCGGCTGGAGGGCGGTTTGGGCACCGACCGGTTCGACCTCGGCCCGACACTCGACGTGACGGACATCATCAGCGATTATGAGGTGGGTGAGATCGTCGACCTGTCCGGTTTCCTGCAACTGACCGGGACCGAAGGGATCAACGATCGCGCCGATTTTGACGATACGACCGGCGACCTGAGCGTCACCGTCGGCGGGTCCACTTCGGTCGCGGCCAACCTCAATCTGGGCGGCGGCGGGTTCCCTGCTGACGTCACCGTTCTGTTCGAGAATGCCGCCGGCGCACAGGAGACGGCCGTGATCTGATCTGCGGCCTCTCCACCGCATGAACCGGACGCACGTCCGGACAACCAACGAGGGAGAGGCCAGATGGCTGACAATGGACAGCGCCGGACCACGGGTCGCGGCCAGATTTACGGATCAATTCTCGACACGATCGGCAACACACCGACGATACGCGTGAACAACCTCGCGCCCGACGGGGTAGAGATGTTCGTGAAATTCGAGGCGTTCAACCCGGCCGGATCGGTCAAGGACCGTTTGGCGGTGAACATTATCGAAGCGGCGGAGCGCAACGGCACGCTGAAACCCGGCCAGACCGTCATCGAGGCGACGAGCGGCAATACCGGCATCGGGCTGGCCATGGTGTGCGCGCAGAAAGGCTACCCGCTGGTGATCGTGATGGCCGAGAGTTTCTCGGTCGAACGGCGCCACCTGATGCGGATGCTGGGCGCCAAGGTCATCATCACGCCGAAAGAGCTGTCAGCCACCGGCATGTTGCAGAAGACCCGCGAACTGGCCGAAGCAAACGGCTGGTTCGTCGCCCACCAGTTCGAGACCGAGGCCAATGCCGACATCCACGAAAGCACGACGGCGCAGGAAATCCTTGGTGATTTCAAGGATCAGCGGCTCGACTATTTCGTCACCGGCTACGGCACCGGCGGCACGCTGACGGGCGTGGGCCGGGTCATGCGCAAGGAACGGCCGGATCTGAAGATCATCCTTTCGGAACCGGCCAACGCGCAGCTTGTCGGGAGCGGCGAGGCGCAGAAGCGACTCGACAGCGGGGAACCTGCGGAAAAGCATGGCGCTTTCGAGCCGCATCCCATCCAGGGATGGACGCCGAATTTCATCCCGCTCGTGCTGCAGGAGGCACTCGACGAAGGGTTCGTGGACGAATTGCGCCCGGTCCCGGGGCCGGACGGGATTGCATGGGCCAAGCGCCTCGCGGCCGAGGAAGGGATCTTCACCGGCATATCCGGCGGCTCGACATTCGCCATCGGGATGGAACTGGCGCAAAACGCGGCGCCCGGCACCACGATCCTGTGCATGTTGCCCGATACGGGCGAGCGTTATCTGACCACGCCGCTCTTCGAGGGTATGCCGGACCTGATGACGGAAGAGGAAATGGCCCTCTCGGCCTCCACCCCGAGCGCACAGATGGGCTAGGTCGGGACCAGACGCGGGGCCCGGCGCCGCTCAGCGCTCGCGGAGCGCTTCGAGCCGGGCCTTGCGGAAAGGCTTCAGAAGATAGTCGAGCACCGTGCGCTGCCCCGTCAGCACATCGACCGACGCGACCATGCCGGGCCGGATCTCGTGGGTCTGGCCCTCATGGGTCAACTGGGTTTCATCCGTTTCCACGATGACCGGAAAATAGGTTTCGCCCGACTGCTCGTCAGTGCGGCTGTCGACCGCCACCTGCACAACCCGCCCCGGCAGCGACCCGTAAATGGTGAAATCGAAGGCGGTCAGCTTGATGCTGGCCTCGAGCCCCGGCCGCACGAAGGCGATATCCTCGGGCCGGACACGGGCCTCCACCTCCAAGGTCTCGCCCAAGGGCACGATCCGCATGATCTCCTCCCCGGGCGCGATGACCGAACCGACCGTGTTGACGGCCAGATCGGCGATGAACCCGGCGACCGGCGCACGCAAGTCGGCGCGGCGAACCACGTCATCGGCCCGCTTGATCGCCTCTTCGACAACGCTCAGCTCGTTGAGCGTATCGGCCCGTTCGCTGCTGACCTCCTGCCGCCAGTTGAGCTCCAGCTCCGCCAGCCGCGCGCGCGCCTCGCGCAGTGCGCCACGCGCCTGGTCGCGCTGGCTCTCCAGCCCGTCCTGCTCCTGCCGTTTGGCCGTGCGGTCCCGTTCCAGCGGAATGATCTGTGCGCGCGGCACGACACCGCTCGACGTGCGCAGAGCAATCTCTTCCTCGATCAGGACAAGGCTTTCGCCCACCCGGATGATCGACCGGTCGAGTTCGGTGATTTCCTGCTCGCGCTGGTCGATCTGCGCCGCGATCACCGCGCGCTGGCTGTCGATGGCCGCCAGCCGGCTGTCGAAAAGCGCCTGTTCGCGCATCACGATCGGCGCCGTGGGCACGAGGCCCGCGCGCTCGAAGGCCGGGCGCGACAGGCTTTCGGCTTCTGCCTCCAGCCGTGCGGCACGGGCCAGCAACGCGTTGCGCTGCGCATTCAACTCGCCCAGATTTGCGCCGGCCCCCGTCGTGTCGATCCTGAGCAGACTGTCGCCCGCCGCCACTTCCTGCCCGTCCCGGACAAGGATTTCGGAGACGATCCCGCCTTCAAGGCTCTCGATCCCCTGCGCCTTGCCCGACGGGATCACACGGCCCTCGGCGCGGGACACCTCCTCGATCACCGCGACGCTGGCCCACCAGAGGCCCGCGGCCACCATGGCGCAAAGCAGGAACAGGAATAGCGTCATCCGGGTGGATATTCCCCCCAGTTCCGACGCGCGGCTGCCATGGGCAAAATCGCGCAGGTCCCAATCCGTGCGGCTCATCGGTCGCCGCCTTTCGCGCGGCGCTCCAGCGCGGCCAACACATCGGCCTTCGATCCGTTCGCGCGGACCTGTCCGCGATCGAGCAGCACCAGCCGGTCGACAAGATCGAGAAGCCCCATCCTGTGGGTCGAGATGACAAGTGTCATCGGCCGCCGTTCGATCACCTGTTTCAGCCTCGCGATGAAAAGCTTCTCATTCTGGCTGTCCATCGAACTGGTCGGCTCGTCGAGAATGAGCACACGCGGTTCCACCAGAAGCGCACGCGCCAATGCCACCATCTGACGCTGGCCGCCCGACAGGTTGCGCCCGCGCTCGGTGATCGGCATGGCAAAGCCTTGCGGGTGCTGGGCCGCGATCCGGTCGACCCCGGCGGCGCGCGCCGCGCGCAGGATGTCCTCGTCCCGCGCCCCTGCCCGCCCGAATGCGATATTTTCCGCCAGCGTGCCGGAGAAGAGCACCGGCTCCTGCGGCACCAGTTGCACCGCATCGCGCAGCGCCGCAGCCGGCAACTGGCGCATGTTGATCCCGTCGAGCAGCACCGCACCGTCGGTCGGGTGGTAGAGCCCGGCCATAAGGCGCACGAGCGAGGTCTTGCCGGCCCCGACCGCGCCGATCAGCCCGACCCGGTCGCCCGGCGCGACCTCGAGGCTCACCTCCTTCAGCGCCGGAACCTGAGCGGCGGGATAGTCGAGGCCCACATCTTCCACCGCGATGGCGCCGGTGGAGAGCGCCGCATTGAGCCCGCCTTCCTGCCCGCGGCTGTCGGAGGGCAGGTTCATCACCTGATTGAGGCTGCGCAGCGTGGAGAGCGCGAAACTGCCGCGCACGAACAGACCGGACAGGGCCGCGGTCGGCGCCAGCGCGCGGCCCGACAGGATCATCGCGGCAATGACCGCGCCCATCGTGATCCGGCCCTCGAGCGCGAGGTAGACACCGATCACCACGATCCCGACCGAGGCCGCCTGTTGCGCGGTCCCAGAAATCGTCGTGGACAGGTTGGCCCAGCGGCGCGTGCGTTCCTGCGCGGCGGCCGCATCGGCAACATGCTGCTCCCAGCGGGCCTGCATCCGGCCCTGCCCCGCAACGGCTTTGAGCGTTTCGAGGTCCGAGATCGCCTCGACCGCGACCGCATTCTTCACGCCCGTCGTCAGGCGCGAGTCATTGGCCGCGCGGCGCAGCGGAAAGAGCGTGACAAGCCCGACCACCAGCACGACGCCAAGCGCGATTGTCGGTGGCCAGGCCAGCGGCCCGCCCAGATAGGCGATGACCCCGATGAAGAGGATCGCGAAAGCCAGATCGGTCAGCGTCGCCACTGTCTGGCTGGAAAAGAAATCACGGACCTGCTCGAAATCCTTCAGCGTGTTCATCAGGGATCCCGAGGGCATCGTGTTCGCTTCGAGCCTCAGATCGGCGATATGGGCGAAAATGTCGGAAGAGACGCGCAGGTCGACCTTGCGCCCCACCGCATCGACCACGCTCGCACGGATCGCCTTCAGGATCGCGTCGAACAGGAACACGAGCCCGACCCCGGCCACAAGCGACCAGAGCGTGATGAGCGCCGCATTGGGAAAGACCCGGTCATAGACATTCATCGTGAATATGGGCGTCGCGAGCGCCAGCACATTGACCAGTGCCGCAGCAAGCGCAACCTGCAGATAGGCCGGCCAGTAGCGTCCGACGGCGCTCCAGAACCAGTGGCGCGGCGCGGCGCGGCGTTGTCCCGGAGCGTCCGTGGCAGCCGTGGGTTCGGGGCGCAGCAGGAGCGCCGCCCCGTGATACTGCTCGGCAAGGGCTGCCGCGTCGATCCGTTCCTCGGAATCGTTGACCTGCGGCCGCAGGATCCGCAGGCGCCCGTCTGACTCCCGCCCCAGCAACAGGCAGGCGTCCCGGCCCTTCAGGAACAGCACCGCCGGCAGGACCGCATCGGGCAGGCCGGACAGCGGCCGCCGGACCAGCCGCGCCCGGATCTGGTGGCGCTCCAGAGCCTCGACCGCGAGCGGCGGCGTCAGGCGTCCGTCCCGAGGCAGGGGCAGGCCCGCGGTGAGCGTGGAGGGGCCAAGATCGATGCCCAGCCGGTGCAGGGCCGCCAGCAGACAATCGGCTAGCGGATCGGCGCCCGTGCGATCGAACTGCCAGTCCGGCCCCGCGGGGCGCGCAGGCCGTGCCTGCCCTTCACCGCCTGCCGCCGCGGCTGCGCCCCGCCCGAGGATCAGGCGCGGGGCAGCGGGGGTCTTTTCGGTCGATTTCTTGACCGGACTGTCGGATTCATGCGGTGCGGATATGGTCTGGCTCCCTGCCCTCGGTCCGCATCATTGCAGGCCGACGCTGTTCCCGAACATCGGAGAGGTGATCGTCCACGGATCGCTGCGATGGGCATCCTCGACCGAATTGACCGGCGGCGCGGTCGTGTTCTGGATCGCATAGGGCCGCGCATCCTTGGGCGGCTGGATGTTGAGCGTCGAGACAAGCCGGCCGATCGCGGCCAGAAGCCGGTACTCGCCGAACTGTTCCACCGTGCGGGCGGAGACGAGGTTCACCTTGCTCTGGAAGAGCGAGTTCTGCGTGTTGAGAATGTCCAGAAGCGAGCGTGTGCCGACCTCGAATTCCTTCTCGTAGGAAACAAGCAATTCCTCGGACGAGGCGGACTGGCGTTCAAGGATGGGAATGCGGCGGCGTTCGCTTTGCAGGCGTGCCCAGGTTGTCCGCACCTCGCGCTCGACCAGCCGGGCCTGGCTCAGCATGTCGGCGCGGCTCTCGCTCACGCGGCGCAACTGTTCCTGACGGTCGGCCTTCTCGATCCCACCCTGGAACGTGTAGCGGATGACAAGCTCGGCCTTGGCCTTGCGCTCCAGCCCCTCATAACCATCAAGGTTCTCGCCCATTCGGCCCTCAAGCTCCAAGAGCACATCGGGATAGAGGTTCGAACGGGTCTTGCGGTACACGGCCTCCGCCGCGCCCACATCCGCCTTGGAAAAACGCAGGGTCGGGTTGAACTGCCGCGCGGCGGCAAGGGCCGCGTCGAGGTTGGTCGGAATGACCGCACTCAGGTCCGGCAGCGACTGCAGGCCCGACGGTTCCACACCGACCACTTCAAGGAAGAGAATGTTGCTGTCGGCAAGGCTGAGCGTGAAGCGGGTCAGCGTATCCTCGGCCAGAAAGAGCCGTTCTTCTGCCTGTTGCAGGTCCCCGATCCCCAGCACACCGCTTTCATAGCCCGAGCGGATCTGCTCCAGCGTCCGGCGGTGATAATCGAGATTCTCCTCCGCCAGTCCGATCAGCTGCCGGTTCCGCAGAATGTCGGAATAGTGGCGTGCGGCCTCCAGCGCGAGAAATTCGGTCCGCTCCAGCACGCGCAGGGCGGCGGCATCGATCCGGTAGCCCTGACGGTCGACCTCCGAATTGATCTCGTTCCCGTCCCAGATCGTCTGCGAGATCGTGGCGCGCGCCTCGTATCCGTAGAGCACGCTGTCAGATGATGTGAGCGCTGGTGTGGTCGTGCCGTCATTGTAGTTTGGCCCGGCTCGCCCTTCGAGCGTCACCCGCGGCAGGTAGAGCCCGCGCGCCTGGTCGAGCTCGAACTCGATCGCCTGTTTGTTGGCTTCAGCTGCCTGAATTTGAGGATTGGTTTCAATGACATAAAGAATAGCCTCTTCGAGGCTCAGCGCATATGCGCCCGGTGCGGAACAGAATAGTGCCGCGGCCAGCAATCGTGACGCTACAGCTTTCACGACGACCCCCTTTCAGATGGTCTGTTGCCCCTGCCCAACCATGCGGCCCCATGTCGATGGCAGCGCAGCGCTCTTGCTTGTCTTGCCTTCAATTCCAGTTAGTATGTTCATATTGCATCACGTTTTCACTTACGCGTCCATGCGGAGGAAGTAGAATGACCGTGATTTTCCGGTTGATGTTGCTTTTCCTGATCAGTGCCGTTCCCGTCCGGGCCGATGATCTGGGCACGATCAACTTCGATTTCGACAGTGACAGGCTCGATGCCGAAGCCCTGGCCGAGGTGGAGCGGATTGCCGCGAAGCTCGGGGAAAACCCGCTCTATGGCACGCTCGTCGTGGGCTATACCGACGCGGTTGGCACCACCGGCTACAATTTCGATCTGGCACGGCGCCGTGCGGAGAATACCGCGCGGGCCCTGACAGCCGCCGGTGTGCCCGTGTCGCGGATCGACGGGATCCAGAGCAAGGGGGAGACCGAATTGCTGGTCGCCGTCACCGGTCCCGAGCGGCTCAACCGCCGTGTGACCGTCACGCTCGACGATATCCTTGCCGCCTGCCGCAATTTCCGGCAGATCAACATCACGCAGGCGAGCCTTGGCGAGGCCCTGCAGGAGGACCTGATCCGCCGCGCGACGACAGCACGCAACACCTATGCGCAACTCGCGGCTTCAGGCGGCAACGGGCCGGCCTTCCAGATGGCCGGCGCGGCACGAGAGGATTGCGGATCGGCGGTCGGCTACGGCATGAACGAGCGCCGGAAGATCGAATATTCCCAGCGCTGCCTGTGCAGTTCGGCGCGGCTCAGCAAGGCGCTCGGCAACTAGCGCCACCGAACCGATCCAATGAAAAAGGGGCCGCGTTCCGGCCCCTTCTTTTTTGCCCTTGCTGCGCGGCTCAGTCGGTGCGCAGGAAGGTTTGCAACTCGGTCACATTCGGGTCGCTGCTCTTGTGGAGCATGGCCTGTCCGATGTCCGGCAGCGTATGCGCGATGCCCTTGTGACAGTCGATGCAGGTATTCTCTCCGGTGAAGAGAAACCGCTCATGCGCCTCTGCGGCGCGCTTGCTCTGCCGGGTGATGTCCATCGAATCCGCCGAATGGCAGTTGCGGCATTCCAGCGAGTCATTGGCCTCGAACCGCGCCCATTCATGCTGTGCCAGTTCGAGGCGTTTTTCCTCGAACTTCTCTCGCGTGTTGATGGTCCCGAAAATCTTGCCCCAGACTTCCTTGGACGCCGCCATCTTGCGGGCGATCTTCGAGGTCCAGTTATGCGGCACATGGCAGTCCGGGCAGGTGGCCCGCACGCCCGAGCGGTTGGTGTAGTGGATCGTCGCTTGCAACTCGACGAACACATTGTCCCGCATCTCGTGGCAGCCGGTGCAGAAGGTTTCCGTGTTGGTCAGTTCCAGCGCCGTGTTGAAGGCCCCCCAGAAGAGCAGCCCCATCACGAAACCGCCGAGCGACAGGAACCCCAGCGACAGATGCACACTGGGCCGCTTGATGATGGCCCAGGTCCGTTTGAGAAACCGGATCATCAATCACTCCCCCCGTGCGAGGTCACGTAATCAAGCACCGTGTCCACATCGACAAACTCGTTTTCCACCAGCGGGCGGGCGTCGGACTGCGGCACATGGCACTGGGTGCAGAAGAACCGCCGCGGCGAGATGGAGGCCAGGAACTGCCCCTCCCGGTCCATGAAATGGGTGATCGAGACCATCGGCGCCTGGCTGACCTCGATCGCCGTGCGGCTGTGGCAAGTCAGGCACTGGTTATAGTCCGACGTGATCTGGTAGCCGTCGATCTTGTGCGGAATGAGCGGCGGCTGTTCGGGATAGTTCCGGACCTGCCTGATATCGGAATTGACCACCGCCGGGATCGGCTGGGCCGGGCCGTTTTCGGCCAGATCCGCCGGGCCGCGCAGGGTGGCGACCGATTGCTGGGCCAGAACCGGCGCCGCAAGCGCCACGATCAGGGCGGCGAGTGTCGGGATGCGTGCTGTCTGTGTCATCGTGAACCTCATACCGCTTCGATCTTGACCGCACATTTCTTGAAGTCGGTCTGTTTGGAGATCGGATCGGTGGCATCCAGCGTCACCTTGTTGATGAGCTGGCTGGCATCGAACCAGGGAACGAAGACGAGCCCGCGCGGCGGCTTGTTGCGGCCGCGTGTCTCGACGCGGGTGATGATCTCTCCGCGCCGCGACTTGACCCGGACCTGGCTTCCGCGCCGCAATCCGGCCTCGCGCGCATCGTCGGGATGCATGTAGCAAAGCGCGTCCGGAACGGCCTTGTAGAGTTCCGGAACTCGCTGGGTCATCGAGCCGGAATGCCAGTGCTCCAGCACCCGCCCGGTCGAGAGCCAGAAAGGATATTCCTCGTCCGGGCTTTCCGCGGGCGGCTCGTAGGGCAGCGCGAAGATCACGGCCTTGCCATCCTTGTGGCCGTAGAACTCATAGTCTGACCCCGGCGTCACATAAGGGTCGGACCCTTCCTTGAACCGCCAGCGGGTTTCCTGCCCGTCCACGACGGGCCAGCGCAATCCGCGCACCTCGTGATAGGTGTCGAACGGAGCCAGATCGTGGCCGTGGCCGCGGCCGAAGCGGGCATATTCCTCGAACAGGCCCTTCTGGATGTAGAAGCCGAACGCGTCGGCCTCGGCATTTGCGTAATCCTCCGCCGTTTCATCAAGCCCGAACTGGTCGACCTCGCCATTGGCGAAAAGGATGTCGTAGAGCGTCTTGCCCGCCATCTCCGGCGCCTTGTCGATCAGCTCCTGCGGCCAGACATCCTCCACCGTGAACCGTTTGGAGAACTCGACAAGCTGCCAGAGGTCCGAGCGGCTCTCGCCCGGCGCGTCCACCATCTGGTGCCAGAACTGCGTGCGCCGCTCGGCATTACCGTAGGCGCCCTCCTTCTCCACCCACATGGCGGTCGGCAGGATCAGGTCGGCCGCTTGCGCGGTCACGGTCGGATAGGCGTCCGAGACCACGATGAAATTGTCGGGGTTGCGGTACCCCGGCAGCCCTTCCTCCATCATGTTGGGCGCGGCCTGCATATTGTTGTTCACCTGCACCCAGTAGCAGTTGATCTTGCCGTCCTTCAGAAGCCGGTTCTGCAGGACCGCATGGGCGCCGACCTTCTCGGGGATCGTGCCCTCTGGCAGCTTCCAGATCTCTTCGGCATGGGCGCGGTGCTCGGGATTGTTGACCACCATGTCGGCCGGCAGCCGGTGCGAGAAGGTCCCCACCTCGCGCGCCGTGCCGCAGGCGGACGGCTGACCGGTGAGCGAGAAGGGCGAGTTGCCCGGCGTCGCGATCTTCCCGGTCAGCAGATGGATGTTGTAGATCATGTTGTTGACCCAGACGCCGCGCGTGTGCTGGTTCACGCCCATGGTCCAGGTCGACATGACCTTGATGTCGGGATCGGCATAGAGCTTGGCCAGTTCCTCCAGCCGGTTGGCCGGCACGCCCGACATCTCGGCCGCTTTTTCCAGCGTGTAGGGTTTCACGAATTCGGCGAATTCCTCGAAGCTCATCGGCTCCGCGCCGCCGGCCTTGTCGGCATTGGCCGCCGCGGCCTCCAGCGGATTTTCGGGCCGCAGCCCGTATCCGATATCGGTGTTGCCGCGTTTGAAATTCACATGTTTCGAGACGAAATCATAGTTCACCGCGTCATTTTCGATCAGGTAGTTGGCGATGTAGTTCAGGATCACCAGATCGGTATGCGGTGTGAAGACCATCGGAATGTCGGCCAGATCGAAGCTGCGATGCTCGAAGGTCGACAGGACCGCCACTTTCACATGCGGATGGCTGAACCGGCGGTCGGCGATGCGGGTCCAGAGGATCGGATGCATCTCCGACATGTTGGACCCCCAGAGCACGAACGCGTCCGCATTTTCGAAATCGTCATAGCAGCCCATCGGCTCGTCGATGCCGAAGGTGCGCATGAACCCCGCCACCGCCGACGCCATGCAGTGGCGCGCGTTCGGGTCGATATTGTTGGACCGGAAGCCCGCCTTCATCAGTTTGGCGGCGGCATAGCCTTCCCAGACCGTCCACTGGCCTGAGCCGAACATGCCGATCGCTTCGGGGCCCTTCTCCTTCAGCGTGGCCTTCCATTTCTCGGCCATGATGTCGAAGGCCTCGTCCCAGCTGACCGGTTCGAAATCGCCTTCCTTGTCGAAGCTGCCGCCGCTCTTGCGCAGAAGCGGTTGGGTCAGGCGGTCCTGCCCGTACATGATCTTCGACAGGAAATAGCCCTTGATGCAATTGAGCCCGCGATTGACCTCGGCCTTGGCGTCGCCGTGGGTAGCCACCACGCGGCCCGCCTTGGTTGCGACCATGATCGAACAGCCTGTGCCGCAGAAACGGCAGGCGGCCTTCGACCATTTCAGGTCGGTCAGGGTCGCGTCGGTCACGAGGTTCTGGGCAGCCGCCGGGGCGGCCAGTCCGGCTGCCGCTGCCGCCGCCGCGACAGCTTGCGCCTTGATTACAGTGCGTCGTGTCACTTTGGTCATGGTCAGGCTCCTGTCATGGACGCGAGTTCGGTATCCGGCGCGTCGTCAATCTGGTGAAACACGAGCGACGCATTCGCGACGCCCGGCAAAACTTGGATGCGGTCGAGCGCATCCATGATCTGTCCTTCGCTGTCCGTCTCCAGCGTCACGACGATCTTGCCCTGCGGGTCCTGCAGGGCAACCTCGGCAATCTCCTCCGCATCGATGGCGGCACAGACATCAGCCAGACGGTCGGGACGGACGGTGATGAGCAGGCTGGATATGTGAACGGGCTTGGTCATGCGGCCTCCTCCAGCCTCGGGTCGGCGAGTGCGATCGCGTCGGCCGGACAGGGCGCCACGCAGGCGCCGCATCCGGTGCAGGCATCCGTGTCGAGCCGGATCGCCCCCATCGGCCGGACCGACAGGTCGAAACGCAGCGCGCGCGGGTCGCACATGTCCGTGCAGATGCGGCACTCGATGCCCGACGCCAGCAGGCAGTCGGCGGACAGGCTGGCCACAACGGGCCAGGGCGGTGTCCGCTCCGGTTCAAAGACGGGTTCCCCGCAGGCCTCCGCGCAGTCACCGCAGAAAGTGCATTCCCCGTCCGCCACATCGACGCGCGGCTTGCCATCCGCATCCGCGACAAGGATCGCCTCGGGACAGGCCGACAGGCAGTCCCCGCATGCCGTGCAAGCCGCCATCGTTGCTGCGTCCGTCCAGGGCGGCCGGATCGCCGGCGGGACAGGCACGGGCCGGCCCCAGCGCAGAAAAGCGCGGCGGTCCATCCGTGGCTGGTCAAGGGGCGCGCTCATCGGCGGGCTCAGTGGCTGGGCGGGCCGAGGAGCAGTTGGGACATCCAGATGATGAACCCGTAACTGCCCACGATCGCCACTGCGAGCGCCGGTGCCAGAAGGACGGCGAGAATGAAGAATGTGCGCCATTCCTCACCCTTGGTCACGGGGGGATCAAGTTCACTCGTCTGGTCAGTCACGTCCATCCTCCGCTGCCAGTCCCGGCGCTGTCAGGAGGATATGAAAGGCCCATCCCCGCGCCATTCACTTTGATCTGAATCAAAGGCTAGCACGAACACAAGAATTGGCCTCATCAAATCTTATGGTGTTGCGTTTCCGTCAGAAATTCCCGCACCAGCCGGTGGTCGGCGCTCCGTGCAAGGGTCGGCGCGTGGCCGAACCCGTCCATCTCGACCCGAGCCATGTCGGGGCGCACGGCTTCCATTCGGTCAGCCATCTCGACGGGCAACAGATCGGACGACACACCGCGCAGGAGCAACATCCGCGCGGTGACCCGTTCGAACTCCGGCCAGAGCCGGTAATCCTGCGGATGCAGGTGCAACTGCCGGACAATGGCCGGATCGTAATGCACCGTCACCTGACCGTTGTCGCAGCGGCGCACGGACGTGTCCGCCATCCGCCGCCAGAAAGCCGCGCTGTTGGTGCCAAAGGGGGCGTAGGACTGGCGCAGCCACGCCTCCAGATCCGACACATGGTCGACGACGGGCGGAGCACCGACATAATCCGCGATCCGCCCGATGGCGTCGGCGGGAAGTTCGGGACCGATATCGTTGATGACGAGCGCCCCGATCCTGTCCGCCAGCGGTCCCGCCGCCAAGCGGATGCCCAAGGCGCCGCCCATCGAGGTCCCGACCCAGTCAAGCCGGTCGATGCCGTAATGATCGAGGATGCCAAGCGCATGGCGTGCATAACAGTCGAACCCGTAGTCGCGGTCCGGGTCGGACGCCCAGCCGGACAGACCGCGCCCGAGCGTGTCGGGGCAGATCACGAAATGGTCCGGTGCGAGCGCGGCGGCCAGTTCATCGAAGTCACGCCCCGTGCGCGCCAGCCCGTGCCAGAGCACAACCGCCGGCGCCTCCGCCCTGCCCCAGAGCGTGACATGCAGCTCCGCGCCATCAATGCGCAGATAGTCCGACCTGCGGTCCGTCATGCGCGGCGTTCCTTGCCCGCCAGCGTGCCTACAAGCCCCTTGGGGAAGAAATAGACGAGCAGGATGAAGAGGATGCCGAGCCAGAGCAGCCAGCGGTCCGGGTCAAGCAGTTCGGGCAGAAGCGGCAAGTCGCCCGTCGCGTGGGCTGCGACCTCCATAAGATCCTTGAGGTAGAATTGCGCGAGGCTCATCAGCGTCACGCCCAGCACTGCCCCCCAGACCGTGCCCATGCCGCCGATCACGACCATCAGCAGAATGTCGATCATGATGGCGAAGGACAGGGCCGTGTCGGGTCCGGTATATTTCAGCCAGACCGCCCAGACCGACCCGGCCAGCGCCGCCAGCACAGCGGCAAGGCAGAAGACGCCGGTGCGATAGGCCACGACGCGATAGCCGATCGCCTCTGCCCGCATCTCGTTTTCGCGGATCGCCTCCAACACCGTGCCAAGCGGCGAGGCCACGACCCGCAGGATCACCGCGAAGAGAAGCGCGCAGCTGAGGACTACGAAATAGTAGGCGGCGAGTTTGCCGTTCAGCTTCACGCCCCACAGCGTCGCCACCTTGCCATCCGCATCGAGCCAGAGCTTGGTCGCAGGCTTGAACAGGTCGGGCGCGCGATAGGTGATCCCGTCCTCGCCGCCGGTCAGGCCGGACAGTTGGCTCGCCAGCACCAGCATGACCGACGCCGCGGCCAGCGTCACCATGGCGAAGAAGATCGCCTTCACGCGCAGGGACAGAAGCCCGATCAGGATCGCCAGAAGGGCCGCCGCGCCAACACCTGCCAGCGTGCCGACGGCCACCGCGTCCCAGCCCGGTCCCATGCCGCGCAAGGCAATGGCCGCGCCGTAGGCGCCAAGACCGAAGAACATCGTGTGGGCGAAGGACACAATGCCGGTATAGCCGATCAGAAGGTCATAGGAGGCCACGAGCACGATGAAAATGCAGATCCGCGCCGCCACCTGCTGGCTGCGCACATTGTCGAACAGGAAGGGTGCGAAGGCGAGCGCGAAGAGGATCCCGCCGATCGCCAGTGCCACGATCCACCAACCCGCGCTGCGGGTGTTTCGGCCCGCCGCCGCGGTGGCTGTTTCACTTACCATGCTCATGTCCGCACCGCCGGACGCAGCCCCTGCGGCCGCCACAGGAGGATGACCATCATCAGGATCATGTTGGACGCCAGCGCCAGTTTCGGCGCAAGAAAGCCGACATAATTGCCCGTCAGCCCGACAAGGAGCGCGCCCAGCAGGCTGCCCTCGATCGAGCCGAGCCCGCCAATGATGACCACGATGAAGACAAGGACCATCATCTCCGCCCCGAGGTCGGGCGTGATGAGCGTCTCATAGCCCGCCCACATGGCCCCGCCGATCGCCGCAAGCGCCGAGCCGACCATGAAGACGCCCGCAAAGAGCCGGTCGATCCGGAAACCGAGGCTTTCCACCATCTCGCGGTTTTCCACGCCCGCCCGGATCAGGAGCCCGATCCGCGTGCTCTTCAGCGTATAGCGCAACCCGAGGAAGGCCACGAAGCCGAGCAGGAAGGCAAAGACGCGGTAAATCTCGATCGTCGTGTCCCCGATGAGCCACGATCCTTGCAGGAAGGCCGGGCGCGGCACCGACAGGGGCGAGCCGCCCCAGATGGCGAGGATCAGCTGCTCGGCCACGATCAGCGCGCCCATCGTGATGAGGATCTGCCGCAAATGGTCCTGATAGACGGGCTTGACGATGACCACTTCGAAGAACCAGCCCGCGACCAGCCCGAAGAGGCCCGCAGCCGAGATCGCGATCCCGAGGGCCAGCAGGTTGTAGAGGAGCGAATCCGCCGCCACCCAGCCCGACAGGAGCGCCAGCGTCGACGCCGCGATGAAGGCACCGAAGGAAATGAAGGCCGAATGGCCGAAATTGAGCACATCCATAAGACCGAAAACGAGCGACAGGCCCGAGGCCATGAGGAAAATCATCATCCCCATCGCGAGCCCCGCCACGGTCAGCGTGACCCAGGTGGCCGGCGCGCCGATCGCGATGAGCGCGGCCAGCGCCACCGCCACGGGCAGCAGATTGACGCCACCCATCCGAGCCACCGTCTGTTGCAACCTCTCCATCCGTTCACATCCCCTTCTGGTGCTGGCCCTACTGGTGCTGGTCGAGCGACAGCGACAGGAGCCGCGTCTGCAAGGCGCTGTCGTCCGCCAGCGCGTCCATCTGCCCGTCATGTGCCACGCGCCCGTCATCGATCACGGTCACTCCGCGACCGAGCGAGCGGGCGAAGTTGAAATTCTGCTCCACGAGCAGGATCGTGGATTCGGTCGCGATCTCTCGGAACGCCTCGATCATTGCGGCGATGATCGCAGGGGCGAGGCCCTTGGTCGGCTCGTCGATCAGGATCAGGTCACGCCGCTCGATGATGGCCCGGGAAATAGCCAGCATTTGTTTCTGCCCGCCCGACAGCGCGCCGGCAGGTTTCGCCCAGAACTGTTTCATGGCGGGAAAGAGCGTGTGGATGCGCGAAAGCCGGTCGGGGTCGAACGTGCCGTCATGGCTCGCGAGCCGCATGTTTTCCTCGACCGTCAGGCCGCCGAAGATGCCCATATTCTCGGGCACATAGGCAATGCCCATGCGGGCGATCTCGGTCGTATGCGCTGCCGTAATCTCCTGCCCGCGAAACCGGATCGTGCCGGCCCGCGCCTGCCAGAGGCCCATGATCGTGCGCAGGGTCGTGGTCTTGCCCGCACCGTTGCGGCCGAGAAGAACGTGCACACCGCCTTCGGGCACGTCGAAACTGACATCATGCAGCACATGATATTGCGCGATGTCGGTCTTCACGCCGGACAGGCTCAGGATCGGTGTCGCGCTCATGCCATTGCCTCCGGCGCAGCAGCATCGGCGCCGAGATAGATCTCGCGCACGACCGGCAGCGCCATCACCTCGTCGGGCGGGCCGTCTGCAACCAGTGCACCATTGTGCAAGACGATGATCCGGTCGGCGAGCGCACGCACCACGTCCATCTTGTGTTCCACCAGCAGCACGATCCGGTCGGGATCGCCCTTGATCCGCGCGATCAGGTCGAGGATCGCGGGCGCTTCATCGACCGACATGCCCGCTGTCGGCTCGTCGAACATGAAGACACGGGGCCGCATCGCGGCCAGCAGCGCCACTTCCAGCTTGCGCTGGTCGCCATGCGGCAGCGCCGAGACCGGCAGCTGCGCCATGTCGGTCAGCCTGACATCGGCCAGATGCTGCAGCGCCTCGTCCCGCAGCGCAGTCAGGGCGCGGGCGCGACGCCAGAGCGACGCCCCCTGCCCTTCGCGGGCCTGCACCGCAAGGCGCACATTTTCCAGAACAGAGAGATCGGGGAAAAGTGACGTGAGCTGGAAGGCGCGCCCGATCCCGGCCCGCGCGCGGGCAGCGGGCGACCAGTTCGAGATGTCGCGCCCGTCGAGCATCACCTGCCCGGAGGTCGGTTTCAGCTGGCCGGAGACAAGGTTGAAACAGGTCGTCTTGCCGGCGCCGTTCGGACCGACGATGACGGTCAACTCTCCGGGCCGGAAAGTGGCGCTGACCGCGTCAACCGCGACATGGCCGCCGAAGCGGATGGTCAGATCGCTGAGGGAAAGGGATACGGTCACGGGGAACCCTGTCTCGCACTGTTCGGATGGTGGGGATCCGGGGCCGCGTGTGCGGGCGCCGGTCTGCGTTCGGGTGCCGGGGCAGCGCGGCCATGCGCCCTGCCCCGGCTTTGGTCAGATCATAGACCTCAGTTCTCGCGGCCGAGCGGAATATCCATCTCACCGGCTTCGATCACACGCACCAGTTCGGGGATCGCCCAGTCGACATTCTCGTCCACCTTGATCTTGAAGTGATACATGTCCTGCAGTGCCTGATGGTCCTCGGGGCGGAAAGTCATCGGCCCTTTCGGCGTGTCCCAGGTCATGCCTTCCATGGCCGCGATCAGCCCTTCCGTGTCGACGGTCTCGGCGGTTTCGATCGCCTTGACGATGGCCAGCGCAGCCGCCATGCCACCGGCGGTGAAGAAATCGGGCGGGCCGTCAAAACGGGCCTGATGCTCGGCCACCAGCCAGTCGTTCACCGGATTCTGCGGGATCTCGTAATAGTAGTAGATCGCGCCTTCCATGCCGGGGACCGCCTTGTAGGTCGGCAGCACAGGCAGGATATGCCCGCCGGTCGAGATCTCGATGCCGAACCGTTCCGGTTGCATGTCCTTGATCTTGCCCATCGGGTTTCCGCCACCAGCAACATAGATCATGATGACCTTGCGGCCCTCCTTGTCCTTCAGCGCGGCAAACATCCGCTCTGCGGCGGCGGTGAAGTCGGTGGTGCCCTGCGGCACATATTCCTCAGCCACGATCGTGGCGCCCGACCCGTCGAGCGCGGATTTGAACGCTTCGATCCCGTCGCGCCCGAACGCATAATCCTCTGCGAGAGTGGCAACGTGGAGGTTCGCGTCAGGCGCGAGCGCCAGTGCCTGGGCCTGCATGTCCATCGAACTGTTGCGGGAGGTCTTGAAGACGTAGCGGTTGCTCTCCGGCCCGGTCAGGCTGTCGGCCACGGCCGGTTCCACCAGCAGGATCTTCTCATATTCCTCGGCAATCGGCAGAAGCCCCTTGGTGACACCGGAAGAGGTGCCGCCAACGGCAATGAGCACATCGTCATCGCCAAAGGCTTCCTCAAGCGCCGCGCGCGCAATGTCGGGCTTGAACTGGGTGTCCTTCTTGATGATCTCGATCGGCCGGCCGTCGATCTCCATCGTGCCGCCGGTGGCATATTCGAGCCCCATCTCGAACCCGGTATGGGTCTGTTTGGAAAATACCTCGAAGGTCGAGCCGGACGTCCCGTGGACGAGCGCGATCTTGATCGGATCGGCCGCTTGGGCCGGCAATGCGGCCAGCGCGACGACGCCCGCTAGGGCGATCAGGGAAAGTTTCATAAGTCCTCCGCTATGGCGGCGCGCCTTCGCCTCGATGCCACGGACGGTGACATTGCAGGTGGTGCGCCCGTTTTTCTGCCCCTACTATCCGTTCCGCCCGCCAAGAGACGCAATATCGTAGAAATACGCATGACCCATCCGACCGAGGCCAGCCAAAGGCTCGCCACCGCATTTCTGGAAGCGCCGATCGGCATCGTGATGACCGAGAACCGGGTCATTCGCGAATGCAACCATGCGTTCGCGCGCATGTTCGGGCGGCGGCGGGAGGAGCTGATCGACCAGAGTTTCGCGCCGCTCTACCCCTCGCGGGAGGAGTTTGTGGCGATCCGAGATGTGGGCGTGCCGCGCCTGCGCGAGATGGGCAACTATTCCGACGAGCGGATCATGATGCGCAAGGACGGGACGCTTTTCTGGTGCCGGGTGCGCGGCACCTCGCTGACCCCGCAGGATCCGCTGGCCCACGCGGTCTGGAGTTTCGCCGACCTGTCGGAGAGCCGTCCAGTGACGCCGTTGACCCGCCGCGAGCGCCAGATCGTCATGCATCTGGGCGAAGGCCGGACGAGCAAGGAAATCGCGCGGCTGCTCGACATCTCGCCCCGCACGGTGGAGACCTATCGCGCCAAGCTGTTGCGCAAGATGAATGCCCAGAATGTGGCGGAACTTCTCGCTTCGCTGACCGGCATGCCGGCCGCCAGCGGCTAGACCCCTGCCCTATCATCACCGAGGAGCACTTGCCCATGACGCAGACCCCAATCACCGGCATTGGCCATGTCGCACTGAAGGTGGCCGACCTCGACCGGACGCTGGCCTTCTACCGTGACCGGCTCGGCTTTCCCGAAATGCTTCGGCTCCACAAGGATGACGGGTCGGTCTGGCTCGTCTACCTGCGGATCACCGACACGCAATATCTGGAGATCTTCCCCGGCGCCGAGGGCGACACCGGGCCGGGTCCTGATGCCAATGCCGTGCACCACATTTGCTGGACGGTGGAGGATCTCGACGCGACGTGCCGGTGGCTCGAAGAACAGGGTGTTGTCCTGACCATTCCGCCGCAGTTGGGGCTGGACGGCAACCGGCAGGCCTGGCTGGCCGATCCGGACGGGCACCGGATCGAATTGATGGAGATGGCGGCGGACAGCTTGCAGGCCCGGGCGATCGCGCGACTGGCCGGATCGGGCCCGGAGGGCGCCCAAAGCAGCTCCAACGACCGATAATACCCCACCAGTTCAACGAACTTATTCATCAATAAAAGTTCGCTTGTCCGGAGCCGCCGAATTTGGCCGTTCCCCCGCGCGGCCCCTTCCCCGCGGGGAAGATTGGTCATTCGTCCAAGTCGGACAGCAGATTGCGGATCGCGGCTTCCAGCTTCCGGCGGTCCATGGCCGAAAAATCCCGCCCGAGCCGCAGTTCCAGCCGCCCCGCAGAGGCCGTGCATTTTGCCGCCTGCCCGCCATGCAGGACCTGAAACGTGGTCTTGGCCTGCCGCGGCGCCTGCGTCTTGGCTGGACCGGTCTTCGCCTCCCGGCTGGCAGCACCCTGCCCCGCCGCATTCCGCAATATGGCAAGTTCGGCCGGCGCATCACGATCCGGCAGCGCGGCAAGGTCGGCCTCGATCCGGGCGGCCAAGCCGCTGTCTGCGTCCATCGCCTTGCGCAGATCCAGACCGAGCGCCCGCGGGATCTCCCGCGCATGGCGCAGGTGCGGACCGAGCAATTCCATCAACGGCACGAACGCGCGGATATAGCTGCGCTTCTGATAGCCCGCCGACTTGAACAACAACGCCACGGCCTTGTCCGGATCGTCGCACTCGGTGCCCGGGTCGAGCGCGTAGCGCCGCGCCAGATCGGCCATTTCGGCAAAGGAGATATCCTTGCGCACAAGGTTCTCGTCGACCATCCGCCGGTAGAGCCCCTCCAGCGCCTCGCCCTGTGCGACGATCCCCGCCGGGATCGATCCGTAGGCATCGCTGTCACCCGTTTCCTCCAGAAGCATCCGATAGGCCGACAGGCGCCGGTAGCCCTGGATCAACTCAAAACGTCCGCCCTCGGACGGCTCGACACGGATGGGGTTCGACAGGCCGATATCGGCAATCGAACGCTTCAACTCATCAAGCTCGGGATCGGCAGACGGATCACGGTCACGGCTCAGTTTCTCCGCATCGATCAGATCGAGCGGCACCATATCGGTGATGAGGCCCAGTTTTTTCAACCGCACATGTTCATGCGCGAGCGCGTCATTCTCCGCACGGATCCGGTTTTCCGCAGCCCGGCGCTCCCGCAACGAATCCGCATTCTCGGCAATCGCGGTCGCCATCGGCCCACGCCGCGCAGAGCTGCCGGCCGGCGCATCCGCCACCGGCGTGGCTTGCGCCTCATCCTCGACCGGCAGGTCGATGTCGAAGATACGCCGTTTCTTTCCCGGTTTCCGGCTCATGCCTCATCCTCCAGCTTGTCCCACGAGGCGAGAATCGTGTCTCGAAATTCCTGATAAGCCCGGTCGAACGTGTCCCGCGCGCGCCGCCATGTTTCCCGCGTCATGTCGCGATAATCGATCTCGTAGACGGAACTGAGGAAGCGACCGGACTGCTCGACCGCCCGCGTCATCTCGACCGGATGTTCCGCCACATGGCCATCGAACACTTTGGAGAACGCGTCATACATGGCCTTGTGCAGGTCATTGCCGGGCTCGTAGCGCGTCATCAGGAAACGGATGTCGCAAAAGGCTTTCGGCAGGGAAATCTTCCCCGCGGGGAAGGTGCCGTCAAACCCGTCGCTCAGATCCTCCAGCGCCTCGGCCAACTGCCCGATGAAACTGGTGGTGCTGTCATATTCCCAGTAGCCCGGACCGGACGGGATATAGAGCAGGTCCGCCGCGAAGACCGCGTTCATTGACTGGTAACCGATGGCCGGCGGGCAATCAAAAATGATCAGGTCGTAGGCATCGTCGGGCAGGGCATCGAGATACCGGCTGACCGCCGCGAAGAAAGACCATTCGGGATTCAGATGCCGATACTGGGCCGAGGCAAACTCGACAAAGGCCGCATTGGCGCAGGAAGGCACGATGTCGATCGTCGGCCAGGCGGTCGGCTTGATAAAATCCGCCACACGCAACTCGCCAAGACCCAAGTCGGTGATCGAGGCCGGAAGCTTGCGCTGGGGCAGGGCAGTCCCGCTTTCAGCCCCTTGCGGCGCGTCATTCATGCGCGCGGTTTCCCGCACAAGATCGCGCGCCATGATCCCCCAGACCGTATGGTCCTCCGCCACGTCCGTCAGGCCCATCGAATGGCTGAGCGTCGCCTGCGGGTCGAAGTCAACGACCAGAACACGATACCCGTCGAGCGCCGCAGCATGGGCAAAATGCAGCGCCACAGTCGATTTGCCAGCGCCGCCCTTGAAGTTGGCAATCGCGGCCCGGAAGGCCCGCTTGCCGGCTGGCCGCTTCGGCATCAGCGTACGGCGGTTGACCTTCATCCGGCGGCGCAGTTCGTTGATCTCCTCCAGGCTGAACCAGCGCTGGCGCCCGTCGGGTTCGACCTCTCCCGACGGCAGGGACGGGTCCGCCGCCAACCGGCCGCGGAAGGTCGACTGGTTGACGCCGAAGATCAGTTCGGACACTTCCCAGCTCGAGAATCGCCGCAGCGTCTTCTCCATCTCCGGACTGAATGTCTGCCGTCTGATCCAGCTCTGCATCCTGAGGGACTGGGCCTGCAAGGCGCTGAGGTCTTCATGGGTGTACATCGTCTCTCCTGCTCTCAAGGACGCTTTTCGTTATGGATTTACGTTTTACGTCTATTTGCAGAAAAAATCAAAAGGGTTTATCGTGTGACTATGACCTTCCCCGCGGGGAAGATCCTGTAGGAAAAGAAGGGCCCCAAAGGGTCCCGACCGATTCGGCTCTAACCAGACGCTTGGACACATACTGACGGCCTCGCGCCACCATATATAGGGTGACAGTTTGATCCGGACTACAGCCGATTGGGGGACATTCCCGCTAAATAGGGTGACATTCAACATGTCCCCCTACACCAGAGTCACCTATCTTTTAGATTCATTTTGAAAGGGAAGGGCAGCTGCGAACGCGGTCAGGCTTGACAGAATCGCGAAGGTGGACGCTAATTCCCTCAGGTTCGGCATTTGCGTTGACTTCGGCGCGAGGCTGCTGAATTCTTAGCAAATGGATCCGGCAAGAGATCCGTCAGAGGCAGAGCGTCCGCCGGTTGGTCGGCGGGGTGAGGGCAGGAGGATGGCCAATGCTGGCCAGACAACCGATCGGGCGTCATGCGGCGTCGGTCAAATATGATCTGATGACCGCCATGATGGTTCATGGACTGGCATCCGACAAGATTACACAGCGGCGCGTCATGCGCCTGATGCTGCTCGTCACCAGCCGTTACAACTGGCAGAAGGCCGAACTGTCGATCGGGCAGCAGGAGATTGCCCGCCTCTGGTCGGTTGACCCCCGCACGGTCAAACGTGAACTGGCCCATCTGAGGGCGCAGGGCTGGCTCACCGTAAAACGCGCAGGGGTGCGTGGCCGGGTTGCCACCTACGAGATCGGGTTCGACCGGATCATGGCGGACACGCGTGGTGAATGGCCCCGTGTCGGTGCGGATTTCGTCGCACGGATGGACCAGCCGAAAACCGAAGACGCAGTTGCCAACCCGAACGTCGTGCCCTTTGCGCGGGCGCCGGCGTCGGTCCCGACGGCTGACGGATCGGCCTGGTCGGCGGCTGCCGCCGCGCTCCATGCCGAAGACCCCGTGCTCTTCGGCGCGTGGTTGCAACCGCTCATCGATGCGGGGCAGGGGGGGCCGATCTGCCAGTTGATCGCGCCGAGCCGCTTCCACGCCACCTATGTCCAGACCCATTTCGCCGACCGGATCCTGCGCCACCTGTCGCGGCACGACCCGTCGATTCGTGACGTGCGGATCCTTGCGGCGGATTAGGCATTGGCCCGCGTCCGGCCCTCGCGCAGCCAGAGCACCAGTCCGGATCCGACGATGATCGCCGCCCCGATCACGGCATTGCGGTCGGGCAGCGTGTCGAACAGGAGCCAGGACCAGGCCGTGAGGTAGAGCAGGAACGAGTAGGAAAACGGTGACAAGAGGCTTGGTGGCGCATAGCCGTGGGCCCGTGTCAGCAACTCATGGCCGGCCCAGCCGAAAAAGCCGAGCGCACAAAGAAGCACCCAGTCGCGGGCGGTCTCGGGCGATTGCCAGGTGACCAGCGCGAAGGGCAGGAGGGCCACCGCGCCGACAAGACCGCTGAAAAGCTGCTGCAGATCGGTGGAGGCCCGGCCAGACAGATAGCGGGTGAGCAGCGTGTATCCGGCCAGTGTTGCGGCGGCGCTGAGTGAATAGAGAACCGCCCAGTCGAGCCCGCCGCCAAAGGGACGGATCGCGACGAGAATGCCCGCGAACCCCGTCAGGCAGGCCCCCCAGCGCCAGGGGCCGACCCGTTCGCCCAGAACCGGACCTGACAGCAGGCAGATAATGAGCGGGCTGGAGAACATGATGGTGGCCGTGAGCGTCAGGGGCAGAGTCTGCAGGGCCGCGAAGTTGAGGAGCGTCGAGAGCGCCAGAAGCGCCCCGCGCAGGATGACGAGCCAGAGGTCACGGCGCCCCGGCCAGGTCAGCCGGTTGGCGCGCAGCCGCGCGATGGAAATCACGACATGGCCCGCATAGCGCATAAAAACGAGCTGGAAGACCGGCAGACCCAGAAGCGCCAGCCATTTCACGCTCGTGTCGATGCAGGAGAACAGCAGATAGGCGCAGAGCATCATCCCGATCCCGCGCACCGGCCGGTCTTCGCGCGCGGGCAGGGGGGCGGTCACGGGTCAGCCGGTCCGGCCGGAATTCAGCGCCGCGAAGAAGCCGACCAGTTCGGGCACCAGATTGTCGCCGAACCCGTCATCGACCGCGCGTTGCAACGTGGCGCGCGTCGCGGGCGAGATCAGGCTCGTGGCGCCCGCATCCTCCGTCATCTGGGCATAGTAGCCCACATCCTTCAGCGCATTGCGGATCGAGAAGATCAGCTGGTTCGGATCACCGTCGACGGCGTTGGCTTTGATGAAATCCATCATTCCGGAATGGAGCGGCCCGGCGGACATGACCTTGTAGAGCGTGGCGCGCGGGATGCCCGCCTTGTCGGCGGAGGCGAAAGCTTCGGACATGGCGCTGGCCGTCGTCATTGCGAAGAAATTGTTGATCAGCTTGATCGTGTGGCCGGTCCCGAGCGGGCCGAGGTGAAAAACATTCTCCCCCAGATCGTCGAGCACGGGGCGGACCTTGGCGAATGTGTCGGGATCGCCGGAGCCCATGATGTTCAACTCGCCCTTGCGCCCGTGTGTCGGTGTGCGCCCCAGCGGCGCGTCCAGATAGGTGCCGCCGGCCGCGGCAACCTCGTCCCCCAGCGCCTGCGTCGAGCCGGGCAGGGAGGTGCCGAAATCGATGACGACTGCACCCTCGCGCAGACCCGCGATCACCCCATCAGGACCGCGCATCCGGCTTTCAACCGAGGCGGACGTGTCCATGCAGAGCATGGTGATGTCGCTTGCCGCGGCAACCTCGCGCGCGGTCGCAACCTCCGACGCCCCGCGTTCGACGACGGCGTCAATGTTGGCACGGCTGCGGTTGGCCACCACCGTCAGCGGATAGCCGAGATCGAGCAGCCGGTGGCACATGGCGACCCCCATCTGGCCGAGGCCAATGAAACCAAGCGCAGGACGGGACATGGAATTTCCTCTCTTTTCAGTTGGTTGTTGGTCGCAAATCGGCCAGAAGATCGAGCGCGTCCGCCGGGGCCGCGCCAGTGCCGAGATAGGCCTCGAAACTGTCGACAGCCATATGGCGGAACAGGTCGAACCCGCTCAGGCAGGTCAGGCCCTGATCCGCGGCGCGGGTCAGGAAAGGCGTATCCGGCGGGGTGTAGACGGCATCGAAGGCCCAGGTCTGGCCCCCGACGAGCTTCGGGTCGAAAGCCGTTCCGGGGTTGTAGCCCATGCCGAGTGCGGTGGCGTTGACGAGCCCGTCTGCCTCCAGAATCGCGCCACGCGCGTCGACCGGATCGATTGCGCGGATTTTCGATCCGAAGTCGGCGGCCAGTGCGGCCGCACGCCCCGGTTCAGGGTCCCAGACGGCGATTTCGTCGGCTTCCAGCCGTAGGAGTGCCGGCGCGATGGCCCGTGCGACACCGCCCGCGCCGGCCATGGCCACGCGTCCGGGCTGGGTGACAGGCATCTCGGCCCGCCAGAGCGACTTGAAGCCGGTATAGTCGGTATTGTGGCCGACCACCCGTTCGTGATCGGGATCGAAAACGAGCGTGTTGCACGCACCCAGATGCGCAACGCGCGGCAGCATGCCGTCGCCGGCCAGCGCAGCGGCTTCGGTCTTGTGCGGATGGGTGACCGTCACGCCGGTCCAGCCCTTCTCGCGGCAGTCGGCAACAGTTGCGGCAAAGTCGAAATCCGGGTCTTCGGCGCTGTCGATTGCGGTGAACTCGAACCCGTGGCCCGTGGCGTCCGCCAGCCGGCCGAGCGCGGCGGACAGGCGCGACTGGCCGATATGGGCGCCGATCAGGCCGGCGATCAGTGGCGCCGCATCGCTCACATCACCGCTCCGATCTGCCAAGGCACGAATTCATAGTCACCCAGCCCCTGCGCCTCGGATTTCGTGGCCCGGCCGGAGGCCGTGTCGAGGAACATGCGATAGATCTCACGGCCCTTTTCCTCCAGCGAGACGGACCCGTCGAGAATTTCGCCCGTGTTGATGTCCATGTCATCGACCATGCGGGCATACATCTCGGAATTGGTCGCGACCTTGATGCAAGGCGCGGGTTTCGAGCCGAAGGCGGAACCGCGCCCGGTGGTGAAGACGACGAGGTTTGCGCCGGAGGCAATCTGCCCGGTAACCGAGGCCGGGTCATAGCCCGGCGAATCCATGAAGACGAAGCCGCGCGCGCGCACCTGCTCGGCATAGCGGTAGACCCCGTTCAGCGGGCTGGTGCCGCCCTTGGCCGCGGCGCCGAGCGATTTTTCGAGGATCGTGGTCAGCCCGCCGGCCTTGTTGCCGGGCGAGGGGTTATTGTCCATCGAGCCGCGATTCCGTGCGGTATAATCCTCCCACCAGCGGATCCGGTCGATCAGCTGGTGGCCGATCTGTTCGGTGGCTGCGCGGCGTGTCAGCAGATGTTCCGCGCCGTAGATCTCGGGCGTCTCGGCCAGAATGCCGGTGCCGCCCTGCGCGACCAGCAGGTCGCAGGCATGGCCAAGTGCGGGGTTGGCGGTGATGCCGGACCAGGCGTCCGATCCGCCGCATTGCAGGGCCACGCTCAACTCGCTCGCGGGGCAGGGGGTGCGGCTGGCTTTGTTGGCTTCGGGCAGCATCGCCTCGACCTTGGCGATCCCGGCTTCCACCGTGCGTTGCAATCCGGCGACCGACTGGATGTTCATGGTCTGGAAGAGCGGCCCCTGTTCGAGGCCATACGCCTCCAGCAGCCAGTCGATCTGGTTGATTTCGCACCCCAGCCCGACCATGACGACTCCGGCGTGGTTCGGGTGCCGCGCATAGCCCCACATGACGCGCTGGAGCGCCTCGAACCCGTCCCCGTCGGCGGCCATGCCGCAGCCGGTGCCATGCACGAAGGCCACCACACCGTCGACATTGGGATAGTCGCGCAGTTTGTCCGGCGTGAAATGCGACGCGATGCGCCGGGCGGCGGTGGCCGAGCAGTTCACCGAGGTCACGATGGCGATATAGTTGCGCGTGCCGACCGACCCGTTGGCGCGCCGGTAGCCCTGAAACGTGTCGCGGGCTGCATCCGCGACCATCTCGACCGGGCGCAGGTCGGTCGCAAACTCATAATCCTGCGCGGTCGGGCGGAAATCGAGATTGTGGGTATGCACATGCGATCCGGCCAAGATCGGTTCATGGGCATAGCCGATGATCTGCGCATATTTGCGCACCGGTTCGCCGGCCGCGATATCGCGCAGGGCAATCTTGTGCCCCCGCGGCACCGCGTCCGCAGCGGTCACGCCCAGAAGCGTCTGGCCTGTCTCGATCCGTTGCGTGGCCGTCGCCACATCATCGTCGGCATCCAGCCTTACGGCTAAGTCCATCGGGCACTCCTACCGGAAGAACATGGTCAGTTCGGGGAAGAACAGGACCAGCATCAGGACGAAGATTTGCAGAGCGATGAACGGAAGGAAACCCCGGAAAATGTCCGGCAGGCTGATATGCGGCGGTGCGACCGACTTCAGGTAGAAGGCCGCCGGACCGAAGGGCGGTGACAGGAAGGACACCTGCATGTTGACGCAGAAGAGGATCCCGAACCAGACCGGCACGAAGGTCCGCGCATCGACGAGCGGCGAGAAGACGCCGATATCCTCTACCGGCAGGCGCAGGACGATCGGCAGGAAGACCGGCATGACCAGAAGCACGATCCCGACCCAGTCCATGAAGGCGCCGAGGAACAGGAAGATCACCATCATCAACAGCAGGATGCCGAGCGTCGGAAGCTCGGACCCGACGATCATGTTGGCCACATAGGTCGGCCCGCCGGCGATCGTGTAGGCGCCCGCAAGCGCGGTCGCGCCGAAGGTCACCCAGATGATCGTGCCGGTGGACTTGAAGGTCCGCATCAAGGCTTCCTTCACCAGCGTGAAGGAAAACTCCCCGCGCAGGATGATCAGGACAAGCACCGCGATCGTGCCCATGCCTGCGGCTTCTGTGATGCCGGTCACCCCGCCATAGATCGAGCCGAGCACGACGAAGACGACGACAAGCGGCGCGAGCAAGCCCTTGCCCACATCCCACGCCGCCTTGACCCGGGCCGGGCGGACGACGAACAGGAGCCAGGCCAGCATCACCAGTGTGACGATGCCGCTTTTCAGCATGAATTCCTGACTGACATAGACCGTATCCTCGTCGATCCGGTTGATGACGTTGAGGAAGAGCGCCCGCACCAGAAGCAGCGCCGAGGCACCGCCCACCATCATCGCGATGAGCGCGGAGCCGTAGAGGCGCTTCTGCGGGCCGGTCATGTCGTCCGGGCTCGGCTCGGGCAGGGGGGCAAGACTCGGCGTGATCCGGGTACGGATCATGATGTAGGCGATATAGCAGCTGGCCAGGATGAAGCCCGGCACGAAGGCGCCCTTGAAGAGCGCGTGGATTGAGGTCTCGGTGATCAGCCCGTACATGATAAGCACGATGGAGGGCGGGATCATGGTGCCGAGCGAGCCGGAGGCACAGATCGTGCCGATGGCGAGATTCTGGTCATAGCCGAGCCGGAGCATCTGGGGCAGGGCGATCAGGCCAAGGAGGACGACCTCGCCGCCGATGATGCCCGACATGGCGGCCATGACGACCGCCATCAGCGAGGTGACGATCGCGATGCCGCCGCGGGTCCGGTTCAGCCAGACCGAGAGCGAGGAATACATGTCCCGCGCGATGCCAGATCGTTCCAGCAGGGTCGCCATCAGGATGAAGAGCGGCACGGAGATGAGCACGTAGTCCGTCGTCAGCCCGTACATGCGCTGCGCGAGGATGTTGAGCGGGCCGGTGCCGAAATTCGAGAAGAGCAGGTCCGGTCCGAATTTCATCACCATCACGGCGACCGCGAGGAAGCCCGAGGCAAAGCCGAGCGGCATGCCGATGGCCAGAAGCCCGAGCATGCCCAGAAGCAGGACGAGCGAGATTGTCGAGATATCCATGTGCGACTGCCCTTAACCCCGGTCCTGGTCGGACTCGAGTTTCTCTTGTTCCGCGCGCAACTCTTCGACATCGATGTCGATTTCTTCCAGCGCGTCATGTTTTTCAGGTTCGCGATTCCAGTCGCAGATGAGGTTCGAGACCGCCTGGATCATCATCAGCACTAGCGTGACCAAGATGAGCGGTTTCATCGTCGCGGGGATCGGCGGATCCCACGCGGTGCCGAAGGTTTCCCAGCGCATCAGCTTGGCCCATGCCTCTCCGAACCCGCCCCAGATGGTCGCAAGGCAGAAAAGGATCAGCAGCAGGGTCGAGATCACGTCGAACAGGTGCTGCAACCAGCGTGGCGCAACATCGTAGAGGATGAAGATCCGGATATGGCTGCGCTGCTGCATCGCGTAGAGGCCGGCCAGCAGATAGACCATGCCCGCAAGCCAGAGCGACAGTTCGTTGGCCCAGAGCGTGGGCTTGGCGAAGACATAGCGGGCGACGACCTCGAAGAACATCACGCCGACGATCACCGCCGGCAGGATCATCGCGATGCGGCTCAACCGCCAGGTGACCTGGTCGACCGGCCCGGTGCGTTCATGTTCGATCATGCTGGATTGCCTTGTGCATGTGGTGCCGGGGCAGCCGCGCGGCCGCCCCGGTTTTTCGCATGGACCAGCCCGCTTACTGCGAGATCAGACCCAACTGCGTGAGGTAGGCGCGGTGGCTTTTGACCAGCGCGTCGGCTTCGGGCGTTTTCGCTGCCCAGCCGTCCCAGGCTTTCTGCGCCGCTGCACGGAAGGCTGCACGATCTTCCTCGGACCAGTTGTAGATGGTCACGCCCTGATCGGGCAGCATCGCAACCGCTTCGGCGTTCTTGACCTCGAAGGTCAACGCCGTTTGCAGCGCCAGCTTCTGCATGGCGGTGTCCATGATGCGCTTGTGATGCTCGGGCATCGCGTCCCACTTGGCCTTGTTGCAGGCCAGGTGATCGGACGGCATCGAGTGGAAGCCCGGATAGTTGGTGTGCTTGCCGATATCATAGAGGCCGAGGCCGACATTGTTGGCGATGCCCGACGCATCCGCGCCGTCGATGATCCCGGTTTCAAGCGCGGTGAAGATCTCGGTGAAATCCATCACGACCGGCTTGGCGCCAAGCTCTGCGAAGATCTCGGTCTCCAGCCCCGGCGGGGAGCGGAATTTCCAGTCCTTCAGATCCTCGGGACCAGCCAGCGGTTTGGTGGAGGCGAGCGATTCCTGCCCGTAGATCCACCAGCCGACAAGCTTCATGTCATATTTGCCATAGAGCTCGTCCGCCGCATCGAAGCCGCCGCCCTGATAGAGCCAGGACAGCTGCTGGTAGGGCGTGTCATAGCCGCCCATGATGTCGCCGACGAACTGGAAGGCCGGGTTCTTGCCGGTCTGATAGGCGCCACCGGTCATGTCGCAGTCGAGGATGCCCGTCGCGGCCGCGTCAAAGGTTTCCACCGATTTGACGACCGAGGACGAGTAGAACATCTCGATCTGGATCTCGCCGTTGGACATGGTCTGCACGTCATCGACAAATTGGGCGGCCAGTTTGCCCGACACGGTTTCCGGCGCGTAATGCGTCTGGATCCGCAGCTGGGTTTCCTGGGCCATGGCCCCGCTGATGGCCGATGCTGTCGCCAGACCGGCGACCGCCGCTGTTGCCAGCGCAGTCTTCATGAACTTCATCGCATTTCCTCCCGTTGGTCGCGGCTCGTGCCGCTGTTCTCCTGCGTCGGACCAGCGCGACCTGGTGACGCATGGGAAGGTTAGCGTTGGCCTTTTTTCGGGGCAAGAAATTTATCGAATTTCGTGGAATTTCAGTAACTCTTGAGAAATAACGAAATTTTCCGTAATTTCGCCTGAAAAAGACCGGGAGGGACATTCGGTGACCATGCGCAAGGCCGAGCCGGGCTCGGCCGCCATCTATCGTGACCTGCGGAGACGGCTCGTGGCCTCCGAATTTCCGCCCGCGCAACGGATGCGGTCCGCCCATATGCGGACCGAATATGGCGTTGCGGCCAGCACGATGCGCGAGGTCTTCTTCCGGCTCGCCAGTGAGGGATTTCTCGACTTCGAGGACCAGAAGGGGTTTCGCGTCCCGAAAATGGACGTGGCCATCCTGCATGATCTGACGGTGATGCGGCTCCTGCTGGAAAAAGAGGGCGCGCGCCTGTCGCTCGACCGCGGCGATCTGGAATGGGAAGCGCGGCTTGCCGCGGCCCATCACAAGCTGGCGCATCTCGAACAGCGGTTGCGGGACCGCAGCGCCGTCCGGACCGATCCTGAACTGGGTGATATCTGGAACGCGGCGGAATACGGGTTCCACGACACGCTCATGTCGGCTTGCGGGTCGCAAATGCTGCGCGACACCCACCGCCGCTTCTACGACCGGTTCCGGCAGTTCGTCGTGCAGCGCGACGGGAATGCCGGGTTTCTGGAGCAGAATATTGCCCAGCACAAAGCGATTCTCGATGCTGCGCTGGCACGCGACCAGGCGGCGACCGCCGCGGCGATCCATGATCATCTGGCGCACAATCTGATTGCCGATCCGGGAACGCCCGAGCCCGTGGCCTGACCGGTCACAGGCAGGCGGTGATGCCTCCGTCGACATGAATGGTCTGGCCGTTGACGAATGTGGATGCCGGACCGGCAAGGAACACTGCGGCGCCGACAAGTTCCTCGACCTCGCCCCAGCGGCCTGCGGGCGTCCGCGCTTCGAGCCAGGCTGTGAATGCGGGGTCTGCGGTGAGCGCCGCATTGAGCGGCGTGCGGAAATAGCCCGGCGCGATGGCGTTGACGTTGAGCCCTTTCGGCGCCCAGTCGGTCGCCATGCCGCGAGTCAGGTTCCGGATTGCGCCCTTGGTTGCGGTGTAGGGCGCGATGCCCTTGCGCGCCAGTTCGCTCTGGACCGAGGCAATGTTGATGATCCGGCCTGTGCCGCGCGGGATCATGTGGCGGGCCACGGCCTGCCCGACAAGGAACGCACTCGTCACATTGGTGGCAAGCAGCTGGTCCCAAGCTTCATGCGGAAACTCCTCGAGCGGCGCGCGGTGCTGCATGCCGGCATTGTTGATCAAGATATCGATCGGCCCCTCATCGCGTTCGATCCGGTCCACGGCCTCGGTCACCGCGGCAGGGTCGGTCACGTCGAAGGCGTGGGCCGTGACGGTCGCGCCGCGTGCTTCCATCGCGGCGCGGGCCTCTTCGAGCACATCCGCACGGCGCCCGTTCAGCACCAGCGTTGCACCATGTTCGGCCAACCCGCGGGCAAGGGCGCGGCCGATGCCAAGCGAGGATCCGGTGACAAGGGCACGGCGGCCCGTCAGGTCGAAAAGGGCGGACATCTGGCTCTCCTCCGTTGAACTGCGGCGAGACTAGCGGAAAACGTCTGGCCGCGGGCGGCATTTTCGCTACTGTCGGGGCGAACAGGAAAGGGAGAGATTTCATGGACCAGCATCTACTGCTCATCGGCAATGCGACGGACCGGATGTTGGACCGGATGAATGCGCTCTATACCGTGCACCGGATCGCCCCGCAGGACAGCCTGCCGGCCGATCTGGAAGGCGTGGCGGACCGGATCGTGGCCGTGGCGACAAACGGGCATGACGGGGTGCCCGATGCGGTGATGGATGCGCTGCCGAACCTGAAGATCATCGCCTGCTATGGTGTCGGCTATGACGCGATCGACGCGGCCCGCGCGGCGGCGCGTGGCATCATCGTCACCCATACGCCCGATGTGCTGAACAAGGAGGTCGCGAACACCGCGATCATGCTGATGCTGGCGGTAAGCCGCCGTCTCGTGACGCTCGATGCCTATGTGCGGTCCGGCGCCTGGGCGCGCGAGGGCGCGGCCCCGCTGACCCGCACGATCGAGGGCGCGACGGTCGGCATCCTCGGCATGGGCCGGATCGGAGAGACGATTGCAAAAAAACTCGAAGCGGGTTTCGGCGCCAGCATCGAATATTGCGCGCGAACGCCGAAGGAGCACTTGGGCTGGACCTATCACGCAACGCCCAAGGATCTTGCCGCCGCCGTCGATATTCTGGTCGTCATCACACCGGGCGGGCCGGACACGCGGCACTTGGTCGATCGGACGGTGATGGATGCGCTCGGACCGGAGGGCATGCTCGTCAATGTCGCCCGAGGATCGGTGGTGGACGAAGAGGCGATGATTGCCGCGCTGACCGATGGACGTCTCGGGTCGGCCGGGCTCGACGTGTTCGAAGCCGAACCGGTCGTGCCGCCGGAATTGTGCGGTCTGTCGAATGTGGTGCTGACGCCCCATGTTGGCAGTGCAACGGTCGAGACCCGTCAGGCGATGGGGGATCTGGTGCTCGACAATCTCGAGGCTTTCGCCAAGACTGGCCGCGCGGTCACGCCGGTGCCGGAATGCAAGGCGCTCTGACAGGCCTGGCCTGTCAGAGATCGACCTCCATTTCCGCCAGCAGATGCGCCCATTGGGCGCCATGCATGTCGCGGTCGCCAAGGCTGCCCTGAACGACAGGCCGCGGCAGGCTGATCTTGATGACGGACAGGTCGCTCAGGTCGAACCGCTTTATCGCGGACGGATCGGTGCCGAACCGCGTGGCCACCGCACGCGTGTCGAGCGCGGCGGACAGTGCCTCGAACTGGTCCGGCGATGCGCAGAAAATGTCGATCGTCACCCAGAAGGGGCCGGCATTTTTCGACCGGACCTTGGAGACGAGCGCGCCGATACGGGTCACGGGTCCACCTCCAGCCGGAAGGCCTCCATCGGGTCGTCCAGCGTCATGACATGGTTCAGGGCGAATTCGTAGACCGGTCCGCGGTCGCTCTGCGCCGGCGAATAGGGGAATGCGAAAGTGGGCAGTTCCTCATCCGGCGTCAGCGGGTGGTGCAGAAGGAACGGGTTCACGAGCTTCGCCATTTCGTCCGCCGTGGCCGCATCGGGTGCCGTCACGAGGCAGAGCACGCCGAGTTCCGGCGCCGTCCCCGTTTGCGCCTCCAGCGCGCCGAGCACGGCGTTCCTGCCGATCAGTCGGAACTCGAGATGGTAGGCGTCCCGCGTCAGGTCCATTTGCGCCGTGATCTTGCCGTGCAGGAACCGCTCAAGCCCGTCGACCCAGGCTGCGGCATTGGCGACGTAATGCGGGTCGCGCAGGAGCGCGAGGAGCGAGATCTGATGGCCGACGCGCCGCGCGCCCTCGAGCTTCACCTTGTAGATGGGATCGGGGTGCCAGACCGCGCCGCTGACGCGCACCCGGCCGTCACCCGCATCGACATAAGTCGCGGCCGACACGTCGAGATGCCCGCCCGGTTCGGTCAGCCGGACCGGATCCGCATTCTCGTAGAGCATATGCGCCGAGACAGAGCGCGGCGTGCAGGAGGCGCCCTCCTCCATCGCCTCGACGGTGAACCTGTCCGCCTCGAACGTCACAAGGATGACGCCGCTCGTCGGGTGGGTGGAACAGAGCGCCCCGCATTCCGCGATCTTGGCCCCGTGCCAGGCGATGCCGGGCGCCGTGCCGCGCCGCATCGGCATGGCGGCGATGGTTGCCGTGTCGGTGGTGCGGCCGGCGATGATGATATCCGCGCCGCTGTCGAGCGCGGCGCCGATCTGCTCAACCCCGGCAAGCGCGACCACATGGTCGAGCGATGCGATGCGGTCAGGGTCGAGCGACGGGGCTGGGGTCAGGTCGTGCACCCGCCCGTCCCCGAAGGCAGCGGCCACGCGGGCGGGTGGCTGTTCGCAATAGAGACGGGCAATGCGCAGCGTCTCGCCGCGCTCGGCAGCCAGTTCCTCGGTGATCGCGACCATCCAGTCGACCATTGCGTCGACCCCGCAGGTGCCGCTCGACCCGATGATGAGCGGCACGCCCAGTTCCGCGCGTGCCGCCATGATCTGCCGCCATTCCGCCTTGCAGGCGGCGCGGGAATATTTCGACGTGCCCGAGCCGAGGTAGAAGGGTCCGCTGTCGGTCGACCCGCCGTCAATGCAGATGGCATGCGGGGCCCGCGCCACTCCGGCGGCCAGAGCCTCGGCACTGAAGCCGAGCCCGAGCACGCCGGAGGGGACAAGGATGCGGGTCTCCGCCACCGGGTCAGTCCGTGATCCGCTGCGGCTTCTTCAGGAAGGGCCGCAGGAAGATCGGGGCGATGAACCCGGCGAATGCCGCGATCCAGAGCCCGATGGCAATCGGCGAGGAGAAGAGGAACGTCCAGTCTCCGCTGGAAATCACCATGGCGCGGCGCAGGCTGTCCTCCATCGCGTTGCCCAGAAGGATGCCGAGGATGATCGGCACCGTCGGCACGTCCATCTTGCGCAGGAAATAGCCGAGCACCCCGAAACCCACCATCAGGAGCAGGTCGAAATAGCTGCCCGAGAGCGAGTAGATCCCGACGAAGGAAATCATCGTGACACCGGGCAGCAGGACCCAAGGCGGGACCATCAGCACTTTGACGAAGATCTTCACCAGCGGCACGTTGAGGATGAGCAGCACCACATTGGCGATCAGGAGCGACGCGATCAGGCCCCAGACGACTTCGGGACGTTCGGTGAAGAGAAGCGGCCCGGGCGTGATGTTAAGCGTCATCAGGAGCGCCAGTAGAACTGCCGTGGTGCCTGATCCCGGCACACCCAGCGTCAGCATCGGCACGAGCGCACCGCCGGCAGCGGCATTGTTGCCCGCTTCGGGTGCCGCGATCCCCTTCGGATTGCCGGTGCCGAACGTGTCCTTGTCCCGTGCGACCGTTTTCTCTCCCATATAGGCAAGAAAGGAGCCGAGCGAGGCGCCGGCACCAGGCAGGACGCCCGCGACGAAGCCGATCAGGGATGCCCGCAGCATCGTCACCGTCGAGCGTCCGATGTCGCGGATCGGGATGGTGATCTTGTCGAGTTTCACCCCGATCGCACTGTCCTTGCCGTGGCTCTCGATGAAGAAGAAGACCTCGGCGACGGCGAAAAGCCCGACGATGGCGACAAGGAAATCGACCCCGTCCATCAGGTGCAGGTTGCCATAGGTGAAGCGCGGCATGCCGGTCGTGTTGTCGAGGCCGATCATCGCGATGCCAAGGCCGATACAGGCGGCGAGCGCCGATTTCGCCTGATTGTTGGAAGCCATGCCGCCGAGCGTGCAGAACGCCAGCAGATAGAGTGCGAAATATTCCGCGGGACCGAAGAGATAGGCGACCCGCGCCAGCAGGGGCGCCATGATGATGAGCCCGATGGTCGCCAGCAGGCCGCCGGCGAAGCTCGCAACGCCCGACAGGACGAGCGCATCGCCCGCGCGGCCCTGTTTGGCCATCGGATAACCGTCAAGCGTGGTCATCAGCGCCGGCTCGTCGCCGGGAATGTTGAGCAGGATGGAGCTGATCCGGCCGCCATACATGGCCCCGTAATAGACCGAGGTCATCAGGACGAGCGCCGAGGTGGCATCGAGGCCGAGCGTGAAGGCGAGCGGAATGAGGATCGCGACGCCGTTCGACGGGCCGAGGCCCGGCAACGCGCCGATGATCGTGCCGAGCACGCAGCCCAGCACGGCCAGCATCAGGGTGAAGGGGCTCAGCGCGACGCCGAAGCCGAGCGCAAGATTGGCAAGCGTGTCCATGTCGGGAACCCTTTAGCCGAACAGGCCCTTGGGCACGGCGAACAGCCCAAGCCCGAGCACATATTTGAAGAGGATGAAAAGCCCGCCCGACAGGCCGATGCCGGTCAGGATCGCAGGCCCGGCGCGCTGGCCGATCTGGTAGCTCAGAATACCGGCCGCGGCCGCCGTCGGCAGCAGAAAGCCGAGCGGTTTGAGGCTGTAGGCATAGCCGATCATCACCAGCGTTGCGATGCCGAGCTGGATGAAGCGCGAGGCCGCCGGCCAGTCCGGTTCGGGATCGGGCCGCAGGATCATCGACACGCCGCACAGGATCACCACGCAGCCGAGCAGGATGGGGAAGGTGCGCGACCCGACTGGGTCGGACAGGAAGCTGGCCTGGATCTGGAAGGCGCTCGCAACATATGCGAGCGCCACAATGATCACGACCAGACCAAGGATCCGGTCACTGGCCATTACTGGATGACCCCGATTTCCTTGGACAGGTCTACCGTCTGGGCGATGACACCGTCGATCCAGGACTGGAAATCATCCCCGACCTTGGTGAAGGGCGCGAGGCCGTTGGCGGCCATGGCTTCCTGCCACTCGGCGCTGTCCGCAACCATTTGCAGCTTCTCGCCCCAGGCGGAGAACTGCTCGTCGGTGATGTCCTTCGGCACATAGAGCCCGCGCCAGTTCACAGCGACAACGTCATAGCCCTGTTCCACGGCGGTCGGGATATCTTCAAAGCCGGGCACCCGCTCTTCGGTCAGGACCGCGAGCACGCGCACCTCGCCCGATTTCACAAAGCCCACCACTTCCGACATGTCGCCGGTCATGGCCTGCGTGAAGCCGCCGACGGTCTGGGTGATCGCATCCGCGCCGCCATCCACGCCGATATATTTGATCGCGCGGATATCGTCGAAGCCGCCTGCCTTGAGGACCTGCAGCGGTTTCATATGGTCGAAACCGCCGGCCGCGGAACCACCTGCGAAAGCCACCGAGCCCGGATCGGCCTTGATCGCCTCGACAAGGTCTTCAAGCGTCTGGAACTCGCTGTCGGCAGCAACCACGATCACGCCGGGATCGGCGCCGATCGCGCCGACGAACCGCACCTGATCGGCAGTGGCACCACCATAGGCATTCTGTGCCAGACGGGTGGTGGTGGCCGAGGAGGCGGCGACGATCAGGTCGGGATCGTCATTGCGCTCGTTGACCACATAGGCGAAGGCCAGACCGCCGCCGGCGCCGGCCATGTTGGTGACCTGCACCGGCTGGTCGACGGCGCCGATATCATACAGGATCTTGCCGATCTGACGGCAGGTGAAGTCCCAGCCACCGCCCGGGTTCGCAGGTGCGATACATTCCGTGGCGGATGCCGCGGTGCCGAGCGTCAGAGCGACAGCCGCGCCTGCCATCAGGCGCGAGAGCGAAGAAAAGTGCATTGGTTCCTCCCATAATGCATATGTGGCATCGGTCCGCCCCGCCTGTTTCGGGTGGCAGGGTTCGGCCCTTGCCCGTCAGAGAATTTGCTGAAAAGCTGACACCAACCTGTCAAATCCCGAAAAAACCGGAAGGGGCGATGCGTTTCCTGCTGATCGAGGACAATGCCGGGCTTGCGGAATCGGTGCAGGCACGGCTCGCCATGGACGGACATGCGGTCGACTGGGCCGACACGTTGGACGCGGCCGAAGCCTGTATGGACGGGGCGGATTACGACCTGATCCTTGTCGACATCATGCTGCCTGACGGGGACGGCCGCACCTTCATTGCCCGCCACCGCGCGCGGCAGGCCGAAACGCCGGTGATCGTCCTGACCGCCCGTTCGGCCGTATCCGACCGGGTGCAGGTGCTCGATCTCGGGGCGGATGACTATCTGACCAAACCGTTTGACGTGGCCGAACTGGTCGCGCGCTGTCGTGCGGTCCTGCGACGGCGCGGGGGGACGGCCAGCAACGTGATCCGGCTCGGCAATCTGGAGTTTGACCCGCTCGCCGCGACGGTGCGCGTCGACGGCGAACCGCGTGAGTTGCGCAACCGCGAACTGCGGATGCTGGAGATTTTCATCTCCGCTCGAGGTCGGCTCCTGTCCAAGGGCCAGCTGCACGACCGGATGTTCTCCTTTGCCGAGGATGTGTCGGACAATGCGATCGAAGTCTATGTCGGTCGGCTCCGCCGGAAGCTGCAGGGTGCCACAGTCCGGATCGAGACCGTGCGCGGCGTCGGCTACCGGATGGCCGGGCCCTGATGGCCGCGCGCCGGCCCATGTCGCTGCGCAGGCGCCTGTTTCTGCAAATGCTGGGCGTGGCGGCGGTCCTGTCGGTCGCGCTTTATCTGACCGTCCGGACGGTGGCCGAACGCGCTGCCGAAGCCACGCAGGACAATATCCTTGCGGCCTCGGCCACGGCGATTGCAGAGGCGGCCCGCGCGGCCGATCAGGGCATATTGGTCGATATTCCCTATGCGGCTTTCGCCATGCTCGGTGCAGTGTCGGAGGACCGGGTCTTCTACCGGATCCTCGCCAATGACGAGACGATCACAGGGTATGAGGACCTGCCGATGCCCGGACCGGGCGGGGCGGGCCCTGCCTATCTGACGAGCCCCTACCGGGACACGGTGGTGCGGATCGTGCGCCTGAACCGGCAATTGCCGGTGGACGGGCGTCCGGTCGATCTGGGGATCGTGGTCGCCCAGACGCGACTGGCGCAGGATGCAATCGCACGTCGGGTCGCCAATGTGGCCGCCGGTCTCGGCATCGGGTTCTTCCTGCTTGCTGGTCTTCTCGGCGGACTGGCCGCACAATCGACCCTGCGACCGCTGCGGCGGCTTGCTGGCGCGGTGAGCCGTCGGGGGCCATCGGACCTGCGGCCCGTCGATCACTCGGCACCGTCGGAATTGCAGCCGCTTCTCTCGGCGCTCAACGGGTTCATCGGGCGCCTGCGGGCCGCGCTCGACCGGACGGAAACGCTGATCGCCGAGGCTGCGCATCACGTGCGCACACCACTCGCCACGGTGCGCATCCAGACCGAGATCGCGTTGCGCAACACCGATGACGACGCGACACGCCGCACCTTGCGCGCGGTGATCCGCGCGGTGGAGGAAAGCGCCCGCTCCGCCGGACAGTTGCTCGATCACGCAATGGTCAGCTACCGCTCCGATCATATGGACCGCGGGCCCGTGGACCTGGCCCGCCGCCTGTCGGAGATGGTCCACTCGGTGACACCGGCGGCCGATCTGCGCGACATCGATCTGCATCTGAGTGGCGTTGACCAGCCCGCCGCGATCACCGGCGACGAGGTGCTGATCGATGCGGCGCTGCGCAACCTGCTCGACAATGCGGTGAAATATTCGCCTGCAGATGCGCGGATCGAGGCGGCGCTCGCGCCCGGTGACGGCTGGTTCTGGATCGAGATCCGCGACCGTGGCCGCGGGATCGGAGAGGCTGGCGGTGCGGAACTGGCGACACGGTTCCGCCGCGGCGCAAATGTCGGAGATATCGTCGGCTCGGGTCTCGGGCTCAGCATCGTGGAAGAAGTGGCCCGCGCCCATGGCGGTCGGTTCAGTCTTGAAAACCGGGAAGGAGGTGGCACATGCGCCCGGCTCGAACTGCCGCGAACCTGATCGCAGCCCTGCTCGCGCTCGTTGCGCCGCTGACAGGTGCGACCGCCTATGAGGTGGAGGAAGAGCGCCGGTTCGGCACGCCCGAAGCCGATCGGGAATTGCATATCCTGTCGACCACGGACACGGAACATTTCCAGCCGCTGATCGAGGCTTTTCTCGCCACCCGCCCGAACGTGGCGCTCATCTATACAGTCGCGTCGAGCACAGAGACCTACAAGGCCGTGGCCGAGGAAGCCGCGCCGGTCGATCTGGTGATCTCAAGCGCCATGGACCTGCAGATGAAACTTGCCAATGACGGGCTGGCGCTGCCGCATCGCTCCGATGCCACCCTGTCGCTGCCCGACTGGGCGCGCTGGCGCGACCATCTGTTTGCCTTTGCGCAGGAACCGGCGGTCACGCTCCTGTCGCGCCGGGTGCTCGACCAGTTGCCGGCACCGCAGACGCGACAGGAACTGATTGCGCTTCTGCGCGACAATCCCGCGCTCTTTCGTGGCCGGATCGGCACCTATGATCCGCGCAGTTCGGGCACCGGCTACCTGTTTGCGACACAGGACGCACGCCAGTCACAGGCCTATTGGCGGCTGGTGCAGGTGATGGGCGGCCTGCAGCCGCGCATCTATTGCTGTTCGGGCCAGATGATTGCCGATCTGAAAGCCGGCGATCTGATGATGGCCTATAACGTGACCGGCTCTTATGCCGCCGCGCAGCTCGATCCCGACCGCGAGGGGCTGGTGATCGCGTTGCAGGATTACACGAATGTGCTCCTGCGGTCCGTCCTGATCCCGCCGACCGCGCGCGATCCCGATCTGGGGCGCGCCTTCATCGACTATCTGCTGAGCCCCGCTGGCCGCGCGCTGCAGGCGGAGCGCACGGGCCTGCCGCCGATCGATGGCGCGGCGCTCGGACAGGCGCCGCACCTGCACCCGATTGCGCTCGGACCGGGGCTGTTGGTCTATCTCGACCAGATCAAGCGGCAGAACTTCCTGCGCGAATGGACCGATGCGATGATCCAGCCCTGAAGGCCCTCAGGGGTCGCCGAAGGTCGCGCGCAGGCTTGCGATCTGCTCGGATGTCAGCATCCGCGGGTTCCGTCCCTGCGTCATCAGGGTGAGCTTCGCCGTCTCTTCCAGCTCTTCCATCCCGTAGACCGCCGCTTCCAGCGAGGGGGCGGAGACGACCGGCCCGTGATTGGCAAGGATCACCGCGCAATGCTGGCCGTCAAGGTCGCGCACCGCGTCCCCCATCGCCGGATCGCCGGGTTGGATATAGGGCAGGAGCCGCACCCGCCCGAGCCGCATGATCGAATAGGGGGTGAGCGGTGGCAGCGCGTCCAACGGGTCAACCTCGGGCAGCATCGACAGCGCGACAGCATGGCTGGAATGCAGGTGCACGACCGCGCCCGCCTTGCTGCCGCGCGTCTCGTAGAAGGCAGCGTGGAGTGGCATCTCCTTGGTTGGTGCATCCCCGTCCACGTGCCGGCCCTCCGCGTCGAACCGCGACAGCCGGGCGGGATCGAGCCGTCCGAAACAGCTGCCGGTCGGGCTGACAAGCAGTCCGCCATCTTCCGTCCGTGCAGAGATATTGCCCGATGCACCGCAGGTCAGTCCGCGGTCATACATGGAGGCCGCGAGCGTGCAGAGCATCTCACGCAGTTTTACATCCGTGCTCATGCTGTCAGCACCCCCACGGCGCGGGCAAAGAAGTCGTCCTGTCCAAAATTGCCCGACTTGAGCGCGAGGCAGAGCCCGCTGTCGGGGTCGCGCACAGCGGGCACACCGGCCGCGATCTCAGGCCCGATGTCGAGTCTGTCGAGTTTCAGCGCTTCGACGACGGCACCCGATGTCTCGCCCCCAGCGGTCACGATGATCCGGTGGCCTGCGTCCCGCCATGCCACGGCCAGATCGCCGAAGAGCGCTTCGATCGCGCTGGCAACCGTGTCGCGGCCGAATTTCTCCTGCGCCGCTTTGACAACCGCCGGATCGGCGGAGGAATAGATGAGCGGGGCAGGGGCGTTGCTGTCCTCGGCCCAGCCAAGAAGCCGCGCGGCGGTTGCCTCGCCGCCCATGACGGCCTCCGCCGTGACCTCATATGCCGGACCGGACGCCTTGGCGGCGGCAACCTGCCGGCGGGTCTGTTCCGAACAGGAGCCGGACAGGAGCAGCGCGCGCCCTTTTGCGCCCTGCCAGTCCGGTTCGGTTGCGGACAATGTGCCGGCGTCCCTGAAATTGTCGGGCAGGCCGAGCGCGATCCCCGAACCGCCGGTGATGAGTGTCCGGTCACGCGCGGCGCGTCCGATGGCGCGCAGGTCCGCATCGCGGATTGCGTCGACCACGACCATGGCCCGTGACCCGCCACCGAGCGCGGCCCGGATCGCGTCGGCCCCGTCGAACACTGTTGCGGCGCCGATATGATCCACCGCCCAGTCAGTCTGTTGCGCGAGCCAGCGGCGGATGTCGCTATCGGTCATCGGGGTCAGAGGATGGTGGCGCATCCCGCTGTCCGACAGGAGCATGTCACCGACGAAGAGATGCCCCTGATAGACGGATCGTCCGGTGGCGGGAAAGGCCGGACAGATGATCACCCGCGTTTCCCCCAGATCCTCGGCAAGGGCTGCGGCCACCGGTCCGATATTGCCCTCCGGCGTGCTGTCGAAGGTCGAGCAATATTTGAACAGAAACTGCGTGCAGCCCTGATCGCGCAACCAGCGCAGCGCCGCGCGCGACTGGGCCACGGCCTCCGCCACGGGGATCGTCCGCGATTTCAGTGCCACGACGCCCGCGTCGATCCCGTCTGCGGCGGGTCCGTCCGGCACGCCGGAGAAGAGCCTGACGCCCATCCCCTCTTTGCGCAGCGTATTGGCCAGATCGCTCGATCCGGTGAAATCGTCGCCGATACATCCAAGCAGCATCCGTCAGGTCTCCGGTCTGGAAAAGGTTGGCAATGGGCCCTGCGGGCCGGCGTCGATCCGCCAGGCGAACGGCACATTCGGATCGACAGGATAGAGCGTCGTGACGAGCGGATCATGGCCGGGAATGACCCGGTCGGCCGTGCCGGCGAGTGCGGTGATCCGGTCGAACCCTGTCAGCATCGGCTCCAGGTCGGCCACGATCGGGAAGGGTTTTCCGGTCAGGAAATTCTCATAGAAATGGGTCGCGTCCGAGGCGAGGCAGAACGGCCCGTTGGCGGTTTCGACCCGCACCGCCTGAAGCCCGCGTGAATGGCCGCCGATCGCGTGGACCGTCACGCCCGGCGCCACCTCGGCGTCCCCGTCATGGAAGATCACGCGGCCCGAATAGACGTGGCGCACCATCTCGCAGACATGTTCGGCCGTGAAGGGCATGCGCAACGTGTCGTGGCACATGCAGGGTCCGGTCGCATAGGCCATTTCCGCCGCCTGCAGGTGGAACCGGGCCGACGGGTAGCGGTCGAGCCCGCCCGCATGGTCGTAATGCAGATGGGTGATGATGACCGTATCGATCTCCTCGGCCCGCACACCGAGCGGCTCCAGCGCCACCACCGGGTCGCGCAGGATCGGGCGGTCGCGCCGCGCGCCCTCGGCCGCGTCATATCCCGTGTCGACTAGGATGGTGCGGCTGCCGTTGCGCAAGAGCCAGACGAAATAGTCCATCGGATGCGGCGATGCGTGATCGTCGTCAAAGATGAAACTGTCGCCCCTGATCCGGGTGTTCCGGTCGGCATATTTGACCGCATGGACCGTCCAGTTGGCGCTCATGCACCGCCCTCGGACAGCGTGTCATAGGTTACGACCTGCTTGTCCGCGACATGATCCGGCGCGGCGGCAGAAAAGGCGCTGAAATGGTCGGTGGACATATGGTGCTCGAAAGCCGCCCGGTCGGTGTAGAGCTCGTAGAGGAACACCTCCTCCGGCGCGCCGCTGTCCCACAGGATGTCGAACCGGTGGCATCCGGCCTCTTTGGTCAGGGAATTGCGCGCCTGATCCCGCATCAGCGGCATGAAGGCGTCGGACGCTCCGGGTTTCAAGGTGAACCGGACGGTAACCGCATACATCTTTGCTCTCCCTCAATCTGGATTTTGCGTATCCATTAAAAAATGCGTTGTCAACGCATCCTACCCCGTTAAACTGCGCTGCGGCGGGCGCGCGGGCCGCCTGCGACCTGCTCAGGGGTAAGCTATAGCATGAGTTTTCCGAAGGATCCGATTCGAGTGGCCTGTCTGGGCGCGGGCTATTTCAGCCGCTTCCACTATGACGCCTGGGCGCGCATCGACAGGGCCCGGCCCGTGGCGTCGGTCAACCGCGACATCACCAAGGCGGAGGCCACGGGTCTGCCGGCCTATGCGCGGCTCGACGAGATGCTGGCGGCCGAGACGCCCGACCTGCTCGATATCATCACCCCGCCCGAAACCCATTTGCAGGCGATCTGCACGGCGCTCGATCACGGGGTGCGCGCGATCATCTGCCAGAAACCGTTCTGCAAGAACATCGACGAGGCTCGGGAGGCCGTGGCGCTGGCCCGCGCCGCGGATGTGCCGCTGATCGTGCATGAGAATTTCCGCTTCCAGCCCTGGTACCGCACGATGCGCCGGGCGATTGACGAAGGCGCGATCGGGGAGGTGCACCAGATCACGTTCCGGCTGCGGACCGGAGACGGGCAGGGGCCGCGTGCCTATCTCGACCGGCAGCCCTATTTCCAGGACATGCCGCGCTTCCTGATCCATGAAACGGCGGTCCACTGGATCGACACGTTCCGCTATCTGTTGGGCGAACCCGACCGGATGTTTGCCGATCTGCGGCGGCTCAATCCGGCGATCAAGGGGGAGGATGCGGGCTATCTGCTAATGTCCTACGCGGATGGTCGGCGGGCGCTCTTCGATGGCAACCGGCTGCTTGACCATGCGGCGGACAATCCGCGCACCACGCTTGGCGAATGTCTGGTCGAGGGCAGCACCGGCACGCTGACGCTCGACGGGTGGGGCCGCGTTGCGCGGCGCGCTTTCGGTGCGGCGGAGGCGCAGGTGATCCTTGACCGGCAGGACTGGCCGGGCTTTGCGGGGGATTGCGTGCATGCGTTACAAACCCACGTGATAAGCGGACTTCTCGATGGCACCCCCTTGGAAAACAGGGCAGAAGACTATCTGAAGAACATCCTTCTGGAAGATGCGGCCTATGCGTCCGATGCGGCGGGCCGGCAAATCGAGGTGTGAATGGCCAAGGCTCCGAAACCGGCTGACAAACCGGCGGCATCCCAGACGCAGCGCGCCACGCAGCAGCTGCGCGACATGATCCTGACCAATCGTCTGCCGGCCGGGTCGAACCATCTGGAAACGGAACTGGCCGAGATGCTCGGCATGTCACGGACGCCGGTGCGCGAGGCGACGCTGGTGCTCGAATCCCAGGGGCTCTTGAAAGTCCGCCCGCGCCGCGGGGTGCAGATCCTGACCCTGTCGCCCGAGGACATGACCGAGATCTACCAGATCCTGACCGAACTTGAATCGCTCGCGGCCGAACTCGTGGCGGCCAAGAAACTGTCCGCCGCCAAACTCGCGCCGCTCGACCGGGCGCTGGAGCGGATGGAGAAAAGCCTCGACGACAATGACCGGGAGGCCTGGGCCGCCGCGGATGAGGAGTTCCATGCAACGCTCGTCAACCTGTCGGGCAATAGCCGTCTGGCGGCGATCGTGTCGACCTACAATGATCAGGTGCGGCGCGCCCGCAACCTGACGCTGTTCATCCGGCCTCTGCCGCGTGCCTCGAACGAGGATCATGCGCGGCTGATGGAGGCGCTGCGCGACGGTGATGCGGAGCGGGCGCGTGAACTGCACCGCCAGCACCGGATGCGGGCCAAGACCACCCTGATCGCACTGCTCGAAAAGCACGGGTTCCATCAGGTCTGACCTGTTGCGGGGCGCAGGACGCGCCACCGTCTCCCCCTTCATTTCCCGAATTGGGTCAGCCTTGCTGATTGGCTTTGCCGTGAATTTGGCAATCAATCAGCCATCCAACTGTCTTTGCGCGCGTGTTTGCACATTTGACGGTGGATAATTTAATGCATACAGTAATCCGTGTCCGTAGAGCGCGGATGCTAGAAAAATGCACAGTCAGGGAGGACTGAAATGAAGAAGATGCTCACTGCCGCGGCCGCCGCCGCGCTGCTGTCGGCGCCGATGGCCCAGGCCGAACCCGTCAAGCTCAACATGCCCTCGACCTTCCCCGGATCGCTGATCCAGCTGGGTGAGGCGGGTGTGAAGCTGCAGGACACGCTCAACCTCATCTCGGGCGGCGAGGTGGAGGTCAAATTCTTCGAACCGAACGCGCTCGTCCCGCCGCTGGAGATTTTTGATGCCGTGTCCAACGGGTCGGTGGATGCCGGCTGGTCGGTGCCGGGCTACTGGGGCTCCAAGAACTCTGCGCTGAACCTCTTTGCTGCCGTGCCGTTCGGCCCCAGCGCCGGCGAGTATCTCGCCTGGATGTGGTATGGCGGCGGCGAAGACATGATGAACGAGATCTACAATGCCAATGGCATTCACTCGCTCGTCTGCGGGATCATCGCCCCCGAGGCCTCCGGCTGGTTCCGCGAGGAAATCACCGGCCCCGAAGATCTGGCGGGGCTCAAGATGCGCTTCTTCGGCCTCGGCGCGAAGGTGATGCAGAAACTCGGCGTGGACACGCAGCTGCTCGCCGGCGGGGATATTTACCCGGCGCTGGAGCGCGGCACGATCGACGCGACCGAGTTTTCCATGCCGGCGATCGACCTCAATCTCGGCTTCTACAATATCGCCAAGCATTACTACTTCCCCGGCTGGCACCAGCAGTCGACCATTCAGGAGCTGCTGATCTCCAAGGCCAAATGGGACGGGATGACCGACCAGCAGCGTGGGCTGATCACCACCGCCTGCCGCGCCAATGTCGCCACCCAGTTCGCAGAGGGCGAGGCGATCCAGTCGGCGGCCCTGAAAGAGATCGAGGGCAATGGCGTGACCATCCACCAGTGGGATGATTCCATGCTCGATACGCTGCGTTCGGCCTGGGAGGAAGTGGTGGCCGAAGAGGTTGCCGCCAACCCCGATTTCGACAAGGCTTGGACGAGCCTGTCGGAATTCCGCGAGCAGTACACCACCTGGAAAGAGCTGGGCTACCTGAAGTAACCGGCCCGTCCAACTAAAACCGAAAGGTCCGGCTGCAGGTCAGCCGGGCCTTTTTCGGCCAAAACCACCGCCGGTTTGCTAGAATGGCGGAAGAACAGGCCAAAAGGCCGCAAGACCATAATTTGGGGGAGGGATCCACGTGCAGAGCCTCTTGATGCTCAGCCGCTTCATCGACCGGACACTCAGGGTGCTTGCCCTGACGGGGGGATGGCTCGGCGCCTTGCTTGTCGTCGTCGTCTGTTACGACGTCATCACCCGCTATTTCGGGGTGCCGAAACCCGCGGGGCTCAATTCGACCATGATTCAGGAAAGCGAGTATTGGCTGCACGCCTATCTGATCATGCTGGCCGTGGGTTACGGCTATACACGCCAGACCCATGTGCGCATCGACCTGCTGCGCGAGGGGTTCTCCGAGCGGCGCAAATACTGGATCGAGATCGTGGGCATCTGCCTTGCCCTCGTGCCCTATTCGCTGCTCGGGATCTGGTTGTCCTTCGGCTATGCGAAACAGTCTTTCCTGTCGGGCGAGATTTCCAAATCCCAGACCGGGCTCAGCAACCTGTGGCTTCTGAAGGCCGGCATGGTGCTTCTGTTCGTGCTCCTGCTTCTTGCGGCCCTGTCGCAGCTCATCAAATGTATCGCGGGGCTCCGCGGTGACCTTGACGAGGACACGCGCGACCAGCTTCTGAACGGGGGCCACTGATGGATTTCATCGAGCTTCTGCCCCTGTTCATGTTCATCGTCCTGGGCGTGAGTATGTTCTCCGGCTTTCCGGTCGCCTTCGTGCTCGGCGGCGTCGGGCTTCTGTTCGGGCTCATAGGCATCATGGCCGGCGAGTTCATGTTCATCCAGTTCCGCACCCTTCCGTCACGCATCTTCGGCGGGATCATGGAAAACCTGATCCTGACCGCCATTCCGATGTTCATCTTCATGGGCACGATGCTGGAACGGTCAGGCATCGCACGCGACCTGCTCAACTGCCTTCAGGTTCTGATGCGCCGTGTCCCCGGCGGGCTGGCCCTGTCGGTGACGATCATGGGAACCATTCTGGCCGCCACCACCGGCATCATCGGCGCGAGCGTCATCATGATGTCGCTTCTCGCGCTGCCGGTGATGATCGAACGGAACTACAATCACGAACTGGCAACCGGCACGATCGCCGCCTCCGGCACGCTCGGCATCCTGATCCCGCCCTCGATCATGCTTGTGATCATGGCGGATCTCCTGTCGCGCTCGGTGGGCAATCTCTTCGTGGCGGCGGTCTTTCCGGGCCTGATCCTGGCCGGACTTTATGTCGTCTATATCGTGGTTCGCTGCACCATCAATCCGAAGCTGGCACCGGCGCTTGACCAGGATCTTGGGCCGCAAACGGGTCTGGGCGTCTTTGCCATGGTGGTGCGCAGCTTCGTGCCGCCGGTGATCCTGATCGGGCTTGTGCTCGGCTCCATCCTCGGCGGGTTCGCAACCCCGACGGAGGCTGCGGGTGTCGGCGCGATGGGCGCGATCCTGCTCGGGCTGATCAATCTGGTGATCCTGCCGAGCCTCGGGGTCGAGGAATTCGTGCTGGAGACCACGGCGGACACGGGCATTGACGACCATCCGGTCGGTGGCGGGTTCTGGCGAGAGTTGCGCCACTATATCGGCGTCTTGGCTGATGTGGTCGAGCGGACCATGCTCACCAATGCGATGATCTTCGGCATCTTCATCGGGGCGACGCTGTTCTCCTACATCTTCCGTGCGCTTGGCGGCGACGATCTGGTGATCGATCTGGTGGAGTCGCTTGGCCTCGGGTCCTGGGGGCTCCTGTTCCTGATCATGGCGCTCGTCTTCGTGCTCGGCTTTTTCTTCGACTGGATCGAGATCACGCTGATCGTGCTGCCGGTCTTCGCGCCGATCATCGCGCAGCTCGATTTCGGGGACCATGTCGCGAAATTCGAGGTGACCTACTGGTTTGCGATCCTGCTCGCGGTGAACCTGCAGACGAGCTTCCTGACGCCACCTTTCGGCTTCGCGCTCTTCTACCTCAAGGCCGTCGCGCCGGAAAATGTGCGCATTCAGGAAATCTACCGCGGGATCATTCCCTTCGTGCTCCTGCAGCTGATCGGACTGGCGCTGGTGATGAGCTTCCCCGACATCGCCCTCTGGCTGCCGAGGGTGCTGCTGAACTGAACTCTGGCCCGCCACCCTTCCGATCGCGGCGGCGGGCTGCCCAAAAAAACGGCATGTTTCGAGCGGCTTGGCGGTTTCTTGTGTCGTGGCCGCCATTTTTCTTGATCGAACGGTCAAGAAATGACCCAATTGCGTGACGTTAGGTCAGGGCAACAGGAGTGAGGGAATGCGCACAGCAATGAAACTAACCCGCCGCGGGATGATGGTCGCGGCGCTCGTCGTCGGGTCGGTCTGGGGCGCGGGAGTGGCCGCCGCTGAAACGGTCAAGGTCGCGGCGATTTACACATTGCCGGTCGAACAGCAGTGGATCGGCCGGATCCACAAGGCACTGACCACCGCGCAGGAGCGTGGCGATATCGAATATGTCTATTCGGAAAATGTCGCCAACAACGATTACGAGCGGGTCATGCGCGAATATGCTGAAGCCGGTCACCAGCTGATCGTGGGCGAGGTGTTCGGGTTGGAACGCGCCGCGCGCAAGGTGGCGGCCGACTATCCCGAAACAGCATTCCTGATGGGCTCGTCCTTCGGGCCGGTGGCGCCCAACTTCTCGGTCTTCGACAACTGGATTCACGAGCCGAGCTACCTGTCGGGCATGATCGCCGGCGCGGCGACCGAGAGCAACCTGATCGGCATGGTCGGCGGCTATGCGATCCCGGAGGTCAACCGGCTCATGCATGCATTCATGGATGGCGCGCGGGAGGTCAATTCCGACGTGAAGTTCCTCGTGAGCTTCATCGACAGCTGGTATGATCCGCCCAAGGCCAAGGAAAGCGCCTTTGCCATGATGGATGCCGGTGCCGACATCATGTATGCGGAGCGGTTCGGCGTCTCCGACGCGGCGGTGGAGCGCGGTGTGAAGGCGATCGGCAACGTGATCGACACGTCCGGCGACTATCCGGGCACGATCCTCGCCTCGGCGCTCTGGCACATGGAGCCGACGATCGACCGTGCGGTCGCGGCCGTGGCTGGCGGGACCTTCGAGGCCGCGGATTACGGCCAGTATAGTTTCATGGCCTATGGCGGCGGGTCGCTGGTGCTTGATCCGGAACTGGTCCCGGCCGAGGTCGTGTCCGCCGTCGAGGCCAAAGAGGCCGACATCATGAACGGGCTTTTCCGGGTGAACGTGAACGACGCCGCTCCGGTGTCGGACAACTGAGCTCCGGACGGGTGATCCCTCAAACGAGTCAAGGACGGACCGGGCGGCCTATCCGCCCGGTCCCGCCGCTGCCATGAGCGCGCCGGTTCTCGAACTGTCGGGCCTCAGCAAGCGGTTCGGCGCCGTGCAGGCCAATGCCGATGTCGACCTGTCGCTCGGTCGGGGCGAAGTGCTCGCGTTGCTGGGCGAGAATGGCGCGGGCAAGACCACGCTGATGAACATGCTGTTCGGCCATTACCTGCCGGACGCGGGCCATATACGAGTGGACGACGGGCAGGGTCTGCGCGACCTGCCGCTCGGCCATCCGCAGGCCGCCCTGTCCGCCGGGATCGGGATGGTGCATCAGCATTTCACCTTGGCCGAGAACCTGTCGGCGCTCGACAATATCCTGCTCGGCGTGGGGTCGCTCCTGTCGCGGCGGAAACGCGGCGGTGCGGCCCGCGCCCATGTCGAGGACGTGATGGCGCGCTCCGGTCTGCAGGTGGCGCTCGACACGCGGGTGAGCCGCCTGACGGTCGGTGAGCGGCAAAGGGTCGAGATCCTGAAAGCGCTGGTGCGCAACACGCGCATCCTTGTGCTCGACGAGCCAACCGCCGTCCTTACACCGCAGGAGGCGGACAGCCTTTTCGCCAATTTGCACCAGCTGGCTGTGGATGGTCTTTCGGTCATTTTCATATCCCACAAATTGCGGGAGGTTCTGGCCTTCTCCGACCGGATTGCCGTCCTGCGTCACGGTCGCAAGGTCGGAGAGATCGCAACGGCTGAGGCCGACGAGCGCCGCATCGCGCGGCTGATGGTCGGGGCGGAAGCCCCTCAGGTGGAACGCGCGCCGATGGATCCCGGTGCACCGGTGCTGGAGCTTTCCGGCATCCGGTGCGAGGCCGCATCCGCCCGTGACCGGTTGTCGGACGTGTCCTTGACCGTGCATGCGCGCGAGATTGTGGGCATCGCTGGTGTATCCGGCAACGGACAGGCGGCGCTCGCGGCGGTCATTTCCGGCCTGCGCGCGCCGGATGCGGGCGAAATCCGCGTCGGCGGCGCGTTGCCGGCCCGGCACACGCCTGCGGCGCTCATCCGTGCAGGTGTCGGCCGCATCCCCGAAGACCGACACCATGACGGGGTGGTCGGGTCGATGAGCGTGGCCGAGAACCTGATCCTTGAGCGCCTCGACGGGCCGGACGTGCAGCGCCGCGGTTTCCTGCGCCGCCGCCAGATCGATGCGGCGGCCATCGCAGCCGTCGAGGAATTCGACATTCGTGGACCCGGTCCGGATGCGCCGGTGCGGCTCCTGTCGGGCGGAAACATGCAGAAGATGATCCTCGCGCGGGTGTTCCGTGCCGCGCCGAAACTGATTCTTGCCAACCAGCCGACCCGCGGGCTCGACCTCGGCGCAGCGGCCGAAGTGGGCCGGCGGCTGGTCGCAGCCTGTGGCGACGGGGCAGGGGTGCTGCTCATATCCGAAGATCTCGACGAGTTGATCGCGCTTTCCGACCGGATCCTCGTCATGGTCGACGGGCGGCTGACGGAAGCGCCGCGCCGCGACCGCACGGAGATCGGGCTGATGATGGCGGGGGCAGCAGCATGATCCGGATCGAACCGCGCCCGCCTGTCTCCGGCACCGTGCGGCTTGTCCTGCCGTTGGCGGCCGCGCTCGCGGCCCTAGCGCTGACCGCCGTGCCGCTCCTCTTTGCCGGCGCGCCGGTCTTCACCGCCTATGGGCTGATGCTCAAGGGTGTCGCGGGGTCGCTCTTTGCCTTCACCGAAACCCTGACCCGCGCGACGCCACTGATTTTCACCGGTCTTGCCGCAGCCGTCGCGTTTCGTGCACGGCTCTGGAACATCGGGGCGGAGGGGCAGCTCTATCTCGGGGCATTGGCCTGCGTCTGGATCGGCACCGGCATGATCGACGCTCCGGCGCTCGTTCTGGTGCCGCTGGTCCTGCTGGCAGGCGCGCTTGCAGGTGCGGTCGGGATGATCGGCCCGGCCTGGTTGCGGACGCGCTTCGGCGCGGACGAGGTCGTCACCACGCTGCTGCTGAATTTCATCATTCTCATCTTCGTGCAGATGATGCTCGAAGGCGCGTTGAAGGATCCGATGGGGCTCGGCTGGCCGCAATCCGAGCCGGTGCTCGATGCCGCCATGCTGCCGCCGCTCATCGACCGGATGCGGCTCCATTGGGGTTTCCCGCTGGCGCTGGTCATGGCGGTTCTGGTGCACCTTCTAATGAGCCGCACCGTCTGGGGCTTCCGCATCCGCGCGGTTGGCGAAAACGCCGCCGCGGCACGCCATGCCGGCCTGCCGGTGACGCGGGTGCTGCTGAGCGTCGCGGCGCTGTCGGGCGCGCTTGCGGGTCTTGCCGGTGTCAGCGAGGTCGCGGGCCTCAAGGGTTATCTGACGGCCGACCTGTCACCCGGCTTCGGCTATGCGGGGATCGTGGTTGCGATGCTGGCCGGCCTTTCGCCGCTCGGCGTCGTCGTGGCGGCGGTCTATATCGCCGCCGTTTTCGTCGGTGCGGACAGTATGAGCCGTGAACTGGGCGTGTCGAGCTATCTGGCCGATCTGACGGTGGCCCTGTCGCTCATCTGCGTGTTGCTCGGCGGCTTTTTCGCCCGCTACCGGATCGTCCGGGTGCCGACCGTGGATGCGGGACAGGGCTGATGGCGGACATCCTATCCATCCTTCTGTCCGACAGTTTCTGGGCCGCCGCGCTGCGGATCGCAACCCCGCTCATCTTCGGGGTTCTGGGCGCGCTGCTTTGTGAGCGGTCGGGGGTTCTGAACCTCGGGATCGAGGGGATTTTCGTGGCCGGCGCGATGACCGGCTGGCTCGCGGTCTGGATGGGGGCACCGCTCTGGCTCGGCGTGCTCGCGGCGGCGCTGGCGGGCGCGGGGTTCGGGTTGATCCACGCGATCCTCACCGTGCCGCTTGGCCTGTCGCAGCATGTCTCGGGTCTGGGCGTGACGATGCTGGCAACCTCGGTCGCCTATTTCACCTATCGCACGGCGCTGCCGGACGTGACCTCTCCACCCCGGATCACGCCGTTCCAGCCGCTCGACATTCCCCTTTTGTCTGACCTGCCGTTCGTCGGGCCGGTCCTCTTTCAGCAGACCGCACTCACCTGGCTCGCGCTCGGCTGTGTCTTTCTGGTCTGGTATGTGCTGAACCGCATGTCGCTCGGGGTCGCGCTGCGCGCCGTGGGTGACAATCCCGATGCGGTCGATGCGCAGGGCCTGTCTGTCTACGGGCTGCGGATCGGTGCGGTCATGGCCGGGTCGGCCCTGATGGCGCTAGGCGGCGCGTTCCTGACCATGTCGGCATTCGACGCGTTCTTCTTCGGGATGGTCAACGGGCGCGGATGGATCTGCATCGCGCTGGTCATCTTTGCCAGCTGGCGCCCGGGCAAGGCGCTGCTCGGCGCGCTGCTCTTCGGTGCGTTCGATGCGTTTCAGGTGCGGCTGCAGACCGAGGTCGGCGCGATGGTGCCGGGGCAGGTATTCCTGATGGCGCCTTACATCCTGTCGATCATTGCGCTTGTCGTCGCGGCGCGGGGCGCCGATTATCCGCGCGCGCTGCTCACGCCGTGGTTCAAGGGCCAGCGCTGATACAAGGGGACTGAGGGTCATGGGTTTCGATCTGATCATCACCAATGCAACCCTGCCCGACGGTCGGACCGGCATGGGGATCGGCATCGCAGGCGGGCGTATCGCGGCGGTCGAGCCGCAGCTTGAAGCCGCGGCGGGCCGGACGATCGATGCCGGCGGCTATCTGGTTGCGCCGCCCTTCGTCGATCCGCATTTCCACATGGACGCGACCCTGTCGCTTGGGCGGCCGCGGATGAACCGGTCCGGCACCCTGCTCGAAGGGATCGGGCTCTGGGGCGAGTTGAAACCGCTGCAGACCGTGGACGAGATCATCGCGCGCGCCCTCAACTACTGCGATCTGGCGGTGGCACAGGGTATCGGTGCGATCCGTAGCCATGTGGACATTTGCGACCCGGAATTGAAGGGCGTCGCGGCCCTGCTGGAGGTCCGCCGTCAGGTCGCGCCCTATCTCGACCTGCAACTGGTCGCCTTCCCGCAGGACGGGCTCTATCGCGACGCGGACGCGGAGGCGCTCTTGCTGCGTGCCCTCGATATGGGCGTGGATATTGTCGGCGGCATCCCGCATTTCGAACGCACGATGGAAGAGGGCGCGCGCTCCGTCCGCCGGCTCTGCGAGATCGCGGCCGAGCGCGGGCTGATGGTCGACATGCATTGTGACGAGACGGACGACCCGATGAGCCGGCATATCGAGACGCTCGCGGCCGAGACGCAGCGGCTCGGGCTTGGCGGTCGGGTGGCCGGCTCGCACCTGACGTCGATGCATTCGATGGACAATTACTATGTCTCGAAACTGATCCCGCTCATCGTCGAGGCGGGCGTGCATGCGATCCCCAACCCGCTCATCAACATCATGCTGCAGGGCCGGCATGACAGCTATCCCAAGCGGCGCGGCCAGACGCGGGTGCGCGAGTTGCGCGACGCGGGCGTGACCGTGGGCTTCGGGTCGGATTGCGTGATGGACCCGTGGTATTCGCTCGGCACGGGCGACATGCTCGATGTGGCTTTCATGGGCCTGCATGTGGGCCAGTTGGCAAGCCGCGAGGATATGGGCTGGTGCTTCGATGCCGTGACGGAAAACTCCGCCCGCATCATGGGGCTGGAGGGCTACGGGATCGCGCCCGGGTGCCATGCCGATCTGAACATTTTGCAGGCCGCCGATCCGGTGGAGGCAATCCGCCTGCGCGCCACCCGGATTGCGGTGCTGCGACGCGGCGAGGTCATCGCTACGTCCGAGGCCCGCACCACCCGTCTGTCACTCGATGGGCGGCCGGAACGGGTGGATCCAGCGGCCTTCGCCCCCGTCGAAGGCGGGCGCTGAGGCGCTTCCCGCCAAGAAAACAGCGGCCGCCGCGCCCGTGGTGCGACAAGTTGACACGTGGCCTCATCGCTGTGAATGCCGTGTCTACGGCGGTTTGAAGCGGGCGTGCCAGACCCCGACCATCCGAGACCCGAGGAAACTGCATGTTCCGTTCCACGCTGACCGCCTTTGCCCGCGCCGTAAATCCCGGCGAGGCGCTCAATTCCGTCACCATGACGCCCGACCGGGTGCGGATCGAGCTTCTGTCCGGCCTGACGGTGGCGCTGGCGCTGGTGCCCGAAGCGGTGGCCTTCGCCTTCGTGGCTGGTGTGGAGCCGCTTGTCGGACTTTATGCAGCCTTCATCGTCGGCCTGATCACGGCCGTTTTCGGCGGTCGTCCGGGGATGATTTCCGGTGCAACGGGCGCGCTCGCCGTCGTCATGGTGGCGCTCGTGGCCGAACATGGCGTGCAGTATCTCTTTGCGACCGTGGTCCTTATGGGCATCCTGCAATTGCTCGCGGGCATTTTCCGCCTCGGCAAGTTCATCCGCATGGTGCCGCAGCCGGTGATGCTGGGTTTCGTGAACGGTCTGGCGATCGTGATCGGTCTGGCTCAGCTTGAACAGTTCAAGGTGACGGATGCGAGCGGGCATGAGGTCTGGATGACCGGCCCGATGCTCTGGGGGATGCTGGCGCTCGTTGCCGCGACCATGGCGCTGATCTGGCTGGTGCCGAAACTGACCCGTCTGGTGCCGGCGCCGCTGGCGGCGATCGGCATTGTCACGGCACTTGTCATCCTGTTCGACATTCCCGTTCCGCGCGTCGGCGACATGGCGTCCGTGTCCGGCGGGTTGCCGGAATTTGCCATTCCGATGGTGCCGCTCAATCTTGAAACCCTGTCGATCATCTTCCCCTATGCGGTGATCCTTGCGGCCATCGGCCTGATCGAGAGCCTGCTGACGCTGAACCTCGTGGGCGAGTTGACCAACAAGCGCGGCGGCGCGAGCCAGGAATGCCTCGCCCAGGGCGCGGCCAACGTCGTGACCGGCTTTTTCGGCGGCATGGGCGGCTGCGCGATGATCGGCCAGTCGATGATCAACGTGAAATCGGGCGGACGCACGCGGCTGGCGGGCATCGCGGCGGCGCTCTTCCTGCTCTGCTTCATCCTCTTCGCGGCCCCTGCAATCGAGATCATTCCGCTCGCGGCGCTTGTCGGCGTGATGTTCATGGTCGTGATCGGCACATTTGCGTGGAACTCGATCGCGCTCCTGCGCCGCGTGCCGCGCTCGGATGCCTTCGTCATCCTGCTTGTGACCGGCGTGACGGTGGCCGAGGATCTGGCAGTGGCGGTGGTTGTCGGCGTGATCGTGGCGGCGCTCGTCTATGCGTGGAACGCAGCGGCGCGCATCCATGCGGTGGAGCGGCCGTCCGCAACCGAGACCGGAGCCAAGGTCTATGAACTGGAAGGCCCGCTCTTCTTTGGCTCCGCCACCGGTTTCATGGAACTGTTCCACCCCGAAGAAGATCCCGACACGGTGATCCTCGATTTTGCCAACAGCCGTGTCGTCGATGCCTCCGCCCTGCAGGCGATCGAGGATATTGCCGCGAAATACGAGGCTCTGGGCAAGCGGGTGATGCTGCGCCATCTGAGCCGCGACTGCCACGCGCTCCTGCACCATGCGGGCCAGCTGATGGTCGACAGCGAGGATGATCCGAAATACAGCCTCGCCGTCGATTATGACGTGCGCTCGGGCGTGCTCGGCGGGGCGGCCTAGGCTGCCGTCCGCCGCCGGCTGACGAGCCAGAGCGCCGCGCCGGTCGCGACAAGGATCAGGAGCGTCCCGGCCATCAGGCCCGCAAATGCCGCAAGACCGGCGGGCAGGGCGGCAAGCGCGGGCACCAAGGCTGCAAGTCCCGGCAGGGCTGCGCCCGTCAGGGCCCACCGTCCGACCGTCGCCAGGGCCAGCGCGGCAATCGTCAGACCCGCGCCGCTCAGCACCAGCCGGATCGCACGCCGGTCATGCCGGCCCGCCACACCGCGCCGGAGCGACCGGAAAAGCTGGCCGACATCCTGCTGCATGATGACAAGCGCAGGCACCACCAGCAGCACCATCAGGAAGCCGAAGCCGAGCCCGTAGGCAAGGGTGATGACCGTGGGTTTCAGGAACTGCGCCTGCGCGCTGCTCTCGTAGAGCAGCGGCGTCAGGCCGAGCACGGTGGTCAGCGTGGTGAGCAGGATCGGCCGGAGCCGGTCGGTTGCTGCGTCGATCACCGCCGGGACCAGCCCGCGTTTCTCTGCATATTCGTCGATCGTGGTCACCAGCACGATACTGTCGTTGATGATGATGCCGGTCATGCCGATCAGGCCGACCACGGTGAAGATCGACAGGGGCACATCCCAGCTGTAATGCCCCCAGATCGTGCCGATCAGCCCGAAGGGCACGATGGCCAGCACCACGAGCGGGCGGGTCCAGCTTGCGAAAATCCATGCCAGCGTCAGGTAGATGCCGAGCACACAGAGCGTGAATCCGATAAGCGCATCGGTCAGGAAGTCGCTCTCCTGCTCCACGAGACCGCCGAGGTCCCAGCCGACGCCGAACCGCGCCGCGATGTCGGGCAGGATGTCGGCGCGGAGCGCGGTGGTCACGGCTTCGGCCGCGACCGGATCATCCTCGGAAATGTCCCCCGTCACGGTGATCAGGTTGACGCCGTTTTCCCTTTGCACGGAGGAAAAGCCATACTGGCTGTCAACCGTCACGATCTCGTTCAGCGGCACATATTGCCCGTCAGGGGTGCGCATCCGCGCGGTGGTCAGGAAATCGGCGGCGATCTCCTCTCCGGGCAGCCCGACCGTGATCGTGCCGGTGCGTGTGCCGACCGGAAATTCCGCCGCCTCGATGCCGTTCAACCGCTGGCGCAATTCGCGGCCCAATCCCTCGACCGTGAAGCCGAGCGCACGGCCGAGCGGGGTCAGGTCAAGCACCAGTTCGGTCTTGTCATAGGCCAGACTGTCCTCAAGCGCGCTGACGACCGTGTATTGCCCGAGTTCGACCTTCAGCGCCTCGGCCGCGGCCTTCAGCGTGCGGCTGTCCGCCCCGAACAGTTTCACGTCCAGCGCATCGCCCCCCGGACCGGACCGCCAGCCGCGGAAACTCAGCGTCTCCAGCATCGGGTGGTTCACCACCTCATCCTGCAGATCGGCAAGGAAGGCGAAGGAGGAATAGGGCCGCTGGTCGGCGTCGATCAGTTCGATCTCGATCGAACCCAGCTGGTCCGGGTCCTTCGTGTCCGATCCGGACAGGCCGCGCCCGCCGGTGCCGCCCACCTGCGTCATGGAAAAGAGCACCGGGTCGGTGCCATGCTCCGCCGCGTAGCGTGCGGCGACCGCATCCGTGGCGCGCTGCAATTCCTCGGTCATGGCGCGGGTGTCAGCGCGGGTCGCGGTCGGCAGCATGGCTATATTGCCGGTGATCGACCCCTGTTCGGGCGCGTTGAAGAAGCGCCATGTGACGTCGCCTTTCAGGAACAGGCCGACAGCATTGGCAAGGATCAGGATGGCGAGCGCCATGACCGGATAGCGCAGGCGGATCACCCAGGCCATGAGCGGCGCGAAAGCCTTTGTCCGCACCCAGCGGAAACCGGCATTGGTGACGCGGCTCGGCCAGTCATACCAGCGGTCCTTGCCGCGCGCGGCGATGGCATGGGCCATGTGGTTCGGCAGGATCAGGAAACATTCCACGAGGGATGCCAGCAGCACCACAATGACGGTGAAGGGAATATCGGCGATGAGCGACCCGAACCGTCCGCCGATCGACACCAGCCCGAAAAAGGCCAGAACCGTGGTGATGGTTGCGGAAAAGACCGGTGCCGCCATGCGTTTTGCGGCATTCTCGGCGGCCAGGACGGGTGGCTCCCCCAGCCGCCGTGCGCGGAAATCCGCATGTTCCCCGACGACGATCGCGTCGTCCACGACGATGCCGAGGCAGATGATGAGCGCGAAGAGCGAGATCATGTTGAGCGTGAGGCCCGACAGGTACATCAGCCCGATCGCCGCCGCCATGGCAACGGGGATACCCGCCGCGACCCAGAAGGCGGTGCGCGCGGACAGGAACAGGAAGAGGAGCCCGACCACCAGCGCCAGTCCCATCAGCCCATTGTCGATCAGGAGCGCGATCCGGTCGGTGATCGCCTCCGCGCGGGTCCGCGTCAGTTCGATGGTGACGCCGCGGGGCAGGGTGGTCTGGAACTCTTCCGCCGCGGCTTCCACCGCGGCCTGAAGGGCGATGGCGTCGCCGCGGTCGCTGCGGTCCACCCGCAGGGACACGGCCGGATTGCCGCCGCGATAGTAGGCGCGGCCATTGTCCGCCCCGATCACCCGGATGTCGGCCAGATCGCCGAGCAGGAGCTTCGATCCATCGGCATTGGCCCGCACCACCAGATCGTTCAGATCCTCCGCGTCGCGCCGTTCGGTGCCCGTGCGCAGCCGCGCGCCGCCGGCACCGACCTCGCCCGCCGGGTTGGTGTTGGCGGCCTCCGAGATCACGCCGGCTATGTCGGACAGGGTCACATCATGGCGGATCAGGTTGCGCTGCGGCACGTCGACCTCGACCGCCGGCGCGGCGATCCCGTTGATCGACACACGGCTGATCCCGTCCGCAAAAAGGAGCGTTGAAAACTCGTCCGCGAACCGGCCGAGCTGTTCGACCGACACCGGCCCGGAGATGACCACGTCCGTCACCCGGTCGCGCCAGTTGGCACGGCGCACCACCGGATCTTCGGCATTTTCCGGCAGGTTGCTCACCGCGTCCACGGCTGCGGTCACATCCTCGGTCGCACGGCCCATGTCCCAGCCGGGCTCGAAATCGAGCGACACGCGCCCGCTGCCCTCGGTCGAGGTCGACCGGGCCTCTGTCACACCCTCCACGGCCAGAAGCGCCGGTTCGATCACCGCGATGACGCCCGCGTCGACCTCCTCCGGTCCCGCGCCCTCCCAGGCGACACTGACCGAAACGCTCTCGATCACCACATCGGGGAAGAACTGGGCACGGATGCGGGTGCTCGCCGCGATGCCTGCCACGAGCAGGATCGCGAGCAGAAGGTTCGCCGCCGTTGCGTGGCGGGTGAAATAGCTGAGCAGGTTGAACCCGCGTTCCTGAAGGCGCGGCGGCAGGCCCATCTCAGCCTCCCATCCGTGATTCGAGCCGTTCCACAACCGCGACCGGCACTTCTTCGGCCTCCAACTGTTTCAGGATCCGCTCGCGCATGTCCGCCGGCATCCGCGTGTTGGCCTCGACAAAGGCGATGAGCCGCGCGCGGCGCGCCTCGTCAAGCACGACCGACTGCGGTGCAGCAGGTGCCTGCGCGCCCTCTTCGCCCGGCGGGGTGACCGGCTTGACCTTGATCCCCGCGCCGAGCTGCGGCAGGCGCTCCCGCACATAGCGGCGCCCCTCCGGTGCATCGGCGACGATCAGTTCATCCCCGATCCGGCGCAGGATCGGCAGGGTGATCTCCTCCAGCCGGTCCTCATCGTCCAGCACGAGCACCCGCCCGTCGCTGGTGGCGGCATCTGCGGGGATGCGCGACACATCCGTCAACTCCGGCTCCACGATCTCCACCGTCAGGAAATCGCCGGGCTGCAGGATCTGCTGCCCGGCCTGGCGGATCTGCGCGAAGATCAGCCGCCCGGTCTGCCCGTCGCCCACCTCGGCGCCGACCCGGTCGATCCGGCCTTCGAGCGTGAAGGGGATGTCGTCCAGTTCCAGAGTTACGCTGAGCGGCAGTTTCTGCAGGGTGCCGCCGTCATCGAGCAGCCGCGCGAACTGGGCGTTGGACACGCGGAAGGCCACTTCGAGCGCGGTCGGGTCGATCAACTGGCCGAGCTTCTCATTTGCCGAGACGAGCCTTCCGAGGATCGCCGTCACGTCGCTCAGCACGCCCGCGAACGGGGCCGCAACCTCGGTTTCCGCCAGCGCGCGTTCGGCATCGCTGAGGTCGATCCCCGCTCGGTCCACGGCAATACGCGCGGTGCGGATCGCGGCTTCGGCCTCTGCCAGTGCCTGCCGCTGGCGCACCAACGTCTGTTCGGCGGCGGACAGGGACAGTTGCGCATCTTCCGCGGCTTGTGCCGTGCCGACCCCGCGGGCCTGCAGATCATCCTGTCGTGCCAGCGCCTGCGCGCGCAAGTCACGCTGCTGGATCGCGGCATCCAGTTCGTCCTCCGTCAGGTCGCGCCGGTCCTCGGCCTCGGCCAGTTCGGCGCGGCGTTCCTCAAGCGCAATGGTGGCGATGTTGAGGGCGGATGTGGCCCGTGCCGGGTCGATGCGGAACAAAAGCTCGCCCTCCGCGACCGTGCCACCGTCGCGGAAATCCTCCGACAGTTCGACGATCCGGCCGCCGGTCAATGCGCGCAATTCCAGCGAGCGGGCAGCCTCCACCGTGCCGTAGGACAGGATCACAGGCGTCTCGGGTCCGCGTGCGAACCGGTCGACCTGAACGGAGAAGCTGCGCTCGCCCCCGCCACGCTGCGGCGGGCCGCCACCTGCCACTTCCTTCGACGCCCAGATGATCTGCCCAGCGGCCAGCCCGAGCAGGCCGAGTGTCACGGCAAAGAGCAAAAGGCCAGCAAGGCTGCGGAGAAGGAAATTCATGGCGCGTCCCGTCGGTGGGCGCTGCGCGGACGGCTCGCAGCCGATCCCGCAGTGCAGGTCGTTTTATCCTATACGCAGGAGAAGCGCCGTTCCGTTCAATTTTTCAAGATTTTTCCGGCCCGTATCCCATCGGATTGGCTTTCTGCCAGCCCCAGGCCGAGGCACAGATCTCCTCCAGCCCGTATTCGGCCTGCCAGCCGAGCACGTCCCGCGCCTTGCCGGCATCGGCATAATAGGCCGGCAGGTCACCCGGCCGCCGGTCGGCCATTTCCAGCGGGATGGACAGGCCTGCGGCCTTCTCGAACGCGGCAACCACTTCGAGCACCGTCGCCCCGTCGCCGGTCCCAAGGTTGATTGGGTCGCAGCCGGTGCGCCCGGCGGCATGGCGGACGGCCGCCACATGTGCGCGGGCAAGGTCGACCACATGGACATAGTCCCGCAATCCGGTGCCGTCGCGCGTCTCATAGTCCGACCCGAACACCGACAGATGCGGCCGCCGCCCCACCGCGACCTGGCTGATGAACGGCATCAGGTTGTTCGGGATGTCGGACGGATCCTCCCCGATCCGGCCCGAGGAATGGGCGCCCACCGGGTTGAAATAGCGCAGAAGAACCGCCGAGGTGGCGGCGTTCGACACGCACCAGTCGGCCAGCATCTCCTCGACGGCGAGCTTGGTCCGGCCATAGACATTGGTGGGCCGGCGGGGATGGGCCTCGTCATAGGGCAGGTAGTCCGGATCGCCATAGACGGTGGCGGAACTGGAAAAGACGATCGCTGGGCAGCCGTGCCGGTCCATCGCCTCGATCAGCGACAGGCTGCCGCGCACGTTGTGATCATAGTAGCGGAGCGGTTCGGCCACGCTTTCGCCGACGGCTTTCAGCCCGGCAAAATGGATCACGGCCTCGGGCCGGAAACGGGTGAAGAGCGCATCGAGCGCCGCCGCGTCACGAATGTCGCCGCGGGTCACATCGAAAGACCGGTTGGTCAGTTGCGCAACGCGGCGCAGCGACTCAGGCGTGGCGTTTGAGAAATTGTCGAGCACGGCAATCTCGTGCCCGTCGGCGAGCAGTTCCAGCACCGTATGCGACCCGATATAGCCCGCGCCGCCGGTCACAACGATCCGCATAGGTCCCCCTCTCAACCGCCAAACTCCTTTCGGGATAGTGGATTGGGCAAGCAGGTCAAGGCGGTCCTGCTCCGATGGTGCCGCCCATTTCTGCGTGGACGTGCCACAGCCTGCAAGCTAGACAGGGTGCGCCGGCTCCGCGATGGGGGCGATGCTGCAAATTCAGGGGAGTGTGCCCATGCTGAACGGAAAATCCATTCTGGTAACGGGCGGTACCGGCTCGTTCGGCAAGGCCTTCGTGCGCAAGGTCCTGCAGGATTATCCCGATGTCAGGCGTCTCATCATCTTCTCGCGCGACGAGTTGAAACAGTTCGAGATGCAGCAGAGCTTCTCGCCCCGCGATTTCCCGGCCCTGCGCTATTTCATCGGTGATGTGCGCGATCAGGACCGGTTGCGCCGCGCGCTCGAAGATGTGGATATCGTGATCCATGCTGCAGCGCTCAAGCAGGTTCCGGCGGCGGAGTACAATCCGTTTGAATGTATCAAGACCAACGTGCTCGGCGCGCAGAATGTCATCGAGGCATGCCTCGACACGAACGTCTCGGCGGTCGTTGCGCTCTCGACCGACAAGGCGGCCGCGCCGATCAACCTTTATGGCGCGACGAAACTCTGTTCCGACAAGCTATTCGTATCGGCCAACAACATGCGCGGATCGCGGGATCTGAAGCTCTCCGTTGTGCGCTACGGCAATGTGATGGGCAGCCGCGGATCGGTCATTCCCTTCTTTCTCGGCCAGCGCGACAGTGGCACCCTGCCGATCACCGACCCGGGCATGACGCGGTTCAACATCACGCTCGACGAAGGCGTCGCCATGGTTCTCTGGTCGATTGAGAACGCGGTCGGCGGCGAAATCTTCGTGCCGAAGATTCCGAGCTACAACATCCTCGATGTGGCCGCCGCGATCGCACCCGGGTGCGAGACCAAGATCGTCGGCATCCGGCCGGGCGAAAAGCTGCATGAGGAAATGATCACTGCCAGCGATTGCTACAACACGCTCGATCTCGGCAAATATTACGCGATTCTGCCCTCGGGCGATGTGGACTTCATCGAAGCCTATAAATCCCGCACCGGCGCGGCGCTGGTGCCCGAAGGCTTTTCCTACAATTCCGGCGACAATAGCGAGTTCCTGACCGCGGAGGAGTTGAAGGACCTGATCGCACAGGAAATTCCCGGCGCCTATGACTGACGCGCCCTTCATCCCCTATGGCCGGCAGGACATTCGGGACGAGGATGTCTCCGCCGTCGACGCGGTGCTGCGGTCTGATTTCCTGACCCAGGGACCGGCCATCGCCGCGTTCGAGGCGGCGCTGACCAACGCGTGCGAGGCGCCGCATGCGATCGCGGTCAGCAGTGCCACCGCGGCGCTCCACATCGCCTGCATGGCGCTCGGCCTCGGCCCCGGCGACCATCTTTGGACCAGTCCGATCAGCTTCGTCGCCTCGGCCAATTGCGGACTCTATTGCGGCGCGTCGGTCGATTTTGTCGATATCGACCCGGCCACGGCGCTGATGGATGTCGACGATCTGGAGCGGCGGCTCATCACGGCCAAAGCCGAAGGGCGGCTGCCCAAGGTGCTCGTGCCGGTGCATTTTGCCGGCCATAGCTGTGACATGGCGCGCATCGGTGTGCTGGCGAAGGAGTACGGGTTCCGCGTCGTCGAGGATGCGTCTCATTGCATCGGCGGCCACCATGACGGCCAGCCGATCGGGTCCTGCGCCCATTCCGATATCTGCGTCTTCAGCTTTCATCCGGTGAAGATCGTGACGAGCGGAGAGGGCGGCGCCGCGTTGACCCGCAATCCCGAACTGGCCGCGCGGATGAACGACCTGCGCACGCATGGCATCACGCGTGAGGCGAGCCGTTACCAGCAAGCCGATGACGGGCCGTGGTATTATGAGCAGCAGGCGCTCGGCTACAATTACCGGATCACCGACATCCAGGCCGCGCTCGGCACGAGCCAGATGACCCGCCTGTCCGAGATCATCACCGCCCGGCACTCGATCGCGGCCCGATACGACCAGCTACTGGCCGAACTGCCGCTCCGCTGGCTGGAGCGTGGTCCTTTCGGCGCTTCGGGACTGCACCTCTATGTCGTGCTGCTGGATGATGCCGCGGCCCGCCGGCCCGTCTTCGACGCCATGCGGGCGGACAATATCGGCGTCAACGTTCACTACATTCCCATTCATCTGCAGCCTTTCTACAGACAGATGGGCTTTGCGCCCGGCCGGTTCCCGGCGGCTGAAGACTATTACAGCCGTGCGATCAGCATCCCGATGTTCCCCGGACTGACCGACGGGATGCAGGACCGGGTCGTCCAGTCGCTGGCACGGGCGCTCGGGACCGCGGGATGAGCGAAGCCGTTTGCATCCTGCCGGCGCGCGGCGGATCGAAGCGCATTCCGCGCAAGAATGTGGCCCCCTTTTGCGGCCGGCCGATGATCGCATGGCCGATTGCGGCAGCCCGTGCGTCCGGGCTTTTCGCGCGGATCATCGTCAGCACGGAGGATGCAGAAATCGCGCAAGTGGCAGAAGCGGAAGGTGCAGAGGTTCCGTTCCGGCGCGACGCCGACTTGGCGGACGATTTCAGCACGACTACGGAGGTGATCCGCGATGCGGTGGACCGGCTCGATCTGGCGCCGGGAACTGTCGTCTGCTGCCTATATGCCACCGCGGCACTCGTGACGCCGGCACATTTGCGGCAGGGCCTGGCGGCGCTCGCGGGTGACGCAACAGGCTTCGCCATGTCGATGGTGGCGCTGCCAAGCCCGTTCCAGCGCAGCTACCGCCTCGAAGGCGCGCGGGCCGTGCCGTTCTTCCCCGACCAGATGCCGCTGCGGAGCCAGGATCTGGAACCGGCTTATGCCGATGCGGGCCAGTTCTATTTCGCAACCGCTGCCCAATGGCGGGAACCCGACAGGCGTCCGTGGGACAATGCACGACCTGTCATCCTCGACCGTTGGGATGTTTGCGACATTGACGAGCCGGCCGACTGGAAATTTGCCGAAGCGCTGAAATCGATCCGGAGTTGACCGATGCGGGTGCGTTTTCTCGTCGAAGGCAGCCCCGAGATCGGCGGTGGACACGTGATGCGGTCGCTCACGCTGGCGCGTGCGCTGCACGCATCCGGCGACCATGGCGCCTTCTCGGCATCGCCGGATCACGTGCCCTTCGTCAGACATGTTCTGAAGAATGAATTTGAAGTATCTGAAAAAATATCAGATTTTGACGAAGTAGATGTGTTGGTTGTTGACGGATACGGGATCGATCCCGCCGTTGGCACACAGGCGCGCCGCCATGGGACACGGGTCCTTGTGCTCGAAGATGCCCCGGCACGGCCGCGGGATTGCGATATCCTCTGTGATCCGACGCCCGGACGTGCGGCCCGTGACTATCTCGGGTTCGTGCCTTCCGACGCCACTGTTCTGACCGGCGGCGACTATGCCCTACTGCGCCCGGAATTTGGGGAACTGCGCCGGACTCTGCCGGACAGGGCCGGCAAGGTGGAACGGTTATTTCTCAGCTTCGGGCTGACGGATTTTGGCGCCTGGGCACTTCCGGTGGCGCGCGCCTTGGCGGAGGCTTTGCCCGACGTCATGATCGACGTGGCTATAGGGTCGGCCGCGCCGAGCCTGAAGCCGCTGATGGCGCTCGCTGACGCATCTGCTCGCGTGGCGTGCCACGTCGACACGCGCGATGTTGCGCAACTGATGGCTTCGGCCGACCTCGCGGTCGGTTCGGCAGGCGGCACCACGTGGGAGCGCGCCTGTCTGGGCCTGCCGTCCGTGGTGGCCATCGTCGCGGAGAACCAGCGGGACAATGCAGCGGCTCTGTCCAGGGCGGGCGCCGCCATCGTGGCCGACGACCAGGACAGTATGATCGCTGCCGTGGTCAAGCTCCAGGCGGATGCGGATGCGCGGCAGGCGATGCGCCGGAGTGCCATGGCGCTCTGTGACGGTCAGGGCGCAAACCGACTGGCAGACATGCTCCGCACCTCCGCCGCGGACCGTCCGAAAGTCCGGCACGATGCGCCGCTCAGACTCCGGACCGCTGCGGACCAGGATCGCGCGAATATCTGGTTCTGGCGAAACGATCCGGACAGCCGGCATTTGCAAGGGTCCGCGGACCCTATTCCATGGACCGATCATTGCGGCTGGTGGACACGGGTCCTACAGGATGACCGGTGCACTTTGTTCATTGGCGAGCGGGACGGGCGCGCCATCGGCCAGGTCCGCTTCGACCAACGCGACGATGGCGTGGCGACGGTCAGTATTGCGGTCAATCCTGCGTGCCGGGGAACCGGTCAGGCATTGCCGCTCCTGAAGGCGGCTGTGGCCCGCTTCGCGGGCGCGCAGGGGACGCAGCGCTTGCAGGCGATGATCCACGAAAGCAATGACGCCTCGCTTCGCCTGTTCTCCAGAGCCGGATTTGAAATTGTCGGGCGTGACAGTCCATTCGTGATCTGCGAGTTTGAGCCCGCACAAAACGGGACACAGGAATGACCGCAACAATCGAAATCGCCGGCCGCAAGATTGGCCCCGATCACCCGCCCTATGTGATTTGCGAACTGTCGGCCAACCATAATGGCGACCTCGACCGCGCGTTGGAGATGATCGACCATGCCGCAGATACCGGTTGCGACGCGATCAAGATCCAGACCTATACGGCCGACACGCTGACGATTGATGTCGACCGGCCGGAGTTCCGGATCGAGGGTGGCCTGTGGGACGGGCGGACGCTGCATGACCTCTATTCCGAAGCGCAGACGCCCTTCGAGTGGCACGGTGCAATGTTCGAGCGGGCTGCGAAACGGGGCGTGACGCTGTTTTCCACACCCTTCGACCCGACCGCCGTTGACCTGCTGTCGGGCCTCGACGCGCCGGCTTACAAGGTGGCCTCTTTCGAGCTTCTCGACCTGCCGCTCATTGCCCGCATTGCGCGGGAGGGCAAGCCGATGATCATGTCGACCGGCATTGCCAATCTCGGAGAGATCGAGGCCGCCGTCCGCACGGCGAGGGAAAACGGTTGCGAAGAACTGGTTCTTCTCCATTGCATCAGTTCCTACCCGGCACCGGCGGAGGATTCCAACCTGCGGACCATTCCCCATCTGGCCGAGGCTTTCAGCGTTGTGGCGGGCCTGTCGGACCATACGCTCGGCACCGCCACGTCGGTGGCCTCTGTCGCGCTCGGGGCGCGGGTGATCGAGAAACATTTCACGCTCGACCGCAATGATGGCGGGCCGGACTCGAGCTTCAGTCTCGAACCGCAGGAATTCCGGGATCTTGTCCGCTCCTGCAACGACGCGTTCCTGTCGCTCGGGCAGGTCGGCTATGCGCTGAAACCGTCCGAGCAGGGGGTCGCGAAATTCCGGCGCTCGCTTTATGTCGTGGCGGACGTGGATGCAGGCGAAACCCTGACCGAAAGCCATGTGCGCTCGATCCGCCCCGGTTACGGGCTGCCGCCGAAAGCCTTGCCGGATGTCCTGGGCCGGCGCGCGCGACGCGATCTGAAACGGGGTGACGCGCTCGACTGGACGATGATCGAATGACGGATGCGGCATGAGCGAGCGGCTGCTGATCCTCGGCTTCAAGCGCCCGGTGCGGCGCGGGCTGGAAGCACGCGGGCTGGAGGTGGCCTTCCACGCCGAGCTGCCGGAGACGCATCTCGACCGCGCACTCGTCCCGCCGACCGACAGCAGCATGGATTTCCGGGCCTGGCAGAACCTCGACCGGCCATGGCCTGACTATCGTCCGGTGGATCGCGCCCTTTATGATCAGGTGCGTGCCGCCAGTTTCGAGACATTCATCCGTTGCGTGCAGCGCCGGTTCTGGTGCGAGGCGCTGGCGTCGAACTGGATCGATTTCGAACAGCTTTTCGCCAAAGCCTATGCGCATGCGGAGAGCCTGCTTCTGGGGCGTGGCGTCACCGCTGTCGTGTCGGCCAATTTCGCCCATGAAGGCTATAATAACGTCGTCTACGCGATGGCGCATGTACTCGGTCTGCCCTACCGAATTTTCGTCCAGAGCCCCTTCGGTCCGCGCAGTTTCATCCTGACGCGGAACGAGGATTATGGCGATCTTGCGCAACTGCCTGTGGCGCAGGACGGTCCGCCGCGCGTCGACATCGCGCCGCCCGAGCGGCCGCCCTTCTACATGGACAGCGTCCATTCGGACCGGAAGATCCGGAAGAAACTGGTGAGCGGTGCCGTGCGCACTCATGCCCGCGCGCTCGGAAACCTCGTGTCGCCGCCGGGACTGTATGACGAATGGCAAACGCTGAAGCGTCTGCGCGAACGCCGTGATGCCGCGCGGAACCGCTATTTCTTCCAGCGGATGAAGGACGAGGCGATCACCGAAACCGAGCGCCTGATCGACGGGCCGTTCGTCTATTTCCCGGCCCACCTTCAGCCGGAACTGACGACCGATGTCCTCGGCGGCGTCTATGCCGATCAGGTGCGGGCGGTGGAGGAATTGCGGGCATGGATGCCCGATGATGTGCGCCTTGTGGTGAAGGAAAACCCCAAACAAATGGGTGTGATGCGCGGCCGGCTTCTGCTTGACCGTCTGTTCCGGATCCCGGGCGTCGATGTTGCCGCCCGTTCGGTGCCGAGCTTTACCTTGACCGAGAAGGCCATCGGCGTTGCCACAGTGACCGGAACCGCCGGGTGGGAGGCGCTGCGCTTCGGCAAGCCGGCGCTCGCCATGGGCCTGGCCTTCTGGCGGGATTTCCCGGGCGCATGGAAGTGGGGCGACCGGCCGGATTGGGAGTCCTTTGCTGGCACCCGTGTCGATCCGGTGGCGCTTCAGGGGGCGGTGGACCGGCTCTATGACAGCACGCACGATCTTGTGACGGACGAATATTACAAGGTGCTGCATCCCGATTTCGACGATGTGCAGAACAATGAACGCATTGTCGATGCAATCATGGCGGCTTTTGCCGCCTGACCCTTAAGCGCGGTTCTGGTCCATCCAGTCCTGCAGGCGCAGGATCTGGTCGCCGTCGAGGCGCAGGCCGAGTTTGGAGCGGCGCCAGATGACATCCTCCGCCGACCGTGCCCATTCCCGCGCCATCAGGTAGCGTATCTCGGCTTCTGTCAGGCCGGCCCCGAAATCCGCGCCGAGCGCGGCCATGTCCGATGCATCGCCGAGGAGCGCGCGGGCGCATGTGCCATAGGCCCGCGCCAGACGTCGGGCCAGCGCGGGCGGCAGGAACGGATAGTCGGCTTGTAGGCCTGCGACCAGTGCATCGAACCCGTCGACGGGGAAATCGCCCCCCGGAAGCGGCGCGTCGGCGGTCCAGCCCGCGGGTAGCGGGCCGAACACACGTTCCAGCTTTGCGACGGCGGCTTCTGCCAGCTTCCGATATGTGGTGATCTTGCCGCCGAACACCGACAGGAGCGGCGCAGCCGGCCCGTCTGCCCCGTCGCCGCCAATCAGTTTGAGGACATAATCGCGGGTGGCGGCGGTCGCGGAACTCGCCCCGTCATCATAAAGCGGGCGCACGCCGGAATAGGTCCAGACAATATCCGACCGCGTGACCGGTTTGGCGAAATATTCCGACGCCGCCGCGCAAAGATAATCCTGTTCCTCCGGCGTGCAGACCGCGGCGTCGGGTGGGCCGTCATGGTCCGCATCGGTCGTGCCGATCAGGGTGAACTCCCCTTCATAGGGGATGGCGAAAATGATCCGCCCGTCGCTTTGCTGGAAAATATAGGGTCGGTCATGGTCGAAGAGCTTGCGGGTGACGATATGGCTGCCGCGCACGAGGCGGATCCGGTCGGGCGTGGCTTGCCCGAGCGTCCCTTTTAGCACCTGATCGACCCAGGGGCCCGCCGCGTTGACGATGGCGCGGGCATGGACCGTTTCCTTCGATCCCTCCGCGGATTGCAGATCCACCTCCCAACCGTCCGTCCCCGCTGTTGCGCCCACACATGTGCAGCGCGTGCGGATCTCGGCCCCGCGGTCGGCCGCGTCACGCGCGTTCAGGACGACCAGACGCGAATCCTCGACCCAGCAGTCGGAATATTCGAACGCCTTGCGGAAATCCTTCTTGAGCGGCGTGCCTGCCGGATCCTGCGCAAGGTCCAGCACCCGTGTCGGCGGCAGGATCTTGCGCCCGCCCATATGGTCGTAGATCGCCAGCCCGAGCCGCAGGAGCCAGGCCGGCCTCAGCCCGCTATGGTGGGGCAGGACGAAGCGCAGCGGCCAGGAGATATGCGGCATGTTCCGCAACAGCGTTTCGCGTTCGCGCAGTGCCTCGCGCACCAGCCGGAACTCGTAATATTCCAGATAGCGCAGACCGCCATGAAAGAGCTTGGTCGAGGCGGAGGACGTGGCGCTCGCCAGATCGCTCTGCTCGACGAGCAGGACCGACAGGCCGCGCCCGGCCGCATCGCGTGCGATGCCGCACCCGTTGATCCCCCCGCCGATGACAAGCAGGTCATATTGCGCGCGGTCGGTCATGCATCCTCTCCGGCAACCATCAGTCGCGTGCCTGCGGCAGTGCAGGCGGTGCGGAACGGCTCTGGCGGCGCCCGGTCGGTGATGACCAGATCCAGATCGGCCACGGTGCAGATGCGGATCGCCGCGCGGCGCTCGAATTTCGACCTGTCTGCCACGAGGATGCGATGGCGCGCGCTGCGCAGGATCGCGCGGGCCACCGCAACCTCGCGTTCGTCAAAGTCGAGAATATCGCCATCCGCGTCGAGCGCGGAGGCGCCAATGATGGCCGTGTCGGCCTTGAACTGCTGCATGAAGGCGACCGTCGCATCCCCGATGACCGCCCCGTCGCTCTGGCGCACCAGACCGCCTGCAAGACGGATTTCCTTCTCCGGCGCGCCCGACAGGATGTTCACCACGTTGATATTGTTGGTCACGACCGAGAGGCCGCGATGGTTGTAAAGCGCCCGTGCCACCTGTTCGGTCGTCGTCCCGATATTGAGGATGAGAGTTGAAGAGTCGGGAACCTCGCGCGCCGCCGCGCGGGCAATGCGGGCCTTGGCATCGGCCGCCAGCATCCGCCGGTCCTGATAGGGCAGGCCGGCCATGTGCCCGCCGAGCACCGCACCGCCATGCACGCGCTTGAGCAAGCCGCGCTGGCTCAGGTCGTTGAGGTCGCGGCGCACGGTCTGCGGGGTCACACCGAACCGGTCGGCCAGCACGTCGACACCGAGCGGTTCCCCAGATCCAGCGCGGGCGAGTATCTCTTCCTGGCGGTGATTCAGCTGCATCGTGGACCCTTTCGGCGCGTTCATACGACAACCTTTTTGCATCAGAAAGGTTCAAAATGTGAATAAACGAAAATAAATCGAACATCGATGATGCGGGTGCAATATCAGACGACCCGCGCTCTGATGCGCAGGCGCAAGGCGCTACGGCGGGGCAGGCGTGTCAGTTGGCGGGCAGGTCGATCAGCCGGTCAGCGGCCGTGAGCGGGCGGCTCATCCCGTCGAGCGCGACCGCGTCGAGACCGGGGAACATGTCGAACAGGTCGACCGCCAGCCGGTCGGGTCGCCCATCGGTGCAGCGGAACCCGTAACGTGCCGCAATCTGGCGCTGCCCGTCCGATGCGGGCAGCCGTTCAACCTCGGCCTCCGCGACATGGCATCGGCCGGGGCCGAGAAACCGGAAGAAAGGCGCGGGATCGGCCAGGATCGCCAGCAGGAATCCCAGATCATCCGGCGAGGCATCGGCCGGCAGAAGCGCCTCTTCGGGCAGGGTGAGCTGCAGCTTCAGCCCCGCATCCGTCGGGGTGAGGCCCAGCTCCGCGGACTGGTCCAGCGCGGCCACCGGGGATGCGGCCACGAAGAGGGTCAGAAGTGACGTGAACAGTCGCGTGTATGTCATTGATATTTCGGCCTTGGTCGTCCAGTCGTTCAGGCTGGTGCCGCAAAGGTCAATCCATAGCCTGATGTCAAATAGCAGCATTATTCAAAACTGTTAAGAGACAAGCTTCACACGGAATATTGGCGTGGCCGTCCTGCGCCACCGAAAACTGTTGGAGCGCCCAGCCGAATATGGTTTCGTCAGCGCCATGACGCCGCATCCATCCCGACCTGCCACCATACTGCGCCCTGATCCAGTGACGCGGCGCGGGGTGCTGGCCGGGATCAGCGGCGGTCTGGCCCTGCTTGGCAGCGGCATGGCCATCGGGGCGGACGAGCAAGGGCCGTTGCGGGTGGCGGTGGCGGCAAATTTTCTCGATACGGCACGGCGCGTCGGGGCGGCCTTCACGGCTGCGGGCGGCGGAATGGTCGAGTTCAGCTCCGGGTCGACCGGACAGCTTTTCGCTCAGATCACACAAGGCGCGCCCTTCGATCTGTTCCTCGCCGCGGACAGGGAGCGCCCTGCAGCGGCGGCAGCGGCAGGGCTCGTGGCGGATGCGGGCCCCTTCACCTACGCGATCGGCCGCCTCGCGCTGGTTTCGTCCGCGCCGGATATCGCCCCGTCGCCCGAGCGGTTGCTGACGGATGGCGGGCGGGTGGCGATCGCAAACCCAGACACAGCCCCCTACGGCCGTGCGGCGGTCGAAGTGATGGACGCACTTGGCCTGACTGATCCGCTGGCCGGCAGGCTCGTGCGGGGCACCTCGGTCGGACAGGCGTTCCAGTTCGTCGAAAGCGGCAATGCTGCCTTCGGGTTCATTGCCGCAAGCCAGATCGCGGCAAGGCCGGACCGTCCGCGCTGGCCGGTGCCCGAGGACCTGCACACGCCCATCCGTCAGGACGGGGCGGTTCTGGCCGCATCCCGCCAGCCCGAGGCAGCGGCGCGGTTCGCGGCGTTCCTGCAGGGCGACGCCGCCGCGGCCATCCTGCGGGCCGACGGCTACCGCACAGGGGCAGGCGCGTGAGCGGCGCGGCGCTCTGGCAGCCGGTCTGGCTGACGGTCCAGCTGGCGCTGGCTACAGTTGTCGTGCTCCTGATCCTCGGCACGCCGCTGGCCTGGTGGCTGGCACGCACCCGGTCGCGCTGGCGCGAGGTAGTGGGCACGCTCGTTGCCATGCCGCTCGTCCTGCCGCCGACCGTGCTCGGCTTCTACCTTCTGATCCTGCTTGGCCCGTCGGGTCCGGGTGGCTGGGTGGCCGAATGGTTCGGCGCGCGGTCGCTTGCCTTCACCTTTACCGGGCTTGTGATCGGCTCGACCATCTATTCGCTGCCTTTCGTGGTGCAGCCGTTGCGCACCGCCTTCGAGGCGATCGGCGATCCGCTTCTGGAAGCCGCGGCGACCCTGCGCGCCAGCCCGTGGAACCGGTTCTTCACCGTGGCCGTACCGCTGGCCCGACCGGGATTCCTGACTGCGATGGTGCTCGGCTTTGCCCACACGGTGGGCGAATTCGGGATCATCCTGATGATCGGCGGCAACATACCGGGCGAGACGCGGGTGCTGTCGGTCGCGATTTTCGATTTCGTCGAAACGCTGCACTGGCGGGAAGCGCATCTCCTGTCCGCCGGCATGATGGTCTTTGCCTTTCTCGTGATCCTGGCCGTATCGGTCATCGGACGACGTGCCGGGCGGGTGGGCCTGTGAGCGGCGCGCGCATCGCAGGCGCCCTGACCGGGCGGCGCGGGGACTTCCCGCTCGACCTGCAGTTCGACCTGCCGGGGGAGGGGATCACCGCCATATTCGGCCCGTCAGGCAGCGGAAAGACCTCGCTCCTGCGCGCGATTGCAGGTCTGGACCGGCTCGACGGCTGGCTGAAGATCGGCGCGTCGGACTGGCAGGACGGGGCGCGGATCTGGCGCAAACCGCACCAGCGGCCCGTGGGCTATGTGTTTCAGGATGCGCGGCTTTTTCCGCACCTGTCGGTTGCGGACAATCTGCGGTTCGGGGCCGAGCGGGCGCGAAAGGGTGACACGCGTTCCGGGCCCGATCCGGACCGGCTCATCGCGCTTCTGGGCCTGTCGGGGCTGATGGCGCGGGGGGTGCAGAACCTGTCAGGCGGGGAGCGCCAGCGCGTTGCAATCGGGCGCGCGCTCCTCAGTCGGCCACGCATCCTGTTGCTCGACGAGCCGCTCTCGGCGCTGGACGGTGCCGCCAAGGACGAGATCATGTCCTATCTGGAAGATCTCGTGCCCGCCCTCGATATTCCGATCCTTTATGTCAGCCACGATCTGGCCGAGGTTGCACGGCTGGCGCAGACCATGGCCGTGATGAAGGCAGGCCGTATCCTGCAGTCGGGGCCGGTGGACCGGCTCTTTGCCGAACTGGATCTGGAGGATGCCGCCGGCCGGTTCGATGCAGGCGTGCGGCTGCGTGCCCGCGTCACGGGACAGGATCGCGCCTATCACCTGACGCGGCTCGACCTTGGCGGCCAGCAGGTGACCGTGCCCGCGCTCGACCGGCCGGACGGGTCGGAAGTGCTTTTGCATATCCGCGCGCGCGACGTGTCGCTGGCGCTTGCGCGGCCCGAGGGCCTGTCGATCCGCAATGTGCTTGAGGGCCACATCACGGCCATTGACGGTGCGGCCGGGTCGCCCTTTGCGGAAGTGACGCTGGCGGTTGGCGGGTCGGCCTTGCGGTCGCGCGTCACGCGCGAGGCGGTGGACGCGCTCGGCCTGTCGGTCGGCAAGCCGGTCCATGCGCTCGTCAAGTCGATCAGCTTCGAGCGGGGCAGGGACTAGCCTGTCTGGCCGGCCCTCAGGCCCGAAAAGATGCACCCGCCGAGGAACGTGCCCTCCAGCGCATTGTAACCGTGATAGCCGCCGCCGCCGAAACCCGCGGCCTCGCCCGCGGCCAGAAGACCCGGCACCGCGTTCCCGTCAGGTCCGATCACCTGCCCGTCGACATCCGTGTGCAATCCGCCGAGCGTCTTGCGGGTCAGGATGTTGAGGCGCACCGCGATCAGCGGCCCGGCAGCAGGGTCGAGGATGCGGTGCGGTTTTGCCGTCCGGATCAGCCGGTCGCCGCGATAGGTCCGCGCCCCGCGCAGCGCGATGACCTGTGCGTCCTTGGCAAACGGGTTGGTCATCTGCGCATCGCGGGCTTCCACCTGGGCGCGGATGGCCGCCGGATCGAGCGGCGTGTCAGGCTCCAGTCGGTTCATGCCCGCGACCAGATCCTCGAGACTGTCGGAGACCACGAAATCCGCGCCTTCACGCTTGAATGCTTCCACCTGCGGCGTCGCACCCTTGCCGAGCCGCGCCTTCAGCACGTCGGCCCACCCACCGTCGGTCAGGTCCGGATTCTGCTCCGACCCGGACAGGGCGAATTCCTTCTCGATGATCTTCTGGGTCAGGATGAACCAGCTATGGTCGTGACCGGTGGCAAGGATCCGGCGCAGGGTCGCCCGCGTGTCGAAGCCCGGCAGGCAGGGGGCCTCCATCCGCACTCCAAGCGCGTCGAACCAGAGCGAGCTTGGCCCCGGCAGGATGCGGATCCCGTGATTGGGCCAGATCGGGTCCCAGTTCTGCAGCCCTTCGGTATAGTGCCACATCCGGTCGGCATTGATGATGCCAGCACCCGCGTCCCGCGCGATGCCGATCATCGCGCCATCGACGAAATCCGGCACACCGGCCACCATGCGCGCAGGCGCGGGACCGAGGTCGTCCGACGGCCAGTTCTGCCGCACCAGATCGAGACTGCCACCGATTCCGCCCGACGAGACAAGCGTCGCATCGGCCGCGATGTCGAACCGGCCCGTGACGTCGCGATTGGTGCTGGCACCGCGGCGGGCCTCGTCATCGGCCAGAACATCGCCTGTTGCACCGGTCACGGCGCCGCCTGTGCGGGAGAGGCCCGTCACGCGGTGGCGGGGCAGGTATGTGATGCGGCCGGCCTTGATATGCGCCTCGACCGCTTCAACGAAGGGCCGGATAACGCCCGGGCCGGTGCCCCATGTGATGTGGAAGCGCGGCACGGAATTGCCGTGACCGCCCGCGAGCGACCCGCCGCGTTCAGCCCAGCCCACGACAGGGAACCAGCGCATCCCGCGCCCGTGGAGCCAGCCCCGCATCTCGCCCGCGGCCCAGTCGAGATAGGCTTCCGCAACCGCGCGCGGGTTGCGGTCCTCGGGCCGGTCGAACCCCGCGGACCCCATCCAGTCGTCATGGGCCAGTTCGGCGCTGTCGCGGATGCCCATGCGGCGCTGTTCCGGCGTGTCGACCATGAAGAGCCCGCCCAGTGACCAGAAGGCCTGCCCCCCCAACGATTGCGGCCCTTCCTGATCGAGCAGGATCACCGATTTGCCACGCGCCGCCGCCGCATCGGCGGCCACAAGCCCGGCCAGGCCCGCCCCGATCACCAGAAGGTCTGCTTTCCGTTCCGCCATGATCCGTCCATCCGCAAGTCTGTATCGGCCGCGACTGTAGCAGGCGCAGGGCACAAGGCCCTACAGGCGGGCCGGGCTGACGTCGCGGCAGGCGCTCAGCCGATCAGCGTCAACTCTTTCGGGAACTGCGTCAGGCAGCGGCAGCCATCACCTGTCACCAGCACATCATCCTCGATCCGCACACCAAAGCCGCCGGGCTGGTAGAGGCCGGGTTCGTTGGTAAAGACCATGCCCGGTTCTAGCGTCTGGTGGTTGCCCCGCATGATGTACGGGTCTTCGTGAACCGCGCGGCCAAGCCCGTGACCGGTCTTGGTGCGGATCCGGTCGGCATAGGGCGAGGCTTCGAGCACGCCCGTCACTACATCGTCGATCTC
>NZ_WUWG01000006.1 GCF_009833495.1 Oceanomicrobium pacificus | reverse complement strand
GCACTCAGCTTCAACTCGATCTCACGCAGCAGCTTCAAGACGTCTTCGTCTGAATGTCGCTTCCTCGCCATGCCCAATCCCCCTTTCGCAGCCAGTGTAGTGGCCCAGTTTTACGGGGGAAGGACACAAGTCCATCTCCATCTTTCTTGGTGGCAGAGTAGAGTACGTGCAGATAACCGTCTTCTGACCGGGTGTCAGAACAGGCAAGCATCGGTTGCATCTGTTGCCATACCGCCACGCACTCCAATTTTGCCCTGTTGCTTCCACAGTGCTTCCAGCGCGGATTTCGCAACGCAGAACGCCCCGCATGTTGCGGGGCTAAGGCGTTGTATTTTCTTTAGGAATTTGGTTGCGGGAGCAGGATTTGAACCTGCGACCTTCAGGTTATGAGCCTGAAGGCCAAGCACCACACTTACCGTCGTACCCGCTCACGCCCGCGTTCACGCCGCGCAACCTTGAGCGGATGGTCACGTGGCAAGGATCGCCAGAACCCGGTCCCTTTGGACCAATTCAGGAACTGGCTAAAACTGTCGACCTGGTCGTCATGGCGCGTCCGGGGAAAGCCAAGCAACTCGCGTTTGAACGCTGGCAGCCATGGGGCCTCTCGGGGCAGGAACACGGTGCCCGCTTCAACAGGTGCGCAAGCAGCAGCGAAGCGCACTTCTTTGTCCTTCTCAGGTGTAATACGCCTATAGCGCTTATCATCCATAAACAGTTCGTGGAACAGCGGCCGGCCCGTTGCAGCATCCTCAATAAGAACTTTCTCAGGGCGCCAGGTCTCAGTAAGCGCCAGCACATTGGCCTTCAGTTGCGGATAGTCCAATCGGCCACGCCAGACATCAAGCAGGTACCAACTGGTGTCTCTGAACCCCCAGGTCGTACAAACGGAGAAGTCTGACCGCGGATCGGCCGACATGCCAGTATCCCAGCTTTGAACGACAAGCTGGTACCAGTTGCGGTCCTGGACCTGATCGTAGGTCTGGAACCATTCCCATCGCAGTGGCGATCCATCTGGCGCGATGGGATTCTGCTGGTACTGACAGTTGAAGATGGCCGAGCCCATTTCACGGCGCATGCGGTCCAGCGTCTCTCGATCCAACCGGTCGGGAAAGAGAAGGTCGCCTGGGCCACGGCGGTGCGAGCGGCCGCGCCCGATCGGCACGACCTCATTTTCCTCGGCAATTGCCGGCAGGTTGAGATGCCTGTAGGTACCCTTGTCGAGCAGATAACCCGGCGGATCAAGCTCGTTAAGCCGTTGCGCGATCATGACAACGCGACCTTCAGACGGGTGGTTGAAGCGCGACAAAAGCGTGCCCTCGATAAACTCCTGCGCCTTGATCAACTCGGCCTCCGAACCAGCATCACCGGCCTTCAGCAAGTCGTCGATAATGATGTAGTCCGCCCCGTGCCCTGTGACCGAACTGCCGATGGACACAGCCTTGCGACTGCCGCCTCTGGTGGTACGGATCACGTCCACGGTATTGCCTTTCCGGGCCAGGCGTGCGGCAGGAAACATCGCCTTGTACCACGGCGTCTCCATGACCTTGCGGCAATCCTCGGAATGTTTGCGTGCCAGATCGAGCCCGTAGCTCGCCACGATAATCTTGGCCTCCGGTTTGTGGCCGAGGATGTAGGCTACGTAGGCAACGGCCACGGTGATGGATTTCAAACACCGCGGTGGGATGTTGATCACCAGGCGCTTGTTCTCGCCGGTGCGCACATTGTCGAGCTCGTGGCACATCGCCTCGACGTGCCAGTTCGGCTGGAAGGCAGAGTCGGATCCATGATGCAGCGTGTGGAACACTTTCCACACGAAGTAGAAGAATTCATCTCGTGGAACCTGTTTGGCCACGCGACGCACCACTTCCAGATCAAGTGCCATCATTGTCCTCCCCCGGGCGCGTCATCCGTAGCGTCAGGCTTTCCAGCTGCGGCAAGATAGTGCCGGAGCATGTCCAAATCTGCGGGATCTAAAGAGCCTGTCGGTTCTCGTTCCGCAACGTCTGCTTCCTGACGCGCACCCTGTTCAGAATCGAGTTTCAACAGCAGAGCGAGCGCCTTCATGTCTCCTTTCAACGCATTGCTCGAAAGCCGCTTGACCATGGCTTCGGCCTTCGAGACGCGAATTTGCCTATTGCCTTCACGGATCGTGACTTTGGCCTCCAGTTCGCGCTGCAGACTTGCACGTATCCCCTTCGCGCCTTTCGGCCGGCCCTTCGGATTGCCTGACTGGCCTTTCTTGAACTGCGAAGCCTTTGGAGGCCGGCCATAGCCGACCTCATATTCATTGTCGCAATCAGACACGGCCCGCCTCCTTGTCCCCGTCCAGTGCGGTGGCTGCGGTACGGTCGTCAAAGCTCTCACCTGTCGCGGCATGCACCGCCATGTTGCCAGTCATCTGCTGCCACCGGCGGATGGCAACATCGACATAGGCCGGATCAAGCTCGATCAACCGGGCACGGCGGCCGGTCTGTTCGGCGGCCAGCAGCGTGGCGCCTGACCCGCCAAACATGTCGAGCACCAGATCACCGCGCTGGCTGACATCCATGATCGCATCGGCCACCAACGCAGTCGGCTTGACCGTCGGATGATCCGCAAGGTCGGCCTCCCGACCCGCTCCAAAACTGTTGACACCGGCATAGTCCCAGACATTGGTCCGGTTCCGCCCGTGTTTGCCTAGCTCAACATTGTTGGTGTGCGCAGCGCCCGGCTTCTTGAAGATCGCGACCAATTCATGCTTCGAGCGATAAAGACTGCCCATGCCCCCGTTGGTCTTGTTCCAGACACACAGGTTGACGAGATCAAATCCGGCAGCCTTGCCGCCGGCAATCAATTCTTCGACGTGGCGCCAATCCATGCAGACATCAGCAACCCCGCCTTTGGGCAGAATATCCGACAGACGCGCCATGACGCTTGCCAGGAACGCGCGGAACTCATCCTCGCTCATCTCACCCGAAGCCATCGCAAACTCACGGTGATCGCCACCTTTGCCAGACCGCCCACAGGGCGCAACTCTGGTGGCAATCTGCAAGGCCACCGGGTGGCAGCGCCATTCCGCGCACGCCTTCCTGAGCGGTTTGCGCAATGCGGGATACGTGCTCGAGCGTCGAGCCGATCCCGCCACGGGGAAGGATGCGGTCTACTGCATCACTGCCGAACCCGAGGCGGTGGAATGATCAACGTCACTGATCTGGAGACCATGGACCGGGCCGCGTTGATCGCGGCCTGGGCCTCAACCTTTGGCACACCGGTTCCAAAGGGTCTGAGCCGGAATTTGCTTCGCCTGTTCCTCGCGACGGAGCTTCAATCGCGCATGTATGGCAAGCCACCGGCGCGGATCCACAAGGCCCTTGCAAAGCAGGATGATTGTTCGCACCGCTCAGCTGCCGTTTCTATGGAGCCCGGCGGGCGTTTGCTCCGGGAATGGAATGGCGTCACCCATGTCGTGGATGTCACTGAAGACGGCTACCGTTGGAATGGACAAACCTGGCGTTCACTCTCCGCCATCGCGCGCGCGATTACCGGTGCCCACTGGTCCGGACCGCGGTTCTTCGGCCTGAACGGAAAGGTGGGATCATGAAGACACCCCGGATCCGCTGCGCAATCTACACCCGCAAATCGTCTGACGAGGGTCTCGATCAGGACTTCAACTCGCTCGATGCCCAGCATGAGGCTTGCGCTGCATATATCGCCAGCCAACGGCATGAAGGCTGGCGCATGTTGCCGGCCCGATACGACGATGGCGGCATCTCTGGCGGCACACTCGAGCGACCCGGCCTGCAACGGCTTCTTGCCGATATCGATGCCGGACGGATCGACATGGTCGTGGTCTACAAGATCGACCGGTTGACCAGATCGCTCGCCGATTTTGCCAGGCTCGTCGACCGGCTCGAAGGCGCGGGTTGTTCCTTTGTCTCTGTCACGCAAGCGTTCAACACATCCTCGTCCATGGGACGCCTGACGCTCAATGTGCTCCTCTCCTTTGCCCAGTTTGAGCGCGAGGTGACGGCAGAGCGGATCCGCGACAAGATCGCGGCATCCAAAAAGAAAGGGCTCTGGATGGGCGGGGTTCCACCGCTCGGCTATGACCCGCATCCTGATCCGCTCCGTCGCGAACTGGTGGTCAATGCGGCCGAAGCCGGTGTCGTGGCACAGTTGTTTGCTCTCTACGCCAAGCATCACTGTCTCAGCGCGGTTGCCCGAGAAGCGGAAGCCTTGGGGCTTCGCTCCAAGCGTCACAGCTTCTCAACCGGACGGGAACAGGGCGGTACCGTTCTGAGCCGCGGCCAGATCCACAAGATCCTGACCAATCCTATCTATCTCGGCACGATCCGGCACAAGGACACGACCTATCTTGGCAAACATCCTGCCATCATCGACCGCGTATGCTGGGACAAGGTTCAGGAACTCTTGCAGAAGGCCAGCGCCAAGAGAAGGGGTCCTGCCGCAGGAAAGCCCGTTTCCGAGGCTGCGCCTCTGAAGGGCAAGCTTCGCGACGAGACCGGTGATCCGTTGACACCGACCCACACGCAGAAGAACGAGAAACGGCTGCGCTACTATATCTCCCACCGCCTGATCTCCGGTGGGGCAGACCTTTCCGGATGGCGCTTGCCGGCACCGGCCCTTGAAGCAACAATCCTCTCTCTGGTCACAAACCACCTCACCGTTTTGGCCGAGCGCCACACCGTACTCGCTTCGGGTGAACTTCATGCAGTCAGTGCTGCTGCTGATCGCTTGCGGGCATTTGCCCTGCAAACGCAGCGGGACGGAATCCGCTCAGCTGCGCCGCTGATCCGCCAATGCACCCTCGAGCCAGCACGCATTGCCATCGCGCTCGACGGCAAGACGATCGCGGACGCCGTGAATGTCCCGGCTGCAGAGTTGCACCCGGACACCCTGAGACTGGAGCGTCCCTTCACGTGCAAGCGCCGCGGGGTCGAGACGAAGATTGTTGCCGGCGACCGCAAGCCGCGCCTGGACCCTGCCATGGTCCGCGCCTTACGTAACGCCCATCGCTGGTCCGCCAGTTTGAAAACCGGTCAGTCCCTCAAACGACTTGCCAACGATGCAAGAATATCCGAGCGCTATGCCGCCCGCATCATCGCCCTCTCCGGCCTGTCGCCCAAAATCCAGACCGCGATTGTCGATGGGACCCAGCCCGTTGACCTGACCCTGCAACGACTTGTGAGCCGCAAATTGCCGCTCGCCTGGGACGATCAGGAACAGTCTTTCGGCATCTGATCGCCGATCGCTCCCTGCTCCGCAGAACCGCTTCCCTGATATCCTGAAACGTTTCCCTGATACCGTCAGAAAATTCCCTGTTCCGGTGTTTAGGGAAACCGACAATAAATCACTGATCTCGCTGCGCTAAATCGGCATCCCATTGCCCGCAACTACCAAGAATCCCACATATTCCCTGTAAATCGGCACCGAACAGGGAAAATCACCAAAACCGGACCGCCCTATTGGGCCAACTGAGACAGGGGGCTAAGTGGCGGGGATTCCGGCCAGCGAGGTGCGTCTCTGGTCGCATGGCGCTCAGGCAAGCCACGGGAATTGCGCCAGAAATCGGCGCGAGTTGGACATAGGGAATTGAGACGGAAGATAGTGGCGGAGAGAGAGGGATTCGAACCCTCGAGACGGTTCCCCGCCTACACACTTTCCAGGCGTGCGCCTTCGACCACTCGGCCACCTCTCCGCGTGCGGGGTGTTTATACCGGGGCGGCGGGGGATGACAAGGGGCGAAATGGGCTTTTCGGTGCGGGCCCTTCAACTCTCCAGATGGAGCGCCACGCGCCGGTTCATCCGGCCCTTCTTTTCGATCTTGCCGAGCCGCACGGGACCGATCTCGGCGGTGCTCCGGACATGGGTGCCGCCACAGGGCTGCAGGTCGACGGGCGCACCATCCTTCCCGATCCGGACGAGCCGGATCCGGCCAGCGCCGCGCGGCGGCTGGACCGACATTGTCTTTACCAGCCCGGGGTTTGCATCCAGTTCGGCCTCGGAAATCCAGCGGCTGGACACGGGATGGTCGGCCGCGATCAGCGCGTTCAGCGCTTCTTCCAGAGCGGCCTTGTCTTCCGGCGCTTCGGGCATGTTGAAATCGAGCCGGCCCTTCTCGGCGGTGATCTGTCCGCCCGTGACGGGCAGCGGGATGACCACCGACAGAAGGTGCAATGCGGTATGGATGCGCATGTGGCGCAACCGACGGTCCCAGTCGATTTCCTGCGTCACCTCCGCGCCCACCCCCGGCAGGTCCTGGCCCGCAGCCGGAACCAGCACAACCTCGCCCGTATCGAGCACAGTGGTCGCGATGTCGATCGGCCGCCCGTCCACAACGATCCGCCCGGCATCACCGGGCTGGCCGCCGCTCGTGGGGTAGAAGAGGCTCGCGTCAAGCCGGACCCCGCCCTGCTCCGTCAGGCCCGTCACCACGCCCGGAGCGGTGCGGCGGTAGGCATCGTCGAGATAGAGCCGGGTCATGGCGCTCACGCCTCCGTCTCGAAGACCTGCGGCACGTCGCTCGCGGCTTTCGGCTCCAACCACGCCGGCACCGGCAGGTCCTTGGAGCGCAACAGTTCGGGATTGAACAATTTTGACTGGTAGCGCGTGCCATAGTCGCAGAGCACCGTCACGATCGTATGGCCCGGGCCGAGATCGCGCGCCATGCGCATCGCACCGGCCACGTTCACTCCGGAAGAGGAGCCCATGCAGAGCCCCTCATGCTCCAGAAGGTCGAAGACCACCTGCACGGCCTCGTCATCATGGATGTTATAGGCATGGTCGACCGTCAGCCCTTCAAGGTTGGCCGTCACACGCCCCTGCCCGATCCCTTCGGTGATCGATCCCCCCTCGGCCTTCAAGGACCCATGGGCGTAATAGTGATAGAGCGCCGAGCCGTCCGGGTCGGCAATGCCAATCTTCACACCGGGGTTGCGGGCCCGCAGGCCTTCGGCCACACCGGCCAGCGTGCCGCCGGAACCGACCGCACAGATGAACCCGTCCACCTTGCCATCGGTCTGGTCCCAGATTTCCGGCGCAGTCGTGTCCACATGGGCCTGCCGGTTGGCGACATTGTCGAACTGGTTGGCCCAGATGGCCCCGTTCGGTTCGGTCTTGGCAAGCGCCTCGGCCAGACGGCCGGAATAGCGGACGTAATTGTTCGGGTTGCGGTAGGGCACAGCCGGCACCTCGACAAGTTCCGCGCCCGCGAGCCGGATCATGTCCTTCTTTTCCTGGGTCTGCGTCTCGGGGATCACAATGACCGTCCGGTAGCCCAGCGCGGCGCCCACCAGCGCCAGCCCGATCCCGGTATTGCCCGCGGTGCCTTCGACGATCGTCCCACCGGGGCGCAGCGTGCCGCGCGCCTCCGCGTCGCGAATGATCGACAGGGCCGCGCGATCCTTGACCGACTGGCCGGGGTTCATGAATTCCGCTTTGCCGAGGATGTCACACCCCGTGGCCTCCGACGCCGCGTTCAGGCGGATCAGTGGCGTGTTTCCGACGGCTTCGGGCAGGTTCCGGTAGACGGCCATCTGGGGCTCCTCATCACTTCGGTCGAGGGCGATAGATATGGAAAGGCGGACCGATCATCAAGGCGCAGTGTCCGCGCCCCAGTCCGTGCGCAAGCCCGCAGCGCGCCCCTCCAGCCAGTAGAGCGACAGGAGCGTCTGCACATTGCGGATCTGCCCGGCGGCCGCCATCTCCATGGCTTCGGCGCGCGACAGGGTGAAGGCACGGATATCCTCTCCCTCCCCGTCAGCGCCGAAAAGTCCGCCAGCGCCCTTCAGATCGGCCTCCCCGACATAAGAATGCAGATACTCGGTCGAGGTGCCGGTGGAAGAATAATAACTCGCAATATGGGCAATGCGCCCGATCCCAATCCCCGCTTCCTCCCGCGCCTCGCGGCGGGCGGTGTCCTCCGGTGTCTCATTGGCGTCGATCCGGCCGGCAACCACTTCCACAATCCACGGCGCAAGATCGCCGCGCGCGAAGGGGCCGGGGCGGAACTGCTCGATAAAAAGCAGCCGGTCGGTCTTCGGATCCCATGGCAAGAGCGTGACCGCGTCACCCGCGGCCATGACGGCACGATCGACCTGTGCCGTGCCGCCGTCGAACCGGTCATGGCGAAGCGCGATCTCCTCCACCGCGAAATAGTTCGCATAGGGGCGCTCAAGGCGGGTCAACGTGACGTTCCGCCGGTCTAGCGTGGACGGGGCCGAAGGTGCCTCCGACGCCGCGTTGCGCCGCGCGAGGGCGCGGAAGGCAATCCCGTGGCGCAGTGCAGCCAGATCCGACGTGCTGCGCTGCCCGAAATAGCCCATCGTCTCGCGCGCGACCTCCAGAAACCATGCGCGATGGTCCGGTGCCCAGTCACCGATCCGCCAGTCCGCATCCTCGGCCCCCGCCCCGTCCGACAGGTAGACGAGCGCGGGCTCCGTCCGTCCGTCACACTGGACATCCCGCGGGACGAGCGCATAGGCAAACTCTCCTTCGAAAAAGTCCAGCCGGGCGCGCATTTCGGCCGTCACACCGCGCACCAGCTGCCCGGGCGCTGCAGCACCGGCCTGCGGTACCAGCGCCGGATAGGGGGCATTGCGGACTGTCGTGACGCGGTGGTCGGGCAGGCTCGCGGGCCGCATATCGAGCCCGGCTTCCGGCGTGCCCAGCACAATCGACAGAAGCTCCGGGTCCTGCAGCGTGCCGTAGAAGAAGAGCTGGTCCATCGCTGGCACCCTTTCGTGCAACCGGTCCGCCCGGACAGAGCGGCCCGCTTCACCGTTCTTCGGAAAAACCTACCGCCAGTGGCGGTTCGCGATCTCGGTCAGAAGGCCGCTCAGCACACCAAGGCAGGCAGCAAAGATCACTGTATCGGCCTTCAGCATCATGCCGAGGAATTCGAGGCATTTCTCGAACAGTGCCTGCAGTGCCTCTACCGGCGAATAATAGGCGTGAAACTGCATCGCCTGCCCGACCGCGGCGAGTGCCAGCGTCAGCACCACCCAGGCCGCAACATGGCCGGCGGACCGCAGCCCGTGGCTCATGCCCGCGCCAAGGCCCATGCCGGCCCGCGTCCCGAGACTCGACCAGCCGATCAGCGCGCCGATGATCCCGCAGAGATAGAAGAGGCGCGGTGTCTTGGGTCGCCATTCGCCGTAGCTTTCCACCCACATGAACGCCACCAGCATTGTCGATGCGGCCAATAGAAACGCCGCGACGAGGCGGGCGGCGGTGGGCATGTTGGCTTTCTGCATCGGGCTTCCTCAGGCGGTGTTGGTGAGCGTCACCTGCGTCACGTCGGTTGTGCCAGCATTGAAGGCGGCCGCACATGAGGCAAGATAAAAGTTCCACAAACGCCGGAACCGGTCGTCAAATCCCATGCTGGCGATCGTGTCCCACTGGGCATTGAACCCGTCGAACCACTCGCGCAGGGTCAGGGAATAGCTGTGGCCGAACTCGTGGCTGTCGAGCAGAGTCATTCCCGATTTCGCTATCTCGGCGCGCAGCGCCGTCGGACTGGGCAGCATGCCGCCCGGAAAGACATATTTCTGAATGAAATCGACGCCCTTGCGGTAGCTGTCGAACCAGCGGTCGGCAATGGTGATGATCTGCAGACAGGCCCGTCCGCCCGGTGCCATCCGGCTTTTGACCGTGTCGAAATAGACCGGCCAGTATTTCTCCCCGACCGCTTCGAACATCTCGATCGAGGCGATCCCGTCATAGGCGCCGCGCTCGTCGCGATAGTCGCGCATCACGATATCCACCCGTTCATTGAGGCCTGCCTTGAACATCCGTTCCTTGGCATAGTCATGCTGCTCGCGAGAGATGGTCAGGCCGGTGACCTTGGCGCCGCGGTGGCGTGCGGCATATTCGGCGAAGCCGCCCCAGCCGCAGCCGATCTCCAGCAGGCTGTCGCCCTGTTTCACGCCGATACTGTCGCAAATGGCGGCATATTTCTGTTCCTGCGCTTTGACGAGCGGTTCCTCGTCCGTCCGGTAGAGCGCCGAGGAATAGGTCATGCTCTCGTCGAGCCACAGCCCGTAAAACTCGTTCCCAAGATCATAGTGATAGGAAATGTTCTTGCGCGCCTGGGTCTTGGTGTTCGACCGCAGCCAGTGCCGCGCGCGCTCGATCGCGCGCAGAAAGCCGGCGCCGGGCAGGCGGCGCCCCACCTCGGCATTGTTGAGAAGCAGCACATCCATCAGTGCCATCAGGTCCGGCGTGTCCCACCAGCCATCCATATAGGCCTCGGCGAAACCGAGCTCCCCGTCGCGCATCACGCGACCGAAGAAGCCCGGATTGAGGATGCGGATTTCCCCGTGTGGTCCGGTGCCCGCCTGACCGACGGAATAGCAGCGGCCGTCTGGAAGATAGAGGTCAAGCGTGCCGATCGACATCCGTTTGATGATCGCGTGAACGGCTCCGAACCAGCGCGGCGTTCCCTGTTGTGTTTTCGATTCGTGACGGTCGTTCATCGCCGACATCCCCCTCGTTGAAGAAAAGTCTAACCGAACTTGGTCAAATTCGCCAAGTGGCTGTTAATGTTGTGGAACTGCACCCGGTTTCGGCAGGGCATCCGGTGGCGCCGCGTCAGTCGCCGCGGCCCGATTTCATGGCCTCATAGGCGCCGAGCGCCCGGTCCCGCCCGTCCTTCAGGCTGATGCGCGGCGTGTCCGGCCGCGCGCCCTCGCCCAAGCCCCAGCTTCGCGGCACAGCGCGCAGGAAGGCGTTTGCCCCGTCAGCCTCCGGATCGAGATAAAGGCGGCGATAGCTGCCCTTGGGATCGAATTTCTCAGCCTGGAGTGCAGGATTGAAGACGCGGAAATAAGGAGCGGCATCCGGCCCGCTGCCCGCCACCCATTGCCAGCCCATCCCGTTCGAGGCCGGGTCCCAGTCGATGAGGCAGTGCTCGAACCAGCGCAGGCCCACCCGCCAGTGCACAAGGTAATGTTTGGTCAGATAGGAGGCGACAAGCATCCGCGCGCGATTGTGCATCCGGCCGGTCACGTAAAGCTCTCGCATGGCCGCGTCGACCATTTCCTCTCCGGTCAGACCGCGCTGCCAGGCCTCGGCATCGTCATTCTCCTCCCGCCAGGGAAAATTGTCCCAACCGTCCGACCAGTTCTCCTCTGCCAGAGCGGGAAAACTATGATGGATATGCCAGGCAAAATCCCGCCAGCCGAGTTCGGAGAGGAATTTCTCCGCGCCCTTGGTGCCCGCCGCGTCCCGCCCCTGGACCGTGTGAAAGATGCGGCGTGGCGAGATCTCGCCCCAGGCCAGCGGCTCCGACAGGCCAGAGGTCGCATCCGGCCGGTCGAGCCGGTTGCGGTCGGCTGCATAGCGCGCCACGGACCCGTCAAGGAATTCGTCGAGCCGGTCCCTCGCCGCGGCTTCCCCGATGCGGGCGTGGCCGGCGACAATCTCGGCACCACGGTTCATGGCGCCTCCCAGCCCCCAATCCGCAAGCCTCTCGCTCTCCGGCCAGGTGTCGGGCGCCGGCAGTGCCCCGGGCGGGTCGCGCGGCGCCGGGATGTCCATCCCGCGCAGGCTCTTCCAGAAGGGCGAGTAGACGCGGTACGGATCGCCGGATTGGGTCCGGACCTCCCACGGGTCGCGCAAAACCATCCCGTCGAAGGAGCAGGCTTCCAGCCCGTCTTCCTTCAGGGCGGCTTTCACCTCCCGGTCACGCGCCACCACCTGCGGCTGGTAATAGCGGTTCCAGTGGACGGCACCGGCCCCCGTTTCGGCCACAAGGTCCCGCAACATATCGAGCGCCTTGCCCCGGCGGAGGATGAGCCGGCTGCCCATACCCTCCAGCACCGCGCCGAAATGTTCGATCGCCTGCTCCAGCCGCCAGGCGGGTGCCGCACCCAGCTGATCGACGTCCGGGTCGAGGATGAAGACCGGCACGACCGGCCCGCCCTTCTCCGCGGCAGCGGCCAGCGCGCCATTGTCATCAAGCCGGAAGTCGCGGCGGAACCAGACGAGGGTGGGAGAAGTGGTGGACATGAACGCTCCGTTTCAGTGTTCTGCCTCCAATACGCCCTCCCATTCGTTGCGGATCAGTAAGCGATCACAAATGCTTGTCGAGCGCCGCGATCAGCTGATCGACCTCCGCACGGCTGGTGTAATGGACGAAGCTGAGCCGCAGGACGCCCTGCTCCTGATCAATGCCCAGCGCCTCCAGCAAGCGCACCGCGTAAAAATCTCCGCCGCCGGTCATGATGCCCTCAGCCGCGAGCGCGGCGGCCACCGATTCCGCGTGGCGGCCCAGATCGACCGATACGGTCGGCACCCGGACTGCTGCGTCCCTCGGTCCGATGAGGCGCAGATCGTTGCGGTTGCCCAGATAGTCGAGAAGCGGGCCGAGAAGCGCGGTTTCATGGTCCCGCATGACCTGCCGTGCCACTGCCGCTTCCTGCCCGCCTGACGCACCGTGATGCGCCGCAAGCGCCTCGAAATAGTCAACGACCCCCGACATGGCCGCGACCTGCGCATGATCCGGACCGGCCGGCGTGAACCGCTTTGTCCGTGACCCGGCGTTGAAATAATGCGCCTGATTGGGAAGCCGGTCGGCCAGTTTGGGGCGAATGACCATCACACCCTGATGCGGCCCGTAAGTCTTGTAGCTGGAGAACAGGTAGATATCCGCCCCTGTCGCCGCGACGTCCGGCAACCCGTGCGGCGCGAAACTCACACCATCGACGCAGGACACGGCACCCGCTGCACGGACCCTGGCGCAGATGTCGGCCACCGGATTGATCTGCCCAACGATGTTGGAGCAATGCGGGAAGGCCACCAGCCGCACCTTCTCGTCGAGCAGCGCGTCGAGCGCGTCCGGGTCAAGTGCGCCGGTCGCGGGATCGACCTGCCATTCACGGACCTCAATGCCGCTGTCCGCCAGCCGCCGCCACGGTCCGCTATTGGCCTCGTGATCCTGATTGGTCACGATGATCGCATCGCCGGGCGCCAGCATCTGCCGGAATGCCTGCGCCAGAACATAGCTGTTCTGGGTTGTCGACGGACCAAAGCTCAGCATGTCCGGCGCGACGTTCAGGAAGGCTGCAAGGCGGGTCCGCGACGCATCCATCTCCGCTCCGGCCTGCTCCGCCGCAGGATAGGGGGCATAGGGCTGTACCTTGGTCTTCACGTAATAGTCCGACAGCCGGTCGATCACCTGACGGCAGGCATAGGACCCGCCCGCATTCTCGAAAAACGCCTGTCCGTCGAGCGACGGGTCCGCGAATGCCGGGAATTGCGCCCGCACGAAATCAGAATCCAAGGGCGTCAAGGCCACCTCCAGCTTTCAAGAAACCGCCCCGGCGGCTTGCCGGGGCGGTCGGAGAGTGAACCGGTTCGCGCATGGGTTCAAGCCCGTGCCGGGCAGGCTTCGGATCAGGCGCGGGCCGCGCGCCATTCCTTGACGAGCCCGAGCACGATCGCGACGCACATCAGCAGCAGGAGCGCCGCGAAGGGGAACCCGGTCGAAACCGCCATGGCCTGAAGCGCGGCCAGTCCGCCGCCAAGCAACAGCGCGATGGCCACCAGCCCTTCGAAGATGCACCAGAAAACCCGCTGCGGCAGCGGCCCGTCCGTCTTGCCGCCCGACGTCACCGTGTCGATCACCAGCGAGCCGCTGTCTGACGAGGTGACGAAGAAGACGATCACAAGGACGATCCCGATGAGCGACGTGATCCCTGCCAGCGGCAGTTGCGACAGCATCTCGAAAAGCTGCACCGGCAGGTTGGCTTCGGCCGCCCCCATGAACCCGTCATTGACCACCTGGCTGATGGCGGTGCCGCCAAATGTGCTCATCCAGAGCACACAGACCAGCGACGGGATGATGAGAACCGAGATGATGAACTCGCGCACCGTCCGGCCGCGGCTGACCCGCGCGATGAACATGCCCACAAAGGGCGACCAGGATATCCACCAGGCCCAGTAGAAGGCCGTCCAGCCCTGGCTGAAATTCGCATCCTCGCGCCCGAAGGGCTGCGACAGGGCGGGAAACTCGCGCGCATAGGCCCCGATGGAGGATAGGAAACCACTGACCAGTTCACCGGTCGGACCGACCACCAGCACGAAGAGCAGCAGAAGGAAGGCCAGCACCATGTTGATCTCGGACGCGCGTTTCACGCCTGCATCGAGGCCGGCCAGCACCGACAGGGTCGCGATCCCGGTGATGGCGACGATCAGGATGACCTTGGTTTCCGCGCCCTCGGGAATGCCGAAGAGATAGTTAAGACCGGCCGAGGCCTGCTCCGCGCCGAAGCCGAGCGATGTGGCAAGGCCGAAGAGCGTCGCAAAAACCGCCACGATATCGATGATATGCCCGGTCCAGCCCCAGACCCGGTCACCGAAGATCGGGTAGAAGGCCGAGCGGATCGAGAGCGGCAGGCCCCAATTGTAACTGAACAGGCCGAGCGCGAGCGCCACGACCGCATACATGGCCCACGGGTGCAGCCCCCAGTGGTAGATGGTCGAGGCCATGGCGAGGCTGCGCGCGGCCTCCGCATCGCCGGCGGCACCGGCAAGCGGCGCCCAACTGTCGGGCGACCCCGCGCCCTCTGCAAAGGATGCGGAGAAATGCGACAGTGGCTCCGACACGCCGTAGAACATCAGCCCGATGCCCATGCCGGCGGCAAAGAGCATCGCGAACCAGCCGGGATAGCTGTAATCGGGCGTTGCCTCTGCCCCGCCCAGACGGACAGACCCGAGCGGCGTGAAGATCAGGATGATGCAGAAGGCCACGAAAATGTTGCCCGCCAGCAGGAAGAACCAGGAGAAGTTGCCCGTCACGAAGTTCCGCATCGCCGAGAAGAGACCGGTGGCGCTTTCGGGCAGCATCAGCGTGCCGAGCACGAATGCCACGATGGACAGTCCGGAAATCAGGAAGACCGGATTGTGAATGTCGAGCCCGAACGGCCCCACCTGCGCTTGGATATTGTCCTGACCCACTTCGTAATCGGTATCGACGTCGACTGCGCCGGTGCCTTCCGTGGCATCGCTCATGCTGCGTCCTCCTGTTGGGTGTTAACGACGTCAGCCTAGCACAGGTTCGGGCATGACAGAAAAAGCAGTGCGCGACATTGCACACGGCTTTCCCGCCACTTGCGGGCGACATTTCAGATCTTTAGGCGCGAAACCGGCCCTAGCGGCCGGAAATGAAAGCGTAGGTATCGGCCGGAATGATCGCCTTGCCCATCGGCCAGAGCGACAGGCCGGCCAGCTTCAGATGCGCCCAGGCAAAGGGCAGCCCGATGATGGTGATGGCCAGCCCGACGGCGGTGATCACATGGCCGAGCGCCAGCCACCAACCGGCAAGGATGAGCCACAGAAGGTTGCCGATGAAGGAAAAAGCGCCCGGCGCCTCGTCCGCGCCATGCACCATGCCGCGATCCACCGCCACGCGGCCGAACGGAAAGAGCGTGTAATTGGCGATCTTGAAGGCCGACAGGCTCCACGGCAGGCCGATGATGGTGATCGCCATGAGCACGCCGGCGAGCACCCAACCCAGCGCCATCCAGACGCCCCCCGTGATGATCCAGAGGATATTGAGAAGCAGGCTCAGAAATCCCATGAGTCAGCCCTCCGCATTGACGTCGACGACCACGCGGCCCTGCACCTGACCGCGCAGGATATCCGCCCCGATCTGCGGCAGGTCATGCAGCGTGGCCGGTCGGACCATCGCTTCGAGCTTGTCCATCGGCAGGTCCTGCGCCACCCGTGCCCAGGCCCGTTCGCGATTGGCATAGGGCTGCATCACGCTGTCGATACCGAGCAGGTTCACCCCGCGCAAAAGGAAGGGAATAACGGTCGCAGGCAGCGCCGCGCCGCCGGCCAGCCCAACCGCAGCGACCGAACAGCCATATTTCATCTGGCCAAGGACGCGTGCCAGCATCGCGCCGCCAACCGCATCGACGCAGCCGGCCCAGGTCTCGCTTTCCAGCGGCCGCTTCGTCGTTTCGTTCAACTCTGCGCGCGGCACGATGGTGGTGGCGCCAAGGTCGCGCAGATAGGCTTCCGTCTCCGGCCGCCCGGTGACGGCTGCCACCTCGTAGCCGCGATGCGCAAGGATCGCGGTCGCGACGGACCCGACCCCGCCCGCAGCCCCCGTGACCAGCACCGGACCGCGTCCCGGCTCGAGCCCGTGATCCTCGAGCGCCATGACCGCCAGCATCGCGGTGAAACCGGCCGTGCCCACGGCCATCGCCTGCCGCGTCGTCAGCCCGTCGGGCAGCGGCACCAGCCAGTCGGCGCGGACGCTCGCCTTCTGCGCATAGCCGCCCCAATGGGCCTCGCCCACGCGCCAGCCGGTCAGAACGACCTTGTCACCCGGCGTGTAGCGCGGATCCTCCGACCGCTCGACCGTACCGGCAAAATCGATCCCCGGCACATGCGGATAGGACCGCACCAAGCCGCCGCCCGGTCCGATACAGAGCCCGTCCTTGTAGTTGACGGTGGAATAGTCGACGGCGACGAGCACCTCGCCTTTCGGCAGGTCGGCCACCTCCAACTGGCGCACAGCGGCGGAGGTTGCCCCCTCCTCCGATTTCTCGACCACCAACGCATTGAACCCCATGACGCACTCCCCGGCTCAGATCCCTGTTCAGGGTCAACTTAGACAGCAAGACCACAGGTTCCAAGACACGCGGCTTGCGAATGCATTTTTGAAAGGGGAATAAACGGGCGCGCGGGTCCGCGCAGAGGGCGCGCCGCGGCGGGCCGGGGTCGATCCCCGTCCCGCCGCGCGCTGCTTCAATGTTCGGCCTTGATGAACGTGCCGTTGCGCAGTTCCTGCATGGCCTGCATCAGTTCGGCCCGCGTGTTCATCACGATCGGCCCGTGCCATGCGACGGGTTCGCGGATCGGACGGCCCGAGACGAGCAAGAACCGCACGCCCTGCGGACCGGCCGTCACGGTGATCTCGTCGCCCGTGTCGAACTGGACGAGCGTCCGGTTGCCCGACAGGTCGCGAATGTTCAGCTCCTCGCCGCGATATTCCTTCTCCACCCGAACGCCGTAGGGGTTGGAGGCGTCGCGGAAATTCGCGGACCCGTCAAACACATAGGCGAAAGCATGGGCATAGGTGTCGACCGGCAGGGTCTTCTTCACGCCCGGCGGCACATAGATGTCCAGATAGACCGGCTCGGCCGCAATCCCGTCCACAGGTCCGGTCTTGCCCCAGAAGGTGCCGACGATCACTTTCACCCGCGTTCCGTCATCATCGATGATCTCGGGAATGTCCGACCCCCGCACATCCTGATAGCGCGGCGCGACCATCTTCTGGCTCGACGGCAGGTTGGCCCAGAGCTGAAACCCGTGCATCTGGCCCTTGGCATTTCCCTTGGGCATCTCCTGATGCATGATCCCAGAGCCCGCAGTCATCCACTGCACGTCGCCCGCCCCGAGCGTGCCGCTGTTGCCAAGGCTGTCGCCATGGTCCACCGACCCGTTCAGAACATAGGTGATCGTCTCGATCCCGCGATGCGGGTGCCACGGAAACCCTTTCATGAAGGCTTCGGGCACATCGTTGCGGAAATCGTCGAAGAGCAGGAACGGGTCGAGCTCGCTCGGATCCCCGAAGCCGAAGGCCCGGTGCAGATGCACGCCCGCCCCTTCGAGGGTCGGCTGGGCAACACGTTCGCTTTTCACTGGTCGGAAAGACATGGCTATCCCCTTTGTTTCCGGTTTCCAGATAAATGGGCCCTGATCGGGCTTTTGTCGACGCAAGCGCGGAAAACGCTCTGTCTCCGGAATCGCAACAGCCCCCTTTTGCAACGCCTTGCCGCCCGTTAAGACTGACCCCGCGGCGCCGGCATCAAACACGGACCGCAACTTGACCAGACGACCGCGCCGCACACTTGCGGGGCGCAGAAGGAGCCTCATGGAGCCCCAGACGACCACGACCGCGCCCAAGGTCTTTGCCCGCCTCGACGTCTCGCAGAACCGCCGCTATTTCGGCGTCGCCATGCTGGGCGGCCTCGGACTGCTGCTGCTCTACATTGCCGCCGCCCATCCGCCGCAGGAACTCCTCGGCCTCGTGACGCTGATCCTTTTCGGCGCCGGCGCGCTCTGGCAAGGCTGGCGGCTCTGGCGGGCGACGGCGCAGGGGATCTTGCTGACGTCGGAGGGGCTGCACCTCACCGACGGGACCGAGATCTGCCGGCTCGACCAGATCCGCGACGTGGACCGGGGCTTTTTCTCTTTCAAACCGTCCAATGGGTTCCTGTTGCGCCTGAAAGAGCCGATGCCCCGGGTCTGGGCACCGGGCCTTTGGTGGCGGTTCCATACGCGCGCAGGGATCGGCGGCACCACCTCGGCCCGTCAGGGCAAGGAAATGGCCGACGCGATCACGATCCTGCTGTCCGAGCGCGGCGCGGACCTTCTGATGGGCGGCGCGGACACCCCGCCCGACAGTTGACGCAGCGATGAGCCCCGTTCAGAGCCCTTTCGACGTGTAGGATTTCGCTACCCGGTCAATTGAAACCAGATAGGCCGCGACCCGGAGGTCATGCACATCCTCGCGTTCGTGCCAGACCTCGCGCATCGAATTGTAGGCCGCGCGCATCGTGTCATCGAGGCCCGAGCGCACCAGTTCCAGCTCGCCCGCACCGCGCAGATAATCGCGTTTGAAATGCGCGCTCAGCCCGAAATTGTCGCCGCCTGCCGCCGCGATCCGCTCGATCTCGTCGACGAGCAACTGGTGGCGGGCTTCTTCCTGCCGCCGCTGCAGCCGGCCGAAACGGATGTGGCTCAGGTTCTTGACCCATTCGAAATAGGAGACCGTGACACCGCCCGCATTGGCATACATGTCGGGGATGATGACCGTGCCGCGCTTGCGCAGGATCTCGTCCGCCCCCGAGGTGATCGGCCCGTTGGCGGCCTCGATGATGAGCGGCGCTTTGATGTTGCCCGCATTGGTTAGGTTGATGACCCCTTCGAGCGCGGCCGGGATGAGGATATCGCATTCCTCCTCAAGCACTTTGGCGCCGTCTTTCACATAGGCCCCGCCGGTGAAGCTCGCGACCCCGCCATGCTCCGCGATATGGTCGCGCAGCGCATCCACGTCGATGCCCTTGGGGTTCACGATCGCCCCGTCGCGCTCGATCACGCCGGTGATGAGCGCGCCATCTTCCTGGCTGAGGAATGCCGCCGCGTGATAGCCCACATTGCCGAGCCCCTGCACGATGACCCGCTTGCCGTCGAGCTTGCCCTCCATCTTTGCGGCCGCCACATCCTCGGGATGGCGGAAGAATTCGCGCAGCGCATATTGCACGCCACGGCCTGTGGCCTCCACGCGGCCCGCGATCCCGCCCGCATTGAGCGGCTTGCCGGTGACGCAAGCAGCGGCATTGATGTCGGTCGTGTTCATCCGGCGGTACTGGTCGGCAATCCAGGCCATTTCCCGCTCGCCGGTGCCCATGTCGGGCGCCGGCACATTCTGTGCCGGGTTGATCAGGTCGCGCTTGGCCAACTCGTAGGCAAACCGGCGGGTGATGAGTTCCAGCTCATGCTCGTTCCATTCGCGCGGATCGATGCAGAGCCCGCCTTTCGAGCCCCCGAACGGGGTTTCCACGAGCGCGCATTTGTAGGTCATCAGCGCCGCGAGCGCCTCCACCTCGTCCTGATTGACCGACATGGCATAGCGGATGCCGCCCTTGACCGGCTCCATATGTTCCGAATGGACGGAGCGGTAGCCGACAAATGTGTGGATATCGCCGCGCAGGCGCACCCCGAAGCGCACCGTATAGGTCGCGTTGCAGACCCGAATCTTCTGCTCCAACCCGGGCGGCAGGCCCATCAGCTTGACCGCGCGGTTGAACATGATGTCCACCGATTGGCGGAATGTCGGTTCGCCTTGATTTTGCATCGCTATATCCCCTCGAAATCCTGCATTCTGCGACAGTGAATTCCCCTTCACCTTAGACCCTCGGCGCGGGATTGCCAGCCACCTTTGCGTGTGGGCCGCACCGTGCGGGCGCGCAGGGCGCGGCACCGCCGGCCGCACCGGGCTATTTCTGCGAGCGGGGCTTGGCGCGCCGGGTCGGCGGGGCCGCGGCCGGGTCTTCGGGCCAGGGGTGGCGCGGATAGCGGCCGCGCAGATCGCGGCGCACATCGGCATAGCTCGATGCCCAGAAACCCGGCAGGTCCGACGTGATCTGGACCGGCCGCTGCGCCGGCGACAGAAGCGCGATCGAGAGCGGCAGACGGTCCGGCCCGATCACCGGATGGACCGTCAGACCGAACATTTCCTGCAGCCGGACCGACACGGAGGGCGCATCCCCGCCATAGTCGATCGGCAGGACCGTTCCGGTCGGCGCAGTGATGGACGCAGGCGCCAACCTGTCGATCTCCTGCAGCCGGTCCCAGCCGATCCAGGCGCGCAGCGCGTCACCGGGATCGATTTTGGACAGCGCCTCCCGCGTGCGGGCCCCGCCCATCGCAGGGGCCAGCCAGTCGTCCGCCACCTCAAGCAGCGCCGCCTCGGACAGGTCGGGCAGGTCCGCACCCCGTGCCGCCAGCCAGCGCGCGCGGTCTAGAAACCGCAGGGCCAGTTTGCCCCAGCCGAGCGCGGACAGGCCGAGCGCACGGACCCCGTCGATCTGCGCGGAGAGCAGTTGATCCGCGGGCGGGTCGGTCCAGGGCGCGTCCTCCAGTTTCAGGGCCCCGATCCGGGTCTCGCGCCGCGCCTCGACCCGGCCATGCCGCGCGTCCCAGCGGCAGATATCATGGCGGGTCTCGCGTGCGCAATGCAGGCGCCGCACCTCGTCGGACGACGCGGGCGCGGCCAGCAGAATCCGCGCCTCGCGGCGGTCCCCTTCCAGACCTGCCACGGCGAGCATGGGCTCATGGGCCAGCGCATCGCCGGGGTCCAGCGCAGCGCCCGACCCGCCCGACAGGTGGAAGCGCGGCGCATCGCCCGGGCGGCGCGCCGCGATCCGGTCGGGATAGGCCAGCGACAACAGCCCGCCGAGGGACGGTCCTTCAGCTTCGCCCTCCGGCACACGGGCCGCCAGCCGCTTCCGGTCCTGCACGATCTGCGCGCGGGCCGCACGGTCCACCCGGTAGGGGGTCTCGGCCTCCAGCCGTTTCGGATCACGCAGTGCCGACAGGCGCAGGGCAATATCGGCAGGCGGCCGGCCACCGCTGCCGCGCAACGGATCGCGATGTTCCAGAAGCGCCGCCAGATCGACGGCCAGATCGCGGCGCCGCGTGCCAGCCGCGGACAGAAGCATATGGGCGAGACGCGGATGGACCGGCAGGCGCGCCATCGCCCGCCCGTGCGGCGTCACACCGCCCCGCGGATCAAGAGCGCCGAGATCGCGCAAGAGCGCACGGGCCCGCGCGACGCTCTCCGTAGGGGGCGCGGTCAGCAATGGCAGGTCCGCCGGATCGGCCGCGCCCCATTGGGCAAGATCGAGCATCATGCCGGTGAGGTCTTCGCGCAGGATCTCGGGCGGCGCGAAAGCGGGCAGCGCACCTTCCTCGGCCGCCGCCCAGAGCCGATAGCATCGCCCGGGCGCGACGCGGCCCGCACGCCCCCGCCGCTGTTCGGCCTCGGCCCGTGAAACCCGTTCGGTCACGAGCCGCGACATGCCGGTGCCCGGATCGAAACGCGCCCGCCGCGCCATGCCGGCATCGACGACCACGCGAATGTCGGGAATGGTGACCGAGGTCTCCGCAATCGCTGTCGACAGAACGATTTTCCGCCCGCCGTCACTGCGCGGGCGCAGCACAGCTTTCTGATCGGCGAAGGGCAATGACCCGTGCAGCAACTCGATCCGGTCCCCGGGCCCCAGCCGGTCACGCAACAGGCGGGCAACCGCGTCGATCTCGTACCGCCCCGGAAGGAAAGTCAGGATGCCGCCCTCCTCCGTTGCCGCCGCCGTTGCAACCAGATCGGCCACATGGGCTGGCAGGTGCCGGCGGTCGCGGTGGCCGGCGGGCAGCGGCCGGGAAAGGTGGACGGTCTCGACCGGAAAAGCGCGACCTTCGGATGTGACAAGCGGCACGTCGCCCATCAGCGCCGCCACCGGTGCGGCATCAAGCGTGGCGGACATGACCAGAAGCTTCAGGTCCGGCCGCAGCGCATCCGCGAGATCAAGCGCCAGCGCCAGCCCCAGATCAGCGGTGAGAGAGCGTTCGTGAAACTCGTCGAAGATCAGGCATCCGACGCCGGCCAGTTCCGGGTCGGACTGGATCATCCGTGTCAGCACGCCCTCGGTGACCACCTCGATCTTGGTCGATGGACCGATCGCGGTCTCGCCCCGCATCCGGTAGCCGACGCTTTCCCCGGGGGCCTCACCACGCAGGTCCGCCAGACGACCGGCCGCCGCGCGGGCCGCCACGCGCCGCGGCTCCAGCATGATGATCCGCCCACCGACAAGGCCCGCATCGTCAAGAAACAGCGGCACACGGGTCGTCTTGCCCGCGCCCGGCGGCGCCTGCAACACGGCCCGGCCGCGATCCTGCAGGGCCGCGCCAAGCGCGGGCAGGCACGCCTCGATGGGCAGGACAGGATCGGACGGATTGGTCGCGCGGCTCATCGCCTGCCGATAGCAGGACGGCGCCACGCGCGGCAACCCGGCAGCCTAGCGGCGATGCGCGACAATGGTGCCGAAAATCGAGCGGGTCACGAATTTGCTGACCTTCATCGTGCCGTCGCCCGCATCGACGTAATGGATGGTGAAGGGGAAGCTCTTGGCCTCTGCCATGTCCTTGGGGGAATAGCCGCCCACACGGCTCAGGCTTCCGTCGCACAGGACCGCACCGCTTTCCTGCCGCGGGCGGCTCAGCGTCACGCGGCTGGTTTTCAGCCCGTCGAACACCGTCCAGCTGCGATTGCAGATCTGGCCCCGCGGGCGGGCACGCAGCGCGTCATAGGCAGTGGATAGCGGGTCCACCACATTGCGCTGTGCGGTCGGATCAAGCCTGTAGGGACGCGGTTTCGGCTTCGGATTCAGGACCACGTTGCGCGGCGCATTCGGCCCGAATTCGATGAGCACGTTGTTGTTGCGCCCGCGGGTCTGCGACTTGCCTTCATAGCGGGCGGGGCGCACGGAACCGGCCCCTGTCAGCCCGCCCTGCGCCTGTCCCTGAAAGAGGAACTTGACCATATAGCCGAGCACCCCGCCCGGCTGCATCCGGCCGCGCACCGAATAGCTCGACCCGCTTTCCTGCGCCTCAAGCTGCATGTCACCGGCCTTCAGCCCGCCCAGATATACCTCGTAGCGCTGGCTCTCGTTGGCGCTGGCCGGTAGTCCGGCAAGGGCCAGGGCGCCCCCGAGCGCCAAAGCCGGTATCAATCCCCTCGGTCGCGACATGCGGACCCCCAAAATATCTAAAAAATGACTTTGCCTACTGGACATAATCGAGCGGCGGCAGGCAAAGAAGTCAAATCACCGTAACATTCCGACATGAACAGGCCGGGCAGATGACTTTGACGACAGGCGTGCGCGACATGGCAGAACTGGCGGCCCGCATCGCTGCAGGTGACCGTCGCGCGCTGTCCAAGGGCATCACGCTCGTGGAATCGACCCGCCCCGATCACCGGGCGGAGGCACGTGCCCTTCTGGCCGCCCTGCCCGCCTTGGGCCGGCCAGCCATGCGGCTCGGACTGACCGGCACGCCGGGGGTCGGCAAATCCACATTCATTGAAAGTTTCGGGCTGATGCTCGCCGATGACGGGCTGCGGGTCGCAGTGCTCGCTGTCGATCCGTCATCCGGGGTCTCGGGCGGCTCGATCCTTGGCGACAAGACGCGGATGGACCGGCTCAGCCGACACACGGGCGCCTATATCCGGCCGAGTCCCTCCAACCGAACGCTCGGCGGCGTGGCCCGGCGCACGCGGGAAGCCGTCCGTCTCTGCGAGGCCGCCGGATTCGATCTGGTGCTGATCGAGACGGTCGGCGTCGGCCAGTCGGAAACCATGGTCGCGAACATGACCGATCTGTTCCTGCTCCTGCTCGCGCCGGCTGGCGGGGACGAGTTGCAGGGCGTGAAGCGCGGGATCATGGAAATGGCCGATCTGGTGCTCGTCAACAAGGCCGATGGCGCGCTGAAGGCCGAGGCCGAGCGCGCGGCGGCCGACTATGCCGGCGCGCTCCGCCTGATGCGGCACCGACCGATCGACCCGGACGGATTTCCCAAGGTGCGGACGGTCTCGGCCATGACGGGCGCCGGCCTCGCGGAGGCGCGGTCGGAACTGGAAACCCTTTTCAACTGGCGTCGGAAGCAGGGCGTGCTGGCGGAGCGGCGCCGGACGCAGGATCTGGGCTGGTTCCGCGATGAAGTGGATGCCGGCCTGCGCGATCTTCTCGACAGCGACGAGGACCTGCGCGCGAAACTGGCCGACAGCGCCCGCGCGGTGGCCGACGGCGCCGCGCCCGACGCTGCCGCTGCCGACCTGCTAGACGCCTTGCGCGCACGCCTCTCTGGCTAGGCCGCGCGCAACACCTGAACCTGAACCGTCAGTAGTTGCCCTTGGCGCTTGCGGCCGCGAATGTGTCACGGCTGAGCCCCGCCGCGCGTGCGGCGGCCTTGCTCTCGGCCGCCCAGAGCAGGCCGCGCCGCATCAGCTCCAGCGCCGGCCCGTGGTCGATCACATCCGCCTTGTGGCCGAGCGCGTTGTAATAGACCCGGCCAGCGCCCCAACGACGGGTCCAGACGACCGGCACATCCACTTCGCCATTGGCGCTGTGATACCAGCGCGTGGTGGGGAAGCGGGTCGTGGCCAGCACCTCGTTGGCCGGATCGACATGCAGGTAATATTGCTCCGAACTGACATCGAAATCGCCGATCCCGTCGACAAGCGGGCTCGATCCCGCACGGATGTTCACACGGTAATCGACCCCGTCGCCGCCCGGATGGGCGACCCAGTTGGCGCCGGTCATGAACTGCCAGAGCACCTGATCGCGAAACGCGTCGCACATGCCGCCATGACAGCCCGCAAGCCCGGTGCCGCCCGCGACGGCCTCGCTTACATTCTCCACCAGCGCCTTGTCGATCGTGCCCATGGTCCAGACCGGAACGATCAGGTCGAGCGCCGCGAGACGGTCCGCGTCGGCAAAAGCATCGAGACTGTCCGCCACCTCGGCGGTGATGCCGGCATCCCGCAGGATCTGCGCGCACAGGGCGGCGACCTTGTCGGGCTCGTGCCCGTCCCAGCCGCCCCAGACGATCAATGCGGATTTGCTCATGATTCTCTCCCTGCCATGTCGCGCTCCCGCTCGCGGGCGGGGCTTTGCGGCGCAGACTAGGCGTGAACGCAACGCATTTCCACTTGCAAGACGCGCGTTTAGGGGTGAAATCGGCGCGGTGCGGCCCGCCCGGCGGCAGCGTATGGCCATCGCCCGAGATTCCTCACCCTGTCCCCTTGACCTCCCCCCCCTTCCTGCGTAGAAGGCGGCTTCGGATTTCCGGTGCGGTGCCTGACGGCGCCCGGCACCCTCGTGAACAACAGAATTAAGGACAGCACAATGTCTCGTCGCTGCGAACTGACCGGCAAGGGCGTTTTGGTGGGCAACAATGTCAGCCACGCCAACAACAAGACCAAGCGTCGCTTCCTGCCGAACCTGAACGATGTGACCCTGCAGAGCGAAACGCTCGGCCGCAGCTTCCAGCTGCGTGTTTCGGCCGCCGCGCTGCGCAGTGTCGATCACCGGGGCGGGCTTGATGCCTTCCTCGCCAAGGCCAAAGATGCGGAACTGTCCGCCAAGGCCCTGAAGATCAAGAAAGACGTGGCAAAGGCCCAGGCAACCGCCTGATCCCGCCCGCTCTGACGGATTTGACGGCCCCGCCGGGCAACCGGCGGGGCTGCTGCGTTTGGTCACGGCGCCGCTGAACCGGCCGCCTGCTATACCCTGCCCCCATGACCCGCACGCCCCGTATCGCCGCGACGCTCCTGCTGCTCTGCCTGATGCTGATCGGGCAGACCGGGCTTGTCATGGCACGCGGTGCTGCGGGCACGATGATGGTGCTGTGCATCGGTGGCGAGATGCGCAGCGTGGTCATGGACGACCCGTTCGCGCCGCCCGCTCCCGACCATGACTGCGAGATCTGCTGCCTTGGCACCGCCGATGGCAGCTGTGCTGCAGCGGCTGCATCCATCCCGGCCGGTCCGGCGCCCCAGCAGCACCTGCCCCGCCTCTTCGTCGCGTCGAAGGCCGCCCCGGCGCCCGACGCCAGCGCCCGCGCGCCCCCGTTCCCGGTCTGAACCTTACCCCTCCAACCCCAATTCAGACCCGGAGTTTCGACAATGAAACGCACAAGCCTCGCGGCCACTGCCGCGCTTTTCCTGTCCGCCCTGCCGCTCGCCGCAGCCGACCTGATGATCCATGACGCCTATGCGCGCGTCGCCAGCCCGGTTGCCAAGGCCGGCGCCGCCTTTTTCGAAATCAGGAACCCCGGCGACACGGCCGATAGGCTCATCGACGCTCGCAGCGACGTGGCCAAGAAGACCGAGTTGCACACCCATGTGATGCAGGACGGTGTTGCCCGCATGGTTCAACTGGAAGACGGGATCGAGATTCCCGCCGGTGGCGCGGTCCTGCTCCAGCGCGGCGGCAACCATGTGATGTTCATGGGGCTGACCAAGCCGTTGCCCGATGGCGAAACCGTCACCGTGACGCTCGTCTTCGAGAAAGCCGGCGAACTGACCGTCGAGATCCCCGTCGACAGCGCCCGCAGTGCCGATGCGGCGGGTCACGGGCATGGCGGCCACACCGGCCACTGACTTGACCTGACAGAGCCAGACCTGCAGCCTGCGGTGCGCCGGACGTGCCGCAGGTTTTTTGTTGATGTGCGGGCGTCCACCGACCGGTTGAAGGGACCCTGCCCGTGACAGTCTCCGTGCTCTGCGTCTGCCTTGGAAATATCTGCCGCAGCCCGACAGCCGAAGCCGTCCTGCGGACACGGGCCGAAGAGGCCGGTCTGGCGCTGGAGGTCGACAGTGCGGGCACCGGCGGCTGGCATGTTGGCCATCCGCCAGACAGGCGCGCGCAGGCCGCCGCAGCGGCGCGGGGATATGATCTGAGCCGCCAGCGTGCGCGGCAAGTCGTCCAAGGGGACGGCCGCTTCGATCTGATCCTTGCCATGGACGACCAGAATGCCGCCGATTTGCGGCGCCTTTTGCCACCCGAGGCGCATGACCGGATCGCGCTTTTTCTCGATGGCGCGCCGGAGACGGCCGGCCGATCCGTGCCCGACCCCTATTATGACGACCGGTTCGACCATGTGCTCGACCTGATCGAAGCGGCGGCCGACGGGTGGGTCGCGCGCCTCAAGGCCGGCCGCTGAGCAGAGTTGCCAGCGACGGCCCGGCCCCGCTAGGCTCGACCCATGATCCCGTTTGCACATCAGCCCGCACCGACGGCCGCGCTTCTGCTCGGCCTCGTGGCCGCGGTGCCGCTTTCCGCACAGGAGGCGCCCGCGCTCGATCCGGATGCCATGGCGCTTCTGGACGAAGCCGCCGCCGCGCTTGATGCCGCGCCGCGGCTCGGCTTCCGCTGGCACGTCGCCTATGAGACAGTCGCGGACGGGCGCGAGAAGATCACCGCCTTCCGCGACGGCGCCACCCAGATCGCGCGGCCCGACCGGGTCCGGATCATGCATGGCGAAGCGGGATTGCGGCAGGAATTGCGCTTTGACGGGGCGACCCTCTCGCTGATCGACAGCGACCGGAACCTGCTGGCGACCGCACCGCTCGACGGCACGCTCGAAACGCTCGCCAGCGCTGCGCGGGAGCGGTTCGGCATGGACTTACCCTTACAGGAATTTCTGACGCCCGATCTGGCCAGCCGCCTGCCCGAAGGTCTGACCGGCGCGGCACTGCTCGGCCCGACCGAATGGAAGGGCCAGCCGGTCTGGCATCTGGCCTTCACCCAGTATGAGGCCGACTGGCAGCTTTTCCTGTCCCGCAGCACGCCGCCCCTGCCCGTGCTGCTCGTCACCACGCGCACCCACGAGCAGGGCTGGCCGCAATATCGCGTCGAGTTCTCCGGCTGGGATTTCGTGCGACAGGTGCCCGCAGCGCTCTTTGCACCGCCCGACGATCCGGACCTACGGATCGTGCCGATGCTGACGCCATCAACTGCTGACGGTGGAGGGGCGCAATGACCAAGCTTCGCCTGCCGATCCTTTGTCTACTGGTGGCCGGTCTCGGCGCGCCCCTGCCCCCGGTGACGGCCCCGGTTCATGCCCGCAGCGGCTTTGCCGCCGGAGGTGGCGGTTTCGAGGGCCACCGGCCTCCGGGCGGCGGTGCCGGTGCCAAACCGGGCTTCAGCCGCCCGTCGCGCCCGTCCCGTCCGCCCGTGCGCCCCGGAACCCGCCCCACGACACGTCCTGCCCCCTTGCCGGCGCCCCCGCCCGAGACGCGACCGCCGCGCCCGGAGCCGCCCGACCGACCGGGCATCCGCCCGCCGGAGCCGCAGAAACCCGGCTTCAATCCCGGTCCCGGACCGATCGTCCGGCCCGGCGATCCTCGGCCGCCCGGTTTCTCACCCGCGGGGCGCAGGCCGCCCGGCTACCGCCCACCCTATCACAAGCCGCCCTACCAGCGGCCGCCCCATCCGCGCTGGGGCCGCTATTACTGGTCGCCGGCATGGGGCTGGTATTTCTTCGTCACGCTGCCGTCGGGTTCCTTCGTCTATATCGACGAACTGCCCGAAGGCTGTCAGGAAGGCGCGACCGGATCGGGCGAATTGCGCTACATCTGCGGCGACGCCGTCTACGCGCCGACATTCTATGACGGCACGCTCATCTACGTTCTGGTGTCCTGAGGCCTGCGCCTCAGGTGCCGCAGATCTTCGACGCCATCTCGCCCCAGACCTTGTAGCGCTCGAGGAAGGCCTTGGCGTTGGCGCTCTTGGAATATTTGTAGTCGATGAACTTGTCCGGCTCGGCGATGATCTTGACGGCCTTGTTCTGGTCGGACCGTGTCAGCACCTGATTGGCGACCGATTGCGCACAGGCGCAGACCTCGGCCCCGGGGGACCGGTCGGACGCGAGGCAGGCGCGGGCGATATTCGCGGCGGAAACGGGCTGGGAACCGCCTGTTGCGGTCATGCCGATGACAAGGCAGAAGGCCAGACCCCTGGTGGTTCGGATCATGGGATACACCTGTAACTGACTGCTCTTTCACATGTCCGGGCCACGACCGGACCCGTTGGAAGCGGAACTTAGCACGGACCGGCTTCAAAAGGAATCCGCCAACCGTTCAAATTCGCCTCTCGCGCGCTTGACGGGACCGGTTTTCCCCCGCATATGCCGATGCCATGACCGAGCTTTCACAGATCCGCAATTTTTCGATCGTCGCGCATATCGACCATGGCAAGTCGACGCTGGCCGACCGTCTGATCCAGTCCACCGGCACCGTGCAGGACCGGGAGATGAAGGAACAGCTGCTCGACAGCATGGATATCGAGCGCGAACGCGGCATCACGATCAAGGCGCAGACCGTGCGCATCGACTATCGCGCCGCCGACGGGCAGGACTATGTGCTGAACCTGATCGACACGCCCGGCCATGTCGATTTCGCCTACGAGGTGTCCCGCTCGATGAAGGCGGTCGAAGGCTCGCTTCTGGTTGTCGATGCCAGCCAGGGCGTGGAAGCCCAGACGCTCGCCAATGTCTATCAGGCGATCGAGGCCGACCACGAGATCGTGCCCGTCCTCAACAAGATCGACCTGCCTGCGGCCGAACCGGAGCGGGTGAAGGAACAGATCGAGGATGTTATCGGCATCGATGCGTCCGACGCCGTGGAAATCTCGGCCAAGACCGGGCTCGGCATCGGCGATGTGCTGGAAGCCATCGTGACCCGCCTGCCCGCCCCGAAGGGCAATGCCGACGCACCACTGAAAGCCATGCTCGTCGACAGCTGGTATGACGCCTATCTCGGCGTCGTCGTGCTGGTGCGCGTCATGGACGGGGTGCTGAAAAAGAGCGACCGGATCCGGATGATGCAGACCGGCGCCGTCTACCCGGTGGACCGGGTCGGCGTCTTCAAGCCCGGCATGTTGCCGGTGGACCGTCTGGGGCCGGGCGAGCTGGGCTTCCTGACCGCCAGCATCAAACAGGTGCGCGACACCCGGGTCGGCGACACGATCACGCATGAGAAAAAGGGGGCCGAGACGCCCCTGCCCGGCTTTCAGCCGGCCCAGCCGGTCGTTTTCTGCGGCCTCTTCCCGGTCGACAGCGCCGAGTTCGAGGACCTGCGCGACGCGATCGAGAAGCTGGCGCTCAACGATGCGAGCTTCTCCTACGAGATGGAAACCTCCGCCGCGCTCGGCTTCGGCTTCCGCTGCGGCTTCCTTGGGCTTCTGCATCTGGAGGTGATCCGCGACCGACTGGAGCGGGAATACGGGATCGACCTGATCACCACCGCGCCGAGCGTGATCTATCACGTCTACAAGACCGACGGCACGATGATCGAGATGCACAATCCCGCCGACATGCCCGAGGCGGTCCATGTCGACCGGATCGAAGAGCCGCGGATCAAGGCGACCATCCTCGTGCCCGACGACTATCTGGGCGATGTGCTGAAACTCTGTCAGGACCGGCGCGGCATCCAGCTGGATCTGACCTATGCGGGCAGCCGCGCGATGGTGGTCTACGACCTGCCGCTCAACGAGGTCGTGTTCGATTTCTACGACCGTCTGAAATCGGTGACGAAGGGCTATGCCAGCTTCGACTACCAGATGATCGGCTATGCGCAGGACCAGCTGGTGAAGATGCAGATCCTCGTCAATGACGAGCCGGTGGACGCATTGTCGGTGATGGTGCACCGCGCCCGCGCGGAAGCCCGCGGGCGTGTGATGTGCGCCAAGCTGAAGGAACTGATCCCGCAGCATATGTTCAAGATCCCGATCCAGGCGGCCATCGGCGGCCGGATCATCGCGCGTGAAACCATCTCGGCGCTGCGCAAGGACGTGACCGCCAAATGTTACGGCGGCGACGTGACGCGCAAGAAGAAGCTCTTGGAGAAGCAGAAGGCGGGCAAGAAGAAGATGCGCCAGTTCGGCCGCGTCGAGATCCCGCAATCGGCTTTCATCAACGCGCTGAAAATGGACGAGTAAGCCCCGCAGACGGTCTTGCGGTCCCGCGCCAAACAGCCCAAGTTGGCGCCGGACCGAGACCAGCGGAGGCACCCTATGCGCATTCTCTTCACCGGCGGCACCGGCAAGGCCGGACGCCATGTCGTGCCCTACCTGCGGGATCGCGGCCACCGGGTCGTGAATGTCGATCTGCAGCCGCTCGGGATGGACGGCGTCGATGACCTGACGGCCGATATCACCGACAGCGGCCAGATGTTCAACGTGCTGACTTCCTACGCCAATTTCGACGAGCTGGAGCCGGGCACCGGGGTGCCGCACTTCGATGCGGTGGTGCATTTCGCCGCCGTGCCGCGCATCTTGATCCGGCCCGACAACGAGACGTTCCGGATCAACACGGTCGGCACCTACAATGTGATCGAGGCAGCCGTGAAACTCGGCATCCGCAAGATCATCTTCGCCTCGTCCGAGACGACCTACGGCATCTGTTTCAATGATGGGCCGATGGACCCGCCCTCGATCCCGATCGACGAGGATGTTCCGGTGAACCCGATGGACAGTTACGGCCTGTCAAAGGTGGTCAATGAACAGACCGCACGCGCTTTCCAGCGCCGCTCGGGCGCTGATGTTTACGGGCTGCGCATCGGCAATGTGATCGAACCGCACGAATATGCGGAGAACTTCCCCGCCTATTTCCGTGACCCCGACCTGCGGCTGCGGAACGCATTTTGCTATATCGACGCGCGCGATCTCGGCCAGATCGTGGACCGGTGCCTCGCTACGGACGGGCTCGGCTACCGGATCTTCAACGCGGCCAACGACGGCAACAGCGTCGCGCTGTCCACGCCCGAGATCATAGAGCGCTATTACCGGGATGTGCCGCAGACCCGGCCTTTGGGACCCGAGGAAGGCATCTATTCCAACGCCCGCATCCGGCAGGAACTGGGCTTTGTCGAAGAGCATCCCTGGACGCGCCATGTCGCGGACCCGCGCTCGACCCGATGAGCGGGACACGGCCATGTCAACGGTTCGCCGTTGCACCTGCGCGGCACCTGCGGCACGGTGGCCGGCAACCGACCCAGAAAATGATACCGAGGAGAGTAGAATGCGCCTGACCAGACTTGTCATCCTCCCCGTCCTGATTGCCGGCCTGGCGGGCTGTGTGGCGCCCGAACCCGTCTATGACGTGGAAAAGGAACGCCAGAAGGAGTTTGACTCCGCGATCAATGACGCCCTGGCCGATGTCGATACGGAAACGCTCAAAGCGCTCGAATGATCGGACTTGCCTTGCGGCGCGCCCTCGCTCTGGGCGCGCTCCTTCTGCCCATAGCCCAGCCCGCCGCCGCGCTCGACGACGCGGAGCAGCGCGCGCTGTTCGCCGAACTGGAACCGTGCTTGACGGACGCGTTCCGCATTGCGCTCGACAGCAAGGGCGCGCCTGCGCGCCTGCGCGAGATGATCCCGCAATATTTCAACCTCGCCTCTGTCGCGGCGATGAAATATGGCGGTGCGAACTTCAATCGCGCGTCCAACAAGGGCGAGTTGATGGATCATGCAGCGGCAGTGCTGGAAGAACAGATCGCGGAGAACCTCTGGTGGTATGAGGGCCGCGCGATCCGGTTCAACGCAGCGTCGCTCAAGGAAATCCGCCCCAAGGGCCGCTATTCCATCACCGGCCGGGTCGAGGGCGACGAGGCGTTCGGCCTGCGGGTCAGCCGCGACGGCCCGATGGGGTGCGAAATCCACGCGCTCTTCTACGGCGGCCTGTCGATCGCAGATGTGATGAACGGCCAACTCATCCGCTACTGAAGCACCATCATTTCTTAACCGGTCCCCTGTGAGAGTGCGGCAGGAGGATCAAGATGCTGGGTATCGTTTTCACCGAGTTCTCGGAAATGGTCGAGGATGCGTTTTCACCCGAAATGCTCGACCAGATCATCGACGATTGCGCGCTCGACAATGATGGCGCCTTCACCGCGGTCGGGGCATATGACCATGAGACCATGCTGGCCCTTGTGGGGGCGCTCAGCGCGCGCACCGGCATGTCGGTGGAGGCGCTGGAGCAGGCTTTCGGCACACATCTCTTCAAGCAGTTCCAGACGCGCTATGGCAGTTTCTTCGAGGGGGTGCATTCGGCCTTCGACATGCTCAAGCGGATCGAGGACCACATCCATTTCGAGGTGAAGAAACTCTATCCCAATGCCGAATTGCCGCATTTCTCCTGGACGGAGGATGGTCAGGGGCGGCTCCATCTGTCCTACCGGTCCGTCCGGCCCTTCGCGCCGCTCGCCGGCGGGCTCATCGCCGGATGCATCGCCCATTTCGGAGAGGATATCACGATGGAGGAAGTGCCCGACGGGGAGGACCCGGCCTTTGCCACAACCTTCATCCTGACCAAGGGATGACGGGCGCCGTGGGCGGCGAACCAACACCCGACGCGGCGGTCGACGCGCTGATCCCCCAGCGCCGCATGCGGCGCGAGCGGGCAGCGCGCAAGGAGGCCGAACTGCTCCTCGAACAGAAAAGCCGCGAGCTCTACACCGCCAATCGCGAACTGGAACGGGTTCTGACCTCGCTGGAAGATACGGTCAGCCGCCGCACCCGCGCCCTCAACGAGGCGATGAGCGCGAAGTCCCAGTTCTTTGCCACAATGAGCCACGAGATCCGCACGCCGATGAACGGCGTCATCGGGCTGGCCGACCTGTTGCTTCATTCGGGCCTGACAGGGGAACAGGCGGTCATCGCGCAGAAGATCAGGTCAAGCGGCCAGCATCTGGTCTCTCTGGTGAGCGATATCCTCACCCTGTCGAAACTCGAATCCGGGGAGGCAGAGGTCGAGCGCGTGACCTTCAACCTGCCGGACCTGATCTACGAGGTGCTCGACCTTGTCAGCAGCGCGGCCTTCGACAAGGGGCTGGCACTGGCCTACCTGCCCGATCCGCGGATCGGCACATTCCTGACCGGCGATCCGGCCAAGCTGCGGCAGGTGCTGACCAACCTTCTGTCCAATGCCGTGAAATTCACCGATCGGGGCTGCGTCAGCCTGCGCACCCGCTCGCAGGATGGCGGCAACGTGGTCGGGTTCGAAGTGCAGGATACAGGCGCCGGCATCCCGAAAGAGGTGCTGCCGCAGCTCTTCAAGCAATATGTGCAAGCCAATGCCGGGGTGGAGCGTGAACATGGCGGCACCGGGTTGGGCCTTGCCATCTGCAAGCGTATCGTGGCGGAACTCGGCGGCAATATCGGGGTGGACAGCAAGCTCGGCGCCGGCAGCCGGTTCTGGATCGCCCTGCCGATGAAGCACAGCGTAAAGGCACCGACGGCGCTCCAGCCCCGTCCGCCGCGCAACCTCTGGATTGTGGAAAGCGAGCCTGTCGCGGCTGAGGCATGGCGCCTGCTCGCGGGCCCCTATTTCAGCCGGATCGAGGTCTCGACCGATCTGCCGGCTGCGGCGGACCTCACGGGAACTGATGTGATGATGCTCGACCACCGGCTCCTGCGGTCAGGCGGCATCGACCTTGACCGTTTGCGGCAGGTGAAAAGCGCCTCCGGCATCCGGACGCTCTGGCTGACGCCCACCATGTCGAGCCATGTAAAGGCGGAGGTCGGGCCCGATCTGGTCGACGCGGTGGTCATCAAGCCAATCCGCCCCCCCGATTTCAAGGCGGCGGTCACCCATCTGACAGACCCGGTTGCCGCCGCCGAGGCCGAACCCGATGCCCCGCCGGACCCGTTCCGCCAGCAGCGCGTGCTGGTGGTGGAAGATAACGCCGTCAACCGCGTGGTGGCGGAGGGGCTGCTCTCCGCGCTCAATCTGGACGCAACGCTCGTGGCCAATGGCGCAGAGGCGCTGGCGGCCCTGAAAGACGACAGGTTCGACGTCATCCTGAGCGATGTGCGGATGCCCGGGATGAGCGGCCACGAACTGGCTCGCAACATCCGTGCTCTGCCCGGCACGCGATCGGTCACGCCAATCCTTGCGCTGACCGCCGGTGTCACGCCGGAAGAGCGGAGCGAATGCCTTGCGGCGGGAATGAACGATATTCTGGAAAAACCGGTGACGCTGGAAAGCCTGCAGTCAGGTCTGCTGCCCTATTTGTCGACCGGTCCGGATGGAAAGACGTGACGTCTATTTGGCGTGACGTTACGTAAACTTTGGAGCCGGAAACGGAAAAACGGGCCCGTTGGACCCGTTTTTTCCTCTGCATCCCGTTGGGGGGATGGATATCAGGCGGCTTCGGCCCGACGCTCGCTTTCCTCACGCGACAGGGCGACGGAGGTACGGATGCCCTTGCGGACAAACTCCATCATGCCTTTCACGCAGCGCTCGTTCGGGTCGATCCCGGCGCACATCAGGACTTCGCGGCCATCGCGGGAGCGTGCCCAGCGGGCAATCACTTCAGGGCCGTTGCCATATTTCTTGTCGTCGGCAATCGCATCATCCAAGGCGGCCAGAACAACTGCGGCAAACAGTTTCTGAGCACGCGCGCCCTGGTCGTTGGCGTAAGCCGTTGAATCAACGTAATCGAACATTACGAAGCACCTCGGTCTCATGGTTTCACATGTGTGCCGCGCAATATGACCAAAACATGACACCAGACCAGTGCAGTTCCCGCATAGCGGCTCTGCACCTGCTGCATGTCATGCTGTGCCCCGTTTGATCGTGCACCGCACGGAGCAGATATATGGCGAAACCTGACTCGATCAACCCGGTTTCGTCATCAAATTGTCGCAGTCAGCGCGTTTTCTGCGCCTTTCCGCCCAGTCGGACGCCCTTCGGGACGGTTACCGGTCGACAAGGACCGCGCAGGTTGCATGGCGCACGACGCGCGCCGCGTTCGATCCGATCAGGTAATCCTGCAGGCCCGGCCGGTGCGATCCCAATATGATCAAATCAGCACCGATCTCCTCCGCCACGTCGAGAATCCGCGTCGACGCCTTGCCGCTGCGGATCAGTAGGTCCGCCGACACGCCGGCCTTGGCCATCAGTTCCTGAAGGCTGGTCTCGGCCGCCTGCAAGTTTTTCTCGGTCGTGCCTTCGGGGATGTAGCTCATGACGTAGGAGGGGATCTCCTCCTGCACGTTCAGCACCGTCATGTGCGCGCCCGCATCGGCAAGCGCGCGGGCCTTGGTCAGAATCCGCGCCGCGCTGTCCATATGGCCGAGATCGACCGGAACAAGAATTTTCCCATACATCAGAATCGTCCTTTTACTGACACCCGCTATTGTGCAATTCATCTGACAGTTTACTTTGATCTGGATCACGCCGCCATTGCGCGAGCGATCCGCGTGATTTCAAACAGCTATTCCAGCGCCGGCCGCAGCGCCCCGCGCGCCCGAGAAACCGGTCCTATGCCTTTGAATTCTGTCCTCGACATGGCCGCTCCGGCCAACCGGAAGACGCCGCCGCGCCTTGTGACGCTGGTGGTGCTGACGGGTCTGTCGGCGCTCAGCATGAACCTGTTCCTGCCGTCGCTGCCGTCGCTGTCGAGCCATTTTGCGACCGACTATGCCTATGTGCAGCTGACCGTGTCCGCCTATCTGGCCGTCACCGCGCTCATCCAGCTTGTTGTCGGCCCGCTGTCGGACCGGTTCGGCCGCCGCCCGGTGCTGATCTGGTCGCTGGTCATATTCGTGCTCGCCACGCTCGGCTGCGTGCTCTCGACCAGTTTCGAGATGTTCCTTGCCTTCCGCCTGATCCAAGGCGCCATCGCGACCGGCATGGTCCTGTCACGCGCGATCATCCGCGACATGGTCGAGCCGGCGCAGGCCGCGTCCATGATCGGCTATGTGACCATGGGCATGACACTCATGCCGATGGTCGGACCTGTGATCGGCGGGCTGCTCGATGAATGGGTCGGCTGGCAGGGCTCTTTCTGGTTCCTGATTCTGACAGGGCTCCTGGTGCTCGGCGTCGTCTGGGCCGATCTGGGCGAGACGAACCAGAGCCATTCGAGCAGTTTCACCGAACAGTTCCGCGCCTATCCCGACCTTCTGCGGTCGCGGCGTTTCTGGGGCTACACACTCTCCGCCGCGCTCGCCTCGGGGGCGTTTTTCGCCTTCCTCGGTGGCGGACCCTATGTGGCGAGCGAGATCCTCGGCATGTCGCCCTCCTCGCTCGGGCTCTATTTCGGCTTCATCGCGCTTGGCTACATGATCGGGAATTTCATCTCCGGCCGGCGGGCGCAGGTCTGGGGCATCGGCCCGATGATGATCATGGGCGCGGTCTGCACGTTATGCGGGATGCTGCTGGCACTGGGACTTTTCCTTGCGGGCCTCGGCTCTCCGATCACGCTTTTCGGCACGATCTTCTTCGTCGGGCTCGGCAACGGCATGTCGCTGCCCAACGCCAATGCGGGCATCGTGTCGGTGCGACCGCATCTGGCCGGCTCGGCCTCCGGCCTTGGCGGCGCGGTGATGATCGGCGGCGGGGCCGCGCTCTCGGCCGTCACCGGCGCGCTCCTGACGCCCGAACGCGGTGCCTATCCGCTCCTCTTCATGATGCTGCTGGCGGCCGCCGGCGGGCTTCTGGCGACCGCCTACACGATCAAGGTGGAACGCGACATGGCCGACCGCGACAGCGCAAGCTGAACCGCATCGGATTTGACAGGGTGGCCGCCGGGCCGCAGGGTGGCGGCAGCCACCAGTTTCCGGACCCGCCCATGCCTGCGCCGCCCCGCCTCGACCCCAGCCTCATCCGACAGCTTGCGCCCTTTGCCGGCCTCGACCGGGCGGCCTTGGACAGCATTCTCGCAAGCGCGACACCGCTGCATTACGAGCCGGGCGACACGATTTTTGCCCAAGCGGAGGCCGCGTCGCGGTTCTTCCTTTTGCTCGACGGGCATATCCGCGTGGTGCGGGTGACGCCCGATGGGGATCAGGTTGTGGCGCGCTACATCGCGGCGGGTCAGCTTTTCGGCATTGCACCCGCGCTCGGGATGGACCGGTTCCCCGCCAGTGCCGAGGCCGCCGACCCCTGCCTTGCTCTGGCCTGGCCCCGCGCGAAATGGGCCGAGTTCACCAGCCGTTACCCGGGTTTCGCGCAAGCTGCTGGCGGCACCATCGGCACCCGCCTGATGGAAACCAATGACCGCGTCGTCGAACTGGCGACCCAGCAGGTCGAGCAGCGAGTCGCACAGGCCGTCTTGCGGCTCGTCAACCAATCGGGACGCAAGGTTCGAGGTGGCATCGAGATCGACTTCCCGATCTCCCGTCAGGACCTTGCGGACATGACGGGCACCACTTTGCACACGGTCTCCCGTCTGCTCAGCCGCTGGGAAAAGGACGGGATTGTGGAAAGCGGACGGTTGCGGATTACCGTCACCAACCCGCATGCGCTCGTGCTCATCAGCGAAGCACGGGCGGCGGACGGCTGAGCACGTCGGCAAGCGCCGCCATCAGCACCTCCTCTTCCACATCATGTTCGGCGCAGGCATCGGCGAGCGTGTGGAAGGGGGCCACGAGGCAGCCGACGCAGAGCAGCTCGAATCGCAGGAGCACAGGCACCACTTCGGGCCGGTCGCGGATGAGGTCATCAAGGGACAGGTCCGGGTCGGGCAGCGCGTGTCGGGTCATGGCATCCTCCGCCAATGACCCTGACCGACAGCGCCGCAAGCGTCGTTGCGCGGGCGCAAAGATGGCGACGGTTGCGACCAGGCCTTACATGTCGAGCGCTTCGGCCACCTCCACCGTGGCGCCGGCCATCTGGAGGTGCGGACAGTCTTGCGCCATCCGGATCGCATCATCCATCGTGTCGGCCTTCACGACCGAGAAGCCCATCAGCGGATTGGACCCGCCGTGATCCTCGACCGCCTTGGCCGAGACGGTTTTCGACATGCCAACCGGCTTGCCCGCATCGACGACCGCATCCCCGAGCCCGCCGAGCCAGTCGGTCCACTGCTTCATCACCTTCTCGCCTTCCTCCGGCGTCTCCGGCGCGCCGCCGCCATGATAGGCAAAGACAAAATCGGGCATGATCCCCTCCCCCTGAAACATATGTGCGAAGGGCAAGGATAGCACGGCGCGCACCGGCACAGACACGGATCGCGAAACCGTGACACAACCGGTAGTAAGAAGATGCGGTGAGTAGGAAATGGTGCCCGGGAGCGGCATAACATGTTGTTTTTATTACAATAAGTTACGAGGCGTTGGGACTTTTTTCTTTCGCCATGTTTATTGGATTTTTTCGGATTTGTGTCCCACTTTTCGAAGCGGGTGTTGGCGCGCACATCTACGATCAAGGCAGCGTGATTTTCCAGAATCTGTCAGATACGATCAGTTTTAGCCGGGCCAACCGTTATGCAGTCGGGTGCTCCATCAACCAATCCGAAACGCGCTGCACGGTCGGAGCCAACGCATCACGGGCAAGCTCGCACTCCCACACGACAAGGATCCGCCAACCTGCCGACTGAAGCTGATCGATGTTCCGCCGATCTCGCGCGATGTTCTCGGCAAACTTGCTCTGCCAGAAGTCCTCGCGCGTCGCGGGGGTAGTTGCCTTCGGGCATCCCGGGTGACGGTGCCAGAAGCAGCCGTGAACGAAGACGGCAGCTCTATACTTGGGAAACACGAGGTCAGGACGACCCGGAAGCCCCTTCTGGTGCAGCCGATATCGGAATCCGCGCGCATGCAGAGCACGCCGCAGCAAGAGCTCCGGCTTCGTGTCCTTTCCACGGATGCTGCGCATCATCCGCGATCGGGTCTCGGCATCGACGATGTCCACCATCTCATCTCCTTGCCATGTCTGCGAAAACCTGGAAAGAGGAGAGGCAGGAGCAGTGAAGTGTCGAAACCCGTTCAAATCGTTGATCTGTTTTCAGGCCCGGGGGGCCTCGGAGAAGGATTCTCCTCCTGCAGGAGGAACGATGGGTCGCGCGTCTATGAAATCGCCGTTTCGATCGAAAAGGATCCCGCTGCGCACAAGACACTGAGACTTCGTGCATTCTTGCGACAATTCGAAGAATACCCTCCGGAATACTATTCATGGATTGCCGGGAAGCGCGAATGCCCGGATTGGAAAGAGCTGTACCCTCGGCAATGGAAAGCAGCCGAGAATGAGGCTCTATGCGCAGAGCTCGGGAAACCAGAAACTGCAGCCATGCTTTCTGAGAGGATTTCTGCGACAAAGCGATTGGCCGGTGATCGCACTCTCCTGATCGGCGGCCCTCCCTGCCAGGCCTACTCTCTTGCCGGTCGGTCGAGAAACGCGGGTATCAGGGATTACAGACCGAAGGATGACGACCGGCACTTCCTCTACCGCGAGTATTGCCGCGTCCTGAACGAGTTGAGCCCTGCGGTGTTCGTCATGGAAAACGTCAAGGGCATGCTTTCCTCTTCGGTCGAAGGGTTGGCGATCTTCGAGCAGGTCGTATCCGACCTCGAGCGCGCCGGCCCCGGCTACAGGCTCGTTTCCCTTTCGGCCGACCTCCAGTCGGACGCAAACCCTGAACCCAGAGATTTCGTTATCCGCGCCGAGGACCACGGAGTTCCACAGGCACGGCACCGAGTCATCATTGTCGGTATCAGGTCGGATATCGTCGGCAAATTCACCCTGAAACTTCAACGGCGAAACGCCTGGGTTCCGGTCAGAGACATGCTTACAGGCCTGCCGCGACTACGAAGCGGCCTGAGCCGACGCGATGACGAACACGCGTGGTACGACGCGGTAGTCGACGCGACGGAGACCGTCGGAAAGATCATCCGGGATTATCCGGGCAATAACTTCAGCGGCTTTCTGGACGAGTTGGAACGGGTCGAGGAACGACTTCTGACGACTTCGCAGTTGGGTCGCGCGAGCAATGCAAGAAAACCCTTGTCAAGGAAGCTGCAGACGGAACTTGCCGCGTTTCTGGACGACCCGAACCTCATCGGTGTCTCGGGGCACGAAACCCGTGGACACATGCCGTCCGATCTGGCGCGATATCTCTATGCCGCCAGTTTCGCGAAGGTCGAGGGGGTCAGCCCACGTGCACACCAGTTCCCGGACATTCTTGCTCCAAAACACAAGAACTGGAAAACCGGCAAGTTCAACGACAGGTTCCGCGTTCAGATCGGCACAGCTCCGGCTTCAACGGTAACGAGCCACATCTCGAAGGACGGGCACTACTTCATTCATCCCGACCCGACGCAGTGCCGCAGCCTGACGGTTCGCGAGGCCGCAAGGCTGCAGACGTTCCCCGACGACTACCATTTCATGGGCAATCGCACCGAGCAGTTCGTGCAGGTCGGGAACGCCGTGCCGCCGTTTCTTGCGCGGCAGATTGCTGACACCCTGCTACCAGTATTCGAGAGCCTTTGAACGTCAGCTCGTCAATTCTAGGCTCGTGTGTGAGAAACCTTCATCCTGGAGCTTCTTGAGCGCACCCATGGCAATCGCACATTGCTTGTCCGAGGGCATCTTACTCGGAATTGCGGCACAGGTTTCCAGCACACCATTTTCTCGCGGGGACAGCAGCCCACGTTCCCGCGCCCAGTTTCGTGCTTCGGCCCAGAATGCAGCACCAAGCCTGTGCACTTCGAGTTCAGCCTCTACGCTGGTCTCGACAGCCTTGTCCGCGCGGGCCTCTCTCGCGCGCTCATTGGACAAGTCCGGCGAGATCAGAACGCGGTCGAATTCCTCCGGATAGATCAACTCACGATCTTCCAATCCCTTCCAGCAAGCCTGCTTCTTGGCCCATTCGCTGAAGTTGCGCACGCCCTCAGGCGGGTGCGTGATGACGTCCTGCGCTTCGGCCGCTGCCACCAACAGCGCCGCTTTCAGATCGGGCGACACATCCTGGTATCTCCAGACGGCGTCGAGGTCGACGACCATCTCCCGTTCTTCTGCATCATGCACGAGCTTGGCAATCGCGTAGGTCACGATGTTGGCGCGGTAGCCGCCTTCGTACCATTCCGCGCCCGAGACAAGTTTTTCGGTGGCCCGAAAAATGATGGCCTTTGCGATCATGCGCCTGAACCAGAGCTCATCGAATGCCGCACCTTCAGTGCCCCACCGCTTGCCGATGTGCTTGGCGAACTCCGCGAAGTTCTTCTGCGCGCCGAGGCTCACGATATGCGGCAGGCAGGTCCAGGTGTTCTCGAACTTGGCGAGGTCGGTCTTCGTGAGGAACTGGGAACGCGGAAACTCGGCATCGAACCTCTTGCGCTCCGCAATGGTTTTTCGACCGCGTTCGTCGGCATATTGCCCCCTCGCGCGCTCGTAGAACCATTTTGTGTCCCGATACCCGTCCTCTCCCCGCGCCAAGACCTTGCGCGACAGCTCCTCCGTCCGGATGTGGAAAGGATGGTTGGCGAAAAAGTCCGCCGCATTCACCTTGTTCTGGCTGTTCGCATATTCCGAGATGCGCGGGACAACGAGTTCGGATTGTTCCCGCGGCACTATGGTCAGCTTCATCTGTACGTGGACACGTTCCAACTGTTCGGCGAAAGCCTTGCGCGCAGCGTGCAGTGACGCAGTCGTTTGGCCGCCATTCACGATCTGCAGATTGTCGGCCCGCACCAACTCGCGGCCGAAATCGGTCTGTTCCACCTCGATCGCGTCGGCCGTCGCACTGAGACCGTTGTTATAGGAGAAGAACATGTGCGGCTCATCACGGATCGTGTTGCGAATGCCCTGGTTCACCTTGCCGCGTGCCTGCAGAAAGCTTCTCACGTTGGCCTCGAGCAGGCGCGGTCCCCATTTGTCGTAGATGGCCGCCAGCTGTTTTCCGGGAATCACTGCCAGGTAGCTTTCGAGCGCACTATCGCTTCCGGAAGCTGCAAGAAGGGGAACGCCCCCGCCGAAATCCTTGTCGAAATCGATGATCAGGTTCGCCCGCGCCTGCCCCTGCTCCATGTATTGCTTCAGGCGCTTCAGGTCCCAAACACTGAGGGTGACAGGTCTGCCATCAAGATCCTTCACGTTTGCCGCATCGGCACGGGCGCGAAAGTCGGCGTTGGTCACAATGATGAGTTTGACCTTCTCGACATCCTTCCAAGTCGTAGCGATGAGATCGGCCACGCCGAACCCGGCACTCGTCTCCTCCAGCTGCTCGCGGAAATCGGTCTTCAGGCTTGAAACAACGAATCTGTACAGTCGCTGGAGCAGGCGCTGAATCTGATCCTTGTTCTGAACACGTACCTCGTCCGAAAGCTCGAAGTCGCACAACACGAGGCTCAGGACGCCATCGCCATCTCTTGGGTCGCCGCCGTAACCGTCGATCCGCATGGGGTTGCTGGCTCCGCCGCCCTCGAAGTAAGCCCTGTTGGCTCCGTCCAACTCCCCTGCTTCGGTAAGCAGATCGCCCACCTTCTCGAAAAACGCCTCAACCGTCACAAGTCCGAGGACGTCAGCATCGCCCTGGATATCGGCGATGAGTTCATGATGAAATTCTTCGAAATCACTCATTCTCAAGCCCCTTGCGGATCACGTCGATCAGATCACCTTCCAGTTTGAACGGCTCGCAGGCATCGAGAGCGATCGAATACCTGACGTTCTCTACGCCTGGTGCAAGTGGCGCGAAAATCCGCGGGAAACCCTCTTTAACCTCATAATCGGTCGCAGCGCCGAGAAGCCATCGCCTGTCGTCGTAACTGTTCTCGGGATCATATCCTGTCGAATAGAGAGTCTCCTCCCACGCTTCGAAGGCCGAGCCGTCTTCTTCGAACATCTCGGCCGTCATTCGCACGTGATCATGCAGGCTCTGACCTTCCGGCAGGACGGCCGACGCCACGTTGACCACACGCAGGCACAGGCGGCTCCCTTCGACATCAGCAAGTTGGTCTTCCGAAGAAATGGCCACGAACGGCTTTGCCGCCACCCGTCTTGCCTTCACTTCGACACAGCTGCCGATGACTTCAAAATCCTTGGCGGAACCGGTCGGACCGGTCCACGCCTCGATTGAAGTGTCAGGTCCGAAGGCCGAAACAAGGTCCCGAAGGAAGGCCAACTCGCCGACCAGCCCCCGCTGCTCTTCAACGGATAAACCATTGGTCTTTCCGCCACGCAGAAGGTGATACCAGCGCCGCGTGCGTTGAAGCGCTCTCGATAGTGCCTCGTCTCGATCCGCACCTGCTTCCCCGGCCTCGACCACATCCCGGCAAAGGGTTTCGAATATCTCGACCTGACTTCTTTCCTTGAGACCTAGAACGAATGCCGACCCACCTGAAAGAGGGCGGAAGGAGGCTACAAGGTTCTTCAATTTCGGCAGACGTGGTAGTGGTTGCGGCAAGCTAGGCAGCCTCAACATCAGGCCGGGCATGCCGGCGTCCAGCACAACCCAGAAGAAATCGAAACGGCCCTCTACATCGACCCGCTTTGCTTCGTCCGGGTCGAGTCTTTCCCAAGGATCACGAGGCTTCAAGAGCTGCCTCCTGATCATCGTCTTCATCTTCTTCACCGAAGAGTTCTTTGAATTTTACAGAGTTGACAACGAACTCTTCGCCCTCATCATCGTAGAGAGATTCCGGCAGGCTCATTCCCCAGGCAACTACAGGCTGAGAAGGAATCTTAGCCGCCAATTTGCGAGATTTCTCATCCAGTGTTTCTTCTGACGGACGCTTTGCTTTAACGAAGTGTAATATCAATAGGCCACGCTCTCTAACTTTTCGGTATTCCTTGTCCGGAAAGTTTGCCCTTTCGCCGACTGCCAAGCCTTTCTTTTGGCGATAGTTCTGTTCCACTTCTGCTGCACGTGCTGGATCAACGCCAGCCTTTTCAATGCCGCGCGATGCAACTCTCATGGCCTTGCCGCTAAACGACATGAAATCGTGAGCAAGGTCATTTAGGTCAATCGAACGGTTTGCCGGGACAATCGGAGTCCCGAGAATATCCGTCGTATCATCGCCATCGAGACTTGGGATAAGGACGTCCCATAGTCTCAGTTGGTCTGCTCGTCTCGGACGGATGTAGCTTCGAACGATTCTTGGGTCCGTTGTTACGCTTCTCTCCTCATTGCGCCAGCCCGCCAAGAACTCATCTATTGCGCTGACTGGCACGTCCCTAATCAACTTCCCCCAAGGAGTAGTTTTGTCTGGAAACGCCCCAGAAACAACATGCTCAACAAGTCTCTTCGCTACTTCAATATTTGCAATGATGTCCTTCTCGAGGACACTGACTTTTGCAGTTTCAACAAACCTGTTAGACAGCCCGATACGCATGGTAACTTTCTGGCCGGAACCCATTTTATTGCGCGCAGTCACGAGCAGCGAAGCCGGATGGCTCCGTACGGCCAAGCCAAACATGCGTGGCGTTGCCTTGGCCTTTTCCATTGTTTTCAACTCGTCATGAAGTTCCTCAGCAGCGTTTGCGATGAACGCGTACCAGTCGATTGCTTCCTTAGGCATCCAAATGCGGCAAAGGTCCTCGTAGCCGCCCCGGTAGCCGAACCATCGCCCCATCTGCATGAGCGTATCGTACATCATTGTGTTGCGAAGGAACCAAGTGACCGTCAGGCCCTCCAGCGTCAGCCCACGCGACAACGAGAACCCACCAACAGCGACGACAGTCTGGCCCCTTTCTCCTGAGTTCGAATAGTCCAGGTCATTGGCGCGGCTGTTTACCTCCACGATCTTGGCAGAGGCGATTGCATCAAGGAGTTCGGACTGGATGGAGGGCCAATCGAATTCAGAGTCGGAGTATTCGTCCTGCCAGACGCCATGGAGTGCGACAATCTCCGGATCATTCAATGCGGCCGCGCCCCGACTCGCATTTATGCGAACTGAATTCTGGATCCGCTCGAGCGTTTCGTGAAGGCGATTTCGCAGGCGGCCCTGAACAGCGGTAAAACGGCTCGCGTTTACAAGCATCGAGCAATGGGCCGCCTTCTGCCCGCGCAAGTTCCTGATGGTCCTCGCGAGCAGAAAGGTGCGCAATGCCCGCGTAAGCGACGACGGCAGCGCATCGAGCTCATGATCGATCTTGTGCTTGATGGGCAGAATGTCCTCGTTGTCGGTGATGTAACGAAGCCAAGTTGGATCGCCTTCCTCCGGCAGTCCATCCACGAAGATCTTGGTCGGGCCGAAGTAGTTGGTGGGCGCGTCAAGGCCTATGATGAAATCCCTCGGAAAGAGGTCTTCATTGTACATCTCGTCATCCTGATCTGGGTCGATGAAGATGTTGGCGAATGGCGTCGCCGTGTACCCGACGTAACAACTCCGGTGGAACATGTTCAGCAGGTCGCGAATCTGCCCATTGATCGTCGTGACGAGCTTCTTGCCATACTTCGTATTGATCGATGCGTTGTCAGCTTCGTCATCAATCAGCAGCATCGGCTGGTCGATCATCTCCTGATCGCCACGCGCGCTGTTGTCCTTCAACCAGTCGAGTAGGTTGGCAAGCGTGCGGTGGTTCTTCTTGATCACCAGGACGACAGGTACCTTGTAGGAGTCGATCTCGCTCGTGTTGGTGGAAGCCGTGGCCTTGTTGAAATCCCGCAGCGTGTTGGTAAGGCTGACTGGTGTCTTGTTCGGGTCGAAATGGCCAACGCCGACGATGTGTTTTGCCCCGCTCTTCTTCGTTTCTTGGGACCTTCCGGTATCGCGTCCGATGAACCCCTCGTCGATCCGGGCCTGAGTCTGGTTTCGAAGGTTGTTGTGAATACCCGCAATGACGATGATCAGCCTGTACCCTGCGTCTGCAGCCTTGCAGATCAGGCCGGTATAGTTGGCGGTCTTTCCGCTTTGAACGTGGCCAACCACCATGCCGCGCCGATCCCACGGTACCTGCTTCTCGGGGTTGCCCAGCCGACCGAGGATCTTGTCCGTGACCGCGTCCGTTGAAATCACGACATCCTTCGGAAGGCCATTTTGCAGGAGCAACTTCTGGTAGCGGTTCCAGTAGAAAGGTTCGATCGACGGCTTTGCGTCATCCAGCCAAGGTTCGAAATCCTCGCTGTCGACCACCGCACCAAACCCAGCCTTGATCCCCTGCTTGTGCTCGATCTCGCGCGCAATTAGCTCGATCTCCTCTTCACTGAGGCCCGGCGGAACCAAGGCAGCGACGCCTCGGATCATATTGCGAAGCTCGTCTTCCGTCTTCCGCGCTTGATTGAACAGGCCGCTTTCGACCATGTTCTTCACTGTCTCAATTGTTTCATTCATGAAATCCGTGTCCTCAAAAAATCTTCCAGAATCGGCGCGGCGGCTTCCCACCGCACACGCAAGAACGGGTTGCTCTGCAGCGTGTCCGACAAAGCGTCGGACGGCACACCGTTTTCCATCAGGGTCACCGCGAGAGAGTAGACCAGCTCTTCGAGGTCGTTTGCTGATGTCTCGTCAGCCGTGACCGCTTCTGCATTCCCCACAAGTTCAGCGTGCAGCGTCTCGATCGGCAGACCTGAACCGACAATGCGCAGGCAGCGCTCGAAACCCTCTCGCAGGTCTTCCGGTAGCTGCTCGGCATAGGTTCGGAAAACCGGGTGCTCGAGGTTGGGACGAAAGACGATCTGACCATCCTTCTGCACCCTATTCCAGATCGGGAACCGGGTTTCATCGACCAGTTTCTGGCCCCGGCTTCGATATGTGCGCTTGGACGTGCCGACAAACCGCTCGACAACTTTCTTCAAGCGCTCACGCACCACCGGCGGAAGCTGGGCCGAGGCTTTCTTGACGTCGATCTTCCACTCCGCGTCCATCGTGTTCGGGATATCGACTGCTATGCGGCAGAGTTTCGTCAGTTCGGTTTGGCGCGCCAGACCCAGCCACCCGCCCGCGATGATGAGGCGTTTCTCGCGATAGACGTAGAGGCCCTGGGACTTCAGATGGCCCTCCGGCCCGCCAGTTTCTTCCCACTCTTCCCGGCTCATCCGCTTGTGATGGGGCAGCGTATGGCACCTGATCAGAACGTCACCCTGACGCAGGCGAAGTATCTCTTCCGGGTCTTTTTGCGTAGCGGCGTGCGACGTTGCCATGGGATCGATGGGCTTCAGCGGGCGACCGTTGAGTGACAGTTTCAGCCGTGGCTTGGCGCCTTCCAGAAAGCGATGAAACACCAATCGCAGATGATGTTCTGCGTGGGACAACTCCGAGTTCATGTGTTCGGCACGCTTCGCACGATCATGTGCATAACCGCCGCTCAATCGATCGAGTTTCTCCCAAATAACGACCGTTCCGGTCTCTGGAAGGAGGTCATGGCCCGTCACGAGTTCGGGGTTATCAATGAGTTCGAGGCTCCAGTCATTCCGTTTAGCGACGCGATCCAGGTCCCAGCGAGCACAAGATGTTCGATCGTCTTGCCGCGTCAGAACCGTCAGACCTCGACACTGCGAGAAGCTGGCACTCTTAAGGCCGAGACCGAACCGACCGAGGTCTTCGGCCTCGCGCTCGTCGGTCGGATTTTTCGAACCGAGACGCATGGCTTCGACAAGTTCGGTCTCCGTCATGCCCGAACCGTCATCCGCCAGCGCGATCCACGGCTCGTCCGCGACGGTGTCGGCGATCAGCTCTACCGTCCGCGCGCCAGCGGTGATGGCGTTGTCGATGATGTCTGCGAGAGCTGTCTCGAGGTTGTAGCCGAAGTCGCGATGACCCTCGATCAGCGATGCCGCGTATGGCGTCGCATCGACTTCCCTCGTTTCAAGCTTGTTACGCGTTACTGTCCCCATAGGTTGAATCAATGCACGATTTCCAACATTTGCAAGGTCTTGTTGAACGGTTCATGTCTGGCGAGAGACAGACCGACATGGTTCGCCAAATTTGCTTCCCGCTTGCAGCGCACTTGCAGCAAGGCTGCAGCACCTTTGCAGACCCGAAGCGCTCCGTTTGCAAGAAGGGCTTCTACCCGGCGCTCGCCCGCGGACGCATTTAAATCGCATCTGTGCCAACCGGAGACGCTAAATTTGGCTAATCGCGGGTCGAACTGCAGCTTCAAAGCTGCTCATGAAATGCTATTCCTCGGACCGTACGACTACAGGACGTGTATCATGGTACAGCGGGTGGCAGCGTGACATGGCGCACCAAAGGGAATATCGACCAACGCGGCCCGGGGAGAGCGACAGAAAAGGGCAAGATAAAAGCGTCTGCCACGGACGCCGCAAGCCACTGACGTGACTGGCGTTTTCGCGTGCATGCAGATCGGTCGTGTGCAGGTTTCCTGCAATTTCGCAGTGTTTTCAGACCACTGGTATGCACACTGCGCTAACGCACTCTTGACAGCGGCTTCGTAGAAGAGGCGACAACTCCGGGCATCGGGAGGTGGCATCTCGCGCTCAACAATGGGAGCGCAAGATAAAAGGCTTGCCGCAGATTCTTGCAGGCTGTTGATGTCGAATGGGAAAATGCGCCGCACTTTTTCAGGCTTTGCGGCAGGAGTCTCGCCAGTCATCTGATCTCGCACGATTTTGCATGCGGCATCGAGCCTTTTTCGCGAAGCCCTACGACTACGCCACCATATCCGAGAAAGCGCCCCACTTCTCCATACCCGCAGCCCGCCTGTCATTCCCCGACACAGGCCTACCCCGCCTGTTCTCGGCTTCGCTCCTCTCTCCCTTTCCGGCATCCTTGGAGCACCCGAAACCCGAACCTATCGCCCCATGCCCAAGCGCCCCGCCATTCTGCCGCCCACCCTCGCACCCCGCGGTCTCTCGCGAACCGAGGCCGCGGCCTATATCGGGGTGTCGCCCACGCTCTTCGATCACCTGGTTCGCGACCGGCGCATGCCGCCGCCCAAGCGGATAAATGCCCGCACGGTCTGGGACCGGAAAAAACTTGACCGGGCGTTCGAGCTGATCCCTGATGGGGATCACTCCGACCACAATCCCTGGGACGACTGACGGCTGACGAAAGGCAGCGCGCGCCATGCCCATATTCAGGATGAGAGACGGCTCGGGCAGCATCCGCCTGAAGCACGTTATCGAGGACACCGACCGGCACGGGAACGTGCGCGTCTACCTGCGGCGGCCCGGGCATCTGAAGGTGCGGCTGCGCAGCCAGCCGGGCACGGAGGAGTTCCTCGCCGAATACCGCGTCGCCATGATGGGCGCGACACCGCGCGCGCCGGCCGGACCGCTCGAGCGGCGCGGATCGAAGGGCAGCTTCAAGTGGCTCTGCGAGCGATACTACGTCTCGGCCGAGTACCAGCGGCTGAGTGGCCGCACCAAGTATGTCCGGCGCGGCATCCTCGACCGGATCTGCGATAAGAACGGATCAAAGCCCTACGCGCTGATGGAGCCCCGCCATGTCCGCCGCATGCGCGACGAGATGGCCGACCGGCCCGAGGCGGCCAACGGCTTCGTCAAGGCGCTGCGGCAGGTCTATGCCTTCGCGGTCGAGTACGAGCTGGCGCTGCGGAACCCTGCCCGCGACGTGCCCTACCTCAAGGCCAAGGGGGACGGCTTCCATTCCTGGACGATGGAGGAGGTCCGCCAGTTCGAGGACCATCACCCGATCGGCAGCAAGCCGCGGCTGGCGCTTGCGCTCATGCTCTACACCGGACAGCGACGGTCGGACATCGTCCGGCTGGGGCCTCAGCACATCAAGGACGGCTGGATCACCCTGACCCAGGCCAAGAACCGGGATCGCAAGCCCGTGACCCTTTCCATCCCGGTCCTGCCCGAGTTGAAGGCGGTTCTCGACGCCACGTCCACCGGCAACCTCGCCTTCCTCGTCACGGCCTTCGGCAAGCCCTTCACCTCGAACGGCTTCGGCAACTGGTTCCGCAAGCAATGCGACGACGCCGGGCTGAAGCATTGCTCCGCCCACGGGCTGCGCAAGGCGGGCGCGGCGCTGGCGGCCGAGAACGGCGCAACCGAGCGGCAGCTGATGGCGATCTTCGGCTGGACGACCATGAAGGAAGCCTCGCGCTACACCCGCGCCGCGCGCCAGAAGGTGCTGGCGGCGTCGGGGATGAAGCTGTTGTCTCGGGAAGGGGGCGGGCCGGGAAGAGGGGACGGTCGAAACAGAAATTCTTGACATGTACGGCGTTATACCGTACATGAGGCCCTCAAAGGAGACCCACCATGTTCGCCATCACTTCAGCCACGCCAACCCCGGGCAAGATGGAAGCGCGCAAGGAATTGCGTATGCATCGCACGGATGAAGAACGCATTCGCGCGGCTGCGGCAGCGACCGGGTTGCAGGAGGCCGACTTCATCCGTCAGGCCGCTCTTCTGCGCGCGCAGGAGGTGGAGCAGCGCGTGTCTCTCTCCATTCTGCCGGTCGAGGCGTTCGACGCGTTCAAGGCCGCCGTCGAGGCCCCGGGGAAGGTCGTGCCCGGACTGGCCCGCGCGGCAAATGCGTCGAAAGGCCTTCTGAAGGATGCCGGCTGATACTCCGGCGGACCGGCCCGCACTGACCATCGCGATATTCGACAAGGCGCTGCATGACCGCAGCGCCTTTTCCTGTGGCTTCGCACCTATCGACAACTTCCTGAAGTCCTCCCTGTCAGACCAGATCAAGACCGGTATGGTCGCGGCCTGGATCGCTACCGCAGAAGACGATCCCGCCGTGCTTGGCTTCTACACGCTGGGAGCCCTCGCGGTCCGATCCGAATTCGGCCCGAAAGCGTGGCAACGCGCGCGGGTGCCCGACGTTCCGGTCATCTATATTCGCGCCGTCGCGGTCAGGCAGGATATACAAGGAATGGGCCTCGGGACCGCCCTCGTCATCGATGCAATGAAACGGTGTATCGGCATCGCGGATCAGATGGGTGCCGCCGCCATCGTTCTTGATGTGCTCGAAGACGAACACTTCGACCGCCGTTGGCGCTTTTATGAAGACCTCGGATTTCAGCCACTAGGCGATCCGGATAATCCCAAGCGCGTGTACATCCCGATGACAGATGTAAGAGCGACGCTTGGATAGGCGCATTTATACAACTTCCCGGGCGCGCAACTCCCAAATCGTCATCAACGATAGGCATTCAAAATGAGTGTTTCAAACTTTGTAGCGCATTTCACCAAAGGTGAGGGCGAAGCGCCATTCGACAAGTTGGTTTCAATCCTAACCGATACAAAGCTCATCGCATCAAGCATTCCTTGGACAAAGAACCCTGCTGTCTGTTTCACCGAGTGCCCTTGGTCAAGTCTGCTAAGACACGTTGGAAATTATTCCCCTTACGGTGTCGGCTTCACAAAACCTCATGTGTTCGCCGCAGGTGGTGGCCCTGCATACTATGTACGCGCTGATCATTGGGAAAAGCAGAACTGGGATGAACATGTGAAGACTTTCGTCACTCCGTTCTGGCCAGCTTATAGGCCGAAGGGCACCAAGTTCTCCAGCCCGCTGTCCGGCAAGACCATCGACGACGCGCACGAGCGGGAGTGGCGCGTACCACACGATTTCTTGTTTCAACTCGATCAAGTGCAGTTCGTTGTGCTTCCAAGCTACGAAGAGATGGCTCGGTTTCCCAAGGAGCTGAAGGACGGCATCGGTCGTCAAAAGTTCATTCTGGTTGATGTGTATCGTCACATCGAAACACTTTGGCCGACACACATCACAGACTGACTGCCGCCGAGGGTACGATTTCGCGCGCCGGAACGCGAACGTCTCATGAACAAAAAAGTCCCACTTTTGCCCAGGAGCACAAACGGTGGGACGATTTTTCCTCGTAACCCATTGATATCATTCACACTAGGAGGTGATTTGGTGCCCGGGGGCGGATTTGAACCACCGACACGCGGATTTTCAATCCGCTGCTCTACCCCTGAGCTACCCGGGCACGGGAGAGGCTCTGTGCCTCTGGGTGCGGCGGTTTTAGGGCAGTTGCAGGGGCGTGTCCAGACCCATTCGGGCGTTTTTTCGCGGGTCCCTGCCGGTCGCCTGCCAGCCGTTCAATGGCGGGTTTCGCGCGGGCGGATATCCGCCTCCTGCGCGTCAGCATCGGCCGGCGGCTCGTCGGCCGGAATCGCGTAGGAGCCCCGCATCCAGCGCCCCAGATCGATGTCCGCGCAACGTTTGGAGCAGAAGGGCCGGTAGCGCGCGGCGCTGTCGTTCTTGCAGATCGGGCAGCTCATCTCGGCCAAAGCTCCGACAGGGGCTGGCGCTCGCGCTTGCGCTGCAGTTCCAGGTGGCCCATCGGCGTCCAGCCGATGAGGCTCGTCTCCACCGGATCGGATTTGAGCGCCCGGCGGAGCGCCTGCTCCACCTGCTTTCGGTCCTTCTTGCCAAGCGGCGCGAAATCGACGACCACCTGCCCGCCGAGCCCGCGCAGGCGCAGCTGGCGCGGCAGTTCGGCGGCGGCGGCAAGGTTGGCTTTCAGCGTTGCGGCGGGGGAAAAATCGCCGCCGCTGTTCACATCGACTGCCACAAGCGCGGAGGTCGGCTCGACCGCCATCCATCCCTGCCCGGGAAGGTCCGCACGCGGCGACTGTAGGGCCGCCAGCGCGTCCCAGATACCGAGCCGCTCGAAGGGGGCATCGTCGCGCTCCACGCTGTCCGGCGCGGGATCGACCCAATCCTGCCAGGCGCGCAACTCGGCCTCCGGCGCGGCCACCAGCAATTCTGGCGCATCGCCCTCTGCATCGGCCAGAACATTTGCGGCCAGCGCCGCCGTGTCGGCCAGATCCTCGGCAATCTGGTCCTCGGGGGCCGCATCGCAGACCGAACGCAGGATCACGCCGGCCCCGTCGGGCAATCCGGCATCCCCCAGCACGTCATGCACCAGTTCCAGAAGCGTATCGCGGCGGTCATCGTCGCGGATACGCCGCGCGATGTTGATCCCCGGCGCATCGGGTGTGACGATGACATGGCGGCTCTTGAAGAGCAGCCGACGGGTGACCGGCGGCGCCTTGCCATCCTCGGAATGGCTATTGATCTGCACCAGGAAACTGTCGCCCGGCGCCAGACCGCGTGCCTCGCGCAGAAAACCGGTCTGCCCGTCACCGAGATCGACTGTTGCCCCGTGCAGCCCCTTGATCGGGCGCAGCATTTTCGCGCGGTAGATCGCGCCCGGTTGCGGACGGCCATCGTCCGGCGCGTCGATATAGAGGTCGTCCAGACGCCCGTCGATCATCCGCGCGGCAAGGCTGACGCCATCCACCTCCTCGATCGCGATGGTACAGCCCTTCACGCGGCCTCTCCTTCGTAAGGGACGGGATATCCGGCACCTGTCAGGAGCGCGGCGGTCTCGGTCAGGGGCAGGCCGACCACATTTGTATAGCTGCCCGAAATCCACGGCACGAAGGCCGAGCCGATGCCCTGGATCGCATAGCCGCCTGCCTTGCCCTGCCATTCGCCCGAGCGCAGATAGGCCGACAGTTCCGTGTCCGACAGGCGTTTCAGCTTCACAGCGGTCACAACGTCCCGCTGCCAGATCCGGTCACCCCGGCGCAGCGCGACGCCGGTAATCACACGATGGCGACGACCGCCGAGCAGCATCAGGAATTCAGCCGCCTCGGCCGCATCCGCAGGCTTGCCGAGGATCCGGCGGCCCGCGGCCACGACCGTGTCGGCCGACAGAATGAGCGTGTCTGCATCCGCCGCAACCGCCCGCGCCTTCTCGACCGAGAGGCGCTGCGCATAGCGGCGCGGATCCTCGCCCGCCATCGGGGTCTCGTCTATGTCGGGGGGCTGGATCGCATCCGGCACGACACCGATCCGCGCCAGCAGTTCGCGCCGGCGCGGGCTGCCCGATCCGAGGATCAGACGCATCTTACTTGAAGCGATAGTTGATCCGGCCCTTGGTCAGATCATAGGGCGTCATTTCGACCTGCACCTTGTCGCCGGCCAGCACGCGGATGCGATTCTTGCGCATCTTGCCAGCGGTGTGGGCGATGATGGTATGGCCGTTCTCGAGCTCTACCCGAAACGTCGCGTTCGGCAGAAGCTCGGTCACGACACCCGGGAATTCAAGAAGCTCTTCCTTGGCCATGGTCTCTCCGATCTTGTTGCAACAACCGGCGCTTGTGTCCGGCTGGGCGTTAAATGGCCCCAAATGGCGAAAATATCAAGCGGGAACGCATCAGGCGCCCGGTGTCGGGGCATCCGGACCCGCGCCGAAGCGCTGGGTGACATGCGCGACGATCTGGTCGCGCGTCTGGCGGTAGGCCGCCAGCTTGTCGGCCCGGCTCTCGCCCAAGCCTGTCGGGTCGATCACGGGCCAATATTCGACTTCCAAAGCATAGTGGCGGGTCAGTTCCAGTGCCGCGCGCTGGGAGGCGGGCGACATGGCCACGATCAGGTCGTAACTGTCGAAACTGTCGCCCCATTCCTCCATCTCCTCGAAGGAGCGGGACCGGTGGCGCGACAGTTCCACGCCGATTTCCGCGCAGACGGCAATGGCGAACCCGTCGATTTCAAGCTCATGCCGCACGCCGGCGGACTGGACATAGATCTGGCGTCCGAACCGCTGCTTGAGGATCCCCTCGGCCATGGGCGACCGCACTGCGTTATAGTCGCAGCAGAAAAGCACCGAGCCGGGGAGATCCGCCACCCGTCAGCCCTTGAAATGCAGAACGCAGATAAGGGTGAAGAGCCGCCGCGCGGTCGCCATGTCGGTCTCGACCTTGCCGTCGAGCCGGTCGAGCAGAACCCGCGAGCCCTCGTTGTGGATCCCGCGCCGCCCCATGTCGATCGCCTCGATCTGGCTTGGTGGCAGGCGTTTGACCGCGTCGAAATAGCTCTCGCAGATCTGGAAATAATCCTTCACCACCTGCCGGAAAGGCGTCAGCGACAGGTGGAAGGCCCCGACCGGCGCACCGGCTTCGGTGCTGACCTCGAACACGAGCCGCCGGTCGCGGATCGACAGGTCGAGCACGTAGGGTCCGTCCGGCACGTCCGCCCCGTCGCGGACCGGCAAGGCGAAACTGTTCTGCTCCAGAAGGTCGAAGATCGCGACCCGCCGCTCCTGCTCGATCTCGGGTGTGGGTGGCGGCAGTCCGCTATCGTCGAGGCGGATGTCGCTCAGGCGGTTGCTGTCACTCATTCGCGCCCCCTGTTTAGCCGGTCGAGACGCGCCCGCACCGACAGGCCGTGGGCCTCCAGATCCTCGCAGATCGCCAGCCGTTCCGCCGCCGGACCGATGGCGGCAAGCGCGTCGGGGCTCATCCGCGCGACGGTCGTGCGCTTCATGAAATCGAGCACGGACAGGCCGGAGGAAAAGCGGGCGGAGCGTGCCGTCGGCAGGACATGGTTCGGGCCGCCGACATAATCGCCGATCGCCTCGGGCGTCCAGGCGCCGATGAAAATCGCCCCGGCATGGCGGATGCGTGCCGCGACGGCATCTGCGTCGGAGGTGCAGATTTCCAGATGTTCGGGCGCGATCCGGTCCGACAGGGCGATTGCGGTCGCCATGTCCGGCACGGTGATGACCGCGCCATAGTCCCGCCAGCTTGGACCGGCGATGGCCGCCCGCGTCAGGGTCTTGAGCCGCTTCTCGACCGCGGCCGCGACAGCGCGGCCAAACTCTGCATCGGTCGTGATCAGGATCGACTGGGCGCTTTCGTCATGTTCGGCCTGCGACAGGAGGTCGAGCGCGATCCAATCCGGGTCATTCTCCGCATCCGCGATCACGAGGATCTCCGACGGGCCCGCAATCATGTCGATGCCGACATGGCCGAACACACGCCGCTTGGCGGCCGCCACATAGGCATTTCCAGGGCCGGTGATCTTGTCGACCTTCGGGACCGTTTCCGTGCCATAGGCCAGTGCGGCCACCGCCTGCGCGCCGCCGATGCGGAACACCCGGTCAACGCCCGCGATCCGGGCCGCAAGCAGCACCAGCGGATTGACCGCGCCTTTGGGCGTCGGCACGCAGACGATCAGTTCTTCCACCCCGGCCACCTTGGCGGGGATCGCGTTCATCAGGACCGAAGACGGATAGGAGGCCAGACCGCCCGGCACGTAAAGGCCCGCCGCCTGCACCGCCGTCCAGCGCCATCCGATGCTGGCGCCGGCCGCATCTTCCCAGCGGGCATCCTCGGGGCGCTGCTTTTCGTGATAGGCGCGGATCCGGTCAGCCGCGAGTTCCAGCGCCGCGCGATCCGCAGGCGGCACTTTCGCTATGGCCGCGTCGATTTCCTCAGCGCCGATCTCCAGCCCGTCGGCGGACAGGGATAGGCGGTCGAACCGGTTGGTGTAGTCCACCAGAGCGGCGTCGCCACGGGCGCGCACTGTCTCCAGAATATCCGCTACGGTTGCGTCCACATCGGCCGAAATCTCGCGCTTGGTCTCCAGAAAGGCGGCGAAATCCGCCTCGAACCCTGCCGATGTTGCATCCAGAAAAACAGGCATCACGCTCTCTCCCGCGCCAGAACTGCCCCTGCCCTAGCGCCGCCACCCGTCCGGCACAAGAGCCGCGTTGCCGCAAGCGTCAGTCGAGCGGATGGCGCGGCGCTTCCTTGGCGCGGGCCACATAGGGGCGCGACTGGTCGGTCAGCGTGACATCGAGGCATTCCACGTCGATCGCAATCTCTCCGTCGCCGGCGAAAATGAGCGTCAAGCGCCCCGCCGGGGCATCGCCTTCGACAAACCGCAGCGCCAGCAGATCCAACACCAGATCCTTGTCGGCCGGATCGATCCCGTTGCTCCGCACCTTCAGCGCCCCGTCGATCACCAGCGTCGCCTGCACGCGCTCGTACGCGCGCTTCTGCTGGGCTGCCTGGTCGCGATCCTCCCAGCGGAACCGGTTGATGAGGAGCGCGAAACGGCGGTGCCGCGGCAGCCAGCTCATCTCGGCCGTCTGGGCCACGGCATCCTGCACCATGGCCGACAATACGGCGAGATCTTCCGCGCTTTCCGCCTTCAGCCGCAGGGGCTGTTCCGCGCCATCCTCAAACCGGGCATCTGCCATGAAGCCTACTCCGCTATCCGTTCGATCTGCGCCCCGCAGGCGGAGAGTTTTTCTTCCACCCGCTCATAGCCGCGATCCAGATGATAGACACGTTTCACGAGCGTTTCACCCGACGCGGCCAGACCGGCGAGGATGAGCGACACGCTCGCCCGCAGATCGGTGGCCATGACGGGCGCACCGCGCAACTGCTCCACGCCCTCGACGGTCGCCGTGCCGCCATGCACGTCGATGCGCGCGCCCATGCGCATCAGCTCGGGCGCATGCATGAACCGGTTCTCGAAGATCCGTTCCTCCAGCTTCGAGGTGCCGTCCGCGAGCGTGAGCAGCGCCATCATCTGGGCCTGCAGGTCGGTCGGGAAACCCGGATGCGGCGCGGTGACGACATCGACTGGGCGGATGCGCCCGTTGGTGCGGCTGACTTTCAGCCCGTCGGCCGTGTCGGTGACCTCCATCCCGGCCGCTTCCAGCCGCTCGGAGAAGCTTTCAACGAGCGCGCGGCGGCCGCCGAGCAGTTCGACCTCGCCGCCGGTGATCGCAGGCGCCAACATATATGTGCCGAGCTCGATCCGGTCGGTCACCACCTGATGGGTGGCGCCATGCAACCGGTCGACACCCTCGACGGTGATCGTGTCGGTCCCGGCACCGTCGATCCGCGCACCCATCGCACTGAGGCAGGCGGCAAGGTCGACGATCTCCGGCTCGCGCGCAGCGTTGCGGATCACGGTCGTGCCCTTGGCCAGCGTTGCGGCCATCAACACATTTTCCGTTGCCCCGACAGAGACGAAGGGAAACTCCACCGTGCCGCCCTTCAGCCCGCCTTCGGCGCGGGCATGGACATAGCCGTCCCGCAATTCCAGTTCAGCCCCGAGCGCCTCCAGCCCCTTCAGGTGCAGATCAACCGGGCGCGCACCGATCGCGCAACCGCCGGGCAGCGAAACCGTGGCATGACCGTCGCGCGCCAGCATTGGCCCGAGCACCAGGATAGAGGCGCGCATCTTGCGCACGATGTCATAGTCGGCGCGGTGGTTGGTGATCTCCTCCGCGCCGATGGCCAGCACCCGTCCGCCTTGCAGCGCCGCCACTTCGCAGCCGAGCGACTGCAACAGTTCGGTCATTGTGCGGATATCCGACAGGCGCGGCGCATTGGTCAGCGTCAGCGGTTCGTCGGACAGAAGCGCTGCGGGCATCAGTGTCAGACAGGCGTTCTTCGCGCCGGTGATCGGGATGCGCCCGTGGAGCGCTGTGCCGCCCTTGATGAGAATGGAATCCATGTGCCTGTATCTTTCCGGTTGGCGCGGCAGGGTGGCCGCGCAGTCTGTCTGGCGTCAGTCCTTGGGTGCGGGCGCGCTGCTGTCGGCCGTATCCGTGGCCGATTTCCGCGCCCGGCTCTGGCTTTTCCGGCGCTGCAGATTGGCACGCAACGCCGCCTTCAGCCGATCTTCCCGATCGCCCGCCGGTGCGCCGCCCCGCCCTTTGCCCGTTGCTTTTCCGCCATCTGTCTCTTTCATCATTCTTCCTCTAACCCACCTGATGCATCGGGGTCCAGTTTGCGCTTGCACTCGGGCGCAAATCGGCTAAAACGCCGCCTCAAGGAGCCGCTGTAGCTCAGTGGTAGAGCGCATCATTGGTAATGATGAGGTCGGCAGTTCAATCCTGCCCAGCGGCACCAGCTCCTTCCATTTCATGCCCGTTTCGCCCAAGCGCTTGAGTTTGCCGCCCGTTTGGGGCAACTGATGCGCAACGCATCTGCGCGGATGGGTCATGCTTCGCATCGCATCATACAATATCCGGAAATCCGTGGGACTGGACGGTCGCCGCGACCCGATGCGGATTCTCTCCGTCCTGCAGGAGATCGACGCCGACATCGTCATCCTTCAGGAGGCCGATCTGCGCTTCGGGGACCGAATCAGCAGCCTGCCGCAGGATGTGATCGAGGCCGACAGTGCCTACACGATCGCGGGCATTGCACGCCGGACCGGATCGATCGGCTGGCACGGCAATGCCATTCTCGTGCGCGATGCGCTACCGATCCTGCGGCGTCACAAATTCATGCTGCCGACGCTGGAGCCGCGCGGCGCCATCATGGTCGATGTGGATGTGGACGGGCAGCGGCTGCGGGTCGTGGGCGTGCATCTGGCGCTCCTGTCGACCGTGCGCCGCCAGCAGGTGCGGCGCGTGCTGGCCAAGCTCGACAGGCTGAGCGGATCGCCCCCGACCGTGGTAGCGGGCGATTTCAACGAATGGCGGCGCTCGGGGCCGAATCTGCGCGACTTCACCCGCCAGTTCCAGCTGGTCACGCCGGGGCCGAGCTTCCATGCCGCGCGCCCGGTCGTCGCGCTCGACCGGTTCGCCACCGGCCACGGCGTGCGGGTCGAGGCCTGCGGTGTCCACCATTCCGATCTGTCGCGCCAGGCCTCCGACCATCTGCCGATCTGGGCCGACATCACTCTTGATGAAACAGACAGCGGCACGGCAGACTGACAGGCGCGACCCGCAAGCGGAGCCCCTATGGAAGCCGACCTGACCGTCCTCTTTTCCGCCTTCGCGGCACTGGTCTACCTGACCGGTCTCGGCTGTGCGGTGGCGGCCCTTCTTGAATCGCGCACGACGCAGGGCTCGATTGCCTGGGCGATCAGTCTCGTCACCCTGCCCTGGCTCGCCGTGCCGGCCTATCTGGCCTTCGGTCGCCGCCGCTTCTCGGGCTATCTGGAGGACCGGAAACGCTCCGAGTTGAAGGTGATCGCCCATGAAGGCCTGACCGACACGTTGCGCCCGCCGCTCGACAAAATCTCCTCAACCCGTCTCGGCTCGATCCGCGCAGTGGAGCGGCTGGCGGACATGCCGGTGACACGCGGCAACGACGTGGAATTGCTCATCGACGGATCGGCGACTTTCCAGAGCATCTTCGCCGCGCTCGACGAGGCCCGCGACTATGTGCTCGTGCAATTCTACATCATCCGCAACGACAAGCTTGGCCGGCGGCTGCAGAAGGCACTGCTCGACCTCGCCGCGCGGGGGGTCATGGTCCGGCTGATCTACGATTCCGTCGGGTCCGGCAGCACGCCGCATGCCTATTTCGAGACGCTGGACGATGGCGGCGTGGAAACCGCCGCCTTCAACAGTTCCTCGCGCCGCGGCAGCCGGTTCCAGATCAATTTCCGCAACCATCGCAAGGTGGTCGTCGTGGACGGTCGTGTGGGCTTCATCGGCGGGCACAATGTCGGCGACGAATATCTCGGGCTCGACCCCCATTTCGGGCGCTGGCGGGACACGCATGTGCGCATCGAGGGGCCGATCGTACAGGGCGCCCAGCTGTCCTTTCAGGAGGACTGGTTCTGGCTGAAGGACGAGATGCTGCCGCTCGACTGGACGCCGAAGCCCAGCGCATCCGGCGACAAGGCCGCGCTTGTGCTTGCGACCGGTCCGGCGGACACATTCGAGAGCGCCAACCTTCTGATGCTGCATGCGATCAACAGCGCGACCGAGCGACTCTGGATCGTCAGCCCCTATTACGTGCCGGACCTCGACATCGTCTCGGCGCTGCAACTGGCCGCGCTGCGCGGCGTCGACGTGCGGGTGATCCTGCCCGACAAGCCCGATCACCGGATCGTCTGGCTCGCGGCCTTTGCCTATCTGCCCGAAGGGGTGAAAAGCGGGATCACCTTCTACCGCTACACGGACGGGTTCCTTCACCAGAAGGTCGTGCTGATCGACCATAATGCCGCCTTTGTCGGCACGGCCAATTTCGACAACCGTTCGCTGCGGCTGAATTTCGAGATCACGACCCTGATCGGAGACGCGGATTTCAATGCCAAGGTGGAGGCGATGCTGCTCCGCGACATGGAGAAGAGCCGGATATTCGATCCGGACGACTATGAGCGCCGTCCGGTCTGGTTCAAGCTGCTGGTGCGGCTGGCGCGCCTCGCCTCACCCGTGCTCTAGAACGAGTTCCGGCGCCGGGCGGCGATAGCGATTGCGGTGCGCCTCGATCATCCGGCGGCGCAGCGCGTCGGCCGCATCGCTGGGCATCCCGTCGGCATGGATGCGCTTGTCGAGCGTCGGCATTTTCAGCATGGCGATATTGGGCGCGCGCCGGGCGGGACCGAAGGCGCTGAGCAACAGGAGCAGGAAGGCGAGGATCGACAGCGGGCCGAGATCGGCCATGCCGTCCACAAGGATGAGATCGACGAGGAGCAAGCTGGCCGCCCCCCAGGCAAGTATACGCGAACGCGACATGATAGTGTCCTTCTCAAGCACTGCCCCCACGGCCCGTCCGTTATCGGTGGACAATCGGGTGAAACTGTGAAGGAACGGTGCCAATAAAGGCGAAAAGCGCACTTCTTCCCAGAAATGCGCTTTCCATTTTGTTCAAATGCGAGTGGTTTCCCGCGTCACTCCGCCCAGCGCCACGGCCGCGAAAAGCTGCCAAGCACGCCATTGACCGCGGCCTCGTCGCTCTCGTCGCGGCCAAGTTCGGCGACAAGGCCGAGCTTCTTGTCCTCGACCACGCCCGCCACACGGCAGGTCAGGCCCCCATCTTCCAGCGCCTTGTCATAGACGCGCGTGATCGCGAGCTTGCGCAGGTCGGGCTTGAAGACCTTGCCGACCGCCGTCTTCGGCAGCTCGCCCAAAATCTCCACATGTTTCGGCACGGCGGCACGCTCGACGATATGGGACTTGGCGAACTGGTAGAGCGTCTTGTCATCGACCTCGGCCCCTTCGCGCAATTCGACATAGGCGCAGGGCAGCTCGCCCGAATGGGCGTCGGGCTGGCCGATCGCGCCGACGAAGCTGACATCGGGATGCGCCATCAGCGCCTCCTCGATCACCGCCGGGTCGATATTGTGACCACCGCGAATGATCAGGTCCTTGGCGCGGCCCGTGATCCAGATGTAGCCGTCTGCGTCGATCCGGCCGAGATCGCCCGTGCGCAGATATTCGTCATTCGCGAACAGCCCGTGATTCTTGGCATGTTCCGTATAGGTGCTGCCGGGAATGACGCCGGGGTTGGACACGCAGATCTCGCCCACTTCGTCGGTCTCGCATTCCTTGACGATGGTGCCGTTCTCGTCGGAATGCAGGATGCGCACTTCCGTATAGGGGAAAGGCAGTCCGACCGAACCGATCTTGCGCTCGCCGAAGGGCGGGTTGATCGACACGAGGCAGGTGGCCTCGGTCATGCCATAGCCTTCGAGAATGGTGATGCCGGTCGCGTCCTCGAATTTCTTGAACAGCTCGACCGGTAGCGGGGCGGAGCCGCTGATCGCATATTTGAGCGAGGAAACATCCGCATCGACCGGACGCTGCATCAGCGCGGCCGCCGCGGTCGGCACCGTCACGAGGAAGGTCACGCGGTAGCGTTCCACGAGCTTCCAGAAATTGTCGAACACACCGTCGCCGCGATAGCCCGCGGGCGTCGGCATGACCATATGCGCGCCGGACGAGATGCAGGACATCAGGATCGGATAGGCCGCCATCACGTGGAAGAGCGGCAGCGGGCAGACCAGCACATCCTCTTCGGTGAACATATACTCATGGCCGCACCAACCATTGTAGATCATGCCTGAATAGCGGTGCTGCGCGACCTTGGGCATGCCCGTCGTGCCGCCGGTGTGGAAATAGGCCGCGACGCGGTCCTCGCCGGTCTCGGCGAAATCGAGGGTCGGGTTCTCGCGCGCGATCTCGGCTGCGAAGTCGAGCACATCGGCATGGTGATGCACCTCGAGCTTCGGTCGCAGGAGCGGCACCAGCCATGAAATGGGCGGCGAGAGGTAGCGTTTCAGATCGACCTGCAGGACGGTCTTGACGTTCGGCGCGTGGCGCACGGCCTCGGCTACTTTCTGCGCCACATCCGTCTTTGGGAAGGGTGCGAGCGTGACGACCGCGCGGGCCCCCGTTTCGCGCAGGATGGCGCTGATCTGCTCGGGCTCGAGCAGCGGGTTGATCGGGTTGACGATGCCCGCCGTCGCGCCGCCGAGCAGCGTGTAGACGGTCTCCAGGCTGTTGGGCAGGATATAGGCGACCACATCCGTCTCGCCGATGCCGATCCGGCGCAGCATGTTGGCCGTGCGGGCCACATTGGCGCGCAGGTCCGCCCAGCTGACGGTGACATTCTTGTCCGTCGGACCGGATTTCAGCTGGAACGACACGGCCGGCCGGTCCGGCCAAGCATTGGCCGTGTTGCCGACAAATTCAAACAAGGTGCGCGCCGACTGGCGCTCGGCCCACGGCGTCTGGGTCTCGATGGCGATCTTGTCCGCCATGGTCGCGACTTTGGTCATAGTTCCTCCCTCGGGTGCTCGAACCTGCCCCGTTGCGCGGAAGGATATAGGCAATCGCCTTGTGTGCAAGGGCGGACGCTGCGTCACGCAGCGCGCCGCGCTGCCGCCCGATCAGGCATTTTCGAGGTCGGCCTCCGGCAGTTCGCCATCGGTGAATTGCAACCGCGCCAGTTCAGCATACAGACCGCCCTGCCGGACAAGGTCGTTATGCGTGCCCTCGGCCACGATCCGGCCCTGATCGAAGACAATGATCCGGTCGGCCTTCTTCACGGTCGCCAGCCGGTGCGCGATCACCAGCGTCGTACGGTCCTTGGAAAGTTTCTCCACCGCTTTCTGCACGGCAAGCTCGCTGGCCGCATCGAGCGCGGATGTGGCCTCGTCGAGCAGCAGCACTGGCGCGTCGCGCAGGATGGCGCGGGCGATGGCGATCCGCTGTTTCTGGCCGCCCGACAGCATGACCCCGCGTTCGCCCACATAGGTGTCATAGCCCTGCGGCAGCGCGGTCAGGAAATCATGCGCGGCGGCGGCCTTGGCCGCGGCAATCACTTCCGCATCGCTCGCCTCTGGACGGCCGAAACGGATATTGTCGATTGCGGGGCTGGCGAAGATCACCGGATCCTGCGGCACCAGCGCGAAGGAGCGGCGCATCTCGTCGCGCAACATGTGATGGAGCGGGATGCCGTCGAGCGTGATATCGCCCGCGCTCGGATCGAAGAAGCGCATCAGCAACTGGAAAATGGTCGACTTGCCGGCCCCGGACGGGCCGACCAGCGCCACCGTCTCCCCGGGCGCGATCCTCAGCGACAGGTTGTCGAGCGCGGCCACGTCGGGGCGCGCGGGATAGCGGAAGGTCACGTCCCTGAATGCCAGTTCGCCCTTCGCCGGATCGGGTGCGGGCACCGGATGTTCGGGATCCTTGATCACATCCTCGGCCTCGATCAGTTCGATCAGGCGTTCGGTGGCTCCGGCTGCACGCTGCAACTCGCCCCAGATTTCCGACAGGGCCGCCACGGCACCCGCGACCATCACCGAATAGATCAGGAACTGCACCAGTTCACCGACGCTCATATTGCCCGCGCGTACGTCGCGGGCACCCATCCACAGCACGGTGCAGATGCCGGTGAAGATGAGGAAGATCACGACAACGGTCAGCAGCGAGCGGATGTAGATCCGGCGCCGCGCCGCGTTGAAGGCGGTTTCCGTCAGCGCATCGAAATGGCCGCGGCTCGCATCCTCGTGACTGTAGGCCTGTACGGTCTGGGCAGCGAGCAGCGTCTCTGACGCCTCGCCGGACGAGGCCGCGATCGCATCCTGGTTGATCCGGCTGAGGCGGCGCAGCTTGCGGCCCAGCCCGAGGATCGGCAGGAGCACCACCGGCACGAGCAGCAGGACCATTCCCGCCAGTTTGGCGGAGGTGACGGTCATGAAAAGGATGCCGCCCAGGAACAGAAGCGTGTTGCGCAATGCCACGGAGATCGACGACCCGACCACCGAGAGGATCAGCGTTGTGTCCGTGGTGAGGCGCGACAGCACCTCGCCGGTCAGGATCTTCTCATAGAAGGCCGGGCTCATCCCGATGACCTTGTTGTAGACGGCCATGCGGATGTCGGCCACGACCCGCTCGCCGAGCCGCGTGACGATGTAGAAGCGCAGACCCGTGCCCAGCGCCAGAAGCCCCATGATGATGAGCGCGCCCACGAAATATTCGTCGATCTCCGCCAGCCCCTTCTCATTGAGCCCGTCTATCACGATCCGCACCGTCAGCGGCAGGATGAGCGACATGGCAGCCGTGAAGAAGAGCGCGAAGACCGCCCCGAGGACCAGATGGCGGTAGGGCCGGAAGAAGGGCAGAAGGCCGCGCAGCGGCGAGACCGATTTCGACGCTTCGCGATCCTCGGGCTTTTCCTCGGATGCGGGCTGGGTGGGGGCGGTGTCAACCTGAGCCATGGGCGCCTCTTGCAGTTTTCCAAGCCCTTAGCAACGCAGGCCCCCTACCTCAAGCGCGACGGACCGCCACCAACCGGGATGTGACCGGTTGCGACTTTATTGCCGAATTTCAAAGCGCCGGGGAACAAGACACCTGCGAGATATCCCAGAGCGAGCACTCGAGGGTCGGGCAGGATAAGCTCGTGCGGATATACTGGAGCGGGCGGCGGGAATCGAACCCGCGTCATCAGCTTGGAAGGCTGAGGTCTTACCACTACACAACGCCCGCGCTCCGGCCCGCTATCTAAGCCAGCGCGGAACCGGGGTCAAGCGGCGGGGCGGTCCAAGGGGGACAATGTTTCGCGGGCGGCGACAGGGCGTCACCCCGCTTGAAACCCGCCTCACGGCGCTTAGGTGAAGCCCCGACAGGCGCGGCACCGGATGGCTGCACCGGAAAGGATTTCTCATGACCGATCACGCCATATCGCCCCTTCGGGTGGATATCATCTCCGACGTTGTCTGCCCGTGGTGCATCATCGGCTACCGCCAGCTGGCTGCGGCCGCCGAAGCCGAGGGTGCGGCTCTCGAGGTGCATTGGCATCCGTTCGAGTTGAACCCCGACATGGTGCCCGAAGGCGAGGACCTGCGCGAACATGTTGCGCGGAAATACGGCTCCTCGACCGCCGACAGCGACGCGGCGCGCGCGCGGCTCTCGTCGCTCGGTGCAGAGCTTGGCTTCGACATTCGCTTCACGCCCGACAGCCGCATCTACAACACGTTTCAGGCGCACCAGCTTCTGCACTGGGCCGGCACGCTCGGGCAGGAACATGCGCTCAAGATGGCGCTTTTCGCAGCCTATTTTACCGACCGGCGCGACGTGTCGGACCCGGCGGTGCTGGTCGAGATCTGCCAGAATATCGGGCTCGACGCGGCGGAGGCAAAGGCCGTGCTAGAGGATGCCCGCTACGCCCAGACCGTCCGCGAGGCCGAGGCCGTCTGGACCCGTCAGGGCATCCGTGGCGTGCCGGCGATGATCTTCAGCGGGCGCTACCTCGTGTCGGGCGCACAGGGGATCGAAAACTACCGCAAGGTCCTGCAACAGCTTGCCGATGCGCCCCAGCCGCTTGACGCCTGACAGGGCTCAGGCGGCCGGCACCAGCTGGTCGAGAAGCGCCGGCAACGCGTCGTAATGGTCGAGCAGGGCCTGCGGCTGCAGCCGCTCGACCGCCCGGCCTTCGGGGCCGAAACTGACAAGCACGCATGGCAGGCCCGCAGCGCGAGCCGCGTCACGGTCGGTGATCGTGTCCCCGATCAGAACGGACCGGTCCGCCTGCCCGCCTGCCCGCTCCACCGCAGCCAGAAGGGGCGCGGCATCGGGTTTGCGCACAGGCAGCGTGTCGGCGCCGATCATGCTGGCAAAGCGAGACCGGAGGCCGAGCCGCTGCAACAGATCTTCGGCCAGACCTTCGGGCTTGTTCGTGCAGACGCCGAGCCGCCAGCCCGCTTGCGCCAGATCATCGAGACAGGCCTCCACGCCCGGATAGAGCCGCGTGTGGCGGTCGATATTCTCTCCGTAGAAAGCCAGAAGACCGGGATAGTGCCGGTCGACATCGGCCTCTTGCGCGGTTCCGTGCAGGATCTGGTAGCCCTTGCGCAACATCGCCCGCCCGCCCGCGAAAGCGACGGCCATATGCGCGACCGGGTCGAGCGGCGGGGCGTGGCCGTCCGCTTCGAAACAGGCATTGGCGGCGGCGATCAGATCGCCGCTCGTATCCGCCAAGGTGCCGTCGAGATCGAAGATCGCGGTGCGTGTCATTTCCTGCCTTCCCTGAACCATCCTCGTGCCGCCCCTACCTGCCACAGCGGGCGGCGGGCGAACAGCCCCGCCGGCCATTGCCCGCTTTTCCATGCGGCGACGGGCTGCTAGAAGGCCAACAGCAGCGCAGGAGCCGTACGTTCATGGAAACAGCCGTCATCATTCTCGCCGCCGGTCAGGGCAGCCGGATGCAGTCAGACCTGCCCAAGGTCCTGCACAGGCTGGGCGATGCGCCCCTGCTCGCCCATGCGCAGCGGCTCGCCCTGTCCATCGACGCCGCGCGGCGCGTTGTCGTCACCGGCCATGGCGGCGACGCCGTGGCAGCCGCCGCCCACGACGCGGACGCGGATGTCGAGCTGGTTGAGCAGGCCGAGCAGAAGGGCACCGCCCATGCAGTCGATCAAGCACGTGACCTACTTGGCGGCTTCGACGGCGATCTGCTGGTCCTCTACGGGGACACGCCGCTCATCACCGAAGCGACCGTGGCCGCGATGCAAAGCCGCCGTGCCGATGGGGATGCGGTCGTCGTTCTGGGCTTCGAGGCCGATGACCCCGGCGGATACGGGCGGCTGATCCGGGGCGCGGATGGCGGGCTCGACGCGATCATCGAGGCCAAGGACGCAACCCCCGACCAAAGGGCCGTGCGGCTGTTCAATTCCGGGGTCCTGCTGGCCCCCGCGAAGCTCCTCTTCGATCTGATCTCGGAAGTGGGGAACGAGAATGCGAGCGGTGAATATTACCTGACGGATATCGTGGCGCTCGCGCGTGCTCGCGACCTGCCCTGCGGCATCGTCACCTGCCCCGAGGCCGAAACGCTCGGCGTCAATTCCCGTGCGGATCTGGCGCGCGCCGAAGCGGCCTTCCAGGCCCGTGCCCGGGCCGAGGCGCTGGAGAACGGCGTCACCATGACCGATCCCGACACAGTCTATTTCGCGCTCGACACGGTGATCGGGCGCGATGTGGTTCTGGAACCGAACATCCAGTTCCTGTCCGGCGTCACGGTGGAAAGCGGCGCGACAATCCGCGCGTTCTCGCATCTCGAAGGCGCGCATGTGTCCGACGGAGCGGTCATCGGTCCCTTTGCCCGCCTGCGCCCGGGCGCAGAGATCGGCGGCGGGGCCAAGGTGGGCAATTTCGTCGAGGTGAAAAACGCCGAGGTGGCGCAGGGCGCGAAGCTGAACCATCTGAGCTATGTGGGCGACGCCAGCGTGGGCGAGGAGGCCAATCTCGGCGCCGGCACGATCACCTGCAACTATGACGGCGTGTCGAAGCACCGGACAGAGATCGGCGACCGCGCCTTTGTCGGCTCCAACTCGTCGCTCGTTGCGCCGGTGCGCGTGGGTGCGGGTGCGCTGGTGGCGTCGGGATCGGTCATCACGACGGACGTGCCGGACGAGGCGCTGAGCCTTGCCCGCGCGCGGCAGGTCAACAAGCCGGGCCTTGCCACGCGGCTTTTCCAGAAACTCCGGGCGGACAAGGCGCGGCGCGACGCGGGCGAGACATGAGCGAACCGCTCGCAGCGCTCCGCGCCCTTGGCGACGCGACAAAGGCGGCCGAGATGGCCGCCTATCACAAGGCCGAACGCGTCTATCTTGGCGTCTCCAATCCGCAGATCGATGCACTCTGCCGCGACTGGCGGGCCGGGATGGAACTCGACACGCGCGTGGCAACGGCCCATGCGCTCTGGCAGAGCGACATCCACGAAGCGCGGGTTGCCGCCGCCAAATTGCTGACACAGGCGCGGATGCGGCCGAGCGATGAACCGGCCTGGCAGGAAATCCTGACATGGGTGCCGCAGTTCGACGCCTGGGCGATTGCCGATCACGCAGCGTCTGCCGGATCTCGGCGGCTGGTGGCCGATCCGTCCCGCATCGACAGTGTTGAGGGCTGGACGCAGGACGGGAATTTCTGGGTGCGACGCGCCGCGCTCACCATGACCTTGCCCTGGACCAAGCAGCGCCACCCGAGCGCAGAGGATCAGGCCATTAGGGAGCGCGTTTTGGGCTGGGCGGCCGCTTACGTGCCCGACCATGGCTGGTTCATCCAGAAAGCGATCGCCTGGTGGCTGCGCGACCTCTCGAAACGCGATCCGGACCGGGTGAGGGCCTTTCTGGCCGACCATGGCGACGGCATGAAACCCTTTGCGCAGCGCGAGGCCGCACGGCTCCTGCCCGACGGCTGACCGGCGCCCGCTGCCGCCCTCGCCGCCTACGGCGCGTCCGCCGGTGCCTGTTCCTTCGCCTTCGGGCCGAAGCTCAGAAGCGCATCACCGGGGCCGACTTTCGGCACATTCTCGCTTTGCAGGTACTGCATGCCGCGCTCGGGCCTGAGCACGCCAACCACGGAAGCGTCGGGCCGGGTTTGCAGATATTGCTCCAGACCATATTCTTCGGTCAGCGGCGTGATCGAGAACCGCCAACCTTCCGCGAAAAGGCGGCTCACCTCCTCGAAGGACCGGCCGGTGCCGATCATCCGGCCGCCCAGCGTGACCGGAATGGTCCGCTCGTCGCCCTCGGCTTCGTGCCGGCCGACCTGAAACACCTTGTCCCGCCCGAATTCAGGCCCGAAATCGGTGCAGATCAGGGCGTTGTAATCGTCATTGTCCGTCAGGGCGAGCAGGTTGCCATACTGGTTCATCCCGAGCCTGTGTTCGGCATTTTCCGACAGAACCTCGCCATGGAATGTCGGGATGCCGGCCGCACGGGCTGCGCGCAGACGGAACCAGTTCCGGTCGGCGATGACGACCGGCTGGTCGGCGCGTTTCAGCGCTTCAGCCAGCGAGACCGACCATGCGGAAGCCCCCACGATCAGCGTGCCCGGCGGTTTGGAGGAGGTCAGCCCGAGCCAGCGCGACACGGGCACGATGGAAAAGCCGTGCACGATCACGGTCGCCGCGACGAGCACGAAGGCAAGTGGTGCGAGCAGCGCCCCGTCCTCGACCCCCAATTCCACGAGCCGCGCCCCGAACAGGCCCGACACGGCCACCGCCACGACACCGCGCGGGCCGATCCAGGCGACGATCCCGCGCTCGGGCAAGGTCAGTTCCGTGCCGATGGTCGACAGGAACACCGCGAGCGGCCGCGCCACGATGATGATGAGCAGCACAAAGAGCGCCGAGCGCCAGGTCAGCAGGCCCAGCATGTCCCAGCTGAGCGAGGCGGCCAGCAGGATGAACACGCCCGAGACCAGAAGTACGGTGATATTTTCCTTGAACCGCTGCAACTCGCCAAGGCTCGGCAGATGGGTGTTGGCCAGCACCATCCCCATCACCGTCACCGCGAGCAGCCCGCTTTCATGCAGCACATTGTCGGTGCTCGCATAAACGGCGAGCACGGCGGCGAAAAGGATCGGCACTTTCAGATATTCGGGCGCAAGCCCGCGCTTGAAGGCAAAGGCGATGGCCTTGCCGCCCACATAGCCCGCAACCATGGCCAGCCCGATCCCGTAGACCAGATGCCAGACAGCCTTGCCGGCACCTTCGTTTCCGATCACCACGGCGATGATCTCGAAAGCGATAACGGCAAAGAGCGCGCCGACCGGATCGTTGACGATGGCCTCCCAGCGCAGCACGGAAGCCGGACGGGAGGAGAGCCGCGCCTGCCGCAGAAGCGGGATGACGACGGTCGGGCCGGTCACGACGAGGATGCCGCCGAAAACGAGCGCAGACGGCCAACTGAGGCCTGCGCCATAATGCGCGGCCAGTGTGGAGAAAAGCCAGCCGAGCGGCGCGCCCACGACCACCAGCCGGCGCACGGCCAGATTGGTCTCGCGCAACTCTCGCAGGTTCAGCGTCAACCCGCCCTCGAACAGGATCACCGCGACCGCGACCGACACGATCGGGCTGAAGAACTCGCCGAACGCTTCCTCGGGATGCAGGATACCGGTCACCGGACCGGCGATCAGGCCGGCGGCCAGCATCACGACGATCGCGGGCAGGTTCAGCCGCCACGCAATCCATTGCGAGCCTACGCCGAGCAGCCCGATCAGGGCAAAGAGCAGTGCCGGTTCCATCCCTGTTCCTTCCACGTTCGCCGGCCGGTCAGCCGCCGGCCTGCATGTCCTGAAGCGCGCGATCCTTGAGGCTGCGGCGCATCACCTTGCCTGTTGCCGTCATCGGCAGTTCGTCCACGAACACCACTTCGCGGGGCGCCACATGGGGCGAGAGCCGCGTGCGCACCCGCGCGATCAGTTCCGCCTCGAGGTTCGGCCCCGGCGCACCCGTTGGCACGACATAGGCCCGGATCGCCTCGGTCCGCACCGGATCGGGCACACCGATTACGGCCGCCATGGTCACGTCCGGATGGCCGGTCAGGCAATCCTCGATCTCGGTCGGGCCGACCCGGTAGCCCGATGTGGTGATCACATCGTCGCTCCGGGCGGCGAAGAAAACATAGCCGTCCCCGTCCATTCGGCCGACATCGCCGGTGCGCATCCAGTCGCCCACGAATTTCTCCGCCGTTTTCTCCGGCGCCTGCCAATATTCAAGGAACATGGCCGGGTCCGGTCGGCGCACCGCGATCTCCCCTTCGGAACCTTCAGGCAGGGCATTGCCGTCCGTGTCGATGATGGCAACCTCGTGGCCCGGAACCGGTTTGCCGGTGGATCCGGGGCGGGCCTGCATGACCTGCGCACAGTTGCCAAGCACCAGATTGCACTCGGTCTGTCCGTAAAACTCGTTGATCGTCACACCCAGCACATCGCGGCCCCAGTCCAGAAGTTCGGCGCCCAGCGCCTCGCCGCCCGATCCGACGCTGCGCAGGTCGAGCCCTTTTGGTTGAACACCTGACTGGCGCATGAGTTTCAATGCGGTTGGCGGAAGGAAGGAATTGCGCACCCCGAGCCGCGCCATCAGGTCGAAGGCGCGCTCCGGATCGAACCGGCTCATCCGGTGCGCGACCAGCGGCACGCCGTAGTAGAGCGCGGGCATCATGACGTTGGCGAGCCCGCCCATCCACGCCCAGTCGGCCGGGGTCCAGAGGCAATCCCCAGCCTGCGGCAGGAAATTATGGTGGGTCTCGATCCCCGGCAGATGCCCGATCAGCACGCGGTGCCCGTGCAGCGCGCCCTTGGGCGGGCCGGTGGTGCCCGACGTGTAGCTGATGAAGGCCGGATCGTCGGGACCGGTGCGGGCCATCTCGATCGTGTCGACCGCCTTGCCAAGCTCCTGCCAGAACCCGTGCGTCCCGGCTTCGCGCGCATCGATGGAGAAAATCGCCCGCAGGTCAGGCAGCCGGTCACGGATCGCGAGGATCTTGGGCAGGTTGGCACTGTCGGTCACCAGCGTGTGCGCGCCCGAATGACGCAGCCTGTATTCCAGCCCGTCCTCGCCAAAGAGGGTGAAGAGCGGCACCACGATGGCACCGAGCTTGTAGCAGGCCAGATGGGTGAGCGTCGTCTCGGGCGTCTGCGGCAGAAGGACCGCGCAGCGCCCGCCTCGCGCAAGCCCGTGCTCGCGGAAGGCGTTGGCCAGCCGCGAGGAGGCCCGCGACAGCTGGATATAGCTGTATTCCCGCACTTCCCCGTCGGGGCGCAGATAGATCATCGCCCGCCGCCCGGGCTGGGCGCGGGCCCAGCGTTCGCAGATTGCTTCGGCAATGTTGAACCGGTCGGGCAACGACCAGCGGAAGGCGGCGCGCATCTCCTCCCACGTGCCGGGGCGGGCAATGCTGCGATGCGGATCCATAGGCGCGCTCCTTCTTGGCGTGGCGAAACTCTACCCCATGGCCGCGTGCTTGCAAGCGCCGTGGCAGGGGCATAGGGTCGGGACGAAAGGATGCCACCCGCATGACCAGCGCACCCCGACTTGTCGACCCGTTCGCCCGCCCGATCGAGTATCTGCGCGTCTCGGTGACCGACCGCTGCGACTTTCGCTGCGTCTATTGCATGGCGGAGAATATGACCTTCCTGCCGAAGGCCGACCTCCTATCGCTGGAGGAACTGGACCGCCTGTGCAGCCGCTTCATCGCGCAGGGCGTGCGCAAGTTGCGGATCACCGGGGGCGAGCCGCTCGTGCGCAAGGGCATCATGACCTTCTTCGAGGGCATGTCGCGGCATCTCGACAGCGGCGACCTGCGGGAACTGACGCTGACCACGAACGGGTCGCAACTGTCGCGCTTTGCCGAACCGCTCGCACGGGCCGGGGTCCGGAGGATCAATGTCTCGCTCGACACGCTCGATCCCGACAAGTTTCGCAAGATCACCCGCTGGGGCCGGTTCGAGCAAGTGATGGACGGGCTGAAAGCCGCGCGGGACGCGGGGCTGGCAGTCAAGATCAACACGGTCGCGCTCAAGGGCACGAACGGCGATGAACTGCACGATCTGGTCGCCTGGTGCGGGCAGGAAGGCTATGACCTCACCTTCATCGAGGTGATGCCGATGGGCGACCTCGGCGAGTTGGACCGGCTGGAACAATATTGGGCGCTGAGCGACCTGCGTGCCGATCTGGAACGCCGCTGGAACCTCACGGATATCCCGCTCGATACCGGCGGCCCGGCCCGCTATGTCTCGGTCGCGGAGACCGGCGGACGGATCGGGTTCATCACCCCGCTGACGCATAATTTCTGCGAAAGCTGCAACCGGGTCCGGCTGACCTGCACCGGACAGCTCTATACCTGCCTCGGGCAGGAAGGGTCGAGCGACCTGCGCGCCGCGCTGCGCCAGTCGAGCGGCGATGCGAGCCTCGACGCCGCCATCCGCGACGCGATCGCGCGCAAGCCCAAGGGGCATGATTTCGACTATTCGCGGCAGCAGGTCTCGGGCGCCATGTCCCGCCATATGAGCCATACGGGCGGCTGAAACCCTGCAAAAGCCCCTCTTGGCACTAAAATTTGATTGATTTGCCCTGAAACGTGCCATACTCCGCCCGAGAGGGACGGACATGAAATTCACCTATGCCAACGTTATCCAGCAGAAGTTCCCGCCTGAGTCCTTCCTCGGGCGGATCAACCGTGGGTCGTGGCAGGAACTGTCCGATGCATGGATGGTGTCCGAATTCAGCGCCGGAGCAGAGATCCTCGGCGTGGAGGAAACCAGTTCCGACGTGCGTTTCATCCTTGTTGGCCATGCGCGCGCCTCGCAATATTCCGACAGCGGGCGCGAAGTCAGCCTGATCGACCTGCAGAAGGGCGACCTGTTCGGCGAGTTTGCCGCGATCGACAATGCGCCGCGCTCCGCGACCGTGGTCGCGATGGCCGACAGCATCATCGCCACCCTGCCCGCGCGCCGGTTCCGGGACTTGTTGCAAGGCAATACGGACCTGTCTTTCGCGCTCACCGGCATTCTCGTCACAAAGCTGCGCTCGCTCACCGAGCGGATCGCGGATTTCAACGCGCTCAATGCCGACCAGCGGGTCCGACGCGAGATCCTGCGTCGGGCCGAGCCGTTCGCGCGCAACGGCAGCGCCAGCATCCCCGACTTCCCGACGCAAGCGAACCTGGCCACCTTCGTCTTCACCAACCGCGAAACCGTGTCGCGCGAAATGGGACGGATGAAGAAACGCGGGCTGTGCTCCCGCGTGTCGGGCAATCTGGTGATCCCGGACCTTGCCGCGCTGGAAGACTATATCGCCGAACAGGACGACCTGCGCACCTGAACCGATCCGATCCGCCAATGCGCCACCGCCGGACATGGAAAAGCCGGGGCTGCTGCGATTCAACCCCGGCTTCCACTACACCCGTTGGCCCCTAGGCACCGGATACCGGGAAATCCCGGCAGGAGACACGGCAAGAAAAATTTGCCGCTGGAAGTTCCGGATGAAAATCTGTCCGGAACGGTGGCCAAATCTTGATATTCAGCCCAAGGGGCATGCCGGTAGGCCGGATACAAACCTGTCGACACCACGCCAGTCGCCCCGCGTCCGGGCATCACGAGGGAAGGAATGTGATGATCGTCCCGGCCGGGAGGTCCCGACAGGTTTCTGTCTACGCCGATCCCCGGACCAGCGCTGTGATAATTGTCACAGTTGCGATGCCGAAATGACGCAGGGCCGGTTCAGAACCAGTGATGCTTGTTGCTGTCGAAATTGCGCCGCATCCGGCGGATCAGCTCGATCAGAATCGCGGTGAAGAAGCCGAACATCAGAAGGCCGTTCATCGCCTCGATCCCGGCAATCAGCCGCCAGCCCTCCTCCAGCAGCACATCGCCATAGCCGAGCGTCGTGAAAGTCACGGCGGAGAAGTAGAGCGCTTCCTCGAAATCGGTGAACAGGTCCAGATGCATGTAGAGCGCCGCCCAAACCCACACACAGCAGGTCGCGGCAAATTGCACCCAGACCACGCAGACCGCCGCCAGAACGAGGAAACGGACGCCGGTGCTTCCGCGCTCCACCCAATCCTGCGCGATGCCGAGAATCCGGAACGCGACAGAAGCGAAGATCGACATGATGCCGACATTCAGGATCGCCACCAGCCCGCCGATCAGCAGCGCCTGGCGCAACAGAACATTCACCAGATCGGGGTCGAGCGCGTCTTCCATAGGGTCAGTGCGACATCAGAACGGGCGTTGTCACTGACCGTACGATCCGGCTCGTGGTGCCGCCGAAAATGCGCTGGCGCAGGCGCGAATGGCCAAAGCCGCCCATCACGACAAGGCCCGCGCCCTGATCCTCGGCAAAGCGGGTGATCGCGCGGGATACGTCCTGTCCCTCGCTCGGGACGCGGTGCACATCCAACTCGATCCCGTGCCGGCCGAGATAGGTGGCAAGATCGGCGCCCGGTTCCGGCCCGTGCCCGTCAAAACTCGGTTCGGGATCGACCAGCACGGCCGTGACGCTTTTGGCCTTCTTCAGAAGCGGCAGGGCATCGCGCACGGCCTTGGACGCCTCGACCGACGCGTCCCAGGCGATGACCGCCCGTTCCACATCGGGGAAGGCGCAACCGGCCTCTGGCAGCAGAACCACGGGGCGGCCGGATTCGAAGAGTGCGCCGTTCAGCGTGGCCTGACGGAGGCTTTCCTCCCCCTCCCGCAAGGGCTGGATCAGGGTCAGGTCCGCATAGCGCGCAAACCGCGCCACCAGCGTTGCGACCGAGCCGAGATCGACGTAATGCGCATAGGCTGATCCGCGTTCGCCGGCTGTCTGCAACAGCTGCTCGAACCCCTCGGCCCGCGCCTTCGCGGCCTCCCGTCCGGCATTGGCCTCCTGCGCCCAGAGATCGGAATTGACCACACCGTAGGGCGAGGCCGGCGGCGGCGGGCAAAGCCCCATCACCGCGATCGTCAGATGCGCGTCGAACGCCGTCGCGATCCGGCGGGCCTCGTCAAGTTCCGAAGCCTCGGCCAGATCACTGACGACGGTCAGGATGGTGCGGATGGTCATGGCGTCTCTCCCGGTCTGGTTGCCGCCAGTCTAGCAGATGCGTGACCCACCGGCTTGAGATGGGTCAAGTCCCGGTCCTCAGGCCTGCGGCACGGCGCCATAGTCATTGGGCGCGCTGTCCCCTTCCAGGAAGCCGCACTCCACGATGATCCAGATGAAGCCGATCACCGGCACCAGATAGATGAGCGACCACCAGCCCGGCTTGCCGCGGTCATGGAACCGTTTGATATGCAAGCAGAAAGCCGCTGCCATCATCAGCAGCGAGACGATCAGCGGCACGACACCGTCACGTCCGAACAGCATGTAGAAACAGGCGGAGATGACGAAGAGCACAAGCACGCCGACCCACCACTGCTTTCGGTTGATCCTGCCCTCGAAGGTCGTCAGCAATTGAACGAGACTCAGTCCCTGCATTTTTCTGCCCCTTGGTTTTTCAAAGTCCTTTGCTGGCTTTGAATCTATGGGCCGGAACTCGTTTCACTCAAGTGTTTTTTCGCCGTCCGTAGAGTTCCAGCCGGTGGTGCACGATCTCGTAGCCAAGCCGGTCGGCGATCTCCTCCTGCAGGGCTTCGATCCGCTCGGACGTGAATTCGACGACCGCGCCCGTCTCGATATCGATCAGGTGGTCGTGATGATCCCCTTCCGCGGCCTCGAACCGCGCCGGTCCGCCCTCGAAGGCGTGGCGCTGGATGACGCCCTCATCCTCCAGGAGTTTCATCGTGCGGTAGACGGTGGCGAGCGAGATGCGCGCATCCTGCTTCACCGCCTCCTGAAAAATGTCGCGCGCGTCGGGATGGCCGGCTTGCGAGGCGATGATCGACAGGATGATCTGACGTGGGCGGGTGATCCGGAACCCCGCCTTGCGGAGCCGGTCTGTCAGGTCATCTGTGTCGGATGCGGCGGGAGATGCGGGATCGGTCATATTGCGAATATCAACCTGATGAGACGCAAGTGCAACTGGAAGCGGACGCGCTCGACCTTATTGCAAACAGTTCTCAATATCATTTATAGTGACGAGACTCGCCCGGCATATCGTCCGGGCGATCCCTTTGCTCGGAGAGACACATGCCCGTCCTGCCCCGCCTGATCGCTGCCGGTCTCCTGTCCCTCGCCGCGTCCGTCGCGCCGGCATGGGCGGCCGACCGGTTCAAGGTGGCCACCAGTTTCACCATCCTCGCAGACATGGCCGCCAATGTGGCCGGCGATGCGGCCGAGGTCGTGTCGATCACCAAGCCCGGGGCCGAGATCCACAATTACCAGCCGACGCCGCGCGACATACTACGTGCGCAGGATGCGGACCTGATCCTGTGGAACGGGCTGAACCTCGAACTCTGGTTCGAGAAATTCTTCCAGAACCTGCGCGACGTGCCGGGCGTGACCGTCACCGACGGGATCGAACCGATGGGCATCGCGCAAGGCCCCTATACCGGCAAGCCCAATCCGCATGCCTGGATGTCACCCGGCGACGCGCGCATCTATGTGGAGAATATCCGCGATGCGCTGGTCGAGCATGACCCCGACAATGCCGCCACCTATGCCGCCAATGCAGCGGCCTATCTGACGGAGATCGACGCCGCCATCGCCCCCATCCGCGCCCGCATCGAGGCGATCCCCGAAGACCGCCGCTGGCTCGTGACCTCCGAGGGCGCATTCAGCTATCTCGCCCGCGATTTCGGACTGAAGGAGCTTTATCTCTGGCCGATCAATGCCGACGAGCAGGGCACGCCGCAGCAGGTGCGCGCGGTCATCGACACGATCCGCGACAATGACATTCCTGCCATTTTCAGCGAAAGCACCGTCTCCGCCGATCCGGCCAAACAGGTCGCGCGTGAAACCGGCATCCGCTATGGCGGAATCCTCTATGTCGACAGCCTCAGCGAGGCAGGCGGGCCGGTCCCGACCTATCTCGATCTGCTCCGCGTCACCTCGGAGACCATCGCTGCGGGCCTCACCGAATGACGCCGGAGGGGCAACCCGTGGACGCGCCGGCCGCACCGGGACTGGCCGTCTCGGATCTTGCCGTCACCTATCGCAATGGCCATACGGCGCTCAAGGATGTGAGCTTCGAGATCCCGCGCGGGTCAATCACCGCTCTTGTCGGGATCAACGGGTCGGGCAAGTCGACGCTCTTCAAGTCGGTCATGGGCTTCCTGCCGCTCGCCCGTGGACGGGTGGACATTCTCGGCCAGCCGGGCCGGGACGCGCTGAAATCCAATCTGGTCGCCTATGTGCCCCAGTCCGAGGATGTGGATTGGGATTTTCCCGTCCTCGTCGAGGATGTGGTGATGATGGGCCGCTACGGCCATATGGGTTGGCTCCGCCGCCCCTCGGCCCGCGACCGGGAGATGGTCGACATGGCGCTGGAGCGGGTCGCCATGTCCGCCTACCGCCAGCGCCAGATCGGCGAACTGTCGGGCGGCCAGAAGAAACGCGTCTTTCTGGCCCGCGCGCTCGCGCAGGAAGGCCAGGTGATCCTGCTGGACGAGCCGTTCACCGGCGTGGACGTGAAGACCGAGGACCAGATCATCGCGCTTCTGCGCGAGATGCGCGACGAGGGCCGCGTGATGCTCGTCTCCACCCACAATCTCGGCTCGGTACCGGAATTTTGCGACCGGACGGTGCTCATCAACCGGACCGTCCTTGCCGCCGGGCCGACCGATCAAGTCTTCACGGCGGAGAACCTGCAAAAGGCGTTTGGCGGCGTGCTGCGCCACTTCATCCTCGGCGGGAGCGACCTGCACCATGATGATGTGGAGGACCGCCGCGAGGTGACGGTTATCTCCGACGATGAACGTCCCTTCGTCATCTATGGCGAGAAGGAGGATGACCCGCCCGCATCGAAGGACCGGACCCCGTGACCCTGTTTCTGGAGCCGTTCGGCTACGGCTACATGGTCAACGCCATGTGGGTGAGCGCGCTCGTCGGCGCGGTCTGCGCGTTCCTGTCGGCCTATCTGATGCTGAAAGGGTGGTCGCTCATCGGTGATGCGCTGAGCCATGCGATCGTGCCGGGCGTGGCGGGCGCCTATATGCTCGGCCTGCCTTTCGCGCTTGGCGCGTTCCTGTCCGGCGGGCTGGCAGCGGGCGCGATGCTCTTTCTCAACCAGCGCACGCGGCTCAAGGAAGACACGGTCATCGGGCTCATCTTCACCGCCTTTTTCGGGCTCGGGCTCTTCATGGTGTCGCTGTCGCCGAGTTCGGTGAACGTCCAGACGATCATCCTTGGCAATGTGCTGGCGATCACGCCTGCCGACACGCTGCAACTTGCGCTCATCGGGGGCATTTCGCTCACCGTGCTCATGCTGCGCTGGAAAGACCTGATGGTCACCTTTTTCGATGAAAGCCATGCGCGCTCGATCGGGCTGAACCCGACGCGGCTGAAACTGGTCTTCTTCGTGCTTCTGAGCGCTTCGACCGTTGCCGCGCTCCAGACGGTCGGCGCCTTTCTGGTGATCGCCATGGTGGTGACGCCCGGCGCCACCGCCTACCTTCTGTGCGACCGGTTCCCGCGGCTCATCGCGGTGAGCGTGGCGATCGGTGCAGGCACCAGTTTCTTCGGCGCCTATGCGAGCTACTTCCTCGACGGGGCAACGGGCGGCATCATCGTGGTCCTGCAGACGGTGATCTTCCTTGCCGCCTTCATCCTCGCGCCCACCCACGGGTTGCTGGCAGCGCGCCGGCGGGCCCGCGCAGCCCTGTCGGAGGCCCGCCCGTGACCGCGCTGCTCGACACGCTGGCCCTGCCTTTCGCCTTCCCGTTCATGCAGCAGGCATTCCTGATCACGCTGGCGGCCGCACTGCCGATGGCGCTCCTGTCGAGCCTGTTGGTGCTGCGCGGATGGGCGCTGATGGGGGACGCGATCAGCCATGCGGTCCTGCCGGGCATCGTGATTGCCTATGCGCTCGGCGCGCCGCTGGTGCTGGGCGCTTTTGCGGCGGGCATGGTCTGCGCGCTCGCAACCGGCTATCTGGCGGAAAATTCCCGCGTGAAACAGGACACGGTCATGGGGGTGGTTTTTTCCGGCATGTTCGGGCTCGGGATCGTGCTCTACCGGCAGATCGAGACGGATGTGCATCTCGACCATATCCTCTTTGGCGACATGCTCGGCGTGACCTGGGGCGACGTGGTCCAGACCGCGGCCATCGCTGCGGTCATCGCGCTCATCCTGATCCTGCGGCGGCGCGATTTCATGGTGCATGCGTTCGATGCCCAGCATGCGCGCGCCATTGGCCTGCCGGTCGGCTGGCTGCATTACGGTCTGCTGGCGCTCATCTCGCTCTCGGTCGTGGCTGCGCTGAAGGCCGTGGGGCTGATCCTTGCGGTGGCGATGATCGTCGGCCCCGGCGCAATTGCCTTCCTCTGGACCCGGCGGTTCGGGCCGATGATGGCGCTGAGCGCGGCCGTCTCGCTCTTCTGTGTCTTCTTCGGGATCTATGCGAGCTTCTGGATCGACAGTGCCCCGGCACCCACCATCGTTGTGCTGATGACCCTCATCTTCATCGGCAGTTTCCTGAAGGTCAGCCTTTCGGCCCGCGCCGCCGCGCGGCGCGACGGGGCGGCACCCGCCCCGTCCGCGAGGCCTTAGCCCAGCGCCGCGTCCACGTCGGACGGCAGGCCGAGCGCCCGCGCCGCCGCCTTGCCTTCGGGCGACATTTTCCGGCCCGTCTTGGCCACGATATCGAGCACCTTTTCCTGCGGGTGCTTGGCCGCGAATGCCGCGAAATAATGCTTGATGAAAGTCAGGCAGATCACGTCCTCGAGCAGTTGCACCTGCGCGTCGCGCTTGATGCCTTCCTTGCGGATCATCCGGCCGACCGTCTCCTGATCCTCCGGCGGGTAGCCCTGCGCCGCCATGATCCCGGCCACCTCGGTCGCGTGATAGGCTTTCAGATCGTTGCGCCAGGCATGATAGCCGGCCTTCCCTTCGGGATAATCCGCACGCGGTCGCGTCCAGCGCTCCAGATGCTGGCCGCGCGCCGCGATCTGCACCAAGGGACCGGCATCGGGCGCGAACGCGTCCAGCGTCTCGGTCATCCGCTGGCCATAGAGCAGTTCCGCCGGCTGCCCTTCTTCAAAATTCGGGTCTGCTGCGTTCCTGCGGTCGATCTCTTCCAGCGTGGCGGCGAGCCTGTCTTCCTGCATCGTCATTGTCCCTGAACCTGTGGCCTGTCTCCGTCCGCCCCTCTTAGCCCAGGCCGGCGCGGCGGAACAGGCCCCTTGCCAGACCGCAACCGCCGCGCCAGCATGCGTGACGGCATCGAACGGGGGCACGGATGACCGAAACGGACGATTACCCAGCCGCGGCGCAGCGCTTCCTTTCAGAGCTTGCGCAGAACAATGATCGCGACTGGTTCACGGCGCGCAAATCCCGGTTTCAGCGCGATGTCGCGGCCCCGTCGGATGCGCTTCTCGATGATCTGGCCACTCGTTTCGGTCCCGAAATCGGCCGGACGCTCAGCCGGAAGAGTTTCCGCATGCATCGCGACCTGCGGTTTTCCAAGGACAAGACCCCCTATGTCACCCACTATCGCGCGCTCCTGCGTGACACAAGCGACCCGGAACCGGACCCCGCGCGGCCGGCCTTCTATTTCTCGCTGGAGCCGGGCGGCATCCAGCTCGGCGGGGGCGTGCTTGCTTTCGCGAAACCGGCGCTGGAGCGCTACCGCCATGCCATTGGCAACAGCGACAGTCCCCTGCTGCAACTGGCAACCGCGCTGGAGGCATCGGGCTGGCGGCTTGGCGAACCGGATCTGAAACGCGTCCCCGCGCCCTATCCCGCAGACCATCCCGACGCGCGGTTCCTGCGGCACAAGGGGTTGCACGCCTTCCGTCCCCTATCCGGCGCGGCGCCGGACGGTTCCGGCCTTTTCGCGGCTTGCGCGGCCTGCTATCAGGAGCTTGTCCCGTTCCTGCGGGCGATCGCCTCCCTGACCTGACACCCAATTGCCACGAGGATGCATGGATCCCATCGTTTCCATCAAGGCGCTGTCCAAGCGCTATGCCAACGGGTTCGAGGCCCTCAAATCCGTCACGCTCGACATCGAGAAGGGCGAGATCCTCGCGCTGCTCGGCCCCAATGGCGCGGGCAAGACCACGCTCATCTCCACGATTTGCGGGATCGTGACCCCGAGCGAGGGCAGCGTCACCGTCGCTGGGCATGACATTGTCACCGACTATCGCAAGACCCGCGCGATGATCGGCCTTGTTCCGCAGGAACTGACCACCGACGCGTTCGAGAGCGTCTTCGACACGGTCAGCTTCACCCGCGGGCTCTTCGGCAAGAAACGCGACGATGCGGTGGTGGAACGGGTGCTGAAGTCCCTGTCCCTGTGGGACAAGAAGGACAACAAAATCATGATGCTCTCGGGCGGCATGAAGCGGCGGGTGCTGATCGCCAAGGCGCTCGCGCACGAGCCCGAGATTCTGTTCCTCGACGAACCGACAGCCGGCGTCGACATGGAATTGCGCAAGGATATGTGGGAGGTCGTGCGCGACCTGCGCCGCACCGGCGTCACCATCATCTTGACCACCCACTATATCGAGGAGGCAGAGGAGATCGCCGACCGGATCGGGGTCATCAACAATGGCGAGCTGCTGCTGGTGGAGGAAAAGCAGGCGCTCATGCAGAAAATGGGCCAGAAGCAGCTGACGCTCGACCTGCAGGCGCCGCTCGATGCGCTGCCCGACAGCCTGATGGACTATGCGCTGGAACTGGGCGACGGTGGCACAAGCCTGACCTACACCTATGACACGCAGGCCAAACGCACCGGGATCACGGCGCTTCTGGGCGACCTCTCTGCCGCCGGCATCTCGTTTCGCGATCTGCGCACCTCGCAATCCTCCCTCGAAGAAATCTTCGTCAGCCTCGTAAAGGACAGCGCATGAATTTCCAGGCCGTCAAAGCGATCTACCTGTTCGAGATGGCGCGGACCTGGCGCACCATCTGGCAGAGCATCGTCTCGCCCGTTGTCTCCACCTCGCTCTATTTCGTGGTTTTCGGGTCCGCAATCGGCAGCCGGATCGAAACGGTCGAGGGCGTGTCCTACGGCGCGTTCATCGTGCCGGGCCTGATCATGCTGACGCTCCTGACCCAGAGCATCTCGAATGCCAGTTTCGGCATCTACTTCCCGAAATTCACCGGCACGATCTTCGAGATCCTGAGCGCGCCCGTCTCCTTCTTCGAGGTGGTGATCGGCTATGTCGGTGCGGCGGCCACCAAGGCGCTGATGATCGGGCTCATCATCCTGCTGACCGCGACGCTTTTCGTCGATATCCGCATTGCTCATCCGCTCTGGATGGTCGGTTTCCTCGTTCTGACAGCGATCTCCTTCAGCCTGCTCGGCTTCATCATCGGCATCTGGGCCGACAGTTTCGAGAAGTTGCAGCTTGTGCCGCTTCTGGTGGTCACACCGCTCGTCTTCCTCGGCGGGGCCTTCTATTCGATCTCGATGCTGCCGGAAGCCTGGCAGTCGGTCGCGCTGGCCAATCCGGTCGTCTACCTGATCTCCGGCTTCCGCTGGAGCTTCTTCGAGGTGTCCGACGTGCCGGTGGGCATCAGCCTCGCGATGGTGGGGCTATTCCTCGCGCTCTGCCTCGGGGTCATCTGGTGGATTTTCAAGACCGGCTACCAGCTGAAGAAATAGACACGTCAAAAGGATAGGCGGCGCGCGCGCCGCCCGTTACGATGCCTTCGATCGAAGCGGGACGGAGGCATCATGCATACAGGCTGGAACTTGTGGAAAGCGGCCTTCCTGCGCTGCCTTGGCGAATGGCGGCAGGTGCTCGTCATCTATTTGGGCTTCGTACTCCTTGGCACGATCCTGCTCTGGCCGCTCTTCGGGGCGCTGGTTCAGTTCGGGATCAGCCTCTCGGGCCAGTCTGCGGTTGCCGATCAGGATATCGCGCGCTTCCTGCTCTCTCCGGTCGGGTTCGCCGGACTGGTCGTGATCGCGGCCCTCGGCATCGCTTTCGCAGCCCTTGCCACCGCCGCGCTGATGCTCGCCGACGAGGCGGGACGCGAGGATCACCGGCTCGGGATCGTCACCGCCATGCGCCATCTGGCCGGACAGGCGCCACGTCTGATCGGCTTCACCGCCCGGCTGGTGTTGCGCGTGCTGGCGCTGGCCGCGCCCTTCGCGCTCGCCGCTTTCCTCGTCGCGCTCTTCCTGCTCACCGACTATGACATCAACTATTACCTGACCGCCCACCCGCCGGCTTTCTGGCTTGCCGTGGCGCTGATCGTCCCGATCCTGACCTTGGGCGCCATCGTGCTGGTGCGGAAGCTTCTTGCCTGGACACTGGCCCTGCCGCTGACGCTCTTCGGCCTCGCAACGCCGGCCGAAAGTTTTGCGGAAAGCCGTCGCCTGATGGAGGGCCAGCGCTGGCCCGCATTTTCGGCCTTCGCCATCTGGGCGATTGCCGGGGCCATATTGCTGGCACTTCTCGGCGCGGTGGCCGCGTTCATCGGCCATCTGGTCACTGCACCGGTGCGCCACGATCTTGGCGCGCTCGCGGTCGCCCTCGGCCTTGTCTCGCTCTTGTTCCTTGCGGGCAACCTGATCCTCTCGGCGCTGGCCACGGGCACCTTCGCCTGTCTGCTCGTCGATCTTCTCAAACGCGGCGCGCCGGATGCGGCCCTGCCCGTGATCGGTCACGCCGCCACGCCGGACGATACCCGCCGCGCCAAGCTGACGCTCCGCGTCGCCGGGCTGGCACTGGTGCTGCTCGTGGGCGGCGCGATCTGGATGGGCCACGCGTTCCTGTCGGAGATCGAGATCGAGGATCGCGCGCAGGTGATCGCCCATCGCGGGGCAGCAGGCGCACGGCCCGAGAACACGATGGACGCGGTGGAAAAGGCGATCGAGGACGGTGCCGACTGGGTCGAGATCGACGTGCAGGAGAGCGCCGACGGCGAGATTGTCGTCTTCCATGACAGCGACTTCATGAAACTGTCAGGCGATCCGGTCACGATCTGGGATGCGACGCGCGCGGATCTCGACCGGCTCGATATCGGCAGCTGGTTCGGCCCGGACTATGCCGACGCGCGGGTGCCGCTCCTCCGCGATGTGCTGGACGCGGCCAAGGGCCGGGCGAAGGTGCTGATCGAGTTGAAATATTACGGCCATGACCAGCAGCTGGAAGCCCGCGTGGCCGAGATTGTCGAAGCGGCGGGCATGGTCGATCATGTCATGCTCATGTCGCTCAAATATGAGGGCGTGCAGAAGATGAAGGCGCTGCGGCCCGATTGGCAGGTCGGCCTGCTCGCGGCCACCGCCATTGGCGACCTGTCGGGGCTGGAGGCCGATTTTCTGGCCGTGAACAGCGGGATCGCGAGCCCCGGCTTTATCCGTCGCGCCCATGCGGCCGGAAAACCGGTTCTCGTCTGGACGGTCAACAGCGCGCTCGATCTGAACCGCTATACCGGCTTCGGGGTCGACGGGCTGATTACCGACGAACCGGCCCTCGCGCGGTCTGTTCTGGCGGAGCGGGCGGAACTGACCACGACCGAGCGGCTGCTCCTGCTTGTGGCGACGCTCTTTGGAAATGACGCCCCGCCCAACGCCTACCGCGATGCGTCGCCCTGAGATGCGCATGTCTCGGGTCATCTCGATCGGCGTGGCGCTCGGCCTGCCCGTCCTGCCAGCCGCCCTGCCCGCGCAGGACCGCAGCGCAGAGGAAGAAGGCCGCATGGGCGGGCTGCATCGCCGGTTCGAGCGCCCCGCGCATGAGGATCTGGCCGAGGTCCGGTCCCGCACCGGCGCAACACTCGCCCCGTTCACGACGGACGGCTGTTCGGGCGGCATGTCGGCCAGCTGGGAACTGCTCGCCCGCGAGTTTCCGTCACTGGCCGAGGATATCGGGCAGAAACCGCCCTGGGCCGAATGCTGTGTCATTCACGACCGGGCCTATCACGAAGGCGGGTCGGACCCCGATCCGGATGCCAGCTATGACGCACGGCTGCAGGCCGACCGGCAGCTGGAGGCTTGCGTCACCGGCTGGGACGATGCCGAAGCCGCCCGCCTGCGCGCGCGCCACGGGCTGGATCGGGACGACTGGACGCGCTTGATGGCGCTCACAGCCGGGTCCATGTATCTGGCCGTGCGGGCCGGCGGCGGGCCCTGCACCGGACTGCCGTGGCGCTGGGGCTATGGCTGGCCCGATTGCGGCTGGTTCGCGGATGATCCGTCCCCGTCCGACTGATCTGCATTCCGGTCTCCGGCCGCTCGCGCGGCGGCCTCCATCGCATCCAGTTCCGTATCGAGCGCGTCGAGCCCTGCCATGAGAGCGGCCTGCGCGTCTGCATCCCCGAGCCGTGCCTCGAAGGCACGTGCAAGCGGCACGATGCGGCCATAGAGCGCCTGCCCTTCTCCGGTCAGCGCGATGGCGACCAGCCGGCGGTCGGTGCTGACCGGCGCCTTTTCCACCAAGCCGCGCAGCCGCAGCCGGTCGACCGCCCGGCTGACGGCCGGCCGGTCGAGATCGGTCCGCGCCGCGAGATCCCGCACCGTCACCGGTGAGGCCTGCGCCAGATGCGCAATGATCCGCCATTCGTGGATCGAGATGTCGAACCGCGCCTGATAGGCGGCGGCCAGCATCCGGCTTGTCCGCGCGGCCAGCACCGCCAGCCGGTAGGGCAGAAACCCGTCGAGATCGAGCGGTTCGTCCATAGGGTCCGCATCCTTTCCCATCAGCACCTTGACTTCATTTCATTTGCAATGAAATGATTTATGCTCCACGATACGCGCATCCGGCAGCGCTTTGCAAGGCGCTTGCCGGCGCGCAAAGGAGGCACTCATGGCTGCAACTTCCACGCCCGCCGGATACATGCCGGGATTCGGCAATGATTTCGAAACGGAGGCCCTGCCCGGCGCCCTGCCCGAGGGGCAGAACTCGCCGCAGCGCTGCGCCTACGGCCTCTATGCCGAACAACTGTCCGGCACGCCCTTTACCGCGCCGAGCCACCAGAACGAGCGGACATGGTGCTACCGCATCCGACCCTCGGTCCGCCACACGGGCCGGTTTTCGCGCATTCCCGTTCCCTACTGGCGGACGGCGCCTGCGATCGACCCCGACATCCAGTCGCTCGGCCAGTTCCGCTGGGACCCGCTGCCGCTGCCCGACGCGCCGCAGGATTTCCTCGACGGGATCCGCACGATGACGACGGCGGGGGATGTGAACACGCAGGTCGGGCTAGCCATCCATGCCTATCTGGCCACCGCGGACATGCAGGACCGGTTCTTCTATTCCGCCGACAGCGAGCTTCTTCTGGTGCCGCAGGAGGGCCGGTTGCGGATCGACACCGAACTCGGCCGGATCGATCTGGAGCCGCTGGAAATTGCGGTCCTGCCGCGCGGCATGGTCTTCCGCGTCACCCTGCCGGACGGGCCGGCCCGCGGGTTCATCTGCGAGAATTACGGTGCCAAGTTCACCTTGCCCGGCCGCGGGCCGATCGGTGCCAACTGTCTGGCCAACCCGCGTGACTTCCGCACGCCCGAGGCCCGGTTCGAGGAGGTCGACCGCTCCTGCCAACTGGTCGTCAAATGGTGCGGCGAGTTCCACGCGACCGATCTGCCGCACAGCCCGCTCGACGTCGTCGCCTGGCACGGCAACTACGCGCCCTGCAAATACGACCTGCGCAGTTTCTCGCCCGTGGGTGCGATCCTCTTCGACCATCCCGATCCGTCGATCTTCACCGTGCTGACCGCGCCGTCGGGCGTCGAGGGGACCGCCAATATCGACTTCGTCATCTTCCCCGAACGCTGGCTGCCGGCGGAAAACACCTTCCGCCCGCCCTGGTATCACAAGAACATCATGTCCGAATTCATGGGCAATGTGCATGGCATCTACGATGCCAAGCCGGAAGGGTTCGTGCCGGGCGGCATGAGCCTCCACAATATGATGCTGCCGCATGGTCCTGACACGGACGCGTTCGAGAAGGCCAGCACGGAGGACCTGAAACCGGTCAAGCTGACCGACACGATGTCCTTCATGTTCGAGACGCGCTTTCCCCAGCACCTCACCCCGTTTGCGGCCGGAGAGGCGCCGTTACAGGACCGCTATCTCGATTGCTGGACCGGCCTAAAGAAACGATTCGATGGAACGCCCGATCCGTGGTGAGATGGTCCGAAAGAAAACAGGCGCATCCGCGCCAAACGGGGAAGGATCGTCCATGAAACTGGCAACGCTCGATGATGGCAGCCGCGACGGGCGGCTGGTCTGCGTGTCGCGCAACCTCGCATGGTGTACCGGCGTCGGGCATATCGCGCCCACGCTGCAAGCCGCGCTCGATGCGTGGGACGATGTCGCGCCCAAGCTGGAAGCCGTCGCCGCCGGTGTGGAAAGCGGCAGCCAGCCGCTGGAGCGGTTTCACGAACGGCTCGCCCGCGCCCCCCTGCCGCGCGCCTATCAATGGGCGGACGGGTCGGCCTACGTCAATCACGTCGCACTTGTGCGCCGCGCCCGCGGCGCCGAGATGCCGGAACGGTTCTGGACCGACCCGCTCCTCTATCAGGGCGGCTCGGACGGATTCCTCGGACCACGCGACCCGATCCCGCAGCCCGAACCGGACTGTGATCTGGACTGCGAGGGCGAGATTGCCGTCATCACCGGAGATGTGCCGATGGGTTGCAGCGCCGAGGATGCGCGCGGTCTGATCCGGCTCGTCATGCTCTGCAATGACGTCTCCTTGCGGGCGCTCATCCCCGACGAACTGGCCAAGGGGTTCGGTTTCTTCCAGTCGAAACCGGCGTCGGCCTTCTCTCCGGTCGCGGTGACACCGGACGCGCTCGGCGCGGCATGGCGCGACGGGCGGCTGCACCTGCCGCTCCATGTCGACCTGAATGATGCTCCGCTCGGGCGGGCGGAGGCCGGGGAAGACATGATCTTCGATTTCGGCACGCTCATTGCCCATGCCGCACGGACGCGGGCGCTCGGGGCGGGCACCATCATCGGGTCGGGCACCGTCTCCAACACCGGGCCGGGCGGCGCCGACGATCCGGGCCTGCCCCTGGCCGAGGGCGGGCGCGGCTACAGTTGCATCGCCGAACAGCGCGTCGTCGAACTGCTTCGCCACGGCGCGGCCAGTACGCCCTTCCTCGCAACTGGCGACCGGGTGCGGATCGAGATGAAGGATGCGGACGGCCAGTCCATTTTCGGTGCGATCGAGCAGGAGGTCGTGGCGGCGGGCACCTGAGCACCCGCCTGCGCGCTACGTCTTAATAGTCGCGCTCGAAGAACAGGCCGATCGAACTGTCGCCGCGATTGTCCACCGTGCCGCGTGCCCGGATGCTGCGCGTGATGTCGAGGTTGATGATCGCCTCCGTGCGGCCCTCCGACCCGGCCTCGATCTCCAGATAGATATTGTCGTTGATATAGGTGCCGCCGCGCACCGCGGCCTTGCCCTCGTCATCGGTGACCAGTTCCAGATCGTCGAGACCCGTCGCATCGCGCAGGCCGCCCGTCAGGCCGCCGCCCCCGCCCCGCCCGATGGAGGCTGCCGAAGCCGCGATGGACGCAACCTGGAAGGTGGTCAGTTCGTTGACCGAACGCCCGAACAGAAGCTGGGCAAGGATCTCGTCCTGCGGCAGCGGCGGGCTGGAGGTGAAAGTGATTTCGGGCGCGGAGGCGCGGCCCGTCACATTGACGAACGCATCCACATTGTCGCCCCGGTTGCCGGCAACGAAGCGGATTTCCGGGTCCAGATCACCGATCAGCCGGACCTCGCCCTCGATCAGGTCTATGCGCTGGCCGCCAAAGGTGAAGCGCCCGCGGATCAGCTGGACCGACCCGATCGTCACCGGCGCCGCCGTGGTGCCCTGCAAGCTCATCTGGCCACCGAGTTCCGCATCGAGCCCGAGCCCGCGGACGAACACGCGCGCCGGTGCGTTGACGGTCAGGTCGAACGCGATGGGAACGCCGCCGCCGCCCTCATCCGGCCGGTCATAATCGTCCCCAAGCGCGCGGCGCAATGTCTCGTCCACCGGACGGGAGGGGCGGATATGCTGGACTTTCAGCAGCGTATCGGAGCCGGGCGGCAGGTTCGCCAGCGCGATCTCCGCCTCATTCACATTGATCGTGCCGGCAATCAGCGGACCGGATGTCAGGGCGCCGGTGACGGTGATCTGGCCGTCCACCTCGGTCGTCAGGAACTGCCCGTCCGAATAGGTGGCCTGATTGAACCGCACCGTCAGGTCGGTAGGAATGCCGGGCGACGTCAGGCCGACCGAACCGCCGATATCGATCGTGCCACCCGCTGTGAGCCGTGCCTGCGCCTGATTGATCGTGGCGGTGCCGTTGTTGATCGAAATCTGGGCCGTCAGCGGTGATATCTCCACATTGGTGGTCGGATCGAAAACCGTCAGGTTGCCGGTCGACACAGAGCCGTTGAGGCTCGGCGCAGTGAGCGCCCCGCCGACCGACAGGTCGGCCGAAATCGTCCCGCCGAACCGGGGCGCACCCGCCCCCATCACGGCGGTTGCAATGATGGCCGGCACCTGCGCGGTGGCGGTCAGGTCAAGCGGGCTGCCGTCGAGCGGCACGGTTCCCGACGCCGACCCGGTCAGCCCGTTGGCGCCGCGCAGGTCGAGGGCGGCCACGGTCAGTGTCTGCCCCGCGAAACTACCGCTTGCCGATGCTTCCAGCCCGCTGATTCCGATTTCGCGGAATTGCGCCGTGCTGACGCCGCTGGCTGTCAGGTCAAATTCGGCCTGCGGGTCGGTCAGGGTGCCGCCCAGCGTGGCCGATCCGCTCACGGTTCCGCCAAACCCCTGCCCCGGCACGAAAGCGTTGGCATAAGCGACGGGGAAAGCCGCGATCTGGGCCGAACCGGACAGGTCGCCGGTCTTCGGCGCGAAGGTCACATCCGCGTCGAGCGCCAGCCCCTCGTCCGAGCCGACATTGGCCGTCACGGCGACTTGCTCGGTCGATGCGGTGCCGGTCAGCGCCACATCCACGGTTCCCGCTGCGGCTGCTGCCGCCAGCCCGATATCATCGCCGGTCAGGTCGAGGGTGGCCTCTGGTGCATCCCGTGGACCGCCGACCGCCACTGTTCCCGAAACGAAGCCGCTCGCCCCGAGATTGGGCACGAACGGATTGACCAACGCGACGGGAACCGCATCGAGCCGCGCGGTTGCGTCGATCTCGGGGCCGAGCTCGGCCTCCAGCGCCAGCCGGCCCTCGCCCGCCAGAAACCGCGCCTCGTCCAACGAAATGGTCCCGCCCGACATGGAAAGCCGCGTCGGCGCCGTCAGCGACAGAAGCGGCTCGCCCTTGGCGACGGTGAGCGATTGCAGATCGACGGTCACGCCCGGCTCGGTCAGCGCCACATCGGCCACCGTATCAAGCTGCAGGCCCTGCATGAGCGCGGCATCGACCACGAGCCGCGTCGCCCCGCCCTGCCCGGTCGCATCGACCGACACGGACGGGATCACCTGCCCCGCAACGCCGATGGTTTGCGCATCGATCTGCCCCTGCAGGACGAGCGCGCCGAACAGGTCCGTCGCCGTGATGTCGGCCGTGGCCACGGCCACGGTCACCCCGAACGCCTCGATCTCGGCCAGATCGGCATCGAGCGTGGCCGCCTGCCCCGACGGCTCGGGGGACAGGGTGAGCTTGCCGTTCATCTGGCCGGCCAGATCGATCCCGACCATCCGGCCGAGATTGGCCAGGTCCGGCACGGCAAGCGCCAGCGTAGACTGAATCGCCGGACCTTCGGAATAGACCAGATCGCCGGCCAGTGCGGCATCGGCGACCCGCAGGTCGAGCCCGTCGAGCGAGATGACACCATCCGTGTCAAGCGCGGCGGCAAGGGTCACGGCCTCTCCGGCCAGCGCCGCGTCGCCGGAAATGTCGCCCGCCAGTGCGGCACCGTCGAGCGTTCCCTCGAAATCGAGCTTGAGCGCGCTGAGCGGTTGCCCGACAACCGTGCCCTCGGTCACCAGCACCTGCACGGCCAGCGGTTTCGGCCCCTCTGACCCGGCCAAATCAATCGAGAGATCCGCAGCCCCGGTCACGGCCGTTCCGGCCACCAGAGCCAGATCGCTCAGACCCGCGTCAAGCGTGGCGGAAATGCCGGTTGATGCCAGCGCTGCTTCGCCGTTGGCCGTCAGTTGCGGGTTCTCCAGCGTCAGGCCGTCGATGCGCAGCCCGGTTTCGTCCCGTACCGCCTGACCGGAAAGCTTGGTTTCGCCTGCCAGCACCGCATCAGCCTGCGCGATGCCGGTTGCGAGGTTGGAGCCCGTACCGTCGAGCGCCAGATCGAAGGCGCCCGAAAGCGGTGTCACGGTGCCCGACAGGCCCAGATCGAGCGCCCCGTCGAGCGCCATTCCGGTCAGCGGTGCGAGCGTCTCCATATCCGGCACACGCGCCTGCAGCGCTCCGGTGAAGAGCCCCTCGAACATCTCGCCCGCAAGGGCAATTACCGACCCCGCGCCGAGCAGTTGCGCCTCGCTGAAGACGACCGGCGCGCCCGAGGCCCATCTGCCGCGAGCGATCAGGTCGATACCCTCCGACACGGTCTCGTTGATCGCGACCGATCCGGTGTCGATCCCGTCGACCCGGCCCTCGACATCGAAACTGAGCGCCCGCGTGCCGGGTGAGGAGAGGTTCTCGGCCTCCCCGAACCCGACCAGTTCGGCCGCCCCGATCGAGACCGCCTCCGAGCGCAGGTCGGTCACGGTCAGCGCCGCCTCCCAGCCTGGCCCGTCCGCCGATCCGAGCGCTGCTTCCAGCGTGATATCGGCCACCGATGCGCCATTGGCGAAGGGCAGGACCACGGGCTGGCCGTTGCCCTGCGAGATATCCGCCGACAGGGCGATCTGTTCGGGAAACCAGTCCGGCGACGTGGCAAGCGCTGCGGACAGGGTCATGGCGGCGGTCCGCAGATCGGCCTCGGTCAGGATGATCCCACCGCCCGTGGGCAGCACACCGGCGGTCGACAGCGCCGTGCGGCCACGGAAGAACGGATCCAGTTCCGGCGGCGTCAGCATTTCGAGCTGTGCCAGAATATCCGCGTCGAAAGACAGACCGCTTTCGTCACCGCGCAGCGAGATCAGCCCGTCGACAACTCGGGTGGCCCGCGCATCGAGCGACAGATCGAGGTCGAGATCATCGAGCGGTCCGGCACCGGCAAGCCGCAACCGGATTGCGGGGCGACGCTCCACATCGAGCAGGCTGACCAGAATCCCATCCGGCCCCTCGGACAGGAGAAGGTCCATGTCCACGTCGCGGCTCTCGCCTACATAGTCGAGGCGCAGGTCGAGCCGCCCCGACCCCGTGCCCATCTCCACGATATCGAGGTCGGTGCTCAGGTCGCCGTTTGCAAGCGTCAGGTTCCCGTCGAGCGACAGCGCGGCCGGGCGGCCTATCACCTGTTCGCCAATGTCGATCTCGCCGGCTTTCAGGGACCCGATATTGATGGCCACGGGCAGGTCGGGCAGCGCGAAGGGCTTGGCCTCGGGATCGGGTACCGCATCCGGGTCCGGCAGCGGTTTGCGCAGCATCGTGATCCGCTCGGCGGAAAACTCGTTGATGTTGAGCCGTCCGCGCAACAGGGCCAGACGGTTCCAGTCCATCAGGATATTGTCGATCCGCAGCCAGACGCCCTGTTCATCGGAGACAGTGATCGCCTCGATCCGTCCATTGGATGACAGGACGCCGTCCACGCCCTGCAGGCGGATCTGCCGCGTGGGCGATGAAATCGTGTCCTCCAGAAACCGGACGATGCGCGAATTGCTCTGTGCCGGCGTCAGTTCATCCGCCGGTTCGGCGGCTTGCGTCTCGACGCTGTCCACCGCCTCGTCCGTGCCCTGCGCCACGGCCACACCGACGCCCAGAAGCAGCGCCGCGATGATCCCAAGCCCCCGCATCAGAACGCCTGCCCGATGCCGATATAGACACCATATTTCGGGTCGCCGTCCCGCCGGTTCAGCGGTGCGGCCAGATCGAGCCGCAACACGCCGACGGAGGTGAAGTAGCGCACGCCCGCGCCGGCACCGAAATAGACATCCTCGTCAAAGGTCGGAACGACGTCCGCGCCCACATGGGCGGCATCGACAAAGGCTGCCAGCCCGAAGGGCGAGTTGCGCCGGACCCGGAGTTCCGCCGATCCCTCGACCAGCGACCGGCCGCCGAGCGTGCCGACACCCGGCACGTCGACACCGATCCCCTGGAACGGATAGCCGCGCACCGATCCGCCGCCACCGGCGAAGAAGAGATTGTCGGGCGAGGTTTCCGCCAGGCTTGCCCCCGGCACGGTGCCCAGCTTCAGCCGGCCCGCCAGAACCCAGTTCTTCGACTCCCCGAACCCGTAATAGCCGCGCCCCTCCACCGTGGTGCGCACCGACTGGTTGTCGAAGGAAAACTCGTAGAACGGCTTGGCCTCGACATCGATGAAATAGCCCTCCCTCGGGTCTTGGAAATCGTCACGTTCGTCGAGCGTCAGCCCGCCGATCAGCCCGAAGGTGGAGAAGTCGCGCGTGCCCAGATCATCCTCGAACCGCGCCCGGTTGCCGAAGACCGACAGCCGCCCGCGGACGCGTTCGTCGCGCACATAGTTGAGGCCCGCACTGAACTCGACGGACCGCTCGCGATAGTTTTCCAGATCTTCCTGCTGGGCGCGGGCGATCAGTTCCAGATCGGTGTCAGGGTTGATGATGCCGGGCTTGGTGAATGTGCCCTGGAACAGGTAGCTGAAGGTGCCGAGCCCCTCTTCCAGCTGCAGGTCCTCGGCCTTCAGGTCCTTGATGATGAAGTCGAAGCGCAGCCGCTCCGCCCGCCCGAACAGGTTGCGATGGAGCCAGTAGGCCTCCAGCCCGATCCCGTCGATGGACGAGACAGAACCACCGAAGCCGATCCGGCGCGGTTTGCGGTCCTCGACCTCGATGTTGATCGGCTGGACGTTGCTGTTCGTGTCGGGTTCCTGAATCTGCACGGCGCTGAACACCCCGAGCCGGCTCAGCCGGTCACTCGCCCGCTTGATCAGGTCAGGATCGAACTCCTCCCCCGGTTCGAGGCCTGCCATGTAGATGATGAAGTCCCGGTCGACGCGCGTCGTGCCCGAACTGGTTACTGGACCGAAGACCATGCGCGGCCCCGGCTGGATGCCGATCGTCACGTCGAGCCGTTCCTCCGGATGGAAGGCGAGCACCTCTTCCTCCACCACTTCGGCCTTGGCGTGCCCCTGCTGGCGCCACAGTTCCACATTATAGGCCCCGACCGCCGGGATGATGTCCGAATAGGCGCGGGCGCCGGGACGGAAATCAAGCTCCTCGGGCTTCTCCACCTCATCATCCGGCGTCACCCGCGTGGGTGCGGGGTTGATGACGCGCGCGGTGCCGAAACGGAAGGTCTCTCCCGACTGCACGTCGATCACGATGCTGACCTTCGACGGCATCCGCTGCAAGGGGGAGATATCGGCGGCCTCCTGCCCGTTGATACGGATGGAGATGACGCCGTTGTAATAGGCGCGCCGGTAGAGCGTGGCGAGGATATTGGTGTAATCGTTATTGGCCTTGGCAAGCAGGCCGGTCGTTCCCGGAACGGCGTCACCCTCATCCCCGATGAGGCGCGATGCATCCCGCACCCGGCCCTCGATCACATCATCCTTGCGCCCCGACGGGCCGCGGAAACGGAAGGTGGTGGTGTAGGTGACGGGGTTCTCGATCTCGGATTCGACCTCGTCGCCCTCAAAGATCTTCAGGCCGAAAATCTCAATCGCTGCAGCGGGTTGCGGTGCAAGCAGGCTGAAAAGGACCAGAAACCGGAGCGCCGCGCCGCGCCACCCCGTGCGGGGTATTCCACGATAGCCAGAACCGACAGCCTGCCCCATGTCTTCCCCTTTGCCCCTTGGGATCACGCAACCCTAGCGCCTTCGCGCATCGGGTCAAAGGGGGATTGCCCGCATCCCTGCAGATGCGGGCCGGAGCGACACGTTTTCGCTACACGTTTGCGTCAGACGTTGAGCAGAAGATGCTCCCGCTCCCAGGGCGAGATCACCTTCATGAACTCCTCCACCTCCTGCTTCTTGGTCGCGATATAGACCGAGCAGAACTCCTGTCCGAGGATTTCCTTGATCGCCGGGAACTGGTCGAAAAGCTCGATCCCTTCGAGCAGGTCGCGCGGCAATGCGCGCGGCATGTCATAGGCCTCGCCGTCGATCGACGGGCGCGGCGTCTCGCCGTTTTTCATCCCGACATAGCCGCAGGCAAGGCTTGCAGCGATCGCAATGTAGGGGTTGGCATCCATGCCAATCACCCGGTTTTCCACCCGGCGGGCAGCGGGGTTGGCAATCGGGATGCGCAGGCCCGTGGTGCGGTTGTCGCTGCCCCATTCGAGGTTGATCGGTGCCGAGCCGCTGGCCACAAACCGGCGGTAGCTGTTCACATAAGGCGCCAGCATGCAGATGACCGTCGCCAGATGGTTCTGCTGGCCGGCGAGGAACCCGTAGAACAGGTCCGTTGGCTCGTCATCGGGTCCGTTGAACAGGTTGGCACCGGTCTCCAGATCGGTGACCGACTGGTGGATATGCATGGCGCTGCCCGGCTCGTCGGCCATCGGCTTGGCCATGAAGGTCGCGAAACAGCCATGACGCAGCGCGGCCTCGCGGATGGTGCGTTTGAAGACGAAGACCTGATCGGCGAGCTTCAGCGGATCGCCATGCAGGAAGTTGATCTCGATCTGCCCGGCGCCGCCTTCCTGAATGATCGTGTCGATCTCGATCCCCTGCGCTTCGGCGAAATCGTAAATATCGTCGATCACCGGTCCATATTCGTCGACCGCCATCATCGAATAGGCCTGCCGCGACACAACGCGTCGTCCGGTCCGGCCCATCGGCGGCTCGATCGGCTGGTTCGGGTCGAGATTGGGCTTGGTGAGGTAGAATTCCATCTCCGGCGCGACAACCGGCGCCCAGCCTTCCGCCTTGTAGAGATCGAGCACCTTGCGCAGCACGTTGCGCGGGGCAAGCTCCACCGGCCGGCCTTCGAGGTCAACAATATCGTGGATGACCTGGATCGTGATGTCGCCCGCCCATGGCATGGCCGTGGCCGCGTCATAGTCGGGCACGAGCACCATGTCCGATTCGGTCCACTGGTTGGCGATATCCATGTCCACATAGTCGCCCGCGATGCTCTGATAGAAGATCGACTTGGGCAGGAAGGTGCGGTCGCCCTTGGCGAATTTCGCGCTCGGCATCGCCTTGCCGCGCGAGATGCCGGGAATGTCGGCGATCACGCATTCCACTTCTTCGATACGTTGGCCATCGAGCCACTCCTGCAAGGGCTGCGGGAGACGGGCGATGAAATCGGTCGGGCTGACCATGGGATATCCTTCTTGGTTTTTTTCGGACATGAGTGGGTCCGGTCGGGATGCCCCACCCGTATCCAGGCTCTGACGCCTGTGCCGCCGGTGATCCAGCGGCCCTGCCGGGGGGACGGGCGCGGCAAACATCCGGCCCTCTTCTGGAAAGGCCCGCGGCACAGTCTGCGCCGCGGGCCGGTATCAGGGGCCGCCCGCGCGTCACGGGCAGCCGGAATCGAGCCTTACTGGCCGGTTTTCACCTTGGTCCAGAGGCGGGTCACGACGCGGTCGGTCTTGGCGTCATAGACCTTGGCCGCCCAGAGACGCGATTTGGCTTCCTCGGAGGGGAAGATGCCCGTGTCGGAGGTGATTTCCTCGTCGACCAGCGGCATCGAGGCCTCGTTGGCATTCGCGTACCAGACATAGTTGGTGATGTCGGCGGTGATCTGCGCGTCCATCACGAAGTTGATGAACTGGTGCGCGGCCTCGGGATTCGGCGCGTCGGCCGGAATGGCCATCATGTCGAACCACTGCAGGGCGCCTTCTTTGGGGATCTCGTAGACCACCTCGACGCCATTCTCCGCTTCGTCGGCACGGGCCTGGGCCTGGAAGACATCGCCGGACCAGCCGACAGCCACGCAGATCTCGCCATTGGCGAGGTCGGAAATATACTGCGAGGAATGGAAGTAGCGCACATGCGGGCGCACTTTTTCCAGCAGCGCGGCACCGGCCTCGAAATCTTCCTTGTTGGTCGACTGCGGGTCGAGGCCGAGATAGTTCATCGCCGCGGGCAGCATTTCGGTCGGCGCGTCGAGCATCGAGATGCCGCAATCGGCCAGCTTGGCTGCATTCTCTTCCTCGAAGATCAGCGCCCAGCTGTCGGTCGGCGCATCGTCGCCGAGCCGCTCGGCCACCATGCCGGCATTGTAGCCGATACCAGTCGTGCCCCACATGTAGATGACGGCATGTTCGTTGCCAGCATCATATGCAGCGGCGTTTTCCATCAGCGCCGCGTCCATGTTGGACAGGTTCGGCAGCTTCGACTTGTCGAGCTTCTGATAGACGCCTGCCGCGATCTGGCGCTGCAGGAAGTCGGAGGTCGGCACGACGATGTCATAGCCGGAATTGCCGGCCAGCATCTTGGCTTCCAGCACCTCGTTGCTGTCGAACACGTCGTAATTGACCTTGATGCCGGTCTCCGCCTCGAACTTCTCGATCGTGTCCTCGGCGATATAGTCGGACCAGTTGTAGACGTTCAGCACATTGTCCTGTGCCGAAACGGCCGTTGCGAGGCTGACGATCGCGGTCGCTAGCGCAACAGAGTGTTTCATTCCTTGGCTCCTGTCGGGTCGTATTTTTTCTGAGTCCGGTCCTGCCGGACGCAGACGCATTCAACCAAATTCTGGGCGATGTTCAATTTCAATCTGCGTTTTTGATCAAATTTTTATTTCACCGCATGCTTGATCACGTGCGGACCAGCGGACATAGATCGGCACAACGGATTGAGGAGGCAGGAATGACAGTGCAGATTTTCGGACCCGAACGGTGCAGGCTGGGCGAAGGACCGCTGGTCCATGACGGACGGCTCTTCTGGTTCGATATCCTGCAAAAGCAGTTGCATAGCCGCCGGTTCGACGGCAGCGACCCGCGGCACTTTCAATTCGATCTCCATTGTTCGGCCGCCGCGCGGCTCGATGACGGGCGGTTCCTTGTCGCCTCGGAACGCGGGCTTTTCGCGCTCGATCTGGAGAGCGGCGGGCAAACGCCCGTCTGCGATCTGGAAGCCGACAATCCGGTCACCCGCTCCAATGACGGGCGGGCCGACCGGCGCGGGGGCTTCTGGATCGGGACAATGGGCTTCAACGCCGAACCGGGTGCGGGTGCGATCTACCGCTACCATCGCGGCACGCTGCGCAAACTGCGCCCCGGCATCACCATTTCCAACGCGATCTGTTTCGCGCCTGATGGCGGCACCGCTTATTTCACCGATACGGCAGAGAATATCCTCTATGCCTGGTCGCTGGACGCGGACGGATGGCCGGTCGGCGCGCCGCAGCCGCTGCTCGACAAGCGCGGGGCGGATTTCGGTCTCGACGGTGCGGTTGTCGACAGCGAAGGCGCGATATGGGTGGCGTGCTGGGGCGCATCGCAGGTGATGCGCCTGTCACCCGAAGGCAAGGTGCTCCGGACCGAAAAGCTGCCGGCAGCCCAGACCACCTGTCCGGCCTTCGGCGGCGATGATCTGCGCACGCTTTTTGTTACCTCCGCATGGCAGGGTCTGCCCGAGGTCGAGCGCGGCCCGACCGAAGCCGGCGCGGTCTTCTCGCTGCCCATCGCGGTGGCCGGACTGGAAGATCCAGTCGTCAGCCTCTGATCGCCTCCGGGAAATTGTTCCGACGTTGAGGTAATTTCAGGAACAATCGCCCTTGCGTGACGCGGGAATAGAACAGCCTTTCACATATTGCCAATTCCCGGCGGTTTCGTTCTTATACAAGAACCTTTGAAACTGCCGGGACATCCCTCGACATGCCATCGACACCGCGCCCCGAACTCGCCCTGTCGGAACCGATCGGGGACGAGATGCGGCAGACCACCTGCTACATGTGCGCCTGCCGCTGTGGCATCAACGTCCACCTGAAGGACGGCAAGGTCAAATATATCGAGGGCAATCGCGACCATCCGGTCAACCGCGGCGTGCTCTGCGCCAAGGGCTCGGCCGGCATCATGCAGCATGTGTCCCCCGCGCGCCTGTCGGCCCCGATGAAACGTGTCGGGCCGCGCGGCTCCGGCGAATTCGAGACGATCAGCTGGGACGAGGCGTTCGAGATCGCCACCGGCTGGCTCGCCCCGATCCGGGAGACCGCCCCAGAAAAGCTCGCCTTCTTCACCGGCCGTGATCAGAGCCAGTCGCTTACCTCCTGGTGGGCGCAGCAATTCGGCACACCGAACTATGCCGCCCATGGCGGTTTCTGCTCGGTCAACATGGCCGCAGCAGGCATCTACACGATGGGCGGCGCCTTCTGGGAGTTTGGCTCGCCCGACTGGGACCGCACCAAGCTCCTGATGATTTTCGGCGTGGCCGAAGATCATGACAGCAACCCGATCAAGGCGGGACTGGGCAAACTGAAGGCCCGCGGCGCGCGGGTGATCGGCGTCAATCCGGTGCGCACCGGCTACAATGCCGTGGCCGATCATTGGGTCGGCATCACGCCGGGCACGGACGGGCTCTTCGTGCTGGCGCTCATCCATGAACTCCTGAAGGCCGGCCGCGTCGATCTGGACTATCTGATCCGCTATACGGACGCCCCCTTTCTGGTGGAGGACGCGCCGGGCACCGACCGGCATGGGCTGTTCCTGCGCGGCGCAGACGGCAAGGCACTGGTCTGGGACCGCACCACGGGGACCGCGAAACCGTTCGACGCGCCCGGCGTGAAGCCCGCGCTCCACGGCGCGGTCGAGGTGGACGGCCGCCGCGCGCGACCCGTCTTTGAGCTGATGGCCGACCAGTATCTGGACGCCAGGAACGCACCGGACGCCGTTGCGGAAGCCTGCGGCATCCCGGCCGAACGCATCCGCGCCATTGCCGCCGAACTGGCGCGCGTGGCCTTCGAGGAGGAAATCACCCTCGACATTCCGTGGACCGATTTCCGTGGCGTGCGGCACGAGACGATGACCGGCCGTCCGGTGACCTTCCATGCGATGCGCGGCATCTCGGCCCATTCCAACGGGTTCCAGACCTGCCGCGCGATCCACGTGCTGCAGATCCTGCTCGGCTCGCTCGAGGTGCCCGGCGGCTACCGGTTCAAGCCGCCCTATCCCAAGCCCGTCGATCTGCACCCCACCCCGCACAGCGCCACCCAGCCGGGCGGGCCGCTCAACGGGCCGCATCTGGGTTTTCCGCGCGGGCCGGAAGACCTGCAGATCTGCGCCGAGGGTCGCGCCAAGCGGATCGACAAGGCTTTCACCTGGGACAACCCCCTGTCAGCCCACGGGCTGATGCATATGGTGATTTCCAACGCCCATGCCGGCGACCCGTACGAGATCGACACGCTCTTCATGTACATGGCCAACATGGCGTGGAACTCGTCAATGAACACTTCCGGCGTGGCCGATATGCTCACCGACACGCGCGAGGATGGCAGCTACAAGATCCCGCATATCATCTATGCGGACAGCTATTCGTCCGAGATGGTCGCCTATGCCGACCTGATCCTGCCCGACACGACCTATCTGGAGCGGCACGATTGCATCTCGCTTCTCGACCGGCCGATCTGCGAGCCGGATGCGGCCGCCGACAGCATCCGCTGGCCGGTGGTCGAGCCGGACCGCGACGTGCGCGGCTTTCAGACGGTGCTGATCCAGCTTGCCGCGAAGCTTGGCCTGCCGGGCTTCGTCGACGGGGACGGCGCGCCGCTTTATGCGGACTATGCCGACTATATCACCAACCACCAGCGCCGCCCGGGCATCGGCCCGCTGGCCGGCTTCCGCGGCGCGGATGGCACGGGCATCGGCCGCGGCGCGCCCAATCCCGACCAGATCGACCGCTATATCGAGAATGGCGGCTTCTGGATGCATCACATCCCCGAAGAGGCCGCCTTCTTCAAGCCGTGGAACCGCGCCTATCAGGACTGGGCGGTCGATCTCGGGATCATCGACGCGCCGGCGCCCTATGTGTTCCACCTCTATCTGGAACCGCTGCGCAAGTTCCAGCTGGCCGCCGAAGGCCACGGGCGAAACCAGCCGCCCGACCATCTGCGCCAGCAGATCGGCGACTGTTTCACGCCGTTTCCAAGCTGGTATCCGCCCGGCGAGGGCAGCCGCATCGACGAGGATGCCTTCCCGCTTCACGCGGTCACCCAGCGTCCGGCCGCCATGTATCACAGCTGGGGCTCGCAAAATGCATGGCTGCGGCAGATCCATGGCCAGAACCCGCTGTTTGTGTCAGGCGATATCTGGCGCGAGCACGGGTTTGCCGAAGGCGACTGGGCCGTGCTGACCTCCCACCATGGGGAAATCACCGTGCCGGTCGCGCTGATGGAAGCGCAGAACCCGCGCACCGTCTGGACGTGGAACGCGATCGGCAAGCGGCCCGGAGCCTGGGCGCTCGACAAGGACGCGCCGGAAGCGACGCGCGGGTTCCTCCTCAACCACCTGATCCATGAATTACTGCCGCCGAAGGGCGACGGGTTGCGCTGGTCCAATTCCGACCCGATCACCGGACAGGCGGCATGGTATGACCTGCGGGTGCGGATCGCCCGCGCAGAGCCGCCTGCCGACGGCCGCAGTCGCCCGGCTGCCGCGGCGCAGGCCTCGCCCGTCGATCCGGCGCCCAAAGACATTGCCTATGGCAAGGAGTGGACATGACGACCCTGCCCGACAGCACCGACCGGTCGCTCGGCCTTGTCATCGACCTCGACACCTGCGTCGGCTGCCATGCCTGCGTGGTCGCCTGCAAGGAATGGAACACCGGCGCCTATGGCGCACCGCTCTCCGATCAGGATGCCTATGGCGCGGCGCCTTCGGGCACCTTCCTGAACCGCGTCCACAGCTACGAGGTCACGCCCGCGGATGCCCCCGCCATGGTCGTGCATTTCCCGAAATCCTGCCTCCACTGCTCGGACGCGCCCTGCGTGACCGTCTGCCCCACGGGCGCGAGCTACAAACGGGTCGAGGACGGGATCGTGCTCGTCAATGAAAGCGACTGTATCGGCTGCGGCTTGTGCGCCTGGGCCTGCCCCTACGGCGCGCGGGAAATGGACCGTGCGGCGGGCGTGATGAAGAAATGCACGCTCTGCGTGGACCGGATCTACAACGACACGCTGCCCGAGGAAGACCGGGTGCCCTCCTGCGTGCGGACCTGCCCCGCGGGCGCGCGCCATTTTGGCGACCTGTCGGACCCTGAAAGCAGCGTCTTCCAGCTGGTCGAGGCGCGCGGCGGCATGGACCTGATGCCCGAACAGGGCACCCGGCCCGTGAACAAGTATCTGCCGCCACGCGACCGCGACGCGCTGCCCGAAATGGATGTGCTCGGGCCCCTGCTGGCCCCCGTGGAGGCGCAGCCGGGCGGGTTCCTCGGCTGGCTCGACCGCACGCTGGAGAAGCTCTGACATGCATCCCGCCCCGTCCCTTATCGCCTTCACCACGCTCTCCGGTCTCGGTTTCGGCCTCATATTCTGGCTCGGTCTCGGCCTGCCTGACGCCACCGGCTGGGTCGCGCTGACCTTTGCGACCATCGCTATGGGGCTGGCGACGGCGGGGCTCCTGTCGTCGCTCTTCCACCTCGGCAATCCGCAACGGTTTATGAAGGCGCTGACGCAATGGCGGTCTTCCTGGCTGAGCCGAGAAGGTGTGCTGGCCGTCGTCACGCTGACCATGTTCGCGCTCTACACGCTCCTCTGGGTCTGGTTCGACATGCGGTTCCGCCCGCTGGGGCTGGTCTGCGGCGGCCTTGCGCTCGCCACCGTCTATTGCACCGCGATGATCTATGCGCAGATGAAAGGCGTGCCGCGCTGGCACTCGGCCTTCGTGCCGCTCCTGTTTCTCGGCTATGCGCTGGGCGGCGGCGCACTGCTCGCCGGTCAGGTACGGATGGCCGGACCGCTGCTGCTGCTCCTCACAGGGCTGCAGATCCTGGCCTGGTGGCGCGGTGACGGAGCGTTCGCGCGGGCGGGCACGTCGCTCGGCACGGCCACCGGGCTTGGCGATCGCGGGGTGGTGCGGCCGCTGGAGCCGCCGCAAACCGGCACGAATTACCTGCTGGATGAAATGGCCTACAGGGTCGCGCGGCGCCGGTCGCGCGCGCTGCGCCTGATCGCGATCCTCGGTATCGGCCTTGTGCCGGGCCTCGGGATGCTGGTCCTGCCCACCGGCCATGCACTGGCCCTGCTCTTCGTGCTGGCGCATCTGCTGGGCACCATGGCCGCCCGCTGGCTCTTTTATGCCGAAGCCGAACATGTGGTCGGGCTCTATTACGGGCGGCGCTGACGATTGCCCGCATGGCCGACTGTTTCAGGGAGTGACCGGTTTGTGACACAGCGTCAGGTGCACTGTGCCGGACGTGCGGCTACATAAGGTCAAAGACCTGAAGGAAAGATCGCACATGACCACCAGACGCCAGTTTCTGCGCGCCGGCGCGCTTTTTGGAACCGCGGCCCTCTTGCCCGTCCTCCGCACCGGCAGGACCGAGGCCGCCAATACCGGCAATTTCGAGATCAGCCTGTCCGAGGAGGAATGGCGCGCACGGCTCACCAAGGCCCAGTTCAACGTGCTGCGACGCGAGAAGACCGAGCGCCCCTTCACCAGCCCGCTCCTGAACGAGGCCCGCGCCGGCACATACGATTGCGCCGGCTGCGGCCTGCCGCTCTATCCGAGCCGCACGAAATATGACAGTGGCACCGGCTGGCCGAGCTTCTATGCGCCGCTCGACAATGCCATCGGGACGCGGCCCGACCGCAAGCTCCTTGTGGTGCGCACGGAATGCCATTGCCGCCGCTGCGGCGGGCATCTGGGCCATGTGTTCGATGACGGGCCGCAGCCGACCGGCAAGCGGCACTGCATCAACGGCGTGGCGCTGACATTCACGCCCGCCTGACGGCCGTTTCGAATTTTCCCTGAAGCGACACTCGCGCCTGCCCGACCCCCATCAGGCAGGCGCAAGGTGCGTCAGCCGATCAGACCCGCCAGCGAGAACCCGCCGGACAGATCGAACTGGCTGACAACATAGGTCGCCACGACGGCTGCAGCCGCCACGACGACCCAAGCCAGAATGACACCCGGTTCGGCCCTGTGGCGCGCCCCGTAGGCCCCATTCCAATCTTCTGAATACAAACTACTCATCTCGACCCCCACATGCGAGCACTCGTCACGTCCTGAAGCAGGACGGGCACATGCAAGGCGCGCTCCTTACGGAACTGGATGAACTGAAAACTTAAGCGGCCCCACACACGCTTACGTAAACTTTAGGGTTGAAACTGATTCTGTTCAAGGCTGCCGAAAATTGTATTTGCCGTTGTCGGTGAAGGGACTGGCGGTTTAAGTTCGCGGCAGTTTCCCGAAACTTGTCCACGTCGCGCCGACCGGCCCGGCCACCATCCGCAAGGGGTTTTCGATGCAAGAGCTGACCTGTTTCAAGGCCTATGACGTGCGCGGAAAGCTGGGGGACAATCTCGATGCGGACATCGTGCGCCGGATCGGCCGCGCCTTTGCGGAGGTGATGAAACCGGGCATATCCGTCGTCGGGCGGGACACGCGCGACAGCAGCGCCACGCTTGCCGCTGCCCTGATCGAAGGGTTGCGCGACGGCGGGTCGGACGTGGTCGATATCGGCCTTTGCGGCACCGAGGAGGTCTATTTCGCCACCACCCATCTGGGCGCGGGCGGCGGGCTGGAAGTGACGGCCTCGCATAATCCCATCGACTATAACGGGATCAAGATGGTGGCGCGCGGCAGCACGCCGATCTCCGAAGAAAACGGTATGGCCGAGATCCGCGCCCGCGCCAGCGCCGACGATTTCGGGCCGGTTGCGCGCCGCGGCAAGCTGGAGGAGGCGAACCCGCGCGACGCCTATGTCGCCCATCTGCTGGGGTTCGTCGATGCGCCGGCACTTGCCCCGCTCAAAATTCTGGTCAATGCGGGCAACGGCACGGCAGGGCCGACCTTCGATGCAATTGCAAGCGGGCTCGCCGCCGCCGGGGCGCCGACCCGGTTCATCCGCATGCACCATAGGCCCGACAGCAGTTTCCCGAACGGCATTCCGAACCCGCTCCTGCCCGAGAACCAGCCCCCAACACGCGACCGCGTGATCGCGGAAGGCGCTGACCTCGGCATTGCATGGGACGGGGATTTCGACCGCTGCTTCTTCTTTGACGAGACCGGCGCCTTCGTGCCGGGCGAATATATCGTGGGTCTGCTGGCGGAGGCCTTTCTGGCCCAGCAGCCCGGCCAGACCATCATCCATGACCCGCGGATCATCTGGAACACGCAGGATATCGTTGCCTCTGCCGGCGGCCGCGCTGTCCAGAGCCGCACCGGCCATGCTTTCATGAAGGCCCTGATGCGGGCGGAAAATGCCGTCTATGGCGGGGAGATGTCGGCGCATCACTATTTCCGCGATTTCATGTATTGCGACAGTGGGATGATCCCGTGGCTTCTTGTGCTCGAACTCATGTCGCGGACCGGCAAGCCCCTGTCGGCGCTGGTGGCCGACCGGATCACCCGGTTCCCCTCCTCGGGCGAGGTGAATTTCCGGCTCGACGACCCAAAGGCCGCCATCGCCCGCGTGCTCGACGCCTATGCCGCCGACGCGCTCGACGACGACCGGACAGACGGGATCGGCCTCAGCTTCGCGGACTGGCGCTTCTCGCTGCGCTCCTCCAACACCGAACCGGTGGTGCGGCTGAATATCGAAAGCCGTGGAAACCCGGCGCTGGTTGAGGCAAAACTGGCAGAGATTTCGGCGCTTCTGACCGCCGGCAGCACCTGAACCGAAGCCGAGGCACCATCCTGATGAAGACTCACAGTTTCGTCCCCGTTCTTCTGTCGGGTGGCGCGGGCACACGGCTCTGGCCCCTGTCCCGCGCAGGGCATCCGAAACAGTTCCTCGCACTCGACGGGGCGGACACGATGTTGCAGGCCACGCTGCGGCGGCTCGACGGGCTCGATCCGGCCGCACCGGTCGTCATCGCGGGGGAGGATCACCGGTTCTTCGTCGCCCAGCAGATGCAGGATATGGGGCTGACGGCGACAATCATTCTGGAGCCTGTCGGGCGAAACACCGCGCCCGCGATCGGATTGGCCGCCTGCCACCTGCCGGATGACGCCGTGATGCTGGTCCTTCCGGCCGATCACGTGATCCGCGACACCGCTGCCTTGCAGGCTGCCGTCAATGCGGCCCTGCCTCTGGCGCGTGCGGGCCATCTGGTCACCTTCGGGATCGTGCCAGACCGGCCGCATACCGGCTATGGCTATATCGCCAAGGGCGCAGCGCTCGACACTGGTCCGGCCGGCGCGGCCCGTGTCGCCGCGTTCCGGGAAAAACCCGACGCGGACACGGCCGCCACCTATGTTGCCGACGGATCGTATCTCTGGAACAGCGGCATGTTCCTCTTCACCGCAGCGCGCTACCGGGAAGAACTGGCCGCCCACGCGCCGGAGATGGCCAGCGCCTGCGCGGCTGCGATGGACCGGGCCGTGGCAGACCTCGATTTCCTGCGCGCCGACGCGGACGCATTCGCCGCCTGCCCGTCCGACAGTATCGACTATGCGGTGATGGAGAAAACCGGTGCGGCCGTTGTGGTCCCGCTCGATGCCGGATGGTCGGATGTCGGATCATGGGACGCGCTCTGGGATGTGTCGGCGAAGGACGCGCAGGGCAATGCGGTGACGGGCGATGTGCTCTTGCAGGACACGCGCGGCAGCTACCTGCGGAGCGAGGACCGGATGATCGCCGCGCTGGGGCTCGACGACATGGTCGTGGTCGACACGAAGGACGCGGTGATGGTCGCACCACGCGACCGGGTAGAAGATGTGAAACATCTGGTCGAGGCGCTGCGCAAGCAGGCCCGGCCGGAGGCCGAGACCCAGCGAGAAGTCTACCGCCCCTGGGGCAAATATGACAGCATCGACCGCGGCGAACGCTATCAGGTCAAGCGGATCACCGTGTCGCCGGGCGCGAAACTGTCCGTGCAGAAGCACCATCACCGCTCGGAGCACTGGATCGTCGTGCGCGGCACGGCCGAGGTCACCTGCGACGGGGAGACCTTCATGCTGTCGGAAAACCAGAGCACCTACATTCCGCTCGGCGCCATTCACGCGCTGCGCAATCCCGGCAAGGTCCCGCTGGAGATGATCGAGGTCCAGTCAGGCACCTATCTGGGCGAGGATGACATCGTGCGGTTGGAGGACCTGTATGGCCGCGCGCCCGATGGCAAGGGCAACGGCGGCTGACCGCCTAACGCGGCCCGTGCAGCGCCTGCCAGCAGGGCAGGATGTCCCCGTGATCGGCGGTCGCTTCGTAGACCCCGCGCGCAATCGCCCGCGACAGGCAGAGCGCTGCGGCGTGGCCGATTTCCAGCAGCGGTGCGACCGGATCATCCGGCAAGGCCTGCGTGCCCGTCGCCGCTGCGAAGACCAGATCGCCGTCGACCGGGCTGTGTGCCGGCAAGATCGCCCGTGCCAGCCCGTCATGGGCGGCCACGGCCATCCTGTGCACCTGCGCCTTGGACAGCGCCGCATCGGTCGCAACAATCGCGATCGTCGTGTTTCCGCGGCTGTTGAAGGCGGGCATCTTGGCGCTTTCGGGCCGCAGGGACAGGCCCGCGCGCGGATCGGGCCCCAGCCCGCCGAACTCTGCCCCGATCTCGAAGGGCGCGGCCCAGAAATGCGGCGCGTCGGGCGTCGTGACCGACCCGAACGGATTGGCGGCCACCAGCGCGCCGACCGTGATGCCCGACGGCAGCAAAAGCGAGGCCGAGCCGAGCCCGCCCTTCAGCGTTCCGGTCAGTGCGCCGCATCCGGCCCCGACGCTGCCAAGCGCGAAATCGGCCGCCGCCGCGTCAAAGGCCTGCCGCCCCAGCGCCGGATAGGGATTGTCCTGCCAGTCCTTGTCACCGCCGTTCAGCAGGTCGAAGAGGATCGCGGCCGGCACGAGCGGCACCCGCACCGGACCCACCTCGAACCCACGGCCTGCGGCCCGCAGCCCGTCCATCACCCCGTCGGCCGCGGCCAGACCGAAAGCCGATCCGCCCGACAGGACCAGCGCATCCACCTGCCCGACGAGCTTGTCGGGCGCGAGCAGGTCCGTCTCCCGCGTGCCGGGCGCACCGCCGAGCACGGAGACGCCTGCCGTGAAGGGCGCGTCACCCGTCAGGACGGTCGTGCCCGATTTCAGGCCCGCCTCCGCGGCATGGCCAACCTTCAGGCCGGCCACATCGGTGATCAGGTTTCGGGGGCCGGGTCGGAGCGGCTCAGACACAGCGCCCCCCATCCACTTCCATTGCGACGCCAGTGATCATGCTGGCCTCGTCGGAGCAGAGGAAACAGGCCGCATTGCCGAGGTCCTCTGGCTGCGAAAACCGGCCGAGCGGAATCGTCGACAGGAATTTGGCCCGCATCTCCGGCGTGTCCTCGCCCAGAAACCTGTGCAAGAGCGGAGTCTCCCCCGCGACCGGGCAGAGCGCGTTGACCCGCACCCCCTGCGGGGCCAGTTCCACCGCCATCGCCTTGGTTGCCGTGATCATCCAGCCTTTGGATGCATTGTACCAGCTGAGCCCGGGCCGCGGCGACAGCCCCGCGGTCGAGGCCAGGTTGAGGATCGCACCGCGTCCTGCCGCCCGCATCGCCGGCACGAAGGCACGCGCGGTCAGATAAACCGACTTTGCATTGACCGCGAACACCCGGTCGAACTCCGCTTCCTCCACATCCTCCATCGGCTGCGGCAGGTGGGTGATCCCGGCATTGTTCACAAGGATGTCGACCGGCCCGATCAGGTCCGACGCGCGCGCGGCCAGAGCCGCGACCGACGCGGCATCGGCCACGTCCACCCCGGCCGCCTGCGCGCCCAGTTCGGCGGCCAACGCCTCGGCCGCGTCGGGGTTGAGGTCGGCGATCAGCACCCGCGCGCCCTCGGCTGAGAATTTGCGCACGATCCCCGCGCCGAACCCCGATGCGCCTCCGGTCACGATCGCGCTCTTGCCTTCCAGTCGCATCAGTCCGTCTCCCCGTGATGGGCGGCCACGGTTTTCAATGTAGAAAACCCGTAGAGCGCCTCGAACCCTTTTTCCCGGCCATGGCCTGACAGGCCGCGCCCGCCGAAGGGCAGTTCCACCCCGCCGCCGGCCCCGTAACTGTTGATGAAAACCTGCCCCGCCCGCAAGGATCGCGCGAGCCGCATCTGGCGCGCGCCGTCGCGGGTCCAGACGGCGGCCACCAGCCCGTATGGCGTGCCGTTTGCAATCCGCACGGCCTCTGCTTCCGTGTCGAAAGGCAGGATGATCTGGACCGGTCCGAAAATCTCCTCCTGCGCAAGACGGTGGGCCGGATCATCGCCGAAATAGAGCCGCGGGGCGACATAATGGCCGCCCGCCGGCGCATCGGCGCGGATGCGCCCTTCGGCCACCTGCTCCAACCCTGCATCGTCGGCAAGAAATGCCTCCACCCGTGTTTTCTGCCGCGCCGAGATGAGCGGCCCGAGATCATGGTCGCCCATGGCCGGGCCGGCCTCTGCCTCGGCGAAGGCCGCGCCGAGCCGGTCGCGCAGTTCCGCCAGACGGCTCCTGTGCACGACAAGACGCGCCGCGGCAGAGCAGGTCTGTCCGGCATTCTGGATCGCCGATGCCAGCAGGAAGGGCATGGCGGCGTCGAGATCGGCATCTTCGAAAATCACCTGCGGGGACTTGCCGCCAAGTTCCAGCGTCACCGGCGCGACATGGGCGGCGGCGGCAGCCTGCACCGCGCGGCCAGTGGCGACTGATCCTGTGAAGGACAGATGGTCGATGCCCGGATGGGCGGCAAGCGCCGCGCCGGCCTCCGGTCCCCTGCCCGGCACGATGTTGAGCGCGCCGTCCGGCAGCCCGGCCTCGCGCGCCAGCACGCCGAAGGCCAGCGCCGTCAGACAGGCCTCTTCCGCCGGTTTCAGGACACAGGCATTGCCCATCGCAAGCGCCGCCCCGACCGACCGGCCGATGATCTGCATCGGATAGTTCCACGGGATGATATGGCCGGTCACGCCATGCGGCTCGCGCAGCGTGTAGACCGTGTAGCCCGCCATATAGGGCAGGCTCGCGCCATGCACCTTGTCGCAGGCGCCGGCATAGAATTCAAAGTAACGCGCCAGCGCGCGGGCATCGGCGCGGGCCTGCGTGAGCGGCTTGCCGACGTCTGCGGCCTCGAGCAACGCGAGCGGCTCGATCTCGGCCTCGATGGCCGCGGCGAGCCGCATCAGGCACCGCCCGCGCTCGGCAGCGGGCATCCGCCCCCAAGCCCCGTTCGCAGCCCGCCGCGCTGCACGGACCGCCGCGTCTACTGCATCCGCATCGGCCGCTGCCACATCCGCCAGCGCGTCCCCGTCCGACGGGTTGGTCAGGGCCAGACGGTCCGGCCCATCCACCCAGTCCGCCCCGATCAGCATCCGGGCGGTCGGCAGGGACCGGCGCTCAAAAAAGGCAAGGCTCATCCGCGGCTCCCCTCTCTCAATGGCGCATCAAGCCGCGGCGAGGCGGCGATGAGCGCGCGTGTATAGTCATGTTGCGGCGCGTCGAGCACCTGTCCTGTCGGCCCGGCCTCGACGATCTCCCCTTTCCGCATCACCATCACCCGGTCAGTCACCGCGCGCACCACGTTCAGGTCATGGGAAATGAAGAGGTAGCTCAGCCCGTAGCGGCGGCGCAGATCGGCCAGCAGGTCGAGCACTTGCGCCCGCACCGAGACATCAAGCGCGGAGACGGGCTCGTCGAGCAGGATCAGTTCCGGCCGGATGATGAGGGCGCGGGCGATCGCGATCCGCTGCCGCTGGCCGCCCGAGAATTCATGGATGAATCGGTCCGCATCAGCCGCATCCAGTCCCACATCGGACAGCGCGTCCGATATGGCGGTCGCGCGGGCTTGCGGTCCGGGCGGGTCGTCCAGCGCGTGATAGGGTTCCGACAGGATCCGCCGCACGCGGTGGCGCGGGTTGAAACTCCCGAACGGGTCCTGAAAGACGACCTGCATCCGGCGGCGCTGTTCGGGCGGCATGGTCGGGCCGGCATGGACCGGCGCGCCGGCGAGCCGGATTTCCCCGCCGTCGACCGGATCAAGGCCGAGGATCGCGCGCCCGAGCGTGGACTTACCGCAGCCGCTTTCCCCGACAAGGCCAAGGCTTTCGCCTGCCGCAAGGTCGAAACTGACGCCCCGCACGGCGCGGATCTGCGTCGGGCGCCCGAACAGTCCGCTGCGCTGGACATAGCTGCGCTCGACATTGCGCAATTGCAGAAGCGGCGGCGGCTCCGGCGGTTGCGGCACCGGATCGGGCACATGGGTGGAGGCGGCAAAGAGCGCCTGCGTGTAAGGGTGCCGCCGGGCGCGGAAAAGCGCTTCGGTCGGGCCGGAATCGACCACCCGCCCCTCCTTCATGATCGTCACCGCATCGGCCATGCCGGCGACCACAGCCAGATCGTGACTGATGAGCATGAGCCCCATGCCATCCTCGCGCACCAGCCGCGCCAGCAGCGCCAGGATCTGCGCCTGCGTCGTCACGTCAAGCGCCGTTGTCGGCTCGTCGGCGATCAGGAGCGCAGGCCGGAGCGCAATGGCGCTCGCGATCACGACCCGCTGGCGCTGGCCGCCCGACAGCTCGTGCGGATAGCGCGAGAGCGGCACCTCGTCCGGCGGCAGGCCGACCCGTTCCAGCACCTCTGCCGCGCGCGCCATCGCGGCGCGGCGACTGCCGGCCCCGTGGATGCGCACGGTCTCGGCAACCTGCGCACCGATGGTCATCACGGGGTTGAGCGCGGTCATCGGCTCCTGAAAGATCATCCCGATCTGCTGTCCGCGCAGGGCGCACATGTCGCGTTCGGACATCCCGCCGATATCCTGACCGCCAAGCGTGACACGGCCTTCCATCCGCGCGGCGCGCGGCAGGAGCCCCATGACCGCATAGGCGCTCATCGTCTTGCCCGACCCGCTTTCGCCGATGATCCCGCGCACCTCGCCCGGCGCGACCGAGAAGCCGACATCGCGCAGGATCGGCGCCCGGCCAATCGAAACCGAAAGCCCTTCGACATGAAGCCCCGTTTCCGCGCCGCTCATGGTGCCAGCCCCCGCCGCGGATCGAGCCGGTCGCGCAGCCCGTCGCCGAGCAGGTTGAGCCCCAGCACCGCGAGCAGGATCGAGAGGCCGGGGAAGAGCGCCAGATGCGGCGCGAAGGAGAACATGGTCTGGCTCTCGGCCAGCATCCGGCCCCAGCTTGGCAGCGGCGGCTGCGCCCCGAGCCCGACATAGGACAGACCCGCCTCTGCCAGAATGCCGAGCGAGAACTGGATGGTGCCCTGCACGATCAGGATGTTGAACAGGTTCGGCAGCACATGTTCCACAGATATCCGCGCCCGACCCTTGCCGCAGACCTGCGCAGCGCGGATGAAATCCAGCTGCCAGTAACCGAGCGCCGCCCCGCGGGTCAGCCGCGCGAAGACGGGGATGTTGAAAATGCCGATAGCAAGGATCGCATTGAAGGCGGACGGGCCGAAAACCGCCGTGATCATCACCGCAATCAGAAGCGCCGGGAAGGCGAAGACAAGGTCGTTTGCGCGCATGATCAACTCGTCGAGCCAGCCGCCGCGCAGCGCCGCCGCGGTCAGCCCGAGCGGCACCCCGACGCCCATCCCGATGCCCACGGCAACGAGCGCCACTGCGAGCGACGTGCGCGCGCCCACCATGATCATCGAAAAGAGGTCGCGACCGAAATGGTCGGTGCCGAACCAGTGTGCCGCGGACGGGCCCTGCAGTTTCGCCGCCACGTCGATCCGCGTTACATCATAGGGCGTCCAGACAAAGGAAAGGAGCGCGGCAGCCACGAAAAGGCCCACCAGCGCCGCCCCGATCCAGAGCCCGGCGAACGCCGCCGCGCCGCCACCAGGCGCACCGCCTGTGCCGGTTTGCGGATCGGCCCCGATCATCGCGGCCGCCTCAGCCGCGGATCGACCGCCGCATAGGCCAGATCGACCAGGAAGGTGACGAGGATCACGGCAAAGACCAGCAGCATCACCACGCTTTCCACGACGATGATGTCGCGCTGGCCGATGCTCTGGAAAATGAGCCGCCCGAGACCGGGCAGATAGAAAACATTCTCGATGATGATCGCGCCGGCCAGCAGGAAGGAAAATTGCAGCCCGATGATCGTCAGCACCGGGATGAGCGCGTTGCGCAATGCGTGGCGCCAGAGCACCTGCCGGCGCGTCAGACCGCGCGCCCGGGCCGTGCGGATATAGTCCTGTCCGAGTGTCTCGATCAGCGCCGAGCGGAGCACGCGCGTCAGGATCGAGGCCTGCGGCAGCGCCAATGCGATCGCGGGCAGGGTCAGCGCCTTCATCGCGGGGCCGACCCCGGCCTCCCAGCCCGGAAACCCGCCGGCGGAAAACCAGCGCAAGGTGATCGAGAAGGCGAGCACCAGCAGCATCGCGAACCAGAAATTCGGCACCGCGATACCCAGCTGCGTGACCCCCATGATCGTCAGGTCCGTGCCCTTGCCGCGCCGTGCCGCCGCGGCCAGACCGGCGGGAAAGGCGATCAGGAGCGTCAGTGCCAGCGCATAGAGCGCGAGCGGCAGAGAGACCCAGAGCCGGTCCGCGATCATCTGCGCGACCGGCGTCCGGTAGGTGTAGGAAATACCGAAATCACCCCGCAACAGCCCGCCGGCCCAGTCGAAATAGCGCGCGACCGGCCCGCGATCGAGGCCGAGCTCGGCCCGGAGTGCCGCGAGCGTATCTTCCTGCGCGTTGACCCCCAGCATCGCCGCCGCCGGGTCGCCCGGCACAATTTCCAGCGCGAAGAAAACGACGAGCGACGCCGCCACCAGCGACAGGCCAAGCGACAGGGCACGGAAGAGGGCAAAGCGCAGCATGGGCGCGGCTCAGCCCTGCGTCCGGGCGCGGCGCGGCGGCGTGGATGCTGGAATCGGCCGGATCATTCGGTCCAGCGGACGCCCGTCAGGTCATTGGCCTGCGTGGGCGCGTTTTCCCACAATCCCTCGATCCGGGCATCCGCCACTCCGCTCTTGGCGAGTTGGAACAGGTAGCCGTTCACGAAATCTTCCGCGATGATGGTTTGGGCCTGCTGCAAGAGCGCCGTGCGCGCCTCGGGATCGGCTTCGGCCCGCAACGCGTCCATCAGGCTCTGGAAATCGGGATTGTCATACTGGAAATAATAGTCCGGGTTGGCATAGATGCCGATATCCATCGGCTCTGTATGGCTGACGATGGTCAGGCCGAAATCCTTGCCGCGGAACACCTGTTCGAGCCATTGCGCCCATTCCACATTGGTGATCTCGGTCTCGATGCCGACCTCGCGCAGCTGCGCGGCGATGATCTCGCCCCCGCGGCGCGCGTAGGAGGGCGGCGGCAGTTTCAGCGTGGTTGTGAACCCGTCCGCATAGCCCGCTTCCGCGAGCAGCGCGCGCGCCTTGTCAGGATCATGGGCCGAGGTCGCCTTCAGGTCGAGATAGGCCGGATGGTGCGGGGCGAAATGCGTGCCGATGGGCGTGCCATAGCCGAACATCGCGCCGTCGATCACGGCCTGCCGGTCGATCGCATGGGCGAGCGCCTGCCGCACTTTCGGATCGTCGAAGGGCGGCTGCTTGTTGTTGGTCGACAGGATCGTCTCGCCCTCGGTCGAGCCGACGATCACGCGGAAGCGCGGATCGGCCTCGAACTGGGCAAGGTTTTCAGGGGCCGGAAAGATCGGGAACGTGTCGACATCACCGGCCATCATCGCGGCAAAAGCGGCCGTCGAGTCGGAGATGAACTTGAAGACCGCCCGGTCGAGCGCCACCGGGTCGCCCCAGTAATCGGGATACTTGACCAGTTCGATCCGGTCGCCCTGCACCCAGTTTTCGAACCGGAACGGGCCGGTGCCGACGGGCGCGGTCTTGGCCGCATCGGCGGTTTCCTCGGCCACGATCACCGCATCGCCCCACGCCATGGAGAAGAGGAACCCGCCATCGGGCTGGTCGAGCGTGATCTGAACCGTCAGCGGATCGACCACGGTCACGTCCTCGATCCCCGCGAAGAGCCCTTTCTGGGCGTTGGTGCTGTCCTCTGACCGAGCGCGGTCGAGCGAGAATTTCACATCCTGCGCATCGAGCGTGCTACCGTCATGGAAGGTTACGCCCTCATGCAGCCGGAACGTATAGACGGTGCCGTCTTCCGAAATGTCCCAGCTTTCCGCGAGCGCCGGCTGGATAGACCCGTCGGGCGCGAAGCGGGTCAGCCCCTCGAACAGGTTGGCATAGACGACCTCGTCGATGGCCGCGGCCGCAGCGGTGGTCGGGTCGAGATGCGGCGGTTCCAGCCCCATGCCCACCACGATATCGGTGCGCTGCGCGAATGCTGCCTGCGCCAGTGCCAGTCCTGCCACCAAGAGGGCCGTGCCCCCTGCCAGCCGCGTGCGATCCGAACTCATACCATCCCCTCCGTCTGGTTTCCTGTTTGCCGGCCCTGATCCGGCGCGGCCCCGGGCAGAAGACGCATCAGCGCCAGCCCCATCACCTTGGCCGAATCAACCATATCCTGAATCCCGATCCACTCGTCAGGCTGATGTGCGAGGTCCAGAATGCCCGGCCCGTATGCGATACAGTCCTTCAGCCGCCCGATCCGGTCGATATGTTTCTGGTCATAGGTTCCGGGCGAGACGACATATTCGGGCGCATGGCCGATGATATCGGCCACCCCGTCGGCGACGGCGCCAACGACCGGCGCCTGCCGGTCGGTCATCGTCGGGATGACCTCATGCAGGTCGCGCAGGCTGTAGCTGAAGCCCGGGCGGGCGGCGGTCAGCCGGTCGAGGAGCGCGCGGAACTCCGCTTTCACCTCCGACAGGTCCTCCTCCACCAGGAACCGCCGGTCGATCACCATGCGGCAACTGTCGGGCACGACCGGCGACGGGTAGCCCCCGGCCTCCGCATCCGGTTCCGCCTGCCCGCCATGCAGCGAGTTGATGTTGAGCGTCGACTGGCGCGCCTGTGGCGGGACAACCGGCATGGCAGTGCGTTTCTCGGCAAGCGCGGGAAAGAGCTCGGCCTCCATTTCGGCCAACAGGGCGCCCATATGGCGCACGGCGCAATCGCCAAGGAAGGGCATCGAGCCGTGGGCGATATGGCCGTGGGTTTCCACCTCCGCCCACCAGACCCCGCGATGCCCGAGGCAGACACGATCCTTGTTGAGCGGCTCGGGGATGATGACATGCTGCACGCGCGCGGGGGAAAAACGCCCCATCCCTGCCAAATGGGCCACCCCGCCGTATCCGCCCGATTCCTCGTCCGCCGTGCCTGAAATCTCGATCCGGCCCGGATGGTCGGGCCAGGCGGCAATCAGGCATTCGGCGGCGATGATCGAGGCGGCCAGCCCGCCCTTCATGTCACAGGCCCCGCGCCCGTAGATCCGGCCGTCTCGCACGTCCGCAGCGAACGGATCGACCGTCCAGCCGGCGCCGACATCCACCACATCCGTGTGGCTGTTGAAATGCACGCAGTCGCCCGGACCGCCGCCGGTCCGCGTGGCCACGATGTTCCAGCGCGGATAGCGATCGCAGTCGCCCGGGGCGCCGGTCGCGCGGATGAACTCGGTCTCGAAGCCGGATGCGGTCAGCCGCCGGTCGAGAAGCTCGCAGATCTCGCGGTAGCAGTCGCCGGGCGGATTGAGCGTGGGGATGCGGATCAGGTCGCGGGTGAGCGCCACCAGATCGTCGCGGGCCGCATCGACCCGCGCGAGAAAATCCGCCTTGATATCAGTCATCTGCATGGACATCCCCGGACGGTGCCCGCTGATCTTGGCGCAGCTTTGCGGCCTTGCCAAGCGTCCCGGTTGCGCTGATCCGGTTGAAGGCCGTCCGCGTATCGGGATAGGACAGTTCAAAAAGGTTCCCGATGACCCTTCCGCATATCCTCCTCGTGGCCCACGGCACATCGGGCGATTCCACTGCGCTCGACGCGGATTTCGCTTCTATCGCTGAAGGGATCGCCACGCGGCTCGGCGGGGCGGAGGTCTCGGTTGCGACGCTCGCGGTCAAGGGCGGCCTGCACACCGCGCTGGCGAAGATACCTGCGTCACAGCCTGTGCGGGTGATGCCCTATTTCATGTCGAACGGCTGGTTCGTGTCGGACCTGCTCACGCGCCGGATCGCGCAATCTGCGCGGCCCGATGCGGAGCTGCTGACCCCGCTCGGCCTGCTGCCGGGCCTCGCCGGTCTGGCGGCCGCTGCGATCCGGGCGGTGGCGCCGGCGCGGCTTGGCGAAACGACGCTCGTGATTGCGGCCCATGGCTCGCCTTCCGATCCGCGCCCCGCAAAAGTCGTGCGCGATCTGGCCGGGGACCTGCATGCGACGCTCGGGCTCGGCGCGGTGCGCTGCGGCTTTGTCGATGAGGCGCCGTCGCTGGCCGATGCGCTGGCGGTCGATGGTCCGGCGCTCTGCCTGCCGTTCTTTGCGTCGCGCGCGGGCCATGTGCTCGACGATCTGCCCGAAGCGCTGGACCAAAGCGGGTTTGCGGGACCGGTGCTCGACCCGGTCGGGCTCTGGCCGGACGTGCCGGCGCTGGTCGCGGATGCGATCACGGCCCAAATGGACGGGGACGCCAGCGGGACGGGCTGAAACGAAAACCGCCGCACGGCCAGATGGCGTGCGGCGGCTCCAGACAGTCGGGTTTTGGCCCGGGATCAGTGCCGGAAGTGGCGCATACCGGTGAAGACCATGGCAAGGCCTGCCTCGTTGGCCGCGGCAATCACATCCGCATCCCGCATCGACCCGCCCGGCTGGATCACGGCCGTGGCGCCCGCGCCCGCAGCCGTGAGCAGCCCGTCGGGGAAGGGAAAGAACGCGTCCGAGGCCACCACCGCGCCTTCGGCGGGCGACGTGGCCAGCCCGAGCGTCTCGGCCATGTCCTGCGCCTTGCGGGCGGCGATGCGGGTGCTGTCGACCCGGCTCATCTGCCCGGCGCCGACCCCGACCGTCGCCCCGTCCCGGGCATAGACGATCGCGTTCGACTTCACATGTTTCGCAACCTTCCAGGCGAAGAGCAGGTCCGCCAGTTCGCTTTCCGACGGCGCGCGCTCGGTGACGACCTTCAGATCGCCAATATCGATATGCCCGTTATCCTTGTCCTGCACCAGATAGCCGCCCGCCACCTGCCGCCAGACCCGCCCCGGCGCGGTTACGTCCGGCAAGCCGCCGGTGGTCAGGAGCCGCAGGTTCTTCTTGGCGGCAAAAATCTCGCGCGCCTCGTCGGTCACATCGGGGGCAATCACCACTTCGGTGAAGATCTTGGTGATCTCGCGCGCGGTATCCGCGTCGAGCGTGTCATTGAGCGCCACGATCCCGCCAAAGGCCGAGGTCTGGTCGCAGTTGAACGCGCGCTGATAGGCATCTGTCAGGCTCTCGCCGCGGGCCACACCGCAGGGATTGGCATGTTTGATGATTGCAACAGCCGGACCGGCGGCCGGATCGAACTCGGCGACCAGTTCGAAGGCCGCGTCCGTGTCGTTGATATTGTTGTAGCTGAGCGCCTTGCCCTGAAACTGCTCGGCCGTCGCCACGCCCGGACGCGTCGAGCCGTCGCTGTAGAAGGCGGCCGACTGGTGCGGGTTCTCGCCATAGCGGAGCGTCTGCGCGAGCGTGCCGGAAATGGCGCGGCGGCGCGGCTCTGCCTCGCCCAGTGCATCGGCCATCCAGCCCGACACGGCCGCGTCATAAGCGGCGGTGCGTGCATAGGCCGTCAGGGCCAGTTGCTTGCGGTAGAGAAGCGAGGTCGTGCCCTCGTTCACCTCCAACTCGGCCAGCAGACCGGCATAATCCTCCACATCCACGACCACGTTGACGAACCCGTGATTCTTGGCCGCGGCGCGGATCATGGCCGGACCGCCAATGTCGATATTCTCGATACAGGTCGCATAGTCGGCGCCGGCTGCGACGGTGGCCTCGAACGGATAGAGATTGACCACAAGCAGGTCGATCGCGTCGATCCCGTGGGCCTTCATCGCCTGCTGGTGATCGGGATTGTCGCGCAACGCCAGGAGCCCGCCATGGACCATAGGATGCAGCGTCTTCACCCGTCCGTCCATCATTTCGGGAAATGCCGTGATCTCGGACACGTCGGTCACGGTCAGCCCGGCACCGCGCAGGGCCGCCGCCGTGCCGCCGGTCGACAGGAGTTCGACGCCGCGGGCCGCGAGCGCCTGCGCGAACTCGATCAGGCCGGTCTTGTCAGATACGGAAAGGAGGGCGCGCCGGACGGGCACGAGGTCGATGGACATGGGGCGGGATCCCTTTTGCTCACTGGTCGGTCTCGGGGTCCGCGCGCCGCTCTTCGGGATCGAGATGGAGGTCGCGCGTCGCACGCGACCCGTCCGAGGCCCGACGCAGGGACCATGTGACGGCCCCCCCATACCCCAGCAGATCGGCGGAGACCACCGCCTGTTTGGTCGCACGGGGATGGAGCCGCGTCTGGTCGAGATAGGCCGACGCATCGAGCGACAGCGTGCCGCCCTCCTGCCGCAGGATCCAGACCTCTTCGGAGCGGAGTTTAAGCGACACGGCCTGCCCGCCCAGATCGAGCGCGGCGGTCACGTCCGGGTGGACGTGGAAATGGCACTGGAAGCGCACCGCCTTGTCGCTGCGGCGGCTGTCGAGCCGCGCTTTCTGGCGCGGCGTCTCGGCGGTGAACCGGTCCTCGCCGAGGATCGACCGCCCGTCGGATGACAGGAAAAGCCGCCGTTCACAGATCAGGCCGTGGGTGTCGACATAGCCGTCATGAGTGCAGCGGATCCATGTGCCGGTCAGGTCGTTCGCGCGCTGGTAGGACACGTCCGCGGGCGTGCGGATCAGCCGCTCGCCGAACGTGTTGCCGACAAAGCCTTCCGGCGCGATGCCGGAGGAGGAGACCCGCTCCAGCCCCGGTGCGCTGTGCGACGCCGTAGCGCGGCTCGCCCGCCGCCAATCCGGTCCGAACCGGTAGCCGGGTCCGCAATTGACGATGATCGGGCGGCGTCCGCTCGACATCTCGAAGCCGAGCGTCGATGCATGGCCGTTGGCCGAGGCGCGGCCGCGGGGCGGCGCGGCGGCATCGACCACGATCTTGGTCCGGCCATGGGCGATCTGGGCATAGCCCATCGCCAGCCCGTCGCGCCGGCCGCTGCGGATGCCGGCATCCGCCAGCGTCTGATCAAGCTGCCCCTCGATTCCCCGCCCACCGCCATGGAACCGGGTCAGTGCCCCGTCGCCCAGCCGCAACGCCCGCAAGGTCGGCGCGATCCGGGCGAGCGCCTCCAGATGCCGCCGGTCGGGCTGGTGGCCGGTCTCCTGCGCCGTGCGCGAAGCCCACGTGAGCAGAGTGAAAACCGTGAGCAGTTCCTCGGGGTTTCGCGTCGCGATACCGCCATCCGGTCCGACCTCCCGCGCCGCCTCCCGCCCCAGCGCCCGCAAGGCGGGTCCAAGATCTCCGCCACGGCCCTCCAGCGCGAGCGCACAATAGACAAGGCCGGTCAGCGCGGCGATCCGGGCCGGGCCCGGCGGCGCGCTCGACCAGCGATGTTTCAGAAACCCGGCCTGCCGCCCCAGCGCCCAAAGAAACGCGTCCGACTGGCCTTCGTCCATGACCCGCATCAGCGGCACGGCATGGGCAATCCAGTGAAGCACGCGGCGGCCGGTCAATTCCGGCGTCCAGCCCGGTCCCTGCCCCTTGCCATAGCGGCGGATCCAGTCGTTGACCCAGACCCGCGCCTGACGCCGCGCCTTGGCGTCGCCCGCAATGATCAGATCGTCGAGCCATGCGAACCCGTTCATCTCGGCGGTGAATTCGGGGCTCGGGCTTTCCACTTCCCAGATCGGGGTGCGCGGGGCCTCCACCAGCCGTCCGGCAAACTGGAAATTGCCCGCAAGCAGCTGCAACCCGCTGGTGTAGGAACCGATGGTGCGCGGTTCGGGCCAGGCCACGAAGGCGCTCGGGCGCGGTCCGGTCGGCAGCCTGCGGGCGCGCAACCGGTCGCCTGCGCGGCGCCAGCCCTGTGCGATCCGCGCGCCCATCGCGGCCAATGTCCATGTGACGGAAGTCATGCGCGTGCTGCCGTTTCAACTGCCCGGCCGCGAGCCTAGCCGCGCCGCCCTGCCGCTGTCACCTGCCGGTCACACGCTTTTCCAGAGTTGTGGCAAAAAATCCGTCCATGCCGCCGCGGTCGGCCCAGAGGTCGGGATAGAGCCGCAGACGGGCCGCGCCGTCGCGCCAACTGTCGGGAATATCGATGCCCGGAATGGCGAGCGGCACCTCCTGCATGTCCTCCCGCGCGGCCAGCAGGTCCGCGACCGGCTTCGGCCCCTCGGCGGGCAGGATCGAACAGGTGCAATAGACCAGCCGTCCGCCGGGCTTCAGCCAGTCCGCCGCCCGCGCCAGAAGCGCCGCCTGCACCTGCAGGATCGGGCGCAGATCCTGCCCGATGCGCGCAAAGGGCAGATCGGGATGGCGGCGCAACGTGCCCGTGGCCGAACAAGGCGCGTCGAGCAGGATCGCATCGAAAGGCGCATCCGGCGCCCACTCACGCGCATCGGCTGCGACCAGCGCCGCCGACAGGCCGGTGCGGGAAAGGTTTTCTTCCACCCTTTTGAGGCGCGCCGGTGACAGGTCGAGCGCGGTCACGTCCGCGCCGGCTGCTGCCAGTTGCAGCGTCTTGCCGCCCGGGGCCGCACAGAGGTCGAGAATGCGCATCCCCGGCGCCGGCGCCAGCATCCGCGCGGGCAAGGCAGCCGCCGCATCCTGCACCCACCATACGCCCTCCGCATAGCCCGGCAAGGCCGAGACCTGACCGGGACGCGCCCGCCGCAGGCTGCCGGTCGGCAGGATCTCAGCCTCCAGTTCCGCGGCCCATTGCGTGGCCGTTGCCGGATCCCGCAGGGTGATATCGAGCGGCGGGCGCTGGCTCTGGACGGCCTCGATTGCCTCCACCCGCTCTGCGCCGATCTGGCGCTGAACGGGTTTGCGGATCCATGCCGGCATCCGGGTCGGCGGAAGGGCGGCAAAAGCGTCCGCATCGGTTTCCGAGACACGCCGCGCCACGGCATTGGCGAGTTTCGACAGGTGCTGCACCTTGCGGTCGGCCCGCGTCAGGCGCACGGCACTGTCGACCGCAGCATGCGGCGGCACGTCGAGCACCAGCATCTCCGCCGCCGCAAGCCGCAGGATGTTGCGCATTTTCAGGGGCGGCGCTTTTGTCAGATGCGCGTCGATCACGCTGTCGAGCCGGTCGATATGGCGCAGCGCGGCAAGCACGAGGCTCTGCGCCCGCGCCCGCTCTGCCGGATCGAGCCGCGCCAGTGCCTCGTCCTGCACTTCCGACAGGGGCGCACCCGATCCGGTCACTTTCGACAGAAGCGCGAGCGCCGCGCGGCGGGCGGCCAGACCGGTTTCATCTTTCGGCATGTTTACCTGCGGCGGCGCACGGTGGGCACGGTCGAGCGGCGCACCGGAGCAGCCTCGGCCGGGCGGACCCCTGGCCCGCGGCCCTGCTTATCGGCCATTTCCACCAGCGCGGCAATCCGGTTCTCCGTATTGGGATGGGTGGAGAAAAGATTGTCCATCCGCGCGCCCGACAGCGGGTTTATGATGAACATATGCGCCGTGGCCGGGTTGCGTTCGGCCTTGGCCATCTCCACGTGCGACACCCCGGCGGAGATCTTCCGCAATGCCGAGGCAAGCCCGAGCGGATTGCCCGATATCTCGGCCCCCAGCCGGTCGGCGGAATATTCCCGCGTGCGACTGATCATCATCTGCACGATCATCGCGGCAATCGGGGCGAGGAACACTGCGAGCAGCATGCCGACGACCCCGAGCGCGCCGCGGTCGCGCCCGTTGCCGAAGAAGAGCCCGAACTGCGCCAGCATCGAGATCGCGCCCGCAATCGTGGCCGCAATCGTCATGATCAGCGTATCGCGGTTCTTGATATGCGCCAGTTCGTGCGCCATCACCCCTTCGAGTTCCTCGCGGCTCAGAAGCGACATGATGCCTGTTGTTGCCGCAACAGCGGCATTTTCCGGGTTCCGGCCGGTCGCGAAAGCATTGGGCTGGTTGTCGCGGATCAGGTAGACCTTCGGCATCGGCAGGCCCGCATTGCGCGCGAGGCGCTCGACCATGTCGTAAAGCTCGGGCGCGCTCATCCGCGTCACCGGCTCCGCCTGATACATCCGCAGCACCATCTTGTCGGAATTCCAATAGGCGAAAATGTTGGTCCCGAGCGCGAAGAGAAACGCCAGAATCACCCCGGTGCTGCCGCCAAGCAGCCATCCGACCACCATGAAAAGCGCTGTCATCCCGGCCAGCAGGATGCCCGTCTTGATGATATTCATGCCCCGTCCTCGTTGCGTGCGCCCGCCGGGCGCCCTAAATAGCGTGCAGGAGGAATATATGCCCCGGACCCCGACAGAAAAAGACCGCCGCCTTGCGGAAGCCGCCGAACGCGCGCTGAAGGAGGCACGCGCGCGCCGCGCTGCCGCCACCGAGGCTGACCGGCCGGTCGAGTTGGGCGGACGGGACGGGCCCGAACCCACGCGCTTCGGTGACTGGGAGAAAAAGGGCATCATCAGCGACTTCTGATCCGCTGCCTGCTCCGCTTCCGGACGCATCCGTTTACTCTTTCTTTGCCGCAAACGGCGCAGACTTCCCGTCGAGGAGGTGCGCCCATGGCCCCAGCCTGTTCACGCTTCGGCCGGGACCGGTTCCCGACCCGCATCGCGGTGGCGGCAATGTTTGTGCTCGCCCTTCTGATGCCGCCCGCCCTTGCCGCGCAGGACGGGCTCCCGACGGATGACGGCACGGATGTGGCCCGACCGGCGCCCGGAACGAAGGAAAACCGGCTCTGGCTTCTTTGGGAGCAGATCGAGCATCGGGAAAACAGCTGCCCGCCTTCGGCACCCTGTGACCGGACTCACGCCTATCTCGCGCGGAAGATCGCACCGCCGAGCCAGGAGGAACTGGACCGGTTCATCGGTATGCTTGACCGGCAGGCATTGGCGCGCGGCGAAGCGGCGGAGGATCCGGAGGCTCCGCGGATCTGCACCGAAGGGGATGCGGAACTGCTCATGGGGTTCGACCCCGAAGCGATCGGAATAGCCGACCGTCGCGCGCTGCTCACGGACTTGCAGGGTGTGCATGTTGCCGCCGGTTCGCTCAAGGCACCCGCAGGGTATGACGGCGATTTCGGTGGCACCATTCAGGCGGCCATTGCCGCACGTTTTGCCACCGCCGGCCTGCCCCTGCTGACGGAGGAGGAAATGCGCCAGACACCCGGCCAGCCGAAGCTCAACATCTATTTCTCCAACACCGATGCGGAGACGGGCTGCACCTATTCGGTCTTTGTCTCGCTGGCGCAGACGGTGCTGCTGACCCGCGCGCCGCGGATCAAGCTTGCCGCCGGCACATGGGGCATGGGTGGCCGCCGCGATCCGACGGTCGAGGGCGACGACGAGGCCGCCACCATCCTGCGGGTGATCGACAGTTTCCTGGAGGATTACCGCCTCGCGAACCTGCCCGAGGTCCGCGAGAGCCTGATGGGCACGGGCGCGCCTTCTGAGGAAACCGCGGCGGCCGACACGCCGGCCGACTAACGGCCGGGCCGCGGGCGCGCGCCTGCCGTCAGTGGGCTTCAGCCCAGTTCTTGCCGCGGCCGCTGTCCACGGTCAGCGGCACATCGAGCTTGATCACCGGAAGGTCCGCCCCCTCCATCACTTCGGTGACGGCGTCCGACAGGGCATCGGCCGCGCTTTCGGGCACCTCGAAGATCAGTTCGTCATGCACCTGCAACAGCATCTGCCCGGGCAGTTCGCGCTCGGCCAGCATTTTCGGAATGCGGACCATCGCGCGGCGGATGATGTCGGCCGCCGTGCCCTGAATGGGCGCATTGATCGCCGCGCGCCGCGCGAACCCCGCATGCGGCCCCTTGGCGTTGATCTGCGGCGTGTGGATGCGGCGCCCGAAGAGCGTTTCCACATAGCCCTTCTCTTTCGCCTCCTCGACCGTACGGTCCATATAGGTCCGGATGCCGGGGAACCGCTCGAAATAGGTGTCGATGAAACTCTTGGCCTCGTCGCGCGGGATGCGCAGATTGTTGGCGAGCCCGAAGGCGGAGATCCCGTAGATCACGCCGAAATTGATTGCCTTTGCCTGCCGGCGCACCATCGGGTCCATGCCCTCGATCGGCACGCCGAACATCTCGCTCGCGGTCATCGCGTGAATGTCGAGCCCGTCGCGGAACGCCTCTTTCAGCGCTGAGATATCGGCAATATGCGCCAGAATACGCAGCTCGATCTGGCTATAGTCGAGCGACAGGAGGATATTGCCCTCCTCGGCCACGAACGCCTCGCGGATGCGGCGGCCTTCCTCGGTCCGGACGGGGATATTCTGAAGGTTGGGGTCGGTCGAGGCCAGCCGCCCCGTATTCGCCCCCGAGATCACATAGGACGTGTGCACGCGGCCCGTGTCGGGATTGATATGGTCCTGCAGCGCATCGGTATAGGTGCTTTTCAGCTTCGACATCTGCCGCCAGTCGAGCACCAGCGCGGGGATCTCGTGGCCCTCGGCCGCCAGCGTCTCCAGCACATCCGCGCCCGTGGCATAGGCACCCGTCTTGCCCTTCTTGCCGCCTTCGAGGCCCATTTCGTCAAACAGGATTTCGCCCAGCTGCTTGGGCGAGCCGACATTGAAGCTGCGCCCGGCCTTCTCCTGAATCTCGGCTTCCAGCCCCGCCATTTTCTGCGCAAACGCGTTGGACATGCGGCTCAGATGGTCGCGGTCGACCTTCACGCCGCGCATTTCCATATCCGCCAGCACGGGGATCAGCGGCCGTTCCATGCTTTCATAGACCCGCGTGACCTGCGCCTTGTGCAGTTGCGGTTTGAACATTTTCCACAGCCGCAGCGTGATGTCCGCATCCTCGGCCGCATAATTCACCGCCTCGTCCACCGGCACGCGATCGAAGGTGCGGGCCGATTTGCCTGTGCCGAGCAGCGACTTGATCGGGATCGGGCTGTGGTTGAGATAGCGTTCGCTCAACTCGTCCATCCCGTGACGGTGAAGCCCGCCATGCATCGCGTAGGACAGGAGCATCGTGTCGTCGATGGGCGCGACCGTGATCCCGTAGCGGCGGAAGATCTTCCAGTCGTATTTCATGTTCTGGCCGATCTTGAGGATCGCGGGGTCCTCCAGCATCGGGCGCAGCATGGCGAGCGCTTCCTCGCGGTCCATCTGGCCCGCAGCCCGTTCGCCGCCGCCGAACAGGTCGCCGCTCCCCTCCCCGTCGACATGGGCGAGCGGCACATAGCAGGCCGCGCCCGGCGCCACGCTGAGGCAGACGCCGACCAGATCGGCGCGCATCTCGTCGAGCCCGGTTGTTTCCGTGTCCACCGCGACATGACCGGTTTCGGTGATCCGGTCGAGCCAGGCCTGCAGGCCCGCCGCATCCGTGACCTTCTCGTAGACCGCATCCTCGAAGGCGGCGGTCAGGGCGGGATCGGCCTCGGGCGCGGCGCCGTCGCCGGCATCCTCGAGCGCCTTTGGCGTGTCGTTGATCTCGGGCATCGGCGCGCCGAGTTTTTCCGCGATGCGCTTGGTCAGCGTGCGGAATTCCATCTCCGCCAGAAACCCGAGCGCCGCTTCCGGTTCCGGGTCGCGCACCTCGAGACTGTCGAGGTCGCGGTCGAGCGGCGTGTCTGTGCGCAGCGTCACCAGATCGCGGGACAGGCGGATCTGATCGGCCTTCTCGATCAGCGTCTGGCGGCGCTTCGGCTGCTTGATTTCTTCGGCCCGCTCCAGAAGTGCGTCGAGATCGCCATATTCGTTGATGAGCAGCGCCGCCGTCTTGACCCCGATCCCCGGCGCACCGGGAATATTGTCCACACTGTCGCCTGCGAGCGACTGCACGTCGATCACCCGCTCCGGACCGACGCCGAATTTCTCTTCCACCTGCTCGGGGCCGATATGGCGGTTCTTCATCGGGTCGATCATGTCGACACCCGGCCGGATCAACTGCATCAGATCCTTGTCGGAGGACACGACCGTGGCCCGCCCGCCGGCTTCGACGGCAAGCCGCGCATAGGTGGCGATGATGTCGTCGGCCTCGAACCCCTCGACCTCGATGCAGGGCAGGTTGAAGGCCCGCGTCGCGTCGCGGATCAGCCCGAACTGCGGCACCAGATCCTCGGGCGCGGGCGGACGGTTGGCCTTGTATTCGGGGTAGATGTCGGAGCGGAACGTCTTGCCCTTATGGTCGAAGATGACAGCCACATGGGTCGGTGCATCCGGCCCCTTGGCATCTTCCACCAGCTTGAAGATCATGTTGCAGAAACCCGACACGGCGCCCACCGGCAACCCGTCGGACTTGCGCGTCAGGGGCGGCAGGGCGTGGAAGGCGCGGAAGATGAAGCCCGAACCGTCGATCAGCTGGAGGTGATGCCCCGCCCCGAACGCCACGTCAGTGGCCTGCCGCGGCAGCGCCGGGCTTGAGCACGAATTTCTTGTCGCAATAGGGGCATTCGACGAACCCCTCTTTCGGGTCGATCTGCAGCCAGACGCGCGGATGGCCCAGCTTGCCGCCGTCGCAGCAGATGCGGGAGGAGGTCACTTCTTCGGTTTCCGGCGCGGGAATGCTCATCGATTGGCTCTTTCGCAGGCTTGGTGGTCGATTGATGTTCAACGCGCCGCATGATAGCGATCCCGCCTGCGGCGGCAAGGGCTGCCGCGCGTCATCGAGGGGGTCCCATGCAGGAAAATGCCATCGAAATCCGGGGGCTCAGCAAGACCTATGCCGGACGGGGCGGTAGCGGGCCTGTCGCCGCGCTGAAGGGCCTCGATCTCGACATTCCCAAAGGGTCGATTTTCGGCCTTCTCGGCCCGAACGGCGCGGGCAAATCGACGACGATCAACATCCTTGCGGGGCTTGTGAACAAGAGCGCCGGATCGGTCCGGATCTGGGGCTTCGATCAGGATGTGAACCCGCGCCAGAGCCGCGCCGCGATCGGCGTCGTGCCGCAGGAACTCAACATCGACCCGTTCTTCACGCCGCGCGCGCTTCTGGACGTGCAGGCGGGGCTCTACGGCGTGCGCCGCCGCGACCGCCGGACGGACGAGGTCCTCGCCGCAGTCGGGCTTGCGGACAAGGCCGATGCCTATGCGCGCTCGCTGTCAGGCGGGATGCAGCGGCGGCTCCTGATTGCCAAGGCGCTGGTCCACAGCCCGCAGGTGCTGGTGCTCGACGAACCGACTGCCGGCGTCGATATCAGCCTGCGGCGGATGCTCTGGGCCTATGTGCGCGAGCTTCAGGAGCGCGGCACGACGGTCATCCTGACGACCCACTATCTGGAAGAGGCCGAGGAGATGTGCGACCGGATCGGCATCATCTCCAAGGGCGAGCTGGTGGCCTGTGACGACACCCAGACGCTTCTGCGCCGTCTTGACGGCAAGACAATGGTGCTGACCCCGAAGGAGGCGCTGCCGGACCTGCCTGCTCCGCCGGAGGGCATCACACTGGAGCCTGCGGGCGACGGGCGGCTGAAACTCCACTATGCGAGCCGGACAACGGATGCGGAAGCCGTGCTCGACTATGTGCGCGGGGCCGGCATCCGCATCGCCGACGTGGCGACCGAGGATCCGCGGCTAGAGGATGTGTTCGTGGCGCTGACGGACGGCGACGCGAGCGACACCGCCCCAGCCTGACGGGGCACGCGCAGCTTCAGTCGGCCGGTTGCACCATCCGCCCCAGCACCCGGCCACCGAGGATGTGCACATGCAGATGCGGCACTTCCTGCACGCCGGAGCGGCCGGCATTGGAAATGAGCCTGTATCCCTCTCCGTCCGCACCCGGACCGACGCCGAGAATGTCCACCACCTTGGCGATCATCCGGTTGAAATCGACAATCTCCGCATCGCTCGCCTCGGCCGCGAAATGGTCGTAGGTGACATAAGCCCCCTTGGGGATCACCAGAACATGGTCGGGCGCCATCGGCGCGATGTCGCGGAAGGCAAGGCTGTGATCGCTTTCCGCAACCGTGTCATTGGGGATCTCGCCGCGCAGGATCTTGGCGAAAATGTTCTGGTCGTCATAGGCATAGGCCATTGCGGGCTCTCCTTGGTCGGTGGGCAGGGTCAGTCGAACAGGCCGCGCCGCTCGGCGATACCGGTCGCGCGATCGTCCGGGATGCGCAGGAAGGCGGCGGCGGCATGGGTGTTTGTCTCGTCGGAATCGCGTTCACGCAGGCGGTAGAAGCGCGGCAGGTCGAGGTCGCGCAGCGCTTCCTGCTCGTCGCGGAACTGGCGATCAAGCGCGGAGATCAGGCCGAATGATCCGTCGACCGGCACATCGCCGCCGGCAAGGCCGACCCGCTCGGCATGGCCGCGCAGATAGTCCGCGTCGATGTCACAGTCGATCTGCAGGACGGAGAGCGCGCAGTCGTCGCGCGCGATATCCGCCACCACCTCGGTCTGGCTGGGGTCGAGGCAGATCATCATCCGGTCCGTGTCGCAGGCCTCGAACAGCAGATGCAGGAAGGCGCGGCGATGGCGGGTCCGCTTTTCCCGGCTGTTCTCGATCCCGCCGAGATCAGGCAGCGCCACGTCGCTTTCGTCGAACAGGAACCCTTGGGGGACGATGCCCAGTTCGGCCGCGACACGGTCGGAGAACCGCTTGGCGACATGCCATTTCTTGCAGACCACGACGAGAAGCTCATGCCCGCGCCCGACACTGTTACCCGTCTCCCAGAACCGGTGGGCAAAGCGCCGACCTTCCCGCCCGCGGCCGGACAGGAAGGCAAAAAGCCGGGGCGCCGTATCCTCCAGCGGGCCGGCAGGCGCGTCGCTGTCAAAGAGGTCAAGCAATCGCTGGCGCAGCCGCGCCGCATTGGGTGACACCTTGCGGGCGAACAGCCAGTCCTGCGCCTCCAGCAGATCGGCGTGATCGTCATGGAACACGACCGGCAGCCCGTAATCGGTGAAGAGCAGGAAGGTGAGCGTGCGGTTGGCAATCTCCGCCCGCGGGGTCACTTCCAGCACGAGCGTCTGGAAAAAGGTCTCGTCCGGGATCCAGGTGGACCGGAAGAAGCGCGGAATGTCGGGGCGGTTCGCGATCAGGTCCAGCACCCGGTCGATCGTGCCGTGCCGCAGACACCACCATTGCGACCCGACCATGATCCGCAGGCCGTCGGGCAGCTTGCGCTTCAGACCGAGTTTCTTCTGCAGGTTGAGCGCCGCGTAGAAGAGCGGTTTGCGGTCGCGCTCATTGAACCAGTGACGGTAGACAATCCGATCCTCCTTCAGCCCGACCTTGATCCAGTCGCTGTCGAAAAAATCGTGATGGTCGATATAGTCGCCATCCCATGCGTCGAGCCGCGCATGTATGGCAGCCGCGGATTTGATCGGCAGGCAGTCACCGCTCATCATGTAGAAATGGGTGGCATCGGGAAACCGCGCGCGCGCCGTTTCGATCATGTTGAGCGTGGCCTGAACGAGCGACCATTGCCCCCAGCCGCATTTGACCCGCGGCGCAAAGGCGATCTGCGGATGGTCGGCCAGCGCTCCGGTCAGGACCGTGTAATCGGCGGCGCTGGCCGACGCGTCGAAATGCACCGTCAGGCAATCGCCGCGCGATACCAGCGTCCGGGCCGTTTCCGCCACCCGCTCCGGGTCCTTATGGCACAATAGCAAATAGGCGATCTTGGCCACGAAACCCTGCCCTTCTGGTCGTCGGGGGCGAGAATAGGCCCCGCCCCGCTGCGGTTCCAGCGAAAACCGCCGCCCCCGTCGGGCGACGATCGCATGAACCGCCTTGAAGGCATGTGAATTCTATTATCTTATTGCGCGCGTAGGGTTTATCGAGTGGATCAAGGGGCAATCGGCAATGGGCTTTCCCGGCACCTGGATGACAGAGAGCGGCTCCGTGGCCTATCGGGTGATCCCGAAATGCGCCTGCTCCACCATCGGCCAGATCATGTATTACTCCGACCACGGGCGCTTCTTCGACGGGGATATCCACGATGCGAAGGAAGGGCTTCACAAATGGTCGCAGGACAGCAGCCAGGAGCCGATCAGCACCGCCGTCCGCTCCGGCGAGGTGTTCACCTTCACCTGCGTGCGCAACCCCTACACCCGCATCCTGTCGGCTTTCTTCGACAAGATCGCGGGCATCCAGCGCAACGGCAACCGCTATCGCGGCAATCTGGTGCCGATGCTGGTCCGCAAATACGGGATCGACGTGGATGACGATTTCGACCAGATCGCATCCTTCCGGCGCTTCCTGCTCTTCGCCCGCGACACGATCCGCTTCCGCAAGCCGATGGATCCGGACATCCACTGGTCGGCCATGTCGAGCCACGCGTCGACCCTCATCGCCAATGGCGGGCGCTACGACCTGATCTTCCCGACGGAGGATTTCCGCACCGGCATGCAGGCCGTGCTCGACCGGATCGAAACACCGCATGCTGTCGACCTCGGGTCCATTCCGCGGTTCAACGAAAGCGAAGGGCACGGGCCCAAGCGCGCCTTTCCGGTGGAGGATTATTTCGACGATCTGTCGAACCACCTGATGTTCGAGATCTACAAGCGCGATTTCCGGCTGTTCAAATATGACAAGGAGCCGAACGCAAACCCGCCGAAAAAGGAGATCGATCCCGAGGAGGTGGCGAAGATCCTCGGCGGCTGAACCGTCCTCGGTCCGGAACGGAAAACGGCGGCGCCCCGGGGTGCCGCCGTTTCGGTTTTCAATGGGGACGCTCCGTCAGAAGGGCTTGGCTTCCGCGTTGGCTTTGACCGCCGCCGCCACAAGATCGCGGCCGATCTCGTCACGGAACTGGTCCCAGACGGGGGCGAAAGCGTCGCGCCAGAGCTGCAGCTCCTCCTCGTTCAACCGGATGATGATGCCGTCATCGTCGATAATGTCCTGACGGCGGATCTGGTTGATCTCGAAGGCGAAGCGGTTGCGCTCGTGCGTGGTCAGCTTCAGGAGGCCAAGGAACTTGTCCCGCGTGGCCTGATCGAGCCCGTCGAGGAAGGCCGAACTGGTGACGACCATATAGCCCAGATAGGCAAAGTTCGTCTCCGTCACGGCGGCCTGTTCAAGGTAGAAACCCTTGGTCTGGATGTTCGACCAGGTGTTGTACTGGGCGTTCACCTCGCCGCTGGCCAGCGCGTCATAGACCTTGGAGAATGCCAGGGTCTTGGTTTCCGCCCCGAGCGCACGGAAGGTTGCATCGGTCACGGCAGACGGCTGGATGCGGAAGGTCAGACCGGCCGCATCGGCCGGCACGCGCAAGGGACGCGCGCCCGACATCTGCAACATGCCGTTGGCCCAGAATTCCAGCCCCTGGAACCCCGATGTGTTTATCGAGTTCTTCAGCGCCAGAGCGTCCGGCGTCGAGAGGAACTCCATCACATGCAGCGGGCTGTCGAACAGGAACGGCAGATCGAAAAGCTGAAGCTTCTTCGTGTATTTGCCGAATTTCGACAGGGACGGCGCGGCGAAATGCACGTCGCCCGACAGGAGCGCATCGAAGACGACATCATCGTCATAGAGCTCCGAGTTTCCGTAGATTTCCAGGCAGTAGCTGCCCTGGAATTCCCGGTTGACCCGTTCGGCGAAAGCCTTGGCAGCCTCCCCTTTCGGATGGCCGTCGATTGCGGTGACAAGGCTGAACTTGAGGATCTTCTCCCCGGCGTCGCATTTCGCGGCCGCCAGCGAGGGGCTCAGGATCATGCCTGCCGCCACGGCAAGCGCGGCCAGTCCCGAGCGCAGCCCCGAGACTTTTGCAAGATGGTTGTTCATCATTCCCCTCCGACCAGATCGCGGGTCCAGACTTCAACACGGCGGTTGATCAGGCGGCCCTGAAAGGTTTCGTTGCAGCCAAGCGGCGATATCTCGCCATATCCAAGCACGCGAAACTTCACATTCGGCAAATCACCGCCCGCAGCATCGAGCAGCGCCTGCTGGACCTGGCCCGCACGGTCTGCGGACAGGAACTGGTTGAGGTCGGCCTGGCCGACGGAGTCGGTGAACCCGACGAGGAGGAGCTCCTTATTGTCATACTTGCCTTCCATCAGCTGGGCGGCAAGACGTTGAATATCCGCCTGCGCTTTCGAGTCGAGCTCGGACGAGCCGGTCTCGAAACGGAAGGTGGTGGACAGACGGTCGGCGTTGATGAGTGTCCCGACCATGTCCTGCAACTGGCCGAACGACTGGCCGGCCTCGGGCGCAGTCAGAGCGGAGGCCAGACGCAGACCCTGGGCATTGATCGTCTCGGCGGTGATCGCCTGATCGATGAAACCCGCATCCGCGATAACCTGCTGCGCCATGTCAGACAGGGCGAAATCCATCAGCGCCTTGGCGTGACGGGTTTTCGGCCGGTTGGTCTGATACATGTAGAGACGCCGCGTCAGCGGATATTCCTCGGTCTTGATCGTGAAGGCCGTCGGCGGTGTCTGCAAGCCGCAGACCCCTTCAATGGCCAGACCCTTGGCATTGCGCAGGCTGGCAAAGCCGGTGAAGCCGATGCCATAGGGATCGGCCGAAACCAGATCGGCAATCGCATCGTCATTGTCGACAGAGATGACCTGATCGGCCACGGCCAGCCCGACCGGGCGCATCACGAGGTTGTCGAACACTTCGCGCGTGCCGGAGCTTTCGTCACGGACATAGAGCCGGATCGGCGCATCAGGACCGCCAAGCTGCGACCAGTTGTTGATCCGGCCGGAAAACACTTCGGGCACATCCGTTTCGCGGATCGCGCGGACCGGGTTGTCGCGCGAGGTGACGACCACAAGACCGTCGAGCGCAAGAACCTTCTCGTTTTCCGGATCGGCAAGGTTGCCAAGACCGGCATCGGCGAATGCGCGTGCCTCGCGGTTGCGCAGCGGCCGCGACGTGACGGCGAGGCTGGCCTCTCCGTCGAGCAGCGCCTTCAGACCGCCGGTGGAGCCGAGCCCCGCCAGATTGATCGTGGCCAGATTTTCGTCATTGGCCCCGGTCAGGGTCAGTTCCGACCCGTCATCGGTCAGCGTGTTGAGCACGTCCACGTCGAGGTCGAACCCGTAGGCGTCGATCAGCGCCGGCAGGAAGCCCTCGCTGATGGACTTGGCGCCCGCGATCCGGAAGTCGGACCGCATCAGTTCGGGCGGCGGACAGGCCGCGCCCTCGCAGACTACGCTGAAGGCATCGATTTCCAGCTTGCCGACCGAGGTGGCGAGAATGAACGTCTCGCCGGTGAATTCGAGCAGTTCACCTGTGAGGGTGATGCCACCGTCGGTCGTGCTCAGTTGGACTTCCTGAGCGTAGAGGGCTGGTGAAGAGAGCAGGGCGCCGGCGGCGAGTGCCGCTGCGCTCAGAAGGCTTTTCCCAGGCATTTGGTCTCCATTGGGTAAGCGCCTGCAGCACGTAAGATACCGCCCCCCACGCCATATCGGGATGGCTTCAGGCTGATGAAACTGGTGAGAACAAAGGGTACGAACAGTTTACGCAGATACTTCCACACCCTTGTAGGGGCAGAAATGCGGCGATTCCTAGGCGCGCGACCGCAGGCGCACCGCCCGTGGCACGATAGCCGCGCCACTGTCCCCTATGGGTCACACCGCAATGTCATGAAGGGCGCGGCGCGCGCCGGGGCTCAGAGGTCGAGCCCCGCCTCGCGGAAGAGCTTGTGCAGGTCCGACTCCGCGCGAGCCCCAAGGTGCGAGATCACTTCCGCTGCCGCGATGCAGCCCATGCGCCCGCAGGTCAGAAGGTCGTGATTGCCGATCAGCCCGTAGAGGAACCCGGCGGCAAAAATGTCGCCCGCGCCGGTCGCATCCACAACGCGGGTGGGCATGGCCGGGGCATGAACCTCCTGCTTGCCCTGCGCGATATAGGCGCCTTCGGCCCCTGCTGTGCAGGCCACAAGGTCCACTTCCGCCGCCGCCATGGTCATCGCGATCGACAGGTCATCGGTCTGGTAGAGCGCCCGCAACTCATGCTCGTTTGCAAAAAGCAGATCCACGTCGCGCTGGACCATCTCGCGGAACGCATCGCGGTGCCGCTCGACACAGAACGGGTCCGACAGGGTGATCGACACCCGCCCGCCCGCGGATTTGCAGGCCGCGATGGCCTTGGCGAAGGCGGCATGGCTGTCCGGCCCGTCGAACCGGTAGCCTTCCAGATAGAGCCAGTTGGCATCCGCCATCTGGTCGGTGTCGATATCGGCCGGGGACAGGAATTCGGACACGCCGAGATAGGTGTTCATCGACCGTTCGCCATCGGGTGTGACGAGCACGAGGCAGCGGCCGGTATCCGCATCATGGTCGCGCGGTGCGAGCGGCGTGTCGAACCGCGCGCCCTGCGCGCGGATGTCATGGGCGAAAATCTCGCCCAGCTGGTCGTCTTTGATCTTGCCGACATAGGAGGTGCGTGCGCCGAGCCCGGCCAGCGTCGCGATGGTGTTGGCCGCCGATCCGCCGGACACTTCGCGCGCCGGTCCCATCACGCTGTAGATATCGACCGCCCGTTTGCGGTCGATCAGTTGCATGATGCCCTTTTCCACGCCGCTTGCGTCGAGCACATCCTCCTCGACATGGGCAAGCACGTCGATCATCGCATTGCCGATGCCGACAACGTCCAGGGACTTGGTCATAGGGTCTTCTCCTCGAAGCGACAGAGGTCGGAAATGATGCAGTTGGCGCAGACCGGCTTGCGCGCCTTGCAGATATAGCGGCCGTGCAGGATCATCCAGTGATGCGCGTGGCGCTGGAATTCTGCCGGCACATTGTCCTCGATGGCGCGTTCCACGGCAACAACGTCGCGCCCGACCGCGATGCCGGAGCGGTTTCCGAGCCGGAAGATATGCGTGTCCACCGCCTGCGCGGGCATGCCCCACCACATGTTCAGGACCACGTTGGCTGTCTTGCGCCCGACGCCGGGCAGGCTTTCGAGCGCGGCGCGCGACGACGGCACCTCGCCGCCATAGTCATTGACCAGAATCTCCGCCATGCGGATCACGTTCCTGGCCTTGTTTCGATAGAGCCCGATCGTCTTGATATGCGCGATCAGGCCTTCCTCGCCCAGCGCCAGCATCTTCTGCGGCGTATCGGCAATGGGAAACAGATCGGCCGTTGCCCTGTTCACGCCCTTGTCGGTCGCCTGCGCGGACAGCGCGACGGCAACCAGCAACGTATAGGCGTTCACATGATCAAGCTCGCCTTTCGGCTCCGGCTCGCTGTCGCGGAACCGGCTGAAGACGGCCGACATGTCGGCATAGGGCAGTTGGTCTGGCATCGCAGCCCATCTGCCATGCCATTTGCGCGCGGGGCAACCGATTTCCGCAGGATTCGGGTGGTCTTGGCCCCTGTTCGACTTAAGTTGGGCTTGAAGACGGAGCAGAAGCATGACCCAGACCCACCAGCCTGACCCCTACCATTACGCGGTGATCGCGCGCGCCATCGACTTTATCGACGCGCATCGCACCGACCAGCCGTCACTCGACGCAGTGGCCGAGGCCTGCGGCATGAGCCCGGCGCATTTCCAGCGGGTCTTTTCGCAATGGGCCGGCGTCAGCCCGAAGCGCTATCTGCAATATCTGACCCTCGACCACGCCAAGCAGCTGCTGGCCGAGCATCACACGCTTCTCGACACGAGCGCGGAGACCGGCCTGTCAGGGACCGGGCGGCTGCATGACCTTTTCCTGCGTTGGGAGGCGATGAGCCCCGGTGACTATGCTCGCAAGGGCGAAGGGCTGGAGATCGGTTGGGACTGGATCGACACACCGTTCGGACCGGCGCTTGCGATGGTCACGAAGCGCGGCCTTTGCGGGCTCGGGTTTCAGGGCGACATGACCCCCGACGCCGTGCAGGCCGATCTGCAAAGCCGCTGGCCGAAAGCGCGGTTCTTCCACGCGCCGGCGCGGGTCGCCCCGGTGGCCGCCGCCCTGTTCGGCGCGACGGAGGCCGGCCAGCCGGTCGACCTGCACCTGATCGGCGCGCCGTTCCAGATCAAGGTCTGGGAGGCGCTGCTGGCAATTCCGTCTGGCGAGGTGGCCACCTATTCGGACGTAGCCCGGCGGATCGGCAACCCCAATGCGGTCCGCGCCGTGGGCACGGCAATCGGGCGCAACCCGATCAGCTGGCTCATCCCCTGCCACCGCGCATTGCGCAAATCGGGCGGGCTTGGCGGCTACCATTGGGGTCTGCCGGTCAAACGCGCGCTGCTCGCCCACGAGGCCGTTCGGCGGGATATTGCCGAAGAGCATGGAACTTTGACCCCGGTCATGGGCGTTTGATTGCCGAGACCACGCCCAGAGGGCATAACCGGTCGCGACAGATTCAACAGGAGTTCGCATGACTTACCTTCGCTCTTCCGCCGCCATCGCTCTGGTGGCCACACTCGGCCTGTCGGCCTGCACCAACCCCGACGGCACCAAGAACAACACCGGCACCGGCGCCGCAGCGGGCGCGGCCTTCGGTGCGGCGGCCGGCCAGATCATCGGCGGCGACACGGGCGCAGCCGTGGTCGGCGGCATCCTCGGCGCGGCGGCCGGTGCGGCCATCGGCAACAATCTCGACAAGCAGGAAGCGGCCCTGCGCCAGCAGATCGGCGGCTCGGGTGCGACCATCGTGAACACCGGCGAGCAGCTGGTCGTCTCACTGCCCGAAGCGATCACCTTCGATTTCGACAGTGCCGTCCTCAAGAGCCAGTTCGTGCCCTCGGTCAACGCGATCGCACGGAACCTGAACGAATATCCCAACACTGTCGTGCGCGTGGTCGGCCATACCGACAGCACCGGCTCGGCCAGCTACAACGAACAGCTGTCGCGCCAGCGCGCGCAGAGCGTGGCGAACCAGCTCGCGGCCGGCGGGGTCTCCTCCTCGCGGCTCAGCGTCGTGGGCGTTGGCGCATCCCAGCCGATCGCAAGCAACAGCACCTCCGCGGGGCGCCAGCAGAACCGCCGGGTGGAGATCGTGATCATCCCGACCCGCTGACGGTCGGCGACCAGCACGAACAGACAATTGGCCGGTGCCCGAGCGGGTGCCGGCCTTTTTCATGCATGCATGTCAGGGGTGGCGCAGGCCGGCCATCCAGCCGAGGCTGTCCTCGGTCCGGCCGGGCGGGCGGTATTCCGCGCCCACGGGACGGTCCCAGCCCAGCGCATCGAGATCATGCAGGAAGGGCCTCTGGTCGGGCGTGCTGATATCGGGCGGCCCACGGTCGGGCACGCCCGCGATCTGCACATGGCCGACCATCGGCTGGCAGATGGCGAAGGTGCGCCGGATGTCGAGCCCCATGCGCCCGGCATGGTAGCTGTCGAACATTAGTTTCAGGTTCGGCAGGTCCAAAGCGGCAATGATCTCTCCGGCCAGATCGAAATCCCCAAGAAAATAGCCCGGCACATCTTGGCGGTTGAGCGGCTCGATCAGGATCGTCGGCCCGTCCGCGCCGGCCTGCGCGCAGGCATAGGCCAGATGCTCCTCGAACGCCACCCGTGCCGCGGCCCCTTCGCCGAGACCCGCCATCACATGCACCGCCGCGGACCCGAGCGCCCGCGCGCCGGCAATGGCCTCGTCGATATGGTCGCGCGCCGCCGCGCCCTGCCCCGGCACGGCGGCCAGACCGAACGCCCCTTCCGGCCCGCGGCGCGTGTTGATGCCCATCAGCGGCAATCCGGTGTCAGCCAGCGCCGCGCGGATGGCGGTTGCATCCTCATCATAGGGCCAGTGCATTTCCACCGCATCGAAGCCGGCGCGCGCGGCCGCACGAACGGCCTCCGGCAGGGAAAGTTCGGTCCAGAGGAACCCGAGATTGGCAGAGAATGACGGCATGGAATGTCCTATTGAACAGGTGCAAGATCGCGGCGGATGACACGGCCAAGCGGGCCGGATATGGCCTTGGGCAGGGTCGTGATGTCGAGCGCGCGGCGGTAGTCGGGCGGCAGCAGGGCCTCCGTCGTGACGCTGCCATCGGCGGCAATTTCCATCCATGTAAACCCGTGCGGGCTGCGCGACCCGGTGCCGACAAGCGGCCGCGGACCGCCACCAAGGCAGGCCTGACTGACATAGCCGACACCGTCCTTCCAGCCCGGGAAATAGGCGTGATGGTGACCGCTCAGATGGACCGACAGGTCGCGGGTCTGGAAGAGCGATTCCAGAAGCGGATCGCCGATGATCTCCCGCTCGCGGCCGATCGCGAACGGGTGGAGCGGGATGTGGCTGAAGGCAATGCGGGCACGCGCCGGCGCGGCAAGCGCGGTATCGAGCCAGCGCATCTCGTCGCCGGACAGTTTGCCGACGGTTGTCGCGTCGAGCGAGACGAAGATCACGTCGCGGAAGCGGAAGCCGTAGACGAACGGATAGTTGCCGCCGGGCAGATAGTCGAGCGCGGGCTTGCGGGCCCGCCATTCCTGCGCATAGCGCTCGCGTTCGGCGCGGAAAGCGGGATAGCCGGACGCATCGTGATTGCCCGCCGTGACGGCAAAGGGAATGCCGGCTTTGGCGAGCGGATCGCTCACGTGGCGGTGGAACGCGGCCCACATCTCGGCCACGCGGGAGGCTGACAACGTAGGCGTGCGTTGCCCCGCCACCATGTCGCCGGTCGAGAGCACCAGATCGGGCTTCAATTCAATGATCCGCGCAATGGCGGCATCCACCCGGTCGGAATAGGTGACCGATCCGTAGGAGCCGTTCAGGTCGGACACGACGGCAATGCGCAAACTCTGGGCGCGGACCGGTCCGGCGATCAGGACGACCGCCAGCACCAGCAACAGGACGGCGGCCTCAAGGCGCCGCGCAATCGAGCGATACATCTGCCCCCTCCCCGCTCAGCGCAAACCCGTCCGGGTCCAGATCGAACCGCAATTGCCCGGCGTCACACGCATCCTGCAGGATGCCGCGCGCGAGGGCCGTGTTCTTTACCACCTGCGTGACCTGCGCTTCGGTCAAGCCAAAGCTCGACGACAGCCAGCCAAAGACCGGACCGCCCGATTGCAGGTCCGTATCGAGAGCGATCAGCCGCCGGTAAAGGTTGGGCGGAAAGTGGCGCATCTTTTCCAGCATCTGGGTCGATTTCGCGAAATTGGCATAGGGCAGCTTGCCGCCGGCATCATTGTCATTGAGCCGCGTATGCCGGATCAGCATCGCACCGTCGGGCACGTCACCATCGCCGGGGCTGTGATGTTTGGCCTTCTTCGATTTCAACTCGCCGGCTTCGACCCAGTGATAATAGGGCTCGAAGTCGATATTCCCGATCCGGTCCTGCTGGCTGAAAATGAAATCGAGCAGCACGATCTCCGTCAGGTCCTGCATCCAGCGCGCGATCTGGTAGCGCGGCACATCCGCTGCCAGATCCTTGGCGATGAGCGGGTCACGCCGCCCGGCCGCAATGCCCGCCTCGATCGCCTCGGCCAGCGGCGCATTCGCGCGCAGCGCAAGGAAGGCCGGCGTCTCCTGAAAGTCGCGGTTCTGCCCCTTGCCCCAGCCCGAGGCCCGGGTGCCGTTCAGTTGTGGCCCGTAGCGGTGGCCCGGACTGTCGAGAAGCGCGCCGTAGATCTGGCTCCGGTCGGCCGTGAACAACTCATCCGTCGGACTGTAGCTTTCCGGTCGCTCGTCCGCGGCAACGAGCAGCGCCCACCCTTCATGGTTCATCCGCGCATGGCCGCCGGTCAGCGCCAGCCCCATCCGTGCCACCTGATCGAGATGAGCCTGCCGGTCCATGCTGCGCCAGACCGCCACCGGCACCTTGGCCTGCATGTCGAAATAGCGCGAGAAATGGTAGTAGAGGAGCGAACTGGTGGAGAAGGTCGCGCTGGTGCCGCGCCCGTTCATCGTCGGCTTGAACTTGGCGATCCGGTCCGCGGCCAGATCCTTGGCGGCCTTTCCTTCCTTGCAGGCCTCGCGCATGAACCCGTCCCTGTCGCCGGTATAGGGCCCCTCGCTCAGATCATAGAGGGCCATGCCCGGGGACGTTGACCAAGTCTTCGGGCAAAGCGCGATCCCGGCGGCATAGAAATCAATGGCGCAATAGGCGGCCTCGGCCTCCAGATCCTTGTCAGAATAGGCCCCGCCCGGCGCCGGCGTGATGCGCACACAGCGTTCCGCCACACCCGCGGGCGAGGTGAAGCCTGTCTCGATGCCGGTGACCGCATCGCTCGCCTGCACGGGCAGTCCGAACAGCGGCAAGAGGAAGACGATTGCCAGTTTCCGGCTCAGGGGCATACGCCGCTTCATTTCGGGCAGATCGCGGCTTGCTCCGCCGCACTGATCGTCAGCGCCGGATCGACCGAGAAATTGGCGAATTTCGCGTCGATCCACTTGTCGCAGCCGCCCGAACAGGGGGCCTTGTTGCGGGCCTCGTTCCAATATTGCTTGGCGCGGTCCTCCGACCAGCCGCAGAATTGCACAAGCGCCATGGCCGAAAGCGCGCCCGAGGAATGGACGCCCCACATACAATGGACGAGCACCGGACCCTGCGAAGGGTTCTTGATCGCGGCATGGACGGCCTTCATCACGGACGCCGGTCGGCTCGACCGGGCGGCCGCGTAATCGAGCGACCCGCCACCGCATTGCGTGGTGCCATAGTCCGTGTTCTTGCCGAAATCGGCATAAAAGGCCTTCGACATGCCGGCATTGCACAGCCCCTCGCGCTGCGATTGCGACAGGCCGGTGCGCCCCTTGTCACCGCCCTTGAAGCCGGCGCGGTAGAGCACGCCGGATAGGACCGGGCGGAAGAAGGACAGCCCGTCGGCCGCGTCGGACCCGCCGCGGCGCATCATCTCGGATGCGCTCGGCCCGCCCGACCGCGCGGTCAGATCCTCGGCCAGACCCGGTGCTGGACCCGCCGTCAGGGCGGCCATCATCACAAGAGCCAATACAGAGTGTCGCATGCACGTCTCCCTTCCCTTGCAGTCAAAATGTCCGGCCGCCACCCGTGACGGCCCTTTGCTCAGTCGGCCAGATGCCAGACCCGTTCATCCGGCACAGACGGGCCGAGACCGGCCCGCAGCGCATCCAGAATGTCACCCCGTGTGACCTGGCTCGGTGCGGAGAACAGAATCCGCATATGCGGCTTGTAGCCGCCATGTTTCTCCCCGACATGCCGCCAGCCGGCCGTATCGACCACCGATCTTGCGGCTTCCGCCGCAGCGTCCAGCCCGGCGAAATCGGGTGCGATCAATTCTATCACATGGACCCGTGTGCGGTTGATGAACCAGATCACCACCCAGGCCGACAGGGTGGTCATCACCGCGACGACCGGCAGTTCCAGCCCGATGCACAGGCCGACGACCGTCACGACGATACACTCACCCGTTCGCGCCGAAGAGCCGAGGTCGGTCCGGAAGCGCATCAGCCCGCCGATCCCGAAGACGATGAAGCCGATGATCGATCCGTGCGTGACGACCAGAAACCCGATCACCATGCCCACCAGCGCGTAGAGGAACTGGGTGCGCGGGATCTCGGCCTCCTCGACCGTGTTGCGCAGGTGGCGCAGCGACGGGTGGAAAGCGATGAGCGCCGTCAGGCCGAAGCCGATCACCACGTCCCGCAGAAAGCCCAGCATCGTGCTGGGTGACATGAGCGCGGCATAACCGCCGCCGAAACCGGTATCCGTCAGCGGGCGCCCCGACGGCTCGACCCCCGGCACGAGCGGGGATTGCGCGAACACGGCACCGGCCGTTGCAACGACCATGACGCCGAGCGCCCATCCGATCCGACCTGCCTGTCCCGCGTGCACCATCCGCCCCGGCTCTGTCCGTTTGCCTATTGCCAAATGCTGCGTTGGGCGCGCGCGCAAGTCAATTGCCGATGCCGCAGGGCCGCCCCCAAAGGCACGCGGGCAAAGAGAATTTCGGGAATCGCTGCACCGCGTGCTACCGTGTCGGCGCAAGGAAAATTCCATGTCGCCGCCACCGTCCGGACCGGGGCCAAAAGGAGTCAATGCCATGCCGACCCATTCCAGCCTTTCTGCCTGTCTTGCCGCCAGCGCCAGCCTGCTGGCACTGGCCGCAGCGCCCCTGTCCGCTCAGGACATGACCCCCTCGCCCGAGGAGGTGAATGCCGCCATGGCGCAGGACGGCTTCTCACCCTATGCCGGGCGCAGCTTTCCAACCCAGCCCTTTTTCGGCGACACGCATCTGCACACGATGACGTCGGTCGATGCCGGCACCATGACACGGCTGACGCAGGAACAGGCGTTCCGCTTCTCCCGCGGGGAGGAGGTGACGACGACACACGGGCTGCGGGCGAAACTCTCCCGGCCGCTCGATTTCGTCGTGATGACCGACCATTCGGAAATGTACGGGCTGATGCCGCAACTGCTGAGCGGCAATCCCGACATTATCGGAACCGATACCGGCCGCCGCTGGTACGAGGCGCTCACAAGCGGCGACGATCAGGTGGTCTTCGACACGGCGATGGAGATCGTGGCTTCCCTGTCGGGCGACGAGATCCCGATCGACAGTCCCAAGGCCATCCGCCACGCATGGCAGGACTATACCGCGCTTGCCGACCATTTTAACGAGCCGGGCCGCTTCACCGCGATCATCGGCTATGAATGGACGTCGGCCGGGGGCGACAATATCCACCGCAACGTGCTCTTCCGCGGTGACGCGTCGGTCGCCAACCGCACGGTGCCCTTCTCCCAATTCGACAGCAAGAACCCCGAGGACCTCTGGGCGGCGCTGGCGGCCTTCGAGGAGGCCAACAACAGCGATGTCATGGCGATCCCGCACAATGGCAACCTGTCGAACGGGCGGATGTTCAACCTCTCCAATTTCGACGGCTCGCCGCTGACGCCCGAGATGGCGGAGATGCGCGCCCGCTTCGAACCCGTGGTCGAGGCCACGCAGATCAAGGGCGACGGAGAGGCGCACCCGTTCCTTTCCCCCGATGACGAATTTGCCGATTTCGATACGTGGGACGCGTCGAACCTGAACGGCACCGAGGTCAAAACCGAGGATATGCTCCAGTACGAATATACGCGCGAGGCGCTGAAGAACGGGCTGAAGATCGAGAGCGAGCTCGGCACAAACCCGTTCAAGTTCGGCCAGATCGGATCGACCGATGCCCATACCGGGCTCGCCGCCGTGCAGGAGGATAATTTCTTCGGCAAGCATTCCGGTGTGGAGCCGGAGCCGAACCGCTGGAAACATCTGGTGATCGAAGCGCCCGATCCGGAACTATCGATCTATGGCTGGCAGCAGGCGAGCGGCGGCTATGCGGCCGTCTGGGCGACCGAGAACACGCGCGAGGCGATCTTCGACGCCTTTGCCCGGCGGGAGGTCTATGCCACCACCGGCACGCGGATGACGCTGCGCTTCTTCGGCGGCTGGGATTTCACCCCGGCCGATGCGGAAACCCGCCTGCCGGCGAAAGTCGGCTACGGCAAGGGCGTGCCGATGGGCGCGGACCTGCCGCTGCGCGACGGGGACGGGGCGCCGACCTTCCTGCTTGCCGCCGCCAAGGACCCCTATAGCGGCAATCTCGACCGGTTGCAGGTGGTCAAGGGCTGGCTGAATGCGGACGGCACGACCGGCGAGAAGGTCTATGACGTGATCTGGAGCGGCGACCGCGAACCCGGCGCCGACGGCAAGCTGCCCGATGTGGGCAACACGGTCGATGTGGCGAGCGCCACATGGACCAACTCGATCGGATCGCCGGAACTGGTCGGCTACTGGCAGGATCCGGATTTCGACCCGGCGCTCAAGGCCTTCTACTATGTGCGTGCGATCGAGATCCCGACGCCCCGCTGGACGGCCTATGAAGCCCTGCGCTTCGGCGTGACGATGGACCCCGAGGTGCCGATGGTCACGACCGAGCGGGCCTATAGCTCGCCGATCTGGTACACGCCCGAAGGCTGACGCCGGACGAGACAGGACGGAGGGCGCGGGCCGGCGGGTTCCGCGCTCTCTCCGTGTCAGGTCAGGACGGCCCAGCCGAGGGAAAGAAGACCTGCGCGCCATCGACGCGGAAATCGGCAATGGCCGCCTGACCTTCGGGGCCGGTCAGCCAGTCGATGAACGCCTGTCCGGCTTCGGCGTCCACATGCGGGTGGCGCGCGGGGTTCACAAGGATCACGCCATAGGGATTGTGCAGCCGCGGATCGCCCTCCACCAGAATGGTGTGGCCGCCCTTGTTGCCAAACGCGGCCCAGGTGGCACGGTCGGTCAGGACATAGGCGTCGAGCCCGACACCTGTGTTGAGCGTCGCGCCCATGCCGGACCCGGTCTCGCGGTACCAGCCGCCCGATGCGGCGGCCACGTCGACGCCCGTATCCGCCCAGAGCGCAAGTTCCGCCAGATGGGTGCCCGAACGGTCCCCGCGGGACGCAAACGGCGCATCGGCTGCAGCGATGGCGGCAAGGGCCGCGACCGCATCCGCGCCGCCCGCAATGCCCGCCGGGTCATCCTGCGGGCCGACAAGCACGAAATCATTGAACATCACGTCATGGCGCGCCACGCCCCAGCCGGCCGCCACAAACGCCTCCTCTGCCGCGCGCGCATGGACGAGCAGCACATCCCCGTCGCCCCGCTCGGCATTGCGGATCGCCTGCCCCGTGCCGACGGCGACCACCCGCACTTCGATCCCTGTCGCGGCCTCGAATGCCGGCAGGATCGCGTCGAGCAGGCCGGAATTCTGCGTCGAGGTCGTCGATTGCAGAAGGATATGCCGCTCGCCGGCCAGCGCGGGCGCCATGGCGGCCAGCCAACCGGCAAGGAACAGGAAAATCATGCGCATGCGAGTCCTCCGGCTCAGGGCTTCCTGTCAGACCAGAAGGTCCCCCGACAGGAAGTCCCGCGCCGCGGCGGACCGGGCGTCGGAGAGGAACCTGTCGACCGGACTCTGTTCGGCCATCTGCCCACGATGGAGGAAGACCACATCCTCGGCAAGGCGGCGCACCTGCCCGGGATCATGGGTGACGAGCACGATCTTGGTGCCCTGCGCGCTGGCGCGGCGCAGCAGGTCCTCGATCGCCTGTGTCGCGGCTGGATCGAGGCTCGATGTCGGCTCGTCGAGAAAGAGAATATCGGGCGCGGTGGCGAGCGCGCGCATGACCGCGAGCCGCTGCTGTTCACCGCCCGAAAGCGTTGTCGCCAGTTGCCCCGCCTTGCCGCTCAGGTCGCCCTCGGCCAGCAGCGCGTCGAGCCGGTCCCGTCGGGCGGCGCGCGGCAGGCCCGCGCGACGGAGCCCGAACCGGACATTGGCCGCCACCGAGCGCCGCAACAGGACGGGCCGCTGGAACACCATCGCCTGCCGGCGCCGCGTGGCGGGCCCGAGCGGCTGGCCGCCGGCACGCACCTCGCCTTGTGTTGGCTGGATCAGCCCGTGGAACAGACGCAGAAGCAGGCTCTTGCCCGCCCCGTTCGGTCCCATGATGACCGTCGGCCCGCCGGGATGGATCGCCAGATCGGGAATGTTGAGCAGCACTTTGCCGTCGATCGAATAGCCCAGATGCCGCGCGACGAGCGGCAGGGTGCGGCCGCGTGCGCGGGGCGCGAGCGCACGCGCATCGCCGCCGGTGAAACTCTGGCCGGTGTCACGCATGGGCCGGCACCCCGCTGCGGGCCCGTGCGCCGAGGACGCCCACGAGCGCGTTGATCGCAATAGCCATGGTGATGAGCACCGTGCCGAGCGCCAGTGCCAGCGTGAGGTTGCCCTTCGAGGTCTCGAGCGCGATCGCGGTTGTCATGACCCGCGTGACATGGTTGATGTTCCCGCCCACGATGATGACCGCGCCCACTTCGGCAATGGCGCGTCCGAACCCGGCCAGCACCACGGTCATCAGGCTCGTCCGCCCCTCCCACAGGAGGGTCGGTATCCGCGCGAGCGGGCGCAGGCCGAAACTGTCGAGCTGTTCGGCCAGATCCGTGTGCAGATCGGCGATCACCTGCCGCGACAGGGCCGCCACGATCGGTGTGACGAGCACGACCTGTGCAATGATCATCGCCGCCGGCGTGTAAAGCAGGTCGAAAATCCCGAACGGGCCTGAGGCCGACAGCATCAGATAGACGGCCAGACCGACGACCACCGGCGGCAGGCCCATCATGGCACTGACGATGGTGATGACGGTGCGGCGGCCCGGGAATCGCCCGACCGCCAGCGCCGCGCCGAGCGGCAGGCCGATCAGCGTGGCAATGGCGAGCGCCGTGAGCGAGACCCGCAGCGACAGAAGGATGATCGCCCAGAGATCCGCATCGCCCGACAGGATCAGCCAGAGCGCCTGCCCCAGCGTTTCGCCAAAGCCCGTCATGCCACCCCCTCAGTCAAGGCGCACATTCTCCGACGCGAGCACATCGGCCGACGAAAAGCCCGACTGGCCGAGCAGCGCCCAGGCCAGTAGCCCGATGCCGAAACTGGCCACGGTTGCCAGAAGGATGATCTTCATCGCCGCCCCCTCATGCCTGCGGCGCCGGGTCGGGCGCGGCGGGGTCATTGGCGGGCGGCGCCGGCGGGTCGGCCTTGCGCGCCATCACCTCCTCCACCCAGAGCGCGTGATGGTCCCGCGCCCAGTTCAGGTCCACATCCCCGTCACCCATCGCCTCGAACGCGCCCTCCATCCCGACAGAGCCGATATAGATATGCGCGATGATGATGGCCATCATCAGGAAACCGACAATCGCGTGCCAGAGCTGCGCATATTGCATTTCCTCCTGCGCGGACATCTGCTCGGGCAGCGTGTCGAGCCCCATCAGTTGCGGCAGCCCGGTCCAGTTGAGGCTGGCAAAGGTCTTGGCAAAGAGCGGCATTTCGAACGGGAAGATCAGCGACAGGCCGGAGACCGAGACAGAGGCGCCGAGCAGGATCACCGCCCAGAAAACGAGCTTCTGGCCCGCATTGAATTTCTTCGCAGGCACATGGTTGCCGGTCAGCAGCCCGCCACCGCGCAGGAGCCATTTCAGGTCACCGCGCGCCGGCAGGTTATGCCCGACCCAGAAGATGAAGATGATCACCAGCCCCGCCATGAACGCCCATGAGACATTGTTGTGGATCCATTTCGACCCGATCGCCAGCGTCGAATAGGCATCCTTGCCGAGGAACGGGATCAGCCCGTTGCGCCCGAAGATCGAGAAGAGACCCGTGAAGGCGAGCAGCAGGAAGGAGGAGGCGAGCAGCCAGTGGCCGAACCGTTCCAGATCGGTGAAGCGCAGGATCGTCTGGCCGGACCGGCCGCCATGGATCTTGATCCGCCCGAAAATGATCCGGATGAGGGCAAGAAACACGATCAGTCCGAGCAGCAACCAGCCGCCATAATCCGCGATGGTGCGGCGCGCCTGCAGCCACCACATGCCGCCATCCTGCATGATGACCCTTGCGGTCGGCCCGCCCGCCGAGACGGACACATCGGCCGTGCCGAACCGCAGCGCCTGCCACAGGTCGCTGTCGGATGCCGCGCCGCGCGTGCCGAGCGGCAGCCCGTCTGGGGCCGGCATTGCGGTGCTCAGGTCGCGGGCCGACCGTGCGGCCCCCTCGCCGTTCTGGCGGGCGAGGATATCCTCCAGCGTTTGCGATCCGGCTTCCGCCGGTGCCTCGGGCGGCCGGACGGACTGGGCCGACCCCGCGGTCCCGAGCGTCAGGACAAGGAGCAGGCAAAGGAGGATCGGCGTCACGCAGCGGCTCAGCGCCATGTCAGGTCTCCCATGTGAGGGCGTCGGGCGACGCGGGCGGTGCGCGCCGCGCGGATGGCGGTCGGAAAGGCGACCGGCACCCGACCTGACCGGCAGCGCGGCAGGCCGGGCGAACCGTGCAGGCTCTCATCCGCCTTTCTGATCGTAGGCCGTGCCCCAGCCCCATGCGCCGGAGCCGAAGCCGCGGGCCACGACCCGCTCGCGGTAGATGGCCGACACATCGTCGCCATCGCCGGCCAGAAGCGCCTTGGTCGCGCACATTTCCGCACAGATCGGCAATTTGCCCTCCGCGATCCGGTTGCGACCGTATTTCTGGAACTCCGCCTGGCTCATATCCTCTTCCGGGCCGCCGGCGCAGAAGGTGCATTTGTCCATCTTGCCGCGGCTGCCGAAATTGCCCGCCTGAGGGAATTGCGGCGCGCCGAAGGGGCAAGCGTAGAAACAGTAGCCACACCCGATGCACAGATCCTTGGAGTGCAGCACGATCCCGTCATCGGTCTGGTAGAAACAGTCGACCGGGCAGACCGCCATGCAGGGCGCATCGGAACAATGCATGCAGGCGACCGAGATCGACCGCTCGCCCGGCTTGCCGTCATTGATCGTCACGACCCGGCGGCGGTTGATGCCCCACGGCACCTCATGCTCGTTCTTGCAGGCGGTCACGCAGGCGTTGCATTCGATGCAGCGTTCCGCGTCACAGAGGAATTTTGCTCTGGCCATTGTTCATTCCTCCCTTATGCGACCGAAATCTTGCACAGCGTGGCCTTGGTTTCCTGCATCTGCGTGACGCTGTCATACCCATAGGTCTGTGCGGTGTTGGTGGATTCGCCGAGCACGTACGGGTCGGCACCTTTGGGATATTTGTCCCGCCGGTCCTCTCCCTGCCAGTAACCGCCGAAGTGGAAGGGCATGAAGGCCACGCCCGGGGCCACGCGTTCGGTCAGCATCGCCATCACCCGGACGCGCCCGCCCTCGGGCCCTTCGACCCAGACATCGGCACCATCGCGGATGCCGAGATTGTTGGCGTCGCGCGGATTGACCTCCACGAACATGTCCTGCTGCAATTCCGCGAGCCACGGGTTCGACCGAGTCTCGTCGCCGCCGCCCTCATATTCCACGAGCCGTCCGGAGGTGAGGATGATCGGATAATCTTCCGAGAAATCCTTCTCCTGGATCGAGGCATAATAGGTCGGCACGCGCCAGAATTTCTTGTCCGCATAGGTCGGATAATCGGCGACCAGATCGCGGCGGTTGGAATAGAGCGGCTCGCGATGGATGGGCACCGGATCGGGGAAGGTCCAGACCACCGTGCGGGCCTTGGCGTTGCCATAGGGCGCGCAGCCATGCTTGATCGCGACCCGCTGGATGCCGCCCGACAGGTCGGTCTTCCAGTTCACGCCGCCGACCTTGTCATTATAGTCGGACGGCAGGTCGCCCTGCTGCGAGGTCTCGCCCACCTCCTCCTCGCCGGCCTCCGGCCGCTGGTCGGAATAGCCCGAGACATATTCGATCATCTTGCGCTCATAAGGCGTCAGGTCGCTGTCCCAGCCAAGCTGGGTCAGCATCGCCATGGTGAACTCGGGATAGCCGTCCTGAATCTCGGACCCGACCGGATAGACCCCTTCGGCCAGCAGGTTCTCCCCGTCGCGCTCCACGCCGAAGCGGGCGCGGAAGCCCATGCCGCCCTCGGCCACCGGGACCGAGATATCATAGAGGTTCGGCGATCCGGGGTGGTTCATCTCCGGATTGCCCCAGCTTGGCCATGGCAGGCCGTAATAGTCGCCATCCGCCGGCCCGCCATTGGCGCGCAGGGTCGTCCGGTCGAACGTGTGCTGGTTTTCCATGTGCATCTTCAGCCGCTCGGGCGACTGGCCGGTATAGCCGATTGTCCACATGCCGCGGTTGAACTCGCGGGTGATATCCTCGACCACCGGTTCGTCGCCCTCGATCGCGATGTTGCGGAACATCCGGTCGGTGAAACCGAACTTGTCGGCAAAGAGCTTCATGATCGTATGGTCGGGCTTGCACTCGAAGAGCGGGGCGACGATCTCGTCGCGCCACTGCAGCGACCGGTTGGAAGCCGTGACGGAGCCGCGGGTCTCGAACTGGGTCGCGGCGGGCAGAAGGTAGACCCCGTCGGTCCGGTCCTGCATCACGGCGGTGACGGTCGGATAGGGATCGATCACCACCAGCAGGTCGAGCTTCTCCATCGCCGTCTTCATTTCCGGCAGTCGGGTCTGCGAGTTGGGCGCATGGCCCCAGAAGATCATCGCACGCGTATTGTCGGGCTGGTCGATATTCTCCTTCGCCTCCAACACACCGTCGATCCAGCGGCTGACGGGGATGCCGGTCTCGTTCATCATCATCCGGTCCTTGCCGTCGGCACCGGCGCCTTCCATGACCGAGAACCGGCCCTTGAGCCAGTCGAGCTCTTCCTGCCAGACCCGCGCCCAATGGGCCCAGGACCCGTCCGATAGGCCGTAATAGCCCGGCAGCGTATCGGCGAGGACGCCGAGGTCGGTCGCGCCTTGCACATTGTCATGGCCGCGGAAGATGTTGGTGCCGCCGCCGGCACGCCCCATGTTCCCGAGCGCCAGCTGCAGCACGCAATAGGCGCGGGTGTTGTTGTTGCCGTTCGTGTGCTGGGTGCCGCCCATGCACCAGATGACCGTGCCGGGCCGGTTGTTGACGAGCGTGCGGGCGACACGCTGCAACTGGCTGCCGGGCACGCCGGTGACACGCTCGACCTCGTCGGGTGTCCAGGCGGCCACCTCGTCGCGGATCTGGTCCATGCCCCATGTGCGGGTGCGGATGAATTCCTTGTCTTCCCAGCCGTTCTGGAAAATATGCCACAGGATGCCCCAGACGAGCGCCACATCTGTGCCCGGGCGGAACCGGACGAACTCGTCTGCATGGGCGGCCGTGCGGGTAAAGCGCGGGTCGCAGACGATGAGCGGCGCGTTGTTTTCCTCCTTCGACTTCAGCACATGCAGAAGCGACACGGGATGCGCCTCGGCCGGATTGCCGCCGATGATGAAGATCGCCTTGGAATTGTGGATATCGTTGTAGCTGTTGGTCATGGCGCCGTAGCCCCATGTGTTGGCCACCCCGGCCACCGTCGTCGAATGGCAGATCCGCGCCTGATGGTCGATATTGTTGGTGCCCCAATAGGCGGCGAACTTGCGCAGCAGATAGGCCTGTTCGTTGCTGTGCTTGGCCGAGCCCAGCCAATAGACACTGTCCGGTCCGCTCTCGTCGCGGATCGCCATCATCTGGTCGCCGATCTCGTTGATCGCCTCTTCCCAGCTGACACGCGTCCACTCGCCGTTCACGAGCTTGGTGGGGTATTTCAGCCGCCGCTCGCCATGCGCATGTTCGCGCACCGACGCGCCTTTGGCGCAATGCGCCCCGAGGTTGAAGGGGCTGTCCCAGCCCGGCTCCTGCCCGACCCAGACCCCGTTCGACACTTCCGCGAGCACCGTGCAGCCGACCGAGCAATGCGTGCAGACCGACTTGACCGTCTGCACCGCCGATTGCGTGGCCTCCTGCGCGCTGGCGCGACTGACCATGCCGCCCGTGGCCCCGAATGCCGCGAGCCCGCCAACGGCAAGGCCCGATCCGCGCAGGAAACTGCGCCGGTCTACCGATGTCCGGGCGATCTGGCCCAACGTCGAGCGCCGCGATGCGGGTCCGGACGTTCCGTCGGTTCTCTTTCTCAGCATTCTAACCTCCCTGGCATGGCCGCTTCGGGGCCGGACCGCCTATGGCCGTCTCTGCTGCGGCTGGCGGCTCTGTCACCGGGCGCGATGGCAAACCGCGCCCTGTTTTTGCATGGCCCTTCCGGGCCGCGCGGCTCAGAACCGCGCGCTGTCGAGATAGGCTTTCACATGCGGCGTCAGCCGCAGCCCGCTCGTGGGCTGCTCCTCGGCCGCTGCCGCCGGATCGACGCCCGCCGCCGTGGCCAGAAGCGCCGCCGGCGCGGCCGTGCTCGTCAGGCGCAGGAACGCGCGCCGGTCCTCGCGGTCGGGTTTGTCAGTCTGATCCATGCGTCACATCCTCCGTCTGGGCCGCTACTGGCCGGACCGGAACGGGACCGGTCGGTCAGGCGGCGCTGTCGCCCGTCATGCGGAACGCCTGTGCATCGATATCGGTGAACAGGCGTCCGATCGTTCCGACGGGGGCGTAGAACCAGGCCCCGTCGGCCTTTTCGAGGTCGGCAAAGAAATGCCCCGCCCAGGGGGCGAGATGCCGGAAATAGAAATCTTTCTGCCGCCCGAGCGGCGCCGGTGCGCCGAAGCGGCCCCGGATCAGCCCGGCCATCATCTCGCACAGGCTGGCAATATTGTCCTCGGGCTCGAACACGCTGTCGGCACGGCGCATCGACAGCGCCACCATGTCCTGCCGCAGCACCGCAAGCGGCTTTTCGTTCAGAAACCCGGTCATGTAGAAACTGGCATAGGGCAGCAATTCACCCCGGCCGATGCCGATGAAGAGCCGGTTGAACTCGCGCTCCACCGCCTTGGGCGTGGTTTCCGCCGCGCGGGCGGCGAGCTCTGCGACGGCGGCTCCGAGGTCGGTGTGATCGCCGGACAGGGACTGGCAAGTGCGCAGGGTTTCGCGGGTCGCGGGCCGCGCGAGCAGCACGCCGAGCAGGTCGTACAGGTCCGCCCGCAGGGCGTCCTCGACATCAATGTCGCGATGGTCGGCCACGTCAGTCAACAGGTCCTCCCGAACGGGACGGGTCGGGTCGGTCAGATCAGGACACGCCCTTCCCTTTGGTCAAGCATCCTGAAACAGATTCCATTTTCTGACAAGTCACATGAATGGCAGCGGCTCTGCCCTAGTTGCCGTCCGCGTCATCTTCGGCCCCTGCGACAGGTGTGAAGCGCATCCGCGGACCGGTGGCGCGCCGCGCTGTTACGGGCGAGGCGTCGGCGTCCGGCTCCGGCGCAGCAGGTGAATGCTCCACCTCCGGCACATCCGCTTCGGATGCCTCTTCAGGGTCGTCCGGCGGGTCCTCCTCGGGCCTCGGTCCGGTGGTGTCGTCCAGAAACCCCTTCCCGATCCGGTAGGCGGATTTCAGAACGCCGTCGCTGACACCGGTCTGAGTAAAATCCCCGTCATAATCGTTCAGCCCGTCGAGATTGGCGAGCACCGGCTGCGACCGCCAGAGACTGCGATAGGCCCGCTGGCGCAACAGAAGCGGCACATTGGCCGACAGGAATTTCTGCAAACTCGCGCCGTCGCGGACGGTCTCGGGCGCGGGCAGGTCCAATGCCTGAAGCAGATCGGCTTCCGACTGTCCGTCAGGCCATGCCGCCGGGTCGGCCGCCGCGGTGTCCGCCACGCTTTCAGGTGCCGCAAGGTCCGTGGATGCATCCTCGCTGTCGCGCGCCTCCGGCGCGGCGCGTTTGCGGCGCGACCAGCGGGCGGCGAACCCCTCGGACCCGTCAGGGCGGCGGCTCATCCCGCCCCCGGCTTGCGGGCTGCGGGCGGGCGGTAGATATCGGCTGCCTGCCGGATCCGCGGATCGCCGATCCCGTCCGGTCCAGCGGGCGTGCGGTGGTCGCGGCGCTTGCGTTTCACGAACGGGTCCTCACGGTGATGCGTCGCGACAAAGGCCCGGATCCAGTCTTCCAGTGCAGGCGGCAGCGGCACACGCTCGACCAGATCCTCCCCGTTGTCGGCATAGTCCTGCGCCTCGTAGGCCGAGGCGGTCACGCTGACCAGTTCAGGAAGTTCCCCCGAAGGCTGCCCGCCTGCGTGCCGCAGGATCACGAAAAGTGCCGGCGGCTTGCCGTTGAGCGCGGTCAGATAGGCTTCGGTATCGGTGCGGAACAGGTCGAGCCGCGCGGTGCCCGCATGCAGCGTGACCGTGCCGTCCGCGGCTTCCGGCGTCACGACCTTGCCGCGCCCGGGGCCGGCACCGGGCAGGATCGCGGCAACCGACCAGGACCAGGCCGACCAGCGCGTCACGCCCGGCCGGCGGGTCATGATGACCCCGACAGGCAGGCTCTGGCGGCGGGCGGTCGGGTCGGCAGCGTCGGTCGGATCGGCCATCTTTACGGGTCCGGTTGCGGCGACTAGTGTCGCGGTTGGGGCCCGAGTATGAGCGGGCCGGCGCGCGCTTGTCAAAGCCGCAACCGGGGAGGAGTGCCATGGCGCGACCGATCCTGCTCTGCGATTGCAGCGGCAGCCAGAAGCTCGACCGCGACCGGCTGGCGGACGCAACCGGGCTGTGCTGTTCGCGCATCCATTCCGCCCTATGCACGACAGAGATCGACCGCGCGGAAGCGGCGATGGTGGCGGCCAGCGAAGCGGGCGAAGAGTTGATGGTCGCCTGCGCGCAGGAAGCCCGCCGCTTCTCCGATCTTGCTGGCGATCTCGGCCTGCCGGACCCTGTCTTCGTCGATCTGCGCGACCGCGCCGGCTGGACGGCTGACGCGGCGGGCACGGTTCCGAAAATGGCCGCACTCATCGCCGAAGCGCAGGTTCCCGCCCCGCCCGACCGGACGGTGGAGGTGCAATCCGCGGGTCTCTGCCTGATCATCGGACCGGGCGACGCCGTCGCCCCGGTGGCGGCCTGGCTGGCCGAGCATCTGGCGGTGACCTGCCTCATGACCGATGACGGGGACGTGCTGCCGCCTGCCCACCGCACGGTCGAGATGCACCGGGGCGCGGTGCGTTCCGCCACCGGATCGCTCGGCGGTTTTTTCCTGACCGTATCGGGGTTCCGCGCGGGCGACCCGTCCGGTCGCGGGCCGATGCGGTTCGATGCTGACCCCGCCACCGTGTCGACGGAGTGCGACATCATCTTCGATCTGACCGGCGGACCACCGCTCTTCCCCGCTCATGAGAAACGGGACGGATACCTGCGCGCCGATCCGGCGCGACCGGCCGAGATCTGGGCCGCGGCCGCCGAGGCCGCGACGCTCAAAGGCACGTTCGACAAGACGCTGCATGTCGAACTGGACCCGCTCATCTGCGCCCATGAGCGCGCGGGCCAGACCGGATGCACCCGTTGCCTCAGCCTCTGCCCGACCGGCGCGATCCGTCCCGATGGCGATGCGGTGGCAATCGATCCGGGCATTTGCGCGGGCTGCGGCGCCTGCGCGGTGGCCTGCCCGTCCGGCGCTGTCAGCTATGCCGCGCCGCCGGTGGACCATCTCTTCGCACGCCTCTCGGCCCTTGTCGGCGCCGCGCGGGAGGCGGGCCTCGACCGCCCGCGGCTCCTTGTCCATGACGCAGGCGACGGGCGCGACTGGATCGCGCTCTGCGCCCGCATGGGCGACGGGCTGCCCGCTGACCTCTTGCCCTTCGCGGTCGAGAAACTGGGCCTGTTCGGCCATGCGGAAGCCGCACTTGCCGCAGCACTCGGCTGCGCGCGGATCGACTTGCTCGACACCGGACGCGGCTGGCCCGACCATCTGGTGGCCGAGCTTGACCTGGCCCGCGCCATCATCGGTGACGCGGTGCCGGTCGCGCGGATAGCGCCGCCCGATCCGGTGGCGCTGCCGGATCATCTCGGCACCGCCCCCGACGCAACAGGCCCTGCCCCGCAACCGGTTCTGGCGCTGGGTGACCGCCGGTCGGTCACGCGGCTGGCCGCGCAGGGCCTGCATGCGGACGGGGCCGTGCTGCCGCTGCCCCAAGGTGCGCCCTATGGCGCGGTGCTGGTGGACAGGGACGCCTGCACGCTCTGCCTTGCCTGCGCCTCTCTCTGCCCGTCGGCGGCGCTCAGCGACAATCCCGACCGGCCCGAATTGCGGTTTCAGGAAGCGGCCTGCCTGCAATGCGGGATCTGCGCGGCGGCCTGCCCGGAACAGGCGATCACGCTGGAGCCGCGCCTTGCCACCGGTGCAGACGCGCTCGGCCACGCGGTCCTGCACGGGGAAGACCCCGCGGAATGTATCGAATGCGGGCGCGCCTTCGGCGTGCAGAGCACCATCGACCGGATCGTGGCCAAGCTTGAAGGCGCCCATCCGATGTTCGCCAAAAGCGATCAGGCGCGGCTCATCCGCATGTGCGACGATTGCCGTGTCACGGCTCAGGCCCATAGCGACCTGCAACCGTTCGCGAGCGCCCCGCGCCCGCGCATCCGCACCACCGAAGATGACCTGCGCGAGCGCGACGCCGCAAAGGGGCCGCCGCCGAAGCTTCACTAGCGCGGGCTGATCTCGGCGCCCAGATCTGCCGGTGCAATCGTGGATGCAAAGGCGGTGATTGCCTGCACCTCTGGCGGGGTCAGCTCGACCGGTGCCACATGCGGCGGCCGGTGGGCCGGAAACGGGCGGGTGATGCCCTCCACTTGCGTGAAACTCGGATGCGGATTTAGCTCCCAGAAGCGCGCAAACCGGTCCCGCCAGTCGGCAAATGTGCGCAGCGCCGCGAAAGAGGGGGTCGAGCCGATCCCCGCGAACCGGTTGGCCGCGCTCACCACATGGCAGCGGCCGCAATGAAAGAGCGCGAGCCGTTCGCCCTCCACCGCATCGCCCGCGACCTCCGCCACCGGCGCGGCGGCTGGCGCGCGCCCGACGAGTGCCAGTTCCCCACCGGCAAATCCGGTCAGTGCCGCCTGGCCCGAGGGTCCGGTCAACCAGTCGCGGAACCGTGCCGCATCCGCCGTCGCGGGAAGATCCGGCGCGATGGCAAGCCCGAAGGTCCGCCCGTCCGCGTCGCGGAACAGGGGCACGATATCGGATGACGCCCCGTCCGCCACCCGCAGGGCCGCCTGATCCGGTGCTGCCACAGGTTGACCGTCATCGGGGCGGAGGGTGACACGTGTGTTCATCTTCAGCCCGAAGCGCGGCGCCAGATGGGCGCCGAGGCCGGCCTCCGCCAGTTCGGGCGCAAGAAACAGGACCAACACACGCTCTTGCGCGCCCGTCCCCCCGGCCTGCGACCAGAGGATCAACACCAGCATCAGTTTCGCGACGATCCGCATCGGCCCTCCCTGGGACGCAGCCCTTGCCCTCGCGCCCGGTTTACCACAGATATGTCGGGACAGCGGCGTCGTGCCCAGCACAAGGCCGCAACCGAACCAACGGGAGCCAGCGATGAGCGAAGAGTTCAACATGTCGATGCGCAAGTTTCTCAAACAGGTGGGGGTGACCTCGCAGCGCGAGATCGAGAGCGCCGTTGATGCCGCGCGCGCTGGCGGCGCACTCGGCGCCGGGCCGCTGAAGGCCCGCATGGTCCTGACGATCGAGGAGATCGGACTGGAACATGTGGTCGAGGGCGAAATCCAGACCGGAGGCGATGCGTGAGCCTGACCCGGGAAGATGTGCTCGCCGCACTCCGCACCATTTCCGACCCGGCCACGGGCAAGTCGATCATCGAAGCGGATCTGGTCCGCGCGCTGACGGTCGAGGATGGCCGCGTCCGGTTCGTCATCGAGGTGGCGGCCGAACAGGGCAAGGCGATGGAACCGGTCCGACTCGCCGCGGTGGAAGCCGTGGAGAAACTCGCCGGCAGCGGCAATGTCTCTGCGCTGCTGACCGCCCATGCCGCGCCCAAGGCACCGCCGGACCTGAAGGTCGGGCGGCATCCGACACCGCAGGCCGGACCGCAAAAGGTTGCGGGCGTGAACCGGATCATCGCGGTGGCCTCGGGCAAGGGCGGGGTCGGCAAGTCGACCGTCTCGGCAAACCTTGCCGTGGCGCTCGCTGCCGAAGGCAAGCGTGTCGGGCTGCTCGATGCCGATGTTTACGGCCCCTCGCAGCCCCGCATGCTGGGCATTTCCGGTCGCCCGGCCTCCCCCGATGGCAAGACGATCCTGCCCCTGCGCAACCATGGCGTGACGCTCATGTCGATCGGCCTGATGGTCAAGGAGGACGAGGCGGTCGTCTGGCGCGGGCCGATGCTGATGGGCGCGTTGCAGCAGATGCTCGGACAAGTGCAATGGGGCCAGCTCGACGTGCTGATCGTCGATCTGCCGCCCGGCACCGGCGACGTGCAGATGACCCTGTCCCAGAAGGCCGAGGTCACCGGCGCCATCGTCGTCTCCACCCCGCAGGACATCGCGCTTCTGGACGCGCGCAAGGCGCTCAACATGTTCGACAAGATGAACGTGCCGGTGCTCGGCATGATCGAGAACATGTCCTCCTACACCTGCCCGAATTGCGGTCATGAGGCACATATTTTCGGCCATGGCGGCGCGAAGGCGGATGCCGAACGGCTGGACCTGCCGTTCCTCGGTGAAATCCCGCTCGACCTCGACATCCGTCTGGCCTCCGACGGGGGCGCGCCGATCACCGTGTCGAAACCCGACGGGCCGCAGGCGGGTGCCTTCCGGACCATTGCCCGCAAGCTGATCGACGGGGGCATCATCTGAGATGGACATGCGCGGGCGCGGCGGTGCGGGACTGGGCGGCAGGCTCGACCTGCCCCCGCTTCTGCGCGATGCGCCCGCGGATGGCGATCCGGTGGCACAGGCCGTACGGGCCGCCCGCGACGGAACCGAGGCCGGTCTCATCTGCCACAGGCTCTCGCCCGCGCGCCTGCAGGCGGCTCTGGTGCTCGTGCCCGAAACCACGCTCGATGCGGCCGCCGCGATGCTGCCGCTGGGACAGGTGGCGCTGGCCGAAGCCATCGGCCAGCTCGGACCGTCCGAACTCGCGGTGCAACTTGGTTGGGCCGGCGGCATCCATGTCAACGGCGCGGCCTGCGGACGGCTGGCGCTCCTGTCCGACAGTGACGATCCGGCCGCCGAGCCACTCTGGCTGGTGCTCGCCCTCGACCTGCCGCTGGCCCCCTCGCCCGGCGGGCCGGAACCGGGCGCGGCGCCCGAGGTGACGACCCTGTCGGCCGAAGGCGCGCCGCTCGATGCGCGCGCGCTTCTTGAAGCTTGGGCCCGGCACGTGCTTGTGTGGATCCATCTCTGGTCGGAGGACGGAATGAAAGCCCTGCACGAGACATGGCGCAGCCGCGCCTGGCCCGGCGACATGCCGGACGCGGAGACCGACCGCCCTGCCGGTCTGCCGCCGCATTTTCCCGACGGCACGCCCGTGAGCGGCAAGCTCACCGGTCATGATGCGGGGCTAGGCCTCTTGCTGCGACAGGATGACGGGCGCCACCTGTCGCTGCCCCTCTGCGCACTCGTGGAAAGGCCCGCCCCCTGATGCTGCTGGCCCGCACGATCCATTTCGACATATCCGACCGCAACGTCTATGCGCGGCCCGCAGAAAGCGGTGAATGGGCCGTGTCCGGCGGGTTCGAGTTCTCCAACTGGACCGAGGCCGACCTGCAGGGCCAGGCACGGCAGGCCTTCGCCCATGGCTGGCTGGGGCTGGACAGTTTCGGACGCGCCTCGCTCGTGGCCGTCGCCCCGGTGACGGATGCCGAGCGCGGTGCGATCATCTCCCGTCTGGCCGACCATTTCCGCACCATCTACGGCGCCCCCGACATGGAGGCGGCGACCGCGGCAGCGGAAGAGGAACTGGCTTTCATGGCGGAGCTTTGCGCCGACCAGCCGCCCAATGCGGTGCTTGCCGTCCAGCGGAGCCTGACGGAAGCCGGTGTCCGCGAGCAGTTCCGCGCCACCGAACCGGGCGCTGCCCAACTGGAAGATGTGGCGCGGCACGGCCATCTGGACTGACCCGGCCCCGGCGCCTTGCGTGGAAAACCTTGATCGGTCAGGCCTTTGCTGGAAAACTGCGCGCATCCACCAGAAGGAGGCTACCCATGTCGATCAAACGTGCCTGCCCGTCCCTCGCCCTTGCCGCATCGCTGCTCGCCGGTCCGGTGGCCGCCGAGTCCATGCTCCTTTCGGTCTCTCCGATCCCCGACGGGGCGGAGGAGCGGTTCTGCTATTACGGTGGTCTGGCCTATTCGGAATCGGCCTATGTGCTCCTTGAAGGGTCGAGCACGGTGACAACCTCCATCGAAGATCGCCAGCAGCGGCTTCTGGAATGTGTCCGCGATGATGAGGGCAAGCTTGTCTGGGTCGGTCGCGCCAACATCCAGATGGGGCGCTGAGGTCTCGGACCGTCCCTAAACGCCCCGCACGGTCAGGTCCGCGGGGGCGGAACCGTCGATCACCGTGCGGGCGTTGGGCAGGTCATTGCCCTCCGCCCGTGCCTGTGCCGCATCGGGCGCCAGACCGTGCGCGGCCCAGCGCGCCAGAAGGCGCTGGCGCAGGACCGGAACCGGCACCGACACCATCACGCTGAAATCCCACAGGTCCGCGAGCGCGCTCCAGGGCCGCGCCCGCAACAGAAGGTAGTTGCCTTCCACCAGCACCAGACGGGTCGCCTCCGTCACCTCGGCTGCCGCTGCCCGAGACAGGTCGGCGGCGCGGTCGAAGGTCGGATAGGCGACGCGCGGCTCGGCCTTCAGGCGCCGGACCAGATGGACGAAGCCCGCCGCATCGAACGTGTCAGGCGCGCCTTTCCGGCCGATCAGCCCGTGCCGTTCGAGGAGCGCATTGTCATAGTGGAACCCGTCCATCGGCACGACCGCGACCGCGTCGCCGAGTTGCGCCCCGAGCCGTGCCGCAAGTGTCGACTTGCCGCTGCCCGGTGCGCCCGCAATGGCGACAATCGTCCGCTGCGCGCCCGCAGGCGGCATGGCGTCACGCAGCGCGGCCAGCCGTGCCGCAAGGCCAGACGGGTCCGCCCCCTGCGGTGCTTCGGCGCTCATGCTTCGGCCAGTTCGCCCGGCGGGGTCTTTGCACCGGTCATCAGCGCCACCGCATCCGACATGCTGTGCTCCTTGGGGTCGATCACGCAAAGCCGCCGCCCGAGCCTGTGGATATGCACCCGGTCGGCCACCTCGAAAACATGCGGCATATTGTGGGAAATGAGCACGATCGGCAGGCCGCGGTCGCGCACCTCAAGGATCAGTTCCAGCACCCGGCGGCTTTCCTTCACGCCGAGCGCGGCGGTGGGTTCGTCCATGATGACAACTTTCGACCCGAAAGCGGCAGCACGCGCGACGGCCACGCCCTGACGCTGGCCGCCCGACAGGGTTTCCACCGCCTGGTTGATGTTCTGGATCGTCATCAGGCCCAGATCGTTCAGTTTTTCGCGGGCGATCGCCTCCATCCTGCGGCGGTCCATGGCGCGGAAGAGTTTGCCCGAGATCCCGCTTTTGCGCAGTTCGCGGCCGAGGAACATATTGTCGGCGATGGACAGGGCGGGTGATAGCGCCAGCGTTTGGTAGACGGTTTCGATCCCGTGCTGGCGGGCTTGCATTGGGTTGGAGAAATGCACCGGCTTGCCGTCGAGAAGCACCTCGCCGCTATCGGGCTGCACGGCGCCTGACAGCGCCTTGATCATCGTCGACTTGCCCGCGCCATTGTCCCCGATCACGGCAAGGATCTCTCCGGGATAGAGTTCGAAATCCGCATGGTCGAGCGCCACCACGCGGCCGTAGCGTTTCACGAGGCCGCGGGCCTTCAGCACCGGTTGCACGCTCATACCGACACCCTCCGGATCCACTGGTCGAGCGCCACGGCAAGGATGATGAGGCAGCCGATGGCGAACAGTTCCCATTGCGGGTCCGCGCCCGCGAGCTTCAGGCCCGATGAAAAGACCCCGACGATCAGCGCCCCGAAGAGCGAACCGAGGATCGCCCCGCGCCCGCCGAAGAGCGAGGTGCCCCCGATCACCACCGCGGTGATCGAGTTGAGGTTGGCCTCGAAGAAACTCGACGGAGAGACCGACCCGACCCGCCCGATGGCGGCCCAGGCGGCGATCCCGCAGATCAGCCCGGCGACGATGTAGACCGACAGGAGCACACGCCCCGTCCGGATGCCCGCGAGATCAGCGGCCTCCCTGTCATCGCCCACGGCATAGACATGGCGCCCCCATGCGGTGCGGTTCAGGATGTACCAGAAGAGCGCGAAGATCCCGAGCATCAGGAAGACACCATAGGTGAAGACCGCGCCGCCAATGCTCACCCGCTCGCCGAAGAACTTCAGAAGCGGCGCGGCCGCGTCGATGTCCTGACTGCGGATCGATTGCGAGCCGGTGTAGAGATAGACAATCGCCAGAAAGATGCGCCATGTGCCGAGCGTCACGATGAAGGGCGGCAACTTGATCCGCGTGACCAGAAGCCCGTTGACCGCGCCGCAGCCCATGGCCACCAGAAGCCCGGCCACCACGGCCAGCCCCGTCGGCCAGCCATAGGTGACCGACATGTGCCCCATGATGACATAGCTCAGCACCATGATCGCCGCGACCGACAGGTCGATGCCCGCGGTCAGGATGATCAGCGTCTGTGCGCAGGCCAGAATGCCTACGATCGCCACCTGCTGCATGATGAGCGACAGGTTGAAGAGCGAGAAGAACCGCCCGCCGGCCACGAAGCCGAAGACGATGACGCTGAGCAGCAGGATGATGACCGGCACCATGGCCGGATTTCCGTGCAGAAAATGCTGGAGCCGCTGCAGCGGCGTATGGTGGCGATCCTCGAACGAGGCGACCTGGCCGTCGGCCGCGCCGAGATCGGATTCGTAATTGTCCTGGGACGCGGGTGGCATGCGCGCTCCTGTTTTTGGCGGTGGCGGAACCGCCCGCGGGGCACGCGGGCGGCAACCCGTCAGATCGGGTGATTAGGCAGGGCGGACGGGCCTTGCGTCAAGCCGCCCTCTGCCGGGGCATGTCAGGCAGGCCCCGGGGCCGCGGGGAAAGCGGCCCCGGGGTGTCACGCGCGGGGGCTCAGCCCCAGCAGCGGTCCATGCCCTCTTCGACCGAGATCGACTCGACCCCGTCAACCGGCTGGTCGGTCACGAGGCTGACGCCGGTGTTGAAGAATTCGAGTCCCGGCGAGGGTTCCGGCTTGGTGCCGTCCGCGGCCCAGGCGGCAATCGCCTCGATCCCCTTGGACGCCATCAAGAGCGGATATTGCTGCGAGGTCGCGCCGATCACACCGTCGGCCACGTTCTGCACGCCCGGGCACCCGCCATCGACGGACACGATGAGCACGTCATTTTCCTTACCGAAGGCTTTCAGCGTCTCGTAGGCGCCGGCCGCGGCCGGTTCGTTGATCGTGTAGACGACATTGATGTCGGGATCCTTCGACAGAAGGTTCTCCATCGCGGTCCGCCCGCCTTCCTCGTTGCCGGCGGTCACCTCGTTGCCGATAATGCGCGGGTCATCCTCGTCGCCCCATTTCGACACATCCTTCACATCGATGCCGAAGCCCGTCAGGAACCCCTGATCGCGCAGCACCCCGACCGAGGGCTGGCTTTCGGCCAGATCGAGCATGGCGATCTTGGCGTCGGCCGCCGCATCACCGAGCGTGGCAGCCGCCCATGCCCCGATCAGCCGCCCGGCCTCGAAATTGTCGGTGGCGAACGTGGCATCGGCCGCGTCGATCGGCTCAAGCGGCGTGTCGAGCGCGATGACCAGCAGGCCGGCATCCCGCGCCTGTTTCAGCGGATCGACAATGGCCTTCGTGTCGGAGGCCGTGATCAGGATGCCCTTGGCGCCCGAAGCGATGCAGGTCTCGATGGCCGCGACCTGGCTTTCATGGTCGCCATCGACCTTGCCGGCGAAGCTCGACAGGTTGATCCCCATCTCCTCGGCCTTGGCGGTCGCGCCTTCCTTCATCTTCACGAAGAAAGGGTTGATGTCGGTCTTGGTGATCAGACAGGCGCCGATATCCTGCGCCATGGCCGGCGTTGCGGCACCGGCAAGGGCCAGCGCGGTGCCGGCCAGAAGCATCTTGGTCCGAGTCATAAAGTCCTCCCGAGTTTTGAACCTTCTCCGCCCTGACGGCGGAGGGCGCGGGTCAGAATATGCGGCGTCCGGCCGGAGTCAATTAATAAATCAGATTGATTTATATATTAGCCTGATTGACACTCACGCAACCGAGCGCCAAGAGGCAAATGTGAGCGACGAGTTGAATGATGATGCGGAAAAGAAGGTGCCGAACCTTCAGGGCGGGTCGAATCAGGCCCGCGTCCGCGACCATAACGAACGGCTGGTCCTGACGCTCATCCGCCGCCATGGCGCCCTGTCACGGGCCGAGATCGCGCGCCAGACCGGCCTCTCCGCCCAAACGGTGACGGTCATCATCCGCGCGCTGGAGGCCGACGGGTTCCTGCTGCGCGGCACGCCTGTGAAGGGGCGGGTCGGGCAACCGTCGATCCCGATGCGGCTCGACCCGGATGCGGCCCACAGTTTCGGGCTGAAGGTCGGGCGCCGCTCCGCCGAACTGGTGCTGATGAACTTCTGCGGCGATGTGATCGACCATCTGCGCCAGCCCTACAAGTTTCCCCGCACCGGCGACATTCTGGACTTCGCGCAAACGGGCATCCGCAAACTGACAGGGCGCATCCCGAAGGCACGGCGCGACCGGATTGCGGGCGTCGGCATCGCGATCCCCTACGAATTGTGGAACTGGGGCCTTCAGGTCGGGGCGGATGCGACGGAAATGGACGCCTGGCGCCGGTTCGACATCGCGGCAGAGATTGGCGCCGCCGCCGGGCTGCCCGCGCAGGTCCAGAATGATGCCACGTCGGCCTGCGTGGCCGAACACGCGCTCGGGCGCGGATCAGAAGTCGACAATTTCTTCTATGTTTTCGTGGGATTCTTTGTCGGCGGTGGCGTCGTGTTGAACAATTCCGTGCTCGATGGACCGGGCGGCAACGCCGGTGCGCTCGGCGCCCTGCCGGTCCCGGCGCGGTCCGGTGCCGGCGCCGAACCGCTGATCGATGCCGCGTCCATCCTCGGACTGGAACAGCGCCTGCGGGCCGAAGGCCGCGATCCGTCCGTCCTCTGGGACGGATCGGACAATTGGTCGGATCTGGGCAGCGTCGTGGATGACTGGATCGCGGAGGTGGCAGAAAGCCTCGCCACGGCGGCCGTCGCCATCTGCGCGGTCGTCGATTTCGGCACCATCGTGATTGATGGCGGGTTCCCCGACGACATTCGGGAGAAACTCGCGGTCGCGACCTCGGCGGCGTCGGAACGACGCGACCGGCAGGGGCTGAGCCCCGTGCGTTTCGTCACCGGCTCCATCGGCCCGAGCGCGCCAGCCATGGGCGGCGCCATCCTGCCCATCGTCGCGCGGCACTTCATCAGCCAGACGGCAATCTATCATTGATGTGGTGGCCGGATTTCGGGCCGAAACACGGTTCAGTGTGCGAGAGTTCGCCTCTTATCTCCCTATAACGCGCGCATGACAGTTTCTTGACAACTCGATGACGGGGCAGGCATCGTTGCGGGAACAGAACAGGTCGGACGCAACCGATCGGTGAATACGGCCTGTCGCCCGACGGTCTCCGGCATCCGGCGATGGCAATTCGAGCAGAACAACAGGAGCATCAGCCGTGAATCTCGTCACCCGACTGTCACTCGCCAGCCTCGCTTACGTGCTGCTGACCATGCCCGCGCATGCCTATATCGACCCGGTTACAGGCAGCATCCTCTTCCAGGCCATCGCAGGCGGTTTTGCCGCAGCCCTCGTCGCCATCAAGAGCTTCCGAGAGAAGGTCTTCGGCTTTTTCCGGAAGAAGCCCGAACCACAGGACGACACAAGCGAGGTTGAGTCCGAAGGGTGACAGGTTCAACAGGAGCAGTGCGCAACCCGGGCTCTTTCCGGGACAGTTCGGGCTATGTCTTCAGACATGAAGACAGGATCATCCGCGGCCTCACATCTTCGTCTGCCGAGACGTTTTCAAAGCTCAAAACATCTGGGCTCCTCGACGCGCTCGCAGTCCAAGGGCTTATGATCGATACAAATGCGCTGGATGCGGGCGCGGATTTGCGCTCTCAGTTTCGCGGCGCCCGCGGAGAGGACATTGTGGCGCTCTACGAGCACCCGCGCCTTCCCGTCGTGACCTATCCCTATGAGTGGGTCTTTTCTCAACTCAAGGACGCGGCCTTGCAGCACCTGTCGTTGCAACTCGTCGCGTTTGACAAGGGCTACGTCCTGTCCGACGCCACGGCCTACAACATGCAGATGTTTGACGGCCGGTTTCTTCACATCGATCCGCCTTCGTTGCGCCCGTATGAGGACGGAAAACCCTGGGCCGGTTACAACCAGTTCTGCCGACAGTTCCTGCTGCCGCTTTTACTGGAAGCTTGGTCAGGTCTCGGGTTCCAGTCGCTCTATCGCGGCTCGATGGATGGGATCCGCTTCGAGGACGCACTCGCCGTTCTGCCAAAGAGCAAGATGATGCTCAGCCCGACCGCGCTCTTCCATGTCTGGATGCACGGCCGGTCTGTTCTCAAACGATCCGATTCCAGCAGCTCGTCCGCCAACCGGGCTGAGCAGGCGCAGGTGCCGAAGGCGCATTACCGCGCCATTCTCCAGCAACTGCGGGACTTCATTGCGGGTCTCAAATCCGACCGCCGGCCGGACAGCTACTGGAGCGACTATGCCGAGCGCAACAGCTACTCGGACGCGATGAAACGCGACAAGAGCGCCTTCGTGTCCGAATGGGCCGCGCGCACGAAGCCGGGTATTATCTGGGATCTGGGCGGCAATACGGGTGATTTCTCCCGAGCTGCGCTCGACGGCGGTGCCGGGCTGTCGGTACTGATCGACGGGGACAATGACAGTATCGAGGCCGCTTGGCGCAACCGCGCCCGCGACGGCGGCCGGATCATCCCGGTACTGATGAACCTGCTCGACCCCAGCCCGTCCATGGGTTGGCGGCAAATGGAACGCCAGGGGCTTGCGGAACGTGCACCCGCTGACGGCATCCTCGCGCTTGCCGTGCTCCACCATATGGTGATCGGGGGCAACCTGCCGATGTCCGAAGCCGTCGACTGGCTGATGAGCCTTGCCCCAACGGGCATCATTGAGTTCGTGCCGACCACCGACCCGATGGTGCGGGGCCTGATGGCCCATCGCGATGAGCTGGCGTCGGATTATTCGCCGGAGACGTTCATGCGCGCCGTCGAGGCCAACGGGCAGGTCGGAACCACGAAGACATTCGAAGAGAACGGCCGGCTACTGGTGGAGTATTCCACCACATGACCCAAATCGACCGATCCGTCCTGTGGGCCAATACGCTGCTTTGGGCAGCGTTCCCGCTGAGCGTCCTCAATGAAATCGGATACCGGCTCCACGATGTGGAAATGTATCTGGTCATCGGGCTTTTCGGTGCAATTGGTTTCGTAACGGCCGCGACCCGCAGCAGGATCGTACTCGCGGTCTCTTCGGTGGTTCTAGCGGTGCTCTATTTCGACACCTACCTCGATCTGACGCCGTGGCTGGCTGTCTTCCTGCTCCATGTCATTGCAGTGTTTGCAGCTTGCATGTTTTTCGTCCCGCGTCAGACGACGCAGATCGTCGCCGCCTTCGCCTTGATCTTCGGCCTCACGTCCTTCCTGTCGCCGCAACCTGTGGGATTTGTCACCACCGGAAGCCATGAAGGGGTTTCAGCGCAGTCGGACAAGAAACTCGTCTACGTAATACTGGACGAGAAAAGCTCGCCCTTTTACGGCGACACGACGGTCGAACATCATATCTCACCGGATGAGATGGCAGCGTATTACGTCTCGCGCGGTGCGACCCTGTTTGCGCGCGCCAGAAGCCTGAGCAGCAACACATTGGGATCAGTGACGTCAGTATTGAGCCTCGACTCGCTTCCACGGAACTATCGAAAGAACGACAAGGCCGACTATTTCGGCAATTCCATCGTCAACAACGCATTGCTGACGGAATTGGAGCAGCGGGGCTTCCAGCAGACATACGTCCAGAGCACCCATCTGGGATTTTGCACGCCGTCGGAGCGTGTCGTCTGTCTGAACTATAACGGCCTAGGCAATGTTCAGGCATTCGGGGACCAATCGCTATCGATGAGGTCGGCAATCAGCCTGCGGGTTTTCATCGATTATCTGGAGTTCAAGAAACTCGGCTATTTGAAACGGGCGCGAGAACAGATTCTGCCGAAAACCAGCGGGAGCATGGACGACGCACCGCGGATGCCGCTGATGGTCGATTTCCTGCAAGGGCTTCCGGAGGCGGTTGCCGACATGCAGCCGGGATCTGCACTCGTGGCCCACATCATCATTCCGCATTTTCCCTATATCTACGATGAGGAATGCCGACTGCTACCGGTATCGCAATGGCGATCGGTCAAGTATCGCACGACACCCTATGCACCGGACGAGGTCGAAGAACTGTTCAACGGCCACTGGCGGCAAGCGCGGTGCGTCGACCGCCTGATGGCACCGCTTTTCGAACAGGTGGCCAAGCAGGATGACACCACGCTCATCGTCCACGGTGACCACGGGTCACGTATCTATCGCTACACGAAGGCCGCTGATGCGGAAGCCACAAAAGATGATACGCTTTTCACGACATTGGCCGTGCATCGCCCCGGAGAAGAGGCAGAAGCCGTAATGACCGAAATACCGCTTCAGGACACCGTAGGAGCGATATTGAAGGCGTTTTTGCAGTCGGCTGATGAGACCCGGTAGGCAATCAGCCTGAGGTGGTCGCCGTGGTGTCAATCCGCGTCGCGGTATATGCCGGAACGTGACCAGTTTGGCAGGAGCAACCTGAACTTCTGGGTCACATCTCGAGAATGTTTGAAAGGGAAGTGGCGCACCGGGGAGGATTCGAACCCCCGACCCCTTGATTCGTAGTCAAGTACTCTATCCAACTGAGCTACCGGTGCAGGCGAGGTGCGGTTTATAGCGCCCGGTCAGGCTTGGCAAGAGCGAAATCGACGGAAATCCGGCTTTCCCTTGCGTGCACCTCTCAGCGCTTCCGCGGCAGGACCAGCAGGAAGCAGGTGCCGTCCTGTGACGTGGCCTCCAGTTCCAGCGTGCCGCCCAACGCGTGGGCCAGCTCCCAGGAAATGGCGAGGCCGAGCCCGGTGCCGCCCTGCCGCGCGCCGCCCTCGAACGCGCGGAACAGGTGGTCCCGCGCCCGCGGTGGCAGGCCCGGTCCGCTATCCTCCACGCGGATGTGGATCTCTTCCCCGATCTGCTCGGCCCTGATCGTGACGGTGCCCGCGACCTTGCTTGCCTCGATCGCCTGTCGCGCATTGCGCACCAGATTGGTCAAGATGCGGAACAGGTGGTCGCGGTCGGTGACGAGCGTGATCGCGGGAGATACTTTCCGGTCGAAATCGACCAGATCGCCCGTTTTGCGTAGCGCATCGTTTTCCAGAACCTCGTCGGCAATGTCGCGCAGCACCACCTTCTGGAATGTGGGCGCCGGCTCTTCCGCCTTGCCGAAGGTGAGCGTGCTCTCGCACAGGGTCACCGCACGCTGCAGCGCACCCAGCAGCTTCGGCGCGGTGCGCGCCACGACCGGGTCGGAACTGACCTCCAGCCGGTCGGCCAGAAGCTGGCTCGTGGTCAGGATATTGCGCAGATCGTGGCTCACGCGGGCCACCGCCCCGCCAAGCGCCGCGAGCCGCGCCTTCTGCCGCAGGGACTGGCTGAGCGCGACCTGCAGGTCCTGCAACGCCTGTTCGGCCTCGTGCAGCTCGCGGATCTGCGAGCTCGGCTCGATGATCCGCCGCGCGTCCGCCGGATCGTCGCGATAGGACATCATATTGTCGACGACCTTGGTGATCGGGCGGACGAGCAGCCCGCGGACCGAGAAGAAGAGCAAAGCGGCGGTGATGATCGAGATGAGCGCGGACAGCCACAGGATGTTGAGCCCATAGTCGCGCATCGCCTCCTTCACCGGCCGCTCGTAGAGCACTGTCTCGATCTCCAGCCCCGCGCCCTTGATCGGCTGGCCGATGATGCGGATCACGCGGTCATCGGGCGCGAACAGGCAGCGCAGCGCATCTGTGATGAGCTGCATGGGAGAGGCATCGCGCAGGTCGAACGTCTCGTCCACCGGCGCAGGCATGGGTTTGGAGATGATCAGTTCGCGCACTTCATTGCGGCGCAGGACGATGTTGATGACGCCCGCATTGTCGAGCAGCTCGTCAGCCAGTTCCGGCGCGACCATATCGTCCGGCGTCGCCAGTACCGACAGCGAGGCAAGCTGCGCCAGTTCCAGCCGTTCCTGCAATTCTGTCATGCGGAAGCGCGCGACGGAAGGGACGAAGATCAGGATCTCCGCCAGCATCACGAACAGAATGGTCAGCAACAAAAACCGACCTGATAGAGATTTGAAGAAACCCATCTGTCCCGCCCCGAACTGTCCAGAGATTAGGCAGCGCTCCGGTTGGGAACAAGGTGTAGTCAGAATTTCTGAACGAATTGGACGATGCGTCGCACAAGCGGCGAATCGAAGAGGCGCGGCGTGTAATACTGCCCCGCCGCGCGTTTCGACAGTTCGCCCAGCGTCGGATAGGGCGACACCATGCCCGCCACGTCGCTGATCTTCAGCCCCGCCGACAGGGCCAGCGCCCAGAGCTGGATGACCTCGCCCGCCTGCCGCCCGACGACGGTCGCACCCACCGGGCGCCCCCGATAGACCATGACCTTGATGAACCCGTCCGTATCGCGCTCGGCGCGGGCGCGGTCATTCTCGGCATAATCGAACGTGAGGATCTCGACCCTGTCGCCGTGTCTGTCGCGCGCCTGTGCTTCGGTCAGGCCGACCTGCGCAAGCTCCGGGTCGGTATAGGTGACCCATGGAATATGGTCGGTTTTGGCCTTGGCTGGCAGGCCGAGCAGCGCCGAGCGGATCACGATGCCCGCATGGTAGCCCGCGACATGGGTGAACTGCATGCCGCCCGCCGCGTCGCCCACCGCATAGACCCGCCGGTTGGAGCTTCGCAAACCCGCGTCGACGATGATGCCGCGCCGGTCCGCCTTGATCCCGGCTTTGTCGATATCGAGCCGGTCGTGATTGGGCACCCGCCCCACGGCCAGAAGCAAATGCGATCCGGTAACGCTCTGGCCCTCTCCGAAACAGACCTCCACGCCTGCCGGCACATTTGCGACGGAGGTCACGCCGGCACCCTCGTGGAGCGTGATCCCTTCCGCGCGCAGCCGCTCTATGACCAGCGCCGCAGCGTCCGGATCGTCCTTCCCGAGCGCCCGTTCGGCCTCGATGACGGTGACCTGCGCGCCGAGCCGCCGGTGCGCCTGCGCCATTTCCAGCCCGATCGGCCCGCCGCCGACGATGATCAGGTGATCCGGCAGGTCGGTCAGGTCGAAAAGCGACTCGTTGGTCAGGTAGGGCACGTCCGCGATTCCGTCGATCGGCGGCACCATGGCGCGCGATCCGGTGGCGATGACGAACCGGCGGGCCCGGACTTCGGTCCCCTCGACCGCCACGCGATCGTCTCCGGTGAAGCGGGCCATGCCGCGCAGAACCTTGACGCCGAGCCCCTCGAACCGCTCTTGCGAATCGTGGGGTGCGATGCCCGCGATCACGCCATGCACATGGTCGTGGACGGCGCCGAAATCGACCTGCGGTTCCACTGGTGCAATGCCGAATTTCGCGCCGGCCCCCATCAGATGGGCCTGTTTCGCCGCCGCCAGCAGCGCCTTGGAGGGCACGCAACCGGTGTTGAGGCAGTCGCCCCCCATCTCGCCGCCCTCGATCAGCACGACGCGCGCGCCCATCTGCACTGCGCCGGCGGCAACCGACAGGCCGCCCGAGCCCGCGCCGATGACGCAGAGATCCGTCTCGATCAGAGCCATGTCAGGCCTCCTTGCCGCGGCGCAGCGCCTTGATGAGAATCGGCAGCGCCGAGAGTGCGCAAAGCCCGAGGATCGGGCCGAGAATCTGCCATTCGAATATGATCCCGAGATCGGGTGCCTCACCCCGGTCGAGGAGCGCGCCGAGGCCCGACCCGACCCAGGCATAGACAAAGGTGCCGGGGATGATCCCGAAAAATGTCGTCAGCACGAAATTGCGCAATCCCACCCCGAGGAAGGCCGGCGCCAGGTTGGCCAGCCAGAACGGCACGACCGGCACCAGCCGGATGAGCAGCAGGTAGCTGACCTCGTTTTCATGCACGCCGCGCTCGATCCGGGCGAAGAGCCCTGCCCCGTCGCCCGTCAGCTTCTCGCGCAGCATGTCGCCGAGCCCGGTCTTGGCGGCCAGGAAAATGAGCGTGGCGCCGAGGGTCGCGGCCACCACGGTCGCGGGCGCGGCGACCCAGACGCCGAACAGGAACCCGCCCGCGAGCGTCAGCGGCGCGCCACCCGGCAGGGAAAAGCCCACGACCACGACATAGAGCCCCATATAGGCCAGCAGAACGGTCAGGAAATGCGCGTCGCGCCATGCGGTCAGTCGTTCGTGATTCTCCGCCAATGTCTGGTAGCTGAGCCGGTCCCCGAGTGTCAGATAGCCGATGACCGCCACCGCGAGGATAACGAGAATCGGCACCATCCGCGCCCAGCCGCGCGGGCTTGCGGCGCCCTCCGGCCCTGAAACGGCACGATCGGGGGCTGCGGCCGATGTCTCGGCGCGGTGTGTGTCAGGCGTGGTCATCCAAAATCCTCGGGGCGCGCGTGGGTGCTGTGCACAGTCAGACCAGTAAGTCGTTCGTCTTACAATGAAGACGAGGCCTGCTCACGGCTCCTTGATCCCGATTGACCATTGTTTCAGAAAGGGGCCAGACACCGGGTTTCGCAGCCGCAAAAAAGCGCGGATCGCGAATTGACTTCCCCGCAAACTGCTCCTAAACAGCGGTTTCTGATTTCAGGGCTGACGACTCCGTCGCGGTGGACGCGTGTCTCGGCCAGTGCGGGGACCACCCCGCGCACGACCAGGAGACGAGAAATGAAACGCACCTACCAGCCGAGCAACCTCGTTCGGAAACGCCGTCACGGCTTCCGTTCGCGCATGGCGACCAAAAACGGCCGCAAGATCCTGAACCGCCGTCGCGCGCAGGGCCGCAAGAAACTGTCCGCGTAAGGCCGGTTCACTCAGGAACGACCATGGCACCGCCGGAGCCCGTGAACCGCGCCGGATCTGAGGATCCCGCCGGGGCACAGGCGCCGGCGGTCACCGTTCCTGCGCTTGCCATCCTGAAGAAGCGCCGGGATTTTCTGGCCGCGAATGGCGGGCGGCGGGCGGCGACGCCCGGATTTGTCCTGCAGGCCCGCGACCGGCGCGGTGCGGCACCCGATGCCCCGCCCGTTCGCGTCGGCTTCACCTGTTCCAAGAAGGTCGGCAATGCCGTTGCCCGCAATCGCGCCAAGCGCCGGTTGCGCGAACTGGCGCGCGCCGAGATCGTCCCGCACGGACAGGCCGGATGGGACTATGTGCTGATCGGCCGCCGCGATGTGACCGCCCGCCGCGACTTTGCACGGATGCGGGCCGAGCTGCGCCGCGCGCTCGACATCGTGCATGGGCAAGCACCATCGCAGAGCCACAAAGGTCCGCGCGCCGGGGCCGGCGACACATGAGCCCGCTCGCTGCCATCGTGGCCCTGCCTGTGCGCGCCTACAGGCTCCTTCTGTCGCCCTGGGTCGGCATGTACTGCCGCTACCAACCGACATGTTCAGCCTATGCGCTCGAAGCGCTGGAAAGCCACGGCGCCCTGCGCGGCAGTTGGCTGACCGTGCGGCGCATCGCGCGCTGCCACCCGCTCGGCGGATCGGGCCACGACCCGGTGCCGCCGCCCGCGGACCGAAAGGCGGGCCGCGCGGCCACCCCCGACACTGACAGCCGAGGACAGGATGCTGGACGATAGCGACGATATCCACCTGCTCTTTCAGGGCAGCCCGCGCAGCACCGAGTTCCGCAAGCTGCGCAAGCGGATCATCCGCCAGACCCGCGAGGCGATCGAGGATTTCGGCATGATCGAGCGCGGCAGCCGCTGGCTCGTCTGCATGTCGGGCGGCAAGGACAGCTATACGCTGCTGGCCGCCCTGACCGAGTTGAAATGGCGCGGCCTGCTGCCGGTCGAGCTGCTGGCCTGCAACCTCGATCAGGGCCAGCCGGGCTTTCCCTCCACCGTTCTGCCGGAATTTCTGGAACGCATGGGCGTGGAGCACCGGATCGAATATCAGGACACCTATTCGATCGTCACCGACAAGGTGCCCAGCACCAAGACCTATTGCGCGCTCTGTTCGCGTCTGCGGCGCGGGCATCTCTACCGGATCGCGCGCGAGGAGGGCTGCAGCGCGGTCGTGCTCGGCCATCACCGGGACGATATGCTGGAAACCTTCTTCATGTCGCTCTTCCACGGCGGGAAGCTCGCGACCATGCCGCCGAAACTCGTCAATGACGAGGGCGACCTCTATGTCTACCGGCCACTTGCCTACGTCGCGGAAGCGGATTGCGAGAAATTCGCCCGCGCGCTCCAGTATCCGATCATTCCCTGCGACCTGTGCGGCTCGCAGGACGGGTTGCAGCGCCAGCAGGTCAAGCGGCTGCTCGACGAGTGGGAGGCCAACTATCCCGGCCGGCGGCAGATCCTCTTCCGGGCGTTGACCAATGCCAACCCGAGCCACCTTCTGGACAAGAGCCTGTTCGACTTCGCGGGCCTGACCCGGTCGAAGCTGCCCGACGGGACGGCCACACGGCCTGCGTCCCGCAAAGACTAAAATTGTCTGCAAAATTGTCGTGGCGCGGGATTGTCCCGCGTGACGTGGTTAAGGGTTTGAGCGTCATTGCCGCCTAGGCTCCCTGCTCACAACGGGTGAGTTCAGGAGGCCGGATTGAGATCGGGGCGCAAACTGACGCGGCGCTATTATGCGCTGCTCCTCAGCGGGGTCGGGCTGCTTTTCGGCCTCCTGTTCGGCGCGCTCCTGCTGGAGCGGAACATTTCCGACCTGGCTGCGCTCGCCGGTGCCGCCGGGGCCGACCCGGCAGCCATTGCGCCGCTTCAGGGACAGGCGGAACGGCTCCTGTTCTGGGCCCATCCGATGCGCGTCTCCGTCGGGCTTGTGCTGGGGGCGATCGGTCTGTTCGTGTTCCGGCCGCTTGCCATCCGCCGCGCGGCCATCGTGCGGGAGGTCGTGCGCGCCCGCAGCGATGCCGCCTATCAGCGCAGCCATGATCCCGTCACGGGACTGCCCAACATCATCGCGCTGCGTGACCGGCTGACCCAGCTCTCCGCCACGGCCCAGGCGGACATCCATGTCGCGGTCATCCGCATCCAGGTGCGCGCCTTCAAGGCGATCTCCGACGCGATGGGCAGCGCCGCGGGGGAGGAACTGCTGACCGAAAGCGCGCGGATCATCGGCGACAATATCCGCCGCGGCGACATGCTCTGCCGGATCGGGACGGACGATTTCATCATCCTTCTGTGGGACCGGGATGCCGGGCGGGCGGCCTCCATGGCAGGGCGGATCAGCGACCTGCTGGCGCGGCCCGTGCGGGTGCGGGATACGATGCGTGTGCCCGGCGCCCAGATCGGCATCGCCGCCGCGACCGGCGCCAATATCGACGGGGAGGCGCTTCTGGCCAATTCCTCCCTTGCCCTGCGGGAGGCCGAGGCCTCCGGCGGCGATCTGGTCTTCTACGAACCCGCGATGCGCACCGCGCTCGTGCGGCGCGAGGCGATTTCGCGTGATCTGGACGAGGGCCTGCGCCGCGACGAGCTGGAACCCTATTTCCAGCCCCAGATCGACCTGCGCACGGGCGCCGTGATCGGGTTCGAGGCTCTGGTGCGCTGGTTCCACCCCGAACGCGGCTTCCTGTCGCCGGCCGACTTCCTCGACGTGGCGGAACGCACCGGCCAGACCGAGCAGATCGGGGAGATGATGCTGCGCAAGTCGCTCGACGCGCTGGACCGCTGGGAACGCGCGGGCCATGTGGTGGACGGGGTGGGGCTCAACTTTTCCACGGCGGAACTGTGCAACACCGGTCTGGTGGACCGGATGAACTGGACCATCGACAAGGCGGGGATGGACCCGTCACGGATCCGCATAGAAATCCTCGAAACCGTGCTGATCCCCGACACGGGCGAGGAGGGCGACCTGCGCGTGCTGCGCAACATCGAAGCCCTCTCGCGCGCGGGCTTCACCATCGAGTTTGACGATTTCGGCACCGGCCACACCTCCATCTCCAACCTGCGCCGGCTCGCCATTGACCGGCTGAAGATCGACCGGAGCTTCATCACCGGCGTCGACAGCGATCTGGAGCAGCAGAGCATGGTCACGGCCATGGTCCAGATGGCCGCCGCCCTTGATATCGAGACGCTGGCCGAAGGGCTTGAGACGGAGGGGGAAATGCGGGCAGTGACCGATCTGGGCTGCCAATATGGTCAGGGCTATATCATCGGGCGCCCGATGCCCGTGGCCGACACGTTCGACTGGCTCGACAGCTGGCCGTCGAGCAATGTCTGCACCCGGCTCGGCGCGGCCAAACCCCAACGCCACTTGGCCTGAGACGCGAAAGACCTTGACCTTTCCTGCTCAGAACGGTTGAACGCTGCGGATAGGATTCCCACCGACCGGAGCGTGCAATGGACGACCAGAACAAAAACCTGATCTTGGCCACAGTGCTGAGCTTTCTGGTGATCTTCGCCTGGTTCATCCTCTTCCCGCCGCCCGAGCCGACCGACGTGCCGGCCACGGTGACGCAGGAACAGTCCGCAGCCGTCGACGGCAATCTGGCAACCACCCCGCCCGCGCCGGGCGCGGATACCGCCACCGCGCCGACCCCAATGCCGACCACCGAGCAGACCCGCGATGCGGCCCTGTCCAAATCCGCGCGCCTGCCGATCGAGACCGGGCGGCTGCAGGGCTCCATTTCGCTCAAGGGCGGGCGGATCGACGATCTGCGCCTCAGCGACTACCGCGAGACGATCGACCCCGACAGCGACCTCGTCACGCTTCTGTCGCCGGCCGGCAGCGCCACCCCCTATTACACGCTCCACGGCTGGGCCCCTGCCGGTGGCCTGGGCTATGAGGATGTGCCAGGACCGAGCACCGAATGGACGGTGGAAAGCGGCGAGCAGTTGACCGAAGCCACGCCGATCACGCTGCGCTGGGACAATGGCAACGGCCTGACATTCCGCCGCACGATCGAGATCGACGAAAACTACATGTTCCACATCACCCAGTCGGTGGAAAACGCGACTGACGCGCCGGTGCGCCTCGCGCCCTATGGCATCGTCGCGCGCCAGGGCGAACCGGACGTGATCGGTTTCTACATCCTGCATGAGGGTGTGGTCCGCGCCTCCGACGGCACGATCGACGAGATCAAATACAAGAAGATGCCGGACATGGACATGGACGCCAGCGAACGCGCCGCCATCGACCGGATCGAAGTGACGGAAAACGGCTGGATCGGGTTCACCGACAAATACTGGATGACGACGCTCGTCCCCGAACCGGGGCAGCCTTTCTCCTCGGTCGCGAAATACACGGCCGCCAACCAGACCTATCAGACCGACATGCGCCTGCCGCCCGTCGAGGTGGCCCCGGGCGCGACCCATGACACGGTGACCATGCTCTTTGCCGGCGCCAAGGAATGGGAAACGATCCGCAACTACCAGGACAATCTCGGGATCGAGAAATTCATCGACAGTATCGACTGGGGCTGGTTCTTCTTCCTCACCAAGCCGATCTTCCAGATCCTGCACTGGTTCAACGCGCTCATCGGCAACATGGGCTGGGCGATCATCGGCCTGACCTTCGTCATCAAGCTGGTGCTCTTCCCGCTGGCCTACAAATCCTATGTCTCCATGTCGAAGATGAAAAAACTTCAGCCGGAGATGGAGAAGATCAAGGAAAGCGCCGGCGACGACCGCATGAAGATGCAGCAGGAGATGATGGCGCTCTACAAGAAGGAAAAGGTCAACCCGGCCTCCGGCTGTCTGCCGATCCTTCTGCAGATCCCGATCTTCTTCTCGCTCTACAAAGTGATCTTCGTCACGATCGAAGTGCGCCACGCGCCCTTCATCGGCTGGATCAAGGACCTTTCAGCGCCGGACCCGACCTCGATCCTGAACCTGTTCGGGCTCCTGCCCTGGGACGCGCCGGGGCCGGGCAGCCTTTTTGCAATCTTCTCCATCGGCGTCCTGCCGATCCTGATGGGCATCACCATGTGGATGCAGCAGAAGCTGAACCCCGCCCCGACCGACAAGACCCAAGCCATGGTCTTTGCCTGGATGCCGTGGATCTTCATGTTCATGCTCGGCCAGTTTGCGGCCGGTCTCGTCCTCTACTGGGTTGTGAACAACACAATCACCTTCATCCAGCAATTCGCCATCATGCGCAGTCAGGGCGTCAAGCCCGACATCATGGGCAACATGTTCGGCTGGATGAAAAAGAAGAAAGCCAGCTGACCGGATGGAGCAACGTTTCACCATCGCCAAGCCGCCCGCGCCCGAAGCCATCGAGCGCGGGCGCAAGCTTTTCGCGGGCGAAAGCGACTTCCTCAAAGGTGTCGTGGCCATGGACGGGATGCCGCCCGCCGACCGGGTGGAGGTCTGTTTTGCCGGCCGTTCCAACGTCGGCAAAAGCTCCCTCATCAACGCGCTGACCGGCCGCAAGGCGCTCGCGCGCACTTCGAACACGCCGGGCCGCACGCAGGAGATCAACTTCTTCACGCTCGACGGGTTCTACCTCGTCGACCTGCCGGGCTACGGCTATGCAGAGGCACCTGTGCCGGTGGTGGAAAAGTGGCAGCGCCTGCTGAAGGCCTACCTGTCGGGCCGTGCAACGCTGCGCCGGGTCTTCCTGCTCGTGGACAGCCGTCATGGCATCAAGGCTGTGGACGAGGAGATCATGGCGCTGCTCGACAGTGCCGCCGTGACCTTTCAGGTCGTGCTGACCAAGACCGACAAGCCGAAGGCCGGTGCGCTGGACGCGGTGATCGACAAGATGCAGGGCCAGCTCGTCAAGCATCCGGCCGCCTTCCCCGAAATCATCCTGACCAGTTCGGCCAAGGGAGACGGGCTCGACCTGCTACGGGCCGAAATCGCTCAATTCGCCTGATCCGGCGTCAGATCCGGCGGTTGGTCGGATAGATGTAGAAGAACCCGGCTTCGCGCGCGGCCGCCGCGCCGCGCTGCAACCCGCCTTCGGTCCGGAACGGGCCAAGATAGATCCGCTTGCCGACCCGGCCCGACGGCTGGATGCTCACCTGATAGCCGAGGCTTTCGAACTCCGCCTTCACGCGATTGGCCGTGTCCCAGTTGTTCACCGTGCCGATATGGAGCCGCACCGGCGAGACCGGGTTGCCGCTTTCCGCATAGGCGAGATCCGAGCGGCCGGCGACGGATTTCACCTGACTGTCCTGCGTGATGCAGAGCTTGGCGACGATCTCCGTCTCGATGATGTTGAGCCGGGTGGAGAAGGAGGCCGGCCCGCCGACGCCGAAGCCCGCCCCGCGGTCGAAAGTTTTGAGACTGTCATATTCCCGGAAGAGCGGCACGCAGTTGCCCGCCCGGTCCTGCGGGGCCACCTGCCCGGGATTGGGTCCCGGCGTGCAGGCCATCAGCGCGACAATTGTTCCCGACAGGAGCATTGATCCGGCGGTTTTCATAGCAGCCCTCCGCAGCGATTTGAAAACAGTGGTGAACTTCCCGATAGCACGATAGAAGCCTTACCCAAAGACCGGAGGACAATATGGAGAAATCCGCCGCCATGAACAGGGACTGGATCGCGACCGCACGGACGTTGAGCGAGGCCCTGCCCTATCTGCAGCGCTATGACGGCGCGACCGTGGTCATCAAGTTCGGCGGCCATGCGATGGGCGACGATGAGGCGATGGAGAAATTCGCCCGCGACATCGTGCTGATGAAACAGTGCAACGTCCATCCGGTGATCGTCCATGGCGGCGGTCCGATGATCAACGACCTGCTGAAGCGGCTCGACATCCAGTCCGATTTTGTCGCCGGCAAGCGCGTGACCGACGAAGCGACGGTCGAAGTGGTCGAGATGGTGCTGACGGGTCGCGTCAACAAACGCATCGTGCAGGCGATCAACGCGCAGGGCGGCAAGGCCGTGGGCCTGTCCGGCAAGGATGCGAACCTGATGGTCTGCGACAAGGCGCTGGCGCAGCTGACCGGACCGGATGGCACCGTAACGGAAGCCGATCTCGGATTTGTCGGCGACCCGGCGGAGGTCAATCCCGACGTGGTCCGGACCTTCCTCGACAGCGATTTCATCCCGGTGATCGCGCCCATCGGCGCGGGCCGCAACGGCGAGACCTACAACATCAACGGCGACACGGCCGCCGGTGCCATTGCCGCCGCGATGAAGGCCGACCGGCTTCTGCTTTTGACTGACGTGGCGGGTGTGAAGGACGCATCGGGTGACGTGATCACTTCGCTCAGCGCCGAGGATGTCCGCCGTCTGACGGCCGAAGGCGTGATCGCAGGCGGGATGATCCCGAAGACGGAAACAGCACTTGCGGCGCTCGACGGCGGCGTGCGCGCGGTCGTCATCCTCGACGGGCGGGCGCCCCATGCCTGCCTGCTGGAACTCTTCACGGCACACGGGGCCGGGTCGCTGATCCGCAACTGACAGGCTGCTGACAGAAGGCTGTCAGCAGGGGTCTGCCATATCTCCGACACGGGGCCGCCAGGGGGGCGCTCCGGCACATTTAGGAGAAGATCATGACCATCACTGTTGAACAGGTGCGCTTCCGCACGAAGGCCGGCGTCAAGCGGGCAGACTTTCTTGCCGCGGCCGAACAGATCTCGCCCTGGCTGAAATCCCAGCCCGGCTTTGCCTATCGCAGCCTTGTCGAGGTGGCGGATGGTGAATGGCAGGACAGTGTCTACTGGATGTCCGCCGAGGCCGCCAAGGCCGCGACGGAGGCGTTCATGGCTGCGCCCGAGACCAAGGCGTTCGGCGCGATGATCGAGGATGACAGCGTCTCGATGAACCATTGGCCGGAAGCCCTGTCCGTCATGGCCGATCAGATGGAACCCGCATGAGCCGCCGCGCCGACCGCCTGTTTCGTCTGATCGACGAATTGCGCGGTCGGCGCCTTGCCGTCACGGGCGCGGAACTGGCCACCGCACTGGAGGTCAGCCCGCGCACCATCTACCGCGACATAGCCGATCTGATGGCCTCCGGCGTGCCGATCCGCGGCGAGGCCGGCGTGGGCTACCGCCTCGACGAAAGCTATGCGCTGCCGCCCGTCATGTTCACCCGCGAAGAGGTGCTCGCCCTGCTCGTCGGCGGGCGCATGGTGCAGGCCTTCACAGACCCCGAACTGGCGAATGCGGCCCGCAGCGCAGAGGTCAAGATCCGCGCCATCCTCGACGACGGGGCCAAGGCTGCTGCCGATGCCCAGCCCTACCGCGTGCCGGTCCTCTCCTCCGATGAGGGCTTGCGCGCGACCCACGGGCGCCTGCGCCGCGCGATCGAAGCGCGGCAGATCGTGCGGCTCGACTATCGGGATGAGGGCGGCGCCGCGACCGAACGTGACGTCTGGCCGCTCGGGATCATCGGCTGGACCGGGCGCTGGACCCTGCTCGGCTGGTGCCTGCTGCGCGACGATTACCGCAACTTCCGGCTCGACCGGATCGCGGCGCTTCAGGACACCGGAGAGACCTATCCCGTCCGCGCCGACCGTTCGATCGCGCATTTCGTCTCGCTTCTGGATCGTGATCCGCCCGACGGCTTGCAGAGCCGCGCCTGAAGGCGCAAGTAGAGAAGATGGAAGATGCTGCCACCCTGCGGCTGGGGATATTCCTCGGCCTTTTTGCGCTCTTGGCCGCTGCTGAGGCGCTCCTGCCCCGGCGCGACCGGCGCATGGGGCGCGGGCGCCGCTGGGCAACCAACTGGGGCCTTGTCCTGATCGACACACTGACCTTGCGGCTGGTCGCTATCGCGGTGCCGCTTCTGGCCGTGGGCGCAGCGCTGGATGCGGCGGCGCGCGGCTGGGGCCTGTTCAATCGCATCGACTGGCCGGTGGCGCTGGAAGTCCTGCTGTCGGTCCTGATCCTCGATTTCCTGATCTGGCTGCAACATGTGGTGACGCACAAGGTGCCCCTGCTCTGGCGTCTGCATCAGGTTCACCACGCAGATCCCGATTTCGACGTGACAACCGCGATCCGCTTCCATCCGGTGGAAATCGCCCTGTCGATGGGGCTGAAGATCGGCGCGGTCTATCTGCTCGGCCCCGCGGCGCTCGCCGTGATCCTGTTCGAGATCCTGCTCAACGGCATGGCCATGTTCAATCATGCCAATCTGGCATTACCGCGCTGGCTCGACCGCTGGCTGCGGCTCGTCGTGGTGACGCCCGACATGCACCGCGTGCACCATTCGGTCGACCGCGACGAGCATGACACGAATTACGGTTTCTCGCTGTCCATCTGGGACCGGCTCTTCGGCACCTACCGCCCGCAGCCGCGCGACGGGCATGAAGGCATGCGGATCGGGCTCGATATCGCGCAGTCCCACCCTGAACAACTCGGCTGGTCGCTCGCCCGCCCCTTCCGCAAGCAATGAGCGCCGATGAACTGGCGTCCGACGCTGCCGCCTCTGGCCTGATGCTGCTCGGCGCCGCGCGCCCGGTGGCCGACGATCCGGTGCCGGACGGCACGCGTTCCATCCTGCTCCTTGGCCCGGGTCCTGATTTCTGGGATGTGCTGACCGGTTCACCGGAATATCGAGATGGCATGGCCGATCCGGTCGACCGCTGGTCGCGGCGCACCGTCACCGGCCTCGCACAGCGGCATGGCGGCACCCCGCTCTTTCCGTTCGGCGGGCCGCCGTGGCTGCCTTTCATCCGCTGGGCGCAGGACAGCGGGCGGACGCATCTTTCCCCTGTCGGATTGCTCGTCCATGCCGAGACGGGGCTCTTCGTCTCCTTCCGCGGGGCCGTCGCCCTGCCCGGCGCCGGACCGGACCTGCCACCCCTGCCGCGCCCCTGCGACCGCTGCGCCACGCAGCCCTGCCGCACGGCCTGTCCGGTCGGGGCGCTTGGCGGCGGGACCTATGACCTGCCGCGCTGCCACGCCTTTCTTGATACGCCGGACGGCACGCCCTGCCTCAGCCGCGGATGTGCCGTGCGCCGGGCCTGTCCGGTCGGCGCCGGCCTGCGCCCGGAAGCCCAATCCGCGCATCACATGGCGGCCTTTCATCCCAAGGGCGAAGGTGGTTGATCGGCGGGACGAATCCCGGCATTCCGCGACACATAAACACTTGATTATGACAGAAAGCTCGGAACAGTTTACGGACATGAAACAGCTCGTCCTGATGCGCCACGCCAAGTCCTCCTGGTCCGATCCGGACGAGGCGGATCTGGACCGCCCCCTCAATGACCGTGGCAAGGCCGCATCCGAAAGGATGGGCAAATGGCTGCGCAAACGTGAGTTTTCGCCCGATATCGTACTCGTTTCACCCGCGAAACGCACCCGTGATACATGGAAGCGCGTGGCCAGGAAGCTCGGCAGCGAGGTCAAGGCCAAGACCGAGCAGGACATCTATTCGGCGAGCCCCAAGGCGCTCCTGAAACTGATCAAGGACCAGCCCGATTCTGCCGGTAGCATCCTTCTGGTCGGCCACCAGCCGACCCTGTCGAGCCTGACGCGCAAACTGTCCGGCGGGAAGGTGAAATCCTCCAACAAGGCGGCATTCAGCGTCTTTCCGACCGCCGCCTGCGCGGTTCTGGAATTTGACACTGAAAGCTGGGCGGAGGTCGAATTTGACAGCGGCAGCTTCGTGAAGTTCCGCAAACCCAAGGATTTCGACTGATAAAGGCGAAGCGCCACAACAGGCCGCAATGACAAACGCCGCACCGGAACCCGGTGCGGCGTTTGCTTTTGGTGCGTGCCGGCCCGCACGGGGCCGGCTTCCGCCCGATCAGTGACCGAGGATCTGGCTCAGGAAGAGCTTGGTCCGGTCGCTCTGCGGATTGTTGAAGAAGGGCTCCGGCTCGTTCTGTTCGACGATCTGGCCGGCATCCATGAAGATGACGCGGTTGGCCACCTGCCGCGCGAAGCCCATTTCGTGGGTCACGCAGAGCATGGTCATGCCCTCTTCGGCCAGCTCGATCATCGTGTCGAGCACTTCCTTGATCATCTCCGGATCGAGCGCCGAGGTCGGCTCGTCGAAGAGCATGATGCGCGGCTTCATGCACAGCGAGCGGGCAATCGCCACACGCTGCTGCTGGCCGCCCGACAGCTGGCCGGGATATTTGTTGGCCTGATCGGGGATCTTCACCTTCTCGAGGAAATGCATCGCAATTTCCTCGGCTTCCTTCTTGGGTGTCTTGCGCACCCAGATCGGCGCCAGCGTGCAGTTCTCCAGAATCGTCAGATGCGGGAAGAGGTTGAAGTGCTGGAAGCACATGCCGACCTCGGACCGGATCTTGTCGATGTTCTTGAGGTCCGAGGAAAGCTCGGTCCCGTCGACGATGATCTGCCCTTTCTGGTGCTCTTCCAGCCGGTTGATGCAGCGGATGAGCGTCGACTTGCCGGACCCCGAAGGTCCGCAGATCACGATCCGCTCGCCCTCATAGACGGTCAGGTTGATGTCACGCAGCACGTGGAAGGCCCCGTACCACTTGTTCATGTCGGTGATCTGGATGGCGACCTTGTCGGACACCTGCATCTGCGAGCGATCGATCTCGCGGTCTGTTGCCAGGTCAGTCATGGGTTACTCCTTAACGGTGTCCGGTCTGAAGCTTGCGCTCCAGATATTGCGAGTAGCGGGACATTGAATAGCAGAAGATGAAGAACATCAGCGCGATGAAGCCGTATAGCTCCCAAACGATGCCGTTCCAATTGGTATCGGCACGGATCGCGGTGCTCAGACCAAGCGGGTCAAGAAGCCCGATGATCGACACGAGCGTGGTGTCCTTGAAGAGGCCGATGAAGGTGCTCACGATGTTCGGGATCGAGATTTTCAGCGCCTGCGGCATGATGATCAGCCGCTGCGCCTTCCAATAGTCGAGCCCGAGCGCGTCGGCAGCTTCATACTGGCCGCGCGGCAGCGCCGCCAGCCCCCCGCGGACCACTTCGGCCATATAGGCCGAGGCGAAGAGCGTCACCATGATGACGACCCGCAGGATGATGTCGAAGCTGGTGCCTGGCGGCAGGAAGTAGTTCAGCAGCACCGACGCCACGAAGAGCAGCGTGATGAGCGGCACTCCGCGGATGAACTCGATGAAGCCGACGCAGATCGCTTTCACGATGAACAGGTTCGACTGACGCCCCAGCGCCAGCAGGATGCCGAGCGGAAGCGAGAAGGCGATCCCGGTCACGCCGATGATGATCGAGAGCGAGAAGCCCCCGAATTTCGACGATGGGACGGGCTCCAGCATCAGGGGCACGCCCCCGGCCAGCAAACCGGCCACCGGTCCGGCAGCGGCGAGCCACCAGATCACGACCGCGAGCGGACCCGCGATCAGTGCGGCAAGGTTGTTCACCGGACGGATGGCGGCATAGACGCCCGCGCCCACGCCGAACCCGGCCAGCGCCATCAGCGGCCCCCAGAGCGACCCGCCCCAGAGCAGCCAGTAGCCCAAGACAGGGAAAGCTGCCGTGAACCACAGGAGCTTGCGCGGCACGCCCGTGAAGAGGACCGGCGCAATCGCGACCAGCATCAGCACGAAGGACAGGTTGACCCGCCAGCGCAGTTCCTCGGGGTAGAAGCCGTAGAGCAGCTGCGGCCAGCGTTCCTTGATCACCGCCCAGCAGGCGCCGGGCGCGATCTCGCGGCATTCGCTGAGCGAGTTCGCGTTCCAGGTGCTGTCGAAGATCCAGGGCAGGAACTCGTGCAGCACCAGCGCGATGAAGGCCAGCGACAGGATGGTCAGGATCGTGTTGATCCAGCCGGAGAAGAGGTTTTCCCGCAGCCATTTTGCAGCACCCGTCTGGGAGCGCGGCGGCTCCTGCTCGGGCAGCATCTCGGTGCGGACGTAGGACATGTCCATCTCGCTCATCTCAGCGCTCCTTCAGCTTCACGGCAGCGTTGTACCAGTTCATCACCGCCGAAATGGCAAGGCTGGTGATCAGGTAGAACAGCATCAGAAGCAGGACACATTCCATTTCGCGGCCGGTCTGGTTGAGGGTGATGCCCCCCAGCGTTCCGGTCGCGTCCATGTAGCCCACGGCGATGGCCAGCGACGAGTTTTTCGTCAGGTTGAGATATTGCGAGATCATCGGCGGGATGATGACGCGCATGGCCTGCGGCAGGACCACAAGACGCATGATGCGCGGCCCGCGCAGACCAAGGGCCCCCGCAGCTTCGGTCTGCCCCTTGGAGACAGCCTGGATACCCGACCGAACGGTTTCCGCAATGAAGGCGCCGGTATAGAGCGACAATGCGAGCCACAGCGCGATCAGGCTGTTGCGCATATGGATGCCGCCCTTGAAGTTGAAGCCGGCCAGTTCGGGATATTCCAGCACGATCGGCCGGCCCATGATGTAGAACATGAACAGCGTCGGCAGGAAGAAGATCGCGAGGCTGATCCAGCCCACGGGCATGATCTCGCCGGTGGCTTCCTGACGGGCCTTGGCCCATTTGCGGAAGAAGACGATGCCGACGATCGACAGGATGAAGGTCAGAACGACGATCATCGAGCCGGATTCGAAGATCGGCTTGGGAATGTAGAAGCCGCGATTGGTCAGCGCCACACTGTCATTGATCAGCATGTGCGCGGTCGCGTCGTCGCCGCGGAAGGCGCGCGGGGCGGGCAGCGTCTCGGACACGACGGCGAAGATCGCCACGATCCAGAGCAGCACCGGCACGTTGCGGAACCCCTCGACATAGACCGACATGATCCGGGCGACGATCCAGTTGTTGGACAGGCGCAGCACACCGGCGAAAACGCCGATGATCGTGGCCGTGATACAGCCCAGAAGCGCGACCAGGAGCGTGTTGAGGATGCCCACCAGCGCCGCACGGCCATGCGTCATCTGCGAGTTATACTCGATCAGCCGCTGGTTGATGTCATAGCCCGCGATCTCGCCCAGGAAACCGAAACTCAGCGGCTTGCCGAGCGCGGCGAGGTTGGTCGCGGCATTGTCCACGAGCCAGGCGATGACCAGCATGAAGCAGATCAGCGCGATAACCTGAATTGTAAGGGAACGATAGCGCGTATCGTAGAGTAGCATGGAGAGACGGAACGTCTCTTTCGGCGGGTCAGTAATGGCGGTCATTCAGCCGCTCCCCCTCAACCTGTTGTTGCCGCTGTCCCTGCGTCTCTCGGCGGTGCCGGGCGCGGGATTCCTGCGGCGGAAAGTCAAACGCAAGATAGACCGAGGGCGCGTGCAGGATTACACGCGCCCCGGCATTCATCAGATCAACGGAACGGCGGCGAGTAGATCAGGCCACCCTGGGTCCACTGAGCGTTCAGGCCACGGGCCAGACCGATCGGGGTGGATTCACCGATATTGGCTTCGAAGATCTCACCGTAGTTGCCGGCAACGCCGATGGCTTTCTGGGCCCAGTCGGCTTCGAGGCCGAGCATTTCACCCAGGTTGCCTTCGGTGCCCATCAGACGGTTGATCTCGGGGTTGTTGGTCCCCTTGGCCATTTCCGACAGGTTCGCGGAGGTCACGCCGAGTTCTTCGGCGGAGATCAGCGCGTTGAGGGTCCAGCGCGCGATGTCGGACCACTGTTCGTCACCGTGACGGACGAGCGGGCCGAGCGGCTCCTTGGAGATGATTTCCGGCAGCAGCATGTGTGCGTCGGCATCTTCGAAGGTTGCGCGGGTTGCAGCCAGGCCGGACGCGTCGGTCGTGTAGACGTCACAGGCGTTCGACAGGTACTGCTGCTGGGCTTCGGCGTTGGTTTCGATCGGAACCGGCTCGTAGCTGATGCCGTTGGCGCGGAAGAAGTCGGCCAGGTTCAGCTCGGTAGTGGTGCCGGTCTGGATGCAGACGGTCGCGCCGTCCAGTTCCTTCGCGGAGGACACGCCCAGATCCTTGCGGACCAGGAAGCCCTGACCATCGTAATAGTTGATACCGACAAAGGTGAACTTCAGGTCCACATCGCGGGAGAAGGTCCAGGTGGTGTTACGTGCGAGCAGGTCAACTTCGCCGGATGCCAGAGCCGTGAAACGGGTCTTGCCGGTGGTCGGAACGAACTCTACGGCATTGCCGTCACCCAGAACTGCGGCTGCGACGGCACGGCATACGGCCACGTCGAACCCTTCCCAGTTCCCGTTCGCATCCGGAGCTGCGAAGCCGACGAGACCGGTGGTCACACCGCACTTCAGCACGCCAGCAGCTTGTACATCTTCCAGCGTGGTCGCGGAGGCAACGCCAGCGGCGAGCCCGGCAGCGGCCAGGGAACCAAGGAATACTGTTTTCTTCATTTTTACCTCTTCCTGGTGGAACCGCCCCAACAGCGGGACGGATTATTGGGTCACGAAGACCTCGGACATTGGGTGTGCTCGGATGAGCAGCGCGCCGAGTGTGGCGAATCTCACGGATGATGGTCAAGGGACAAATACCGAAATGCGAACTGGGTCAGAATTAATGACCTAAAGCGCTTTCGGTCGTGAAATTAGGGGCGCGGACCGCCTGTGATCCGGCACCGGACGGTGGATCGACACGGCGCGAATCCTCCAGAGTTGAAAAGACCGCGCGCAACTCTGCTCGCCCTGCGCGATCAGGCGGTTGGCTTACTTTATTTGCGACAGCATTACTGACTTAATTGTCGCCCGAAGCGGTTTGGAGCGCAAGAAAATGTCCCGAAACGGCATCTCCGTAATAATACGGAGATGGCGCCGCCCGGCCGCTGCCGAACGCAACGTCAGCCGTCCCGTCCGTACCGGTGCGCGAGCGGCGCCGGTCAGCGCCGGCGATGCAGGTCGAGCAGCGTCGCCGCGCGCAGGAAGTCGGCCCGCTTCACGGCGGCGGCCTCGGCGGCCTCCGCATCCACGCCCCAGGCCCGTTCCTGCCATGCCTCGTCGATACGGCTGAGGTCCCAGCCCTCTTCCGCATCCAGCTGGCCACCGGCGACCAGCAGCCCGATCACCAGCGATCCGGACAGGGACACGAGCGCATGCACGGCGGTCAGCTCAAACGGGTCCAGCCGGTCGAGCCGGGCCCGCAGGGCCGCGAGCGCATCGGCCGGCTGGTCCACGGGCACCACGCCACTCGTGACCGTCAGCCGCGCGCCGAAAGCCTCGGCCGCACGCTCTAGCAGCGGATCCCAGCCCTTCGCCTGCGCGACGACGAGCCCGTTCGGATCCGTCGCGCGGTAGCAGAGCAGGTCCGATCCGCCATAGGCGGCCAGTTCGTCCGCCACTTCGCGGAAATGCGGGGTCACCGTGTCGATGGCGCTGTTGGCCGCGCGCGTGAACGGCAGGGCGCGCGGGTCGATCTTCTCCTCGACCGCGGCCCATTCATCGGCAATCGCTTCGGCCAGCGCACGGCTCGGCACCCGCAGCTCCGCCTTGCCCGGCGTGCGCACAGGGCGCGCATCGAGCCGGATGCCGAAATCGCTTCCGCCTGCATCGACGCTGACATCGGTCCAGAATTTCTTGGCTGCCCAACTCATGCCGTCCCCCAAAGCTCGGCCAGCGCCGCATCGAGCGCATCGAACCGGTCGATCAGAATATCCGCACCGGCTCCGCGCAGCCGGTCCACCGGATGATAGCCCCAGGTGACGCCAATCGTGCGGAACCCCGCGGCGACGCCCATGGCGATGTCAAACTCGGTATCGCCGATCATCACGGCGTCGCGTGCCGCGCAGCCCGTATCCGCCAGCGTCTGGTCGAGCATTGCCGGATGCGGCTTGCTCGGATGGTGGTCGGCGGTTTGCGAGGTGACGAAATAATGGCCGATCCCGTGGGCTTCATAGGCATGGTCCAGCCCCCGCCGCGCCTTGCCGGTGGCCACGCCCATAAGCACATCGTCGCGCCCGTGCAACCGGTCGAGCGCGTCGCGCGCGCCGGGATAGAGCTGCGCCGCGGCCTCCCCGCCCATCGCGGCCCGCTGGGCGATGAAGGCCTGCTTGTAGCCTTCGGCCACCCCGGCCCGCACTAAAGCCGGCGCATCCGGAATCAGACGGTCGATCGCGATATCGAGCGACAGACCGACGATCGACAGGGTCTGCGTCCGCGTGGCCCGCGGCAGGCCCGCTGCGTCGAAAGCCGCATCCATCGCGGCCACGATCAGGTCCTGGCTGTCGATCAGCGTGCCGTCCATGTCGAAAATGACGAGTTTCAGTGGCGCGGACATCGGGCCCTTCCGGTCTGTTGTGAATATTGGCGCGGTTGCGCCCTGACTTGGCCGCTTGGCGGCCGGAGGTCAAGAAGCGGCGCGCTGCCGGTCAGGCCAGGTCCTCGAACGGATCACCGGCCGCATCGGCGGGGTTCCAGCCGAACGTGTCCCATGTGCGCTTCATATGGTCGGGCAGGTCGGCCACCAGCGTCATGCGGCGCCCTTTCGTCGGATGCGTGAAGCTGAGGCTGCGGGCATGCAGATGCAGCTTGCGGGAGATGTCCCCGCCCAGCTGCGCGCCCCAGCCGTCGCCTTCATTCGTCTGGCGGTTGGTGCCATATTTCCCGTCGCCCACAATCGGGTTGCCGATCTCGGCAATATGGGCGCGCAACTGGTGCGTCCGGCCCGTGATCGGGGACAGCGCGACCCAGGCCGCGCGGCTCGCCAGCGCCTCGATCACCACATAGTCGGTGGTCGCCCGCTTCGCCCCTTCGGTGCCTTTCACCGCGTCGGGATGGATGCAGATCATCTTCTCCCCCGCGCCATGGGGGCCGTGGCCCGGTGCCTTCACGAGCCCGTAGCGGATCGTGCCCGCGCGCGGATGCGGCACGCCCGCGACCGCGGCCCAGTAGATCTTGCGCGTGTCATGCGACTGGAAGGCCTTGGCCAGCCCGGCCGCCGCGCGCCCGTTGCGCGCCATGATCAGGATGCCGGATGTGTCCTTGTCGAGCCGGTGCACGAGTTTCGGGGGCTGCGGCGCGTCGAACTGGAGGGCGGCCGCCATCCCGTCGATATGCCGCGTCTGACCGGACCCGCCCTGCACCGGCAAGCCGGCCGGCTTGTTGAGCGCGATAATGTCCGCATCCTTGTAGATGACGAGGTCCTGCAGCGCGCGGATATCCTCATCGGAGAGGGTCAGCGCCTTGCGCCCCGGCGCGGGGCGGTCGTCCTGCGCATCGGGCAGCGGCGGCACGCGAACGCTCTGGCCTTCCTCCAACCGGGTCGCGGGCTTCACGCGGCCGCTATCCACCCGGATATCCCCTTTGCGGCAGAGCTTTTCGATCCGGCCCTGTGTGATGTGCGGGAAGCGCGCGCGGAACCAGCGGTCGAGCCGCATCCCGTCGCTGTCGCGATCCACCTCTATCGTCTGGACCCGGCTCATGGCGTCACCGCCCGGACCATCATCAGCCCCGCAAAAAGCGCACCGACCGACAGGATGACCGACCCGATCATATAGCCGCCGGCATGCAGGAAACGGCCCTTTTCCAGAAGCAGCACCGTGTCGAGCGAGAATGCGGAGAAGGTCGTGAACCCGCCGAGAAGGCCCGGCATCAGGAAGGCGGCCCAGCGGTCCGACCCAAGCTCGAGGCGCGAGGCAACGATGCCCGCCACGATCCCCATGGCGAGCGAGCCCACCACGTTGACGAACAGCGTCCCGTGCGGAAAATCCGTGCCGAGGCGCCGGACCATGAAAGCAACGCTCAGATAGCGCAGCGCGGCCCCGACCGCCCCACCGAGCGCGACCTGCAAAAGAATGGGCATGACAGCCGTTCCTTCGTGAAATGACAGCCCCCTGTGAACGGGCTGCGGCACGGATTGTCAAGGGTGGCGGACTGATCTGCTAGCGGCGAAGCGGCACCACCGTCCCGAAACCGGTCCGGCCGTCATCAAGGTCGAGCGGAATCTCGGTGACGCAACTGTCGAAGCGGAAGGACCAGCTGGTCAGGCTGTAGTGCGAGATCCGCTCGCAGCGCAGGATATGGAACGAAGCGTGGCGCGGATCACAGATCAGGCGCGCGACCGTGGCCAGCACCGCATCCTCCGGCCCCTCGATATGTTCATGGATGTCACACCCGTCGATATTGACGTTCACAACCACGCCAGTATCCAGCGTCCATTTCCGGACCTGCTTCATCAGGCGCATCATATCCCGCCGCGTCGGCACCTCGACAAGACGGCTGCGATATTCGAAGGCAAGCAAAGGCGAATTCAAAGGCGCGACATTGGGCATTGTGTGGGCTTTCGGTGGAACGGAACTCGGAACAGTCAGGTCGGAGAGAGCACCTCCGACCGCGTCAGTTTTTCAAGGTGGCCTTGGGTCAGATAACTGTGGAGCGGGTTGTCGGACCGCATCCCCAGATCGGTGACAAAGAGCGACGCATAGCGGGCCTTGGGCGGATGGGTTTCGGACATGATCCTGATGCGGCGGATCGATCGGCTCCGCGTGAGGCATTCCATCCCGTCGAACAGGCGGTCTTCGGCCCCTTCGACCATGGCGGTGACGGTTCGCCCCTGAAGTGTGATCAACCCGGTGACATGCCGTTTGAGCCACCGCTCCCGGGTGGCATCAATGAACCGCGCGCGCTCGGATGGGTTGGGGCTGACATTGGCAATCCCCCTGAATACAAGATGCGTCAACGAATCCGGCAAGACCGACCGCTTCCTTTCTGCACCCCCACAGGTTGCATCTTAGGCCGCGATACGCGTAACAGTCAACTCGAGTCGGTTGAACCGGTGGCTTGGCGTCGCTCCCGCAGTTTCGCGAAATATTCCAGACGCTTGCGCATTTCCCGCTCATGCCCGCGATCAACCGGCAGATAGAAATTCGGCCGCGGCATACCGTCCGGGAAGTAGTTCTGGCCGGAAAAACCGTCCTCTGCATCATGATCGTAAGAATAGCCGGCGCCGAACCCCTGTTCTTTCATCAGGCTTGTCGGTGCATTCAGAATATGTGCGGGCGGAGAACTTGATCCACTGTCCCGCGCTTTCTTGCGCGCCGCCTTGTAGGCCACATAGGTCGCATTCGACTTTGGCGCGAGTGCGAGATAGACGAGCGCCTGCGCCAGTGCCAGTTCCCCCTCGGGGCTGCCGAGCCGCTCATAGGTCTCCCACGCGTCGAGGCAGAGCCGCTGCGCCTGCGGATCGGCCAGCCCGATATCCTCCACCGCCATGCGGGTGATGCGGCGCGCCAGATAGCGGGGCTCCTCCCCGCCTTCGAGCATGCGCGCGAACCAGTAGAGCGCGGCATCAGGGTCCGAGCCGCGCACCGATTTGTGCAGGGCGGAGATCAGGTTGTAATGCGCATCGCCGGTCTTGTCATAGGCGGCGGCGCGGCGGTTCAGCCGGACCGACAGGGCCTCCGGCGTGACCGGTGTTTCATCGTCCCACGACAAGCACAGTTCCACGAGGTTCAGAAGCGCCCGCCCGTCACCATCGGCCATGTCGACGAGCCGGTCGCGGGCGGCTGGATCTAGCGGAAGGCGCCGGTCGGCCTCGACCTCGGCCCGGCTCATCAGCCGTTCCAGATCAGCCCGCTCCAGCCGGTTCAGAATCAACACCTGCGCGCGCGACAGAAGCGCCTTGTTCAACTCAAACGACGGGTTTTCCGTCGTCGCGCCGACGAGCAGGATCGTCCCGTCCTCCATCAGCGGCAGGAACCCATCCTGCTGCGCCTTGTTGAACCGGTGGATCTCGTCGACGAACAGGAGCGTCCCCTGCCCCGCGCGGCGGCGCTGGCGGGCGGCGTCGAAGACCTTGCGCAGATCCGCCACCCCGCTGAAGATTGCCGAGATCTGAACGAAATGGAGGTCCGTCGCATCCGCGAGCAGCCGTGCGATGGTGGTCTTGCCCACCCCCGGCGGCCCCCAGAGGATCAGCGACGAAAGCGTGCCCGCATCCAGCATCCGGCCAAGCGGCGCATCGGGGCCCAGAATATGGTCCTGCCCGATCACGTCATCGAGGCGCGCGGGCCGCAGCCGGTCGGCAAGCGGCCGGTGGCCGCCACCAGAACCGGGCTCTGGATCCGGTGCCGGCGCGCCGCCGGACGGAAGGGAATCAAACAGGTCCGCCATGGGCCCAGAATAGGCGGCTGCGGGCGCGGACTAAAGCGCGGAAGAGGCGGCAGACGCCGTCATGGGCCAAAGAAAAAGGGCCGCCCGCCGGGCGACCCTTTTCCTGTCTCACTGTCCCGAAGATCAGTCTTCGGCGGCCAGTTCGGCCTCGTGGCGGGCCTTGTCTGCCTGGCCTTTGGCGTCCGTGTCGCGATCGACCAGTTCGATGATCGCCATCGGGGCCATGTCGCCGTAGCGGAAGCCGGCTTTCAGCACGCGGGCATAACCGCCGTTGCGGTCCTTGTAGCGCGGGCCGAGCACGTCGAGCAGCTTGGCAACGGCAGCGTCCTGCTTCAGCTGCGCATGGGCCAGCCGGCGCGCGTGCAGGTCGCCACGCTTGCCGAGCGTGATGAGTTTGTCGATGATCCGCTTCATTTCCTTGGCTTTGGGCAGGGTCGTCTTGATCTGCTCATGCTCGATCAGCGAGCAAGCCATGTTGGAGAACATCGCCTTGCGATGCTCGTGGGTGCGGTTCAGTTTGCGGTATCCGTTACCGTGACGCATGATTTCTATCCTTCTCTATGCTTTGTCCGGCGACCCTGCGTGTCAGGCCGCTCTCCTTGGGGCATCCATGCCCGGGGTGCCCGGAATGGGCGTTGCCCCCGCCTTGCGGCGAGGGCAAATGGCTCAGAACTGGTCTTCGAATTTCTTGGCCAGTTCCTCGATATTGTCCGGCGGCCAGTCCACGATATCCATGCCCAGATGCAGGCCCATGGAGGTCAGGACTTCCTTGATCTCGTTCAGCGACTTGCGGCCGAAGTTCGGCGTGCGGAGCATTTCCGCCTCGGTCTTCTGGATGAGATCGCCGATATAGACGATGTTGTCGTTCTTCAGGCAGTTGGCCGAACGGACGGACAGTTCGAGCTCATCCACTTTCTTCAGCAGAAGCGGGTTGAACTCCAGTTCGTCCTCTTCGTCGGCCCGGCCAGCCGCTTCCGGCTCGTCGAAGTTGACGAAGACCTGCAGCTGGTCCTGAAGGATACGCGCGGCAAAGGCCACGGCATCTTCCGGCGTGATCGATCCGTCGGTTTCGATCTGCAGCGTCAGCTTGTCATAGTCGAGCACCTGGCCCTCACGGGTCGGCTCCACCTTGTATGAGACCTTCTTCACCGGCGAGAAGAGCGCGTCCACGGAGATGAGGCCGATCGGCGCATCTTCGGGGCGGTTCTTGTCGGCGGCGACATAGCCCTTGCCGGTGGCGACGGTCAGCTCGAAATAGACCGAGGCGCCATCGTCGAGGTGGCAGATCACGTGATCCTTGTTGAGGATCTCGATGCCCGCGGTCTCGGCAATGTCACCGGCGGTGACGACGCCCGGACCCTGCGCGCTGATCGACACGCGCTTCGGCCCTTCGGCGTCCATGCGCACGGCCACGCCCTTGAGGTTCAGCACGATGTCGGTGACATCCTCGCGCACACCCTTCACGGACGAGAATTCGTGCAGGACATTGTCGATCTGCACGGAAGTGATCGCCGCGCCCTGAAGCGAGGAGAGGAGCACACGGCGCAGCGCGTTGCCGAGCGTCAGGCCGAAGCCACGCTCGAGCGGTTCTGCCACGACGGTTGCGGTGCGGCTGGCATCGGCGCCGGGGCGGATGTCAAGCTGGGTCGGCCGGATGAGTTCCTGCCAGTTCTTGTGGATCATGTATTTGCCTCCATTCCAGTTCGCCGACCGGATCCTGCTGGTCGGGAACGCCCGAGGAAAAACGGACCCCGCCCCGGCTCAATCGGAACCGGGGCGGGGCTGTATTGAATGATCAGACGCGGCGGCGCTTCGGCGGGCGGCAGCCATTGTGCGCGATCGGGGTCACGTCGCGGATCGCGGTGATCGTGAAACCGACGGCGGACAGGGCGCGCAGCGCGCTCTCACGGCCCGAACCGGGGCCCTGAACCTCGACCTCGAGGGTCTTGACGCCATGTTCCTGCGCCTTCCGGCCGGCATCCTCGGCAGCCATCTGGGCGGCAAACGGGGTCGACTTGCGCGAACCCTTGAAGCCCATGGTCCCGGCCGAAGACCAGGAAATGGCGTTGCCCTGAACGTCGGCGATCAGGATCTTGGTGTTGTTGAAGCTGGAGTTGACGTGTGCGACGCCAGCCGAGATGTTCTTTTTGACCTTGCGCTTGGTGCGCTGCTTATCGCGTGCCATCGTTCATGCCCTCCTTACTTCTTCTTGCCGGCGATCGGCTTGGCCGGGCCCTTGCGGGTCCGCGCGTTGGTGTGGGTCCGCTGACCACGCACCGGGAGGCCGCGACGATGACGCAGGCCGCGGTAGCAGCCGAGGTCCATCAGACGCTTGATGTTCATCTGCGTTTCGCGACGCAGGTCGCCTTCGACGGTCAGATTGCCGTCGATATGCTCACGGATCTGCAGAACTTCGGAATCCGACAGTTCGTTCACGCGGCGGGCATCGTCGATGCCGATCGCGTCACAAATGTCTTTTGCGGATTTCCGGCCGATGCCGTGGATGTAGGTCAGTGCGATATGCACCGGTTTTCCCGTGGGAATGTTTACGCCAGCAATGCGCGCCACATTTCTCTCCGTTCAATTGCGGTTCCGTAGCCCCAGAACCTTTTTTCACAACTAAAGCCCACCGCCGTCCTGCCGGTGGGCCTCTGGACCATGTTTCGTTGGCCCAACCTTCCGCGCGTCACTGATGACATGGGAGGGAACGATTCTCATTTTCACGAGAAGGCGCAAATATAGGCCGATTCGACCGGGCGTCAAGCGTCAACTGGTTCCTGCGCCAGACCCTGCACGATGTCGGAAATCCGGGCCTTCACCTCGTCGATCTCACCCAGCCCGTCGATGCTGCGCAGCTGCTTCTTGGCATAGTAATAGCCGATGAGCGGCGCGGTATCTCGATAGTAGTTCATCAGCCGGGTGCGCAGCGCCTCTTCATTGTCGTCCGCGCGGCGGGTGAACTCGGTATGGCCGCACGCGTCACAGACGCCAGCTTTCGCTGTCGGCTTCGTCTCATCGTGATAGACGGCGCCGCAGTTGGCGCAGGTGAAACGTCCGGTGATCCGGCGCACCAGCGCTGCATCGTCGACCTTCATCTCGATGACCGCGTGGAGACCGGTGCCGCGCGAGCGCAGAAGCTGGTCGAGCGCGTCGGCCTGCGCCAGCGTGCGCGGGAACCCGTCGAAGATGACACCCTTGTCGGCCGCACCGGCGTCAAGCTGCTCGGCGATCAGGCCGATGACGATCTCGTCGGTGACGAGGTCGCCACGGTCCATCACGGCGGCCACCTGCTTGCCCATCTCGGTACCGGAGGTGCGCGCCGCGCGGAGCATGTCCCCCGTCGAGAGCTGCACGACCCCATAGGCATCGACCAGAATTTTGGCTTGCGTGCCTTTGCCGGCGCCGGGCGGTCCAAGCAGAATGATATTCATCGACGGTTCTTCCCTTTCTTGCGGCCCCGCAGGTTCGACCGCTCGATCAGGCTCTCATACTGGTGTGCCAGCATGTGAGACTGGACCTGAGTGATCGTGTCCATGGTCACGGACACGACGATCAGCAGCGAGGTGCCGCCAAAGTAGAAGGGAATGGCGAACTGCGAAATAAGAATCTCGGGCAGGAGACAAACCGCCGCAAGGTAACCGGAGCCGAGCACCAGCAGCCGCGTCACCACATAGTCGAGATAGTCCGCAGTGCGCGCGCCGGGCCGGATGCCGGGCACGAAACCGCCCTGCTTCTTCAGATTGTCCGCCACATCTTCCGACTTGAAGGCCACGTTGGCCGTGTAGAAATAGGTGAAGAAGACAATCATCGAGGCGAAGAAGATCAGGAAGAGCGGCTGGCCACGGCCCATATAGGCGGCGATCGTGTTGAAGACGCCCGATCCGTCGGTGCCCGCAAATGTGCTGACGGTCGTCGGCAGCAGCAGGATCGAGGAGGCGAAGATCGCCGGGATCACGCCGGCCGGGTTCAGCTTCACCGGAAGGTGCGAGCTTTCACCGCCATACATTTTCATCCCGACCTGACGGCGCGGATACTGGATGTGGATCTTGCGCAGCGCGCGTTCCATGAAGACCACGAAGGCGACCACGGCCACGACCATGACCATCACACCGATGATGATGGCGGGGCTCAGCGCGCCCGACCGGCCCTGGCTGAAGAACTGGGCAAGGCTCGCGGGAAGTTCGGCCACGATGCCCACGAAGATGATGAGCGAGATGCCGTTGCCGATGCCGCGCGCGGTGATCTGCTCACCCAGCCACATCAGGAACATGGTGCCGCCGACCAACGTGATCACGCAGGAAGCACGGAAATACCAGCCCGGATCGGCGGCCAGGCCCTGGCTCTCCAGACCGGCGGCGATCGCATAGGCCTGGAAGGTCGCCAGCACCACGGTGCCGTAGCGCGTATACTGGTTGATCTTCTTGCGGCCCTGCTCACCTTCCTTTTTCAGCTGCTCGAGCTGCGGCACCATGGCCGCCAGCAGCTGGACGATGATCGAGGCCGAGATATAGGGCATGATCCCGAGTGCGAAGATGGCCATCCGGCCGACCGCACCACCGGTGAACATGTTGAGCATTCCGCCGATACCGGCATTGGCCTGTTCGAAGAACTCGCGCAGCTGCGCCGCGTCGATGCCCGGAACCGGGATATAGGTGCCGATCCGGTAAACGATCAGCAGTCCGAGCGCGAAAAGAATGCGCTGCTGCAGTTCCTTGGCTTTGCCAAACGATCCCCAGTTGAGGTTCGCCGCCATCTGTTCGGCTGCCGATGCCATGTAAGGCCCTCCACGACTGCGCCGCCGACCCGGGGTCGGGTCCAGCGGCGCGAGAAAACTCTAAGTAGGAAGTAGGGCGCCGGAGGCGCCCCCACAAGTCTTATTCGGCCGCTGCGTCTTCTTTCGCCGGACCGGTCACGGTCAGCTTGCCGCCAGCCGCTTCAACCGCTGCGACAGCCGCCTTGGAGGCGCCGGTCACGGTCAGGTCGAGCTTGGCTTTCAGGTCGCCCTTGGCGAGAACGCGCACACCGTCGAGCTTGCGACGGATGATGCCGGCTTCGAGCAGCACGTCTTCGGTCACGGCCTTCTTGGCATCGATCTTCTTGGCGTCGACGAACTTCTGAAGGATGCCGAGGTTGATGACGGCATATTTCTTCGGGTTCGGGACGTTGAAGCCACGCTTCGGCAGGCGCTGGTAGAGCGGCATCTGGCCGCCTTCGTAGCCGTTGATCGCGACGCCGGACCGGGACTTCTGACCCTTGATCCCGCGGCCGCCCATCTTGCCCTTGCCGGAGCCGGGACCGCGGCCAACGCGTTTCTTGGTGTGGGTTGCACCCGGATTGTCACGCAGTTCGTGCAGTTTCATGACGCTTACTCCTTCTTGCCGGATACATGGGCCAAAGCGTCAGCATCCCATGACCACGGCGTTGATGTGAGGACCGCGCGGACCAGATCCATTCTGTTCCGCGCGCTCTTTTGGCAGGTCTCGGAGCGCTCAGCCGCGCTCTTCGACGATTTCGACCAGATGCGGGATCTTGTTGATCATGCCGCGCACTGCCGGCGTATCTTCCAGCTCGCGCGTCTTGTGCATCTTGTTCAGGCCCAGACCGACGAGCGTGGCACGCTGGTCCTGAGGGCGGCGGATCGGCGAGCCGATCTGCTTCACAACGATGGTTTTCGCCATGGGTCTCAGGCCTCCACGGTTTCGGCTTCGGCGGCCGGAGCTGCATCCTGCTTACCGGGCAGAATGTCGGCGACCTTCTTGCCGCGACGCTGGGCAACCATGCGGGGGCTCGACTCTTTGGTCAGCCCGTCGATGGTGGCGCGGATCATGTTGTACGGGTTCTGCGAGCCGATCGACTTCGCAACCACGTCCTGGATCCCCAGCATCTCGAAGACGGCACGCATCGGACCACCGGCGATGATCCCGGTACCGGCCGAGGCGGTGCGCATCACGACCTTGCCGGCGCCGTGGCGACCTTCCATGTCGTGGTGCAGCGTCCGACCGTCGCGCAGCGGAACGCGGATCATCTGGCGCTTGGCCTGTTCCGTGGCCTTGCGGATCGCCTCGGGAACTTCGCGGGCCTTGCCCTTGCCGAAGCCCACGCGACCCTTCTGGTCGCCAACGACGACCAGTGCAGCAAACCCGAAGCGCTTCCCGCCCTTCACGGTCTTGGACACACGGTTGATCGCGACAAGGCGATCCTGGAATTCCGGGGTTTCCTCGCGGTCGCGACGATCCCGGCGATTGTTTTCTCGAGCCATTATCGTCTCCTCAGAATTTCAGGCCGCCCTCACGGGCAGCATCGGCGAGCGCCTTGACTTTCCCGTGGAACAGGAAGCCACCGCGATCGAAATACACGTCTTCCACGCCCTTGGCCTTGGCCCGTTCGGCGATCGCGGTGCCGATTTTCGCGGCAGCCTCGACGTTGTTCTTGCCCACCAGACCCAGGTCTTTCTCCAGCGTGGAGGCCGACGCGAGGGTCACGCCCTGAACATCGTCGATCAGCTGGACCGAAATGTTCTTGGACGAGCGGTGAACGCTCAGGCGGGGCTTGCCGTTGGCCAGCTTCCGCAATTTGTTCCGGACGCGCAGGCGGCGCTTTTGGAACAAAGCTCGTTTGTTGTTCGCCATGTTCGCGTTCCTTATTTCTTCTTGCCTTCCTTACGGAAGATAAATTCATCTTTGTATTTGATGCCTTTACCTTTGTAAGGTTCGGGTTTGCGCCACTCGCGGATGTTCGCGGCAACCTGACCGACCAACTGCTGGTCGATACCCTCAACGACCAGTTCGGTCGGCTTGGGCGCGGTCACCTGGACACCTTCGGGGATCTCGAAATCCACGTCGTGGGAGTAGCCGAGCGACAGTTTCAGGACCTTGCCCTGAACTGCGGCACGGTAACCAACACCGTTGATTTCCATTTCCTTCTTGAAGCCCTCGGTCACACCGGTCACCAGATTGGCGACCTGCGTGCGGGACATCCCCCACTGCTGGCGCGCCCGTTTGGACGTGCCGCGCGGCGTGATGGTGATGGCGTTGTCCTCAACCTTGAGGGTCACGTCATCGGTGGCGGTGAAGCTGCGAGTGCCCTTCGGGCCCTTCACTTCAACGGTCTGGCCCGAGACGGTCGCCGAAACGCCGCCGGGAAGCTCGACCGGTTTTTTACCAATACGAGACATTCAGACCTCCTTAGAACACCGTGCACAGGACTTCGCCGCCGACATTGTCGGTACGTGCCTGTGCATCGGACATGACGCCCTTGGGCGTGGAGACGATCGAGATACCCAGACCCTGGCGGACCTGCGGGATATCCTTGACGCCGGAGTAGACGCGGCGGCCCGGGGTGGACACGCGCTGCAGCTCACGGATCACCGGAACGCCATCATAGTATTTCAACTCGATGGTCAGTTCGGGCTTGCCGTCGGCATCGAACCCGGCTTCGTAGCCGCGGATGTAGCCTTCGTTCTGGAGCACGTCCAGAACCCAGCCGCGCAGCTTGGATGCCGGCGTCTTGACGGAAGTTTTGCCACGCATCTGAGCGTTGCGGATGCGGGTCAGCATATCGCCGAGAGGATCGTTCAAAGACATTTTCGGTTCCCTCCCTTACCAGCTCGACTTGACCATGCCGGGGATCTCGCCACGGGAGGCCAGATCGCGCAGCGCGATACGGGACATTTTCAGTTTACGGTAATAGGCCTTCGGACGACCGGACACCTGGCACCGGTTGTGCAGGCGGGTGGCCGAGGAATTGCGCGGCAGTTTGGCAAGCTTCAGGCGTGCCTTGAACCGCTCTTCCATCGGAAGGTCTTCGTTCCGCGCGATCTCTTTGAGCTCAGCACGCTTGGCGGCATATTTCTCCACCAGGCGCTGACGCTTCTTCTCGCGCTCGATCATAGCAACTTTAGCCATATCTTCTCTCCTTCCGCGATCACTTCTGGAAAGGCATGTTGAACTCGGCCAACAGTGCCTTTGCTTCCGCGTCGGTTTTCGCGGTGGTGCAGATGACGATGTCCATGCCCCAGACCTGGTCGATCTTGTCGTACTCGATCTCGGGGAAGACGATGTGCTCTTTCAGGCCCATGGCGTAGTTGCCACGACCGTCGAAGCTCTTGGCGCTGACGCCGCGGAAATCGCGGACGCGCGGCATGGCGATGGTCACCAGACGATCGAGAAACTCGTACATCCGGTCGCCCCGCAGGGTCACCTTGACGCCGAGCGGCATGCCTTCACGGACCTTGAAGCCGGCGATCGACTTCTTGGCTTTCGTGATGACGGGCTTCTGACCGGAAATGGCCATCAGGTCGTCATGGGCGGCCTTGATCTTCTTGCTGTCGGCAACGGCTTCGCCGACGCCCATGTTCAGCACGATCTTCTCGAGCTTCGGAATCTGCATCTCGTTCTTGTACGAGAAGTCGGATTTCATCTTGCCGCGGATCTCAGAATTGTACTGAGCGCGCAGACGAGGCGTATAATCAGCCATTGATCACTTCCCCCGATTTCTTGGCGTAACGGACCTTCTTGTCGCCTTCGATCTTGAAGCCGACGCGGGTCGGGCCGCCCTCTTTGGGGTCAACCAGCGCGATGTTGGACAGGTCGATCGCAGCTTCCTGCGGCAGACGGCCGCCCTGGCTGGACTGGCTCTGCTTGGTGTGGCGGACAACCATGTTGATGCCCGAAACCTTGGCTTTGCCGGCCTTGGGCATCACGGCGATGATCTCGCCTTCCTTGCCCTTGTCCTTGCCGGCCAGCACGACGACCTTGTCGCCCTTGCGGAGTTTGGCAGCCATTACAGCACCTCCGGAGCAAGCGAGATGATTTTCATGAAGTTCTTGGCGCGCAGCTCACGAACAACCGGCCCGAAGATACGGGTACCGACCGGCTCGCCGGCATTGTTCAGGATAACGGCTGCGTTGCGATCGAAACGGATCGCGGTGCCATCTTCACGACGGACTTCTTTGGCGGTACGGACGACAACGGCCTTGCGGACGTCGCCTTTCTTGACGCGGCCGCGCGGAATGGCTTCCTTCACGGACACGACAATGATGTCACCCACGGAAGCGTATTTGCGCTTCGCGCCGCCCAGAACCTTGATGCACTGAACCCGGCGGGCGCCGGAGTTGTCAGCTACATCCAGATTGGTCTGCATCTGGATCATGGTATTTCTCCCGACCTGTGGGGATGCGGTGCAGTTCCGACCCCACGGTTTCGACTAGACTGTTGGTGGCCGATTACTCGGCGATCACTTCCCAGCGTTTCGTTTTCGAAATTGGTGCACATTCCTGGATACGGACGGTGTCACCAACCTTGAAAGCGTTCTCGGCATCGTGAGCCCGGTACTTCTTGGACTTACGAATGGTTTTCTTCAGAACCGGGTGCGTGAAACGACGCTCGACAGACACGGTAACGGTCTGTTCGTTGGCGGCGCTGGTCACGGTGCCCTGCAGGATACGCTTCGGCATCTCGTCTACACTCCGATTATTCAGCCGCCTGGGCGGCTTTTTCGTTCAGGATCGTCTGCACGCGAGCCACGTCACGACGGACGGTCTTCACACGCGCAGTGTTCTCCAGCTGGCCCGTGGCCCCCTGGAAGCGGAGGTTGAAGGCCTCCTTTTTCAGCGACTCAAGCTGCTCGCGCAGCTGGTCGGGCGTTTTATCACGCAGTTCGGCGGCGTTCATCGCTCGCATCCTTTCATTAGAAGCTACCCGGACGTGTCCGGGCGCTTTTCCAACCAAAAAATAAGGACGTATCCCCCAGACATGTCCGGGGGACGATCCTTACCAATCCTCGCGTGTGACGAAACGGCACTTCACGGGCAGCTTCATGGCTGCCAAGCGGAGCGCTTCCTTTGCCACATCTTCGCCCACGCCGTCAATCTCAAACATGATCCGGCCGGGCTTGACCTTGGCGGCCCAGTAGTCGACGGAGCCTTTACCCTTACCCATACGGACTTCGGTCGGCTTCGAGGTGACCGGCGTGTCCGGGAAAATCCGGATCCACACACGACCCTGACGTTTCATGTGACGGGTCATCGCGCGGCGGGCTGCCTCGATCTGACGCGCCGTGATCCGCTCGGGCTCGGTCGCTTTCAGGGCATAATGCCCAAAGTTGATATCGGAACCGCCTTTGGCCTCGCCGCGAATGCGGCCCTTGTGCATCTTGCGGTACTTGGTGCGCTTCGGTGAAAGCATCTCTGTTCTCCTTCAGAAGGCGCGGTCCTCAGCGACGCTGAGGACGCGGCCCACCTTCCTGCATTTCCGACTGGCGACGGTCCCGTGCCTGGGGATCGTGTTCCATGATCTCGCCTTTGAAGATCCACACTTTGATGCCGATGATGCCGTAGGCGGTCATGGCTTCCTTGTGCGCATAATCAATATCGGCGCGGAGCGTGTGCAGCGGCACACGGCCTTCACGATACCATTCGGTCCGGGCGATCTCGGCCCCGCCAAGACGGCCGGCGCAGTTCACGCGAACCCCGAGGGCCCCCATGCGCATGGCGTTCTGGACGGCGCGCTTCATCGCACGACGGAAGGAGACACGACGCTCGAGCTGCTGGGCGATATTCTCGGCCACCAGTGCGGCATCGATGTCGGGTTTGCGGACTTCGACGATGTTGAGGTGCAGTTCGCTGTCCGTCAGTTCGGACAGTTTCTTGCGCAGAGCCTCGATGTCGGCGCCCTTCTTGCCGATGATGACACCCGGACGTGCAGCGTGAATGGTCACACGGCACTTTTTGTGCGGGCGTTCGATCACGACGCGGGAGATACCGGCCTGAGCACAGTTCTTCTTCACATAGTCGCGGATCTTGAGATCCTCGTGAAGCAGATCGCCATACTCTTCCTTGTCAGCGTACCAGCGGCTGTCCCAGGTGCGGTTGACCTGAAGGCGCAGGCCGATCGGGTTGATCTTCTGTCCCATTATGCCTGCTCCTCTACCTGGCGGACCTTGATGGTGATCTGGCTGAACGGCTTCAGGATCTTGCCGAACCGGCCACGGGCCCGCGGACGACCGCGTTTCATGACCAGGTTCTTGCCGACCCAGGCTTCCACCACGACCAGCTCGTCAACGTCCAGACCATGGTTGTTCTCGGCATTGGCGATCGCGGACTGAAGGGTCTTCTTCACGTCCTGCGCGATGCGCTTCTTGGAGAAGGTCAGGTCCGACAGAGCCTTGTCGACCGGCTTGTTGCGGATCATCTGCGCAACGAGGTTCAGCTTCTGCGGGCTGGTGCGCAGCATGCGCGACACGGCCATTGCTTCGTTTTCCGCCACGCGACGGGGATTTTTCTGCTGTCCCATGGCTTACTTCCGTTTCGCTTTCTTGTCGGCAGCATGCCCGTAATAGGTACGGGTCGGGCTGTACTCGCCGAATTTCTGACCGATCATGTCCTCGGACACGGAAACAGGGATGTGTTTCTTGCCGTTGTAGACGCCGAACGTCAGGCCCACGAACTGGGGCAGGATCGTCGAGCGACGGGACCAGATCTTGATGACTTCATTGCGGCCCGATTCCTTGGCTTTCTCAGCTTTCTTGAGAACGTAGGAATCAACAAAAGGCCCTTTCCAGACTGAACGTGCCATTCTTAACGGCCTTTCTTCTTCGCATGGCGGGAGCGCAGGATGTATTTATCCGTCGCCTTGTTCGAACGCGTGCGCGCACCCTTGGTCGGCTTGCCCCACGGCGTGACCGGATGACGGCCACCGGAGGTCCGGCCCTCACCACCACCGTGCGGGTGGTCGATCGGGTTCATCACGACACCACGGACGGACGGGCGCTTGCCAAGGTGGCGGTTGCGGCCGGCTTTACCGAGGTTCTGGTTCGAGTGGTCCGGGTTGGACACGGCACCGATGGTCGCCATGCATTCCTGACGGACGAGACGCAGCTCGCCGGAGGAGAGGCGGATCTGTGCATAGCCGCCATCGCGGCCGACGAACTGGGCATAGGTGCCGGCGGAACGGGCCAGCTGGCCGCCCTTGCCCGGCTTCAGTTCGATATTGTGAATGATCGTACCGATCGGCATGCCCGAGAAGGGCATCGCGTTGCCCGGCTTCACGTCAACCTTGGTGCCGGCGACGATTTCGTCACCCACGGCCAGACGCTGCGGTGCCAGAATGTAGGCCTGCTCGCCGTCCTGATACTTGACCAGGGCAATGAACGCCGTGCGGTTGGGGTCGTATTCGATCCGTTCCACGGTGGCCGGCACGTCGAACTTGCGACGCTTGAAGTCGACGATGCGGTAGAGGCGCTTGGCCCCGCCGCCCTTGCGACGCATGGTGATCCGTCCGGTGTTGTTGCGGCCGCCATTCTTCGTCAGACCCTCGGTGAGGGATTTGACGGGACGTCCTTTCCACAGCTCCGAACGGTCGATCAGAACCAGCCCGCGCTGGCCCGGCGTCGTGGGTTTGTACGTTTTTAACGCCATGTCTTTCTGTCTTCCGTTAGCTATGCGAGCCGAAGCCCGCGGTTTAGGCCCCCGAAGGTGCCCGGAAATGCCGAGACGCGGATGAAATCCGCCGCCCCCGACAGGTTGCCGAAAACGGCAAAAACGACAGCCCCGGACGAATCCGAGGCTGCGGAATGGCGGCGATGTATCAGAGGCGCGGCAGAGTCGCAAGGGCAGAAGCGCCAAAAGCCTTGTGACGCAGGTGCCGTACCGGTTCCCAGACGCGGCATATGCGCCTGGAATGCTAGCTGACGCGCACCCAGTCGGCCAGCTTGAAACTGCGGTCGTTCAGCGCCTGCGTCGGTCCGTAGAGCCGCATGGCGGGCAGCGGGCGCTTGCCCGCTGTGGGGATCCAGTTGCTCTCCAGCCCCTTGGGCGCTTGCGGGCCGATCCAGATCGTCACCCCGCCATCGGTGTTTTTCTCCATTCCATCCAGATCGTAGGAGGAAAGCGTCGTGCGATCCTCGGCCGTGTAGATAAAGCCCATGGTCGCGCGGTCATAGACCGTGAGCGCCCAGAATTGCTCCACCGGCATGTCCCCGGGCACGTCGAGCCGATAGGTCGCCCCGGCTTCCAGCAACGCACCGTCCGCATCAGCCATTGCCATCAGATATTGGGTGGCCGGATTGTCGCTCAACTCGCGTGGCATATAAGTGCACCAGAAATACTCCGCTGCCCGCTCGATGGTGTCTATCCGGTCCCCGTATGTCCACGTGAAGAGATTGTTCTCGTCGGCCTGAAGGAGCGATGCATAATGTCGGTCTTCCCAGAAGAGTTGGTCCTTCGGGAAATTGTCGTACCAATGCTGCATATAGAACCAGACATCATAGCTGGCTTGGGTCATTGCAGCCTTCGCCACCGGATCGGGGTCGAACGGTTCGCCATGGCGGATGCCGAGCGTTGCCAGCATGCCCATCGCTATTTTGTCCTCCGACTTGATCGGCTCCACCGATACGACCGCGTGCAGATTCTCGAAATGGGCGAGCCCCCAGAGCGGCATTGTCGGGTAGCGCGTATCGATCGGGTCGAAAAAAACCTGATCCGGCGGGGCTCCGGCGTCAGAGAGCGCATACATGCGCAGGCGCTTAGCATAGGCATAGGCATCCTCCTCGGTCATGCCCTCGCCGCGAACCGAGCGGAAAGCGAAGGCCACGCGGTAACTCGGAGAGGGAACATGCAGATAGCCCTCCGGTACATCACCCTCGTAGCCCGGTGGCGTGAAGAGATATTTGGCACCCTTGCCTTCATCGAGGCCGGAAGGGCCGACATCGGCAATCGTGTATTGCCATGCATCAACCACTTGCCCGTAGAGGCTACCATCCTCCCCTGCCGGCGGCACGTCAAGAACGGTCGGTCCCGCCTGCAGGTCGGTGAAGGCTGTGATATAGGGTGTTGACGCATTGGCCGTCGTGGCTTCCAGTTTTGCTGTCGCGACACCGGAATAGGCAATGATATCATTGTCTTTCAGGCCCAGATCTTCCAGCGCCGCGGCTCGGAACCGATAGATGGCCAGCGCGGGCATCGCCCAGAGGGCGGCCTCGAAAGCCCGTTGGTACTTCACCTGATAGTCGAAATCCTCGATCGACGATCGCGCACCGGGCGCGGGTTGGCCGCCAAGAGGCTCAAAGTCGCGATTCATCAACGGCGAGGCGGCACGGACAGCCTGGGCGCGGGCCTGATTGCCCAGCCCCAACAGGGCCGCGGTTCCGGCCATGAGAGGGAAAATCGCTCTGCGGGAAAGGTTCATTGCGACAATCTCCGTTTGGAACAAAGGTCTCTATCAAATCATCAGGACGACCATATTCCCGCCCCCCCGAAAAGCCGAGGGATTCGGTGATCAACTGGCTGCTAGAAATGTTGCAGTTTTCAGACCATCGCGCAGGGCTGTGCAGGCGTCTGCTTTTCGTTACCGGCTGGTCTACTCGATGTCCGGCAGTTTCCAGCTGCTTGCTGTCCGCTGGTTTCCGAGACCAGGACCACTCGGAGGGTGTGTACACTTTCGCCCTTGTTCACCGACAGGACGGTGACTGGCGAGCACGTGTCAAAGGAAGGAAACGGCCGCACCGCTGCCGCCTGCACCTTTTGCTCCCGAGGGGAAATCCAAAGAGACAGGCAAAAGAAAGCCCCCCGGGCCGGAACCCGGGAGGCGTTCAAAAGCATAAGACGAAGGCAGCGATCAGAGACCGGTGGTCACGTCGATCGTGTTGCCTTCTTCGAGCGTGACATAGGCTTTCTTCACGTCCTTGCGCTTGCCGAGGATGCCCCGGAACCGCTTGGTCTTGCCTTTGGTGACGGTGGTGTTGACCGCTTTCACCTTGACGTTGAAGAGGCTTTCGACAGCTTCCTTGATCTGCGGCTTGTTGGCGTCGATCGCCACTTCGAAGACCACGGCGCCATTTTCGGACGCCATCGTGGCTTTCTCGGTGATGATCGGCTTGCGGATCACGTCATAGAGTTCGGCTTTGGTGCTCATTTCAGGCGAGCCTCCAGTGCTTCGACGCCGGCCTTGGTGATGACCAGCTGGTCGCGGCGCAGGATGTCATAGACATTCGCACCGATGCTGGGCAGCACGTCGATACCGTCGATGTTGCGGGCAGCGCGGGCGAACGCTTCGTTCACTTCCGCACCGTCGATGACCAGAGCCTTGGTCCAGCCGAGCGCTTTCAGCGCCGTGGCCAGTTCCTTGGTCTTACCCTCTTTCAGTTCCGCTGCGTCGAGCACGATCAGCTCGCCTGCGGTCGCTTTCGCGGACAGGGCGTGCTTCAGACCGAGCGCCCGGAACTTCTTGGGCAGGTCATGCGCGTGGCTGCGCGGGGTCGGACCCTTGTAGATACCACCCTTGCGGAAGATCGGCGCATTCCGGTCCCCGTGGCGTGCGCCACCGGTGCCCTTCTGGCGGTAGATCTTCTTGGTCGAGTAGCTGGTCTCGGACCGCGTCTTGACCTTGTGGGTGCCCTGCTGGCGCTTGGCCAGCTGGTAGCGGACCACGCGGTGCAGAATGTCTGCACGCGGCTCCAGACCGAACACCTCGTCGGACAGTTCGATGGACCCGGCCTTCTTGCTGTCCAGCTTGATCACATCAGCTTTCATTCTTCCGCGCCTCCTTCGGGGGCTTCAGCAGCTGCCGCATCGGCCTGGGCTGCGGACCGCAGGGCGGCCGGCATCGGCAGGTCGGACGGGGCGGACTTCTTCACGGCATCCTTGATCGTGACCCAGCCACCCTTGGAGCCAGGAACGGCGCCTTTGACCATGATCAGGCCACGGTCGGCGTCGGTCTTGACGACCTGCAGGTTCTGCGTGGTCACGCGCACGGCGCCCATGTGACCGGCCATTTTCTTGCCCTTGAACACGCGGCCCGGATCCTGGCACTGACCAGTGGACCCGTGCGAACGGTGCGAGATCGACACACCGTGCGACGCGCGCAGACCGCCGAAATTGTGCCGCTTCATGGCACCGGCGAACCCTTTACCGATCGAGGTGCCGGCGATGTCGACGAACTGACCCTCGAGGTAATGGTCGGCCGTGATTTCCTCGCCCACCGCAATCAGATTGTCGGAGGAGACACGGAATTCGGCCAGCTTGCGCTTGGGCTCGACCTGTGCGGCGGCGAAGTGGCCGCGCATAGCTTTGCTCACACGTTTGGCCTTGGCAGCGCCTGCGCCGAGCTGAACGGCGGAATAGCCATCCTTCTCGTCGGTGCGTTGAGCCACGACCTGGACATTTTCCATCTGGAGGACGGTCACAGGAACCTGCTTACCGTCTTCCATGAACAGCCGGGTCATCCCCAGCTTTTTCGCGATTACTCCGGAACGCATCGTTCAGGCTCCTCAGAGTTTGATCTCGACGTCGACACCGGCGGCGAGGTCGAGCTTCATCAGCGCGTCCACGGTCTGGGGCGTCGGGTCGACGATATCGAGCAGACGCTTGTGCGTCCGGATTTCAAATTGCTCGCGGGACTTCTTGTCCACGTGGGGACCACGAAGAACCGTGAATTTCTCGATCTTGTTCGGCAGCGGGATCGGGCCGCGCACATTGGCGCCCGTCCGCTTGGCCGTGTTCACGATTTCCTGGGTGCTGGCGTCCAGAACCCGGTAATCGAAGGCCTTAAGCCGAATCCGAATGTTTTGACTCTGCATTGTATCGCCTCATGGCCTTGCAGGTTGCTGTCAACCGCGGTCCGGGCATCGCGCCCGGGACCGCGGAAACTCAGATCACCGATTACTCGATGATTTTGGAGACGACGCCGGCGCCGACGGTGCGGCCGCCTTCACGGATGGCGAAGCGGAGCTTCTCTTCCATCGCGATCGGAGCGATCAGCTCGACGTTGAACTTCAGGTTGTCGCCGGGCATCACCATCTCGGTGCCCTCGGGCAGCTGGACGGTGCCGGTGACATCCGTGGTCCGGAAGTAGAACTGCGGACGGTAGTTCGCGAAGAACGGCGTGTGACGGCCACCCTCTTCCTTGGTCAGGATGTAGGCTTCCGCCTCGAACTTCGTGTGCGGCTTCACCGAACCCGGCTTACACAGAACCTGGCCACGCTCGACGCCATCACGGTCGATGCCGCGCAGCAGGGCGCCCACATTGTCGCCCGCTTCACCGCGGTCGAGCAGCTTGCGGAACATCTCGACGCCCGTGCAGGTCGTCTTCTTGGTGTCGCGGATACCGACGATCTCGATTTCCTCGCCAACGTTCAGAACGCCACGCTCGATACGGCCGGTCACAACCGTGCCGCGGCCCGAGATCGAGAACACGTCCTCGATCGGCATCAGGAACGGCTGGTCAACCGGACGCTCGGGCGTCGGGATGTAGCTGTCCACAGCTTCCATCAGCTCGGCGATCTTCTTCGCACCGATTTCCTCGTCGCGATCTTCCAGAGCGGCCAGAGCCGAACCGGCGATGATCGGGATATCGTCGCCCGGGAACTCGTAGGAAGACAGCAGTTCGCGCACTTCCATTTCAACCAGTTCCAGAAGCTCCTCATCGTCGACCTGGTCGACCTTGTTGAGGAACACGACCAGCGCCGGCACACCGACCTGACGGGCCAGCAGGATGTGCTCGCGGGTCTGCGGCATCGGGCCGTCAGCCGCGTTCACAACCAGGATCGCGCCGTCCATCTGCGCCGCGCCGGTGATCATGTTCTTCACATAGTCGGCGTGGCCGGGGCAGTCGACGTGGGCATAGTGACGGTTCGGCGTCTCATACTCCACGTGGGCCGTCGAGATGGTGATCCCGCGGGCACGCTCTTCCGGTGCGCCGTCGATCTCGTCATAGGCCTTGAAGTCGCCGAACTGCTTCGTGATCGCAGCCGTCAGCGTCGTCTTCCCGTGGTCAACGTGACCGATCGTGCCAACGTTCACATGCGGCTTCGTGCGCTCAAACTTTTCCTTTGCCATAATGGCCTCCGTAAATGCTTGGTCAGTCGCCTGACCGGTTGTCAGATCAGGCGTATTTGGCCTGGATTTCCTCAGAGATGTTCGACGGTACGGGCTCGTAATGGTCGAACTGCATGGTGAACTGCGCGCGGCCCGAAGACATGGAGCGCAGGGTGTTGATGTAGCCGAACATGTTCGCCAGCGGCACGAAGGCCGTGATGGCGATCGCGTTGCCGCGCGTGTCCTGACCCTGAACCTGGCCCCGACGCGAGGTGAGGTCGCCGATGATGCCACCGGTATATTCCTCGGGCGTCACGACCTCGACCTTCATGATCGGCTCGAGCAGCTTGGCGCCGGCCTTCTTGAGGCCTTCGCGCATGCCGGCACGGGCAGCGATCTCGAACGCCAGCACGCTGGAGTCCACGTCATGGTAGGCACCGTCGATCAGCGCAACCTTGAAATCGATCACGGGGAAGCCGGCGAGCGGGCCGCTGTCCATGACGGACTGGATGCCCTTCTCGACGCCCGGGATATATTCCTTGGGCACGTTGCCGCCGACGATCCGGCTCTCGAAGGAATAGCCTTCGCCCGGCTCGGTCGGAGTGATGACCATCTTGATCCGCGCGAACTGACCCGAACCACCCGACTGTTTCTTGTGGGTGTAATCGACTTCAGCTTCGTGGCTGATGGTTTCACGGTAAGCCACCTGCGGCGCACCGATGTTGGCTTCGACCTTGAACTCGCGCTTCAGACGATCGACGAGAATGTCGAGGTGAAGTTCGCCCATGCCCTTCATGATGGTCTGACCGGACTCGAGGTCGGTCTCGACGCGGAAGGACGGATCCTCGGCGGCCAGACGGGCCAGACCGGCGGACATTTTTTCCTGGTCGTTCTTCGTCTTCGGCTCGACGGCGATCTCGATCACCGGATCGGGGAAGGTCATCGTCTCCAGCACGACCGGGCTCTGTGCGTCGCACAGCGTGTCACCGGTGGTCGTGTCTTTCAGACCGGCCAGCGCGATGATGTCGCCTGCAAATGCTTCCTCGATCTCCTCGCGGTTGTTCGAGTGCATCATCATCATACGACCGACGCGCTCTTTCTTGCCCTTGGTGGAGTTCAGGATCGAGTCGCCCTTCTTGATCACGCCGGAATAGATCCGGGTGAAGGTCAGCGAGCCCACGAACGGGTCGTTCATGATCTTGAACGCCAGACCCGAGAAGGGCTGGCTGTCGTCGGCCGAACGCGCGATGTCGCGGGTCTCGGTCTCGTCGCCCGGGGCAAAGCCCATGTAGGCTTCGACGTCGAGCGGCGTCGGAAGATAGTCGATGACGGCGTTGAGCAGCGGCTGCACACCCTTGTTCTTGAAGGCGGAGCCCGCAAGAACCGGCACGAAGGCCATGGACAGGGTGCCCTTGCGGATCAGTTTCCGCAGGGTTTCCACGTCCGGCTCGTTGCCTTCGAGATAGGCTTCCATCGCGTCATCGTCCTGCTCGACGGCAGCTTCGATCAGCTCGGCGCGCAGCTCTTCGGCCTTGTCCTTCAGGTCCGCACGGACGTCCTGACGGGTCCAGGTCGCACCAAGGTCTTCGCCCTTCCAGGTCCACTCTTCCATGGTCACCAGGTCGACGATGCCTTCAAGCTCGTTCTCGGCCCCGATCGGGATCTGGATCGGCACGGCGTTGGCGCCGGTGCGGTCCTTGATCATCGCGACGCAGTTGTAGAAGTCGGCGCCGATCTTATCCATCTTGTTGACGAACACGATGCGCGGAACCTTGTACCGGTCGGCCTGACGCCACACGGTCTCGGTCTGCGGCTCGACACCGGCGTTGGCGTCGAGGACGCACACAGCGCCGTCGAGCACGGCCAGCGAACGCTCGACTTCGATGGTGAAGTCAACGTGGCCGGGAGTGTCGATGATGTTGAACCGGTGCTTTTCGGTCTGCGCGGACTGGCCGTCCTCGGTGCGCTCCCAGAACGTGGTGGTCGCGGCGGAGGTGATGGTGATACCACGCTCCTGCTCCTGCTCCATCCAGTCCATGGTGGCGGCGCCGTCATGGACTTCGCCGATCTTGTGAGACTTACCGGTGTAGTAAAGGATCCGCTCGGTGCAGGTGGTCTTACCCGCATCGATATGGGCCATGATCCCGAAGTTCCGGTATTTTGAGAGAGGATAATCGCGAGCCATTGTTCTCGTCCTAGGTCCTGAAAGTTACCAGCGGTAATGGCTGAAAGCGCGGTTCGCTTCGGCCATCTTGTGGGTGTCTTCACGCTTCTTGACGGCCGAGCCGCGCGTGTTGACAGCATCCAGAAGTTCGCCGGCAAGACGCTCTTCCATGGTGTTTTCGTTGCGGCCGCGGGAGGCGGTGATCAGCCAGCGGATCGCCAGGGCTTCACGACGCTCGGGGCGCACTTCAACCGGCACCTGGTAGGTCGCACCACCAACGCGGCGGGAGCGGACTTCCACGGACGGCTTGATGTTTTCCAGCGCCTCGTGGAACGCTTCGACCGGCTCGCGCTTGAGCTTCGACTCAACGCGGTCCAGGGCACCGTAGACGATGGATTCGGCAACAGATTTCTTGCCGTCATACATCAGGTTGTTCATGAATTTGGTGAGAACGCGGTCACCGTATTTGGCGTCCGGCAGGACTTCTCGTTTTTCGGCGCGATGGCGACGGGACATTGCAGTCTCTCCTTACTTCGGACGCTTGGCGCCGTATTTCGAACGACGCTGACGGCGATCTTTGACACCCTGGGTATCCAGCACACCGCGCAGGATGTGATACCGGACACCCGGAAGGTCTTTCACACGGCCGCCGCGGATCAGGACAACGGAGTGTTCCTGAAGGTTGTGCGACTCGCCCGGGATATAGGAAATCACCTCGAAGCCATTGGTCAGGCGCACCTTGGCAACCTTACGCATGGCCGAGTTCGGCTTTTTCGGTGTGGTGGTGTAGACGCGCGTGCAAACGCCACGCTTCTGCGGGCAACCCTGCAGGTGCATGGACTTCTGGCGCTTTACTTTCGGCTGCCGCGGCTTGCGGATCAGCTGTTGGATCGTTGGCATTCGGACAACCCCGTTCAACCAGTTTCAAACTCGACAGCACCCCGCACCAAAAATGCAGAACGCCAAATGAGCCGCGGTCGGATCCCGTTGGGGTCCGGCGCGGCGAAATTCCAGAGGACTGAGGGCCGGGCCCTGAGTCGTGACCGCCAATTTGTGGCTATCTGGGCATGGGGAGCTACCCCTTCCCGAGCGCGCGGAACCTAGGCTTCCCTCAGCAGATTGTCAACAACCGTTTCGATTGCAGCCCCTGCCGGCCGGAAATGGCCCAAATCCCACAAATATTGGCCCGAAATCCCGCTTCCGCAGGCCCCGGACCCTTGGGGACGCTAGTTGCCCGAGTCGCGCTCCGGGCACAAGCAGAATCGTCCTTCACCTAGCGGGACGCAACCGAAGGACGGGCGCCGAACCGTGCGCGCCGCGCAGCCGACTGTTCGCGGTAGAAGGTGAAGATCCCCGTTGCGACCACAATGGCACTGCCGGCCCATGTCCATGCATCGGGCCATTCGTTGAAGAGCAGGAGCCCCAGCCCGATGGCCCAGACCAGCGCGGTGTAGCGGAAGGGCGAGACGAAGGCCACATCCCCCACCCGCATCGCAAGGATGATGAAGATATAGCCCGCAATCAGGAACAGTGCCGCCAGCACCAATGGCCCGACCGACCAGAGCGTCAGGTCCGGCAGCGGCGTGCCGACCGACATCACGCCGCCCAGCGCCGTGACCGCGAGCGAGGCGAGAAGCGCGACCGACAGGCTCGGCACATCGGGCGACAATTTGCGGGTCGCCATGTCGCGCAGGACGATGAAGGCGACGGCCACCAGCGCCAGCACGGCATAGATGTTGAACCCCTCCGATCCCGGACGGACGATCAGCATCACGCCGGCGAACCCGATCAGGATGGCCGACCAGCGCCGCCAGCCGACCTTCTCGCCCAGAAAAAGCGCCGCCGCGAATGTCACGGCAAGCGGGAGCGATTGCAGGATCGCGGAAATATTGGCGAGCGGCATATGCATGAGCGCGGTCAGAAAACAGACGGTGGTGGCGGCTTCCGCGAAAGTGCGGAGCGCGACGAAGGGCCGGTCGCCGCGGCTGAAGCGGAAGGTGAGCGCACCCTGTGACCAGGCCAGCGCCGCGATCAGGACCGAGGCCAGAATGCCGCGCAGAAAAATGGCGGTGAACAGCGGCAGCTCGGCGGTTGCGAGCTTCATCATCGCATCGTTCAGCGTGAAGGCCGCCATCGAGATCGCCATGAAGAGCGCGCCGCGCAGATTGTCGCTGTCCATTGCCGGCCTCCCTGCCCTGCCTTTTCACTGGTCCCGGGCTGGGCCCGTCTCCGCCCCTTCGCACGGGCGGGCGGTCGCGTCCAGACCGCAGATCGGGCGTGCGGGCAAAAGAAAACCCGGCGCGGTGGCCGGGTTTTCAGAGTTCATATCAGGGCGACGATCATTCGCCGGCAGGCGCTGCATCCTCACCCGCCGGAACATCGGCGGCTTCGAGGGCCACGGCGGCCTCGGCTTCCGAGCGGCGCTGCTCGATGATCTTGGCATCGCGGGACTGGGCGACGCGCTTGACGTCGTGGGTCGCGCCACCGGTCCCGGCCGGGATGAGCCGGCCGACGATGACGTTCTCCTTCAGCCCGATCAGGCGATCGCGCTTGCCCTGGGTCGCGGCTTCGGTCAGCACCCGCGTCGTCTCCTGGAAGGAGGCGGCGGAGATGAAGGACCGGGTCTGCAGCGACGCCTTGGTGATGCCGAGCAGGATCGGACCGCCCTTGGCCGGTTCGCGGCCGGCGGCAATCGCCTTCTCGTTGGCTTCGTCGAACTCGGACTTGTCCACCTGTTCGCCCTTCAGAAGCGTGGTGCCACCGGATTCGGAGACCTCCCACTTCTGCAGCATCTGGCGCACGATCACTTCAATATGCTTGTCGTTGATCTTCACGCCCTGCAGACGATAGACGTCCTGAACCTCGTCGATCAGGTAATCGGCCAGCGCCTCGACACCGAGGATCTGAAGGATGTCATGGGGGGCGGGATTGCCGTCCATGATGTACTCACCCTTCTGGATGAAGTCGCCTTCCTGAACCGGGATATGCTTGCCCTTGGGCACCATATATTCCACGGCCTCCAGCGACTCGTCCGCCGGTTCGATCGCGATGCGGCGCTTGTTCTTGTAGTCCTTGCCGAAACGGACATAGCCGTCGATCTCCGCGATGATCGCGTGATCCTTCGGACGACGGGCCTCGAACAGTTCGGCCACACGCGGCAGACCACCGGTGATGTCCTTGGTCTTGGCGCCTTCGCGCGGGATACGTGCAAGCACGTCGCCGGCCTTGATCTTCTGGCCATCCTCGACCGAGAGAATCGCGTCCACCGACATGGCGTGCACTTCCGGGTTGCCGTTGGCCAGCCGCACCGGTTCCCCGGTCTCGGGGTCCATCACGATGATCTCGGGCTTCAGGTCGTTGCCTTTCGGCGCAGACCGCCAGTCCGACACGATCTTCTGGCTGATGCCGGTCGCATCGTCGGTCTCTTCGCGGACGGAGACGCCCGCGGTCAGATCGACGAATTTCACCACACCATCCTGCTCGGCGATGATCGGCAGCGTGTACGGGTCCCACTCGAAGAGCTTCGCCCCGCGATCGACGGTCTCGCCGTCTTTCACGTGGACCTTGGATCCGTAGCCGATCTTGTAGGAGCCAAGCTCGACATCGCCTTCGCCCAGGATCACGATCTCCATGTTCCGGCCCATCGCGATCTGCTCGCCCGCGGCATTTTCCAGCACGTTCGGGTTGCGCAACTCGATGCGACCGGCAGCGGCGCTTTCCTGGAAGGACTGCGAACCACCCTGCGCGATCCCGCCGATATGGAAGGTCCGCATGGTCAGCTGCGTGCCCGGTTCCCCGATCGACTGCGCGGCGATGATGCCGACAGCCTCGCCCGGGTTTACACGGGTGCCGCGTGCAAGGTCGCGCCCGTAACACTGGGCACAGATCCCGTCCTCGGCCTCACAGGTGAGCGGCGAGCGCATCTGCATCGACGGCACACCGGCGGCCTCGACCGCATCGGCGAGACGTTCGTCGATCAGTTCGCCTTCCTTGACGATCACCTCGTCGGTGCCCGGCTTCAGCACATCCTCGGCCGCGACACGGCCCAGAATACGCTCGGACAGCGAGGAGACGATTTCCCCGTCATTGACCGCGGCGCGCGCGGTGATCGAGCGGTCGGTGCCGCAATCGTCGATCTTGACGATGCAGTCCTGCGCCACGTCGACCAGACGGCGGGTCAGGTAACCCGAGTTGGCGGTCTTCAGGGCGGTATCGGCCAGACCCTTACGGGCGCCGTGGGTCGAGTTGAAATACTCGAGCACGGTCAGGCCTTCCTTGAAGTTCGAGATGATCGGCGTCTCGATGATCTCGCCGTTCGGCTTGGCCATCAGGCCGCGCATCCCGCCCAGCTGCTTCATCTGGGCCGGGGACCCACGGGCCCCGGAATGGGACATCATGTAGACCGAGTTCGGCTCCAGCTCCGCGCCGGCATCGTCCCGGCGCATGGCCGAGATTTCGCCCATCATCGCATCCGCGACGACATCGGAACATTTCGACCAGGCATCGACGACCTTGTTGTATTTCTCACCCTGGGTGATGAGGCCGTCCATATACTGCTGTTCGAATTCCTTGACCTGTTCGCGGGTCTCGTTGACCAGCGTCCATTTGGATTCCGGAATGACCATGTCGTCCTTGCCGAAGGAGATCCCGGCCTTGAACGCCTCGGTGAAGCCGAGCGTCATGATCTGGTCGCAGAAAATGACCGATTCCTTCTGGCCGCAATGGCGGTAGACGGTGTCGATGACCTCGCCCACTTCCTTCTTGCGCAGCAGACGGTTCACGATCTCGAACGGCGCCTTGTGGTTCTTGGGCAGAAGCGCACCGAGGCGCAGGCGGCCCGGCGTGGTTTCCACACGTTCCCAGTAGCTGTTGCCTTCGGCGTCGATCTGTTCGATCCGCGCCGTGACCTTGGCGTGCAGATGCACATGGCCGGCGACCAGCGCGTGATCCACCTCCTCCATCGAGCTGAAGGCCATGCCTTCGCCCTTCATCCCGTCGCGGGCGAGCGAGATATAATAGAGGCCGAGGATCATATCCTGCGACGGCACGATGATCGGCTTGCCGTTGGCCGGCGACAGCACGTTGTTCGTGGACATCATCAGCACACGCGCCTCAAGCTGCGCTTCGAGCGACAGCGGCACGTGAACGGCCATCTGGTCACCGTCGAAGTCGGCGTTGAAGGCCGAACAGACGAGCGGGTGCAGCTGAATGGCCTTGCCTTCGATCAGCACGGGCTCGAACGCCTGAATGCCGAGACGGTGCAGCGTCGGCGCACGGTTGAGCATGACCGGATGTTCGCGGATCACCTCGTCGAGGATGTCCCACACTTCCGGACGCTCTTTTTCCACCAGTTTCTTGGCCTGCTTGACCGTCGAGGACAGACCCTTGGCTTCCAGCCGCGAGTAGATGAACGGCTTGAACAGCTCCAGCGCCATCTTCTTGGGCAGGCCGCACTGGTGCAGCTTCAGTTCCGGGCCGGTCACGATGACCGAACGGCCGGAGAAGTCGACGCGCTTGCCGAGCAGGTTCTGGCGGAACCGGCCCTGCTTGCCTTTCAGCATGTCGCTGAGCGATTTCAGCGGGCGCTTGTTGGCGCCGGTGATCACGCGGCCGCGACGGCCATTGTCAAACAGTGCATCGACCGATTCCTGCAGCATCCGCTTCTCGTTGCGGATGATGATGTCGGGCGCGCGCAGCTCGATCAGCCGCTTGAGGCGGTTGTTGCGGTTGATGACGCGGCGATACAGATCGTTGAGATCCGAGGTCGCGAACCGGCCGCCGTCCAGCGGGACGAGCGGACGCAGTTCCGGCGGGATCACCGGAATGACAGTCAGAACCATCCACTCGGGACGGTTGCCGCTTTCGCGGAAGCTCTCGACCAGCTTCAGCCGCTTGATGATCTTCTTGGGCTTCAGCTCGCCGGTGGCTTCGGCCAGATCGGCCCGCAGCTGCTCGGCTTCGGCATCAAGGTCGATCGCCGCGAGCATCTCGCGGATCGCCTCGGCCCCGATGCCGGCGCGGAATGCGTCATCACCGAACTGGTCCTGCGCGTCGAGATACTCTTCCTCGGTCAGCAGCTGGCCATGGGTCAGGTCGGTCAGACCCGGCTCCACCACAACATACTGTTCGAAATAGAGAATCCGCTCCAGATCGCGCAGCGTCATGTCCAGCATCAGGCCGATGCGGCTCGGCAGCGACTTGAGGAACCAGATATGCGCGACGGGCGCGGCCAGTTCGATATGGCCCATCCGCTCGCGGCGGACCTTCTGCAGCGTGACTTCCACGCCGCATTTCTCGCAGGTGACGCCGCGATACTTCATCCGCTTGTACTTGCCGCACAGACATTCGTAATCCTTGATCGGACCGAAGATGCGCGCGCAGAACAGGCCGTCACGCTCGGGCTTGAACGTGCGGTAGTTGATGGTTTCGGGCTTCTTGATCTCACCGAACGACCAGCTCAGGATCCGCTCCGGCGAGGCCAGGGAAATCCTGATCTCATCGAAGGTCTTGAGCGGCTGGACGGGATTGAACGGGTTCGTGATTTCCTGGTTCATGTGATGATCCTAATCTCCGTTGGAAGGGTAAGGGCGCGGGGCGCCCTCACTCCGTCTCCGCATCCAGCAACTCGACATTCAGGCCGAGCGAGCGGATTTCTTTCACGAGGACGTTGAACGATTCGGGCACACCGGCCTCGAAATTGTCCTCGCCCTTGACGATGCTCTCGTAGACCTTGGTCCGGCCCGCCACGTCGTCCGACTTGACGGTGAGCATTTCCTGCAGCGTGTAGGCCGCGCCGTAGGCTTCGAGCGCCCAGACTTCCATTTCCCCGAAACGCTGGCCGCCGAACTGCGCCTTCCCGCCCAGCGGCTGCTGGGTGACCAGGCTGTAGGGGCCGGTCGAACGGGCGTGGATCTTGTCGTCCACGAGATGGTGCAGTTTCAGGATGTATTTCACACCCACGGTCACCGGACGCGAGAACTGGTCGCCGGTGCGGCCGTCATAGAGCACCGACTGGCCGGACTCGTCGAGGCCGGCGCGCGCCAGCGCATCGTTGACGTCCACTTCCTTGGCGCCGTCGAAGACCGGGGTCGCGATCGGGACACCGGCGGTGACGTTGGACGCCGCCTCCAGGAACCCGTCCTGATCCATGCCTTCGAGAACCTCGGAATAGAGCTCGTCGCCATAGGCGATCTTCATCGCATCCTGCACGGGCGTCATGTCGCCGGAACGCTGATATTCCTTCAGCGCCTCGTCGATCGACCGGCCCAGGTTGCGGGCGGCCCAGCCCATATGGGTTTCGAGAATCTGGCCCACGTTCATGCGCGACGGCACGCCGAGCGGGTTGAGAACCACGTCGACCGGGGTCCCGTCCGCCAGGAACGGCATGTCTTCCTCGGGCACCACCTTGGAGATGACACCCTTGTTGCCGTGACGGCCGGCCATCTTGTCGCCCGGCTGCAGCTTGCGCTTCACGGCGATGAAGACCTTGACCATCTTCATGACGCCCGGCGGCAGGTCGTCGCCGCGGCGCACCTTCTCCACCTTGTCTTCGAAGCGGGCATCGAGCGCCTTCTTCTGCACGTCATACTGGGCGTGCAGGGCCTCGACCTGAGCGGCATCGGCCTCGTCCGAGAGGGCGAGCTGCCACCACTGGCCGCGGCTCAGCGCCTCGAGCAGATCCTCGGTGATCTCCGACTTGGCCTTGACGCCTTTCGGACCTTTCACCGCGACCTTGCCGAGGATCAGCGATTTCAGACGCGCATAGATGTTGCGGTCGAGGATCGCCATCTCGTCGTCCCGGTCACGGGCCAGACGTTCGATTTCCTCGCGCTCGATCTGCAGCGCACGCTCGTCCTTGTCGACGCCGTGGCGGTTGAAGACGCGCACCTCGACAACGGTCCCGAAATCGCCCGGCGGCAGGCGCAGCGACGTGTCACGCACGTCGGACGCTTTCTCACCGAAGATGGCGCGCAGGAGTTTCTCCTCCGGCGTCATCGGGCTTTCGCCCTTGGGCGTGATCTTGCCGACCAGAATGTCCGACGGGCCGACCTCGGCACCGATATAGACGATCCCGGCCTCGTCGAGGTTGCGCAGCGCTTCCTCGCCGACATTGGGGATGTCGCGGGTGATTTCCTCGGGCCCGAGCTTGGTGTCGCGGGCGGCCACTTCGAACTCCTCGATATGGATCGAGGTGAAGACGTCATCCTTCACGATCCGTTCGGAGATCAGGATGGAATCCTCGTAGTTGTAGCCGTTCCACGGCATGAAGGCGACGAGCACGTTCTTGCCGAGCGCCAGTTCACCCAGATCGGTCGAGGGACCGTCCGCGATGACCTCGCCCTTGTGGACCGTGTCACCCACCTTCACCAGCGGGCGCTGGTTGATGCAGGTGTTCTGGTTCGAGCGCTGGAACTTGCGCAGACGGTAGATGTCCACGCCCGGATCGCCCGGCTCCAGATCTTCGGTCGCACGCACGACGACGCGCATCGCATCGACCTGGTCGATGATTCCGGCCCGGCGCGCGGTGATCGCGGCGCCCGAATCGCGGGCCACGACTTCCTCGATGCCGGTGCCGACATAGGGCGCCTCGGCTTTCACGAGCGGCACGGCCTGCCGCTGCATGTTCGACCCCATCAGCGCGCGGTTGGCGTCATCGTTTTCCAGGAACGGAATGAGCGACGCAGCAACGGATACAAGCTGTTTCGGCGACACGTCGATCAGGTCGACCGCTTCCGCCGGGTTCAGCATGTATTCGCCCGACTTGCGGGTCGAGACGAGATCGTTGGTGAACTTGCCCTTCTCGTCGAGCGACGCGTTGGCCTGCGCCACAGTGTGACGCATTTCCTCAGTCGCCGACATATAGACCACTTCGTCGGTCACCGCACCGTCATGCACCTTGCGATAGGGCGTCTCGATGAAGCCGTACTTGTTCACCCGCGCGAAGGTGGCGAGCGAGTTGATGAGACCGATGTTCGGACCTTCGGGCGTTTCGATCGGACACATGCGGCCATAATGGGTCGGATGCACGTCGCGCACCTCGAAGCCCGCACGTTCGCGCGTCAGACCGCCCGGCCCAAGCGCCGAGAGGCGCCGCTTGTGGGTCACTTCCGACAGCGGGTTGGTCTGGTCCATGAACTGGCTGAGCTGCGAGGAGCCGAAGAATTCGCGCACCGCGGCAGCCGCCGGTTTGGCGTTGATCAGGTCCTGCGGCATGACCGTGTCGATCTCGACCGAGGACATGCGCTCCTTGATCGCGCGTTCCATGCGCAGCAGGCCAACGCGATACTGGTTTTCCATCAGTTCGCCGACCGACCGCACGCGGCGGTTGCCGAGATGGTCGATATCGTCGATTTCGCCGCGGCCGTCACGCAGGCCGACGAGCGCCTTGACCACGGCCACGATATCCTCGCGGCGCAGGGTGCGCATCGTGTCCGGCGCGTCGAGCGCAAGACGCATGTTCATCTTCACCCGGCCCACGGCGGACAGGTCGTAGCGGTCGGCGTCGAAGAAGAGCGAATCGAACATGGTCGACGCGGCTTCCACCGTCGGCGGCTCGCCCGGACGCATGACACGGTAGATGTCCAGAAGCGCGGTGTCGCGGTTCAGGTTCTTGTCCACCGCCATGGTGTTGCGGATGTAGGGGCCTACATTGACATTGTCGATGTCGAGCGTCGGAACCAGCTTCACGCCATTGTCGATCAGGGTATTGAGCGACCCGCCGGTGACATTGCCGTCCTTGTCGGTTTCCCAGGTCAGCTCGTCGCCGGCCTCAACCCAGATCTCGCCGGTTTCCTCGTTGATGATGTCCTTCGCGGCAAAACGGCCGATGATGGCATCGAAAGGCACCAGAATGTCGGGCACATTGCCGCTGTCGAGCAGCTGCTTGACGGTGCGCGGGGTCACCTTCTTGCCGGCTTCGGCAATCACTTCACCGGTTTTCGCGTTGACGATGTCCATTGCGGGCTTGGTGCCGCGCACGCGCTCGGGGAAGAACTTGGTCACCCAGCCCTTCTTAGTCATCTTGTAGTCGACCGTATCGTAATAGGCGTCGCAGATGCCTTCCTGGTCGAGACCCAGCGCATAGAGCAGGGTTGTCACCGGCAGTTTGCGGCGGCGGTCGATACGGGCAAAGACAATGTCCTTCGCGTCGAACTCGAAATCGAGCCAGGAACCGCGATAGGGAATGATGCGGGACGCGAACAGGAGCTTGCCCGAGGAATGGGTCTTGCCCTTGTCATGGTCGAAGAACACGCCGGGGCTGCGGTGCATCTGGCTGACGATGACGCGCTCGGTGCCGTTGACGATGAAGGTGCCGTTCTCGGTCATGAGCGGCATGTCGCCCATGAAGACATCCTGTTCCTTGATGTCCTTCACCGAGCGTGCGCCGGTATCCTCGTCGACCTCGAACACGATCAGGCGCAGGGTGACCTTCAGCGGGGCACTGTAGGTCATGTCGCGCTGCTGGCATTCCTCGACATCGTATTTCGGGGCTTCCAGTTCGTATTTGACGAACTCGAGAACCGAGGTTTCATTGAAGTCCTTGATCGGGAAAACCGACTGGAACACACCCTGGAGGCCCTCGCCATCCATCGGCATGCCCTGGTCGCCGGATTCCAGAAACAGGTCGTAAGAGCTTTTCTGAACCTCGATCAGGTTCGGCATCTTCGCGACTTCGCGAATCTTGCCGTAAAATTTCCGAATACGTTTGTGACCGGAATGCGTCTGAGCCATGCTCGTCCTTACCTTTGCTTGACGTTCACGCAGCCGGCGGGAACGGCTGCGGAAACTCCGCCTGGTGGGGGCCCAATTCTTGAACGATGTCCCAAACCGCTCACCCGGGCCAGACCGCGCCTTTCACGATGTCCTTGTCGAAGGGCACCCTGAGAGACGCAAAAGTGCCGGACCCGCTTAGATGCGGGTCCAGCCAGTGTTTTTCAAGTCCGCCGGCCAGAGGCCGGAGCGGATTACTTGAGCTCGACCTTGGCGCCAGCCTCTTCGAGCTTCTTCTTGATCTCTTCGGCTTCGGCTTTGGCCGCAGCTTCCTTGACGGCTTTGCCGCCAGCTTCGACGAGATCCTTGGCTTCCTTGAGGCCCAGGCCGGTGATGGCGCGGACTTCTTTGATGACGTTGATTTTCTTGTCACCAGCGTCGACCAGGATGACGTCGAACTCGTCTTTTTCCTCAGCAGCGGCGCCAGCGTCGCCACCAGCCGGGCCAGCCATCATGACGGCGCCACCGGCAGCCGGCTCGATGCCGTACTCGTCTTTGAGGATGGTTTTCAGTTCAGCGGCTTCGAGAAGGGTCAGACCGACGATCTCTTCTGCCAGTTTTTTCAGATCAGCCATTTTTCAGTTCCGTATATTACAGTGTGTTCCAGTGCAGGTGCGGTCTTCGACCAGCACCGGCCCTTTGGATTGCAGTCAGCTTCAAGCCGCCTTTTCCTCGATCGTCGACAGAATGCCGGCGATGTTGGAAGCGGGCGCGCCAATCGCACCGGCCAGGTTGGATGCCGGTGCCCCCAGCAGACCCACGATGTCAGCAATAAGCTCTTCGCGGGACGGCATGGCGGCAACGGATTTGACCCCGGCCAGGTCGAGAGCGGTTCCACCCATGGCACCCCCAAGGATCACGAGTTTCTCGTTTTCCTTGGAATAGGTGTTCACGACTTTCGCCGCGACCACCGGGTCTTCCGAATAGGCAAGAACCGTCATGCCCTCGAGCAGGCCAGCAATGGATTCGCTGGGCGTGCCATCAAGGGCGATTTTGGCGAGCTTGTTTTTGGCGACGCGGACCGACCCACCTGCTTCACGCATGCGGGTACGGAAGTCCGACATTTCTGCAACCGTAAGGCCGGCGTAGTGTGCAACCACGACGACACCAGAGTCCGTAAAGATCTGGCCGAGTTCCTCGACCACACTTTCTTTTTCGGCTCTATCCACAGTTTCGCTCCAAATCATGGAGAGCGGATCGCTCCACCCTCCGGCTCAATTTCGCCGGGTTGCCCCGACGTCTCGGGTCCTTACGGGTCCCGCCAAAACCGCCCGAGGCACTGCCCCGGCTGATCTTGTTTGGTCCCCGTCTCAGGCAGGATATTAAGGCGTCAGCCCCCCACCATCTCGGACGGAAGATCCGGCACATCTGCACCGGATCCCATTCACCCCCGGGCCGAAACCCGGGGGCATCTCTTACTCGGCGACCGCGTTGGCGATGTCGACCGAGACACCCGGCCCCATGGTGGAGCTGAGCGCGATTTTCTTCACGTAGGCACCTTTGGCGCCCGACGGCTTGGCTTTGTTGACCGCACCGACGAAGGCTTTCACGTTCTCGACGAGCTTGGCTTCGTCGAAGGATGCCTTGCCGACGCCAGCGTGCACGACGCCGGCTTTCTCGGCCTTGAACTGGACCTCGCCACCCTTGGCGGCTTCGACGGCGGCCTTCACGTCCATCGTCACCGTGCCGACCTTCGGGTTCGGCATCAGGTTGCGCGGGCCGAGCACTTTGCCCAGACGGCCGACGATCGGCATCATGTCCGGGGTCGCGATGCAACGGTCGAACTCGATGGTGCCGCCCTGGACGGTTTCCATCAGATCTTCTGCGCCAACGATATCCGCACCGGCTTCCTTGGCCTCATCGGCTTTCGGGCCGCGGGCGAATACGGCGACGCGCACGGTCTTGCCGGTGCCGTTCGGCAGGCTGACCACACCGCGGACCATCTGGTCTGCGTGGCGCGGATCGACGCCGAGGTTCATCGCGATCTCGACGGTCTCGTCGAATTTCGCGTTCGCGTTCGACTTGACGAGCGCGACAGCCTCTTCGACGGTCAGGTTCGCTTTGCCTTCAAAGGCGTCGCGGGCGGCAGCGGTACGTTTCCCAAGTTTGGCCATCTCGCTTACCCTTTCACTTCGATGCCCATCGACCGGGCGGAGCCCAGGATGATCTGCATCGCGCCGTCAACGTCATTGGCGTTGAGGTCTTTCATTTTCAGCTCGGCGATCTCGCGGACCTGCTTGACCGACACCGACCCGACCGTTTCACGGCCCGGCTTGTTCGCAGCCGATTTCAGCTTTGCAGCCTTCTTCAGCAGGTAGGATGCCGGCGGGGTCTTGATGTCCATCGTGAACGATTTGTCCACGTAGTAGGTGATGATCGTCGGGCAGGGTGCGCCGGGCTCCATCTCCTGCGTGCGCGCGTTGAACGCCTTGCAGAATTCCATGATGTTGATGCCGCGCTGACCGAGCGCCGGACCAACCGGCGGGGACGGGTTCGCTTTGCCTGCGGGCACCTGAAGCTTCAGGGTCCCGGCAACTTTCTTGGCCATGGTGGCCTCCTTTGTTTCCGGTCCTCGGGGCGCGCCCCTCGGACTTCCATTGGTGTGGTCCGGTCCGGCCGACGCGTCGGCCTCGCCTCCCACATAAGGTCACGTCAGCTCTGCTTGGAGACCTGCGTGAATTCCAGTTCGACCGGGGTGGCCCGGCCAAAAATCGATACGGTCACCTTCAGGCGGGCATTTTCCTCGTCCACGCCCTCGACCATGCCCGAGAACCCCTCGAACGGGCCGTCGGTGACATTGACCTGCTCGCCCACATCGAAAGTGATGAGCGAACGCGGCTTCTCCATGCCTTCCTCGACCTGGTTCAGCAGCACCGCAACCTCGCTGTCGCGCAGCGGGGTCGGCCGCCCCTGCGGTCCGAGGAACCCGGTCACGCGGTTGGTGCCGTTCACCAGATGGTAGGCGCGGTCGGTCATGTCCATCTTCACCAGGATATAACCCGGCATGAAGCGGCGTTCGACCTGCACCTTCTTGCCCTTGCGGACCTCGATCACTTCCTCGGTCGGAACGAGAACATCCTCGATCTCGTCCTCCAGGCCGTTCTGCGCCGCCGCTTCCTTGATCGATTCGGCTACTTTTTTCTCGAAGTTCGAGAGGACGTGGACCGAATACCAGCGTTTCGCCATTGTGCCTGTTACCTCAGGTTTTCCGGCTTCCGCCGCAAAGTGTTTATCTTTCAAGCCGTTAACGCCGAAGCCCAAAATAGCAACGAGCGCACCACCGAATCGAAGTGCGCCCTGTTCAGCGTAGACGTGCCCCTCTAAGCCTTTTTCCGCCCGGGATCAAGAGGCGGAGGACAGGATCACTTCCAGGCCGAACCGGATCGTCAGGTCGACGAGGAAGAAAAACGTGGCCGTGATCGTCGCCATGATGAAGACCATCACCGAGGTCAGCGCGGTCTCGCGCTGAGTCGGCCAGGTGATCTTCGAGGTCTCGGCCCGCACTTGCTGGATGAACTGCAGCGGGTTGGTCTTGGCCATCATCTGCTCCTAAATCTCTCGCACTGGCAGGGGTTGGGGGACTCGAACCCACGACCTACGGTTTTGGAGACCGTCGCTCTACCAACTGAGCTAAACCCCTAAGGCCGGTGCGTGGGCTGTCAGATACGGCCTTTCGGGCGGGGATGCAAGACCAGTTGATCGCGGAATTGCCGCCTTGGCACCGGCCCGTATCAGAGGGACCGAAAAACGGATCCCGAAAACGGAAAAGGGCCCCGCAGATCGCGGAGCCCTTTCCCTGTCTTTTGGCACCGCCCGCCCCGATCCGGGGCGGCGGTAGCCCATCACCGATTACTCGATGATTTTGGAGACGACGCCGGCGCCGACGGTGCGGCCGCCTTCACGGATGGCGAAGCGGAGCTTCTCTTCCATCGCGATCGGAGCGATCAGCTCGACGTTGAACTTCAGGTTGTCGCCGGGCATCACCATCTCGGTGCCCTCGGGCAGCTGGACGGTGCCGGTGACATCCGTGGTCCGGAAGTAGAACTGCGGACGGTAGTTCGCGAAGAACGGCGTGTGACGGCCACCCTCTTCCTTGGTCAGGATGTAGGCTTCCGCCTCGAACTTCGTGTGCGGCTTCACCGAACCCGGCTTACACAGAACCTGGCCACGCTCGACGCCATCACGGTCGATGCCGCGCAGCAGGGCGCCCACATTGTCGCCCGCTTCACCGCGGTCGAGCAGCTTGCGGAACATCTCGACGCCCGTGCAGGTCGTCTTCTTGGTGTCGCGGATACCGACGATCTCGATTTCCTCGCCAACGTTCAGAACGCCACGCTCGATACGGCCGGTCACAACCGTGCCGCGGCCCGAGATCGAGAACACGTCCTCGATCGGCATCAGGAACGGCTGGTCAACCGGACGCTCGGGCGTCGGGATGTAGCTGTCCACAGCTTCCATCAGCTCGGCGATCTTCTTCGCACCGATTTCCTCGTCGCGATCTTCCAGAGCGGCCAGAGCCGAACCGGCGATGATCGGGATATCGTCGCCCGGGAACTCGTAGGAAGACAGCAGTTCGCGCACTTCCATTTCAACCAGTTCCAGAAGCTCCTCATCGTCGACCTGGTCGACCTTGTTGAGGAACACGACCAGCGCCGGCACACCGACCTGACGGGCCAGCAGGATGTGCTCGCGGGTCTGCGGCATCGGGCCGTCAGCCGCGTTCACAACCAGGATCGCGCCGTCCATCTGCGCCGCGCCGGTGATCATGTTCTTCACATAGTCGGCGTGGCCGGGGCAGTCGACGTGGGCATAGTGACGGTTCGGCGTCTCATACTCCACGTGGGCCGTCGAGATGGTGATCCCGCGGGCACGCTCTTCCGGTGCGCCGTCGATCTCGTCATAGGCCTTGAAGTCGCCGAACTGCTTCGTGATCGCAGCCGTCAGCGTCGTCTTCCCGTGGTCAACGTGACCGATCGTGCCAACGTTCACATGCGGCTTCGT
>NZ_WUWG01000005.1 GCF_009833495.1 Oceanomicrobium pacificus | reverse complement strand
TGAAGCTGACACTCTCATCATCGGAGCCGAAACCCCTAAAGAGCCGATATGCAAAACGTCCGGTCGTCGAAACGAACCAAACCGCCCGCATATCTCTTCATCTGTATCAAAATTTCAAAGAGCGTGGCCCTTTCAGGCCGCCGTCGCCGTGGCGGTCAGTGCCGCTCCCCGTCTCCGGTGAGGGCGGTGTATAGGCCCCTCCTCTGGGGGCCGCAACAGCTTTTTTTCAAAAATCCGCACTTTTTTCAGAACGAAATTTTCGACCCGAAACCGCCCGTTCCGGGGCACATAAATTGCCCCGGATCATGCCCCTGCGTCAAGGGCGGAGATTCCGGCGCCCGGATGCGCCCTGCCCCTTCCCTCAAAGGCCGAGCGCCGCGCGGGTTTCGGCCGTCCATCCGACATGGACCGCATCGCCCGCCTCGATGAGCGGACGCTTCATCAGTTTGGGATGCGCCTGAAGGAGCGCCGCGGCCCGCGCGGGATCGTCCCATCCGTCCCGATCCGAGTCGCCCAATCCCCGCCAGGTGGCCGATTTGCGATTCACCAGACGGTCGGGACCGAGGGCGGCGAGCCACCTGTCGAGCTGCGCGCGCGTCGGCGGCGTTGCCATGATGTCGACAAGCTCCACCGTCTGCCCCGCCGCTGTCAGGTCGCGCCGCGCGGCACGGCAGCTGTCGCAGTTCTTCAGGATATGGAGGGTGAGGCTCATGGCAGGCTCCGCATGGTTCAAGTGATTCAACGGCCCCCAGACTGACGCGCCGGCCCGCCCCCGTCACCCATTTCATGACCCGATCCGGCGCGCGCCGGTCGCGCTCGCGCGCGCGAGCTATATATGTCCTGCAATTCCGCCCGGCCGGACCGGCCGCAGACACAGGCTGCCAGACGGGGGCAATCGGTCGGAGGATATCGGCTCACCGCTGCGTGAGGTGGGCGACACATGAGCGATTTTCCTTGCAATCCCATGTGACCCATCTATGGAAGGCCGCAGTGAGACAGTTCTACTCTACCGACTTCTGATACAGTTGGCGGCCTAGACAAAAGGACCAACCACCGGGTCGCCGCATGTTGCGGGCGACACAGATCAGGAGATACGGATATGGCCACTGGCACCGTAAAATGGTTCAACTCGACCAAAGGCTTCGGCTTCATCGCACCGGAATCCGGCGGCAACGACGTGTTTGTGCACATCTCGGCTGTCGAGCGCGCAGGTCTGACCGGCCTCGCCGACAACCAGAAAGTCGAGTACGAGCTGCAGGAAGGCCGTGACGGCCGCGCATCTGCCGCTGACCTGAAACTGCTCTGAGCGGTTTCAAAGGACGGGACCGGCAACCCGCCGCCCCGACCATAGGATTCGATGCCGCCCGGACCCATGGTCCGGGCGGTTTTCATTTCGGGGTCAGGCTTCGGCCGGCCCGTCGAGCGTCGCGCGGAACTCCCGCCACTCGCCCTTGCTCATGCCCGAGCTTTCCTGCGTGACCTCTTCGCCCGCGAGCATCCGGCGGACGCAGTCGAGCGCGCGGTCCGACAGGGTCGCGCCGCCCAGCCGGTAATCCTCGAAAGCGGTATAGGCGAAGGGCACCCAGTCGGCCACGAGCTTGCAGATTTCCTCCGCATAGACGCGGATCTCATATTGCGCATGGGCGTCGGCGCGCAGGCGCAGGAAGTGGAAGAGATTGTGCAGGTCCACCTTCCAGTACCATTGCGTGTAGATGTTGGCGGGCAGGTTCATCCGCGCCAGTTCGCGCGCCAGCCCCGCTTGCCCCTCGTCGGAGATCATCTCCTCGTAATGGTCATAGGCGCGCGCGCTGTCGGCTTTCAGATAGTCGAGCACGCGGGCGGCCTCCGCCCCTTCGAGCAGCTCCCCGCGCCCCTGGTTGTTGACCACCGACTGCGCCGCCAGATGCTCGGGCGCGGGGATGTAGAATTCCCGGTCGAGGATCGAATAGCGGGCCGAATATTCGTTCACATTGGCGGTCCGGTGGCGAATCCACTGGCGCGCCACGAAGACCGGCAGTTTCACATGCAGCTTGATCTCGCACATCTCGAAGGGCGTCGAATGCCAGTGGCGCATCAGGTAGCGGATCAGCCCCTCGTCATTGCTGACCGACTTGGTGCCCTTGCCGTAGCTGACCCGCGCGGCCTGGGTGATCGCGGCATCGTCGCCCATATAGTCGATCACCCGGACGAAGCCGTGATCGAGCACCGGATAGGCCGTGTAGAGATGTTCCTCCATCCCCGGCGCCACCGCGCGCCGCGTGGGCTGGCTGCGGGCCCGTTCCTCGTCGATCTGTGCCTGCTGCTCGGCGGTGATGGGCATGCGGACCTCGTCTTTCATCTGTTGCCTGCGACTCGCGCTCGCACACACGATATATTGCGGTCACACAGGCGTGAACCACCATATGAAAGAAAATCGCCGTGATCGCCAGCGGCGATGGTGGCGCCCCTCCGCGGCTTTGGCTATCGTCCTTGAAAACCAACAATCTGCAGGAGCTTCCATGCCGCTGAAATATCTCCACACGATGGTCCGGGTGAAGGATCTCGACGCCTCGATGGCCTTCTACAAGCTGCTCGGGCTGGAGGAAACGCGCCGTTACGATAATGAGGGCGGCCGCTTCACGCTCGTCTTCATGGCGCCGCCGGGCCAGCCGGACTGTCCGGTGGAGCTGACCTACAACTGGGACGGGGACGAGGGCCTGCCGTCCGACAGCCGCCATTTCGGCCACCTCGCCTACAAGGTCGACGATATCTACGCCATGTGCCAGCACCTGATGGACAATGGCGTGACGATCAACCGTCCGCCGCGCGACGGGCACATGGCCTTCGTGCGGTCGCCGGACAATATCTCCATCGAGCTGATCCAGAACGGCGACGACCTGCCGCCGCAGGAACCCTGGGCCAGCATGGAAAATACCGGGCACTGGTGATGCGGGGCGCGGGGCTGGCCGCTGCAACGGCTCTGGCGCTGGCACCTGCCGGCGCTTCGGCCTGCGGGCTGGCCCTCGCCTTTGCCGTCGACGTGTCGGGGTCGGTCGACGGGTATGAATATGCGATCCAGATGAACGGGCTTGCCGACGCGCTCGAGGACCCCGCCATCGCGCGCGACCTCGCCGCCTTGCGGGCGCAACTCAGCCTCTGGCACTGGGGCGGGCGCGGCACGCAGGTGCGCGCCATTCCCTGGACCGGGATCGACAGCCCCGCCGCCCTGCAGGCCTTTGCCGACCGCACCCGCACCCTGCCGCGCGCCGCGATCAACGAGAGCACGGCCATGGGCACGGCCCTCGCCCGCGTGGCGGACGGGTTTGCCAGCGCGCCCCGCTGCGACCGGATGGTCATCGACGTGTCGGGCGACGGCAAGTCGAACACCGGCCCCGGACCCGAGGGGCTGCGCGACGGGCTCGCGGCAGCCGGCCTCACGGTCAATGCGCTCGCGATCGAGGACGAGTCCTTCGAGTTGAGCGAATATTTCCGTCACCGGGTCATCACCGGCCCCGGCGCCTTCGTGGAAACCGCCGAGGGGTTCGACGACTATCCCCGCGCGATCCGCGCCAAGATCCTGCGCGAATTGCGCACCCCCGGGGTCTGACCGTGGGCGTGCGGTGCCTTGCACCTGTCGTCCGCCCGCTGGCGACCACGATTGCACTGGCCGCGGCAGCCCTGCCCGCATCGGCCTGTGACGTGGCCTTGGCGCTCACTGTCGACGTGTCCGGCTCGATCTCGCCCGAGGAATACCGGCTGCAGATGGACGGGCTCGCCGACGCGCTGGAACAGAGCACCATCGCGGACGCGCTCGTCGCCACGCAGGCCGCGCTCAGCCTCGTGCAATGGACCGGCGCCTCGCGGCAGGAGTTGTCCATCGACTGGCGGCGGATGAAGAGCCTGCGCGACGTGGCCGAGATGGCCCGCATCGTCCGCGCCACGCCGCGCGCGTGGGAACATTTTTCCACCGCGATCGGAAATGCGCTCCTTTTCACCGCCGTGACCTTCGAGGCCGTGCCCGACTGCACCCGCCGGGTGATCGACGTGTCGGGCGACGGCTCGTCGAACGAGGGCACCCCGCCCGCCGCCGTCCGGGCGCAGATGGCGGCCATGGGGATCACCGTCAACGGGCTCGCCATTGCCGATATCGAGGCGAACCTGACCCCCTATTACCACAACCACGTGATCACCGGCGACGGGGCCTTCGTCATCACCGCGCGCGACTATGCCGACTATCCGCGCGCCATCGAGCGCAAGCTCCTTGCCGAGATCGGGCGCCCGACCTCCTGACGGGCCGCAGAACGGCGCAGGCTGCCAACTTCCCCCTTCAAATCCGCCGCGCGCGGGCCTATATTTGATCCGTTCCTCCGGGGACTATGGTGATAAACGCGCATGTAATAAGCGGATCGGACCCGGGGGCGGTACCCGGCGGCTCCACCAACATCCTTCGTTTGGGGATCATGGGGCCGAAACAGGATCGACGGACGTGTAAAGATGTTGCTTTCACTCGGCGGACGGCCACCGTTATCGGCGTAAAAAGCATAGTTGCAAACGACAATCGTGCTCCGGTTGCTCTCGCTGCGTAAGCAGTGCGAAATACCGAAATCTAAGTCCTGAGACCTAGCAGTTTCAGGCGGGGTTCGCAGGCACCTGGCAACAGAAGCCTGCATTTTCAATTTCTTCGCTGATTCCCCTCAAAAGCGTGATCTGCGCCTCTTTTATCCGTAAGGGAATCGTCTATGGTCGGAGGGAGCAACGGGACTCAGGACACCATGACCAACGGGATCAACTACGGCCAGCTGATGCAACGCGCCATGCAGGGACTCCTGCGTGAAGTGCTTGAATATACGGCTGAAAACGGGCTCCCGGGGGCACATCATTTCTTCTTCACCTTCGACACGACCCATCCGGGCGTCGACATGGCCGACTGGCTGAAGGACCGCTACCCGACAGAGATGACGATCGTCATGCAGGACTGGTTCGACGCGCTTGCCGTCATGCCCGACCGGTTCAGCGTCACGCTCAATTTCGGCAACCAGCCGGAACCGCTCGTCATCCCCTTCGATGCAATCAAGACCTTCGTCGACCCGTCTGTCGAATTCGGTCTGCGCTTCGACGGGCATGAGGAGGAAGATGAAGCCCCGGCCGATATCGAGGATCCCGATGAGGTGCCGGTGGAAACCACGCGCGAACATGACGCGGAAGTGGTCAGCCTCGACAGTTTCCGCAAGCACTGACAGCGCGGACCGGAAGACAGAAAAACGCCCCGCAGCCACTGGCGCGGGGCGTTTTCTTTGGTCGCGGTCAAACGCTGCCGGTCAGGCGGTGCCCGCCGGCGGCGGCCCGAAGCGGTTTTCGCCCTCGGTGCCCTTCTGCGCATAGAAATAGAGCAGCACCAGAAAACCGATGATCGGGATAAGCCCGATCAGGATCCACCAGCCCGACTTGTCCGTATCGTGGAGCCGCCGGACCCCCACCGCGAGGTTCGGGATGATGAGCGCGAGCGACACCAGCATGCTGAGCGGCCGGGACGGGTTTTCCCCCTCCAACGCCGGCTCGATGCCCAGCAGCGGCACGATCAGGAAAGCGTCAATGGCCTGCGTGACGAGCAGCAGCACAAAGACAAAGAGCACCCACCACCAGAATTCAGGACGGGGGGCGCGACCGCTGAAGGTCGCGTAATTCGACAGCACGTGACGTACCGACTCCTGCATGTTCATGTCGTTTCTCCCTTGTTCCTGCGACAGTTAGGGCCGAACTGCGACATTCTGTCAATCTTTCTGGCCCTGCCCCGTGCGCCCCTTTGGCCCGTTGGCAAGACCAGCGGCGCACAGTATACCGCCGCACAGCATATATCCCGGACAGGAGACGCCCATGACCGCCACCCGCACCGAGACCGACAGCTTCGGCCCGCTCGAGGTTCCCGCCGACCGTTACTGGGGCGCCCAGACCCAGCGCAGCCTGAAGAATTTCCCGATCGGCTGGGAAAAGCAGCCCGTCGCCATCGTCCGGGCGCTCGGCGTCATCAAACAGGCTTGTGCGGAGGCAAATATCGATCTGGGCAAGCTCGATCCCGAAATCGGCAAGGCCATGGTCGAGGCCGCGTCCGAAGTGGTCGCCGGCAAGCTTGATGACCATTTCCCGCTCGTCGTCTGGCAAACCGGCTCCGGCACCCAGTCCAACATGAACGCGAACGAGGTCATCTCGAACCGCGCCATCGAACTGCTCGGCGGCACCATCGGCTCCAAGGATCCGGTGCACCCGAACGACCATTGCAACATGGGCCAGTCGTCGAACGACACATTCCCCACGGCCATGCATATCGCCGTGGCGCGCACCGCACATGACGTGCTTCTGCCCGGTCTGCGCAAGCTGCATGCCGCCCTTGCCGACAAGGCCGAGGCCTTCAAGGACATCATCAAGATCGGCCGCACCCACACGCAGGACGCAACCCCGCTCACGCTCGGGCAGGAATTCGGCGGCTACGCCTATCAGGTGGAACAGGGCATCAAGCGGGTCGAGGCCGCCCTGCCCAACATCTACGCGCTCGCGCAGGGCGGCACGGCCGTCGGCACCGGGCTCAACACGCCCAAAGGCTGGGGCGAGAAGGTCGCCGCCAACATGGCCCGGATCACCGGCCTGCCCTTCGTGACCGCGCCGAACAAGTTCGAGGCGCTCGCCGCCCATGACGCGCTGGTGGAAATGTCGGGCGCGCTCAAGACGGTCTCGGCCTCGCTCTTCAAGATCGCCAACGATATCCGCCTGCTCGGCTCCGGTCCGCGCTGCGGCCTTGGCGAACTGATGCTGCCGGAAAACGAACCCGGCTCCTCGATCATGCCCGGCAAGGTCAACCCGACCCAGTGCGAGGCGCTCACCCAGGTCTGCGCCCATGTCATGGGCAATGACGCCGCCGTCGGCTTCGCCGGCAGCCAGGGCCATTTCGAACTGAACGTCTACAAGCCGATGATGGCCTATAACGTGCTCCAGTCGATGCAGTTGCTCGGCGATGCCTCCGTGGCCTTCACCGACAATTGCGTCACCGGCATCGAGGCCGACGAGGAGCGGATTTCCAAGCTGATGTGGGAAAGCCTGATGCTGGTCACCGCACTCGCGCCCGAGATCGGCTATGACAATGCGACGACCGTTGCCAAGACCGCGCACAAGAACCGCACCACGCTGAAGGAAGAGGCGATCCGCCTCGGCTTCGTGGATGCGGAAACCTTCGACCGCGTGGTGCAGCCGAAGGACATGATCGGCCCGCGCTGACCTGCGCCATCGTCCAACAAATCGAAAGCCCCGGCGCCCCATGGCTCCGGGGCTTTTTCGTGCCGCTTGCACCGCCGCCCGCCCCGTGGCACCGATAGGCGCATGGGACAGGTTGTGAACCTCAACCGCGCGCGCAAGAGCCGCGCCCGCGCAGAAAAACGCCGCAAGGCGGATGAAAATGCCGTCCGCCACGGGTTGAGCAAGGCCGAGCGGACGCGACAGCAAGCCGAAGCGGCGCGCGACGCGCGGCGGCTCGACGGGCATGTGCTCGACAGCGACACGCCCGGGGATGGCGGCGGGACGGACGGCTGATGCGCTTCGCCCGGCCGGAAAAACATTCGCTGACGCTGAACGGCCACCGCACATCTGTGTCGCTCGAACCCGATTTCTGGGAGGCGTTCACCGCGATCGCGCGGCGCGACGGGCTCGGCATCAACCAGTTGGCCGCCCGGATCGACGCGGCGCGCGGGATCGAGGCCGGATTGGCCGCCGCCATCCGGCTCTATGTGCTCGATGACCTGAAACGGAACGGCGCGCCCTCAGACGGCGGCTGAACCACCGCGCGGCCGGAACCGAAGATGGATGCCGTCCGCCGCGCGCAGGGTCAGATGCGCAACGGGCCGCGGTGGCGGGCCGACGGCTTCGATCTCGAACCGCCGCAGGACGAGCGCCAGCATCATCACCCCCTCGATCATCGCAAACCCCGCGCCGGGGCAGATACGCGGCCCCTTGGAGAAGGGCATATAGGCGTCTGTCTGTGCAGAAGCCGGCCGGTCCGCCAGCCAGCGGTCCGGATCGAACGCATGGGGCCGGTCCCAGAGCCTCTCGTGCCGGTGCAGATGGAAGGCCGACAGGATCGCCAGCGACCCGCGCGGAATGTCGCGGTCGCGCCAGTGTTCCGGCTGCACCGTCTCGCGCACCATCATCGGCACCGGCGGGTAGAGCCGGAGCGTCTCGCGAAACACCGCCGTCACCTGTTCCAGCCGCCGCAAATCCGCCATCTCGGGCGCGCGGTCACCCAGCACCGCGTCCACTTCCGCACGTGCGCGCGCCTGCACCTGAGGCGCGGTGGCCAGCAGGTACAGGCCCCAGGCGAGCGCCGAGGCCGAAGTCTCGTGACCCGCAAGGAAGAAGATCGCCACCTGATCGGCCATCTCCTGCGTGTCGAACCGGCGGCCCGTCTCGGGATCGGGCGTCACCATGATCCGGGTCGCCAGATCGTCGGGCGCGGTCCCCGCCTCGATCTCGGCTGCGCGCTGCGTCACCATCGCGCCGATCAGACTGCGGATCTCGGTCGCAGCCCGCGCCTGGCGGCGCGACCGCCGCCGCGGCACCCAGGCCGGCAGGCGCAAAAGGTCGGCCCAGACCATCAGGGGCTGCGCGCGCTGGTAAGCGCGGAACGCCTGAAACACGGCCGCCGCCGCCCGGTCCTCGATCGGAACCGAGAACAGCGTGCGGAAGATGATGTCGGCGGCGAGCCGCGCGGTCTCTGCCTCGACCTCCAGCGCCGCACCGGCCTGCGCATCGAGCCGTGCCAGCGCGCGGTCGCCCGCCGCCTGCATCGCGGGCAGCACCCGCGCCAGCCGCCCGCCCGCAAAGGCCGGGTCGATGATCCGGCGCTGCGCCTCCCATTCCGGCCCGTTGGTCACGAAGACCGATCGGCCGAGCATCTGGCGCAGGGTCGCGCCGATGATCTCCGATTTGGGGAAATCGGCGGGCCGGTCCTGCAAGATCAGCCGCACCAGTTCCGGCTGGTTGACCACGTAAGACCGGTAGAAGGGCGTCCGCTGTTCGGCCATCCAGGCCCGATAGAGCCGCGCCGGCTGGGCGGAGAAAAGGTCACGCCGCGCCAACCTGATCCGCCGCCAGACCGACGCACCCTCGGGCCGGGTCGCGGGCCGCGGTGGTTCGGGGGCATCGCTGGCCCCGGCCGGCCCGCTCACGGGTCCATCCCAGAATGCGGGCTCAGGACGCGGCGGATGGTGCTGGGCGAACTCTCGCGCCCGTCGAACCGCGCCGCCAGCGTCTGCGCCCCCGCCGTGATCGCGAAATAGTCATAGGCATCGGGGTGATCGAACGCGCAGAGATACTGGATATGGCGGCGGAAGAAATTCCAACGCATCCCGGCCTTCTGCGCCTCCGACAGCGTGTGCGTGAAGGCCGCCGACAGGACGAGCGGACCGCGTTTGGCCTGCGCACCGGGATCGACGCCGTTGATCGCCACCGGATCGCAGAGCGCGAAACTCGCCCCGTCGCCCGGCGCGCTCACATCGACCCAAGTCAGGCGCGCGCTCTGCGCCAGCCGGTTCAGGTCGCGCCGCAGCGCCCCCGCGCCGGGCAGAAACCCGACCATTGGAATGACCTGCCCGAGTGTCAGCAGCCCCAGTGCCGGACGCCCCTCCGCGCTCGCCGGTCCGATCCGGTCCAGCGCCCGCGCGGTCAGTTCCACCGCCAGATGCGCGCCGGAACTGTGGCCGACGATCAGGATCTCGTCGACCCTGCCGTCCGCTGCGACCGCCGCGATCCGGTCGGCATACCGGTCGAGTCGCGCCGCCATCTCGGGCGGGGTCGCCCCGTTACAACTGGCCGAATAGGCGTAATCATGCAGCAGGTAATAGACGAAGAGCCGCCCGTCGAGCCTTCGCAACCCGATCAGAAGCGCCACGCCGAGGCACGCGCCCGCCCCCCAGCCGACCGCCGCCGGCCAGCCGAGACCAGCCGCCAGCATCCCGCCCCAGCGCACCAGCAGAAGAGCAGCCAGCGCATAGAGGATCAGCGCCACCGGCGGGTATAAAGCTGCGATGAACGGGCCCTTGCGGATCTTCAGGAGTGCACCCAGCGCACCTGAGCGCAGATAGGTCCAGGCGGTGCGCAGCATCTGCGGATAGGTCATCGCGATCGACCGCCGCATCGACCGGTGCACGATGTCGAACCAGACGAGCACCTCCATCACCGTGTCCACCGGCGCCCCGTCATCCGCGGCGGTCACAAGCCACTGATAGGGGCCGTCACCGGCCGCCTCGCCGCGAACGGTCATGTCCAGTCCCGTGACAGCAGCCTGACGGGCCGCTTCGCGCCGGTAAAGCTCGCGATAGCGGCGCGGCGGGCTCGGGTCATAGCCGGGCAGGAAGAAGACGTGCCGGCGGCGCACCCTCCCGGCCGCCTCCGCGGGCCGATCCGGCTGCGAAGGGGCCTGTGGCGGCAGACCGGCAGCGATTCCATCAGGGGGCGACACAGACATGGGCGTGATCCTAGACCCGCCCCTGCCGCGGCGCAATTTCAGCCGATCCGGCCAAGTGCCGGAAATGTCTCCAAGAGCCAGTAGCTGAGGTCGGAAAAGGTGCCGGAGATCATCATCAACCCGACCGTGTAGAGCAGCACGCCCATGATCCGCTCGATCCGCTCCATATGCGGGCGCAGCCGCGCCATCGCGCTGACCGAGCGGCGCATGAAGAGCGCAGCCAGCAGGAACGGCACGCCGAGTCCCAGCGCATAGACCGCCATCAGCACCGTGCCGCGCGCGATGGACCCTTCCTGCGCCGCCATCGACAGAACCGCACCCAGCACCGGCCCGATACAGGGCGTCCAGCCGAAGGCGAAGGCGAGCCCCAGCACATAGGCGCCGAAGGCCGAACCGCCGCGGTCGCCCGCGTCGAGCCGCATTTCGCGATAGAGGAGCGGGATCCGGAAAATGCCGAGGAAATGCAGACCGAAGATCATGATGACGATCCCGGCGACAATCGCCATCTCCCGCTGATAGGCAAGAAAGACCTGCCCGAAGGCCGAGGCTGCGAAGCCGAGGAACAGGAACACGGTCGACAGGCCCAGCACGAAGAACCCGGCCGCCTGCAGCACTTTCCAGTCCCGCCCGCCCGATTGCACGGCGTTCATGTTGGTGCCGGCCATATAGGCCAGATAGGGCGGCACGATCGGCAGCACGCAGGGCGACAGGAAGCTCAGCACCCCCGCAAAGAGCGCAATCCCCATCGCCATCAGCAGCGATCCGTCAATGATATCAACGCCGAACATCATCCATCCATCGGTGCGGCCCGTTATCCGGGCCCGTCAGGTCAGACCTACAGGGTTTTCACCGCAGGGTCATCGTGCCTCGGTGTCACATTCGCGTGCCACTCGCAAGTGGGGCCGCGATCCGGCCCTGCGACAGCCGCGCCATGGACAGGGGCGCGGCCAGCGCTTAATCGAATTGGATGGACACTGACGCATACGACCCCGGCATCCCGCCCGATTTGGTGATCGACACGCGCGGCCTGCTCTGCCCCCTGCCCGTCCTGCGGGCGCGCAAGGCGCTGAAGGCGCTTGAACCCGGTGCCATTCTGGAAATGTCCGCCGACGATCCGGCGGCGCGGATCGACGTGCCGCATTTCTGCACCGAACAGGGCCATGTGCTCCTGTCGCTGCGCGAGGACGGGGCCGATCTGGTCTTCCGCCTGCGCAAGGGCGGTTAGGCGCAGCCCGACAGGGGTGACGCGTCCACGAGCGGCACCGCGTCCCTTGCCCCGCCCACGTTACCCTGATCGGCCCGCCGCACCGCATCCAGCCCGTCCAGCATCCGGTCCACCTGCGCCGCGACCGTGTGGCACCGCGCGGCGCGTTCCGCCGCCTGCGGTCCCTTGGTGCGGCGCCAGTCCTGCACCAGAGCCATGCGCATATGCGCCGCCAGACTGGTGACGAAGGCGCTCCCCTCGGCCTCCGGCACCAGACCGCCGACCGCGGCATCAACGAAATCGACAGGACCGCCCGAGCGTGCACCCAGCACCGGCAGGCCGCAGGCCATCGCCTCGATCAGGACCAGCCCGAACGGTTCGCGCCGCGCCGGATAGACGCCGAGGTCGGCAACCGCATTGACCCGCGCCAGCGCCTCCTGCGGCAAGGGGCCGACAAAGGCCAGCCGCTCCAGCCCCAGATCGGCGGCCAGATCGTGATAGCGGCGCCAGTCCTCCGGCGGACCGTCCCCGATGACCAGCGCCATCACATCCTCCATCCCGGCCTGCGCCAGCGCCGCCAGATAGGCATCGAGCCGCTTCCACGCGGCGAACTTGCCGCAGAATATGACCAGCCGCTCTGTCCCGTCGGGCATGGTCACGGGGGCCACAGGCTGCTTGTCGCGGTCCCGCGCCTGCAACTGGCCGAGCACCTCGGCCCGGCTGGCCCCGCCCGCCGCTGCGGGGTGGAACACGGCCGGATCATAGCCGTTCGGGGACTGAAGGATGCGGTCCGCCGGATAGGACGGGAAAAGCCGCGCGAATGCCTGTGCCTGCGCGGTCGAGATGGTCACCACCGCATCGGCGCGCCGCGCACCATCCGCTGCGAACAGGCCCGAGGCCCGCATCATCGGATAGAACCGTTCAGGATAGTCCGGATGGCCGTCTATTTCGGCCCGGAACATCTTGAGCGCCGTGCCATGCACGAAACAGGCAAGCTGCGGCGTCGCCACACCGGGTGCGGCATGCGCGGCCAGATGGTCGCGCAGGTCGGCACCCACGAGCGCGTTGATGAACGCATGGTGTGCGATGATCAGGTCCGGATCGCGCCCCTCGGTGGCGCGGATCCGGTCACAAAAGCGGCGCAGATGCTCCATCAGCGCGGCGCGATACTCCGCGAAGCCGCTGTCGGAGAACCCGTGCCAGCGGTTGCGGCTGACCGGTGAGATGCTTTCGCAGATCGGAATGTCATGCGGTATTGCGAAGATCGACAGATCGGCGCGGTCACTCGTCTGCCGTGGCGAGGGAAAGGTCGAATAGACCCGCAGATCGTCCCGCGCGGCCATCGCCGCATGGTGCGCGGCATGCAGGATGCCGCTGCCCGGCGCGAATTCGCCCTGCCGCTGCCAGTTGTTGGACCCCAGATGGAGGATGATGCGCGGCTTTGCCGCCTCTGCCGGCTCGGCCATGGCCCGCCCCTTTCGTCAGATGCACGTCTGACCGCAGGATGCGGGCCGCTGGTTACGGATGTGTTGCGATCCCGCGCAAGGCCGCCGCGCGGTGCCGCCCGGTTACGACCGGATCCACTCCTCGGCCGCCTTGCGCTCGGCGGACGGGAAGACCGCCAGTTCGCCCGGCACCATCGGGCCGAAGAAGCGCGCCGACTGGGCCATCCATTGCGAATCCGTCACCAGCGCCATCTTGCGCCAGCGGAACGGGTTCGACAGGCCGACGCGCATATCGTCCCAGATCGCGCCGGCACTGGCCCCGAAATCATCGTCTATGATCGCCAGAACCTTAAGCTTGTCATGGCGTTCCAGCTTCTTCTTCACAAGCGGGACGAGCGTCTCGTCATAGTCCCGGCTGGTCAGACGGCCCTTGATCGACATGGCGATCACATCCGCCGGGAACCCGTCGAGAATGGAGAGCGCCAGCGGATCCTGCGCATCCGACAGTGCCCAGTCCCGCGCCGCGCCCGCCTCGTCGGTCGGGAAATGCCGCAATTGCGCCCCGACGAAATGCGTGGCGATGGCCGGCATCGCCGCCATGACCGAACTGTCGGACACGACCGCGATGCGCGGAACCAGGTCCTCATAGTTACGGACCAGTTTGAAATGGTCCGACATGGCCGCGAAACTGTCCCACCCTGGGAAGCTCTTGGCATGGATCACCACGCGCGGCGCGGTATCCTTGGCGTTGATATAGTCGTTGAACGCATCAACGAGTTTCGTCATGTCGCCCTCTGTCAGGCGGCTGTCGACACTGGCTGTTATCAACCCTTTGGACGGGTCGGTCTCGATATCGATCATGCGGGAATCCTTTCGCGATTGAAGGCGGTTGGATCGTCAACGCGCGGCGCGGCCTGCGCGTTCCCCGGCATGCTGTCCTGCGGCGCGCGCTCTGGCAAGGGGATTGGTCCTGCCAGCGCCCGCCCGCCGGACCGGACCGCTACTCCGCTGCCTCCGCGACCGGCGTTCCGCCCGCGCGGAATGCCGCGAGCAGTTCCTCGCGCCGCTTGGCCGCAGCGGCCGCCGCTGCCGCCTTCACATGGCCGAAGCCACGGATCTGCAGGGGCAGTTCGGCCAGCGCGATGGCAATGTCGCGGGTCTGGGGCGTCAGGCCGGCCTGCACCTCCTCCATGTCGCGCTCATATTCCGCGATGAGCGCGCGTTCCATCTTCCGCTCGGCCGTGTGCCCGAACGGATCGGCCCAATGGCCCCGCAGCCGTTTCATGCCCGCCAGCATCCGGAAGACCGGCATAATCCACGGCCCGAAGGCCATCTTGCGCGGCCGCCCGTCCGGCCCCTTGCGGGCCAGCAGCGGCGGTGCCATGTGGATGCGGAAGCTGCGATAACCTGAAAACTGCCGCGCCACGGCCTCCTCAAACGTCTCCAGATGCAGCCGCGCGACCTCATATTCATCCTTGTAGGTCAGGAGCTTGTGATAGCCCTTGGCCAGCGCCGCACCGAAGTCCGGATCGGCCTGAAGGGCCGATGCCACCCGCGCGTCGTAGCGCGCCGCAAGACCGGCATCCTGATAGGCTTCGACATGGGCGCGGCGGATCGCGCGCGCAGCCTCCGCATCCGGCGTTGCCGCCTGTTCGCGCGGCGCGATGGCGGCCGTGGCGGCATCCGGCGCGGCAATCGCCCAGCGCCCGATCTCGAAGGCCCGCAGGTTGCCCTCCACCCCCGCGCCGTTCAGCCGGATCGCTTCGGCTATGGCCTCGGAGGAGAGCGGCACGAGCCCCGCCTGCCAGGCCGCGCCGAGCATCAGCACGTTGGCGTAGATGGCATCGCCCAGCATCCGCTCGGCCAGCTTGGTCGCGTCGAGCATCTGCAACGCCTCCTCGCCCAGACGGGCCCGGATCGCCATGCCCATCCGGTCCATCGGCAGATGGAATTCGCGGTTGCGGGTGAACTCGCCGGTGATGATCTCATGATGGTTGCAGACCGCCCGCGTCCGCCCCCGCGCCATCAGCCCCAGCGTCTTCGGCCCGGCTGCGACGACCAGATCGCCGCCGATCACGCCATGCGCTTCTCCGACCGCCACGCGGATCGCGGAAATCGCCTCCGGGCTTTCGGCAATGCGGCAGTGGATATGGACCGCGCCGCCCTTCTGGGCGAGACCGGCCATTTCCATGACACCCGCGCCCTTGCCCTCGAGCCGTGCGGCCATGGCCAGAAGCGCGCCCACCGTCACAACGCCCGTGCCGCCGACGCCGGTGATGACCAGATTGTGCGTCCCGTCGATCACGGGCAGGTCCGGTTCCGGCAAGTCCGGCAGGTCGATCTCCAGCGCCTCGGGCTTGCGCAACTCCGGCCCTTCGAGCGTCACGAAACTGGGGCAGAACCCGTCCACGCAGGAAAAATCCTTGTTGCAGCTCGACTGGTCGATCTGCCGCTTGCGGCCGAACTCGGTCTCCAGCGGCAGGACCGAGACGCAGTTCGACACCACGCCGCAATCGCCGCAGCCCTCGCAGACAGACGGGTTGATGAAGACGCGCCGGTCGGGGTCGGGGAAGAGCCCGCGCTTGCGACGGCGGCGCTTTTCCGCCGCGCAGGTCTGCACGTAGATGAGCGCCGAGACGCCCTTCACCCCCTGCAACTGTTTCTGCACCGCCTGCAAGTCGCGCCGCTCGTGCAGCTTCACACCCGCGGGGAAGGCTTTCAGGTCCACCTCCTCCTTCGGGTCATAGACGCAATGCACCTCGCGCACGCCCATCGCCAGCAGTTCGCGCGCGATCTGCTGGGCGGTCAGGTCGCCCTCATTGTGCTGGCCGCCCGTCATCGCGACCGCATCGTTGAACAGGATCTTGTAGGTGATGTTCACATCACCCGCCGCCAGCGCCGCTCGGATCGCCTGCACGCCGGAATGGTTGTAGGTCCCGTCCCCGAGGTTCTGGAACACATGGTCACGGGTGGAAAACGGCGCCTCGCCGATCCAGTTGGCCCCCTCGCCCCCCATATGGGTGAAGCCGACCGTTTCGCGGTCCATCCACTGGACCATGTAATGGCAGCCGATGCCCGCATAAGCGCGCGCGCCCTCGGGCAGCTTGGTTGAACTGTTATGCGGGCAGCCCGAGCAGAACCACGGCAGGCGGGCGGCAATTTCCTCCGAATTGTCGGCCGTGGCGGCGGCATCGAGCACCGAAAGCGCGGCCTTCAGCTTCTCGGAGGTCACGCCCTCCTCGGCCAGCACGCCCCCCAGCTTGCGGGCCACCGTCACCGGATCGAGCGCACCCTTGACCGAGAAGAGAACCTCCCTGTTCTCTTTCTTCCAGCCGATCACCCGCCGCCCGTGCCTGTCGTCGAAGATCGCTTCCTTGATCTGCACCTCGATCAGCTTGCGCTTCTCCTCCACCACGATGATCAGGTCGAGATCATCGGCCCAGTCGCGCAGCGAGCGCATGTCGAGCGGCCAGACCATGCCGACCTTGTAGGTGGTGATGCCGAGCCGCTTGGCCTCGGCCGCGTCGATCCCGAGCAGATCCAGCGCATGGACCGTGTCGAGCCAGCTCTTGCCCGCCGACACGATGCCGATCTTCGCCCGCTCGTCGCCCAGCACCCGATGATCGAGCCGGTTGGCCCGCGCGAAGGCTTCCGCCGCGAACCGCTTGTAGTCGTGGAGCCGCGCCTCCTGCGCGGTCGGATTGTCGTCGAGCCGGATGTTCAGCCCGTCGGGCGGCATGTCGAAATGGTCCGGCAGGCGGATCTGCAACCGGTCCGGATCGCCGTTCACGACCTCCGTCACCTCGATCGTGTCCTTGACGCATTTGATCCCGACCCACGCGCCCGTGTAGCGGCTCATCGCCCAGCCCATCAGGCCGAAATCGAGCACCTCCTGCACGCCGGCGGGCGACAGGATCGGCATCAGCACATCGACGAGCGCAAATTCCGAATGGTGCAGGACAGTGGAGCTTTCGCCTGTATGGTCGTCGCCCATGCAGACGAGCACGCCGCCATGCTCTGCGCTGCCCGCCATATTGGCATGGCGGAACACGTCGCCCGTCCGGTCGACACCCGGTCCCTTGCCGTACCAGAGGCCGAACACCCCGTCGAAGCGGCCCTCGCCGCGCAGGTTGATCTGCTGCGATCCCCAGAGCGCGGTCGCCGCCAGATCCTCGTTCAGGCCGGCCTGGAACTTGATGTCTGCCGCGGTCAGCACCTTCTCCGCCCGCTGCATCTGCTGGTCGACACCGCCCACGGGCGAGCCGCGATAGCCGGTGACATAGCCCGCCGTGTTCAGCCCCGCCGCGCGGTCCCGCGCCTTTTGCATGAGCGGCAGGCGCACCAGCGCCTGGATCCCGCTCAGAAGCACCTGCTCCTTTTCGAGATCATAGCGGTCCTGCAAGGAAACCTGATGAAGCGACATGGAACCTCCCAATTCCCGTGTCAGGCGATTATAGGTCAGGATACTTGACCTTCCAAAGAAAATAATCGTGACACCGTCCATCACGGATTGTGATCGGTCGCTGGCATCGTTGCAAGTTTGTCGGTGGCCGGTATAGTCCGGATAGCACCGGCGGACGGGCCAGACGGACCGGATTTGCCAATATATTTCAAGGCCCCTGCGCGCCGGAGACGCGCGCCCGTGGCGGAGGTTCGGACGTGGACTGGGACAAGTTGAGGATCTTTCACGCGGTGGCGGATGCGGGCAGCCTGACCCATGCGGGCGAGGCGCTCCGGCTCAGCCAGTCGGCCGTGTCGCGCCAGATCCGCGGGCTGGAGGAAAGCCTCGGGGTCACGCTCTTCCACCGCCACGCCCGCGGGCTGATCCTGACCGAACAGGGCGAGCTTCTCTTCGAGGCGACGCGCTCCATGTCGAAACGGCTCGACACGGCAACCGCGCGCATCCGCGACAGCGAGGACGAGGTGTTCGGCGAATTGCGCGTCACCTCCACGGTGGGCTTCGGCACGCTCTGGCTCGCCCCGCGCCTGAAGCGGCTCTACGCGCGCTACCCGAACCTGAAGATCAACCTGATGCTGGAGGAACGGGTCCTCGACCTGCCGATGCGGGAGGCCGATGTGGCGATCCGCATGAAGGAACCGAGCCAGGCCGACATCATCCGCCGCCGGCTGATGGATGTGAATATTCGCTTCTATGCCTCGCGCACCTATCTCGACGAGAACGGCGTGCCCGGCTCGATCGACGATCTGGCAAGCCACAGGATGATCACCCAAAGCTCCGACGCGCCGCAGGTGTCCGCCGGCAAGCGCTGGCTGGAGCCGATCCTCGCGCAGGACCACCAGTCGCACCTGACGGTGAACAATTATTTCGGCATCCTGCAGGCCGCGCTCCACGGGCTGGGCATCGGCGCCCTGCCCGACTATCTGCCCGTCGATTTCCCCGATCTGGTCCGTGTGCTCCCCGAGGAGGAAAGCGACCAGATCCCCGTCTACCTTGCCTATGCGGAGGAATTGCGCCATTCCAGCCGGGTCAGCGCCTTCCGCGATTTCATGCTGGAAGAACTGGCGGAATACCGCAAACAGCGCCGCGAATGACGGGTTTTGTTCATATCTTCGCCATTTTTGTGCTATAGCTATGCACAGGGGTGATAGCGGCTATGCGCGCCTCAGCCGTTTTTTTTCTTGAACGGCCCAGGACCCATACCTATATCCACCCTCGAAACGGGATGCGGTTTCCCGCACCGTTTCAACCTCCCTGTTGGACTTGGGCCGAGCTTTGCTCGGCCTTTTTTTTGCCCGATCGCCAGCAGCGCCTGTTTTTGCTGGCGCCGGCCGGCACCGTCCTGTGCCCCTGCCGCAGGCATTGTCCCCCCCGCACAGGCATATCGTGACTTGATCGGCCACCGGCCTCTTGCCACAGTCACGCCAATGCGCATCCGATTATCCCACTGTCGCCGTTCGCAGCCCGGAGCCGACCCATGCAAAAACCGCTGATCTACCATATTCCCGTCTGTCCTTTCTCGCAGCGGGTGAAGATTCTGCTCGCGCTCAAAGGCCTGTCGGACGCAGTGGATTTTCAGGTGATCGACATCACCAAGCCGCGGCCGGACTGGCTTCTGGAAAAGACCCAGGGCACCACCGCCCTGCCGGTGCTGGAGGATGAGGAGGGCCGCATCCTGAAGGAAAGCCTCATCATCATGCGCTATGTGGAGGAACGGTTCGACGCCACGCCCGTCGCGCGCCGCGACCCGTTCGAGCGCGGACTGGAACGCTGGCTCATCAGTCGGGAAGGTCCCTTCGCAGCCGCAGGCTATCTGATGGTGATGAACCGCGACCGCGACAAGCGCGACGAAAAGCGCGAGGCGCTCCTGAAGGAATATCGCTGGCTGAACGGCGAGTTGGAGCGGCTCAACCCCGATGGCACCTATCTCTTCGACGATTTCGGGCTGGCCGAACTGGTCTACACGCCGCTGATGATGCGGTTCTGGTTCCTCGACTATTACGAAGGGTTCAGCCTGCCCGACGGCCCCGACTATGCCCGCGTCGCGCGCTGGCAGGCCGCCTGTCTCGCCCATCCCGCCGCCCAGCAGGTCACTTATGACGAGATCGTGAAACTCTATTACGACTATGCGGTCGGTGCGGGCAACGGCGCCCTGCCCGAGGGGCGCAAAGTGTCGAGTTTCACGTTCGAGCCGGACTGGCCGGAGCGGCCGATGCCGCCGCGCGATGTCTATGACCGGATCGCCTCGGATGCGGAACTGGGCCTCGTCTGACCGCCGCCCGCAGGGTCCGGCCTATTCGACATGGCCGAACGGGATCCCGAGCCGCCGCGCATCGCTGGCCGTCAGATAGATCATCTCGTCGGGCTCCGGCGTGATGACATAGTCCGCCACCTGCGGCCCGTAGCCCAGTTCCGACAGGAAATCCTTCACCAGCGCATTGCCGTCATGCGCGACCATCCCGTGCGACCAGACCGTGTGGAAGCCGATGAGCGCGCGCTCCGACGCATAGCGCGACGCGCCCGACAGCCAGATGAAGCCGCAGGCGCTCAGGCAGACTTCCTCCTCGTCGACCAGCGTGTCGAGCCCCCAGCCGCGGATCATGTAACCGATGGCCAGCGCCGGCTCCAGCAGGCCGCCCTCGCTGTGCAGCCAGACATCCTCGATCCGGCCCTCGGGCTTGGACTTGATCTTCAGATAGGCCGAGGTGAAGCGCTGCGCGTCCCCCTCCTCGATATCGCCGGTCATGAAAATGTAGGAGCTGCCGTTCTCGTAGGTGCCGACCTCGAAATCGGCGGCAAGTGCGGGCGCGGCAGCGGCCAGAGCGATCCCCGCCGCCATCAGGCGCAATGCATGTGTCATCCGTGCCGCCCTCATCGTCCGAAATAGCGGGGTTCGTCCCCGATCGTGCCCGCACCCGAACGGGCGAACGGGTCGCTCGGGTCGCTCTCGCGATTGGCGACCGCATTGTCCCAGCATTCGTAGAGTTTCAGGATCGCCGCCGCGCTGCCGCGCAGCGAGAATTCCAGAACGTGATTGCCATATTCATCCATGATCGCCGCGTCGCGCCCGTTCTGGATGTCGGTCAGGAACGCATCCGTCAGGTCGCGCACCACCAGAAGCTCGCCCTCCAGTTCCGCCACCCCGCTCCAGCTGTCGCGGTCGATCGCCAGCGACACTTCCGCCTCGCGCTTGGTCAGGTCCCAGCCGGGGTTTTCCACCACCAGCGTCACGTCCTCATGGTCGGGAAACACATAGAGCGAGAACCAGATCCCCTCGCCGGCGGACGTATAGGCATCGCAATGGACCTCGCCATCCTGCCAGACCTCGTCCACCACCCAATCCTTGTGATCGAGCAGCGTCCGCCGTTCCTGATCGGCCGCCAGCGCCGGTCCGCCGGCCCATCCGGCCGACAGAATCGCCCCCGCCAGAGCGGCCGCGGGCGCATATCGGGTCATCACGTCCATTTCCGTCCTTTCTGCCGGGTTCTCCCGCCCGGCCGTGCCTTGGCCCCGGTCTCGGCCATGAATGGGGCGATTTTAGGACCTTTTCCCGCGCGGTCCATTGCCGCGCCGGCCGGTCTGCCTGCGCTACGCCCTTTCCCTGCGGGACCTTCCCGACTACAAGGCGGCGCAGATGCAATGTCAAAGCCGGAGCGCCGATGTCCGACCTGCCCGCCGACCCGCCGATCACCGACGATCTCATCGCCAGCCACGGGCTGAATGCCGAGGAGTATCAGCGCATCCTCGACCTGATCGGGCGCGAACCGACCTTCACCGAGCTTGGCATTTTCTCGGCCATGTGGAACGAGCATTGCTCCTACAAAAGCTCCAAGAAATGGCTCCGCACCCTGCCGACCGAAGGCCCGCAGGTCATCTGCGGCCCGGGCGAGAATGCGGGCATCGTCGATATTGGCGACGGGCAGGCCGTGGTCTTCAAGATGGAGAGCCACAACCACCCGTCCTATATCGAACCCTATCAGGGCGCCGCGACGGGCGTCGGGGGCATCCTGCGTGACGTGTTCACCATGGGCGCGCGCCCGATTGCGGCGATGAACGCGCTCAGCTTCGGCGCACCCGACCATCCGCGCACCCGCGCGCTGGTCCACGGCGTGGTGGAAGGCATCGGCGGCTATGGCAACTGTTTCGGCGTGCCGACCATCGGGGGCGAATTGCGCTTCCACGCCGCCTATAACGGCAACTGCCTTGTGAACGCCTTCGCGGCCGGGCTCGCCGATGCGGATGCGATCTTCTATTCCGCCGCTTCGGGCGTCGGCATGCCGGTCGTCTATCTGGGCGCGAAAACCGGGCGCGACGGCGTCGGCGGCGCGACCATGGCCTCGGCCGAGTTCGACGACACGATCGAGGAAAAGCGCCCCACCGTGCAGGTGGGCGACCCGTTCACCGAGAAACGCCTGATGGAAGCCTGCCTCGAACTGATGGCCACCGGTGCCGTCATCTCGATCCAGGACATGGGCGCGGCGGGGCTGACCTGCTCGGCGGTGGAAATGGGCGACAAGGGCAATCTCGGCGTGGCGCTCGATCTGGAAAAAGTGCCGGTGCGCGAGGACCGGATGACCGCCTACGAGATGATGCTGTCGGAAAGCCAGGAGCGGATGCTCATGGTCCTGCGGCCCGAAAAGGAAGCCGAAGCCAAGGCGGTGTTCGACAAGTGGGACCTCGATTTCGCAATCGTGGGCGAAACCATTGCCGAAGACCGGTTCCTGATCCGCCTGAACGGCGAGGTGAAGGCCGACCTGCCGCTGAAGGCGCTCTCGGGCACCGCGCCTGAATATGACCGCCCCTGGGTGCCGACACCGGCCCGCGACGCCTATGACGATGTACCCGACATCACCCCCGATGCGGCGCTGCTCGCGCTGGCCGGCTCGCCCAATTACGCGTCCCGCGCCTGGGTCTGGGAACAGTATGACCATATGGTCATGGCCGACACGGTCGTCCGCCCCGGCTCCGATGCCGGCGTGGTGCGGGTGCACGGCACGAAAAAGGCGCTCGCCTTCACCTCCGACGTGACGCCGCGCTACTGTTTCGCCAACCCGGTCGAGGGCGGCAAACAGGCCGTGGCGGAAGCCTATCGCAACCTTTGTGCGACCGGTGCGAAACCGCTGGCGACGACCGACAATCTCAACTTCGGCAACCCCGAGAAGCCCGAGATCATGGGCCAGCTTGTGGGCTGTATCGAGGGGATCGGCGCGGCCTGCGCGGCACTCGACATGCCGATCGTGTCGGGCAATGTCTCGCTCTATAACGAGACCGACGGCAAGGGCATCCTGCCGACCCCGACCATCGGCGCGGTGGGCCTGCTGGCGGATGCCGACCAGCTGATCCGGATGGCGCCCGGCCCGCAGGATGCACTCGTGCTGATCGGCGAAACCGCGGGCCATCTCGGCCGCTCGGCACTTCTGGCCGAATGTCTGGGGCTGGAGGCCGGCGACGCGCCCGCCGTCGACCTGCAGGCCGAACGCGCGGCCGGCGAACTGGTGCGCGCCGCCCGTGACGCGGGCCTCGTGCGGGCCGCGCATGACCTCTCGGATGGCGGGCTGGCGCTCGCCGCCGCCGACATGGCACTGGCCGCGGACACGGGGCTGGTGCTCGAAGCGGACGGCACCCTGCCCGACATTGCCTGGTTCTTCGGCGAGGATCAGGGCCGCTACCTGCTCGCCTGCGCGCCCGACAAGGCGGATGCGCTTTGCGCGATGGCCGCCGATGCCGGCGTTGCGGCCCGCACCGTGGGCCGGATGGGCGGCACGGATGTGGCGCTCGGCACGTCCCGTGTGCCGCTCGACGCGCTGAAGCACGCCCACAGGCACGGCCTGCGCGACCTCGTCGCCTGACCTTCACCGCAGCCCGGGCGGGCAGCCCTTGCACCCGCCCCGGCCGCACCCTAGATTTCCACCAAGAACCACGCGCAGGAGTGACCCCCGATGGCCATGGAAGCCCAGCAGATCGAAACCCTGATCCGGGAGGCCTTTCCGACCGCGAAGATCACCATCACCGACCTTGCCGGCGACGGAAACCATTATGCGGCGGAAGTGATCGCGGAAGAATTCACCGGCCTCAACCGCGTGAAACAGCATCAACTCGTCTATGCCGCGCTCAAAGGGCGGATGGACGGACCGGCAGGCGAATTGCACGCGCTCGCCCTGACCACAAAAGCACCGGAGTGACCGACATGACCAATGCCGCAGAAACCATCCAGAGCGATATCGACAGCAATGATGTCGTGCTGTTCATGAAAGGCACGTCGAGCATGCCGCAATGCGGCTTCTCCTCCCGCGTGGCTGGCGTGCTCAACTATATGGGCGTCACCTACAAGGACGTGAACGTGCTCGCGGATGAGGAAATCCGCCAGGGCATCAAGGATTTCTCCGACTGGCCGACCATCCCGCAACTCTATGTGAAGGGCGAGTTCGTGGGCGGCTGCGACATCATCACCGAAATGACCCTGTCGGGCGAGCTGGACCAGCTCTTCACCAGCAAGGGCGTCAGCTTCGACAAGGACGCCGCCGACAAGATCCGCGAAGCCAACGGCTGACGCGAATTTCCGCCGCAACCTCGGCGCGGGGTGCAGACAGGACAGGCCGGTCCCTCCGGGGCCGGCCTTTCTTGTGACATGGCCTGAGCCAAGTCACACAAGCGGCTGACAAAAAACAAAAAGGCCGGCGCACCGGCCGGCCTCTCATTCACCTTTGGAACGGGCAAGGCTTCAGGCCACCCAGCCTTTCTGTTCCATCGTGTCGACAAACTCTTCCAGCTCGCCCGTCAGGTTTTCCAGAAGCGCCTCGGCGCGGCTGTCATCAGGTCCCTCGGAGGCCTTGGCCTGCAGGACGGCGAGTTTCGCCTCCGCATCCTTCAGCCGCTGTTCGAGCGCACCGATCCGGTCCTCCGCCGATTCCAGCTTCCAGGCAACGCCGATCGCGCGGTCGGCCATCATCAGTCCGGCCATGAGCAGCATCCGCGTCTCGGGCAGACGCCCGAGACCGCCCATCACATGCTGCGCCTCCTGATCGAGCAGTTGCGCCGCGGCCTGCAGCTGCGTCTCCTGCCCCTCTTCGCAGACGACCGAAAAACTTCGCCCGCCGATTTCCAGTGAAAGTTCCGGCACTACAGCCCCCTTGTTGTGTCCTTCAATGTCCCGATCAGACTGTCGAGCCGGTCGGCTTCCTCGGCCCGGCGGCGCTTCAGCGCGTCCAGTTCCGACGACAGGTCTGCATGGCTCTCGGTCAACCGCGCCACCTCTGCCGCATCGGCTCCGTCGGAGCTGCCAGCATCGAGATCGCTTCGGTCGGGGGCACCCTCGGACAGGGTCCTGAGGCGTTCCAAGATTCGGGTGACTCTACCCTCTAACGCGTCCAGTTTTTCCGTCATCCTGCTCTCTTTTATCCGGCCCGCCGCAGATGCCTCTGTGGGCCACGACGAATCGTTCCCTGCACCGGACAGTCCTATTCTACCCTGAATACAGCATTTTTTGGGGGCTTTTCGACCCTCGATTGCGACAGTTCGGATGCTTGACCCACGCCGCCACACTGTTATCAAGCCAGCGAACCGACTCAACCCGCCCCGGCCCGGGCCCCGTCCCGTTCCCGCCGGTCCCAGCCAGGAAAGAGCAGAGACGTGGATATTTCCGACCTTCGCCAGAACCACCCCGACCATTGGGCCAAGGCCGCGGCCATCCGCGTGCTCTCCATGGATGCGGTGCAGGCCGCCAATTCCGGCCATCCCGGCATGCCGATGGGCATGGCCGACGTGGCCACCGTCCTGTTCGAGAAACACCTGAAATTCGACGCCTCCGCCCCCGACTGGGCCGACCGCGACCGGTTCATCCTGTCCGCGGGCCACGGCTCGATGCTGCTCTATTCGCTCCTGCACCTCACCGGCTACGAGGACATGACAATCGAGCAGATCCGCAACTTCCGCCAGCTCGGCGCGATCACCGCGGGCCACCCCGAATATGGCCATGCCAAGGGCATCGAGACGACGACCGGCCCGCTCGGCCAGGGCATCGCCACCGCCGTGGGCTTCGCCATGGCCGAACAGTCGATGGCCGCACGCTTCGGCAAGAAGGTTGTCGACCACCACACTTACGTGATCGCCGGCGACGGCTGCCTGATGGAAGGCATCAGCCACGAGGCGATCGGCCTTGCCGGCAAGCAGAAGCTCGGCAAGCTCATCGTGCTCTGGGACGACAACGGCATCTCCATCGACGGCAAGGTCGACCTGTCGGACGTGACCGACCAGATGACCCGGTTCGAGGCCGCCGGCTGGTCCGTCTTCTCCTGCGACGGGCATGATCCGGTCGCCATCGACCGTGCCATCGCGCAGGCCAAGCAGAGCCCCCTGCCCTCGATGATCGCCTGCAAGACCCATATCGGCTTCGGCTCGCCCGCCAAGCAGGACACGTCGAAAGCCCACGGCTCGCCGCTCGGCCCCGACGAGATCGCCAAGGTGCGCGAGATCTACGGCTGGCCGCATCCGGCCTTCGAGATCCCCGCCGACATCAAATCCGCATGGGAAGCGATCGGTGCGCACGGCGCGGAAACCCGCAAGGCCTGGGAAGAGGCCAAGGCGACCCTGTCGGGCGCGCGCCAGGCCGAGTTCGACCGCGTGATGTCGGGCGCCGCGCCCAAGCGCCTGTCCGCCGCGATCAAGGCGTTCAAGAAACAGGTCTCTGCCGATGCGCCGAAAGTGGCCACCCGCAAAAGCTCCGAGATGGCGCTCGAGGTGATCAACAAGATCGCACCCGAGACCATCGGCGGCTCGGCCGACCTGACCGGCTCCAACAACACGCTGACCGAAGGGCTCGGCACGTTCGATGCCGACAACCGCAAGGGCCGCTACGTCTATTACGGCATCCGCGAACATGGCATGGCCGCGGCCATGAACGGCCTGTCGCTGCACGGCGGCGTGAAAGCCTATGGCGGCACCTTCATGTGCTTCACCGACTATGCGCGCGGCGCGATGCGCCTGTCGGCGCTGATGGGCGTGCCGGTCACCTATGTGATGACCCATGACAGTATCGGCCTTGGCGAGGACGGCCCGACCCACCAGCCGGTGGAGCATCTGGCGATCAACCGCGCCACGCCCAACACCAACCTCTTCCGCCCCTGCGACACGATCGAGACGGCCGAGGCCTGGGAACTGGCAATCACCTCCGAATCCACGCCGTCGGTGCTGGCACTGACCCGTCAGGGCCTGCCGACGCTGCGCACCAAGCATACGACCAAGAACCTGACCGCGCAGGGCGCCTATGTGCTGGCCGAGGCCGACGCCAAGCGCCGCGCCATCCTGATGGCCACCGGGTCCGAGGTGGAGATCGCCATGAAGGCGAAGGAAATCCTCGAAGCCAAGGGCATCGGCACGCGCGTCGTCTCCATGCCCTGCTGGGAACTGTTCGCGGCTCAGGACGAGAAATATCGCCGCCGCGTCCTGCCCGCCGGACCGGTCCGCGTGGCCGTCGAAGCCGGTGCGCGCATGGGCTGGGACCAGTGGCTCTGCGGCGAGCGGGGCAGCGCCAAGAAAGCCGATTTCGTCGGGATGGACGGTTTCGGCGCCTCCGGCCCGATCGACGATCTTTACGAACATTTCGGGATTACGCCGGAAGCTGTCGCGGCAAAAGTCGAGGCACTGCTCTGAGGATCCGCGATGAGCCTGAAAACATTTCTCGGGCTTGTCGCATTGGCGGCTCTGCTGGCCGCCGCAGACATTTACTATCAGACGGGCGTGCTCCTTTTCCTCGGAAAACAGCTCGCCCGCATGACATCCTGGCTGGCCTTCTGGCGCTAGCCGGGATTTTTTTTGCGAAAGGCATGGCATGAGCTGGAAGACACTCGACGATCTCGACCTGCAGGGAAAAACCGTTCTGACCCGCGTGGACATCAACGTCCCCACCGATGGCGACCGGGTCACCGACACGACCCGGATCGAGCGGATCGCCCCCACCGTGCGCGACATTCTGGATGCCGGCGGCAAGCCGGTGCTGCTCGCCCATTTCGGCCGCCCCAAGGGCAAGGCCGTGCCGGAGATGAGCCTCTCGGTCACCCTGCCCGCGCTGCGCGACACGCTCGGCGTGCCGGTGCGCTTCTGCCCCGACACGATCGGCGCGGACGCGGAAGCCGCCGTTGGCGCAATGGAGGCGGGCGAGGTCCTGCTTCTGGAAAACACCCGCTTCCTGCCGGGGGAGGAAGCCAACGACGCGGACACGGCCAAGGCCATGGCCGCACTGGGCGACATCTATTGCAATGACGCGTTTTCCGCCGCCCACCGGGCGCATGCCTCGACCGAAGGGCTCGCACATTTGCTGCCCGCCTGCGCCGGCCGGCTGATGCAGGCAGAACTGTCCGCGCTGGAACAGGCGCTCTCGCATCCCGACCGGCCTGTGGTCGCCGTGGTCGGTGGCGCAAAAGTCTCCACCAAGCTCGACCTTCTTGGCAACCTGATCGACCGGGTCGACCGGATCGTCATTGGCGGCGGCATGGCCAACACGTTCCTCGCCGCGCAAGGCTTGCCTGTCGGCACCTCGCTTTGCGAACATGAGCTGATCGACACGGCGCAGGACATCATGGCCAAGGCAGAGAAGGAAAATTGCGAACTGATCCTGCCTGTCGACCTTGTGGTCGCACGGGACTTCAAGGCGGGCGCCGCGAGCGAGACCGTCGCCGCCGATGCCTGCCCCGATGACGCGATGATCCTCGATGCCGGACCGAAATCGGTCGACCGGGTGAAGGCCGCGTTCGACGCGGCCCGCACGCTCGTCTGGAACGGCCCGCTCGGCGCTTTCGAGATCGCCCCCTTCAACGCCGCCACCGATGCCGCCGCCGCGCATGCCGCCAGCCTGACGAAAGCCGGCAAGCTCGTCTCGGTCGCCGGCGGCGGGGACACGGTCGCCGCGCTCAACGGCGCGGATGCGGCAAAGGATTTCTCCTATGTCTCGACCGCCGGCGGCGCCTTCCTCGAATGGCTCGAAGGCAAGACCCTGCCCGGCGTCGCCGCGCTCGGCTAACCGAACCCACCGCCCGGCCGCACCCCGCGGTTCCGGGCGGCCCACCCGTTCCCCGCCCGACCTGACCCGTCGGGACCGGCGGTCCACCAAGGTCACCCAGAATGGAAGAGGGAAACCCGCGATGAAAGCGACACGCACCGTCCAGAAAATCCTGTCCAACTACGAAGCCGACACGCCCGGCGTGAAGGCCAACCTCTGCCGCATGCTGATGCAGGGCAAGCTCGGCGGCACCGGCAAGATGATCATCCTGCCCGTCGATCAGGGGTTCGAGCACGGGCCCGCGCGCAGCTTCGCGCCGAACCCGGCCGCCTATGACCCGCACTACCATTTCCAGCTCGCGCTCGACGCGGGCCTGAACGCCTATGCCGCGCCGCTCGGCATGCTCGAGGCAGGCGCCGACACATTCGCGGGCCAGATCCCGATGATCCTGAAGGCCAACTCCGCCAACAGCCTGATCCCCGACGAGGCGCCGAAGGACCAGGCGATCACCGCCTCGGTCGATGACGCGCTACGGATCGGCGCATCGGCCATCGGCTTCACCATCTATCCCGGCTCCAGCCAGGGGTTGGAGATGTTCGAGGAAATCTCCGCCATGCGCGAGGAAGCCGCCGCCAAGGGCGTGGCGACCGTCATCTGGTCCTATCCGCGCGGCGAGGCGCTCGACAGCGCCGGCGAAACCGCGGCCGACATCTCGGCCTATGCGGCCCAGATCGCGGCGCTTCTGGGCGCCCATATCATCAAGGTGAAACTCTCTACCGACCATCTGTCGCTGCCGGCGGCCAAGAAGGTCTACGAGGGTGAGGGGATCGACATCTCCACCCAGGCGGCGCGGGTCGCGGATGTGATGAAAAGCAGCTTCAACGGCCGCCGCATCGTCGTCTTCTCGGGCGGCTCCAAGAAGGGCGCGGACAGTGTCTATGACGATGCCCGCGCGATCCGCGACGGCGGCGGCAACGGCTCGATCATCGGCCGCAACACGTTCCAGCGCGAACGCGGCGAGGCGCTCGCCATGCTCGGCAAGCTGATCGAGATCTACAAGGGCAAGGCCTGACGCCACGCCCCGTGCAGGGCCGCCAGATGGCAGGCCCTGCACCTTCCTAGTAGTCCCCTCGGCGGCCACCCCAATATCTTGTAGGCCCCCGCCCGCGCCTGATGCAGAAAAGACTCACCGTGCGGCAAAGGTGAATCAGCCCGCGAAAATATGGGCTTGCAGGCCTCCACAGGGCCGCCGCGCTCTGCCATGATCGCCGGACCCCCGCGTCAGACGGGCTTAAAAGGTGGCATCGACAGTGGACAGCACAACCCGCAGAACCGGTCTGACCGACCTCCTCGTCTACACGGGGTCGCTGCTGCTCATCGTCTATTTCACCTATGCCGCCCTGCAGGGCGAATACGGGCTCTTCCGCCTCTTCATGGTGGAAGCCAAGGAACAGGCGCTGATCGACGAGCTGGAAAGCCTGCAGGCCGACCGCGCGGTGATCGCCAACAAGACGAAACGCCTGTCCAATTCCTATCTCGACCTCGACCTGCTGGACGAACAGGCCCGCCGCATCCTCGGCATGGCCCGCGGCGACGAAATCGTCATCCGCTGAGCGCGCATCCCGCGCGCCGCACCTGCCGCCCCTTCCCGATCAGAGCCTTCCCGCCTGCACATGACAGGGTTGCAAATTTTGACGTGCTTTTTCGCGGCAGTCTCATTATAATATCGTTCAATATTAAACTAATAGAAACTGCTCGGAAGGAAACGCCATGGCGACTGCGCGCCGCAGCAAGAAACCGAACGCGTCAAAGGAAGAGCTCCTCCACTATTACCGCGAGATGCTCCTCATCCGCCGGTTCGAGGAAAAGGCCGGCCAGCTTTACGGAATGGGCCTGATCGGCGGCTTCTGCCACCTCTATATCGGACAGGAAGCCGTTGTCGTCGGGCTGGAGGCCACGGCCAAGGATGGCGACCAGCGCGTCACCTCCTACCGCGACCACGGCCATATGCTGGCCTGCGGCATGGACCCCAAGGGCGTCATGGCCGAACTGACCGGGCGCGAGGGCGGCTATTCCAAGGGCAAGGGCGGCTCGATGCACATGTTCTCGAAAGAGAAGCATTTCTACGGCGGCCACGGGATCGTCGGCGCACAGGTGCCGATCGGCGCCGGCCTCGCCTTCGCCAACAAGTATCGCGGCAATGACAATGTCTCCTTCACCTATTTCGGGGACGGCGCCGCCAATCAGGGCCAGATCTACGAGACGTTCAACATGGCCTCGATCTGGAAACTGCCCTGCATCTTCGTGATCGAGAACAACCAGTATGCGATGGGCACCTCGCTCAAGCGCGCCTCCTCCTCGCCCGCGCTCTACACGCGCGGCGAAGCGTTCGGCATCCCCGGCGAAGCCGTGGACGGGATGGACGTGCTTGCGGTCAAGGCCGCCGGAGAGAAGGCCGTGGCCCACTGCCGCGCCGGCGAAGGCCCCTATATCCTTGAAATGAACACCTATCGCTATCGCGGCCATTCCATGTCCGATCCGGCGAAATACCGGACCCGCGAGGAGGTGCAGAAAATGCGCGAGGAGCGTGACCCGATCGACCATGTGCGCGAGATGCTGCTCGCCGGCAAACATGCGACCGAGGACGAGCTGAAGGCCGCCGACAAGGACATCAAGTCGATCGTCAGCGACGCCGCGAATTTCGCCCAGGAAAGCCCCGAGCCGGATCTCTCCGAGCTCTGGACCGACATCTACGCCTGAGGGAGGACAGACACCATGGCAACCAAGATTCTCATGCCCGCTCTCTCTCCGACGATGGAGGAAGGCACACTCGCGAAATGGCTCGTCAAGGAAGGCGACACGGTCGAAAGCGGCATGGTGCTCGCCGAGATCGAGACCGACAAGGCCACAATGGAATTCGAAGCCGTCGATGAAGGCACGATCGGCAAGATCCTCGTCGCCGAGGGCACCGAAGGGGTGAAGGTCAACGACCCGATCGCCGTCCTGCTCGAAGAAGGCGAGGACGCGTCCGCCGCCGACAATCTCGGCGACGACGCAGCCCCGGCGAAAGAGGAACCGGCCGCCGACGAACCGGCCGTCGCGCAACCCGCCGCCGCCCCGGTGGCCACCGTCGCGCCGCAGGCCGAGGAAATCCCCGAAGGCACCACCTTCAAGACGATGACCGTGCGCGAAGCCCTGCGCGAGGGCATGTCGGAGGAGATGCGCCGCGACGAGGACGTGTTCCTGATGGGCGAGGAGGTGGCCGAATATCAGGGCGCCTACAAGATCTCGCAGGGCATGCTCGACGAGTTCGGCGACCGCCGCGTGATCGACACGCCGATCACCGAACACGGGTTCACCGGTCTGGCTGTCGGCGCCGCCTTTGCGGGCCTGCGCCCCGTCGTGGAGTTCATGACCTTCAACTTCGCCATGCAGGCGATCGACCAGATCATCAACTCCGCCGCCAAGACGCTCTACATGTCGGGCGGCCAGATGGGCTGTCCGATCGTCTTCCGCGGCCCGAACGGCGCCGCCGCCCGCGTCGGCGCGCAGCACAGCCAGGATTATGCAGCCTGGTATGCCGCGATCCCGGGGCTCAAGGTCGTCCAGCCCTACAGTGCGGCAGACGCCAAGGGTCTGATGAAATCGGCGATCCGCGATCCGAACCCGGTTCTGGTGCTGGAGAACGAGATCCTCTACGGCCGCAGCTTCGAGGTGCCCGAGATCGAGGATTTCACCGTCCCGATCGGCAAGGCCCGCATCTGGCGCGAAGGCTCGGACGTGACGCTCGTCTCCTTCGGGATCGGCATGCAATATGCGCTCGAAGCCGCTGACCGGCTGGCCGAGGAGGGCATTTCCGCCGAGGTGGTCGACCTGCGTTCGATCCGCCCGATGGACACGGAAACGGTCATCAACTCGGTGAAGAAAACCAACCGCTGCGTGACAATCGAGGAAGGGTTCCCGGTCTGCTCGATCGGCAACCACATCTCGGCGGTCCTGATGGAACAGGCGTTCGACTATCTCGACGCGCCGGTCATCAACTGCACCGGCAAGGATGTGCCGATGCCCTATGCGGCCAATCTGGAAAAACACGCGCTGGTCACGACGGACGAGGTGGTCGAGGCCGCCAAGGCCGTGACCTATCGCTGAGGGGAGGGACAGATGCCTATCAACATTCTCATGCCCGCACTGTCGCCGACCATGGAGGAAGGCACGCTGGCAAAATGGACCGTCAAGGAAGGCGACAGCGTCGCCTCGGGTGACGTGATCGCCGAAATCGAGACCGACAAGGCCACGATGGAATTCGAGGCCGTGGACGAAGGCACGATCGGCAAGATCATCGTTCCCGAAGGGACCGAGGGCGTGAAGGTCAACGACCTGATCGCCGTGCTGCTCGAAGAGGGGGAAAGCGCCGACGATATCGACGCGTCCGCCGGCGCGTCCGGCGGCGACGCTGCCCCGGCTGCCGAAGCAAAGTCCGACGAGGCGCCCAAGGCAGAGGCTGCCAAAGCGGATGCCCCCGCGCCCGCCGCCGCGCCGGCCGCGCCCAAGGCCGCGGACGGGGACCGGATCTTCGCCTCGCCGCTTGCGCGCCGCATCGCGGCCGACAAGGGGCTCGATCTGGCCGCCATCAAGGGCTCCGGCCCGCATGGCCGGATCGTCAAGGCAGATGTGGAGAATGCGAAACCCGAAGCCGCGAAACCGGCCGAGGCCGCCGCGGCACCGGCTGCCAAATCGGCACCCGCTGCCGGACCGGATGCCGAGACCGTCCGCAAGATGTATGCCGACCGCGAGTACGAGGAAGTCACGCTCGACGGGATGCGCAAGACGATCGCCGCCCGCCTCTCCGAGGCGAAACAGTCGATCCCGCATTTCTACCTGCGGCGCGACATCCAGCTCGACGCGCTCATGGCCTTCCGCGCCCAGCTCAACAAGGCGCTGGAGCCGCGCGGCGTGAAACTGTCGGTCAACGACTTCATCATCAAGGCTTGCGCACTGGCACTCCAGCAGGTGCCCGATTGCAACGCCGTCTGGGCCGGCGACCGGGTGCTGAAGCTGAAACCGTCGGACGTGGCCGTGGCGGTGGCGATCGAGGGCGGGCTCTTCACGCCGGTCCTGCGCGACGCGGACAGCAAGTCCCTCTCCGCCCTCTCGGTGGAAATGAAGGACCTTGCCGGACGCGCCCGCGACCGCAAGCTCGCACCGCATGAATATCAGGGCGGCAGCTTCGCGATTTCCAACCTCGGCATGATGGGGGTGGAGAATTTCGACGCCGTCATCAACCCGCCGCATGCCTCGATCCTCGCGGTCGGCGCGGGCGTGAAGAAGCCGGTCGTCAATGCCGAGGGCGAGGTCACGGTGGCAACCGTCATGTCCGTGACGCTCTCGGTCGATCACCGGGTCATCGACGGGGCGCTCGGGGCCGAGTTCCTGGCCGCCGTCAAGGCCGCGCTCGAGGACCCGATGGGCATGCTCGCCTGACCGGATAGGCCGATTGGCTCGACAAACCGCCCCCGCCGCGCACCTGCGGCGGGGGTTTTTCGTGGACCCAGTGTCCGCGACCCCGGCCCCCATTGCATTTTCCGCCCGCGCCGATACCGTGACGCCGACAGCTTCCCCGCCGATCCGGATCCGCGCCCATGGCCCATATCATCACGCTGACGCTCAATCCCGCGCTCGACATTTCCGCCGATGTGCCGGAGGTCGTGGCCGGGCCGAAACTGCGCTGTGACAATGTGCGGCTCGATCCGGGCGGCGGCGGCATCAACGTGTCGCGCGCGATCCGCATTCTCGGCGGCTATTCGACCTGCCTGATCGTCTCCGGCGGGGCCACCGGCCAGATGCTCGAAGGCCTGCTCGCCAGCGAGGGCATCCGACCCGAAATCATCCCGATGGAGGGCGCCGTCCGCCAGAGCTTCGCGGTCACCGAAGCCGGGACCGACCGCCAGTTCCGCTTCGTCCTGCCCGGCCCGGCGCTCGGCCCCGACATGATGGACCGGATCACCCGTTCCCTCCATGACAGCGCGGGCCCGGGCGATCTCGTTGTCCTGTCCGGCTCGCTCCCGCCGGGCCTGCCCGTCGACGCGTTCCGGCGCATCGCGGACGGCGTCACGCGGTCCGGCGCACGGACCATTCTCGACACGTCCGGCCCGGCGCTCACCGCCGCACTCGACGGTCCGGAGGCACCCTATGACCTCTTGCGACTCGACGGCGGCGAGGGGGACGAACTCGCGGGCCGCGCGCTCGCGACACCGCAGGATGTGGTCGGCTTCGCACGCGGATTGATCGACCGCCGCGCCGCCCGCGCGGTCATCATCGCGCGCGGCGCCGAAGGCTCGGTCTGCGTGACGGAAGAGGGCGCGTGGCTCTGCCGCACACCGGATGTAGAGGTGATCTCGAAAGTCGGCGCGGGCGACAGTTTCGTCGCCGCGACCGTGCTTGCCCATGCCAATGGCGCGCCATGGGAAGAGGCTTTCATCCGCGGCACGGCCGCGGCCAGTTCCGCCGTCAGCACACCCGCGACCGCACTCTGCACAGCCGATCAGGTCGCGGCGCTGGCCGCGGGCTGCACGGTCACCGAACTCTAGGGGAAAGCCGCGCGGGCTTCAGTCGTCGATCCCGTTCAGGATCTGGTCCATCGACTTGGACGGCTCCGAACAGCCGGCCTCGCCCACGACGCGCGCCGGCACGCCGGCCACCGTCTTGCAGGGCGGCACTTCCTGCAACACCACGGAGCCGGACGCGATCCGGCTGCAATGGCCGACCTTGATATTGCCGAGCACGGCGGCCCCTGCACCGATCAGGACACCGTCACCGATTTTCGGGTGCCGGTCATCATCCTCCTTGCCGGTGCCGCCGAGCGTCACCGAATGCAGCATGGACACATTGTTCCCGACGACCGCAGTCTCGCCGATCACGACACTATGCGCATGGTCGATCATGATGCCGCGCCCGATCCTGGCGCCGGGATGGATATCCACGCCGAACTGCTCGGATGTCCGCATCTGGATGAAATAGGCCATGTCCTGCCGGCCCTGACCCCAGAGCCAATGCGCCAGCCGGTAGGTCTGCACCGCCTGGAACCCCTTGAAGAACAGGAGCGGCTGCAACAGACGGTGGCAGGCCGGGTCGCGGTCGAGCGTGGCCAGCAGGTCCGCCCGTGCCGCCTGCCCCAGATCCGGATCGGCCGCATAGGCCGCATCGAACAGGTCCCGCAACAGGCTCTCGGACATTTCCGGCGACGACAGTTTCTGCGCCATCCGGAACCCCAGCGCATCCTCCAGCGTCTCGTGATGCAGCACCACCGCATGGACAAGGCTGCCCATCAGCGGCTCGGTCCGCGCCATCTCGGCCGCTTCCTCCCGGATCCGGTCCCAGACCGGATCGACGGAGGCGAGTTTCGCTTGGGTCATGGCCATCGCGTCATCCTTTCGCTCGCGGCACAGGCATGCGCTGCGCCCGCGTTTGACAGGAGACATCATATCACAGAGGTTGGATTTCAAGACAAATCGTGATCCGTGAACACCATGTCCAGCAATCGTGAAGAGTATCGCCTGTTGCTCGAAGGCCGCGCCCGCGCGCTGTCCGACGCGGCGGCCACCAATGCCGACAGCCGGGCCACGGTGACGCTCGACCAGCAAAGCGTCGGCCGCCTGTCACGGATGGATGCGCTCCAGCAGCAGGCCATGGCGCGCGCGACAGACGCGCGGCGGCAGGCCGAAATGCTGGCGATCGAGGCCGCTCTGGCGCGTCTCGACGATGGCAGTTTCGGCCTCTGTGTCGAATGCGAGGAGCCGATTGCACCGGGACGCCTCGCGCTCGACCCGACGGTGCGCACCTGCCTCGATTGCGCCCGCGGCTGACCGGCACCCGCGCGCGTCCCTGCCGCGCAGGCGGACCGGCCTTACACCGCGCGGGGCGGCAGAAGCTCTGTCAGATGCAGGGCCAGCAGCACCGACCCGCCCGAAAAACTGCCTGCATCGGCACTGATTTCCATATCCGTTTCCGCATAGTAGGCCAGCGGTGAACCGGTCAGCCCCCGCGCCCAACTGCCGGCCCCGAGCCCCATGCCCGCGCCATAGCGGTCCGCGCTGCCCGCCACGCCGAGCGACCAACTCGCCACGCCCGATCCGGTGATCTCGCCCGTGACCCGCGCGGTGACACCGGTCACGAGCGCGCCCGCCGGTATCGCCGCTGCCACGGTCGAGACCGCGCCCGCGCCGATCGCATGGCTGATGCTCAGGACCCGGCTCACTGTCGCAGCCCCGCTCCCGTCGGGGGCAAGCGCCACCGCGCCCGCGATCCAGCCTGTCCCGTCGTACCGCCGCAACAGGCCGGCCTGCAGGTCCCAGGCCGACCATCCGGTGCCTGGCACCAGCTGCTCCCAGCCCCCGTTCGACCAGAGCGCGAGCATCCCGTCCCAGCCCGCCCAGTCGCCGCCTGCGCCTTCGCCGACGATCCAGACCGCGCCGTCTGCGGCGGCCCCGGGCGGCGTTGCTGCCTCGCCTTCTGCCACCATCTGCACCAGCGCATCGAGCCGCGACAGGCCTGCATTGACCGTCACATGTTTCTGCGTCTGTGCGCCTGCCAGATAGGGCAGACCCAGCCGTGCACTCTCAGCCATCAAATTCGCTCCCTTGCTCCGGCCCCGTCCCCCAAAGGGCGGAAACCTGCGCCACATCCCAGTGAAACCCGCCCGTCACGCCATCGACCGCCCGCATCGCTGCGTCATAGGTGAAATCCGGCTGCTCGGGCGCGGCATCGCGCACCACCTGCCCGCCCTGCCAGATCCGCACACGGTAAAGCTCGCGATCCTCCGACAGGGGCACATCCGCCGCAGCCCAGCCGTCACCGCCGACCCGCGTCCGCCGCACCCATGACAGATGGACACCGCCCGCCCCGTCCGGCCGCGCCGCCAGATGGACCGGGCGGTAGGGCCGCAGCCCCACGCCCTGCACCTCCCCCGCGAGCCCGATATAGGCGTCATGGTCATAGGGCAGCCCGGCGGGTCCAACCCGCACCATACGGGCGCTCCCCAGCGCCGCCGGCGGCAGATCAAGCGGCCGCGCCGCGCCGTCCAGCAACAGGAAATCCGCGCCTGCGCCATAGGTCCGCATCACCGCGTCCGTGCCCGCCTGCCCCCGCAACAGACCGGATATCTGCCACAGGTCCGGCGCCACCAGCACCGCCTCGCGGAACTGGATCACCTCCCAGGCGTCGCTGCCACCCGCCCGCAACGCCGCCGCATTGGCCCCGGCCAGGACATCCTCGGCCGTCCGCGACGAAAGGGTCCCACGCACAAGGTGCACCTGAAAGCCCGCCCCGCCCTGCCAGCGGTCCGCCGCCGCAGCGTCGAGACCGGTCGTCAACTGTCCGGCCGTGGCCGGCGCATCAAGGATCGCCGCGCGCGCAAATCCGGTGTCGGACGGCGACTGCCAGACCGCGACCGGACCCGGCCAGGGCACCGCCGTCGCGGCAACATAGGGCGCATGGGGCGGCTCGTCGCCGGCCAGAAGCGGCAGGTCGAGCCAGAGCGCATGGACAGGCACCGGCTGCACCGGCGCGGGTCGCCCGACCACCTCCAGCGCCGGTGTCTCGGCGCGGAAACTTGCCGGATCGATCCGCATGGCCTCCAGTTCGAGCCGGTCCGTGACCGTGACCCGGTCGATCCGGAACCGCATCGGTGTGCCGCCCAACTTAGTCTGGAGCACATCACCCGCATCGAGGCCCAGCCGCGACAGGGGCAGCGCACAGCTGAGCGTGTCGCGCCCGGCCTGTACCGCCGCCAGCCAGCCCCGCACCACGGCTTCGGCCTCCCATCCCGACAGGGCTACCGGCAGGTCGCGGGCCGCTGCCCGTGCCTCTGCCGCCTGCACATCGGGCAAAGCCGCCCGCGCGGCCCCCGCCTGATAATCCCGGTCGGGATCGACGAAAGTCAGGTCCACCGCTGCCGGTGTCTCGCCCTCGGGCTGGCGCACCAGATCGAAATCGAGCGTGTCGCCTTCGCCTTCGACCAGCCCGTCGCGCGACAGCGCGTCATCGGCCCGCCCGTCGCGCGAGCGGAACCGCAACCGGCCGCCAGCTTCATGCGCCTCGAACCGGTGGGCCTGCATCAACGCCTGCAACCGCGCCCGACCGCTCAGCCCCTGACTGTCGAGCGTCCCGCGCAGCCGTCCGTGAAGCCCCGACGTGTCCACCGCATGCAGCCCCGCCTCGGCGCAGATCTCGCGCACCGCCTGCCGCAGATCGACCATCTCCGAGCGTCCGTTCAGCCAGTGGCCGGTCAGATGGTTCGCCCCGTCCGACCAGCTGTCCAGCTGGCGCGGAAAATCCGGATAGGGCCGCGCATCCCACGCCCAGACATGGGCCTGCGACAGGTCGATCATCGGGCCGCCATAGGTCTGCGACACCGGATTCCGCCCCGGCGCCGCCCAATAGGACAGGACAGCCTGCAAGGCCGCCGCCTGCACCAGCGGATCCGGCCCCCCGCGCGAAAAATGCGGAAGCGCAGATTCCGAACTGGCCGGATCGACGAACAGATTCGGCTGGTTCGCGCCCTTGTCCACCGCCGGGCAGCCCAGTTCGGTGAAGATGATCGGCTTCATGCCCGGCAGCCAGCCGGTCGGCGCGGATGCCCGCTCCCCCCCGATCCGCTCGAAATGCAGCTTGCCCCACCAGCTGCGCAAATCCTTGTACCGGAAGACCCAGGGCTCGCCATGCGCCCCATCCGTGATCGGCACCCGCTCCTGCGCCAGCCGCGCGGTCTCGGACGGGTAATACCAGTCGAACCCCTCGCCGCCCTCTATGTTGGCCTGCAGATAGACCGGATCGGACCCGTGCCGCCACCTTTCGTCGGCATGATCCTCCCCGTCGCGCCAGTCCGACAGCGGCATGTAATTGTCGATCGCCACCGCATCGATCACCGGATCAGACCAGAGCGGATCGAGATGGAACCGCACATCGCCCGACCCGTCCTGCGGCTGGTGGCCGAAATATTCCGACCAGTCCGCCGCATAGGTCAGCTTCACCCCCGACCCGAGGATCGCGCGTATGTCCGCCGCCAGCTGCCGCAAAGCGGCGACCGCCGGATAGTGGCCGCCCGCCCCGCGGATCTGCGTCAGCCCGCGCAACTCGCTGCCGATGCAGAACATCTCCACACCGCCCGCCATCGCGACGAGATGGGCATAGTGCAATAGGCACCGCCTGTAGCTCCATTCCGGCGGCCCGGTATAGACCGGCGCATCGCCCGTCAGATCGAAATCCGACGCCTGCGCGCTGCCGAAAAATGCCGCCACCTCTGCATCGGCTTGCGCCGTCCCGTCCGGCGAACCGGCCTGCCCGGGCGCGGCTGACAGGGTGATCCGCCCGCGCCACGGCACAGAAGGCTGCTCGGATCCCGGCGCATGGGGATTGTCGCGCCCGTTGCCGGACTGGATGTCCATCAGGATGAACGGATAGAAGGTGACAGCCTGTCCCCGCCCCTTCAACTCGGCAATCGCCTGCAGGACGGACCTGTCGGACGGGGTGCCGCCAAAAGCGGGCCGCCCGTCCACCTGCGACACGATCTTCGCCGCGTCACGGCCAACGCCGCCGACGGACCAGGGATCGGCGCCGCCGGCCACCGCGGCATTTTCCGCCGCCGGTTCCAGCCGGCATGTCCCGCAGCGCAGATCGTCCCCGAACCAGCTCACCACCAGCGACACCGAGCGGCATCGCGGCAGGTCCGCCTCCAACTGGTCGAGCGACACGATCAGATCCGGCCGCCCGTCCCGGCTGTGCACATTTGCCAGCCGCGAGCGCCCCGGACCCTGATGCACCCGCACCCGGTCTGTCGACAGGGCATGTTCCCCCGACCCCGGGATCAGGGCAACGCCCTGAACCAGATCGGCCAGATCATCGAACTCGGCCGTCCCGGCCGGGACTCGCGGCCGGCGGAAAACCTCGACGGAGATCTGCGGAATCCGGTTGCCATAGTCACCGAGCGCGAATTCCTCGAACACCAGATAGGCCGTATCGCGATAGGCGGGCGCATCCGCGCCCTCGACCGCCGCAATGAGCGGGTCCGGCATCTGGTCGGCCGTTCCGCGATACAGCCGCCAGGTGACACCTTCGAGGCTGATCTCCTCCCCGTCGGCCCAGATCCGGCCGATCCGGCTCACCTCGCCCTCGCACAGCGCCAGCGCGAAGCTGATCGTGTAGCTGTAGCGCTCCACTGTGGCGCTCGGGCCGCCGCCCTTGCCCCCGCTGCGCGTGACCGACACATGCTCGCGAAACCGGCTCGACCAGATCAGGTGCCCGCCGACGCGCATCGCGCCCTGCACCCGCGCCAAGGGCGTGCCCTCGCCCGCCCCCATGATCCGCAGCCGCTCCTGCCGCCCGATCTCGACAGGGTCCGACCCCTGTCCCAGCACGCGCTGGTCGATCACGGCGCCAAGCGTCGCACCGATCGCACGCCCGATCACAGCCGCGGGCAACCCAAGGAGGCTGCCGCCGATCGATCCCCCGATCGCCCCGCCGATCGCTCCGAGCACAAGTGTCGCCATCAGTTCGCCTCCAAAGGCAGCCGGTATCGCGCCACCACCCGCCGGACCCAGGCAGGACCCAGCGGCACCTCGACCACGCCGCGCGGCTCATGGGCATGGATAAGCGTCGCCACCCTGTCCCGCGCCGCCGCGATGCCCAGATGTTTCGCCACCGCCCCGTCCCGCATCGCAAAGAGCAGCACATCCCCGGGCCGGACCACCGCGCCGTCCGCGCGCTGCAAATAGCGCTCCGCCGCGGACCGGAGCCGGTCCCGCCGCGCCACCTCGTCCCAGTCGGGCGTATAGGCCGGCACGGACACCGGCAGCGGTCCGACAAGCTCCCGCCACAGCCCGATCACCAGCCCCAGACAATCCGTGCCCGCACCCTTGCAGGCGCTCTGGTGCCGATAGGGCGTCCCGATCCAATCCCGCGCTGCCGCCACAACGCGCGCGCCGGCATCGTCCCTGAAGGTGCCCATCTCAGCGCCGTCCGCCATCATGCCGCCCGCCGGGCTTTGGATAGGTCACCAGCCAATCCTCGCCCGGCACATGCGGAAAGCCGCGATAGCTCATGTAATTGTTGAATTTTTCACGACAGGTCTCTGCCCTCTTGTCGCAACCGGCGATCAGTGTTCCGGTGTCTCCGGCCGCCACCGGACGGACCGGCGATCCGCGCAACTCGACGCGCCGGCGTTCGCCGCCCTGCGCATCGCGCCGCAAGCGCGCGGCACTCCCCGCATTGCCGCCGCCCGACCAGATGAGCTGCCCGTCGGCGAACCAGCCGTCGGGATAGCTGCCAGCCATCTCCAACTCCAGCCCGACCTCGGCCGACACGCTCACAACGGTCACGAAGGCGCGGAACGCCGCATCCTCAAGATCGACGCCGCAGGCCGTCTCGCCCAGCGCCAGCGGACAGGCCGGTCCGATCCGCCGCCCGGTCTCCGCGGCCAGCGCATCCGACAGGCCGCGCAGTTCCGCGTCGAACCGGTCCGGTCCCTGCCGGATCTCGCCCAGATGGCCGGAGAACAGCTGAAACCTGAGCTCCGGATCGCGCCAGTCCACGAGCCACTGCTCCACCGCCGCCTCGTCGAAGAGCCCGAGCGCGATCTCCTCCCCCGACAGGCTGTCATGGCGCAGCACGCCCGACACCGCCGCCGTGTCGACGCTCAAGCCCCCGCTCCATTCCACCGCGCCTGGCAACAGACCCGATGCCGCGCGGCAAACCACATCGCCCACGACCAGATCGCCGTCATGGTCGGTGAATCCGAACCGCTGCCCGTCCTTCCGCGTCAGCACCCATGCATGGCAGAGGTAGCTCACCCCCGCCGCCAGTTGCGCAGCCATGGCCTCCGGCAGGGCGCGCATCAGACACGCACCTCGACCACCGGAATATTCGGTATCTCGCCGGCCGCGAATGCCTCGACACTGGCCATGATCCGGTCCGTGTCGAACCGGACCGGCACGTCGAACTCGAACCCTGCCGTGATCGGGGCGCCGCTCGCGGGGGCATCCTCGAACCGAAGCACCCCGTCGGCCGGATCGAGCGTATAGACAAGCCCCGCCTCGACCGCATCGCCGCCGATCCCCACCAGCACCGTTCCGGCCACGGGCTTCGACACGGGCCGCGCCGTCACCGCCGCGCCCGAGCGATAGGTTTTCACCAGCGGCCAGTCGCGCGTCACCCCGTCCCCGATCCCGATCTCGCAATCGCGATGGTCCGGGTTAGCCGAGGGCGCGCAACTCTTGAAATCCGCCCAATCTTTCCAGCGGAATCCGTGCAACTGCCCGCGGCGGGCCTCGAAAAACGCCAGCACCTCAGCCAGATCGTCGAGCGACCGCAGCCCCATGCCCGCATCATAGCGCCTCCGCGCATGTGCCCAGGGGCTGTTGCGCTCCTCATGCCCGTTGGCGAGCGTGACGATGTCCGTCCGCCGCTCCGGTCCGCCTGCCGCCCCGAAGCTGAGCGCCGTGGGAAAGCGTGTCTCGTGAAATCCCATCATCCCCTCACAAATTGCGCTGGCCGCGCCGCATCATCCGCGTGACACCGGCTGCGATCTGCCCCTGCGAGCGCCGGAACCCCGCCACATCGGGCGTCACAACCTGCATCTGCACGGTGACAGGCCGCCCGCCACCCGCGCCGCCGGCGGCTACGCCAAGGCGCCCATCCGCCCCGCGCCGCAACGGCAGGATCGCTTCCGGTCCGGCCTCTCCCATCAGCCCCATGCCGCCGCGCATCGGGAAGCCGACCGGTCCCGACACGACGCCACCATCGGCAAAGGGCATCACGCGCCCCTGCCCGATCACGCCGCCGGCCGCGAACGGCAGGATGCCCGACAGGATCGACTGCATGCCTGCCCCCGCCAGATTGCCCAGGTGCGACTGCACAGGTTTCAGGGCCGCATCGAGCGCGATGCCCGACATGCTTTGTCCCAGCCGCGCCAGCACATCGCTCAGCCGCGCCCCGTCGAAGACAAGCGCATCGAAAGCACCGCGGAGCGACCGGCCGACCGACCCCGACATGCCGCTTGCGGCCCGGCCGGCATCCGCCATCGCCTCCCGCGCGCGGTCAAGCTCTGCCGTGAAAGCCGCCGTCATCGCCTGTGTCTCGGCCAGCCCTTCGGCCATGTCGCCAAGATCCAGCCCCTGATCCGTCTCATCCATCCGCCGTCCCCCCTTTGTCGGGAAATTTCGCGCAAAGCCCGTCGAGCGCCGCCCGGTCGACCCAATCGGGCGCCGCCGCCAATCCGGCCATGATCCGCAACTCTGCTGGCGTCATCGCCCAGAGCCGTTCGGGCGGCAGCCGCAATTCGGTCAGGCCGATGCGCAAGACCTCCGCCCAGTTCACGGCGCGTCGCCCGCTGCACCGGCCCGCGCACCCTCGGGCACGAAGGCGGCGGCCAGGAGCCGCGCACCGGCCTCCGCCAGTGCCACGGGCGACCCGTCTAGATCGAGCGCGGCAAATCCCGCGCGGTCGATGTCCCAGCCGCCGCCGCGCAGCCCCGCATGCAATAGCGCCATCAGGTCGCCGGCCGAAAAGGCTCCGCGCTCGAACCGGCCGACCAACTCGCTCACCGCGCCGGTGCCGAGCACCTCTTCCAGTTCGGCCAGCGCCTGCAGGGTCAGCCGCATGGTCCGCGACACGCCGCCGACCGACAGTGCCACCTCGCCCCGCCAGCGGTTCACGCTCACAGCGGATCGAACCCGAGCGCACCGGCCGAGACGAACGACATCTCGTAGCGCGCCTCGCCATCGTGATTGCCCGCATATTCCAGCGCGCTGATCTGGAACGGCCCCTCGATGATCCCGAAATCCGGCACGATCACCTGCACGGGCCGGATGTCGCCACCAAAGAAGAGCGCCCGCGCCCGCGCATCCGTGTCGGCATCGCGGAAGATCCCCGACCCGCTGACCGATGCGCTTTTGACGCCACCGCCGTCCAGCAATTCGCGCCACCCGCCGTCGCTTTCCAGATGGGTCACATCGATTGTCTGCGACTGGAAGGCGATGCGTGTCGCACGCAGCCCCGCCAGCGTCTCGAATGTCCCCGAACCGTCCATGTCGATCTTGACCAGGAGGTCCTTGCCCTTTTGCGCCACCATGGCTGCACCCCGCTTCAGTTTTCGTCTGATTCAACCACGGCACGGAAGGTCAGCCGGATCTGACGGCGCGCCGGTCCCGTCAGCCTGCGCGCCTCCGCCCGCAAGAACTGCATCCGCACCAGATGCGCCCCGTCAGGGTCACCTATGCCCGCCGGCGCGAGCAGCAGGTCGCCCACCCGCGCGGCCACCCGCTTCGGCAGGTCGAACCCGTCCCGCGCGCCGATGACCTCGACGGTGAACTCGTGCGTGGCCCCGTCCGATGTGGCCGACGCAAACGGTCGCACCCGTTCCGGCCCGATCAGCACCTGCACATCGGGCAGCGGTGCACCCGCCGCCGCCCCGTCCCGCACATGGCCCCCTGTCAGCCCCATCAGTTCCGGATCACCGGTCAGCAGCGCGAACACCCGCGCCTGGACCGCATGGAAATGCGCCAGCGTCATCGCGCCTGCCCCTCCCGCGTCCAGCACACAAGGTATCCCCCGCGCGGATCGGCCTCGGCCACCGCCTCGATATCGAAAAGGCGCGCACCGTCACGGAACCGCTGCCCTGCCTGCGGGCGTGCCGGGCTCGATCGCCTCTGGTTGCGGATGATGATGCGCACCCGCAGCCGCGCCAGATCGGTCGCGCCGATCCGCTCGCTGCGTCCCGCCACCGGATCAACAGCCGCCCAGACCAGCCCGAGCGGCGCCCATGTCCGCGCAATCCCGCCGATCCCGTCCGGGGCAGCCTCCGCCGCCTCCAGCACCAGCCGCCGGTTCAATCGCCAGCGCCGCGCCATCAGCCGGCCCCCAGAACACGGATCACGCGATGCGGATCGATGAGCGCCAGCACACCGACAGGCATGGCCAGGTCCGCCCCCGCTGCGCCGTCCCGCGCCGCATGATAATGCGCCGCGAGCAGGAACACCGCCTGCTGCAGGTCCGCAGGCAGATCTGTCCAGTCGGCCGCAAATCCGGCCGTGAATGTCACTTCTGCCACGCCACCGGCCGGAATGGCCGGCAACGGCCGACCGCCCGTCCCGACAAGCGCTGGTCGCGCGGTATCGGGTTCCAGGACCCATCCGCCCGGATCGCCCAGATCGGCGCCACCTGCGTCGCGCATCACGAACTGGCCCCCGCCATAGACCGGCGCCATCGGCAAAGGCTGCCGGTCTGACCGCCGCCACGCGGCAAGCGCGACGCGAAAGTCCCGCGCCAGAAGCGCCTTGCCGAGCCGCGCCTCCACCGCAGCCGCCGCCGCCCGCAACAGCATCAGCAACAGCGCATCGTCGCGGTCATCATCGTCAAAACCCGACGACATCAGCAGATGGTCGGCAAACGCCGCCACCGGCCAACGCGCATCGGGGATCGCCGTCACTTCGGTCAGAACCATCGTCACGCGGTCCTCCGCATCAGGGGAATGATTGGGGTCGGCTCCGCCGGACTGGGGGACATCAGCCACCTGCAAGGCGCAGGCGAACTGCGTGTCCGGCGAAGCCGGCGGCAGGCCCGGTCAGACCCGCCGCCACCGGCCCGTCAGGGCCGGATCAGCTGGTCGCGAATTTCAGGAGCTTGATCGCGGCAAAGTCGCTTACGTCGCCGCCCACACGCTTCGTCGCGTAGAAGAGCACGTTCGGCTTGGCGCTGAACGGATCGCGCAGGATCCGCAAATCCGGCCGCTCCGCAATCGTGTAGCCCGCGTTGAAATCGCCGAAGGCAATGGCGGTCGCATCAGGCGCAATATCGGGCATGTCCTCTGCCACCAGCACCGGATAGCCCATCAGCCGCGCCGGTTCGCCCGCCGCAAGCCCGTCGGACCACAGGAACCGCCCGTCCGCATCCTTCATCTTGCGCACCGCGCCCGCGGTCTTGGAATTCATCACGAAATGCGCATTCGCCCGGTAGCGCGCGCCGAGCGCATAGACAAGGTCGACAATCGCATCGGCCGGCTCGCCCGGGTTGAAATCGCCGCTCTCACCGGTGGCGACATAGCCCAGATTGCCCCAGCTCCAGCTTGCATCGGGCACCGCCGTGTAGCTCATCACGCCGAGCGGCTGGTCCGCGCCCGTCCCCGACAGGAATGCCGCGCCCTCGGCCCGCGCGAACCGGTCCGCAATCCGTTCCGCCAGCCAGCCTTCCACATCGAAGGCACTGTCATCGAGCAACCGCTGCGACGCTTTGGGCAGCGCCGACAATTCATGCAGCGGGATCGAGATGCGCTCCACCTGCGGCGTCGCCGTCTCGGTCGCATCTGCCGTTTCGTCGGCCCAGCCCGCACCGATATCTGTCACATCGACCAGCATGTCATAGGCCGAGGCCTCGACCTGCACGACCTTGGCAATGCTGCGCAGCGTCGCCGCTCCGCGCAGCACACCGTTGATCCGGTCGGCGGTCTGCGGATCGACCAGATAGCCGCCATCGGCCGCCACCGCCGTCGACAGGGCCTTTTCCTCGATCGGCAGCCCCCGCATCGCATCATCGTCGCCCGACCGCACATAGGCGGCAAACGCCTTCTGATGCGGGGCGGACAGGTCCTCTTCCCCGCGTGACAGAACCGGCCGGCCATAGCCGGCGGCAGCATGTTCCTGGGCGCCTGCGCGCTGCTCGCGTTCTTTCATCTCTACCTTCACCTTGTTCTTGAATGCATTGAAGTCCCTGACGAAACCCTGAATTTCGCTCGCCAGATCTGCTGCGCCACCACCCGGCAAACGGGTGACCTCCGCCTCATCCGTCATGTGCCTCGTCCTCACTTTCGATGGATGCACCCAGCCAGCGCCGGGCCTTCGCGAGCGCCGCGGCCAGTTCGGCCGCCTCCGCCGCGCCTCCAGCCGGTGCCACACGGGCCTCCGGCTGCATCGGGAAGGTCACGAGCGACACTTCCCAAAGGTCGATTTCCTGCAGCAGCCGCGTCCCGTCAGGATGGCGCTCCGCCCGCACCGTCCGGTAGCCGATCGACAGCCCGTCAATGGCCCCGGCCTGCAACAGCGCGAAAGCCTCCGCGCCCTGTGCCACGCCGGTCAGAAGCCGCCCGTCGACCGCCAGCCCCTGCGTATCCTCCGCCAGCCTGTCCCAGACGCCGATGGGCCGGCCCGGATCGTGCTGCCACAGCATCCGCACCTGCCGCCCCTCCTGCGCCAGCCGCGCCAGCGACGCGCCGTAGGCCCCCGGTGCTATCCGGTCCCCGCCCCGGTCAATGCGCCCGAACAGGGACGCATAGCCCCGGATCCGCGCATCCGCGCCCAGATCCAGTGCCGCCGTCGGTGCACAGAATTTCCGCTCCAGACCCGCAAGGTCCGGCCCCGTCATGCCTGTCATCCCGTCTGCCTCTCAGTTCGCCGCCGCCACCAGCGGATAGAATGCCTGCGCCGCCAGAAAGGCCGCACCGCCGAAGACCGCGAACCAGATCCGCCGCTCCAGCCGTTCGATCATCGCCTCGATGGCCCCGAGCCTGCGCTCCAGCCCGTCCCAGCGGGCCGCGAACACACGCTCCTGCGCCTCGAGCCGCGCCGCGGTCGCGTCGAACGGCTCGTAGAGGAACCGCGACCCGACCCGTTGCCCCGGTTCAGCCATCCGCGCCTCGGTCCGGCAGGCCCAGAAGCCGCCGTTTCTCCACATCGGTCAGGAAACCCGCCGCCGACACGCGCCGCCAGAGCGCCTCGCGCTCGCCCGCCAGCGCCGTCACACTGTCGAGATCGGCCACCAGCGACAGCTGCTCGCCGAACAGATCCGACAGCCAGGCCGCGATCGCCGTCGTCACCCGGTCCAGAAGCGGCAGCACCGTCAGCCGGTAGAAGGCACGATTAGCCTCCTGGTAGTTGGCGTAGCTGTTGTCGCCCGGCAGCCCCAGCAGCATCGGTGGCACGCCGAGCGCCAATGCTATGTCCCGCGCTGCCGCATCCCGCGTCCGCTGATATTCCATGTCCGCAGGCGAATAGCCCATGGGCTTCCAGTCGAGCCCGCCCTCCAGCAGCATCGGCCGGCCGGCATTGCGCGCGCCCTGATGATGCGCCTCCAGCTCGTCCACGAGCCGCGAATACTGCTCCTGGCCCAACTGTCCGGACCCGTCCGCGCCGGAATAGACGATTGCGCCGGATGGCCGCGCCGCATTGTCGAGCAGCGCCTTCGACCAGCGTCCGGCCGCCGCATGCAATTCGATCGCGCCCGCTGCCGCCTGCAACGGGCTCAGGCCGTAATGGTCGTCGGCCGGGTGGAAACTGCGCAGATGCAGCACCGGCCGGCCGGCCAGCATGTCGAACCGGATGCGCCGTCCGCCGACGCGATATTCATAGGCTTCCGGCCAGCCGTCCCGACCGGGCACGACCCGCATCCGGTCCGGCCGCAACACATGCAACTCCCGCGGCGGCGCGCCGTCCGGCCCCGCAGCTTCCAGATAGCTGTCCCCGCTCAAAAGCAGATGCGCCACCGCCGCCTGCAGGAAATCGGCGCGACCCTGCGCCGGATTGGGCCGGTCCAGAAGCGCCAGCGCCGGATGGGCGGTCAGCGCCGCCCCCTCCCGCCAGAGCGACAGCCCCACCGAGGCCGCCGCCTCCGCCACCATGGTCACGCAGCGATGGCCCACAGGGTTGCCCGCAAATCCGCTCCGCGCCAGCGTGCCGCTGTCCCGCGCCGCCCAGACCGGCCGCCCGCCGGCCATCCCGGCCACCATCGCTGACGTGCGCGAGGCCTTGGTCTCCGCCGTCGGCGCCGGCGCCACCACCGGCACCGGTCGCGACCGCGCCGGCGCAGCGGGTTTGAAAATCTTCTTCAGCATCGGACCTCCCGTGTTCCGCGCGCAGCCAGATTCACAGGCTGCGAAGCCGCGGCCGCACCTGCCGCGCGGCCGGGTCAATCATCAGATCGGTCAGCGCCCAGACGAGCGCATCCGCCCGGTCCGGCGACCCGGACCCCTGATAGCCCTGCGGGGTCAGCGCGCAGAGCTCGTCCTCGAGCGCATCGAACCGGCCCGCATGGACCACGCGGCCCTGCTCGTAGAGCGCCGCGACCGGCTCCGCGCGCAGCACCTTGCCGCGTTGGGCCCGCACCGCGCGCACCGGCACCAGCGGATCGACCTGCCCGATGACCGCGGCGACAAGATCGCCGCCCTGATTCACCTCCGCCACGATCCGGTCGGCTTTCCATTTGTGGAACAGCCCGACCGCGCGGCTCGCCCAGCCCTGCGGGCTCAGCCCCCCGACCGAGGCATCCTCCAGAAGATAGGCCCGCCAGTCCTGAACCGGCCCGTCCGTCACCGCCCCGCAGACAACCATCCCGCACAGATCCGCCGCCTTGCCGCAGCTAACCGCCGGATCGACGGCCACAACGATCCGGTCGAGCGGCGGCACCTCTGTGCTGCGTGTCGCATCGATCAGGCCCGGCTCCCACAGCGCGCCCTCCCATTCGGGCAGCAACTCGCCCTCCAGCTCCTGCCGCCCCTGCCAGGTCCCGGCATATTGCGCAGCCACCCGCTCGACGAAGCCCGGCGCCAGATTGGCGCGGTTCGCCGCCGTCGGCGCGGAAGTCACCACCGTGCCCTCCTGCCCCAGCAGGTCGCGCAACAGCGGACCGCGCCGCGGTGTCGTCGTGACGACCACCTGCGGCCGGTCACCGAGCCGCAGCGCAAATTGCAGCATGTCCCAGCAGTCCGCCCCGCGCTTCCACTTCGCCAGTTCGTCGCACCAGGCCGCATCGAATTGCGGGCCGCGCAGCGTCTCGGGATCCGACGCGGAATAGATCCGCGCCTCCGTCCCGTTCGGCCAGACCAGCCGCCGCTGGGTCGCCTGCCAGTCCGGCCGCCGGTCGGGCGGCGTCACCGCCAGAATGCCCGACGGGCCGTGGACCATGATGTCCCGCGCCTGATCGAGCGTCTCGCCGACCAGCGCGACACGGCGGGACCGCCCCGGCGCCTCCGCTGTCCCCCCTTCGACCTGTGTCCGCACCCATTCTGCGCCGGCCCGGGTCTTGCCTGCCCCGCGCCCGCCAAGGATCAGCCAGCGGTCCCACGGACCCTCGGGCGCCACCTGATGCCCCTCCAGCGCCCAATGCTCGAAGAGCCATGGCAGCGACAGAAGCGCATTGGGCGACAGCCCGTCCAGAAACCGCTCCAGCGCCTCAGGGCTCAGATCCCTGAGCGATGCGGGCAAGCCGCTGGGCAATTTCGGCCCGTGCGGTGTGCAGGTCGAATCCGCGTCCCGCGCCAGGGCCCGGTTCGGTCTGGTCTGATCGGTCAAGGCGGGCCTCCAGGTCGAGCAGGGTCTGCAAGGATTTCTGGTGCATCATCACGACGCTCTGCAAACGGCGCGCGGTTTCCGCATCGGCCGCGTCCGCGTTCAATCCGTGGATCGCGGCCACCAGCGCATCGCACAGGCTGCGATAGAGCATCCGGGCCGTTTGCAGCCGGTCGCGCTCGGCGGCCGGCGACGGATCGTCGGGCGGTGGACCTGTCGAAATCGAAACATTCCCTGAATGGCGTCAGGCATCGGCCCGCCGGATCCGGTCCGGCCGGCGCTGATACCTGTTCGCTGTGCATGATGCTGTGCGCGGGACGTGGCCGTGCCACCCCCCGCAAACGAGAAAGCGGCCCTGCATCTGCAGCGCCGCTTACCCAATTCGTCCAGCTTGCCCGACCTCTACATTAAGGCGTTCGCAGAGTCAAGAATTAAATCACAGGTTGTGTCAGTTTCCTGTCGCCCCGCCTGCATCTTCCTTCGCCGCGGCCGCTTCCGCTTCGGCCGCGGCCTTGGCGGCTTCTTCTTCGCGCTTCTTGGCTTCGGCGGCGCGTTCCCGTTCGATCCGGCGCCACGCAGCTACGTTTTTATTGTGCTCGTTCAACGTCTTGGCGAACGCATGTCCGCCCGTCCCGTCCGCGACGAAGAACAGGAAGTCCGTCTCCTCGGGATTGGCCGTCGCCAGAATGGCCGCCTTGCCGGGATTCGCGATCGGCGTCGGCGTCAGCCCGTCGATCACATAGGTATTGTAGAGCGTCGGCGCCGTCAGCTCGCTCTGCCGCAGGCCGCGACCGAGCTTTTCGCGCCCGAGCGTGATTCCGTAGCGCACCGTCGCATCCGCCTGCAGCCGCATGCCGCGATCCAGCCGGTTGTAGAAAACAGACGCCACCTTGGCCCATTCCTCGGCACCCCCCGCTTCGCGCTCGATGATCGAGGCCAGGATCAGCAGTTCCTCGGGCGAATTGAGCGGAAGGTCATCCGCGCGCCCTGCCCAGGCTTCGGCCAGAATCCGGGTCTGCGCCTCGCGCATCCGGTCGAGCACCGCCTGCCGCGGTTCCCCGCGATTGAACTGGTAGGTATCGGGCGCCAGCGTGCCCTCGGGCGGCACCTCGGTGATCTCGCCCGTCAGTTCGGCCACCGCATTCAGCCGCTGCACAGCCTCGAAGGAGGTGAACCCTTCGGGGATCGTGACCCGATATTGCACACCACGGCCCGAGGAAATCAGGTCGAGGATCGCCTGCATCGACGCACCGGCGGGCAGTTCATATTCCCCGAACTTCAGCGTCCGGTCATAACCCTGATAGCGGGCGCCCAGCCGGAAAATCGTCTCGTTGGAAATCGCACCGGCTTCCGACAGGCGGGCCGTCACGCGGTTCAACGTGTCGCCGCGTTCGACGGAAAAGAGCACCGGCTCGGCCAGCGGACCTTCATCTTCGAACTGGGACTTGCTCCAGCTCAACAGGATCGCGATCACCACCAGCCCGGCAATGATCAGCGTCAGCGCATTCGCAGCAATATGTCGGGCCATGAAAGGTCAGTCCACCTTCGCAAGGACGAGCGACGCATTGGTGCCGCCGAACCCGAAACTGTTGGACAGGGCCACGTTGATCTCCCGCTTGCGGGCCTCGAGCGGCGCAAGATCGATCTCGGTCTCCACCGCAGGCTCTTCGAGGTTCAGCGTCGGCGGTGCCACCTGGTCCCGGATCGCGAGGATCGAGAAAATCGCCTCGATCGCGCCCGCGGCCCCCAGCAGATGCCCGGTCGCCGATTTGGTCGAGGACATGGTCACTTTGCCGGCCGCATCGCCGAGCAGACGCGCAACCGCACCCAATTCGATCGTGTCGGCCATCGTCGAGGTGCCGTGCGCATTCACATAATCCACATCCGCTGGCGTCAGGCCGGCCCGCTTGAGCGCCGCTTCCATCGACCGGTAGCCGCCATTGCCATCCTCAGCCGGTGCGGTGATGTGATAGGCGTCGCCCGACAGGCCATAGCCCACCACTTCGGCATAGATCTTCGCGCCGCGCGCCTTGGCATGCTCATATTCCTCGAGCACGACACAGCCGGCCCCCTCGCCCATCACGAACCCGTCGCGGTCCGCGCTATAGGGCCGCGAGGCTTTCACCGGATCGTCGTTCCACTTGGTCGACAGCGCCTTGCAGGCGTTGAACCCGGCAATCCCGATTTCCGAGATCGGCGCCTCGGAGCCGCCCGCAACCATCACATCGGCATCGTCGAGCATGATGAGCCGCGCCGCGTCGCCGATGGCATGTGCACCCGTCGAACAGGCGGTCACGACCGCATGGTTCGGTCCCTTGAACCCGTAGCGGATCGACACCTGCCCCGAGCAGAGGTTGATCAGCGCGCCGGGAATGAAGAAGGGCGACACGCGCCGCGGCCCGCGTTCCTTGAGCGTCACGGCGGTCTCCGCGATCGACTGCAACCCACCGATGCCGGATCCGATCATCACGCCCGTGCGCAGCCGGTCGGCCTCCGCCTCGGGCTTCCAGTTGGCATCCGTCACAGCCTGTTCGGCCGCGGCCATGGCAAAGGTGATGAACTCGTCGACCTTGCGCTGTTCCTTCGGCTCCATCCAGTCGTCGGGATTGTAGGTCCCGTCCGACCCGTCGCCGCGCGGAATCTCGCAGGCATAGGTCGTCGGCAGATGCGAGGCATCGAACTGGGTGATGGTGCCGGCGCCGGACTGGCCCTTCAGGATCCGTGTCCAGGTTTCCTCAACCCCGCAGGCGAGCGGGGTGACCATTCCAAGGCCGGTTACGACAACTCTGCGCATCGGAGCTCCTCTGGGCATTTCTTTCCTACCGGGTTCTATCCCATGGCCGGACCGGAGCCAAGGCAGGATTGCCCGGACGACGCCCACCGGCGGCAGCCCGCCCGCGCCCGCAAATCCCGGCCCTGAAATGCAAAACGGCGCCCGATGGGCGCCGTCGCATTCAACCGATCGCGTGGATCAGGAATTTTCGGAGATGAATTTCACCGCGTCGCCGAAGGACTGGATCGTCTCGGCCGCATCATCGGGAATCTCGATGCCGAACTCTTCTTCGAAGGCCATGACCAGCTCGACCGTGTCGAGGCTGTCCGCACCCAGATCGTCGATGAAGGACGCATTCTCGGTCACCTTGGCTTCGTCAACGCTCAGGTGCTCGACGACGATTTTCTTTACGCGATCTGCGATGTCGCTCATGTCATTTTCCTCATTCTGGGGCGCGGCGCAGAGCGTCGCTATCGTGTTTTCCGTGTGTCCCGCCGCCGGCCCTTGGGACCACGGCGCCTGTGGCTGCAATTCGGTCTGTCAACCGGACCCGCCGCCACGTCAGGTCCGGCCTATAGCATAATCCATGGTGCTGGCAAATGCTTTCGCACCGGCGCTCAGAACATGGCCATCCCGCCGTTTACATGCAAGGTCTGGCCCGTCACATAGCCGGCTTCCGCCGACGCCAGATAGAGCGTCGCGGCCGCAATTTCCTCCGGCGTTCCCATCCGGCCGGCCGGGATTCCGGTCAGCAGTTGCGCCTTCTGGTCATCATTCAGCTTGTCGGTCATCGCAGTGGCAATGAAGCCCGGCGCCACGCAGTTGGCCGTGATCCCGCGGGTTGCAACCTCTTGTGCGAGCGACTTGGTCATGCCGATCATCCCGGCCTTGGAGGCGGCATAATTCACCTGCCCCGGATTGCCGGTGGCCCCCACGATCGAGGTGATGTTGATGATCCGCCCCCAGCGCGCCTTCATCATGCCCCGCATCACGCCGCGGCAGAGCCGCATCGATGCCGTCAGGTTCACGTCGATGACCGACGCCCAATCTTCGTCCGACATGCGCATGAAGAGCTGGTCGCGGGTGATGCCGGCATTGTTCACCAGAATATCCACCGACCCCATGAGGTCCGTCGCGGCCTTCGGCAGCCCCTCGACGCTTTCCGCATCGCTCAGGTTGCAGGTCGCATAATGCGCCCGCTCGCCCAGATCGGCTTGCAGAGCTTCCAGCTTCTCGGCCCGCGTGCCCGACAGGGTCACGGTCGCCCCCTGGGCGTGAAGGCTCCGGGCTATCGCTTCGCCGATCCCGCCCGATGCGCCGGTCACCAGCGCATTTTTTCCTGTCAGATCAAACATCTCTCTCTCCCTCAGGCCAGCGCTTCTGCGGCGGCTTTCACATCATCGGCAGTGTTCACGGCCCGTGTCTCCAGCGACCGGTCGATCCGTTTCACCATGCCCGACAGCGCCTTTCCGGCACCGATTTCCCAGGTTTCCGTCACCCCGTCAGCCGCCATGCGGGCCACGGATTCGCGCCAGCGCACCGATCCGGTCACCTGATCGACAAGGAAATTGCGGATCAGGTCCGTGTCCTGCGTCGGCTCGGCCGACACGTTCAGCACCACCGGCACCGCAGGAGCCTTGATCTCGACGGCCGCCAGCGCCTCGGCCATGACCCGAGCCGCCGGTTCCATCAGCGCGCAATGGAACGGCGCGCTCACCGGCAGCAGCAGCGCCCGCCGCGCCCCCTTTTCCTTGGCGATCTCGACCGCCCGCTCGACCGCCGCCTTGTGGCCCGAGACAACAACCTGCCCCGGATCATTGTCATTCGCCGCCTGGCAGACCTCGCCCTGCGCGGCCTCTTCGGCCACGCCGCGCACCGCATCGAAGTCGAGCCCGAGGATTGCGGCCATGGCGCCGACACCGACCGGCACGGCTTCCTGCATCGCCGATCCGCGCGTCCGCAGCAGCCGCGCCGTATCCTCCAGCGAAATGGCACCGGCCGCACAGAGCGCCGAATATTCGCCCAAAGAATGGCCCGCCACGCATTGCGCCGCCGTCACTTCGACCCCTTCGGCCTTCAGTGCCGCCATGGCCGCCAGAGAGGTCGCCATCAGGGCCGGCTGGGCATTGGCGGTCAGGGTCAGTTCCTCGATCTCGCCCTCCCAGATCAGCGCCGACAGCTTTTCGCCAAGCGCCGCGTCCACCGCGTCGAACACGGCCTGTGCCTGCGGGTAGCGCTCGGCCAGATCACGGCCCATGCCGATGGCTTGTGCGCCTTGTCCGGGAAAAAGGAATGCGCGCGTCATAGTCTCTCCTGTCACGCTGGTCTTCATGCTTGTGTCGGGGGGATCGGACGCCGCCGCAGCGCCGCGCGGGGCGACACCGGGGCGGCAGGCCGGTCAGAAGGTGATGCCGATGGGCTCGTAGCGCTTGGCATGCGCGATGCGCTGCCGCTTCTGCGACTGGCTCAGGCTCGGATTGTCCTGGATGAACTTGATCTGGTTGAGCTGCTGGAGCGAATATTGCCCCCATTCCTCGGGCCGCAGGCCAAGGCTGGCCTCCAGCTGCGTCGGTGCCGGTGCGGCACGGCTCGGATCGAGGACCACCTGGCGATTCTGCATTTGCTCCGCACAGGCCGTCAGACCCATCGCGACCGCGGCAATCAGGACAATTCGCATCCCTGTTCCCCTTGTCTGGCACCCGCCTCTCGCGGGGGCATTCCCATGTTGCAGCACATCATAACAGCCCCTGCCCCGAGGTCATCCCCAAACCGACCGGCCGGCGACCGCCATCGGCGCGGTCGCACGCTTGCGCGGTCTGCCGGTCCTGACCTAAGTTGAAGAAAATCAATGGCAGGAGCTGTCGATGACCCGTCTGAAGTCCCTATCCCGAAGATCCATGATCGGCCTGACCCTCGCGGCAGGCCTGCTCGCGGCATGTTCCGCCGATGTCGAGATGCCGGCCATCTCGTCGAGCGGCGACTACCGCCCCGGACAGGTGGTCTGGCGCGACCTCATCACCCCCGATGTGGCCGGCGCCAGCGAGTTTTACGGCCAGCTTTTCGGCTGGGACATCCGCGTCGCGGGCGACGGGTACAGCCTGATCCTGAAGGACGGGATCGCCATCGGCGGGATCGCCAATTCCGATGCGACGGATGACAATTACTGGCTGCCGCTCGTCTCGGTCAACAATGTGGACGGGGCCGTGGCACGCGCCACCGGCAACGGCGCGACCGCGCTCCTAGGGCCGGAGGATCTCGGCGCCCGCGGGCGCGGCGCGCTCCTGCGCGACCCGGACGGTGCCACGTTCGGCGTCGTGCGCTCCGCCACCGGAGACCCGGCCGACCTGCCCGAGAAACCAGGTTTCTGGGGCTGGTCGGAGGTCTGGAGCCTCGACAAGACCGCCGTCGCGCCCTTCTATGCGATGGTGACCGGCACCGTGCCCGCCACGCGGCAGATCGGCGGCGTGTCCTACCTGCACATGAAATCGGGCGACACACCGGCCTTCGGGCTCGTCGACCGGCCGAGCGAGGCCGTGCCCGCAACCTGGGTCAACTATGTCCATGTCGCCGACGCGGCCGCCACGGCTGCGCGCGCACTGGAACTGGGCGGGCGCGTGCTGGCCGAACCGACCGACGGTCCGGGCGGCGGCACCGTCGCGGTCATCGCGGACAAATGGGGTGGCGGCGTCATCCTGCGGCAGGAGAAATGACATGAACCGGATCATGACAAACAGAACCGACACCGGCCGCCGCATCGCAATGCTGGCGGGCCTCGGCCTCGCAGCGGCCATCCTCGTTGCCTGCTCGCCCTATGCGGGCGTCTCGGTCGGCGCCTCCTTCGGCAGCGACGGGCTTTACCTGTCGCCGCATGTCGGCGTCGGCGTGTCGATCTTCTGATCGCAACCACCAGGCGGTTGGCGGCCCTGCTGCCCTCCGCCCCACCATCCGGGCGGCATTTAACTGCCCCTGACCGGGTGATAGGGTCGCGGCGAATCTCCCTCATTTTCAGGAGCGCCAGCCCATGTCCCATCTCGACGCCGTCCTCGCCCATATCGATGCCGACCGCGACAATGCCGTCGCGCGGCTCTTCGATCTTCTGCGGATCGAGAGCATCTCGACCGATCCGGCCTACAAGGACGCCTGCCGCGCCGCCGCCGACTGGCTGGTGGACGATCTCGCGTCGATCGGGTTCGAGGCCAGCCGCCGCGACACGCCGGGTCACCCGATGGTCGTCGGCCATGGCGGCGCGGAGGATGGCAAGGCTCTGCTCTTCTACGGCCACTATGACGTGCAGCCCGTAGACCCGCTCGACCTCTGGGACAGTGCACCCTTCGATCCCCGCATCGACGAGACGCCCGACGGGCCGGTGATCCGCGCCCGTGGCGCGTCCGACGACAAGGGTCAGCTGATGACCTTCATCGAGGCCTGCCGCGCATGGAAGGCCGTCACCGGCAGCCTGCCGGCCCGCGTCTCGATCCTTTTCGAAGGGGAGGAGGAAAGCGGCTCCCCCTCGCTCGTCCCGTTCCTGACGGACAATGCCGACGAGTTGAAAGCCGATATCGCGCTCGTCTGCGACACCGGCATGTGGGACAAGGACACCCCCGCCATCAGCACCATGCTGCGCGGCATGGTGGGCGAGGAACTGACCATCACCGGCCCGTCGAAAGACCTGCATTCGGGCATGTTCGGCGGCCCTGCCCGCAACCCGATCCGGGTTCTGACGCGTATTCTCGCCGACATGCATGACGAGACCGGCCGCGTGACGCTTCCCGGCTTCTATGACGGGGTGCCGGACCTGTCGGACGAGATCAAGGCCCAGTGGGACAGCCTCGATTTCGACGCGGATGCGTTTCTCGGTGCGGTCGGCCTCTCGGTTCCCGCAGGCGAAGAGGGCTATTCCGCGCTCGAACAGATCTGGGCCCGCCCGACATTCGAGGTCAACGGCATCTGGGGCGGCTACACAGGCGCAGGCTTCAAGACCGTGCTGCCGAGCGAGGCAAGCGCCAAGGTCACCTTCCGGCTGGTCGGCGATCAGGACCCGAACGCCATTCAGGCCGCGTTCAAGTCTTACGTCGAATCTGCCCTGCCCGCCGACTGTTCGGTCGCGTGGAAATCGAAAGATTGCTCGCCCGCGACCACAATGCCCGTCGATGCGCCGGAATTCGCACTGGCCCGCGACGCGCTCAGCGACGAATGGCCGAACCCGGCGGTCTTTGTCGGCTCCGGCGGCTCGATCCCGATCGTCGGCCATTTCCGCCGCATCCTAGGAATGGATTCGGTGCTGATCGGCTTCGGTCTGGACGATGACCAGATCCATTCACCGAACGAGAAATACAGCCTGACGAGCTTTACCAAGGGCATCCGCAGCTGGGCCCGGGTGCTCGACGCACTCAGCCGGGCGTAATCCTGCGCCGCCCGCCGCGCCGCTTCGGCGCGGCGGCCCCCGCCTGCCCCTCGCGCAAGACGGCCTGCATCGGATGGTCCGCCGGCTCTGCCGCGTAGCGCGCGATCAGCAGGTTCAGATGACCCTTCACAGTCTCCGGCTCCATCCCGAGCGCCCAGTCGAAGAAGATCGTCCGGCAATCCGCTTCCGTGATGCCCTCGATGCGGAAGGCTTCGCGGATCAGGCCGCGCGGATCGGATGGATCGCTCTTGGTCATGACGGGTCCGTGCTCTGGAAGGTCGCCCGGTTCAATAGGGCGGAACCAGATCCAGCACAATGATTTCCGGCCGCACACGGAAGCGCATTGGCGGGAAAGACGTGCCGATCCCCGAGGTCACGAAGAGCCGCCGCCGCCCGTCGGAAAACCAGCCCTTGTCGAACGCCTTGTGCTGCATTGGCAAGCGCAGGGGTCCGATGAAGGGCAGATTGACCTGCCCCCCGTGCGACTGGCCGGCCAGCACCAGTTTCGGCCCGCCCCGCGCGGCGGGAAAGGCATCGGGCGAATGGGTGAGCGCCACCTGCGGCAGGACCGGATCGACCATCGCGTGCAGCCGGTCGAAATCGGGCTCCCGCCCCGACGAGATGTCATTATAGCCGATGACCTGCAGCGCCTGCCCCGACTCCGGGTCGCGCAGGACGACAAGCTCGTCCTCCAGCACCGTGATACCGACATCTTCCAGTTCCTCGCGGACGCGGTCGCCCGACCAGGCCCAGTCATGTGCGCCCAGCACCGCCACCTGCCCCATCGGGGCCTTGATGCTGCTCATCTCGTAGGCGATCTCCTCCATCACCGGCAGATGGCGCAACACGCGGCGTTTCAGGCGCGGAAACCGGTCGAGGAACCGTTTCGTCCGACCCATCGGCGCGTTGTAATAATCCCCGAGCCAGAAGACGACATGCGGCTCGAACCCCTGCACCCGCCGGAAGGCGCGGCGCAGCCGGTCCGTGTCCCAGTGGAGTGTGTTGGGCTGCAGATCCGACACGACGACCGCGGTTAGCGGCTTGGTGAGCCCGTCGATCGCGACCTCGTAGCTGCGGATGCGCAGCCAGCGCGGCTCGATCCAGAAGGACCAGACCAGAAACAGGAGGATCAGAAGCAGGAGAATCCAGGCCATCGCGTCACCGCCACCGGTCGCGCGGGGTCGGGCGGCGCATCACCGGCGCATCTCCACTCCCCAAAAGCCACACACTCACACTCAAAACGGGCCTCCAAGCCACAGGTCCGGCGCCGGACCGCACACCATATCCTGTGGTTCCGTTTCGCGAAACAGGAGCATCTGGTGGCCGAACCGGCATCCGTCACGCCGAAAAAAGGCGCAGACACAAAGATTTATCGTAAAAAGATCATCTAATTGCGGCAAGAAAAAGATCGCGGCGCGACTCCGGTGCGCGGCGCGTCACCCGTGCAACACCCGGTCGACGACCTGCGCGGCGCCCGCCGTCGCAGCGCCGAGCCCGGTCCGCAGGGCCTCCATGTCGGCGGCACCGGTTGCACGCAGCAGAAGGCCCTGCAAGGCCGGTCCACCCTCCTCGGGATTGCCGCCATCGGGCTGCGCGAGCCGCAGGATCTGCTGCAACGTGCCGGTCAGCCGCAGGGATTCGCCCAATGTCTCCGCCTCCGCGCCGTTCAGGAACCCGCAGGCCACCAGTTGCGGCAGCAGATCCCGCGCCTGCCCCTGCGGATGGGCGGGATGCAGAAGCGCGCCGGTCTGGACCAGCAGTTCCACATCGAGCATCCGCCCCGGACCGCGCTTCACCTCCCACGGATCGCCCGCAGCCTTCGCATTGGCCTGTGCCAGTCGCGCCCGCATCTCGCGCACATCGCCCAGCACCGCCGCGCGGTCGCGCGGCTTCTCCAGCGCGTGCCGCGCCGCGGCGGTCACGTCGGCGGCCAGCGTGTCATCACCGGCCACGACCCGCCCGCGGGTCAGCGCCAGATGTTCCCAGGTCCAGGCCTGGTTGCACTGGTAATCGGCAAAGGCCGCGAGCGATGTTGCCACCGGCCCCTGCTGGCCGGACGGCCGAAGCCGCATGTCCACCTCGTAGAGCGATCCTTCCGCGGTCTGCACGGTCAGCGCGGACAGGAGCGCCTTGGTCCACCGGGCATAGTAGGTGCTGACCGGCAGCGGGCGCGGCCCGTCCGACTGCTCGGCCCCCGCCGCGTCATAGACGACGATCAGATCAAGGTCGGACGAAACGGTCATCTCGCGCGAGCCGAGCTTGCCCATCGCAAGGATGGCCGCCCCGCGCCCGGGCGGCGGCCCGTGGCGGCGCGCGATATGAGCGGACACATGGGGCAAGAGCACGCGGATGCAGCATTCCGCCAGATCGGAATAGGCGCCCGCCGCCTCACCGGGGTCGGATATCTGCCGCAAGAGCAGAACGCCCACCTGAAACTGCTTTTCTTTCAGCCACTTGCGCGTGAAGTCCAGCACCTGCTCATAATCGCCCGCCTGCGCCACCTCGTCCTGCAATTCCGCTTCCAGCGCCGCTGCATCCGGCAGGGGCTCGAAGAAATCGGGGGTGAGCACAGCCTCCAGCACGCCAGCGTTCCGGCCCAGATAGCGCGCCAGTTCTGGCGCCAGCCCGCAAATGTCCGTCAGCAGGTCCAGAAGGCTCGGATTGGCCTCGAAGAGCGACAGGATCTGCACCCCGGCAGGCAGGCCGCGCAGGAAGGCATCGAACTCCGCCAGTGACGCATCGGGATCGCGCGACGCGCCGAGCCGTTCCAGAACGCCGGGCAGCAGACGGTTGAAAATCTCCCGCGCGCGCTGGGCCCGCAGGGCCGGCCGGCCCTGCCAGCTCTCGATCGTGGCAAAGGCCAGATCGGGCCGCGCGAAGCCGAACCGCGCCAGCCCCTCGGGCGTGCCCGGCGCGGTCTCCTCCTGCTTGTCGGGGGTGAAGAACCGCTCGGTCAGCCCGTGCACCTCGGCCAGCCGCGCTGCCAGTTCCGCCTCGAAACCGGCCAGATCGTCAGTGCCGCAGAAATGTGCGAGCCGCAGCCGCCGTTCCTCGGGCTCGGGGATCGCGTGGGTCTGCGCATCCTCCAGCATCTGCAACCGGTGCTCGATCCGGCGATGGTCCAGATAGGCGGCGTGAAGCCGGTCGCGGTCCGCACCCGCGACCCAGCCCTTGCCGACAAGCGCGTCGAGCGCCGCCAGCGTGCCGGGTGCGCGCAGGTCCGGATCCCGCCCGCCGCAGATCAGCTGCCGTGTCTGGGTGAAAAATTCGATCTCGCGGATCCCGCCACGGCCGAGTTTCATGTCATGGCCGGGAATGGTGATCGGGCCGGCCAGCCCCTTATGTTCCCGGATGCGCAGCCGCATGTCATGGGCATCCTGGATCGCCGCGAAATCGAGATGCCGCCGCCAGATGAACGGCTGCAAATCATTCAGGAAAGCCGCCCCCGCCGCCCGGTCACCGGCGCAGATCCGGGCCTTGATGAAAGCCGCGCGTTCCCATGTCCGCCCGAAGGATTCGTAATAGCGTTCGGCCTGCCCCGCGCCGATACAAACCGGCGTGACCGACGGATCGGGCCGCAGCCGCAGATCGGTGCGAAAGACATAGCCGTCCGCCGTGTTTTCCGACAGCAGCTTCACCATGCCCTGCGCGATCTTGATGAAGGCCGTGCGCACCTGCGCATAATCCTCCGGCGGATAGCGGCTTTCATCAAAGAGCAGGATCAGGTCGATGTCGGACGAATAGTTCAATTCCCCGGCGCCCATCTTGCCCATGGCGATGGCAAAGAGCCCGCCGAACCGGTCCTCCCCCTCCCCCGCGGGCAGGGTCAGCTTGCCGCGCGCCACAGCCGCGCCCACCAGATGGGCCAGGCTCGCCTCCACCGCCCGGTCGGCCAGCCGCGTCAGCCAGCCGGTCACCGCCGGCACGTCCCAGACGCCGCCCAGATCGCAAAGCGCGGTCAGGAGCGCGAGCCGCCGTTTGGCCTGCCGTAGCGATGCCCCGAGGGACGACAGGCTGTCGCCGCCGATCGCATCCAGCACCGCTTGCGCTTCCACCTCGGGCTCCTGCGCCAGCGCGGCGCCGAGCCAGTCGGCCTCGCGGCGGATCAACCCGTCGAGATAGGGGCTGCAGCCCGCCGCGCCCCGCAGGAGCGCATCCGCACCATCGGGCAGGTCGCGCGCAATGGCAGCCCGTGCCTCGTCCCCCCGCTCGGGATGGTGGGGGATCGGGTGTTCGGTGATCGCATCGGCCAGTCTCATGGGCCCGAGCATGCCGCTTGGCGCCTACAGGTCAAGCGCGCGTTTGGCGTGGCGTGCCGCCCCGTCGAACTGCACGACCCAAAAGGCCCGGACGCTCAGGTCCGGGCCTTTCCCAACTTGTCTGTGCCGCGCGTCAGCGGCCCTCGTAGCGTGCTGTCCGCTTTTCCATGAAGGCCATGACGCCCTCCAGAAAATCGCGCGTCTTGCCGGCCTTGCCCTGCAATTCCGCCTCCAGCCGCAGCTGGTCGGACAGGCTGTTGTCATAACTCTGGCGCAGCGCCCGCTTGATGTTCTTGTAGGCCACCGTCGGACCGGCCGCGAGATGCGTCGCCCGGGCCTTCACCGTCTCGGCAAATTCGTCATCGGCCACGGCTTCCCAGATCATCCCCCACTCGGCCGCCTGACGCGCCGGGATCTTGTCGGCAAAAAGCGCCGCTCCCATGGCGCGGGCAAAACCCACCTGCCGCGGCAGCCAGTAGGTGCCGCCGGCATCGGGGATGAGGCCGATCCGGGCAAAGGCCTGGATGAAACTCGCCGATTCCGCGGCAATCACCACGTCGGCGGCCAGCGCGAGGTTGGCGCCCGCACCCGCAGCCGGACCGTTCACCGCAGAGATGGTCGGGATCGGGCACTCGTAGATGGCGTTCAGGAGCGGCTCGTACTCCTCGCGCAGCGTGCGTTCCAGATCGATATCCGCCGACGAGCGCCGGTCGCCCAGATCCTGGCCCGAGCAGAAACCGCGGCCCGCGCCGGTGATGACCAGCACCCGCGCATCGTCGGGCGCATGTTTGACCGCATGGGTCAGGTCGAGGCGCATCTGCCCGTTCAGGCCGTTCATAACCTCCGGCCGGTTGAGCGTGACCGTGGCGACATCGTCGCGCACATCGTAGAGGATCGTCTGATAGTCCATGAATGTCGCCTCCGCTGCTTTGCGGGGTAACTTAGGCATGCGCGTGCGCCCCGCAAAGGGCAACGTGGCGTCATTGTTTCAAAAGTTCGGCCAGACGTTCCTCTTCATCCGCGCTCAGTTCCTCCTCCGCACGGAAGGCCGGGGCCCGGCGCCGGATAAAGACAAAGGCGATACCGCCACCGGCGAGCAGAAGCGCAGGTGCCGCCAGCCAGAGGATCAGGTTGCCGCCCCCGATGCGCGGCTTCAGCAGCACATAATCGCCGTAGCGGTCGACCAGATAGGCAATCACCTCGTCGTCCGTGTCGCCGGCCACCAGCCGCTCGCGCACCAGAATGCGCAGGTCGCGCGCCAGATCGGCATTGCTCTCGTCGATGCTCTCGTTGCGGCAGACAAGGCAGCGCAGCTCTTTCGACAGGTCGCGGGCGCGGGCCTCCAGCGCCGGATCATCGAGGATCTCGTCCACCTCGACCGCGGCGGCCGGTCCGGTGAAGACCCCGCCGGGACCGAGCAGAAGAAGCACAGCCAGACAGGCGGATATGATACGCATGCGACCGCTCCCTATTCTGCCGGAACCGCTGCGCCGCGCAGCTTGCGGCCCGCGGCGTGGCCGATCCGGTAGCGCCGGTCGGTCAGGCTCAGGATGCCGCCGAGCGCCATGACGATCGAGCCGGCCCAGATCCAGTTGGCAAAGGGTTTGATATAGGTGCGCACCGCCCAGCGGCCCGCGCCCTGACTGTCGCCCAGCACCACATAGACATCCCGGGTGATCCCGTAATTGATTGCCGCCTCTGTCGTGGGCATCTGCTGGACGGGATAGAAGCGTTTCTCGGGCCGCAGCACCGGTTCGCGCTTGCCGTCAAGCAGGGTGAAACTGCCGATCTCGGCGGAATAGTTCGGCCCCTGAACGGCCTCCACCCCGTCGAAGCGCAATTCATATCCGGCGACCGTGAAGCTCTGGCCGGTGTCGACGATGCGGATATCCTCCACTTCCCAAGCGGTAATCGCGGAAATGCCGAACATTGTCAGGCCGAACCCCGCATGGGCGACCATCTTGCCCCAGTCCGCCCGTGGCAGGTTGCCCGCACGCCGCAGGCTTTCCCGCCAACCGGCGCGGCCGAGTTTCACCCGTTGCGCAATGTCCGTGAGCGCCCCGAGCACCACCCAGAGCGCCAGCGCAATGCCGACCGGCGCCAGCATCGACCGGCCTGTCTGCAGCGCCCAGATGAGCGCGCCGAGCGCGACCGACAGCGCCAGCACGCCCCAGAGCGGCTGCATGACCCGCCCGATCTGGCCGCGTTTCCACGGCAACATCGCGGCGGGCGGCAGGATCACGGCCAGCGCCACCATGAAAGGCGTGAAGGCCAGATTGAAGAAGGGCGGTCCGACCGAAACCTTGTTGCCGGTCGCGATCTCCAGAAGGAGCGGCCAGATCGTCCCGATGAAAACCACCAGCGTCGAGACGGTGAGCAGCAGGTTGTTCATCACCAGCCCGCTCTCGCGGCTGATGGTGGAGAACATGGCGCCCGAGCGCAGATCCCCCGCGCGCAGCGCGAAGAGCATCAGCGAGCCACCGATCGCGACGGCCAGAATGGCAAGGATGAAGGTCCCGCGCTCGGGATCATTGGCAAAGGCATGGACCGAGGTGATGACGCCCGAGCGCACGATGAACGTGCCGATGAGCGAGAAGGAAAAGGCCATGATCGCGAGCAGGATCGTCCAGCTCTTCAGCGTGTCGCGCTTTTCCACCACGATTGCGGAATGCAGGAGCGCGGCCGCAATCAGCCACGGCATGAAGCTTGCATTCTCCACCGGGTCCCAGAACCACCAGCCGCCCCAGCCAAGCTCGTAATAGGCCCACCAGGAACCGAGCGCGATGCCGATGGTCAGGAACATCCAGGCCGCGAGCGTCCAGGGCCGCACCCAGCGCGCCCAGGCGGCATCGACACGGCCCTCGATCAGCGCCGCCACGGCAAAGGAGAAGGCCATCGAAAGCCCGACATAGCCGAGATAGAGGAAGGGCGGATGGAAGGCGAGGCCCGGATCCTGCAGGAGCGGGTTCAGATCGTTCCCGTCAAGCGGCGGCGTGTCGAGCCGCAGGAACGGGTTGGAGGTGAAGAGGATGAACAGGAGGAACGCCACCCCGATCATCGCCTGCACCGACAGGGCGCGGGCCTTCAGGCCGGGCGGCAGCGCCCCGCCCCAGAGGCCCACAGTCGCCCCGAAGAGCGCCAGGATCAGCACCCACAGGAGCATCGACCCCTCGTGGTTGCCCCAGACTCCGGTGATCTTGTAGAGCATCGGCTTTGCGCTGTGGGAGTTCATTGCCACAAGCTGCACCGAGAAATCCGAGGTCACGAAAGACCATGTCAGGGCAAGGAACGCGGCCAGCAGCAGCCCGCACTGCACCACCGCGCTCGGGGCCGCGACGGCCATCCAGTTGCTCCAGCCGCGCTGCGCGCCGACAAGCGGGATCGCCGCCTGCACAAGGGCCACGCCGAGCGCCAGTATCAGGGCAAAATGTCCGAATTCCGCAATCATGCGCCAACTCCGTCAAGCTGGCGCCATCATACCGGGCGGTGTTGGGGGTGCAATTCCCGCTTTGGTGAAGTGCGCATTGGTCGCGGCCCGATGTCCGACCGCGATGCGGCGGGTCCGTGGATCGCCGGGGCAAGCTGCGCGGGGCAGCATGGGCGGGGGCCGGCGGTCGATCCGCCGGCCCCAGCCCGCTTTCTCACCGGTCCTGACGCGACCGGCGCTTCCAGTCCACAAGGGCCGCATTGGGCGCATCGGCGCCCGGCACGCCGGTCACACGGGCAACCGGGCCCGCCGGCGCAGCTGGCGCTTCCCCTGCCGTCCCGTCCGGCGGGCCCTGCACCTGCCGGACATGGCGCAGCGCCTCGGCCAGTGCCGCGCCGGACACTGGCGGCATCCGCATCCGGAAATGGTGCAACTCCCGCGCGCCGAAATAGAAGGAGACAATGGCGCCGAGCAGCCACCAGAGCGGCTCGGGCACCAGTGCCAGTCCTGCCATCCGCGCGGCGAACCCCTCTGGCGCGGCCATCGCGTAGATGAAGAGCCCGAGCGTACCCAGCGCCAGCGCCGGCCGCGGCACCCGGTTCAGCCCGTCGATCAGCGCCGCGAACCGCCCCTGCGCGCCGGAAAACTCTGCCCCGAACTGGCCGAGCACGGCACGGAACGCCTCTGCCTCTGCCGCCTCGCGCGCCGCGCGATTGCCGGCCAGCGCCTCGGTCAGGTCGCGCACCGGCGCGGCCAGGCCACCACTGCCGCCCGCACCGGCCAGCGCTTTGACAAGTGCCATCAGCCCCATGCCGCCACCCGCGCCGCATGGGCGTCCCCGCTGAGGTGATAGCGCGGGCGGATGAATTCCTCCGCCCGGATGATCCAGCCGCCCTTGCCGCCATCGCGTCGCCGCGCATATTTGCGCAAGGGCGGCCGCGCATCGCCGAGCGCATAGTAATAGTTCCGCCGCGCGATCCCGTAAGCATCGACCAGCAGCGCGCCCGCATCGCGGGCCGCCGCCGCTGCCGCCGCCCGGGTGGCCGGCCCGACCGTGCCGTCAACCGCAACCGCGCGCCCGAAACCGCGCAGGAGCGCCTGCAATATCCGCACCGCCATCGCGCCCGCATTGACCTGCATGTCGAAGACCGGCGGCTGCAGCCTGTCGGGCAACCCGTCGAGCCCCGGCCCGTGGTAATAGTCGCGGATGAAGATCTGCGCGGCATCGGCGGCTGAGAGCCGTTTCAGATCGGCCAGATCGCGGTCCCCATCGCCGTCCAGATCAGGACCGGCCCGCCGCATCGTGGCCAACGTCACCCCGAAATTGGTCGGTCCGCCCGGATCGTCCGGGTCATCGACATATCCGCCCTCGCGGCGCACGATCTCCGCCGCCAGCTGTTGCACCGTTCGCATCGGCCCCTCCTTGAAAAGGGCGGGCCTGCCACAAATTGACTAAAATCCGATGAAAGCGGGTCAGCCGTCCGCCGGCTGGAACACGCCCTGTTCCTTCAGCGCGTCGGCCACTTCCTTGGGCATATAGGCCTCGTCATGCTTGGCCAGAACCTCGGTCGCGACGAAGATGCCACCCTCGATACTGCCGGTCACGATCGTGCCCTGCCCCTCCCGGAACAGGTCCGGCACGATGCCTGCGAACTGCACGGGGAAATCCTCGTTCATGTCGGTGATGGTGAACCGGTGCACGTCGCCCCGCTCCCAGCTGCCCTCTTTCACAAGGCCGCCGAGCCGGAACCGGTCGCCCTCCTCGGGCATCGCCTCGGCGATCTGCGTGGGGCTCTTGAACAGTTCGATCCCATCGCGGAACCCGTAGCCGACCAGCGCCGTCGCGGCCGCCAGCAGCACCGCGCCGATGACAATCAGCTGGATCCGACGTTTTTTCTTCAGTCCGGCCATCTTGAACTCCTTCGCCCCTATCTAGGAGCCTGTCGCGCCGCGTGCCAGAGGACGCGCCGTCGCATGCGCCTGTGGCGGCCCGTCAGCCCGGCGGGCCGTCTTCATCCTCGGCCGGATTGCCGATCAGCATCTCCTCGGCCTCCGCTTCCTCCTTCGCCTCGATGGCCGCGCGCTCCTGCGCGTCGAGCCGGCGGTGCAGGACCGCGTTCACTTCCGCCCCGAAAATCACCGAAACGCCGGTGAAATAGAAGACGAGCAGCGTCACGATCACGCCCGCGAGCGCCCCGTAGGTCAGCGCATAGGTGCCGACCGTCCGCAGGTAGAAGGAGAAGGCCGACACGGTGAGCGTGAGCAGCACCGCGCTCAGGATCACACCCGGCCAGAGCCGCCGCCGCCGGAACGGGCGACCGGTCAGGCCGCGATGGAGAAGCGCCAGAAACATCGACATGATCGTCATCGCCACCGCGGCGGCGCCCAGCTGCGCGGACAGCGGCACATGGAACACGTTGAACAGTTCCGCGATGATCGAGGAGAAGGGCAGAAGCACGAGGATCAGCCCCAGCGTCACCGCCAGCACCGACCCGATCAGGATGAAGCCGAGCGCGATCAGCCGCTGCACGATGATGCCGCGGGTCTCCTCGACCTCATAGGCGCGGTCGAGCGCCACGCGTAGCGCCCCGATCGCATTGGAGGCGACGAAGAAGGACACGAGGATCGAGAAGGCCGCCAGCCCCGACCGGTCCACCGACAGGACGTTGACAAGCACCGGCTCGATCGTCTTGGCCACATGGACCGGCGCCAGTTCAAACAGCGCATCGACCGCTTTCTGGCTGTTTTCCGGCCCGATGATGACCCCGGCCATCGATGTGGCGAAGATCAGGAAGGGCAGCAGCGCGAGCAGGGTCGAATAGGCGATATAACCGGCATAGGCCGACCCGTCATGGCGCACGAACCGGACGGCGGCCTCCGACAGAACCTCGTATGACCGCCTGATCCGGCTCACGGAAAGAGCGGCGCCATCATCAGGCCCTGCGTCTCGGGCAGGCCCAGCATCAGGTTGGCATTCTGCACCGCCTGCCCCGAGGAGCCCTTGGTCAGATTGTCGAGCGCCGAGAAGATCCGCGCACGCCCGTCGCGCCGGTCACGCACCACGCCGATATGGCAGAAATTCGAGCCGCGCACATGGCGCGTCGACGGGGCCTCGCCATAGGGCAGGACCACGATGAACGGTTCGTCCGCATAGGCTTCGGCCAGAACCTTGTGGATCTCCTCCGGTGCGCCCTTCACATAGATGGTCGCAAGGATGCCGCGGTTCTGCGGCAGCAGATGCGGGGTGAAAGTCACGGTCACGTCGCGGCCGGCCGCCAAGCTGAATTCCTGATCGAATTCCGCCGTGTGCCGGTGCCGCTCGATATTGTAGGCGTGGAACCCTTCGGACACTTCGGTATGGAGCGTGCCCTCCTTCGGCGCGCGCCCCGCACCGGAAACGCCGGTCGCAAGGTCGATGATGATCTCGTCCAGATCGACCACACCGGCCTTGACCACCGGCAGCAGGCCCAGAAGCCCGGTCGCGCTGTTGCAACCGGTGCAGGCCACGAGCCGCGCCCGCGCAATCTCGTCACGATAATATTCGGTCAGGCCGTAAACGGCCTCGGGCTGCAACGCGGGCGCCAGATGTTCGTGGCCGTACCATTCCGCATAGACCGCCGGGTCCCGCAGCCGGAAATCGGCCGACAGGTCGACCGTCTTCAGGTCGCGCGGCAGATCGCGGATCACCTCCTGCGAGGTCGCATGCGGCAGGGCGCAGAAAGCCAGATCGATGCCGCTGAAATCCACATCGGAAATCCGGCAGAGCTTCGGCAGGTCGAGATGGCGCAGATGCGGGAAAACCTCGGCCATATCCATGCCGGCCTTGCGGTCGGCGGTCAGCGCGGCGACCTCCATTCCCGGGTGGGTCGCAATCAGGCGCACGAGTTCCGCGCCCGTATATCCGCTGGCGCCAAGAATGGCGATCCGGGCCGGCCGGTCCATCATCTGTCTTCTCCCTCAGGCTTGTCCGATACGGGATTTAGCGGAATGGGTTGCGCGGTGCAATCACGCCGGCGCGAAGCTCCGGTCACGGCCGGTAAACCGTGCGGCGGCAGCGCCAACGGCATGCGGATCGCCGCTCGTCAGATAGGTCACACCGCCGCCCGTGGCCGCAAATCGCGGGTGGCGCTGGAGATAATCGGCAAGGCTGCGGGCCACGATCTGCGGTTGCGACAGGATCTCCGTCGCTGGTGGCAGATGCCGGGCGAAAATCCCAGAGACGAGCGGATAATGGGTGCAGCCGAGCACCACCGTCTGTGGATGGGTGACCGTTTCCAGCAATGTCCGGCAATGGGTGGCGACGAGCCGTTCGCTCTTGTCGCGGTCGCCCTCTTCGAGCGCATCCACCAGCCCCTCGCAGGCCACCTGTGTCACCGTCACCCCGCGGGCGCGGAACCGCATCTCGCGCGCAAAAGCGTTGGACCGGACGGTGGCGCGGGTCGCAAACAGGCCGACCGCCCGCGCGCCAAGGTCCCGCGGCGGCCCGTCCTCACCCCAGGCGCGGCCCGACAGAACCTCGATCATCGGCACGAAGACGCCCAGCACCCGGCGCGGCGGGCGCAGCCAGTCGGTCTGCAGATCGTGCAACGCGACCGCCGAGGCCGTGTTGCAGGCCAGGATCACCAGATCGCATCCCGCGGCGAAAAGCCTGCGGCAGCCCGCGCGGGTCAGTTCGTGAACCTCTTCCGCAGGCCGCGTCCCGTAGGGCGCCATCGCATTGTCGCCCAGATAGACGAAGGGCTGGTCCGGCAGCGCGGCGCGGAGCGCGTCGAGCACCGACAGGCCGCCAAGGCCGCTGTCGAACACGCCGATCGGCGCAGCGCCCGGAGTTCCACCGCCACCGCTCATGCGATCTCGCCGAATTCGTATCCGGGCGACAGGTCGGCCACCGGATCGGCGGCCAGCGCATAGGTTTGCGCCCGCAGCCACGCCATCAGCGCGCGCGGGTCGCCGGCGCGGGCGGCCACCTCGTTCGGGTCGAGCGGCGCGCCCACCGTCAAGTCCACCGGACGGTTGACGCGGCGCCGGAATTCCTTGACGAGCAGCGACAAGCGCAAAGTCGGGTGCATATGGCTGGCGATCTGGAACAGGCGACTGTTCGCGCCGTCAAAATGGACCGGCACGACGACCGCCCCGCTTCGCTGGATCATCTTGGCGGTGAAACGCCGCCATTCCGGGTCCATCGCGCGGCCCATCGGACGGGCCGCCGTTGACACCGTGCCGCCCGGAAAGACCCCGATCGCCCCGCCGCCCTGCAGATAGTCAACGGCGGTGCGCCGCGTCCGCAGGTTCAGCGCCTGTGCCGCGCGGTCGGGGTCGAAGCTGATCGGCAGGATCACATCTTCCAGTTCCGGTGCACGCGAAAAAACCTTGTGGGCGAGAATGCGGAAATCGGGCCGGACCCGCGCCAGCACATGGCCGAGCAGTAGCCCGTCGAGAATGCCGAACGGATGGTTGGCCACCATGACGAGCGGTCCGCGGCGCGGCACGGCCCCGAGGTCGCCCCGCAGGTTGGGTTGCACACGGTAGCGGTCCACCATCACCTGCCAGAAACAGGCCCCGTTCGCGACTTCCACCTCGTAGCCGCGCGCGCGGCGCATCAGCGCCGGCCGTCCGGTCAGGTTCTCGACCGACCGGATGAGCGCCCGTCCGCCCCGGCTGCGGGCCGAAGGTGCATAGCTGATTTCACGTGTGGCGCGGCCGCCTGCTCCGCCCATGGCCTGTCCTCTGCTCGTCCGCGCGGCCCGGTTTCTTGGTCCGGTCTCCGCTGCACCGGCAGGATAGCCTACTCCCCGTGACAGGAACATGAAAAAGCGCCGCGCCCCGCAGAGGGCCGGACAAAAGAAAAGGGCCGGTCCAGCGACCGGCCCTTTCCGAAATTCGGGGAAAAGCGAAAATCAACGCTTGGAGAACTGGAAGCTCCGGCGGGCTTTGCGCTTACCGTATTTCTTACGCTCGACCACGCGGCTGTCGCGGGTCAGGAAGCCGGCGGCTTTCAGCGCGGGGCGCAGCGACGGCTCGTAGAGCGACAGGGCTTTGGAAATGCCGTGCTTGACCGCACCGGCCTGACCGGAGAGGCCGCCACCCTTGACGGTGGCCTGCACGTCGAACTCGCCTTCGACACCGGCAACGGTGAAGGCCTGGCCGATCACCATCTGCAGCACCGGACGTGCGAAATACTTGTTCATCTCGCGGCCGTTGACGGTCACCTTGCCGGAGCCCGGCTTGACCCAGACACGGGCCACGGCGTCTTTCCGCTTGCCGGTCGCATAGGAACGGCCAAGCTCGTCACGGATCGGTTCGCGGGCCGGAGCGGCGTCGATGGCAACGGCGGCTTCGTCAGCCGACACGGCCTCTTTGAGATCTTCGAGCGTGTTGATCGTATCGGTCATTGTCATGCGCTCCGGGTATTTTTCTTGTTCATGGACTTCACGTCCAGAACCTCAGGGTTCTGCGCTTCGTGCGGGTGCTCGGTGCTGGCATAGACGCGCAGGTTGGTCATCTGCTGCTTGGACAGCGGGCCGCCGGGCAGCATGCGCTGGACAGCCTTGGTCACGACGCGCTCGGGGAACTTGCCTTCGAGCAGCTGGCCGGCGGTGCGGGACTTGATGCCGCCCGGGTGGCCGGTGTGCCAGTAGTAGTTCTTGTCCGTGCGCTTGTTGCCGGTCAGCTGGATCTTGTCCGCATTGATGACGATGACATTGTCGCCCATGTCCATATGCGGGGTGAAGGTCGCCTTGTGCTTGCCGCGCAGGCGCATGGCGACGATCGAGGCGAGACGGCCCAGAACAACGCCTTCAGCGTCGATCAGGATCCACTTCTTCTCGATATCGGCCGGTTTGGCAGAATAGGTTTTCATGTTTCGGGTCCGTTTTCGTTCGGAATTGACCATACGTCCCGCCTCCGCGGGTCGGATGGGTGGGTTCTAACGATCCTGACCCGGCAGTCAATCGCCTTTTGAGCGAATAAATCATTATAAAACAATGGCTTGATATTTGGGTATTATTTTACCCCACATCTTGGCACCGATTCAGCCCCCTGCCCCCGCCTTTTGCGGCGGAATGGCATAGGTCAGGGCGGCATGGGCCACCACATCGGCACTGCCTTCGCTCGTCAGCGTCACATCGCCCACCGACAGGCTCCGTCCGAGCTTCATCAGGCGCGCCTCGCCCAGCATCGCGCCGGGCGCGGGCTTACGCATGAAATTGATGTTGCAGTTGGTCGTGACCGTCAGCGCCTGCGGCCCGATCATCGCGAGCGTGACGATGTAGAAGGCCACATCGGCCAGCGCGAACATGGACGGGCCGGACACAGTGCCGCCGGGGCGCAGGTCGGCCTCCTGCATGCGCATCCGCACGCGGGCGCGCATCGGTGCAAGCTCCACGATCTCGAACCGGCCGGCCAGTTGAGGAAACACATCCGCCAGAAAGCCGGAGACCTCCTCCGCCGTCATTTTCAACTCGGCCATGCCTGCCTCCCTCGCATTCGTCTTTCCCGGCAGGCCGGCTTTGTGCCAGTCTGCGCCGGAGCCGGAGAATTGCACGCGGGAGGCACCCATGCCAGACGAGATTTTGCTGCGAGAGGATGCTGACGGCATCGCCACGCTGACGCTCAACCGGCCCGACAAGTTGAACGCATTGTCCGATGCGCTGCTTGCGGCGCTCCTGGCGGAAATGGACCGCTTGGCCGAGGATCGCGACACGCGCGTCGTCATCCTGCGCGGGGCGGGCAAGGCGTTCTGCGCGGGCCATGATCTGGCCGAGATGACGGCCAAACGGCAGGCGCCGGACCGGGGCGCGGAAGCGTTCCAGACGCTCTTTGCCACCATGGCGCGGGTCGCCACCGGCCTGACCCGCCTGCCCCAGCCGGTGATTGCCGAAGTGCACGGGATCGCCACCGCGGCCGGTTGCCAACTGGTCGCCAGCGCCGACATGGCGGTCGCGGCCGAGGGCACGCGCTTCGGGGTGAACGGTGTCAATATCGGGCTCTTCTGTTCCACGCCCATGGTGGCGCTCAGCCGCAACCTGCCGCGCAAGCAGGCGTTCGAACTGCTCACCACCGGCCGGTTCATCGACGCAAGCCGCGCGCTGGAACTGGGGCTCGTGAACAAGATTTGTGCCGCCGACGCGTTGGCCGATGAAACCCGCGCCCTTGCCGCCACCGTTGCCGCCAAACTCGATACGGCCGTGCGGATCGGCAAGCGTGCCTTCTACGACCAGATCGACCTGCCGCTCGATCAGGCCTATGCGCTGACCGCCGAGGCGATGGCGGTCAACATGCTCGACGACGGCACCGCGGAAGGCATCGCGGCCTTCCTTGAGAAACGCAAGCCGGACTGGACGCGCTGAGCCGTCAGGCGCGGGCGATCCGCTGTTCCGGCGGATAGCCCGCAAGGAACCGCGCCCGCAGGATCGAGACGAAGAGCAGCACCGCACCGAACTGGTGGATAATCGCCAGACCGACCGGCGCGGCATAGAGCACCGTACCGATCCCGAGCACCACCTGTCCCAGCATCAGCGCCATCATCCAGTCGAAACCGGTGCGCACGCCGGCCACGGCCGACCCGCGCGACCGCCACCAGACGAAGAGGCCGGCCAGAAACAGGATGTAGCCCACCACGCGGTGGTTGAACTGCACCAGCGCCGGGTTCTCGAAGAAATTGGTCCAGAGCGGCACATAGTCGAAACTCTCCGAGGGCAGGACCTGCCCGCCCATCAGCGGCCAGTCGATATAGCCGCGGCCCGCGTCGATCCCGGCCACCAGCGCGCCGAGCAGGATCTGGAAGAAGGCCAGCCCGACAAGGATGCCCGCCAGAGAGAAAAGCCGCGCCTCGCGCACGCGGCGGCGTTGCAGGATCTCTGCCGGTGCAAGGCGCAATTCGAAGATCGACCAGGCGATCAGCCCCAGGATCGCGAAAGCGAGCCCCAGATGCACCGCAAGCCGGTAGGAGGCCACTGCGATCATCTCGCCGGTCAGGCCCGAGGCCACCATCCACCAGCCGATCGCGCCCTGCAGCCCGCCAAGGGCGCCGAGTGTCAGCAGCCGGCCTGTCCAGCCGGTCGGGATCTGCTTGCGCAGCCAGAACCACAGGAAGCCGATCGCCCAGACCAGCCCGATCACCCGCCCAAGCTGCCTGTGCCCCCATTCCCAGTAATAGATCACCTTGAACTCGGAGAGGCTCATCCCCTTGTTCACCAGCTCATATTGCGGGATCGCCTTGTATTTCTCGAACTCCTCGGCCCAGTGGGCGTCGGACAGGGGCGGCAGCGCACCGGTGACGGGACGCCATTCGGTGATCGACAAGCCGCTGTCGGTGAGCCGGGTCAGCCCGCCCACCGCAATCATCACGACAACGAGCGCGAAGAGCGCCATCAGCCAGACCGCGATCGCCCGGCGTGCGCCGCTGCCCGTGCCTTTCGGGCCTTTGGGCGCGGTGGCTACGCTTGGCGGGGCCTCGGCGCCGACCTCTTCGAAAATGCTGCGCTGTGCACTCATCACTCTGCCTCCGACCGGGTGTCCGGTTCTACTTAAACCCTTTGCGCTTCTCGGCAAGCGCGCGGAACACGCCGTGCAGCGTGCGCACATCCGCTTCGGTCAGATTCATCCGGCTGACCATGTTGCGCAGGTTCTCCACCATGCTGTCGCGCTTGTGCTCGGGGAAGAAGAAGCCGACCGCATCCAGCCGCGCCTCCAGCCCTTCGAGCAGTTTCTGCAACTCGATCGCCTCGGCGAAACGTGTCTTGGCCATCTCCATAACCTCGGGCGCCGTATCGTCGCCCGACCGCCGCCATTCGTAGGCCGTCAGCAGCACGCATTGCGCAAGGTTGAGCGAGGCGAAGGCCGGATTGACGGGCACCGAGACGAGCGCATTGGCCCGCACGATGTCGCTGTTTTCCAGCCCCGCGCGTTCCGGTCCGAACATGATGCCGACCTTCTGGCCCGCGGCGGTCAGTTCCCGCGCATGCTGCATCGCGCGTTCGGGCGTCATCACCGGTTTTGTCAGGTCGCGGTCGCGGGCCGTCGTGGCGAACACATAGTTGAGATCGCCCGTGGCCTCCTCCACCGTGTCGCTCACCTGCACATGGTCGAGCACCCGCGCCGCGCCGCTTGCGGTGGCGACGGCCGCACTGTTCGGCCAGCCGTCGCGCGGTGCGACCAGACGCATTCGGTCACAGCCGAAATTCAGCATCGCCCGCGCGGCGGCGCCGATATTCTCGCCCATCTGCGGACGCACGAGGATGAAGGCCGGCGTCGGCCCGTCCCATCCGCTGTCCTGACCGTGGTCGGTTCCCGCCATTTCCGTCTCCTGTCTGTCCGTGGGCGTGATAGGATGAAGACCGGCGCGATGCAATCGTGACCGATGCCGCATGTGACAGACGGGGGGGACCTTTGCATGGCCTATGACGAAGCACTGGCGCAGAACCTGCGGGAGGCCCTCGACGGCCATCCGGGCATTTCCGAGAAGAAGATGTTCGGCGGCCTGTGTTTCCTTCTGCGCGGCAACATGCTGTGCGGCGTGCACAAGGATGGCGGCATGGCGCGGGTCGGCAAGGCAAACGAGGCACAGGCGCTCGAGATCGAGGGGGTGAGCCCGCTCTCCTTCACCGGCCGGCCGATGGGCGGGATGGTGGATATCGACGCCGATCTGATTGCGGACGCGTCCCGCCGCGGGGCCGTGCTCGACCTCTGTTTCGACTTCGTGGGCGGGCTGCCGCCCAAGTAACCGCGGCCTTTCACCGCCAAAGCTGTATACAGACGTATACCGGCCTTTCCTTCACGCCGCTTTTCCTGTAGAGAGCGGCCAATCCTGATTCAGACACAAAGCAGAGGGACCTCCATGACCAAGATCAAGGTTGAAAACCCCGTCGTCGAACTCGACGGCGACGAGATGACCCGCATCATCTGGCAGTTCATCAAGGACAAGCTGATCCTGCCCTATCTCGACATCGACCTGAAATATTACGATCTCGGCATCGAGGAGCGCGACCGCACCGATGACCAGATCACCGTGGACGCGGCCAACGCGATCAAGGAGATCGGCGTCGGCGTCAAATGCGCGACCATCACGCCCGACGAGCAGCGCGTCGAGGAGTTCGGCCTGAAGCGCATGTACCGCTCGCCCAACGGCACGATCCGCAACATCCTTGGCGGCGTCGTCTTCCGCCAGCCGATCATCTGCCAGAACGTGCCCCGTCTCGTTCCGGGCTGGACCCAGCCGATCGTCATCGGCCGCCATGCGTTCGGCGACCAGTATCGCGCGACCGACTTCCTGTTCCCCGGCAAGGGCAAGCTGACGATGAAATTCGTCGGCGAGGACGGCACCGTGATCGAGAAGGACGTATTCGACGCGCCGACCTCGGGCGTTGCCATGGGCATGTACAACCTCGACCAGTCGATCATCGATTTCGCCCGCGCCTCGATGAATTATGGCCTGTCGCTCGGCTGGCCGGTCTACCTGTCGACGAAGAACACCATCCTCAAAGCCTATGACGGCCGCTTCAAGGACCTGTTCCAGAAGGTCTATGAGGAAGAGTTCGAAGCCGAGTTCAAGAAGAAGGGCATCACCTACGAGCACCGCCTGATCGACGACATGGTCGCCTGCGCCATGAAGTGGAACGGTGGTTTCGTCTGGGCCTGCAAGAACTATGACGGCGACGTGCAGTCCGACACGGTTGCGCAGGGCTTCGGCTCGCTCGGCCTGATGACGTCGCAGCTGATGACGCCCGATGGCAAGATCGTCGAGGCCGAAGCCGCCCACGGCACCGTGACCCGCCACTATCGCCAGCACCAGAAAGGCGAAGCGACCTCGACCAACTCGATCGCCTCGATCTTCGCCTGGACCGGCGGCCTGAAGCACCGTGCCAAGCTCGACGGCAACGAGGCGCTGGCGAACTTCGCCAACACGCTGGAGAAAGTCGTGGTGGAAACGGTCGAATCCGGCCACATGACCAAGGACCTCGCCCTGCTGGTCGGACCGGACCAGAAGTGGCTCACCACCATGGGCTTCCTGGAAAAGGTCGACGAGAATCTCAACAAGGCGCTCTGAGCGCGCCCGTTCGACACGAATGCAAAGGGCCCCCGCGCGGGGCCCTTTCTTTTTTTGGCTCAGGGTTGGCGCCTGTCCCGCACCATGACTTGATCGCGGGAGAGATGTATCGCACGATGCCCGGTATGACGGACATTGACACACTCGACCGCAAGATCCTGCACCAGCTGCAACAGGATGCCACCCTCCCGCTGGAAGAACTGGGCAATCGCGTCGGCCTGTCCCGCAACGCCTGCTGGCGGCGCGTCAAACAGCTGGAGGATGCGGGCTTTCTGCGCGGCCGCGTGGCGCTTCTGGACCCCGAGAAACTCGACCTCGGCCTCAGCGTCTTCATTCAGATCCGCACCAACCGGCATGATGCCGACTGGCTGGCACGGTTCGCAAGCGCCACCCGCGCCATGCCCGAAATCCTCGGCGTCTACCGGATGAGCGGCGATCTGGACTATCTGGTCCGCGCTCGCGTGGCCGACATGAAAGCCTATGACCGCATGTATCAACGGCTGATCGAGAAGATCGAGCTCTCCGACGTGTCGGCGAGTTTCGTCATGGAGGATATCAAGGACACAACCGCCCTGCCGGTCCTCTGACCGGACCTGCGGAGCGGCGGCTCAGCCCGCCTCGACCACCACCAGATCACGTTCCGACGCGCCACGCGCATAGCTCAGCGCTTCCTGATAGGCGGGCGACTCGTAGCAGGCGACCGCGGCCTCGAAACTCGGGAAAACCGCCACGACATTGCGGGACCGGTCGCGGCCTTCAAGCTGCTTGTAGCGTCCGCCGCGCGCCTTGAACTCGCCGCCATGATCCGCAATCGCGACTGTCGCACGCTTGGCATATTCGCCGTAGGCCTCGGCATCTTTCACGTCGACATGGGCAATCCAGAACGCGGTCATGGGCGTCTCCTTCGGGTTGGCGGCACTAGGGCGATCAGGCCCCGTTCGGAGCCGGATCGTAGCCTTCGACAATCACGATGTCACGGATGGAATTCTTCAGGGCTATCGGCATGATTTCCCGATAGTCCGTTGATTCGTAGTATCTTTTGGCGCTCTCGAAATCGGGAAACTCGATCACGACATTGCGCGGGCGGCCCTGCCCTTCAAGCTGTTCGGCATGGCCGGCCTTCACCAGATAGCGGCCGCCGAACGCCTCGGCCACGCGCGGGGTCTGCCGCGCATAGTCGAGATAGGCGTCCAGATCGGTCACGTCGATATGGGCAATCAGATAGGCCGGCATCCGCACCTCCCGCATGGGCGGCCCGCACCGGGATGCGCCGGTGCCGGCCGGTTGGGGCGCGGTGCCGCAGGTCTTGCGTCAGCCGCGCAGGACGGCCTCCGCCGCCGCGATGGCCGCAGGCGCCTGGCTGGCATCCGCACCGCCGGCCTGCGCCATGTCCGGACGGCCACCGCCGCCCTTGCCCCCCAGAGCTTCCGCCGCCGCGCGCACAAGGTCAACCGCCGAGACACGCCCCGTCAGATCCTCGGTCACGCCGGCGGCCACGGCGGCCTTGCCGCCGGTATCGGCCACGAGCAGGATCGCGCCGGATCCGAGCCGCTGCTTGTGCGCATCGATGAGCCCGCGCAAATCCTTGCCGGACACACCCGTCAGCACCTGTGCGAGGAACGGCACGCCGCCCACATCCTGTGCCTCGGCCGGGGCCGCGTCGCCGCCGCCCGACATGGCCAACTGCTTGCGCAGATCCGCGACTTCACCCTGCAGCTGGCGACGTTCGTCCAGAAGCGCGGCAATCCGTTCGGCCAGTTCCTCGGGCCGCGCCTTGATCGCGGCCGACCCGGCCTTCAGCGCCTGCTCCTCGGCTGACACATGGTCGAGCGCCGCGGCGCCGGTCAGAGCCTCGACGCGGCGGATGCCGGCCGCCGATGCGCCCTCGCCCACCAGTTTGAAGAGCCCGATATCCCCGGTGCGCCCGACATGGGTGCCGCCGCAAAGTTCCAGCGAATAGGTATCGCCCTTGGCGCCGATGCCGCTGCCGTCGGCCTGCCCCATTGCAACCACGCGAACCTCGTCTCCATATTTCTCGCCGAAAAGCGCGCGCGCGCCGAGCGCCTGCGCCTCGTCGGGCGTCATCACGCGGGTCTCGACCGGCGTGTTCTGGCGGATGAAACCGTTCACCTCCGCCTCGACCTGCGCCAGCTCGCCCTCGCTCATGCCCTTGGCATGGGAGAAATCGAACCGCAGCCGGTCCTCGGACACGAGCGACCCGCGTTGCGCGACATGGTCGCCAAGCGCCCGCCGCAGCGCCTCGTGCAGGAGGTGGGTTGCGCTGTGGTTGGCACGGATCGCGCCACGACGCCCAGAGTCGATGGCCAGATCGACCGCATCGCCCTTGCCGATGCGCCCCTCCTCGACCACGCCGTGATGGACGAAGAGACCCGCCTTCTTGCGCGTGTCGGTGATCCGGACCACACCGCCTTCGGTGCGCGCCGTGCCGCTGTCGCCGACCTGCCCGCCGCTTTCGGCATAGAAAGGCGTCTGGTTGACGATGATCTGGACCGTGTCGCCGGCCTCGGCCGCATCGACAGCGCCCCCGTCGCGCACGAGCGCGAGGATCTGGCCCTCTGCCCGGTCCGTGTCATAGCCGAGGAACTCGGTCGGCCCGGTTGCGTCGGCAATATCGAACCAGACACTTTCATCCGCGGCCTCGCCCGATCCGGCCCAGGCGGCGCGGGCCTTGGCCTTCTGCTCGGCCATTGCCGCGTCGAACCCGTCCGTGTCGACCGTCCGGCCCTTCTCGCGCAGCGCATCCTGCGTCAGGTCGAGCGGGAACCCGTATGTGTCATAGAGCTTGAATGCCGTCTCGCCGGGCAGCGCCGCCCCCTCGGCCAGATCGCCAAGTTCATCCTCCAGCAGCCGCAGCCCGCGGTCGAGCGTGGTGCGGAACCGGTTTTCCTCCAGGTGCAGCGTCTCCTCGATCATCGGCTGGGCCTGGCCCAGTTCCGGGAAAGCCTGCCCCATCTGCGCCACAAGCGCCGGCACCAACCGATGCATGACCGGATCCTGCGCGCCCAGCAGATGCGCATGGCGCATGGCGCGGCGCATGATCCGGCGCAGCACGTAGCCGCGCCCCTCGTTCGAGGGCATCACCCCGTCGGCAATCAGGAAGGAGGTGGACCGCAGATGGTCAGCGATCACGCGGTGGTGCACATTCCCGTCGCCGTCGGGATCGACGCCCGTCACCTGCGCGCTCGCCTCGATCAGCGCCCGCATCAGGTCGGTGTCGTAATTGTCATGCTTGCCCTGCAGGATCGCGCCGATCCGCTCAAGCCCCATGCCGGTGTCGATGGACGGTCGCGGCAGATCCTCGCGCGCGCCGCTCTCGAACTGTTCATGCTGCATGAAGACGAGGTTCCAGATCTCGATGAACCGGTCGCCATCCTCATCCTTGCTGCCCGGAGGACCGCCCCAGATCTCTTCCCCGTGGTCGAAGAAGATCTCCGACGAGGGACCGCAGGGACCCGTCGGGCCCATCATCCAGAAATTGTCGTCGGTGGCGATGCGGATGATCCGCTCGTCGGGCAGGCCGGCAACCTTCTTCCAGATCTCCGCCGCCTCATCATCCGTGTGATAGACGGTGACGAGCAGCTTGTCCTTCGGCAGGCCGAAATCCTTGGTGAGCAACTCCCACGCGAAGGGGATCGCCTCATCTTTGAAATAGTTGCCGAAGGAAAAATTGCCGAGCATCTCGAAGAATGTGTGGTGCCGCGCCGTATAGCCGACATTGTCGAGATCATTGTGCTTGCCGCCCGCGCGCACGCATTTCTGGCTGGTCACGGCGCGGTTGTAGGGGCGCTGCTCCAACCCGGTGAACACGTTCTTGAACTGGACCATGCCCGCATTGGTGAACATCAGGGTCGGGTCGTTGCGCGGCACGAGCGGCGACGAGGCGACAACCTCGTGCCCCTGCCGGGCAAAATAGTCCAGAAAGGTGGAACGGATATCGTTCAGGCTCACCATCGTGCTTGGTTCCCTCGCGCGGGGGGTCGCGGGCATGGCCGCAAACCGGTCAAAAATCCTGTCGGATGTATCCCGAAGCCCGGTCGCTGTCCACCATGGAGGATGGCGAGGCGCCCGGTCAGAGCGGTGCCGGAACGGAAACGGGCGCGCCCCGGCAGAGGCACGCCCGTATCAGGATGGGACCTGTGCCGGCCGGTCAGTCCTCGACCACCGCCGCACTCTCATGGCTGATGTCGAAATCAAGCCCGTGGGCCGCCCGGATCTTGTCCTCGATCTTGAGCGAGATATCCTTGTTTTCCTTCAGGAAATTCTTCGCATTCTCGCGCCCCTGCCCAATCCGTTCGTCCCCGTAGGAGAACCAGGAGCCGGACTTGTCGATGATCCCGGCCTTAACGCCGAGGTCGAGAAGCTCGCCTGTCTTGGAAATGCCCTCGCCATACATGATGTCGAACTCGACCTGCTTGAAGGGCGGAGCGACCTTGTTCTTGACGATCTTCACGCGGGTCGCGTTGCCGACAACCTCATCCCGGTCCTTCAGCGCGCCAATCCGGCGGATGTCGAGCCGCACCGAGGCGTAGAACTTGAGCGCATTGCCGCCCGTCGTCGTCTCGGGCGAGCCGAACATGACCCCGATCTTCATGCGGATCTGGTTGATGAAGATGACCATGCAATTGGAGCGCGAGATCGCACCGGTCAGCTTGCGCATGGCCTGGCTCATCAGGCGGGCCTGCGCGCCGACCTGCGCGTCGCCCATATCGCCCTCGAGCTCGGATTTCGGCGTCAGGGCGGCGACAGAGTCGACCACCACGACCGAGACAGCGCCGGAGCGCACCAGCGTCTCGGTGATCTCGAGCGCCTGTTCGCCCGCATCGGGCTGGGAGATCAGAAGCTCGTCGAGATCGACGCCGAGCTTGCGGGCATAGGTCGGGTCGAGCGCATGTTCCGCATCGACGAAAGCACAGACGCCGCCTTTCTTCTGCTCCTCGGCGATCACATGGAGCGCCAGCGTGGTTTTCCCCGAGCTTTCCGGCCCGTACACCTCGATGATGCGCCCCTTCGGCAGACCGCCGATCCCGAGCGCGATATCGAGCCCGATCGACCCGGTGGAGGTCGATTCGATGTCCATCACCGGATTGTCCTGGCCGAGCTTCATGATCGAGCCCTTGCCAAAGTTCCGCTCGATCTGGGCCAGCGCCGAATCCAGCGCCTTCTGCTTGTCCATGCCGCGTCTTTCGTTCAAATCAAGGAGTGGGGCCGCCATTTCTGCACCTCTTATTTCACAAGTTGCCAGACCGGGCAATTCGTCTCGCAACCACTGCTCTGTTCGCCTCTTGTTCTCACGCAAGATGAGATCAAAACAAGAACAATGCAAGTTAAATTTTAGGGGTCCACCCTGCGGCCAAACCCTTACTGAACCATGAATCCGCGTGCGCCCGGTTCGATCTCCGTCATTTTTCCGGATTGGATCTGGTCGGCCACAACATCGCTAAGATCCTGCAACGAAAACGGTTTTTGTAGCAACCGCGTGTGAATGAGGCCGAGTTCGCGGTCTTCCAGAACCGATTCCGAATAGCCGGAAATGAAGATGACGCGCAGCGGTCCGTGGCTTTCCAGTGCCGCCCGCACCCAGCCCGGCCCGTCAAGACCCGGCAGCATGATGTCGGAGACAACCAGATCGACGGCGGAAGGCGCGTCCGCCAGCTTCTCCAGCGCCTCCTCTCCGGTGCCTGCCTCGATCACCTGATAGCCACGCAACTGGAGCGCACGGGCGGCAAAGGAGCGCACCGGCACCTCGTCTTCCACCAGCAGGATCGTGCCGCCGGCCTCGCTCTTGCGGATGATGGGCGCGAGCGCGTCGGGTTCCGCCGCGGCCTCCGCCGGTCCGGTATAGGCGGGCAGGTAAATGGTGAAACATGTGCCCTCGCCCTCGGAACTGTCCACGAAGATGAACCCGCCCGACTGTTTCACGATCCCATAGACGGTCGACAGACCGAGCCCCGTGCCCTCGCTCGGCGGCTTGGTGGTAAAGAAGGGCTCGAAAATCTTCTCGATCTGGTCGGGCGGAATGCCGACGCCGCGGTCGCGCACATCGATCTGCACATAGTCGCCCGCATGGATGCGCGCACGGTCGCGGACGGTCTCGGTCTCGAAACGCGTGTTGCGCGTCTCCACCTGCACCTCTCCACCCGCCGGCATCGCGTCGCGGGCGTTCACGACAAGGTTCATCACCACCTGCTCAAGCTGCCTGCGGTCGACCCGCACGCGGTGCAGGTCCTGACCGTGCACCATGCGCAGCGTGACATTCGCGCCCAGAAGCCGGTCCATCAGATGGGTGAGTTCCGAAAGGATGTCGCGCAACTGAAAGACAGACAATTGCAGCGTCTGCTTGCGCGAGAAGGCAAGCAACTGCCGCACCAAAGCGGCGGCGCGATTGGTGTTCTGGCGGATCTGCACCAGATCGCCATAGTCGCTGTCGCCGCGATGGTGGCGCAGCAGGAGCAGATCGCAATGGCCCGAGATCGCGGTGAGCAGATTGTTGAAATCATGCGCGACCCCGCCGGCCAGTTGCCCCACTGCCTGCATCTTCTGGCTCTGGACGAACTTCGCCTCCAGCGCCTTCAACTCCGTCGCATCGCTCAGCACGGCGATGATCCGGTCGCCGAATTCCGGCCCGGCAAGGCGCAGGCCCAGTTGCAGATAGGCTTCTTTCGCGACCCGGCGCTGGCGCGCGGTTTCGGTCCCGCCGCGGGTCCGCCCCTCCGCCAGATCGGTGAGCCGCGCGCCGATGGGCAGGCCCAGCCCTTCGAGCAGTTCGTCGAGCGGCGGAGGGTCGCGGGCCAGTTGCAGAAGCCGCCGCGCCTCGGGATTGGCATGCAGGATCGCCCCGTCCGCGGCCACTTCCATCATCGCGACCGGCACCGCGTCGAGGAGCTGCAGCAGCGCATCGCGCCCATCCGCCGGACCGACGGGCAGCGGATCGGCCGCCGCCTGCACCACAGCAAGCCTGCGCCCGCGTGGCAGGGCCACCAGCATGAGCGACCGCGCCTGGCCTGTCAGGTCGGGCACGGTGACGGTCGTTGCCTCCGGCGCGCCCTGCATGGCATCGGTCAGGTGGCTCGCAAGCGCGAGCCGGTCGAACAGGTCGGCACAGCTCCGGTTGGTGATCTGCGGCAGCCCGGCATCGTCGAGGATGAGCGCCGCCACCCCGTTCCGGTCGCAGGCCTCGATCATCGCACGCCCGACGGAGAGCGACCGGTCCCGATCGCGCATCCGGTCCCGCTGCACGGCGGCGAGCCCGGCCAGAGCGGCGGCGACGGCAAAGAAGATCATGTGCAGTTCCGGGCGGGCCACAACCGCCGCGAGCAGGAGCGCCAGTGATGCCAACATCAGGAGCGCCGACCAGCCGGTCGATGGCGGGCCGCGCCGGGTCAGCGCATCTGGCAGGGAAAGCCGCATGGATCCTCCGTCCCCGATGGAACCGGGTCTCCTGCAAGCTCCGCATGTAAAAAGTTAACGATCGGTAAAGCCGGTGCCTGTCCCACCCGGACGGGCAGCCCGATCAGCCGCGCCGCATCCGCGCCGCGTAGAAACCGTCGCCGCCGTCTTTCGGCGTCAGGACCAGATCATCCTCGATCGTGAAATCCGGGTGCCGGGCGCGAAACGCATCCACCTGGTCGCGATTCTCGCAAGCCATCAGAGAGCAGGTCGCGAATGTCAGGCTGCCGCCCGGCTTCACATAAGCACATGCCGCGTCGAGAATCCGCGCCTGCAAAACCAGAAGCTTCTCCATATCCTTCGCGGTCAGCGTCCATTTCCCGTCCGGATTGCGCCGCCACGCCCCGCTGCCCGAACAGGGCGCGTCGACGAGCACAAGGTCGCAGCGCGGTGGCGTGGCTTCCAGTGAGGCCGTGTCCCGCAGCTCCACCTTTGCGCCTGCACGGCTCGCACGTTCCGGCAGGTCTTTCATCCGGCGCGGGTTGCCGTCATGGGCGATGATCCGCCCCTGCCCGCCCATCAGCGCGGCCAGCGCCAGTGTCTTGCCGCCCCCGCCCGCGCAATAGTCGAGCACCGTCATGCCGGCCTCGGGCCGCGCAAAGCGCGTGACCTGCTGGCTCGACGCATCCTGCAATTCCACAAGGCCCGAGCGATAGGCACGGCTGCCGGCGACACGGCGGGGATTTTCCAGCACCCGAAGGGCGCCCGGCACCGCGGCGATCTCCTCCGCGCCGATCCCCTCCTGCGCCAGCATCACCTTGGCACCGCTCACCGTGCCGCGCAGCGGATTGACCCGAAGGTCGACAGGCGCACGGCTCTGCATGATCGTCAGGACCGGCTCCAGATCGTCACCCAGCGAGCGGCGCAGTTCCGGCAAAAGGAAGGCCGGCACATCGAGGCGCACATCGAGCGGCGCCTCTGCCAGCCGGTCGGGATCGATGGCCCGTTCCGCGTCGGTCAGCGCGTCGGGCGCGTAGCCGTCGCCGGTGAATAGCGTGTCAAGATCCTCCCCTTCGCCCCGCTGGTGGGCGATCACCATGGCGCGGCCCGTTTCGGCCCCGCCGATCCACGCGAGCGAGCGCCGGCGGCGCAGGATGTCGAACACGATGTCGCGGATCGCGGCCCGGTCACGCGACCCGGCGAACCGGCTCTGCCGCGCCCAGCGCACCAGCACCTTCTCGGCCGGCGCGCCGGCGAGGATATCGTCCATCAGCGCGATGGCGGCGGAAAGTCGGGCGGCAGGTGTCATGCACCCCCATCTGCCTTGAACCGGCGCCGAGCGCAAGCCGCTCCGCGCAGGTCCAAGCCCATGTCAGGCCGCGAAAATCAGCCCGGCCGCCAGCGCGAGCCAGAGGATGAGCAGCCCCACCAGCCCCAGCACGAACGCGTTGAACCGTGACGGCAGGTGGTTGGATCCGGCATGGACCCAGCGATGCAGCGCCCGGCTGACCGCATAGGTCAGCGCGCCCAGCGCCACGCCCCAGTTGACCGCGCCGGTCGCCAGCGCGATGCCCACGCCGGCATAGAGCAGCACCGGCGTCTCGAACTGGTTGCGCACATTGGCCTGCAACAGGCGCACATTTTCGGGATAGGCATCCGTCTCGATCGCGATATCGGCCATCCGGACCTGTTTCGCCTGCAGCGCCGCCAGACGACCCTGCCCCATGGCGATGATCGCCCAGAAGGTCAGCGCGACCTGAAAGAAAACCGCGCCGAGCGCCAGCCCGGCCGTCAGGGTCAGGTCAGACATGGCGGTAGTTCGGGCTCTCGCGGGTGATCTGCACGTCATGGACGTGGCTTTCCTTCAGCCCCGCGCCAGTGATCCGCACAAATTCCGAGTTCTGGCGCATTGCCTCGACGGTCGGTGCCCCGACATAGCCCATGGCCGCCCGCAGGCCGCCCACCAGCTGGTGCACGACCGCGCCCGCGGCCCCCTTGTAGGCCACCTGCCCCTCGATGCCCTCGGGCACCAGCTTGTCGGTGCTGACCTCTTTCTGGAAATAGCGGTCGGCTGAGCCGCGGGCCATGGCGCCCACCGAACCCATGCCGCGATAGGCCTTGAAGCTGCGCCCCTGATAGAGGAACACCTCGCCCGGTGCCTCGTCGGTGCCCGCGAGCATCGAGCCGATCATCGCGCAGGATGCGCCCGCCGCGATCGCCTTGGCGAAATCGCCGGAATATTTGATCCCGCCGTCGGCGATGACCGGATGGTCGCTGTCGGCTGCCGCCGCGGCGCAATCCATGATCGCCGTCAACTGCGGCACGCCAACGCCCGCAACGATGCGCGTGGTGCAGATGGACCCCGGCCCGATCCCCACTTTCACCGCATCCGCGCCCGCATCGATGAGCGCCCGCGTCGCCGCACCGGTCGCGACATTGCCGGCCACGATCTGCACGCCGGAATTGGATTTCTTGATCCGGGTGACCGCCTCGGCGACCGAGGCCGAATGGCCATGCGCCGTATCGATCACGATCAGATCGACCCCCGCATCAACGAGCGCCTCGGACCGCTCGAACCCGGCATCGCCAACGGTGGAGGCCGCCGCGACCCGCAGGCGCCCCAGCTCGTCCTTGCAGGCATGCGGGTTCAGAACCGCCTGCTCGATATCCTTGATGGTCAGAAGCCCGGTCAGCCGGTTTTCCTTGTCGACCACCAGCAGCTTTTCCAGTCGGCGACTCTCCATCAGGCTCTTGGCCTCGGCCAGATCGGCCGGTTCGCGCAGCATGGCCAGATTGTCCGACGTCATCATCACCGACACCGGCGTTGCATCGTCCGTGGCAAAGCGCATGTCGCGGTTGGTCACGATGCCGACCACGCGCCCTTCGGGGTCGACGACCGGGAAGCCGGTGATCTTGTAGCGTTCCTGCAGCGCCTTCGCGTCGGCCAGCGTTTGATCGGCCCGCAGCGTGACAGGATTGTAGACGGTGCCGGACACGAACCGCTTCACGCGGCGCACCTCACGGGCCTGAGCCTCGATGTCGAGATTGCGGTGGATCACGCCGAGCCCGCCCGCCTGCGCCATGGCGATCCCCATGCGCGATTCCGTCACCGTGTCCATGGCCGAGGACAGGAGCGGGATGTTGAGCGCGATGGAGCGCGTCACCCGCGTGCGGGTATCCGCCGTGGATGGCAGCACCTCGGAAGCGCCGGGAACAAGCAATACATCGTCGAAGGTCAGGGCCTCACGAATCTCCATCAGGTGTCTCCACTGGGGTTCGGTGTTGGCACGTCTCTATTTCACGGTGCCCGGCAAAAGGAAAGCCCCTTTGACCCGCTTGCGACCCGGTGCCGCCCGCAGGCGCCGCCAGCCGCCGGTCCGGCCCGCCCTTGCCTGTCGCAAATTCGTGATAGTCTGCACCGATGATGCGCGCGACCGGCTGAGTCGCGCCGCTTCCGCATTGCCTGCGCTTACCCGCCTTCCCGCCTATCCCATGCCGTTCCGCCTTTGGCTCCCCGCCGCTGCCGGTGCCGCGGCGCATCACACAACCGATGGAGATATCCGATGACCGACCTGATCCTGTCCCGCCGCCATTTCCTCGGCACCTCCGCCGCCTTCGGCGCGGCGGCGCTCCTGCACCCGTTCTCGGCCCGCGCGGCGGCCAATCAGGCGCATCTGCGGGTGCTGTCGACGACCGACCTTCACGTCCATGTCTGGCCCTATGACTATTATGCCGACCGGGAGGCAGACGGGCTCGGCCTTGCGCGGACCGCGAGCATCATCAACGAGATCCGCGCCGAGGCGACAAACTCGATCCTTGTGGACAATGGCGATTATCTGCAGGGCAACCCGATGGGGGATTATGTCGCCTATGAGCGCGGCATGCCCGAGGGCGCGCTGCATCCGGTCATGCAGGCGATGAACGTGCTGGGCTATGATGCCGGCACGCTCGGCAACCATGAATTCAACTATGGCGTCGAATTCATGGACAAGGTGAATGCCGGTGCCGATTTCCCGATCGTCTGCGCCAATTTCGCCGACAAGCTCGGCGACGGCGCGCGCAACGACACGCTGCACCTGAAACCCTATGTGCTGCTCGACCGGCAGATCACAGATGGCAGCGGCCAGACCCACGACATGAAGATCGGCCTGATCGGCTTCGTCCCGCCGCAGATCATGACATGGGACCAGCGCCACCTGCAGGGCAAGTTCGAGGCCCGCGACATCTTGCAAGCCGCCCGCGCCTGGGTGCCGGAGATGAAAGAGGCCGGTGCCGACATCATCGTCGCCCTGTCGCATAGCGGCATTTCCACCGCGCCGGAGAGCGAGGGGATGGAGAACGCGGCGCTGCATCTGGCCGGTGTGGATGGCGTGGACGCGGTCGTGACCGGTCACAGCCACCTTGTCTTCCCGTCGGAAGCCTACACGTCGGGCGACGGGATCGACGTAGGCGCCGGCACGCTGCAGGGCAAACCCGCCGCGATGGGCGGATTCTGGGGCTCGCATATGGGGCTGATCGACCTGATGCTGGAACATGAGGGCGGCGCATGGCGCGTGCTCACCTCCGAGAGCAGCGCCCGCCCGATTTCGGAGCGGGTGGAGCGCAAGACCGTGCCGCTGGTCGAGAGCGACCAGGCGGTGCTCGACGCCACGCGGCAGGCGCATGAGGAAACGCTCGCCTATATCCGCCGTCCGGTGGGCGAGACCTCGGCCCCGCTCCATTCCTATTTCGCGCTGGTGGCCGACGACCCGTCCGTCCAGATCGTGAGCCAGGCCCAGACCTGGTACATCGAACAGATGATGAAGGGCACCGAATGGGAGGGGCTGCCGATCCTTTCCGCAGCGGCACCCTTCAAGGCCGGTGGCCGCGGCGGGCCGGACTATTACACGGATGTGAAACCGGGACCGGTGGCCATCAAGAACGTGGCGGACCTCTACCTCTATCCCAACACGGTGCGCGCTGTGACGGCGACGGGCGCGACGGTGCGCGACTGGCTGGAACGCTCGGCCGGCATCTTCAACCAGATCACCCCCGGAGAAGCCGACCAGCCGCTTCTGAACCCCGCTTTCCCGTCCTACAATTTCGACGTGATCGACGGTGTGACCTACCGAATCGACCTGAGCGAGCCGTCGAAATACGACCCGAAGGGCGAGCTGATCAACCCGGACGCCAACCGCATCAAGGATTTGAAGTTCAACGGGCAACCGATTGACGACGCTCAGACCTTCGTGATCGCGACAAACAATTACCGGGCCGGCGGTGGCGGCAATTTCCCCGGCAATGACGGGTCGTCCATCATCTTCGTCGGGCCGGACACGAACCGCGACGTGATCGTGCGCTATATCGTCGAACAGGGCACGATCAACCCGTCGGCCGACGCCAACTGGTCCTTCGTGCCGATGGAGGGAACGAGCGTGCTCTTCGAGACCGGACCGGCGGGCCGCGACTATGCAGCCGAGGTGCAGGGCGTGTCGATCGAGGAGGCCGGCGAGGGCGCGGACGGGTTCGCGCAATATCGCATCCAGCTCTGATCGGGGGCCCCATGCGTGTCCGGTCCATGGAACATGGACCGGACGGCGCATGGCCTCCCTAGACCAGGGCCGAACGGCCGGTTCGGGTGCGATGCGTTCCAGACATCGCGCCAGCCGCCCACCGCCGTGCCGGACCGCGGCCGCCGCTCCGGATCGTGCGGCAGACGCGCCCATGGGCGCAGCTTTCCCGACCGGCCGGCGTCGCTACCGGTACGTCCGGGACAAGACCACCCTTCCGGCTGGCTGCCCCCCTGTCCTTGTTCTGGATCAAGTCAATGGCCCGCAGGCGGACCGTCAGCCGGTGCCGAGGTCGTCCGGCCGGCCCTTGAAGCCGGTGGCGATCACGAATTTCTCCGAACTGTCCTTGCGGCTCGACGGCGGCTTCACATGCACGACTTTCGTGAAATTCTTCTTCAGGAGCAGCAGCACGTCATTTTCCGCCCCGCCCGCGAGCACCTTGGCGATGAAGGTGCCGCCCTCTTCCAGCACGTCGAAGGCGAAATAGGCCGCGGCCTCCACCAGCGCCATGATCCGCAGATGGTCGGTCTGCTTGTGGCCCGAGGAAAAGGGCGCCATGTCCGACATGACCACATCGGCCGGTCCGCCGAGCCAGCCCTTGACCAGATCGTCCGCGCCCTCGTCCAGAAAATCGAGCTGGTGGATTTCCGCGCCCGCAATCTCGTCCACCTCCTGCAGGTCGATGCCGAGCACCTTGCCCACGGGTTTCGATGTCCGCTCGCCCAGCGCATTGGTGCGCTTCACCGCCACCTGGCACCAGCCGCCCGGAGCACAGCCCAGGTCCACCACCCGCGCACCGGGCAGAAGGAAGCGGAATTTCTCGTCCAGATCGAGGATCTTGTAGGCCGCGCGGCCGCGATACCCGTCGCGTTTCGCGGCGGCCACATACGGGTCGTTCAGTTGGCGCTGAAGCCAGCGGGTCGAGCTGGTCTTGCGCCCCTTGGCGGTTTTCACCTTCACCTTCAGGTCGCGCTGCCCGCGCCCCGAAGTGTTTTTCGGCGTGCCTGCTCGGCCCTTCTTGTCAGCCATTGGCCGGTCCCTTCGTCAAAACGCCGTCGCGGCTCATCATGGAAAAGAGAATCCCCTCGCGCAGGCCGCGGTCGGCCACGCTGATACTGTCGGTGGGCCAGATGCGCAGAAGCGTCTGCAGGATGGCGCTGCCCGACATGATGAGCTCCGCCCGGTCCTTGCCAAGTGTGGGATCGGCGCGCCGCCCCTCCGGCCCCGAGGACAGGTAGCGCTCGATCACCGTGTCGATCTGCTGGCTGGTCATCCGCATCCCGTCCACCTTGGTCCGGTCATAGCGCCGCAAACCCAGATGCGCGGCGCCCACTGTGGTGATCGTGCCCGAGGTGCCGATCATCTGCAAACCGTCCAGATGGTCTGAGATGGTTTCAGCCAGATAGGGGCCGAATTCGAGAATGTTCTCCTCGAAGAACCAGCTCATCAGCGCGAACCGCGCGGCATCATCCTCCACATCCGCATAGCGCTCATGGAGCGTGGCAACCCCGAGCGGCACGGAAATCCAGTCGACGATGCGGGCCTTGTGCTCGGGCCGCGGCTGCTTGCCGGGCCGGAGCGCGCCCACGGCCTGCACCCGCTGCTCATGCGGCACGTCGGACACGTCGATCCAGACCAGTTCGGTCGAGCCGCCGCCAATATCGATGACGAGCAGTTGCTTGGTGTCCGGCTCGATCAGCGACGCGCAGGAAATGACCGCAAGCCGGGCCTCCTCCTGCGGGGTGATGATCTCCAGCCGCAGGCCGGTTTCCTGTTCCACCCGGCGCAGGAAACGCTGGCCGTTGCGCGCGCGGCGGCAGGCCTCAGTGGCCACCAGCCGCATGTCGGCCACGCCGAAATTCTTGATCTTGGAGGAGCAGACCCGCAGCGCCTGCAATGTGCGCGCGATCCCCTGATTGGACAGCGCGCCCGTGCGCTCCAGATCGACGCCGAGCCGGACGGACTTGGAAAATGCGTCGACAATACGGAAATGCGGCCCGTCGGGCGTTGCAATCAACATCCGGCAGGAGTTGGTCCCGAGGTCCAGGGCGGCATAGAACGGGCCCGCATCCGGTTCCACGGCCACGGGCCTGCGCCCGTTTGCCCCGGTTCCGGCGCGCCCGTTCCGCGAACGTCTGCGTGCCATGTGTCAGCCAATCTCTGACCCGCATCGCGGCGGGTGTTTGACCTGACGCTATCGGATGCCCGGCCCGGGCGCAAGCGAAGCGCCACGTCACGTGGCGCCGCGCAAGGCCGTCCCGAAGCGCGTGTCCGGCCGGTCAGGCCGCGCCTGCGCCCTCCGCCAGACCGGGTGCCGCGGTGGCGATGCCGATCGCACGGCAGACATTGTAGGTCAGGTCCGGTTTGTTGAGCGTGTAGAAATGCAGGTGACCCGCCCCTTCGGTCAGCAGCGTGTCGCACAATTCCGCGGCAACAGCGGTCGCCAGCACGTCCTGCGCCTCCTGCCCGTCGGCATTGCGGAACGCATCATGCATCCAGTCGGGCACATGGGCGGCGCAGCGGCCTGCGAAATTCACCATCTTGGTGAAATTCTCGACCGGCAGGATGCCGGGGATGATCGGCGCGTCGATCCCGGCCTTCGCGCAGGCATCACGGAACCGCAGGAACGTGTCGGCCTCGAAGAAGAACTGGGTGATCGCCTCGTCCCCGCCGGCATCGAGCTTGCGTTTCAGATTGTCGATATCCGCCGCAAGGCTGTCGGCCTCGGGATGCTTTTCCGGATAGGCCGCGACCGAGATGCGGAAATCGCCCGCCGCGCGCAGGCCGGAGACCAGTTCGGCGGCGGAGGCAAACCCGTCTGCATGCGGGGTGAAACCGTCCGCACCCTTGGGCGGATCGCCGCGCAGCGCCACGATCCGGCGCACGCCGAGCGCGGCATAGCTGCGCGCGACATCGAGCGTCTCGTCCCGGCTGGCGCCGACGCAGGTCAGATGACCGGCGACCGGCAGGCCTGCGCGCTCGCGGATCGTGCGGATCGCCTTGTTGGTGCGATCCCTCGTCGTGCCGCCCGCCCCGTAGGTGACGGAAACGAAATCCGGCGCGAGCGGCGCAAGCCGTTCGACAGAGCGCCAGAGACGCGCGGCCCCTTCAGGCGTATTGGGTGGAAAAAATTCGAAGGACAGGCCGGGGGCCTGTTTGGAAACTGTTTCTGTGTGCATCGGTCCATACCGTCAAAGCGTTTTGCAGGGTTCCAAAATACCGGTGGAAAGCCGACCGATCAATGTCTAAATACGACGCGCCTGTCGCAGACCGGCCGCGCGATGCGAAAAAATGCCGGAACAAGCCCCCGCCGGGACTGTCGGCAGACGCGGAAAAGCGGCAGCCTGCCAGCGCCAGCACCCTTTGCCGGAAAGGACCCGAACCCATGCCAGCCGTCACCATCGTCTATTGGCGGGACATTCCCGCGCAGGTCATCGTCGGACGCGGCCGGCGCGGCACGAAGGTGCAACTGCCCGAGCGGTTCGAGCAGGCCATCGACCGCTGCGCCATGAAGGTTGGCGCGCGCGACACGGATGCCTATCTGGCCGAATGGCGGCGCGGCGCGCCCTATGATGTCGATGGTGACGACCATGATGTCGCAAATCGCGAAGCCGCGCGGCTCGATTCGGAGTTCGATCCCGAGACGATCAAGCGACTGATCGCCAATGACGGCTGGGCCGCGCAAGGGTCCTGACGTCACGGTGGTCTGGAACTGGAGCAGACGCATGGCAGCGACCATTCTTCCATTCGGGCGGCGCACCCGCCCCACAGGTGATGCACAGGGCACGCCCGCCGATCCCGATCAACTGGCCGGTTTCCTTGCCGGCTACTCGATCGAGGTGATGCCCCGCACCGCCGCGAAGATCGAGGATTTCCGCGCCATCCTGCCGCGGGGCACCCGCGTCTACATCGCCCATATCGACGGCACGCCGTTCGAGGATATGCGCCTGACGGCGCGGCGGCTCGTGGACGAGGGCTTCACGGTGATGCCCCACTTTCCGGCCCGGATCATTGCCGACAGTGCGGAACTCGACCGCCGCATCAACGCCTATCGCGACGAGGGCGTGACCGAGGCGCTCCTGCTCGCAGGTGGCGTCGACCGGCCCCAAGGCGTCTTCTCCGACAGTATGCAGCTTCTGGAGACCGGCCTCTTCGACAAGGCCGGATACACGCGCCTGCATGTCGCGGGCCATCCGGAGGGCAATCGCGACATCGACGCGGACGGCGGCGAGGATCAGGTCATGGCGGCACTGCGCTGGAAGAACGACTTCCAGTCGCGCACCGACGCGGACATGGCCATCGCCACGCAATTCTGCTTCGAGGCCGCGCCGGTCATCGCCTGGGCCGACCGCCTTCGGGCCGCGGGCATCACCCTGCCCATCCATATCGGGGCGGCCGGTCCGGCCAAGCTGCAGACGATGATCAAGTTTGCCATGGCCTGCGGCGCCGGTCCGTCGGTGCGCGTGCTCACCCGCCGCGCCAAGGATGTGACCAAGCTGATGCTGCCGTTTACCCCCGAACAGTTCCTGTCGGATCTGGCGGCCCACACGGCGTCCCATCCCGAATGTCAAATTGAACAGGTGCATTTCTTCCCGCTGGGCGGTATCACGGCGACCACCGATTTCACGGCCCGGTTCGGCGCGACGCGCCGGCAGGCGGCCCAAGCCTAAGTTCAGGGACTGACACACAGCATGACACGCACCATCGTCGAGTCGAAGACCAAGACCGCCATCATCGGTTTTGACCAGCCGTTCTGCGTGATCGGCGAACGGATCAACCCCACGGGGCGCAAGCTTCTGGCCGCGCAACTCGAAGCGGGCGATTTCTCCACGGTGGAGAAGGACGCGCTGGAGCAGGTGGCCGCAGGCGCCACGATGCTCGATGTCAACGCGGGCGTGGTCTACAATTCCAACCCGAACCCGAACGAGACCGAGCCACCGCTCATGCGGCAGATGATCGAGCTTGTGCAGGGTCTGGTCGACGTGCCGCTCTGCATCGACAGCTCGGTGCCCGGTGCGCTCGAAGCGGGGCTGGAGGTCTGCCACGGGCGGCCGCTCCTCAACTCGGTCACGGGCGAGGAAGAGCGGCTCGACCTCGTGCTGCCGTTGGTCAAAAAATACAATGTGCCGGTGGTCGCGATCTCCAACGACGATACCGGCATTTCCGAAGACCCCGACGTGCGTTTCGCGGTGGCCAAGAAGATCGTCGAACGCGCCGCCGATTTCGGCATTCCCGCGCATGACATCGTGGTCGACCCGCTGGTCATGCCGATCGGCGCCATGGCAACCGCGGGCCAGCAGGTGTTCGCACTCGTCCGCCGTCTGCGCGGCGAGCTTGGCGTCAACACGACCTGCGGCGCGTCGAACATTTCCTTCGGCCTGCCGAACCGGCACGGGATCAACGCGGCCTTCCTGCCGATGGCGATTGCGGCTGGCATGACGAGTGCGATCATGAACCCGGTCCGCCCGCAGGAGATGGAGGCCGTGCGCGCCGCCAACCTGCTGATGAACAATGACGCCCACGGCGCGGAATGGATCCGTTCCAACAAGGCCCCGCAGGCCGAGGGCGAGGCACCGGCCGGCGCGCGGGGCGCCCGTGGTGGCCGCCGGCGGCGCCGCAGCGCCTGATCCGTACGGCTTTGCGACGTTCGGGCCGCGCCTTTCGGGTGTGGCCCTTTTCGTATCCACCTGAAGCCCAAGCGCATTTGCCGCGCCCGGTCCCGGCCGGAGGGCCCTTCCCTCGGCCGCGCTTTGCGCGCAGACTGCGGCACAGACCGCACCGGCCGACAGGAGCCCCGCCCATGTCCCGTTCCAACGCGCTGCCCGACACGCCGCAGACCGGACCGCTCGCCGGGATCACGGTCATCGACCTGACCCATGTGCTGGCCGGTCCCTATTGCTCCATGTGCCTTGCCGATCTCGGCGCGACAGTGATCAAGGTCGAGCGCCCCGACGGCGGCGACGACACCCGCGCCTTCCCCCCTTTCCGCGACGGGGAAAGCGCCTATTTCGCGGCGATCAACCGCGGCAAGAAATCCATCGCGCTCGACCTGAAGGCAGAGGATGACCGCCGGATCTTCGACGCGCTCCTGACCCGCGCCGACCTTCTGCTGGAAAATTACCGCCCCGGCGTGATGGAGCGGCTCGGCTATGGCTGGGACGATCTGCACGACCGTCACCCGCGCCTGATCTACGGGGCTGTGTCAGGTTTCGGACATAGCGGTCCGTGGCGCGACCGGCCCTGCTACGACATGGTGGTGCAGGCGCTCGGCGGCGTCATGTCGATCACAGGAGAGGCCGGGCGCGATCCGGTCCGGGTCGGCGCCTCGATCGGGGACATTGTCGCGGGCATGTTCCTTGTGCAGGGTGTTTTGGCCGCCCTGTTCGACCGCGAGCGCGGCGCCGGCGGGCAGAAGATCGACGTGGCCATGCTCGACAGCCAGTTGGCCATTCTGGAACATGCAATCGCGATCACCGATGTAACGGGAAAGCCGCCCCAGCCGTCCGGCGCGCGCCATCCCTCCATAGCGCCGTTCGAGATGTACCGCGCCAGCGATGCGCCCATCGTCATCGCCGCGGGCAATGACAAGCTTTTCGCCCGGCTCTGCGAAACGCTCGGCGCGCCCGCGCTCGCCACCGATCCGCGCTTTGCCGACAATGCCGCGCGGGTGGCCAATGTGATGCCGCTAAAGCGCGAGATAGAGTTGCGGCTTCTGAACGACACGGCCGAGCAATGGTTGGCCGCCTTCGACGCCGCCGGCGTGCCCGCCGCCCCGATCCGCGATGTGGGCCAGCTTCTCGACGATCCGCAACTTGTGGCGCGCAACATGCTTGTCCGGACACGCGCAGAGGCCGGCCATCCAGCTTTTTTGGCCGCCGGCAATCCGGTGAAAATGTCCGCCCTGCCCGACAGCGACCAGCGCCCGCCGCCGCCCGCGCTCGACCAGCACCGGGACGAAATCCTCGCCTGGCTTGGCGACGCAGGGGCCTGATCCTGCGACGGTGCTGCCGCACCGCCTGTCGCCGCCAGCCCTTTCCTTCGCCGCCGTTCCGGCTATTGTCGCCCCCGAACGCGCGCCGGACGCAAGACCGGCGCTTGCAGCCGAACCTGAAGCCACGCCGAGAGCCCGACCCGCATGACCACCGATCCGCTCGTCATCTTCACCCCGTCCGGCAAACGCGGCCGCGTGCCACGCGGCACGCCCGTGCTGGCGGCGGCGCGCCAGCTTGGCGTCGATCTGGATTCGGTCTGCGGCGGGCGCGGCATCTGTTCGCGCTGCCAGATCACACCCGGCGTCGGCCAGTTCCCCAAGCACGGTCTGACGGTCGCGCCCGACTCCCTGTCGGACTGGAACGCGGTGGAAGAACGCTACAAGTCGATCCGCGGCCTGATCGACGGGCGTCGGCTCGGATGCCAAGCCAAGATCGAAGGCGATGTGGTCATCGACGTGCCGCCCGAGAGCCAGGTCCACAAGCAGGTGATCCGCAAACGCGCGGAGGTGCGCGACATCACGCTCGCGCCCGCAATCCGCAAGGTGCTTGTGGACGTGGCCGAGCCGGACATGCACGACCCGTCGGGCGACTTCGAGCGGCTCTGCGACGCGCTGGCCGAACAATGGGACATCCCGCGCCCCGAAGCCGCGCTGCCGGTGCTGGGCGAGTTGCAACCGGCGCTGAGAAAGGGCAAGTGGCAGGTCACCTGCATCCTGCACAGCGACCATCGCGATCGCCCGCCGACACTTCTGTCGGTTACGCCGGGGTTTGACGAGGACCCGCTCTACGGGCTGGCCGTCGATCTCGGTTCGACCACCATCGCCGCGCATCTGTGCAACCTCGACACGGGCGAGGTTGTCGCCTCCTCCGGCCTGATGAACCCGCAGATCCGCTTTGGCGAGGATCTGATGAGCCGCGTCTCCTACGCCATGATGAACCCCGGCGGCGCGGCGGAGATGACGGCGGCCGTGCGCGAGGGGCTCGGCCAGCTTGTGACCGAGATCGCCGCGGAAGCCGGCATCGGGACGGACCGGATCCGCGACGCGGTCTTCGTGGCGAACCCGGTGATGCACCACCTGCTGCTGGGCATCGATCCGGTGGAACTGGGTCAGGCACCGTTTGCACTCGCCACATCCGGCGCCCTGTCGCTCGCCGCCCGCGACCTCGACCTGCCGCTCCTGCCCGACACGCCGCTCTATATCCTGCCCTGCATCGCGGGGCATGTGGGGGCGGACGCGGCGGCCGTGGCCCTGTCCGAAGCCCCGCAGGAGAGCGAGGATCTGGTCCTCATCGTCGATGTCGGCACCAATGCGGAACTGCTGCTTGGTGACCGGACAGAGGTGCTCGCCTGCTCCTCGCCCACCGGTCCGGCATTCGAGGGGGCGCAGATCTCGGCCGGTCAGCGGGCCGCTCCGGGGGCCATCGAACGGGTGGAAATCGACCCGGACACCGGCACGCCGCGGTTCCGCGTGATCGGCAGCGACCTCTGGTCCGACGCGGACGGATTTGACACGTCGGTTCTGGCGAGCGGCATCACCGGCATTTGCGGCTCGGGCATCATCGAGGCGATTGCCGAGATGCGCCGCGCGGGCCTTGTCGATGCGGGTGGGTTGATCGGCTCGGCCGAACAGACCGGCTGCGACCGGATTATCACCGAGGGCCGGACCCATGCCTATGTGCTCCATGACGGGCGCGCCGACGGCGGACCGCTCATCACCGTGACGCAGGGCGATGTGCGCGCGATCCAGCTTGCCAAATCGGCGCTCTATGCGGGCGCGCGGCTCCTGATGGACCGGCGCGGGGTCGACCATGTCGACCGCGTGGTTCTGGCCGGCGCCTTCGGGGCGCATATCTCGCCGCGCCACGCGCTCATCCTCGGGATGATCCCCGACTGCCCCGAGGAGAAGGTTACCTCCGCCGGCAACGCGGCAGGCACGGGCGCGCGGATCGCGCTCCTCAACACGGCAGCCCGGTCCGAGATCGAGGCGCTCGTCACCCGCATCCGCAAGATCGAAACGGCCATCGAGCCGAAATTTCAGGCGCATTTCGTGGCGGCCAACCATATTCCCCATGCCGAGGACGGGTTCGAGGGCCTGCGCGCCTCCGTGCCCCTGCCCGAGCCGCGCTTCAATCAGCGCGACGAGGCGGAAGGCAAGACCCGCAGGCGCCGCCGCCGCGGCGCGGCCGGCGCGCCCGAGGGTGCCGGCTGACAGGTGTGCCGGGCGGTCCGCGCCCTGCATTTGCCGCTTGACCCGCCCCGCATCCGGCCCTAACTCAATGGGCAGAAGCGGGTATGGTGAAAAGGTATCACACGAGCTTCCCAAGCTCTTGTTACGGGTTCGATTCCCGTTACCCGCTCCAGCTTTTCACCCGAATTGACCGACCGGCCCCGATGGTTTCAGGGCATATGAAAAAGACCGGACGCTCGCGCGCCCGGCCTGTTCCGATCCCACGATGCGCAACGCGCCGCGGAAAAGTCACTTGTTGCGTTTGGACACCTGACCGCCGGTCAGTTTGCTGCCCTCATTGCCCCAGCCACCGGTGCCGCCACCGCTGACGAAGCTTGCCACGCCGCCATTGCCTTCAAGCCCGAGCGCGTCCTTCAGCGGCGAATTGTTGCCGCCACCGCCGCCCTTCAGCGCGGCTGCCATTGCCTGTGCATTGGCCTTGTTGCTCTTGTCGTTGGCCTGCGCCACGACCGGAGCGGACAGCGCCAGAACCATGGCTGCGAGTGTCAGTTTCTGCATATCATCCTCCTGTTTCAATGGAGGGCACTACGCCGCACCCTGCCTTTCGGATGCAGGTTTGCGGATCAGCGCGATCAAGTTCGGGTGAAGCCGCGCGAGGATCGCGTTACCAGCCGAGTGCCGCCAGTTCCTGCGCCAGAAGGGTTCCGATCGCGGCCTCTCCGGCGGCGTTCAGGTGGGTGTCGCCAACAGCCACATGCCAGGACAGATCATCGCCCGCAGTTACGTCCCCGCCGGTCACCATGTCCCGCATTCCCGCATAGAGATCCAGATAGGGGCAACCGCGCGACTGGGCCGCGGCCCGTTCAGCGGCACGTATGCCGGCGCGCAGCGGCTGCTCGGTCGCAAGCGTGTCCCCGCCGTTTGCGAAATTGAGGTAATGCGCGCCGATCACGAGAACGCGGGCGCATCCGGCCGCCTGCACGGCGTCAATCCATGCCTCGATATTGGCCTGCGTGTCCGGCGCCAGAAGGTCGTTCGCCTGCGGGGCCGCTGGCAAGGGGCTTGCCAGCGTCACCTGGCCGCCCGACAGGTCTGCGATTTCGCGCACCGCGCCGGCGACGGACACATGGCCGCCGACCGCGAGCCGCCCGGCCTCCGCGGCTGACACATGAAGCACCGTGTCGGTCGGCACGGGCGCGGCCTCGATCACCATCGCCCCGTCATTGCTGCCCGCATAGATGGTCGCGAAATCCGGCACGCCATCGGCCAAGAGCGCGGGCAGTTGCGCAACCATCTCGGCCGAACTGTCGCCCGATCCGCCCACATTGACCGCGACCACCCGACCGGCCCGCCCCGCCACCGCCTGCGCGGGATAGAACTCCGACGCAGCGAGCCCGTAGGAGACGTTGAACGTGTGGCTGTCCCCTTCCGCCAGAAAAAGGGCCGGCACAGGCGGCAGTTGCAGGCGGCGGATGCGGGGCAGCGGTTCGCAGATCAGCACCAGTTCCGACAGGATCCCGTCAAGCACCCGCAACACCTGATTGCCATAGCCGCCAATGCCGATGGTCGTCACCGGCCCCATGGCGAGCGTGGTCGTCTCGTCCGCCCAGATGCCGCCCGTGTCGACAAAGCTCTTGCCGAACGCGTCACAGCCGAAAAACAGTTCCTGCTCCACGCCCGGCACCCATGGCGTGCCCGAGATGTTCGTATCCGCCGCCGACCCGTCACCGGTCGCGAACCGCAGGTTGACGCCGGGCGTCGTGTAGGCCGCGAACCGGTCATTGCCGCTATTGTCGGCCAGCAGCACATAGCGCTGCTCGTCCGGATCGGCGGAAAACGGGGTGAAGCGCGCATAGACATGCAGCGCATCCGCGCGCCATGGCAGGCCCGCCGTGTCGAGGGCCAGTCCGAAGTCGCGCGCAGGGTCGAGCCGCACCCCCTGCCCCGGCTCTGTCAGCCACGGGTCGCTGCCCAGACGGGTCAGCAGGGCACTTGCCGCGCCCGAACGGTTGTTTGCCGGCTTCGTGGCGTCCTGCACCAGCATCCGGTCGTCGATGAAAGAGATGGCGACCCCGTCACGGGCCCCGAGGATCTGCGTCAGGCGGGAAAAGGATCCGGCGCGGGGCTGCCCGCCCCGCACGCCCGTGGAAAGGCCGATATGGGTCATGGATGATGCTCTGGTCTGGGGGCCCGGGGCACTTCTGGCCGGCCGGAAACTGGGGCGGGCGCCTAACATGATCTTGGTAAAATCGGCGTTAAAACGTTCCAGTTTCTCACGATATTGTTTGGCACGCGCGGCAGGCGGCGCTTGACCCGCTGCGGCTGCTGGCCCAAGTCAGGAGAACAAGATCAGGACCGCACATGACCGAACAGACTTTCTCGCCCGACCGGGCCCGCTCCTTGCGCAAATTCGAAGATCCAGACCTGACCGCGAAAGGGGAAACCCGTGCGCAGGTGGCGCTCGCGGGCCTCAAGACGCTCTGGTTCAACACGGGCACGCTCTGCAACATCGCCTGCACGCATTGCTATATCGAGAGCACGCCGCAGAATGACCGGCTGGTCTATCTGACCACAGACGAGATCCGCCCCTATTTCGAAGAGATCGAACGCGACCGGCTGCCGGTGACCGAGATCGCCTTTACCGGCGGCGAGCCCTTCATGAACCCGCAGATGATCGACATGGCCGAAGTGGCGCTCGCCCGCGGGTTCGAGGTGCTGATCCTGACCAACGCCATGCGTCCGATGATGCGCCCGCGGGTCCGCGACGGTCTGGCGCGGCTCAACGCGGCCTATCCCGGCAAAATGACCCTGCGCATCTCGCTCGACCATTTTCGCCGCGACCTGCATGACGAGGAACGCGGCGACGGCACCTATGACGTGACGCTCGCAGGCATGCGCTGGCTGCGCGACGCAGGGATTCCGATGGCGGTCGCGGGCCGGACCCTCTGGGGCGATACGGATGCGGAAAGCCGCGCCGGCTATGCCGCGCTTTTCAAGGCAGAACGGTTCGACATCGACGCTGCCGATCCGGGGCAGACGGTGCTCTTCCCCGAAATGGACGAACAGGCCGATGTGCCGGAAATCACCACCGCCTGCTGGGGGATCCTTGGCAAGCGGCCCGAGGATGTGATGTGCGCCTCCTCGCGGATGGTGGTCAAGCGCAAGGGCGCGGCGCATCCTGTCGTGCTCTCCTGCACGCTTCTGGCCTATGACACGGCCTTCGAGATGGGCCGCACGCTGCGCGACGCGGCGCGTCCGGTCAAACTCAACCACCCGCATTGCGCCAAGTTCTGCGTGCTGGGCGGGGCGAGTTGCAGCGCGTGACCGCGTCGCGCGCGCTGGCCTGGGGCGCGCTGGCCGTGACCATCTCCATCTGGGCCGGTTTTCTGGTGATGACCCGTGCGGCCACCGGTATCGCGCTCGGCCCGGTCGAGGTGGGGCTGATGCGCTTCGGCATTCCCGCGCTCCTCTTCGCGCCGCTCCTGTGGCGCAAGGGCCTGCTGCCCGATGGTGCGAACCTGACGGACATGGTGCTGATCGCGCTCGGCGGCGGGTTCCTGTTCGTCTGGCTCCTGACGACCGGGCTGCGCTTCGCACCGGTGGCCGACAGCGGCGTGTTCGGCCCGTCGCTCCTGCCGGTCTTCGTGGCGCTCCTGTCGGCCCTGTTCCTGCAGGAGCGGATCGACGGGCTGCGGCGCACGGGTTTTGTCATCATCCTGGCCGGTGCGCTTCTGGTCGGCGGCTGGCAGGCCGTGGCGGGCGCCGAGCCGGGCGCGTGGCGCGGCCATCTGCTCTTCATTGGCGCGAGCTTTACATGGGCGGTCTATCTGGTGCGGTTCCGCTTCTCGGGCATGGGGGCGAAAGAGGCCGCCGCGATGATTGCCTTCTGGTCGACGCTGGCCTTCCTGCTGGCAGCCCTTGTCACGGGCACGCGCTTTGCCGAGGTGCCAGTGCCGACGCTCCTCTTCCAGTTCGCCTTTCACGGGCTTCTGTCGGGTTTCCTTGCCGCGATCACCATCGGCTATGCGGTGCGGCACCTCGGCGCCAGCACAGCCGCGGCCTTTGCCGCGCTCGTGCCGGTGCTCGCCGCGCTCGGCGGATGGGTGTTTCTGGGCGAACCCGTCTCGGCTCTGAAAGCGCTCGGGATCGTTGCCGTGTCCGTCGGCGTGGCGCTGGCTGCTGGGGCGCGGTTACCCCGCCAGCGCGTCCTGCAGGACTGACCGGATCGGATCGACCGGCACATCCCGCGCCACGAACGCATCGCCGATCCCGCGGGCCAGAATGAAGGTCAGCTTGCCGTCCTGCACCTTTTTGTCCTGCGCCATCAGGTCGATCAGGCTGTCGGCATCGGGCAGGTCCCCCGGAATATCCGACAGGCGCCATTTCATGCCCATCTCCTGCAGATGGGCGCGCACGCGGCTCGGGTCCTCCTGCGCGCAATGGCCGAGCCGCTGGGACAGCTCAAACGCCAGAACGCAGCCGATCGCCACGCCCTCGCCGTGCAACAGGCGGTCGGAATAGCCCGTGGCAGCCTCCAGCGCATGGCCGAACGTGTGGCCGAGGTTCAGAAGCGCACGGTCCCCGCGCTCTTTTTCGTCACGCTTCACGATGTCGGCCTTCATCTCGCAGGACCGCCGCACGGCGCGCATCCGCGCATCCACATCGCCCGCAAGCAGCTTCGGGGCCTCAGCCTCCAGCCAACTGAAAAAGGCCGCATCGCCCAGAAGCCCGTATTTCATAACCTCGCCATAGCCGGATAGGAACTGGCGCGGCGTCAGGCTGTCGAGCACATCGATATCGGCCAGCACCAGATGCGGCTGGTGGAAGGCGCCGACAAGGTTCTTGCCCTGCGGCGAGTTGATGCCGGTCTTGCCGCCCACCGAACTGTCCACCTGCGCCAGAAGCGAGGTCGGGACCTGGATGAAGCCGACACCGCGCCGCAGGCAGGCCGCCGCGAATCCGGCCAGATCGCCGATCACGCCGCCGCCGAACGCAATGACCAGATCGTCCCGCTCCACCCGCTCGGACAGGAGCCATTCCACCGAGGTCTCCAGCGCCGCCCAGCTTTTCGTCTGCTCGCCCGGCGGCAGGGGCAGGGCGCGCATCTCAATGCCCGCCGCGGCCAGTCCGGCCTCCAGCGCCTCCAGATGCAGATCGGCCACCGTCTGGTCGGTCAGGACCGCCACCCGCGGGCGGCGCAGGAACGGCGCGATCCGCGCCCCGGCCGTGGCCAGAAGGCCCGGACCGATATCGATATCGTAGCTCCGCTCTCCCAGATCGACGCGAACCTGTTCCATGGGGCTGTCCTTCTTTCGGGGCCGCCGGTCAGACGGCGAATATCCTGCGCTCGGGGTGGCGGGCCTGATGGTCGCGCAACCCGGCAATGATGGCCTGCGCCATGTCGGAATGGGCGATCCCGGGGCTGCTGTCGACGATCACGTCGGCCAATGCATAGACCGGACCGCGTTCTGCCTGCAGCCGGTCGAGCACGGCCTTCGGATCGTCCACATCGAGAAGCGGCCGCCCAGGCTTGTTGCGCACCCGCTCAAACAGCGTATCGGTGTCCGCGCGCAGCCACACAGACAGGCCCGCGCCCGCGATGGCCTTGCGATTGTCGGGCGACATGAAGGCCCCGCCGCCGGTGGCAACGACGCGCGGCCCTTCGGTCAGCAACCGGCCCAACACGCGTTGCTCGCCCTCGCGAAAATAGCCTTCGCCGAACTGTTCGAAAATCTCCGGAATGGTCATGTTAGCGGCGGTCACGATTTCGGCGTCGGAATCCACGAAGCCGACATCGAGCATCTGTGCGAGCCTCCGCCCCACGCTGGTCTTGCCCGCGCCCATCAACCCGATCAGCACCAGCGGCACGTGCAAACGCGGCTTCGGTTCGCCCTTCTGCCCCGTCCCTGTCACGCCCGCGCCCACCTTTGGCAATTGATGATCGGACCCTGCCGCGTTACTCTGAGGCGATCCAGACCGCAGCAGAGAGCAGGCAATGTTCCGTATCCTGCGGTGATACCACGGTGTCCGCCCAAGGCAAGGCAGAAGAGGGGCACCACCGAGGAAGGAGCAGGCAGAGTGGGCACAATTCTGAAATTCCTGATGTTTCTGCTGGTTCTGGCAGGGCTGGCTTTCGTCGCCTATGCGGTGATCATGCCACTGCCGGCGCCCGAACGCGACGTCGTGATCCCGCTCGACGTCACGTCGGAATGACCGGCTCAGGCATGGCTGGACGGGGCGGGAAAGCCCTGGTCTTCACGCTGACGGCGGCGGCGCTGCTGGCGGGCGGCGGCAGCCTGCTGGCGCAGACCCGTGTGGCCCAGCCATTGACCGGCGCGCAGCCCGTCGGGTCGGCCGCGGCCCAGACCGCCGCGGCCGCGCCCGATGCGGCGCCGCGCTCGGCCATCCCGTGGCTGTCGGAATCCGTCCGCTCGCGCCCGGCCCCCCTGCCCGTCGATCCCGATGCTGAGCCCGGCACCGCCGATCCGGGCATCGAGACGAGCCGGCTCGACGGGTTCAGCCGCGACAGTGTCGGCCTTCTGGAGCCCCGCGCCTCCGGCTTTCCGCAGGACCTGTGGCGCGGCCTGACCACCGAGGAGGTGCAGGCGCGCCTTGCCCGCAGCCGCAGCGCCGGCGTGCCGGCGACACGCGCGCTCTATCGCAAGCTTCTGCTGGCACAAAGCACCGCGCCGGAAGGCGGCGAAAGCGGTGCGCCGACCGAAGGGCAGCTCTTCCTTGCGCGTGTCGACAAGCTGATGGAAATGGGCGCGCTCGACGAGGCCGACCTGCTGATCACCATGGCGGGCATCAGCGATCAGGACACGTTCCGCCGCCATTTCGATATCAGCCTTCTGACCAACCGCGCGAGCGATGCCTGCGGCGAGTTGGAAAGCTCGCCCGACCTCGGCCCGACGCTGCCGGTGCGGGTCTTCTGCCTCGCGCGCGGGGGCGACTGGAACGCTGCGGCACTGAGCCTGTCGCTCGGCACGGAACTGGGGCTCATCAGCCTCGAACAGAGCGATCTGCTGACCTATTTCCTCGATCCCGAACTGTTCGACGACGAGTTCGAGCCCGACATTCCCGAACCGCTGACGGTGCTCGACTTCATCCTGCGCGAGGCCGTGGCCCTGCCGCGGCCCGATGACACGCTGCCGCTGGCCTTCCTGCATGCCGATCTGTCCCCGCATATGCCGATGCGGGCGCGGATCGCAGCAGCTGAACGCCTTGTGCGCTCCGGCGCGATCACCGAACCGCTCCTCTTCGCGGCCTACCGCTCCGGTCGTCCGGCGGCATCTGGCGGCGTCTGGGACCGGGCTGAAGCCGTGCAGGACCTCGATCACGAGTTTTCCGCAGGCGAGCCGAAACGGATCATCGACGCGGTGAAGACCGCCGACGGGCTGATGCGCCAACGCGGGTTGCGCCTGCAGTTTGCCCGCGAATTCAACGATTTGCTGGCTGATCTTCGCGTCGTGGAAAGCGATCGCGACACCGCCCGCTGCATGGCGGAAATCCTGATCCTCGGCGGCCGGCCGGACGCTGCGGCCGACTGGCTCGAAGGCCACGAGGTGCCGCCGCGTCTGGCCCTGGCGCTGAGCCTTGCGGGGCGCGGCACGCCGCTTGAGGACATGGCCGAACCGGATGCCGCGCTCGACCGTGCTGTCTACCGCGCCTTCAGCGGCGCGCCGGATGATGATCCGGCAACCGCCGAATTGCTCGCACGGCTCGATCAGGGCAGCACTGGGGCGGTGATGCTCGACACGCTGGCGCTGCTGCAGGCTGGACCGGATGTCGATCCGGGCGATCTGGAGCGGGCTTTGCGTGTCCTCCTGACCGCCGATCAGGAACGCGACGCCCGCCGGATCGCCATCCAGACGCTGCTGCTCTCGCAGGGCATGCAGGGATGAGCGCCCCGCCGCCTGACCGCTGGATCGCACTCTTTCTTGAGGCGCAGCAGGCGGAACGGGACGCGGCGCGGAACACGCTTCTGGCCTACCGGCGCGACCTCGACCATTTCCGGGCAGCCCTGCACGCGGACGGCAGCGAGATCGACCGGGTCGAGCGCGACGCGATCGAGGCCTATCTCGGCACGCTTGAAGCCGAAGGGCTGGCACGCACGACCCGTGCGCGGCGGCTCTCCGCGATCCGGCAGCTTTGCCATTTCGCCTTTGTCGAGGGCTGGCGCGACAGCGATCCGGCGGCACGGATCAAGGGGCCGGGCAAGGTCCGCCGCCTGCCCCACAGCCTGAGCGAGGCAGAGGTCGACCGCCTGCTCGACGCGGCCCGCGCGACAGGCCGCAGCCCCGGCGACCGGGCGCGCAATGCCTGTCTGTTCGATCTGCTCTACGCGACGGGGCTACGCGTGACCGAACTGGTCTCGCTGCCGGTCTCCGCCGTGCGGGGCGATCCGCGCATGATCCTTGTGAAGGGCAAGGGCGGCAAGGAGCGGATGGTGCCCCTGTCGCCACCGGCGCAGGCCAGCATCCAGACATGGCTCACCCACCGGGACGCAGCCGAGGCGGCTGCGCGGGAGAAGTCCCGTCACCACGTGCCCTCGCCCTTCCTCTTCCCGTCGCGCGGCCGCAAGGGCCACATGACACGGGAGCGGTTCTTCCTGCTCGTGAAGGAGGTGGCCGCGTCGGCCGGGCTCGACCCGTCGACCGTGTCACCCCATGTGCTGCGCCACGCGTTCGCCACGCATCTGCTGGCCCACGGGGCCGACCTGCGCGCGATCCAGACCCTGCTCGGCCATGCCGATGTCGCGACGACCGAAATCTACACCCATGTCCTGCAGGAACGGCTCGCGGCGCTGGTTCTGGAAAATCACCCGCTGGCGCGGGACTGACCCGCAGGCGCGCGACGGAACGCGGGCGGAAGGATATCCTCGCTCGGCCACCAGCCGGAGCGAAGGGCTGTCTGGTAGCCCTGCGTCAGGCCCGCCGCTTCCATGGCCCGTGCCGCCCCTTCACAATCATACGCAAGCCGGTGCATCTGCACCCGCCCGTTCTGCACTATGGCAAAGGCCGTGCGCGGGTCGCCATCATGCGGCGGCATGCCGATCACGCCGGGATTGATCCATGACCGCTGACCAAGCTGCCGCTTGAACGGCAGGCCGCAATGGCCAGCAATGATCGCATCAACGGGGCCGGTAACGGCCTCGACAAGGGCAAACTGGTGCAGCAGGTCAGGCTCGGGCGCATCGGGCCAGATGAAGCGGGAAATATCATCCGCGCCGCCGTGGATCACCGCAAAGCGCCGCCCGGCATGGTCGAAAACAAGCCCGTCCGGCAAGTCGCCCATCCAGAAGCGCAGATCGTCACCGATCCGCGCGGATGCATGTGCATACCAGCCTTTCGACAGAAGGTCGCACTGGCTGCCCTCCTCGAACCCGCATCCGCAATCGGCTGCACCGTTGGCCAGTTGCCGTTCGCAATTGCCCGCCGCGACCGCCCAGCCCGCGTCTCGGACGCGCTCCGCGACCGCCACCGGATCGGCGCCATAGGCAACCAGATCGCCGGTGCAGATCATCGCACCATCCGCCACGCCCGCCGCGCGGGCCGCACCGGTCAGCGCGGCGAGCGCCTGAAGGTTGGAATAGGGACCGCCGAACAGGCAGAGCGGGCCGTCGATCCGTCCGAGATTGCGAAACTGCATGGGCACGTCGCTTGAAGAGACTGTATCGAGTGCCCATAAGGGAATGGCAAACCAACCCAATTCAAGGGCATTCGACAATGGAAAGCGAAACTGGCGCGATTGTGACCGGCGCATCGGCGCTCTGGGGCACGGCGATCGCCATTCTGGCGCTGCTGGGCTGTTCGGCCTTCTTCTCCGGTTCCGAAACCGCGCTGACCGCGGCCAGCCGCGGCAAGCTGCATGCCATGGCCGACAAGGGCAATGGCGGGGCCACGAGCGCGCTCAGGCTCACCGATGACAGCGAGCGTCTGATCGGCGCGATCCTGCTCGGGAACAATCTGGTTAACATCCTCGCGGCCTCGCTCGCCACGAGCCTCTTCACGACGCTTTTCGGCGACAGCGGCGTTGCGCTCGCGACCCTCATCATGACGCTGCTGGTGCTGATCTTCGCGGAGGTGATGCCCAAGACCTATGCCATTTCCAACCCCGAGACCGCGGCGTCCCGCGTGGCGCCTTTCGTGGCGATCCTCGTGCGGATCTTCGCGCCCGTGGTCAATGTGGTGCGTGCCGTGGTGCGGGTCGTCCTGTCGATTTTCGGGGTCAAGACCGACCCGGACGCGATGATCCTCGCGCATGAGGAAATTGCCGGCGCCATCGCGCTCCACCATTCTGAAGGTGCCGTGGAAAAGGACGACCGCGACCGCCTGCTCGGCGCGCTCGACCTGCGCCACCGCGAGGTGGAGGAGATCATGCTCCACCGCTCCCATATCGAGATGGTCGATGCCGATGACGATCCGCAGGACATTATCAGCCAGTGCCTCAACTCGCGGCACACGCGCCTGCCGGTCTACAAGGACAATTCGGAGAATATCGTCGGTGTCATCCACGCCAAGGACGTGCTGCGCGAGGTGGACCGCCTGATCCGCTCGTCGGAAAACGGGCTGGCCAATCTTGAGCGGTTCGACGTGCTCGATGTGGCGATGGAACCCTATTTCATTCCCGACACGACCTCGCTGGACGACCAGATGCGCCAGTTCCTGCGCCGCAAGTCGCATTTCGCACTGGTGGTGGACGAATACGGGTCGCTGATGGGCCTCATCACGCTGGAGGATATTCTGGAGGAGATCGTGGGCGAGATCGCCGACGAGCATGACAGCCCGGAGATCGAGTTCCGGCGGCTGAAGGACGGCTCGCTCATGGTCGACGGCGCGATGACGATCCGCGATTTCAACCGCGCGTTCGACAGCAATCTGCCGGACGAGGAAGCGAACACGATTGCCGGCCTCATCATCCACGAGGCACAGATCATCCCCGTGGTCGGGCAGGTGTTCAGCTTCCACGGGTTCCGGTTCGAGATCGTGGAGAAGGACCGCAACCGGCTGGTGCAAGTGAAGCTCCGCCGGCTCTGACCCGCGCCCGGCTCAGCGCCCGCGGAACAGGCTGCCCAGCACACCGCGGGCGAAGTTGCGGCCCGTCTGGGTGCCGAGCGAGCGGGCAAAGCTCTTGGCGAAGGCCTCGGTCACACTGTCGCCACGGCGCGCGGGCTTGCGCGCCGTAGTGCCGCCCGATCCGCCGCCATATCGCCGCGCATTGGCAAACTCCCTGTCCCCGTCACCGGCCGGTTCCGGCACCGCGTCGCTTTCGGCAGCCGCTGCCTCGGCGCGGCGCGCGAGGCGCTCGAAGGCGCTGTCGCGATCAACCGTCGCGTCATATTTGGCGCCCATCTCGGACGCGGCCAGCACCGTCTGTCGCTCTGCGTCGTCAAGCGGCCCCATCCGCGAGGATGGCGGGCGGATCAGCGTGCGCTGCACGATGCCCGGCACGCCTTTGCGCTGCAAAAGGGAGACGAGCGCCTCGCCTGTGCCGACCTCGGTGATCGCCGTTTCCGTATCGAAATCGGGATTGGGGCGGAAGGTTTCCGCCGCGGCTTTCAGCGCCTTGCGGTCGCGCGGCGTATAGGCCCGAAGCGCATGCTGCAAGCGGTTGCCGAGCTGCCCAAGAATGTCGGACGGCACGTCATCGGGATTTTGCGAGATGAAGTAGACGCCGACCCCTTTCGACCGGATCAGGCGGGCGACCTGCTCCACCTTGTCGAGCAGCGCCTTCGGCGCATCGTCGAACAGCAGATGCGCCTCGTCGAAGAAGAAGACGAATTTCGGCCGATCGGGATCGCCCACCTCGGGCAGTTGCTCGAACAGTTCCGACAGAAGCCACAGCAGGAAGGTCGCGTAGAGCCGCGGTGACTGCATCAGCCGGTCCGCGGCAAGGATGTTGATCCGCCCGCGCCCGTCAGGCGCCGTGCGGATAAGGTCGTCGAGCGCCAGCGCCGGTTCGCCGAAAAGCGCGGTTGCGCCTTCATTTTCCAGCACGATCAGCCGCCGCTGGATCGCGCCCACGGATGCGGTCGAGACATTGCCGTAGCGCAGCGACAGCGACTTGGCCTCCTCCCCGACCCAGACCAGCAGCGCCTGCAGGTCCTTCAAATCCAGAAGCGGCAACTCCTGCTCGTCAGCCACGCGGAAGGCAATGTTGAGCACCCCTTCCTGCGCCTCGCTCAGGTCGAGAAGCCGCGCCAGTAGGAGCGGACCCATCTCGGTCACGGTGGTGCGGACCGGATGGCCCTTCTCGCCGAACATGTCCCAGAAGGTGACGGGAAACGCCGCATGCGTGTAGGGGTCGAGCCCGATGGTCGCGCAGCGCTTGGCGAGCGCTTCGGCCAGACCAGGCTCAGGATCGCCCGGCACGGCCAGCCCCGAAAGGTCGCCCTTCACATCGGCAAGGAAGACCGGCACGCCGGCGGCGGAAAACCCTTCGGCCAGGATCTGCAGGGTCACGGTCTTGCCCGTGCCCGTGGCGCCCGCAATCAGTCCGTGCCGGTTGGCCTGATCGAGCGCCAGAAGCTGCGGTTCACCATAGTCCGCACCGCCGCCGCCGACGAAGATATGTGTCCCGTCCGTCATGCCATCCCCTCCCGTTTCTGCCGCGTTCATCCTGTCAGGCAGGGGCGGTCAAGGCCAGCCCCAGTCAACGCCGGTCGTGCCCCAAAGAGCCACTTGACCGAATCTCGAACCTGACCTAGCGTCGCTTTCACAAAAGGCTCGGCTGGTCCGACAGGGAAACGCTTACGCGCAAAAAAGGGTGCTCTCGGCGCCCTTTTTTGATGTCCGGCAGCAGGGTGCGTGGGCAAAGCGCGGGATTCCGCCGTTCAGGCCATTTCCATCCGGCAGCGATTGACACGGGGCCTCGATCCTGACACCGAATGTGCCAAACCGTCGAGCAACTTCAGACGAGATGAGGCAAAGATGATCCGCAAACCGATTTCCGCCCTGCTGACCGGGCTGGCCCTGTCCGGCATGGCCGCAGGCGCCGCGCTGGCACAGGATGCCGATGCCACGGCCGACGCGCCCGCCGCCGAAGCGCCGGCCGCGACCGGACAGGTCGACCCGAGCCAGTTCCCCGTTGGCGGCACGCCGACCCGGCCCGAAGAATTCGTGAAGGCCGAGCATGGCGAATGGGACGTGCGCTGCATCGGCTCCGACACGGAATGCGCGCTCTACCAACTGGCCGAGGATCAGGCCGGTAATGCCGTCGCCGAAATGACGCTGATCCGCCTGCCCGAAGGCCAGGATGTCGTCGCCGGCGTGACGATCATGACCCCGCTTGAAACCTTGCTGCCGGCCGGCCTGACCGCACAGGTCGATGCCCAGACGCCGCAGCGCTACGAGTTCCAGGTCTGCACCCAGCGCGGCTGCGCCGTGCGTTTCGGCCTCGATCAGGCGGGCATCGATGCGATGAAGGCCGGAGCCAAGCTGAACCTTGTGCTCTTCGCGTTCGGCCGCCCCGATCCGGTGCCGCTCAACGTGTCGCTCAGCGGTTTCACGGCCGCGTTCAACGAACTGACCGCGCCGCCGGCCCCGCAAGCCGCGCCGGAAGCCGCCGCCCCGGCCATCGGGTCGGCCACCGGCCAGTAAGCATCCGCCAGACATGGAAAAGGCCCCGCTTCGGCGGGGCCTTTTGCTTTGGTTAGGCTGTCGTTCAGACCTTTTGCAGGGCCAGAACCGCGTTCAGACCGCCAAAGGCAAACGCGTTCGACAGGACCGCCGAGACCGCGGCCTCCTGCGCCACGTTCGGCACGACATTCAGGTCGCAGTCCGGGTCGGCTTCCTCATGGTTGATCGTCGGGGCGATCACCCCGTCGCGCAACGCCATGATACAGGCCAGCAATTCCACCGCGCCCGTGCCGCCGATCAGGTGGCCGTGCATCGATTTGGTCGAGGAGATGCGCAGCGCGTCAGCGTGATCACCGAACACCTCGCGCACCGCGGCACATTCGGTCCGGTCATTCGCGGCCGTTCCGGTCCCGTGCGCGTTGATATAGCCGATCTCGTCGAGGTTCAGCCCCGCATCGGCCAGCGCGCCCTGCATGGCCCGAACGGCCCCGACCTTGTTCGGCATGACGATGTCGGACGCATCCGAAGTCATGGCAAAACCGGTGATTTCGGCCAGGATCTCGGCGCCCCGCGCTTTCGCATGCTCATATTCTTCGAGCACGAAGACCGCCGCGCCTTCCCCCTGCACCATCCCGTTGCGATTGGCCGAGAAGGGCCGGCAGCCGTCTTTCGACATGACCCGCAGCCCTTCCCAGGCCTTGATCCCGCCAAAGACCAGCATGCTTTCGGACCCGCCGGTCAGCATCACGTCGGTCATGCCCGAGCGGACCATCTGGAACGCCTGTCCGATCGCATGGTTGGACGAGGCACAGGCCGTCGCCACCGTGTAGGACGGCCCTTGCAACCGGTAGGCCATCGAGACATGGCTCGCGGCGGCATTGTTCATCAGCCGCGGCACCACGAACGGATGCACGCGGTTCTTGCCGTCCTCATAGACGGAACGGTAATTCTCGTCCTGCGTCTGCAACCCGCCGCCTGCCGTGCCGAGCACGACACCGGCCTGCCGCGACAGCGCATCAGTGACCTGAAGCCCCGATTGCTCCATCGCCTCGCGTGCGGCCAGAAGCGCCAGCTGGGTGAACTTGTCGAAAAGCACGATTTCCTGACGCGAGAAATGGTCCTCGGCCCGGTAGCCGCGGATCTGGCCGCCGATATTGATCGACAGCCGTTCCACATCCTTGAATTCGAGCGGACCGATCCCGCAGCGCCCTTCGGCCATGGCGCGCATCGTCTCGTCTGCCGACATGCCGAGCGCGTTGACCGCTCCCTGCCCGGTAATGACGACGCGTCGCATGATCGGTTCAGGCCGCCTTCTGTGCGACGAGCTTTTCCACCGCTGCGACCATCGAGGCCACATTGGTGATGTCGAACTCGGACTGGGCCGGGTCGTTCGCGTTGAACGGCACCTGGATGTCGAAGGTTTCCTCGATGGCGAACACCGCCTCCACCAGCCCAAGGCTGTCGATGCCAAGATCTTCCAGAGTCGCGTCCATCGCCACGTCACGCGGGTCCAGCACCGCCTGTTCGGCGATGATTTCCACAACCTGATCCTTTACCGATGTCGTCATGCGGATGCTCCGGTTCTCGTCTGCGTAGTCACTTACTCATTCGGGGCGGTCTTTGAAACCAGTTTCTGCAATTTCTCGACCTTGGCGACGAGCCGCGGCAGGCGCCGCAGGGCCTTGTAGCTTTCGACATTCAGGTCCATGCGCATGGCCGGATTGCCCATCACCACCCGGTTTGAAGGAACATGGGAGGAAATGCCGGATTTGCCAGCCGCGATCACGTCTGACCCCACGTTAAGATGGTCGGCAACGCCGACCTGACCGCCCAGTACCACACGGTCCCCGATGGTGGTGGAGCCGGCGATCCCGACCTGTCCGCAGAGCAGGCAAGTCCGCCCGACCGTGACATTGTGGCCGATATGGACCGCGTTATCGAGCTTGGTGCCGTCGCCGATCACCGTGTCCGCCACGGTCCCGCGGTCGATGGTGCAGTTGGCGCCCATTTCCACATGGTCGCCGATCACGACCGAGCCGAGCGAGTTGATCCGCACGAAGCCGGCCGTGCGGCTCGCCTCGGTGATCTGGCCGGTGGCACGGGCTTCCTCGACCGCGCCCGGTTTCGGCGTGACATAGGAAAACCCGTCCGCGCCGATCACGGTGCCGGCCTGACAGATGAACCCGTCGCCGATTCGCACACGCGCGCCGACCCGCACCCCGTTATAGAGCAGCGCATCCGCGCCCAGCGTCGCGCCCTCGGCGATCGAGCAATGCGACAGGATGCGCGCCCGCGCCCCGATCGTGACACCGGCCCCGATCACCACGAAGGGACCGATGGCCGCGCCGTCGCCGATCTGTGCGTCCGGGTCGATGATCGCGGTCGGATGGATGCCGGGTTCGACCTCCGGCGGCAGCTCGAAGACACGGGTGACGCCAGCCATCACATAGCGCGAGCGCGGCGCGATGATGACGCCTTTCAGCCCCATCGCCTGCCAGTCCGCATCGGGCCAGACGATGGCCGCGACCGCCTGCCCCTGCCCCAGCGTTTCACCGAACTTCGGTTCCATCGCGAGGGCCAGATCCTCCGGCCCGCAGCGGGCGGGTTCGGCAGGTCTGCGGATGGGAAGCGAGAGGTCGCCCTGGGCCTCTGCCCCGAGCGCTTCGGCCACTTGGCCAAGGGTCAACGGCATCAGAGCCTCCGGTCAGCGGGGTCGGGCCGGTTCATCCGGCCCGTTCGATCCCGCTTTTACCCCGCAATGCCAGCGATGGAAACTCCCGCCTTCCGCAGCGCATTATAGACCTTGCGGTCGCGCCCGTAGATGTCCGCACGATATTGCGGTTTGCCCTTCTCGTCGATGAAGGCGCTGTTGTAGCTGAGGTAGATCGGCACCGGCTGGGCGAGGCTGACCGTGCGCTCGCGCCCGGTCTCCAGAATGGCGTTGAACGTGCCTTTGGGATTGTTCACCTGCCTTGCGAGCAGCACCTCGGCCAGCTCGAACGGCTTCTGCACCCGCACGCAGCCATGGCTGAACGCCCGTGCATCCCGCGCAAACAGGCTCTTCGACGGCGTGTCATGCAGATAGATATTGTAACGGTTGGGGAACATGAATTTCACCCGGCCAAGCGCGTTGCCGCCGTTGGGGGCTTGCTTGATCAGGTAGGGGAAATTCTCCTGCGAGTAGGCGTTGAAATCGACCGAGGCCGGATTGACCGCCCCGCCATCGCGCGTCACCACCCGCATGTTCTTGCGCTGCAGGTAGGTCGGGTCCTCCTGGATTGCGGGCAGCAGTTCCTCGGTCGCGATGCTCGCGGGCACGTGCCAGGTCGGGTTGATGACCATATGGGTCATCGTGTCGTTGAATTCCTGCGTGCGGAACTTCGGCGTCTGTCCGGCGACGACACGGCTCTCGAAGGTGGTGCGCCCCTTGTCGATCACCTTCACGGTGAAATCGGCCAGATTCACATGGATATGCCGCGCACCACGGTTGAGGTTCAGCCAGCGCTCGCGCTCCAGATTGACAGCAACCTGCACGAGCCGATCCTGCGGGCTGGTGTTGATCGCGGCCAGCGTCCGGCCGCCCACAACCGCATCCGCGTTCAGCCCGTGATCGGTCTGGAACTTCTGCACCGCGGCCTGCAACCGAGCGTCATAGCCGGGCGCCGTCCCGAGGCGGCCATATCCCATACGGGTCAGGCGGGCACGCAAGGCCGGAATGCGCGGGCTCGACATGCCCGGCTTCAGGCTCGGACCGTCCCCCACCTCCGGCCCCCAGCCACCGCGGGCGATCAGTTTCTCCAGCCGGACTTTCTCGGCCAGAAGGCCCTTGTAGTTGGCTGTCGCAGGGGCCAAAGCGGCCAGATATCCGGCGGTGTTGCGATGTTTGTTGAGCCCGTTCAGCAGCGCCGCATCACTGCGGCGGGGGCGCGGAACGGACATCTCGCTGTCGATCCGGCGCGGCTCGACAAGGCCCGACGAAATGTCATGCGCATATTGCAGGAACATTTGGGTGGCGCGGATTTCGGCCGCCGCGCGGGCCGTCGTGCCGCGCGCAGCGTTCAGCTCTTTCTGGACCTGTCCGGCATTGTAGCGCGCCAGCGGCAGCGCATGGCTGTCCGCATCGGCCAGCGTGGCCACCAGCGCGCGCGACGCGGCCCGCTGGCCGACCCACACGGGCTTGAAGCCGCGCGCCTGATAGAAACCCATCAGATCCTCGGCCAGCTTGCCGGTCTTGCGAATCTCGGCATAGAGCGCGGCCTGTTCGGCATTCAGCGCCAGCTGGGAGGAAGATTGCGCCACTGCGGGCACGGTGGTGGCCGTCAGGCCGGAAAACACGATACTCGACGCAAGGAAAACGGAGGTCAGAACCCGTGACATCACTACCCCAATAATTTTTCTTGTAATTGCCGCCACCCTATCTTGACGGCGGGACGCCCTCCATCAGCCGCGCGCGCCGGGCGGCGAATTTTCGCCGCCCCGTGTGGAAAAAGTCGCACGAGAAGAAGAACGCAAAGGGAACATTGGCGAATCAGCGCAACAGATGCGCGGATTTCTGCCGGTTCCAAACGATTTTCTTGTGCTGAATCCGGCTTTTGGAGTATTTAGCTACCCGTAGGTAACAAGTACCCAAAGTGCGCCAATCAGACGTGCTGGACCCGGAAAACCGGGCCCGATAAAAGAACGAGGCAAGGATTTCATGACTGGTAACGCAAACGTGAAAACGTCACGTCGTGCTGTGCTTGGCGCATTCGCTGCTGTCGCCACCGTCCCCGCTGCTCCCGCCTATTCCAACGTTTTCGGCTTCCTCAAAGGCGCCGGCGACATCCGCTCGATCAAGATGTATTCGGGCCGGACAGGTGAATCGATCAACACAGTCTACTGGATCGAAGGGAAGTACATTCGCGAGGCGGTGAAGGAGATCAACTATTTCATGCGCGACTGGCGCACGGACGAGACGATCGATTACGACCTGCGCAATGTCGACATCATGGCCGCCGCCCATCAACTGATGGATACGAACGAGCCGTTCCTGCTGCTGTCGGGCTACCGCTCGTCGCGCACGAACGCGATGCTGCGCCGCCGCAGCCGGAATGTCGCGAAAAACAGCTACCATATCCGCGGCATGGCCGCCGATCTGCGGCTGAAGTCACGCTCCACCAGCCAGATGGCAAAAGCCGCCATCGCCTGCAACTCGGGCGGCGTCGGCACCTATGGCCGCTCCAACTTCGTGCATATGGACTGCGGCCCGATCCGCACCTGGCGCGGCTGAAGAACCCCTTCCCCCACAGGTAAAAAGCCCGCCAACCGGCGGGCTTTTTGCTGTTCGGCCGTGTGGCTGGTCGCGGTCAGGCGCGGACGGTGCCGTCGCCCTCGACCAGATATTTGAAACTGGTCAGCTGCGCCGCGCCCACGGGCCCGCGCGCATGCATCTTGCCTGTTGCAATCCCGATTTCGGCACCCATGCCGAACTCGCCGCCATCGGCAAACTGGGTCGAGGCGTTGCGCATCAGGATCGCGCTGTCCACACGGGCGAAAAACGCGTCCGCGGTCGCGTCATTCTCCGTCAGGATGCAATCCGTGTGATTGGAGCCGTAGGTCGAAATGTGATCGATCGCGCCGTCCACACCGTCCACGAGTTTTACCGCGAGGATCATGTCCAGATATTCGCGGCCCCAATCGTCGGCCGAGGCCGGAACGGTGCCCGGCTCGCCCTGCAACCCCTCGCCCACACGCAACTCCACGCCCTTGTCCTTCAATGCCGCAAGGAACGGCGCGCCATGCGCGGCGTAGTAAGCCCGGTCGATGAGCAGACATTCTGCCGCCCCGCAAATGCCGGTGCGCCGCGTCTTGGCGTTCAGGATCACCTTCATCGCCTTATCGGGGTCCGCATCACGATCGACATAGACGTGACAGATCCCTTCGAGATGCGCGAAAACCGGCACCCGCGCATCCGCCTGCACGCGACCGACCAGACCCTTGCCGCCGCGCGGCACGATCACGTCGATAAAGTCGGTCATCGTCAGCATCTCGCCCACCGCCGCGCGATCGCGGACCGGCACGAGCTGGATCGCATCCGCCGGCAGGTTGGCCGAGACGAGCCCGTCCACCAGCGCGGCATGGATGGCCTTGGAGCTGTGCAGGCTTTCCGAGCCGCCCCGCAGGATCGCGGCATTGCCCGACTTCAGGCAGAGCCCGCCCGCGTCCGCCGTCACGTTCGGGCGGCTTTCATAGATCACCCCGACCACGCCGAGCGGGGTCGCCACACGGCGGATATGCAGACCCGTCGGCATGTCCCATTCGGCCAGCACCGCGCCCACCGGGTCGCTCTGTTCTGCGACCGAACGCAGCCCGTCCACAATCCCGCGGATCCGGTCCTCGTCGAGCGCCAGACGGTCGATCATGGCCGGCGACAGGCCCTTTTCGCGCCCGAAGGCCAGGTCCTTCTGGTTTGCGTCGAGGATCTCGGCACGCCGCGCCCAGACCGCTTCCGACGCGCCGATCAGGGCGGCATGTTTGCGTTCCGCGCTGGCCGAGGCCAGCACCCGCGCCGCCGCTTTCGCGCGGGCGCCGATTTCCTGCATCAGATCGTGGATATTTTCCGTGGTCTTTCCGTCCATCCCGGTCACCCCTTTGTCCGTCAGATCGCCATATCGTCGCGATGGACCAGAGCGGCCCGCGCCGCATAGCCCAGACAGGCTTCGATATCGGCGCTGCGCAGCCCCTTGATCCGCCGCGCTTCCTCCGCATTGTAGCCCACGAGTCCGCGGGCGAGTGTCGCCCCGGCCTCGTCGATGATCTCCACCGGATCGCCGCGCTCAAACTGGCCCGACACGTCCGACACGCCGGCCGACAGGAGCGACTTGCCCGACCGCAGCGCCCGCGCCGCGCCCGCATCGACAGAAATCCGCCCGCGCGGCTTCATCGCCAGAATCCAGCGTTTGCGCGCCGCCGCCGGATCGCCCTGCCCGGCGAACCATGTGCAGGGCGCACCGTTGGCCAGCGCCGACAGGGGCCGGTCAACATCGCCGCGCGTGATCGCCATGGCGCACCCGGCCTTCAGCGCCAGTTTCGCCGCCGTCAGCTTGGTGCGCATGCCCCCGCGGGCAAAGTGCGATCCCGCGTCGCCGGCCATCGCCTCGATCTCGGGCGTCACCTCGGCCACATGGTCGAGCCGTTGCGCGCCCGCATCGACACGTGGATTACCGGTATAGAGCCCGTCCACATCCGACAGGAGCACCAGCACATCCGCGCCTGCGAGCGAGGCAATCTGAGCCGCCAGCCGGTCATTGTCGCCGAACCGGATCTCGTCGGTGGCAACCGTGTCATTCTCGTTCACGATCGGCACGACACCCAATTCCAGAAGCGTGCCGAGCGTCGCCCGGCTGTTGAGATACCGGCGGCGGTTCTCGCTATCCTCCAGCGTCATCAGGATCTGGCCGGCGCGAATGTCATGACGCGCGAGCCCCTGCTGATAGGCCTGCGCCAGACGGATCTGCCCCACCGAGGCCGCGGCCTGACTCTGTTCCAGCGTCAGCGCGCCCGATGGCAGGTCGAGGATGCGGCGGCCGAGCGCAATCGAACCTGACGAGACGATGACCACATGCTTGCCGGCGGATTTCAACGCCGCCACATCGTCGATCAGCCCGTCAAGCCAGCCCGTGCGCAACGCGCCTGTCTCGGCATCGACGAGCAGCGCCGAGCCGATCTTGACGACGATCCGCGCCGCGCGGTCGATCAAAGCCGCAGAGGTCAGGGTCGCCATCCGCCCCCGTCCCCGTCACGCGCGGCCTCGGCCGCTTCTTCTGCCGCCTTTTCCGCATCGTTGCGGGCGTCGATCTCGGCCCGCACGGCGCGGAGCACCTCGGTCACGCCCTGTCCGGTCGCGCCAGATAGCGCCATGACCGGCCGGCCCGACGCGGCCTCCAGCGCAGAACGAGCTTCTGCCAGTTCTACTTCGTCGAGCGCGTCGATCTTGTTGAGCCCGACAACCCGCGGCTTGGACGCAAGCGCGCCGCCATAGAGTTCCAGTTCCCGGTCAACGGTCGCGTAATCCTCGGCTACGGTTTCGGACGTGGCATCGACCAGATGCAGCAAGACCGCGCAGCGTTCCACATGGCCAAGGAACCGGTCACCGATCCCGCGCCCCTCGTGCGCGCCTTCGATCAGGCCGGGGATATCGGCCATGACAAATTCCGCATTGTCCACGCCCACAACGCCCAGATTGGGGTGCAGCGTGGTGAACGGATAGTCGGCGATTTTCGGACGCGCGTTCGAGGTCGCGGCAAGGAAGGTCGATTTGCCGGCATTGGGCAGGCCGACAAGGCCCGCATCGGCAATCAGCTTCAGCCGCAGCCAGATCGTGCGCTCAACGCCCGGCTGGCCGGGATTGGCGCGGCGTGGCGCCTGGTTGGTGGAGCTTTTGAAATGCAGGTTGCCGAAACCGCCATTGCCGCCCGAGGCGATCTGCACGCGCTGGCCGACCGCGGTCAGGTCGGCGAGCACCGTTTCCTGATCCTCGTCGAGGATCTCTGTGCCCACGGGCACCTTCAGCACGATATCGTCGCCATTCTTGCCGGCACGCTGCTTGCCCATGCCGGGCTGGCCATTCTTGGCGAAGAAATGCTGCTGGTAGCGATAGTCGATAAGCGTGTTTAGCCCGTTCACGGCCTCCGCCCAGACGTCACCGCCATTGCCGCCATTGCCGCCATCCGGACCGCCATATTCGACGAAGGCTTCGCGCCGGAAGGACACGCAGCCGTTTCCACCGGAACCCGAGCGGATATAGACTTTGGCAAGGTCGAGGAATTTCATCGGTCGGTCCTCAGATGGGCCAGCGTTGCGCCGGACAAGCGATAGAGCAGAAGCTGCGCGGGCTCAACCCGTGCCGGTGCCTCGGCCATGCGCGCGCCATCGGATTCGAAGCCGAGTTTGGCGAGCACAGCGGACGAGGCGGGATTGTCGGCAAAAGCCCCCGCGATCAGTTCGGTGATCTGGAAACGGCGGACCATCTCGGGCAGGAAGAGCTGCATCGCTTCCGTCGCAAGGCCCTGCCCCCATGCGTCAGGTGCGAGCGCATACATCAGGTGCATCGGCGTGCCGCCGATCCCGCAAATCCCGACCAACCCTCCATCCCGCGCTGTAATGGCGGCGCAAAAGCCGGGGCGGCCGCGAAAGGGCCGGTCCGCCAGATAGGCGGCGGCCGCGTCACGGTCCATCGGGGCCGGGAAGCTGACCATGTTGCGTGCCACTTCGGGCAGCCGCGCGAAGGCGTGAAACGCGTCCGCATCGGATGCGCCAAGCGGCCGAATGCGGATACGGTCGCTCGACAGGTCAAGCGGCAGTGCTGCCGCCCAGTCCTCCCGCGTCAGGGTGAAGTCGCGCCCTGCCACCTCTTCGTCGCGCGCGGCGCAAAATCCGCTGCTCTCTCCGGACTGCGTGAAGCCGGCCTTTTCCAGCACGCGGGCGGAGGCGGGATTGTCGGTCCAGACCGATGCCTCGACACGCTGCATCGAGGAATGCCGGAACCGGTCGTCGACCATGGCACGCACGGCGCGGGTTGCGATGCCACGCCCCCACAGGGCCGGCGTCAGCATATAGCCCAGATGGCTGCCCACGAGCCCGATCGTGCCCGCAAACGCGCCCTGCCAGGTGATCACGCGCACCAGCCCCGCCTGAGCCTCGGCCGTGTTCATCCGCATCAGCGTGAAAGCCGGATCGGCCGGCACGGGCCATGTCGCTGTCATCCGCGCCACACGGTCCTCCGACGCCATGGCATGCATCGGCTCGAAATCCGCGCCACGGATGGGGCGCAGCGCGACATCCCCGTCGGTGATGGCGGACATCTCAGCCATCGTCGAAATCCAGCCGGTAGAGCCACACATCGACCGTCGCATTCTGCGCGACCGAGAAATGCGCATCATCCCCCACATAGTGGAAACCGACCTTGCTCAGCACCTTGGCCGAGGCCGGATTGTCCTGATGCGCGCTCGTCTCCATCCGCGTCACGCCCTGCGCGCGGGCATGATCGATGACGGCGCCGGCGGCCTCTGTCATGTAGCCCGAATTCCAGAAGGCCGGCGCCAGCCAGTAGCCGAGCTTGGCGACCGTGCCGTCGAGATCATAGGAGATCACACCCACCAGTTCGTCCGACGGGCTGCCGGTCGGCACAATGGCCCAGACCGGCCCCGCCGCATCCGACGCCGTCGACCGGGCGATAAACTCCTCGGCCGCGCCTTTGGGATAGGGAAAGGGCACGACGGCAAGGTTGCGCGCCACGCGACGGTCGCCGACATGCAGGGCGATCGCCGCTGCGTCGCTGTCGCGCAGCGGCCGCAGGTGCAGGCGTTCGGTCGTCAGTTCAGGTGCCACGGTCATGTCAGACCCCTTTCCAAAGCACGAAGGCGACGCTGGCCACGGTCAGCAGCGCCAGAACAATCATCAGGCCGCGTTCGGCCCGGGTGCCCGCGATCCGCTGGGCGATCAGTGCGCCCGCGGCGCACCAGAGCGGATGCAGGACAAGCTGCAACCCGAGGAGCGTCGCCGCGATGGCGAGCGTCGCGGGCAGTGCCGGCGTGCCGGGCGCCACGAAATTCGAGAAACCCGCCGTCACCAGCGCCCAGGCTTTCGGGTTGAGCGGATGGACGATCAGCCCGCTCCAGAAACTGGGCGGCGTGGTCACGCCTGCTGCCGGCACGATCCGCGCCGAGGCGATCCGCCAGGCCAGATAGATGATATAGGCAGCCGAGAGGTATTTGAGCGCCAGAAACAGCCCCGGTGCCGCCGTCGCCGCCGTCATCAGGCCGAGCCCGACGGGCCAGATGATCGCCTGTTTCGACAGCGCCACGCCGATCACGAAGGGCATGGACGCCCGCAGACCGAAGCCCGCCCCCGCGCTCAGAAGCACCATGTTGGCCGGACCCGGCGTGGCCACCATGGCCCCGGCGAAAACGGCAAAACTGACAATATCGACACTCATGTCCCGTCCCTGTTCTGTCAGACCTGACCGGCGGTCCGGCGGGTCCTGTCCTGCGCCCGCCCCGTCTGCGCGGGGCCTTGGAATCGCAAAGGGGACCGGCGTTTCCGCCGATCCCCCTAATCTTTTACCATCAAGCCGGGGTTCGGCTTATTCCGCAGCCTCCGCGGCTGGCAGAACGGATACGAAGGTGCGGCCCTTCAGGCCCTTGTGAAACTTCACATTGCCTTCGACGGTCGCAAAGATGGTGTGGTCGCGGCCGATGCCGACGCCCTGACCCGGATACCATTTGGTGCCGCGCTGACGGATGAGGATGTTGCCCGGGATGACGGCTTCGCCACCGAACTTCTTCACGCCAAGGCGACGACCGGCCGAGTCGCGGCCGTTACGGGACGAACCGCCTGCTTTCTTATGTGCCATCTCGCTCTCTCCTTACTTCGCTTCAGCGGCGAAATCGGTCGCCTGCTGGATCCAGTTGTCGCGCTCGATGCGGCCTTTGAAGGACAGTTTGTCGTCCATGTAGGCCACTTCGTCAGCCGACCATTCGGCGATCTGCCAGAAGTGGTAGACACCGTTTTCGTTCAGAAGGCCTTCGAGCTTCGGACCAACGCCGGAGATCTTCTTCAGATCGTCCGCGTCGCCCTTGGCGGCTTTCAGAAGGTTCTTCGGCGCGGCGCCGGTGGCGGCAGCAGCCTCGGCCTTCTCGGCTTTCTTCGGTGCAGCCTTCTTCTCGGCGGCTTTTTTCGGCGCGGCTTTCTTCGGAGCAGCAGCGGCGACCGGTGCAGAGGATGCACCCAGAGCGGCTTTCACGCCCGATTTCTCGGCGCCGGATGCCAGAATGTCCGTGACCTTGATCACGGTCAGGTGCTGGCGGTGGCCCTTCTTGCGCTGCGAGCTGTGCTTGCGGCGGCGCTTGACGAAGGAAATCGTCTTCGGACCACGGGTCTGATCGAGGATTTCAGCCTGCACGGCAGCGCCGTCCACGAAGGGCGCACCAACGGTGACCTTGTCACCACCGAGCATCAGAACTTCGTTGAACTGGACGGTTTCACCTGCATCGGCGGCCAGCTTCTCGACCGTCAGAATCTCGTCTTTGGCAACTTTATACTGTTTGCCACCAGTCTTCAGTACCGCGAACATCCGCGTCTTCCTTTTCCATTCGCGTCCTGCGGCCCACCCTGCGGGTGCGTTTTGCGGGGTGTTCCCGCGCCTTCGAACAGCGCGCCCCGAGCTTCGGAGCGTCCACAAGAAACCCCGGCCGGAATCCAGTTCCGCCGGAGGAACGCGGTATATCCGGCGGCGGGCCCTGAAAGTCAAGCGCTAATCGGCCTGTTTCTGCCGGTCCTCACCCTCGTCCCCGATATCGCCTTCGGCCATGGCTGCCGCATCCGGCGCCGCGCTGGCAGCTGCCTCCTCCGCCTGCTCCGCATCTTCCTGAACGGCCTCGGCCATGGAGGTCGTGGCCGCAACGGAGGTCACGGCAATATCGGACGGGACCGGCACGCTCGTATCGGGCGCCGCGCGGGTGCGCCAGCGCAGGCCGGACAGGGCCGCCATCAGGAGCGAGGCCAGCACGATCACGAGCGGCAGGGCCACCCCGCCAACGAGCGGCACGGCTGCCGCCACCAGCATCGGGCCTGCAATCGAGCCGAGCGACCAGAAGAGCAGAATGGTCGTGGCCACCCGCACCAATGTTTCGGGCGAAGCCCGGTTGAAGGCCAGCGACTGTGCCACCGCATAGACCGGCATCGACAGGCCGCCGAGCAGCCCCACGATCAGGAGCGGGATGGCCACGCTGGCGACCCCGCCGCCGCCCGCGCCCACGGGTTGTGCATTGATCACCAGCACCACGCCCGCCACGCCGACCAGCGCAACCCCGAGCGACAGGCCGAGGATGAGGCGCCGGTTGTCGGTGCGGTCGGCGGCCACGCCGATCGGCAGCTGGAAGAGCAACCGGACGGCGAAGATCGTGGCCACCGCAATGGCGATCCAGTTGGTGGAAGTTCCGTTCTCCGACAGGAGCGACGGCAACACGGAAGTCAGGCTGGTCGCAACCAGCCCCGAATAGAAGGCCGCCGCCACGGCTGTGGCCGACGGCACCGCAATCGCGCCCCGCATCCGCAGCCGCAGCCCGCGCGGCTGCGCCATGACCGGCCCGAGGGAGATGTCGGGCGCGGCACTGCGGGTGAGCGCGACGAGCACGAGGCTCACGTTGAAGGCGATCGCCAGCCCGCCCATGAAGACCGGCGACAGGCTGTCGGCCACGAGGATCACCAGCTGGCTGAAGATCGACCCGAGGCTGATGCACCAGGCGTAGACGGCAATCACGCTCCCGCGGATCGCGGACGGCGCGGTCGCGTTGATCCAGCCATCGGTCGAGGCGAGGATCGAGGCGATCGCCATGCCCATGCAGAGCCGCAGGAACAGCCAGAGCCAGAGCCCCGTGGCGAACGCATAAAGGATCGTCGCGATGGTGCAGACGGCGGCGGCGGCGGCAATCGCACGGATATATCCCACACGCTGGATCCGCGGCGGCTCGGTAAAACAGCCCAGCGCGAACCCGATCGCATAGGCCGCGGCAAGGAGCGCCGCATCGGACTGGTCACCCCCTTGGGCGATGAGCTGCAGCGGAAGCACCGTGGTCATAGTTGCATTGGCCACCTGCACCAGCACGGCAGCGGCGATCAGTGTCGAGAGCGAAGCTATGATACGGACCATTTTTTGACCCTTTCGCACGGCTGCATGCGGGCCGCACGAGCGGCCTGGCACCTGCTCCGATATACAGGGCGGACCAGCGGGCGGAAAGCCTTGCGGACCGGGGGCCAAAGAAATTGCGCCGCGCCGCGCGTCAGAGGTTTACAATCCCCCGCGCCCCCATTATTCACCCGTTCGCAGCGGGCAGGTGGCAGAGTGGACGAATGCGCCGGTCTCGAACACCGGTGAACGTGCAAGCGTTCCGTGGGTTCGAATCCCACCCTGCCCGCCATAACCTCCAAGGTTTTTCAGCCGAATTTGATGACGCCGAGCCGCCGCATTCCCTGCAGCCGAAACTGGCATTCTTGCGGGCCGCTGGCTAGTATGAGCGACGCAAAGTAGCGACCGGCAATACGCGGGCCAAGCCAATTGGCCTTGTCCTGTCACCACGCGCATATCGGCCGCCTGACCGCCCGATACAGTCCCAATTGCCCTCACGTACAGAAACGCGCCTCTTCTTTGCGGGCGCACATTTGCCCAACGCGACCCGGACGGGATGCGGGGCAAGATTAGGAGTTTATGACATGACGCACCTGTTTCCGTCCCTCCCGAAGACCGCAACGCTGGGCAGCGTCTATCAAGCCTTTTCGGACAAACTTGGGCCGCTCTGTGCCTACGAAAGTCTGGTCATGCGGGGGGAGAGCGATCTGTCTATGGCCGAGCGCGAACTGATCGCGGCCTATGTCTCGGGTTTGAACGCGTGCAGCTATTGTCATGGCGCGCATACTGTCTTTGCCAGAGCCTATGGCATCGACGTGGAAACGATCGAAGCTTTGATGGCGGATCGGGACACTGCTCCGGTACGCGAAGAACTGAAGCCGGTCCTCGCCTATGTCGAAAAGCTCACGGTCTCGCCCGCGCGCATGACGGAAGCGGATGCACAGGCCGTCTATGCGGCAGGTTGGTCGGAAGCGGCGCTGTTCGATGCGATCCAGGTTTGCGGCGTGTTCAATCTTGTAAACCGCTTCATCGAAGGAACCGGCGTGCAAAGCCCCGGCACCGAACCGCGGGACGCCGATGAGGCGACTCTGGACAGATGCCGGAGCGATACATTCTACACCGACTTTGGCCGCCAGAACGGCCTCGATGTTTAATGCCGCGGCCGATGGCGGCGGCACGTGTTTCGCAGGAACGGGTTCTCGCCAGCATCGCTCAGTACAGAATCGCAAGCGAACGAGAACCGTTGACGATCGCACTAGCCTGAAACCAAGTGCCCCTCTCAGTTCGAAAGGCAAAATCGCCTACTCAAAAGCAAGTATCTGCTCGTGAGATATTGTTGCCGACGAGAGTGATACGCATTCAGGCCAATGACCGAACCGTTCAACCTGCCTTCTGCCATCGGGTTTTTCTGCGATACGACGGCTACTTCGTGAGGCGCACGTCTGATGTCGACAGCATGACGACAGACTTTCCCGGAACCTGCTTCAGGCCGCAGCTTTTCAGCATGGCTCGCGACGGTGCATTGTCCCGCGCCACGAACTCCATCGTCGACGACCCGCCCAGATCCTCGATCGCGGCAAGGTTGGCGATGGCGTCGACATATTTTCCAAATCCGAGACCGCGATAGGCGGCGTCCACCCCGATCAGGCCGACCCACGCCGAACCGAAGAGCGGGCTGTGCCGGTTATGTGTCATGGCCGCAAATCCTGCAGCAACGATCCTGCCGCGCGCATCTTGAAAGGCGATCAGCCGTGCGGGGAACAGACGGCCGAGAAGGGCATCGGTCGAAAAGGGTGAGACGCCGAGCCCGGTCAGGAAAGCCTGCACCTCCCGGGCTCTCTTCGGGGTCAGGTCTTGCCCGTCCAGACACTCGACACCGTCAGGGGCGCCATCTTCGATGATCGGTCCGCAAACGGCACGAATGGTCTGCGCGTCTGCCATGAACAAGTCCCAATGGTGCAGGACCGGATGGAAATCGGCCAATTCGCGGAGCGCCTTTTCGATGGTGGCATCATCGATCCCCCGGAGCGAAATCACGCCATCCTCGGCCATGGCCTCACGCAATCTGTGCCACCCCAGTTTCGCAGGATCATCGCTCGCAAACACCCGGCCATGAACGACCGCACCCGGCAGGTCTTTCAGTTCCGCCACCTGAAGGTCGCGCTTCCTTTGAAGCGCCATGATCTCCGGCGCGCCGAAATAGGGGGAAAATTCTTGCTCCATTGGCAGCCACCCCTGGGTCACTGTCCGTCCAGACTACCAAAGGTCTTGATCCCTGTCAGCACAGGCTGTTCCGGCGGCCTGACGGTGCCGATAGCCAAGAGCTGGTTCTACGCATCCCTACCAGACAATCCTATCGTCTACGTCAGGCCTGATCTGTGCCGCCGGACTGCAGAAGCAAGGACAAAGCGGGCGCAGCTTGTGGACAAGTTGGCGGTGAATCCGCGACGTCGGCGCCAAGGGTGCGAACCTTTAACACCACTGGCGCTTTTCCTACCGAAGTCCCGCATCGTAAATAGCGCGGCGCCCGTCGGAGCACCGCGCCTCTTCATGAAGTTCATTCCGTCATGAAAGGGAAAGTCTATCCGGCCAGCCGAAACGCGATATGAAGATCGGCACGTAATCGCCTTGTTGGCTTGCGCCTTTCCTATTCACGGCAGCGCAAGCCTTGGCTGCAACGGGCCGTCGCGCTAGTCTCCCCCCATGCTCACCGGTTCCTGCCATTGTGGTGCCTTGCGCTGGCGCATCGACGATGTTCCGCCGCGGGCAACGGCCTGCAACTGCACAGTCTGCCGCCGGTTCGGCGCGCTCTGGGCCTATGGCTGGCTTGGGGAAGATGTGGCGACCGAGGGCGACGGCATCGCCTATTTTCGTGACGAGCGGGAACTCGGCTTCCACCATTGCCCGACATGCGGCTGCGTCGTCTGGTGGCAGGCCGCAGCGCCGGATGCGGAGGGGCGGGTCCGCATCGCGGTCAATTTGCGCATGTCGGACGATCCAACTACCGTGGCCGCGCTGCCGATCCGGCATTTCGACGGGCTCGACAAGTTCGAAGCGCTGCGAGAAAACGGGTGTCAGATCCGGGATCTGTGGTTTTGAGCAACATTTGGCGTTCCGGGACGCCCGCCGGCATAAAGTAACGAAAAAAAGGCCGCCGGTTTCCCCGGCGGCCTTGCTGGTCCCTGCGTTGCCCCCTACTGAAGCGACTTGTTCATGAACTCTTCCACGATGTTCGACATATCAAATGAGGTGCCGCCCTGCACCGGCGGGTAGTCTGCCAGCGTCTTGAGATGCTCGTTCATCAGCACGCCCATCGGCTGGATCAGCCAGGACACTTTCTGCATCAGATGCCCGTAGGCGTCGGTCGTGTCATAGCTCTCGAACGGGTCCATGCGGATGTTGAATACCAAAGGCACAGTGCGCGGGATCACGTTGGCATAGTAATCCTCTTTGGTGGAGAAGTGGAATTTCCACGGCCCCATGCGCACCGCCGTGAGCACGCTCTCATAATAATGGAAGATATGGGTCCGGGCGGACCGTTCGGCCTCCCCTTTCCAGTAGGGCAGGTTGTTGACCCCATCGATATATTGCTGGTCTTCCTCCATCACCTCGGCGGCGACATCCTCGATCCCGGCAGCCGCGGCCAGCGAGGTGAACATGTCCTGATGCGCCTGAATGCCGTTCAGCACCGTGTCCTCGGGCAACACGCCCGGCCAGCGGATGAAGGACGGGACGCGCACGCCGCCTTCATAGGTGGTCATCTTCTCCCCGCGGAAGGGTGTCGTGCCGCCATGCGGCCAGGAGGCATGTTCCGGACCGTTGTCGGTCGAATACCAGACGATCGTATTATCGGTGAGCCCCTGCTCGTCGAGCCAGTCGAGCACCAGCCCGATATCATGGTCATGCTGCAACAGGCCCGAGCCGTACATGTCGGCCTCCGACGTGTAGGTTTCCGCTGCATAGCGCCATTCGTCATTGAGCCGCGTATAGAGATGCATCCGGCTGGTGTTGAGCCAGACGAAGAACGGCTCCCCGGCCTCCTGCGCGGCGGCCATGAAATCGAGCGCGAGCGGGATCACTTCCCCCTCGTCGAAGTTTTTCATCCGCTCCTGCGTCAGCGGGCCGGTATCCTCGATTGTCTGCATGCCGACGACGCCGAAGCGCGGATGCTCGGTCTCGTCCATTTCCTCGGTGGCGAAACTGTGGATCACGCCGCGCGTGCCGAACTGTTCCTCATAGGCTTCAAGCGACCCGGCATATTCCTCTCCGAAACGCTGGTAGTCGCGCTGCTCGGCCTCCTCCTGCGTGTTGAGGTGGTAGAGATTGCCGAAAAACTCGTCGAACCCGTGCATCGTCGGCAGATGTTCGTTGCGGTCGCCCAGATGGTTCTTGCCGAAATGACCGGTCCGGTAACCTTCCTGCTTCAACTGCTCGGCAAGCGTGGGCGATGCCGCCTGTAGCCCGAGCGGTGAGCCCGGCTGGCCCACCGTCGTCATGCCGGACCGGATCGGATATTGCCCGGTGATGAAAGCGGCGCGACCGGCGGTGCAGCTTGGCTGTGCATAATGGTCGGTGAACCGGATCCCCTCATTCGCGATGCGGTCGAGGTTCGGCGTCGTGTAGCCCATCGTGCCGCCGCTGTAACTCGACAGGTTTTCCCAGCCGATATCATCCCCCCAGATGACAAGGATATTGGGTTGATCCGCATCCTGCGCGGCGGCGGCGGTGCCGAGCGCAAGGCAGAGCGGTAATGCAGTTGAAGAGAGAATGTTGCGAACCATGTCACGTCCTTTCGCTGGCAAAGCTGTTCGGTCGGGCAGTCGGTCGAACGTGGATCGTAGCGGTTTTCCCGATTTTCTCCAACCGGATCGTGCGCAATCCGCCGATCAGACAGCGTGCAGGGACGGAATCAGAAGGTCACGCGCAACCGGAGGCCAGCCGTCACCACCTCGTCGAAGGCGGGGTTTGCGGCGGGGTTCTGCACCCACTGGATGGCGGGTGTGATGGTCACGTTCTGCACCAGCGTGAAGCGGTAGAAGGCTTCCGCCGTCAGCTGTTCGCGCAGCGCGTCGCTCGACGGATCACCCCAGCTGAGCGCCAGCCCCAGCACGTCGCTCGCCGCGCGGTGCTTCGTGTCGAAGGCGATGCCGAGCCCGCCGGTCACATCGGTCTTCATCAGCGTGGCCTTGCCGTCCGAATGCCCCGCAATCACGAAGGGAAACCAGCGGTCGTTGATGAGCGTGCTGGCCAGGAACGTCGCGCCCTGCCCTGCAGGCACGCCCTTGGCACTGAGCGCATCCTGTTGCCAGAATTGCAGGCGCACCACGTCCCACTTCCGCCGGTCGGGCGTGGTCGGCCAGTAGCGGAACTCGACGGATTTGTAGAATTCCCCTTCCCCGATCGTGTCGAACGGATTGCCGGCCGTCTTGGCATTGGCATCATGGATGCCCGCCACCATGCCGAACCGTTCGTTCAATTCGAAGGCAACGCCGCCGCCCAGACCGCGCCCCGGCGCCGGTTTGGTCAGGCTGCTCTGGAGCGCAAGGTTCTGGAACCCGCGTAGCGACGAGGAGAGCGCGTGGCCGTTATACCAGGACAGGGCGCTGATCTTGCCAAGGACGAAGCGGAACCGCCCCTCCAGCAGGGACTGCCGCCAGGCCAGTTCGCTGAGCGCGGTGCCGAAATCGCTGAATCCGCCCGACGGCGTGATGCCGCCATACTGGTAGTTGAGGCTGGTCGGCGGGATGTCTGAGCCGAGCGTGCGGCGGTTCTCCAGCCGGAAGGTGAGCGTGCCGGTGTTTTTCGTGCCACGCCCGACCAGTGCCCAAGACCCCTGGATCTGCGCCCGCGATGCCGCCGCATTGTCCGCGCCGAGCGTATCGCTCAACTGCTGGTGCAGCGTCTGGTAGCTGAATTGCAGCTTCAGGCCGTATCGGTCATTGATCCGCCGCTTCCAGTCGAACCAGGGCGCGACCGCAGCTTCGATCTTCGGGAAACTCAGGACGCCGTCGACGCGCTGATCATCGACCGCCAGATCCTCGGTGACGCTGTCCCCCGTTTCCAGATCCGAAGTGGCGCGGTAGCCCGACAGGGTGGCCGGGCCGGCCGATTGCGCGGCGGCACTTCCTGCGAGCCACAGTGCCGCGATCGCGACACTGAGCGATTTCGCGGCGCTGGCCAGGGTCACTGACCGCCAGCCTCGTAGCGGGTGTAATACTGGCGCAGATCGTCACCCACCATATGGACCGGCGTGTCGCTCGACCCTTCGACGGTCAGCGGCGCATCCAGCGTCACGATGTCAAAGCGCCATCCCTCCGGCGGTTGCAGCTGGTCCACAAGGTTGGACGGATCACCGTCCGTCACCTGCCCGCCATAGGCATTGAGGAGGTAGGTCTGCCCCTCCGCATCCGTCAGCTGGTAGACGGGCTGCCCCGCCTCGACGAAGAAGGTCTGGTCCTTGGCGCTAGTGAAGGGCGTGTAGGGATCGGCGCCTTCGCCCGAGCCCACCGCGCTGAGCGGCAGGGTCGCGCCATAGCGCGCGTCGATCCCGCCGAAGCTCTTCGTTTCGCCCAGGGAAATGTTTTGCGCGTCCACTGCCCAGAATTTCGGGCCGTTCAGCTGCGCCTTGACCGCACCATTTTCCGCCGCGAGCGCATCGACATCGAGCGCGTCCCACTTGTCCGCCGGGCACCCGTCGGAGGCAGATGTGTTGTAGATCTCGACGCGGTCGTCGTAGATCAGCAGAAATTCGCAATATCTCATCCCGCGAATGTCCGACAGTTCGACAGGCTCCACCGCCTTGTCGGCCCACGCGCCGGTCGGCAAGAAAATCGCGGCGCACATCAAAGCCAGAACGGCGGCACTGAAGTCCGCGCGTCGGATCGTCCAAATTGAAGGCGTCATCAGATCATCCCCTTTGTCCAATAAACGGGATCCGGGCATCTGGAACATGCCCGCTGATATTACGCCCTTGCCCCAAATTTTCCTAGAAATATTAGTCGTCTGCGAAAGACACGGCCCGCTGACGGTCGCGATTGACGGTCAGGTGCAGGACATCCGGCCGCGCATAATGGCCGGTCGCGTCGAACTTGCGCCGGGCGGCGGCGGCCTCGGCCGCGTCGATCTCGGCCGTGAGCAGACCCTTGGTGGCGTGCATCGGTCCGGCCAGAACGCCACCGAACGGCTTGTAGATCACCGCGTCGCCGGGATTGATCCACTCGTCGGCATCGGGGAAAATCCGGTCGCGATGCGGCACATCCTCCGGCACGTCGCGCGCTTCCAGCGCCGTGGCGCATCCGATCACCCAGCACCCGCCCTCGCGCGCGATATGCTGCATGCTGGCCAGCCAAGTCTCGCCGCTGTCCCATGTCGGGGCACAGTAAATGTCCATATTCTGGGCGTAGAGCGCTGCACGGGCGAGCGGCATGTAGCTTTCCCAGCAAATCAGCGCGCCGATCCGCCCGACGCCCGTCTCCACCACCCGCAGGCCGGCCCCGTCGCCAAAGCCCCAGACCATCCGCTCCGGGTTGGTCGGCATCAGCTTGCGGTGGATGTTCAGGACCTGCCCGTCGCCGTCGATCGTGGCGCAACTGTTGAAGATCGTGGACCCGCTGGCGCTGCCGTCCACCTCCTGAAAGCCGATCACGACAACCGTGCCATGCTCCTTTGCCGCCGCGCAGACCGGGCCAAGCCCGCCGGCACCTGCATCCACCGAATTGGCCAGAAGCCGGGCGTAGAGCGTGTCGGTGACGCCCATTTCCGCGCCGGGCTTCAGCCGCCAGACAAAGGTCGGGTAGCCCGGCAGCCAGGCTTCGGGAAACACCACGAGCCCAGCGCCATCCGCGGCTGCGCGGCCGATCAGGTCGGCCGCCCGTTCGAGCGATTTCGGCAGGTCGAGATAGACGGGCGGTTCCTGCACCACGGCAACTTTGGTCATGACATCCTCCATGCGTTCCTGCCTCCGATGGGCGCCTGCGGAGATCCGGCCAGAGCCGGCGATCCGTCTCCGCAGGCTGGACAGCACACCCATGCTGCCGTTCGGGACAAGGGTTAAGACCTTGATAAATATTGCGCTTTCATGCATGCTCCGGTCAATTCGCGACGGATCGACACTGGCTGTGCAGAAATCGCCAAGCCACCATCACGGTCCGGACGCGCTGCGGACCGGTGGAGGTCAGGCATGGACTGGGACGATATCCGCATCTTTCTTGCCGTGGCGCGGGCCGCGTCGATCAGCGGCGCGGCACGGCGGCTGGGCGTCCAGCATTCCACCGTTTCCCGCCGGATCCGCCAGATGGAGGAGCGGCTCGGCACCACCCTGCTCGACCGCAGCCACGGGCGCTTCGCGCTCAGCGAGGCCGGGGAGGAATTGCGCTTCTCCGCCGAGCGGATGGAGAGCGAGATCCTTGGCTACGAGAGCCGCCTCGGCGGGCTCGACAGCGAGGAAACAGGCACGCTCCGGCTGTCCACCGTCAGCAATCTGGCCGCCACGATCCTGATGCCGATGCTCACCGGTTTTTCCGACGCGCATCCCGGCATCACGCTCCATGTCGATGTGTCGAACGATTTTGTCAGCCTTGCCAACCGAGAGGCCGACGTGGCGATCCGCCTGACCAACACCCCGCGCGAGACGTTGATCGGTGCGCGGCTCGGCACGGTCGCGTCAGCCGTCTATGGCAAGCGCGGGCGGGCGGGCGGGCTGGATGCGCCGCCGCCGTGGCTCGGCGTGTCCTGTTGCGACCTGCATGTCGGGTGGCTGCGGGAAAACTGTCCCGACGGGGATCACCGGTTCTTCGTCAACGACACGCTCCTGACGCTGGCTGCCCTGCGCGAAGGCGCGGGCATGGCCCACCTGCCCTGTTTCATGGGCGATGCCGATCCGCTGCTCGAACGCCTGTCAGCGCCCGACCGGCGGCATGATCTCGACCTCTGGCTGCTCTACCATCCGGAACTGGCGCGCACCCAGCGCGTCCGGGTCTTCCGCCGCCACATGATCGACCGGTTCGCGCCCTTGCAGGACCTGCTCGCAGGCAAGGTGAAAGCCCCGCAGGGTCCGCGGGGGATCGCACAGCCGGGCTGATCTTCAGACGACCTTGGCGCAGCGTTCGATGATGATCTGCATCACCTCATCCGGATCCCGTTTCCACCAGTCGAGGGCGGAGAAGATCTCTACCTCCGTCAGGCCGGAGAAGCCGACGCTTTCGACCTGCGCGCGGATGGCGGGAATGTCGATCACCCCGTCGCCCATCATGCCGCGATCGGTCAGCATGTCGCGCGTCGGCACCAGCCAGTCGCAGACATGGAAGGCCAGCATCCGCTCGGTGCCGGTCCGCTCGATCTGTTCGGCCAGATCTGGGTCCCACCAGACATGGTAGACGTCGCAGGCCACACCGATGCCGGGCCCCAGACGGTCGCATATATCGAGCGCGTGGCGCATGGTGTTTACGCAGGCCCGGTCGGCCGCATACATCGGATGCAGCGGCTCGATCGCCACCGGCATCCCGACCGAGCGCGCATGCTCAAGCGTGCGCGCCAGCCCCTCCTCGACCAGACCATGGGCAAGGCCGATATCGCGGCTGCCCTTGGGCAGGCCGCCGACCACCATCACGAGGCAGGCGGCGCCGATCTCGGCCGCTTCATCCACCGCGCGGATATTGTCGTCGATCACCGCAGGCGTCAGCGCGCCTTCTTCGGTGAACCAGCCTCCGCGGCAGAGGCCCGACACCGATAGACCCGCCGCGCGGATCGCCCGCGCGGCCCTGTCGACACCCATCTCCTGCAACTTGTCGCGCCACGGCGCGATGCCGCCGAACCCGTGGCGCTGGCAGCCGTCGATACAGTCCGCGAGCGACCATTGCTCTCGCAGCGTGGCTGTGTTGAGCGAGATCCGGTCCGGCGTGACGGGTGACAGGGCCATATCAGACCTCCAGCCCGCGGGTGGCGAAGACCGGTCGTGCCCGCGCCGCGGCAAGGTCGGGATCGGTAAAGAGCCCGGCCGCATTGGCCAGCCGCACGATCTGCGCCAGATGCAGGGTGGAGCGCGCGCTTTCCTGCCCGCCGATCATCGTGAAATGGTCCTGATGCCCGGTCAGATAGGCCAGAAAGACGACTCCCGTCTTGTAGAAGCGGGTCGGCGCCCCGAAAATGTGGCGCGACAGCGGAACGGTCGGCCCGAAGGTGGCGTGATAGGCGTCCATGTCCCCGTCCGCCAGATGGCCGAGCGCCACCGCGGCCGGACCGGCGATCGGGTCGAATATGCCCAGCAGCGCATCGGAATAGCCCTGATCGTCGCCCGCAATAAGGTCGGGATAGTTGAAATCGTCGCCGGTATACATGCGCACGCCTTCCGGCAGGCGCCGGCGCATCGCGATTTCCTTCTCCGCCGACAGGAGCGACACCTTGATCCCGTCCACCTTGGCGGCATTCGCGCCGATCACCTGCAATGCCGTGTCCATGGCGGCCATATGGTCGCCGTGGCCCCAGTAGCCGGCCAGTGCCGGGTCGAACATGTCGCCGAGCCAGTGGAGGATCGCGGGCTGCGCCAGTCCCGACAGGACGCGGTCATAGACCCGGATGTAATCATCGGGCCCTTTGGCGGCGGCGGCAAGCGCGCGCGAGGCCATCAGGATGACCGGCGCGCCCGCGGCCTCGACCGCCTCGCACTGGGTCTCGTAGGCCGCGATCACATCATCGACGGTCACATCCGGTCCGGGCGCCAGATGGTCGGTGCCCGCGCCGCAGGCAATCGCATGGCCGCCCGCCTTGGCGAGCGCCGTGGAACGCTGGATCAGCTCCAGCGAGGTCGGCCAGTCGAGCCCCATACCGCGCTGCGCCGTGTCCATCGCCTCGGCCACGCCGAAGCCAAGCGACCAGAGATGGGTGCGGAAGGCCAGCGTCCGGTCCCAGTCGACCGCGCAGTCGATCCACGGATCGGCTTCGGCCAGCGGATCGGCGACCACATGGGCGGCGGCAAGGGCCGTGCGCGTCCAGCGGACGCCCTGTTTCGGTGCGGGACCGGCCACCAGATCGACGGCACCGCCGGGCAGGTTCAGTCGCGCCATGGGTCAGACCTCCAGTTCGGGCAGATCGACCCAGCGCCGCTCACGCCAGCTCTGGTAGCCCGCTTCGGCCAGTTGCACGCCCTTCGCGCCCTCGGCCAGCGAATAGCTCCACGGGCCGTCCTCGACCACATGGCGCAGGAACTGCTCCCACTGCACCTTGAACCCGTTGTCGAGCACCATATTGTCCGGCACCTCTTCCCAGTCGTCATAGAAATTCATCTGTTGCGGCTGGTCGGGATTCCAGACCGGCTTGGGCGTGTTGACCCGGTGCTGAGAGAAGCAGCGATGCAGGCCCGCGACCGCCGATCCGTGCGTTCCGTCCACCTGGAAGGTCACCAGATCGTCGCGGCGCACGCGGGTACACCAACTGGAATTGATCTGGGCGATGATCCCGCCCTCCAGTTCGAAGGTCGCATAGGCCGCATCGTCGGCATCGGCCTTGTAGGGGGCATCCGCCTCGTCCCAGCGTTCGGGGATATGCACCGCGCCGGTGCAGCTCACCGACTTGACCGGTGCCACCACATTGTCGAGCACATAGCGCCAGTGGCAGAGCATGTCGGAGATGATCCCGCCGCCATCATCCTTGCGATAATTCCAGCTCGGCCGCTGCGCGGGCATCCAGTCGCCCTCGAAGACCCAATAGCCGAAGTCGCCTTTCACCGAGAGGATCCGGCCGAAAAAGCCCGAGTCGCGCAGGCGTTTCAGCTTCACCAGTCCGGGCAGGTCGAGCTTGTCATGGACAATGCCGTTCTTCACGCCGCGTTCGCGGGCGAAGCGGGCGATTTCGACCGCCTCGTCCAGCCCTTCGGAGATCGGCTTCTCGCAATAGACATGCTTGCCCGCCTCGATCGCCTTGCGCAGCAACGCCGGACGCAATTGGGTGGACGCCGCATCGAAGAAAATCTCGTCCTCGGGATTGGCGAGCGCCGCATCGAGGTCGGTGGTCCAGCGGTCCACCCCGTGACGCTTGGCCAGCGCCTCGACCCGGTCGGCATTGCGGCCGACAATCTGGATATCAGGCACCAGAACGGACCCGTCTTTCAGCGCCAGACCGCCCTGATCGCGGATGGCCAGCACCGACCGGATCAGATGCTGGTTCATGCCCATGCGCCCGGTGACGCCATGCATGATGATGCCAATTCGCCTCTGTTTCACGTCTTGTCCTTTCGTTCAGAATTCAAGTTCGGGGGTGCTGGCGAGGTCCGGCTGGACCGCGGCACCGAAACCTGTGCAGTCGAGCGAGCCGATCGCGACCCGCCCGTCCGTGATGCGAAGCTGCGGCCCGGCCGGGCCGTCGCGATAGATGTCACCGTGCCGCGAGAGGAACGCCGCCTTCTCCGCGTCGGACGCGCCCTGCATGCCGCCGGCGAAATAGTGGCCGTTGCGCTCGCTGTGGGTGGCGCCGATCGCGGCCGCCATCAGCGTGTCCTGCTGCCAGGACAGGCCCGGCTGGCAGGTCAGATCCTCGGATGTCAGGATGATCGGCCGCCCCTCCGCCGCACGCCGGCGCGCCAATGCGAAGTTTTGCACCGCCCGCAACACGCCCTTGCAGCTCTTGACCGAACTGCCCGACCAGCCGAGCGCCAGCGCGCGGTAGAGCGCATCGGGCGCGTCATCGGCCTCGTCGATCACGATGGGAACATCTGCGCTGACAGGATGCGCAGCAACAAGCGACAGCTCGCGCGGGAAGGGCTGCTCGACGAAGAGCAAATCGGCGCGCAGGCCCGCAAGCGCGGGCGCCGCCGTCAGTCGCGCGGTGAAATCCGCAAAGCTCTCGGGCGCATATTGCTCGTTCGCGTCGAGGCTGATCTTCAGCCCCGGCCCGAGCGGCGCGAGGATCGCCGCGACCCGTTCGAGCCATGCGATATCGGCCTCCGGATCGCCCTTCAGCTTGATCTTGAACGCCCGGACGCCCCATGCCCCGATCACGTCCTGCAATGCAACCGGCTGACCGTCTGTGGGGCGGTCCGTCACATCCGCCGCCGTCAGCGGCACGCCGTAGCCGACCGTGTGACGGATCATCATCCGGTCGGGGGTGTGCAGGTCAGCAAGGGCTGCCTGCATCGCATCCGCCCCGAGCCAGTCCGGCGCGGCCTCCACCAGCCCGAAAATATCGGCGCGCGCAGCGGCCACGAACGGCAGGTCCGCACCACGGCAGGCCGCGTCGATCAGGGCGGCTTCGAGCAGCGCCGGACCGAAACCTGCCGCTAGCCCGGGCGTGTCGGGGGGCAGATCGTCGCGCACCGATGCGCGGAGCTCCCCGCCGAGCCGCGCTACCGTACCCGACCGCCCCGGTGCCAGCCGCGCCACGCTGCCAAGCGTTGCCTTCAGTTCCGCGACCGTCGCGTCATTGTCGAGCGCCGGGCGCTTGTCGAACCAGCGCGGCACCATCAATTGCGCGGCGGTGCCCTTCTGCACGCCCTCCGGCCCCTCGACCGTCACCCGCAGATAGGCTTCCTGCGCCGCCCGCACTTCCGTATCGCCGAACCGGAACGGCAGGCGAAGCGTCACATCGCGGGCGTGCAGGGCAATGTCACGGATGTGATAGATGGGCGCGCTCATGCCGCGGCCTCCCATGCGGTGCGCAGCGTCGCTGCGCCGATGGCGGCTGTGACGCTGGCAGAGACGGTTGTGCGAAACGGCTCGACAGCGACCGGTGCGGACCAGCCGGACGCCCGGAGCGCCGCCATGATCGCTGGAAACGGGTCCTGCCCCGTGCCGGGCGCCCCGCGGTTCGTGTCATTGGCTTGAATATGGGCGACCCGCCCGTCCGGCACCCACTGGCGGATCAGATCGGCAACGGGCCAGTCCTCGCCCTGCCCGGCGGCACTCGTGTCGATCATCGTGCGGAAGGCGGGACTGCCGACCGCGTCGACCAGATCCGCGCCTTCTGCGACGGTCGTGATGACGTCCGTCTCCGCAGGCGACAGCGGCTCGATGCAATAGGTCACGCCGTCAGACGCAGCGCGTTCCGCGCGCGGGGCAAAAAATGCCGCCAGCCGGTCGCGGGTCCGCGCCGGATCTTCACCGTCCACCGCACGGCGCTGCGCGGGCGAGCCATGGACAAGCACCGTGCCGCCAAGCCGCGCGCACAGCGTGATGAGCCGGTCGAGCACCGCGCCGGTTTCCGCCTGCCGGTCGGGATCGGTGATCGACAGGTCCGGGTATGGCGCGAGCAGCCAGTGCAAACCCGTCACCTGCAGCCCGTGACCTTCAATCCGGGCGCGCAGCGCATCGGCCTCCGCGTCCGTCATCTCGTGCGGGCGGGGCACCAAAGATCCGAGCGCCAGTTCCAGCCCCATGTAGCCCAGCGCCGCCGCGACCTCGCATTGCGCGTCGACCGACAGGCCCTCATCGGCCAGAAGCTCGTTGCAGAGCGAGACCTGGAGCGCCTCAGCCATTCCCGGCGCCCCCGTCCACCCGCAGGTAGCGGATCAGCATCTCGCCCGCTTCCTGTGCCTTGCGGTCAAGCCATTCGGCGTCGATCTCCACCTTGAAAACGGCGCCGAGCGTGTGCCGGTTGGACACCGGAAAATAGCACAGCGACGCGATCGTGATGTAGAACTCCGCCGGGTCGATATCGTCGCGGAAAATACCCTCCGCCGCGCCGCGCCGCAGGATCTGGCCGAGCTTCGCAATCAGCGGCGACTGGATTTCGGCCACATCCGCAATCTGGGTGATCGTGTCCCCGCCGCGCAGGTTCTCTGTGTTCAGAAGCGCGATGAACCACGGGCGCGACACGAAATGCTGCAAGGTGAACCGCACCAGTTCGCGGATTGCATCCTCGGGCGGCATGTCATCGGTCTGCAATTCCCGTTCGCCCGCACGGATCTGGACATAGCTTTCACGCAAGGCCGCGGCATAGAGCGCGTCCTTGTCACCAAAATAGCTGTAGATCATCGGCTTGGAGACCTCGGCCTTCTCCGCGATCGTGTCGATCCGCGCTCCGGCATGGCCCTGGGCGGAAAACTCCTCCAGCGCGGCATCGAGGATGCGGCGGCGCGAGGCTTCGGCGTCGCGCTTGCGCGGGCGCGGCCGGCGCTTGGGGCTGGATGCGGCAGGGGTCATTTCCTGTCTCCGAGGCTGGGACCGGCCGGTTGCGGCATCAACCGCGCCATTGCGCGACGCAGAGGCGGCAGGCCGGCCAGAATGCTGAGCGTGATCACGACCACGAACGTGGCCGAGATCGGGCGGGTGAAGAACGGTGCAAGATCGCCGTCGCTCAGGGTCAAGCCGCGCCGCAGGCTCTTGTCAAGCAGGTCGCCAAGGATGATGCCCAGCACCAGCGGCGCCATCGGGTAGTTCATCTGCCGCAACACGAACCCGATGATCCCGAAGGCAAACATCACCCACACATCGAAGAGCCGCTGGGTCAGCGCATAGGGACCGATCACGCACAGCGCGAAGACGACCGGCATCAGGTAGGCCCGCGGGATGCGCAGGATCTGGATGAACAGCCGCGTCAGTGACAGGCCGAAAATCGCAATGGCGAGCGTTGCCAGAAGCAGCATCGCGGCCACCGAATAGATGAAGGTCGGCGCTTCGATCATGATCATCGGACCGGGCCGCACCCCGTGGATGAAGAGCGCCGCGATCAGAACCGCTGCCGGCGCGCTGCCCGGCACCGCGAGCGTCAGCGCGGGAATGAGCGCGCCCGGCACGACCGCGCTGTTGCCGGTTTCAGCCGCCGTCAGCCCCTCCTGCGATCCTTTGCCGAATTGGTCCCGTTCGGGGCTTGTCCGTTTGGCGACCGCATAGGAGGCCCAGGCGCCGATATCCTCACCCACGCCGGGGATGATCCCGATGAACGTGCCGATGATGCCCGAGCGGGTAATTGTGAACTTGTAGCGCCAGAGGTCCGACAGGCGCGGCAGGGTGCGGCTCTTGAGCTTCGCATCCGCGCTTCGCCCCACCAGTTCCGGTGCACGGCGCCACATGACCGTCAGCACCTCGGCGAAACCGAACGCACCGACCATGGCCGGGATCAGGCCGATCCCGCCGTTCAGGTCGTCCCAGCCGAGGTTGAAGCGCACATGCGCGTGGATCCCGTCCGAGCCGACCATCGCAACCATCAGTCCGAGCAGACCGGCAATGTAGCCGCGCAGCGGGCTGACCCCGCCGGTCAGCTGGCCGGAAATCACGATGCCGAAGACTGCCAGCCAGAAGAACTCGAAGGAACCGAATTCGAGCGCCACCTCCGCGAGCGGCGGCGCCAGCATCACCAGAAGCAGGATGCCGACAGCGGTGCCGAGCGCCGAGCCGGCGGTTGCCAGCGCCATCGCATAGCCCGCCTCGCCCCGCTGCGCGAGCGGGTAGCCGTCGAGCGAGGTGGCCGCACTGGCCGGCGTGCCGGGAATATTGAGCAGGATCGCGCTGCGCGACCCGCCATAGATCGCGCCCACATACATGCACAGAAGCACGAGGATCGCACTGTCCCGGTCCATCGTATAGGTCAGCGTCGTCAGAAGCGCGACGCCCATCGTCGCGGTCAGACCGGGCAAGGAGCCGACAAAGATGCCCAGCAGCGTCGCCCAGGCCACGTGGAACAGGCCCATCGGCGTCGCAAGCTCGCCCAGTGCCGCGAAGAATTGCGCCAGCCCGCTCATGGCAGCCGCACCAGAAAGGCGTAGCGGAACAGAAGCGAGATCGCGAGCGCCACAAGGCAGCCGAAGACCAGCGAGAGCACGGCGCGGACAAGTTTCGCTCGGCGCGGCGCGCTCGCAGGAAGCCGGGTGAACCAGCCCACGAAAACGGTCACGAAGATCGCGGTCGCGATGCCGAACGGCACCCGACCGACCATGCCAATCGCATAGACCGCGCAGAAGCCGAGAACGACAAGGAAATCGGACCAGGACACACTGTCAGGCTGGGCGGCACGGGCCGAGGGTTTGGAGGCCTCGAAGGCCAGAAGCACCGCGCAAAGCATCAGCGCCGCACCCAGCACCATCGGCAGAAGCCCGGGGATGCTGGCAGGGTGGATCTGGCGGATCTCCAGCCGGTCCATCTGATAGCCGCCGATCGCCATGGAGGCGCCAAGCGCGAAGAACAGAAGGGCCGTCACGCGGTCCGCAAGGGGCGTGTCAAATCGCATAAGTCCGCTCGTGTCGGGAAAGTTGCGTCAGGGCACCGGGGCGGACCGCTGGGGGCCGCCCCGGCACGGGGAGGTCACTCTGCCGGGCAGGTGATCCCGATCTCGGACGGATCGACCACGGCCTCGCCGCGCGACACGCGGGCACAGGCTTCGGCGATCACCACCGGCATGGCACGCTCACGCGCCTGATCGCCGTAGGACGGGGCAAAAACCGCACCGCGCTCTGTCGCATAGGACTTGAGCGCGTCGCTGTTCATCACCTTGTCTTTCCAGACGGCATCCACGGTGTTGTAAACCTCCTGCGGGGCACCCGCCGGAATGAACACGCCGAAATAGTCCGGTGCGGTCGGCATGTCGCTCAGCCAGTTGGTGATCGGCGGAATCTCCTCGATCCCCTCGACGACAAGCGGCTGGTCGGACAGAACCGCCAGAGCCCGCAGCTTGCCGGCCTTGATCATCTCGGTCTGTTCCACAGCAAGCTGGGTGGTGGCGACCACCTCGCCCGACGCGGCGGCCAGAACCGCCGGATTTCCGCCGTCATAGGCGACCATGCGCGCGGCCAATTCCTCGCCTGCGGCTTCCTTGATCGCGGCGAGCGCCATGCCGCCGGAGCTGTTCACACCCGCGGTGCCGACAGTGACATCGCCGCTCTTCATCGCTTCGAGCAGTTCGCCGAAATCGGCATAGGGCGCGTCGGCATTGACCGAGACGACCGGCACGTTCGCGACATGCAGGTAGATATGGTAATCGTCGATCGACGTATCCTCGATCAGGCCGGTCACCGCATAGGTCGCGTTGTTCGCGATCGCGTTTGCGGTCCATGTATAGCCGTCACGCGGGGCATCGAGCGCGGCTTTGGTGCCGATCGAGCCGGACGCGCCGGGCTGGTTCACCACGACGACAGGCGTGCCGAGCGCCTCTTCGAGGATCGGGGCCACCACACGGGTCACCTGGTCGGTCGAGCCGCCGGCGGACCAGGGCACGATGATGTTGATCGGTTTGTCCGGTTTCCATTCCGCCATGGCCGGCGCGGCCAGAAGGCTCACGGCGGCGGTGATTGCGGTCATGGTAATCTTTGTTTTGGCGAACATGTCGCTCCTCCCTTTTTATTACCAACTAGTAGGTAAGTAGCGAAATGCGATTCTGTCAACGCTCTTGATCGCGTACAGGATGCAAGACGGGACAGGTGCCGCTGACCGGTCCGCGGCCGCTTCAGATAAGGAAGGAATTTGAGAAACTTGCCGCAGTTGCGAAAAGCGCGGCGTGCCGCAGGCGGGCGGAGCGCCTCAGCCGCGGGTCAGGCGTGATCGGTCAGATCGCACCGATCCGCCCCCCGGGAATCGCAAGACCGGCCTCCCCGAAAGAAGACCGGTCCCGCACACACCCCAACGGGGAAGCGATTACGAGTTCGGCATGATCACCGCGTCGATGACATGGATGACACCGTTGGACGTCTCGATGTCGGCGGTCACGACTTTCGCGCCGTCAACCATGACGCCGTTGGTGGCGTCGACGTCGATCCGGTCACCCTGCACGGACAGGACGTTGGCTTTCTTGCCGGCAATGTCGCCGGACATGATCTTCTCGGGCACCACGTGATAGGTCAGGATGGCCACGAGCTGGTCCTTGTTCTCCGGCTTCAGGAGCGTCTCGACCGTGCCTTCCGGCAGCGCGGCAAACGCGTCATCGGTCGGCGCGAACACGGTGAACGGGCCGTCGCCTTTCAGCGTGTCAACCAGGCCGGCAGCCTGAACAGCAGCAACAAGAGTGGAGAAGCTGCCAGCTTCAACGGCTGTATCCACAATGTCTTTCTTGTCCATTGCCGAAGCAATACCGACGGAACCTGCCATCACGGACAGAGCAGCAGCAGTAGCGAAGAAGGTACGACGAAGCATGTTTTCAATCCTCATTGGATGGTTGTTGTATCAATGCTGTCGTTACGGGCCGGTTTTCGGTTCGGATGTGTCGCAGGTTCAAATATTTCCAATTCTAACGCGCCTGTGATCCACCCTCGCTTTTCCGTGAGAATATCCGGAACCAGAGCCATTCCGGCAGGATGCGCCCGATCCGGAAGACGAGCGAGAACCCCCAGGGGAAATCGGTCTTGAAGCGGGTCGAGGAGATCCCTTTCATCATCGCCTTGGACGCCTCCTCCGGCGTCATGATGAAGGGCATGTCGAAATCGTTCTTGGCGGTCAGCCGCGTCTCGATGAAGCCCGGATTGACGAGCTGCACCTCCACCGCGCTGTCGCGCAGGTCGATCCGCAGACATTCCGCCAGATGCATCAGCGCAGCCTTGGACACGCCATAGCCGATCGCGCCCGGCAGCCCACGATAGGCAGAAAGGGAGCCGACGAGCACGATATGTCCGCGGTCGCGCTCCAGAAACCGCGGCAGGATGCCCGACAGGATGCGCACCGCACCGTTCAGGTTCACGTCGAGCATCGTTTCGATGCCCGCCTGTTCCCATTCCTGCACCGTCATCGGCTGGTAGGCCCCGGCCATGTAGATGATGCCATCCACGTCCGGCAGCGCCTCGAACGCTGCATCGACGCTTGCCTGATCGCGGAGATCGAGCGGCAGGACGGCCGCATCGCACAACGGCTCCAACTCAGACTGGAGCGAACGCAACCGGTCCTCATGCCGCGCGGACAGGACCAGCCGCGCCCCCGCTTCGGCCAGATCATGGGCGAGCGCACGGCCCAGCCCCTCGCTCGCGCCGATAATCCAGTAGCATTTGCCAGAAAAGTCGCGCATGTCAGCCGACCTTCCGGAAGGTGGCGATCAGCTCGGCCACCTTGATGCCGAACTTGCGCATCTCGGAACGGTTCACGATCGTGCCATTCTGCAGCATGTACATCCAGTCCACCGTGTCGAGCACATGGCCGCCCACATCGTCGGGCAGTTGCAGCCGGTAGCGCATCTGCACGGCCGACCCTTTCTGAACGCCGGTGCCATCCCCTTTCACATCGGGTGCGCGGGCCACGATATTGCCCGACGCGTCGAGGTCCAGAAGCCAGTAGCGCGTCTGAACCTTGCCGCTGTCATAGTGGAACGTCTCGTCCAGACGCCCCGAATTGCCATCCCATGTTCCGGTGATATCGGCGGTGAAGCGCGATGCGACGCGGCCCGAATAATCGTAGATCACACCATCGGCCGTCAGCCGGCCGTTCAGCGCCTCGCGAATGTCGAGCGACGGGCCGGCCTCGGCATAATCGTCGATCCGCTGCGCACGGAACCCCATCCGCTGTGCGACGAAAAAATAGAGCCCGCCCAGCAACAGCAAGGCGAGGATCACGAGAGCCATGGACATGTCCATTACGCGGTCTCCTCCTTGGTGGTGGCGCGGAAGGTCACCAGCGCCACGAATTTCAAAAGACAGGGCAGAAGCGCATAGAGCATGGCCAGCGCCGTGACCCCGCGGTCGGTAGCCGGGCCGGACGGGTCGAACCCGAACGCGGCAAGAAGCGGCAGCGCGACACCGGCTGCCAGCGCCAGACTGAACTTGGCGCAGAAATTCCACAGGCCGAAAGCGGTGCCGCTCTGGCCGTCCCGCTCTTCCAGCCGGCTGGCAAACAGCGCGGGCAGGAGCGTCAGGTCCGCGCCAAGCGCCGCGCCCGAGGCCACGCAGATGACGGCAAAAGCCAGCGTGTCGCCGGGTCCGAGCGTATAGGCCCAGCCGAAGACAAGGATCGCCAGCACCATCGCTGCCGACAGCGTGTCGACAGTGCCGAAGCGCCGCGCGGCTTGCGACCAGAGCGGGGCGGCCACGGCAGCGGCGACAAAGAAAAGAAGCAGGAGCGGCCCGGCAAGCGCCGCCGCATCGAGGCGGAACTCGACAAAGAACAGGAACAATGTGGCCGTCAGCGCCAGCGGGCTGGCATTCAGCACGGCCACGATCAGGAGCGCGCGCAGGCGCGGCTCGCCCAGCACGTCCCGCAAAGCGCCCAGCGACACGATGCCGGCGGCCTCGGACGCCTGACCCGATCCGCCCGACCGCGCACCCCAGACCGGCGCCATCGCCATCAGCGCCAGAATGACCAGCACGGCAAAACCGACCGACCAGACCCGGTAGGCGGCTGCAACCGGCAGGACCAGTTCGAGCGCCGGCGGCAGGACGGAGGCCAGCGTGACCCCCAGAAGCGCGCCCGTCTCCCGCCAGGCGGCAAGGCGCACATGCCCCCCCTGCCCGAGCGTCGCGGCGATCCGCACCCCTTCGGCGTAGAAGAGGATCGTCAGAAACGAATAGGCTGAGAAAAGAAGCAGCAGGCTCAGCGCCAGCCACCAGAGCGGCGCAAAGGCCGGACCGGTCGCGAACAGAAGGAGCATGCCGAGCGCCAGCACCCCGCCGCCGATCAGGACCGCGACCCGCCGCCGCGCGCCAAGCCGGTCGGCCAGAAGCCCCAGCAGCGGATCCTGCACGCAATCGACGAGCCTGAGCCCGAACAGAAGCGCCCCGATGGCACCAAGCCCGACACCATATTGCGCGGCATAGAAGGGCGGCGCGAAAATGTAGATCGGCAGGCCTGCACAGGCGAGCATGGCCGCGAACATCGACACGCGTGCAAGCCCCGGCCCGTTGGCTTCTGCCGAACGGGGTCGTGGCATTGCGGTCAAGTTCGCGGCCTGTCGCATCAGCGGCTCACCTCCTGCGCGGGCGGCACCGGGCGGCTGTGGAACCGCGCCCCGCGCAGCTTCAGCACCAGCGCATGCCAGTGGATGAGCGCGAGCACCCGCACGGCCCCGACCGGCCGCCGGACGAGCGACACCAGGATGTCACGGCTCCGCGCGGGGCGGCGTTCACCGGCCAGCGTCGCCAGCAGGCCGCCATTGCCGTTGCGATAGTCGATCCGCACCGCAAAATGCCCGTCCGTCACATCGAATTTGAACCGGTAGCGTCCCGCAACCGGCTGAAAGGGGGAGACATGGAAGATTTTCTGCGCCTCGATCCGGTCCTCGGGTCCGATCGGCGACCGGTCGGACTTCACACACAGATAGCTGTGGCGGTCCCCGAATGTGTTGTTCACTTCGGCGATGACGGCGCGCAAAGCGCCAGTGTCGTCGGTGACGAGCCAGAAGCTCACCGGATTGAACACCATGCCCAGCATCCGCGACTGGCTGACAAGCCGGACGCGCATATCGGCAAATTCGGGCAGACCCTCGGCTTTCAGCACGTCGCGGACCCAAGCCGCGCCGCGCCCGTCACCGCGCGGGCCGCCATGGTCGCGCGTCTGCAGGCTGGCCAGATTGCGCCCGTCGCGGGAGATCAGCGCCGGCCAGTCGGCGGCGTCTTCCTCCGGCTCCCAGATGAAGAAATCGACGCTGTAGCGGAAACTGTTCTCCTGTCCGCCGATGCGGCGGTGGTAGGTCTGCGCTGGCAGATATTCGAGTGTCATGACCAGACTTTCTGCGCATCCATCTGACGCGCGACCTCGACGGCGCTGGCATAGCCATCCTCGTGAAATCCGTTGCGCAGATAGGCACCGCAATACCAGGTGCGGTTGAGGCCCTGCAGATTGGGCATTTCCTGCTGCGCGGCCATGGCGGCGGAGTCGAAGACCGGATGACGGAACGTGGCCTCGTCATAGATCATCGACGAGTCGATTTCCTCTGCCGGATTGAGCGAGACGAACAGCGGATCATCCTCGCGGATCGATTGCAGCTTGTTCATCCAGTAGGAAATACCGATCGGCTTGTCCGAATGGGTGGCCGGAGCCTTGTAGACCCAGGAGGCCCAGCAGGCCCGGCGCCGCGGCATCACCCGCGCATCGGCATGCAGATAGGCCTTGTTGTCCTGATAGCGCATGGCGCCCAGCAGGGTCCGCTCCTCGGGCGTCGGCGCTTCGAGCATGGCCAGCGCATCGTCCGAATGGCAGGCGAAGACCACATCGTCGAACCGCTCCCAGACGCCACCTTGGGTGCGGACCTCGACCCCGGCCTCGTCGCGGCGGACACCAGCGACCGGCGCGCCGGTGCGGATCTCGGCGCCCTGCGCCTCGATGGCGCGGGCGATCCGGCGCACATATTCGATGCTGCCGCCATCGACCGTCCACCATTCATGCTGGCCGTAAACGCCCAACAGATTGTGATTGTCGAAAAACTGCACCAGCGGCCGGGCGGGAAATTTCAGCATCTGATCGGGCGAGGTGCTCCAGATCGCGCCGGTGATCGGCAGGAAATAATAGCGGCGGAACCAGTCGCCAAGCCCAAGCGTGTCGAGCAGGTCGCCCACGGTCATGTCGGGGCGCTGCGCGGTGGCCAGCGCATGTTTGTTGAAATGCAGGATGTCGCGCAGCATCCGCCAGAAACCGGCGCGGCCAAGATTGGTCCGCTGGGCAAAGACCGCGTTCCAGGCAGTCGTGCCATACTCCACGCGGCCCCCGTCGATCGAAGCGCTGAAGGACATGTCGGACTTCTTCACCGGCACGTCCAGCTCTGCGAACATGGCCGTCAGTTCGGGATAGTTGACATAGTTGAATACGATGAAACCGGTATCGACCGGCTGGTCGCCATTGCGGCCTGCCATCACGGTCCGCGCATGTCCGCCGAGACGCGGCGCGGATTCGATCAGCGTGACGCGGTGGCTCCGCGACAGGTGATAGGCGGCACCAAGTCCGGACACACCGGCCCCGATGATTGCGATATGACGCTTCTGTCCCTGGGGTCTGTCGAAAGCCACGCTGAAGATCCTTACATTTTTTTCTAATCACTGTGGCAGGTTACGCCGCCAAACCTTTCGCGGATCAAAAAAGCTGATCCGAAATCCGACCGCATCCGAAGAAGGGATATGGAGTTCGACCCTGCCCTTGACGCGCCTGCGCCCCATCGTAACGATGGAGAGATCAGTGTCATGTCTGACACGCTGTCTTCAGGAGCGTCATTCGTGCCATCCGATAATACTGCCACGGCCCGGGACAACTGGACGGAATTGCTCGTGCGGATCGCAGAGCATCGCGACCAGTCGGCCTTTGCCGCGCTCTTCCGGCATTTCGGGCCAAGGGTTCGCAGCTACCTGATGAAGTCGGGTGCCTCGCCAACCATGGCCGAGGAAGCGATGCAGGAAGCCATGGCCGCTGTTTGGCACAAGGCGCATCTGTTCAACCCGACCAAGGCGAGCGCGACCACGTGGATCTTCACGGTGGCGCGGAACAAGCGGATCGACGCGATCCGCCAGCAGAAACGGCCCGAGCCAGAAGAATTGCCCTGGGCCATGTCGGAAACACCGGAGCAGGAAGAAGAAGTCGCACGGATGGAAGAATCGAAACTTCTGGCCGAAGCGATCGGAAAATTGCCCGAGCGGCAGCAAAAACTGATCCGTTTGGCCTACTTTGGCGAAATGAGTCACAGCGAGATCGCGGCCGATACCGGCCTGCCGATCGGGACGATCAAATCCCGCATACGGCTCGGTCTTGAACGCCTCCGCTATGAGATGAGTACCAAGACAGTATGACAATGACCGTGAAACATCATCTGACCGAGCCACTCCTGATGGCCTATGCCGCGGGCACCTTGCCCGAAGCGTTCGACCTTGTGGTGGCCAGTCACGTGTCGCTCTGCGACAGCTGCCGCGCGGCTGTAGAAGGGTTCGAGGCGCTTGGCGGCGCCGTTCTGGAAGACATGACCGAGGATCTCGACCTGTCGGATGCGTCGCTCGAGGCCACGATGGCGCTGATCGCCGCAGGCCCGGCCGAGGAACCCGCGCCGATTGCCGTGCGCGACCCGGTTCTGCCGGGACCGCTCGTCCAATATGTGGGCGGCGGGCTCGATGCGGTGAAATGGCGCTCGCTCGGGCGTGGCGTGAAACAGGCGATCCTGCCCACTGGCTCGGACGAGGCGACCGCGCGTCTGCTCTATATCCCGGCCGGCATGGCGATGCCCGAACACGGGCATGGCGGCATGGAACTGACGCTGGTGCTGCAGGGAGCCTTCGCCGACGAGGATGACCGATTCGCCCGCGGCGACGTGGAAATCGGCACCGAGGATATGGAACATACGCCGGTGGCGGAGATGGGCGCGGATTGCATCTGCCTCGCCGCAACCACCGCGCCGCTCCAGTTCAAGGGGCTGGTCCCACGCATGTTGCAGCCGATCTTCCGCATCTGAGGCCCCAAGTTTTTCAGGCGCGGGCGCTTTTGCCCGCCCGCGCCGCGTGCCAAAGGGGCTAGCCCCTTCAAATTCCCTAATGTTTCCGTTTTTCAACCGCACGTGAGCTAACGCCCATGTGAGTGGTTCGTGTGGCATGCTTCACGTTAGCCAAATCACGTCGCCACTTTCGGCGTCTTGAAAAATCAGAAACTGGAGAGGAATTCCCATGTCCAATGCCGCACTCAAGGGGATCGCCGTTGCCGGCGCCGTTGCCACCGCACTGACCGCCTATGCCGGCACCGCCGCCGCTGCCGACAACGAGAAATGCTACGGCGTGTCTCTGGCGGGTGAAAACGACTGCGCCGCCGGCCCCGGCACCACCTGCAAAGGCACCTCGACCGTCGACTATCAGGGCAATGCCTGGACGCTCGTGGCCGAGGGCACCTGCCTGTCCATGGAACTTCCCGACGGGCGTGAAGGCTCGCTGGAGCCGCTCGACCGCGACCTGCCGGCCTGATCCGGCGCAGTTCCGTCCGGGCCGCCCGATGCGCGGCCCGGATGCCCCTGCCTCCGACCGGACACCTGCCGAACGGACCGATGATGACCACGCACACACACCAGACCGGCCTGCCACCGAAACCCGGTGTCGGCTACAAGCCCCAGCATATCGAGGCGATCTTGGACGATCCCGGCCCTGTCGCCTGGCTCGAAATCCATGCCGAGAATTACATGGGCGGCGGCGGCGTGCCGCACGCCCAGATGCGCGCCCTGTCCGAGCGGTTCCCGATCTCCTGCCACGGCGTAGGCCTGTCGATCGGCGGCAACGGCCCGCTGGATCGCGACCATCTCGACCGGCTCCGCCATCTGGTGGAGTGGCTCAAGCCGGCCATGTTCTCGGAACATCTGGCCTGGAGCACGCATGAAACGGGTTTCCTCAATGACCTCCTGCCGCTGCCCTACACGAGCCGCACCGCCCAACATGTGGCAGACCATATTGACGAGGTCCAGACGGTGCTCGGCCGCCAGATGCTGCTCGAAAACCCGTCCGTCTACGTCGCCTTTGCCGAAAGCACGATGAGCGAGACCGATTTCCTGCGCGACGTGGCGCAGCGCTCGGGCTGCGGACTGCTGCTCGACGTGAACAATGTCTATGTGTCAGCCACCAACCAGCACTATGACCCCGATGCCTATCTGCGCGATTTCCCGATGCACCTGGTGGGGGAGATCCATCTCGGCGGCCACGATGCGGAGGAAGATGATCGCGGCGACCCGCTCCTGATCGACACCCATGACCGAGAGGTGATCGACCCGGTCTGGGCGCTTTACGAGACGGTCATCGCCCGCCACGGCGCGATGCCGACGCTCATCGAATGGGACAGCGACATTCCCGACTGGCCGGTGCTCGAGGGCGAGGCCCGCCGCGCCGATGCCATCCTGTCCGGTGTCTCGCTGGCCGCCGAATGACCCTGCCCGACCAGACAGCCTTCACCGCCGCGCTGCTCGATCCTGCGCAGCCCGTGCCCGACGGTATCGTCAATCCCGACGGATCGCCGGCCAGGCGCCGCTTCGATGTCTATCGCAACAATGTGGTTGCCGGTCTTGTCGAGGCACTGCAAGCCGCCTATCCCACCGTGCGCCGTATCGTGGGCGAGAAGTTTTTTGACGCCATGGCAGCGGTTTATGTCCGCGCCCATCCGCCCACCGACCCGCTGATGATCCTTTATGGGGCCGAGTTGCCGGCCTTTCTGGACGGGTTTCCCCCGGCTGCAAGCCTACCCTATCTGCCCGATGTGGCACGGCTCGAATATGCCCGCCGCCAAGCCTATCACGCCCCCGATGCGGCCACGATCCAGCCCGAACGGCTGGGTGCCGTGCCGCCGGAAGAGCTCGACCGGGCAGTGCTCGGCCTGCATCCCTCGCTCCGGATCGTCGCGTCGGACCACCCGGTCCTTTCGATCTGGCGGTTCAACAATGAAGAGGGCGCAGCAAAGCCCGAACCCGGCGCCGAAGCGGTGCTGATCTGCCGTCCCGACCTGTCGCTGTCTATGCGGGCGATCCCGCTGGATGCGCCGGCTTTCATCGCCGACCTGCAGTCCGGCGCGACCCTTGGTGCTGCCGCGGCAGCCGCCAGCACGCGTGACGCGGGCTTCGACCTCGGCCTGCATCTGGGCGGGCTTCTGTCCAGCAACTGCCTTGTCTCTGTCACGATCGAAGGAGTGGATGACCATGACCCGCCTGGCTGAATTCCATAACGGGCTTTTCCTGCGACTGGAGTCGCTTCTGGCCGGATGGGCCATTCCCACCGCCGCGCGGTTCACCTTCGCCTCCGTGCTGCTGTTCTATTACTGGAACTCCAGTTGGACGAGTTTCGGGGACGGGATCACCGGTTTCATTTTCATGGATCTCGGCGCCTATGCGAAGATCCTGCCGACCCAGATGGAAGCTGTCGGTTATGACCCGAGTCAGTTGAACTTCTTCTACCACCTGGTTGTTTTCTTTGGAAACTGGGCCGAACTGATCCTGCCGCTCCTGATCGTGATCGGGCTGTTCAGCCGGCTGGCGGCGCTCGGGATGATCGGCTTTGTCATCGTCCAGTCCGTCGTCGACGTGACCGGCCACGGGCTCGATGCGAAAACCATCGGCGCAATGTTCGACCGGCTGTCGGACGGGCTGATCATGGACCAGCGGCTGCTCTGGATCTTCCTTCTGGTCACGCTTGTCCTGCGCGGCGGCGGGCCGCTCTCCGTCGACCGTCTCATCGGCCTGAAATAGGCTTTTCCGTCAGGCATCTGGCCGCATGCGCACCGCTCTGCTAGAAGGCATGAGCGAGGCGTTCGGCACATGGTCGGAGCAGGATGTTAGATTACGAGATCGCGCTCCATATAGGGGCGCACAAGACCGCAACGACAAGCCTGCAACGCAGCTTGCGCCGCAATCCGCTGTCGCTGCAGAAATGCGGCGCCGCCTTCCTGCCGACGCTTGAATATCGCCGCCTGCTGACACCGATCGAGAACCGCTACCGCGACGGTGGCGACGCCGCCGGTGCCAAAGCCGCGTTTCGCGCCATTCTCGACGATCACGCGACCGGCCGCCAGCGGCTGATCCTGTCGGAAGAAAACCTCCTCGTGCTGGCCAAGCCTTTTGATACGCGCGGCCTCTACCCCCGAGCCGTGGACCGGATCGGGCGCACGCGCGAGCTGATCGGCAACCGGCCCGTCATGCATTTCCTGACCATCCGGTCACTCAGCGGCTGGCTGCCCTCGATCTATGGCGAATATATCCGGCATTTCGGATATGAGCCGTTCGAGACCTTCCACGCCCGCGCGGGGGACAATCCGCTCAGCTGGGCCGATCTGGCTTCCGCGATCCGCGCCGCCCTGCCCGACGGCGATACGCTGAGCGTCCTGACCTTCGACACCTACCTTGCGGCCCCCCGCAAGGCGCTGCGCCCGATGATCGGCAAGGGATGGCTGCGCGGCTTCCGCCCGGTGTCGCGCGCCCTGCGGCCCGGCCTGTCAGCGGCCGCCATGGCGCAGGTCGCCGCCGAAGGTCCCGCCACACCGCGAGCGGAGATGAAGGCACTGTTCGAAGCCGCTGCCGCTGCCGCGCCACGCGAAAACGGTGCGGCGCCCTATCGGCCGCTCGACGCGGACACCTGCGCCGCTCTCGACGCGGCATTTGCCGAAGATTGCGTTCGGATCGAGGCCCATCCCGACATCCGGTTCCTCGGATGAGCGGTCGGCACGCGGACCGGCCCGACCTTCTGGTCATCGGGGCGCAGAAAGCCGGCACCTCATGGCTGCACGAAATGTTTGCCGACCGCGCCGACTGCTGGGTGCCGCCGTTCAAGGAACTGCATTTCTTCGACCATAAATTCTGCCCCGAGAACCGCCGCTGGACACGCTGGCACGTGAAGAAAGGGCTGCGGGACGCGCGCGCGCGGCTCGACGCGCGCGGCGATCTGGACGCGGCCACCGCGGATTGGCTTGACCGGATCGGCACGCCGCCCTTTTTCAACGGCACATGGTATCGCGGGATATTCGCGGCCGCCCCGCCGGACCGGTTCAAGGTCGACGTGACGCCCGAATATTGCGCCATCGGGCCGGATGGCATCGCCTTCGTCGCGAAATTCCTGAAGTCGGCCCGGTTTCTCTATCTGATCCGCGATCCGCTCGACCGCGCCCTGTCGCAACTGCGGATGAATGTCAGCCGCAAACAGGGCAAGGGCAGCCCGCCAGACCTTGCCGCCTGGCAGGCGGCCGCCAACGATCCGGTCATTGCCAGCCGCGGCGACTATGCGGCCTATATCCCCGCCTGGGACGCGGCCTTCGGCGCGGACCGGATGCTCTACCTGCCCTATGGCCGGATCGCCCGTGACCCGGGCGGTCTGATGGCGGAGATCGAGGCATTCACCGGCCTGCCGCCGGCGCCCTACCCGCGCCTGCGCGACCGCATCCATGTCACCGACGCCCTGCCCGTCCCGAAAAATGTCAGGGACATGCTGGCCGAGCGTGTCGCGCCGCAACGCGCCTTTCTCGACGAAAGGTTCGGGGCGGGTTTCACCCGCGATATCTGACGTGGTGGCGCGCACCGCACGTCCTAAATTTTCGGATCGGGAGAAGAAGTGGCGCGGTTGACGGGGCTCGAACCCGCGACCTCCGGCGTGACAGGCCGGCACTCTAACCAACTGAGCTACAACCGCGCAGGGTGTCGTTTCAGATAGTGGCGCGGTTGACGGGGCTCGAACCCGCGACCTCCGGCGTGACAGGCCGGCACTCTAACCAACTGAGCTACAACCGCAGCTATCTGGACGACTTCGACGTTGCCGCCGAATGTGGGGCGGTTTTAGTGACGCCGTCAGGGAGCGTCAAGCGCAATACGCAGGGCCGGGGAGAGTTTTTGCATTGCCGCGCCGGGGCGGCGTGCAAGGGGCGCGGACCGGCCGGACCTGGTGGGTGATAACAGATTCGAACTGCTGACATCTTCGATGTGAACGAAGCGCTCTACCACTGAGCTAATCACCCGTACCAGAGGTCCGGGACCGTCGGCCGCGCCGCAGTGGTGGGTGATGAGAGACTCGAACTCCCGGCATCTTCGGTGTAAACGAAGCGCTCTACCAACTGAGCTAATCACCCGACTGCGAACAGACGGGCTTTTAGACCGTCCGGCGCAGGGCTTCAAGCGGGTTTTTGCCCGCGCGCGTGGCGGTCCACGCCTTTTCCCGATCCCCGCTAAGAAAAAGGGCCGGCCCCTTGCGGAACCGGCCCCCGATTTGGTGATGTGTCAGGCCTCAGTGCGGCGCGGACGGTGCCGCGTCGCTGCCCTGGCTCAATTCGCGGGCCAGCGCTTCTTCCTGCGCCTCGTCCCACTCGATGGGCTCGGGCTGCTTGGTCAGAACGACCTTCAACACATCGGCGACATTGGCCACCGGAATCAGCTCCAGACCGTCTTTCACATTGTCCGGAATGTCGGCCAAGTCCTTCACATTGTCCTTCGGGATCAGCGCCGTCTTGATGCCGCCGCGAAGCGCCGCCAGAAGCTTCTCCTTCAGCCCGCCGATCGGCAGCACATTGCCGCGCAGTGTGACCTCACCCGTCATCGCCACGTCGCGGCGCACGGGGATGCCTGTCAGCACCGACACGATGCTCGTGACCATGGCGATCCCGGCGGACGGTCCGTCCTTCGGCGTCGCGCCTTCGGGCACGTGGACATGGATGTCGACCTTGTCGAACTCCGTCGGTTTCACGCCCAGATCGGGCGCTTTGGAGCGCACATAGCTGGCCGCGGCTTCGATCGATTCCTTCATCACGTCGCCGAGCTTGCCGGTGGTCTTCATCCGGCCCTTGCCCGGCAGGCGCAGGGCTTCGATCTGCAGCAGATCGCCGCCGACCTCGGTCCAGGCCAGCCCGGTGGTGACGCCGACCTGATCCTCTTCCTCGGCCAGACCGAACTTGAACCGTTTGACGCCGAGAAAATCCTCCAGATTATCGGGTGTCACGGTCACGGTTTCAGCCGCGCCCTTGACGATCTCGGTCACCGCCTTGCGGCAGAGCTTCGCCACTTCGCGTTCAAGGTTCCGCACCCCGGCTTCGCGCGTGTAGTAGCGCACGATGTCGGTCAGCGCCGCATCCTCGATCACCAGCTCGCCGGATTTGAGCCCGTGGCCCTTCTCCTGCTTCTCGATCAGGTGCCGGCGCGCGATCTCGACCTTCTCATCCTCGGTGTAGCCTGACAGCGAGATGATCTCCATCCGGTCGAGCAGCGGCCGCGGCATGTTGTAGCTGTTGGCCGTGGTCAGGAACATCACGTTCGAGAGGTCATATTCGACCTCCAGATAGTGATCGACGAAGGTCGCGTTCTGCTCGGGGTCGAGCACCTCCAGCATGGCGCTGGCCGGATCACCGCGGAAGTCCTGCCCCATCTTGTCGATCTCGTCGAGCAGGATGAGCGGGTTGGTGGTCTTGGCCTTCTTCATCGACTGGATGATCTTGCCCGGCATGGACCCGATATAGGTCCGGCGATGGCCGCGGATCTCGCTCTCGTCGCGCACGCCGCCGAGCGAGATGCGAATGAATTCGCGCCCCGTCGCCTTGGCGACCGACTTGCCGAGCGAGGTCTTGCCGACGCCCGGAGGGCCAACCAGACACAGGATCGGGCCGCGCAGCTTCTGGCTGCGCTGCTGCACCGCCAGATATTCGACGATCCGCTCCTTGACCTTCTCCAGCCCGTAATGATCGGCGTCGAGAATATCCTGCGCCCGCCCGAGGTCCTTCTTCACACGGCTGCGCTTGCCCCACGGGATGGACAGCATCCAGTCGAGATAGTTGCGCACCACGGTCGCCTCGGCCGACATGGGGCTCATGTTTTTCAGCTTCTTGAGCTCGGCCTCGGATTTCTCCCGCGCTTCCTTGGACAGTTTGGTCGCGGCCAGTTTCTCTTCAAGCTCGGCGATCTCGCCGGCGCCTTCGTCGCCGTCGCCCAGTTCCTTCTGGATCGCCTTCATCTGCTCATTGAGATAATATTCGCGCTGGGTCCGCTCCATCTGCGTCTTGACGCGCGACTTGATCTTCTTCTCGACCTGCAGGACCGACATTTCGCCCTGCATCATCGCATAGATCTTCTCCAGCCGGTCGCCGATATCGGCGATCTCCAGCAGGCTCTGCTTGTCGTCGAGCTTGGCGTTCAGATGGCCTGCGACCGTATCGGCGAGCTTGCCCGCCTGATCGGTCTCGGCCACGATCGACAGCGCCTCGTCAGGCACGTTCTTGTTGAGCTTGGCATAGCGCTCGAACTCCTTCGAGACCGAGCGTTTCAGTGCCTCGATCGCGTCGGGATCTTCCTGGCTTTCCTCGATCGGCTGGGCGGCCGCCTCGAAATAGCTCTCATTGTCGATGAAATCGGTGATCTGCACCCGCGACTTGCCTTCGACCAGCACCTTCACGGTGCCGTCGGGCAGCTTGAGCAGCTGCAGCACGTTGGCGAGCACGCCGACGCGATAGATGCTGTCCGCCGTCGGTTCGTCCTCGGACGCGTTCATCTGGCTCGACAGCAGGATCTGCTTGTCGTCCTTCATCACTTCTTCAAGCGCGCGGACGGATTTCTCCCGCCCCACGAAGAGCGGCACGATCATGTGCGGAAACACCACGATGTCGCGCAAGGGAAGGACAGGGTAATTCTGGCTCGATTGCTCGGTCATTCGCTTTCCTTGTCTGGCAAGAAGGCACCGGTCCCGCTGTGCGGCAACGCGCGGCCTCCTCCGGTATCGGCTTCCATATCTGGGTCCGGTCCGCCTGTGTTTCAAGCGCCTGTCAACCGCCGACCTGATGCCAGCATGCCCCCGCCCGTTGGCCGGGGCAAGGGCACATTTGCCGCAATTGCGTAATCTGTTGGGCGGACGCGAAAACCACGCCGTGCGGGCTCAGAGCGGCGCGATATCGCCATCCTTGCGCCGGTCGTGGAACGCCGCCTGGAATGCGTCGAACCGGCCGTCGGCGATCGCATCGCGCATGCCCTGCATCAGTTCCTGATAGTAATGCAGATTGTGCCATGTCAGCAGCATGGAGGCGATGATCTCCTGGCTGCGATAGACATGGTGCAGATAGGCCCGGCTGTAGTTCCGGCAGGCCGGACAGGTGCAGTCCGCATCGAGCGGGCGCGGGTCGTCCTGATGGCGGGCGTTCTTGATGTTGACGACACCGAAGCGGGTGAAGGCCTGCCCGGTGCGGCCCGAACGCGACGGCAGCACGCAATCCATCATGTCGATCCCGCGCGCGACCGCGCCCACGATATCGTCGGGCTTGCCGACCCCCATCAGATAGCGCGGCTTGTCTTCGGGCAGCATGTCGGGCGCATAGTCGAGCACGCCGAACATCGCTTCCTGCCCTTCGCCCACCGCGAGCCCGCCGACCGCATAACCGTCAAAGCCGATCTCGCGCAGCGCCTCTGCGCTTTCGGCGCGCAGGTCCTGCGTCACACCGCCCTGCTGGATACCGAAGAGCGCATGGCCCGGACGGTCGCCGAATGCGTCGCGCGAGCGTGCCGCCCAGCGCATCGAGAGCCGCATCGACTTGGCCACATCCTCTTCCGAGGCCGGCAAAGCGGGGCATTCGTCGAAACACATGACAATGTCGGAGCCGAGCAGTTTCTGGATTTCCATCGAGCGTTCCGGCGTCACTTCGTGCCGCGAGCCGTCGATATGGCTTTTGAAGGTCACGCCCTTCTCGGTGAGCTTGCGCAGAGCCGCGAGGCTCATCACCTGGAACCCGCCCGAGTCTGTCAGGATCGGCCGGTCCCAGTTCATGAACCTGTGCAGGCCGCCCAGACGGTCGATCCGTTCCGCAGTCGGCCGCAGCATCAGGTGATACGTGTTGCCCAAGAGGATATCCGCCCCCGTGGCCCGCACGTTCTCGGGCAGCATCGCCTTCACCGTCGCGGCCGTTCCGACCGGCATGAAGGCGGGCGTGCGAATCTCACCGCGCGGCGTGGAGATGATGCCGGTGCGGGCCTTGCCGTCCCGCCCATTGAGGGCAAAGGAAAATTTCTGTGTCATCGGGTCCTCTGGACGATGCTGGAGGGATTTCTTATATCATTACTCAGGAATGCCCAAGAAGGACGAGACAATGAGCATGGAAGCCGGAGCAGATGCCATAATGGAAGGCACGCCGTTGATAAAGCCATCAACGACGGAACATCCGCTCTACGATCAGGTGGTGGAAGCCTGCCGGACCGTGCATGACCCGGAAATTCCGGTCAATATCTACGATCTGGGCCTGATCTACACGATTGAAATCTCGGACGAAAACGAGGTGGAGATCATCATGACGCTCACCGCGCCGGGCTGCCCCGTCGCCGGCGAGATGCCCGGGTGGGTGGCCGAGGCCGTGGAACCGCTGCCCGGCGTCAAGACCGTGAATGTCCAATTGGTGTGGGAGCCCCAATGGGGTATGGACATGATGTCGGACGAAGCCCGTCTCGAACTCGGCTTCATGTAAGCCCCCACCTACAGGAGTTGCCCCAATGGCCAACATGGTCACCAATTTCATCGCACGCGTCAGCGTCTCCGCCGTGGTCGGCGGCGCGGTCGGCGCGGCCGTCGCGATCTACATGCCCCATCCGAGCCAGACCGAACTGGCCGATGCGCAGTCCGAGCAGATGTCCGCTTTGTCGGCGCAGATCACCGAATTGCAGGCCAGCAATGCCGCCCTGCAATCTGATCTCGACACGCTGCGTAATGGCGTCGAGGGAATATCCGGCGCCGTGGAGACCGTCCGCGAAGGGATCAGCCAGTCCGCGACCTCGGCCAGCGACACGCTCGGGACGCTCTTGAAAGGGCTTGAGAGCCAGACCGACATTTTGCGTGACCTTGCCACTGGCGAAGAAGGTGGCGAAGGCCCAGATATCGAAGTGATTGCCGACGGGCTGAAAGACCTGTCGCTCCAGATGGAATCGCTCTTGCGCGCAACCGGAGAGAATAACTGATGTTTTCCGTGCCCGGACAGCAGGCCGTCACGATGACCGACGCGGCCGTCGCCCAGATCACCAAGCTGATGACCCGTGCCTCCAAGCAGGGGCTGCGGATCGGTGTGAAGAAGGGCGGCTGTGCGGGCATGGAATATACGATGGACTATGTCGACGAGATCGACCCGCATGACGAGGTCGTGGAACAGGATGGCGCGCGGGTGATGATCGCCCCGATGGCACAGATGTTCCTCTTCGGCACAGAGATCGACTACGAGACCACGCTGCTCGACAGCGGGTTCCGGTTCAACAATCCCAACGTGACCGAAGCTTGCGGTTGCGGCGAATCGATCAAGTTCGCGGAGCCCGGAAACCAGGTCTGACTGCAGCGGGCGGCCGGATCGGCTGTCCGACACCCACTCCCGACAGACGAGGACGAGCATGCCCACACGACGCAAGATGGCGGCCGGAAACTGGAAGATGAACGGTCTGGCGGAGGCTCTGTCGGAACTCGACACGCTCGACGCCACCCTGCCCCGCCCGCGCTGCGACGTGTTGCTCTGCCCGCCTGCCACCCTGCTCTCCTCCATGGCCGCGCTGGCCAAAGGCACCGCGATCAAGCTCGGTGGCCAGGATTGCCACTGGCAGGAAAAGGGCGCCCATACGGGCGACATCTCGGCCGAGATGCTCGCCGATGCAGGCGCCGTCGCGGTGATTGTCGGCCATTCCGAACGCCGCGCCGATCACGGCGAGGATGACGCGACCGTCCGCGCCAAAGCCGAAGCCGCGCACCGCGCGGGGCTGACGGCGATCATCTGCGTTGGCGAGACGGGTGACGACCGCGACGCGGGCCGGACGCTCGATGTGGTCGGCGCCCAGCTTGACGGCTCCATCCCCGACAATGCGGACGCTGCCGGCACCATCATCGCCTACGAGCCCGTCTGGGCCATCGGCACCGGCCGCACGCCGACGCTTGGCGATATCGAAGAGGTCCACCGTTTCATCCGCGCCCGCCTGACGGACCGGTTCGGTGACGCGTTCGGCGACGCCGTCCGGCTCCTTTATGGCGGATCGGTCAAGGCCGGAAATGCGGCCGAGATTTTCGAGATCGCGGATGTGGATGGCGGGCTGGTGGGCGGCGCCTCGCTCAAGGCCTCCGACTTCAAGGGCATTGTCGACGCCGCCTCCCGCCTCAGCTGAGGTTCACGCGATTTTCCGCGACCCGGTATCCAGCCCGTAGAATCCGGCCAGCCGGTCGAGCGCGATGCACAGCACAACCTTGGCCGACCGCGCCGACCAGCCGAGCCGCTTTTCGGTCACTTCCAGCCCTTCTAGATAGCAGCAACAGCGGAGCACCACGTCCGACAGGCCGGGACCGAGCAGCACCATGGCCTGGGTGAACCGGTCGCGTGCGCTTTGGCTGCCGGTCTCGGCGCGTTCGGACGGGCCACCGGTGGCGCCGGCCACCAGAAACCGGTCCCAGTTCTGCCCCATGCGCGGCCCCATATGGGCGCGCTCGAAATCGTCGCGCAGCCGTTCGCCCGCCTCGATCTGCTCGGCGCTCAGATAGGGATTGCCGTTGCGGTCGCGTTTGCGGCCCAGCCCGGCAAGCGGGCTTTCCGCCAGGTTGCAGTCGAGCGTGCGGGTGACGGGCCGGCCGCCCTCATTCTCGGCCACGGTGCGCGTGCCTGCGATCCGGTGCTGCGCCCGGAACGGGTCTGCCGCGGTTCCCGCCCCCTTGCGGGCGGCGCGATCCTCCTCGATCAGGCGTTTCAGGGCCGCGCGCCCGGCCGGCGTGATCCGGTAGCGCGCAACCCGTCCCGTTCCCGACCCCTCGATCCAGTCCCTGAGCGCGAAACTCATTGCAATGTCGCGGTCGAGCGTGCCGATCCGGACCGGCGCACCGCCATCCGTCACTTTCAGGACCGCCGCGCGGGCCAGATCCCGTGCGATCACCAGTTCGGCGCCACTTTCGCACAGACGGCGCAGGATTCGGCGTGCCTCGCGGTTGATGGCGGCATCGGAGGGCGTTTCGGGCAGACGTCGGGATACTGTCATGGATGGCGGATCCTCGCTCTGATCTCTGCCGTCACGCAGCAACCGGCCGTGCAGCCATGTCAGCGCATCATCGAAGAGCGGGTCGTCGCGCCGCTCTTCGATACGCCGGACCCGGCGCAGGATCGTGGACGGATGACACCCTTCGCGGCGGGCAATCGCCCGGTAGGACACACCGCTTCCGGTATGTTCGAGATAGATGCGGGTGGCGTCCGGGACCCAGTCCGGCGGCATGCGGGTGGCCAGTTCCATGGTGGGGGCAGAACAGGGTTAAAAAAAATAGCGAAAATTCTATCTAAAGTTGAATCTTGAAAATGATCTTAACTTTTAACGATTTTTCAGCCCGCGAACGCCGCACGCCCGCTTTCCGCAACAGGCGGCCCGCCGGGGCCAAGCTGACCTCCCGTTTGTCATCCACAGGAGGTCCCCCCGATGTTTCACGCACCCGACCCGATCCTTCCCGACCTGACCTGCCGAACCCGCCCGCGCAAGCTCCTTCAGGCCGCCCGCGCCTATCTGGCGATCGGGCGCGGGACCCGCCTGCCCGGCGCACGCGCCAGCCAGGACCGTCTCGAATGGCTGGAAGCCGAAATGGACATGCTGCGCCGGACCGGCGACCCGGCCTATGAACTGCAATATCACGTCAGCCTGCTCGCCGCGCTGATCGCCCGAATGCGCGATGCGCGCCCCGGCTGATGCTCAGGTGAACGCGTCCGGCTCGCTTGCCTTGCGGCGATCCACATAGTCCTGCAGGGCGGCTGCAATGCCCGGATCGAGCGGCGGCGGTGTGTAGGCGTCGAGCAGCGCCCGCACGCGGCTCCGCGCCAGCGCCGCCGAATCCGGTGCCCCGTCGTCCTGCCAATGCTCGAACGGGCGGTAGTCGAGCACATCGCTCCGCCAGAAGGCGGTCTGGAAATTGGCCTGCGTATGCGCGCAGCCAAGGTAGTGGCCGCCCGGCCCCACCTCGCGGATCGCGTCCAGCGCCTGACCGTTCTCCGACATGTCGACGCCCTTCGCCAGCGTGTGCAACACGCCAAGCTGGTCGGCATCGAGCACGAATTTCTCGAAGCTGGACACAAGCCCGCCTTCGAGCCAGCCGCAGGCATGGAGCATGAAATTCACCCCGCCGAGCAGCGCGGCGTTCAGCGTGTTGGCGGTCTCGTATGCCGCCTGCGCGTCCGGCAGCTTGGAGCCGCACAGGCCCCCGCCCGAACGGAACGGCAGGCCCAGACGACGCGCCAGCTGACCGGCCCCGTAGAGTATCTGGCTTGCCTCGGGCGTGCCGAAGGTCGGCGCGCCGGAGTTCATGTCGATCGAAGTGACAAACGCGCCGAAAATCGCCGGTGCGCCCGGCTTCACTAGCTGGCTGTAGGCCACGCCCGCCAGCACTTCGGCCAGAACCTGGGTCAGCGTGCCGGCCACCGAGACCGGCGCCATGGCCCCGCCGACGATGAAGGGCGAGATGATGCAGGCCTGATTCTGCCGCGCATAGACCTCCAGCGCGCCCATCATGATCCCGTCGAAAGTGAGCGGCGAGTTGATGTTGATGAGCGAGGTCATCACAGTCGTGTCGTCCAGCCGGTCGGCACCGAACAGGATCTTGCACATCTCGACGCTGTCCTGCGCCCGCGACGGGTCGGTGACAGAGCCCATGAAGGGCTTGTCGCTCAGCGTCATATGCGCAAGCAGCATGTCGAGATGGCGCTTGTTGACCGCCACGTCCGTCGGCTCGCAGAGCGTGCCGCCCGAATGATGCACCCATTTCGACATGTAGCCGAGCTTCACGAAGGTGCGGAAATCCTCGATCGTTGCATAGCGGCGCTCACCCGACAGGTCGCGCACGAAAGGCGGGCCGTAGACCGGCGCGAGCACCAGATTGCGGCCACCGATCTCCACCGACCGGTCGGGATTGCGGGCGGTCTGCGTGAACTGTGCGGGCGCGGTCGCGCAGAGCTTTCGCGCCAGCCCCTTGGGAATATGCACCCGCTCGCCCTGCACATCGGCGCCGGCCTCCCGCCAGCGGTCCAGCGCGGCCGGATTGTCGACGAAATTGACGCCGATCTCCTCCAGCAGGGTCTCGGCATTGGCCTCGATGATCTCGAGCGCCTCCGCATTCAGGATATCGAAGTCCGGTATGTTGCGGCTGATATAGCGCGCCGCCTCGAACTTCATGCCGCTGCGTTCCGCCCGGCGGGCCGCCCCGCCCCCTCCGCGCCCGCGGCGCCGCGTTCCGGCCTCTGCCATCTGCCGATCTCCTGACTGCGCCGCACGGACAGGGCGGCTTCTCCCTTTCCGAGATAGCCCAAGCGCAACCGTATGCCGCAGAACGAAACCGTCACTTTCGGCCCAAAAGCGACATGCGCTGCCATCGGGACCCGTGCGGCGCCCACGTCACCCTGTCCGGCGCCTTTGAAACCTGCCGGGACTTGCGCGCGGCAGGTCAATTCACTAATGGCAGGACATGACACAGACATCCCATGACCGCCTTCTGATCATCGACTTCGGCAGCCAGGTGACGCAGCTGATCGCCCGCCGCCTGCGCGAGTTGAATGTCTATTGCGAAATCCACCCGTTCCAGAAGGTGGACACGGCATTTCTGGAGGAATTTTCCCCCAAGGCTGTCATCCTGTCCGGCGGTCCGGCCAGCGTCATCGACGAGGGCAGCCCGCGGGCGCCGCAATCGCTGTTCGAGATGGGTATTCCGGTGCTGGGCATCTGCTACGGCCAGCAGGTGATGATGACCCAGCTGGGCGGCCTTGTGGAACGCGGCCACGGCACGGCCGAGTTCGGGCGCGCCTATGTGGTGCCCACCGCGCATAGGCTGCCGCTTCTGGACGGCTGGTTCGAGAGCGACGCCGACCGCGAGCAGGTCTGGATGAGCCACGGCGACCATGTCAGCCGCATCGCTCCGGGGTTCGAGGTCTACGGCACCTCGCCCAACGCGCCCTTTGCCATCACGGCAGACCCGGAACGGCGCTTCTATGCCGTGCAGTTCCACCCCGAAGTGCACCACACGCCGAACGGCCGTCAGCTTTATGCCAACTTCGTGCGCGAAGCGGGCTTTACCGGCGACTGGACAATGGGCGCCTATCGTGAACAGGCGATCGAGGCGATCCGCGCACAGGTGGGCGATGCCAAGGTGATCTGCGGCCTGTCCGGCGGTGTCGACAGCTCGGTGGCCGCCGTCCTGATCCATGAGGCGATCGGCGACCAGCTGACCTGCGTGTTCGTCGATCACGGCCTGCTGCGGCAAGGCGAGGCCGAAGAGGTCGTGACCATGTTCCGTGACCATTACAACATGCAGCTCATCCATGCCGACGAGCAGGACCTGTTCCTCGGCGCGCTCGAGGGCGTGTCCGACCCGGAGGTGAAGCGCAAGACCATCGGCAAGCTCTTCATCGACGTGTTTCAGAAACATGCGGCCGATGTGGGTGGCGCAAAATTCCTCGCCCAGGGCACGCTCTATCCCGATGTGATCGAAAGCGTGAGCTTTTCGGGCGGTCCGTCGGTCACGATCAAGAGCCACCACAATGTCGGCGGCCTGCCGGAAAAGATGGGCCTGAAACTGGTCGAGCCGCTGCGCGAACTGTTCAAGGACGAGGTCCGCGCCCTTGGCCGCGAACTGGGCCTGCCGGCCAGCTTCATCGGCCGCCACCCGTTCCCCGGACCGGGCCTTGCGATCCGCTGCCCCGGCGAGATCACGCGCGAGAAACTCGACATCCTGCGCCGTGCCGACGCGGTCTATATCGACCAGATCCGCCGCCACGGCCTTTATGACGAGATCTGGCAGGCCTTCGTCGCGATCCTGCCCGTCCGCACCGTGGGCGTGATGGGCGACGGCCGGACCTACGATTTCGCCTGCGCCCTGCGCGCGGTCACCAGCGTCGACGGCATGACGGCCGACTATTACCCGTTCAGCCACGAGTTTCTTGGCGAAACCGCAACCCGGATCATCAACGAAGTGCCGGGGATCAACCGCGTGACCTATGACATCACCTCCAAACCGCCGGGCACCATCGAGTGGGAGTAAGCGCGGGCCGACCGGCCAAGCCGGTCGACGCGACCTGCCCCGCACTTTAGTCTGGCGGCGAATCCACGGCCCCGAATGCAGGTGACCCATGTTCAAGAAACCTTCCCTGATGCTGCGCATCACCGTTGCCAAGATCTTCGGCCTCGTGGTCGGGATCGGCTGGGCGATCATGCTGACGGCCATGCCGCAGGCGGGCATCTTCGATCTGCTGGGCTATCTGCTCTGGTGGGTGACACTTGGCGCCATGGTCGGCGCGTTCGGTGTGATCGACTGGCTGCCGGTGCTCAACCGGCGGTTCACATGGTGGCTGCGCGGCCCGTGGATCGCGGGCTGGCTCGGCCTCGTGGCCGTGATGCTCGCCTATGGCGACATGGCCGCCCTGCTCCAGAGCTATTTCCAGGGGTTCCACCTGTTCAATTCGCCCTGGTGGTTCGTCGCGGCCTGCGCGCTCTTCGGCCTTGTCTGCGACCTGATCGCAACCATCGCCGCCGGCGATGGCAAGGAAACGGTCCAGATGCTGTGACCGACATTTGCAGGCGGCGCGACGCCGCATGACCCAGCCCGACCAGCAGCCGCTGCGCGCCGCCCTCTGGATGGTCGGCGCCATTGCCTCCTTCTCGGCCATGACCGTCGCGGGGCGCGAAATCTCTATCGAGATGAACACGTTCGAGCTGATGTTCTACCGTTCGATCATCGGCTTCGGGATCGTGATCGCCATCGGCGCGCGGAGCCGCCGTGGACTGGCGCAGGTGCGCACGGCGCGCATGCCGCTCCATATCGTGCGCAACATCTTCCACTTCACCGCGCAGAACCTCTGGTTCTGGGGGATCACCGTGATCCCGCTGAGCCAGCTTGTCGCGCTCGAATTCACCAACCCGATCTGGGTCGCGCTTCTGGCCCCGTTCCTGCTCGGGGAACGGCTGACCGCAGCACGGCTCACGGCGGCCCTGCTCGGCTTTATCGGCATCCTCATCATCGCGCGGCCCGATGCGGGCGGCCTGTCCTGGGGACAGTTGGCCGGTCTCGGCGCCGCACTCGGATTTGCGATGAACTCGATCACGACGAAGAAACTGTCGCGCACCGATAGCGTGATCTGCGTGCTGTTCTGGATGACCTTCTACCAGACGCTCTTCGGGCTGGCCCTGTCGCTGCCCGGCGGCATTCCATGGCCCTCGCTCGCGGTGGCGCCGTGGATCGTGATCGTCGCGATCAGCGGACTGTCGGCCCACTACTGCCTGACCTCGGCGCTCCATTGCGCACCGGTGACGCTGGTCGCCCCGATGGAATTTGCCCGCCTGCCGGTCATCGCCATCATCGGCGCGGTGATCTACAGCGAGCCGCTCATGGCCGCGGTCTTCATCGGCGCGGGCTTCATCTTCGCGGGAAACCTTGTCAGCCTGCGGTCCGAGCGGCGGCGGCAAAAGGTCCCGCAATAGGGCCTTTTGCGGCTCCTGCAATCATGCTAACCGCTGCGCGAACCGCCTTTGCAGGAGTGAGCGAGACATGAATATCGACAAGATCCCCGCGGGCTCGAACCCGCCCAAAGACATCAATGTCGTCATCGAAATCCCCGGCGGTGCCGGCGGCGGCGCCCCGGTCAAATACGAGATCGACAAGGAGTCGGGCGCGGTCTTCGTCGACCGTGTCGTGAACACTCCGATGTTCTACCCGTGCAACTACGGGTTCGTCCCCAACACGCTCCATGCCGACGGCGACCCGACCGACGTGCTGGTGCTGATGGATTTCGCGCTCCAGCCCGGCTCCGTCATCCGCTGCCGCCCCGTCGGCGTGCTGAAGATGGAAGATGACGGCGGCATGGACGACAAGCTGATCGCCGTGCCGGTCGAGAAGGTCGACCCGTTCCAGGCCGGCATCCAGGACCTGAACGATGTGCCGCAGAAGACCCGCGACCGCATCCAGCACTTCTTCGAGCATTACAAGGATCTCGAAGACGGCAAATGGGTGAAGGTGATCGGCTGGGGCGACAAGGCCGAGGCCGAATCGATCCTGCAGGTTTCGCTCGACGCGATGAAAAAGTGACCCTTGCGCGGGCGGGGATCGGCTGATTTCCGCCCGCACCCTGTGCCGCAGGCGCCAAGTGCAACATGCCTGCCACAATGACGTTACGTAAATTCCACATTTCCGTAGCGTCAGGATAGATTTTCGCCACTTTCACTCGGTAATCCTTCCCCCATGTCCGAACCCGGCGGTGACAGCCGGGTCGTGTTTGGAGGAAAATTATGTCCAAGATTACCTTGGCCGCGACCACTGCGATCGTCGCCGCCACTGCCACGTCCGCTTTTGCCGGCGGCCTCGACCGTTCCGGCCAGTCGATCAACGCGCTCTTCGAGGAAGGCCGTTATCTCGGCTTTGGCCTGACCTATGTCAGCCCGAATGTCAGCGGCACCGACATCGCCACGCTGAACCCGCTTGAATCCGACAGCGGCAACATCGCCAAGTCCTACTGGGCGCCGAGCCTGGCCTTCAAGGACGACATCAACGACCGCCTGTCCTACGCCCTGCTCTACGACAAGGATTACGGCGCCGAGGTCGATTACGCGACCGACGGTTCGATCCTGCTCGGCGGCCAGCAGGCCGACGCGTTCTCGCAGAACCTGACCGGTATCCTGCAGTACAATTTCGACGGCGGCTTCTCGGGCTATGCCGGTCTGCGCGCCCAGAGCGTCGAGGCCGACGTGACCCTGAACGGCGCGGTCTACCCGTTCCCGAACGGCTACAACGCCAAGTTCGACAAGGACTGGGCCTTCGGCTACCTGATCGGTGCCGCATGGGAACGCCCGGACATCGCAGCCCGCGTCTCGCTGACCTACTTCTCGAAGATCAAGCATGACACGAGCACGACCGAAACCGGTCTGGCCCCGATCGCGCTTGAAGGCGACGCCACCATCGAGACCCCGCAGTCGGTGAACCTCGACTTCCAGACCGGTGTTGCTGCCAACACGCTGCTCTTCGGCTCGATCCGCTGGGTCAACTGGTCCGATTTCGACGTGACGCCGCCGAACCTCGGCTCGGCCCTCGTCTCCTATGACGACGACACGTTCACCTACAATCTCGGCCTCGGCTACAAGTTCACCGAAGAATTCTCTGGCGCCGTCCAGGCCAGCTACGAGAAGGGCAACGGCGGCACCGTGTCGACGCTTGGCGGCACCGACGGGCGCACCTCGCTCGGCATCGGCGGCACCTACACGATGGCCAACAACACCCGCATCTCGGCCGGCCTGAACTATTCCTGGCTCGGCGATGCAACCGGCGCCGTGTCCGGCACCGAGGTGATGAACTACAAGGACAACTACGCCATCGGCGCAGGGATCCGGGTCTCCTTCGACCTCAACTGAGGCCGCAACACCCGACCAGAGTTCAGGAGCAGCCCCGCCACAGGCGGGGCTGTTTCGCGTTTAAGGGCCCGATTTCCGTTTGAACGCGCCCCGCCGCACCGCTAGGCAAGGGGCATATTCGCAGGACAGGGCCGCCCAAGATGATCTATTCCTCCGCCGCCGACTGGCAGCGCGCCGACCAGAAACGCGTGTCGCTCTTCGGCATGTCGGGTCTTGGCAAGACCCACCTGTCGAACATGCTGCGCGCCGGCGGCGACTGGTTCCACTATTCCGTCGATTACCGGATCGGCACCCGCTACATGGGCGAGCATATCGTCGACAATTTCAAGCGGGAGGCGATGCGCACGCCCTTCCTGCGCGAGCTTCTCCTGTCCGACTCGATCTACATCGCCTCCAATATCAGCTTCCAGAACCTCGCCCCGCTTTCCACCTATCTCGGCAAGCCGGGCGACCCCGACAAGGGCGGCATCCCGTTCGAGGAATATCTGCGCCGCCAGCGCCAGCACCGTCTGGCCGAACAGGCGGCGCTGATGGACACATCGCATTTCATCACCAAGGCGCGGGACATTTACGGCTACGCGCATTTCGTGTCCGACACGTCGGGCTCGATCTGCGAGGTGGTGGACCCCGAGAATGCGGACGATCCGGTGCTGACGGTACTGTCGCGCGAAACGCTGCCGGTCTGGATCCGCGGGACGGAGGCCCAGCGGTCGGAACTGGTGGCGCGGTTCAAGCGGGCGCCGAAGCCCATGTACTATCCCGAACCCTTCCTGCGCGACTGCTGGGACGACTATCTGGCAACGCATGACTGCGCGGAAGCCGACGTGGACCCGGACGATTTCGCGGCCTGGGGGTTCGAGAAGCTGATCGCGCACCGCCTGCCGCGCTACGCGGCCATTGCCGAACGCTGGGGCGTGACGGTGGAGGCCGAGGAGGTCGCGGCGCTCCGCGATGCGGCGGATTTCGACGCGCTCGTCGGACAGGCCATCGACCGGCGCTGACCCGCCCCTTGCCCTGACCGGTTGCGCGGCCTACATCTTCGGACCTCACCCATAGCGAACGGGAAACCCATGCCGATCAAGATCCCCTCCGACCTGCCTGCCCACGACGTGCTCACCCGAGAGGGCGTCATGGTCATGTCGGACCGGACGGCCGAGCGGCAGGATATCCGTCCCTTGCGGATCGGGCTGTTGAACCTGATGCCGAAAAAGGTCCAGACGGAGACCCAGTTCGCCCGCCTGATCGGTGCCACGCCGCTGCAGATCGAACTGACGCTTATCCGGATGACCGAGCACCAGACGCGCAACACCTCGTCTGAACATATGGAAGCCTTCTACAAACCCTTCCAGGAGGCCAAGCAGGAGAAGTTCGACGGGCTGATCGTCACAGGTGCACCGATCGAGCATCTGCCCTTCGAAGAGGTGTCCTACTGGGACGAGATGCGCGAAGTGATGGACTGGACCCAGACCAATGTCCATTCGACCTTCGGCGTCTGCTGGGGCGGCATGGCGCTCATCAACCATTTCCACGGCGTGCCGAAGCACATGCTGAAGGAAAAGGCCTTCGGCTGCTACCGGCACAAGAATCTCGACCCGGCCTCGCCCTATCTGCGCGGCTTCTCCGACGATTTCGTGGTGCCCGTCAGCCGCTGGACCGAGATCCGCGCCGAAGATGTGCGTGCCCACGCAGACCTGAAAATCCTGATGGACAGTTCCGAGGTCGGCCCCTGTCTGGTGGAAGACCCCGCACACCGCGCGCTCTATATCTTCAACCATCTGGAATATGACAGCCAGACGCTGAAGGAAGAATATGACCGGGACGTGTCGACCGGCGCCCCGATCGAGGTGCCGCGCAACTACTACCCGTCTGACGACCCTTCACGAAATCCGGAGAACCGCTGGCGCAGCCACGCGCACCTTTTATATGGCAACTGGATCAATGAGATATACCAGACAACGCCATATGAGCTCGACCGGATCGGGTCCACGGATTGACGCGCGTCGCGTCTCGCGCCGCCGCCTGTTGCAGGGCGCGGGCGGCCTGTCGCTCGCGGCCCTCGCCGGGTGCGCGCCGGAGGACGGTGTGAAGGATCAGATCGTTAACTATCCGCCCACCGGCGATTTCATCACCCGCGACGGGACGCGGCTGCATTACGAAATGGCCGGCCAGGGCCGTGCGGTGATCCTGATCCACGGCGCGAGCGGCAATCTTCGCGACTGGACCTATCGCCCCTATGCCGAGATCGCCCGGACCCGCCGCGTGCTGGCCTTCGACCGACCCGGGCTCGGCTTCAGTTCGCGCCCCGCGACCCGCGGTGACGACCCGTCCGAACAGGCCCGGCTGATGCGCGAGGCCGCGCGCGGGCTCGGCATCGAGAAGGCCATCATCGTCGGGCACAGCTATGGCGGCGCAGTGGCGCTTGCCTGGGCGCTCGATGCGCCCGAAAGCGTCGACGGGCTGGTGCTCCTTGGCGCGGCCAGCCACCCGTGGGAGGGCGGCGTCGGGTTTCTTTATGGGCTGGCGGGCTCGCCCGTAACCGGTCCGGCGGTCGCCCGCGCGCTCGGCAGCTTCGCAACCGAGTCCTTCGTGGAGCGGACGGTTGCACGGATTTTCGCGCCGCAGCCGGTGCCCGTGGGCTATATCGACCATGTCGGCCCGCCGATCGCGCTCCAGCCTGACACGATCCGCGCCAACGCCGCCGATGTGGGCAATCTGAAGGGCTATTTGCGGACCATGGCGCCGCGCTACGCCACGCTCCGGATGCCGGTGGAAATCCTGCACGGAACCGCCGACACGACCGTGCCGCTCAAGGTCCATTCCGAACCGCTGGCCAAGGCCGTCGACGGATCCAACCTCGTGCGCCTCGACGGGGTCGGCCACATGCCCCATCATGTGGCAACACCCGCGCTCCTTGCCGCCATCGACCGGGTCGCGCAGGGAACCGCCTGACCGCCTGCCCGGTTGCACCCCGGACAGGCGCTCTTCATACTGACGGGCGGAGCAGGAGCGAAGATATGAGCCAGGACCTCCCCTTCGACGGGGCCATCAGCCGCTACTATGAAAAAGAGGCGCCGAAAGCGGTGCGCGAAGCGATCGATGCGTCGGGCGGCGATCCGATCCTCGGGCCTGACTATCCCTATGCGGAAGAGTTGCCCAAGAGCGACTATAACGACCAGTATGACGCGCTGCAGGTCGAACTGGCCAAGATGCAGAACTGGCTGCGCGACAGCGGCCAGCGAGTTGTGGTCCTTTTCGAGGGGCGCGACGCGGCCGGCAAGGGTGGCGCGATCAAACGCGTGCGGGAGAATATGAACCCGCGCTGGACCCGGGTTGTGGCCCTGCCAAAGCCGACCGAGCGCCAGCAGACGCAATGGTATTTCCAGCGCTACGTCGAACACTTGCCGGCGGCCGGCGAACTCTCGCTCTTCGACCGCTCCTGGTACAATCGCGCCGTCGTCGAACGGGTCTTCGGATTTTCCACCGATGCACAGCGGGCGCTCTTCTTCGACCAGGTGCCGGATTTCGAACGGGCGCTTGTCGATGACGGGATCATCTTCCTGAAAATCTGGCTGACAGTCGGGCGCGCGGAACAGTTGCGTCGCTTTCTCGCCCGCGAATCCGACCCGCTCAAACAGTGGAAACTCTCCTCCATCGACGTGAAGGGTCTGTCGCTCTGGGACGACTATACGGTCGCGATCCGCGAGATGCTGGAACGCACCCACAGGCCCGGCATGCCGTGGACCGTGATCCGCGCGGATGACAAGAAGCGCGCCCGGCTGGAGGTGATGCGCACGCTTCTCAGCCATGTTCCGTATGAAAAGGCCGATCCGGATGCATCGATCGGACCGGACCCAACGCTGACCGGCGGACCGGCGCTCATGGATGCGGACCTGAACGCATGAGGCAACCTGCCACCTCCCGCCGCAACCGCTCCGCAGTGCCATGAGCAGCGAAACCCGCGCGCGGCGCGGCTATCACCACGGCAACCTGCGCGAAGCGCTGATCGAGGCGACGCTGGCGCTCATCGTGGAGAAAGGGCCGCAGGGCTTCACGCTGGCCGAGGCCGCGCGGCAGGCCGGTGTCAGCCCGGCGGCGCCCTATCGCCACTTCAAGGGGCGCGAGGACCTGCTCGAGGAGGTCGCGCGGCAGGGCTACGAGATGTTCGCGGAAGTGCTGGAGACCGCCTATGCGGACGGGCTGCCATCCTCGCTGCAGGCGTTTGAAAGTGTCGGACGGGCCTATCTCAGTTTCGCGCGGTCCAATCCCGGCCACTATATCGCGATGTTCGAAAGCGGTATTTCGGTGCACGCCACGCCGGCGCTCAACATGGCCGCGAACCGCGCCAAATCCGTGCTGATCCGCGCGGCCGAGACGATGGCCCGCCACATTCCCGAGGACCGCCGCCCGCCAGCCTCCATGGTGGCCGACCATATCTGGGCCCTGTCCCATGGTGTCGTGGAACTGTTCGCGCGCGGCGGCGACGGTAATCGCGGTCCCTTTTCGGCCGAGCAACTTCTGGAGAGCGGCACCGGTATCTATCTGAGAGGTCTGGGGCTTTTGCCGTCGGACTAGGGCCGCATCCCGCCACGACCTGCCCGCACGATTGTGCGGAACCGCACGTTTTTCCACTGTCAGCCGGTTTTTTGACGCGACGTCGCTTGCAAACGGCCGCGCATCTCCCATCTATGTTAATGTGAAACACATTTACATGAGAAAGGACCCGACCATGCATTCCGCTCAAAACTGGTTGCGCGATGCTGAAAACTGGCTCGATGCGCGCGGCAAGGCAGCCTGGATCGCTGCAACCGTGCTCGGCTTCATCGTCTTCTGGCCCATCGGCCTTGCCCTTCTTGCCTATATGATCATGAGGAAACCCATGTGCGGACGCACCAAAAAACACCGTTTCAAATCTCGCTTCTCGAGCACCGGAAACCACGCGTTTGACAGCTACCGCGAGGAAACGCTGAAGCGGCTCGAGGATGAGCAGACAGCGTTCACGAGCTTCCTCGACCGGCTGCGCCAGGCCAAGGACCAGGCCGAGTTCGACCAGTTCATGAACGAACGCCGCACCGGCACGGATGCACCGCGGCAGGACACGCCCTACGGCGGCACACCGAACCCGGCCTGAGGACCGAGACTTGCCTCCCCTGCCCGTCCGTGGCAGGGGTTGCCCACACCCAACCCAAGGATTGGACCATGAACGCCGATACCGGATATGCCAGCCACACCTCCGGCCTGCCGCATCCTGAACTGGATGCGCAATTCTATGACAAGGTTCCCGCGCGCCGACTGGTCGCCTGGGTGTTCGACCTGTTCATCATCCTCGCCATCTCGATGGTGGTTGTCGTGCTCACGCTGGGGCTTGGCATTTTCGTGCTCGGCGCGATCTGGATGGTGACGAGCTTCATCTACCGCGTCATCACCATCGGATCGAAAAGCTCGACCATCGGCATGCGGCTCGTCGGCATCGAGTTGCGCGACCGTGACGGCCACCGATTCACCTTCGGCCAGGCCGTGGTGCACACGACGCTCTTCTTCATCTGCTTCGCCTTCTTCGTGCTGCAGCTGATCTCCATCGTGCTGATGGTCAACAGCCGCTACCGCCAGGGCCTGCCCGACATGATCATGGGATCGACCGCGATCAATTCGCCGGCATGAGGGCCAGATAGGCAATTGCAAGCCGCCCCCGGGCTTTGCTAGCGTTGTCGGCCTGATACCTGTGTTGGGGGACACGCATGCGTCACTTGCCGCCGACGGCGCCGCAATTCTATGTCACGGCCCCGCAGCCGTGCCCGTATCTGGAGGGGCGGATCGAGCGCAAGCTCTTTACCGCCCTTCACGGATCGGATGCCAACAAGCTCAATGACGTGCTCTCGCGGCAGGGTTTCCGCCGGTCGCAGAACGTGCTCTACCGCCCGTCCTGCGCCGACTGTTCCGCCTGCCTGTCGGCGCGCATCCCGGTCGATGCATTCCGCCCCAACCGCAGCCTGCGGCGGGTGATGAACCGCAACGCGGACCTTCTGCGCGAACCGCGCGACACCTGGGCGACCGAGGAACAGTTCGCCCTCTTCCGTTCCTATCTCGACGCGCGCCACGCCGATGGCGGCATGGCGGATATGGATATCTACGAATTTGCCGCCATGGTCGAGGAAACGCCGGTGCGCAGCCGCATCCTTGAATATGTGCAGCCGCAGGCGGACGGGACGACCCGGCTGATGGCCACCTGCCTCACCGACGTGCTCGCGGACGGACTGTCGCTCGTCTACTCTTTCTTTGATGTGAGCGAGACCCGCCGCAGCCTCGGCACCTACATGATCCTCGACCATATCCGCATCGCCCGCGAGGCCGGGCTCAAATATGTCTATCTGGGCTACTGGGTGCAGGGATCGCCCAAGATGGATTACAAGGCCCGCTTCTCGCCACTCGAGGTCTATCGCGACGGCGGCTGGCGCATGCTCGCGCCCGAGGACCGGACCGCGCCGGCGCGCAGCACCGACCTGCATGCACAGATCGCGCAGGAAGTGGCCGCGATCGAACTCCCGGACATTACCGAAATCTGACCGCCAGATCGGCACCAAACATGAAAAGGGCCGCAGCGGTTGCTGCGGCCCTTTCCCTTTGTCCTTTCAGCCCCTGCTCAGAGCAGATCCGGCAGGATGGTCACGATCGAGGGGAAGAACCACAGGATCGCCAGACCGATCACCTGGATCAGCACGAAGGGAATGACGCCGCGGTAGATATGGCCCGTCGTCACACTCGCCGGTGCCACCCCGCGCAAATAGAAGAGCGCGAAGCCGAAGGGCGGCGTCAGGAAGCTTGTCTGCAGGTTCACGGCGATCATGATCGTCACCCATTTCGGGTCCATCGTGCCGCCATAGATGACCGGCCCGACGATCGGGATGACGATGTAGATGATCTCCAGGAAGTCGAGCACGAAGCCCAGGATGAAGAGCACCAGCATCACGATCAGGAACACGACCCATTCCTGATCGAAGCTGCGCAGGAACTCCTGAATATAATGCTCGCCGCCAAAGGAGATGACGACAAGGTTCAGAAGCTGCGACCCGATCAGGATGGCAAAGACCATCGAGGTCACCTTGGCGGTTTCCCGAACAACCGGCGTCAGCACGCGGGTCTTCAGAAGCACCCAGCAGGCATAGAGCAGGCCGCCGATGGCAACATGGTAGCAGACGAGTGCCACGATGATCGCCACCCAGTTCTCGAAACTGACATTCGAGACATTGGCCCGCAGGTCGAAATTCACGCCGATCAGCAGCATGATCACCATGGCGAAGCTCGCCAGAAGGATGATCTTGCCGGACGCGCCTTCCTGTTCCTGCAGCTTGCGATAGGCCGCCAGCATGATCGCCCCGCCCGCGCCGAGTGCGGCGGCCGGCGTCGGGTTGGTGATCCCGCCGAGGATCGAGCCCAGAACGGCCACGATCAGCACCAGCGGCGGGAAGACGACGCGCAGCAGGTCATTCTGCCCCAGCCGTGCCACCGCCGGACGCAGCCCGCGATAGATCAGGTAGAAGGGAATGGCCTGCAACAGGAACATGGCCCCCGAACTGGTCGTCGGGGAGATCAGGACGATGTCCAAAAGGAGCGCCAGAAGCACGCCTGCCCCGCCGACCATCAGCGGCCGCCGCGCTTCCTGCGGTGCAACACCGTAGGCGGTGGTCAGCACCAGTGCGAGGAAGGTCACGATGGTCAGGAGACCGGTGGAGATCGGGGCTGCGGCCTCGATCGCTGCCGCGCGGGCCTCGGCCAACTGGTCTTCCGACAGGACACGGTCTTCCTGGCTGAGCGAACCGCCCGCCGCGTCGATCTCGGCCTGCGTGGCCACGGCGCGGTCCCATTTCTCCTGCCCGTGCTTCTCGATCATCGCGATCTTGCACTGCTCGCCGACATTGGTGCGCAGTTCGGCCTGCAGCCCCTGTTCGGCGATCGAGGAAACGGCAATCGACTGGCTGCCGGCAATGTTGACGCTGGTCATGCCGACGGCAATGACGATGAGCGCCACCGGAACGCCGAGGAACCATGTCAGCTTGTGCGCCCGCGTGGTGCCTTCGCGCCCGTCCTCATCGAAATGGATCGGCGGCGCGTTCTGCGGGCGGAAGAGCGCATAGCCGAACGCATAGAGCCCGTAGAGGAAGGCGAGGAAGACGCCCGGAATGATCGCCGCCTGGAAGAGCGTGCCGACGGACAGAACCGCCGCCTCGCCCAGATAGGTGAGCGCGTCCGAACAGCCCAGAAGCGAAGCGCGCTCTTCCTGCGCGGTCGCATAGAGGTCGCCCGCCAGCGTGCCGAGCAGAACGATGACGATCGAGGGCGGAATGATCTGCCCCAGCGTGCCCGACGCCGCGATGACGCCCGTCGCCAGTTCCGGCGAATAATTGTTGCGCAGCATGGTCGGCAGGGACAGGAGCCCCATCGTCACCACCGTTGCGCCGACGATACCGGTCGAGGCCGCGAGGAACGCACCGACGACGACCACCGACACGGCAAGGCCGCCGGGCAGCGGCCCGAAGATCCGCGCCATGGTGGTCAGCAGGTCGTTGGCGATCCGCGACCGCTCCAGCGTGATGCCCATCAGCACGAACATTGCGACGGCGAGCAGCGTCTCGATCGACGGTCCGGCCAGAACCCGCTCGTTCATCCGGTTCACGATAAAAGACAGGTTGCGGTCCATCGCGGTTTCCCAACCGCCCGGCAGCAGGGCCTCGGTGACCATCGGAAGGTCGGGGTATCTGAAATGGGAAATCTGGTAGCGCGGCACGCCTTCCGCGATCACGGCGGCATATTCGGCCGAGCCGGTGTCGATCACTTCCTTCACGAGGATGCCGGAACTGTCGAGCGCCGCAATGATCCCGAAGGAGACAATCGCCGCGCCACCGATGGCAAAGGCCACCGGATAGCCGGACATGATCGCCCCGAACAGGCAGGCGAACACGATGATCAGGCTGATTTCAACGCCATCTAATCCAAAAAGCATAGTCCTGCCCGATCCTTAGTGAATGGATTCGACGAGTTCGGAAATCTCGTCATCCAGTTTGTCTTTATCCAGATATTTGCCGGCGCTCTCCTCACCCTCGATCCGCTCCAGAAGCGAGCGGTAGAAGAAGGCGAGCCCCTGGATGAACATCATCCCGGCAAAGGCGACGAGCAGCACCTTGAAGAGGAAATAGGCGTCGAACCCGTTCGGCGAAAACCCGATCGTCTCGACATTCCATTTCATCAGCTTGGTCTTGCGCATCACCACTTCGATCTTGTCGGTGGCGGAGATTTTCGGCGTCACCAGATGGCGCCACATGAAATACCAGCCGTAGAGCCAGACGAGGGTCATCATCGGCAGCACGAAGAAAAGCGAGCCCAGCATGTCCACCAGCCGCTTGGTGCGGAAGCGCATGCCGGCATAGAAGAGGTCGACCCGCACATGCCCGCCCTGCACGAATGTGTAGGCGCAGCAGAGCGCGACGATCATCGCGTTGTAGAGCTTGAGTTCCTCTGAATACCAGCTCAGGTCGCGGGTGAAGACATATCCGAAAGGCCCAACCGTGATGTCGGCCACGCGGAAGATCCGCTGCAGGAACACGATGATGATCTGCTGCAGGACCATGAACAGACCGGCCCACGCGAAGAAGCGGCCGATGCTGTTGGAGAAGCCCTCCATCACCCGCACCATGCCCCACATGAACGGGCGGTACAGAAGTCCGGCGATGGTGAGGACAATCACCAGATCGACCACGACGAAGAAGAACTCGACCGAGCCGCCATAGTAGATGAAGCGCCCCAGCGCTTCCTTGTCGGACCAGTCAAGCCAGGCCATCGGGTTGAGTATGGCTTTGAAGAAATTCACAAAGCCCATGAGAAGATTGGTGAAAAACCAGATGACGCCATCAAGCATTGCCCGGGCTCCCTCGCACTGTCGTATCGTCTTTGAGGGTCTGCGAAACCGGCGCCCGCGGATGCGGACGCCGGTGGATCGTCAGACAGGTTCGGGCGATCAGCCCAGAACGCGGTCGCGCTGCGCCGTGTAGACGCCGGACGATTTCTGGATCCAGGCCGAGGACTTCTTCATCGAGTCCTGATAGGAGGCGTGGATTTTCGCGTAGAGCTCGTCACCCATGTACTGCTCGTTCACGGTGGCTGCTGCGGTGCCGAATGCATCCCACACGGTGTCGGGGAATTCGAGCACGTTCACGCCGCCGGACTGCAGACGCTCGAGCGCCGCACCATTGTTGGCCAGGAACAGCGCCAGGTTGTCGGAGTGGGCCGCCTTGGCGACTTCCTCGATGATGCCCTGATGCGCAGGCGACAGGCTGTCGAACACTTCGCGGTTGGTCGCGAGCGACAGACCGGCACCCGGCTCGTGCATGCCGGCGGTGTAGTAGGTCTTGGTGATTTCCTGGAAACCGGCTTTCTCGTCGGCCCACGGACCGATCCACTCGGTGCCGTCGATCGCGCCAGACGCCAGCGCCTGGTACACTTCCGCGCCCGGCAGGTTCTGGACCGATGCGCCCAGCTCGCCCAGCACCTGGCCGCCAAGGCCCGGCATGCGGAATTTCAGGCCGTTGAAATCTTCCGGACCCTTGATTTCCTGACGGAACCAGCCGCCGGCCTGAGCGCCGGTGTTGCCCGCGATGAAGGATTTGAGGTTGAACACCTCGCCCAGCTCATCATGCAGTTCCTGACCGCCGGCATAGTAGTACCAGTTCATCAGTTCCTGCGCGGTCATGCCGAACGGCACGGAGGTGAAGAACGCATAGCCCGGATGCTGGTTGATGAAGTAATAGTCGGCCGCGTGATACATGTCGGCCTGACCGGAGGACACGGCGTCGAACACTTCGAACGCGCCGACGAGTTCACCAGCTGCCTTGATTTCGATTTCCAGCGTCCCGTCGGACAGTGCGTTGATCTTGTCGGCGCAATACTGGGCTGCGTCGAACACGCCGGCGAGGCCACGGCCCCAGGACGTGACCATCGTCAGCTTGCGGTTGCCCTGTGCGTAGGCCGGTGCGGCCAGCGTCGATGCGGCAGCGGCGGTCCCGCCGAGCGCGGATGTTCTCAGAAAAGAACGGCGATCCATAGTAGTCCTCCCATAAGTGCCCGCCGGATTCGACAGGCGGATCGATAATGTCGGAACCCTAGCGTCACGAATTTGCCATGAATATCCGTAGAAACCCGTAGATTGTCCTCGAATTTGCCCGGATCGGCCGACAAACACCCCGCAGGGGACCGCGAATGCCCCTTTGGGTTGAACCGGCCATGCCCGGTTCGGCCAGCCCTGCTTGACCCGCCGGGGGCTTGCGCGCACACTCGGGCGCTTCTAAAGACGGGCCGCAATGAACCAGCATAGCCAGACACCCGTACCCGGCACGGCAAGCCCTGTCGCCCGACGTGACCGGATCGGCATTACCTACGGCCAGAAAGTGTTCCTCTATGCCGCCGTGCCGCTGGTGCTGGCGGTGCTCGCGATTTCCGCGCTTGTTGCCTATCAGGCCAAGGCGCTGTCCGATCAGGAAATCGAGGTTCTTCAGCGCGAACTGATCGAGGCGAAACAGTCCGAGCTCAACAATTACATGCAGCTGGCGCGGAACTCGATCAACCATATCTACGGTCGCGCCGCGCCGGATGACGAAGAGGCCAAGACCCGGGTCACCCAGATCCTGTCGGCCATGCTCTACGGCGATGACGGGTTCTTCTTCGTCTATGACTATGACGGCAACAATCTTGTCTCGCCGCGCCAGACCTACCTGATCGGCAAGAACTGGATCGATGTGACGGACCGCAATGGCGACGCCGTGGTCAAGACGCTGATCGACCGGGCCCGCAAGGGCGGCGGCTATCACCGCTATGTCTGGCCCAAACCCTCCACCGGAGAGGTGGCGGACATGTACAGCTACGTGATCGGCCTGCAAGACTGGCGGTGGGCGATCGGCACCGGCATCTTCATCGACGATGTGCTGGCCGAAGTGGCACAGGCCCGCGCCGGCACCGAGGCACGCATCCGCATCACATTTGTCTGGATCGCGGTCATCACCATTTCGGCGCTGCTGCTCGTTTTCCTGTCGGGTCTGGCGCTCAATTTCCGTGAACGCCGTCTGGCCGATGCCAAGCTGAAGCAGCTCACCCAGCGGATTTTCGACACGCAGGAGGAGGAACGCAGCCGCGTTGCCCGCGAATTGCATGACGGGATCAGCCAGATCCTCGTGGGCGTGCGCTATGCGCTGGAACTGACCCGCCGCAAGCTGGAAACCGGCAAGCCGGGTGCAGAGGATGACCTGTCCAAAGGCCGTGACGGATTGCAGGTCGCCATTGCCGAGGTGCGCCGCATCTCCCGCGACCTGCGCCCCGCCCTTCTTGACGATCTCGGGCTCGGTCCGGCGCTGGAGAACCTGATCACCGAATTCGGCAGCCGCACCGGGATCACGACCCATTTCGATACGGTGGTGTTCCGCAACCGTCTGGAGCCCGATGCCAAGACCGCGCTCTTCCGCGTGGCGCAGGAGGCACTGACCAATGTGGAGCGCCATGCCGATGCGACGGAAGTGACCGTGTCGATCCACGGGCACCGGCGCGGCGTGACGCTCCGGATTGCGGATAATGGCCACGGATTGCCGCCCGCGGCACGCCAGCGTGCGGGCAGCGGGCTCGGACTGCGCAACATGCAGGAACGGGTGGAACATCTCGACGGCACGTTGCGCGTGACCTCCGGCCCGTCCGGCACCGTGGTCGAGGCCCGCCTGCCCCTCAAGCACCTGCTCGCCGCGAGCGACACCGACCGTTCCCAGAAGGAACCCGCCTGATGACGACCGACCCGCAATCCGACCCGATCACCGTCCTTCTGGCCGACGACCATCCGCTGGTGGCCGAAGGCGTCCGCGCCTTCCTCGACACATATGACCATATCCGTGTGGTGGCGACAGCCGCCACGGGTCAGGAGGCGCTCGACAAGTTCGACGCCCACCAGCCCGCCATCGTGCTCATGGACATCAACATGCCCGGCATGAACGGTCTGGCCGCGACCGAGATCATGATCGAGCACAACCCGCAGGCCCGAGTGCTGATCCTGTCGATGCATGACAGTCCGGTCTATATCGCCACGGCCAAACGCCACGGGGCGCGCGGCTATCTTCTGAAGGACGTGCCGACCGAGGAGATCGTCACCGCGATAGAGGCCGTACACCGGGGCGAACTCTATTTCGGCCTCGCGCCCGAACCCGATCTTGCCGGCAAGGCCGAACCGCTCACATCGCGCGAGCAGACGGTGCTGCTGGAACTGGCCACGGGCAAGTCGAACAAGGAAGTGGCCCGCGTGCTCGACATTTCCGTCCGCACGGTCGAGACCCACCGCAAGAACATCAAGCAGAAGCTCGGCATCGCATCCACCGCGGGCCTGACGCGCTATGCGCTGGAGCATGGCGTCCTGCAAAGCTGACCCCTTCCCGCGAAAGGAAAAACCACAATCGGGCCGATTTTCGCAACTTTCTGCAATTTGACCGGTTGACCTTCCGGCACGGCCTGCCTAAGAAAAGCGGACGCAAGAGGAAATGCCATGACCGCGACTGTAGTAATTCTTGGACTGCGCTTGTTCTGACCGGAGCACCGGATCGGACCAAGCGCTGCACCCCCGGTCGGGGGTTTTTTTATGGCTGAACGACGCTGCAACCGGCCCCCGCGGCCGCAGCCCAGAGGAGAGAGAAGATGACCCGTCAGATGACCGGCGCCAAAATGGTTATCCAGGCCCTGAAGGATCAGGGTGTCGACACCGTATTCGGCTATCCGGGCGGCGCCGTGCTCCCGATCTATGACGAGATCTTCAAGCAGAACGACATCCGCCACATCCTCGTGCGGCACGAACAGGGCGCGACCCATGCCGCCGAAGGCTATGCCCGCTCGACCGGCAAGCCCGGGGTTGTCCTCGTCACCTCCGGCCCCGGCGCGACCAATGCCGTCACCGGCATGACCGACGCGTTGATGGACAGTATTCCGATGATCGTCCTGACCGGGCAGGTCCCGACCTTCATGATCGGCAATGACGCGTTCCAGGAAGCCGACACTGTCGGCATCACCCGCCCCTGCACCAAGCATAACTGGCTGGTGAAGGACACGGACATGCTGGCCGACACGATCCATCAGGCCTTCCATGTCGCGACCAACGGGCGCCCCGGCCCGGTCCTGATCGACATTCCCAAGGACGTCCAGTTCGCCACCGGCACCTATGTTCCGCCGAAAGAGGCGCGCGTGAGCCACTATGCCCCGCAGACCGAAGGCGACGCGGACATGATCCTGGCGGCCGTCGAGGCGATCGAAGAAGCCGAGCGCCCGATCTTCTACACCGGCGGCGGGGTCATCAACTCGGGTCCCGAAGCGAGCGCGGTCCTGCGCCGTTTCGTGGGCGAGTCCGGTTTCCCGATCACTTCCACGCTGATGGGGCTCGGCGCCTATCCGGCATCGGGCGAGGCCTGGCTCGGGATGCTGGGGATGCACGGCACCTACGAGGCCAACTGGGCCATGCATGACTGCGACCTGATGCTCTGCATCGGAGCGCGGTTCGACGACCGGATCACCGGGCGCACCGACGCGTTCAGCCCAGGCTCGGTCAAGGTCCATGTCGATATCGACCCCAGCTCGATCAACAAGAACATCCATGTGAACATCCCGATCATCGGCGATGTCGGCGCGGTGCTGCAGGCCATGTATGACTTGTGGGTCAAGCGCGGCCGCAAGACGGCGTCGGAGGGCGTCAAGGCCTGGTGGACCCAGATCGAAAGCTGGAAGGCGGTCAAGTCGCTCAACTACACGAACTCGACCGAAACCATCAAACCGCAATATGCGCTGGAACGGCTCGAAGCCCTGACCAAGGGTCGCGACCGCTATGTCACGACCGAGGTCGGCCAGCACCAGATGTGGGCCGCGCAGTTCCTGGGCTTCGAGGATCCGCACCGCTGGATGACATCGGGCGGGCTCGGCACGATGGGCTACGGGCTGCCGGCCTCGATCGGCGTGCAGATCGCCCACCCGGACGCGCTGGTCATCAACGTGGCGGGCGAGGCCTCCTGGCTGATGAACATGCAGGAAATGGGCACCGCCGCGCAGTATCGCCTGCCGGTCAAACAATTCATCCTGAACAATGAACGCCTCGGCATGGTCCGCCAGTGGCAAGAACTCCTGCATGGCGAGCGCTATTCGCAAAGCTGGTCCGAAGCCCTGCCCGATTTCGTGAAACTGGCCGAGGCCTTTGGCGCGAAGGGCATCCTCTGTTCCGATCCGGCCGATCTCGACGATGCCATCATGGAGATGCTGAACCATGACGGGCCGGTGCTCTTCGACTGCCTCGTTGAAAAGCACGAGAACTGTTTCCCGATGATTCCGTCGGGCAAGGCGCATAACGAAATGCTGCTTGGCGACGCCTCCACCGCGGATGCGATCGACAGCGGCGGCGCCGTTCTCGTCTGATCGGGGTTCGGGGCCGCTTCGGGATGCAACCGCTGGTCTATATCAGCTATGGCATGACCAAATGCGGCTCGACCTTTGCCTTCGAGCTGGTGCGCACCGGACTGGAGCGCGCCGGCATCGACCAGTCGCCGCTGCCTGCGGGCTGCGGCGCCCAAGGGTCGAAGATCAACTTCATCAGCCATGTCTCGGACGACGAGGTCGCGGCACTGGCCGCCGAGGCTGCGCGGCGTGGCGGGCCGGTTGCGGTGAAAACCCACACCCGCCCCGACCCGCCGCTGGCGGCGCTCCTGCGGCAGGGCCGCGCGGTCGGGCATGCGGCGATCCGCGACCCGCGCGACATGGCGCTCTCGATGATGGATCACGGGGCGCGCGCGCAGCGCGACGGCCGGCCGGCCTTTTCCGAGATCACGGACCTTGACGCCGCGCGCAACGGCATCCGCAACCAGTGCGACAGCCTGACGGGCTGGCTGGCTCTGCCGGGCATGGTGCCCCTGCCCTTCGGTCGGCTCGTCGGGCACAGCACAGCAGTGCTGCAGGGCGCGTTCGCGCAGCTTGGCCTGCCCATGACCGACGCCGAGGCCGACGCCACCGTCGCGCAGGTGCTCGACACGCGGTTCATCCAGTTCAACCGCGGCCGACAGGACCGCTGGCGCACTGACATGGCACCATTGGAGGCCCAGGCCTTCGGGGCGGAGTTCGCACCGCTTTTCGACCTTCTGGACCGCAGCGCCGGTCTGGACTATCCAATCGCGACGCCGGTCCTCGGCGCGGGCGAAAGCCTGCGTCTGCCGGAGCGCCAGGAACCGGACCGGCCCGAACGGGCTCCGGCCCAACAGGAGACAGACAGATGAATGCCCTCTCGCTGAAAAAAGGGGCCTCGCGCAAGAGCGCCTATGACCTGAAGAACCCGCTCGACGACCGGCAGGAAACGCACACGCTCGCCATATTGGTCGACAATGAAAGCGGCGTTCTGGCCCGTGTGATCGGGCTTTTCTCGGGGCGCGGCTACAATATCGACAGCCTGACCGTCGCCGAGACCGACCATAGCGGCCACCGCTCGCGGATCACCGTGGTCACCACCGGCACGCCCGCCGTCATCGAACAGATCAAGGCCCAGCTTGGCCGGATGGTGCCGGTGCATGACGTGCACGACCTGACGGTCGAGGGCGCCTCCGTCGAGCGCGAACTGGCGCTGGTCAAGGTGCAGGGCACGGGCGACAAGCGGGTCGAGGCGCTGCGCATCTCCGACGTGTTCCGCGCCTCTGTCGTGGACAGCACGCTGGAAAGCTTCGTCTTCCAGCTGACCGGCGCGCCGGAGAAGATCGACGCGTTCATCGATCTGATGCGTCCGCTGGGGCTGATCGACGTGGCCCGCACCGGTGTCGCCGCAATCAGCCGCGGCACCTGACGGCGGCCACCGTTCAGACAAAAAAAGAGGGGATGGTCACCCATCCCCAGTTTCGCATTTCAGGCTCGGTATTGCTGCTCGGTTTATTGCCTGCGGCCTGAACGCTGTGGGACGCCGGCCAAGGCAGCCGGCATCCCGATCCCTAAATCAGCTACATCCCGACGTGCCGCCGCAGGTGTTGCACTTCATGCAGGTGCCGTTGCGCACCAGCGTGAAGTTGCCGCACTCGTCGCACGGGTCGCCCTCGTAGCCCTGCATCTTCGCCTTGGTCCGCTCGTCCATCACCGCGCTGCCGACCGCGGCGACGGTCTCCGCGATGGTGGTGCTGGCCCCGACGGTTTCCACGACATGGCCCGCGGTCACAGCCGCAGCGCTCGCCAGCGGGCTGTTGCCGCCGCTCAGCACCACAAGCTCCTGCGGCAGGCGCTTGCGCAAGTATCCGGTGGAGGAGACCTGCTTGATCATCTCGATCGAGGTCTGCGCCACGTCACTATCCACGTCCGCCACGTTGCTCTGGCCTTCGTCCACGCCCTTGCCGATCGCGTCGAAGGAGTCGCCCGTGGGCTTCACATGCGCCAGGTCGGTCCGGTCGAGATAGCTCACCGCCAGTTCGCGGAAGATATAGTCGAGGATCGAGGTCGCATTCTTGATGCTGTCATTGCCCTGCACCATGCCGGCCGGTTCGAACCGGGTGAAGGTGAAGGCCTCGACAAACTCCTCGAGCGGCACGCCATATTGCAGGCCCACGGACACCGCGATGGCGAAATTGTTCATCATCGCGCGGAAGGCAGCGCCTTCCTTGTGCATGTCGATGAAGATCTCGCCGAGCTTGCCGTCCTCATACTCGCCGGTCCGAAGATAGACCTTGTGGCCGCCGACGATCGCCTTCTGCGTATAGCCCTTGCGGCGCTCCGGCAGCTTGTCGCGCTTGCGGTTGACGATCTCCTTGATGACGATCTTCTCGACGATCTTCTCGGCCAGGATCTGCGCCTTGGCGCCGGCAGCGGCGTCGGCCAGTGCCTCTTCGAGATCCTCGTCCTCCTCCTCGATCAGCGCCGCGGAAAGCGGCTGCGAGAGCTTGGACCCGTCTCGGTAGAGCGCGTTGGCTTTCACGCCGAGCGACCAGGAGAGGTCATAGGCCTCCATGCAGTCGGTGATGTCCGCATCGTTGGGCATGTTGATCGTCTTGGAGATCGCGCCCGAGATGAAGCTCTGCGCCGCCGCCATCATGTGGATGTGGCTCTCCACGCTCAGGAAGCGCTTGCCGATCTTGCCGCAAGGATTGGCGCAGTCGAAGACGGGCAGATGCTCGTCCTTCAGATGCGGTGCCCCTTCGAGCGTCATCGTTCCGCAGACATGGGCGTTGGCCCCTTCGATCTGCGCGCGGGTAAAGCCCAGATGCCGCAGCAGGTCGAAATTCGGATCGTTCAGCTTCTCGGCCGGGATGCCGAGCGCGCCGGTGCAGAACGCCTCACCCAGCGTCCACTGGTTGAAGACGAACTTGATGTCGAAGGCCGTCGGCAGGGCCGCCTCGATCTTCTCGATCTCCTCGGGTCCGAACCCGTGACCGGCGAGCGAGGTGTGGTTGATCCCCGGCGCGTTGCCGAGCGTCCCGTGGCCGACCGCATAGGAGATGATCTCTTCCACCTGAGAGGAGGAATAACCCAGCTTTTCCAGCGCCTTCGGCACGGACCGATTGATGATCTTGAAATAGCCGCCACCGGCGAGCTTCTTGAATTTCACCAGTGCGAAGTCCGGTTCGATCCCGGTCGTGTCGCAATCCATGACCAGACCGATCGTGCCGGTGGGGGCGATAACGGTGGACTGGGCGTTGCGGTAGCCGTGCTTCTGGCCAAGCTCGACCGCGCGGTCCCAGACCTCATGCGCCAGATTGATCAGGCGGCCATCGGGGCAATTGTCATGGTCGAGCGCGACCGGTTTGACGGCCAGCCCCTCATAGCCCTTGGTGTCGCCATAGGCCGCGCGCCGGTGGTTGCGCATGACACGCAGCATATGCTCGGCATTTTTCGCATAACCGGGAAATGGACCCTGCTCTTCGGCCATTTCGGCGGATGTCGCGTAGGAGACACCCGTCATGATCGCGGTCAGCGCGCCACACAGCGCGCGGCCTTCAGCGGAGTCGTAGCTATAGCCCATGTTCATCAGCAAACCGCCGATATTGGCATAGCCCAGACCCAGCGTCCGGAATTTGTAGGAAAGTTCGGCAATCTCGGGCGACGGGAACTGCGCCATCAGAACCGAGATTTCCAGCGTGACGGTCCAGAGCCGGGTGGCATGGACATAGCCTTCCGCATCGAACTGCCCGTCATGCAGGAAGGTCAGCAGGTTCATCGACGCAAGGTTGCAGGCCGTGTCGTCGAGGAACATATATTCGGAGCACGGGTTCGAGCCGCGGATCTGCCCGTCCTCGGGGCAGGTGTGCCACGCATTGATCGTGTCGTGGAACTGGATGCCCGGATCGGCACAGGCCCAGGCCGCATGGCCGACCTGCTCCCACAATTCACGGGCTTTCACCGTCTTGGCGACCTTGCCGTCGGTGCGGCGGATCAGCTCCCAGTCGGCATCGTCGCGCACCGCCTGCAGGAAGGCATCGGTCACGCGCACCGAATTGTTGGAATTCTGCCCGGAGACAGTCAGATAGGCATCCGAGTCCCAGTCGGTGTCGTAGGTCGGGAACTCGATCGAGTCGAAGCCCTGCTCCGCATATTGCAGGATGCGCTTGATGTATGTCTCTGGGATGGAGACCTTCTTGGCGGACCGGATCGCCGCCTTCAGGCCCGGGTTGATCTTCGGATCGAACGCGTCCTTCTCGCGGCCGTCCCAGCCACGGATCGCGCTGAAGATGCCGTTCAGCTTCTCTTCATGCATCTTGGAACCGGCGACGAGTGAGGCAACCTTCTGCTCCTCGACCACCTTCCAGTTGATGAATTCCTCGATGTCGGGGTGATCCATGTCGCAGATCACCATTTTCGCGGCGCGGCGGGTGGTGCCACCCGACTTGATGGCGCCGGCGGCCCGGTCCCCGATTTTCAGGAATGACATGAGACCGGAGGATTTGCCGCCGCCGCCCAGGCCCTCGTTCGCGGCCCGAACAGAGGAGAAGTTCGTGCCGGTCCCGGAGCCATACTTGAAGAGCCGCGCTTCGCGGGTCCACAGATCCATGATCCCGCCCTCGTTCACGAGGTCGTCCTTCACCGACTGGATGAAGCAAGCATGGGGCTGCGGATGTTCGTAGGCAGATGTGGATTTGGTCAGTTTGCCGGTTTCGAAATCGACATAGAAATGGCCCTGCCCCGGACCGTCGATCCCGTAGGCCCAGTGCAGGCCGGTGTTGAACCATTGCGGCGAATTGGGCGCAGCCATCTGGGTGGCCAGCATGAAGCGCATTTCGTCGAAATAGGCCCGCGCATCCTTCTCGGTGCTGAAATAGCCGCCCTTCCAGCCCCAATAGGCCCAGGCGCCCGCCAGACGGTCGAAGACCTGCTTGGCCGAGGTTTCGCCGGTGGTGCGCTTTTCCTCGGGCAGTTTCTTCAGCTTGGCCTCGTCCGGCTCGGACCGCCACAGGAATTCCGGCACGCCGGTTTCCTTGACCTTCTTGAGTGCCACCGGCACGCCGGCCTTGCGGAAATATTTCTGGGCCAGCACGTCGGCTGCCACTTGCGACCAGGTCGCCGGTACTTCCAGCTCGTCGAGTTTGAACACGACCGACCCGTCAGGATTGCGGATCTCGGACGTGGTCGTTCGGAACTCGATCTCGCCGTAAGCTGCTGTTTTTGCTTTTGTAAACCGGCGGTCAATTTTCATGGCAGCTGCCCCGTAGCTTGTATTTTCAAACGTCGATCCCCGCCGCGCAGCCGCTTGGGCTGCACGCTGTCCCCCGTGCGGGGGACATGATCGTGTGGCGGAAATTGTTACCCACTGTGCCGGGCCGCCGCCTCTTGTGGACTGTGCGGCCTGTCCTCTAAAACTTGCGCAAGCCGGCCGATCGGTCAACGAATTTTTTCGGTCAAACGGTCATATTTTGTGGTTGACGCACCCACGCTGTCTAAATGTGGGGTTCCGAGCACAGGCCCTGCACAACGCAATTGCGGCGCGAAATATTCACACTTTGGCTCAACCAACAGGCGCAAACGCCTGAACTAAATCCGCAAATACCGATTCGGTCGCCTCAGTCGCGCCGCCCACTCAACCGGCGGGCGCAATGTCGATCGACAGGTCCTGTCTATATCCTGTGTCCGGCGTAGCGAGAATCGACGGCCAGTGCGGCTTGTTCAGACTGTCGGGAAAGTGCTGCGGCTCAAGGCAGATGCCGGAATAGTTTCCATAGGCCACTCCGCCATGACCGAGCAGCGGAAGGTCCCCCATCTTGAAGGCGGTATAAAGCTGCAGGCCCGGCTGGTCGGTCACCATGCGCAGTTCCAGCCCGCTTCGCGCGCCGCGCAGGATCGCGGCCGGGGCGCTCGGGTCCCGGTCGGTGTCGAGCACGAGGTTTATATCGGCCCCCTCTCGATTCGGGTCACTCGCTTCCACCGTCCGGCCATCGCCGCGGAAGTCGTAGCGTGTTCCCTCGACGGACGCCTCTTCTCCGGTGGGAATCAGCAGATCGTCGACCGGCGTGTAGCGCGACGCGGCGAGCGTCAGGTGATGTCCGCGCACATCCCCGCCCCCGTCGAGATTGTAGTAATTGTGCTGGGCCAGATTGATCGGCGTCGCACGATCCACCTCTGCGCGCATCGCGATATCGAGACGTGAGCCCTTCAATGTGAAGGTCACGCTGAATTGCGCGCGGCCGGGATAGCCCTCTTCCCCGTCGGGACTGTCATAGGTGAGCCGCAGCGCATTTGCGCTCCGATCTTCTTCCATGGTCCAGACGCGCTGCCCGAGCCCGCGATTGCCGCCGTGAATATGGTGCGTGCCGTTGTTGGCCGGCAGGTAGACGGTCTTGCCATCCAAATCGAACCGCCCGAAGGCGGTGCGGTTCGCGACCCGCCCGGCAATGATGTTGAAGGAGCGGAACTGGCTCAGATAGGGCGCGAAACTGTCATAGCCGAGCACGGTCGGCACCACCGACCCGTCGGCCGCCTGCACCCGCCAGTCCCGGATCGCCGCCCCGTAGGACAGAACAGACAGGGACGCGCCCGTGCCCTCCAGCGTGCCTTCCACGACCTGCTGACCGTAAAGCTCTCCGAATGCCCGTATCGCCATTGTCCCTGCCCTATTTCGCGCTGCGTCCCGCGCCCTTTCCTGCGCAGTTGCGGCAAAAAAGGCAAGAATTTCATGCTGTCGCCACAATTTGCCACGTCTGCGGCACATTTCGGCCAAGGCTGCGCGATAGCAATGATTCCAGACGGATGCGGGGGCGCCGTTGACCAGAGTGCCGGCAGAGCGCCGGCGTTACAGGATCACAGCTCCGCTTGTCGGAGGCCGAAAACCGAAGGTTGGCCGATATGAACCGCTTTCTGACCCGCTTTGCCCGTGACGAACAGGGCGCCGTCACCGTCGATTACATCACCATTCTGGCTGCACTCGTCTTCAGCGGCGCGGCGATGAGCGCGCTCATCATGCCGATCTTCGCGGATGGCAACCGGGACGTGGCGACCGAGATCGGATCGAGCGAGGCGACGGACGCGATCGACTGGGATTCGGTCGAACCGGTGGTGGCCACCGACACGACCGTCTCCGAGCCGCTTGTCGACATTGCCGCTGCCGAAGCCGCGGCTGCCGATGCCGCTGCTGCCGCGGCCGCCGCGGCTGACGAAGCCGAAGCTGCCGCTCAGCTGGCAGACGCCTATGCCGACGCGGCCGAAGCCGAAACCCGCCGGCGCCGCGCCAAGAAGAACTACAACAAGGCCGTCACGGCCACGGAAGCTGCGCAGGCCGCCGCGCTGCAGGCCAAGGCCGCCGCCGAAACCGCCCGCGCCGAGGCGAATATCGCAGGCACCGATGTGGCCGAAGCCTCCGCCGCCGCCGCCGAAGCCTCCTATGCATCCGCGAACGCATCCTACGAGGCCGCGAAGGCCGATGCGCTCCGCGCCTACGAGGCCTACCGCTCGCTCTGAGCAGCAGCGCATACGGCAAAACCGAAGGGTCCCGCAACGGGGCCCTTTTTCATGTCCGCGCTTCGGCGCTATTGCGGACCAGACATTCATGTTCGTGGGAAATGGTCGGGGCGGCAGGATTCGAACCTACGACCTACGGTACCCAAAACCGTCGCGCTACCAGGCTGCGCCACGCCCCGACTGAGGGCAGCATCTACCGTCTGCCAGCGGGAAATGAAAGCGGAAATCCGCGACCCGCGCGACGTTACTGCGCGTCCGCACCCGCTTCCGGACAAGGCCAGGCAGCTTGCGCCTGATCCATCTGCGGGTGCCGCAGCACAGCGCCCTCGCCGATGCCGAGCCGTTCGGCCAGCCCGCCGTTGATCTCCAGCACATATTGGACATTGTCGCCGCCACGCCGGTGTTCCAGCGACAGCGGCTCCGCATTGGCGATCACCCGCGTCACGGTGCCGGTCGGGTCGGCAAAGATCATATCGAGCGGGATGAGCGTGTTCTTCATCCAGAAGACCGCCTCGATCGGGCGTTCGTAGATGAAGAGCATGCTGGCGAACCGGCCCAGCTCCTGCCGGTTCATCAGGCCGAGCGCGCGCTCGGGTTCCTCATCGGCGATCTCGACGGAAAAGCGGACGGTCGACCGGTCCGAACGGACATCGACCGACCCCGGCTCGCATGTATCGGCCGCCTGTGCGCCGGGCGCCCAGAGGAAACCGGCCAGAAGCGCGGTCGCAACAGCGTGACGCATCAGTTCGCGGCGGTCTTGCCGGGCGCGGCGTCGGCGAGTTGCGCATGATCCCAGGAATGGACTTCGGCCGCCATCTTGCCGCGCGGGCCCTGCAGGATGCGGACCGAGACGGCCTCTCCGGGCTGGAGGTCCGAAAGACCGTAGAGCCGCAACACTTCCATATGCACGAAGACATCGTCGCCATCGCCGAAAACGTTCACGAACCCGAAGCCCTTGGTTTTGTCGAACCATTTGACCCGTGCCGGCAGAAGCGGCTGGTCGGACGCATCGCCCACCACCAACTCGGTCGGTCGCGGTGCGGCCGGTTCTTCCTGTGCCGTTTCCGGCGTGTCGATCTCGAGGATGGTAACAGCCTGACGCCCGCGGTCCGTGCCTTGCGCCTCGATGGTGATCAGCGCCCCTTCGGCCACCGAGCTACGGCCGAAATTCCGCAGCACGTTGGCATGGAGCAACACGTCCCCCTGGCCATCGTCGGGAACGACGAACCCGTATCCTTTTGTGGTGTCGAACCACTTTACTTGGCCCTTGATCATCAATTGTGCAGCCCGATTAGTCTGAAAGTCTCGTTAAACGCGCCCGAGCACACTTTATGCCGGATTTTGCCTCAAAAAACGCTGTGACACGCCCCCCTCGTCCACAGTTATTAAGTGAAACGTCACCGGGTTCAAGGCAAATGCCCCTGCCCCTTGGGGTTTCGGCAACATCCCGCACAAACGGTTGATCGGGGTTGCCCCGGTCTAACCTGTCGGAAAGACGAAGAAAACCATGGCGAAATTGTGGCGACGCGACGTCAGGGGTTCAGCCGGACCACTGTCCAATCATCTTTGAGTGTTGCACGTGTCCAACGGAAACGGTCATGCAGCCGGAAAGCCCCATCGGCCCAGAACTCCATTTCGAGCGGCGAAATCCGGTATCCGCCCCAATGCGGTGGCCGCGGCGGGTTGAGCCCGAGCTTCGGCGTCAGGCGGGCCACTTCGGCCATCAGATGCTCGCGGGACGACAGCAGGCGGGACTGTTCCGAGGCCCAGGCGCCCAGCCGGCTCTGCAAGGAACGCGATGCGAAATAGGCATCCGCCTCCGGCCCGTCGGCCCGCTCCACCGTGCCGCGCAGCCGCACCTGCCGGCGCAGGCTCTTCCAGTGCAGCACCAGCGCGACCTTGCCCGACGCATCCAGTTCCTGCCCCTTGGCGCTGCCGTAATTGGTGTAGAAGGTCACGCTGTCGGCGCCGATATCCTTCAGAAGCACCATCCGCACATTCGGCATCCCGTCAGGGTCGACGGTGGCCAGCGCCATCGCATTTGGGTCGTTCGGCTCGGTTTCCGTCGCCTCTGCGAGCCAGCGCGTCAGGATCGGCAATGGCGCCTCGCCCGCGAAAATCCCCTTGCGTCCCGTCGCATTGTCCATCCGTCCTGCTCCTTCGTGGCGCGGCCTGCAGGGCGCAAGCCGTCTTGATGCATTTCCTGCTTTGCCGTAAATCTCGACACATCCACATATAAAGACGCCAATCAAGGGATCGAGGGGCCATGACAGCAGGTTTACTCAAGGGAAAGCGGGGCCTGATCATGGGCGTCGCGAACGACAAGTCCATTGCCTGGGGCATCGCGCAGGCCTGCCATGAACAGGGCGCGGAACTGGCCTTCACCTATCAGGGCGAGGCGCTCGGCAAACGGGTGATGCCGCTGGCCGCGCAGGTCGGTTCCGATCTGGTCATCGAATGCGACGTGACCGATGGCGCCTCCATCGATGCGACCTTCGAGACGCTCGGCAAGAGCTGGGCTACGTTCGATTTCATCGTCCACGCGATCGGCTTTTCCGACAAGAACGAGCTGCGCGGCCGCTATCTCGACACGTCGGCGGAGAATTTCGAGCTGACGATGAACGTGTCGGTCTTTTCCTTCACCGCCGTCCTGCAGCGGGCGGAGAAATTCATGCCCGACGGCGGCGCCGCGCTCACCATGACCTATTACGGCGCCGAGAAGGTCATGCCGCATTATAACGTCATGGGCATCGCCAAGTCGGCGCTTGAGACATCGGTGAAATATCTGGCGATGGACCTCGGGCCGAAAAACATCCGCGTCAACGCGCTCTCGGCCGGGCCGATCAAGACGCTTGCCGCATCGGGCATCGGCGATTTCCGCTACATCATGAAGTGGAACGAGCTCAATTCGCCGCTGCGCCGCAACGTCACCCAGATTGAAGTCGGCAAATCGGCCATGTATCTGATCTCGGATCTCTCCTCGGGCGTGACCGGCGAATGCCATCACGTGGACGCCGGCTATCACGTCGTCGGCATGAAGGCCGAGGATGCGCCGGATATCGACGTGGTGACAGGACGCAAGTGATGGGCACGACCAAGGACAGCCGCCTTCCGCACGAAAAAGGGTTCCACATCTCCTGGGACCAGATCCACCGCGACAGCCGCGCGCTTGCATGGCGGCTTGACGGGCAAGGGCCGGACAATGGCGACTGGAAGGCCGTCGTCGCGATCACCCGCGGGGGCATGGCGCCCGCGATGATCGTCGCGCGCGAGCTCGACATCCGCACGGTCGACACGATCTCGGTCAAATCCTACGACCATCAGAACCAGTCGGATGCGGTGGTGCTGAAATCGCCGGACCGGGAGATTTGCGGTGACGGCACCGGCGTGCTGATCGTCGATGATCTCGTGGATAGCGGCAAGACACTGGAACTGGTGCGCGAGTTGTTCCCCAAGGCCCATTTCGCCACCGTCTACGCCAAGCCCAAGGGCCGCCCGATGGTGGACACGTTCATCACCGAAGTGAGCCAGGATACGTGGATCTTCTTCCCGTGGGACATGGCGCTGCAATATGTCGAGCCCTATCGCGGCACCGACTGACCCGACCAGAAACGCGAACATAAAAAAGCCCGCCAACCGGCGGGCTTTTCTTTTGACCTGTCGCGCTGCGGCCTATTTCACGATCACTTCCGGCCCCATGAAATAGGTCGGCAGGAAGGTGGAGAGCCACGGAATGTAGGTCACCATGATCAGGAAGATGAAGAGGATGCCGAGCCACGGCAGCGCGGCGCGGACAACCCGCATCATCGGCATCCCGGCCACACCGGAGGTGACGAAGAGGTTCAGGCCGACCGGCGGCGTGATCATCCCGATCTCCATGTTGACCACCATGATGATCCCGAGGTGGATCGGATCGATGCCCAGCTCGATCGCGATCGGGAAGACAAGCGGCGCCACGATCACGATCAGCCCCGACGGTTCCATGAACTGGCCGCCGATGAGCAGGATCACGTTGACGATGATCAGGAAGACCACCGGTCCGAAACCGGCCTCCAGCATAGAGCCAGCGATCTGCTGCGGGATCTGCTCGTCGGTCAGCACATGTTTCAGGATCAGCGCGTTGGCGATAATGAAGAGGAGCGTGATGGTCAGCTTGCCCGCTTCGAAAAGCGTGTCCCGCGTGTCGCGGTGCCAGAAAGCGGTCACGATCGCATAGGGCTTCTTGTAGAGCGGCTCGGGAGCGGCCCCTTCGGAGCGGGCCGCCAGCGGGCCCATGTCGCGATAGACGAAGGTCGCGATGAAGAAGGCATAGATCGCGGCCACGGCCGCAGCCTCGGTCGGGGTGAAGATCCCGCCATAGATGCCGCCGAGGATGATGACGATCAGGAACAGGCCCCAACCCGCATCGCGGGCGGAGGCGAAGATCTCGCCCCAGCCGAGCCAGTCGCCCTTGGGCAGGTTGCGCACGACGGCCGTCGCATAGATGGCCAACATCAGCATCACGCCGGCCAGAAGGCCCGGAATGACACCGGCGAGGAACATCCGTCCGACCGACACGTCCGTGGCCGCCGCATAGACGACCATCACGATGGACGGCGGGATCAGGATGCCGAGCGTGCCGGCATTACAGATCACGCCGGCGGCAAAATCCTTCGAATAGCCCACCTGCCGCATCCCGGCGATGACGATGGACCCGATCGCCACAACGGTCGCGGGTGACGAACCGGACAGGGCGGCGAAGAGCATGCAGGCAAAGACGCCCGCAATCGCCAGACCGCCCGGGAAATGACCGACACAGGCGATCGAGAAGCGGATGATGCGCTTGGCCACACCGCCCGTCGACATGAAGCTCGACGCCAGGATGAAGAAGGGAATGGCAAGCAGCGTGTAATGGCCCGCCATTGCCTGGAACAGCGTCTGCGCGATGGAGGCGAGCGACGTGTCCGACAGGACCAGCAGGAACATGATGGAGGACAGGCCCAGCGCCACGGCAATGGGCACACCGATCAGCAGGAGGCCGATAACGGAAGCGAAAAGGACGACAATTTCCATGGATCAGGCCTCGGATTCGAGTTTCGCGGCCGCATCGCGGACGTCATCTTCGGCTTCGTGGCTGACGATCAGGCTGTCCGCCTTGCCCTGCCAGATGCGCACGAAGGCCTGCACGAAGCGGAACAGCAGAAGCGCCATGCCGACCGGCAGGATGGTGTAGGGAATGAAGCGGGGCAGCTTCTCGTAGGCGTCGCCCTCGTTGAGCCACCCTTCGAAGAACCGCAGGATCGACGGCATCGGGATGTCGTTCGTCTCGTACCAGGCTTTGCCGAGGAATTTCTCCTGGAAGCCTGTGGGGAACCAGCGGCCGGTGGTCTGCGGCAGGTTCACGAAATTCGCCCAATAGTCCCAGCTGCCTTTCAGCAGGAGCGCCGCATAGGCGATGCACAGGATCGCCGCGACCAGCGCCACGATCTTGCGCGGCCCGGCGGGCAGAAGGTTGGTGACCGCGTCAACGCCCAGATGCGCGGTGATCTTGACGCAGTAGCTCACCCCGAAGAGCACCAGCCAGGCGAACAGGAAGGCCGTGGCTTCCAGCCCCCAGATCAGCCCGGTGTTGAACCCGTAGCGCAAGACGACATTGATGAAGGTGATGATGGTCATCAGGCCGAGCAGCACCGCGATCGCGGTTTCCTCGAACTCGTTGACGAACCGTCCCAGGGGCGTTTCCGCCTCATAGTGATGAGCCGACATCGGTCCGCTCCTCCCGCTTTGTTGGTCTTGTGAAACGGCCCCGACGAAGCGGGGCCGTTTCGGTGGTCTATGTCACCCGTGAGGGGATCAGGAACCGGAGTTGAACTGCTGGGCGGCAGCGATGTTTTCCGCGCCCACGTCACCCTCGAACTGGTCCCAGACGGGCTTCATCGCCTCGACCCATGCCGCGCGCTGCTCGTCGTCGAGCGTGCGCACCACACCACCGGCGTCGATGATCGCCTGCTTGGCTTCCTCGTTCACCTTGGTGGATTCGGAGTTCCGCGCTTCGGTCACCTCGTCGATGATCGTCAGAAGCTGGGTGCGGACATCTTCCGGCAGGCCGTCGATCCACTCGCTCGAGGTCACGAGCAGATAGTCGATGATGCCGTGGTTGGTTTCGGTGATACCGTCCTGAACCTCGAAGAACTTCTGGCCGTAAATGTTGGACCAGGTGTTTTCCTGTCCGTCGACAACGCCGGTCTGCAGGGCGCCATAGACCTCGGAGAAGGCCATCGGCTGCGGCGAACCGCCAATGGCGGCCATCTGTGCCTTCAGCACGTCGGACGCCTGAACACGGAACTTCAGACCGTCAGCATCGGTCGGCAGGATGAGCGGCTTGTTGGCCGACATCTGCTTCATGCCATTGTGCCAGAAGGCGAGGCCGAGCAGGCCGCGCTTGACCATGCTTTCCTTCATCGCCTGGCCGGTGTCGGAGTTTTGGAACGCGTCGACCGCGTTGATATCCTTGAACATGAACGGCAGGTCGAAGATGCGGAACTGCTTGGTGAACTTCTCGAACTTGGACAGGGACGGTGCAGCCAGCTGCACATCGCCCTGAAGCATCGCTTCGAGCACCTGGTCATCATTGTAGAGCGTGGAGTTCGGGAAGACCTCCATGCAGGCCTTGCCGTTCATCTCTTCGTTGACGCGGCTTTCCAGAAGCGAGGCAGCGATGCCTTTCGGATGCTTGTCGGTGTTGGTGACGTGCGCGAACTTGATGACAATCTCGCCATCATCGCATGCCGCGGCTGCAATACCCGGTGCAGACACAGCCAGAACAGCCGCAACTGCGGCGCTGGTGAAATAACGCATGATACCCTCCCAATTGGTTGCAGAATTGCCGGGTGGGGGCCCGGCCCGCACTTACAGAAGCACCAAGCCGCCGCCCGATCAACAGAGTCGGTCGCGATTCCGTGAAATTTTCAAAAATTTCTTACTTTCAGTGCCTTGCCGTACTGGTTTGACATGGTGCCTGAAAGAATTCTGCTGAATTCGTGGGCATTCCGCACAGGCGCGGGCGGTCTTTGTGCGGCTACCCGCACAGTCACCGCGCAATCTATGATGACCTAGGGTCAACCGCCCCGCTGGCGGAACCTGTCCAGCTGGATGCCGAGCCGCTTGACCTTGTCATAGAAGGTCTTGCGCGGCAGTTGCAGCTCGGCGCAGGCCGCGCTGACCTGCCCCCCGTGCCGTGCCAGCGCCTCCTCGATCAAGGCGCGTTCCACCAGATCGAGCCGGTCGGACAGGCCGCGCGTGCCTTCCTGCGCCCCGCTCGGATCAAGCCCGACGACGAACCGGTCGGCGCGGTTGCGCAGCTCGCGCACGTTGCCCGGCCAGTCATGCGACAGGAGCGGCGCCACATGGTCGGCGCTGAGCGGCGGCGCGTCGAAAGCGGTGCGGCGGGCCGCTTCCTCCACGAAGGCGCGGAAGAGCGGCGCGATATCCTCCGGCCGGTCGGCGAGCCGTGGCAGTTCCACCCGCACCACGTCGAGCCGGTAGAGCAGATCGGCACGGAAACGGCCGTCGGCCACCAGCGCCTGCAAATCCTCATGCGTGGCGGAGATCACCCGCAGGTCGAGCCGCTGGGGCCGCCCGTCGCGATCCGTGACCTGCCGTTCCTCGAGCACGTGCAGCAGCGCCACCTGCTGGTCGAGCGGCATGGCGCCCACCTCGTCGAGAAACAATGTCCCGCCATCGGCCCGCAGGAAAGCCCCCGGGCCTGCATCCGAGCCAAAGAGCGTGCGGCGCACCATGTCCGCGGTCAGAAGACCGCAATTGACGGCGACAAAGGGCTGGTTCGGCCGGGCCAGCTGGTGGATCACCCGCGCGGCCAGATCCTTGCCGGTGCCGGTCGCCCCGGTGATGAGCACATCCGCCCCGCTTGCCGCCACCCGGCGGCAGGCGTCGCGCAATGCAGCCATCTGCGGCGAGGCACCAAGGATCAGGCGCTCGGCCGCATCACCAGCCGCAAGCCGGGCCTTCAGGGCGCGGTTCTCCAGCGTCAGCCGCCGCGCCGTGTTGGCACGGGTGACGACATCGACGAGCCGCCGTGGCGGACAGGGTTTTTCGAGGAAATCATAAGCCCCGTCTGCCATCGCGCGCACCGCCATTGGAATGTCGCCCTCTCCCGTCAGCAGGATGACCGGCAGGTCAGGGTCGGTGGAGGTGGCGCGTGCCAGCAACTCGAATCCGTCCTTGCCGGGCATCCGGACATCGGTCACCACGCAACCCGCGAAATCGCGCGACAGATGATCGACCGCTTCGATGAAGCTGCCTGCCCGGGTGACGTCGAATCCGGCCAGATCGAGCGTCTGCCCCAGTGCATCGCGCACCGGCTTCTCATCATCGACCAGCAGCACCGCCCCGCTCATGCTGCGACACTCCGGTCCACGGGCGTCAGGATCACCCGGAAGAGCGCGCCGCCGCCTTCCACATTCTCGCCGCGAATGTCGCCGCCGAAGCTCTGGACAATGCCGTAGGAGATCGACAGGCCAAGGCCCATCCCCTCCCCGCCCGGTGCGGATTTCGTTGTGTAGAACGGCTCGAAGATCCGGTCCGCATCCTGCAAGCCGGGCCCGCTGTCGCGCACCTGCAACTCTGTCCTGTCGGCAAATGTCTCGATGCGGATGTGGATCGTGCGCTTCGCCTGCCCGCGCATCGCATCGGCGGCGTTGGTGAGCAGATTGAGCACCACCTGCTGCAAGCGGACCCCGCCGCCATGCACAAGCACGTCACCCGCAGGCGGCATCCAGTCGACGGCAACGCCCTCTTTGTCGAACCGCGGCCGGACGAGCGCCAGCGCATCATCGACGACCCCGTTCAACACCACCACTGTCGCGGGCTCGCCTTCCTTGCGGGAAAAGGCCCGCAGGTTGCGGATGATCCGCGCCATCCGGTCGGACAGTTGCACGATGAGCGAGAGATTCTCACGCACCTCGGCGGTGCGGTCGCGCGCCATCAGAATCTCGGCATTTTCCGCATAGGAATGGATCGCCGCGAGCGGCTGGTTCAATTCGTGGCTGATGCCCGCTGACAGTTGCCCGAGCGCCGCAAGCTTGCCCGCCTGCACCAGATCGGCCTGCGCGCGGCGCAGCGCATCCTCGGCGGCCTTCCGGTCGGCCACCTCCTGCCGCAGCACGTCGTTGGTGCGCACAAGCTCCGACGTCCGGTCCGCCACCCGGCGCTCCAGTTCCGCATTGGCGCGTTCCTCGGTCTCCAGCCGGACGGAGAGCGCGCGGCGGCGCTCCCATAGCGCGAGCATCGCCAGCGCCAGCATGCCCATGAGTGCCGCGGCCAGCCCGCCCCAGAGCCACGCCTGCACGGTGGCCGGCCGCGTGTCGATCAGGATGCGCCCCCGCATCGCGATAAGCGGCAAAGGCTGTTCCAGATGGAGCGCCTGCTGCGGCAGGTCGGCCGCCGCCGGCGCGTCGATCCGCCAGAGTTCGTGCCCGAACCGCACCGATGTGCTGATCTCGAACCAGGGTTTCAGCGCCGTCACCGGATATTGCTGGAGCCGCGCGACGGGTGCGCGCACCGCGCTCAGATCACCATCGACACGCAAGAGGAGCGGATCACGGTTGGCGAGGAACACCACCCCGTTGACGTCGGTAAAGAAAAGGATGCCCGGATCGCCGCGCCACTCCGATTCCAGGGCCTCGAGGTCGACCTTGACCATCACCGCACCGGCCGGCGTGCCGCGCGCATCGCGCACGGGCGCGGAGAAAAAGAAGCCGCGTTCCGCATCCGCGCCGGGCTGGGCATGGTAATAGCCCAGCGCCCCCGTCATCGCACGGCGGAAATCGGGCTGGTTGGCGAGGTTGCGCGGGCGTGTCCCCGATGCGGTTGCAAGGCTGGACCCGGCGCGCACCTGCCCCGCGGCATCCACCAGCCAGATTTCGAGCGCGCCGGTCAGGTCGGCGACGCTTTCCAGCACGCGGCTGGCTTCCGCCGCGCGGTCGGTGCCGGGCGCGCCCCGCGCCTCGGCCAGCAGGAGCGGATGGTCCGCCAGCAGCACTGGAAGCTCGCGGAACCGTTCGAGCTGCCGCACCAGCCGATCGGAGGCCAGCGTCAGGCTCGCCCGCCCGCTCTGCGCCAGATCGTCCAGACCGAGCTTCCACGCCCAGAGCCCGGCACCGCTCGCCACGGCGCCGGTCACACTGACGAAAAGCAGGATCAGGATCAGGCGGCGGATCATCGGGGCGGCTCGGACGGTCTGTTTGGTGCAATCGGAGGCGCCAAGTGTCGGCAGAGCATCGCGCGCGGTCAAGCGCTATCAATATTCGCACCGGCGGCACCGCCTTGCACCATCGCAACCGCCCTTGCACCGCCGCGCGCGCCGGTCCACTCTCCGCCCCGAACGCAACCGGCCAAGCGCCGCGTGCCGCTGACCCGAACCCGCAATCCGGACCCACGCATGACCGATCATCGCCCGAACCGCCGCCCTTCCGCCGAAACCCGCGCCGCGCAGGCGCTCCGGATGATCGACCCGCAGACGGGCGCCGTCGTTCCGGGCATCGAACCGGCGACCACCTTTGCCCGCGACGCGGATTACGAACCCCGGCAATCCTATATCTACGCCCGCGATGGCGGCCCGACGGTGGAACGCGCACAAGCCCTGATCGCGAGCCTCGAAGAGGCCGAGGAGACGCTTCTTTTTGCGTCCGGCATGGCCGCGCTCGTCGCCCTGATCGAAACGGTGCCGGCAGGGGCGCATGTGGTCGCGCCGCGGATCATGTATCACGGCGGGCTCAATTGGCTTGTCCGCCAGCAGGAGAAGGGCCGCCTGCGGGTGAGTTTCTTCGATCAGGCAGACCCGGACGATCTGGCCCGCCAGATCGAACCGGGCGCGACCGACCTTGTCTGGATCGAGACCCCGACCAACCCGAACTGGGACGTGACCGACATTCGCGCGGCGGCCGAGGCGGCCCATGCGGCCGGCGCCCGTCTCGCCGCTGATTGCACGGCGGCCCCGCCCTGCACCACGCGAGCGCTCGACCTTGGCGCGGATTATGCCTTCCATTCGGCGACCAAATATCTGGGCGGCCATTCGGACCTGACGGCGGGCGTCATCTCCTGCCGCGCCGTTGATGCACGATGGGAGGAACTGGTGACGGTCCGCAACCTCTCGGGCAGCGTGATCGCGGCCTTCGAGGCCTGGCTCCTCATCCGCGGCATCCGCACGCTCTATGTGCGGTTCCGGCAGGCATCGGAAAACGCGCTGGCCTTCGCCCGCCATTTCGAAGCGCATCCGGAAGTGGAAGCCGTCCTCTATCCCGGCCTCGAAAGCCATCCCGGCCATGCCATTGCACGCGCGCAGATGACCGGCGGCTTCGGCGGCATGCTGTCGCTGATGGTGCACGGCTCTGCCGACCGCGCAAAAGACGTGGCGCGCTTCTGCACCTGCTTCTTCCCCGCAACCTCACTTGGCGGCGTCGAAAGCCTGATCGAACATCGCAAGGCGGTCGAGGGGCCGAACTCGGTCGTGCCCGACAGGCTCTTGCGGCTCTCCATCGGAATCGAGGACGTGGCCGACCTGATTGCCGACATGGAACAGGCGCTGGACCGCAGCGCATGAGCCTGCCGGACTTTTCCCAACCCACGCGCGATCCGGCTTTCGTGCAGGACCCCTATCCGGCCTATGACCGGCTCCGCGCGCTGGGGCCGCTGGCCCGCTGGGTGGAACTCGACCTGCCCTGTGCGGCCGGCTTCGACACGGTCAATGCGCTCTTGCGCGACCGGCGTTTCGGCCGCGAGATGCCCGCCGATCTGGCGGAGCCGGTGCCCGAACGGCTCGCGCCCTTCTATGCGGTCGATGCGCTCTCGATGCTGGAGCGCGAACCGCCCGAACATACCCGCCTGCGCAGGCTGGTGACGCGGGCCTTCACGCCGCGCCGGATCGAAGCGCTCGCGCCCTTCATCGCGGCGCGCGCCCACGAGCTTGTCGATGCCTTTCCCGACGGTCCGTTCGACCTCCTGCCCGCCTTCGCGACGCAGATCCCGATCGATGTCATCACAACCCTGCTCGGCGTCCCGGGCGACCGGTCGGCCGACCTGCTCGCATGGTCGCATGCGATGGTGAAGATGTACCAGCCCGACCGCAGCCGCGCGGAGGAGGATGCGGCCGTGACCGCCACGCTGGATTTCGTGGCCTATCTGGAAGCACTGATCGCGGACCGCCGCGCGGCGCCGGGCGATGACCTTCTGTCGGAACTGATCGCGGCGGAGGCCGAAGGCGACCGGCTGAGTGCGGAGGAACTGACGTCCACCTGCATCCTGCTTTTGAATGCCGGGCATGAGGCCACGGTCCATGCGATCGGCAATGCGGTTGCGGGGATCCTGTCGCGGGGCGATGCGCCGGGCCGGCTCTTCGCCACGCCCGAGGCGACCGCCGCGACGGTTGAGGAAACGCTGCGGCATGACCCGCCGCTGCATCTCTTCACCCGCATCGCGCTGGGCGATATCGAGGTCGAGGGACACAGGTTCGCGCGGGGCGACAGGGTTGGACTGTTGCTTGGCGCCGCCAATCGCGACCCGGCCCGCTGGACAGATCCGGCGCAGTTCGAGCCCTCGCGCCATGCGACGGGACAGCTTGCCTTCGGGGCCGGGCTGCATTTCTGCATCGGGGCGCCACTGGCGCGGCTCGAACTGGCCACGGCGCTGCCGATCCTTTTCGCGCGCTGCCCCGACCTCCGCCTCGCCGCGCCGCCAACCTATGCCGACAGTTGGCATTTCCATGGGCTGACTGCCCTGACAGTCACCCGCTGAACGCCGGCCATGTCACGGGCGCGGCGGCTGGGCCATCTCGACCAGACGGGCAAAATAGGACGCGCCCGTCGGGATGATCTCGTCGTTGAAATCATAGTTCGGGTGATGCAGGCCCGCGCTGTCCCCCTGACCGAGGAATACATAGGCGCCGGGGCGCTCCTGCAGCATGTAGGAAAAATCCTCCGCGCCCATTTCCGGCATCCGTTCGGTATCCACCGCCGCAGCACCAGCCACATCGCGCGCCACATCGGCCGCGAACCCGGCGGCACGGATCTCGTTCGCCGTCACCGGATAACCGCGGTCGAATGTCACGTCGGCGGTGACGCCGAGCGCCGACGCGATGCCCGTTGCAATCTCCTTGATGCGGGTTTCCGCAAGACTGCGCACCGTCTCATCGAGCGAGCGCACCGTGCCGCCGAGCCAGGCCGAATGCGGGATCACATTGTCTGTGGTGCCGGCGTGGATCTGGGTGACGGAAACAACAAGCGCCTGCATCGGATCGGCATTGCGCGACACGATGGTCTGGAGCGCCTGCGCAATCTGCGCCGCCGCGATGATCGGATCCGCGGTTTCATGCGGAAAAGCCGCGTGGCCCCCGCGCCCTTCAAGCGAAATCTCGAAAATATCCGCCGCCGCCATGATCGGGCCGGGGCGTAGGGCGAAACTGCCCTCAACCTGACCGGGCATGTTGTGGATCGCATAGACCTGTTCGATGCCGAACCGGTCCATCAGCCCGTCATCGACCATGGCCTTCGCGCCCGCGCCGCCTTCTTCCGCCGGCTGGAAAATGAGCGCAACCCGACCCGAGAACCGCCGCGTCTCGGCCAGATAGCGGGCGGCACCCAGCAGCATTGTTGTGTGCCCGTCATGGCCGCAGGCATGCATCAGGCCCGGCTTGGTGGATTTGTAAGGCAGGTCGCGGGCTTCCTCGATCGGCAGCGCATCCATGTCGGCCCGCAACCCGATGGTCGGCCCCTCGCCGCCTTCACCTTCGATCACGGCCACGACGCCGGTGCGCCCGATCCCCTCGACCAGTTCATCGACGCCCATTGCGCGCAGCTTGTCGGCCACGAATGCGGCGGTCTCCACCGTGTCATATTGCAACTCGGGATGGGCATGGAGGTGGCGCCGCCATTCGGTCAGCTCGGACTGGAAATCGGCGATGCGGTTGATGACGGGCATAGGCTCACTCCTTGAAATCTCGGGCCACTAGATGCCTGCGGGCCGGGAAGGTCAATGGCACATCGGCAGACCTGATTGCAGGGTCTTCCGGCCGCGCGGCCTTCCGCCTAGACTGCGCCGCATGAGCGACAAAGACACGCGCCACGCCCCGCCGCCCGACGATGCCCTGCCCCCGATGGAGCGGCTGATCGAGATCATGGGCCGCCTGCGCGACCCCGACACGGGCTGCCCGTGGGATATCGAACAGGATTTCGCCTCCATCGCGCCCTACACGATCGAGGAAGCCTATGAGGTGGCGGACGCGATCGGGCGCGGCGCGATGGATGATCTGCGCGACGAGTTGGGCGATCTTTTGTTGCAGGTCGTCTACCACACGCAGATGAGCGCCGAGGCCGGACTGTTCACCTTCGACGATGTGGCGCGCGGCATCGGGGCCAAGATGGTCCGCCGCCACCCCCATGTGTTCGGCGACGAGAGCCGCGACAAGACGGCGGACGACCAGACCCGCGACTGGGAACGGATCAAGGCGGCGGAACGGGCCGCCCGTGGTCCATCGGATGCCCCGACGCGTGTGCTGGGCGATGTGGCCGTGACGCTGCCTGCGCTCACCCGTGCGGTGAAGCTCCAGAAGCGCGCGGCCCGCGTCGGCTTCGACTGGCCCGATATCGGACAGGTGGTCGACAAGATCGCCGAGGAAGCCGCCGAACTGGCCGATGAACAGGGCAGCGGCGACCGTGACCGGATCGAGGAGGAATATGGCGACCTTCTGTTTGTCGTCGCCAATCTCGCACGGCATCTCGACCTTGACCCGGAAGCCGCCCTGCGCCGCGCCAATGCGAAATTCGAGTCGCGATTCGCCTATATCGAGGACCGGCTCGCCGAACAGGGCCGCCGCCCCGACCAGTCGGATCTGGCGGAAATGGACGCGCTCTGGGACGCGGCAAAGGCTGCGGCCAAAGCCGCCAAAAGCTAGGGAAACACGGGTTTGGCAAGCTCTGCCTAAAATCTGACCAAAAAGCTCAAAATTTTTCCCTATCTTTTTGATCGACTATTGACCCGACAAAATTGCTTGGGTATCTCCGGCGTCAATGAACACGCAACGGAGACATCCATGTCCTTTCTCAAGATGACCCCTTTCCTCGCCGCCGCCGTGAGCCTCGGCCTGCCCGCCATGGCCGACGAGGTGAACATCTATTCCTATCGCCAGCCCGAACTGATCCAGCCGCTGCTCGACAAGTTCACCGAGGAGACGGGGATCGAGACCAACGTCGTGTTCCTCGACAAGGGGCTCGTGGAACGGCTTCAGGCCGAGGGCAAGCGCTCCCCCGCCGACCTGATCCTGACGGTCGACATCTCGCGCCTGAACGGCGCGGTCGAGGCCGGCGTGACCCAGCCCGTCCAGTCCGATGTGCTGGAGGCCAACATCCCCGCCGAGTTCCGCGACCCGGACGGCCAGTGGTTCGGCCTGACGAGCCGCGCGCGCGTCATCTATGCCTCCAAGGACCGGGTGGCCGATGGTGAGGTGACCACCTACGAGGATCTGGCCGACCCGAAATGGAAAGGCCGCATCTGCACCCGCTCCGGCACCCATGCCTATAACGTGGCGCTCGTCTCCGCGATGATCGCCCATCACGGGCTGGAAGAGACCGAGACCTGGCTGGAGGGCGTGAAATCCAACCTCGCCCGCAAACCGCAGGGCAATGACCGGGCGCAGGTGAAAGCGATCTGGGCGGCCGAATGCGACATCTCGATCGGCAACACCTATTACATGGGCAAAATGCTGGAAGACGAAGAGCAGAAAGCCTGGGCCGACAGTGTGCGGATCGTCTTCCCGACCTTCGAAAATGGCGGCGCGCATGTGAACCTCTCGGGTGTCGCGATGACCCAGTCCGCGCCGAACCGCGAGAATGCGCTGAAGCTGATGGAATGGCTCTCTTCGGCCGAAGGCCAGCAGCTCTATGCCGAACTGAACTATGAATATCCGGTCCTGCCGGGTGTCGAAGCCTCCGAGATCGTTGCCGGCTGGGGCAGCTTCACGCCCGACGATGTCGCGCTGATCGACCTGGCCAAGCTGCGCCCCGACGCGCTGAAAGCCGTCGAGCGGGTCAATTTCGACGAGTGACCACCGCTTATCCCGCCCGCCGCCGTTCCCCGGCGCGGAACGGACAGGAAGGGGCAGCCTGCGGGCTGCCCCTTTTGCGTGCGCCGTCACGCACCTTGTCTCCCCCGATCCGCCCCCGCCCGCCCCCGCGGGCTGCCGCCACGTCACCGCGCCGTTTCCTTCCGCCGCAACCCGCGTTATGACAGGGGCGAATCCGACCCGCGGTCCCGCGACAGGGCCGCAGCCAGACGCAACAGATCCTCAAAGGAGACGCGCAGATGAGCGCCATTCTCGACATCACGGCCCGTGAAATTCTCGACAGCCGCGGCAATCCCACGGTCGAAGTAGATGTGACCCTCGAAGATGGGTCGCTGGGCCGTGCGGCCGTTCCGTCTGGTGCCTCCACCGGCGCGCACGAGGCCGTGGAACTGCGCGACGGCGACAAGAGCCGCTATGGCGGCAAGGGCGTGCTCGACGCTGTTGCCGCCGTGAATGGCGAGATTTTCCAGGAACTTGCCGGCGCCGACGCCACCGACCAGATCGGCATCGATGGCACCATGATCGAACTGGACGGGACACCCAACAAGGGCCGCCTCGGCGCCAATGCGATCCTCGGCGTGTCGCTCGCCTGCGCCAAGGCCGCGGCCGATCATCTGGGCCTGCCGCTCTACCGCTACGTGGGTGGTACTTCCGCGCGCACCCTGCCCGTCCCGATGATGAACATCATCAATGGCGGCGAACATGCGGACAACCCGATCGACATCCAGGAATTCATGATCATGCCGGTCGCCGCAGAGACGATGCGCGACGCGGTGCGGATGGGCTCCGAAGTGTTCCACACGCTGAAAAAGGAACTGTCGGCCGCCGGGCACAATACCGGCATCGGCGACGAGGGCGGCTTCGCACCCGGCCTGTCCTCCACCCGCGATGCGCTCGATTTCATCCTGAAATCCATCGAGAAGGCCGGCTACAAACCGGGTGAGGAAATCTACCTCGCCCTCGACTGCGCGGCGACGGAATATTACCGCGACGGCGCCTACGACATGAAGGGCGAAGGCAAGAAACTCTCCGCCGAAGAGAATGCCGACTATCTGGCCGCCCTCGTCGACGCCTATCCGATCATCTCGATCGAGGATGGCATGGCCGAGGATGACTGGGACGGCTGGAAGCTCCTGACCGACAAGATCGGGGACCGCTGCCAGCTGGTCGGCGACGACCTGTTCGTCACCAACACCGAGCGGCTCGCACGCGGGATCGACGCGGGCACCGGCAACTCGCTTCTGGTCAAGGTGAACCAGATCGGGTCGCTGACCGAGACGCTGGCTGCGGTCGACATGGCGCATCGCGCGGGCTTCACCGCCGTCATGTCCCACCGCTCCGGAGAGACCGAGGACGCGACCATCGCCGACCTCGCCGTCGCCACCAATTGCGGGCAGATCAAGACCGGCTCACTGGCGCGGTCCGACCGGCTGGCGAAATACAACCAGCTGATCCGGATCGAGGAAGAACTGGGTGTCACCGGCCTCTATGCCGGCCGCTCGATCCTGCGCTGATCCGCCACGAATACCGGTCCGGCTGCCCCCTGCGGCCGGACCGCACCGGTGCCCGCCGCGCGGTCAAACCGGTTGCACAGGCCCGCCGCCCGGCGATAGAAGGCGGGAAACCGAAAGGATGCCCGCATGGCCGACCAGGACCGCGCCCAGATCTATCTCGCCACGCCCCGCCACCCCGAACTGTCGACCCTGCCCGGCCAGCTTGCCGGCCTGCTCGACCGGTTCGAGATCGCCTGTATCCGCGTCATCCCCGATTCCGCGGACGAGGACCGGATCTGCCGCCTGACCGACGCGGTGCGCGAGGTGGCCCATGCACGCGACGTGGCGGTGGTGCTGGATGAACATTTCCGTCTGGTCGACCGGCTGGGGATCGACGGGGTGCATCTGGTGGATGCGGCGCGGCAGGTGCGCGACGTGCGAAAACTGCTCGGGCCGGACGCCGTTGTCGGCAGCTATTGCGGCGCGTCGCGCCACGCCGGCATGACCGCGGCGGAGATCGGCGCGGACTATGTCGCGCTCGGCCCCGTCACGGCATCGGCCGCACTCGGCGACGGCAAGACCGCCGACCCCGACCTGTTCCAATGGTGGTCTGAAATGATCGAAACGCCGGTTGTGGCCGAAGGCGGGCTGGGCCTCGATGCGGTGCGCAGCGTGGCACCCTTTGCCGATTTCCTCTGCCTTCAGGATGAAGTCTGGAGCGCGGACAACCCCGCGGATGCGCTCGCCGCCATCATCGACGCACTCGGCTGACCCTGCTCAGCCGCTGCCCGACGGCAGCGCATTGCCGTCGATCACCTCGCCCGCATCCATCTGCCCGTCCTTCAGCGCGTCCAGTCCGTCGCGCACCACCGTTTCGCAATAGCGGGCCAGCAGCTTGCGGTCGGCATAATCGGCCGAGCGCACCGGCGGATGGAACTGCACCGTGACCCGCCCGCCGCGCGAACGGCCCAGCATGGTCAGCATATGGGCGCCAAAGGACATGTCGCCCCACCAGCCATAGAAGCGCGGGTCGCGCCCTGCGGCGGGGCGGTAGCGGATCGTCACCGGCTGGACCCAGACCTCGGCACTCAGCGCCGGGTCGCGGAAGGTGGCAAAGAGCGTCGATTTGAACGGGATCACCTGCTGCCCGTCGGTGCTCGTGCCTTCGGGGAAGAAACACAGGTCATGGCCCGCGCGGATATGGTCGCGCAGGATCTCGGTCTGGGCGCGGCTCTGGCTCGCGCGGCGCTCGATGAAGATCGTGCCCGCGATCCGGCCGATCAGCCCGATGAGCGGCCATTTGCGAACCTCGGCTTTCGACACGAAGGTCACACGGCCGGCCGCATGCATCGCAAAAATATCGATCCAGGACGTATGGTTGGCCACGATGGCGCCGCCATGCGGCATCTGCCGGCCCTGCCGGTCGAGCCGCAGCCCGCACATCCAGAGCCCCACCCGCCCCCAGCCCTGCCGCGCAGGCCCGGTCAGCGCGTCCGACAGGCGCGGAGCGACGCGAACCAGAAGCCGCCCGATCAGGAACGGCCAGATCAGGATTGCGGTGCCGATGAGAAACCCGAGCGCGCGCACGGTCACGCGCAGCCACTGCGCCGCTCCTTGCGCGCCGGGAAGGTCGATGGGATTGTCGCTGTGCCAGACCATCGCTCAGTCCCGGCTGTAGAAGTCGCGATATTTCGCGACCATCCGTTCGGTGTCCATCAGCAGGCAGACATCGATCGTGTTGAACCCGTGGTCGACATAGGCCCCCTCGCCGACGAAGCCGCCGAGCCGCAGATAGGCCTTGATGAGCGCCGGCGTCGCGCGCATCGCGCGGCCCGCATTGACCTGCGCCGCGGGCATCAGGTTCATGTCGATCCCGTGGTCGGGCTGGGCGCGCACCCTGATGTCGGGCGGCGCCAGATGGGCATGGTGCAGGTGCGACAGGGCCTCGGCCAGCGGAGCAGGATCGGTGCCGGGAAAACTCGCCGTGCCGAACATGACCTCGATCCCGTGATCGCGCACATAGCGCGACACGCCGTTCCACAGGAGCAGCATGGCGGATCCGGCCCGGAATTCCTGCGCCACGCAGGACCGGCCCAGTTCCACCGTTTCGCGGTCCAGTTCCAGAAGCGGCGTCAGGTCAAACTCCCCGGCGCCGTAGAAACCCGGACCGGCCTTGGCCACCGCGCCGCGCAAGAGCCTATAGACGCCGATCACACGGGCCGGGTCGTCTTCCGCCGCCGCGCGGTCGATCAGCAGCAGATGGTCGAAATAGGGGTCGAACCGGTCGCGCTCGATCTTCAGCGCCGCATCTTCGGGCGGGACGGTTGCGCCCATCTCCTCGACAAAGACGCGATAGCGCAGATGCTGAGCCGCGCGGACCTCCTCGTCCGTCGTGGCAAGCCGCACGTCGAAACGGCTCAGATCCATCTTCATTGCGTCACCAGCCCTTATGTTCATGGCGCATATGCCGGTCCCTCCGGCAGGCGGCGCACCCTAGTGCGAAAGCCCCGCGGAGGCAACATGGGCGCCGGGTCGCGCTGCCGGCACCCGCAATCGTCCGAAAATAAAGGGATTGTCAACGATCCGGACCCTATTCAAGACTGGCCGGGAGTGTCGCGCTGCGCGAAGTGAAGCTGGAGGTCGACCTGCGTTCCGTCCAACACGACTTTTCCCGCATGTTCGAAATTGACCGTGATCCGGTTGTCGATGACGGATTGCACCTGCCCGATCCCCCAGTCAGGCGCGTCGGGGTGGCGCACCAGCATGCCCGGTTCAAGAATGCTGTTCATGGCCTGCCTCCTTGCCCGGTGGCAGCCACCCGGAGGGCCCGCCAATGGACGATATCGATCTGATCACCCGCGTCGCGTCGCGGATCTGCCATGACCTGATAAGCCCGATCGGCGCGATCGGCAACGGGCTGGAACTGATGGCGGTCAATCCACGCACCGCCACGCCGGAGGCCGAACTGGTGTCCGACGCGGCCGAGGCCGCCCGCGCGTCGCTCGTCTTCTTCCGTCTTGCCTTCGGACGGCCGGCCAAGACGGGCCAGATGAAGCCCGAACAGCTGGAGACCATGTTCCGGCAGAAATTCCCCAACCTGACCCTGCAGGTGATCCTCAACACCGGGGTGGAGGGGCTGTCGCGCCGCAACGCACAGATGCTGGCCCTGATGCTGCTCTGCTGTGAGGGCGCGTTGCGCGGCGGCGGTCAGGTGACGCTGTCAGGCGGCGCGGGACATCTGCGCGCCCATGCGAGCGCGCCAGCGGTGAAGCTCCAGGATGTGGGCTGGGCGCTGCTGGACGGAAAACCGCTGCCCGACACGGCGGAGACGCCGCCCGGGGTCCAGTTCGAGCTTCTGTCCATGCTGGCCGCCCGGTCGGGTTGCACCCTCAGTCTGGAACAGAGCGACAGTGCGGTGGACCTGCGGATCGCCCCGCGGGACGGGAGTTATTCCGGACTCTGAGGGGTGCGGGCGGCAAATTCCGCGTCGAGCGCCTTCACGAAGCCGACAAGACCCGGCCGCCGCACCCGGCGCAGGCGCTCGGCCTGCAGGATGGCTGTCAGGTCAGCCTCGCACCGGTCCAGATCGTCATTGATCAGCACATAGTCATATTCCGACCAGCGGCTGATTTCGTCCATCGACTGGCGCATCCGGCCTTCGATCACCTCGGCACTGTCTTGCCCGCGCGCCACGAGCCGCCGCTCCAGTTCTCCGATGGAGGGCGGCAGGATGAAGATCGACACGACATTGTCGCGCAGGTCGGAATTGCGGATCTGCTGCCCGCCCTGCCAGTCCACGTCGAAGAGCACATCGCGCCCCTGCCCGATCGCCGCCTCGACCGGTGCGCGGGGGGAGCCGTAATAGTTGCCGAACACTTCGGCATATTCGAGCATTCCGCCACCAGCGATCAGGCTCTCGAACTCGCCGCGTGTCTTGAAATAGTAATGCGTCCCGTCTTCTTCCCCCGCCCGCGGTGCGCGCGTGGTGGCGGAGACGGAGAATTTCATCTGCGGGTTGCGGTCCAGCAGGCGGCGCGACAGGCTCGACTTTCCCGCGCCCGAGGGCGAGGACAGGATGACCATCAATCCGGTCGAGCGGATGGCGTCGGATGTCATGTTTCACTCCACATTCTGGACCTGTTCGCGCATCTGATCGACCACGACCTTCAGGTCAAGGCCGATCGCCGTCAGGGTCGAATCCTGCGCCTTGGCGCAGAGCGTGTTGGCCTCCCGGTTGAACTCCTGCATCAGGAAATCGAGTTTCCGACCGACAGGTCCGTCGGCGGACAGCAGATCGCGGGCCGCGCGCACATGGGCATTCAGGCGGTCGATCTCCTCGGTGACATCGGCCTTGATCGCCACGGTCGCCAGTTCCTGCGCGAACCGGTCCTCGTCGATCCGGTCGGTGCTCTCGATCAGGGCCGCGAGCCGCGCGCGCATCACCTGCCCCGTGCGGGCATTGCGCGCCTCGGCACTTTCAGCGGCGGCCGTAACCAGTCGCTCGACCTCTGACAGGGCACGGTCGAGCACGGCGGCGATCTCGACACCTTCGGCGGCGCGGGCGCGGGCCAGATCATCGAGCGCCGCGTCGAAATCGGCCAGCGCGGCGGATTGCCAGTCGCTGCCGGGCGGCACATCGCGGGTCACCATCCCTTCAAGTGCGAGCAAGCCCGCACTGGTGCTTGGCGCCAGCGGCAGCCCCATGGCCCCGGCACGATCCTCCAGATCCGATGCCGCAGCAAGGAGCGCTTCGGCCAGATCCGTGTCCAGCCGCACGCCGCCCGCACCCGCTTCCAACCGTGTGCGCAGCGCGATCTGCACCGCACCGCGCTTCAGCTGCGCGCCGACACGTTTGCGCAGCTCGGGCTCCAGCCCCTCCGCCCCGTCGGGCAGCCGCAGACGCAAATCCAGCCCCTTGGAATTGACGCTGCGCAGGTCCCAGGTCCAGCCGACCTGATCCGCCGCCCCGCGGCGCGTTGCAAATCCCGTCATCGAGCTGACTGTCATCCCGGCCTCTTGTTTCGAACTACAGAAAATTTGTGTCAATTTCTTCGGCTTGCGGTAGCATTGCATCCGAACCCTAAAGGCTGCGCACAAGAACCGAAACCCAAACCATGTCCACGTCGCCGCGTTTCAAACAGTTGCTGGACCATTGGAACGGTCTGCGTGCGCCCGGACGCCTGCCGCGGCGCTCGGAGATCGATCCGAACGATTTTGCGCGCGACCTGCCGGACATTCTCATCATCGAGCGGGTGCGGGCCGACGACTTGCGGATCCGCGTTGCGGGCACCCGCCTGACGCTGCTCGCGGGACTGGAATTGCGCGCCATGCCGGCCGAGGTCCTCTTTGCACCTCGTGACCGGACCCGGTTCCGCGAATTGTGCAACACCGCCGTCGGCCATCCGGCGCTGGTCGATCTGACCCTGCGGATGATCGATCGCGACGACCGGCTGTCGACCCTGCCGGGGCTGGTGCTGCCGCTGGAGGATGATGACGGGCATCGGCGGCAATTGCTCTTCTGCCTCGGGCTCGACGATGTGGCGGTGCAGCCGCCGGTCAGTTTCGCGCTGGCCGACAGCAGCCTGGACCTATTGCGCGGGTTCGAGCGCCTGCCGCTGCCGGGCTTCGACCGGGCGCGGCCCGGCGGCCTGTCGGAACCGTCCGGCCAGTTCACCCCCGCGCCGCGGCTCGTGTCCCAGTCCGATGTGGCACCCGCCCCGCGCGACGGCGATGCCGCGCGCCGGCGCGGACATCTGCGGCTCGTTGGCGGGCCGGACAGCGAACCCGAGAGCGACTGAACGCCCGTCAGCCTGCGACCCAGTCCGCCTGCACGATCCCCTGCAACATCAAAAGAGCGGTCAGGTCCGAGCGGTCGAGACGCACATCCGCGGCGTCCGCCAGCGCGGGCTTGGCACGGTATGCGACCCCGAGACCCGCCGCCTCGACCATTGAGAGGTCATTGGCCCCATCGCCGACCGCGATCACGGCGTCCGGCGTGAAACCGCCATTCCCGCAAATCTCGCGAAGCGTATCGAGTTTGGCCTGACGCCCGAGCACCGGCAGCCCGACCTTGCCGGTGAGCCGGTCCCCCTCGACCTCCAGCCGGTTGGCGCGGTTGAGCGCAAAACCCGCCGCAGCCGCGACACGTTCGGTGAAGAAGGTGAACCCGCCCGAGACCAGCGCCGTCCGGGCACCGCGGGCCGCCATCGTCTTCACCAACACCGCCGCGCCGGGATTGAGCGTGACGCGCTCGTCATAGCAGGTCTGGAGCGCTGCGACCGGCAACCCTTCGAGGAGTGCCACGCGGGCATGGATCGCCCCCTCGAAATCCAGTTCGCCCTGCATCGCCCGCTCGGTGATCTCCGCCACTTGCGGTTTCACGCCGGCATAATCGGCCAGTTCGTCGATACATTCGACCGGGATCATGGTGCTGTCCATATCCGCGATCAGGAGCTTTTTCGCGCGCCCCGCCGCAGGCACGCAATTCAGGTCGACACCAAGCTCCGCTCCAAGGCCGGCAAGCCGGCCTGCATCGAGCGGCGCATCAAGCGGCAGGTCAGCGCCCATCGGCGCGAGCCGCCGCCATTCAGCCCCCGCCAGACCGAGCGCGTCGGCCGCTGTGGCGAGCGTTGCATCTGCCACCGGCTTGTCAGCGGTCAGCACCAGAAATTGGGTCGGCATGGTCTCGGATCCTGTTGGTTTCTTCCGTCACAACGAAAAACGCCCGGCCACTGGGACCGGGCGTCTGTTCAAGGCGTCCGCTCAGACGGCGGCGCGTTGCTGCTCCACCCGCTGGTGCAGTTCCTCGGCCACGAGGAAGGCCAGTTCCAGCGACTGGGCGGCGTTCAGCCGCGGATCGCAGGCCGTGTGATAGCGGTCGGACAGGTCCTCGTCGGTCACGGCGCGCAGGCCGCCGGTGCATTCGGTCACGTCCTTGCCGGTCATCTCGAAATGCACGCCGCCCGGGATCGTGCCCTCGGCCGTGTGCACATCGAAGAATTCCCGCACCTCGCGCAGCACGCTGTCGAAGGGCCGGGTCTTGTATCCGGTGGAGGATTTGATCGTGTTGCCATGCATCGGATCGCAGGACCAGACGACCTTGCGGCCCTCGGCCTGAACCTTGCGGATGAGTTTCGGCAGGTGGTCGCCCACAGACCCCGCGCCGAAACGCGCGATCAGCGTCAGCCGGCCCGCAATATTGTCGGGGTTCAGCTTGTCGATCAGCGTGATCAGCTCGTCCGCATCGAGACTCGGGCCGCATTTCAGGCCGATCGGGTTCTGGACGCCACGGGCGAATTCGACATGGGCGCCGTCGGGCTGGCGGGTGCGGTCGCCGATCCAGATCATGTGGCCGGAGCCGGCAACCGGCAGGCCGGAGGTGCTGTCGATCCGGCAGAGCGCTTCTTCATATTCGAGAAGCAGCGCCTCGTGGCTGGTGTAGAAATCGACCCGGTGTAGCGCATCCACGCTTTCGCCGGTCACGCCGGCGGCGCGCATGAATTCCAGCGATTCCGAAATCCGATTGGCCAGCGCGTCATATTTCTCGTAGCCGTCCGCATCCTGCGTGAAGCCGAGGGTCCAGCTGTGCACGCGTTCGATATCGGCAAAGCCGCCCTGACTGAAAGCGCGCAGCAGGTTGAGCGAGGCCGCAGCCTGCGTGTAGGCCTGCAGCATCCGGTCCGGATCAGGGATGCGGCTCTCGGCGGTGAAGTCGAGATCGTTGATGATGTCGCCGCGGTAGCTCGGCAGTTCCACGCCGTTCACCGTTTCGGTCGGGGCCGAGCGCGGTTTGGCGAACTGGCCGGCCATCCGGCCGATCTTCACCACCGGGCATTTTGCGCCGAAGGTCAGCACGACGGCCATCTGCAACATCACTTTCAGCGTGTCGCGGATGCTGTCGGCATTGAATTCGGAGAAGCTCTCGGCGCAGTCGCCGCCCTGCAGCAGGAAGGCGCGGCCCTCGGCCACCTCACCAAGTTGGCGGGTAAGCTTGCGGGCCTCGCCCGCAAAGACCAGCGGCGGATAGGAGGCAAGCCGGGCCTCCACGGCCTTCAGCGCGTCTGTATCCGGATACTCGGGCATCTGAATACGCGGCTTGTTGCGCCAATCAGATTTTGTCCAAGTTGCTGCCATTGGTCGACACTCCCGTCGTTCTGCCATTGAAACCGCGCCTGTATAGGCGATGCAGGCAGGCGTGACCAGTCCCTGCGGGACGCGCCGCCGATCTGCCGCAGGACTGCGGCCCGGCTGCGCCATTTGGCCTTGACCCGGCCACGGGCGGCACCCAACATGACCGGGCAGACCCAAGCGGAAAGATGGTCGCCCATGACCAGCACGGATACCCCCGAAACTCAGACCTTCATCTTCCTGCTTCTGCAGGATTTTTCGCTGATCGCATTTGCCAGCGCGATCGAGCCGTTGCGGCTCGCAAACCTCATGTCGGGCCAGCCGCTCTATGACTGGAAACTGGCGGCCGAAGGCGGGGAACAGGTCTCCTGCTCCAATGGCACTTCGGTGTCGGTCTCGATGGGGCTGGAGGAACTGACCCGCCATCCCACGATCCTTGTCTGCGGCGGTCAGGGCATCAAGACGGCAACCACCAAACCGGTCATCGCCTGGCTGCGGCGGGAGGCCCGTCGCGGGCTTGCCGTTGGCGGGCTTTGCACCGCTGCCTACACGCTGGCGCGGGCCGGTCTCCTCGACGGGCGGACCTGCACCATCCATTGGGAGAACCGCGACAGTTTTCTGGAGGAGTTCCCCGATTGCGATCTGGCGCATTCGGTCTTCACCATCGACCGCAACCGCTACACCTGTGCGGGCGGCGCGGCCTCGACCGACCTGATGCTGACGCTGATTGCCCGCGATCACGGGCAGGATCTGGCCAACCAGGTCGCCGACCAGATGATCTATTCCACCATCCGCACCGACCGCGACGAGCAGCGCCTGTCGATCCCCACCCGGATCGGCGTGCGCAATCCGAAGCTCGCGAGCGTGGTGCAAATGATGGAAAACAGCATCGAGGAACCGGTCTCTCCGGCCGTGTTCGCTGCCGAGGTCGGCCTGTCCACACGGCAGTTGGAGCGGCTGTTCCGCCGTTACCTGAACCGCTCGCCGAAACGCTACTACATGGAATTGCGGCTCCAGAAGGCGCGCAACCTGCTGATGCAGACCGACATGTCGGTGATCAACGTGGCGCTGGCCTGCGGTTTCGCCTCGCCCTCGCATTTCTCCAAATGCTACCGGGCGCATTTCGACACGACGCCCTATCGCGAGCGGGGCATCCACCTGCCGCAAAAGGCCTGACGGGCCTTCGGCAGGGCTGGACCTGACGCGGCAGCGCGGGCATAACTGACCGAACGTTCAGTTCCTTGACCGGGAGGGGATCATGGCAAGTGACATTCGCATCGCGGGCGCAGCGCGCACACCGATGGGCGGGTTCCAGGGCGCGCTCGGCGACATGCCGGCGGCGGACTTAGGTGGCGCGGCCATCCGTGCCGCAATGGATCAGGGCGGCGTCGCACCCAGCGCCATTGACGAAGTGCTGATGGGCTGCGTCCTGCCTGCCGGACAGGGGCAGGCGCCCGCGCGGCAGGCGGGGTTCAAGGCCGGACTGGGGGAGGAGGTGCCGGCCACCACCCTCAACAAGATGTGCGGTTCGGGGATGAAGGCGGCGATGATGGCGCATGACCAGCTTGCGCTCGGCAACGGCCGGACGGTCATTGCCGGCGGAATGGAGAGCATGAGCCGCGCGCCCTACCTTCTGCCCGCGATGCGCGGCGGCGCGCGCCTCGGCCACGGGGCGGCGGTCGATCACATGTTCCTCGACGGGCTGGAAGATGCCTATGACAAGGGCCGGTTGATGGGCACATTTGCCGAGGATTGCGCCGAGCATTACCAGTTCACCCGGGAAGCGCAGGACGATTATGCGCTCCGTTCGCTCAGCCGTGCGCAAGCGGCGCAGGCCGAGGGGCGGTTCACCGCCGAGATCACACCTGTCGAGGTGACGACCCGGCGCGGCAGCCAGCAGGTCACCGAGGATGAACAGCCCGGCGCCGCCCGGCCCGACAAGATCCCGCATCTGAAACCGGCCTTCCGCAAGGACGGGACGGTGACGGCGGCCAACAGTTCCTCGATTTCCGACGGGGCAGCGGCGCTGGTCCTGACGACCGACGACAGCCTGCCGGCACGCGCCCGGATCGTCGGCCATGCGAGCCACGCGCAAGCGCCCGGCTGGTTCACCACCGCGCCGGTCCCGGCAGCACAGAAACTCCTGGACCGGATCGGCTGGGCCAAATCGGATGTCGATCTGTGGGAGGTCAACGAAGCCTTTGCCGTCGTGCCCATGGCCTTCATGCATGAAATGGGCCTGTCGCCCGACGTGGTGAATGTGAATGGCGGGGCTTGCGCGCTCGGCCATCCGATCGGCGCGAGCGGGGCGCGGATCATCGTGACGCTCCTGCATGCGCTCGAAGCCCATGACCTGAAACGCGGCGTGGCCGCGATCTGCATCGGCGGCGGCGAGGGCACGGCCATCGCCATCGAGCGGATCTGACGAAAGGACCGGACCATGAACCTCTCGGATATCGGCAGCGCGATCGTCACCGGCGGCGCGTCAGGCCTGGGCCGCGCGACAGCGACCGCGCTGGCAGACGCCGGGGTCAGGATCGCGCTCCTCGACCGCGATGCGGACCGCGGGACTGCCGCGGCGCGGGACCTGGGCGCGCTGTTCGTGGAAACGGATGTGACGGACCCGGCCTCTGTCGCTTCAGGGCTCGCGGCCGCATCCGCCGCCAACGGACCGGCACGGCTTTGCGTCAATTGCGCCGGCATCGCGCCGGGCGCCAAGACCATCGACCGCGACGGGGCGGCGCATGATCCCGCGCTTTTTGCCCGTGCCGTTTCCGTCAACCTGACCGGCACGTTCAATATGGCCACGCAGGCCGCAGCCGCCATGGCCATGCTGGACCCGGTCGGCGCGGACGGGGAACGCGGGCTGATCGTCAACACGGCCTCCATTGCGGCCTACGAGGGGCAGATCGGGCAGATCGCCTATGCGGCGTCCAAGGGCGGTGTCGCGGCAATGACCTTGCCGATGGCCCGCGATCTGGCACGCTCGGGCATCCGCGTGATGGCCGTGGCGCCGGGCCTCTTCCTGACCCCGATGCTGGAAGGGCTGCCCGAAGAGGTGCAGACCTCGCTCGGGGCGCAAGTCCCCTATCCGCCGCGGCTCGGCAAACCGTCCGAATTTGCAGCACTCGTGCTGCATATGGTCGAAAACCCGATGATGAACGGAGAGGTGATCCGGCTCGACGGCGCGATCCGACTTGCCCCCAAGTGATCAGACGGGCGTGATCCGGTAGGTCGCCCCGTCACCGACCGACAGGAACCAGATCGATCCGTCAGGTGCTTCGCGCACGTCGCGGATGCGGCTGTAGACCCCGCTGAACATGCGCTCGGCCTCGGTGAAACCGCTGCCTGACGGGGCGAGGCGGGAGATCATGTCAAATTTGAGAGAGCCCACGAAGAACTGACCGCGCCATGCGGGCCAGAGCCGTCCGGAATAGATCATCAGACCAGAGGGCGCGATCGACGGATCCCAGTAAAAGGCCGGCTGTTCGAGGCCCGGGGCCGATGTCCCCTCCCCGATCTTCGAGCCGTTATAATTGCGCCCGTAGCTGATCCGCGGCCAGCCATAGTTGCGGCCCGGGCGCGGCTGGTTGATCTCGTCCCCGCCTTGCGCGCCATGGGCCACGGTCCAGTAGCGCCCCTGCGCGTCAAGCGCCGCCCCTTGCGCGTTGCGATGGCCGAGCGAGTAGATCTCCGGCAGGGCCCCGCCGCCGACAAACGGATTGTCAGACGGAACGCCGCCGCGGCGCGTGATCCGCACCACCTTGCCATTATGGACCTGCGGATCCTGTGCGCGCTCCGCCGCCCCACGATCGCCCAGCGTGACCAGAAGCGTGCCGTCGCGGGCCTCCACTATGCGGCTGCCGAAATGGCGCCCGCCGCGGCTGGCCGTCGACATGCGGAAAATCGGTGTCACACCGGTCAGCCGCGGGCCGGTCGGGTCGAACCTTGCGCGCGCCACGGCCGTGGCACCAGCGCCGCCGCGGCGCTCCGCGTAGGAGAGGAATATCTCGCCCGAACTGGCGAAATCCCGGGCCACGACGACGTCGAGCAGCCCGCCCTGCCCTTCGGCATAGACGTTCGGCACCCCGTCCACGCGTTTCGAGGATTCCGACCCGTCAAAATAGAGAAGCCGACCGTCGCGTTCGGTGATCAGGTAGCGGCGGTTGTCGAGAAATGCGATGGCCCAAGGCTCGTCGAGGCCGCGCACCATCGCGGTGACGGTCACCGGACCGGCGCCGGTCTGGCGGCTCTCGGCCCGGGCGCGCGGCACGACCAGCGGGCCAAGGGCCAGCCCGGTGCCCAACGCGCCCGCAGCGCCGGCAAGGATCAGGCGGCGGTTCGGATCAACGTTATGGTCACGCATGGTGGGCCTCCCTGTGGATGAGGTCCCACCAGAATGGCGTCCGGGGCGGCGACCGGCAAGGCCGCGCCGCCCCGGAACGGGTCACAAGCGCTTGGGTGCGCCGTTACTCGGCCGCCTCCTGATAGGCGTCGAGCGGCGGGCAGGAACAGACGAGGTTCCGATCGCCATAGGCATTGTCCACGCGGTTCACGGGCGCCCAGTATTTGTCCACGCGGAAGGCGCCCGGCGGATAGCAGGCCTGTTCGCGGCTGTAGGGCCGGTCCCAGTCGCCCACAAGGTCTTCCACCGTGTGCGGCGCGTTCTTCAACGGGTTGTTGTCCGGGTCCGAACGGCCTTCGGCAATATCGTCCGCCTCGGCCCGGATCGCGAGCATCGCATCGCAGAACCGGTCCAGTTCGGCCTTTGGCTCGCTTTCCGTCGGCTCGACCATCAGCGTGCCCGCCACCGGCCAGCTCATCGTCGGGGCATGGAACCCGCAATCGATGAGCCGTTTGGCCACATCGTCCACGGTGACGCCGGCCAGATCCTTCAAGGGGCGCGTGTCGATGATGCACTCATGCGCCACATGGCCCTTCGGCCCCTTGTAGAGCACGTCATAGGCACCCTCGAGCCGCTTGGCGATGTAGTTGGCGTTCAGGATCGCGACGCGGGTCGCCTGGGTCAGACCGTCGCCGCCCATCATCAGGCAATAGGCCCAGCTGATCGGCAGGAGCGACGGCGAGCCGAAGGCCGCGGCCGAAACCGGACCCACGGCCGCGTCCGAGCCGCGCGGCTCGCCCGGCAGGAAGGGGGCCAGATGCGCTTTCACGCCGATCGGCCCCATGCCCGGACCGCCCCCGCCATGCGGGATGCAGAAGGTCTTGTGCAGGTTCAGGTGGCTCACATCGCCGCCGATATCGCCCGGCCGTGACAGGCCGACCATCGCGTTCATATTGGCGCCGTCGATATAGACCTGACCGCCAAATTCATGGGTGATGGAACACACCTCCGTCACCGTTTCCTCGAACACACCATGGGTGGAGGGATAGGTGATCATGCAGGCGGCCAGCCGGTCGGCATGCGCCTCGGCCTTTTCGCGGAAATCCGCCAGATCGATATCGCCGTTCTCCGCCGATTTGACGACCACGACCTTCATCCCCGCCATCTGCGCCGACGCCGGGTTGGTGCCATGTGCCGACACAGGGATCAGGCAAACATCGCGCGCCGCATCGCCGCGCGACATGTGATATCCGCGGATGGCCAGCAGGCCCGCATATTCGCCCTGCGCACCTGAATTGGGCTGCATCGACACGGCATCATAGCCGGTGATCTGGCAGAGCTTGTCGGACAGGTCGGAGATGACCTCTCGGTAGCCGGCGACCTGATCCTCGGGCACGAACGGATGGATGAGCGAGAAGGCGTCCCACGTCACCGGGATCATCTCGGCGGTTGCGTTCAGTTTCATCGTGCAGGAGCCGAGCGGGATCATCGCCCGGTCGAGCGCGAGGTCCCGGTCGGCGAGGCGCCGCATGTAGCGCGTCATCTCGGCCTCGGCCCGGTTCATGTGGAAAATCGGATGGGTGAGGTAATCATCCTCCCGCAGCATCGCCTCGGGCAGGCGCAGACCGGGTGCAAGGTCGCCTGCCGCCACGCTGCTGCCAAAGGCGCGCAGCACCGCTTCGATGGTCACGTCCATCGTGCGCTCGTCGAGCGAAATGCCGATCCGGTCGCTGCCGATCTTGCGCAGGTTCACGCCCTCGGCGACGGCGGCGCGCAGGATCACACCCTGTAGCGCGCCGACCTCCACCGTGATCGTGTCGAAGAACGCCTCGGGCGCGATGGTGAAGCCCAGCGCCTCCAGCCCCGTGGCAAGGCGCACCGTGTCGCCGTGGATGCGCTGCGCGATGGCCTTCAGCCCGTCCGGCCCATGGAACACCGCATACATGGAGGCCATGACCGCCAGCAGCGCCTGCGCGGTGCAGACATTTGATGTCGCCTTTTCGCGGCGGATATGCTGTTCGCGGGTCTGCAGGGACAGCCGGTAAGCGCGGTTGCCGCGCGCGTCGATCGACACGCCGACGATCCGGCCCGGCATGGCGCGCTTGTAGGCGTCACGGGTCGACATATAGGCCGCATGCGGCCCGCCGAAACCGACCGGCACGCCGAACCGCTGGGTCGTGCCCACGGCAATATCCGCGCCCATGGCACCCGGCGATTTCAGAAGCGTGAGCGCAAGGATATCGGCCGCCACAACCGCAATGGCCTTGGCCCCGTGCAAGGCTTCGATCTGGGCGGAGAAATCATGCACCGCACCATGCGTGCCGGGATACTGGAAGATCGCGCCGAAGAGCGTATCGGGCGCTAGATTAGCGAACGGGTCGCCCACCTGCACGTCGATGCCGAGCGGTTCGGCGCGCGTGCGGATCACCTCGATCGTCTGCGGGTGGCAGTTTTCGTCGACGAAGAAGCCGGTCGCCTTGGTCTTGGCCACCCGCTGCGCCATGGTCATCGCCTCGGCCGCGGCGGTCGCCTCATCAAGCAGCGACGCATTGGCAATCTCCAGCCCCGTCAGGTCCGCGACCATGGTCTGGAAGTTCAGAAGCGCTTCGAGCCGGCCTTGCGAAATCTCCGGCTGGTACGGCGTGTAGGCCGTGTACCAGGCCGGGTTTTCAAGGATGTTGCGCTGGATCACCGGCGGCGTAACGGTGCCGTAATAGCCCTGACCGATCAGCGAGACGAGCACGCGGTTCTTGTCCGCCGTGGCCCGCATCTTGTGCAGCATGTCGCGTTCCGACAGGGCGGCCCCGAAATCGAGCGGCGCCTTCTGCCGGATGGCGGCGGGCACGGTCGCGTCGATCAGCGCGTCGAGGCTGTCGACACCGATGGTGGCGAGCATCTCGTCCATCTCGGTGGGCGACGGGCCGATATGGCGGCGGTTGGCGAAATCGTAAGGCTGGTAGTCGGTCAGGTTGAAACCCATGATGGTCCCCAGAAATTGTCATGCCCGGGCCGGCATCCGCCGGCGGTCGCGGTCGCCGGTGCCGGTCACATCGCGGACCGGCACCGGTGTCTTCACGTCACTCGATGAGCTTGCGGTACGCTTCTTCGTCGAGCAGCCCGTCCATCTCGGACGGGTCGGACAGCGTCATCCGGAAGAACCAGCCGCCCTCCATCGGGTCCTCGTTGACGAGGGTCGGATTGTCGACGACCGCCTCGTTCACCTCTGTGATGGTCCCGTCCAGCGGGGCCAGGATATCGGACGCCGCCTTGACGCTCTCGATCACGACAACCTCGTCATCCTTGCTGACGTCGGTGTCGGGTTCGGGCAGTTCCACGAAGACGAGATCGCCCAGCTGTTCCGCCGCATGCGCGGTGATGCCGACGGTGACCGTGTCCCCGTCCTTGCGCAGCCATTCATGTTCCTCGGTGAATTTGAGCATCTGTCCGGTCCTTATTTCCGTTTGTAGGTGGGTGTGATGAAAGGCAGGTCGGCGACGCGCATTGGCACGCGCTTGCCGCGCAACTCGGCAAAAATTTCGGTGCCCGTTGCCGCCAGATCAGCCGGGACATAGCCCATGGCGACGGGGCCCTCGACACTCGGGCCGAACCCGCCGGAGGTCACGCTGCCGATTTGCGGCGCGTCCGCGTCCGTGCTGGCAAAGAGCGCGGTGCCTTCGCGCACAGGCGCGCGGCCTTCGGGTTTCAGGCCGACGCGCAGGCGTGACGGACCGTCCGCCATCTGGGCGAAAAGCGTGTCCGCCCCCGGAAAGCCGCCGGCGCGGTTGCCGCCCGGGCGGCGCGATTTCTGGATCGACCAGAGGAGCGCCCCTTCGGCCGCACTCGTGCCTGTGTCGATATCGTGACCATAGAGGCAGAGCCCGGCCTCCAGCCGCAGGCTGTCGCGGGCGCCAAGCCCGATCGGGGCAACCCCGTCCTGCGCCAGCAGATTCCGCGCGATGCGCTCGGCCTGATCGGCCGGCACGGACAGTTCGAACCCGTCCTCGCCGGTATAGCCCGCGCGGGCGACCGTCCAGCCGGTGCCTTTGACCTCCAACTGGCGCACATCCATGAAAACCATGTCCGATATATCGGCGCCGACCGCGGCGAGCGCGGCTTCCGCACCCGGCCCCTGCAGCGCGATCAGCGCCCGGTCGTCGCGCACGCGGATGTCGCAGGTGTCCGACAGATGGGCGCGCAAGTGGGCGATGTCCTGAACCTTGCAGGCGGCATTGACCACGAGGAACAGGTGGTCGCCCATATTGGCGACCATCAGGTCATCGAGAATGCCGCCATCCGCGGCCGTGAAGAGCGCATAGCGCTGACGGCCGGGTTTGAGCGCGAGAATATCGGCAGGCACCAGCGTTTCCAGCGCAAGGGCCGCATCGGCGACATCCCCCGATTTGGGGTGCAGTTCCACCTGCCCCATATGGGACACGTCGAACAGGCCCGCGGCGGCGCGCGTGTGCAGATGCTCCTTCATGACGCCCATCGGATATTGCACGGGCATGTCATAGCCCGCAAACGGCACCATGCGCGCGCCAAGCTCGACATGCAGCCCGTGCAGCGGCGTCACTTTCAATTCGCTTTCAGAAGCCACCTCGCATGACCCTCCCGTTCCATGGCCGGTCATGCCGGCGTCGTTTCAGCCCCGCAGGTTGCGGGTCGACGCCTCCTCTGTCCTTTCGCCTGAGATCGCTATCCCTTCGGCGGGCGCACATCGCACCACTCTCCAGAGTTTTTTCGCATCCGATGGTCCTTTGGCCTGAGAGTTTCCGAGGCGGTTGCTCCTTCGGCACCGGCGCGGGGCCGGATTCTCCCATCGAATGGGCGGCAATCTATCGGCTGGCCGTCGCCCGGGCAAGAAAAATGCCCGCCTTGCGATTGCAAAACGGGCATCTTCGGTCTGTGGGGTCGACCCGCGGGCCGGAGATCAGTCGACCTCGTCCCCGCCATTGTTGCGGCCTTCGGAATTGCCGGGGTCACCCTCTTCGTCGCCATTCCCGCGACCGGAGTTCGATTCGCTCTGAGAATTGGCGCCACGGCCATTTTCAGAGCCTTTGCCGCGGTCTCCGCCGGAGCCACCCTCGTCGCCAGAGCCACCCTCGTCGCCAGAGCCGCCCTCGTCGCCGGAGCCGCCCTCGTCACCGGAGCCGCCCTCGTCGCCGGAGCCACCCTCGTCACCGGAGCCGCCCTCGTCGCCGGAGCCGCCCTCGTCACCGGAGCCGCCCTCGTCACCGGAGCCGCCCTCGTCGCCGGAGCCACCCTCGTCACCGGAGCCGCCCTCATCGCCGGAGCCGCCCTCGTCACCAGAGCCACCCTCGTCGCCGGAGCCGCCCTCGTCACCGGAGCCACCCTCGTCGCCGGAGCCACCTTCGTCATCCTGAGGCGGATCATCAGCCGGCGGATCGTCGGCGGGCGGATCATCGGCAGGAGGATCGTCCGCCGGCGGGTCATCAGCGGGCGGATCATCGGCAGGCGGGTCGTTCGGCGGAGGATCACTCCGCGGACCACGGGGCTGGACCTGCCCGTTCTCATCCTCTTTTTCATCCGGCTCGTTCACGAAGGAACTTCCCGGCGTCTGGCCACGGCTGGCCACACCGAAGAGATTTGCAAAGGCAAAGATCGGGTTGTCCACAATCCCGTCGACCGACGTGGTCGCACGGCGGTTGGTCAGAACGATGCCGTTGGGCCCCGCGACCGGATTTTCCGGTGTCCGCGACCCTTGCGCCCGCAGGCGGTTCGGGTTGATGCCTTCGTTGATGAAGAAATTGATGACCGCGCGGGCCCGCAACAGGCCCAGATCCTCGGTCGTTTCCGTCTGGCTTCCGGCTTCCATATGGCCGGTGACCATGAAGACGACTTCCGGATAGCGCTTGATCCAAGCGGCCTGACGGCGAAGATCGGCCTTGGCCGCATCGCTCAGGATCGCGCTGTTATAGTCGAAGGCCACGTAATAGGGCACTTCGTCCTGGAACTGTTTGGTCAGATCCTGAACCGCAGGATCGGGCAACCGCGCAACGCCCGGCGCATCCCGTGTGGAATAGGTTCCCGGCGCCTGCGAACAGGCCGCAATTGCAAACATGAGTGAAAAGCCGGCCACCGGCCGGAGAATAGTCTTACGCATAATGCACCCCACATGCACTTACTCTGAACTGGATGCCCGAGTGTCGGACATAGGTCACATTATAGTCTTAATAAAAAAAGAATCAAATTGGAGCACGTCCGGGAGCCCCAAACACACTTGGCGGCGACTGCGGCTAATCCGGCGCCACAGGGACGCTTCGCAAGCCCCTGAGCAGAAACAGAAACGCGATGGAGGGCGGCGGGCAATCGCTGTCCCCGGTCCGCGATTGACGCCAAATCAACTGTGCGAAATCCAACGCTTTCCCGCAGAAAGATCCGACGCACAGCTCAGAAAAGGGATGTTCTGCTCCCCCTCGCGACTCAGCCCCGCCCTTCCCGTTCAGGCGTCGACCTCGACTGCACGATGTTCCTCAAGGCTCGCGCGGATCGCATCGAGGAGGGCCAGGTTCGTCCACCCGTCCGCCGCCGTGACCTTCGGCGCGGTCTTGCCCTCGATCACATCGCAGAAATGTTCGAACTGGCGGTCGAGCGGGTCTCCGTCCGGCACATCCAGTTCCTGCATTTCCATCGGCGCCCACCAGCTCCGCGCGCCCACATGGGACCAGAAGCGCCCCGACGGCAGTTCCAGCGCGCCGAGGGTTCCGCCAATCCGGTAGCTGCCCTCGCCGGTTTGCGGATAGGCGGGATTTTCACCGGCTGTCAGCTCGTAGCTCCAAGGTGCGGCAATGGCATCCGACACGGTGAACGTGGCGAGCAAACCCGAGCGGAAAGCCAGTTGCACGGTGGCCGTGTCCTCCACCCCGAGCCCGCGCACAGCTGCGCCGGCCATGGCCGACACGCGCGCGGGCGGCCCGAACCATGAACAGAAAAGGTCCAGATCATGCACCAGATTGATCGCGATGGGACCGCCGCCCGGCCCCACACGCCAGGCTGTGTCGAAATAATCGTCGGGCTTGCAGAGCCAGCAGGAGGCTTCAGCCGCCACGGGCTGCCCCAGTGTGCCGGAACGCAGAAGCTCCGTCGCCAGCGCAGCCGCCCCGCCATGCCTCCGATGGAAGCCCAGCAAGATCCTCGCGCCCCTCGCCTCGGCGTCCAGCAAGTCCTGCGCCGCTGCTCTGCTATCGGCCAGCGGCTTCTCGATCAGAACCGGCTTTCCGGCCGCGATGAAGGGCGCGGCATGGGCGGCATGGAGCGGCGTCGGGCTTGCGATGATTGCAGCATCGGCCCGCGCCGGATCAACGGCATCGAGCGTCCCGGCCCATGCCGCACCAGCCTCCGTCGCCAGCGCCTCCGCGTCGCCGGACGGATCGACGAGTACCGACAGGCGGGCACGCGGCGACCGCGCGATGGCGCCGAGATGCTGGCGCCCCATCAACCCTGCGCCGACCAGTGCGATATTCAGCATGAAACGGTGCCCCCGACCCTGCGCCAGACCAAAAGTTGCGACACACGTGCAGGAAATCCACCGCAGCGCGCCCGGAATGCTATGATGGGCGCACCGGAAAAATCAAATGCAGGGAGATGAGGAGATGCAGAAAGCCATTGCGCTCGCGCCGCTTCTGGCGGTTTTGGGATGTTCGCCCGCGCCGCAGGTGGCCATCGACGAGCCCGATCCAGAGCTGAACCTGCTCGGCGGCTACCGGTCCGGCGACGACGAATGCCGACGCGCGGGTGAAAGCGCCTTCACAATCGACTTCCTCGATGATGCGGCCGATCTGGTCGCCTGCCCGACAGGCAGCGCCGACGCAGCCTCGCTCGCCGCGACCCTCCCCGCGCAAATGGTCACCCAGACCCAGAGCTACACGCTTTATTCCGTGGCACGCCGATAATCGACGCGCGAGCCTGCCTGCCAGCGCCTCTGGCAAAATCGGCAAAGGGACCGGCGACGGTTGGAGACGCTGCGTGAAAATGGTGTCATCAAGGGAAGAAACGGTGAAACGTTAAATTTCGCATCCTCCATTTCACCGTGAATCCGGGACGCCTGCGCATGCCAGTTCCAATCAAAGAGACGCCCTACCTGTATTTTCCGGTGCCCAAAGTGGCCAGCACGTCCATCAAGACGGCGATTTTGGATCACTATGGTGGCGCGCCAAGTGTTCCATTCAGGAACAGGAAACGGGGTTCACATGTCAGCGTGCACAAGATCTACCGGTCGCCGCGATTTCGGCTGTGGCGGACCAAGCTGATCTGGCCGCAACGGGAGTGGATCTGTGTCGTGAGAGACCCGATCAGCCGATTCCCGTCGGGCTACCGCAACCGCATTCTGCACTACGCGGAACTGGAGGTAACGGCAAAGCGGGCGGTGGAAGCCCGCAACCTGACGACCATGCCAAGTGTGAACGCGTTCGCAATCAACATTGAAACCTACGCGCGGGCAAGCAAGGCCGTCCGGCATCATTTCGCGCCGCAATGCACCTATCTCGGTGTTCGGCCGGAAAGATTTTCCCACGTTTTCGATCTGTCTGAACTGGACCGGTTGCAACAATTGCTGCGCGACACCGGAGCAGATTTCCATATTCCCCATGAGCAGACCGGCGGGTCGGACCTGGTCATCGAAGAGCTGAGCGCTGAAGCTCTTGCCAGCTTGAAGCAGTTCTACGCAGAAGATTATCGCGTATGGGGCCGGTATTTCAGCCCCCCCCTCCCGGGAATGAAGCTGGCCGGTAGGCTGTGCCGACGGAAACAAGCCGACTCGGTTGATTCACTCGCTGAGCTGCCTGCCCGCAGCCCGAGACGGTTGGATCGATCAAATCCGGTTTGCACGCACCGAACCCGAAACGCCGTCACACGCGGAAAGGGCAATTTCGTTTGCGAACATCCGATCGCCTCTGATCCTGCACGACCATCAATGCACCTGCACGTGCGCCACGCGGCAATGCGTTCGGGGCACTCGCGGAACAGTCGGGAAACTTAGCTGCTGGAAGACTTTAAGTGGTGGAGGGGATAGGATTCGAACCTATGTAGGGTTTCCCCGACGGAGTTACAGTCCGTTGCATTTGACCGCTCTGCCACCCCTCCACTTCAGCAATTTCTTGCTGCATCATCAGGTGACGCGGGCTGTCAATACGGCGACGGGCAGCGCAGGTCAACACGAAAACGCGACTCTTTTCCTGCGCGTCCGGTGACGTGGCGCAAGGCCGGCCAGCACGCGGCCCGTCCCTTGCGCGACCTGCCCCTTGCCCTTAGATTGCGCGGCTTCACCGACGGAGGATGATCGGGTGGCAAAGCCGGGCAAAAAGCCGACCTGGGTGGTCGAAAAGGAACGCGAAGCGCGGGGTCAGGGGCCGCAGCGTGTCTGGCTCTTCGGCCTGCATGCGGTGCGCGACGCGCTGCGCAATCCGGCCCGGGTGCGGCACAAGCTCTTGATCACCCCGAACGCGCTCAACAAGCTGGAAGCCGACATTGCCGCCGCGGGGATCGCGCCCGACGTCGTCGATCCGCGCAAGTTCAAGGCGCCCATCGACCCGCAATCGGTGCATCAGGGCGTGGCGCTCGAGGTGGACCCGCTCGACTGGGGATCGGTTTCCGAACGCTGTGCACCGCGCGGCGAGAAACCGCTCGTGCTCTTGCTCGACCGTGTGTCCGACCCGCATAATGTGGGCGCGATCCTGCGCTCGGCGGAGGTGTTCGGCGCCCGTGCCGTGATCGCGCCGTTGCGACATGCGGCGCCCGAGACGGGCGCGCTCGCCAAGACGGCCTCGGGCGCGCTGGAGCGCCAACCCTATCTGCGGGTCCGCAACCTTGCCAACGCGATGGGCGCCTTGACGGAAATGGGCTATGCGACGATCGGGCTCGACGGAACGGCAGAGCAGGACCTTGAGCCGGCGCTCGATCTGGTGCGCGACATGCCGCTGGCGCTCGCGCTCGGAGCCGAAGGTCCGGGCCTGCGCGACCTGACCAAGAAGAATTGCGACGGTTTGGCCCGCATTCCCTTCGCGGGGCCCTTTGCGTCCCTGAACGTGTCGAACGCGGCCGCCGTCGCGCTCTATGCCGCCGGGCGCCTGCGCGGGTAACAAGCGCGCGAGGCCCCTTGCCTCGACCATCCCGCCGCGTCTTCATCTGCGGAACAGACCGCACGGAGACCATGCCCCATGACCCTGACCCGACGCGCCGCCCTTGCGAGCCTGACCGCACTGGCCCTCAGCACGGCCCTGCCCGCCCATGCCGACCGGTTCTTCCTTGGCGAGGACGGCTTTGTCATCCGCGGCTACGATCCGGTCGCCTATTTCACAGACGGCGCGCCGATCAAGGGCGATCCGCAGTTCACGGCCGACTGGGACGGCGGGACATTCCTGTTTGCCAGCGCGGCGAACCGCGACATGTTCCGTGCCGATCCGGCCCGCTACGTCCCGCAATATGGCGGCTATTGCGCCTATGCGGCCTCCAAGGGGGCCCTTGCCAAGACAGAACCGGATGCCTGGACCATCCATGACGGCAAGCTCTACCTGAATTTCGACACGCAGGTGCGTGCCATCTGGGCAGAGGATATCCCGGGCAATATCGAACGGGCTGATGCCAACTGGCCGCAATTGCGTGAAAACTGACTGCGGAACGATCACGAATTGATTACCGGCCCTTGGGATCGTTCCGTGCCATCCTATCTCTGTGAAGGAAGCAGAGCACGGAACGCCTGCTTCATCTCACTGTCCCTCGTTCCATACCTGCGCCCGGTCCGACCGGGCGCTTTTTTTGGTGGCGGCCTGCATTGGCGCCCCCCCCGGAGGAGCCCCTGCCATGCCGCTCACCCTAGATGCCGATATCCGCGATCTTCTGGAGCGCACGCGCACCATCGCCATTGTCGGTGCCTCGCCCAATCCGGCGCGGCCCGCGCATAGGGTCATGGCCTATCTTCAGGCGGCCGGCTATCACGTGATCCCGGTCAACCCCGGACAGGCCGGATCCGAGATCCTCGGGGCGCCGGCCTATGCGAGCCTGTCCGACATTCCTGAAGGCACCACCGTCGACATGGTCGACATTTTCCGTCGCTCCGAAGCCGTCGCCGGCATTGTCGAGGAGGCTCTGGACACTGCGGGATCGCTCGGCATTTCCAGTATCTGGATGCAGCTCGGGATCGGTGACGCTGCGGCTGCCGCACGTGCCGAAGCCGCGGGCCTGCACACCGTGTCCGACCGCTGCACCAAGATCGAACATGCCCGCCTGATCGGCCGCATGGCCTGACAGTTTCATTTTTCATGGCAATTTGCCGTGCCTGCCCTAGTCTGAAGCCTTTCGAGTGCAACCAGATGAGGGATCCGACGATGAGTGACGAGATCAGCCAGGGCTTCGACACGCTGCAAGTCCATGCCGGGGCGCAGCCCGATCCGGCCACCGGCGCGCGGCAGACGCCGATCTACCAGACCACCGCCTATGTGTTCCGCGACGCCGATCACGCGGCTGCGCTCTTCAACCTGCAGGAGGTCGGCTACATCTACTCGCGGCTGACCAACCCGACCGTGTCGGCACTGGCAGAACGGATCTGCGCGCTCGAAGGCGGGGCTGGCGCGGTCTGCTGCTCCTCGGGCCACGCCGCACAGATCATGGCGCTGTTCCCGCTGATGGGTCCGGGCTGCAACATCGTTGTCTCCACGCGGCTCTATGGTGGCACGGTCACCCAGTTCAGCCAGACGATCAAACGGTTCGGCTGGTCCGCGACATTTGTCGATTTCGATGATCTCGATGCCGTCCGCGCGGCGGTGGATGACGATACGCGGGCGATTTTCTGCGAAAGTATCGCCAATCCGGGCGGCTATATCACCGATCTGGATGCGATCGGCAGCCTGTCAGCGGAACTTGGACTGCCGCTCATCGTCGACAATACCTCGGCCACGCCGTACCTGTGCAACCCGATCAAGCACGGGGCGACGCTCGTCGTCCACTCGACGACGAAATATCTGACCGGCAACGGCACGGTCACCGGCGGGTGCATCGTGGATTCAGGCAAATTCGACTGGTCGGCGAGCGGCAAGTTCCCGTCCCTGTCCGAGCCCGAACCCGCCTATCACGGGCTGACCTTCCACGAGGCGCTCGGCCCCATGGCCTATACGTTCCATTCCATCGCGGTGGGCCTGCGCGACCTTGGCATGACGATGAACCCGCAGGCCGCGCATTACACGCTGATGGGGATCGAGACCCTGTCGCTGCGGATGGAGAAACATGTGGCAAATGCGGTGAAGATCGCCAACTGGCTCGAAGGCGACAGCCGGATCGAGCGGGTCACCTATGCGGGCCTGTCCTCGTCGCCCTATCACGACCGGGTAGAACGGATCTGCCCCCGTGGCGCCGGCGCGCTCTTCACGATCGCGGTGAAGGGCGGCTACGAGGCGTGCGTGAAACTCGTGGACAGTCTGAAGCTCTTCAGCCACGTGGCCAATCTGGGCGATGCAAGGTCGCTCATCATCCACAGCGCCTCCACCACCCACAGGCAACTGTCGCCCGAACAGCAGAAGGCCGCAGGGGCCGATCCGGATGTGGTGCGCCTGTCGATCGGGATCGAGGATCCCGAAGACCTGATGCGCGACCTCGATCAGGCGCTCGACGCGGCGACCGCCTGACCCTTATTGCGGGGCTGCGGGCACGATGGCGAATTCCATCGTGATCGTGGCCCCGATTTCCACCATGCCGGGCGCGACAGGAACGCCGCTTTCATCCGCCATGCGGCTGGCCATCATCAGCGGCATGGGACCCGACGACTGCACCGGCTCCAGGATTTTCAGCACCGGGCCGAGTGTCACGCCCGCCGCTTCCGCGTAGAGCGCCGCACGGCGCATTGCATCGCTCACCGCATCGCGGCGCGCGGCGTTCTGCGCCGCACCCGGATCGGAGATGTCGAACCCGATGGACTGGATGCGGTTGGCGCCGCCGGTGCTGACCGCATCGAGCACGCCGCCCACCTCGTCGAGATCGCGCAGCGTCACCCGCACCGCATTGGAGGCCGCAAACCCGATCACGGGCGGCAGGCCGCGGCTGTCGGGTTCTCGCGGCCCGTAGATTTGCGACAGGTTGATCCGCTCGGTCTGGATATCGTCCTTGGCCACGCCCGCGTCAGTCAGCGTCAGCATCACCTGCGCCATGCTCTCATTGTTGCCGGCCATCGCCGCAGCGGCTGTCTCGGCCTGCGTGTCCACCCCGAGCGTGATCCGCGCGAGGTCGGGAGCCACGCGGGTCACACCGACCCCTTCGACCCGGATGATCTCGTCGGCCCATGCCGGCGGACACCAGAGCGTGACGAGAGCCGTGAGGGCAAGGGACAGTCGAAGCATCGGTGATCCTCCTGAAACATGGTGAAAATTCGCCGGTCGGCGCAGCCGCTTCTGGCACGACCGGCCTGTCCGCGCTATAGTAACCACGAAGAAGCGAAGATCGACCAAAAAAACCGCTTCTCCAGGGTGGCAATGGGCAGACGACAGGCAAGTTTCGCGCTTGACCTTTCCCCGTCGGGGATCGGTCTGATGGAACGGCTCCAGCCGGTGGGTTGGCAGGAGCTGGGCCGGGTCGCGCTTGACAGTCCGGCCCTGACGCCGAGCCTCACCCGTTTCGCGGATCACATCAAGGCAGAGACCGGAGGCGACCCGCTCGTCGATCTGCTGCTGCCGCCGGACCAGCTCTACGACCGGCAGGTCGAACTGGGCGACACGTCCGGCACGGACCGGACGGAGGCCGCGTTCGAGGCGCTGTCGGTCATTTCCGGCCTGCCACCGCGTCAGCTTCATCTGGCCGTCGGCCCGCAGGACGGTGACGGGTTTTCATCCGTTCTCGCCTGCTCCGACCAGACCCGCGCCGAGGCCGAGCAGTTCGCCGAGGCCTATGGCCTGATCCCGGCCGCACTCTCGACCCTCGAAGGTCAGGACCGGTTCGGCCACCCGCCGCTCTTCACCGCTTATGTGGACCGCGCGTCAGCCGCGCGTCGGCGCAAGGGCGCGCTGGCGGCTGCCGCCGCGATTGTTCTGCTGGCGGGCAGTTATGTTCTGGTCGACCCGTTCGATCACTGGCCGGACCCGCCGCAAGTGGCTGAAATCCTGCACGCGGCCGCCAACGGCCCGGACGGAGAGGAAAGCGCGGCCCTGTCGCAGTTGCCCGCGCCCGGCGCGCCCGTCCGCCCCGGCACGGCTGCGCTGACCGCGCCGCCCGCCCCTGCCGATGCCGCCCGGCCCGACCGGCCGGACGCGACCGCCTTTACCCCGTTCCGCACCCGTGCGCGTCTGCCGCAGACACCGGCCAAAGATGCCGGACCGCCGCGGGTCAGTACCGCTGTCGCGCGGGCGCTGACCGACGATGCGTCGCGCAGCGTCCCGATGATCTCGGTCCTGCGGGACCAGGTGCCGAGCTTGGGCGGGCCACGCGCGCAGCTGAAACTCGCCGCCGCGCTCCGCAGCAGCCTCGACATGTCCGCCCCGACCGCGCCCGGCATATTGGCCAGCCGGCTGAGCCAGCCGCTGCCGCAACTGCTGCCCGAGAACCTGCAACAGCGCAACGACCCGCCGCCGGATGGTGCGATCACCGGCAACCGCAACGATCTGGCCTATACATTTGCCTTGCGCACCGGATCGGATGCCGAGGACGCCGCCGCAGGCCTGTCCGGACCGGTGCGGCTGGCCATGCTGACGGCCGCGACGGACGGGGAACGGACGGATCTGCCGCCAACGCTCGCCGCCCTGCCGCAATTGGCCGCCCTGCCCGCGCTCGGTGCCGATCCGGCAATACCGGCCGAAGGGTTCCAACGGCCCGCCCGCTATGATGCCAACCTGCCGGGCCGGCCGCTCGGCCGTCCCGATGATCTGCCCGGCCTGCCGGACCCGCTGACCGATCCGGTGCTGCTCGCGGCAATCGATCCGGGCCTCTTGCGGGCCCGCGACCTGCGCGACGCGCAAACGGCAGAGGCCGTCCTTGCCGCGCTGACCGAAGCGGACAGCAGCGAAGAGATTGCGGACGAGCCTGTCGCGGACGATACCGGTGCAGCCGATGTCGCCGCGGCGGAGGAGACCGAAGCGGCGGAGGCCGACACGCGCGTTGCCGTGGAAACGGCGGGCCGCGTGACGCTGGACGCAGAGACGGGCGACGTGGTGGTGGCAGACCGGCCGATCGAGCGGCCGGACGGCACCAATCCCGACAATGAAATCGCCATGACGCTGGAGGAAGACGGTTCCATCGCGCAGGGCCTGCCGGAAACGCTGGCCGAAGCGCCGGAAGAAGCCGAAGCGCCGGAGGAAGAGCCCGCGCCGACCGATGCGGAACTGCGCCTTCTGGCCATGACCGAAGACCGCCCGCGCGAACGGCCCGGCACCATCACGTTCCCCGATCCCAACGAAGTCGGCATTCCGGTGGCCGCGGCCGAAGCCGAGCGCCTGCGGCGCCCGCGCCAGCGCCCCGCTTCCGTTGTCGCCGCCCTGACGCCGAAACCCGCCCCGGAGCCCGCGCCGGCACCGGCCGCAGAGCCCGAAAAACCGAAACCGGCAGAGAACCTCTCCGTCACCTCGCTCAACGAGGTGGACGAGACCAAGATCAACTCGCTGCCCACCCGCGCCAATGTGGCCCGCGCGGCAACGCAGAAAAACGGGATCAATCTGGGCGAAATGGCGCTGATCGGCATTTATGGCAGCAAGACCAAACGCCGTGCGCTCATCCGGCTGCCCGGCGGGCGCATGGTCCGCGTGGAGCCGGGGCAGAAATTCAGCGGCTGGAGCGTGGCGGCCATTGGCGAGGATGCCGTGCGGGTGCAGAAGAACGGGCGCGCCGAAGTGTTGCGGATGCCGAACTGACGGCGGCCTAGCCCTCGCCCCGCGCTTTACGCCACGCGGCCCATTGCGCGGGCGTATCCAGATCGGTGATCGCTGCCACACCGTCGAGCGGAACATCCACCAGATGCTCGCCGGCTTCGGCCACGATGGACCGCGCACCCTGATCGCCGCCAAGCTGCGCCAGACTTTCGAAGTAGCGCCGCCCGAACAGCACCGGGTGCCCGGCCTGCCCGTCGGCACTGGTGCTGCGGATGATCTCGCGCCCGTCATCGGGCGAGAAAGCCGCGATCAACCGGTCGATATGGGGCGTGTCGATCTCCGGCATATCGGCCAGCATCACTAGGGCCGCGTCCACATCATCATCGAGCGCAAGGACGCCGCGGCGGAGCGACGCGCCCATCCCCTCGGCCGCGTCGCGGGCGATGACGGTCCGGACATCCAGCCCCTCAAGCGCCGCGGCCCGTTCCGGCCTGTCGGGCGGAAGCACCACGACCGTTCGCGCAGCGCCGCTGGCGAGCGCCCGTTCAGCCTGCCGGCGCAAAAGCGGCTCTGCGTCGACCGGTTCCAGAAGCTTGTCACGCCCTTCCATCCGCCGCGCGGCGCCGGCGGCCAGCAGAAGCACCGCCACCTTGGGTGCGCGCGCCGTCACCGGCCCGCGGCTGCGCGGCTGCGGCCGGATCGGCGCTTCCTTCAAAAGCCCCCCGACCCCCATGGCGGCAATCTCGTCCGGTGTCGGGTCCTGCCCGCAGACGACCCGTTGCAAAACCCAGTCGGCGCCATTCAGCGCAGGCGCGCGGGCGCAACCGGGCAGGCCGATGACCGGCCGACCGTTCAACTGGCCGGTGAAGAGCAGGTTGCCCGGATCGACCGGCATTCCGAACCGTTCCAGATGGCCGCCCGCAGCCTCGACCGCCGCGGGGCCGACATCCGCCGCATCCGAAGTGGCCGACCCGCCGAGAATGAGCGTCAAGGCGGCCCCGCCCTCCCCCAGCGCGTCCGCCAGCGCGTCCGTGTCGTGCGGCACAGTCCGGACGGATGCGAGCGTGACGCCCAGCGTTGCCAACCGCGCTTCGACCGCCGCCTGCCCCTTGGAAAGGAGCGACGGCTTCATGCCCGGCACTTCCGTCAGGATCAGATCGGCCGTATCGCGGACGACCGGCGCGACATAGAGGCTTTCCGGTTGCGCGGCAGCGATCGCGCGGTTCAGCACGTCGGCCGGCACCGCATAGGGAATGACCTTCACCGTCGCGACAAGGGTCCGCGGCGCAACGAACCGCGCATCGGGCAGCGTCGCGATGGTGACGGACGGGTCGACGCGGTTGATCGCATGGAGTGCATCGGCATCGAGCCGCAGGATGCCGGCTTGTGTCGCATGCAGGTTGACCCGCCCCGTAAACGGCGCCGCGATTTTTAGCCCGAGGGCCGCCGGATCGGGCGCCAGCGCGTCGGCCAGCGCGGCGGCCGCGCTGTCTTCGTCCACATCCGATTCATCGAGGGCCGCAACCGTGACCTCGGCAATGCCGGCGGCGTCCAGAGCGGCAATATCCCCTGCCGTCAGCGTTCGCCCCTTGCGCAGGCGCTGCCCCTCCAACCCGATGGAATGGGCCAGCACCGCTCCTTTGGCGCGGGACAGGGGAACGGGGCCGAATTTCATCGCCCCGGACCGCGCTCCGGCCGGCGCAGGCGTTCGGTGATCTGCGCCATGATGGAGATTGCGATCTCCGCAGGGCTGCGGGCGCCGATATCGGCGCCCACGGGCGCGTGGATGCGGGCAATATCGGCATCCGTGAACCCGGCCTCGGTCAGCCGCGCGACCCGTTTGGCATGGGTTTTCTTCGATCCCAGCGAGCCGAGGTAGAACACGCCTGACCCGAGCGCCGAAATGATCGCCGGATCGTCGATCTTCGGATCATGGGTCAGGGTCACAACCGCCGTGCGCCGGTCCAGACCGAAATCGGCCAAAGCCCTATCCGGCCAGTCATGGGTCAGCCGCTGGTCGGGAAAGCGCGCCGGTGTGGCAAAGGCCTCGCGCGGGTCGATCAGGATCGTGTCATAGCCCGCAAGCGCCGCCATCCGCATCAGCGGTTGGGCGATATGCACGGCGCCGACGACCGCCATGCGCAAGGGCGCGGCATGGATGCCCAGAAACCAGCTTTCATCTTCCGCGAGCGGGCCGGAGCGGTCGGCAGTGACCGCATCGGCCTGCGCCTGCCCGAATTTCAGATCATCGGCGGCCAGCACGTGGCGCTCCCAACTGTCGAGATTGACCGCGTAGACGCAGCTTTCGCGCTTCGCGCGCCGCGCCGCCAGATCGGCCACCAGATCGCGCGACGGCCCCTGCCCGCGCCCGATCGGTTCCACAAGGATGCGGATTTCCCCGCCGCAGGCGAGGCCGACGGCAAAAGCCTCATCGTCGGAGACACCATAGGTCAGGATACGGCACTGCCCGTCTTCAAGCGCTTCGAGCGCTTCGGCCACGACCGCGGATTCCACGCATCCGCCCGACACGGACCCGGCCAGCTCTGCCTCGGAACTGATCGCGAGTTGCGAGCCCACGGGCCGCGGCGCGGAGCCCCATGTGCGGATCACGGTGGCCAGTGCCGCCCCTTTTCCCGCGTCGATCCAGCCGAGCGCGGTTTCGGGCATCTTGTCGAAATCAGGATCAGACATGGTTCACTCCAGCGCCGCCATCAGGCGGCGTTTCTCCCCCAGATCATCTGCCCGGCTGAGAGCCGTTGCAAGCTCTTCGAGCGAGGCGAGCGAATGGCAACTGCGGAAACTGTCGACCCGCGGCAGCATTTCGCGCACGCCCTGCGCCTTGGGTGCGAACCCGTCCCAGCGCAGCAAAGGGTTGAGCCAGATGAGTTTCCGGGCCGACAGGCGCAGCCGGTCCATCTCGGCCGCAAGCTGCTCCGGATCGCCGCGGTCGAGCCCGTCCGTCACCAGAAGAACCACCGCCCCCTGCCCCAGAACCCGCCGTGACCAGTCGCGGTTGAACTGGTGCAGGCATTCCCCGATCCGCGTGCCGCCTTCCCAATCCTGCGCCTCCGCGCCCGCGGCCGCCAGCGCCGCATCCACATCGCGCTGGCGCAGATGCCGGGTGATGTTGGTCAGCCGCGTGCCGAAGGTGAACCCGTGCACCTGCGCCCAGCCCGCGCCCTTGGCGTTGGCCGCGCTGTGCAGGAAATGCAGGATCACTCGGCTGTAGGCAGACATGGAACCGGATATGTCGCAAATGACGACAAGGTTCGGCCAGCGCATCCGCCGTTCGCGCCATGCCAATCGCCGCATCGTGCCGCCATTGCGGGCAGCCGAGCGCATCGTGCGCCGCCAGTCCGCGATCCGGCCCCGCGTGCTCGCCCGGGTGCGGCGCGACGCAATGGGCTTCACCGGCAATTCGATCCGCGCGATGGCGCGGCGTGCCTCAGCCATTTCCGCAGTGGACATCTGTTCGAAATCAAGCGTCTTCAGCCGCTCCTCGGTGGAGAAGGTGAGGCTCGCATCCACCTCGATCCGGGTGCCCTCTTCCTCCTCTTCCGCTTCCTCGCGCGCCGGCGGCTCGGCCCCGTCGAGCAGCGCCTCCGCCGCCCGTTTCTCCGCAGCGGCGGCCTTGGTCTCCTCCTGTACCCCGCGGATCGCGGGCAGCATCATCGACATCATATGTTCAAGGAACTGCGGATCGCGCCAGTAGAGCCGGAACACCTGCCCGAAAACCTGCCGGTGCTCGGGGCGCGACACGAAACAGGCATGCAGCGTCCAGAAGAAATCCTCCCGCTCGGTGAAACCGGCGGCTTCCACCGCGCGGATCGCATCGACCACGCGGCCCGGTCCGACCGGCAGCCCCGCCTTGCGCAACGCGCGTGCGAAATGGGTGATATTCTCCGCCAGCTTGCCGTCCTCGGGCACCGGCAGGTCGGCATAGCGGGCCATCAGACCGCCTCGAGCGTGCTCTTGGCTTCGGTCAGGATGCGCTGTGCTTCGGAGCCTTGAAGCTTGGCGATATCGTCCTGGTACTTCAGGATCGCCCCGAGCGTGTCGGAGATCACCTGCGGCGACAGTTCCACCGCATCGAGCGCCACAAGGCATTTGGCCCAGTCGATGGTCTCCGCGACACCGGGTTTCTTGAACAGATCCTCGGTCCGCAGCTTCTGCACGAAGGCCACCACCTCGCGGCTGAGCGTTTCTGTCGCCTCGGGCGCGCGGGCCGTCAAAATCTCCATCTCGCGGGTGAAGTCGGGATAGTCGACCCAATGGTAGAGGCAGCGGCGCTTCAGCGCGTCATGCACCTCGCGCGTGCGATTGGAGGTCAGCACGACAAGCGGCGGCTCCGGCGCGCGCACCGTGCCCATCTCCGGGATCGTCACCTGAAAATCGCTGAGGGCCTCCAGAAGAAAGGCCTCGAACGGCTCGTCCGTGCGGTCCAACTCGTCGATGAGCAGCACCGGCGCGCCGCCCGGTTGCGGCGACATGGCCTCCAGCAACGGACGCCGGATCAGGAATTCGTCGGTAAACAGCTCCTCGGTCAGCGCCTCACGGTCGCCGCCGCCCACGGCCTCGGCGGTGCGGATCGCGACCATCTGGGCGGGGAAGTTCCATTCATAAACCGCGCTCGCAGCGTCGAGCCCCTCGTAGCATTGCAACCGGATGAGCCGCCGGCCCAGTCCCGCCGCCATGGCCTTGGCGATCTCGGTCTTGCCAACACCGGCCTCCCCTTCGAGGAAGAGCGGCCGGCCGAGTTTCATCGACAGGAAGACCACGGTCGCCAGCGCCCGCCCGCAGACGTAATTCTGGTCGGCCAGCATGGCCTGCGTCGCATCGATCGAGGTTGGAAGGTCAGTCACGGGGCGGTTCCTTTTGCTTGGCAAGGGACAGAGGAAGCGCTCGGGCGCCGGAAATCAACCCGTTCGGGGCGAATTCACCGCAAGTCCGGGTCACAAAAGCACGATACCGGCGAGGCCAAGGAAGGAGAAGAAGCCGACCACGTCGGTCACCGTGGTCACGAATGTGCCCGAGGCCAGCGCCGGATCGGCCCCGGCCTTCTCGATCACGAGCGGCACAAGAATGCCGAACATGCCGGCCACCAGCATGTTCACGATCATCGCGACCCCCAGCACGACCGACAGGAGCGGATTGCCGAACCAGACAAAGGACACGACCCCCGCGATGATCGCGAAGCCCGCCCCGTTGATCAGCCCGACCGCGGTTTCGCGCATGAAAATGCGGCTCGCATTGGCCGAAGTCAGGTCGCGGGTCGCCAGCGCGCGGACGGCCACCGTCAGCGTCTGGGTGCCCGCATTGCCACCCATGGACGCCACGATGGGCATGAGCACGGCCAGCGCCACGATGGCCTGGATATTGTCCTCGAACTGGCTGATGACGAGCGCCGCGATGATGGCATTGACCATGTTCACGGCCAGCCACGGGAACCGCGCCTTGGCGATCGACAGGACGCGGTCGCTGAGCGTCTCGTCGCCGATGCCGGCGAGCAGTTTCATATCCTCCTCGGCCTCGTCCTCCAGCACCTCCATCGCATCGTCGATGGTGATGACGCCGACAAGCCGCCCTTCCCCGTCCACCACCGGTGCGGAGACAAGATTGTACTGGTTGAACGCATAGGCCACATCTTCCTGCTCGTCGGTGACGCGCAGGGTGCGGAAATCCTCGTTCATGATCTCGGAAAGCGGCGTCGCACGCGGATGCGACATGATCCGGCCGAGCGCCACCGTTCCGATCGGGTGGACGGCCGGGTCGATAATGATGACCTCGTAGAAATCATCCGGCAGGTCGGTGGAGGCGCGCATGAAGTCGATCACCTCGCCCACCGTCCAGTGCAGGGGCGCCGTCACGACGCTGCGCTGCATCAGGCGGCCGGCGGTCTCTTCCTCATAGTCGAGCGATTGTTCGAGCGCGATCCGGTCGGCCGCGTCGAGCTGGCTCAGCACCGCATCCCGTTCCGGCGGGTCGAGATCCTCGACCAAATAGACCTGATCGTCCGTGTCGAGTTCCTTCACCGCATCGACAAGCACGTCATTGGCCAGAAGGCCTGTCACCTCGTCGCGGACGCGCTCGTCCAGTTCCACGAGAACCTCACCGTCGAAATCGTCACCCCAGAGGGCAACGAACCGGCGGCGGTCCTCGGGTCCGGCCTGTTCCAGAATATCGGCAATGTCGGCAGCATGCAGGTCGTCGAGCGCCGCGTTCAGGGCCGCGCGGTCGTCCGCGTCGAGTGCCGCGCGGATCGCGGCCAGCACCTCGGCACGCGGGGCGAAGGCATCTTCCTCGGCTTCAGGCTCCTGCGGTGTGATTTCGTCGCTCATCCTGCCTGTCCCCTGCTTTGCGCTCCGGCCGGCCTTGACGGCGGCTTTCACCCTTAACGCCCGGCGCCAACCTAGTGTTCCGCCTGCCACAAGGGAAGGCGATTCGACGGGACCGCGCCGGATGGCATACCGTGATCGGGGCTTGCCAGACTGGTGCGGTTCGTGACACTGCGGGGCGCCCCCACACTCGCCCGGACCGAAAGACCAGCGCCATGACCCAGACCATCCTGACCGGCCAGACCCTCAGCTTCACCGGCTCGCCTTTCCGCGAGGGACCGGACGCTGCCGTGCTGCATCACCGGCGCGGCGCTGTGCTGGTGGAAGGCGGCCGCATTGCCGATGTGGGCGACGCGGAGCGCATCCGTGGCATCGCGCCCACGGCGCGGGTGATCGACCATGGTGAGAGGCTTCTGATGGCCGGTTTCGTGGACGCCCATGTCCACTACCCGCAGACCGGCATCATCGCGAGCTGGGGCAAGCGGCTGATCGACTGGCTGAACAGCTACACATTCCCCGAGGAAATGCGCTTCGGCGATCCGGACTATGCGGCGGAAATGGCAGGCGTCTATCTCGACCTGTCGCTCGTCAACGGGATCACCACGGCCTGCTCCTTCTGCACGATCCATCCCGAAAGCGTGGATGCCTATTTCACCGCCGCACAGGCGCGCGGGATGCGGATGGCGGGCGGCAAGGTGATGATGGACCGCAACGCGCCCGACGGGCTGCGCGACACGGCGCAATCGGGCTATGACCAGTCGAAGGCGCTTCTGGACCGCTGGCATGGGGTCGACCGGCTGACCTATGCGGTCACGCCGCGCTTCGCGCCGACATCGACGCCCGAACAGCTGGAGGCGGCGGGCGCGCTCTGGGCCGCGCATCCCGATTGCCTGATGCAAACCCACCTGTCCGAACAGACAGAGGAGATCGCCTGGGTCGGCGACCTCTACCCCGACGCACCGGATTATCTGGGCGTCTATGAACGCTACGGACTGACCGGCCGCGGCGCGCTCATGGGCCATTCCATCCACCTGACGGACCGCGAATGGGCCGCCCTGTCGGACAGCGGAACAAGCGTGGTCCACTGCCCGACATCCAACACGTTCATCGGATCGGGGCTTTTCAACGCGCGCGAAGCCGCCCGGCGCGGCATCCCGACGGGGCTCGCCACCGATGTGGGCGGCGGGTCGAGCTTTTCGATGCTGCGCACGATGGCGGCGGCCTATGAAGTGGGACAATTGGGCGGATCGGCCCTGCATCCGGCCGAACTGCTCTGGCTCGCCACCTGTGGCTCGGCCCACGCGATGCGCATGGGCGACCGGATCGGCAATCTGGCAGCAGGAATGGAGGCGGACATCATCGCGCTCGACCTCGCCTCGACGCCGGTGATCGCCCAGCGCGCGGCGCGTGCGGGCACGCTTTGGGAAGCGATCTTTCCCACCATCATGATGGGTGACGACCGTGCTGTCACGGTCGCCATGATCGGCGGCAAGCCGGTCTGACCGGCTTATTTCGTGCCGAACATCCGGTCGCCGGCATCGCCGAGGCCCGGCACGATATAGCCCTTTTCGTTCAACCGCTTGTCGAGCGCGGCTGTCACGATCGGCACATCGGGATGGGCCTCTTTCATCCGCGCAACACCTTCAGGAGCGGCCAGCAGACACAGGAAGCGGATATCAGTCGCACCGGCTTCTTTCAGAAGATCAATGGCCGCGGCCGAACTGTTGCCGGTCGCCAGCATCGGGTCGACCGCGATGACGCGCCGGTCCTCCAGCTCTTTCGGCACCTTGAAGTAATATTGCACCGGTTTCAGCGTTTCCTCGTCCCGGTAGAGCCCGACAAACCCGACCCGCGCCGAGGGGATCAGGTCGAGCACGCCGTCGAGCAGACCGTTGCCCGCCCGCAGGATCGAGATGAGCGCCAGTTTCTTGCCCTTCAGCACCGGTGCGTCCATTTCCGTCAGCGGCGTGTCGATGGACACATCCGTCAGCGGCAGGTCGCGCGTCACCTCATAGGCGATCAGGTGGCTGATCTCGCGCAGAAGCTGGCGGAAGCCCGCGGTCGAGGTTTCCTTCTTGCGCATCAGCGTCAGCTTGTGCTGGACGAGCGGATGATCGACGACGGTCAGATGCTGGGTCATGGTGCGGCGCTCCCTCAGTTGAACCTCGACAGACAGGCCTGTCGGGTCGGTTCATCGCAGAATGCGGCCTCCATCGCAACGCGGTTGATTGCGTTGAAGTCGGCAAGACCCCAGCCGAAATGCTCGGCGAGCTTCTCATATTCCAGCACCATGTCGGTGTGGAAATAGGGCGGATCGTCGGTCGAGACCGTCACCTTCACGCCCGCGTCGCGCAGTTTCGCGATCGGATGGCTGTCCCAGTCATCGACGACCGAGAGCGCGACATTGGAGCCGGGATTGACCTCCAGCACGGTGCCCTTGTCCACCAGCCGGGCCACCATGTCGGGATCCTCGATCGCGCGCACGCCATGCCCGATCCTGCTGACGCCCAGATGGTCGAGCGTGTCGCCCACGCTTTCCGGCCCGCAAATCTCGCCCGCGTGGCTCGTCAGGCCAAGCCCGGCTTCCCCGGCAATGGCGAAGGCACGGGCGAAATCGGCGGCCGTCAGATGCCGTTCCTCGCCGCCCATGCCGAAGCCGGTCAACATCGGATGCGGCACATCCACGGTTACCTGCGCATCCCGCGCAGCGGCCTCGGGCCCCATATGGCGCACAGCGGTGGAAATGAACCGCGTCTCGATCCCGGTGGACGCGCGGGCATTTTCCGCCCCTTCCACCATCGCCGCCAGATATTCGGCCCAGGCGCCCTTGTCGCCACCGCCGCAGAAGGACGGGGCAAGGAAAATCTCGGTATAGATCACGCCATGCGCGCTCGACGTGGCGAGCACGGCCTCCACCAGGCGCTTGAAGTCCCGCGGCCCCTGAAGGACAGAGCAGGCGGCCTCGTAGGTGCGCAGGAAGGCCGCGAAATCGGCCCAGTCATAAGCGCCGTTCTCGTCGAAAATGGACGAAAGATCGACGCCCTTCTCACCCGCCAGCGTGCGAATGAAATCGGGCGGGGCCGCCCCTTCGAGATGCAGGTGCAACTCGGTCTTGGGCAGGGTGCGCCAGTCGGTCATAGAAGGCTCCTTCCGTGAGGCCCCGGCGCCAGCCCCAGATGGGCGGCGACCGTTTCCCCGACATCGGTGAAATTGAACAGGCCCAGCGACCGCGGACCGCCGGGCGCACGGCCGACGACCGGAACCCGTTCGCGGGTATGGTCGCTGCCATGCCATGTCGGGTCATTGCCATGGTCGGCGGTGAAGATCACGAGGTCATCGGGCCGCAGGCGGGACATCACCTCCGGCACCCGCGCATCGAAGGCCTCGAGCGCCCGCGCATAGCCCGACACGTCGCGCGGATGCCCGTAGAGCGAGTCGAATTCGACGAAATTGGCAAAGACAAGATCGCCATCCTCGGCCGCATCGACCTGCGCGACCAGATGATCGAAGAGGGCCATATCGTCGGCGCCCTTGTGCAACTCGCTGATCCCTTTGTGGGCGAAAATATCCCCGATCTTGCCGATGGCACGGGTCCGACCGCCTGCGGCCACAACCCGGTCGCAGATCGTCGGCTCGGGCGGTGCGATGGCAAAATCGCGGCGGTTGGCGGTGCGTTTGAATGTCTCCGGCGTCTCGCCCAGAAACGGCCGGGCGATCACCCGCCCGACCATCATCGGATGCACCAGGTCCGCGGCGATCCGGCACAGGTCGAGCAGGCGGTCGAGGCCGAAATGATCCTCATGCGCGGCGATCTGGAACACACTGTCGACAGAGGTGTAGCAGATCGGTTTGCCCGAGCGGATATGTTCCTCGCCCAGTTCGCGCAGGATCGGCATGCCCGACGCGTGGCAGTTGCCGAGGATGCCCGGAAGGTTCCCTCGCGCCACAAGCGCATCGGTAACCTCCGCCGGAAAGGCCGGCACGGTCTGCGGGAAATAGTGCCAGTCCCACGGCACCGGGACACCGGCCAGTTCCCAGTGGCCGGTCGGTGTGTCCTTGCCCGGCGACTGCTCGGTGGCCGCGCCCCAGATGCCCGCTGGTGCGATCCGGTCGCCCGGCATCGGCGCGCCGGAGGCGATCTTCACCGCCTGCGCAAGCCCGAGCCCCGTCAGGTTCGGCATCGCCAGCGGGCCGCTGCGCCCCTCCTCGGCCTGTCCGGCGGCACAGGCCGCCGCAATATGGCCGAGCGTGTTCGCGCCCTCGTCGCCGAAATCGGCGGCGTCGGGCGCGCCGCCCGCGCCGACACTGTCCATCACGCACAGAAATGCCCGCGCCATCAGCTGATCCTCTCGTAGATGAGGGGCAATTCCGCAGGTGGCGTATCCGAAATGGTGATCGCCGCACGCACCCGCGCTTCGGCTGCATCCGCCCGTGCGTCGTCATTGGCATGGAGGAGCAGGAGCGGCGTGTCGGGCTCCACCCGCAGGCCAAGCCCGGCAATATCCTTCAGCCCCACCGCATAGTCGATCGGATCGGCCGCGCGCCGGCGCCCGCCGCCCAGTTCCACAACCGCCTGCCCGAGCCCGGCCGCATCGATGGCGGAGATGAACCCGGCTTGTCCGGCCGTGACTTCGCGGACCTGCGACGCGCGGGCCAGATGGTCCCACGGCCGGTCGATGAACCCCGCCGGTCCGCCGAGCGCTTCGACCATCCGCTGGAACCGCTCGGCGGCGGCCCCGGACTGGAACGCGTCCACCATTGCGTCGCGCCCGGCATCGATATCGGCCGCCCGGCCAGCCTGCACCAGAAGCTCGGCCCCGAGCGCCACGGTCACATCCCAGAGCCGGCTGTCGATTTCATCGCCGGTCAGGAAGGCGACGGCGTTGGCCATCTCAAGCGCGTTGCCCGCCGCGGCGGCGAGCGGCTCGTTCATGTCGGTCAGCAGAGCGGAACAGGGGCACCCGAGACTCGTCGACACGTCGACCAAAGACCGCGCAAGCGCCTCGGCCCGGGCCTTGTCGCGCATGAATGCGCCGCTGCCGAGCTTGACGTCGAGCACCAGCGCCTCCAGCCCGGCGGCCAGTTTCTTCGACAGGATGGAGGCGGTGATCAGGTCAATGCTTTCCACCGTCGCGGTCACGTCGCGGATCGCGTAAAGCCGCCGGTCCGCAGGTGCGATGTCGCCGGTCTGGCCGATGATCGCGCAGCCCACATCCGCGACGACACGGTGCAGGGTCTCGGTGTCGGGCTGGGTCTGGTACCCCGGAATCGCGTCGAACTTGTCGAGCGTGCCGCCCGTATGGCCAAGCCCCCGGCCCGAGATCATCGGCACGTAGACACCGCAGGCGGCGAGCGCGGGCGCCAGCATCAGGCTGACATTGTCGCCCACCCCGCCGGTCGAATGTTTGTCGACCACCGGTCCGGGCAGGTCCCAGCGCTGGACCGTGCCGCTGTCGCGCATCTGCCGCGTCAGTTCCGCGCGCTCGGTCACATCGAACCCGTTGAGCAGGATCGCCATGGCAAGCGCCGCCACCTGACCCTCGGACCAGCTTTCATCCGTGAGCCCGCCGACGAAATTCGCGATCTGCGCCGGTTCGAGCACCTGCCCGTCGCGCTTGGCGGCAATCACCTCCTGCGCGAGCATCAGTAGCCCTCACCGGCCTCCGGCGCGTCCGCCCCGTCGAGCGTGGCCAGAAGCGCGTCGAGCACGCCGGATGCGCCGAAACGGAAGGTCTCGGGCGTCGCCCAGCCCGTACCCATGATCCGGTCGGCCAGCCCCAGATAGATGCCGGCATCCGCGGTGGATTTCACCCCGCCGGCGGGCTTGAAGCCGGCATTGGCACCTGTGTCACGGATGGCTTCGAGCATGATCTCGGCCGCTTCCGGCGTGGCATTGACTGGCACCTTGCCGGTCGAGGTCTTGATGAAGTCGGCGCCTGCGGCGAGGGCCAGTTCCGCGGCACGCCGGATCAGGGCCGGATCCTGCAATTCGCCGGTCTCCAGGATCGCCTTGACGCGTGCGGGGCGCGCAGCGGAGATCACCGCTTTCACGCCGTCGGTGACAGGGGCTTCCGCGCCGCCTTTCAGGGCGCGGTAATCGATCACCATATCGATCTCGTCGGCTCCGTCATCGACGGCTTTGCGCACCATCTCGGCCACGATCGCAGCATCTTCCGAGCCACCCGGAAAATTCACCACAGTGGCGATGCGGATCCCGGTGCCCGACAGTTTGGCCCGCGCCTGCGCAACGAAGGCAGGCCAGATGCAGATGGCCGCCGTCGGCCCGTGCGGCGTCTGCGCCTTGGCGCAGAGCGCATCGATATCCGCTTCCGTGCACGTGTCATTCAGGTTGGTCAGGTCGAGACAGGCCAGCGCCCGTGCCGCAACGGTTTCCAGATCGCTCATGTCTCCTCCAGATGTTCGGTGGCAAAGGCGCCGGGCAGCAGCGCGCCCAGCGTGGTGCGGCCCGTCTCCTCGACCGTATTGGCAAGGATCACGACCATGTCCGGGTCGCCGAACTCGGCCAGTTTCTGGCGGCAGCCGCCGCAGGGTGTGATCGGGACCGGGCTGTCGGCGACAACGGCCACTTCGGTGATCCGCGTCTCGCCCTGAGCGACCATGGCCGCGATGGCCCCGGCTTCGGCACAGGTGCCTTCCGGATAGGCCACATTCTCGACGTTGCAGCCCACGATCACCGCACCGCTTTCGGTGCGCAGAGCCGCGCCGACCTTGAAGCGGGAATAGGGCACATAGGCTTTTTCGCGCACGGCCCGTGCCGCATTGACCAGATCCACGTCACATCCCCATTCTTCTGTGTTTCAGGAAGCCGACAGTATGGTCAGAGCCGCGAAGCGGATGCAAGCGGATTGCCTGCGAGCGGCCGGTCAGCCGACCATCCAGGCATCGCGTTTGCGGTACAGGGTCGAGGGCGAGACACCGAGCAGTTTGGCGGCCCGCGGGAGCGACCCGTTGCAGGCGTCGATCGTGGCTTCGATCAGGTCGCGCTCGACATCTGCCAGCGTCGCCCCGACAAGCAGGTCGATCGCGCGTGTGGCCGGACCGCCGCCCAGCGCATCGAGCGCTGCGGCCGGTGCCGTCCGACCGGCAGGCGGCGGGCGCAGACGGAACACAGCATCGGGAATATGGTCCCGCGTGATCGGGCCATTGCCGGCCAGCCCGCAGGCCCGTGTCAGCACGGCCCGCATCTGGCGCAGGTTCACAGGCCAGGGCGCAGCAGCCAGTTCGCAGGCCAGATCGGGCGACAGGGCTTTCGGCGCGGCGCCGTCCGGTGCGGCATCGGCCAGAATCGCGGACATCAGTGCCGGAATATCCTTCGGCCGGTCCCGCAGGGGCGGCAGGTGGATCGGCACGACATGGAGCCGCAGGAACAGATCCTCGCGGAACCGGCCCTCGCGCACTTCCGTTTCGGGATCGCGCGAGGTTGCGCAGATCACCCGCACGTCTAGCACATCACCGGGCGCGGCCCCGTCCCGAACAACGGCAGAGGTCTGCAGAAACCGCAGCACGCGGGCCTGCGTCTCGAAACCCATGTCGCAAATCTCGTCGAGGAAGAGCGTGCCGCCGGCTGCGCGATGCACCGCCCCGCCGCGGGCGCCCGTGCCGAAGATCTCCGCCTCGAGCGCGGTCGTGTCGATATTGTCGCAACTGACCGCAACGAAGGGCCTGTCGGCGCGGTGCGACAGCCGGTGCACATGGCGGGCCAGGATTTCCTTGCCCGCGCCGCGTTCGCCCGTCAGGAAGATCGCTGCCGTCGACGGGGCAAGCGCGCTCGCGGCTTCCGCAGCTGCACGAACCTCCGGCCCGGCGCCAAGCTGTGCGGCCAGATCGGCCCGTGCTGCGGCCGCACCGGTCGCCGGGCGGGCAGCCCCGGCAAGCGCCGCGCCGACCGCCGAGACGAGCCGCGACTCATCGAACGGTTTCACCAGAAAATCCGCAGCGCCCGACTGCATGGCAGATACGGCCCGCCCAATCGACCCGTTGGCGGTGACGACGATGACCGGGACCGGTTTCCGTCCATGGCGCGCGGCGGTCAGAAGGTCGCGCCCGTCACCGTCGGGCAGGAGCAGGTCGAGCAGGATCAGATCAGGCCGCTGCGCGTCGAGCGCATCGCGTCCCTCGGCCAATGTGCCCGCGATCCGCACGCCGTAGCCGGCGCGGCGCAGCACGGCAGCATAGACAAGCGCCAAAGAGGCCGTGTCTTCGACCAGCAAAACCTGTCGCGCCATGCGATTCCCGTCTCATCCGTCACTGCGTTCCACTGACAGGAAGTCTAGAAGACTGTCGATCTGCGACAAGATCAAAGACAGGTCCGGTGTGATCTCTTCCACGGATTCGCTGCGCGCGCGGGTGTTGAGTTTTGCGGCGGCGGAACTGAGGTCCATCGCGCCGACGATCCCGGCGACCGAGACCAGCACATGGGTGTGATGCTGGATCTGGTCGGCATCGGCCGTATCCCGCGCGCGGGCCAGACCGTCCGCGATGGTGCGGACATCATCGACCACCTTGCCGAGCAGATCTTCCATCGCTTCCGCGCCGAGCGTCTCGGCCAGCGTGTCATAGACGCCGCGATCGATGGCGGCGCTCGCCGAGACCGTTGCGGGGCCGGATGCCGCCAGACCGTCGAGATAGGATGCGAGCGTCCGACCGAATGCGGCAACATCCGTCAACGGCTTGGGGATGATCCCGTTGGCGCCGGCTGCCGCGATGCGCTCGCGATGCTCGTCGAGCGCATATGCTGTCAGCGCGACCAGAAGCGTATCCTGCCGTCCGTCACTGCGCGCGCGGATCCGCTGGATCACGCCGAGACCGGAGAGGCGCGGCATCTCGATATCGATGAGGCCGAGGTCGAACGGCCCCTCCTCGAAACGGGCAAGCGCCTCCTCGCCATCCGAGGCGAGGACCACCTCCGCGCCCAGGAGCGCCAGCATCTGCTCGGCGACGATCTGGTTGGTGCGGTTATCTTCAGCCAGAAGAATCCGGCAGCCGCCGAGATCCGGCAGGCCGTTGGACCTGTTGTCGCTTTTTCCTGCGGGCTTGGCTGCGCCCTCATGGCTCGACCCTTCGCCAGCATCGCGTGCGGTCGGGCTCGCCGGCAGCCGCAGGTCGACCTTGGTGCCGCGCGCATCGCTCTCGATCCGCATCCGCCCGCCGACGCCCGACACCAGCGCCTCGCAGATCGAAAGGCCGAGGCCGGACCGCGCGTCCGCCAGACCGTCCCCCAGACCGCGCCCGTCATCGGTGACGACAATGTCCACCATGTCCGGGGCATGGCAGCGCGCGGACAGGTCGATGCGCCGCGCATCGGCATGGCGCAGCGCATTGCCCAACAGGTTCGACATGATCCGCCGCAGCGACACATCGGGCAGCGATAGGCGGCAGGGTGTGAGGTCGAGCGAAACGGACAGGTCCACGCCCCGCGCCTCCGCCGCCGGCGTCCACTCGTCTGTGCAGGTGCGCAAAAGCTCCTCCAGATCGGCGGAGGCCGGTTGCGGCTGGCTGCCGCCGGCCATCTCTCCCAGAAGACCCTCTACAAGCGTGGCAGCCGCCCGGATGCGGGCAATCTGGCGCGCGCGGTCTTCCTCTGTCGCGGCCTGTTCCAGCAGCGAGACGCCCCCAAGAAGCCCAGAGAGCGCACCGCGCAGGTCATGCAGCAGCGCCTCCTGCGCATCGGGCGTTATGGGCGCCGGCGCCGTCACGAGGCCAGATCCCGCAGACGCTCGCGGAAGCCCGCCATATCGATCGGCATCGCGATCACGCCGTCCACGGCACGCGCGTCGCGCGGTTCGCCAAGAGACAGGATGCGGATATCGGGCGCGGCCGCGCGAAGCCCGGCGACGGTGTGGCCGTCATCGCAGAGCGCACTGTCGAGCAGCAGGATGTCGGGCAGGTCACTGCTCCCCGATGGCAGCAGCCGGACCAGCGCATCCGGCAGGCCGCTGCGGCAGATTGCTTCCAGCGCAGCCGATCCGGTCCGGATGCCCACCGAGGGCCGGCTGTCGGCAAGCGCGTCGAGGGGCGCGCTGATCCGGACGGCGATCTGCTCGCCCCGTTCGGGCGCCAGCCGGATATCGCCGCCCATCAATTCGATCATGCTGCGCGCCACCGCGGGCCCGAGCGCGTCGGAGGCGAACCGGTCGGCCGAGGCTTCCGCACGGCCGAGGATCAGTTCCGGCCGCCAGTCCGCGCCGGCATCGGCATGGGCGAAAAGAAGGTCCACGGTCAACTGGCCGTCAGCATGGGCGAACCGGACCGACAGGTCGCGGATCACCGCAGTGTTGACGAGATAGGCTGCGAAATGCGCCACCGACTGGCGCAGCCGCGCAAAATCGCCAGTGACCGCGTCGGGGGCATCAGGGTCCACGGAAACGGAAAAGCCGATCCCTGCGCGGCGCGCCTCGGGCGCGAAAAGGTCGTCCACGGCGCGGGCCAGTTCGGTGATCCGGAACGGCGCGATTTCCATCTCCAACTGGTTGTCCTGCAGGGCCGCGAAATCGAGAATATCCGACAGCATGGCTGTCATCTGCTGGCCGGATCGTTCCGCCTGCTCGACCAGCCGTGTCTGGGTCGGTTGCAGCCCCCCCTGCCGCAAGAGCGCCAGCAGCCCCAGAACCCCGTTCATCGGCGTGCGCAACTCGTGGCTCATCATGGTCAGGAAGCGGGATTTGGCCCGGTTTCCGGCCTCCGCCGCATCGGCCAGCTGCAGGTTGTGGTCGGCCAGACGCTGGTAGCGTCGGCTTTCGAGGTAGATATAGACGAGCGCCGCCTGTGCGAGCAGGATCGCACAGAGGATCAGGATTCCGGTGGCCCGCGCACTGTCGCGCGCCAGGTCCCGCGCCGCGGCGGATTTGATGACCTCCCCGTCATTGACCGCCGCGCTGAACCCGCGGAGCGGCGGCCCGAACGCATCGAAGGTCGCAATCAGCGTCGCCACGTCAGCAGGCGGCGTGCCCGCGATACCGACGATCTGCGGTTCCACCGCGCGCACCGTATCGAAAAGCCCGGCGATCAGATCCTCGCCCGCATCATATTCGGACAGACGGTCGCCCACCGACCCCTCGCTGAAGAGCACGAGACGGGACCAGAGAATGTCATAGCGGCGATTGACGGCATCCGCGTCCACGCCGGGCTCACCTGCAGCAAAATCCTGCAACGACCGCGTGAAGCGCCCCAGTTCGATTTCAAGCTGCGACGCGGCCCAGACGATGTTTTCGCGGCCCGACTGGCGCAGCGCATCAATGTTGCGCGTATAGGACAGGAAGCCGATCACGGCCATGCCCGACAGAACGAGGACGAGCAGGAAAGCCGTGACCTTGGCGACCGTGCCGCGCATGCGCCTACTGCGCCTCGATCCGGACCAGTTGCCAGATCATCCGGCTGTTATAGAGCACATCCTGCAGTTCGGGATGATCGCTCTGCGGATAGACGACCCAAAGCGGCCCCTTGTCGCGCGCCGAAAAGGGCGTGCCATCCTGCGACATGGCCAGAAGCACATCCCATGTGTCGAAATCGCCGGCAGGAATTTCCACCGCATAGTCGTTGGAAGCCACAAACCTGTAGGTCGCATCCGGCGCAGCTTCGAACAGGGCCAGCACATCGCGCCCGAGCACCCCTTCGAACGTGACCTTGTCGTCGCCCACAAACTCATTGGCCGTATCCATCCGGTGCAGGCCGAGCCGCGTCAGGTCCGACATGGACAGCTCAATCACGTCGCCATCGCTGTGATGCAGGGACAGGACCGGATCCTCTGCCAGCGCCGGGCCGGCCGCAACGAGCAGTCCCGCAAGCACCGCACCGAGGGCGGCACCGGCCGACCGCACACCACTGCGGACATTCACGTTGCCTCGGGTGGCACGCCCCGCTCTCCTGTCGCGGGTCGCAAAAAGATCAGTCATTCGGTCCTCCTCGACCCAAGGGCGGCCGGGATTGGTCCCGGACTGCCCCGGGACCAAAATTGCATTTTGCAAAAGCCGCCGCAATACGGAGCAAACGCGGCGCTCCGCGGCCAACTGTCCGGCCAAACCCTCAAGAAAGGCTGAACGGCGGGTCAGGAGGCCTTCTTGCCGTAGCCCAGCCGCGCCAGCGCCACTGCAATCTCCTCCAGAATGACCGGATCGTCGATCGTGGCGGGCATCTTGAAGGACTCGCCGTCGGCGATTTTGACCATGGTCGCGCGCAGGATCTTGCCGGACCGGGTCTTGGGCAGACGGTCGACGACAGCCGCCAGCTTGAAGGCCGCGACGGGGCCGATCTTCTCCCGCACGAGCGCCACGCATTCGCGGACGATCTCGGCCTCCTCGCGCGCGCAGCCCGCATTGAGGCAGAGGAACCCGACCGGCAACTGGCCCTTCAGCGCGTCGGCCACGCCGATGACCGCGCATTCGGCCACATCCGGGTGACTGGCCAGCACTTCTTCCATCGCACCGGTCGACAGGCGATGCCCCGCCACGTTGATGACATCGTCGGTCCGCGCCATGATGTAGAGGTACCCGTCCGCGTCCACCATGCCCGCATCACCGGTCTCGTAATAGCCGGGGAAATGTTCGAGGTAGGAGGATTTGAACCGTGCCTCGGCGTTCCAGAGCGTCGGCAGCGTGCCCGGCGGCAACGGCAGCTTGACGGCAATCGCGCCCAACTCGCCCACCGGCATCGGGTGGCCGCCTTCGTCGAGGATCTGCACATCATAGCCCGGCATCGGCACCGAGGGAGAACCGAGCTTCACCGGCAGTTCCTCCACCCCCAGCGGGTTGGCCGCGATCGCGAAGCCGGTTTCGGTCTGCCACCAATGGTCGATCACCGGCACGCCCAGATGGGTCTGCGCCCATGTGATCGTGTCGGGGTCTGCCCGCTCGCCCGCGAGGAATACCGCCCGCAGCCCGGACAGGTCATACTGCTTGACGAGCGTGCCGTCCGGATCCTCCCGCTTCACGGCGCGGAAGGCCGTGGGCGCGGTGAAGAAACTGCGCACCTTATGCTCGGATATGACCCGCCAGAAAGTGCCGGCATCAGGCGTGCCCACGGGCTTGCCTTCGAACACGACGGTCGTGTTGCCATGGATCAGCGGCGCATAGCAGATATAGCTGTGGCCCACGACCCAGCCGACATCGGACGCGGCCCAGAACACCTCGCCCGGATCGACATTGTAGATATTCTTCATCGTCCAGTTGAGCGCCACCAGCTGCCCGGCCGTGTGCCGGATGACCCCCTTGGGCTGGCCCGTCGTGCCGGATGTGTAAAGGATGTAGGACGGGTGATTGCCCTCCACCGGCACACATTCGGCCGGCTCCGCGCCGAACTGGAAGCCGTGCCAGTCGAGGTCGCGCCCCTCTTCCAGGTCCGCCACTTCCTGCTCGCGCTGAAGGATCACGCAGAAATCGGGCTTGTGGGCGGCCTGTTCGATCGCCCCGTCGAGGAGCGGCTTGTAATGGACAACGCGCCCCGGCTCGATCCCGCAGGAGGCCGCGAGGATGCATTTCGGCGTGGCGTCGTCGATCCGGACCGCCAGTTCGTTCGCGGCAAACCCGCCGAAGACCACGGAATGGATCGCGCCGATCCGCCCGCAAGCCAGCATCGCCTCCAGCGCCTCGGGCACCATCGGCATGTAGATGATGACCCTGTCGCCCTTCTCCACCCCGCGGGCGCGCAGCGCACCGGCCAGTTGGGCGACGCGGTCCCGCAGTTCCGAGAAGGTGATTTCCTGCTTCGTATGGGTGACGGGACTGTCATAGATGATCGCGGTCTGGTCTCCGCGCCCTGCCTCCACATGGCGGTCCACCGCATTGTAGCAGGTGTTGACCTTCGCATCGGCAAACCATTCGTAGAGCGGGGCCTTGTCGTCGAAGAGCGCGCGGGTCGGTTTCTCCACCCAGTCGATCGCCTCCGCGGCCTGCATCCAGAAGGCTTCGGGATCCGCTTTCCACGCGGCGTAGAGTGTTTGGTAGGACACGATCGGCTCCTCCTCTTCCTACTCACTGTCCCCGCACCGCACAGCCGGTGGCCGGCTGCCCGATGCAGTGCTGGTGCGCGGTCCCAGACCCCTCTCCCCCGCGCGGATGGTCCGGTCACCCGTAATGAGCAACCGGCGTGCCGGCGATGGCCGACATGTTCAACAGACCCCGCGCCGTAATCGACGGGGTGACGATATGGGCACGGTTGCCCATCCCCATCAGGATCGGCCCGACTTCCAGCCCGCCGCCGCGCATCTTCAGGATGTTGCGCACCGCCGACGCCGCATCGGTCGACGAGAAGACGAGCACATTGGCCGAACCCTCGAACCGGCCGCCGGGGAAGATCCGCTCCCGCAGGTCCGGATCGAGCGCCGCGTCGATATGCATCTCGCCCTCATAGGCAAAATCGCGCGGCGCGCTGTCGAGGATCGCGAGGGCCTCGCGCGCTTTGTCGCCCGAGGCGCTGGCATGGTTGCCGAATTGCGAATAGGCGCAGATGGCGATTTTCGGCTCCTCGCCGAAGCGCCGGACATGCCGCGCCGCGCCGATGACCGCGCGCGCGATCTGTTCGGCCGTCGGTTCGGGATGGACATGGGTGTCGGCGATGAAAAGCGGCCCGTCTTCGAGGATCATCAGCGACAGCGCACCATGCGGCTTCAGCGTGTCGGTGCCGAGCACCTGCTGCACATAGTTCAGATGCCACAGATACTGGCCGAACGTCCCGCAGATCAGGCTGTCGGCCTCGCCAAGTTCAACCATCACCGCGCCGATGGCGGTGGTGTTGGTGCGCATGATTGCCTTTGCCAGATCGGGTGTCACGCCGCGCCGCGCCATGATCCGGTGATAGGTTTCCCAATAGGTGCGGTAGCGCGGATCGTTCTCGGGGTTCACCAGATCGAAGTCGCGCCCCGGACGGATCGAGAGGCCCGCCCGCTCCAGCCGGCTCTCCACCACATCGGGGCGGCCGATCAGGATCGGGCTGTCGGTCGTTTCCTCCAGCATGGCGGAGGCCGCGCGCAGCACGCGCTCGTCCTCGCCCTCGGCAAAGACGATCCGGCGCTCGGCCTGGGCGGCGGCCTCGAACACGGGCCGCATGATGAGCGCCGAGCGGAAGACGGATGCATCGAGCTGCGCTTTGTAGGCCTTCAGGTCTTCAAGCGGCCGCGATGCGACCCCGCTCTCCATCGCGGCGCGGGCAACTGCGCTGGCCACCACGCCCATCAGACGCGGATCGAACGGTTTCGGGATCAGATAGTCCGGCCCGAAGGTCAGCTGCTCGCCCTGATAGGCGGCGGCGGCTTCCGCACTGGTGGTGGCCCGCGCGAGCGCGGCGATCCCGTCCACGCAGGAAATTTTCATCGCCTCGTTGATCTCCGTCGCGCCGACATCGAGCGCCCCGCGGAAGATGAACGGGAAGCAGAGCACATTGTTGACCTGATTGGGAAAATCGGACCGGCCAGTCGCGATGATCGCGTCAGGCGCAACGGCGCGCACCTCGTCGGGCATGATCTCGGGCGTCGGGTTGGCGAGCGCCAGCACGATCGGGCGCTCGGTCATCTTCGCGACCATTTCGGGCTTCAAGACACCGGGACCGCTGAGGCCGAGGAACAGGTCCGCGCCTTCGATCACCTCGTCGAGCGTGCGCAACGCGCTGTCCTGCGCATAGGCCGCTTTCTGGAAGGTCATTTCCTCGGTCCGGCCGGCATAGACCAAACCAGCAATGTCGCAGAGCCAGACATTTTCCCGCCGGACGCCGAGCGAGAGCAGCATGTCGAGACAGGCGATCCCCGCCGCCCCGCCGCCGGTGGAGACGACCTTGATATCCTCGAACCGCTTGCCGGTCAGCTTCAGGGCATTGGTCGCCGCCGCACCGACCACGATGGCAGTGCCGTGCTGGTCGTCGTGGAACACCGGAATGTTCATCCGCTCGCGACAGATGTTTTCCACCGTGAAACAGTCGGGCGCCTTGATGTCCTCAAGGTTGATCGCGCCGAAGGTCGGCTCCATCGCGCAGATGATCTCGGCCAGTTTTTCAGGGTCGGTCTCGTCCAGTTCGATATCGAAACAGTCGATATTGGCGAATTTCTTGAAAAGGACCGCCTTGCCTTCCATGATCGGCTTGGACGCCAGCGGGCCGATATTGCCAAGACCGAGCGCCGCAGACCCGTTGGTCACCACGGCGACCAGATTGGCGCGCGCCGTATAGTCCCGTGCGGTGCCCGCATCGGCCTTGATCTCGAGACAGGCTTCGGCCACGCCCGGCGAATAGGCCAGCGACAGGTCGCGCTGGTTTGCCAGCGGTTTGGTGGCCCGCACCTCCAGTTTCCCCGGCTTGGGCTGGGCGTGGTAGAGCAGCGCGGCGCGTTTGCGCATGTCGCCCTGATCTGTGCTCATCTCTGTCTCCTCTTCGGCAAGCCGCGACCTGACGCCGCGTCACCTGCCCCTACCCTGTCCCGCGCGGCTTGTCACCCGCGCGGATCCGATCCGGTCAGCGCGCCTGCGCGTCGCGGATCAGACCAAGAATGTTCCGTGCCGCCTCGGGGATGTTGGTACCCGGACCGAAAATCGCCTTCACGCCGGATTTCTTGAGGAAATCATAGTCCTGCTGCGGGATCACCCCGCCGCAGACGACCAGGATTTCCGAAGCGTCGCGGTCCTTCAGCGCGTCCACCAGCTTGGGTGCGAGCGTCTTGTGGCCCGCCGCCTGCGACGAAATCCCGATGACATGCACATCATTGTCGACCGCATCCTGCGCCGCTTCCTCGGGCGTCTGGAAGAGCGGGCCGACATCCACGTCGAAGCCGATATCGGCGAAGGCGGTCGCGATCACCTTGGCGCCGCGGTCATGCCCGTCCTGCCCCATCTTGACAACCAGCATCCGCGGGCGGCGGCCCTCGTCGCGGGCAAATGCCTCGACATCCCGCTGGATCGTCTCGAACCCTTCATCGCCTTCATAGGCGGCTCCATACACGCCTGCCAATGTCCTGACCTCCGCCCTGTGGCGCCCGAAGGCGCGTTCCATCGCGTCCGAAATCTCGCCCACCGTGGCGCGGGCGCGGGCGGCATCGACGGCGAGCGCAAGCAGGTTGCCCTGTCCCGACCGTGCACCCGTTTCGAGCGCCTCGAGCGCCGCGGCGCAGGCCGCCGCATCACGTTTCGCGCGCACCGTGTCCAGCCGCGCGACCTGCGCCTCGCGAACCTTCACATTGTCCACGTCGAGAATGTCGATCTCGTCCTCGGACGCCAGACGATACTTGTTGACCCCGACGATCACTTCCTCGCCGCGGTCGACCGCCGCCTGACGGCGCGCCGCGCTTTCCTCGATCCGCAGTTTCGGCATGCCCGACGCCACGGCCTTGGTCATGCCCCCGAGCGCGTCCACTTCCTCGATCAGCGCCCAGGCCTTGTCAGCCAGTTCGGCGGTCAGGCTTTCCACATAGTAGGAGCCTGCCAGCGGATCGACGACATTGGTGATGCCGGTCTCCTCCTGCAGGATCAGCTGCGTGTTGCGTGCAATGCGCGCCGAAAATTCGGTGGGCAGCGCGATCGCCTCGTCAAGCGCATTGGTGTGCAGCGACTGGGTCCCGCCCAGTGCCGCGGCCATGGCCTCATAAGCGGTACGGATGACGTTGTTGTAGGGGTCCTGTTCCTGCAGCGACACGCCGGAGGTCTGGCAATGGGTGCGCAGCATCTTGGATTGCGGCTTCTGCGCCCCGAACCCGTCCATGATCCGATGCCACAGGAGCCGCGCCGCCCGCAGCTTCGCGGCCTCCATGAAGAAATTCATCCCAATGGCAAAGAAGAAGGAGAGCCGTCCGGCAAAGGCGTCCACATCCATGCCCGCATCGATCGCGGCCTGCACATACTCCTTGCCGTCGGCCAGCGTGAAAGCCAGTTCCTGCACAAGGTTCGCACCGGCTTCCTGCATATGGTAGCCGGAAATCGAGATGGAGTTGAAACGCGGCATCTCGGCCGCCGTGTAGGCAATGATGTCCGACACGATCCGCATCGAGGGTTCGGGCGGATAGATATAGGTGTTGCGGACCATGAACTCCTTGAGGATGTCGTTCTGGATCGTGCCAGTCAGCTGCGCCCTGTCGACGCCCTGTTCCTCGCCAGCCACGATAAAATTCGCAAGGATCGGGATGACCGCGCCGTTCATCGTCATGGACACGGACATCTGGTCGAGCGGGATGCCGTCAAAGAGGATCTTCATATCCTCGACACTGTCGATGGCCACGCCGGCCTTGCCGACATCGCCCTCCACCCGCGGGTGGTCGCTGTCATAGCCGCGATGGGTGGCCAGATCGAAGGCGACAGACACGCCCTTCTGCCCTGCCGCAAGGTTCTTGCGGTAGAAAGCGTTGGATTCCTCGGCCGTCGAGAATCCTGCATATTGCCGGATCGTCCAGGGCCGGCCCGCATACATGGTCGCACGCGGCCCGCGGGTGAAGGGCGCAAGCCCCGGCAAGCTGCCCAGATGGTCCAGATCCGCCAGATCGTCCTGCGTGTAGAGCGGTTGCACGGCAATGCCTTCAGGTGTTTGCCAAGTCAGCTCCTCGAGCGGCTTGCCGCGCAGTTCCTTGCGCGCCAGCGCTTCCCAGTCATCCCGTGATGCGGTCATCTGAACCTCCGCGTCGGGCGGGCGGCGCTCTCGACATTCGCCCGCGAGTGATTACCTAATGGGCGCAACATGATGGAGGTGCTACGCGTGAAGATCCTAGCCCCGGCTCTGGCCCTGCTCCTGGCGTTCGGCCCCCAGATCGCGCCCGCGCAGGAGGTGCGGCAGGCCGAGGTCCCGCTCGACGAGCTGGTCTGGGTCGCGCGTCCGCTGGTGATATTCGCGACGACGGAGAACGATCCGCGGTTCCGGCGGCAGATGGAACTGCTCCAGACACGCCCCGAGGAACTGGCGCTCCGCGACGTGCAGATCTTCGTCGATACCGACCCGGACGCGAATGGCGAGATGCGCCGTTCGCTGCGACCGCGCGGCTTCATGGTGGTTCTGATCGACAAGGACGGGCGCGTGGCGCTGCGGCGGCCGGAACCGCTGCGAACGGACGAGCTGGTGCGGTTCATCGACCGCACGCCGCTCCGGCAGGACGAGATCCGCGGCAACTGACCGCGGTCCCGGCCCTGCCCGGCCGCCATATGCGCCGCGCCGGTCATTCGAACTCCATGATGATCTCGTCCACCGCAAGGCTCTGGCCCGGTGCGGCATGGACCTTGGCCACACGGCCCTTGCGCTCGGCCCGCAGGACATTTTCCATCTTCATCGCTTCGACCGTGCAAAGCGCCTGCCCGTCCTGCACCTCGTCGCCCTCGGCCACGGCCAGCGACACGACGAGGCCCGGCATCGGGCAGAGCAGCATTTTCGACGTGTCGGGCGGCAGCTTCTCGGGCATCAGGGACGCCAGTTCCGCGATCCGCGGTGTCTGCACGCTCGCCTTGATCTCCGCGCCGCGATAGCGCAGGCGCACGCCGCCGATCACCTTGTCGACCTTCACCGCCATCGGCTGACCGTCGATCACCGCCCGCGCGAGGCTCTGGCCGAAGACCCAGTCGGTGACGATGGACAGTGTCTCGCCATCCTGGAAGCTGACATCGGTCTGGGCATCATGCTCGTTGACCGTCACATGGAACCGCTCGTCGCCGAGGAACACGACCCAGTGCGGGTCGATGCGACGGTGATGGTTGCGCATGGCGCCCGATATCTGCGCCTCGCGCTGTTCGCGGACCATCTTCATATGGGCCACCAGTGCGGCGAGACGGCGGCGCGTGTCCGCGTCGAGCGTCGCGCCCTCGAATCCTTCGGGATATTCTTCCGCAATGAATGCGGTCGTGATCTCGCCCGAGACGAAGCGCGGGTGGTCCATCACGGCACTCAGGAACGGCAGGTTGTGGCCGATGCCTTCCACCTCGAACGTGTCGAGCGCCGTCCGCATCCCCTCGATCGCCGCGGCACGGTCGGGTGCCCATGTGCAGAGCTTGGCGATCATCGGATCGTAATACATGGAGATCTCGCCGCCCTCATAGACGCCGGTATCGTTGCGCACGGCCTCGGTGTCGGTCGCCTGCTCTTCCGGCGGACGGTAGCGGGTCAACCGCCCGATGGAGGGCAGGAAATTGCGGTAGGGATCCTCGGCATAGAGCCGGCTCTCGATCGCCCAGCCGTTCAGCACCACATCATCCTGTGCAATCGCGAGTTTCTCGCCATGGGCGACGCGGATCATTTGCTCCACGAGATCGATGCCGGTGATCAGTTCGGTGACGGGATGTTCCACCTGCAGGCGGGTGTTCATCTCCAGAAAATAGAAGTTCCGGTCGCCGTCGACGATGAATTCGACCGTCCCGGCCGAGCAATAGTCCACCGCCTTGGCAAGGGCCACCGCCTGCTCGCCCATCGCGCGGCGTGTATCGGGGTCGAGGAACGGGCTCGGCGCTTCCTCGATGACCTTCTGGTTGCGGCGCTGGATCGAACATTCCCGCTCGCCCAGATAGATGCAGTTGCCATGCTGGTCGCCGAGCACCTGGATCTCGATATGGCGTGGCTGGGTGACGAATTTCTCGATGAAGATCCGGTCATCGCCGAAGGAACTGGCGGCTTCGTTCTTCGAGGACTGGAACCCCTCGCGCGCATCCTGATCGTTCCACGCAATGCGCATGCCCTTGCCACCACCGCCGGCGCTTGCCTTGATCATCACCGGATAGCCGATCTCGTTGGAGATCTTCACCGCCTCGTCGGCGTCCCCGATCAGGCCCATATAGCCCGGCACGGTGCTGACACCGGCCTCCGCCGCCAGTTTTTTCGACGTGATCTTGTCGCCCATCGCCTCGATCGCGCCGGTCGGCGGCCCGATGAAGGCGACGCCCTCGGCAGCCAGTGCGGCGGCAAATTCGGCACGTTCGGACAGGAAGCCGTAGCCCGGATGGACAGCCTCCGCGCCTGTCTTGCGGATCGCGTCCATGATCTTCTCGATCACGATGTAGCTTTCCGCCGCCGGGGCCGGACCGATATGCACGGCTTCATCGGCCATGCGCACATGCAAGGCGTTGCGGTCCGCGTCGGAATAGACCGCCACGGTCGCGATTCCCATGCGGCGGGCCGTCTTGATGACCCGGCAGGCGATCTCTCCGCGATTGGCGATCAGGATTTTCTTGAACATCAGAGGCCTCCCCGGGTGCGGGCCAATTGTGCCCCACACCGTTTCAGAACGCAGACAGGCCCGGACGCAATCGCTCCCGGGCCTGTCGAAATCATGTGCCGCGCGGATTTGCCGCGACGGATCAGCTCATTTGTAGACCGGCTTGCCGAGATAGATATCGTCGGGCTCGGTGACGGCACCGACGACGCCACCGACACCGGCGCCGATAAGCGCGCCGGGGCCGAGCACGGCCGTGCTTGCCCCCCCGATCGCTGCGCCCGTGAGCGCGCGATCACCGGTTTCCGTTCCGCAGCCGGCGAGCATGGCGCCCGCCAGCAGGAACGGCAGGATACGTCCTGCGAACATGGGTCTAACTGTCCCTCTTGGTCAGACCGATGTTCAGTATTTCTGAGCCGCGTCGACCACGACGCCGGTGGCACCGCCGATGGCCGCGCCGGTCGCGATGTCATTGTCGGTGACCGCAGCCACGCCCGCGCCGATGGCCGCGCCGGTGACGGCCTTTTCCGCCGCCGTGTTGCCGCAGGCCGTGATAAGGGCCGCAACGCCGATGACGGCTGCCAGTTTGATGATCCGCATTTTGTTTCTCCTCTGCTCGTCGGCGCCGGATGGCCCGGCACCGTATCGCGCAGACAATAGGAAACCGGATCGTGGCTTTCCAGCACTGATGCAGTCAGGGCACGCGATTGTGCAAAAATGGGCACAGAACCGCCGATATGAAGAGTGAAGGCCATCCTACCGGAATGCCTTTGGAAAACTGGCGCGCGCCTTGTCCACGTCGATGCGCAGGAGCGCCTCATAGCTGCGCGGATCGAACGGGTCCTCGGCCGCGACCACTTCGCGCCCGAAAAGCCAGTTGAGCCGTCCGGCATCCAGATTGCCACGTTCGAACGGCGCATCTCCGAAATGCTCCCAGAGCGCCTGCATGAAGCCCTCGTCGGCACGGCGGTCGGCCGGGCGGCGGTCGGCATAGCGCGCGCGTTCCTTCAGTTCCGGCACCTCGCCCTTGGCTTCGCGCCGGATGGTGAACTGGAAATCCGTGCCCGGCAGGCGCGAGGGGAATCCGCGATGTTTCAGCATGACAGCCCCCGCGTTGCGCGGGCGGCGTTCAGTCGGGATCGCTGTCCGGACCGTCGTCCTTGCTGTCGCCCAGCAGCATGACGGCCACGCCCATCTGGATCGCACCGAAAGTGAGCGCCATCTGGAAGAAGAGCACGAAGGTCGCCAGACCGCTGCCATCCTGCGACAGGAGCCGCCCCAGCCCGAACGTGTCGGTCCAGATCAGCGCGAACAGCACGCCGCAGCCCAGCACCATGCCCCAGAGCGCATGGAGTGCCATGAACCGCAAGAGTTTCGGCAGACGCGGCCGTTCCGGCATGATCACCCTCCGTCAGACGGACAGTATCCCGCCGCGATACGGTGCGGGACAAGTCACGCTTGCGCGAGAGCGCCACGGTCTCAGAGCGGGATATTGTCATGTTTCTTCCACGGATTTTGCAGCGCCTTGTTGCGCAGGCTGGCGAATGCCCGGGCGACACGCTTGCGGGTCGATTGCGGCATGATGACCTCGTCGATGAAGCCCTTTTCGGCTGCAACGAACGGATTGGCGAACCGGTCCTCATATTCCTTTGTCTTCTGGGCGATCTTCTCCGCGTCTCCAAGGTCGGACCGGTAAAGGATCTCCACCGCGCCCTTGGCGCCCATCACGGCGATTTCCGCAGTCGGCCACGCATAGTTGAAATCGCCGCGCAGATGTTTCGATGCCATCACGTCATAGGCCCCGCCATAGGCCTTGCGGGTGATGACGGTCACTTTCGGCACCGTGGCCTCGCCATAGGCAAAGAGGAGCTTCGCCCCGTGCTTGATGACCCCGCCATATTCCTGACTGGTGCCGGGCAGGAAGCCGGGCACGTCCACGAGCGTCAGGATCGGGATCTCGAACGCGTCGCAGAAGCGGACGAAGCGGGCCGCCTTGCGGCTGCTGTCAATGTCGAGGCACCCGGCGAGCACCATCGGCTGGTTCGCCACAACACCCACGGTCGATCCTTCGAGGCGGATGAAGCCAGTCAGGATGTTCTTCGCGTAATCCTCCTGGATCTCGAAGAAATCCCCCTCATCCGCCAGCTTCAGGATCAGTTCCTTCATGTCATAGGGCGTGTTGGGATTGTCGGGTACGAGCGTGTCGAGCGAGCTTTCCACCCGGTCCCAATCGTCGAAGAAGGGCCGCACCGGCGGTTTCTCGCGATTGTTGAGCGGCAGGAAATCAACTAGGCGACGGACTTCCATCAGCGCCTCGATATCATTCTCGAACGCGCCGTCCGCGACCGAGGATTTGGACGTATGTGTCTTGGCCCCGCCCAGTTCCTCGGCCGTGACCTGCTCGTTCGTCACCGTCTTGACCACGTCGGGTCCGGTCACGAACATGTAGCTGCTGTCGCGGACCATGAAGATGAAATCGGTCATCGCCGGCGAATAGACCGCCCCGCCCGCGCACGGCCCCATGATGACCGAGATTTGCGGCACAACGCCCGACGCCATGATGTTGCGCTGGAACACGTCCGCATAGCCCGCGAGCGAGGCCACGCCTTCCTGAATGCGCGCACCGCCGGAATCGTTCAGCCCGATCACCGGCGCGCCGTTCTTCATCGCCATATCCATGATCTTGCAGATCTTCTGCGCATGGGTTTCAGACAGCGACCCGCCGAGCACCGTGAAATCCTGGCTGAACAGATAGACCATACGGCCATTGATCGTGCCCCAGCCGGTCACCACCCCGTCGCCGGGATACTGATGTTCCTCCATCCCGAAATCGGTGCAGCGATGGGCAACGAACATGTCGAATTCCTCAAAGCTGCCCTCATCGAGCAGGACCTCGATCCGTTCGCGCGCGGTCAGCTTGCCCTTGGCATGCTGGGCGTCGATGCGCCGTTGGCCACCACCGAGCCGCGCCTCGTCCCTGCGCCGCTCCAACTCTTCGAGAATCTGCGTCATGCCGTCCTCCCTGACATGCTGCGGTGGTCCGCCAGCCGCTTCCGGGTGGAAGATAGTCCCGGACCGGCCGTCGTGAAACGAGAATCCAGTATATTTGCAAACCTGTTTGCTATATTCTTTTGCAAATTGCGAAATCTGCTAAGGACAGGTGATGCCCGCGTCGAAACTCTATGCCGGCGGCAAGCTGCGCGAACTCCGGCTGCGGCTCGACATGCCGCAGAAAGCCTTTGCCGGACGGCTTGGCATATCCCTGCCCTATCTCAGCCAGATCGAGAACAACCACCGGCCGGTGCCCGCAGGGCTGGTGCTGGCGCTGGCGCGCGAATTCGGCTTCGACGTGAATGAACTGTCGGCCGGCGAACCGGACCGCGTGGTGGCCGATCTGCGCGAGGTGCTCGCCGATCCGGTGTTTGCCGACACGCCGGTGCCCGATGCCGATCTGGGCCTGATGGCCGCCAACGCGCCGGCACTGGCGCATGCGCTCCTGTCGCTCCACCGCACCTACCGGCAGACGACCGAGCGGCTTGCCTCGCTGGACGAGGCTCTGGGCCGCGAAGGGTCCGGCGTCGCCCCGCTCCCCTGGGAAGAGGTGCGCGATTTCTTCCACTATTGCGACAATTACGTGGATGCGGTGGACCGCGCGGCCGAGCGGTTCGCAGCTGCCGCAGGCCTCGATGGAGAGGGTCGGCTGGCACGGCTCGCGGACTGGCTCGCGGAGCGCCATGGCGTCACGGTGATCCGCCATCGCGACGGGCCGTTGCGGGCCTTTGATCGCAGCGCCCGCACGCTCAGCCTGTCGCGCCGCGCCAGCCCCGAGAGCCAGGCGTTTGCGCTCGCCCATCAGGTGGCGCTGCTCGACCATGGCGACCTGCTGGACGCCACGCTCGATTTCGCCCGTTTCCGGACAGAGGATGCGCGCGACATCTGCAAGATCGGTCTGGCCAACTATTTCGCGGGTGCGGCGCTCCTGCCATATCGTGCTTTCCTTGCCGCCGCGGACGAGACGCGGCACGATCTCGACCGGCTGGCCGACCGGTTCGAGGCGTCGCTCGAACAGGTGGCGCACCGGCTGTCCACCCTGCAACGCGCGGGCGCCCGCGGCATTCCCTTCTTTTTCGTCCGCGTCGATCAGGCCGGCACGATCACCAAGCGCCATTCGGCAACGCGCCTGCAATTCGCGCGTTTCGGCGGGGCATGCCCCTTGTGGAACGTCCATCAGGCCTTCGAGCAGCCCGGACGTTTCCTGCGCCAGTTGGCCGAGACGCCGGACGGGGTCCGCTACCTCTGCCTTGCGCGGGACATTTCCAAACCCGGCCATGCGTTCCGTGCGCCGATGCGGCGCTACGCGATCGGACTTGGCTGCGAGATCCGCCATGCCGACCGTCTGGTCTATGCGGACGGGCTCGATCTGGGGGCGCCGGATGCGTTCGAGCCGATCGGTGTCTCCTGCCGGATCTGCGAGCGCCGCGACTGTCATCAGCGGTCCGTCCCGCCGATGGAGCGCAACCTCCAGATCGACCATGACCGGCGCGATATCGTGCCCTACCGGATCGCCTGAACACCCCTGCCTGCCGCCCATTGCAACCGCCCGCGCCGCGGCCTAAGACTGACGCAACACTGAATGAGGGAGGCAATCATGGAACTCAAAGGCACGCGCACCATCGCCGCGGACCGCCAGACCGTCTGGGCGGCGCTGAACGATCCGGAGGTCCTGAAAGCCTGCATCCCGGGGTGCAGCGAGTTGACCGGATCGCCCGAGGACGGATTCGCCGCCGTCGTCACGCAGAAGGTCGGGCCGGTGAAAGCCACCTTCAAGGGGGCCGTCAGCCTGTCGGAGATCGACGCGCCCAACAGCTATGTGATTTCGGGCGAGGGCAAGGGCGGCGCGGCCGGTTTTGCCAAGGGCAGCGCCAAGGTGGCCCTGTCGGATGTCGCGGATGGCACCGAACTGGCCTATGACGTGGACGCCAAGGTCGGCGGCAAGCTCGCACAACTCGGCTCGCGCCTGATCGACGGATTCGCCAAGAAGATGGCCGACCAGTTCTTCGAGAATTTTCAGACCCAGATCGAAGGCCCGGCCGAGGTGGAGGACGCTCCCGAAGCCGAGAGCGACGAAGCGGCCGAGGGCGACACGCCCAAGAAGGGCTGGGTCAAGAAGCTGATCGGCTGATCCGGTGGCGGGGGGCGGCACGTCCGGCTACAGCTCCCGCCCGCTCGCCGCGAAACTCGGCTACGCGTCCGGCCTGCGCATCGCGGCCCGCAACATGCCCGACAGCGTTGTAGCCGCCATTGCGGATACGGCGCCGGGTCTTACCTATCTGGGCTTGCGCGCCCGCAACCTCGACGCGCTGCATCTGTTCCATGACCGGCGCGCCGCGCTTGCACGGGACCTGACCAAAGGCCGCACCATCATCCGTCCGGCCGGCATGATCTGGGTGAGTTGGCCCAAACGCGCCGCGGGTGTGCCTACGGATATTACAGAGGACGTGATCCGCGAACTGGCCCTGCCGATGGGGCTGGTGGACGTGAAGGTCTGCGCGGTGGACAACACATGGTCGGGCCTGAAGCTCGTCATCCGCAAGGAATTGCGCGGCGGTTGACCCTCAGACCGGGCGGCGGAACTCGTCGATGAGCGCATCGACCACAGCACCCATCGCTTCCGCATCCGACGCGCCGCCGGCTTTCGCACCGGCATAGATCTGGCGCTGTCGGTCGGCCGAACTGCCGCGTGCAACGAGTGCCAGCACGCCTTGCAATTCCGCCTCGCACCCGAGGAGTTCCGCTTCCTCCCCCACCAGTTCGACCAGTTCCTCGGCCAGTGCCGACAGGTCCACGAGCGCCCGCCGCCCCTGATCGACCAGTTGACCGGATGTGCCGTAGCGCTGCGCCCGCCAGCGGTTTTCCATCAGGAGTGTGCGAGGGTAGATGCGCCAGCGCTGGTTCGCGCTCTTCAACCGGTAGAGATAGGCGAGCAGGCACTGGTAGAGCGCAGCAATCGCCGCCACGTCGGACAGAAGCGGGCAGACATCGGTGATCCGCTGTTCCAGCGTAGGAAACTTGTCGGACGGGCGCACGTCCCACCAGATCCGCGTCGCATCCTCGATGCAGCCCGCCGCCACCAGATGATCGACGAGGCGGCGATATTCGGCAAAACTGTCCAGATAATCCGGCAAACCGGTGCGCGGCAGCGCGTCGAACACGGTCAGCCGGTAGCTCGACAGGCCGGTATCCTCCTCCTCCCAGAAGGGCGAGGAACAGGAGAGCGCCAGCAGGTGCGGCAGGAAATAGGCGATCTGATTCATCAGGTCGATGCGCTGGTCGTCCTCTTCGATCCCGACATGGATATGCATCCCGCAAATGACCATGCGCCGCACCGCCTGCCCCAGATCGGTGCGCAACGCGTCATAGCGTTCCTTGCGGGTGTGGGTCTGGTCGCGCCAGTGCCCGAACGGATGGGTAGAGGCCGCGATGGGCGCATAGCCGAACCCGTCTGCCACCTCGGCGACGCCGGCGCGCAGCGCGGCCAGATCGGCAATCGCGTCAGAGACCTTTTGATGCGGTTTTGTCCCCACCTCGACCTGGCACTGGAGATATTCGCCCGTCACCTGATCGCCGAGCCGCCGGCCGCATTCGTCCATGAAGGCTTCGGGCGGCTGGCGGACGAGCGCCCGCGTCTCCCGGTCGACGATCAGATATTCTTCCTCGATCCCGAGGGTGAAGCTCGGCCTGTCCATGGGGCGCCTCCGCACTGTCCAGCGCCCCGAGTGTAGCGCCCCAAGCCCCTGCGCCAAGACGAAAAAACCCGCGCCGGGGCGCGGGTTTGTCCTTGTCGCGATCTGTGGCGGCTCAAAGCTCGGCCATCACCTCGTCGGAAATGTCGAAGTTGGCGGTGACGTTCTGCACGTCGTCATCATCTTCCAGCGCCTCGATCAGGCGCATCAGTTTCTGCGCGCCATCCAGATCGAGCGGGGTCGTGGTCTGCGGCTTCCAGATCAGTTTCGAGGTCTCGGATTCGCCCAGTTCCGCTTCCAGCGCGTTCGACACATCGTTGAGATCATTGGCATCGCAATAGATCTCGTGGCTGTCCTCGCTGCTCTCCACATCCTCGGCCCCGGCCTCGATCGCGGCCATCATCACGGTGTCCGCATCGGCCACATCGCCGGGATAGACGATCAGACCCTTGCGGTCGAACATGAAGGACACGGCGCCGGTTTCGGCGAGATTGCCGCCCGACTTGGTGAAGATCGACCGCACGTTCGAAGCCGTGCGATTTCGGTTGTCGGTCATCGCCTCGACGATCACGGCGACACCTTCGGGACCGTAGCCCTCGTAGCGGATCTCGTCGTAATTCTCCGCATCGCCGCCCATCGATTTCTTGATCGCGCGTTCGATCACGTCCTTGGGCACGGACTGGGACTTGGCTTCCTTCACCGCCAGGCGCAGGCGCGGGTTCTTGTCGGGGTCCGGATCGCCCATCTTGGCCGCGACGGTGATTTCCTTCGCGAGTTTCGAGAACAGCTTCGAGCGCGCGGCGTCCTGCCGCCCCTTGCGATGCTGGATATTTGCCCATTTCGAATGGCCGGCCATGGTGGTCTCCGTCTTCGATCTTCGAGGAAGTCGGGGCTGTATAGACCCGCAGATGCGTGCTGTTCAAGTGGACAGCCCGCCGGTGCGCGCCTAGACTCGCGGCAAAAGACGTGACCGGGCAACAGGCAGGCAGAGAATGACACGATTTAACGGCATCCGGGCGGCATTTGCAGCCCTGTCGCTTCTGGCCATGGGCGCCTGCACCTATGTGCCGTTCGACGCGCCGCGCACCGTCAGCCGCGCGACCGATCCGCTCGGCCCGAGCGCACTTGCCAGCGAAGCACAGGCTGACCTTGCCCCTTATGGCGGGCGTTCGGCCTTCGTGCCCCTGTCGGAAGGCAATGACGCGCTCGGCGCGCGGCTGAAGATGATCGAGGCGGCGGAGCGCAGCATCGATCTGCAATATTTCCTCATCAAGCCCGATCTGGCGGGCAGCCTTGTCAGCCGTGCGCTGATCGATGCCGCGGAACGCGGCGTGCGGGTGCGCTTCCTGCTCGACGATGTGTTCACCACGGCCGATGACACCCAGCTCGCGCTTCTCGACAGTTTCGACAATATCGAGGTCCGGCTCTTCAACCCGCTCTCGCGCAACAGCATCAAGGCGGTGAACTTCCTGCTCGATTTCAACCGCGTGAACCGGCGCATGCACAACAAGTCGCTGACTGTGGACAATGCGCTGTCGGTGGTTGGCGGGCGCAACATTGCGGATGAGTATTTCCAGATCCACACAGATGCGGAATTTGCCGATTTCGACATGTTCGTGGCCGGTCCCGCGGTGCAGAAGATCACGGAGAGTTTCGACCGGTTCTGGAACGACCCGCGCGCGGTGCCGGTCGTTAACATAGTTGGCGCCGACACCGAGGCCGAGTTGCGCGCCACTTTGGCCGACATCACGACCAGCGCCAGCGCGGCCGAACGCGGCATCTACCGCCGCGCGGTCAATTCGCAATACATTGCGGATTTCAGCGCCGGCCGGCTTGATGCGCTGGTTTCGGCCAACATGGTCGTGTCAGACAGTCCCGACAAGCTGCGCCAGCCGGTGCCGAGCGCCGACCGGAGGCTCTACCGCGCCCTGCAGGACCAGATGCTCAAATCGGAAGACAGCGTCCTGATCCTGACCCCTTATTTCGTGCCCCGCCAGTCCGGCGTCGATTTCTATGCCGAACTGGAACGACGCGGCATCGACGTGAAGGTGGTGACCAACTCGCTGGCCGCGACCAACCATTCCTATGTACATGGCGGCTACGCCAAATACCGCAAGGCGCTGCTGGAGGCCGGCGTGCAGCTCTACGAGGTGCGGGCCGATGCGCCGCAGGTTCTGGGCGATCTGCCCGAAGGCAGCGACGTGAAACTGACCATGCACACGAAACTGGCCTTTTTCGACGATGACCGCGCCTTCGTCGGGTCGCTCAATTTCGATCCGCGCTCGATCGAGATCAATTCCGAACTGGGCCTCTTCGTGGCGCTTCCCGCCGACAGCGAACTGACGGCGGACCTGATCCGCCAGCGGCTGGCGGACTATGCATACGAGGTCCGGCTCGACGCGGAGGGGCGCCTGATCTGGGTCTATGACAATGGCCGCCGGCGCGAGCTTCTGCGCTCGGAACCTGGCGCGGGCGCCCTGTCGAAATTCGTGGCCGGCGTCACCCGCATCCTGCCCGTCGAGGGCCAGCTCTGACCGCGTTCAGAGCGGCCAGAAAAAGGGGATGAGCAGGCTCGACAGAAGGCCGATCGACAGGTTGAGCGGCAGGCCGACGCGCACGAAATCGGTGAACCGGTAGCCGCCGGGCCCGTAGACAAGCGTGTTTGTCTGGTAGCCGATCGGCGTGGCGAAACTGGCCGAGGCCGCAATCATCACCGCGACGACCAGCGGGCGCGGGTCGATCCCGAGCTGCGCCGCCAGACCGATTGCGACCGGTGTGATGACCACGGCCACCGCATTGTTCGACACCATTTCCGTCAGAAGCGAGGTCAGCAGGTAGATGGCCCAGATGAGCAAGGGCGGCGGCAGGTGCTGGAGCAGCGGCGCGAGGCTCCGCGCGATCAGGTCGACCGCCCCCGACCGGTCGAGCGCCAGCCCCACGGCCAGCATCGCGAAGATCAGCGCCAGAAGCCGCCCGTCCACGAAATCGAACGCTTCCTCGGCGTCGATGCAGCGCGTCACCAGCACCGCGGCCACGCCCAGAAGCGCCGCGACATGGATCGGCAGCCAGCCCAGCGCGGATATCAGCACGACGCTGGCTAGGATGCCGATGACGAGCGGCGCGCGTTCGCGCCGGTAGGCGCGGTCGGACGGGGCGGAGATGTCCACGAGCCCCACATCCTGCGCCAGACGCTGGATATCCTCCGGCGCGCCTTCGAGCAGCAGCGTGTCGCCGACCCGCACCACCACATCGTCGAGCTGACGCCCGATATTCTGGTTCCGGCGATGCACGGCCAGCGGATAGACGCCATAGCGCCGCCGCAGCCGGAGCGTGCCGAGCGACCGCCCAATGAGCCGGCAGCCCGGTGAAATGAGCGCCTCCACCGTCGTTGTCTTTCGCGACGAGAGCTTGTCGACCGTCTCCAGATCCTTGCTCTCCATCAGGCCGAGCAATTCGTTGACCGCGGTGCGCAGGACCACGCGGTCGCCGGCCTCCAGCACCACGTCGGGAAAGCCGCGCCGCAGCGACTCGTCGCCCCTGAGCACGTCGATGACGCGCATGCCCTCGCGCTGGAACACGGGCGCCGTGAAAACCTTCTGCCCGATGAGCGCCGATTCCTCGGGGATAGCCACTTCGGTGAAGAATTTCATCGATTTGCGGTCCGCGAGCAGGTCAGCCATCGACTGGCGGTCCGGCAGAAGCCGCGGCGCGACCAGCCGCAGGTAGAGGAAACCGAACACCACAAGGATGAGGCCGAGCGGCGTCACCTCGAAAAGGGTGAAAGGCTCCAGCCCCGCCGAGCGCGCCACGCCGTCCACGAGCAGGTTGGTCGAGGTCCCGATCAGCGTGCAGAGCCCGCCGAGGATCGCGACATAGGAGAGCGGGATCAGGAGTTTCGAGGCCGACATGTTCATCGATTTGGCCAGTTGCACCGTGAGCGGGATCATCAGCACCACAACGGGCGTGTTGTTCATGAAGGCGGACGCAATGACGGTTAGGATCGCGAAGGCGAAAATGACCAGCTTCGGCCGCGTCTCGCCATGGTCCCGCGCCAGTTGCGTCATCCGGCTGAGCGCGCCGGTCCGCAACAGCCCGCCGGTCAGGATGAACATGGCGGCGATGGTCCAGGGCGCGGGGTTGGAAAAGACGGACAGAAGCTCGTCCGTGGGCAGAATGCCGGTCAGCAACAGCGCCGCGACCCCGGCAATGGCGACGACCTCGGTCGGATAGGTTTCCCGCACGAAGGCAACGAACATGCCAACGACGATCAGGAGCGCGACGATCGCGGTCCAGGTTTCGGACTGGATAAGGTCAGGCACAGGCGGCGCTGGCTCCGGCGGTTTCGGGTGGCCCAGAATGGCGCAACCCGGCACGGGCGGGCAAGCCGCTTGTCACGGGGCGGCCCCGGGCAACGGATCGGGACCGGACTGCTGCAGACGCCCGCCCACCCGCACCGGCACGATCCGCGTTGCACGGCCGGTCTTGTCGTCCGTCTCCACGAAACAGCCGCTGAGCGTCGCCGGACCGGCGGCCGGCGTGAAGCGGCCCTTGTTCATTCCGGTGACAAAGCGGCGCAGCGGCTCGACCTTGTCCATGCCAATCACGCTGTCATAGTCGCCGCACATGCCGGCATCGGTCATGTAGGCCGTGCCGCCATCAAGAATATGCGCGTCCCCGGTCGGCACATGGGTATGGGTGCCGACGACGAGCGAGGCCCGCCCGTCCGACCAGTGGCCGAGCGCCACTTTCTCCGAACTGGCTTCGGCATGCACATCGACGATGACCGCATCCGCACCGCTGCCGAGCGGCGCGGCCTTGAAAGCGGCATCGAGCGCGGAGAAAGGGTCGGAAAAGGGACGCTTCATGAAGACCTGCCCCAGCACCTGCACGACCAGCACCTTGCGCCCGCCCGGCGCATCGAACAGCCGTGCCCCCTTGCCGGGGGCGGCCCGGGCATAGTTGAGCGGCCGCAGGATGCGCCGGTCGCCCTCGATCGCGGTGAGCATGTCGCGTTGGTCGAACGCATGATCGCCAAGAGTCAGGCAATCCGCGCCGGCCTCCAAGAGCAGCTTGGCATGGGCGCCGGTCAGCCCCAGCCCGGAGGAGGCATTTTCCGCATTGATCGTGACGAAATCGAGCTTCCAGCTGTCCCGCAGGACCGGCAGGTATTTCTGAACGGCGGCGCGGCCGGTCCGGCCGACAATATCGCCCAAGAACAAGATACGCATAGCACTCCAATAGTCTTAAAACCGCGGATTCCCCGCGAAATGACCTGCAATTATACGCTATCGGCGCTGAAAACTACGCCTTTTTCGGTAATGACCGCATCAAGTGGCATATCGGTCGCCTCGACCGGAACGGCGTCACATTCCTGCGCGGCATAGGCCAGACCGACGGTGCGCAGCGGATGGCGCGCGGCCAGCGCGGCGATCGTCCGGTCGTAAAAGCCGCCGCCATAGCCGAGCCGGTAACCCCGCCGGTCGAAGGCCAGAAGCGGCACGACCAGCAGGTCCGGTTCGACGAGCGCGCCGCTTGCCGGCACATGTGCTCCGAAGGCTCCGGGGACGAGCGGCGTATCCGGCGTCCATGCGCGGAAAATGAGGGGGTGGCCCCTCTCCACCACGACGGGCATGGCGAGCGGAACGCCTGCGGCCGCCGCATCGATCAGTGCGGGGCGCGGGTCGATCTCGGTCCGCATCGGCAGATAGGCGGCAATGGCGCGGGGGCGCGGTCCGGCGGCAATCCAGTGGCGCAGGGCCTCGGTCGCGCTGCCCGGATGGGGACCGTGTTCGGCATGGGCCGCTGCGCGCCGGTCAGCGGCCGCCTTGCGGGCCGCGGCCTTGGCGGTCTGCATGTCGCTCATGCGGTGCAACCGATTGAAGTGCAGGAAATTCGGCGGGCCCGTCGCGGCCGTGCGTGTTTGAAATCCTCGAGAGCCTGGAAAAACCAGGTGGGCGCCAGATGCAATAGGCCAGAACCAGTCACAGAGCCAGCTCCCATTCGAAAGATTAAGGCCACTAGGATATGACACATCACGAGAGGGACAGAACCCGCCTCGGCACAATGTAGGGACGCGCGGGCACTTTGCAAAGCCCCGTCCGCCCGATTTCCGGCGCGACGGATCGTCCAGCGGGGCGGCGCGTTCGTTTACCTGCGGTTAACCTTAACAGCTTCCTAATTCCGGTATCGCAGGAGGCCGGAATGACCCTCGCCGATCCCAGTTTCCACCGTCCCGTTGCTTCGCCGCCGGTTGGCCGCGCGCAGCTGTCCGTGGCACAGGACCGTCGCAGGCTGGTGGTTCTGTTGGGTCCGGCCCCCGGATCGGGCCAGCAAGGGTGCGGAGAGACCGCCCGTCAGGTCGAACATCTGGCTGCCTGTGCGGCACGGGTGCAGATTGTCGGCTGGGGTGCGGACGGGTTTGCCCATCTGCGCCCCGATCCGGCGCGTCCCAAACAGGTGGCGCGCATCCGCCGGATGCTAGACGCGCAGCTCCGCGCGGACAGAGCCGCGCTTGTCTGGGTCGCGGGTTTCGGCCGCGCCACGCCGCGGGGCCGGCTGCGCCAGCGCGCGACCACGGGTTTCCGCGCCCTGCGCTTTGCCGGCCGGATGTTCGGCACGCCCGCGCCCGTCACCCTTGTCTGGCACAGGTGGGTCAAACCGACCGATCTTGCGGTCCTGACGCTGCTCAGCCTCTGGCGGCGGGTTCGACGGCGGCCCGTCACCTGGCAATGGCGGGGGGCCGATGGCACGCCGTGCGCGGATGCCAACCGCGCTGCCCGGTCCGTGCTCAGGACCGTGGTCGGCACCGGAGACGGTGCCGGGCTGCCGCTCACGGGCGCGCGGCTCATCTGGGCATTGCGGGCCAGCGGCGCGGCCGAGGCGGATATCGCGCAGATCAACGCGCTCCTGCCTGTGGTCGGTGCAAGCCCCCTTCTGGAGCAACTGAAGCGCCACCGGCATCTGCCCGTTCACCCGAACAGCGCCCTCGCGCCGCTTGTCGCAGCTGATGCCGACGGGGTTAGCCCGCTGGCCCGCCATGTGCTCGCGCTTGGCCCGCAGAACAGGCCAGCGCAATCGGCATTGCAGCAGGCACGACGGGCGGACCAGATCGGTGCATCTCGCCTCTTGGACCGTGTCTGGCCGGTGCCCTTGCCGCCACCCGCACCGGCCACGCAGCCAAGGCAGGCGCCCGCCAACCTGATTTCGCCCAACGCGGCTCTGGCCGCGCGGTTCGAGGCCGTCCTGCGCCGGGGTGGCGCCCTGTTCGATCCGGTCCTGATGGCGCCACTCTCGGATGCGCCGGGGGCGCTGCGGCGGATCGACCTGCTCTTTCTCCTGCTCTACCGGCCGGTCTGCCGCGACCTGCGCAGCTTCACCGATCCGTTGACCGCACCCGAACTGCGCGACTGGATCGCGCGCGTGCCCGGCCGCGCGATGCCGGACCTGCGCCCCGATGCGCCTGTCGCCGCACGACCGGATTTCGCACGCGTCGTGACCCGCGAGCGGAGCGGCTCCGGCCTGTCCCGCAACGCGCAGATGAGCCGTCAGGCGCTCCGCCGCGCCGGTCTCGACCGCCCGATTGCGGGCCGCAAGCCGGTGCGGATCATCCATGCCAATGCCGACCGGATCGCCGACCACCTGTTCGACGGGCCGCCGGAGGCACGAAAGATCGGCTATCTGCTCTGGGAATTTCCGGTCCTGCCGGACAGCCACCGGCTCGCGCTGCAGGCGCTTGACGAGATCTGGGCGCCCTCGCGTTTCGTGGCTGACCTCTATCGCCGCCATTTCGACGGGCCTGTGGTCACGATGGGCAAAGCGCTGAGCCTGCCGTCTGTCCCGCCCTTGCCGCGCGCCCGCCTCGGGCTGGCGGAGGGCCGCTGGCTGGCGATGCTCGTCTTCGACATCCACGCCTCGGTCGCCCGCAAGAACCCGCTCACCGCCGTGCGCGCCTTCCAAGCCGCCACGGATGACCCGGAGGCGGCGCTCATCATCAAGGTGACGGCGGGGCGCGGGCCCGACTGGTGCGACCCCGAAGGCCAGCTTGTCGAGATCGCACGCATCGCCGCGCGGGACCCGCGCATCCGGCTGGTGCGGGAGACGTGGAGTTTCCGCAAACTTGTGGCCGCCATGTCATCGGCGGATGTGATCCTGTCGCCCCACAGGGCCGAGGGCTACGGCTATATCCCGGCCTATGCGCAATATCTCGGGCGGCCGCTGGTGCTCACAGACCATGGCGGGCCGGTCGATTTCTGCGATGCGCGAAGTGCCTTTCCCGTGCCCGCGTGCCAGGTTCCAGTGCCCGACGGGCATGCGATCTGGCCGATGCGCGGCGCAACATGGGCCGAGATCGACGCCGAGAGGTTCGCCGCCGCCATCGCGCAGGTGAAGGCCGGCGGGCAGCAGGTCGCGGCGCGTGCGGCATTCGGACAATCACGCATCCGGCGCCTGACCGACCCGGAGGCCCTGGCCCGCCGCTATGCCGCGCGGCTCGCCCGGCTCGACGTGGACCTCGGGACCCTCGGCAGGCACCGGCACCCTGCCGCCCCTTGACGCGATGTTCACCTATTGTTCAAATGCAGCATGGAAGATCTGCTGCAACCCGGACAGTTGCTGGCGCGGGGCGTCTGCCGGCATCTGGCCACGCTCGGCTATGCCAGCCTCACGGAATTCGTGCCGGACAGGGGCCTGCGCGTCGACGTAATCGCGCTCGGCCCGAAGGGGGAGATCTGGATCATCGAATGCAAGTCGAGCCGGGTCGATTTCCAGACAGACCGGAAATGGCAGGGCTATCTGGACTGGTGCGACCGCTATTTCTGGGCCGTCGATACGGAGTTTCCGGTGGAGTTGCTACCGGACGAGACCGGCTTGATCCTCGCCGATGCGCATGATGCCGAAATCCAGCGCGACGCGCCGCTCTCGAAACTCGCGCCTGCGCGCCGCAGCACGCTGACGCGGAAATTCGCCCGCACGGCGGCGGAGCGGCTGCGCGGCTTCACCGATCCGCGGCCGTCACAGATCTACGGGGTCTGACGGGTGGAAACGGGGCAGCCGGGCCGGTCAGCCCTTCTTGCCCTTGCCGCCCTTGCCTTCGAGCATCTTGCGGGCCTTCTTGGCCGAACCGAGCAGTTCCTCGGCAATCTCCTCGGCCTCTTCGGGGTCGAAATCGAGCGGCAGGCTGACGCCCTCGCCCTCCACATAGATGCGCACCATGCCCTCGGTGGTGGGACCGATCTGCAGATTCGCGGCGATGTCGCTTTCGCTGTTGATACCCATGATGGTCTCCTTTTCTCAGGCCGCAGGTAGCCCCCCCGGCCCTGAAATGCAAGCGCCACCGCCGACCACTTCGGCCCTTGCAATCCCTGCGGGGTGGATGTAATTCACGCCGCACGGTGCCGACGTAGCTCAGTTGGTTAGAGCACTAGATTGTGGATCTAGGGGTCCCCCGTTCGAGCCGGGGCGTCGGTACCATTTTCCTCCCGCCAGCAGGAATGCCGTTCAGACCGTGCCGGTTGCGCGTCTGTCCTGCTGCCCGTTCCCCTCCCATTCGCCCCTCGCCAGATGCGCGCAGCGCCGATAGACTGCGGCAAAGAACGGGAATCGAGATGGGCGCGCACAGCGAGGCATCGAGCAACAGACTGTCCCAGCCAGCATCCGCAGCCGCGGCGCATTCGTCCGCAGGTTCGGCGGAAGTGCGGGAATTGCCCGGACTGATCGCCTGCCCCACCTGCGACATGATCCACCGCGCGGAGCCGCCCCGGAGCGGCGAGGTCGCGCGGTGCAGCCGTTGCAACCATGTGCTGATCGCCCCGCGCCCCGGCTCCATCGACCGGGTGCTGGCCTATTCGCTGGCCTCGGCCGTACTGATGATTGCCGCAATCTATTTCCCCTTCCTCGAGCTTTCGACTGCGGGTCTGGAACAGCGCATGTCGATCATCGACGCGATCAGCGCCTTTTCCACGGGGCTTATGCTGCCGCTCTCGATTGCAACCGCCATGCTGATCGTGGTGATCCCGATCCTGCGGGCGCTCCTGCTGAGCTATGCGCTCGCGCCGCTCCGGCGCGGGCGGCCGCCTTTCCGGCGCGCGGCGGAGGCGTTCCGCGTGGCCGAGACGCTCCGCCCCTGGTCCATGGCCGAGGTGTTCATCATCGGGACGGCGGTGGCGCTGGTGAAGATTGCGGGCATGGCCACGGTCGGCATTGGTCCGGCCTTCTGGGCCTTCGCGGCGATGGCTGTAATCCTCGCTCTCAAGGACGGCTTCATGTGCAGGTGGACGATATGGCAGATGCTCGATCCCCGGCGGGGATGACCGCCCGGCGCGCCGGGCTCATCGGATGCACCTCCTGTGGCCGGGTCTACACGCCCGGCGCGACCGACTGTCCGCTGTGCGGGCAGGCGCTGCACAGCCGCGAACCGGCCAGCATGCAGAAGGTCTGGGCCTGGCTCATTGCCGGCTTCTGCCTCTATGTTCCGGCCAACCTGATGCCGATGCTCGTGACATCGACGCTCGGACAGGCGATGACCAACACGATCATCGGTGGGGCCGTGGAACTGGCGCTACACGGATCCTGGTTCATCGCCTTCGTGGTGCTCTTTGCCTCGGTCGCGATCCCCGTGGGCAAATTCCTCGTGATCGGCATCCTTGCGCTGTCGGTGCAATATGACTGGGACCTCAACCGCAAGACCCGACTGCACATGTACGAGGTGGTCGAATTCATCGGCCGCTGGTCGATGGTCGACGTGTTCGTCGTCGCCATTCTGACCGCGCTTGTCCAGTTCGGCTTCATCGTCAATATTCACCCCGGCCCCGCCGCGGTCTGTTTCGCCCTGTCCGTGGCGCTGACCATGGTGTCCGCGCAATGTTTCGACCCGCGCCTGCTGTGGGATTCCATCGAAGAGGATCGCATCCATGACTGAAACCCCCGATCCCGGCACGCTGAAGGTCGAGCGCGGCAAGACCGCCTTTCTGGACCGGATCTCGCTGATCTGGCTGGTGCCGATCATCGCACTTGCGGGGTCGCTTCTTGTCGCGTGGGAAGCCTATTCCGAACGCGGGGTTCTCATCACCATTTCCTTCGAGGATGCGTCCGGCATCGAGGCCGGCCACACGCTGGTGAAATATCGCGACGTGGAGGTTGGCCATGTCACGGATATGGAATTTGCCGAAGACCTCAACTCCGTCGACGTGTCGGTGCGCGTGCATGAAAGCATCGCCTCCTACCTCGATGCGGAAAGCCAGTTCTGGGTGGTGCGGCCCAATGTGTCGAGCAGCGGCATCAGCGGGTTGGAAACGGTCCTGACGGGCGTCTATATCGAAGGCTCGTGGGACAGCGAAAAGGGCACCGCGGTCCGCAGTTTCAAGGGGCTGGAGGAACGGCCGCTTGTGCTGCGCGGCACGCAGGGCACGCGGATCAATCTCTATGCGACCAACGCGGGCTCTCTCTCTCCGGGCGCGCCGATCACCTACAAGGGGCTGACGGTCGGCCAGATCGACAGTGTCGACCTGACCCGTTTCGGCGACGGGGTAGACGTGTCGGGCTTCATCAACGCGCCCTATGACAGTTTCGTCACCTCCGGTTCACGCTTCTGGGACATTTCCGGCTTCAGCTTCACGCTCGGCGCCGAAGGGGCGCGGCTCAATGTGGAAAGCCTTGCCTCGCTCGTGCAGGGCGGAATCGCATTCGACACGGTCCTGTCGGACACGCGCCCGCTGAGCGAGGATGTCATCTTTGACATTTTCTCCAACGAAGACGCCGCGCGGGCGAGCATTTTCGATGCGGACAAGGCCGAGCAGGTGACGCTGTCAATCGTTTTCGAAGGTTCGGTGAACGGGCTGCAGGTGGGCGCACCTGTCGATTATCGTGGCCTGCGCGTGGGCGAGGTCATCGCCCTGTCGGCCCGCATCGACCGCGAGGACCGGAACAACCCGCAGGTGCAGCTGGTCACCAATATCGTCCTGCGTCCGACACGGCTCGGGCTGCCCGCCGGAACCACGGCTGAAGGCACGCTCGACTTCCTGCAAGGGCTCGTGGATGAGGGCCTGCGCGCGCAGCTTGCCACCGAGGGGCTCTTGGCGCGGTCGCTGAAGGTCACGCTTCTGGAGGTGGAGGACGCCCTGCCCGCCACCATCGACACGGATGCGGATCCCTTCCCGCTCTTCCCGAGCGTCCCGGCGGAACTCGGCTCCTTCGCCAATTCGGCCGAGAGTGTGCTGGAACGGGTCGGCAACCTGCCGCTGGAGGAACTTCTCAACAACGCGATCAACCTGATGGCGGGGCTGGAAAACCTGATCGGTCAGGAGGACACGCAGCAGGTTCCGGGCGCTGTGACGGGGCTGTTAGCCGACCTGCGCGGGCTGGTGCAATCGGATGATGTGCAATCTGTGCCGGTCGAACTGAACGCCTCGCTCGTGTCACTGCGCAGCATCATCGACCGGATCGAACAGAGCAGCGCCGTCGACAATCTTCTGGCCGCGCTGGAAAATGTCGACACGGCTGCCGACCGCGTGACCCGCGCCTCAGAACGGCTGCCGGACCTGCTCGACAATCTCAACAATGTCGCCTCCAAGGCCAATGACCTGCCACTGGAAGAGCTGATCGCCTCGGCCAACACGGTGCTGGACGATCTCGACGCGATCGTGGGCGCGGCGGAAACGCAGGCGATCCCGGCGGAGCTCGAGGCCTCGCTCGTGGCCTTGCGCTCCATCGTCGAGGATATCGACAATAATGGCACCGCCGAGACGCTGTCGACCGCACTCGTCAATGCCAATGACGCGGCTGCCAATATCGCGCTCGCCTCCGACGATCTGCCGGTCCTGATCGACAAGATCGGCGCGGTGGCCGACAAGGCCAATGACCTGCCGCTGGAGGATCTGGTCACCGAATTGACCGATCTGGTAGAGACCGCCGACGTGCTGATCGGGTCGGACGACACGGCCCGCCTGCCCGGCGCCCTGTCCGATGCACTCGACCAGTTGCGGTCGATCCTCGATGCCCTCGAAGAAGGCGGCGCGGTGGAAAATCTCAACTCCACGCTGGCCTCGGCCGGCAATGCCGCCGACGAGGTGGCGCTGGCCGCGCAGAGCCTGCCCGATCTGGTCGACCGGCTGAACGCGCTGGCCGACACGGCGGAAGCCACGCTCGCCGCCTATGGCGCGGGCGCGCCGCTCAACCGTGAGGCCGTGGCCGCGATCCGCGACATTCGGGAGACCGCGCGCTCCGTCACGTCGCTCGCCAACACGCTCGAACGCAAGCCAAATGCCATCATTCTGGGACGCTGACCGATGACCATGATCCTCCGCCTTGCCTGTCTCTCGCTCGTGGCGCTCCTTGCCGCCTGTTCGGCCTCCGACCCGACGAACCGCTACCTGCTGCCCGAAAGCCAGCCGACCGCGACGCTCGGGTCGAATGTGCGCACTTTGTCGGTCCGGCAGGTCGACCTGCCGGCCTATGCGCGCGAAACCGAGATCGCGGTTCTGGCGGGTGCCAACGTGATTGTGTCGGCAGGCAATGCGCTCTGGGCGGATTCGCCCGAGCGCGGCATGACGGAACTGTTGGCGGAAAATCTGGACCGGGCGCTGACCACCCGTGTGGCGACCGATCCCTGGCCGCTTCTGACGGCGCCCGACGCGCAACTTGACGTCAAGGTGTCGCGGATCGCGGGTGCACCGGGCGCGAGCCTGCGGTTCACCGGCCAGTATTTCCTTGTCGCAGCCAATGGCGGCAGTCTGGAGACCGCGGGCCGCTTCTCCTACAATGTGCCCGTGCGCGGCGACACGATCGAGGCGCTGACGCAGGCACAGGCCGAAGCCGTGGCACTGCTGGCGCGCGACATAGCCAAGCGGATCTCGGTCGTCGGCGCGGGCGAGGTCTGATGCCCCTGTCCCGGCGCGCGGCCTGCCCCGCTTGCGCGGGTCGCATGGCTGCACTATAGCAGCCACGACACCAGCGATATCCAAGACGGAATGGATCCATGCCCAAGATCAACGGCAACGAAATTCGCCCCGGCAACGTGCTGGAGCATAATGGCGGCCTCTGGGCTGCGGTCAAAGTCTCCCATGTGAAGCCCGGCAAGGGCGGCGCCTTCGCGCAGGTCGAACTGAAGAACCTGCGCAATGGCTCGAAGCTGAACGAACGGTTCCGCTCAGCCGACAAGGTGGAGCGCGTGCGGCTGGAACAGAAGGACCAGCAGTTCCTCTACGAGAGCGACGGGATGCTGACCTTCATGGACAGCGAAAGCTTCGAGCAGATCGAACTGCCCGCCGACGTCCTCGGCGACCGCCGGCCCTTCCTGCAGGACGGGATGACGGTGCAGATCGAATATTACGAGACCGAAGCGCTGAACGTGACCCTGCCGGAGAAAGTCACCTGCACGATCGCGGAAACCGAGCCGGCCGTGAAGGGCCAGACGGCGGCCAACAGCTTCAAACCGGCCGTGCTCGACAATGGCGTGCGGATAATGGTGCCGCCGTTCGTCGGTCAGGAAGAACAGGTGGTCGTATCCACCGAGACGATGGAATATGTCGAACGCGCCTGACGCGGACGACCTCCGGAACGACAAAACCCCCGGCCTTCCGGTCGGGGGTTTTTCTTTGGCAGGCGGTGATTTCGCCTGTGATCAGGCTTTCATCACGAAGCCGCTGACACCGTCGAAACATTTGACCGAGCTGAGCGGCGGCAGGTCATCGACCCGCGCGCCCACGACCACGCCACCCTGCAGGTCACGATCCGAGCAGATCGCGCCGAAAGTCACGGTATAGCCCTTGGCCGCCATGCACTGGTCGACAAATTCCTTGGTCTTGTTGGGGTCGGCTTTCTCCGCCAGCGAGATGACCTGTTGCTGCGACATGGACGGAGTCGCGCCCAAGGCGGCAAGCTGACAGGCGAACCGGTCGGCCCGGCGGACCTCCACCGGTGTATTTTCTTTCCAGATGACCGGCGTCACATCGGCGGTCTGCGTGGAGCCGCCCCCTGTGGGTGCGGTTGTCGTACAGCCGGCGATGACAAGCGCGGCACAAGGCAGAAGCGAAAGAAGTTTCATCGGACCAATACTCTTATGATTGAAAATTGCGCCAAGCTTAAACCACGAATGGCGATCCGATCAATTGCGGGGCTCTTGCGGCGGGAATCCCGCCGGCAACGTTGCCCAAAGGGCGCGGACCTGCAATTGTCGGGCCAAATCTCGGCTTTCCCTTCGCGCGCACACCGACTATAGGACGCGCTTGAATCCGAAAAAGGAGCAATGGCATGTCGGTGGCATCCGCCAATCTGAACATCATGATCAAGGCCGCGCGCATCGCGGGCCGGTCGCTGGTGCGCGATTTCGGTGAGGTCGAGAACCTCCAGGTGTCGATGAAGGGCGCCGGCGATTTCGTCAGCCGCGCCGACATGAAAGCCGAACAGCTGATCCGCGAGACGCTGACCGAGGCCCGCCCGAACTATGGCTGGCTCGGAGAGGAAACCGGCGGAAGTGCCGGAACGGACCCGACGCGGCGCTGGATCGTGGACCCGCTCGACGGCACGTCGAACTTCCTGCACGGGCTGCCGCACTGGGCCGTCTCGATCGCGCTGGAGCATAAGGGCGAGATCGTCGCCGCCGTCGTCTACGACCCGGTGAAAGACGAGATGTTCACCTCCGAGAAAGGGTCCGGCGCCTGGCTGAACGACAGCCGCATCCGCACCTCCGGCCGGCGCAACATGATCGAGATGCTCTTTGCAACCGGCGTCCCCTTTGGCGGCCGCGCCGACTTGCCCGAGACGCTGCAGGACCTCGCCCGGCTGATGCCGGTCTGCGCCGGCGTGCGCCGCTGGGGCGCGGCATCGCTCGACCTGGCCTATGTGGCGGCCGGCCGGCTCGACGGCTACTGGGAGCGGAACCTGCACGCCTGGGACGTGGCGGCGGGCATTCTGCTGGTGCGCGAGGCCGGCGGGCTGATCGACGGGCTGGAAGAGGACACGAACCCGGTGACCTCGGGCGACCTGATCTGCGCCAACGAGCCGGTGTTTGCCAATTTCGCAAAGATCATCCGCGACTGACAGGTCCCGCTACGTGAAATTTCGAACCCCGCCGGCCAGCGCCTGCGGGGTTTTTTCATTTCTGCGGCTTGAGAGGTTTATCCGTCAGAGCCTTGTGACCCGCGCGTCGCCGGCCACCATTTCGCCCTCGGCGCGGTCGAAGCGCAGATGGGCCAGACCCGCGCCCTCCGCGACCGTGTAGAGCGTGCCGGCGGGGCGGCCGTCGCGCTCCACCAGCGTTCCGGGTGCGGGTGCCGGCCCGTCCACAGCGACGCGGACAAGCCCCTTGCGCAACTCGGTCTTGTGCTTCATCCGCGCCGTGACTTCCTGCCCGACATAGCAGCCCTTGCGGAAATCGACGCCGCCGAGGCGCTCGAATCCGGCCTCGAGGATATAGGTCTCGTCCGGCACCAGTTCGGCGCCGGTCTCCGGCACGCCGAGCGCCACCCGGCGCGCGTCAAGCGCGGACAGGGGCAGTTCCGCGCCCAGCGCCGACAGATCGGCTCCCGCGGGCAGATAGAGCCGATGCCCCAGTTCAGGGTCGCGCGGGTCGGGCACGGCACGTCCCTGATCGGGCACCGGACCGAAGAGCTGCACGACCTGCAGATCGGTCTGATCAATGCTGACCTTGGCGCGCAAGCGGTACATGGACAGTCGCTGCGCGAGCGCCGCCGCGCGCTCCGCGGCGACGTCGAGCAGGAACCCGTCGCCCGCCTCGCCCCTCAGAATGAAAAAATCGAACAGATATTTGCCCTGCGGTGACAGGAGCGCGGCATAGACAGCACCGTCGCCTGTCCGCGTGATATCGTTCGTCACCAGATCCTGCAAAAAACGCTCCGCATCCACGTCGCCGAGCCGCAACACCTGCCGCGAAAGCCTGACATAGCCCTGCATGGTCTCTCCTTTTGGCCGTCCCTCGTGCATATAGGGATGATTGTCCCGTTTCACCCCCGCAAATCCGCGGTGAGCCGCCAAGATCATGCCTGCACCTGTTTCCGTCATCATCCCGACCCTGAACGCCGCCGACCGGATCGGCCCGACGCTCGGGGGGCTGGCAAGCGGGCTGACCGAGGGGCTGATATGCGAACTCATCCTCGCCGATGGCGGGTCGAAGGATGACATCGCCGGCATTGCCGATGCGGCTGGCGCCACGCTGGTAAAAACGGCGCCCGGACGCGGCACGCAACTTGCCGCAGGTGTTGCCGCGGCCCGTGGCGACTGGTTCCTGATCCTGCATGCCGACACGGTGCTGCCCGACGGGTGGCCGGACATGCTCCGCGCGCATATGCGGGCCCGTCCGGACCGGGCAGGCTGGTTCCGGCTCGGCTTCGATGATCCCGGCCTGCCTGCGCGGATCGTGGCCGGATGGGCCAACCTCCGGTCGCGGCTTCTCGGCCTGCCCTATGGCGATCAGGGCCTGTTCCTGCCGCGCAAGCTCTACTCTGACGCGGGCGGCTACCCGGCCATTCCACTGATGGAGGATGTGGCGCTCGCCCGGAAATTGCGCGGCCGGATGACGGCCCTGCCCGGCCGCGTGACCACAGGCGCGGACCGCTACCGCGCCGAGGGCTGGCTGCGGCGCGGCAGTGCGAACCTCTGGACGCTCCTGCGCTATCTGTTCGGCGCCGATCCGGAGACGCTGGCGCGCAGCTATGGCGCGCAGTCGAACCACGACAATTCGTGATCCCGCCCATCAGCGGAATCCGATTTTCCCGCCTGATGTGCTTTGCTAACCTGACGCCGACAACCATCCCGGAGCCTGCCTGATGTCCCTCTCCAACGGCCGCGACCTGCGATCTATCCCCGGTCCCTCGGTGATCCCCGACCGGGTGCTGAATGCCATGCACCGCGCCTCGCCGAACATTTACGAAGGCGAGCTGGTGGATATGGCTGACGGGATCTATGCCGATCTGCGCCGTCTCGCGGGCACTGCCTTCCATCCGGTCATCTACCTGTCGAACGGCCACGGCGCATGGGAAGCCTCTGTGTCGAACCTGATGGAGGAGGGCGACCATATCCTTGTCCTGACCACGGGGCGTTTTGGTGCCGGCTGGGCGGAAATGGCCGAGGCGCATGGCGTGATCGCCGAATGCAAGGATTTCGGGATGGACGGCCATGCCGACCCGCACTGGCTGGAGGACCGTTTGCGCCAGCCTGATGCTGGTCGGATCAAGGCGATCCTCGTGGTGCAGACAGACACATCCACCTCGGTCCACAACAATATCCCCGCGCTGCGCGCCGCGATCGATGCCGCCGGCCATGATGCGCTTTTCATGGTGGATTGCATCGCCAGCCTCGGCTGCGCGCGCTACGAGATGGACGCCTGGGGTGTCGATGTCACCATCGGTGCCAGCCAGAAAGGATTGATGGTCCCGCCGGGGCTCGGGCTCACCTTCCACAACGAGAAGGCCGAGCGGGTGCAGCGCGCGAAGAAACGCCACTCCGCCTACTGGAACTGGGAGCCGCGCGTCCATGGCGGCATGTTCTACCAGAAATTCGCCGGCACCGCGCCGACCCACCACCTGTTCGGGCTGCGCGAAAGCCTGACCATGATCCTGCACGAGGAAGGGCTGGAGCATGTCTGGCACCGCCACCGCGCCCTTCAGGGGGCCGTCGGCGCGGCCGTGACAGCATGGGCTGCAGACGGGCCGATGCGGTTCAATATCGCAGATCCGGCCTATCGCTCGCCGGCGGTGACGACGCTGCATCTCGACGGGGTCGACGCCAGCGTTCTGCGCCGCTGGTGCGAGGAACAGTCGGGCCTGACGCTCGGTGTCGGTCTCGGGTTCAGCAATGACCGCACGATGCAGGGTCGCTCGGTCTTCCGGATCGGCCATATGGGGCACCTGAACCCGCCGATGATCTTGGGCGCGCTGGCCACGCTCGATGCGGGCCTGAAGGCGCTGGCCATTCCGCACGGGCGCGGTGCGCTTGATGCCGCGGCGGATGCGATCGCCGCGGCACAGATCGAGACGGCGGCCGCAGAGGTCGGCCGGACCGGTTGACGCCCCTTCAGGCGGGACCGACCGCGGCCAGTGCCTCGGGCAGCCGCTCGGCCAGCAGGTCGAGATCGTCTGGCCGCCCGGCTGACAGGCGGATGCAGCGGTCCTGCGGCGCGACGAAGGGCATGCGCACGAATATGTCGCGCTCGATCAGGGCCGCCAGTATGGCCCGCGCCCGGTCCCCGTCCCCGCCACAGTCGATGGTCACGAAATTGGTCGCCGACGGCAGCGGTGCCAGTCCGTTTTCGCGTGCGATGGCCGACAGGCGGTCGCGCGCGTCCTCGACCCGCGACACGGTGGCCGCCAGCCAGTCCTGATCGGCCAGTGCCGCCAGCGCCCCGGCCTGCGCGCTGCGGTTCATCCCGAAATGGTTGCGGATCTTGTTGAAAGCCGCAATCAGGTCCGGATGGCCGATCGCATAGCCCACGCGCGCGCCAGCCATCCCGTAGGCTTTGGAAAAGGTCCGCATCCGGATCACGCGGTCATTGTCGGGGTCGAGCGGCGGCGCGGTGCCCGCGGGCGCAAACTCGATATAGGCCTCGTCAAGACAGAGGAGCGCATTTTCGGGCACGCCGTCGATCAGCGCCTGCACGCGGTCCGCCGGATGCCAGCTGCCCATCGGGTTGTCGGGATTGGCGAAATAGGCCAAAGGCGCGCCCGTATCGCGCAGGGCGTTCAGGATCGCGTCGGGATCCTCTGCATCATCACGATAGGGCACGGCATGGACTGTCCCGCCGAAACCCGCCACATGGTAGTTGAAGGTCGGATAGGCACCGGCCGAAGTCACGACCGGCGTGCCGGGCGTCACGATCAGGCGGACCAGATAGCCCAAGAGCGCGTCGATCCCCTCCCCCACCATGATGGTCTCGGGCGGGATCCCGTGATGGGCCGCCAGCGCCATTTTCAGATCGTGGTTTTCCGGATCGCCATAGCACCAGATGCCCGCATCCGCCGCAGCCATTGCGGCCACCGCGTCCGGCGATGGGCCGAACACGTTTTCATTCGCGCCGAGCCGCGCGGCAAAAGCCCGCCCACGCGTGCGCTCCTGTGTTTCCGGCCCGACAAAGGGCACCGTGGCGGGCAGGCTTTCGACAAGCGGGGTCAGTCTGGGCGGCATGGTCAAGCTCCGGCAACTCTCCTGCGATCATATAGCCGCCCCGCGACGAGACAGGCAATCGCCGCCGCACCGAAGAGCACCATTGTCATGCTGATCGCCCTGTGGGTGCCGTCGAAAAGCGCGGCGGCCACACCGGCCCCGCCAGCCCCGAACAGCATCAGGAGCGCGCCGAGCAGCGAGGAGGCAAAACCCGGCATTTCCGCCGCTGGTTCGATGGCCACCGCCTGGGCAGACGGCAGAACCAGCCCGAAAGCCAGCATGTAAAGGCAGACCGCGAGCCAGAAGGCGGCAAGACCCGGCGTCACGAACAGATAGGTCCCGTGGACCAGTACCGCCGCGCCGAGCGTGGCCGCAGCGATGGTACCGATCCGCCGCAGGCCGAGACGGCCGACGAGCATCCGGACGAAGAGCGACCCGCCAAGAATGAAGAGCGCACCGAGCGCGAAAACGGCGGAGAATCCGGACGGCGACAAGCCGTAGCCCTCGCCCACCACGACTGCGCCGAGCGACAGGACGGACGCATAGCCGCCGAAGGTGAAACTCGACACGCCCATGCCGACCAGAAAGTCGCGCTGTGCGAAGAGGTAGCGGCTCGCCGAGGCCACGAAGCGCAGGCTGAAGCGCTCGGGTCGTGCCTGAGCCATCGTCTCCTGCCCCATCCGCCATGACAGGCCAAGGAGCACGATGCCGCCCAGCGCCAGCACGACAAAGCTCGCCCGCCAGGAGAACAGTTCCAAAAGCCCGGCTCCGATCACCGGGGCGAGGATCGGCGCAATGGCCGTGACCGCCATCAGGACCGCGAGCAGTTTCGCCGCCACGTCGCCATGGCCGATATCGCGGACGATTGCACGCGCGATCACCGGCGCACCTGCCGCCAGCCCCTGCGCCACGCGCAAAACGAGCAGTGCGGTGAAATCCTGCACCAGCGCACAGCCGACCGACGCCGCCACGAACAGGCCGAGCGACGCCAGAAGCGCGGGCCGCCGCCCATACGCGTCCGACAGGAGCCCCCAGAAAAGCTGCCCCACCGCATAGCCGAGCAGGTAGACGCCGATGATCAGCCCGCCGAGCCGTGCCGGCACGCCCAGTTCCGCCGCGATGATCCCGGCGGCCGGCATCATGATATCGATGGAAAAGGCGGTCAGCGCGGACAGGCCGCCAAGGAGGCTCACAAAGCCCCAATGGTCGGCCAGCGCCGCGCGGTCTGCGTCGGGGTCGGTCATCTGATGCTCCTGCAAAGGGTGGGCCCGGACCGGGCCGGCAGAAAAAAGGCACCCCAAAAGGTGCCTTTCCTCTCAATCATGTCGCCGGTGCGGCGTCACGCCATTTCGGCAAGCCGGGCTTGGGCGGCGCGCAGCTTTTCCGCCTCGCTTTCAGCCGTTGCCAGCCGTTCGCGCTGCTCGGCGACGATCTCCTCGGGCGCCTTGGCGAGGAATTTCTCGTTGCCGAGTTTCGACGACAGGCCCTTGATTTCCTTGTCGAGCTTGCCGAGCGCCTTGTCGAGCCGCGCCTGTTCGGCGGACAGGTCGATCACATCGGCGAGCGGCAGGCAGAAGGTGCCGCCCTCCACCGGCAGGGTCACGGCGCCCTTGGGGGCCGCATCCGCCATCTGGAACTCCGACACGCGTGCGAGCCGTTCCACCAGCGCGCGGTTGCGGTCGAGCCGGGCGCTGCCGGTCGCGTCCAGATCGAGCTGCACCAGCGGCAGTTTCGCGCCTGCGGGCACGTGCATCTCGGCGCGGACCGAGCGGATATCCTCGATCAGGCCGATGACCCATGCCATTTCCGCATCCGCCGCCGCGTCGGCCAGATCGGCCGCACCATAGGTCGGCCAGTCCTGATGGATGAGCATGTTCGGCCGGTCGGCAATGTCGCCCCAGAGCTGTTCCGTGACGAAGGGCATGATCGGGTGCAGCAGGATCAGGCACTGGTCGATCGCCCAGGCCATGGTCGCCCGCGTCTCGGCCACGATGGCCGCATCGTCGGACTGCAGGAGCGGCTTGGCGAACTCCACATACCAGTCGCAGACGCGGTTCCAGACATGCGCATAGAGCCCGTAGGCGGCATCGTTGAACCGGTAGGCATCGAGCGCGGCATCGACCGTTTCGCGGATGCGCGCCGTCTCGCCCACGATCCAGCGGTTGACCGTCTGGGTGCAGGAGGCCGGGTCGAACCCGTCGACCGGGCGGCATTCGTTCATCTCGGCAAACCGCGCGGCGTTCCAGAGCTTGGTGCCGAAATTGCGGTAGCCCGCGATCCGGTTCGTGTCGAGCTTCAGCGCACCGCCGAGGCTCGCCATCGCCGCATTGGTGAAGCGCAGAGCGTCCGCGCCATATTCGTCGATGATCTCCAGCGGGTCGATGACATTGCCGGTCGACTTGGACATTTTCTTGCCCTTGGCGTCACGCACCAGCCCGTGCAGGTAGACCGTGTCGAAGGGAATTTCATCCACCACGGCCAACTGCATCATCATCATCCGCGCGACCCAGAAGAAGAGGATGTCCTGCCCCGTGATCAGCGTCGAGGTCGGGAAATATTTCGCCAGCGCCTCGGTCTCTTCCGGCCAGCCGAGCGTCCCGATCGGCCAGAGCCCCGAGGAGAACCAGGTGTCGAGCACGTCGGGGTCGCGGGTCAGGGCAACGCCCTCGCCGGCCTGTGCCTGTGCCTCTGCTTCGGTCGCGGCACAATATTGGTTGCCATCGGCATCGAACCAGACCGGAATCTGGTGGCCCCACCAGAGCTGGCGCGAAATGCACCAGGGCTCGATATTCTCCAGCCAGTGGAAATAGGTCTTCTCGCCGCTCTCGGGCATGATCTTGACCCGCCCGTCGCGGACCGCATCGAGCGCGGGGCCGACGATCTGTTCGGTATCGACGAACCACTGGTCGGTCAGCATCGGCTCGATGACAACCTTCGAGCGGTCGCCAAAGGGCTGCATGATCGGCTTGTTCTCGACGAGCGGCACGTCGCGCGTGACGGCATTGCCCTCTTCGTCCGTACCCTCGACACGCGTGGTGACGGCCAGGCCTTCCTCCGTGATCTGGGCGACGACGCGCTTGCGGGCCTCGAACCGGTCGAGCCCGCGCAGATCGTCGGGCACGAGGTTGACCGTATCGGCCGTCGCCTCGTCCAGTTCCACCGCGCCCTTCGCAACGCTCAGGGCCAGCGCCGAAGCCTCGGCATAGGGCGCGCCATCGTCGCGCATCCGCCCTTTGGTATCCATCAGGCGGTACATCGGAATGCCGCCGCGTTTGGCGACCTGATAGTCGTTGAAATCATGCGCCCCGGTGATCTTCACCGCGCCGGACCCGAAATCGGGATCGGGATACTCATCGGTGATGATCGGGATCAGCCGGCGATGTTCCTTCGGCCCAACCGGAATCTCGCACAGCTTGCCCACGATCGGCGCATAGCGTTCATCGTCAGGATGGACGGCGACCGCCCCGTCGCCCAACATCGTCTCAGGCCGGGTCGTGGCGATGGAGATATAGTCGCGCTCTTCCTCCAGCGTGACATTGCCGTCCTCGTCCTTCTCGACATAGGTGTAGGTCGCGCCGCCCGCGAGCGGATATTTGAAGTGCCACATGTGGCCCGCAACCTCGATATTCTCCACCTCGAGGTCGGAGATCGCGGTCTCGAAATGCGGGTCCCAGTTGACCAGCCGCTTGCCGCGATAGATCAGGCCCTTTTCATACATGTCCACGAAGACCTTGATGACGGCATCGTGGAAATTGCCCTGTTTCTCGGCCGCAGGCGCCCCGGGCGCGCCGGACATGGTGAAGGCCGTCCGTTCCCAGTCGCAGGAGGCGCCGAGCCGCTTCAACTGGTTGATGATCGTGCCGCCCGACTGTTCCTTCCACTCCCAGACCTTCTCCAGGAATGCCTCGCGGCCCAGTTCGGCGCGGGAGGGCTGCTGCGTCTCGGTCAGCATCCGTTCCACGACCATCTGTGTTGCAATGCCCGCATGGTCGGTGCCGGGCTGCCAGAGCGTGTCGAACCCCTGCATCCGCTTCCAGCGGATCATGATGTCCTGCAGCGTGTTGTTGAACGCGTGGCCCATGTGGAGCACGCCGGTCACATTGGGCGGCGGGATCATGATGCTGAAGGTCTCGTCGCGCTTGGCGTTGGCGCCTGCGCGGAACGCGCCGGCCTGTTCCCAGGCGGCGTAGATCGCGGCTTCGGAGGCGGCAGCGTTGAAGGTCTTGTCCATGCTCATGGTTGGCTCACCGGCATACTGTGTCGATTGATCGGGTCGATGCGTTCTAGCGGGGTTTGGCCGGGGATGAAACCCGCCAGAACATGCCCGCGCCCGCGACGTCACGCTGCAGCGCGCCCGGTTCCGGCATCAACCGGTCAATTTTTTGCAAGCGGCGGAGAACCCATTGAGCCGGACGGGGTTGATCGTTACACCATGATCAAGGCCCAGACGGCAGCCCCGCCGTCGCCACGAGAGGATCCGCGACATGAAGAAATTCGGTATCAGCCAATCCGTCCGCCGCAAGGAAGACCTGCGGTTCCTGACCGGAGAGGGACGCTATGTCGATGATATCGTGCCGGACGGTGCGGCCTATGTCGGCTTTTTCCGCTCGCCCGTGGCCCATGCCGCGATCACCCATCTCGATGTCAGCGACGCGCGCGAGGCCGATGGCGTCATCGGCGTTTTGACGGCCGAGGACATCACCGCGGCGGGGTTCGAGAACAGCATGGCCTTCGACACGCTGAAGAACCGCGACGGCAGCAAGGCCGCGGCACCGGTGCGCCCGATCCTTGCCACCGACACGGTCCGCTTCGTCGGGGAAGCGGTCGTTGCCATCATCGCCGAGAGCCAGGCGCAATTGCGCGACGCGCTCGAACTGGTGGACGTGGATTTCGACGACAAGCCCGTCCATGTGGACACCGCTGTGGGCGGCACCGCGATCCACCCAGAGGCGCCGGACAACCGCGCCTTTGACTGGTCATTCGGGGACGAGGATGCCACCAGCGCCGCTTTCGACGGTGCGGCCTTCACCACCCGTGTGGAGCTTGTGAACAACCGCGTCTTTGCGGCTTCGCTGGAGCCGCGCGGGGCCTTTGCGGAGCCCGAAGGCGACCGGATCCACCTGTCGATCAACGGTCAGGGCGTCTGGGGCACCAAGGACGAACTGGCACGGGTGCTCAATATCGATGCGGGCCAGATCCGGATCACCAATCCGGACGTGGGCGGCGGCTTCGGCATGAAGGCCTTCGACTATCCCGAATATTACGTCACCGCGATGGCCGCGCGGCTCTTCGGTCGGGCGGTGCGCTGGATGTCGGAACGCGGCGAGGCGCTCCTGACCGACAATGGCGCCCGCGACCTCGTGACCACGGCCGAAGCCGCGTTCGACGCCGACCACAAGCTGCAGGCGGTGCGCATCCACTCGCTGTCCAACCTCGGCGCCTACAATTCCAATTACGGCCAGTTCATCCAGACCGAGGTCGCGATGAAAGTGCTGACCGGCGTCTATGACGTGCAGACGGTCTTCTTCAATGTCGAGGGCATCTACACCAACACGACCCAGATCGACGCCTATCGCGGCGCTGGCCGGCCCGAGGCAATCAACGTCATGGAACGGCTGATGGACGGGTCCGCGCGCCAGCTCGGTGTCGACGGGATCGAATTGCGGCGCAAGAATTTCATCCCGCGCGACGCCTTCCCCTATCGCACCGTGGTGGGCGAGCTCTACGACGTGGGCGATTTCAACCGCGTGCTCGACCGCGCGATTGCTGAAGCCGACATTGCCGGGTTCGAGGCCCGCAAGGCCGACAGTGCCAAGGCCGGCAAGCTGCGCGGCCTGGGCCTCGCCTATTACATCGAATCGATTCTCGGCGACCAGAACGAGACCACGAAGATCGAGTTCGCCGAGGACGGGATGGTCGACCTTTATGTCGGCACCCAGTCGAACGGACAGGGCCATGAAACGGTATTTGCCCAGATCCTGCACGAACGCGCGGGCATTCCGTTCGACAAGATCCGCTTCGTACAGGGCGACAGCGACCGGATCGCCAAGGGCGGCGGCACGGGCGGTTCGCGCTCGGTGACCATGCAGGGCAGTTCGATCAACGCCACCGCCGATATCATGATCGACAAGTTCCGCCCGCTCGCGGAAGAGGAACTGGAAGCCGCGGTTGCCGATATCATCTTCGAGGATGGCGCCTTCCATATCGCTGGCACCGACCGGCAGATCGAACTGATCGCGCTGGCGGAAAAGGCCCGTGCCAAGGGCAAGGCGGACCTGCTTGCAACCGAGCATGAAAATGTCGTGCCGGGCCGGTCCTATCCGAACGGCGCCCATTTCGCCGAGGTGGAGGTCGATCCCGAAACCGGCGTGACCGAGGTCGTCAAGTATACTGTCGTCGACGATTTCGGCTTCCTGATGAACCCGATGCTGGCCGAAGGACAGGTCCATGGCGGTGTCGCGCAAGGCATCGGGCAGGCGCTGACCGAACAGGTCGTCTATGACGCGGACGGCCAGCTTCTGTCGGGCACGTTCATGGACTATGCGATGCCGCGCGCCGACGATGTGCCGAACATCCCCTTCCATGCCGAACTGGTGCCCTCGACCGCCAATGAGATCGGCATGAAAGGCTGCGGCGAAGCGGGCACAGTCGGCGCACTTGCGGCCGTCACCAATGCCGCGCTCGATGCGGTGTGGGAGCTCGGCGTGCGGCGGGTCGACATGCCGCTGACACCGGTGCGCATGTGGCAGTGGATCGACGCGGCGAAGGGCGCTGCGGCGGCCGAATAACAGCGGAGGAGACGAGATGGACAAGGTTCAGGTTCAGGGCATCCACCATGTGACGCTGAACGGTGCGGATCGCCAGACGAGCATCGATTTCTGGCAGGGCGTGCTCGGCATGACGCTGTTCTTCGAGCAGCCCAACCTCGATGAACCGGAGCTAGGCCATCTCTATTTCGACAGCGGCGACGGCACGACGATCACGGTCTTCACCGACGAGGGGCGCAAACCCTCCGAGCGCAAGCTGCACCAGCAGGTCGGCTCGGTCCACCATCTGGCCCTGTCGGTCAGCCAGGCCACCTACCGGATGGCCGAGGAGCGGCTGAAAGCCCACGGGTTCGCCGTCACCCTGCGCGACCGGGGGTTCATGGACAGTCTCTATTTCCGCGAACCGCTCGGCCTTCTGATCGAACTGGCAAGCTACAAGTTCGAGCCGCCGCAAGGCTGCACCCATGCGCAGGTTCTGGCCATCGCCCATGCCAAACGGGTCGCAGCCGGCGACGATGCGATTGCCACGCAGCATGTTGCCGACGCGCTTGTCGAATTGTCCGCCTCCCATGTGAAGAGCCTCAGCCCGAGCTGAGCGGAGGCCGCCGTCATGGCCCGGGGGCGGCTGCACATCTTCATCATCGACGGGACGCTCTCGCGGCTCCACCCCGAGTTTGAAACGAGCGCGGGCCTGCTCTACCGGCTGCTGGAAGAAGGCGGTCCGCGCGCCGACCAGACATATGGCTACAATCCCGGCATTCAGGGCGAGGGTCTGGGCAAATGGCTGCGGGTTGCGGCAGGCATCGGGATCAACCTGTCGGTCTGTCACGGCTATTCGGTGCTCTGCAGCCGCTACCGGCCCGGCGACCGGATCATGCTCTTCGGCTATTCACGCGGGGCCTACGCGGTGCGCTCGCTCGCCGGGTTCATCGGCAAGATCGGCCTGATCCGGCGCCAGCATGCGACCGAGCGCCGTGTGCAGCGGGCCTTCCGCTATTACGAGACCGAGCGCAGCAACCTGCATGCGCGGCAGTTTTCCGACCGCTATTGCCACCGTGATGTGCCGATCGAGATGATCGGCGTCTGGGACACGGTGGCCGCGCTCGGCCTGCCCTATCCGGTCCTGAACCGGCTCGCGCCGATGGCGACCGCCTTTCACGACCACCGGCTCGGGCCGCTCATTCGCAATGCCTGTCAGGCGCTGGCGCTCGACGAGACGCGCCTGTCCTACACGCCGATCCTGTGGACCTGCGCGCCGGGCTGGCGCGGGCGGTTGGAGCAGGTCTGGTTCGCGGGCGCCCATTCCGATGTCGGCGGGCAGGTCTGGCGGCGGCCAGAAGCTCGTCCACTTGCCAACATCCCCTTCGTCTGGATGCTCGACCGCGCGGAATCGCTCGGGCTGCGCCTGCCCGATGGCTGGCGGGACCGCTATCCCGGCGATCCGGCGGCACCCATGGTCGGCGACCGCGCGGGACCGGGGAAACTCTTCCTGTTGCGCGAACCGCGCCTGATCGGACAGGCGGATGCGGAGAGCATCCACCCGAGTGTCTTCGCACGGATGGAGCAACTGCCCGACTACCGCCCGCGCGCCTATGACCCGGACAATCCCACCGGCATCGGTCCGAAAACGTCCGAAGGCCATGGCCGGACCTAGGTGGCGCTTCGGCGGCGATTGAACCGGTGCGGCGGCGGGGCTAGGGTCGCGGCGAACTCCGGTTTGCGGATCGGAGGCATTTGGCGGAGGCAGAGACAAGCGGCATGAGCGGCGCGGTCATGATACAGGGCACCGGCTCGAATGTCGGCAAATCGCTCCTTGTCGCGGGGCTGGCGCGGGCCATGGCCCGGCGCGGGTTGAGTGTCCGGCCTTTCAAGCCGCAGAACATGTCGAACAATGCCGCCGTCACCGCCGATGGCGGCGAGATCGGCCGGGCGCAGGCTCTGCAGGCGCTGGCCTGCGGCCTGCCCCCCGAGACGGGCATGAACCCGGTGCTGCTGAAACCCGAAAGCGACCGCGGCGCGCAGGTGATCCTGAACGGGGCGCGCCTCATCACCGTGGCGGCGCGGGACTATGCCGCTCTGAAGCCGCGCCTGTTGCCCGAAGTCTTGCGGGCCTTCGAGGGGCAGAAAGCGCAGGCGGACATTGTTCTGGTCGAGGGCGCCGGATCGCCGGCGGAGATCAACCTGCGCGCGGGCGACATTGCGAATATGGGCTTTGCCGAAGCCGCGGACCTGCCCGTCATCCTTGCCGGCGATATCGACCGGGGCGGCGTCATCGCGCAACTGGTCGGCACCCATGCGGTCCTGCCCGCCGGAGACCGGGACCGGATCGCCGGTTTCCTCGTCAACAAGTTCCGTGGCGATCCGGCGCTCTTCTCCGAGGGGCGGCAGGAAATTGCGGCGCGGACCGGCTGGGCGGATCTCGGCCTTCTGCCCTGGTTCGACGGGGCGTCCAGCCTGCCGGCGGAGGATGCGCTCGATATTGCAGGCGGCGGCTCGGGCGCGCTCAAGATCGCGGTGCCGCGGCTGTCGCGCATCGCCAACTTCGACGATCTCGACCCGCTGAAGCTGGAGCCCGGCGTGACGGTGGAGATGGTCCCGCCCGGACAGGCGCTGCCCGGCGACGCGGACCTGATCCTTCTGCCCGGCAGCAAATCCACCATAGCCGACCTCGCATTTCTACGCGCCCAAGGCTGGGACATCGACATCCACGCTCACCACCGGCGCGGTGGGCGCATCCTCGGCATCTGCGGCGGCTACCAGATGCTCGGGCGCAGCATTGCCGATCCGGACGGGATCGAAGGCCCGCCCGGCCGCGTGGACGGGCTGGGCCTGCTGGAGGTCGAAACGGTCATGTCGCCCGACAAGCGGGTCACGCAGATCACGGCGCGAACTGCCGACGGGCTGGAGGTGACGGGCTATGAAATCCACCTCGGGCAGAGCGATGGGCCGGACCGGGACCGCGCCTGGCTGACGGTGGAGGGCCGGAGCGAGGGGGCCGCGTCACGCGACGGACAGGTGCAGGGCTGCTATCTGCACGGGCTTTTCGCGTCAGATGGGTTCCGCGCTGCCTATCTGGCCGCGCTCGGCGCAGCACCGTCCACGCTCGCCTATGGCGACGCGGTGACGTCAACGCTCGACGCGCTTGCCGATCATCTGGAAAAACATGCGGATATCGACGCGATCCTGAAGATCGCGGAGCTTTGACCGGACGCCGGAATTATTCCGACAAATCCTCGCTCAGCACACGGGCAATCTCCCGCCGGACGAGTTTCCGGACATTGCGGGTGATCCGGTCGCCCAGTTCACCCTGCAGTTCCTCGTTGAGGATTTCGCGCACCAGACGGCGCAATTGCTGGTCCCCCACGGGGCCGGCGGGTGCCGATCCGGGGCGGGCTGCGTCGGCCGGCCCGAGCACGAGCGGCTGGGCAGCAGGCGCGGCGGCGGCCACACGCTTGTCATCGGTCAGGACAAGCATATCCTTGATTTCGTTGACGACTTTCCGGTCGTCCAGCGCCCGCGCCTCGGCGGACACAAGCTGGCGGATGGAACTCAGAACATCGTTGACGTCACGCGGATCCGGTGGGGACATGGGCTTTTGCATCGGGTTCTCTCTCGCGTCAGCGGTTGTCTTCACAGTTGAACCACCCCCGTAGGCTCAAGCAGTGCGGGGCCGAAGCCCCGCTGCTCAATTCTTCCACCGACTGCTGATCCGGTCAATGGCCGTGGTGTCGAAGCCGCGCGGCGGCGCATTTTCCACCGCCCGGTAGTTCACATCCGGATCATAGGTCGGAATGCCGAGGCGCAGTTGCTCGACAGACAGGAGCCCCATCGAGGCGAGCAGTTGGAAGGCCGCCACATATTCGTCGCGCTTCGACGAGATCAGGTCCACCCGCGCTTCCTGAAACTCCAGTTCGGCGTTCAGCACGTCGAGCGTCGTCCGCGCGCCGAGCCGGGCTTCTTCCGTCACCCCTTCGAGCGCGATCTGCTGCGCGGTGATCTGCTGCTCGTTGGCCACGATGGAGGCGCGGGCCACGTCGAGATTGGCCCAGGAAATCGCGGTCGACTGCTGGACGAGCCGTGCAGTGTTCTGCAATTCGGCCTTGCGGCGGTCGAGCACATCCTGTGCCTGACGCACGAGCGAGGGCAGCGATCCCCCCTTGTAGATCGGCACGCCGGCCCGCAGGAAAACGCGGCCGATGGAACTGTCGTAATTGTCGATCTGGCTGCTGACGCCATAGCCGACCGAGGCCCCGACAGACACGTTGAGACGCGACGAGGCGCGGGCGCGCTCCACATCATATTGCGCGGCCTGCTGGTTGAACCGTGCCGCTTCAATGAGCGGCTGCGAGCGCATCGCAATCGTCTGCGCCTCGCTCAGGTTGGACGGCAGGCGCGGAATGGCCGGGGGCGGCTGCAGGTTGTTCGGCGGAATGCCGACCACATTGATGTAATTCTGCACGGACCGTGCCAGCGCCCCGCGTGCGGCGGCCAGCTGGCTCTGCGACAGTGCCAGACGCGCCTGCGCCTGCGACACGTCGGTGCGGGTCACCTCGCCCACCTCGAACCGGTCGGTGGTGGCGCGGACCTGTTCGCCCGTTACCGTCACGTTGTTTTCCGCCACGCCGACAATGTCCTGATCGCGGCGCACATCCATGTAGGCCGTCACCGCGTCGAGCAGCACGGTCTGCTCCGTGTCGCGCAGCGAGGAGCGGGCCGCAGCCACGGCCGCCTTGGCGGCGGCGATGGCATTGGGCGTGCTGCCCCCGTCATAGAGGACCAGCGCGGCGTCGAGCGTCGCGTCATAAGTGTCGCGCACGGAATTGAACGTGTCATTGAAGGCCGGATCGCCCCCCACGCCCTGCGCATTCAGGTTGAAGTCGATCGTGGGGCGCAGACCGGCGCGGGCCTGGGCCACATTCTCGTCCAGCGCCCGCAGCGCGGCACGGCTGATCTCGAGATTCGGGTTGGTCTGGTAGGCGGCGACAAGCGCGTCGGTCAGCGTGTCCGCCCATGCACCGAAAGGAACCAGTGAAGCGCCGAGCAGGAGCCCGGCAAGAACGCGACGTTTCATGAACCCATCCTTGTTTGCGGCAGGCTGCGGGGCAGCTTGCCTTTTAGGCAACCTTAACCGTGGCCGTGCGGCGATCAAGGGAAAGGGGTCAGAATTCGAACGTCTGTGGCTTTTCGAAACCAGGCAGGCGCGGCGCTGTTGCGTCGAAGGCACGCCGCCATGCTACCCGCCCGTTGGCCTTGATACCAAGGTCGCAACGGCCGCCGGCATCCTGCAGATGGATCGCGACGATCCGCCCGTCTTCTTTCAGCTGGTCAAGGATCGCGGCCGGCACCTGTTCCACCCCGCCCTGGATCAGGATCACGTCATAGGGACCGTTGGCCGCGTCCCCTTCGATGAGCGGGCCGGTCTGCACCACGGCATTGTCGGCGCCGAGTTCGCTCAGCGTCTCCTCCGCGCTGCGGGCCATGGCCTCGTCTTCCTCGACCCCGACAACGGCCTCGGCCATGCGGGCCAGAAGCGCGGTCGAATAGCCGGTCGCGCAGCCGATATCGAGCACCAGATCATCGGGCGCGACCGAGGCCGCGCTCAGCATCTTGCCCATCACGCGCGGGTCGAGCAGGAAACGCCCGTTGCCGAGGTCCACATGCTCGCCCATATAGGCGACGGCCCGTTTCGCGTTCGGCACGAAATCCTCGCGGGGGACGGCAAGCATCGCCTCGATGATCGGATACTGCGTGACATCGGAAGGACGCACCTGGGTGTCGACCATGGCGGTGCGGGCGGCGGCGAAGTCGGTCATGAAAACGATCCCGTTTGGACTGGGTTTGCATGGCTTTTGCCACAAAGCGGGACGACCGGCAATCACCCAAAATGCCGCTTTGCACCGCTTCCGGACCGGATCCGCGCGGCCGGCTCCGGCGCGCGCCCGCACCCGCCGCACCCGCAAAATTGCCCTTGCACTGGCAGCCCGAACGGACTACCTCATGCGCCACACTTCCGGCGAGTTGGCGGAGTGGTTACGCAGCGGATTGCAAATCCGTGTACACCGGTTCGATTCCGGTACTCGCCTCCAAATTTCCACAATATATTGCGCAACTTACAGCGCCCTTCACAAGATACTGTAATCTGTGTTTCGTACACAACTCGTACACAGTCCGCGCGCAGTTTCAGCTGCATTGTCGCCCCATTTTGCCGTATAGTGTTCAGCAACAGGCACTTAGCAAAAACGGCAAGCGATGAGCTACGGCGTAGGCACTGTGAATGTGCACAAGAAACTGAAGCTGGATAAGCGCAACGGAAGCGACAACTGGTACGCACGGCTGACACTGGAAAACGGCAAGCGCATCGTGAAAAGCACGAAGACGGACGACTTGGAGGAAGCGAAAGAGCGCGCGCTAGAGCTCTACTTCGAAACCCAAGCCCGCATCAAAACAAGCTTCCCGCCCAAACCCGCAAGTTCAAGCATGTCGCGGAATACGCAATCAAGAGGATGCAAGATGAGCTAGACGAAGGCGGCGGCAAGCAAGCTTACAAGGACTACATTTCCGCACTGCGTCGTTGGCTCGTCCCGCATTTTGGCGACACAGACATTGCGAAGATTGACTTGGCTGCGCTGACGGCTTTCGACGCGTGGCGCACGGAACAGAACGAAAAACCGTTCTCGCAGAGCGGCATCTACAACCACAACGCAGCACTCAACAGGGTTCTGGACGAGGCTGAACTACACGGCTGGCTTGTCAAATCTCTCCGCCCCACTCTGCTGAACAAAGGCATCAAGAGTGAAAGCCGAGGCAGCTTCACCGACGCCGAGTACAAGAAGATCTACACCGCGCTGCGCACGTGGCACAAAAAGACCAGCAACAGTAAAGCAGCAGCAACGCGCGAGGTATTGCGCAACTACGTGCTGTTTCTCGCCAACACCGGGGTGCGCCATGGCACAGAAGCTCTTGGGCTACGATGGCGAAACATCGAGTGGCATAACAAGGACGGCGAACTCTATTTGTTCGTCAACGTAGACGGCAAGACGCGCAAGAGAACCGCTGTCGCGCGCGACAACACCCAGGAATATTTGGAGCGGCAACAACTGCTGAACCCGCGCTTAAGCTACGACACGCTCGACGAACTGCTCTCCGCGCAATGCGACGAACTGGTCTTTGTGACGCGGCTTGGCGACGTTGCCACCATCTTCAATCTAAACCGCGCATTTAACGCCTTGCTCGACGAACTTGGGCTGAAGGTAGACGCGGGTGGAAGGGCGGGAACACTGTATAGCTTCCCTCACTTCTATGCGACCAAGAACCTGCAAAGCGGTATGACAACGCATGAACTGAGTGCACAGATGGGCAACAGCACAGCAATGCTGGACAAGTTCTACAGCAAATACAGCCCTCTTCTGAACGCGGATTTGCACAGCGGACGGCAGGTGCACAGAAACGCCAAGAAGGCTGCGAAGGACGAGGGACGAAGCGTGGCTGAGCTGGCGTTCGACATGCTTGCGGGCGGACAGCTGGACGAAGCAGGACTGGCAGCAGCAATCGGCGTGGGACGCACCGGATACGTTGTTACAGAAGAGATCGTTATGAAAGCTCTAGCCGCTAAGCGTGACGATCTGATCGACAACGGGACATTGCTGGCGATCTTGAATGGATAGTTGGCGCGAAGATCGCGCCAACCAAAGCGCCTTACTTTGACTTCTTGCGCTGCATCGCTGTGCTGACTGCCGCGTCAAGCTCGCCAGCTTCGGCTGCCGACTTCAATGCACCAAGCGCACCTTGCACCTCTCCCAGCGCCTTTACGAAAACAGCGTTGCCGTTGCCAAGTTTCATCGGCTTGTTTCCGTATTTGCACTGCACGTACCAACCGCCATCTTGCTCGAAAAACCACGGGCGAACTTTGCGCATACGCTCGACAAGCACTTTCTCGCCCTGCTCGTTCTTCGCCCAACTCTTGCGCTGCACTTAATAGCTTTCGCCGTTCACTGCAGCTTCAGCCACCGCTCGCTGTTCTTCGATAGCTGCGACGAGCTTCTGCCTACGAAGCTGAACAGGGTCTCGCTTGTCGTTGCGAACCACTGACTTTACGGAAAGCTTGGAAAGATATGACATATGTTACTCCTTGAGTTTCTTGCTCAAGTCTGCTGTCTTCTGTCAAAATTACGATCTAAATCAGAAGCTTGCTTGAAAGGTGGGAGTAGCAGTCGTGCAGAGTCACATCCACACGCTTGAGCAGATCGTAAACTCCGCACTTTTGACTGATGCAGCTATTGAAGCGAAGCTGCCCTTCCTAGGCTATGCGGGAACTCAAGGCTTGCCAGATGACGTGTGTCTAGCCCCCTTTGTGTGGGCCACTGATCGGGGGTTTCTCTAAGAGTGTTTCTGGAACTGGTGGACGCATGTTGAGCGCCTGATGCGGGCGGGTGTGGTTGTACTGTCGAAGCCAGTGATTGATGACGATCTGGGCCTGCTCGGTCGTTGTGAACCACTCCGCATTGAGAACCTCCCGTCGTAGTGTCCCATTGAACCGCTCGTTGTATCCGTTCTCCCAGGGTGATCCT
>NZ_WUWG01000004.1 GCF_009833495.1 Oceanomicrobium pacificus | reverse complement strand
GATCCTCCACATTGCGAAGCGAAAGTGGGAAACGGACATACAGCATTACAGCCAAGCGGATGATTTCCTGACTGGTTTTAAAGAAGCGAAACGGCGATCTTCTGGTCATGTCGCGACGCTACAAAACCGACCTACCCGCCTCAAGCCGGTTTTCTTTGACAGTGCCGTCCCAAGAGTTTTCGGTAGTTGAAAAGTCGCAGCGGGGTCAGGCTAATCTGTAGGCGCACCGGCAATTTGGGCCTCTTGTGCCTCCTTCTTGCGCCAGTCTCTCGGGGACATGCCGAAATTCCGTGTGAACGCCCGGGTGAGTGCCGAGGTCTCGGACAATCCGACCAATTGGGCAATTTCCTTGATCGAGAGATCAGACCCGGTGAGCAACTCCGATGCTCGTTCCATCCGGAGTCTGTTGATTACCTTGGACGCCGAGGTTTCGTAGAACGACAGTCTTTTGTTCAAGACTTTGGTCGAAACACTGCACATCCGGGCGGCCTCGCTCACCGTCAGCGCAGGATCGGACAGCCTTGATCGCACGAGAATTTCGAAGCCTTCGAGGTAGTCTAGGGGCACATCGACCTGAACCGGTTCTTCGATATCATTGTCGTGGTTCACGAGGAGTTCGGGGTTGATTGGAAGCGACAGCCAGGCCGCCGGAAAGCGGATCGAGAATCCCCTGTTGTTGCACTTGATGCCCCGCACGCCATGAAACTGTGCCGGCAGCAGGGCCGGGTCGCACAGGCGCAGAACAACCTGGGTCGGATCCCACCTGAAATCGAGAACGCGGTGCAGCAGGGACATCCAGATCCCGACCAGAAAGGCGTCCGAATGCGCCGGCGACACCTCGGGTTCGAAGTTGCGACTGGTGGTGAAGTAGGCGTGCTCCTCCTCGATCAGCAGCCGGAAGGACACCGCGTTGCTTTCCTTCGAGACGATCCGGGTGAACCGGGTGAAGAAATCGCCAAGGGTCACCGACTGGCCGAGCAGCGCCCCACGCGGCAGGAAGTTCAACAGGTCTGTTTGCTGCCCGGTCAGGGCGCAGATATCCGGCCGGGTGATATCAGCGATGGAAGCCAGCGCCGCATAGACCGTGTCATGCGGGATGAAGGAAGCCGGGTTCAGGACCTGTTCCTCGCTCAATCCATGCAGCCCGAGCGCAAAGGCCGGATCCGCATCGAGCCGCCGCATCATCGCTACGAAGGGGCCGAGGACCGTGGCGCGCACGAGGGACAAACCGTCTTTCTGTTCCCCCTGGGGCATGCGCATCGACCTTTCGCTTTCCCCCACGCTATGAGGCGCAGCACCTGACGGCCAAGCGGAAATTGACCGAAATTGACCGGATCGGGTCAGAAAAATGAGCCGCGGGATCAGCGGGTCAAAAGAATCCCGGGGAACATGTGCATAGTGGGAGGATGGGTCGAAAAGAACCACGACTCCAACCACTGTTGCTAGGACACCGAATGACAACACTCAACCTGAAGGCGTTGCTGCCGGCCATGTCAATGGCAATTGCGCTCACGACGCCTGCCATTGCGCAGGATATCCCCAACATTCCATCAGAGGTCACGCTGTTCAAGAATGTGATGGTCTTCGACGGGGTGAATGACGGCTTGAAAGATGCCGACGTTCTCGTCGTCAAGAACAAGATTCACAAGATTGCTGAGGACATTCCCGAATCCGGGACATGGGAGGTCCAGGTACAGACAGGCGGAAGCAAGCGCCTGCCCGACCCTGTTGGCGGTATCGACGGCTATTCTTTCACGATCCAGACCGAACGCGGCATCGAGACCAAAGAGGTCGAGGTCAACGTGATCGACGGCGGCGGACGCACCTTGATGCCCGGCCTGATCGACAGCCATGTGCATGTGAATATGTACAAGGATGGCACGATCCCGGGGCTTCAGGACACGACATGGGAGGAGATCGGCGCACGTTCTGCGGCCTTTGCGCAGGAAATGCTGGCGATGGGCTTCACGACCGTGCGTGACATGTGCGGTGCACATGGTGGACTTCGTGCGGTAATCGACGAGGGCTCGCTTCCCGGCCCGCGGATATATTCGTCCGGCGCCTGCCTCAGCCAGACAGGTGGTCATGGCGACTGGGGGATCGCCGGGCAACGCAAGAACGAAAGCAATCTTGAACGGCTGGAGATCACGCGGCTTGTTGACGGTCCTGCAGAAGTGCTTCAGGGCGCGCGGCGGAACTTTGCGCTTGGGGCCAACTACCTCAAGATCATGGTCAGCGGCGGTGTGACCTCCATCAAGGACCCGATCTACCAGTCCGCCTTTACAGACGAAGAAATCGCCGCTGCCGTCGAGGTGGCCGGGGACATGGATTCCTATGTCGCCATGCATGTCTTCATGGATAGCGACCTGTCGCGCGCGCTCGATCTCGGGGTCAAGGTGGTGGATCACGGCCTGACCATAACGGAGCCGACGATGCAGAAGCTGGTAGAGAAGGAAGCGTTCTTCTCGCCCAACCTGACCGCGTTGGCGCCCGAGGCGCTGGAGCATCCGATGCACCAGGACCCGACCTTCCCGCCGACGGCAAAGTTCCTCTGGTTGCGGAAAAACAGCGAGCAGTTGTTTGATCTGGTGCGGAAGTACAAGCCGAAGATGGTGTTCGATTCCGACTACGTTCTGCTGACCGGTGTGCCGTACCGGCAGTCGATGGACTTCACCAAGGCGTTCATGGCGCGTGAGTTCGGCAATCTCTGGGCCTTGCAGATGATGACCTCGAATGGCGGAGAGCTGGCGGCGCTGACGGGACGCGGAAACCCCTATCCCGAAGGCAAGCTCGGCGTGATCGAGGAAGGTGCCTATGCCGATATCCTCATCGTTGACGGAAACCCGCTCGAAGACATCACTGCCATCGGCGCTGTCGATACATGGTTCGATGCCGAGCCACGCGGGCAGGACGTGCCGAGCATTCGCGTCATCATGAAGGACGGCAAGTTCTACAAGAACACGCTGGACTGAACTTTCGGCGGGGCACTGGCCCCGCCGTCAACATTGCGGAAGGGCAAACTTATGAAGCATCTTATCAAGTCCACATTACTGACGGGCGTGGTGGCGCTCGCTGCCAGCATGGCCTCTGCGCAGGATGAAGCGCTGCCGCAGACCCTTTTCACCAACGTCCATGTCTTTGACGGTGTGAATGAAGCGCGGATCGAGAACGCCAGTGTCCTCGTCGAGGGCAACCTGATCAAGGAGATCTCGACGGACGGGATCGACGCGCCCAACGCAACCATGATTGACGGCGGCGGGCGCACGCTCATGCCGGGGATGCATGACCAGCACGTGCATTTGCTGGTGTTCAACCCGCTCAGTGACGGGTTGCGCCAAAACATCACGCCCTTCCATCTTGGTGGCGTTGCAACGATCCGGTCCGAGCGCATCCTGATGAACGGGTTCACGACGGTTCGTGACCTCGGCGGACCGGCAAAGTCCATCGCGCGGATCATCGATACCGGTATGTTCCCCGGCCCGAGGATCTATTCTTCCGAGGCCTTCATCACGCAGACATCGGGCCATGCCGATTTCCGCAAACTGAACGACCGGCATCCAACCCTGTCGGGGCAAGGCCCATCGCATTGGGTCGACACAGACATGAGCTTCATCGCGGATGGTCCGGAGCAGATCCGCATGGCCGTGCGCGAGAACCTGCGCCGCGGGGCAACCCAGATCAAGGTCATGGTCAGCGGCGGGGTCACGTCCGAGTTCGACCCGCTGCATTCGCTTCAGTACCAGGCGGACGAGATCCAGATGGCGGTCAAGACCGCTGAGCAATGGGGCACCTACGTCACCTGCCACGTGTTCACCGAGCAGGCGATCCGCAACTGTATCGACAACGGTGCAAAGACCGTTGAGCACATCCCGTTCCTGACCAAGGAGGCCGCCGAGATCATGGTCGAAAAGCAGATCATGTTCGCGACGGCGGTAGCCCCGGTCTACTCGGTGACGACCGAACAGGCGGAAGCCTTTTACACGCCAGCCTCGTTCGCCAAATGGAAGAGCGTCCGTGACGCCGCCGCCAACATGATCGAGGTGATCCAGACGACACCGGGCATGATCGACCTCTACACTCTGGGCACCGATCTCATCAACAACTGGGACCAGACGCTTGAGCAGGACAAGAAGATGAACGACGAGTTCAAATACCTGCACGAGGCCAAGTTCAAACCCTTCGACATTCTGCGCATGGCCACATCGAACGGCGCCCGCATGAACCGGCTTACGGGCTTGAACAATCCGTATCAAGACGGCCCGCTCGGCGTGGTCGAGAAAGGCGCTTACGCGGATCTCCTGCTGGTCGATGGCAACCCGCTCGAAGACATCCTTCTTCTGGCCGATCCTGATCCCAACCTGAAGGTCATCATGAAGGACGGCGTGATCTACAAGAACACGCTGGACTGAGGAGAGCGCGGGGCGGTCTCCCTCGTCCGCCCCGCGTTTTTTTGCCCGACGCAATCAACCGGGAAAGGAAAGACTTTGAAACATCTCGCCCTTGGTTCTCTCATGACCCTCTGCGGCTCGATGGCCATCGCCGAAGATGCTGCAAACATGCGCACCTTCCTGTTCATCGGCACGTCCAACAGCGCCGCCTGGGAGATGCAGATCGCCAATCCCGGGGATCGCGCGGCCTCGGTGAAAGGCGGGATCGAGGCGCTCGGCGGCGAGCTTCTGAGCTACTACTGGGGGCTTGTAAATGGGAAGGACTACATCACCGTCGCCCTTCCGGACGACCCCACATTCATCCAGGCCTTCTATGTCAGCCGCCTCGGTGACGGGCTGCTGGAGGACTACCAGATGATCGAGTTGATGAGCAGCGCAGACATGGCCGAAGCGCTCGCGCGGGTTCCGGAGATCAAGGCGCAGGACGATCTCAAGTAAATGAAATGCATCGGGCGGACGGCGAGATTTTCTAAACACAACGGTTTGAGGGGACACCCATGCGTCACATACTTTCGACAATCGTAGTCGTTCTGGGGGTAGGCCCGCTCCACGCAGAACCAACTCCCATCGATTGGCCGGACCTGATCGACCAAAGTGTTCAATCCTATGAGGATCCATTCCTCGACCTCGACTACGAACAGGTCGATGATCTGCGTCGGGTTGTGACACTCCAGGCAGAGTTGGACGGCGGCAAGCCTTCGCCGGAGACCGGAACGCAGCTTGAAAAGGTCAAGGCGGAGCTTTCCGCGCAAGGGATTGATGCGGACTGGCTGATCTCTCAACGTGGGATAGTTGCGGAGCGGAGAGAACTGGCCAGCGCCGCTGGAAACGTGGCCCTTGATGGCGAAACGATTACGCTCGGTGGTTTCGCGATCCCGGCGCCACCGGATGAAGATGGATCCGCGATGGCCTATCTCGTGCCGGAGCGCGGCATGTGCAGCCACGTCCCACCGCCGCCGCCGAACCAGATGGTCCGCCTGCGCCTGTCTGACGGATGGGCACCGGCCAGAATCCACGAACCGATCGTGTTGACCGGTCGGATCAACATCGATCCGTCGGACCGGCAGATGATGGTCGTGGATGGGTTTATTTCCATGAACGCCACCTTCTCGATGGATGTCCACGAGGTGCAGACATTCGGCCAGTCGGACAAAGCGGAAGCTCCAGCAACCAATGATTGGGCAAAAAGCCTCGCGGATGGTTTTCAAACCGGCGCGAAATCCGGAGTGACCGCGCAGTGAGACCCGATGGAGCGGCAAAGCTGCCACCACGCTCTCTGACACTGGAGGAGCAACCATTTCCATTCTTTTGATCGCTGTCGGCCTGCTGTCCGCGTTCTTCTTGTTCGCCAGTTCGATCAAGATCCTTGGCTGGCAGAAACTCATCTTCGAGACGCAACTGGCGATGTTCGTCAAATACGGGCTGAACCGTCAGATCATGGCGCTTGTCGGTGGTGTCGAGCTGTTCGGGGCGGTGGCGATCTGGTTCCGGAGCAGCTTGCTCGGGCCGCTCGGGGCCGCGGCGCTTCTGGGCACGTCGCTTGGCGCAATCGGCTGCCACCTGATCTGGGACACATGGAAAGACGGCGTGCCTGCCATCATCACAGCCACGTTGTCGGCCTTCGTTCTCTGGTCGGGTCGGGATGTGGTTCTGGCGATGCTTGCATGAGCAGGCCGAAGAAAAACCAAACGCAAGACGAGAGGACTCATATGGGACAGGCAGGGCGTCTCGGTACGGTCATCGTTGCTGGCTTCTGGGTCTCAACTGGAGCCATCGCGCAGGAAAGCCGGCCACCCTCCGCCCTGGAGGCCGCCGCAGCAGTCTCGCTAGGTGGCCCTGCCTCCACGCAGGCCCAACTGGAGCAGGACCGGATCCGACGGTTGCAGGACTCTCGCTGGCCGGGGCTGGATGCCGCATTGGACCCCTTGGAAGCGTCACGGCAGAGCTTTGCCGAACGCACCGGCCTCAACCTCTCCTTCGACTACCAGGCCTATTATCAATCCGCGACCGAGAGCCTTACCGATATCGACGAGGCCGCTTCGGGCCAAGCCCGTATTCTCGGCCAGTGGACGCTGCTCAACCGCGGTGGTGAGAACCCTGGGCAACTTGTCTTCACATTGGAGAACCGCCACCTGCTTGGCACGGAAATCGCACCCGGCGGGCTTGCCGGGCAGATCGGCTATACGGGCGTCACCGCAACGACTTTCAGTGACACCGACACAACCCTCTCCGTCGCCTACTGGTCCCAGACGCTCGCCGGCGGGCGTGCCGGTTTCGTGGCGGGACGGATCGATCCGGGAGACTATTCGGACATTCTCGGCTACGTGAACCCACGCACGACCTTCTCCAATTTCTCGATCCTGTTCAGCCCGGTCCTCCCGCTCCCCGATCCCGGCTTCGGCATCGCGGGGGGCGGTTTCCTGACCGATCAGATCTATACCCTCGGTGTCCTGTCGGACGCAAACGGCTCGATGACCGATGTCGAGTGGTTTCCCGGCGGACCCGAGTTTTACAAATACGCCGAGATCGGATGGACACCCGAACGCTCGAAACGCTTTTTGACCAACGTGCACCTCGGCGTCTTTCACGTCGACGAACGCACAGAGGCAGGCGTGCCGGAGAGCCACGGGGCGATCCTGTCCGCCAACCATACGATCAACGAGGAACTCATGATCTACGGGCGCCTCGGCTGGTCGGAGGGCGAGGCACCGATCGCCCGGCGCGCGGCCAATGCCGGTCTTCTATGGCGGCCGGGCCTCTATGACGACCTCTTTGGGTTTGGCGCGACCGTTGCGGACCCGGTGGATGAAACGCTCGACACCCAGACCACAATGGAGGCCTTCTATCGGTTGGACCTGTCGGACAATGTCGCCCTGACGGCGGACGTCCAGCACATGATCAACCCGGGCTTCAACGATCAGGATCCAACCGTGTTCGGCCTGAGGCTGCGGATCAATCTTTGAACTGCGCGGGGGCCGGATGGGAAGCCGTTTTGCTGGGAGTTTGTGCCTTTGCCTGAACGGACCGAGCACCATCTTGACCACGGGGCCGCGATCCCTCGGATGATTGGCATTGCGTAGGGCGGAAGCTTTGACCGCAGAATAACCGTCGAATTTGTGCGGTTTTCCCGAATTGTCAGGCAATCCAATGAAGCTGTCGGATGCTCTCAAGCGGGGGCATGGCGGTTCCCTTTGATCTTTCCACAGAAGGCGGCCACGGAGGTCGCTACCGTCAGAAAGGCATGTCTAGCCCCCTTTGTGTGGGCCACTGATCGGGGGTTTCTCTAAGAGTGTTTCTGGAACTGGTGGACGCATGTTGAGCGCCTGATGCGGGCGGGTGTGGTTGTACTGTCGAAGCCAGTGATTGATGACGATCTGGGCCTGCTCGGTCGTTGTGAACCACTCCGCATTGAGAACCTCCCGTCGTAGTGTCCCATTGAACCGCTCGTTGTATCCGTTCTCCCAGGGTGATCCCGGATAGATGCGGATCGGCTTGATGCCAACGCGTCGAAGCCAGGCCTGCATTGCCTCAGCAGCGAACTCGGGCCCGTTGTCTGATCTGATGTACTCCGGAGTGCCGTGCCTCAAGAGCAGCGGATAGAGTGCTTCAAGTACATCGTCTGCGCCCATTTTGGTGCGCACTACAACAGCCAAGGCCTGCCGCGTAAACTCATCCAGCACCGTGAGCATCTTGTAGCTCCGACCGTTACTGAGTTTGTCGTGAACGAAGTCGATGGCCCAGACATGGTTCGGATGGGTTGGTCTGAGCCGAATGATCGAGCTGTCTTTGTGATAGAGTCGCTTGCGCTTCTTGTGTCCCTGCGGAATCTGCAACCCTTCCTCGCGCCAGAGCCGCTCGACCTTCTTGTGATTGACCCGCCAGCCCTCGACGTGAAGCAGCTGTGTGACCTTGCGATAGCCATACCGGCCGTACCGCTTTGCCAACCGGATGACTGCCAACCGCAAAGCATTGTCATCTCTCGGTGTCGGCCGATACTGCAGGGAGCTCCGCGCCAAGCCAATCACCCGGCACGTCCGCCGCTCGGACGTCGCGAGCTTTTGGCGCGTATGAATGACGGCCTGACGGAGCTCCTCTGTGGTCAGGCCCTCGGCTTTAGGTAGTTCAGACTTTCCTTGAGGATGAGCTTGTCCAGTTCGAGCTCGGCGACGATCTTCTTCAGCCGCGCGTTCTCTTTCTCCAGGCTCTTCAGCTCCGATAACTGCGCGCGCCCCATTCCGCCGAAGCGCTTTCGCCAGTTGTAGTATGTCGCATCGCTGATCCCGACGCCGCGGCACGCAGAGGCCACATCCGCGCCGGCACTCAGCTTCAACTCGATCTCACGCAGCAGCTTCAAGACGTCTTCGTCTGAATGTCGCTTCCTCGCCATGCCCAATCCCCCTTTCGCAGCCAGTGTAGTGGCCCAGTTTTACGGGGGAAGGACAC
>NZ_WUWG01000003.1 GCF_009833495.1 Oceanomicrobium pacificus | reverse complement strand
AAACCTGACAAGAACAGACGCTCTCAAACGATACAAAAAAGAACATCACCGCGGGATGGAGCAGCCCGGTAGCTCGTCAGGCTCATAACCTGAAGGTCGCAGGTTCAAATCCTGCTCCCGCAACCAAAATCACCAAACAAATACAACGCCTTAGCCCCGCTTTCCGCGGGGCTTCCTGCGTTCCGAAATCCCCGCTGGAAGCACTGTGGAAGCAGCAGAGCCGAAGTCAAAGGTGCGGTAGATGGGTGACAGGGTGGTGCGAGGCTAACGGCCCAAAGCTGCCTTTCAACTCGACTCAATTGCGCTGCGGTGCGGCCCGTCAAAGCGGTCGTTCGCTGCTATCGCTAAATCCGGGGGATCGCGTAACAATCAACGGAATCTCCCGATCCAATGCCAACTTTTTCAAGCCGCAAGGTTAACGTTTTCTACTCATTGATATCTTGGTGACACAGCCACAAAAAAGAACATCACCGCGGGATGGAGCAGCCCGGTAGCTCGTCAGGCTCATAACCTGAAGGTCGCAGGTTCAAATCCTGCTCCCGCAACCAAAATCACCAAACAAATACAACGCCTTAGCCCCGCTTTCCGCGGGGCTTCCTGCGTTCCGAAATCCCCGCTGGAAGCACTGTGGAAGCAGCAGAGCCGAAGTCAAAGGTGCGGTAGATGGGTGACAGGGTGGTGCGAGGCTAACGGCCCAAAGCTGCCTTTCAACTCGACTCAATTGCGCTGCGGTGCGGCCCGTCAAAGCGGTCGTTCGCTGCTATCGCTAAATCCGGGGGATCGCGTAACAATCAACGGAATCTCCCGATCCAATGCCAACTTTTTCAAGCCGCAAGGTTAACGTTTTCTACTCATTGATATCTTGGTGACACAGCCTGAGTTGCAATCAGTGTTCGCTGGTCTTACCGTTTCGGTTGGAAACATTCAGTTTAGATGTGCCTTCGACCCTATGTTCCCAAGGTGCAGAGTCAATGCCGACCCTTGGAGAAGATCTGCCAGATCTCGCCTCTCAAATCCGCCGGTCACTATCAGAAAACTCGGTACTGCGTGAGGCATTTGCTGACTACCAAGCGGTTTGTAGTAAACTAAACGGTGCTCGATGCAGCGAACCCGAACGCGCTGAGTGGAACCGCATAAGGCGGGAGCTGTTAGTTGAATTGGTGCGGGTAAGCCGTCTTTCCTAAACTTTGATGCGGAGGTGACAATGACGACGTGGAAGCGTCTTAAGGTATCCAGCTTCTTTGTGTTTGCACTTGCAATTAGTATCTCTGTGCCGTTGTGCCTGACGAAAGCCAATGCAAGCGACCAGCGAAATCTTGGCTGGGCGGATCTGGTACCGGAAGTAGAAATGGGTTCCAACCCGTTTGAAGATCTGGATTATCGGCAAAAGAACGATCTTGTCACGCTTTATCGCATTGAAGTGACGGATGCGGAGAGCGCCAACGATTTCGCCCGCTCACAAGCCTCTAAAATTAGAGCCAAGCTCGTATCAAGTGGCTTGGATCCAGACTGGCTGTTCGCGGAGCGTGAAAGGCTTATGAAAGCGCACGAACGTCGGTTCAGTGCGCCTAACCCAGAAGTCCTATCGCAAAATGTCCGGGTCCCCGGTTACATCTTGCCATTGGAAATGGATGGAAGGTTCGTGATCGAGTTCTTACTCGTTCCCACAGTGGGAGCCTGCGTGCATACACCGCCTCCCGCGGCAAATCAGTTGATCCACGTCCACTACCCCGATGGCTACCCGATACGCGGGATGTATGACCCCGTTTGGATAATGGGAGAGCTACAGGCCGAACGACAGACGGAGTTAGTAACCTACTCCGACGGCCAGCGAAACGTCGAGAGCGCCTATGTTATGACCCCGCAAAGAATTGAGCAATATCGGTGATTTACCGATCTTTCTGACTAAACCGATCCGCCTTTCCACGAACTTCCTAAGGAGGGAAAATTGAAAAAGCTTAAAGCGATAAGCGTTGCGGCGCTCGCCTCACTTTCACTGGCAAGCTGGGTGAGCGCGCAGCAGATACCGGAAGTAGGTGAACCTTCCTCCGCTGAAGACATTCAGAATGCCCTAACAGGGGGCGTGCCAAACGGGCGTTGGAAAGAGGGGCTCATGTTTGAGGGAATATCGCCCCAACCATGGTTGACCAGTGCTGCCAATTGGTTCCCGGGCACTGAAGAAGTGCAGCCGGAGGAAATGCGGATTACCTTCATGGGGACCGCTCCGATCATCCGCCCCGGTCAAGCCAACACGTCCGTGTTCGTCGAGCTCGGCAATGGCGATAATTTCATCTTTGACATTGGCGAAGGCTCCGTAGCCAACTACCAAGCCGCGCGCGTCGCGTTGAACGAGCTGACCAATATCTTCATCACACACTTGCATGTCGATCACTTTGGTGCACTTCCGTATGTGTGGATGTTCCGCACGTGGAGCGGTGGCTGGCATGAGCCCTTGCGCATTCATGGCCCCTCTGGGCGCACACCGGAATACGGCACGGCGGCCATGGTCGAAGGCATGAAGATGATGACCGCCTGGCACCGTGATGCGTTCAGCGTCTTCCCTGCTGGTGTAGGCTGGGACATCGAAGTCAATGAGTTTGATTTCCGCGATAACGGCGGCATTATCTATGACGAAAATGGTGTTACCGTGCGACATTGGCAACGCAGCCACGCTAAAGACGGTGCCTCGGCATATCGCCTTGATTGGAATGATCTATGCTTTGTGTGGACTGGCGATGGCCGTCCGAACTTGCTGGATGTCGAGTACGCCAAAGGATGCGATGTCTACATCACCGAACAACAGCAGGAAGTTGTCGAGATCAACTCCGGGGTTCAGGGCGTCCCCCCCTTCCTTGCACGGTATACCATCGACACGCATCACACGCCAACTTACGCAGCTGGCTATATAGCTAACTTGATTCAACCACGCCTCTTCATGACCACGCATATGAGCTATGATAAATACTTGCTGGAAGAGTCAGTGGCAGAGATCCGTGAGCACTGGAAAGGTCCGTTCCACTTTGGCGCACCAGACGGCATTGTGGTCAATGTTACTAAAGATCAGATCTGGGTACGCGAAGGCATCTTGCCTGAATTCCCAAATGTGCGCGCACCGCAGTTTGATTTCACCAATGAGCAATTGGTCGTTCCAGCTCCGCCACACGCCCGCGAAGACATTCAGGAACCCTTTATTCGACAAAGCGAGCTTGATCCAGATTTGTATTATCCCGAAGGCTACAAGCCGGAGCTGTTGATGGATTGGCCCGTTGAAGGTGACCTTGTGGTTCCGATGGAAATGCTGCCGGAAAACCTTAAAAACAGCATGGGTGCAGCATGGCGTCATCGCGAAAAGAACCGTGAGATCCTTAGAGAAATGGGTAAGTTCTAGTGCTTTACCAACGAGGCAGCGCGTAATCGTGCTGCCTCAGTTTCCTCAACGCTATGATCAGCCTTCCCACCGACCCGCTGCTACCGTTGCGGGCACCGGTGACTGAGGAAACGACTTTAGCCCACGCGCCGAACTGAACTGATGCCATACGTTTTGGAGCAAAATCCTCCTCCGGCGGTTTTTCAAGCGTGCCGAAACCCATGTGACTGGAGACCGGAACGTTGCCGCACCCCACCTACGCGGCAGAACAGGAAGATGTGAGGTCGCACCAATTTTGGGCTGACACAGCCCACAAGGCCTGTCTCGCAAGGCAAGTTGAGGTCAAACTTTCATTTTCCCGCTCAAGGCAGCGAATTGTAAGCTCAATGATCAATAGTCAGTGTGTTGAACGACTTTTTAGGTAATTGACGTGCTTGAGTTTGCACAAGCAGCGAATGACCTCTTTCCGCCCAAAATCACCTCAATTGATACTTCGCCCCGGCCTTTGCAATGCGATCTGCCAACGAAACAGGGTGCTCTTGCATCTGCCGTAGCAGGGCTTCGACGTGGCTCTCCAAGAACTCAGGAAACGCTTCGGCAGTGACTTCTGACATCGCAGCCCGGGTCACGAAGAGGCCAGCCAGTTGGGCGTCCAGTTCCCGCATCTTCGCAGCGCGATTGGCTTGGATCACGTCGCTTGGCAGGACGCCTGCGCAGTTCGCCATCAAGTCATTCTCGACCACGCCTTCAAACCGCGACCAGAGCTCATGCGTGGGCCATCGGGCGCGGTTGCTGTCTGGTGTGGGAACGCAATAGCGCATGCGGCCAAGGGCATCTGTAAAGGCGTCTCCGATCACGTCCTGTAGGTCCTGCCAGTCCCTTATCTCGAACTTGTTTCGAAGCTGCTTGCTGCCGAGCCGCATCTCAAACCGCCATACCTGACTTTTGTCCCGATCACTCAAGTCCAAGGGCGGTTTGCCTGCTTCCTCGCGCGCGGCATTCCAGATGGTCAGCCACCCCATCTTCTTCTGCTGGATCACTTCGGCCCGCTTGTCGTAGATGGCGAGCTGGCGATTGGCGACAGCCCCGGCCCGGAGGCCGATGACGCGGGCGCCGCTCGACACAGTCGCGGTCTCTGCAACGCCGGTATATTCCGTGACCCTTGTGCCGGGTGGCACCACAAGCGCCTCGCGATCCGGTTCAAACCACGGGGCGAGTATATCGACGGCGAAGTCGGCGCGGGTGACGCGGAGTTGCGTCTCGACGTACTTGATGCCGAACGCCTCCATACAGGCGCGGAAGTGTTGCTCAGCACCAGCCAGACCGCCTGTCGCCAGCCCGAAGGCGCGGAAGTCGACCGTGATGCCGGGATTGTTCTGGATACGGTCTTGCGGGTCTTGGAAGAGCCAGACAGCCCCGAAGTCGCCCGTATGGGTTGTGAAGCCGCGCGCGCCCTTGTTGGTCACACTGAGCGTGAAGGGGCCGAACTGAAGCTGGCTATCCGCGAAGCTCTTCTTCGCATGTTCTTTGGCAGATGCCAGCTGAGCACGGAAGGCGTCCGGGATATCGGTTTGGATCGTGAACTTCAGCCCGTCAAAGCCGGAATGCAGAATGTCAGCCATCAGCTTCGCTGGTCTTCGCTTTCGTATTCGTGGAGGGGGGTGTTACAAGACCCCCCTTTATCGCGGCTTCAATCGCTGCGCTGATGTGGATGAAGGTGGTTGGAGTGTCGCCGGATGAAGAGTGCGCCTCCGGCGGGGCAGCAATGGGTTTTGGGGCCGGGCATAGCCCGGCTTTGAGTGTCATTGCGATTTCGTGAGCTGGCGAGAGATCCAGATCTCTGCGCGTTCCGCACATTTGCTGGCGTTGAGCAGGTCGGAATGGAAGAGCCCGCTTGTGTTCTTCCACTCGCCCTGGTCGGTCTTGTACGACCGTGACAGGTCGACCGAGTAAGAGCCGTTATTGTTCCAGATCGATGCGGTAACGAGCCCGATCCGCACCTTGTGCGCTGGTTGGTTCTGCATGTGATTGTCTCCGATGTTTAGGATGGTTGGGGTGCAGGGGAATTGGCCTGCACCCCGATGAAGCCGTCCGGCCCCAAAATCCCGCGCGGGGCTGCCAGCGCCGCACGGGCAAAACTCAATATTGCGATGTGCTGGCGTGGCGCCGGGCTTCGGCCCAGTCGCGCAGGTCACGGCGCCGGTAGCGCACGGAGCGGCCGGGCTTGTAGAATTGCGGGCCAAAGCCTGTCACGCGCCATTTCTGAAGCGTGCGAATGCTTTGGCACAGGAAGTCGGCGGCTTCGATCTCGGGGATAAAGCCATCCCAATAGTCAGACACCGCGTAAGCCGGTGCCGGGGAGGTGGAAGTCTCTTGCATCATGGTCTGCCTCGTCTCTTCTGTTTTGACGAGGCCAACCATGATGCGATCACTTTCGACAGGCGAGCGAAAGCACTGGAACAGTTACTGCACGTTTTTTGCAGCAACTGTTCCAGTGATTTTTTTGTATTGAATACAGAGCTTTAGGGCGTGAAGAACGCGCGACCTAGGGAAGCTGGGCTCAATGGGCTTGAACGCTTCAACACAGAAGAGGGCGGCTGGCGTGATTGGGATGTTCTCTTCCGTCGCATCGCGCGTGAATGGCGCGTCGGTCGTTTCTTCCCATAGCAACCGAATGTTTGCGGCCCAAAGGTACAAGCCAAAATCCGGAACAGGACCAGACGGCCGCTTCGGGACCTCTGAGATGGCCGCGCCCAATACATCGCTGAGAATATCAATCAGGCCTTCGATGTCTGGCAAGCCCAACAGGATAGCGTCGTCTGATCCACCCGATGGCAACAGCAACGATGCCTCGCCGCCTTCCCGTCTGCCGGTGATATGGCGCGCGGCATCACGATCTTGACGATAGGCAACACGCCGGAGAAGTTCTTGACGCGCTGTGTCGGACAACTCGCTTAGAGACTTTTGCAGAGCAGTCGCCCGTTTCTGTGCCGAGTGCAGCTCACGCTTCACAGAGAATGCCGGAACGACCTCCTCATAGTTGGCCGTCTCCCACCGATAGACCGCCGCGCAATCTTCCAACTTCTGGTGAAACGCCTCCGGGTCTTGCGGCTTCAGCCCCGCCATCTGGCAGAGGCGGGCAACATCATCGGCGGCATAGGTGGTCTGGTAGAACTTGGCTGGAAGCATAGAGGTTGAGATGTCCCAGAATTGGACCGACATATCTCGGTCGCAGGAGGGTTATGTTAGAGAAAGGCACCGGCCGTGATGGGACCGGTTTCTTAGCCGTTCCAGTGTCTTACAAAGCGCCGGTCCGGAGAGAAACAGCGAAGACGCATCTAATAGGTGTCGGGGTAGATCAGCGTTGCAAAGCCGCGCCAAGAGCGCACGCTTAACCCACGACCCGCAACGGTGGGGGTGTAGGACTCTGGCCGAGGACAAAGCCGCTTAGGCGGTTGGCATTCTCTTCGGCTGCGCGGCGCACAGGATCATCGGCCAAATGCGCATAGCGCATCGTGGTTTGTATCTGGCTATGTCCTAAGAGGCGGCCGACCATCTGGATCGGCATGCCGGACGAGACCGCATTGGACGCATAGGTATGGCGCAGGTCATGGATGCGCACATCATCCAGCCCGGCCCGGGCCCGGATGCGTCGCCACGGATGCTGCAGGTCCGTGATATGGGCATCCTCAACTTTGCCTTCGATCACGTACGGATGGCCGGGCGTGCGCGGCAAGGCCGACAAGATGGCCCGCGCCGCTTCGGGCAATGGGATACGCCGCGCACCGGTCTTGGTGTCGGGCAGCTCCATCCCGTTGCCGGTGATATAGTCCCATCGCAAGGTTTGAATTTCCCGCAGGCGGCAGCCGGTGAGGATCAGCAAGCGGAAGGCGGCCACGACATGCACGCTTTCCTCGCCGCTCTGTTCAACGTCTGAGAGGACCGCGCCGAGCCGTTGCAGCTCCGACTGGCTCAGGAACCGCTCGCGCTTCTTCTCACGGTACTTGGGCACATGCCGGCAGGGGTTTGACCCGTCCGGCCGAAGTCCCCAAATTTCCGCCATGTTGAACATCTTGGAGAGCACTTGCAGCGTGCGGTTCGCCTGATAGGGCGTGGCCCGCATCTTGTGATGCAGAGCCGAGATATCTTTGCGCTCGACATCAACCACCTTGAAGCTGCCAATCTCGGGTTTGATGAAGATATTCAGCGAGCGGCGATACTCAGCCTGTGTGGTCGGCTTGCAGCGTTCTACGACATGATCTTGAAAGAACCGATCACAGAGTGACGCCACGGTCGGTGCGCGCCGTTCCACCGCAATCTCTTCGGCCGGGTTCTCACCTTTGGCCACTTGGCCCATCAATTCCTTCGCCAGACGCCGCGCCTCATCAACTGTAATCTTGCCGTGACGGCCGAGTGAGACGCGCCGCGTCCGGCCGCCTTTGCGATACTGCGCTTGGTATGACCTTGCACCAGACGGCATGACGCGCACACCAAAGCCCGGAATCTGGCTGTCCCAAACGAAGTAATCGGACGCCTTCGGCGGCAGGCTTTCAACGGTGCGTTTGGTCAGTTTGGGCATCTTTGGTCGGTCCTTCGTCTCTCATTCGTGGAAGCACTATGGAAGCAGCGCGCAGCGTTTCGCAGGGAAAGAGGTAGAAGCCGAGAGTCGAGCGGGTCAATAAAAAACGTTCTGATTCAGATAGATAGGGTAGATGGGCGCGATCGGGCGAAACCCGTCGAAATGGCCAGAGCGTGTCTCATAACCTGAAGGTCGCAGGTTCAAATCCTGCTCCCGCAACCAAAATATCGAAATAAATATAGAGCTTTATTCCCGCAAGCCGTAAGGCTGCGGGCAATTCGGGTATGCTTTGTAAACCGAGTGAAGGCCGGGCGAAGCCTCGCTACGCCCGATCACTGGCACAGCGCTTCAGGCGATCGTGTTCTTGTAGGCGCGGCCGCCCTTCATGATGACGTCGAAATTCTCGGGGTCCGACATGACGGAGATATCGGCGATCGGATCGCCGTCAACGAGCAGGATGTCGGCATAGGCACCGGCCTCGATGACGCCGACCGGGCCTTTCTGATAGGGGTTCCGCGGGCCTGCCAGTTCCCAAAGGCGGCCATTGTTGCCGGTGGCCTGCTGCAGGATTTCCGCGTTGCTGAACCAGGGTGTCCTGAGGGAGAGTTCGTTCAACTGGGTTGCCTTGGTTTCCGACGAACCGACAAAATCGGTGCCCAACGCGATCTTCGCGCCATATTCCTTGGCCAGTTGCAGCATCGTGTCGAGCCCGTCCTGCGCCAGCTTTTGCCGCGTCGCCTGCGCCTCGGTGAAGCCTTCGGGGATCGGCGTCATGAAGAAGCCGACCTGCGTCGACAGCCAGACACCTTTTTCCACCGCAAGTTCCATCGATTCCGGGGTCATAAGGTTGCAATGTTCGATGCAGGCAAACCCGGCCTCGATCGCACTGCGCACCGAGGAATCCATATAGGCATGCGATGCCGCGTATGTGTTCCAGCGCTTTGCCTCTTCCACCGCTGCCAACAGTTCCTGCGGGGAATATTCATTGATATCAAGCGGGTCGTAGAGGCCCGACACGGCACCGCCCGAGAACACCTTGATGAAGTGGGCGCCCTGCCGGAACTGGTCGCGCGTGGCCGTCAGGACTTCGTCGACACCGTCGGCGATGATGACGATCTGGGTCGCCTCGAATTCGGTGATGGCCGGCCCGCCGAAGGCGCGGGGCCGCACGCTGCGCGGGCGGTAATCACCATGCCCGGCGGTCATTCCGATGGCCGAATTGCAGGCGTGGATCCGGGGGCCGGGATAGATGCCTTCGTCAACAGCGCGGGCGACGCCCAAGATGCCGCCGCCTGTGTCCCGCACACCGGTAAATCCGCGCATCAGCGTTGCCTTGCATTCGCGGAGCGCCAGTGCCGCCAGATAGTCGGCGCGCGCGGACATGAATTCGAGCGGGCTCTGGTTCCACTGCAGATGCACATGGTTGTCGATCAGGCCGGGCATCAGGGTGCGGCCATTGCCGTCGATCCGCGGCACATCCGGCGCGGCGTCGGCTGCGGGCGAGATCTCCTTGATCAATTCGCCCTCGACCAGAACATTCGTCAGATCGGACAGGCCGTCGGACGTGCCGTCAAACACGCGCACGTTGGTGAAGAGCGTGGCGTCCGGCGTCGCGGCCTTGACCTGTGCCGGAAGCAGAGTTGCAAGCGCCGCGCTCGATGCAAGTCCGGACAGGAATTCGCGTTTGGTGGGCATAGGGAAACCTTCGGATCGGATGTGTTCGCGCATATCCTAACAAGGCATTTCCGGAAGGGACACCGTGGCATTCCGTCATCTTCGGCCGGAGGGACGGCGAAGATCGCGCGGATGTGACCGTGCAGATGGGAAAGAGCCGGGATCGAATGCATTCGTTCCGGTTTTGATTTGACCGGCACCTGATCCTGTTATTTCGTCGGGGTTGGCGGGGTCTTGCGACCCGGACAGAGGGAAGGGGCAACCGGATTGGCGGGACAGATCGGGCAATTGGAGGGGCGTGCGGTGCGCGGACCGGTCGCGGAACCGGCGGGATTGGACCGGTGCTGATCCCCTTGCCCGACACGATCGTGATCTTCGGATCCTATTTCCCGGCCTGGATTTTCTGCCTGCTCGCGGGGCTGGCCCTGCCGATTGCGGGCCATTTTGCGCTCTTGCGCGCGGGGCTGATCCCGGCCGTGCCGCTGTTGCCGCTTTTCTATCTGCTTCTGTGGCTGTCCGGCGGGCTGGCTCTCTGGCTCATCTTTTTCGGGCGGTGGTGAGACATGCTGGAGCCTGACATCACACCGGGGCAGAAGCGGGCAGGGTGGGTGCTGTTTGCCGTGGCTCTGATCGCCGCACTGGTGCTTCTGGCTATCGTGCTGACCGATATCGACCGGCGCCCGCGCACCAACGATGCATCCGTCGGGGCAGAGGTGATCCACGTGACCGCAGGCGTGCCCGGCCGGATCGCGCGGCTCGACGTGGCGGAGAATGATGCAGTAGAGGAAGGCGCGCCGCTCTTCGCGCTCGATGACACGGCCTACCGGTTGCAGCGCGATCAGGCGGCGGCGCAGGTGGCAGCGGCGCAGGCGGCGCTTGCGGATGCGGAACGGGCCGCGCGGGCCACCGCGCAGAATGCCGGATCGGCCGCCGACGAGGTGGCACGTGCCGAGCAGAATCTGGCGCTGGCCGAAGCCACGGTTGCGCGGCTGGAGCCGCTCGCCGCCGACGGGATTGCCTCCCGGCAGACGCTCGACGAGGCACGCACGGCAGCAGCCGACGCACGCGTCTCGCTCGATGTGGCGCGCAAGACAGCAGGCGCGGCGCGCGACCTCGTGTCCAACACCGATGCGCTCGCGGCGGAGTTGCGGGCGGCAGAGGCCGTGCTGGCGGTGGCGGAACACAGGCTGTCGCAAACTGAAGTCGCAGCGCCTTTTTCCGGCTATGTCAGCGGGTTGCAGGCCGGTGTTGGCAGCTGGGTTCTGCCCGAACAACCGGTTCTGGTGCTGATTGATGATGCCAGTTGGCATGTCGAGGCCTATTTCCGTGAAACCGAACTGGCCGCGATCGCGCCCGGCATGGTCGCGCATGTCCGCGTGCTGTCCGACGCGGGCGAAGTGCTGACCGGGCGGGTCGCGTCGATCGGGCGCGGGGTGCAGACGTCGGACGCGCTTGCGGTGCAGGGACTGCTGCCGTTCGTGCCGCGCTCGACCGACTGGGTACGTCTGGCGCGCCGCTATCCGGTGCGGATTGCGCTCGATGCACCGCTCCCGCCGTTCCTGCGGCTCGGTGCCAGTGCCAGCGTGACCATCGGGCAGGGCGAATGACCGACCGGCCGCGCATCAGGCGGTCGCTTCTGATTGCGCTCGGATGCGGGCTCGTCGTCATCCTGTCCAAATCGCTGACCCTGCCGGAAACCGCATTGTCGGCCTATCTGGTGCTCTTTGCCGCCCGGTCGGAGGCTGTCGAGACGATGGCCGTGTCCGCGGGGCTGATCCTTGCCGCAATTGCCGCGATCTTCCTTGCGATCATGCTTGTGATGGCCACCGCCGGATCGCCGGTGCTACGCGTGCCGGTCATGTTCGCGGTGGCTTTCGGCGCCATGTATCTGGCCCGCGCCACGCCGGCCGGGATCGTGGCGGCGACGATCGGGATGGCGATATTCGAGGTTTTGAGCATTCTCGACTATCTGGCCTATCCCGACCTGCTGCTGCGGGGGCTTTTCTGGCTCGTCACGGTGGTGGTGGTGCCGATGGGCGTGCTCTTTCTCGGCGCGGCGCTCTTCGGGCGGACCGCGCGGCGCCAATTGTCCGGGCTTTTTGCAACCCGGCTTGATGCGATCGGTCAGGCCATGGTCCGGCGCGACGCTGCCGCTTTTACCGCGTGCCGGACCCTGTTGCTCTCGGATGCGGCCGACCTGCTCCGGTTGCGGCAACTGGCGGACCGGACCGGCCAGTTGCACGGGCGGATGCGGGGGCGGGCTGTCGCGCTCGAGGCCGGCACGACGCGGCTGCTTGCCGACTGTGCAGCCGGCGATCCGCCGCGCGACACGCCCGCCAACCGTGCTGCGCTGGCGCTCGATGAACCTGCACCGGCGGAGGCTGATCCGCGGCTTGTCGCGCTTTCGGACACGGAGCAGCAGGTGACCGAAGACAGCAGCGGTTCGGAGGCAGAGGGCGAGGGGGCGGGCCTGTTCGCGATCAAGGCGACCCTGTCTATTGCGATTTGCTACGCGATCTTTCTGGTTCTGGACTGGCCCGCGATCCACACGATCACGATCACCGCCTTTCTGGTCTGTCTTGGCTCGACTGGCGAGACGCTTCACAAGGCCGCCTTGCGCATCGGCGGTTGCCTGATCGGTGCCGTGATCGCCGGTTTCTGCTTGTTTCTGGTCATCCCGAACCTGCAGGGGATTGGCGGGCTGGCGCTCCTGACCGTGCTCGTGACCCTGCCGGCCGCATGGCTCGCTACCGGTCCGGACCGCAGCGCCTATGCCGGGTTGCAGATCGCGCTCGTGGTCTATCTCAGCATCCTCAACACGCCCGGCCCGGATGTCGATTTCGGCATCGCCTGGGGGCGTATCGTCGGCATCCTCCTTGGCAATCTGGTGGTGGCGACCGTGTTCCTGACGATCCGCCCCGCGTCGGCGGCGGGGGCAATCGCCCTGACGCTCGACCGGACCGAGGCGGCCTTGCAGTCGGCCCGTCGAGCACCGGACGGTTTCCGTGCGGGACTTTCGCTGAATGCGGCAGCAGCGGCGCTGCAAATGGCGCGGGACGGGCTTTTCGCCCTGCGGTTCGAGCCGGGCACCGCGTCCCGTTATTCCGCACTGGCATCACGGGCGGACATGCTCCAGCATGGGCTTCTGACCGCCAGCCGGACCGACCGAGACGGAGAGCAGCGTTGATGACCCCGAAGCCCCTGACCGCGATGCTCATCTGCCTTCTGGCCGCCTGCACGGAGACGCCGGGCGCGCGGGATATCGGGCAGGCGGACCGGCAGATTGCAGATGACCCGGCCGAGGTGACGGCCGATGTCGCGCAACTGGCCGCATTGGGGGCCCAGGCGCCGGACGTGGCGCGCTTCGATGCGGGGCGGAGCTACGATCTGCCCGCGCTCATCGATCTGGCGCAGACCCGCAATCCGGCGACGCGCCAATCCTGGCTCGCCGCGCGCGAGGCAGGGCGTCAGGCCGGGATCGTCGGCAGCGCGCTCCTGCCGGTGGTGACCGCCGCCGCCGTCGCAGGGCGCCAGTCGGTCAACACGAACCTGCCTGTGCCAATCCTCGGCGACGTGCCGGGATCGGTCGACAGCAGCGGTGAGGCGCTTGCCTTGACGGCCACCTGGCTCCTGTACGATTTCGGGGAGAATGCCGCGCGGCAGCGGGCGGCGGACAGTCTGGCGCGGATTTCCGAGATCGGGTTCAACACGGTCCACCGTCAGCTGATCTTCGACGTCAGCGCGGCCTATCACACGCGTCTGGCGGCGTTGAAGAAGGTCTCGGCCGCCAACGAGGCGCGGTCGCGCTCGGCGGACCTTGTGCTGGCGGCCGAGCGGCGTTTTGCGCAAGGCACCGGCACGACGGTCGAGGTGGCGCAGGCGCGGCAGCTCGATGCGCAGACACGGCTGGTGGCCGAGGCATCAGCCGGAGAGGCACGGGCCGCCGCGGTCACGCTGGCCGCGCTCGTCAACGTGCCGCCGTCCACCCGGATCAGGCTGAAAGCGCCGGGCGGCGGCCTGCCATCGGCCAATGACCGCACGCTCGACCGCGTTCTGGATACGGCCTTCGCGCGCCGCAGCGACGTGCGCGCGGCGCTGGCACAGGTCGATGCGGCGCAGGCGGAGCTTGATGCGACCGTGGCCTCCTACCGGCCGAAGATCTTCACCGGCGGCTATGCGTCGGCGGGCGACGGGCGGGTGGACCTGAACGGTCTGGCGCCGATCGGGCTCAACACGGCCGGATCGAGCGGGGCGTTCATCGGCGTGTCGGTGCCGATCGTCGACGGGGGACTGCGCGAAAAACGGCTGGCCGCGGCGCGCGACAGGCTGGAGCGCAGCCAGACCGGGGTCGAGGTGGCACGGCTGACCGCCACACGCGAGATCGCGCTGGCCTACGAGACCCTGCGCACCGCGCTTGCGCTCTATCCGGCGACCAAAGCCCTGACCGATGCCGCGCGCACGACCGCGGACGCTGCAAAGGAGGCCTATACCGGCGGGATCGGCACGGTGTCGGATGCGGGCGTGGCGGAACTGGGCCTCTTTGCCGCGACCGAGGCGCTCGCCGATGCCGAACGTGACGCGCGCGTGGCGGCCGCCGCGCTGGCACTGGCGACGGGGAACTGACACGCAAAAGGGGGCGTGACGGGCTGCGTTCGCGGAATTCTCCGTCTCGTTTCCGGGGGCGCCGGGCCCTCTCTCCGGCGCGTGGCGCGAAACAGCCGCTTGCCCATTGAAAAGAGACATGGTTTCCATAGGGCCGTTCAATTCAGCAATGCCGGCCCCCGCGCCAGTGCCGTCCTCGGGAGACAGTTCATGACCATCCGTTCCACATATGCCCTGCCTGCGATGCTGGCCCTGCTGGCGCTTGTCGCGGATCCGGCGCTGGCCCATTCCGGTGACGGGTATGGCGGCGGCTTCATTGCCGGGTTCACCCACCCGATCCTTGGCTGGGACCATGTGGCGGCGATGGTGGCGGTCGGGCTCTGGGGCGCGTTTCTCGGCGCGCCCGCGATCTGGATCCTGCCGATCGTCTTCCCGCTCGTCATGGCGTTCGGCGCCGTGCTTGGCATTCTCGGTGTGCCGGTGCCCGCGGTAGAGACCGGCATCGCGCTGTCTGCGGTGGTGCTTGGCCTGATGATCCTCTTCGCGGTCAAACCGCCGATCTGGGTTGCCGCCGTCATCGTGGGCGCCTTCGCGATCTTTCATGGCTACGCCCATGGCACCGAACTGCCCGCCACGGTCAATGCGTTTGCCTATGCGGTCGGGTTCGTCATCTCGACCGGTCTGTTGCACCTGATCGGGATCGGCTTCGGCCTGCTGGTGCGCTGGCCCGGCGGGCGCGTCGCCGTGCGCGGAGCAGGGGGCGTGATCTCGCTCGCCGGTGTGGCGTTCCTGACCGGCATGGCCTGATATGGGGCGACGGTTTGGGGCGGTCTGGCTGCCGCTCATGTTGAGCGCCGGACCGGCTTTCGCCCATGCGCCGGTGCCCGGTGTGCGGGGCTTTTATGTCGGGCTGCTGCATCCCTTCTCGACACCAGCACAGGCGCTTCTGATGCTCGGGCTCGGGCTGCTGGTGGGGCATCTCGCCCTGCCAACGGCCGGCCGGCAACTGGTGCTTTTCTTCGTGGCTGCCATCGCGGGGCTGGTCGCAGGTCAGGGGACGGGCGCGCTCGACCTGCTCATGTTCGGCGCCGCGTTTGCCGCCTCTGCGACGGCCGCGCTCCTGCCGGGCCGTCTGGTGCCGCTCGTTGCCCTGCTGGTGGCGCTTGGGGGCTTTTGCATCGGTGCCGTGTCGGTGCCCGATCCCGGTCCGGCAGCCGACCGGCTGTTCGTCATGTCAGGGTCGATCGTGGGTGCTACCGTCGGGCTGCTGTTTCTCGTCGGGATCGTCGATGTGATCCGCGACCGCTACAACTGGCCGTGGGTTGGCATCGCGCTGCGCATCGCCGCCGCATGGGTCGCGGCGATCGCGCTTCTGATGCTCGCGCTCGGGGTGGCGGGCGCGCCGGCGGGCTGAGGCGTCAAACCCGCGACCGGTCAGAACCGCACGCTGAGATTGGCGCCCAGCCCGTGCTCGTAGCCGTTGGAGCGCAGCGCATAGGCGTAGCCTGCCGATGCGCGGGCCGTGTCGGAAATCTGGTAGCCAAGGCCGAGACCCAGCACGAACCCGTGCGCGCCACGGTTCTGGCCCACCTGCGTGAAGCTTCCAAAGACGGGGCTGTTGACCGTCACTTCGTGATCGCCGTTCCGGTCGGCCAGAAAGTCATACTCGTAACGCGCGAAGGCGATCGGCGTGAAAAGCCCGTAGGCGGTCGAGACTTCCCGCTGATAGTCGAGCCCCACGGACGCGACCAGCGCTTCGGCATCGGCAGCGTCGATCGCATAGAGGAAGTCGCCGCTGCCGGATTCCGTCGCGGCGCCCTGCCGGATCCGGGCGTAGTTCAGGCCGAGCACGGTGGCCAGATTGGCGCCGTTTTCCAACTGCATGGGGCGGCGCGCCTGAACCCCGGCGTGGAACCCGTCCTGATCGAGCGACGCGGTTGCCACCCCGCCGGTGAAACTGCCGACGGACGGGTTGGTGCGCTCCGCATCCGTCTTGCCGGACATGATGCCGATGATCCCCGACCAGTCCCAGGCGCCCGCCGTGCCGTGCCCGTAGCCGCCCAGATGGAAACTGTCGGTGGAGAAATCCTGCACGACCTGGTCATGCTCGTCCATCGACGCGCGGCCCAAACCGGCAAAGAGGCCGACGATGCCTGCATCGAATTCGTAGACATCCGCGCCGAAGGTCAGGTTGCCGAGCGAATAGTCGTATGTGCCGAGCCCGCCCGACCCCTCGACATTACCGCGCACATAGGCCGCGTCGATCCACCACCGGCGGTCGGCGCAGTTCGGTCTGCTGTCCGTGGGAAGGTTCGCCGCCGTCGACAGTGGGCGGTCGGACATATCGAACCCTGTATGCTGCAGTGCGCCGCAATCGGCCTGCCGCAACACGGCACCTGAGACCAGGTCCAGCTGCTCCAGTCCGATGGCGAGGTTCGAGGAATAGGGCTCTGCATGGACAAGGTTGAAGCCCGAGGCCCCTGCATTGGTCAGCGTGCTGACCGCCGTGCCGATTGTGGTGCCGTTGGTCAGGCTGGTGCTGGGCGACACGGTCGTGGCCGTCGCGATAGCCCCAGCCAGATTGCTGGCATTGGGCGAGTTAGTGACCGCGGGATGTTGCGGCAGGCTGGAGACGGGCTGCGCCGTGAATGCAATGTCGATCCGGCCGTCGGCTGTGGGCGTGTTGGCGATGCGCAGGCCGAGGAGCGCGGGCAGCGACCCGCCGGCCGCAAGCGCCGGGGTGTCGCCGTCGAATGCGGATGCCTGAAAAACGGTGTAGTCGTTGCCGGCTTCATAATCCTGCGGGGTCAGGCCGGGCCGGGCGGCTTCCACCTGGATCCGCGCATTGTTGATCCCGGTGACGGCATCGGTTGCGGTCATCAGGTCGGCTTTCTGTGCGGCAGCGGGGTCCACTTCCGTGATGATCGTCGACCCGCTCTCGAAATCCATCGCGCTGTTGAAAGTCAGCGTTCCGATGGAGGAGCCCGGGGACAGGGTGCTGCCGCTCTTCGACACGAAGGTGAAGGCGTTGATCGTGCCATCGCCCGCAAGCGTGCCGAAATGGTCGAAATCGGGCGTGGTCAGGCTGCTGGCCGCATCGAGCCGGAGCGTGGTGCCGCGTCCGATCACGATATCGCTCGTGGCGGACATGGAACTGCCGGTCAGCGTGAAATCGGAGGGTTGGACAATCCGCGTCTGGATGTTCAGGACGCCGAAGTAAATCTCCGTTGCATTGGTGACGGTCAGTTGGTCATAGGTCAGCGGGCGGTCGGACTGGAAATAGACCTCGGTCGGGTCGACATCCCCGCCATTGGCGGGCGCGAAGGTCATCGAGCGGCCGGACCCGATCCGTGTGTTCAGGATATTGACCCGCAATTTGCCGTTGATGTTCGTTGCCAACGCCTTGCGGGAGACGAAATCGCCGCTTCCGGCCTCCACATCGACATTGAGCAGCGTCAGGACGGAGGCGTTTTGCGGGTTGATATTCTGGCCCGGCACGTAGATCTCGAGTTCCCCGCCCGATGTGATCCTTGAATTGCCGACGACCAAGCCGGTGATCGGCCCGTTGGGTATGGGCAGGCAGATCCGTTCCGTCGTCGTGATCGTCTGCCCGCCGAGCGTGGTTTCGGTGCCGGCCCGATATTCCGTGCGCGGGGAGCCGAGCTCCACGCAGGCTTGCGCGCTTTGTGCCGCGGCAGGCGCGGGCAAAAGGGCCGAAAGCGCGGCAAGGCTGAGGGGCGCGAGCGGCGACCATGGCGAAAGGGCCGGCGATCCGTTTCTGATGGTGACAGTCATCGGCAACTCCTGCGGCAGTGAACACGAACCCCGGGGGCGCGAACGGCCATGCGCGGCACAGCCGGACGATCACCGCCCAGTGTTTCCCTGACACAGTATTTTTTCAAGCCGTTGATGTTTGGTGCACGGGCGCGGATCAGCCGCCGGTTTCCGGGATGCTGCTCGAAGCATCTCCGGTGATCCGTGCCACCGGTGGCGTGGGTTCAGCCGGCCAGGTCCTCCAGCGCGGCGACCAGCGCGTCGCCCACGGCCTCCGTCCCGGCAGGGCCGCCAAGGTCGCCCGGGCGGGTGTCCGGCGTCGCCAGCACCCGGTCGACCGCCTGGTGAAGCTGTGCGGCCGCCTGCGTGAAAGCCGGCTTGTCACGCGTGCGGCCAAGCCAGTCGACAAGCAGGATCGTCGATTGCACCAGCCCCAGCGGGTTGGCGATGCCCCGCCCGGCTATATCGGGCGCGGATCCGTGCCCGGCATTTGCCGCCGCGCGGCCGTCCCCTGCATTGAGCGATGCGGCCAGTCCGAGGCTGCCCGACAGCGCCACCGCGAGGTTCGACAGAATGTCGCCGAACATGTTGGAAATCAGGATGATGCCGAACTTTTCCGGCCGTGTGTAAATGTCCGCTGCCATGGCGTCGATATCCACCTCGGTCAGCGGGATATCGGGATAGTCGGCGGCCACGCGGCGCACCTCTTCCATGAAGAGCCCGTCAGAGACCTGCAGCACATGGCGTTTGCCCACCACGGTGACGGGCCGGTTCTCGCCCTTGGCCATCTCGAAGGCCACGCGGGCGATCCGGTGCGACGCCTGACGGGTGATCTTGCGCACCGAGAGCGCCACATCCTCGGTCGGCATGAACTCGCCCGAGCCAAGGAACATGTTGCGGTCGGAATAGAAACCTTCGGTATTTTCGCGCACAATCGTCACGTCGAGGCCGGCGCGCGCGCCGGGGATGCCGGCGCGGCTGCGGGCCGGGCGGATATTGGCATAGAGATCGAGCCGCTTGCGGATCGTGCCCGGCACGTTGAGCCAGCCGGTGGTTGCTTCCGGATAGGCCGTCATTCCGGCCGGTCCGAGGATGATCCCGTCCGCCTTCAGGGCCGCGTCGAGCACGCTGTCGGGCACGGTGGAGCCGCTGCTTTGGTGTGCGGCCACGCCGACCGCGCGTTGCTCGAACCGCAGATCGAGCCCGTGAATGTCACTCGCGCGTTTCAGGACGCGGCAGGCGACGGCGGTGATTTCCGGTCCGATATCGTCGCCGGGAAGTACCAGAAGATCCATGTCAGGGCCTCATATCGTGTGGGTCAGTCCGGCGCTGGTGAAGCCGCCGTCCACGGGCAGCACCTGTCCGGTGATGTAGCTGGCCTCGGGCGAGGCAAGGAAGCGCACGGCGGCGGTGATTTCCTCCGGCGCGGCATAGCGTCCGACGGGCAGGCGTTCGGCCCAGCCCGTGCGGCGTGCGTCGCTGTGACTGGCCTTCACGTGCGGCGTCTCGACCGGACCGGGGGCCACGGCGTTGACGGTGATCCGGCGCGGGGCCAGTTCCACGGCAAGAACGCGCACCAGCGCGTCGACACCGCCCTTTGAGGCCGCATAGGCCGCGCGCCCGAAACTGCCGCGCACCGCGGAGTGGGACGAGAGCGCCACGATCCGGCCGCCATCCGACAGGCGGGGCAGGGCGGCCTGCACCAGATGCACCATGCCCATCAGATTGACGCCGATGACCTCGGCCCAGTCATCGGGGCTGCTGTCGGCAAAGGGGCAGGCGCGGACGATGGCCGCGTTGCTGATGAGCGTGGCGACAGGACCGTCGACCGAACCGATCGCGGCCCGCACCGCGTCGGCATCCTGCATGTCGGCGACTGCGCCTTGGAATTGGGGCCCGAGCGCCTCTGCCGTTCGGGCCAATTCGGCCGCATCACGGTCTATTCCGAGCACCCGCTGTCCGCGCGCGGTACAGTCGGCGGCAAGGGCGGCACCGATCCCGGCCGCCGCCCCGCTGATGATCGTCCATCCGTCCGGCGTACGTGCGATCATCGGGTCAGCCGCGCAAGGTCTGCGGTTGGCACCGCAAAGACCGCGCCTTGCGTGCTCTCCACGATATAGAGCCGGTCATCGCCGGGGCCGCCGAAACAGGCCGCGGTCACATCGAGCCCGCCGGGGACATTGATCCGCCCGACCGGCACGCCGAGCGGGTCGAACATCCAGACAATGCCCAGCCCGGAATGGCAGACGAAAAGGTTGCCCGCCGCATCCGTGGCCAGCCCGTCCGGCCCGGTATGCCCGCCCGAGAGATGCAGGAAGATATTGACCTTGGTGGTGCTGCCATCGGCATGCAGCGGCAGGCGCCAGACCTGGTTCGCGCGGGTGACCGACACATAGAGGAGCCGCCCGCAGGGGCTGAAGGCCATGCCGTTGGGGCTCGGAATCGTGTCGAGCATCAGGTCGACCCGCCCGTCGGGCCGCCGCGCAAAGACGCGCCCTGTCGGGTCATGCATGCCCGTCTGGCCCTGATCGGTGAAGAAAAGCGTGCCGTCCCCGGCAAAGATGAGGTCGTTGAGCCCCTTGAACCCCTCGCGGCGCAGGCGCGGCAGTTCCGGCGTCACGCGGCCCGTATCCCGGTCGAGCGTCATGAGCCCGTTGCGGTGATCGGCGATCCAGATCGTGCCGTCGGGCGACAGGGCCAGCCCGTTCGGTTCGCCGTCATAGTCCGCGATCAGGCTGAACTGCCCTTTGGGGTCGAGACGGAAGATCCGGCCATAGGGAATGTCGGTCAGCAAAAGCGACCCGTCGCGGTCGATGATCGGTCCTTCGAGGAAGGAGCCCAGATCGGGATTGCGCTTGCCGAAGAGCCAGTCCGACCCCTGACCGTTCCGCTGGAACGCGTCGGGCAGGCGGGCCAGTTCGGTCGCCGTGATCTCGGGCGGGGGCGGAAACATCTCAAACCCCTCCCGCAGTGTGATGGCGTGTCCGGTCCGTCAAACCGTCACCCCTTCCTTCAGGATTGACCAGATCTCCTGCCGCATCTCCAGAAACTCCGGCCGCGACTTGATCTCCTCCCGGCGCGGGCGCTCGAAAGGCACGTCGATGATCCGGTCGACCCGCGCGGGACGCGGCGTGATGACCGCGATCCGGTCGGCGAGATAGATGGCTTCCTCGATCGAATGGGTGACGAAAAGGACGGTCTTCTGCTCCTTCTGCCAGATGTCGAGCAACTCGTTTTGCAGGATGTCGCGCGTCTGCACGTCGAGCGCGCCGAACGGCTCGTCCATCAGCAGGATTTCGGGGTGGATGGCGAGCGCGCGCGCAAAGCCTGCGCGCTGCTGCATCCCGCCCGACAGTTCGTGCGGGTAGCTGTCCTCGAACCCGGTCAGACCGACCAGATCGATGTATTTCTTTGCAATCGGCGCGCGCTCGGCCTTCGGCACCCCCTTGGCTTCGAGCCCGAATTCGACATTGGCCTGCGTCGTGCGCCACGGGAACAGATCGAAGCTCTGGAACACCATGCCGCGGCCCTCGCCGCCGACCTTGTCGGATATGTCGCGCCCGTCCATTTCTATGCTGCCGCTGTCGGCGGGGATCAGGCCGTCGATCAGCCGCAGGAGCGTGGACTTGCCACAGCCCGACGGCCCGATCACGGCGAGAAACTCCAGATCGCGGATCTCCAGACTGAAATCCCTGACCACCTCGATCGGCGGGGTCTTGCCCCGACCGAAGCTCTTGTTCAGGTGATTGAGCGAGAGTTTCGTCGCCATGTCGGTCTGCCCTTACCCTATGTCTGCCAGCACTTCGTCGATGAGCGACGTGTCGACTACCTGTGTCAGGTCGACCGTGCCCTTGATCGCGCCTGCGGCCTTGTAGACCGGCAGGAGCTGCTCGTAGACGGCAAGCTCGTGGTGCATGTCGTTGGGCCAGCAGCCGATATCGACCCCGAGCGCCTGACGCACGACCTCGATCTCCTCGTCCGTGGCCGTTGCCATGTTTTCCTTGGTGCCGTGCTTGCGATACATGTCCGCATACCAGGCCGGATCGTCATTGGCCTGACGGAAGGCGATGGTGGTGGCTTTCAGGAGCGCCTTGGCGCGGTCGCGGTTTTCCGGCTTCTCCAGCCAGCCGCCGGACACGATCCAGACCTCGCCGAGGAAGGCTTCATATTCCTTCGCCGGTTCGATCAGCACCTTGAAATTGCCCTGGCTCGCCAGTTCGGCGGCCTGGTCGAAATGCAGCGGCACCCCGTCCACCTTGCCCGCCAGAAGCGCGCGGAACCGGTTGCCCGACCCGCCCATCTTGATGACGTTGACCTTGTCCATGTCGACGCCCTTGGCGGTCATCGGACCGACGACCATCACATGGGTGAAGTCGCCCTTGGAGTTGACGGCGATTGTGACATCGTCCTTCTCCAGGTCTTTCGGTTCGGAGATCTTGTCGGCATTCACCACGAAGACGAGGCTCGTGTGCATGAAAGCGTTGCCGATGATCTTCAGGTCCGCACCGGCTTCCACCGCGCGCAGGGTCGAGATCGCATCGCCCGCGCCGACTTCCGTCTGGCCCGACAGGATCGACTGGGTGATGGTCTGCAGCTTCGGCACGCGTTCCCATTTGGCGGCCGGTTCCCCGAGTTCCACAAGGCCCTCGTTGATGGCGGCCATGTAGGGCACGTGCACGCCCAGCGTGTTGCCCGGCACGTTGATGGTCAGCGGCGCGTGGCCATCGGCCAGCGCGCGACCGACCCCGAGGCCCAGCGGACCGGCCACGATACCGGCCCCGAGGCCCGCCGCCATGGATTTCAGAACGGTTCTTCTTTTCAGCATGTTGTCCTCCCTTCGGATCTGTTGCTGTTGCGTCCCGGTTGGCCGGGATCGAGGTGCAACCCGCCCCGCCATGGGACCGGCCGCCCGGTTGTGAACGCCGCCTAGCCGGCGGCCATTTTGGAGTCGTACCAGGGGGCGATCTGCCGCCCGGCCCAGCCGAGCGCCATGTTCGCGCCCACGCTCACCGCCATCAGCGTGACGAGGTAGGAGATGAGCGGCGCGGTGGACAGGTCCTGTCCGGTCTGGAAGATCAGGCCGCCATAGCCGACCAGCACGAACATTTCGGCCATGACCATGGCGCGGATCGCATGGATGAGCCCGAGCCGCGCGCCGGTGATGAGATAGGGGAAGAGCGCCGGCAGGATGATCTTGGAATAGGTCTCCACCGGGCCGGTGGAGAAGGCATTGCCCACATCGAGCATCTTCGGGTCGATGCCGCGCGCGCCGTGATAGGCGGTGAGCGTGACATAGCCGAAGGAGGAGACGAACACGATCGCCACGCGGAATTCGAAACCGGTGCCGAACATCAGGATGAAGATCGGCGCGAGCGCCGCGGCGGAGGTGACGACGATCATGCTGACCCAGGGATGGACCAGCAGATCGATGGTGCGGATCCGGCCCATCAGCGCGCCGAGCGGCATACCGATGATGCAGGCCAGCCCGAAGCCCACCAGCATCTGGCGCAGCGAGCCCGCCAGTTCGCGCAGCATGTCGCCGGCCATCAGCAGCCGGATATATTCCGGCACGACCACGGTCGGCGCGGCCAGCAGGCTCGGGCCCATGGCGCGGCCCGCGATTTCCCACAGGCAGAGGAACAGCGCGATGCCGGTGAGGTTCAGGAAAAGAATATGGGATCGGGTCATCGCTCAGCTCCGCACATGCCAGGGCAGGAGGCGCGCCTCGGCCCATTTGACCAGCTCCTGCGCCAGCAGACCGAAGAGCGAGAGACAGAAGACAACCGACAGCATGGCGGCGCTGTCGAACACAGACGAGGCGTCCTCCATATACTCGCCGAGATTGACGGCTGCGAAGAACAGCTCTGCCGTGATCATGCCGTTGACCGCGCGGATCGTGCCGATCCGGAGCGCGGTCATCAGGAACGGATAGCTGGCGGGCAGGAGCACGCTGAAGAAGGTCGTGCGGCGGTTCGCCCCGAAGGAGCGCGCGGCCTGGATGACACGCGGTTCGATATTGCGTGCGCCCGCCGTCACCGTGATCAGGATATCGAAGACGCACATGACGAAGACGAGCGCCACGCGCGCCTCGAAGAAGACGCCGAACCAGATGATGAGGAACGGCACGAAGGCAACGGAGGGGATGGCGAAGAGCGCCGTCAGCACCGGATTGCACATGTGGAAGGCGGTCTCGCTCCGGCCCATAAGCATCCCGAGCGGCACGGCCACCAGAAGAGCCAGCCCCAGACCGAGGATCATGTGGCGCAGCGAGTTGGCGAAGCGCGCGGGCAGGTCGCCGGAGGCGAAGGCACCGACCAGATGGTCGGCCACGGCCACGGGGGAGGCGAAGATGACGCCGGGCAGTTGCGTCGAGATCAACTGCCAGAGCATGAGCCCGGCGCAGATCGACGCCAGATAGGGCAGCCAGCTGCTGGCAAATATGTCCCGCATCCGGATGCGGGCAAGGTCTGCGCTGCTGCTCATGGCAGCGGCTTCGCTCGACTGCGACACACTCTGTTCCTCCCGTGACCTTTCACCGTGGCGCCTTGTATTGGACATGCCTTTGCGGTATAAAAGGACTATCCAATTCGTAAAGGACTGTCCTTTACCTGTCAACAGATTCGAAAGAGAGCAGCGCGTCCGTGGAATCCGTCCCGATTTACCAAGCCATACAGGATCATTTCCTGAGCCAGATCTCCTCCGGCGCCTTGCCGCCGGGCACCAAGCTGCCGACCGAAAAGGAGATCGCGCGGCAGTTCGGAACGTCGCGGGCAACCGTGCAGAACGCCATGTCGAAGCTCGTCTATGCGGGCCAGATCGAGAAGCGGGTGGGCAGCGGCACGTTCGTCGCGGAAACGGCGCGTTCGGCGACCATGGAAGTGGTCGGGGTGAAGAGCTTCGAGGAGGATGCCTCGACCCGTGGCCAGCAGGTGGATTACCGGCTGATCACGCTCGCGCGTGACCCGGCGGATGCCGCGCTCGCCGATGCGCTCGATATCGAGGAAGGGGAAACCGTGTTGCGGTTCGAACGGCTGCGCCTCGTGGGGGGGACGGTGATCGGGCTGGAGCGCCGGACCTTCACCCACGGGCTGCTGACCGATATTTCGCTCGATGCGCTGGACCGCTCCTCGACCCATGAACTGGTGGAGCAATATGTGCCCGATCCGGTCGGCCGGATGGAGGCCTCGATCCGCGCCGTGGTCGCGGGGGACGATATGGCCGCGAAACTCGGTGTGGCACCGGGTGCGCCGCTCCTGCGCCGCAGCCATCGCATGTTCTCCCGCGCGGGGCGGCCGATCCTTCTGGGTGAGGCTTTCTACTGCGAGCCGTTCGCCTTCCGCTACATCGCCCATTCCCCGAGCGAATTGTGACAGGGTCCTAGGGATGCCTGAATTCTGCGCCCATCTGGGCTATCTTTTTGCCGACAGGCCGCTTGAAGAACGGTTTGAACGCGCGGCGGCCAACGGGTTCCGCTGGGTCGAGCATCCTGCCCCATACGGGTTCGGAGTAGGCGCTTTTGCAAATGCCTGCCGGACGCACGGCCTGTCGGTCGCGCAGATCGCCGCGCCGTCCGGTGATCCGCCGCGCGGGGAGAAAGGGTTCGCCTGCCTCGAGGGCCGTGAGGCCGCGTTCCGGGAAAGCGTGGACCGAGGTCTGGAGGCGGCTGACCGGATCGGTGCGACGTTCCTCCACATCATGCCGGGCTGCATTGCGACCGACACGGATGCCGAACGTGCGCGCCTGCTGCCGCTCTATACCGAGCGGATCGCCTGGGCCGCGGACCGGGCCGCGGCAGCCGGCCAGCGCATCCTTCTGGAGCCGATCGACAATGGCGCGGTGCCGGGGTTCTTCCTTAACGATCCGCGCATGGCCCGCGACCTTCTGGCCACGATCGACAGGGACAATGCCTTCATGCTTTTCGACAGTTTCCATGCGGTCAATCGCGGACTTGATCCGGTGGCCTTCTGGCAGCAGGCGGGCGGGATGATTGGCCATATCCAGATCGCAGACGCACCGGGGCGCCACGAGCCGGGCAGCGGAACGATCGACTATGCCGCCTTCTTCCGTGCCCTCGATGCCGGGGGATATGGTGGTGTGGTCGGGCTGGAATATAAGCCCGCCGGAGACACGGAAGCCGGACTGGGCTGGAGGGACGCCTATGTCTGACGGGCCGCGCATTGCGCTCATCCATGCCACGCCGGTCGCCATGGCGCCGGTCCATGCCGCCATGGCGACGGGCTGGCCGGAGGCACGGCCCTTCGACCTGCTCGACACGTCGCTGTCAGAGGATGCCCAGTCGGGGGCGGGGACAACGTCGTTCGACGACCGGTTCATGGCTCTGTCGCGCCACGCCACATCGGTCGGCGCCGCGGGCATCCTGTTCACCTGTTCGGCCTTTGGCAGCGCGCTCGACCATGTGGCCCGCAGCCTCGCGCCCCTGCCGGTTCTGAAGCCCAACGAGGCCATGTTCCGCGCGGCGCTGGGCCTCGGGTCCCGTATCGCGATGGTCGCGACCTTTGCACCGGCCGTGGCGGAAATGGAGGCCGAGTTCAGGGACATGGCGGGTGGGGCTGCGCGCCTAGACACCCGTTTGGCCGAGGGCGCGATGGCGGCGCTGCGCGCAGGTGACGGCGCGGCCCATGACCGGATCGTGCGGGACTGCGCGGCCGGCATCACCGGCGCCGATGCGATCATGCTCGCGCATTTCTCGACCGCGCGGGCCGCGCAGGCGGTCACCGGCGCGGTCGATGTGCCCGTCCTGACAAGCCCCGACAGCGCCGTTCAGGCTTTGCGCGACCTGTGTAGCACATAGGCGCCGCTCAATGTCCTTCAGTTGAAACAAGACGTTCCTCCCCGTCAGATCTGGGGCCAGCCGTTTCCCGGAATAATTTTTGGAGCAATCGACCCGGTCGGTTAGTCTTGTGAGGAGACTGTTCGACAGGAGGTTCCGATGCGGCAATTCAAGAGACAAAAGGGCGCGCGCATCCGCCTCGCATCGGGCGCCGCCACCTTCCTGGCGCTCGTCGCGGCCACGCCATCGCTGGCTTTCGATGCCTCGGTGCGCGGGGCAGCGGAAGCGGGGGCGGAGGTCTATTCGCCCTTTGTCGGGCGGGCCTATCCCGACCAGCTCCTTTTCGGGGACCTGCATTTCCATACTGAGATTTCCTTCGATGCGGGGCTCATCGGCACGTCGCTCGACATGCATGACGCGTTCCGCGTGGCACGCGGGGAGAAGATCATCTCCAACACCGGGCAGCCGATCCAGCTGATCCGCCCGCTCGATTTCCTCGCCATCACCGAACATGCAGAGATGCTGGGGCTGGCGACCGCGATGCGCACCTCCGACCCGCGCCTCTTGTCCCATGACTGGGGCAGCCGGACTTACGCGCTCTTCAATTCCGGGCAGGAGGGCCGGATGGCCGCTTTTGCCGACATTATCGACGTGGGCACCGTTCAGGGGCGCGATCCGCTCGACGGGGTGGACCTTGACGGCGACATCTGGCGCGACATCGTGCACACGGTCGATGACTATAACGATCCGGGCCGCTTCACTGCGCTGGCAGGCTTCGAATGGACCTTCACGCCGCAGGGCGACAATCTGCACCGGGTCATCCTGTTTGCTGACGGGGCGGAGCACACATCGCAGACCCGGCCCTTCACCTTCTTCGAAGGCTCGGACCCCGAGCTTCTGTGGGATTATCTGGCCCGCTACGAGGCCGACACGGGCGGCCGTGCCATTGCGGTGCCGCACAATGCCAACACGTCCAACGGGCTGATGTTCGCGCCGCAGAAATTCGATGGCTCGCCGATGGACGCGGAGTATGCCGCCAAGCGCATCCGCTGGGAGCCGATGCACGAGATGACCCAGATCAAGGGGGATGAGGAGACCCATCCGCTCCTGTCACCCGATGACGAGTTTGCCGATTTCGAGACCTGGGACGTGAGCAACATTGCCGGGTCCGCGCCGAAGACGCCCGAGATGCTGGAGTTCGAATATGCCCGCTCGGCGCTGAAGGTGGGGCTTCGGGTGGAGCGCGAGATCGGCGTCAACCCGTTCAAGTTCGGATTCTACGGCGCGACCGACACGCACACCGCCATCCCGACTACGCGGGAGGACAATTATTTCGGCAAATACCAGCACACCGAGCCGTCCCCGAACCGCCACAATGGCGAGGTGATCCCCGCCGACGATCCGGCACTGCGGATCCTCACCGCGCAGGAATCCGCGGCCGGCCTCACGGCTGTCTGGGCGCGGGAGAACACGCGTGAAGAGGTGTTCGGCGCGATCACCCGCAAGGAGGCCTATGCGACCACCGGCTCGCGGATCAGCGTGCGGGTCTTTGCCGGCTGGGACTTTGAGGCCGACGATCTGGGCGCGCCCGATTTCGTGGCGCGCGGCTATCGCGGCGGTGTGCCGATGGGGGGCGAGTTGATGGCTGGCGTAGAGGGCGACGCACCGCGGTTCATGGTGCGCGCGCTGCGCGATCCCGACGGTGCCAATCTGGACCGGGTGCAGCTTATCAAGGGCTGGATCGATGCGGACGGAAAAACGCATGAGCGCATCTACGACATTGCCGTGTCGGACGAGCGCGAGATCGGCGCGGACGGGCGGGCACGCGAACCGGTCGGCAACACGGTCGATATCGAGACCGCGACCTATAGCAACACGATCGGCGCGCCGGCGCTCGACGGGTTCTGGCAGGATCCGGATTACGATCCCGCGGAAACGGCTTTCTATTATGTGCGCGTGATCGAGATCCCGAAGCCGCGCTGGACCACGCATGATGCGGCCTTCTACGATGTGCCGCTGCCCGACGTTGTGCCGCCGACCGTGCAGGACCGCGCCTATACATCGCCGATCTGGGTGACGCCCGCGGGCTGATCCGCCGCTACAGATGCGCGTGAACGACGGACACACGGCTACCGTCAAGAACGGGGAAGGTTCCGAACGTGCCGCGTCCGCCGTTCCGGTCAGGATAGCAAGTCTGCTGGCGGTGCGCCGGTTGCGGGCGTGCCGGTCAACTTGCTGCGCACAAGGTCGATATGGAGGCGGAACGTATAGACCTGTTCGCGGTAACGGGCGGGCACTTTCAACTCCCGCACGTCGCTGTCGATCCGGTCGAGCCGTTCCAGTAGCGCGCGGCGGGCGTCCGGATCGGTCTCGCGCTCGGCTTCGGCGTCGATCTCGACCAGTTCCTTGTAGCGGCGGTAGATTTTGGAGCGGATGCTCCACGTATAGATACCGGGCAGGGTGCGCAGGAGCGGCAGGAGCAGGATCAGGAGCGGCAGCACGATCAAAAGGAGCCGGGTGACCTGTGCGGCCATCCAGTAGGGCAGGACCGCATCGAGCCGGTTCGGCCCGTTGCGCAGCATCTCGCCCGCCTGCCGGTTGATCGGTAGTTCCACCCCTTCGGCCATCGGGAAGGCCAGATCGGCGCTCAGCAGGTTCGGCCCGGAATGGACCTCGATCGCCGCCCGCAAGAGCCGGTCGACCAGCGCTGGATGTAGGTCACCGCGCGCGGCCAGTGTCGCGATCATTGCCGTCAGTTCCACCCGTTCGGGCGGCAGGCGGCGCGAATAGTCGAGGCCCGCAGGCGGGATATCGGCCTGTTTCACGAAGGTCAGGCGGCGGGCCAGTGCCTCCGCATCGCGGAGCGTCTCGATGCGGATGTCGGGGTCGGAGAAGACCGGTTCCAGATAGGGGGCCGAGATCGGGGCGACGAAAACCGCGATATCGGCTGTGCCGTCAATGAGCGCCGTGGCCGCCTCCGCGCCCGCAAGCGGCAAGAGCCGCGACTGGTCGAGATCGACCTCGAGCGCTTCGATCATCCGGTTGATTGCGATGCGTGTGCCGCTGCCGGGTTCGCCTGCCGCCACCCGCAGGTCGGCCCAGTTGGTCGGGTCGGCCGCATCGGTGATGGCGCTGCGATGCAGGATCAGGAACGGCTCCAGAAAGACCGCCGCAAGGGCCTCCAGACCCACCGCGTCGGAGACAGGCGTGCCGCCCTGGATGAGGGCGATATCCACCTCTCCGGTGGCCAGCAGACGGGAATTGTCCATCGAGCCGGCCGTTTCCACGATGGTCATCTCGATCCCGTCGCGGGCCAGAATGTCGCGATATTGTTCGGCAAAACTGTAATAGCCGCCGCCCGGCCGCCCGGCCGCGATGGACACCTGTTCGGGCGGGACCAGCCGCAGGATATTGGCGCGTGCCAGAAAACCGGCAACGGCCAGCAGGATCAGGAGCAGCGCAAGCGCCACCGGCAGATAAAGGGCAAGGCGTTTCAGCATGGCGGTCCCGGTGCGACATGGGGCAGGGGCGGACGGACCGACTATGGCGCAGGCGGGCGCGCCTTGTATAGGTTGCGCGCGGCTCAGCCGCCCTCGGGCACCGCCGGGGCATGGCCGTTTCGGGCGGTCACGACGCGCAGCATGGCGGAATCATCCTCCGCCGCGACGCTGCCAAGGGCGTCGGCATACCAGCTGTATGCGGTTTCTCCGACCGACATGCCGGTGCCGTTTTCTCTTGCCATTGCAAGGCAGTAGCGCGCGTCCTTCTCCCTCAGTCCGATGGCCAGTCCGGTCTGGTCGGACAGTTTGCCGTGGGCCATCGCGCGGATCATCCGCACCGTGTGGGGGCTGGCGCAGGGGCCGCTTTCCACCGCCGCGATCAGCGTCTCGGGGTCAAGCTCCAGCTTGCCTGCCAGATGCGCCACCTCGGCGATCGCGGCAACATGGACGGCACCGAGCAGATTGTTGAGGAGTTTGAAGCCGGTCCCGCTCCCCACCGCCCCGAAATGGAGGATCGATGCCGCAAGCGGCTCCAGAACGGGGCGGGCGCGGTCGAGCAGGACCGGATCGGCGCCGACGAGCAGCACGAGCGTGCCGGCGGCTGCACCCGTGGGCGGGCCGTTCACCGGACAATCGATATAGCCGATCCCGCGGGCTGACGCAGCGGCGGCCAGCCGCGCGACCTGCCCGTGCGAGATGGTGGAACATTCGCAGGCCACGGCCCCCGCTTCCATGACCGGCAGCGCGCCGTCCGCATCCGTCCAGACGCGGGTGGAGGCCGCATCGTCGGCCACCATCGACAGGACGAACTCCGCACCCCGGGCGGCTCCGGCCGGAGTGTCGGCCACCTGAGCGCCCGCTTCGGCGAGGACGGCACATTTGGCCGCATCGCGGTTCCAGACGGTGACTTCGTGCCCTGCCGCGACAAGCCGCGCCGCCATGCCGCTGCCCATCTTGCCCAATCCAAGAAATCCGACCCGCGCCATGTGACCCTCCGTTCCAATTCTTTGTTTTGCCGGCGTCCAGTCTTCACCCTTTTCCCGACATCGCAAGTCTGCAGGGCGGGGCGGCGCTTTCATGCTAGGATGCCGCTCATGGCAAAGATGCAGGAATTGGACATACCGTCCGGCCGGGCCCGGTTGTTTGCGGTTGAAAGCGGGGAAGGGCGTCCGGTCGTCTGCCTGCATGCCGGCGTGGCGGACCACCGGATGTACCTGCCGCTCCACGCGGCCATGTCGGACCGCGCACGGCTCCTCTCCTATGACCGGCGCGAGTTCGGCCGGACACGTGCGCCGGACGAGCCATTTTCACATGTCGCGGATCTGGCGGCGGTGATAGCGGCGCGGGATCTGGCACCTGCCGTGCTCGTCGGCTGTTCGCAGGGCGGGCGTATCGCGATCGATTTTGCCCTGCGCTGGCCCGACCGTGTGGCAGGCCTCTTTCTGGTGGCCCCCGCGGTGAGCGGGATGCCCGCGCCGCGCCTCGATGCCGATCTGGCTGCGCTTGAGGCCGAGATCGACGCCGCCTACGAGGTGGAGGCTCTGGAACGGATCAACCGGCTGGAACGGCAGGCGTGGCTCGACGGTCCGCGCGCGGCTCCGGGGCGCGTCAGCGGCGCGGCGCGCGACCTTTTCTCCCGCATGAACATGGACGCGCTGCGCCAGCCGGAACTGCTGCAGGAGCAGGAACCGCCCGAAGCCTGGCACCGCGTGGCGGAGATTGCCTGCCCCGTTCGGATCTTTTGCGGGACGCTCGATTTTCCCTACAAGATCGCGGCGGCTGAATATCTGGCCGCACAGATGCCAGGCGCCGCGTTCGCGCCTCTGGATGGCATGGCGCACATGCCCTTTCTGGAAGATCCGGCGCTGATGGCGGGTCGGGTCGGGGCTTTTCTCGATGCGCTCGACGGAGCGTCGGAATAAAAGATTCGATATAACCGGAATTATGGTTATTTTGGCCACATGAGCCTGTCATCGCCCCATGCCCGTGCCCTGTCTGCCCTCGGCCATGATGCGCGCCTGTCGATCTTCCGCCTGCTGGTCAAGGCGGGCGACGATGGTTTGCGTGTGGGCGACATTGCGGGGCGGCTCGACCTGCCGCCCTCGACGCTGGCGCATCACCTGTCGGCGCTAGTAGGTGCCGGACTTGTCCTGCAGGAGCGGCGCGGCCGCGAAGTGGTGAACCGTGTCGATTACCCCGCCATGCAGGCACTTCTCGAGTTCCTCAGCTCCGAATGTTGCGTCGGTGTCGGGGTGTCCGAGGCGGAGGACACGGGATGAGTTTCTTTCGCCCTAAAACAACTATAAAACCGGATGTATCGCCATGTCAGACCTGACCCTGAATCCGCGCCGCACAGCGCCCTTGCGCGCGCTCTGGACGTCCCAGCGCGTCTGGCTGGCCGCGGTGGCGCTGCTCGCCTCAATGGCGCTTGTCGACGTGACGCTGGCGCAGGAGAGTTTCCTTTTCGCGGTGGCCGCGCTCTGGCACACGGCGCCGTTTCTTGTCCTGTCGATCCTTGTCGCAGCCTATTGCGGGGCCACGGGTGCGGACCGGCTGGTGGCCCGCGCCTTTACCGGATCGCCGCTTTTGATGATCCTGCTGGCATCGATCGCGGGCGCCCTGTCGCCCTTCTGCTCCTGCGGGGTCATCCCGCTGATCGCGGCGCTTCTGGCGATGGGCGTGCCGCTGTCGGCCGTTATGGCCTTCTGGCTGGCTTCGCCGGTGATGGACCCGTCCATGTTCGTGATTACGGCCGGCGTGCTCGGCCCCGAATTCGCCGTGGCGAAGACGCTGGCAGCGGCGGGGATCGGGATGTTCGGCGGTCTGGTGGTGCACCTCCTGTCGCGCGGCGGCGCGTTCGAGCGGCCCTTGCGGGACGGGGTGGGGGATGGCGGCTGCGGTGGCGCACGGGTGCGCGCGCCCGGGCCGGTGGTCTGGCGCTTCTGGGACGACCCCGGCCGGCGCGCGAAATTCGGGCGCGAGGCGCTGTCGACCACGCTCTTCCTTGCACGGTGGCTCTTTCTGGCCTTTCTTCTGGAAAGCCTGATGCTGGCGCTGGTGCCCGCCGAGCGCGTGACGGTGCTATTGGGCGGCGACGGGGTCGGGCCGATTGTAGTGGCCACGCTTGTCGGCGTGCCGGCTTACCTCAACGGCTATGCCGCGCTGCCGCTTGTCGGCGGCCTGATCGCACAGGGCATGGCGCCCGGGGCCGGTCTCGCCTTTCTTGTGGCGGGCGGGGTGACCTCGATCCCCGCGGCCATGGCGGTCTGGGCGCTGGCGCGGCCACCGGTCTTCGCGCTCTACATCGGCCTGTCGCTGACCGGCGCCTTCACCGCGGGACTTCTGATGCAGGTCTGGACGATGCTCTGAGCAGAAGGCCCGACAAAGCCTCTTGAGCTTCCAGTGACTGGAACCCTTATATAGGGTGGGTCTGGAAGAAAGAGGTGTCCGATGTCCGGTCCGGAAAATGCCCTTCAGGAAGATGCCTATCCGCTCCGCCTGTCGCTGGAGGGCATGTCCTGCGCCTCCTGCGTCGGCCGTGTCGAGCGTGCGCTGGCAGCGCAGGACGGGGTGCATGACCTGTCCGTCAATCTGGCCTCGGAAAGCGCCAGTATGGCGCTCGACCGGCCCGACCGTCTGACAGCCGTGCTCGACAGTCTGGACGCGGCCGGATATCCGGCGCGGACGGCCCGCCTGCGGCTGGAAATCGGGTCCATGTCCTGTGCCTCCTGCGTGGGACGGGTGGACAAGGCGCTGGCCGCGCTGCCGGGTGTGACCGGCGTGACTGTCAATCTGGCCTCGGAAAGCGCCGTCGTCGACTATGTGGAGGGCGCGGTCACGCCCGCCGAGATCGCCAATGCGGCCACCGCGGCGGGTTATCCGGCAACAATCGCGCAGAGCGGCGGAGCCGAGGGGCAGGGTGCCCGCAAGGCGGCAGAGGCGGACGATCTGAAACGCCGGACGTTGATCGCGGCTGCGCTGGCACTGCCGGTGTTCCTGCTCGAAATGGGCGCCCATCTGGTGCCGGCCGTCCATATGGCCATCGAGCGCAGCATCGGGATGCAAACCTCCTGGATCCTGCAATTCCTGCTCACGAGCCTCTTGCTCGCCGGTCCGGGCCGGAGCTTTTTCGCCCGCGGCTTGCCTGCGCTCCTGAAAGGCGCGCCGGACATGAACAGTCTTGTGGCGCTCGGCACCGGAGCTGCATGGACCTATTCGACCATCGCGACCTTCCTGCCCGGGCTTCTGCCCGCGGGCGTGCGTGCCGTCTATTTCGAAGCGGCGGCGGTGATCGTCGTGCTCATCCTGATCGGCCGCTGGCTGGAGGCGCGGGCCAAGGGCCGGACCGGCGCGGCGATCGAGGCGCTGATGGGCCTGCAGGTTCCAACCGCGCGTCTGGTCGAGGGCGAGGGGGCGCGGGACGTGCCGGTTGAAACTCTCGCGGTTGGTGATCTGATCCTTGTCCGCCCGGGCGAGCGCATCCCGACCGATGCGGAGATCGTGGAGGGATCGGGTCGTGTTGACGAAAGCATGATTACCGGCGAACCGGTGCCAGAGTCCAAGGCCGCCGGCGATCCGGTAACCGGCGGCACGGTCAACGGAACGTCGAGCCTGACCGTGCGCGCGACCCGCGTCGGCGCGGATACGGTGCTGGCGCAGATCGTCCGGATGGTGGAGACCGCGCAGGGCGCGCGCCTGCCCATTCAGGGGCTGGTCGACAAGGTCACGCTCTGGTTCGTGCCGGCCGTGATCGGCGCCGCGGTGCTGACCGTTCTGGTCTGGTTGATCTTCGGCCCGTCGCCCGCGCTCACCATGGCGCTCGTGGCCGGGGTTTCGGTGCTGATCATCGCTTGTCCTTGCGCGATGGGGCTCGCCACCCCGACCTCGATCATGGTCGGCACGGGGCGCGCGGCGGAACTCGGCGTGCTCTTTGGCAAGGGTGATGCGCTGCAGGCTCTGTCGGGCGTCGGGATCGCCGCGTTCGACAAGACCGGCACGATCACCGAAGGCCGCCCGGTGCTGACCGACATGATGGTGGCTGACGGGTTCGACCGTGACACCCTGCTGGCTATGGCCGGTGCGGTCGAGGCGCGGTCGGAACATCCGTTGGCCCATGCGATTGCGGAGGCGGCGGAAGGCGCGGGCGTCGCGCTGCCGCCGGTCACCGATTTCAGATCGGACACCGGGTTCGGCGTCGCGGCGACGGTCGGGGACCAGCCGGTCCTCATCGGTGCGCGGCGATTGATGGAGCGCGAGAAGATCGACCTTGGTCCGTTTGCGGATGAGGAGGCTTCGCTGGCCGCACGGGGGCGCTCGGTCCTTTTCCTTGCCGTCGACGGGCGCGCGGCGGCGCTTCTGGCCGTGTCCGATCCGGTCAAGCCGGGCGCCCGGGGCGCTGTTGCGGCCCTCAAGGCGCGCGGTATCGATGTCGCCCTGATTACCGGCGACCGGAAGGCAACGGCAGATGCCATCGCCGCCGAGGTCGGGATCGACCATGTTGTGGCCGACGTGCTGCCCGACGGCAAGGTGACCGCGCTCGACGACCTGCGCACCGGCGGGCGGTCGCTGGCTTTTGTCGGTGACGGCATCAACGATGCGCCGGCGCTCGCCCATGCCGATGTCGGCATTGCGATCGGCACCGGCACGGATATCGCGATCGAGGCGGCAGATGTGGTGCTCATGTCGGGCGACCCGGCGGGCGTGGTCAATGCGGTCGAAGTGTCCCGCCGCACAATGTCGAATATCCGGCAGAACCTGCTCTGGGCGTTCGGATACAATGTCGCGCTGATCCCCGTCGCCGCCGGTCTGCTCTATCCGGCATTCGGGATCCTGCTCTCGCCGGTCTTCGCGGCGGGCGCGATGGCCCTGTCGTCCGTGTCGGTCCTGACCAATGCGCTCCGTCTGCGCCGCATCCGCCCAGCGTTGGACGTGCCGGACGGCACAGCGCCTGCCACCAGCCACGCCTTGCGCGCACAGGAGGTCTGAGATGAACATCGGAGACGTGGCCGACCGGTCCGGCCTGCCGCCCAAGACGATCCGCTACTATGAGGATATCGGCCTTGTCCGCCCGGCGCGGAGCGGCAACGGCTACCGCGCATTCTCCGAGAACGACCTGCACAAGCTCGCATTTCTGGGGCGGGCGCGGGCGCTCGGATTTTCCATCGAGGATTGCCGCCGGCTGCTCGGTCTTTACGAGGATTCAGGGCGCGAAAGCGCGCAGGTCAAGGCGGTGGCAGAGGAACATCTGGCCGAGATCGATGCCAAGATTGCGCAACTGCAGGCGATGCGGGACACGCTCGCCCATCTGGTGCGCACCTGTCACGGCGATGCGCGGCCCGATTGCCCGATCCTGAGCGATCTGGCGGGTGATCCGGCCTGAGCCCGGTCAGGGCAGGGACTTGCCGCCATCTATGGTGATCGTCGTCCCTGTGACATAGGCCGATGCGGGATCTGCCAGATAGAGCGCGGCACCCGCAACCTCGGACGGGTCCGCACCGCGCCCCATCGGGATGCCGGAAGTGGCGAATGCGCGGAATTCGGGGTTGCGCAGCACATCGCGGTTGAAATCCGTCTCCACCAGACCCGGCGCGATGATGTTGCTGGTGATGCCGTGTGGCGCGAGTTCCAGCGCGAAGGACCGGGCCAACTGGCGCAATCCGCCCTTGGTGGCGCCATACAAGCCCTGACCGTCCATCACCAGGTCCTGATTGACCGAGGACACGAAGATCAGCCGCCCCGCAACCTTGCGGTCGATCATCGCCGCCGCCGCCGCCTGCGCCAGCGCGAAACCCGCGCGCAGGTTGACGGCCAGCAGCCCCTCGAATTCGGCATCCATGCAGTCCATGAGCGGCTTGCGCAGCGTCATGCCCGCATTGCTGACAAGAATATCGGGCGGTGCGAGCCGCTCGATCGTCTGCGCGACGAGCGCGCGCGCGGCAGCGGGGTCCGACAGGTCGGCCAGCAGGGCGGCGCTCCGCACGCCCCGTTCCGCGACCTCGGCCGCCACCTGCTGCGCCATGTCCATATCCCGGTGGCCGTGGACAAGAACATCCGCCCCTTCGCGGGCGAGGGCGAGGGCAATCTCGCGTCCGATGCCCCGGCTGCCGGCTCCGGTGACGAGCGCGGTCTTCCCGACGAGGCGGTTGGTGCCCGATGGCTCTGTCATGCTGTTGCCCCCGCGTCCGGCGTGCCGCCTGCTTCAAGTGTCACGGAGAAGCCGAAGACCGCCGCGCGTCCCGGCTGCAGTTTGGCCTGACCGGCCGCGGCGCCGGTGCCCGGGCCTGCGGTCAGCGGCTCGATGCACAGCCCGTCGAGACCCGGCCGCGACCAGAGCGCCATGTGCCTGAACCCCCGGAAGCCGAGCCTGATCCGCTGCCCGGTCGCCGGGTTGAGAAGCCAGAGCCAGCGCGGTGCGAAATTCCGCAGGAACCGGCCGCCCGTCGCGAAGTCGCGCTGCTGCGCGAGGCACAAGACCCCGCCTGATGCATCGAGCGGCGCGGTCCTGCCGGTGAGGGCCATGGCCTCCATCCGCTCGGCCGTTTCGGGGAAGCGGGTGCCCTCGGGTGCCATCAGGAAGGCCCGCCCGCCGCTGCCGAAGCCCGGCAGGTAGAAACCCGGATGCAGGCCAAAGGAGTAGGAGAGCGGCGCCGTCCGGTCATTGCGGATGCGGATCGTCTGCTGGTAGCTGCGGGCCGTCACATGATGTTGCACGGTCAGGTTGCGCCAGGCCAGCCGCGGGGCGGACGCCCGTCGCGAAAGACGCTCGAACCGGGCCAGCCGCGCCGGGCCGTGGGGCGGGACGTCCGCGTCGGGCGCGCGGCCGAAAACCGGATAGATCAGCGCGGCGGGATGCGGCCAATCCGCATCCGCGCCGGACCAGAGCACGTCGGCCCCGCCAAGTGTGAGCGCGCGCAACTCCGCGCCGAAGGGCGAGATGCGGACGTGGCTTGCCGGTCCGCCGACCAGATCGAGCGGCAGCCATTCGGGGTTGTCCGTTGGGCGGTTCATGCGCCGAGCGCCTTTTGCAGCGACTTGTCCACATGTACGCCCAGCGCATCGACCGCTGCGGCCGGGTCGCGGGCTTTGCAGGCCTGCAGGATGTCCAGATGTTCCTGCATCACTTCCAGGTGCCGTGTGACGGGAATGGCGGCATTGGCGCGGAACCAGCGGATATAGGTGGCATTGACCTCATAGGCCTCGGTCAGGAATTCGTTGCCCGCGTGCCGGATGAAGGCGAAATGGAGTTCCCAGTCAATCTCGCCCACCTGCGCGGTGAAGTCCGGATCGTCTGGATCGATGGCAGCAATGCTTTCGGCCCGCGCGATCAGATGGTCGATCTGAGGGGCAGGGGCGGTTTCGGCGAAACCGGCGACGGCCGCGGTTTCCAGCATGCGACGGAAGCCGAATGCGTCGCGGATGCGTTTCACCGTGATCGGCGCGATCTGAATCCCGCGTTGCGGATAGATCGTCATGAACCCCTCGCGCGCCAGCCTTTGGGTGACTTCGCGCGTCGCGCCGAGCGGGATGCCGAGCAGGGCGGAAATCTCCTTCAGCGTCAGGAACGCGCCCGGCCGCACATCGCAGGCGATCAGCCGCTGCTTGAATTCGGTGCTGGCTATGTCTGCCGTGCTCATCCGTTGCGTCCTCCGCCCGATACCGGTCCCTGACCCTTCCTGCCGTCTTGCGGTGCGGGATGTCAACAGTGATGAACAACTGATTAATCAGTTTGACATCAATGAGGGAATCGCGGTTGATCTTGCAGCAGGTCAGCGGACGGAGGGTGAGATGATCCAGTTGGAACAGGTGGAGGGGTTTCCCGTTTCTGCCATTCCCGTATCGCCCGCGCGGTCCTCGATGGGGGATCTCGACCGGCGCAGTTCGCTCGTCATCAAAGTGACGGACCGTGACGGCGCGACGGGCTGGGGGGAAATCTGGTCGAATTTTCCCCCGTCAGCCGCTGCGCACCGGCTCGCAATCCTTCAGGACCTCGTGTTCCCGTCCGTTGCGGGGCGGCGTTTTGACGGTCCGCCCGCGCTTACCGCCTGGCTGGAGGCGCGCTGGCGCATCCTCGCCCGGCACACGGGCGAGACCGGTCCGTTCGAGAATATCATCGCCGGGCTCGACATTGCGGCCTGGGATCTCTGCGCACGGCGGGCTGGGCTTTCGCTGGCCGGGCACGTCCGGGCTGTCATGACCGATGCGGATTTGCCGGACACCACAGCGGAAACGGTCGCGGTCTATGCCAGTTCGCCCAATCGGGACGGGCTGGGGGACCGGATCGCTGCGCTGATGGATGCCGGGCATCGCGCGGTCAAACTGAAGGTCGGCTATGACGCCGTGTCAGACGAAGAGGTCGTTGCGCTCTGCCGCGAGGTCGGTGGACCTGACCTGAACATCATGGTCGATGCAAACCAGTCCTGGTCGCTCGCGGACGCGCGGGAGATGATCCCGCGACTCGACGCGCATCGCCTGACCTTTGTCGAGGAGCCCGTCGATGTGGGCCTGCCGGACGCGGATCTGGCCGGGTTGGCCAAGGCCGTCCGCCCGCCGCTGGCCTTTGGCGAGAATGTGCGCGGGATGGCGGCGCTGGAGCAGGGTCTGACGGCGGGCTATTTGGGCGTCTTGCAACCGTCCGTCACCAAGATCGGCGGCGTGACGGGTTGGATGGCGCTGGCGCATCGCGCGCGGGTCGCGGGCATCGGGCTCTGCCCGCACTATATGGGTGCGGCCCCCGGTCTGGCGGTGACGATGCAACTTCTGTCGCTCTTCCCCGACGCCGGCCCGATGGAGCTTGACGCCAATGACAATCCCCTGCGCACCGCCCTGTCCGACATGGATCTGAGCGTGCGGAACGGGCGGGTGCGGGTGCCGGACGGGCCGGGGATCGGGTTCGAGCCTGATGCGGCGCGGCTTCGCGCAATGGTCGCCTGACCGCGGGATAATCCCCTATTCGTCCCTCGGCGCCGCCACGGAGTCGCGTTCGACCAACGCGCAATCCATTCGCGTCAGCTTGGCTTTCACCGATTTGCCCGCGCGCTTGCGCTCGATCTGCTCGACCGCCCAGGCGCCCATTGCGCGATGCGGCAGGTCGACCGTGCTGAGCGGCGGGTTCAGGTGGCGGGCGATCTCCTCGTCATCATACCCCATGACGGAGATATCCTGCGGGATGCGCAAGCCCTCTTCCTTCAGTGCTTCATAGCACCCGATGGCCATCCGGTCGTTCTGGCAGAAGATCGCGGTCGGGCGCGGGTCCAGCGCCAGCAGCGCCCGCGTGCCGGCATAGCCCGAACTCGCCGTCCAGTTGCCGCCCGTGACCAGCGCCGGATCGAAGGCGATCCCGGCCTCGGCCAGCGCGCGTTCATAGCCGGTCTGGCGATCCTGTGTCGCCTCCATCCACGGCTCGCCGAGGATCATCCCGATCCGGCGGTGCCCCTGTTCGATCAGGTGCCGCGTCGCGCGGTATCCGCCGACCGTTTCATCGGGCACGACGGAGGGGAATCGGGTCTCCTCCGCATAGCAGTTGAGCAGCACCACGGGGCAGGGCAGGTCGAGCAGGCCCTCGGGCAGTTCGGCCTGCCGCGTGAAGATCGCCATGTAGATGAGCCCTGCCAGTTTCTGACCGGCCAGCGAGGTCAGCGTCTCGGCCTCCAGCTCCGGATCATACATGGTCTGGGCCGAGAAAAGGATATGCCCGTTTTGCCAACTGGCCTGCCGCGCGGCGTCGATCGCGACCACCGCCTCGGGGCTGGTGGCCAGCTGGTCGACGACGAAGCCGATGGTGCTCGGCCCCGGCTTGGCGAGGTTGGGCTCTTCCGCCTGATGAATGAATTTCGTCGAGCGATAACCGAGCTTTATCGCTGCATCGATGACGCGCTGCTGGGTCTCGGCAGATATTTTGACCCCCGGCGCATTCTTCAGCACGAAGGACACGGTTGCCTGCGAACAGCCGGCTTCCTTGGCCACGTCGGTCATGGTTACGCGGCGGGTGCCACGGCTCTGTCCTGTCTTGGGCACCTGTGATTGTCCTTCGCGTCTGTATGCACGTCTCGCAGCCCGCTGCAGCCCGCTTGAGAGCGTCCGGCCCGCGCTGTCATTTAACCGTCACAGCGCCGGAGAGGGAAGGTAATTTATAAATATAAATAATCGTTGACTAATGATTATAAACGACCGAGATTGCGCCCAGTGGCCTCGCCACACAACACGGGAGGAAATGAAGAATGACGATCTCACGCAGACAGTTGCTACTCACGACCACCGCCGCGCTGGCCGCGACCGCGGTGGCGCGATCCGCCTTTGCCGGCCTGCCGACGCTGGAGGTGAAGGACACGTACAAGGTCGGGTTCGCACAGACCGAGAGCAACAACCCCTGGCGCCTTGCCCAGACCAATTCCATGCAGGCCGAGGCCGAGAAGCGCGGCTGGCAGCTTGTCTATACCGATGCCGCCGGGTCCGCCGCCAAGCAAGTGGCCGACGTCAATTCCATGATCGCGCAGGGCGTCGACCTGATCTTCCTCGCCCCGCGTGAGGAAATCCCGCTCATTCCTGCGATCAAGGCGGCCAAGGGCGCGGGCATTCCGGTCATCCTGCTCGACCGCAATGTCGACCAGTCGCTGGCCAAGGCCGGCGAGGATTACGTCACCTTCATCGGCTCCGACTTCATCGAGGAAGGGCGCCGCGTTGCCGAATGGCTGGTCAACAACAAGCCCGGTGGCGGCAAGATCATCGAGCTTGAAGGCACTGCCGGGTCCTCGCCCGCGAACGACCGCAAGGAAGGGTTCGACACGTTCATCGCCGACCATGCGTCGTTCGAGATCGTCGCGTCCCAGACTGGCGATTTTGCCCGCGACAAGGGTCGCCAGGTGGCCGAGACGCTGCTGCAGGCCCATCCGGATGCGGATGTGATCTACGCCCATAATGACGAGATGGCGATCGGTGCGATTTCGGCTGTCGAGGCGGCCGGAAAGGTGCCGGGCAAGGATGTGTTGATCCTGTCCATCGATGGCGGGCGCGAAATCCTGCAACTGGTGATCGACGGCAAGGTCGCCGCGGTCTGCGAGTGCAACCCGCGCTTCGGTCCCAAGGCGTTCGACACGGCCGCGGCCTACGCCAACGGTGAGGATATTCCGGGCAAGATCATCAACCCGGACAATTTCTACGATGCGTCGAATGCGGCCGATCTGATCGACACCGCATATTGAGGTCTCCCCTTGATGCATCGGCCTGTCCGGTTCCCGCGCCAACCGGGACCGGACAGGCAAACTGCCTGCAGGCGGGCCCGTTCCGCCCGGCGCGATTCCGAGCCGCGCCGGGCGGCGGGCTGCTGCACGGCCTGACCCCGGATTTACCATGACCCAGCCACCGCTTCTGCGCATCGACAACCTCCACAAACGGTTCGGCGGAACCGTGGCGCTCGATGGTGCCGAAATCGAGGTTGCCCCGGGCGAGGTTCACGCGCTTGTCGGGCAGAACGGCGCCGGAAAATCGACGCTGATCAAGATCCTGACCGGCTTCATTCCCGGCGATGACGGGGAGATCACCTTCGAGGGCGCGCCCTTCTCGGTCGGATCGCCGCAGGCGGCACAGGCGGCCGGGATCAGCACCATCTATCAGGAAATCAACCTGGTCCCGACCCTGTCGGTGACGGAAAACATCTGCCTTGGCCGCGAGATCAGGCGCCGCGGCCTTCTCGACTGGCGCGGTATGCGGGCGGAGGCCGAACGCCTGCTCGCCAAGTTCAACATGTCGATTGACGTGAGCCGGCCCCTGTCCGACTTCAGCACCGCCACACAGCAGATGATCGCCATCGCGCGGGCGATCGGCTTCTCCGCACGTCTGGTGATCATGGACGAGCCGACCAGTTCTCTCGACGAGCGCGAGGCGGCGGTCCTGTTCGACGTGATCCGCGGCCTGCGCGACGAGGGCGTGTCGGTGATCTTCGTCAGCCACAAGCTCGACGAGCTCTACGAGGTTTGCGACCGGGTGACGATCATGCGCGACGGGCGGACGATCCGCGCCTGCGCCATGGCCGAGATCGGCAAGCTGGACCTTGTCTCCACGATGCTGGGGCGCGAGATCAGCCGCAGCGGCGGCCGCACCACGGCCTTTGCGGGCGACCATGACCATGATGTGGGCGACACGATACTGTCGGCCGAGGGTTTGAAGGACGGGGCCCATGTACGCGATGTGCATTTCTCCGTCCGCAAGGGGGAGATCGTCGGCTTTGCTGGCCTCCTCGGCGCGGGGCGCACCGAAACCGCCAAGCTCGTCTTCGGCGCGGCTCGGCCCGAGGGCGGCGAAATCCGGTTCGACGGCGCAGGCTTTGCCCCGCAAACGCCCGCGGACGCGATCAATGCGGGCATCGGGTTTTGCACCGAGGACCGTAAGGTCGAGGGTATCGTGCCCGACATGAGCATCGCGGAGAACATGATGCTCGCGCTGATGCCGAAACTGGCACGCGCCGGCATTCTCGACGAGAAACGGCAGGCGCGGATCGTGGAGAAGTTCATCGCAAGTCTCGGGATCAAATGCGCCGGACCGGGCCAGAAGATCCGGGAACTGTCGGGCGGCAACCAGCAGAAGGTTCTGCTCGGCCGCTGGCTGGCCATGTCGCCGCGGCTTCTGATCCTCGACGAACCGACGCGCGGCATCGACGTCGGCGCCAAAGCCGAAATCCAGAAACTCGTCAACACGCTCGCGGATGACGGGCTGGCGGTCCTGATGATCTCCTCCGAACTGGAGGAGGTGAGCGAAGGGGCCGACCGGGTCTTTGTCCTGCGCGAGGGGCTGACCGTCGCAGAACTCACAAACGGAGAAATCAATGAAGAGCGCATTCTGGCCGCAATGGCGCATGGCGGCGGGGAGCCGTCCGTCGCAGAAGCCTGACAGGCCGATCTATGCGTTTCTCGACCGCTACGCGACGCTGATCGTTCTTGTCCTGCTGATCCTGCTGAACATCGCGATCACGCCGAATTTCCTGTCGGTCCAGACGCTGAACGTGAACCTGACACAGGTCTGCACCATCGTGATCGTGGCGGTCGGCATGACGCTCGTCATCGCCACAGGCGGGATCGACCTGTCCGTCGGCTCGCTGATGGCGATTGCCGGTGCGCTCGCGCCGATGATCTTCATGGGAAAGATATTCGGGATCGAGCATGTCGGTCTGGCCGTGGGGCTGGCGATCATCCTGTCGGTCGCGGTGGCCGGCGCGCTCGGCGCGTTCAACGGCTGGCTGGTGGCGACGTTCCACATCCAGCCGATTGTCGCCACGCTGGTCCTGTTCATTGCCGGGCGCGGCATCGCGCAGGTGATGACCAACGGCAATCTGCAGGTGTTCAGCGTGCCTGAGTTCCAGTTCATCGGGCTCGGCCGGATCCTCGGCCTGCCGTTTCAGGTCATCATCATGGCCGTGGTCGTCGTCTGGGCAGCCTGGATGCTGCGCCGGACGGTTTTCGGGCGACAGATCCTCGCCATCGGCGGCAACGAGAAAGCTGCGGAACTGGCCGGGGTTCCGGTCGGACGGGTGAAGATCGCGGTCTATGCGATCAGCGGCCTGCTGGCTGGTATCGCGGGTCTCATCGTCATCGCGATCAATTCCGCGTCCGACGCCAATCTTGTCGGGCTCGGGATGGAGCTCGATGCCATCGCTGCCGTCGCGGTGGGCGGCACGCTTCTGAGTGGCGGGCGCGCGAGCATCTGGGGCACGCTTCTGGGCGCGCTCACGATCCAGATCGTGCGCTACACGCTTCTGGCCAACGGGGTGCCCGATGCGGCGGCCATGGTCGTCAAGGCGGCGATCATCATCGCCGCGGTCTGGATCCAGAGAAAGGCACGCGCATCATGATCGGCATGGCAGGCAATCGCGGTCTCATGGGCTCTTACGGCGTGGTCGTCGCGCTGATGCTCGTCATCCTGTTCGGATGGCTCCGCTATGACAATTTCCTCAGCCCGTTCAATGTGATGAGCGTGCTGCGCTATAATTCCATGTTCGCGCTCGTGGCGCTCGGCATGTGCTTTGTCATCATGACCGAGGGGATCGACCTGTCGGTCGGCGCCAATGCCGCCATGTCGAGCGTCGTTGCCGCCCATGCGAGCCATTACGGGCTGGTGCCGGGGCTCGCCGCCGGGGTCGGTGCGGGGCTGGTCGTGGGGCTTCTGAACGGGCTCATCGTCACGCGGCTGAAGATCATGCCCTTCATTGCCACGCTCGCGACGATGCTGGCGGCCGGCGGCATGGCGCTCCTGCTGTCGGGCAACCAGTCGATCCCGGTTTCCTACGCGACGAGCTTCACCTGGCTGGGGCAGGGCAACCTGTTCGGCCTGCCGGTTCCGGCATTGATCGCGGCGGTGGCCTATGTGATCGGATCGGTGATCCTGAACCGTACCAGCGCCGGCCGGACGGTTCTGGCCATCGGTGGCAACGAGGAGGCGACCCGGATGATGGGGCTTCCGGTGGAGCGGACGCTGATGGTCACCTACATTGCCTGCGGCGGGCTGGCCGGGTTGGCGGGGGTGATCCTTGCTGCCCAGTTCGGCGCCGGACAACCGATCGAGGGCAAGGGATGGGAACTCTTTGCCATCGCGTCGGTGGTGGTCGGCGGCACGCTCCTGACGGGCGGTGTCGGATCGGTCGGGGCGACGCTGGCCGGCGTGCTCCTGCTCGGTGTGCTCTTCACCATCCTGAATTTCGAGAATGGCAAGGGCTGGATTTCGCTCTCGGCCTACTGGCAATCGGTCATTCGCGGCTTTTTCCTGCTGGTGGTTGTGCTATTTCAGGCGCGGCTGGCGCGCAAACATGCGGCGCAACCTGCGGTGTCAGCAACATGAAGGACGAAACAGGCCGCGCCGCGCAGGCTAAACACACCATGAATGACAGAATGATCGAGGTTGCCGGCCGGTTCGGCGGGCAGGACGTGCATGCGGTGACGCTGACGGCAGGGGACGGCTCCTTTGCGCGCATCTTCAGTTGGGGCGCGGTGATTGCCGATCTGCAGATCCGGCGCCGTGACGGGCAGTTGCAGAAAGTCGTGCTCGGGTTCGACCGGTTCGAGCCCTATCCCGTGCTCTCCCCCTATTTCGGTGCCATTGCGGGGCGCTATGCCAACCGGATTGCCGACGGGTTCACGCTCGGCGGGCGGCAGTTCACGCCGGTCACCAACGAAGGCGCGGGCACCTGCCTGCATGGCGGGCCGGAAGGGTTCGGCGTCCGCGTCTGGGAGATCGAGGCCGCGAGCGCGTCCGAAGTCACCCTTAAAATCGTGTCGGAGGATGGCGATCAGGGCTTTCCGGGCCGGGTGGTGGCGCGGTGCACCTACCAGCTCGAGCAGGACGACACAGGCGCAGTGTCGCTGGTGACCGAATTGCGGGCCGAAACGGATGCGCCAACGGTCATCAACCTGACCCAGCACAGCTATTTCAACCTCGACGGAGCAGGCAGCGTGGGCGATCACCGGCTGACCCTTGCCGCCGATCATGTGTCGGAGGTGGATGCGCGCAAGATCCCGACCGGCGTGGCACTGCCTGTGGCAGACACGGCGTTCGACTATCGGGACGCCCGCGCCGTTGCCGACCTGGACCGTCCCGTCGACCTCGACCACAATTTCATCCTGAACGCGCGTCCCGACGGTGCACCGGCCGCGTGCCTGCACGCGGCCAGGTCGGGCCTGACGATGGAGCTATTCACCAACATGCCAGGGCTGCAGGTCTATGACGCGCATATGCTCGACATTGACGCGACAGAACCGTCAGCCGCGGCGTTCCGCCCGCGCGACGGTATCTGTCTGGAGCCGCAATATTTTCCCGACAGTCCGAACCATACGGCATTCCCGTCGGCGCGGCTCGACCCGGGCGAAACCTATGAACATGATATCGTGTTCCGGTTCTCGGAAGCTGATTAACATATTTGGAACAATGGCTCACGTGGCGCAGTCAAAGCGTCACGTGAACATCTGTCCGGTTCAGTAGTTCCACATCGTGCCGTCTTCGAGCCGCACGACCGGATGGCTGCCGGGGCTGTAGCTGTAGCGCTCCGCTTCGCGCTCGTCGAAGTCGATGCCAAGGCCCGGTGCGTCGCTCACATGGAACAATCCGCCCTCCATCCGGTGCGCGGACGGGAAGAGCGCGTCGCATGCGGGCGTGCCCAGCACCAGATATTCCTGAATGCCGAAATTCGGCGCCCAGGCGTTCAGATGTGCCTGCGCGGCCATCGAGACGGGCGAGTGGCTCGGCGCCCCGTGAAAGCCGGTTCGGACATTGTGTAGACCCGCCAGATCGACGATCCGTTTTGCATGCGTGATGCCGCCCGCATAGGTGACCGCCACGCGGATGAAGTCGATCAGTTCCTCTTCGATCAGGCGGTTGCACTGCCAGATCGAATTGAACACCTCGCCGATCGCCACGGGCACGGTGGAATGCTGGCGCAGCAAGCGGAGCGCGCCCTGATCTTCGGCCGGGGTCGGATCCTCGAGCCAGTAGAGCCCGACCGGTTCGACGGACTTGGCGAAGGAAGCCGCCTCGCGCGGGGTGAGCCGGTGATGCACGTCATGGAGGATTTTCAGCTCCGGCCCGAACCGCTCCCGCACGGCCATCAGCGCGTCGGGCATGTAGCGCATGTAGCGGTCGGTGTCCCAGATCTCCACCTTGGGGCGGATGCCGCTGAAATCCGTGATGAAATCACCGTCGCCGGTCTCTTTGTCCGCAACGCCGTAGCCGGCGGTCGGCATGCCCGGTATGCCGCATTGCACCCGCACGGCCTTGTAGCCCTGCGCGACATAGCGCGCGACGGAGTCCATCAAGGCCTGAAGGTCGGCGCCCGTGGCATGGGCATAGACGAGCGCGCCGTCGCGGCTCTTGCCGCCGAACAGGTCGTAGAGCGGCAGTCCGGCCAGCTTCCCCTTGATGTCCCAAAGCGCCATGTCGACCGCACCGATCGCCGCCATGGCGATCGGGCCGCCGCGGAAATAGGCGCCGCGATAGAAGAACTGCCAGATATCCTCGCTCCGGCGCGGGTCCATCCCGATCAGGTTCGGAACCAGATAATCGCGCAGGTAGGCCGCGGGCAGGGTCTCGCGATTGTTGAGCGTCGCGTCGCCCAGCCCGTAGATGCCCTGATCCGTGACGATCTTCAGCGTGACGTAATTCTTGCCGGGGCCGCCGACGAATATGCGGGCATCGGTGATCTTCATGGCAACTCCTTTCGTCGGTCGGGCCGGTTCAGTCTGGGTGCAGGTCCGTCCAGTTCGCGTTGGCACGGATCAGGTCGATGATCTTCTGGTAGGCGCATCCGTCGCGGAAGGTCGGGTAGGGGGCGACCGGCCTGCCTTGAATGTCGGCCATGAATTCCCGCGCCAGATAGTGCCAGCACTGTTCGGTCTCGCCCGTCACATCCGGCGTGTCGGCGGCAATATCCGCGGGCAGGGCCAAGTCCTGCCAGTCGCCCGCCGGACCGCACAGGTGCAGCGCACCGCTTCCATAGTGCCCTTCGAGATAGATCGCGCCGGCATCGCCGTAGAAGACGATATGGTCCTCGCGGAAGCGCGGGACGAGCCCGCCATGTTTGAACAGGGCGGAGACCGGCGCTTCCGCGAAGCTGCTCTTCATCCGGGCCAGCACCGTGTAGGACCATTCCACATTGCTCTTGCCCCATTGCAGTTTCGGGTCGCTCAGATCTGCAGGGATGAAGGCGCGCCGGGTGGCAAAGTTGTGCACCCCGTCGACGATGGGCGCGCGCCGCAGGTCGTCACGCACTTCGCCGGTGACGGCCTCTGGCGTCGCATCGAGCACGGCCGAGACGATGGCCAGCGTATGGGTGAAATTGTTGTTGAGCCGGCCGCCACCGGCTTCCTGCCGGTGGGACCAGCCGAAGGGGATGCCGCGTTCGAGGTTGAAATGCGAGATGCACTCCACCTCGGTCGGCCGGCCGATGGCGCCTGCAGCGACCAGCGCCTGTGCGTGGCGCACGCTCGGCGTATAGCGGTAACTCGCGGCAAAGGCGGTCTTGACCCCCGCCGCGTCGGCCAGCGCCAAGAGCTGTTCCGCGCGCGCCCCGTCGGTCGTGAGCGGCTTGTCGCAGAACACATGCGCCCCGAAGCCGAGCGCCAGACGGATCTGCTCGAAATGCGCGCCGCCCGGCGTGGCAATGGCCACGATATCGGGCCGTGTGTCGCGCAGCGCCGCCTGCCAGTCCGTGCCGTGCATCGGGATGCCGAGCCGCCCCGCGACCTCGGCCGCGACATGCGGCGTCCGGCCGACCATGCCGACCACTTCCGCGCCGGCGGCGCGAAAGGCATCCGTGTGGCCTTCGCCGGCAAAGCCGGTTCCGGCGACCAGAACCGTCGGCTTGCGGCTCATGGGTCCAGAAGCCCCGGCAGCGTCAGCGATATGGCCGGCACGAAGGTGATCAGCATCAGCGCAACGAAGATCGCCAGATAGAAGGGCCAGATCGTCCGCACGGCCTTTTCCATCGGCAGCTTGCCCACGGCGCAGCCCACGAAGAGGCAGGACCCGACCGGCGGCGTGCAGAGGCCAAGACCCAGATTGACGAGCAGGATCATTCCGAACTGGTAGGGATCGACGCCGAGGCTGTTGGCCACCGGCAGGAAGATCGGCGTGCAGATCAGGATGAGCGCGGCCATGTCCATGATCATGCCCAGCACCAGAAGCGCGAGGTTGATCATCAGCAGGATCATGATCGGGTTGTCCGTCAGGCCCGTCAGCAGGTCGACCGTCTTGTCCGGCACCCGGTAGAAGGTCAGCATGTAGGCAAACGCACCCGCACAGGCGATCAGAATCATCACCATGGAGGTGGTGCGCACCGACTGGCGCACGGCGATCTTGAAATTTTCCCAGGTGATCGAGCGGTAGACGAGCAGTGTAACCAGAAAGGCGTAGATCGCGCCGAACGCACCGGATTCGGTGACCGTGAAGACGCCTGACAGCACCCCGCCCACGATGATGACCGCCGTCAGCAGGCCCGGGATCGCGCCAAAGAAGGCAAAGGCCAGAGCCGACCAGCCGGGGAAGGCCTCGGCGCTGTAGCCGCGTTTCACGGCAACCAGATAGGCCGCCACGGCGAGGCAGAGGCACATGAGCATGCCCGGCACCACGCCCGCGAGAAAAAGTTTCGAGATCGAGATGCCGCCGCCCGCCGCAATGGCGAAGATGATCATGTTGTGGCTCGGCGGAATGATGATCCCCGCGATGGAGGAGGTGACGGTCACGTTGACCGCGTAATCCGCGTCATAGCCCTTTTCCTTCATCACCGGGACGAGGATCGAGCCGAGCGCGGAGATATCCGCCACCGCCGACCCCGAAATGCCGCCGAAGAGCATCGAGGAGAAGACGTTGACGATCCCGAGGCCGCCGCGCACCGCGCCGACGGCGGCAGAGGCGAAGCGGACCAGCCGCATGGCGATCCCGCCATGGAACATCAATTCGCCCGCGAAGATGAAGAAGGGGATCGCCATGAGCGAGAAGACATTGATGCCCGAGATGATCCGCTGGAAGCCGATCATCAGCGGCAGACCCTCGAAGGCGAAGGCGGAAATGGCCGCGATGCCGAGCGCGAAGGCCACCGGCACGCCGATTGCGACGCAAAGCGCGAACAGGCCGAGAAGGAGGAGAAGCCCCATGATAGTCCCTTATTCGATCGTGTCGCGGCGCAGGTCGCGCCGCAGCGCCAGCCGCGTGAGATGGGCGAGCGAGAAAAGCAGGATAAGTCCGCCGCCGATGGTCAGCGGCAGCGAGCGCAGCCCTTCGGGCAGCTGGATGAGCGGGATCATCGACCCCCATTTGAAGGCCGTCAGCTTCGCGCCATAGACGAGCATCAAGCCGCCGAAGCCGGCCATGGCCAGATCGGTCACGATGACGAAGGCCGTGCGGACAGGCGCCGGCACCAGCCCGCGGAAGACGCTGACCGAGAGATGGGCATTTTCATGCACACCGACCGCCGCGCCGATGAAGGCGATGGTCATGACCAGAAGGAGGGCGGCCTGCTCGACCCATGTTGGCGTGGCGTTCAGCACGTAGCGGCCGAAGACCAGCCAGCCGAAAATGACGGTGAGGATGACGAGCGACAGGCCCGTCAGCACCCGGCAGGCCGTGGCGATCGCGTCGAGCAGCTTGTCGACAGGGGTCATGAAGTCACGGGCCCCGACGCCGGTTTCGCGGTCAGACATGATGGTGTTCCTTGACAGAAGCGGCCCCGGCAGACGCGCTGCCGGGGCGGTTCTTGCAGGCGGGACGTTACTCGGTCGCCTGGATCAGTTCGACCAGCGGGCGCAGGTCTGCATTGGCTTCAAGATAGGCCTCGTAGACCGGGACCATGGCCTCCTGGAACGGGCCCTTGTCGGCGATCTCGTTGGTCACGACGCCGGCTTCCTCGACCATCTTGCGGCTGGTGGCCTCCCGCTCGGCCCACAGCTGCTGCTGCAGTTCGGCCGATTCCATCGCGGCTTCCTTGACGGCGGCCTTCTGCTCGTCGGACAGGGCGTTATAGGCATCTGCATTGATGCAGACGCATTCCGGAATGATCAGGTGCTGGCTGAGCGAGTAGTAGCCCGCCACCTCGAAATGGCCGGTCGATTCGTAGGACGGCCAGTTGTTTTCGGCCCCGTCCACGACGCCGGTCTTCAGCGCCTGATAGACCTCGGCGAAGGCCATCGGGGACGGGTTGCCACCCAGTTCCGCGATCATGCCGGAATAGAGGTCGTTGTTCATCACCCGCACCTTCATGCCGGCAACATCTTCGGGCGCGTTGATCGGCTTGGCGCCGTTGTAGAAGGAGCGGGCACCGGCATCATACCAAGCCAGCGGGATCAGGCCCTTCGCTTCCATGCCTTTCGCGATCATCTCGCCGCCTTCGCCGTTCAGCACGCGGAACATGTGCGGCACGTCCTTGAAGATGAAGGGCAGGGACACGACATTGGCTTCGGCCGCGATCGGACCGATCGGGCCAAGGTTGAAGTTGCCGATCTCCAGACCGCCGAGACGGACCTGTTCGATGGCGTCGGGCTGGCTGCCGAGCGTGCCGCCGTGGAACATCTGGAGCGAGATTTCGCCGCCGGTCTTCTCTTCCACAAGCTCTGCGAACTTGTCCATCGCGACGGTGTTCGGATAACCCTCTACATGGATGTTCCAGCCGCGCCATTCGGCGGCGTTGGCGGCCGATCCGATGAGCGCAATGGCTGCAACGGCGCCTGCGAAACTGGCTTTGAGGTTCGGTTTCATGATGGTCTCCCTAATCTATCATGACGGTCCCTCCCGGACCGTTTTCCTGTCCGGCCGCTTGGCCGGTTTGCGGCGCCGGTGACCCGGTTCCGCCGTGCGCCAGGGCCCCGGAGGTGGCGCTCGCGAGGTAATGTAGAAGACTAGTATACCAGTCCTGTCAAGACTGTTTCAGTTGACGGGCAGCAGAAAAGATTTCGAGCGGGCGGCAGGGGCAATGCGCAAGCACTTGAAACACAGCGCCTTCTTGGCATTCGGCGGCGGGGACTGGTCTTCAAGGTGGGCTGTCGGCCCGTCAGCGGTCAATTGCCTGCAGAGGCCGGCGCCGTTGAGCTTCCGGACAGGTAGGCCGCGACAGCCAGCCTGTCGGCCGCTGACAGCGCGCCTGTTTCCCCCGTCCGGGTCAGCCGGTCGAGCGCGGGCGCCAGTGTCCAGTCGCGCCGCATGGAGAACTGCCGCACGAGGCTCGGCGCCAGTGTCGGGTCCCAGGCCAGGGCCGCGTCCAGTTCGGACAGGATCGCGGCGCGTGTGTCGGGATCGCCCGACAGGCTGTGCAGCGCCAGAGCCTCGGCCAGCATCTCGCGACTGGCATCGGTGAGCGACGGATCACCCATGATTTCGCGCGTGATCAGCCGCACAGCGGAGGGGCCGTCCAGCTCGATGAGGGCCGTCGCATAGGCGCCAAGCAGCCGGCCGCTGATATCTGCCGACTGGCGCGTACCGGCCTCAAGCCGGTCGCGCGCGGCACCGTCCCCGACCAGCCCGAGCAGAAGGAGCCGGATCGGCTTCAGGTTGACCTCCTGCAGGATGTCGAGCGACCGCATGAGCTGCGCGGGCGGAATGTCGATCACCAGCGACCGCAGCACCCCGTAATCGGCCTGATCCAGTTCGCGCAGGGCAATCTTGTGAATGGCGGGATCGGTGCTGCCCAGTTGGTCCGCGAAAAAGGCGAACCTGTCGGGCGCCCCGGCAGGGCCATGCCAATCGTCGAGACGGTCCATCACCGTGTCGACAAGCTGGCCCATTTGCGGGTCGACAAAGGCAAGCTTCTGCCAGCTGCCGTTGATGGCATCCCGCGCGAAAAGCACCTGCGCCACCGGATCGCCCGCGAGCTTGCGCCGTGTGACGCTGTCGACTAGCTGGTCGCTCTCGAACCCCTCGACCGGGCCGAGAAGTGCGGTCCGGGCTGCATAGCGGAACGGGTCATCCGGGGCCGTGCGCGCGAGAATGATACGGTCGCTGGTCTGCAGCCGGTCGACGAGCGATGGTGGCGGCGCATAGTTGTGGAACCCGCAGGCCAGCGCCGGTGCAGCGGCGAGCAGCCCGAAGGCAAGGGGAAGACCGCGAAACAACATCCTGCCAGTGTGCCTTGCTGCGTGGCGCTTGTGAATTCACAAGTTGCAGCTCGTCAGTCGGGCGACAGGTTGCGCACTATCTCCCGCAAATGGCGCATGTCTGTGCCGCAGCACCCGCCGATGACCTTGAGCTGCGTGTGGGCCCGTGTCAGGGCAGCAACCGCCCGCCCGAGTTCGGGCGGGTCGCCCGCGTCGAGTTCGGTGGCTTCGTCCAGTTCCGCATGGCTGCAGCGCGAGGCGTTTACAACAAGCCCCTGAAGGCGGGGCGACCAGTGCGCATCCGCATCACCGAACGCACGGGCGATATGGTCGGGATGGGCGCAGTTGATCATGTAATAGGCGACCGCACCGCCCGTCGTTGCATCGGTTTCGGCCAGAGCCTCTGGGAACGGGGTGCCGGATGGCAGGCGGCCATCCACCTCCACCGTGAAGGAGATGGCGACGGACAGATGATGGTCGGTTGCGGCCTGCGCCAGACCGATCGCTTCGGGCACATTGGCGAGCGTGTAGCCGGCGATGAAGTCGACCTCCGTCTCGGCCAGCCAGCCGATCTGTTCCGCGTGATAGGCGCGGGCCTCGTCCGCTGTCATGGTGACTTCGGGTGAAAACGCATCCGCGCGTGGCCCGACATTCGCGCTGAGGAGGATCGGATCATAGCCGGCCGCGTCCCGCTGCTCGGCCAGAAAGGCCATCGACCGGCGGTTCACCTCCGCCAGCTGGTCCGCACCATAGCCGAGCGGCGCCGCGCGGTCGCGGTTCGCCACCCAGGTCGTCGATTCCAGAATGCAGCCGCAGCCACCCGCGCGGGCCACCGCAATCTGGTCTTGGAAGGCCGCCGCCAGCAGCGCCCGCCCGTCCGCATGTTCCAGAAGCGGAAAGCTCGCAAATTCAGGCAGGTCTATGCCACGGTTGAAGATAAGATCCGTCTCCAGTCCGGTATAGGTCAGATAGATCCGGCTATCGTCGGGCAGGCGGCGCGGTTCTTGTGTCACCTGTTGTTCAAGCATCTGCATCCTCCGGTGGCATCTTGGGCCGGTCCTGTCCGGCCCGGACGAGACACGCGGCGGCGGCAGTCCGTCCTTTGATCATCTGAAAGGATAAATCCTGTCCTGAAAACAGCTTTTGCGATAGTCTTCGCCCGAGGTCGCACGGTTTGGATGATACCGGAGAAAAACGGGGAGATTGAGAATGCGCTATCTGATGATGTCGGCTGCCCTGATCGTGGCAGCGCCCGCAATGGCCCAGTTCAAGCCATCAATGGAAAGTCTCGAAGGGCTTTACAAGGGCGCAACCTACTCCCCCTATGCGGAGCGGCATTTTCCGACGCAGGTTTTCTGGGGGGAAACGCATCTTCATACGGCCCTGTCGCCGGATGCGGGGCTGTTCGGCAACACGCTCGGTCTGGACGAGGCCTGGCGTTTTGCCCGTGGAGAAGAGGTTGTCTCCGCCACCGGCCTGCCGGTCAAACTGGCCCGTCCGCTCGATTTCATGGCGCTGACCGACCATTCCGACATGATGGGCTTTGCCACCGACCTGCGCGCCGGGGCGCCTGCGATCACCGATACCGAACAGGGCCGCGGCTGGTACGAGGCGATGCAGCAAGGGGGGGAAGCGGCCGCCAATGCCGCGCTCGACCTGATCACCAATTTCTCGCAAGGCACGCTCGACCCGAAACTGGTGGAAGCCTATTCGCCGGGCTCGGCCGCCTATGACACGGTCTGGGCCGATGTGATCGACGCGGCGGAACGCTATAACGAGCCGGGGCGGTTCACGGCCTTCATCGCCTATGAGTGGACCTCGCTCGTCAAGGGCAACAACCTGCACCGCAACGTGATCCTGCGCGACAGTGCGCGCCGGGCCGAACAGGTGGTGCCGATGGTCACCCAGCCGCCGCTCGGATCGACCGATCCGCTCGACCTCTACCAGTGGCTGGAGGATTATGAGAGCAAGACCGGCGGCACCGCGCTCGCCATCGCGCATAACGGCAACCTGTCCAACGGGCTGATGTTCCCGGTCGATGCGCAATATACCGGGCGCGAGATCGACGAGACCTATGTGATGGCCCGCAACAAGTGGGAGCCGCTCTACGAAGTGACGCAGATCAAGGGGGACGGGGAGACCCACCCGAAACTGTCGCCCGACGATCCGTTTGCGGATTACGAGACGTGGGACGCGGGCAACCTCGACCTGACCGAGGCCAAGACCGATGCGATGCTGGCGACCGAATATGCCCGCGAGGCGCTGAAAAACGGCCTGATGCTGGAGGAAAAACTCGGCACCAACCCCTACAAGTTCGGGATGATCGGCTCGACCGACAGCCACACGTCGCTCGCCACTGCGGATGAGGACAATTATTTCGGCAAGGCGACGAGCGCGGAGCCGTCGGCCACCCGGGCTTTCCACCCGTTCACCGAAACCGAACTGGGCGTCTTCCCGGGCTGGTCGTTGTCGGCGTCGGGCTATACGGGCGTCTGGGCGACCGAGAACACGCGCGAGGCGATTTTCGACGCCATGGCCCGCAAGGAGGTCTATGGCACCACTGGCCCGCGGATCGGGGTCCGCTTCTTCGGTGGCTGGGACTATACGGATGACGACCTGCGCTCGCGCGCACCGGCGGTGACCGGCTACAGCAAGGGCGTGCCGATGGGCGGCGACCTGCGGCCGGCGACATCGGATGCGCCGACCTTCATGCTCTATGCCTTGCGCGACCCGCTCGGCGCCAATCTCGACCGGGCGCAGATCGTGAAAGGCTGGATGGATGCGGACGGCACCCTGAACGAGAAGGTCTATGATGTGGCTTGGTCCGGCGACCGCGAACCGGACGCGAACGGGATGGTGCCGGAGGTCGGCAATACGGTGGATATCGAGGCGGCCAACTACACCAACACGATCGGCGCGTCGGAACTGATGACCGTCTGGACCGATCCGGAGTTCGATCCGGCGCAGAAGGCCTTCTACTATGCGCGCGTGATCGAGATCCCGACACCGCGCTGGGTGCTCTTCGACAAGCTGCGGCTCGGCGCGGAACTGCCCGAGGATGCGGTGCTGGTCGGGCAGGAGCGCGCCTATACCTCGCCGATCTGGTACAACCCGTCCTGACGCGAACGGCCGGTAGGACAGAAGAAGGGGCGGCACAAGGTGCCGCCCTTTTCAGTTTCGGTATGACCCGTCTGTTCAGAACTGGAAGTTCAGACCCGCGAACACACCCCATTCGGGCTGGCCGTCGCCGCGGGTGGCGACCGAATATTGCGGCTCTGCAAAGAGATTCACCACCGCGAAGTCCGTCTTGATGACCTTGCCGACGCCAAGGCCCACAGGCAGCGTGTAATTGTCGTTGGTGAAGTCATAGGTGGCGATGGCCGAGGATCGCAGGTACCAGCCCTGTCCGAGCTGGTAGAAAAGGAACGGCTGCGCGGCACCGAGGTTCACATCCTTGCGGTCGTCATCCCCGGCGATGCTGGCTTGCCATGTCAGCAGATAGCCCCACTGGAACCGCGGATTGGTCGCGTTGAAGAGCACATTCGCAAGACCGACCGACCATTTGCCGGAACCGGTCTGGTCCTCCGACGCCGACGGCACCGTCACCTGCGGGCCGATGCCGAAGCTGATGGCCGGGTTGCCCGTGTCGAACAGATAGGCGGCGAGCACGTTCAGGTCGCCAAAGCCTGTGGTCAGGCCGCCCGTCCCGTCGGGCGCGGTGACGACCGGAAACGTGTAGCGCGCCAGCCAGTCGCCGCCGAAGGCCGAGAAGGGGGCCGCGTAGCGGAAGAAGAACTGGTTCAGTTCCTGCTCCACACCCGTCAGGTTGCCGAAATACTGGTCCTGAAAATTGACGGCCTCGGTATTGGCAATCGGGTTGTTCGCATTGGCCGCGGCGGCCGCATTCTCCGCCGTTTGCGCGGCAAGGCCGGACGGGGCCAGAAGCGAGAGGATAAGGGCGGCAGAGCGGGCAGGGTTCTTGAGCATGTCAGGTCTCCTTCATCTAGAGGCCAGAGCGGCGCTGGGCGCACGGCCCGGGCGGGCGGGCAGGGACAGGCAGCTGAGTCGCGCCACCTTAACAGGGTTTGCTGCCGGCCCGTCATCAATCTGTCGCGGGTGGCCTGCAACATGGGGTGCCTGCGGGGTTGCGGTGGAAGCAGCGCGCGCTAGGCTGCGGCGGGAACCGGCGACGAAGGCGGGCAGATGGCAGAGGCGGACGGGACAGACACGGCGGCAGAAACGGCCCGCGGCAGTGCGGGCGAGGTGTTCGCCATTTTCCTGCGGTTGGGGCTGACGAGTTTCGGCGGTCCGATCGCGCATCTGGGCTATTTCCGCACCGCTTTCGTGAAGGAACGCAACTGGCTGAGCGACGCGGCCTATGCCGATCTGGTGGCGCTCTGCCAGTTCCTGCCCGGTCCGGCCTCCAGTCAGGCGGGCTTTGCGCTCGGCTGGATGCGCGCGGGCTGGCGCGGGGCGCTTGCGGCCTGGACGGCCTTCACCCTGCCATCGGCCCTGATCCTTCTGGCGGTTGCGCTGGGCGTGGCCGCCGGTCCCGGCCCGCTGGGTATGGCCGTCATCGACGGGCTGAAGATCGTGGCTGTTGCCATCGTCGCCCATGCCGTCTGGGGCATGGCGCGGACCCTGACGCCCGATGCGCGGCGCGCGGCCGTCGGGCTCGGCGCGCTGGCGCTCGTCACGGTCTGGCCGGGGGCGGGAGGGCAGGTGGCAGCAATCCTGTGCGGGGCGCTCCTTGGATGGATGCTTTGCACAGCGGACGCGCCGCAGGGCCACGCGCCGCGCATTGCCGTGCCGGTGCCACTGGCGCTCGGGTGCGGCGCGCTCTTCCTCGCTCTGCTTGCCGGACTGCCGCTCGTCACGGGGCTGGGGCAGGGATGGGCCATGGCCGACGCCTATGTGCGGGCCGGTGCGCTCGTTTTCGGCGGTGGGCATGTGGTGTTGCCGCTCCTGGAGGCCGCGACCGTCGGACAGGGCTGGATGAGCGCCGAGACATTTCTTGCCGGCTACGGCGCGGCGCAGGCGGTGCCGGGGCCGCTTTTCACCTTCGCCGCCTATCTGGGGGCTGTGGGCGACGTGCCGCCGAACGGGGTGGCGGGCGCCGCGCTGGCGCTTGTCGCCATATTCCTCCCCGGCATGCTGATCCTGCTCGCCCTTCTGCCCTTCTGGGAGGGGTTGCGCGGGCGGACCGGCATGCGGGCGGCGATGATGGGAACCAATGCGGCAGTGGTCGGGATATTGGCCGCGGCGCTCTATGATCCGGTGTTCACGGCGGGGGTGCAGTCGCGCGGCGATTTTCTGCTGGCGGCCACCTGTTTCCTGATGCTGGCCGTCTGGGGCCAGTCAAGCCTGCGGGTGGTGATTGTGGGGGCTGTGGGGGGCGTGGCGCTGGCCGCGTTGGGCGGCCAGCTCTGATTTACGGCGTCAGCTGCCGAGAAGCCGGCGCGTGGCGCCCGGATCGCGGGTATTCGGTCCGAGCCAGATGCCGAAAAAGCGTTTGGTGAACTGCGGATAACTCACCGCGCAGCTTTGGCGGCCATTGACGAAGAAAAGCGCCTTGTCGCTTCCGGTCGCGACCCCGGTGATCCGGTCGCCGGGGTTCACATCGGCAAAACAGCTGCGCAACCGGCTTTCCAGTCCGGCAGGGGCGCTACCTTCGATGCGGGCGATTTCCTCGACCGAGGCGCGGGCCAGATCGTCCGCGTCAAAGTCCCGTTTGTAGGTGAGCGACAGGGCAAAGGGGCGGTTCCACGCAAAGGGCTGGCGACGGTCGGTCCAGAGCTCGGCTGTGTAAATGTCGAACATCAGCCATTTGACATTGGTCCGGCCGAGCGGCTGGCTGGCCTGCAGCCCCAGTTTTCCGCTTGTCACCACCGGTTCGGCGGAGGCCTGCGGGGCAACCGTCAGGCTGGCAAGCGACAGGGACAGGGCGGCGGTCAGGTGCAGAATGCGCATCTTTGTCTCCTTTCGGTCCGGGGCGGGTCAGCAGTCCGCCGACTGCGCGTGGCTGTCAGCGGCGGCGGGGGGGCATGGACATGTCGCGGCGCACGGGCACGGGCCGCATCTGCGGCTGGCCGGTCCCGAACATGAAATCCGCGATCTGGCCCAGCATCAGATCAAAAAGCGCGACCTGGCGCGTGTTCCGGTAACGGGCGTTTTCCAGTCTCTCCCACATTTTTGCCTCCTGTTGACGAGAGCCTTCCTTCAAGCCGCCGGTGCCGTCCGGCCCTGCGGCGCTTTGGTATCGTTTCGGCGCGGTTCAAGGTTTGGATCAAAAAAATCCGGCAGGTGATCCGTGGCCGCATCACTGCCGTAACGCCTCTGGACGACAAAAAGTTGCCTTGATGCGCGCGGAGGATGCGATGACAGCCCGAATTCTGACCCTGTTGCTTCTGCTTGGTCTGGCCGCTTGTGGCCGGCCCGACCTGACGGCCTCGCGCGATGTGCGCCCCGCGTTCGATCTTGTGGACTATTTCGAGGGCCAGACCTGGGCCTGGGGCCAGTTCCAGGACCGGCTCGGCAGGATCCGCGCCCGCTTTCAGGTCCGCATCGACGGCGACTGGGATGGCCGGACGCTCACGCTCGACGAGACGTTCCTTTATGATGACGGCAGCACGGAAAAACGGATCTGGCGCCTGCAACGCGCACCGGACGGTCGCTGGGTCGGGCAGGCGGACGGCGTCGTGGGCGGGGCCACCGGAGAGGTTTCCGGCAACACGTTCAACTGGGTCTACACGATCGACCTGCCGGTCGGTGACGGAGAGACTCTGCGCGTGGGATTTGACGACTGGCTCTGGCTTCAGCCCTCCGGCGGGCTCATCAACCGGGCCTATGTCAGCCGCTTCGGCGTGACGGTGGGTGAAGTGCTGATCTTCTTTGCCAAGGACAACAGCACCGATGAGATGCGCCGCGCGTTCGCAAATGCGGGGCTCTGACGAGGGCGGCGCAAGACAGTCCGGCAAATAGCGCTTTGAAAATCGGGGCTTTTCGCGGAACATGATCCCAACTGCCGGAACGGCAGACGGTTTACTGAACCATTGGAGGGATAGATGATACGCATGCTGGTTTCCGCCCTGATGTTCACGCTCGGCAATGCCGTTGGCCTGCTTCTGGCGGTCTGGTTCCTGCCCGAATTCACCATCGATCCGGTTTCGTTCGTGGTCGCGGTGCTGCTGTTCACTGTGATCGAGGTGATCGCCAGCCCGCTCCTGACCAAGATGTCGCTGAAGAATGTGCCGGCCATGCAGGGCGGTGTGGCGCTTGTCACGACCTTTGTCGGGCTCGGGATCACGGGCGCGGTGCTCGCCGGCATGGAGATCGGCGGCATCACGACATGGCTCGCGGCAACGCTTCTGGTCTGGCTCGGGGCGCTGGTCGCCCATCTCGTCCTGCCGATGTTCATGTTCAAGAAAGTGATGGAAGAGCGCCGCTGATCCGGCGCTCCGAGGCACACCATGTCCCGCTGGATCGTCCTGATCACGCTGGCCCTGTCCACCTTCATCATCGTTGTCGATACGACGGTGATGAATGTCTCCATCTCGGCGCTGATCGTCGATCTGGACACGACGGTCGGCGGGATTCAGGCGGCCATCGCGCTTTATGCGCTGGTCATGGCCTCCTTCATGCTGATTGGCGGGAAGCTCGCGGATATACTTGGAAAGAAGCGGGTTTTCATGATCGGCGTCTGCGTTTTCGGGGTCGGCACCTTTCTGGCCTCGACGAGCCAGTCGCTCTGGATGCTGATCATCGGATGGTCGGTGATCGAGGGGATCGGCTCGGCGCTGATGATGCCCAATATCCAGACGATCCTGCGGGATTCCTATGACGGGGCCGAGCGGGCCTTCGCCTACGGGATCATATCCGCCGTGGCGGCGGTGGGGGCGGCTGTCGGGCCGATTGTCGGCGGGTTCCTGACAACCTATTACACATGGCGGTGGGCCTTCCGGATCGAGGTGCTGATCGTCATCCTCGTCCTGATCCTGTGCCGCGCCATTGCCGCGGATGCAAAGCGCGAGGACCGCCCCTCATTCGATTTTGCGGGCGCGATCCTGTCGGTCTGCGGCTGGTCGCTCATCGTTCTTGCGGTGTTGCTCGGCCAGACATACGGGTTCGTCATGGCGCGCCAGCCCTTCATGCTGGGTGACGTGGCGATCAATCCGTTCGGCCTGTCCATCGTGCCGGTGCTGGTGGCCATCGGGCTGGCATCGCTCGTGGCGCTCTTCACGCTGGAGCGGCGGCGCGAATCGGCCGGCCGGCCGGGTCTGTTCCGGCCCTCGCTCCTGTCCGCGCCGGGGCTTCTGCCGGGTATCAGCGCGCGATTCATCCAGATGGCGATCATGGCGGCCTTCCTGTTCACCATGCCGCTTCTGTTCCAGCTGGCCTTCGCTTTCAGCGCGATGGAAACCGGACTGGCGCTCATTCCCTTCTCGCTCGCGCTGCTTGTCTGCGCGATCCTCGGCGCCCGACTGTCGTCGCGCTACTCGGCCGACCGGATCATCCGCGCGGGATTTGTGCTGGCCGTGTTGGGGCTTCTCATCATCGGCGGCACGATCCGCCCCGATGCGGAGCCAGAGGATCTGGCCACCGGCGTCGTCTTTGGTGCGGGTCTCGGGCTGATCGCCTCCCAGATCCTGAACCTTGTCCTGTCCTCGGTCGCGCCCGAACAGACGGCGGAGGCGTCGGGGCTGAACGGCACGTTCGAGCAGCTTGGCAATGCGATCGGCGTGGCACTGGTCGGCACGATGATGATCGCGGGTCTGACCGCGGCGCTTTCGTCACAGATCATGGCGCTGCCGGGGCTCGATGCCGCGCAGCAATCGGTGGTGATCGCGACGCTGGAACAGTCGGTCGAACTGGTGTCCGATGCGCAGATCACGGCCGGGCTCGATGCAGCAGGTATCGCGCCCGAAGCCCAGTCGGACATCCTGTCGGGCTATGCACAGGCGCGGACGCAGGCCTTCCGGACCGGGATCTGGTTCCTGACGCTGCTCGGACTGATCGGGCTGGCGCTCAGCTTCAAGCTGCCGAAACGCAAGCTCGTCTGATCCTTACACTTCCGGCTCGTAACTCGCGGCCATGAGGTTCTGGCGGGGCGGCGCATCGGGGTCGGCAATCCGGGCCACCAGCGCATCCGCCAGTTGCCGCCCGGCTTCGCGCACATCCTCGTTGAAGCGGCTGATCGCAGGCCGGAACCGCCCCAGAATGTCGATCGACTGCTTGCCGACAAGGTCGATATCCTTGCCGATCGTCAGGCCCGCCGCCTCGATCCCCGCCGTCGCCGCGATCGTGGCTGCGCCCGACCCGCAGACCAGACCGTCGGGCCGGTGGCGTCCGGCCATCATCCGGGTGATCTCGGCCTCGATCACCGACATGGGGTCGTCGACCGTGATGGTGCGGATCGGAATGTCGAGCACGTCGGCCTCGGCCACCGCACGGGAGAAACCGGCGGTCATGTGATGCCCGTAGGTCAGCGTCATCGGCGGGGGCAGAAGGGCGAGGTGGTTCCGGCCCTTGGCGATCAGGTGTTGGGCGGCGCGATAGCCGAATTCGTCATTGTCGAAATCAAAGTAGTCATGTTCGAAGCCCATATCCGTCCGCCCGTGGGTGACGAACGGGAACTTTCGGTCGATCAGGTAGCGCACGCGCGGGTCGTCGGGCTGGGTGCGTGACAGGATGATCCCGTCCGCGCCACCGGTTTCGACAACATAGCGGACCGGATCCAGCGGATCGTTGGAGAGCGAGTAGGGCGTGACGACGAGGTGATAGGGCGTGTCCGTCAACCGCTCCGACAGGCCGAAGACAAGCGAAGGCGTCAGGCCCATCACCTCTTCTTCGATGCTGAGCGTCAGCGAGATGACATTGGTCTTGCCGGTGCGCAATCGGACGCCGGCGCGGTTCGGCCGGTAACCGATCTGGTCGGCCACGAGCCGCACGCGTTCCTTGGTCGCCTGGCCGATATCGGGCGCATCACGCAGCGCGCGGGACACGGTGGTGACACCGAGCCCGGTCATGTAGGCGATGGTCTTGAGCGTGGGGCGTTCGTCCCCGCTCCGGCCGGCCTCGCCTGCGCTCTTGCCCTCGATCGTGGCCATATCCCCCCGTGGCGGCTTTCACCAAAATTTGTCAGTTTACTGTAACGTTACAGTAAAATCTCGATCCTGCTGCCGGGGCAAAGATGCCGGACTATCCCGACAGACCGCCAGCGTGTGGAATCGAATCGACACTACGCCGTCAACCTCATGAAAAACAGGAAAAAATGCGATAGACCAATGCTGCGGCGCACAATCTGGCGCGAAACTTTCCATAAAATTCAGGCGCCAAATAAATTTTTTCGATCCGGGCGATTCAAATTCTTGCTTTATGAAATCTGCTCGCCTAGCCTCCGGGCTACAACGATATAGATTGGGAGGTCTAGATGAAACTTCGTTCGCTTGCTGCCGCATTTGCAGCAACCGCACTCGTGCCGATGTCGGCACAGGCTGTCGACCTGGAAGTCACCCATTGGTGGACATCCGGCGGTGAGGCCGCTGCGGTTTCGGAATTCGCCAAAGCATTTGATGCCACCGAGCATAACTGGGTCGACGGCGCCATCGCCGGGTCCGGCGGCACGGCGCGTCCGATCATCATCAGCCGGATCCTCGGCGGTGACCCGATGGGCGCGACGCAGCTCAACCATGGCCGTCAGGCCGAGGAGCTGATCGAAGCAGGACTGCTGCTCGACCTGACCGACGTGGCCGAGGCCGAAGGCTGGAAGGACATCGTCAACCCGTCCTCGCTGCTCGACGCCTGTACCCTTGACGGCCGCATCTATTGCGCGCCGGTTAACATCCACTCCTGGCAGTGGATCTGGCTGAGCCACAAGGCCTTCGCCGATGCCGGCGTCGACGTGCCGTCCAACTGGGACGAGTTCGTGGCCGCTGCGCCCGCGCTTGAAGAAGCCGGCAAGATCCCGCTCGCCATGGGCCAGCAGCCCTGGCAGTCCTCGGGCGCCTTCGGCGTGCTCTCCATCGCGATTGCCGGTGTGGACGCCTGGAAGTCGGTCAACATCGACAAGGATGCCGAAGTGGCCGGTGGTCCGGTTTACGCCAAGGTCTTCGAAGCTGCCGCCAAGGCGCGCGAATTTGCCGCCAACTCCAACGTGCAGGACTGGAACCAGGCGACCAACCTCGTCATCACCGGTCAGGCCGGCGCCCAGATCATGGGTGACTGGGCGCAGGGTGAATTCCAGGTGGCCGAGCAGGTCGCCGGTGAAGACTATACCTGTCTGCCAGGCCTCGGCGTGAACGAGATCCTCGACACGGCCGGTGACGCCTTCTACTTCCCGAAAATCGACGATCCGGAAGTTGAAGCCGCCCAGAAGGAACTGGCTGCACTCCTGCTGTCGCCGGAAGTCCAGGTCAACTTCAACCTGAAGAAGGGCTCGCTGCCGATCCGTGGCGACATCGACCTGTCCGCCGCCAACGACTGCATGAAGAAAGGGCTCGAAATCCTCGCGTCCGGCAACATCATGCCCTCGGGCGACATGGCGCTGACCCCCGACACGCAGGGCCAGATCGAAGACCTGATGGTCGAGTTCTGGAACGACCCGTCCTATTCGGCTGAAGACGCCCAGGCGCGTTATGCTGAAATCATCGGCGACGCCGACTGATCGGACCGCACGGGGCCCGGCCTGACCCGGCCGGGCCCCATTCCCGCCTGACCGTCCCCGCCCGTTTGCGGGGCAGACAGTGCAAGCGTGATCCCGCCCGCGGGCGCGCCTGCCGGAGACACTCACAATGGCCGTTGCCGAAAGCACCGAAGCGGAGGCGCAGACCGAACGCGCACCCGCCAAGCGCCCGAACCGCCTCTTCCGGAATCTGAACGCCAAGATCGCGTCCATTCCGATGGTGGCGACCGCGCTTCTCATCTTCGTAGGCTGTACCGCCTGGACCATCTATCACAGTTTCACCAAGTCGCGGCTGCTGCCTGCGCCCGACAAATGGGTCGGGCTCGACCAGTATGAGCGGTTGTGGAACACGCGCCGCTGGCTGGTTTCGATCGAGAATCTAGCGATTTACGGGATCTGCTCGCTGATCCTGAGCCTCGTGATCGGCTTCACACTGGCTGCGCTTCTGGACCGCAAGATCCGAGGCGAGGCCGTGTTCCGCACGATCTTCCTCTATCCGTTCGCGCTCAGCTTCATCGTGACCGGCCTTGTCTGGCAGTGGATCCTGAACCCGCAGTTCGGCATTCAGGGCGTGGTGCAGCGCTGGGGCTGGGAAAGCTTCACCTTCGACCCGCTCAACAATGCCGACATCGTCATCTACGGCATCCTGATCGCCGGTATCTGGCAAGGGTCGGGCTTCATCATGATCATCATGCTCGCCGGCCTGCGCGGCATCGACGAGGATATCTGGAAGGCCACACGGGTGGAGGGGATTCCGGCCTGGAAGACCTACATCCTTGTCATCATCCCGATGATGCGGCCGATCTTCGTCACCGCACTTGTGCTGATCGCGAGCGGCATCATCAAGGTCTATGACCTTGTGGTCGCGCAAACGTCCGGCGGGCCTGGCATCGCGTCCGAAGTGCCCGCGAAATACGTGATCGAAAAAATGTTCCAGGCGCAGAATCTGGGGCAGGGCTTCGCCGCCTCCACGATGATGCTCCTGAGCGTTCTCATCGTGCTCATCCCCTGGGCCTATCTCGAATTCGGAGGCAAGCGCCGTGACTGACGCAACCGCCACCTATACCGGTCCGCACGGACCGAAACCCAAACGGCGCCTGTCGCCCACCAATATCATGCTCTACGGCACGCTCTTCGTGGTCGCGGTCTACTATCTGCTGCCGCTCTACGTGATGATCGTGACCTCGCTGAAAGGCATGCCGGAGATCCGGCTCGGCAACGTGTTCGCGCCGCCCGTTGAAGTGACTTTCGAGCCGTGGGTGAAAGCCTGGGCCGAGGCCTGCACGGGCATTAATTGCGACGGGCTGAGCCGCGGCTTCTGGAACTCGGTTCAGATCCTCGTGCCCTCGGTCATCCTGTCGATCGCGGTGGCCAGTGTGAACGGCTATGCGCTCGCCAACTGGAAGTTCAAGGGATCGGAAGTCTTCTTCACGATCCTGATTTTCGGTGCCTTCATTCCCTATCAGGTGATGATCTACCCGATCGTGATCCTGCTGCGTGAAGCGGGCGAGGGGATCTCTGCCGTCACCGGAACCAACTTCCGGCTGATGGGGTCGATCTGGGGGCTGGTGATCGTGCACACGATCTTCGGCATGCCGATCCTGACGCTGCTCTTCCGCAACTATTTCACATCCGTGCCGGAGGAACTCTTCAAGGCCGCCCGCGTGGACGGGGCCGGCTTCTGGGGGATCTATTTCCGCATCATGCTGCCGATGAGTCTGCCGATCTTCGTGGTCGCCATCATCCTGCAGGTGACCGGCATCTGGAACGACTTCCTGTTCGGTGTGATCTACACCAAGCCCGACACTTACCCGATGACGGTGCAGCTCAACAATATCGTCAACTCGGTGCAGGGCGTGAAGGAATATAACGTCAATATGGCCGCGACATTGCTGACCGGGCTCGTGCCGCTCGTGATCTACTTCGTCTCCGGCAAACTCTTCGTGCGCGGCATCGCCGCTGGCGCGGTCAAAGGATAATCTCATGGCTCTTACATCGGAAAAACTGGCCGAACCCGTTGCCGCCCCCGCACTGGCGGAGGACACGCCCTCGGTCGCGATCCGCAACCTCGATCTGGCCTTCGGATCGGTCAAGGTGCTGCAGAACCTGAACCTCGACATCCGGCAGGGCGAATTCCTTGTGCTGCTGGGCTCCTCGGGCTGCGGCAAGTCCACGCTCTTGAACTGTATCGCGGGGCTGCTCGACGTGACCGGCGGGCAGATCTTCATCAACGAGCGCAACGTCACCTGGGCGGAGCCGAGTGAGCGGGGCATCGGGATGGTGTTCCAGTCCTATGCGCTCTATCCGCAGATGAGCGTGCGCGGGAACCTGTCCTTCGGGCTGAAAAACCAGCGCTTGCCGAAGGCAGAGATCGAGGAGCGGGTGAACCGTGCCGCAGGCATCCTGCAGATCGAGAACCTGCTCGACCGCAAGCCCGCCGCCCTGTCGGGCGGCCAGCGCCAGCGCGTCGCCATCGGGCGGGCGCTCGTGCGCGACGTGGACGTGTTCCTCTTCGACGAGCCGCTCTCGAACCTCGACGCGAAACTGCGCTCCGAGTTGCGGGTGGAGATCAAGCGCCTGCATCAGAAACTGTCCAACACGATGGTCTATGTGACCCATGACCAGATCGAGGCGCTGACGCTTGCGGACCGGATCGCGATCATGCGCGGCGGCGTCATCCAGCAGCTCGACGCGCCGCAGACGATCTACAACAAGCCCGCGAACCTCTATGTGGCCGGTTTCATCGGCTCGCCGTCGATGAGCTTCCTTGATGCCGAGACGGTGGAGTCCGGTGGCACAACCGCGCTGCAGGTCGGCGCGCGCACCGTGCCGCTCGACGGGTATGAGGGCGAAGGTCCGCTCGCGCCCGGCCGCAAGGTGGTCTTCGGCGTCCGGCCCGAACATATCGTGGTGACGGATGCGGCAGACCCGGCAGCCCATGTCACCGCTACGGTGGATCTGGACGAGCCGATGGGCTCCGACAGCCTGCTCTGGCTCGACATGGACGGGCACAAACTGTCCGTGCGGATCGCATCGGATGCGAATTACGCGCCGGGCAGCACCGTCGGCCTCAGCTTCGATCTGTCCAAATCCTCGATTTTCGACACGCAGTCCGAATTGCGACTCTGACCCGATGATCAATCTAGCCGGCACCTGGACCCTGCGCGATGCGCAGGGCGAGTTCGACCTGACCATGTCCCTGCCGGGCGACGTGCACAGCACGTTGACCGCGGCGGGGCTGATCCCCGAGCCCTATGCAGGCCGGAACGAATATGATGTGCGTTGGGTCGCGGACCGGGACTGGACGCTGTCGCGGCGCTTTTCCTGTGACGGCAGCGGGCCGATGTGGCTGGAACTGTCCGAACTCGACACGGTCGCGACCGTGCGGATCAACGGGCAGATGGTGCTGGAGGCCGACAACCAGCACCGGCTCTACCGCTTGGCTGTGGGCCATGCCGTGAAACCGGGCGAGAACGAGATCGAGATCACGATCCACGCCTGTCTGGACGAGGCCCGCCGCCGCTACGAAAGCCTGCCCTTTCCGGTGCCCTACAGCACCGACAACAACCCGCTGCCGCATGGCAACATGCTGCGCAAGGTGCAGTGCGATTTCGGCTGGGACTGGAACATCGCGCTCGCGCCCCTGGGCGTTCACGGGCATGTGCGGCTGGTCGAGGATACCGGCCTGACCATCGACCGTGTCGTGCCGGTGCAGACCCATGCGGATGGCGACGTGCGGCTCGATATTGCGGTTCACGTGACCGCCGATGCGGATGGTGTGCAGGACTGGTCCTGCAGGCTGGCCGCGCCCGATGGCACGGAGCAGCAGATCGAAGGCCGGGCCGACCTGCGCCGTGGCGTCCAGGTGCTCGACCTTGTGCTGGAGGTCGACACTCCCGCACTCTGGTGGCCGGCGGGGCAGGGCGACCAGCCGCTTTACGGGCTGGAGGTCGCGGTCGGGCAGGAGCGCGACTGCCGCCGCATCGGCCTGCGGGACATCACGCTCATCACCACGCCCGATGCAGTCGGCGCGCGTTTCGCCCTGTCGGTCAACGGGCGGGAAATATTCTGCAAGGGCGCGAACTGGATCCCGGCGGATGCTTTGCCCGGCCGGATCACGGCCGAGGGCATCGCCGACCTGCTCGACAGCGCGGTCGCGGCCAACATGAACATGATCCGCGTCTGGGGCGGCGGGCGCTACGAGTCGGACACCTTCTACGATGCCTGCGACGAACGGGGCCTGCTGGTCTGGCAGGATTTCATGTTCGCCTGCTCGCTCTATCCCTCGACCGACGGATTTCTGGCATCGGTGGCGGCGGAGGTCCGCGATCAGGTCGGGCGGCTCAACCATCGGGCCTCAATCGCGCTCTGGTGCGGCGACAATGAACTGCTCGGCGCGCTCACATGGTTCGAGGAGCCGTTGAAGGACCGCGACCGCTATCTCGTCTCTTACGACCGGCTCAACCGCACCATCGAAACCGCCCTGAAAGAAACCGCGCCCGATGCGATCTGGTGGCCGTCTAGCCCGTCGCCGGGGCTCCTGTCCTTCGGCGATGCCTGGCACAATGACAGTTCGGGCGACATGCACTTCTGGTCGGTCTGGCATGAGGGCAAGAGTTTCGACGCCTATCGCGCCGTCCGCCCGCGCTTCTGTTCCGAATTCGGCTTCCAGTCCTTCCCGAGCATGGATGTGGTGCGCCGTTTCGCAGAGCCGGCCGACCGCAACATCGCCTCGCCGGTTCTGGAGAGCCACCAGAAGAATGCCGGTGGCAATGCGCGGATCGCAGAGACGATGTTCCGCTATTTCCGGTTCCCTACGCGGTTCGACGATTTCGTCTATGTCAGCCAGGTTCAGCAGGCCGAGGCGATCCGCACGGCCGTCGACGGCTGGCGGGCGCTCAAGCCCCATTGCATGGGCACGCTCTATTGGCAGCTCAACGACACCTGGCCGGTGGCGAGCTGGGCCAGTCTCGACCATGGCGGGGGGTGGAAGCTCCTGCACCACGCCGCGCGGCATTTCTATGCGCCGCTGACGGCTGTGGTGTTGCCCGAGGACGGGCGCTATCGCGTCGTCGCGGTCAGCGATCTGCCCGCACCGGCCGAGATCAGCGTGGAGGTTTTTGCGCTGTCCATGTCGGGCGGGATGCGCAGTCTGGCCATGCTGACGGCAACCGTGCCGACCGATCGCGCCGACGAGATTGGCCATGTGCCGGCGGATGCGTTGGGGTCCGACGAGGTTCTGGTGGCACGCGTCACCTCGGCCCACGCGCCCGAACGTCTGGTGGTCGAGGCGCCGCGCCCCTTCAAGGGCTATGATCTGCCTGATCCGGACATCCGGACCGATGTCGCGGCCGACGGCGATGGCTGGGCGATTACGCTGACAGCCGCGCGTCCCGCTTTCTTCGTCGCCATCGAGCCGGGGCAGGCCGGGCGTCTGTCCGACAATATGCTCACGCTTCTGCCCGACCGCCCCGTGACCGTGCATTTCGCACCGTCCGCGGCGGGTGATGCCCCCGTGCCGACCATCCGGTCGCTCTATTCCGCGACCTGCCAGACAGAACAGGAGATCGCTTGATGAAACGTTCTGAAGTCAATGAAATCATTCGTGAAAGTGACAAGTTCATCCGGTCGTTCGGATTCATTCTGCCGCCCTTTGCCTACCATGATCCGGCGCAGTTGAAAGCGGCGGTCGACAGCCATTCGCCAAGCATCCGCGAAAACCGGCTCGGCTGGGACATCACCGATTACGGCAAGGGCAACTTCGCCGATCTGGGGCTGTTCCTCTTCACCACCCGCAACGGGCAGGCGGAGGATCTGAGCCGCGGGCGGGGGATGCTCTATGCGGAGAAGATCATGATCAGCCGCGACCGGCAGATCTCGCCCATGCACACGCATCACATCAAGTCCGAAGACATCATCAACCGTGGCGGCGCGACGCTGGTGATCGAACTGTTCGCCTCTGGTCCCGACGGCCAGATCGACCCGGATGCGGATGTGACCGTGGCCACCGACGGGCGATTGCGCACGCTGAAGGGCGGCGAACATCTGGCGCTCGCACCCGGCGAGAGCGTGACCCTCCATCCCGGCGACTGGCACGCCTTCTGGGGCGAGGGCGGGGATGTGCTCATCGGAGAGGTCTCCACCGTCAATGACGACCTGACCGACAATATCTTCCGCGAGCCGATCGGCCGCTTTTCCGACATCGAGGATGACGAGGCACCTGTGCACCTGCTCGTGTCCGACTATGACCGCTGGCTGGCCTGACCGGCCGCGCCACGAAGGAGAATTTCCATGACAGACTATTCCTATCAGCTCTATTCCTCCCGCAACTTCCCGACGCTGGCCGACACGCTGCGGATGCTCGGCCATCTGGGCTACGCACAGGTGGAGGGCTATGGCGGGCTCTATGCCGACCTGACCGAGGCCGACCTGCTGGCACAGCATCTGAAGGATGCCGGGCTGGAGATGGCGTCGGGCCATTTCGGTCTCGACATGGTCGAGGGTGATCCGCAGGGCGTGATCGACACGTGCAAGACGCTCGGCATACGCAAAGTGTTCGTGCCCTATCTGGTGGCAGAGGAGCGTCCGACAGATGCGGCGGGCTGGCGGGCGTTCGGCGCGCGGCTGCAGGAAGCCGGCGCGCCCTTGCGGGCCGCGGGCCTCGGCTTCGGCTGGCACAATCATGATTTCGAGTTCGTGCCGCTCGAGGATGGATCGATTCCGCAGGACCTGATCCTTGAAGGCGGACCGGAACTCGAATGGGAGGCCGATATCGCCTGGATTGCCCGGGCCGGCGCCGATCCGCTGCCCTGGATCGCCAAATATGCCGACCGGATCACCGCCGCCCATGTGAAGGATATCGCGCCGGAAGGCGAGAAGGCCGACGAGGATGGCTGGGCCGATGTGGGCGAAGGCGTGCTCGACTGGGCGGGCCTGATGGCGGCGCTCAAATCCACCAAGGCCACGCTTTTTGTCATGGAGCATGACAATCCGAGCGACGCGTCGCGTTTTGCCCGCCGGTCGCTCGACCATATGAAGGCGCTCTGAAGCGCCCCGACCATCTTGCGCCCGGCCTGCGCGGTCCGGGCGCAGCCACCCTTTCTGGAAGGACAGACCATGACCCGTATTCTTGGCGTCGGCATCATCGGATGCGGCAATATCTCCACCACCTATTTCAAGTTCGCGCCGCTGTTCAAAGGCATCGAGATGCGGGCCTGCGCGGACATGAACCCCGATGCGGCGCAGGCCCAGGCAGACGCATTCGGTCTGCGGGCGATGAGCGTCGAAGACCTGCTGGCCGCCGATGATATCGACATCATCGTCAACCTGACGATTCCGGACGCGCATTTCGCGGTCTCCAAGGCCATTCTGGAGGCCGGCAAGCATGTCTATTCGGAAAAGCCGCTTGTCCTGTCGCTGGAGGAGGGCGAGACCCTGCGCGGCCTCGCCGATGCGAAGGGCCTGAAGGTTGGCTGTGCGCCCGACACGTTCCTCGGCGGCTCGCACCAGATGGCGCGCAAGCTCATCGATGACGGGGCGATCGGATCTGTCACCTCCGGCACCGCCCATGTGATGAACCACGGCATGGAGCACTGGCATCCGAATCCGGACTTTTTCTTCCTGCCGGGCGGCGGGCCTGTGCTCGATCTCGGCCCCTATTACATCGCCAATCTCATCAACCTGCTGGGTCCGGTAGAACGGGTCGCCGCGCTGACCGGCATGGCGACGCCGACACGCACAATTTCCAGCGAACCGCGCAATGGCGAGGAGATCGCGGTCAAGACGCCGACGGACATTCATGCGCTCCTGTCCTTCAAGTCCGGCGCGGCGATCACCCTGTCGTCGAGCTGGGATGTCTGGGCGCACCGTCACGGCCATATGGAGCTTTACGGCACCGAAGGCTCGCTCTTTCTGCCCGACCCGAATTTCTTTGGCGGGACGGTCGAGATGGCCGGTCGCGACGGCGAGATTGCGCCCGTACCGCTCTGGGACCATCCGTTCGGCATCCCCAACCAGCAGCACAGTCAGGGCATGATGGCCAACCACCGTTCCGCCGGTCTGGCGGACATGGCCGCGGCGATCCTTGAGGACCGAGACTTCCGCTGTGCACTTGAGCGTGCACTCCACGGTGTGGATGTTATGCTGTCGATCCTGAAATCCGGAGAGACGGGCGCCTTCGTCACCCTCTCCACCACCTGTTCGCGCCCCGAAGCCCTGTCGATCGAACAGGCGCAGGCGCTGCTCAAATGAGGATCTGATGACCTGGACCGCCGCCGAAAACCGTTATGACACGATGCGCTACAACCGTTGCGGGCGGAGCGGGCTGAAACTGCCCGCCATCTCGCTCGGCCTGTGGCACAATTTCGGTGACGACACACCGCACGAGACCAAACAGGCGATCTGCCGGACGGCCTTCGACAACGGGATCACCCATTTCGATCTGGCCAACAATTACGGGCCACCTGCCGGGTCTGCGGAAACCGCCTTCGGGCGCATTCTGGCCGAAGATCTCGCCCCGTACCGGGACGAGATCATCGTCTCGTCCAAGGCCGGCTACCATATGTGGGACGGGCCCTACGGCGAGTTCGGCAGCCGGAAATATCTGATCGCGTCTTGCGACCAGAGCCTCAAACGGATGGGGCTCGACTATGTCGACATCTTCTATTCGCACCGGTTCGATCCCGATACGCCGCTCGAAGAGACGATGATGGCGCTCGACCATATCGTCCGGTCGGGCCGGGCGCTCTATGCAGGCATCTCGTCCTACAGCGCCGAGCGCACGCGCGAGGCGCATGCGATCCTGAAGGATCTGGGCACGCCCTGCCTGATCCACCAGCCGAGCTACTCGATGCTGAACCGCTGGGTGGAGCGCGACGGTCTGTTGGACGCGCTCGACGATCTGGGCATGGGCTCGATCGTGTTCACACCGCTTGCCCAGGGCATGTTGACGGGCAAGTATCTCAACGGCATCCCCGAGGACAGCCGCGCGGCGCAGGGCAAATCCCTGTCGCCCAACATGCTGAGCGAGGGTGCGATCAACCATATCCGCAGCCTCAACGCGATTGCGGAGCGGCGCGGCCAGACGCTGGCGCAGATGGCTTTGGCCTGGGTGCTGCGCGGCGGACGCGTGACCTCGGCGCTCATCGGGGCCAGCCGGCCCGGGCAGGTGACGGATTGCGTGGGTGCGGTGAACAATCTCGACTTCACGCAGGAAGAGCTGGACGAGATCGACCTCTATGCCCGCGAGGAGGATATCAACCTCTGGGCCAAATCGTCCGACAGCTGAGGGTCCGATGATCGAAAACCCGATCCTGCCCGGCTTCAATCCGGACCCGTCCATCTGCCGGGTGGGCGGGGATTACTATATCGCGACATCGACCTTCGAATGGTATCCCGGCGTGCAGATCCATCATTCGACCGATCTGGTGAACTGGCGGCTCGTGACCCGGCCGCTCAGCCGGGCCACGCAACTCGACATGCGTGGCAATCCCGACAGTTGCGGCATCTGGGCGCCCTGCCTGTCCCATGCGGACGGGCTGTTCTGGCTCGTCTACACGGATGTGAAACGCTATGACGGGTCCTTCAAGGACGCGCATAACTACATCGTCACCGCGCCGTCGATCGACGGGCCATGGTCGGACCCCGTCTATGTGAACAGCAGCGGCTTCGACCCGACGCTTTTCCACGATGATGACGGGCGCAAATATTTTGCCAACATGCGCTGGAACCATAGACCGAAGGGCGCCAACCCGGTCAATCCGGCGTTCGACGGAATCCTCTTGCAGGAATATGACGCGGCGGCGGGCGAGCTGGTCGGTCCGGTGCGCAATATCTTTGACGGCACGCCGCGCGGCCTGACGGAAGGGCCGCATCTCTTCAAACGCGACGGCTGGTATTACCTGACCGTGGCCGAGGGCGGGACGAGTTGGGAACATGCGGTGACGATGGCGCGGTCGCTTGACATCTGGGGGCCGTACGACCCGCATCCGGACGGGCATCTGATGACCGCCGACCATGCGCCCGAGGCGCCCCTGCAACGCACCGGGCACGGCCAGATGGTCGAGACGCCGGACGGGCGGACCTATCACACATTCCTGTGCGGGCGGCCGCTGTCGACACGCGGGCGCTGCCCGCTGGGTCGCGAAACCGGCATCGTGGCCTGCGAATGGGGCGCGGATGGCTGGCTGCGCCTGTCGGACGGGCGCGACCAGCCCGCGCTTCGGGAAGCCGCACCCGACCCGCAGGCCAGCCGCGCTGCGCCGGAGGCGGCGACCTACCGGTTCGACGGCGGTCTGCCGCTCGACTTCCAGTGGCTGCGGACGCCCGCGCCCGACCGGATTTTCGCGACCGGATCGGACGGGCTGACCCTTTTCGGGCGGGAGAGCATCGGCTCATGGTTCGAGCAAGCGCTGGTCGCGCGGCGGCAGACCGATTTCACCTTCACCGCCGAGACCGAGCTGTCCTTCGCGCCGGAGAGCTATCAGCAGGCGGCGGGGCTGACCCACTATTACAACACGCATAAGTTCTTCTTCCTTGCGGTGACGCGGGAAGAGGGGATCGGCCGCTGCCTGACGCTGATGACCTGCCCGGGGCGCTGGCCGGACCCGCATCTGGACCATCCGCTGCCGGCGCCGGTGCCGATCGGTGACGGACCGGTGCGCCTGCGCCTGTCGGTCGATCGCGACCGCGCGCAATTTTCATGGGCGCAGGGACCCGACGACTGGCAGGATATCGGGCCGGTGCTCGACGCGTCGCTCATCTCCGACGAGGCCGGGCGCGGGGCGCATGCGAATTTCACCGGAGCTTTTGTCGGCATGGCGGCTTTCGACATTTCGGGGCAGGGGCGTCCGGCGCGGTTTCCGACTTTCACTTATACGCCCGGCACCTGACCGCGGCCGGTTTTTCAACAGGGGACGAAACAGATGTATCTGGGACTGGATCTGGGCACTTCGGGCGTCAAGGCGCTGCTGATCGATGCGATGCAGACGGTGATCGGCTCGGCCACGGCGCCGCTGACCGTGTCGCGCCCGCATGATGGCTGGTCCGAACAGGAACCGGCGGACTGGATCAGCGCGACCAAGGCGGCGCTTGCGGAACTGCGCGAGGTGCACCCGCTGGCGCTCGGCGCGGTCAAGGGTATCGGGTTTTCCGGCCAGATGCACGGCGCGACGTTGCTCGATGCATCCGACGAGGTGCTCCGCCCCTGTATCCTGTGGAACGACACGCGCAGCGCGGACCAGGCCGCGGCGCTCGATGCGGACCCGCAGTTCCGGGCGCTCACTGGCAATATCGTCTTTCCGGGGTTTACGGCGCCGAAGCTTGCCTGGGTCCGCGACAATGAACCCGAAATCTTCAAAAGAGTCGCCAAAGTATTGTTGCCGAAGGACTATCTTCGTCTCTGGTTGACCGGTGAACATGTGTCGGAAATGTCCGATGCCGCCGGCACCTCATGGCTCGATACGGGCCGTCGGCAATGGTCGGACGCGCTCCTTGGCGCGACCGACCTGTCGGTCGACCATATGCCGCGGCTCGTCGAAGGGTCCGATGTGTCGGGCCAGTTGCGCGACGTGGTGGCCGACGAACTGGGACTGGATCGCGGTGTCGTCGTGGCCGGCGGTGCGGGGGACAATGCGGCCTCGGCCATTGGCATGGGGACCGTGTCGCCCGATGCGGCCTTCGTCTCGCTCGGCACGTCGGGCGTGCTCTTTGTCAGCAATGCCAGCTACTCGCCCAATCCCGACAGCGCCGTACATGCCTTTTGCCACGCGCTGCCGGGCCTGTGGCACCAGATGGGTGTGATCCTGTCGGCCACCGACGCGCTCAACTGGTATGCGGGCATTGCCGGACGGTCGGCGGCGGACCTGACCGGAGCCTTGGGCGACCGGTTGCAGGCCCCCGGTGACGTGACCTTCCTGCCATACCTGTCCGGCGAGCGCACACCGCACAATGATGCAAAGGTCCGCGGGCTCTTTGCCGGATTGTCCCACGGGGCCGATCAGGCGGCGCTGACCCGCGCCGTGCTCGAAGGGGTCGGCTTCGCGCTGCGCGACAATCTCGATGCGCTGCGCAGCGCCGGTGCGGCGCCAGCGGCGGTGAGCGCGGTCGGCGGCGGGGCCAGGTCGGACTATTGGCTGAAGCTGATCGCCACCGTGCTCGACCTGCCGGTCGAAGTGCCGGCGGACGGGGATTTCGGCGCCGCCTTCGGGGCTGCGCGGCTGGGGCTGATCGCGGCCGAAGGGCTGGAACCGACCGCCGTATGCCGCCCGCCCGCCGTTGCGCGCCGGATCGCGCCCGAAGCATCCCTGCGCGACGCGTTCGCCGCGGTACATCTGCGCTATCGCGCGCTCTATCCTGCGGTTGCGGCGATCTAGAGCGACCAGTAGAGCCGCCCGCCGGCCTGTGACGGGTCGAGCACGGCCCGCACGTCGATCATCGCCCCGTCTTTGGCCACCAGCGCCCAGGGCGGGCGCTGATGGTCCAGATAGCGCGCATGGGGCACCGCAAGGATCGCGAGGTCGAGGTCCCGCATCTCCTCATAGTCGCACCAATTGAGGCGGTTGGAATGGCGGCGCACGGCCTCGGACCCGGCATGCGGGTCATGGACGCGGGGCCGGATGCCATAGGCTTCCAGTTCCTCGATCATGTCGAACACTTTGGAATTGCGCAGGTCGGGCACGTTTTCCTTGAAGGTCAGGCCGAGGATGCCGACCTTGGCCTCCGACGGGCTGCGGGCAAGGCGGGCCAGCAGGCGCACGGCCTTTTCGGCCACGAAGCGCCCCATCCGGTCATTGACGCGGCGCCCCGACAGGATGACCTGCGGGTGATAGCCCAGTTCCTCGGCCCGGGCGGTCAGATAGTAGGGGTCGACCCCGATGCAATGGCCGCCGACCAGCCCCGGCCGGAAGTCGAGGAAATTCCATTTGGTCCGCGCGGCGGCCAGAACGTCCGCGCTGCGGATGCCGAGCCGGTCGAAGATGAGCGCGCATTCGTTCATCAGCGCGATATTGAGGTCGCGCTGGGTGTTCTCGATCACCTTTGCCGCCTCGGCCACCATGATCGAGGGCGCGGCATGGAGCCCGGCCTCGATGATCGGGCCGTAGACAGCAGCCATCCGGGCCAGCGAGGGGCTGTCCTGCGCCGAAAGCACCTTGGTGATCTGCGCGAGGCCCCGGGCCCGGTCGCCGGGATTGATCCGCTCTGGCGAGTAGCCGAGCGTGAAATCGACGCCTGCGATCAGGCCCGATGCCGCTTCAAGCCACGGGCCGCACAGGTTTTCCGTGGCGCCGGGATAGACGGTGCTCTCGAAAACCACGACCGCACCGGGGCGCAGATAGGGGCCGATGAGCGCGCAGGCCGACTGGAGCGGCGAGAAATCGGGCCGACGGGCGCGGTCGATGGGTGTGGGCACGGTCACGACGAAAAAGGAACACCCGTCCAGCGCATCCGGCGCGTCCGACAGGTGCAGGCGGGTGGTTGCGAGCCGGTCCGGCGCCACCTCGCCGGTCTCGTCCTCGCCGGAGCGGAGCGCCTCGACCCGCGCCCGGTTGGTGTCGAAGCCGCGCACATCCGCAAACTGCTCGGACAGGGCAACCGCCACCGGCAGGCCGACATAACCGAGCCCGATCACCGCGATCCGCTCATCCACCGGATTGTCATAGGCCATGTGACGGTCCCCCTGCGTTCAATAGCTGCCATGGTGGCTGAGGCTGCGTTTCAGCAGGTGCAGCACGGCGAAAACCGTCGCCAGCAAAGCCGTGGCGAGAAGGAATATCCGAAACGGCGCGGGCGCGGCTGGGGCATTTCCGGCGAAGGGCGGGGCCAGGATGCGCAGGACCGTCGGGTCGAGCGCGATGCTCGTGCGCGCGGCCTGCAGCGCGGTCCCGGCCGCCCGGCGCGCGTCGCGCGCGGCGGCCAGACGGGCTTCGGCCGTGTCGAAGGCCAGGATGCGCGCGCCGGTGGAGCCCGTCATGTCGGGTGATCCGGCCAGCGCGGCTTCGGCGCGGGCGATCTGGGCGTCGAGCAGGTCCGCCTGTTCCAGGTCGCCCAGCGTTGCGGGGGACAGGCCGCCCTCTGTCCAGCTGGCATGGCTCGACCGGCCGAGCCTGTCGCGGGCCGCCTCCAGTTCCGCAAGATAGCCGTAGGTCAGGCGTGCCCGTTCGCGCGGGTCGACATCGCCTGTTTGCCGCTGGAGCGCACGCAGCCGGGCAACGGATTCTGCTTCGGCTGCTGCCGCGCGACGTTCCACCTGTTCGAGACGCGCGATCCGCGTCCGGTTGATCGACCGTGCTTCTGCCTCGATCCGGTCCCGCGCCGCATCCAGCACATGCTCTGCGGCGGCTTCGGCGGCCAAGGGCGACAGACCTTCGATCGTGAGGGTGGAAAGCCCGCTCTGGATGTCCACCTTGACGCGCACACGGTCACGGTGCCGTTGGAGGTCGCTGCGCGGATCGAGGCGGGCCAAGAGGCCGGCCAGGGGGCCGGCCGAAGGCGCAGCTGTCGCATCGTCGGCCAGAAGCGCCATCATTTCCGCCGACAGGATATAGGCCCGCACAAGCTGCGCCGCCTGCGCAGACGGGCTGAGATCCTCGCGGCTCAGGATTGCGCGGTTCGAAGCATCGACCGTGCCGCCCGAGACGAGGATCGAGAATTGCGCTTCGGCATCATATCGCGGCGGCAGAAGCATCTGTGCACCGAGGGCGAGCGCGATAGCCGGCAGGAGCACGAGAAGGGCAAAGGCAAGCGCCCCGCGCCGTGTCCGCCGGCGCCCGTCGGCGGCCCAGCGGGCGGCCATAGCGTCGAGCGCGCCGGCGTCCGGCAGGCGGGTCTCCAATGCCGCGCGCTCGGCCTCGGCCTGTGCGTCCAGTTCCGCCTGCCGGCGCTGGCGGGCTTCCTCGGCGCGGCGTGCCCGATCGTCGTCGCGGTGGTCGAGGTCGAGGCTCATGCCGCAGCCTCCGTCTGATTGTGCGGCTCGACGCGCGCCGCGGCGACGAGGCGTTCGGCCTCCGCGCTCGACCGGCAGGGCAGCAGATGGCCGCGGACAAGCGCAAAGGGCCGGCATCCGAACCGGTCGACCAGCCGCGCGTTCCGGGTCACCAGCAGAAGGCCGCTCGTCTCCAGCGCGCGGTCGAGTAGCGCATCGCACAGCGCGCGATGGGCCGTGTCGCCGGTGCCGACCATCTCGTCTGCGAGCAGGATCTGGGACGGCATCGCGTAGCTCAGGGCAAAGCCGAGCCGCGCGCGCATGCCGTTTGTGTAGCCCGACATCGGCGCGTCGAACCGTGCGCCCAGATCGGCCACCTCGCGGCAGAAGGCGCGCACCGGCCCGGCCGGCACATCGGCGAGCCGCGCGAGCAGGGTCACATTGGCCGCGCCGGACAGGCTCGTGTGGAACTGCCCGCTTGCACCGAGCGGCGGGGAGATCGGGCAGAGCCGCCGCACGCAACCCGAGGTCGGCGCAAGCGCGCCGGACGCGAGCCGGATCAATGTCGATTTGCCCGACCGCCCGTCGCCCAGCACCGCCACCCGGTCATGCGGCCCGAGCCGAAGGCTGACATCTTTCAGGATGCCGCGGCAGCGCCGCCCCTTGCGCTCGATATAGCTGACAGCGTCGAAACAGAGCATCAGCGGTCCTCCGGCGCGGGCAGGAGGGCAGCGATGAGCAGACAGGCACCTGCAACGCCGAGCGGGAAAAGCGGCCGGGCGATGTCGGTCTGATACTGTTCCAGATAGCCGCTGCGCAGCACCTCCGTCACATGCAGGAGCGGGTTCCAGATGAAGAGTGCGAGCAGCCGCGCCGGCAGTTCTGCCGCGGTGAAGAAAATGCCGGAAATCCAGAAGAGCGGGCGCAGGGCGAGCGGGATGAGCCGCCGCGCGGATTCGCTCAAACCCATGGTGCGCGCGGCCAGGATGCCGAAGCCCGTGCCAAGCGCCCAGGCCAGCCCGAGCCCGTTCAGCGCGCCGAGCACGTCGGCAATCTGCGCGCTCGCCGGGTCGTAGAGCGCCAGCAGCCCGCGGATAAGACCCAGAAGCAGCATCGCGTTCAGCGCTTCGATCAGGGCGGCGGCGATGAAGATGTCCCCCGCTCGAATACCCTCCCAGCCCAGCACATGGCGGTGGTGGCTGGGCGCGCGGGTCATCGCCGTCACGGTCTGGCGGAACACGACATATCCGATCATGCCCGATGCCACGAAACTCGCCGTGTCGGTCAGCACCGTCGGTGCGCGCCCCAGATAGTCGAAAGACAGGACCAGCCCGCCGATCCAGATGAGCGGCACGACAAAGGTCCAGCCATAGCCGACCATGCCCTGCGAGAGACGCAGCCGGACCTCGCGCTCGGCGATGAACCCGACCACGGCGGCCCAACGCAGGGCGCCGCCGCCCGGCCGTCGGGTCAGCTCGCCGGCGCGCGCGCTCACGACAGGTGCCTCGATGCGCCGCTCCGTGCCGCCTGCACCGGTGGCAGGTGCGGCACCGCCGGACCGGGGTCGGGCGGTGCCGCCGCCTGTGGGGGCACGGCGGGGGCCATATCGGGCAGGGGCTGACCGGCAAGAAGCAACTCCGTCGCATCGAGAATCCGCGGCAGGGCAAACCGCTCTGCTGCAAAGGTGCGCCCGGTGGCACCCATGGCGGCGGCGCGGGCCCGATTGCCCAGAAGATCCAGCACGGCCATGGTCGCCGCGTCCGGATCGAACGGGTCGGCCGAAGGCAGCAGCAGGCCGGAGCGGCCCGGCAGGAACGTATCCGCCGCGCCACCCGCAGGCGTCGAGATGACGGGCAGGCCCGCCATCTGCGCCTCGATTAGCACGTTTGGCAGCCCTTCGAAGCGCGACAGAAGCATGAAAAGGTCCATCCGTCCGAGCCAGAAGCCGACATGGGCGGTTTCACCGGTGAAAAGGATCCGCTCGCGGATGCCGAGGTCGGAAGCCAGCGTTTCGCAGGCCGCGCGGTCCGGTCCGTCACCGACGAGGATACAGGCGAGCCCCGGGTGCGCGGCCATCGCGCGGGCCGCGACCGCAATCCAGTCTTGCGGGCGCTTGTTCGCGGTGAAACGGAAGATCCCGCCAAGGACCGCCGGATCGGGGCCGAGGCGGTCGGCAAACCCCTTCCAGAGCCGCGCCTGATCGAGCGGGGCCTCCGCCGGCAGGGGGGCCACGGCATTGGGCAGGTAGCGGCATCCGTCCGCAGGCAGGCCGAGCCAGTCGCGATAGGCATCCGCGGCCGGCCGGCTGTTGGCAGTGAGCGTGACACCGGGAATGGTTGCCAGCGCGCGATACATGTCGTGATATTCCGCGCGGTCGCGGTCGGTCCGCAGGTTGGGCGGCAGACCCCGCAGGCTGATGAGGATGCGCGGCACGCCGGCGACGAGCGCCGCCAGCGCCGCCATCAGGACCGCGCCATCCTGCCAGATGTATACCGTGTCGGGCTGGCGCTGGCGCAGATGGGGCAGGAGCCGCAGGAGCCCCACCTGCGCCTGCGCGGGCAACAAGGGAACGAGCCGCCCAAGCTGGCTGTCGCCTTCCATCGCGCAGTCGGGCGTCCGTGAGAGGTCCGTGAGCGGCACCTCCGCCGCATCGAGAACCGGCCGGAAATGGCCGCGGTCGCTGCTGCTCGACGCGTCGGTCACGACCATGTCGACGGGCCCGGAGCCGCGCGCGCGGCGGCGCTCCTGCAGGGCAGCTGCGATCATGGAGCATTGGCGCTCGGCGCCGCCCGCCGCGAGCGAGCCGGTGACGAATGTGACCGGACCGTCGCCGGAGACGAGACGCGGACGGCGCTGCGCAAAGAGATCGAGCGCGGCGTGCAGCGCACGGGCGGAGGGCTGGGCATTGCGCGTCTCCGCGCGGCGGCGGTCGAGCGTGTCGAGCGCGCGCGCCGCGGCACCGATATCATCCAGAAGCTTGCGCCCGGTCGGCGACAGTCGGGCTGTTTCCAGATGCCGCGCCTCGGCCCGCGCCTCCGCGATCCGTCCGGCGGCAAGCAGGTGGCGCGCAAGGATCTGCCGGCTCCGGACAGGTTTGCGGCTGCACGCCAGCGCGTCGCGCGCGGCGGCCACCGCGCCGTCCCGGTCGCCAAGTTCCACCAGCAGGTCGGCCATCAGGGCTGGGTTGCCCGCGTGGCGGTCCGCCAGCGTCCGGGCGTCCGACAGGCGCCCGGCGCGCCGCATCCAGCGGAGCGCCATGCGCAGGCCGGTCCGGTTGCGGGGGAAGCGGTCGGAGAAGGCCTGCCAGCTGTCCGCCATATCCGCCTTCCGGCGCGAGGCCTCCCAGAGTCGCAACAGGGTTTCCTGCGCCATCTCGTTCTGTGGTGCGAGGCGCAGGAGCGCTTCGGCCTGCTCGATGCGGGCCCGCGCCTGCGCCGCATCCGGCGTGCCGCCGAGCAGGAGTTTCGAGGCTTCTTCGATCCGGTCGGGGTCGATGGACGCCGCCGGCCGTTCCGCCTGCAACGGTCGGGTCAGGAAAGGGGCGAGCAGATCGGCCATGGGTCAGACCGCCATCCGCCGCGGGGCGGTCAGGTGGCGCTCGGTCCATTCTGCGGCCAGCACCTCCTCGAACGCGGGCGTGTAGTGCGTCAGGCTGCCGCCCTCGCTTTGCATGGCGCGGCTCTGGCCGTAGCGGTCAACCGCATCGGTCGGGTCGGAAAAATCCGCCCCGAGGGCGCGCAGAACGCCGGAGACCATCTCGATATAGGCGTGCCGCGACGGGATCGGCGATCCGTCCGGCAGCCGTGCATCGACATGGGTGACGAACAGGACCCGCGGCAGGGTGCGCATGAGCCAGCCGATATCCGCCGCCAGCCGTGCGGGGCTGGCCAGTTCCAGCCGGATCGCGCGCAGGAGCGCCTGCCGGTCCGCGTCGAGCGCGCGGTAGGCGGGCATCTCTGCCAGGCGTTCTGCGCGCAGGTCCGCATCCTCCGACCGGCAGAGCCGCCAGAAAGCCGCGCCGCGTGCCCGGTCGGAAAAGACCTCCGGCACGTGGCGGGACAGGTAGTTGAGCTGGATCACCGCATCGCCGACGCGGATCGTCTTGGCCGAGCTCAACTCGACCACATAGACATCTGCCAGCAGGCCGTCGCCGCCCGAATGGTCAGGGCCGCTGTTGGGCATGATGAGCGGGCGCAGCCGGTCCGGCGGGTCAAACGCGCCGGTCAGGTAGCGCACCTGCTGCACCGCCTCGGCCGCACTGTGGGTGTAGCCGTAAATGCCGCTCGTCTCGAGCCGGTAGCCGCCCGCCGCCGCGCCGCGCCGCAGCGGATTGGCGACCCGGCACGAACCTATTGGCGTGACCTTCAGCATTGCCTACCATCCCCCGAGCGACTGATTACCGGTCCATGAGGCTGGGGCAGGGGGTGTTAAAGGTGGGTAAACTTTTAGGCGAATTTAAATCAACCATAGATTGATCGGGGTCAACATGCTGCGTTTTCTGGGAATTTTGGCCCTTTTGGGTCTGGCCGGCCTGGCTCTCTTCTGGGTGCTGACCCGTCCGGAACGGATTGATCCGGATGTGCTGGCCGGTCTGGCCGGCGATGCAGCGCGCGGCGAGCGGATCTTCCATTTGGGCGGGTGTGCTTCCTGCCATGCCGCGCCGGAGGCTGAGGGAGAAGCCCGTCTTGTGCTCGCAGGCGGGCGGCGTCTGGCCTCGCCCTTCGGGACCTTCGTCGCGCCCAACATCTCCAGCGATCCGGAGCACGGGATCGGGGGTTGGACGGCGGAAGACCTCGTCAACGCGATGCAGTTCGGCACAAGCCCCGAGGGCACGCATTTCTACCCCGCCTTTCCCTACACATCCTACCGGCGGATGGACTTGGGGGACATTGTCGACCTCCACGCCTATCTCGGCACCTTGCCGCCGGACGCGACGCCGAGCGTGGGCCATGACCTGCCCTTTCCCTTCACGATCCGGCGCGGGCTCGGCCTGTGGAAACGGCTGCATCTGAAGGATGGTCCGGTCCTGCCGCCCGAGAGCCTGTCCGCCGAGGCGCAGGCCGGGCAGGTTCTCGTCGAAGGCGGTGGCCATTGCGGCGAGTGCCATACGCCGCGCGGGCTGACCGGTGGGCTCGCGCTTGGCAACTGGCTGGCCGGCGCGGCCAACCCCTCGGGCGAGGGGCGCATTCCCGACATCACACCTGGGCCGGACGGGATCGGCGACTGGTCGGTCGCGGATATCGCAGGCTACCTGACGACGGGCTTCACGCCGGAGTTCGACAGCGTCGGCGGTGAAATGGTCGAGGTCGTGAAGAACATGGCCGCCTTGCCTGAAGCCGACGTTCAGGCGATCGCCGCCTATCTGGCCGAGGTGCCGGCATCGGGCGGTGCAAGCGCGGACTGACAGGCGCGGGGATACACAGCCGTTCGCCCGACCGTCGGGTCGGGGCTGGACCCGGGCCGCCGTTTGGCGCTATCTGCTCGCATCACAAGAAAGGAAGGCGCCCGCCCCGTGTCGCAGAAGCTCACCATTCCCCAGTCGCTCGACCTTGCCATCCGCGAAGCCAAGTCCGGCCGCCTGACCCGTGCGGAGAATATCGTCGGCTCGGTGCTGGCGGCTGTTCCGAACCATCCCGGCGCGCTGCAACTGGGCGCGCAGATCAAGGAACTGCGCAAGACCGCGCAGCCCAATCCGAAGCTCTGGATGCCGATTGCGCGGAAGATCGAGGCGGGCGAACTGGAGGAAGCCGAGCAGGAGCTGATCGAGCTGCAGAAGAAATTCCCTGGCGGCTTCGCGGTCTATGTCCTGAGGGGTGACATCTGCCTGACCGGGCGGCTCTATGAACCCGCTTTCGGTTTCTATCTGCAGGCCACGAAAATCCGGCCCGCCGATCCCGAGGGGCATTTCAAGCTCGGCCTTGCGCTTTTCCGCTGGGGGCGGGAGCCCGAAGCAGTGCAGGCCTTTGCCAATGCCGACCGGCTGAAGCCCGGCGATCGGGAAGCGCGCCTGTGGCTGGCGCGCGCGCTTGACCGGGCGGAGCGCACGCCAGAGGCGCTGGAGCTCCTCGACGCGCTGATTGCGGAGCATCCCAAGCGGGGCGAGTTGCACGCCCATCGCGGCGACATGCTCATCACCACGGGGCGGATCGACGAGGGCCGAGATAGCCTGATGCGCGCGATCGAATTGAACCCGAAGGCCGGATTTGCCTATGCGGCGCTGGCCCGCTCGCGCAAGGTCAAGGAGGGTGACGCGGTCATCGAACTGGCCACGAAAGCGGCCGAGGCCATGGCCGGAGACGGAGAGGACAACCAGTCCGTCGCCTTTGCGCTCGGCAAGATCCACGAGGATCTGGGCAATGCCGAAGAGGCCGCGCGCTGGTACAAGCGCGGCAACGACCTGCAGCGGGAAAACCTCGCTTTCGACGTTTCCGCCGCGCTGAACGATTTCGGCCGGATGGCGCAGGATTTCGATGCGAAATTCCTCGCTGGCTTGCCGGCACCGACCGGCAAGCCGGACCTGCCGATCTTTGTGGTCGGCATGCCGCGCTCGGGCACCACACTGGTGGAGCAGATCATCTCCAGCCATCCGGAGGTGGCGGGTGCGGGCGAGCAGCGCTTCGTGTCGCGCCAGTTCGTGCGCTTCATCCGCACCTATGGCGCGGCGGAGAGTTTTGCGGATATTCCCGACCTGCAGCAGAAATGTGCCGAGACCGGCGACATGATCCGCGAGGCGCTGCGCGAGGTAGGCGGCGGCGCGGCCCGCGTAACCGACAAGATGCCGGCCAATTTCCAGTATATCGGGTTCATCCGCGCGGTGTTGCCGGATGCGAAAATCGTCCATTGCGTGCGCGACGCGCGGGACAATGTCCTGTCGATCTACAAGAACAATTTCGCTGCACCGGGCATGGGCTACTCCAACGACATGGGCGACCTTGCAGCATATAGAAACGCGTACAACCAATTGATGCAGCATTGGAAATCGGTTCTGCCCGATCACGTCTACGACATTGAATATGCCAAGCTGACCGCCAATCCGGAGGCGGAAGCCCGAGCGCTCATCGCGCATCTCGGGCTCGAATGGGACGATGCCTGCCTGGAATTCTACAAATCCAAGCGCGCGATCCGCACCGCATCGGTGACGCAGGCCCGCCAGCCGATCTACCAAAGCTCGGTCGAAGCCTGGCGGAAGTTCGAGGAACCGCTGGCGCCGCTCTTCGGCGCGCTCGATCACTGAAATGACAAAAGCCGCCCCGGGGGCGGCTTTTTCAACAGGCGGTCCGGTGGACCGTCAGTCCGATTGCATCGCGCGCTGGCGCGCCAGTCCGCTGTCCACATCGGACACGCCGATCAGGCTGACCACAAGCCGCAGGAACCCGTTTTCATCCGATCCGCGGCTGTCATCGGCCAGAACCACGCGCCAGAGCGCCTCGGCCACCTTGTCGCGTTCCTCATAGGGCACGGCATCCTTGATGACGCGCGTGAAGCGCACCGTATCGGGCGCCTTGGCCTCGGCTTCCTCGGCCTCCGCCCGCAGGGCGGCGGCGGCGGCCGCGTCGAGCCCGTAGCGTTCGGCCAGCACGCGGTCGATCGTCTCGGCCTCCACCAGCGCATAATCATCATCCGCCCGCGCGGCCCGCACAAGAAGCGCGGCCAGCGCCAGCCGGCAATCTTCTGCCGGCATGGTTTCGGTCGAGGGGTCGCCAAACAGGCGGGAGAGTAGGGATTCGATCATCTCGTGTGCCGCTCCGTGGTTCAGACGAGCCGCGACTGTTCGACAGCCGCTCGCACAAAGTCGGCAAAGAGCGGGTGCGGGTCAAACGGTTTCGACTTCAATTCGGGGTGAAACTGGACGCCGATGAACCAGGGGTGGTCCTTGTACTCGACGATCTCCGGCAGGCGCCCGTCGGGCGAGAGGCCGGAAAAGTCGAGGCCGCAGCCCTCCAGCTTGTCGCGATATTTGATATCGACCTCGTAGCGGTGGCGGTGGCGCTCCGAAATATCCGTGCGGCCGTAGATCTCCGCGACTTTCGAGCCCTCCTTCAGCACGGCGTCATAGGCGCCGAGCCGCATCGTGCCGCCCTTGTCGTCATCGGCATCGCGCTGGATCGTCCGGTTGCCCTCGACCCATTCCTTCAGGTGGTAGACGACCGGTGTGAACCGCTTCTCGCCTGCCTCATGGTCGAATTCCTCCGAGCCGGCATCGCTGAGGCCGGCGAGGTTGCGCGCCGCCTCGATGACGGCCATCTGCATGCCAAGGCAGATACCCAGATAGGGGATTTTCTTTTCACGCGCATATTGCGCGGCCTTGATCTTGCCTTCGGTGCCGCGTTCGCCGAAGCCGCCGGGCACGAGGATCGCGTTGAACCCTTCCAGATGGGCGGCAATATCTTCCGACCGGTCGAACACTTCGCTGTCGATCCATTCGGCGCGGACCTTGACGCGGTTCTTCATCCCGCCATGGGTGAGCGCCTCGGCGATGGATTTGTACGCATCTTCCAACTGGGTGTATTTCCCGACGATGGCGACCCGCACCTCGCCTTCGGGATTGTAGACCCGGTCGGCCACGTCGGCCCAAGTAGTCAGGTCCGGTTTCGGCGCAGGCGCGATGCCGAACGCGTCGAGCACCGCCTGGTCGAGCCCTTCGCGGTGATATGCAAGCGGCGCCTCGTAGATCGACTTCAGGTCCTGCGCGGCGATCACACTGTCGGGCCGCACGTTGCAGAAGAGCGCCAGCTTGTCGCGTTCCTTCTTCGGGATCGGTCCCTCGGAGCGGCAGACCAGTACATCCGGCGCCAGCCCGATCGAGCGCAACTCCTTGACGGAATGCTGGGTCGGCTTGGTTTTCAACTCGCCCGAGGCCGCGATATAGGGCAGCAGCGTCAGATGCATGAATATGCACTGGCCGCGCGGACGGTCCTGCGCGAACTGGCGGATGGCCTCGAAGAAGGGCAGGCCCTCGATATCGCCGACCGTGCCGCCGATCTCGCAGAGCATGAAATCCACCTCGTCGTCACCAATGTCGAGGAAGTCCTTGATTTCGTTGGTAACGTGGGGAATGACCTGAATGGTCTTGCCCAGATATTCGCCGCGGCGTTCCTTCTCCAGCACGGTGGAATAGATCCGGCCCGACGACACGCTGTCTGTCTTGCGGGCGGCAACGCCGGTGAACCGTTCGTAATGGCCGAGGTCGAGGTCGGTTTCCGCCCCGTCATCGGTCACGAACACCTCGCCATGCTCGAAGGGCGACATGGTGCCGGGATCGACGTTGAGATAGGGATCGAGCTTGCGCAGCCGGACCGAATAGCCGCGCGCCTGCAGGAGCGCGCCGAGTGCCGCCGACGCAAGGCCTTTGCCAAGCGAGGACACAACGCCACCGGTAATGAAAATGTAACGTGCCATGCCTGTATGGCCCCCGTGATTGTCTGGTTATCTGGTCCGGCCCCGAGGGACCGCGCGACGATGCATCACGGGACTCAACGCATACAGGATTCGACCCTGACCGACAAGGTCAGGCGCGCGTGCTCTCGTGATGTCCGGAATTGACCGCGCCGCAAGCGGCGGCGCGGGGTAGAGCGTGCCGGGTCAGTCGGCTGCCGGCGGCGTGGCCGGCGCGTCATCCGCGCTCGGCGGCAGAAGCGACCCTTCGAGACCGGCCGGGGCCGGCGGTGCAAGGTTATCGTCACCCTCGGTCACCTCGACCCGGTCGATGACCGAACCGGTGTTGGCATTGCGGGCCGAGAAGATCGTCAGCGTCAGCGAGGTGACGAGGAACGCCACGGCAAGGATCCATGTCAGCTTGGTCAGCGCAGTTGCCGCCGCACGGCCGCTCATCAGGCCGCCGCCACCGCCGCCGCCACCGATGCCGAGGCCACCGCCTTCGGACCGTTGCAGAAGCACGGTGCCGATCAGCGCCAGCGCAAGCAGAAGGTGAATGACCAAGACAACGTTTTCCATGGGTTCGCCGTATCTTCCATAGCCTGTGCGCACCACCCGCGGGCGATGCCTGTTGGCGCCCTTCTAGCGAACCCGTCGAGGGTTGTCGAACGGAAAACGCCCGCTGCAACTGCGGCGGGCGTTGGGGCCTGATCCGGGACTGTCAGACGTGGAACTGGTAGCTGGCCGCGACGTAGCGGAACGACCCGTCATAGGGTTCCAGATATCCCAGCGCCGGTGCCGGCATGTGGTAGCCGATGAAGGGCAGGCGTTCCGAGGCGATCATGCCCAGCAGCTCGCGCCGCGTGTTGGCCGCTGCCTCCTTGTCCATGTCGAACCGGACGTGCCAGTCGGGGCGCTGCAGCGACACGACGAAATGGTTCACCGTGTCGGCGGTCAGGATCAGGTTCTGCCCGCCGCTCTCGATCCGGTAGGCCATGTGACCGGGCGTGTGGCCGAAGGCGTTCACCGCCTCGATGCCCGAGACGACGGCATCCCCGGGCGCGACGAAGGTCATCTTCTCGGCCATCGGCACGACCTTGGCCTGCACCAGCTTGACGGAATTGGCGAGCGCGTCGTTGCCTGCAGCCGCGTCTCCGGTCCAGAAATCATATTCGGTCGCGCCGGTCACATAGCGGGCGTTCGGGAAGGCCGGACTGCCGCCTTCGGTCAGGCCGCCAATATGGTCGCCGTGGAAATGTGTGATGACGACAATGTCGATATCCTCGGGGCTGATGCCCGCCGCGGCCAGATGGTCGAGCAGCAGGCCCGCCGCCGGACGGCGGCCCGTGTCGCCATTGCCGGTGTCAAAGAGCACCAGCTCCGCCCCGGTGTTCACCAGCGTGACGGTGAAGCCGATTTCCATGCGGGTTGGCGGCAGGAAATTCTCTTCCGCCAGCGCTTGCACCTCGGAGGCGTCGACATTCTGTCCGAAGATCGGGTGCGGGCCGTCGAGCGCCACGCCGCCATCGCGGATCGTCGTGATCTCGAAATCGCCCATCTTGAAGCGGTAGACGGAGGGAACGGAAAGCCCCTGCATCTCGGCCGCTGCTTGGGCGGGCAGGGCGGGGGCGAGGCTCGCGGCACCGGCGAGCGCCACGCCCGACAGGAGCGTCCGGCGGGACATGGTGAAGTCTGACATGCTTGATCTCCCTGTTGCTGTCGCTTTGGATTACGCAGCGTCAGCGCGGTCCGATCATTTTTGACGGTGCGGCCTGTCGATCAGGCATGAAAAAGGGGCCGGCGCAGGGCCGGCCCCAGTCATCCGGTAAATCCGGCAGATCAGTTCTTGGACTGGTCCACCAGCTTGCCGGCCGAGATCCAGGGCATCATCGCGCGGAGCTTCTCGCCAACCTGCTCGATCTGATGTTCGTCGTTGATCCGGCGGGTCGCCTTGAAGAAGGGCTGGCCGACGGCATTTTCCTGCATGAAGTCGCGCACGAACTTGCCGGTCTGGATGTCGGTCAGGACCTCCTTCATGCGTTTCTTGGTTTCCTCATAGGGCAGGATCCGCGGGCCGGAGACATATTCGCCATATTCCGCGGTGTTGGAGATGGAGTAGTTCATGTTCGCGATGCCGCCCTCGTAGATCAGGTCGACGATCAGCTTCACCTCGTGCAGACATTCGAAATAGGCCATTTCCGGCTCGTAGCCGGCCTCGACCAGCGTCTCGAAGCCCATGCGGATCAGTTCCACGAGGCCACCGCAGAGCACGGCCTGCTCGCCGAACAGGTCGGTTTCGCATTCCTGGCGGAAATTGGTCTCGATGATGCCCGAACGGCCGCCGCCGATGGCGGAACAGTAGGAGAGGCCGATTTCCATCGCCTTGCCGGTCGCGTCATTGTCGACAGCCACGAGGCAGGGGACGCCGCCGCCCTTGACGAATTCGCCGCGCACCGTGTGGCCGGGGCCCTTGGGTGCCATCATCAGCACGTCGATGCCGGGCTTCGGCTCGATCAGGCCGAAATGGACGTTGAGCCCGTGGGCAAAGGCGATGGCGGAGCCTTCGCGCAGATTGTCGTGGACATATTTCTTGTAGGTTTCGGCCTGAAGTTCATCGGGCATGGTGAACATGATCAGGTCGCACCAGGCCGCGGCTTCGGCAATGCCCATGACCTGCAGCCCTTCGGCTTCGGCCTTGGCCGCCGAGGGCGAGCCCTCGCGCAGGGCAACGACAAGGTTCTTCGCACCGCTGTCGCGCAGGTTCAGCGCATGGGCGTGACCCTGCGAGCCATAGCCGAGGATGGCGACCTTCTTGTCCTTGATCAGGTTGATGTCGCAATCGCGATCGTAATAAACGCGCATGGGCGTTGTCCTTCCATTGATGTATCTCTGACGGTCACAATAGCGGTCTGCGGAGAATTTTCGCCTTTGATCTGCAGGAAATTCGCGATATCTGGAAATTCCAATTCGTGTTGAGCCAAGATTTCGGAAATATCATGCACGCCGTCGACGACATGGACAGGAAACTCCTGCGCATCCTGCAGGATGATCCGGACCTGAGCACCGCCCGGTTGGCCGAGGAAGTCGGTCTGTCGGCGGGCGCCTGCTGGCGGCGGATCGAACGGATGGAGGCCGCCGGCATCATCCGCGGGCGCGAAACGGTCATCAACTGGCGCGCGCTCGGCTATGAGGTGGAGGTCTATCTGCGCATCACCCTCGACAAGACGGAGACAAATGCGTTCGACAGTTTCATCCGCGCCGCCCGCGACGTGCCGGAAGTGACGCGGCTGGAAACGCTGCTCGGGCGGGTCGACATCCGGATGGACATCCGCGCGCGCGATCTTGCCCACTATCAGGAGATCTACAAGGACCGCATCCTGACCCTGCCGCACATCCTCGATATCGAGGCGCTGATGCTCGTTTCCGAACTGAAGCACAGCGAAAGCCTGCCGATATGAGCGACGACGGGGCGCGCATCGATCTGGACGAGACGGACCGCAAGATCCTGCGCGAACTCTTGCGCGACGGGTCGCTTGCAGCAGGTGCGGTGGGCCGTCGCGTCGGCCTGAGCCAGCCCGCCGCCTGGCGGCGGATCAAGCGGCTCGAAGCGGCGGGCGTCATCCTCGGGCGCCGGCTGGTGCTCGACCGCGAAAAGCTCGGCTTCGGCGTGACCGTGTTTCTCGGCGTGAAACTCGCCGCCCGTGGGCGTGTCTCGCTGGAGGATTTCGAGCGCGCCGTGGCCGCCATTCCGGAAGTGCAGATCGTGCAGCATGTGCTCGGCGTCTATGATTACCGGCTGCGGGTCGTAGCCCGCGATCTGGCCGATTTCGAGCGCATCCTGCGTCGTCGTATCATGACACTGCCGGGCGTGGGCGACGTGGAATCGAACGTGCTCCTGAGCGTGGAAAAGGACGCGCCGGGTCTCGTCTGACAGCGGCCGCCTTCAGGCGCCGTCGCCGCGCCCCATGCCCAGACCGGCCTGCATGGCGAGCTTGCGCACCGGCGCCATGCCGGAGAGCGCCCGCAGGCCCTGCCGCCGCAGGTCGCGCAGGGCGGGGGCCGACATGATCGATGCGCTGTTGAGCAGATCGACGCCGGTCGTCCGCAGGGCCACATCACGCGCGCGGGTCTTCTCATACTCCGCAAGCAGGACCGGATCACCGAGCGGGCGACCGTCCGTGCGGGCCCGGATCACCATGTCGCGGAGCGCGGACAAATCGGCGAGGCTCATGTTCAGCCCCTGCGCGCCGATGGGCGGCACCACATGCGCGGCCTCGGCCATCAGCACGGTTGCGGGGCCGGTCATCCGCTCGGCCGTCTGCGCGATGATCGGCCAGGCCACCTTGCGGCTGATGACGGTCAGGTGGCCCAGCATATCGCAGGCGCGTTCGTTCAGCGCCGCCTCGAACGCCGCCGTGTCGAGCGCGGCCAGCCGCTGGATCTCCGGCCCGCGATCCATCCAGACGACCGCCGAACGGTGCGTGCCATCGCTGTCGTCCGGCAGGGGCACAAGCGTGAAGGGCCCGCCGGCGCGGTGGATCTCGGTCGAGACATTTTCGTGCGGGCGGGGGTGGGACACGTTGAAGACCAGCGCCTTCTGCCCGAAGGTCCGGGTTTTGACCCCGATGCCGAGGCTCCTGCGGATCAGGCTGCCGCGCCCGTCGGCTGCGACCAGAAGTTCCGGCCGCAGCGCGCGGCCGTCATCGAGATGCACGATCGGGCCGCTGGTGCGCGGCGTGATGCGCTCCACCTTGCAAGGCGCGACGAAATCGACGCCCGCCATGTCCCCGATCACGGCCATGAACTCGCGCCGCAAGAGCCAGTTGGGCAGGTTGTAGCCGAAGGCCTCGTGCCCCAGTTCGCTGGCGCGGAAATCGGCCAGCTCGCGCACGGCGCAAACCGGTCCGCCCGCATCTGCTATGCGCATGGTCTCGAGCGGTTGCGCATGCGGGGCAAGCCGGTCCCAGAGACCGGCCGACCGCAGGAGCGCCACCGAGGGCTGCAGGAAGGCGGTGCTGCGCAAGTCGGCGCCTTCGGCGGCGATGTCCGTCACCGGCGGGACCGGATCGACGCAGGTGACCTGCGCGCCGGTCCGTGCCAGCGTGATGGTGGCGATCAGGCCCGCGACACCGCCGCCGGCCACGAGAATATCGGTATGTTGCGCTGTCATGGGTCGAGCCTAGAAGGTCCGCCGCCGAGGTGCAAAGCCCGTCAGCCCAGTTGCGTCAAGAAGTCCCGCAGGCGCTCCGTCCGGTGGTGGATATGCGGCGCGTCGCCCGTATCGCCAACCAGCACCGTCCGCATGCCGCGCGCATGTGGCACGGCAAGGTTGCGCGGATCATCCTCGAACATCGCGCCACACTTCGGGTCGAGCCCGTCGCGGACAAAAATCCGGTCGAAGGCCGCGGCTTCGGGTTTGGGGCGGTAATCCGCATCCTCGATCCCGTAGATCGCGTCGAACAGCCCGTTGAGGCCGAGCGCATCTGTCACCCGTTCGCCGTGGCGGCGCGACCCGTTCGTGTAGACGATCCTGCGCCCCGGAAGTGCTGCAATCGCGGCATGGAGCTTTGCGTCCTTTGCCAGTCCGCTCAGGTCGATCTCGTGCACCTCGTGCAGATAGGGATCCGGGTCGATCCCGTGCCGGTCCATCAGCCCGGCCAGTGTGGTGCCGTGATTGTGCCAGTAGTCGCGGCGCAGCGCGTCGGCCTCGGTCCGGTCGAGCCCCAGTTCCCGCATCACGAATCCCGCCATCAGGACCTCGATCTGCGCGAATAGGTTGGCCTCGGCCGGATAGAGCGTGTTGTCGAGGTCGAAGACCCAGACATCGACATGGGAGAAATTCTCTTTGACCATGGGCGAGCCTTAATCCGCACGGTCGGGCAGGGCAAGGGGTGCCCGTGACAGGTGTGATCGGGACCGGTTGGCCACAGGTCCGTATACGGTCGCATGCACTGTCGACCTCGCGCGCGGGCGGCGATAAGGTGACGGAACGACAACAAGGGGATGACAGGCGCATGGCTTCAGAAACGGGCGCCCATCGCGATGCCTACGAGCTTGTGCTCGATGCGATCGATCAGGGCGATTACCGCCCCGGTGACAGGCTGGTGGAAAGCGAACTGGCCGACCGGTTCGGCGTGTCGCGCACACCGATCCGCGAGGCGTTGCAACGGCTGGAGACGCAGGGCGTTCTGGCGCGCGACGGGCGCAGTCTTGTGGTGGCATCGCTCGATCATGATCAGCTGGGCGAGCTTTATGTCGTCCGCTCGGAACTGGAAGGGCTGGCGGCACGGCTCGCCGCACAGCATGCCGCGCCGGAGGAAATCCGCATCCTGAAGGATATGGTCCAGCGCGACCGGCAGCTGATGGGCAAGCCCGAGGCGCTGTCGAGGGCGAACAAGCGGTTCCACCGGCAGTTGCACATGGCGAGCCACAACCGCTACCTGATCCAGCAACTCGACATGGTGCACAGGTCGATGGCGCTGCTCGCCACGACATCCTTTGCCGCCGAAGGGCGGGATATGACCGCGCTCGACGAGCATGAAGCCATCGTCGCCGCAATCGAGGCGCGGGACGGGCCGACGGCCGACGAGGCCGCGCGCCTGCATATCTCGCAAGCCTACGAGACCCGCCTGAAAGTGGAGGCCGAGAGCGCCGATGGGTGAACGGATTGCACTGGCCGAGGAGATCGCGCGCGAGATCACCGGCGGCGAACCCGTGCGCGACCGCGCGGCCTCGATCGCCGATGTGGCGGCGGCCTACGAGATCCAGGACCGCGTGGCGGCAGAACTGGCGCATCAGCGCGGTCCGGTCGGCGGATACAAGATTGCGTGGAACGGGCCGGGGCAGGCGGCGAAACAGCATGTGGATGCGCCCGGCACAGCCCGGATCTTTGCTGCCGAAATCCAATCCGACCCGGGGAATCTGGGGCTCGACGGGCGGCTGTCGCCGGCCATCGAATGTGAAATCGCGGTGCGGCTCGGGGCCGATCTGGCCGGGCAGGCGGACTGGACGGCCGACGCCGTGCGCCCGGCCGTGGCCGAGGTGATGCCGGCTTTCGAGTTGCTCGACCGGCGCGGCGGGCTGGCCACGGCGCACGGGCCGACGGCGCTGGCCAACAATGTCTTCAATATCGGCTGCGTGCTCGGGGCGGCCTGTGATCCGTCGATCCTCGACACGGGCGATTTCGGCGAAACGCGGCTCGACGGGCCGGGCGGGACGCTGTTGCAGGCCGCCAATGCGGTCCCGCAGCCGCCGCTCGACGCGCTGGCCCATGTGACGACCGTGCTGACCGCGCGCGGGCTCGCCTTGCGGGCCGGTGACGTGGTGCTGTGCGGCGCGCATGAGCCGGTCCGGGCCGTTGCAGCGGGCGGGCACTACCGGCTGACCATAGGGGCGCTCGGAAGCGTCAGCCTGACGGTCGGGTGACAAGGGGGTCCCGCCCCGCGCCATGCGGGGTCTTGGCCCAGGCAAACGGGTGGAACAATAGCCCGATCAGGGCGCGATAGGCCGCGAGCGCTGCCAGCGTCCAGTAGATCGTGAAACACGGCACCCAGACCATCAGCCCCGCACAGCCCGCACGGCGCGTGCCGCGCCATTGCAGCGCGAAATTCACGACCCATGGCAGCAGGCCGAGCGTCAGCAGAACCACAGGGCCGGGCAGGCCGGGCAGATGGCTGATGCCGAGCACCTGCAGCCACAAAAGGATATGCGCGGGCTGCGCCAGAAATCCGATGATGCTGCCGAGAAAGAGCAGGTTGGCCATCACGAAGCGGCCCGGTCCGAGGTCTCGCAAGGCCGCGCGGGGGTGGCGCATATGGGTGCGCCACGTCACGATATAGCCCTTGATCCACCGGCCGCGCTGCCGCAGCCAGGGTCGGATGCGGGCGTTGGCCTCCTCCCATGTGGTGCTGTCGAGCATCTCGCACCGGTAGCCGAACCGGGCAAGCCGGAGGCCGAGGTCGGCATCTTCGGTCACGTTGTGCGCGTCCCAGCCGCCCAGCTGCTCCAGCGCCGCGCGCCGGAAATAGACCGAGGTTCCGCCGAGGGGTATCGGTGCGCCCAGCCGCTGCAACGCGGGCAGCAGGCAGCGGAACCAGGCCGCATATTCGATGGTGAAGAGACGCGACAGCCAGTTGGCGCGGCGGTTGTAGAAATCGAGCCGAGCCTGCACACAGGCCACGCGGGGCGGGGCTTGCGCAAGCGCCCGCACCGCGAGGTCGATCTGGTCGGGATCGGGCCGGTCCTCCGCATCCAGAATACCGATGATCTGCCCGTCGCAGAAATCGAGCGCCAGGTTCATCGCCTTGGGCTTGGTGCGGAGCCCGTCGGGCGGCACGATCGTCACCGTGATCCACGGCGGCAAGACGATTGCGCCAAGTGCGTTGCGCGTGCTCCGGTCATCGGCTTCCACCAGCAGCTTCACGTCGAGAAGCGCGCGCGGATAGGTCAAGCGGCCAAGTGCGGTCAGAAGGGCCGGCAGGATCGCGGCTTCGTCCCGCAAGGGGATCAGGACCGAGACTTTGGGCCGTCGGCCGGTCAGCGGGACCGGGCGCCGGTCCGGGGCCACGCGCCCCGACGCGGGCGCCAGCGCGACGAGCCGCAGCGCGGTCAGCCCCATCGCTGCCACCAGGACCGTCCAGACCGCCAGACTTGCCGCCACGGTTGGCCAGAGCCCCAGCAGCAGAAGAAGGGCCAGCAGCGCCAGCGACAGGCGCAGCCGCTGCACGGGGCGTTCCAGATCGCGGCAGCTGAACCCGTCGGGGCAGCGGTCGCGCGCGCGTGCCCCCAGTTCGACGCCCCGTTGGGACAGGAGTGACCGGCGGATCGCGCCGGCCGGCGCCAGCAGGCAGGTGACCGGACCGACGCTTTCGGCATGACAGAGCGCGCGCACATCCCGTTCGCGCCGCGGATCGGCAATCAGGATGAGGATACGCCCGTCGATCCAGCGCCAGGGCAGGCAAAGGAGCGCCAGTTCGGCGTCAAGCGGCAGGAGATCGACAAGGGCAGGGTCGGGCGGCGCGTGATCGGGATTGACGCGCGCTAGCCCCGCCTGCCGCGCGAGCGCCGCGTGGACATCGACGCGCGCCGCGAGGTTTTCGGCCACGAGAATATCCCCGAGCGGGGCATTCTGGCGCCGTTGCAGAAGGAGCCCGAGTTCAAGCTCTTCCCGGTGGAGCGCGCCGCTGCGCATCAGAAGCCGCCCGAGCGGCACCGCAAGCGCGTCGTACCGGTCCGGCGGTGCTTTGTCCAGATCCGTGAAAAGATTGCCCATCCGATCCCCCTTGGCGGAGGATTGGCGGGTCGCGTTAAAATTTGGCTAAATCTTTAGCCTTTTCGCGCGTCCATGGCGGCGGCGAACCGCTCGAACAGATAGTAGCTGTCCTGCGGACCGGGGCTGGCTTCGGGATGGTACTGGACCGAGAAGACCGGCCGGTCGACCATGCGGATACCGCAGTTCGACCCGTCGAAGAGCGAGACATGGGTTTCCACCACACCCTCGGGCAGGGACTGGCTGTCGACGGCAAACCCGTGGTTCATCGAGGTGATCTCCACCTTGCCCGTGTCCTTGTCCTTCACCGGATGGTTGGCGCCGTGATGGCCGTGGCTCATCTTCAGGGTGCGGGCCCCGAGCGCCAGCGCCAGCATCTGGTGGCCGAGGCAGATGCCGAAGATCGGCAGGTCGGTCTCCGCGATCAGGTGCCGGATCATCGGCACGGCATAGGTGCCGGTCGCGGCCGGGTCGCCCGGACCGTTCGACAGGAAAACCCCGTCGGGATTGTGCGCGAGCACTTCCTCGGCAGTTGCCGTCGCGGGCAGGACCGTCACGTCGCAGCCGGCCGACGCCAGGCAACGCAGGATGTTGCGTTTCGCACCATAGTCGAGCGCCACGACCTTGTGGCGCGCCTCGGTCTGCTTGGGGTAGCCGTCGGGCCAGGCCCAGCGCATGTCGTCCCAGCGGAAGGACTGCGCACAGGTGACGTCCTTGGCCAGATCGGCCCCTTCGAGTCCCTTGAAGCTGCGCGCCTTTTCCAGAAGCCCGTCCACATCGAACTGGCCGTCTGCCGCATGCTGGATGGCGACATGCGGCGCGCCCTGCATCCGGATGGCACGGGTCAGGCGGCGCGTGTCCACAGCGCCGATGCCGATCCGGTCGCGCTTGGCGAGCCAGGCCGACAGGTCGTCGGCGGCGCGCCAGTTCGACGGTGCGGTCGGGTCCCAGCGCACCACCATGCCGGCCGCGGCCGGGTCGGCGCGCTCGTCATCCTCAGGCGTGACGCCGGTATTGCCGATATGCGGGAAGGTGAAGGTCACGACTTGTCCGGCATAGCTCGGGTCGGTCATGATTTCCTGATAGCCGGTCATCGCGGTGTTGAAGCAGAGTTCCGCAACCGCGATCCCTTCGGCCCCGAACCCTCGTCCGAAGAACACCTGTCCATCGGCCAGCACGAGGCAGGCTGTCGGGTTGCTCTGGGGCGCAGGCGCGGTGGCCAGTGCCTGGTCAGACGGCGCGGACAGGGACATGGGTTTCGATCCTATAGTGGAATTTGGCGGAAAATACGGTGGCCATGCCCGCAGGTCAAGCACAGTCACGAAGAATAATAGTGTTGATTATCAGTGCCTTAGAAAGTTGCACCATGGTTGATCCCGGACGCTGCAATCCCTATATTGGGCCCCTTGTAAACGGATACAGACACCTTTGGGGGTGAAAAATGCTGCGCGACAGACTCAACCAGGCACTCAAGGAGGCCATGAAGTCCCGCGAAAACGAGCGGCTGAGCACGCTCCGGCTGATCAATGCCGCAATCAAGGATCGCGACATTGCGGCCCGGGGCGACGATGGCGCGACCGGCGTATCGGATGACGAAATCCTCGCCATTCTGGCCAAGATGTCGAAGCAGCGGGTCGAGAGCGCGCGCGTCTATGAAGAGGCCGGGCGGCTGGAACTGGCAGAGCAGGAACGGGCCGAGATCAAGGTGATCGAGGAATTCATGCCGCGCCAGATGGACGCTGAGGAGGTCGACGTGGCCATTCGCGCGGCGATCAAGAAGGTCGGCGCGGAATCGGTGCGCGACATGGGCAAGATCATGGGCGAGTTGAAGTCCAACTATGCCGGCCAGATGGATTTCGGCAAGGTCGGCGCCAAGGTCAAATCGGCGCTGACCTGAACCAAGGCGACAAAGTTGTTTGAAAGGGCCGGCACTTGCCGGCCCTTGGTGTTTGGCGCGCTACTGGACCCATGCAAAAGTCCCAGTCTGCTTTCCGTTCATATCGTGAAATGTGCCCTTGCCGCCGGGGCGAAACATGTAGACGACGCCGTAATCCTTGAACACGACCTGCAAGCCCTTGGCGGTTTTGGTCATGGCATTGACCTGTGCCGATGTGCCGGTGTCTTTCAGGCAAAGCCCACTATTGGAGTTGCACGACACAATGTTCGGGCTGTACGGCCCACCGTTTTTGGCGTGCCAGTCCGAGGTGACGGTGATCCGGGTGCCCGGCTTGATATCCTGCGCGATGCCGGCAAAGGGAACCGAGACGGCAACAACACACGCAACCAGTTTCACTATGGTTTTCATGACTATCCCCCACTTTTCAAAGTCAGCAGGTTAGCATGGCAATCGACGACCGATCTGTGATGAAATCCCGTTTCGGTTCATCACGCATCTCAATTGGTGATCGGCGCCAATGCGCGGTCGCAAGGTCCGCGCGCGTCACCCGTTCGCTGGATGGTCGGCGCTGCGTGCGCGGGTCAGGGCCGCGTCCAGTTCCTCGGAGAGCTGCTGCCGCTCCTCGGGGCTGAGGAATGCGCCAAGCTCGATCGTGCGTCCGTTGCCGGTGAGCGTCAGGTAATGGTCGACCGGACCGCCCTGTTCGCGGCAGGTGAGTCCCACCCATGTCGGGTCCGCGTGCCAGATCCGTTCGCGCCCGTCTGCCTCGCGCCGCTCGACAAGGATCAGCCCACGCCAGAGCCGCAGGTCCTCCTGCAGGCGGGCGTCGCGATAGTTGCGGCGCAGGAGCAGCCAGAGGAGCGCCAGCGTCGCCAGCGCGAAGAGGATGAGCACCAGCGCCACCGGCGAGCCGAGAAAGGGCAGGACGGGAATGACCAGCCCGGCGAAGACGATCAGGAGGAGTGTGCGGAAGCCGGTTTCGCTCAGCGACCTGTGGGGCCAGAGCGTCACCGCATAGAGCGGTTCGGTCGCGGGCAGGGGCGGGCGCCGGTCCGAAGGGCGCAGGCCATCGGCATCGCCTGAACGGCGCGGGGCCGATGCATCTGCACCGGCCCCGTTCCTGTCTTTGTCAAACTCTGCCATCGCGGCTCAATGCTGCGGATGCTTGTCCCACATGTCCTGCGTGGGCAGCGTCTCGAACGTATGTTCGGGCGGCGGGTTCGGCAGGGTCCATTCCAGCGTGTCCGCGCTTTCGCCCCAATATGCCGGATCCTCGACCTTCTTGCCGCGGGTCAGCGTGTAGAAGACGATCCCGATGAAGAAGAGGAAGGAGGCGAAGGACAGGAACGCACCCCAGGAGGAGATGTAGTTCCAGTAGGCGAAGGCTTCCGGATAGTCGATGTAGCGGCGCGGCATGCCCTGACGGCCCAGGAAGTGCTGGGGGAAGAAGGTCAGGTTGGCCCCGATGAACATCATCCAGAAATGCAGCTTGCCGGCCCATTCGGGATACTGGCGGCCCGACATCTTGCCGATCCAGTAGTAGATCCCGGCGAAGATGCAGAAGACGGCGCCGAGCGACATCACATAGTGGAAGTGGGCCACGACGTAATAGGTGTCATGATAGGCGCGGTCGACACCGGCCTGCGACAGGACCACACCGGTCACGCCGCCCACGGTGAAGAGGAACAGGAAGCCGAAAGCCCAGAGCATCGGCGTCTTGAACTCGATGGAGCCGCCCCACATGGTCGCGATCCAGGAGAAGATCTTCACCCCGGTCGGCACCGCGATGACCATGGTCGCCAGCATGAAGTAGCTCTGCTGGGTGATCGACATGCCCACCGTGTACATGTGGTGCGCCCAGACGACGAAGCCGAGGACGCCGATCGCGATCATCGCCCAGACCATCGGCATGTAGCCGAAGATCGGTTTGCGCGAGAAGGTCGCGATCACGTGGCTGATGATGCCGAAGCCCGGCACGATGATCATGTAGACTTCCGGATGGCCGAAGAACCAGAGCAGGTGCTGGTAGAGCACCGGATCACCGCCGCCGGCCGGATCGAAGAAGGTCGTGCCGAAGTTGCGGTCCGTCAGCAGCATCGTGATGGCGCCCGCCAGAACCGGCAGGGACAGCAGGATCAGGAAGGCGGTGACGAAGATCGACCAGGCGAAGAGCGGCACCTTGAAGAGCGTCATGCCCGGCGCGCGCATGTTCAGGAAGGTCGTGATCATGTTGATCGCGCCGAGGATCGAGGAGGCACCCGAGACGTGGACCGCGAAGATCGCGAGGTCCATCGACATGCCCGCTTCGTTGGTGGACAGCGGTGCATAGAGCACCCAGCCGACACCCGACCCGAGCTGGCCGTTGCCGCCCGGAGAGAGCAGCGAGGCAATGCCGAGCGCACAGCCCGCGAAATACATCCAGAAGCTCAGGTTGTTCATCCGCGGGAAGGCCATGTCCGGTGCACCGATCTGCAACGGCATGAAATAGTTACCGAAACCGCCGAACATGGCCGGAATGACCACGAAGAACATCATCAGGATGCCGTGATAGGTGATCATCACGTTCCACAGATGGCCGTTGGGCGTACAGGCATCCGCCGACTGGGCGACCAGCGATGCGCCTTCGAGGCACATATACTGGACACCCGGTTCCATCAGCTCCATCCGCATATAGACGGTGAAGAGGATCGAGATGAACCCGACAATCGCCGAGGTGAAGAGATAGAGAATCCCGATATCCTTGTGGTTCGTCGACATGAACCACCGGGTGAAGAACCCCGGACGGGCATGCTCTTCATGCGCCTGTGCAGCTGCGTCTGCCATAAATGGTCTCCTGAACGTCTCTTATGACGCGAATCCCCATGCCCGGGGTGCGCGCGTGTCTTTTGTCATTGTTGTCTCTAGCGAAGCGTTTCGCCAATCACAACTGCCGCGATGCCGCAGATTGCCACTTTTGAACCGTCACGTGCCCGTGAGCGCCCGCCCGCAACCCACACCGCCCCGCCAAGCGGCTGCGTTCAAGCCGGGGCGTCCGCGGCGGCGAGCAGCGCCGTATCGTCCGTGGTAACGGTCGGGCTGTCGAACAGCGTCTCGAACTGCGCGCGCAACACGAGGTCGAGATCCGCCATGGTGACCGGCAGGCCGAGGTCGACGAGGCTCGTCACCCCGTGATCGGTGATCCCGCAGGGCACGATGCCGGAAAAATCCTCCAGCGCCGGATCGACATTGACCGAGATGCCGTGAAACGAGATCCAGCGGCGCAGGCGGATGCCGATGGCGGCAATCTTGTCTTCCGCCGGGCTGCCGTCGGGCAGGGGCGGGCGGTCGGGGCGCGTCACCCAGACGCCGACACGGCCCGTGCGTTTCTCGCCCGTCACCTGAAATGTGGCGAGGCTGCCGATCACCCAGCGTTCCAGCTGGTCGACGAAACAGCGCACGTCGCGCCCGCGCTTGCCGACATCGAGCATCGTATAGGCCACGCGCTGCCCGGGCCCGTGATAGGTATATTGCCCGCCGCGCTTGGTCGGGTAGACGGGGAACCGGTCGGGGTCGGTCAGGTCTTCGGGCTTGGCAGAGGTGCCGGCGGTGTAGAGCGGCGGATGTTCCACAAGCCAGACGGCTTCCTCCGCCGTGCCCGCCGCGATCTGCGCGGCCCGCGCTTCCATGGCGCGCTCGGCCGTCCGGTAGTCCGTCAGCCCATCGGTGATGATCCATTCGACCATGTGCCGCTCCTGTCCTGCACTGGCCTTCATCTGCGCAAGCGCGGGCCAAATGTCCAGTGGGCGGGGTGCCGCGCAGGAAAATTCCGGAGCGGCGTTTTTTGCGCTTCACATCCCCCGAGCGCTTCGCTATATCGCCCCCAGCCTACCTGATCACGTGCGGTCGTGGCGGAATTGGTAGACGCGCAGCGTTGAGGTCGCTGTGGGGTAACTCCCGTGGAAGTTCGAGTCTTCTCGACCGCACCAATCATCTGAACACTAGTTGACCTAGACCTCCGTGTTCTTGCTGGGCACCAACCAATTTCGATGACCTACTCTTTTGTTTGGTCTAGCAGAAATTGTTTTTTAACAAAACTGTCTTCAGAAATGCTTTCAATGTTCTGCTTACTTTTGCGCCCTTAACCTGATGTGATTTTGTCTGGTGAAACCGGATCGTTTTGTATTGATTTTTTGAGGCCGAAATTGGTAGAGCTCCGGCATGAATGCACCTGAACCTTCCAGCGACATCTCCGTTTTCATTGTCATCGTTCTCGCCGGGCTGCTATTTCTTCTTGCGCGTTTAATTAGGTCTCCAAACTTCATCGGCGCGGTTGGAGAGCGCCGTGTTGCAAGAGGGCTTAAGGCCAGGCTCCCAAAAGACGACTATCATATTTTAAACGACCTCACTTTACCGTGTCGAGATGGAACTACTCAAATTGATCACGTAGTTATTTCTAGATTTGGGGTTTTTGTTGTCGAAACCAAAAACATGTCGGGTTGGATATTTGGTGATGCTAAGCAACGAAGTTGGACGCAGACTCTTCATCGTCAAAAGTTCAAGATGCAGAACCCGACGCATCAAAACTACAAACACGTTAGAGCCGTTCAAGAGGTAGCAGGGCTTGAAAAACATCAAGTTTTTAATGTCGTTGCGTTCGTTGGTTCGGCACGGCCAAAAACGATAATGCCCGGAAATGTGGTTTGGAGCGTTCGTGCCCTGTCACACTACATCAAACAGTTTGACCAAATACGACTGACGGAAAGTGACGTCACCCGCTGTGCATCAGCGCTGAGAGGGCAAGCATTTTTAGCCAACAAGACAACACGTCGAGACCATGTTCAAAATGTCAAAACCATAACCGGCAAACGCGGTGTAGCCGGTGCAACCTGTCCGCGTTGCGGTGGGGGGATGGTTGAGCGAGCAAATCGAAAAAGCGGAGAGCGTTTTCTTGGGTGTATATCCTACCCCAAGTGCCGTGGAACTCGAAAGTTGTCTTGATCAATTAAGAACCAATGATGCCGACGCTATATAGGAGGCGGGCGCCAAGGAAGGTTCTATCAACCCTTACAAAAACCTCACCGCTTCTCCACATCCGAAGGCTCGTCCACTCCGTCGCCTTCCGTCACCAGATCATAGACATTGAGCACCACGCCGAAGGCGACCGCGAGCGTTAGGGCTTCGCGCCAATAGCCCATGCCGCAGGCAACCCCCATCGCGCCGACGCCCCAGATCGCGGTGCCGCTGGCCACGCCGCGCAGGCGGCCCTCGCTGTTCGATGAGATGATCGCGCCCGCGCCCAGAAACCCGATCGCGCCGACGAGCCCCTGGATGAGCCGCGTCGGGTCGAGCGCCAGTTCCGTTCCCGCGGCGATGCCGAGCGCGTAATTCTGTGTCAGCATCATCCACGCGCAGCAGCCCATCGCGGTCAGCATATAGGTGCGCGCGCCGAGCGGCTTGTGTTTGAATTCGCGGTCGAGCCCGACGATCAGCCCGCAGGCCAGCGCTAGCCCGAGGCGCAGCAGGAAGTCCCAATAGTCGACCATGTCCGCTCCTTCACCGTTGGTTCGGTAAGGATAACAGAGTTTTGCAGGCCGGGGTTCCCTTATCGGGCGCGTATTTGCGGGGCGGTGCGGTCAGGTCGCAGGTCGCGCGTCAGCGGCATTTGCGCGCCACTTCCCGCTCCCGCAATCCGGTTTCCACGAGCAGGCACTTGTCCCGCGCGGCATAATAGTAGCCGCGCGCATACCACATGACAGCCTCGTCCATCCGTTCGTCCGACACGATCCAGGCGCCGCGCAGATATTTTACCGCATAGCGCAGGTTGGTTTCCGCATCGAGCAGGTCGCTCGGCTTGCCCTCGAACCCCATGTTGCGCGCCGTGGCGGGCAGGATCTGCATCAGCCCGTAATAGGGGCCGTTGCGGGCTTTCGGGCGGTAGTCGCTCTCGCGCTGGACGACGCGATGCACCAGTTCGGGCGGCACGTCATAGACATCAGCATATTCGTTGATAAGGGCGCGCAGTTCCGGCGTTTCACCGGGATAGAGGCTCTGGCTGCGGCTCACTTCGACCGTGTCGGCGCTGCAGGCTGCAAGAAGCATCAGCGGCACGGCAAGACGGAGGATGGCCTTCATGGCTCGGAAATCCTGATTGCTCGATGGCCGAATTGGACCGGAGTTCGGCCTTCGACGCAAGAGGGACGCGCAAGCGGTAGCGGAAATCTGCCAATGCCGTTTGCCCTCCGGAAGGTGCCGCCAACGGGGCACCGGGGCCGATCTGCTACACTGGCTGCGGGGGCAATTGCGACGGCATGTGGCCGTGCGGCCCGAGCGAGAAGGGGGCACTCATGATCATGCGCATTTTTCAAGTGGAAGTCCGGCCCGGCAAGGAAGCCGCGTTCCGGCGCTTTTTCCACGACACGGCGATCCCGCTCATGCAGGCAACAGGAGGGGTGGAGATGCTGCTTCCCGGAGCGGCCCGCGATGACAGTCCGCGCCATTTCAGTTTCGTGATGGTCTGGCGCGACCTGGACTCGCTGCAAGCCTTTGTAGGGGAGGATATCGAGGCGGCGCATATCGACCCGGCCGAAGCCGAGATGGTCGCGCGGCGGACGATCCGCCACTATGATCTGGTCGCACTGTGAGGACGCCGGAACAAGGTTAGAGCGCGTCGGTCCCGAACGTGTCGCACTGGTCGAGCGCGCCCGTCTGGTAGCCGGTGGCGAACCAGCGCTGGCGTTGCGCACTCGTGCCATGGGTGAATGTGTGCGGCATCGGCACACGGCCGGCATTGCGCTGGAGCATATCGTCGCCGATCTGCTTCGCGGCGTTCATCGCCTCGGCGACGTCGCCCGGATCGAGCGTGCCGAGCGCCTCGTCCGCATAGCGCGCCCAGATGCCGGAGAAACAATCCGCCTGCAACTCGATCCGGATCGACAGCGCGTTCGATTCCGCCGCGCTCGCCTGCGCCCGCACGCGGTTGACCTGACCGAGGATGCCCAGTTCGTCCTGCACATGATGCGCGACTTCGTGCGCGACCACATAGGCCGCCGCGAAATCGCCGCCCGCGCCAAGCTGGCGCTGCATGGTCACGAAGAAATCCGTGTCGAGATAGATCTTGCGGTCGAGCGGGCAGTAGAAGGGGCCCGTCGCGCCCGATGCGCCGCCGCAGGGCGATCCGGTGACCCCGCTGTAGAGGACGAGCACCGGCGGCGTGTAGCTGCGGCCAAGCTCCTGCTGGAAGATCGCGGACCAGATCGTTTCCGTGTCGGCGAGCACCACCGAGACGAAGGCCCCGGCCTCGCGGTCGGCCGCGCTCATCTCTCCGGTTTGCTGGGGTGCGGTCCCGGTCTGGCTGACGAAGGGCGTCATGTCGACGCCGAAAAACCACCCGACGATGAGCAGCAGGATGAGCCCGATCCCGCCGCCGCCCACGGCCATGCCGCCGCCACGCCGGCCGCGCCGGTCCTCGATATTGCGGCTGCCGCGGCGTCCTCTCCACTGCATGATCTTCTCCCTCTTGCGGCCGATAGACGGGCCGGACCGGTCGACAGGCAAGGCGGAATGCCCGCAAAGCCTAGCACGCCAACCGCACGCCGTCATGAAGTGAACCGCGAGGCGGCGGCAATCGTTCCAACGCGGTGCGCCCGACCGGCAGGAAAGAGTTGATCGACCAGCCGCCTTTGCGCAGTCTTGAACGACGGTAACCCATTTGCAGGTCTGCTTGCGCACCTGCCAGCAACAGGAGGATAGAATGACACGTCTTGCTACTCTCTGCCTGCCCGCCGCTTTTCTGGCCCTCGCGTCGCCCGCACCTGCGGCCGAGCAAGAGGCGATCGACGGATGTATCGACCAGTTGCGCACCGTCGGCGGACCCGACGGGCAGAGCGGCACCGTGGTCAGTTCGGAATTTTCCGAGGCCGGCACGCTGGTGATGCTGCGCGATGCGGGCGGCACGCTCTGGCGCTGCATCGGTTATAGCGACGGGGCGGTCGGTGAACTGGCTGTCGCGGAGGCTGCCGACGACGGGGCGGGTGCGATGGCCGGCGCGTCGGGGGACATGGTGTCGGAGGAACAGGTCCGTTTCGCGGCCGGCACAAGCGGCGCGACCCTCACCGGCACGCTCGCGGCCGGCGCGTCGAAACGCTACCTGCTCGGGGCGAAGGACGGGCAGTTTCTCGATGTGAACCTGTCCGGCACCGGTGGCGGGCTGTCCTACCAGATCTTCAATCCAGACGAGACGTTCCTTCTCGACATGGTGCCGGCGGGGCAGGACTATCGCGGGCAGCTCTGGCAGTCCGGCGACCATGTGGTCGAGGTCATCAACCGCGGCGACGGGGCGGCGGAATACACGCTCGGCGTGACGATCGAATAGGTATTAGAAGGGATCGCAGCGGCCCTGATTGCGGCGCGGCTGCGTGGCGTGTTCGTGCATTGGGTCCCGACAATAAAAGAGGCCCGTCTCCGGGCCTCCTGCTTCCGGTCGTGTGGGGGCCGACCGGTCTGTCGTGACGTTCAGTTGAACGTGTAGGTGACGGAAATCGCGCCGCCGACCTTGCCGCCGGCCGAGATCACGCCGACATTGCCATAAAGGCTGTCGGCAAATTTCGTACCAACGACGAAGGCGGTGCCTGCGGCCCCGTCCCAGGATCCGGCGCCGAGCGAGACCTGGATCCCGTCCGCATGCGGGTTCTGCTGGATCGCGGCCAGAGCGGCCACACCGGCAATCCCGTCACGGTTCGACCAGACCTGTGTCATGTCGGCATCCTTGCCGTCCGCGCCGGCCGGGCCCTGAACGCCCTGGACACCCTGCGCGCCTTGCGCACCTTGCGCACCTTGCACGCCCTGGGCACCCACGATCGGGGCCGGGGGCGTGTAGTTGTGCGAGCCGGAGGCTTTCACATCTTCCTGCCGGTTGGTATCGACATTGATGAGCTTCGCCGTGCCGGCCGGACCGGTGACGAGGATTTCCTCGCCCGGGTTGACCTGATAGACGCGGGAGAAGCTGCCGCCGACCTGCTGGAAGCGGATCGTCTTGACCTCGGGATCTTCGTTACGGATACGCCAAACGGCGCCGTCATCGGAAAGCCCCATGGACGTGAGGCGAACCTTGGCTTCGGCTGCCGCGCCGAAGGAAAGGGCAGCCAGAAACGCGGCCGCGACGGCATACTTGGTAAACTGCATTGTCAGTCCTGCAATAGTAGTGAGTAGGTGATCTTCCCCCGGCTTTGTCCCACCCCACCCTGTGATTTTTTGGCCCTGACACCGCGGCCGATACAGAGGGCGGCGGGTCAGAATCGCAGAGGTTTCGCGCGAAGGTTTGATCCTGCGAATCCTTAAACATTAAGATTCTGTTAAAATGTCGATTAAATGGAGGAGAATTGCGGCAAACCTGCCATCTTCTGCCTTGTTTTCAAGGTGCGGTTGAGTGCCGGAATATTTGTGGCGCGAAGTCAACGCTTTCGCCGGCGGGTGCATATCTGGCCGTTGATCGCGACCGGCATACCTTCCGTGGGGTCAGTCACCCGTTTGGGCCGCCAAATGACGAAAAATCCACCTGCATGACCCTGCGGCATATGGAACACGGTCCGGTGCGCACAGGTTTGTGACTGGCTGCCCCCGGGGGCGGATATGCAATAATGGATGTTTGTCTGGCGCCCGTCTGCTCGGGGCGCCTTGTTGTGGAAGGGATGATGCTCATGCTCACGAGACGCCATTTCATTGTGACGAGTGCGGCGCTGTTTTCCGGACCGATCGCGGGGCCTGCTCTGGCCCAGCAGGATACCGTGTTGCCCACCGTCGAGCCGCCTGCGGCACCGGCCCGCGGCCCGGTCAGCAATCCGAACAACTGGCCGCGCTGGGATTCGATGGTCACGCCGGCCAATTATGATCCGGCCACCTCCAACCCGTGGGGGATTCACCCGCGCTTCCTGGCAAATCTGGTCGAGGCCCGCCCGAGCCTGCGGGCAGGTGACCTGCACGTGGATGCCGTGGCGCGCTACATCTACTATATCAACGGCGACGGGACGGCGATGCGCTACGGCGTGGCGATTGCCAAGGGGAACCTCTACGAGCCCGGAACCTACCGGATCGGGCGCAAGGCGCGCTGGCCCACCTGGACGCCGACGGCCAACATGATCCGGCGCGAGCCCGAAGTGTACAAACAGTATGAAAACGGGATGGATGGCGGCCCGAGCAACCCGCTCGGATCCCGCGCCTTCTACCTCTATTCGGGCGGGCGCGACACATATTTGCGGATTCACGGCACGCCCTATGCACGCTCGATCGGCGGGCGCGCCAGCTCCGGCTGCGTGCGCATGGTGATGGCCCATATCAACGGGCTCTATGACCGTGTGTCGACCGGATCGACCGCCTATCTCTACCCGCCGGAAGACAATATCGGGCGGGGCTAGGGGTCAACTCGTAACCGACTGCGACCGGGTGCAGATATGGCGCCCGGCCGTGGTGCGCAGCGGCAGGAGGGTCGTTTCCACCGGACCGACATAGCGGTACCAGAAACAGCCATCCTCGGGCCGCAGGATCACGGCGCTCAGGTCCTGATAGGGTGCGGCCACGGCCAGCACCTCTTCGGGGACCGGCGCACCTTCCTCGATATCGGCAAGATCCGAGCCGACATTTCCGGTGGTGCAGGCGCCCAGCAGGCACGTCGCGGCAGCAGCAAAATAGATTTTCATAAGCAATTCCCCATATTGCAGGCGAATATTGCCATAACCCTCAAGCGTCGGGCATGCAAATGCAAGCTCTGCACGACAGTTCACGCAGACCTGATGCATTCGGACCACCGCGCATAGCTGCGCGAAGGCGCGCGGCAGGTGATCCCCGCTGGTCCGGATTTGACAGAGTTTCCCTTTACGTTAACTTTACCTTGCCCCCAGAGCACCACGCGGGGGCCGCGCCCCCGGCCTTGAGGCAAGGGTCAGGGCGCCGGGGCGGGCGCCCATGCGGGTCCCGCCCCGTTGCGCCGCGTGGCGGACGACAGTCGAGACGTCTCGGGCAACTCTCCCTGAGGAAGGGTGAGACCTGACAATTCGCCGGTTCACTGGACGCGTGTTACCGCCTGTCAAACGAGCATCAAGGATGTGATCGGGTCGCTGGAGGCCGGGACAACTGCCGATCTTGCGATCTGGCAGAAGACCTTGCGCGACAACGATCCCGGGAACATGATCGAGGAAGCGCTTGTAGCGGGGACGATGCCGAACAGTGAATTCACCCACCGTGACGGGATGTGAGCACTTGGGAAACCTGTGGCCGGTGCAACGGCTGGCCACGCGAAGGACGGGGGAGGGGACCGGCATGAACCAGACACTCACGACAGCATCGCTCACCATGGTGGCGAGCTTTTTCGCCGGCGCGGCACTGGCCTGCGACGCGGCCTGCCTTGCCGCGCGCAAGGCGGCCAATCCGCTCGCCGACACCAAAGCGCTCATGACCGACAACACCATTGCCTATCGCACCGGAACCGAGGAGGAGGACAGCTACAATTTCCAGCTCCAGCCCGTCTATTCGGTGCCGCTGGGGGATGCGAACCTCGTGCTGCGCGGCATCGTTCCCATTCAGGGTGTGCAGCAGGCCGCATCGCTGCCGCCCTCGATCCCGACACCGTCGCCGGCCACGGAGCTGACATGGGGCATCGGCGACAGCACGGTGCAGGCTTTCTATGCGCCGACGCCCGGCGCGAGCGGCATCGCGCTCGGCTACGGCGTGCAGGTATCGTTGCCGACCCGCAGCGATGATGCGCTGGCCGGTGCGGGCTGGGGCGCCGGGCCGGCCTTCGTCATGTTCGGCCAGACCGGCGATCTGTCCTGGGGCGGCCTTGTCGGCCATATGTGGGGGGAGGATGATTTCTCCGTCACGATCCTGCAGCCGATCGTGATCTACGGGTTCGGCGGCGGCTGGTATGCAGGCTATAACAACCTGCTCTCCTACAACTGGTCTGCGGAGAAGGATGCCGAACCCTGGTCCGTCCCGCTCGGGCTGACGGTCGGCAAGACTACGGTTCTGAACGAGGAGACCGGCACGGCGCTCGATCTCAGCCTCGGCTATTATGCGCTGGAACGTTCGCCGCTGGGCGGGCCGGACAGCCAGTTGAAGTTTGGCATTTCAATGTTCTTCTGACCGACGGGCGCGGGATGCGCGGGGCGCCTAGACAGGCGTCCCGCTGCGCAGGGCCTTGCCTGGTGTCAGCGCCGCCACCTTGGCGATGATCGTGTCCGCATCCACCCCGTGATGCCGGTAAAGGTCGCCGATCGTGCCCGTCTGCCCGAAATGCTCGACACCGAGCGGGATCGTCCGGTGCCCGCCGACCGCGCCGATCCAGGACAGGGTCGCCGGGTGGCCGTCGATGACGGTTATGATCCGGCAATGCGGCGGCAGATCCGCCATCAGCCGCTCGATATGGGACTGCGCACCCGCATGTCCGCGGGACCGGGCACGTTGTGCCGCCGTCCAGCCCGCGTTCAGCCGGTCGGCTGATGTGACCGCCAGCACGCCGATGTCGCGGCGGCTTTCCCCGATCCGGCCCGCAGCACGGATCGCTTCGGGCGCGACCGCACCCTGATAGGCGATCACCAGATCCGCGTTCGGGCCGGGTTTGCGCAGCCAGTAGGCGCCGTCGATCGCGCCCTGTCGGAAATCCTCGTCCACACGCTTGCCCGGCTGCTCGATCGGGTTCGTCGTCAGGCGCAGATAGACCGATCCGCCGGTCTCGTCGCGCAGCCATGTGCGCTCGTCCGGATCGCCTTCGCCGTCGCGTTGAAGATAGTCGAAGGCCCATTCCATGATCACGGCGAGTTCGTCGGCGAATGCCGGTTCGAAGGCCGCGAGCCCGTCCTGGCTCATGCCGATGAGCGGCGTGCCGACCGACTGGTGTGCCCCGCCTTCGGGCGCCAGGGTTACGCCGGACGGCGTGCCGACCAGCAGGAAGCGCGCATCCTGATAACAGGCATAGTTGAGCGCATCGAGCCCGCGGGACACGAACGGGTCGTAGACGGTGCCGACGGGTATGAGCCGCTTGCCGAAGAGCGAATGGGACAGGCCGGCCGCGCCGAGAAGCAGCATCAGGTTCATCTCGGCAATGCCAAGTTCGATATGCTGCCCGTCCGGTGTGAACTCCCATTTGGCCGTCGACGGGATGCGGTGCTCGATGAACGCATCCGCCTGTTCGGTGCGCGCGAAAAGCTTGCGCCGGTTCACCCAGGGGCCGAGGCTGGTGGTGCCGGTCACATCGGGCGATGTGGTCAGGATGCGGGCGGCAAGCGGGCTGTCGCCTTTCGACAGATCGTCGAGGATCCTGCCGAAAGCCGCTTGGGTCGAGACCTCCCGCGCGCTGTCGACGGCAATCGGCGGCACCGGCAGCTTTGCGTCCTGATAGCGGCGGGGACCATGGGCGAAGAAGGGCACCGTTGACAGGAAGTCGCGCAGCGATGCCGGATCGGCCACGCCCGCCATCGGGTCCCATTCGGCCCCTTCGGGCACACCCATATGGGCCTGCCAGTCGGCGAATTGCGTGCGGTTCATCAGCCCGCCGTGATTGTCCTTATGGCCGGCAATCGGCGTGCCCCAGCCCTTGACCGTATAGGCAAGGAAGCAGGTCGGCCGGTCATGGTCGATGGCGGCGAAGGTCTCGGCCATCGTCTCCACGCAGTTGCCGCCGAGATTTTCCATCAGCGCGGCAAGCTCCGCGTCGCTGCGCCGCTCGATGAGCGCGCTGACCGCGCCCTGATCGCCCAGATCGTCCATCAGCCGCTGCCGCCATACGGCGCCGCCCATGAAGGTGAGCGCCGCATAGTCCTGATTGGGGCAAGCGTCGATCCAGTCGCGCAGGGCAGGGCCGCCCGGCTCCTCGAAGGCGGCCCTCTGAAGGCTGCCATATTTGACCCGAACCACGTCCCATCCGAACGCGTCGAAGATTTTCTCGATCCGTGCGAAAAGGCCCTCTCGCACGATTCCGTCGAGCGACTGGCGGTTATAGTCGATGACCCACCAGCAGTTGCGCAGGTCGTTCTTCCAGCCCTCCTGCAGGGCCTCATAGACATTGCCCTCGTCAAGTTCCGCGTCACCGACCAGCGCCACCATCCGGCCGAGCGGCGCGTCCGGTCCCCAGGATTTCGCATGAATATAGTCCTGCACCAGCGACGCGAATGAGGTGATGGCAACGCCCAGCCCGACCGATCCGGTGGAAAAATCCACATCGTCGATATCCTTGGTGCGGCTCGGATAGGATTGCACACCGCCGAAACCGCGAAAGGCTTTCATCTTTTCCAGCGTCTGGTTGCCCATCAGATATTGCATCGCGTGGAACACCGGTGCTGCATGCGGCTTCACCGCGACACGGTCCTCCGGCCGGAGCGCGGAGAAATAGAGCGCCGTCATGATCGACACCATCGAGGCCGAAGAGGCCTGATGCCCGCCGATCTTGATCCCGTCGACCTTCGGCCGCAGGTGGTTGGCATGATGGATCATCCAGTGCGACAGCCATAACAGGCGCTGTTCGACGATCTTGAGCTGTTCCGTCTGCGTGGCCATGTCCCTACCTCCCGATCCCGTTCCGTCCTGCGGGTCTGCCGACGGTTTACCTTAGACGCAGATTTTCGATTGGGGATTCTTTTTGCGGTTGTGACGGGGCGCGATAGGCGGCGCCGATAGGAGAGGTGCAGGCACAGTCTGCTTTCTGTCGTTTTCTGGCACTTGTGCGCGGGGACATCCCTGTGCCTGTAGTGGCAAACAGGTCAGGATGTCCTGGCTTTCCACGTCTCGATCGTTCTGGAGTACAAGTCTGTATAGGTTGCTGAAACCGCATCCCAATCGAACTGTTGCGCCTTCTCCCTGCCGCGGCTGGACAGAGACGCGGCCAATGCGGTGTCGCCAAGAATGCCCGAGATCGCATCTGCCATCGCGCCGGGATTTCGTGCTTCGCACAGCACCCCGTCCGCGCCATCCTCGATCATATCCGCAATGCCGGGAACATCATTGCCGACGACCGGTGTGCCGGCCGCCATCGCTTCAATGATCGTGAGCGGCATGCCCTCCGACATGGAGGGAAAGGCCAAAATATCCGCGGCGGCATACAAGTCGACAAGCTCGTCCGGCGGGAATCGCATCTCTCTTCCTTGCGCGTTTCGGATGGTCGGAAGCGCGCGAAACTGCTCCCCGACACCGGCTTCTGCCGCGCGCGGCAAAAGCTGCTCCGACTGCTGCCCGACCACCACCCAGACGACGGTCCGGCCGAGGCTGTTCAATGCCGCGATCGTATCCGGAATGTAGGTGAAGCCCTTTCGCGGTTCGTTCCGTCCCACCGAGAGGATCATCGGGACCCCTCGGGGAACGTTCAGACGGGCTCTGACTTCCTCTTTGGTCGAGCCGGGTCGCGACAGTCGGTTGGTGTCAACGCCGTTCGGGATCGGATGGACCGAACCTGGATCTGCACCCAAAACCACATATCGCGCGCTGATGGACGGGGATATGGCCGTCAACGCAGGGAGTCGCGGCATCAGGGCGCGGACCCTGCGCTCATGTGTGGCGTGCTGGAGGAACCCGTATCGGCTTTCCGCATCTATCTGGATATCCGCGCCATGGGCTGTCACGACAAACGGCACGCCGAGCAGGTCCAGACCGGGAAAGGCCATCCATGCCGTCGGGTAGACCCAGTGCACATGCCAGATGTCGAACCTGTGGCGCCATTGGTACCAGGCCACCATTGCAGCGACGGGCGACCGCATGCCCACCGAGCGATAGGGCGGAGCCGGCAGTGTCGGGTTTGGGGCAAGCGTGAGACGATCGTAACCGAAACCGGCATCGCCCGACCTCTGGCGCTGCTTCCAGCGGGTCACCAATGTGACGTCGTGACCGGCGTCCTGCTGGCTTCGGATCAGACTGTCGACGACGATCTCCAAACCGCCGACGGTCCGTGGCAGGGCCGAGAAAGACAGATGTGCTATCTTCAGTTTTTCAGTCAATTTGGGTGGCTTTCCCGCATTTCCGCATTCCCGGTTATTTCCTGAACGGCCGTATCTGATACTTGTATCGGAGCCACGGCTTCAGGATTTTTCTTCCGACACGTTCCGCTGCTCCTTTCAGGGTCAAACTCCGGCTGGGCTTCTGGTCCCCGAAATCCCTGCTTTTTGCGAGAACAGCGTGGATATACTGATTGGAGGACCAGACGGATTTATATTCAAAACGTGTAAGTCGCCAGCCGGCGTCTCCGGCTTCGGAAATCAGGTCGCTTTCGTAGATGACCTCGTCGACAATCTGCAATTCATCGGGATTGTTTTCCATGATGTGCAGTTGGTATTCGGGGCTTGGGTATGTGACGATCAATCTGGCTCCGGGATTAGAAACGCGTGACAGGGATGCAAACAGGTCCCGCCTGTCCTGCGGCTTGATGTGCTCGATCACATCGAACATGCAGATGACGTCTATTCCCTCGGCAAAGTGATCGCGCACCGCGTCCAGATTCTCGGCGGCATTGATGCACAGGAAGTCGAGGTTGGGATGTCTGGCAGTCTTCCTTGCGTATCCGATATTCTCCGGAGCAATATCAACCCCCAGTACCTTGGACGGGTTGGCCTTCTTGGCGATCTGTTCGGTCGCGATACCGATGCCGCATCCAACATCGAGGACCGAAGCATTTGCATCAATGTTTCGAAGCGCGAAATCGATCGCAAGGCTGATCCGCTTGTTGCCATCGACGCGATAGCCGATCATTTTTGACTTCAGGAAATCGTCGTAGAAGCTCTCGATGCTCTGGTTGTCGACGATCGTTGTGTTCATCCTGACGTCCATCTTCCGGCGGTCATTGCGCCTGTTTTCGAGCGCCTCTTTCTCACGAGGCTTTCGGTGCTCGGTCCTTGATCCAGCGCCCAATCGACCGCGCTTGCTCGGCGCTCCGATCACATACCGATCATCAACCAGTCGCGTGAGTGTGCGGCAAAAATCCCGGCCTGTGAACCGCATCATGCGCGGGCAGTTCAATCGCGTCATTGTGGTGACGTCCGGCAAAGCGGTCTGGCTGGACGGGTTCCCCGAGACCTTGCGTCCCTGGCTTGCTGCGCTGACACCGCTGCTCAATATCGCGATACTGGCCTTTCTTTGTCGCCAGTTCGGACATGGCGAAAGCAAGAATTCCAAGGCAGAGGAATGAGGGACAACCTGTGTTTCCCGGTCTCGAACCTTCTATCGATTTGACGGCGAAGCGCAGACATAGATATTCGCAACCCATTGGGCGCTCGGCGCTTTTGATCGACCATTTTATTTGTTAATTTGCCCGACGAAATCGAAAAGCCAGAAAAGGGGGGGGCTGAAGTGACTTTTGATATTCCTCATACGATCGCGACAATAATAATCATCGTTATCGTTGTTTGGGGTCTCGATCAGGGATCTATGTTCGAGGGTATGGATAAGAAAAAGAAGTCCATAGTTAAAATAATTGTACTTTTTGTGGTCCTGTTTATTTTGAATATCGTTTGGCCCTATGGGTCGGGTGCCTGACTTTCGCCAGCCGATGCATGAATTTTTCCTTCATTGTGTCTAGATCCGGAGGGCCGTCACTGCGACCGGATTCGACATGGGTGGATGATAGATTGGCTTCGTGATTATCGACGGTCCGCCCAAAGCAAGGCACACGAAAACCTGGGTGTTCCAGATGGCCCCATCAACATTCGGACGGGATCCGGAAATCACACGGCTTCGGACACGCTAGAGGCTTTGGTTCCTTCTTTGCCGCCGCCACCACGACCAGAGTACGATGGAGCCCAGCACCAATTCGAAATGCCTCAGAAGCAGATTGAGTGCGCCTGTAGCGAGCGCTGCTGTGTCGGAAGCTGGCTCAACGGGAGGCACGGGCTGGCCAATGGACGGATCCGATGGCGCTACGGCATCTGCTGCAGTGGCGAGAACCTGGCCGTTGAAATCCACTACGCCGTCAAAAAGCGCGTGGGCAGCGACCCCAAACCAGATCGAGTTCATGCGAAGAGAAATGGTCGCGAACGCGAATCCGAGCATCGCAGCCTGAATGGCTTGTTCGACCGTTGACTCCAACGCTTGCCCGGCAATCCAGTTTACAAAGTGCATTGATCCGAAAAGCACCGATGAGATGATCACTGCAAAGATCGGTCCAATACCAGCCTCAAAACCGCGAAACACCGCGCCCCTGAACAGGCTTTCCTCAAAGATTCCGATAAGCAGCATGAACAATATGAACTTTTCCCAGGGAATGGATGCAATCAAATCGGAGATTTGAGCGCCAGAGCCGGCGGCTGCCATCAGCCCGGGGATCAGTATGCTGGCAATGTAAACAGCAAAAACGATAGGCGCCCAGATTCCACTCCAGTCCGGCGCCGACGTTAGTCGAGCTTTTTTGTTCCAGCCGACGAGCCCGATAATGGCCACGATGCTTGCAGCCAGAAAAAATTCGAATGGCAGGTCTCCCAGATCAATGGAGTTCGCGGACTTGGTTTCGTCTTTTCCAAATGCTCCGCTTGAAAATAAAGATGGAATGGAAAGAAATACAAAATATACGAAAATTAGAAAAATAGCGAAAATAATTGGCCTTTTGTTCACCCAATTTCTTATGACGTTGGTCATTTCGTACCTCTCAGGTCTCTTCTCTGCGCCCGCTGAACAGGTTCTGCGATGCTAGACCCGACACCTCCGCTTCAAAATTTGCGCGTAGAGCACGGAACGACGCCAATCGTACTCTAACTTTTGGGCCTTCCAAACTGTCGGTATGTTTCTTCTCTCACTTTCGGCAATTTCCCTTGCGAAATGTCCATCTCTGTTCATGGTCCTTCGCCTGGTCTACGGTCTCAGGTGTCGCCCCAGCGTTGGCCTCGCATTACGGGAGTCTCACATGGTTCGCTTTCCGAATTCAAAGACTGACTTCGCGATGTCTCGCGGCGCCGATAGAGAAGCATATCGGCAGATGACAGGGAACGAACCGCATTCGTGGGGTGCTGCCGCTTTCGTTTTCTCAAGTCTTCTCGCCCCGTTGATGTTTGGAAGTGCGGCACATTCCCAACCGACGTCCCCTGACGCCAAAGCTGTTTCTTGCCCTGACGTAATCACCCAGACCGCAACCGAGTCGAAGGCCAAACCTATTCTTGTGGCATCCTAACAGTGCCGGTCGACTATGATGACGGAGATGGAAAAACCATCGACTTGATGTATGGCGTGCTCCGGTCGACGAGCCTGTCGCCAGCACGTGATCCGGTCATCTACTTGCATGGCGGTCTGGGCGGTGGTGAACTTGCAAGCATGACGAACGCGCTGGCGGAACGCCTGGCAACTCTCCGTGCCCGCCGAGACGTCGTTGTTTTTGATCAGCGCGGCTCCGGATTCTCGCCAGGCGAGATCGAATGCAATGAGGTCTTCGCGGCCAACAGTGATGCGGCTTTTGCTGCGGCAGAGGATATTGCCGATTCTTCCGGAATGAATCTCGGCGCGGCAGCCAGCGAGTATCTGATCCCCTTGTGTGTCGCACACTTGAACGAGCAGGGCGTGGGCCTGAAAAATTACAACACCGTCACCAATGCTCGTGATGTGGTCCGCGTTGCCGAATTATTGGGGTTTCTACAGTTTCAACATCTACGGGCATTCCTACGGCACACGGCTCGGGTTGGAAGTGCTGCGGCAGAACCCACCCGGACTGCGCTCCATCCTGCTCGACTCCGTGCTGCCTACCGAGGTGGCTTGGCGTGAGCGCTTGCCGGAGACCAACGAAGAGGCGTTTCTGGGTATGTACGGAATGTGCCTTTCAGACCCGGCATGTGCCGAAGCCTACCCGAACCTTGTCGAAAGTCTGAACGATCTGTTCTCCGCACTTCTGGCAGAGCCGCTTTCGACAGAGAGCGGCTTACCGGTGACAGCTCAGGCGCTGGAACAACTGATCCTTTCTTCGGCAAACCAAGCGGGCGCGGTGTGGCGTGTTCGGTATTTGCCTCGAATGATTACTGAAATGGAGGAAGGCCGAACTGAACTGTTTGAGGCCATTTCCCTGATGAAATACGCGGAAGCTGAAACGGCCCCACCTCCGGCTTTCCAGCTTGTGGAGGGACACATCGGGGCACGACGACTGCTCAATCGAGCCAATAGTCTGGCTGCGCAAAGCGATATGCTCCGCGACAGCGCAGCGGCGCTTGCACAGCAGGCACAGGACATGGCCCGAGAAGCCGAAACATCGCCGGCTTCAGTGTTCCTGAGAACGCTTCACCAACTCGAAGACGCCCCATACAGCACCGCGATTGATGCCGGATATGGGGCAGAGCGCGTTGCTTTGCCTATGCGCCCCGCGACGTCCGATGAACTCGGCCAGTTTGTCCAACGCAACTTTTCGGGCATCGACGCAGAGATTCTGATGTCGCTGGTTGTGCAGATGGCACCCGATGACATTGCCGAGATATTCAGGCGATTGCGAAATCTGGACCGATTTACCGAGCAGTTGCACGAACTGGCTTTTGCCCTTCGCCTTTTTACCTGCAATGACTCTGTTCCTTTCAACAGTGCGGAACGCGCACTCGATCGTATCGAGCAGTATCGAATCCCCGGGCTCACAGAGCGCGAAGGGCGAACGATGGTCTTTGAGCTTGGCGCATGTGATGGGTTTCCGACCGGCACTGTAGACCAGGATTTCCACACTCCGGTTACCGGAAACGGATCTGTTCCTGTCATGGTTTTTTTCCGGAACGAATGACACACAGACCGCCACGTCATGGTCGGAACAAGCGGCCGGTAACATATCCGGATCCCAGTTTGTCCGCTTCCCGAACACTGGCCATGGTGCAACCTTGTTCTCAAAATGCGACAGAGATGTCGCGGCGGCCTTCTTCGATCAGCCAGAAATGCCCGTCAGGTCGGCTTGCACCGAAGGATTGATCCCCAAGTTCGTACTGCCTGAAGATCCGCTACCCTGAGCAGATGACGTTGGCGGATTGCTTGATACCAATGTCCTTCGCTTCAGCAAACCATTGACCCAAGCCATGAAGCATGACGCTTTTATGGTCAGCTATTCATCGGGCAGTTCCATTCACCAAACCGCGGCAGGATTGCAGATCTGCGCACATTCAAAACGCACACCCTAACGTACACGTCCGAGCGGCGGATATCTTCGTGTCGCCAGATCGGCCGGCATGAATTGGTATTTGGGTAGAAGCTTTGGCTGGGGAACCTGGATTCGAACCAGGACTAACGGAGTCAGAGTCCGTGGGTCTACCGTTAACCTATTCCCCAGCAGCGCGGTTCATTTAGACAAGGCGCCTGGCCGCGTCAAGGGCGGAATTGATCGAATTTCACCTGACCCAACGTGCGGCAACGCAAAAGGTTCCGCAGGCGCGAATGGGCGGAAAACCGCTTGAAATCAACGCCGTTTCGGCCGCATTCGGGCGGGAAATGGCCGATCGCGTGCAGGTGCAACAAAATCCGCCGTCACCTCTTTTTTTCCATCGCGAGCGGGCCTAGCTGTGCTGCAACCCCGGACGAACACGGGGCCGACATTTGTCGAACAGGGATCACCCTTGAGGCGCGCTCCGGCGTGCCGAACATTGGAGATTACGAATGAAAAAAGCAGTCGCACTCGTCCTGGCGTCGAGCGTTTCCGCCGGCGCCGCCTACGCAGGCAACATGAATTTCGAAGAGCCGGTCGAGCCGGTCGTGGTCGCGCCCGTCGCGGTCGTCGATACGGGCTATGACTGGAGCGGTTTCTACGGTGGTGCTCAACTCGGCTATGGCCGCGGCGATGTCGACGGTGTCGGCGACACCGAAGGCTATCTCGGCGGTGTGCATGCCGGCTACAATTACGATTTCGGCAACTGGGTCATCGGCGGTGAGCTCGATGTGGACTGGGCCGATCTCGAAGTCGACAATACGGACGCCACGATCGACGGCATTGCCCGCCTGAAACTGAAGGGCGGCTATGATTTCGGCCGGACCCTCGTCTACGGGACCGTCGGCGCCGCAGCGGCCAACCTGTCGAGCGACACGCTCGGCGATGACCGCGGCAATGGCTATGTGGCCGGCCTCGGCGTCGACTATGCCGTGACCGACAACTGGATCGTTGGTGCCGAGTATCTCTACCACGATTTCAAGGATTACGGCGATCTGGGGACCGACGTGAACGTCAACACCCTGAAGGCCAAAGTGTCCTACAAGTTCTGATCCCGCACAGGTTGGATCGAGGAACGGCTCCGCCCTTGGCGGAGCCGTTTTCGTTTGGGGACGAAAGGTGCCGGGCGGTCAGGCTTCTTCGGTGCTGGGGGCAGGGGACGGGTCGGCTGGATAGTCGAACCGCTCAGCCTGCGGCAGCCCGTCTTTCAGGTCGTAATAATTGCCCTTTTCGGTGACGAAATGGTGGCCCGTCAGGCGCACGGGCAGGTCGTCATCGAAACAGCCGGCGCTGAGCAGAAGCCCCGGGCGCCCCTGTAGCCGCCAGGAGATGGTCGACCCGCAGGCGGTGCAGAAACCGCGCTGCGCCATGTCGGTCGACTGGTAGATGGCCAGCGTCGTGTCGCTGATGACCTTGATCTGGTCGTCTTGCACCCGGACCGAGGCCCAGTAATGGCCCGAGCTTTTGCGGCATTGCGTGCAGTGGCAGGCGAGCACCTCGGGCAGCGGCCCGGAAATCTCATACTGAACCTGGCTGCATTCGCAGGAAAATCTTAAAGGCGGCATGCACGTGTCCCGATCGTCGTTGCGCCTGATGGCACAGTCACACCGTGGCCTGATTCTCGCGCTCTGGCAATCTGTGGCTTGATTCATGATACCGGTGGTGGCATCACGGCATCATGACGAAGACATGCTGCATTTCCGGGATTTGCATTATCCGCTGACATATGTCCGCGGCCGGTCTTCGTGTTTTCTTTTGATCCACAAACTGCTAGGCCCGCCGCGGGACGCCGCGACAGGACCTGACCGATGACCGAGATCACCCTTCACAACACCGCCACGCGCCGCCGCGAACGGCTTGAGCCGATCGACCCGGCCAATGTGCGGCTCTATGTCTGCGGCCCGACGGTCTATGACCGGGCGCATCTGGGCAATGCGCGTCCGGTGGTGGTGTTCGACACGCTCTACCGCCTGTTGCGGCATGTCTATGGTGCCGACCATGTGACCTATGTCCGGAATTTCACCGACGTGGATGACAAGATCAATGCCCGCGCCGCGGCGACAGGGCGGCCCATCCGCGACATCACGGACGAAACCATCGGCTGGTATCTTGACGATATGGCCGCGCTCGGCGCGCTGGAGCCGGACCAGATGCCGCGCGCGACCGAGTTCATCCCGCCGATGATCGCGATGATCGAAACGCTGATCGAGACCGGCCATGCCTATGCAGCGGAGGGCCACGTGCTTTTTGCCGTCGACAGCTATCGCGACTATGGCCGCCTGTCTGGCCGGACGGTCGAGGACATGATCGCCGGCGCGCGGGTCGAGGTCGCGCCCTACAAGCGCAACCCGATGGATTTCGTGCTGTGGAAACCGTCCGACGCGGACACGCCGGGCTGGGACAGCCCGTGGGGCCGGGGGCGTCCGGGCTGGCATATCGAATGTTCCGCCATGGCGCGCGAGTTGCTCGGCGACAGTTTCGACATTCATGGCGGCGGGATCGATCTGCAATTCCCGCACCATGAAAACGAGATCGCCCAGAGCTGCTGCGCGCACCCGGACGGCGGGTTTGCGAAAATCTGGATGCACAACGAGATGCTGCAGGTTGAGGGCAAGAAAATGTCCAAGTCGCTTGGCAATTTCTTCACCGTGCGCGACCTGCTCGATCAGGGCGTGCCGGGAGAGGTGATCCGCTTCGTGTTTCTAAAAACGCACTATTCAAAGAAGTTTAGTTTCAGCCAGGATAAAATAGATCGGGCTACAAGAGAGCTGAAAAAGTGGAAGCGCGCTTGTGAGAATGAATCAACGGGAGATGTGGACGAAAAATTTCTGGGTTATTTATGCAATAACCTTGATACAGCTGGCGCAATGTTTGAACTTCGGAAAATTTTTAAGCAGGGAAGATACTCTGATCTGAAGGCTTCTGCCAACTTAATTGGAATTCTCAATTTCGAAGATACGGATGATTTCTGGTATCGGCCTATATCTTCGGCTACCGAGGTTGAGCTCCGATTTGTCGCTGCTTTAAACGAAGCTCGGTCAAGGAAGGACTATGAGCGTGCCGACGAACTTCGGAAGGGAGCAATCAACGCAGGATACGAGGTTCAGATTGGCTTGGACGGAGCTCAGTTATCTCATTCCTCCGGCAGCGCCGATCCCGCAGCATTGGAGGCGCTCCTGTGACCCGCGAACGGCTCTATCTCTACGACACGACATTGCGCGACGGGCAGCAGACGCAGGGCGTCGATTTCTCGGTCGATGACAAGGTGCGGATCGCCGAGGCGCTCGACGCGCTCGGGCTCGACTATGTCGAGGGCGGCTGGCCGGGGGCGAACCCGACCGACAGCGACTTTTTCGCCGCCGCGCCGACGTTGAAGGCGGCCCGCTTCGCGGCCTTCGGGATGACCAAGCGGGCCGGGCGCTCGGCCTCCAACGACGATGTGCTGGCGCAGGTCGTGGGTGCGGGCACGGACACGGTCTGCCTTGTCGGCAAGACCCATGATTTCCACGTCACCGCGGCGCTCGGCATCACGCTGGAGGAAAATCTCGACAATATCCGCGACTCGGTCGCCTATCTGGTCGAGCAGGGCCGCGAGGCGATCTTCGATGCGGAACATTTCTTCGACGGCTTTGCCGCCAACCCGCCCTATGCACTCGAAGCCATCCGCGCGGCCCATGATGCGGGCGCCCGCTGGATCGTGCTGTGCGACACCAACGGCGGCGCGCTGCCCGGCGACGTGACGGCGGCAGTGGACGCCGCCATTGCAGCGGGCATTCCGGGTGACCGGCTCGGCATCCACACGCACGACGATACCGGCATGGCTGTGGCCAATTCGCTGGCCGCCGTGCAGGCGGGTGTGCGCCAGATCCAGGGCACGCTCAACGGCTTGGGCGAGCGCTGCGGCAATGCCAACCTTGTCTCGATCATCCCGACGCTTCTGCTGAAGCCGGCCTTCGCGGACGCTTTCGAGATCGGCGTCGACCGCAAGGATCTGGCCAAGCTGACCCGCGTCAGCCGGATGCTCGACGAGATCCTCAACCGCGTGCCGGATGCCCATGCGCCCTATGTCGGCGCCAATGCCTTCACCCACAAGGCGGGGCTGCATGCGAGCGCGATCCTGAAGGACCCGACGACCTACGAGCATGTCCCGCCCGAATCCGTCGGCAACCGCCGCGTCGTGCCCATGTCGAACCAGGCCGGCCAGTCGAACCTGCGCCGGCGCCTGTCGGAGGCCGGATTGTCGGTGGAGAAGGGCGATCCGCGCCTGTCGGAGATCCTCGATCTGGTCAAGGCGCGCGAAGATATGGGCTATGCCTATGACGGGGCGCAGGCGAGTTTCGAGTTGCTCGCCCGCCGCGTGCTCGGCCAGATGCCGCGCTTCTTCGACGTGGAACGCTACCGCGTCATGGTCGAACGCCGCTACAATGCGCTGCGGCAGGTTGTGACCGTGTCCGAGGCGGTCGTCGTGGTGAATGTCGGCGGCGAACGGGTGCTCAACGTGTCCGAGAGCCACGATCCCGAAAGCGATGCCGATCAGGGGCCGGTCAACGCGCTGAGCCGCGCGCTCGCCAAGGATCTGGGCCAGTGGTCGGGCCATATTGCCGACATGCGGCTGGTCGATTTCAAGGTCCGCATCACCAATGGCGGGACCGAAGCCGTCACCCGCGTGCTCATCGACAGCGAAGATGACAAGGGCCGTCACTGGACCACGGTCGGCGTGTCGGCCAACATCGTCGATGCCTCGTTTCAGGCGCTGCATGAGGCCGTCATCTGGAAGCTGATCGCCGAGGAGGCCGCGGACGCATGAGCCTCGATGCCTGCGCCGCTGCGGTCGAGCGGGGGGATCCGGACCGGTTCCGCACGGCGCTTCTGGCGCCGATGCCGGCCCGCGGCGACCTGCTGGCGCTCTATGCGTTCAATCTGGAAGTTGTTCGCGCGCCGTGGGTCACGTCCGAGCCGATGCTGGCCGAGATCCGCCTGCAATGGTGGGTAGATGCGCTGGACGAGATCTTCGCAGGCAAACCGCCGCGCGCCCATGAGGTCGTCGCGCCGCTCGCCGATGCCATAGCACGCCACGATCTGCCGCAGCGTGAATTTTCCGCGCTCATTGCCGCGCGGCGCTTCGATATTGGCTCCGATCCGCAGTCGAGCCGCGCGGCTTTCGATGCCTATATCGACGGGACGGCCGGCGCGCTCATGCGCCTCGCGGCCCGGATCTGCGACTGTCCGGACGACGGTTTGCCGGTGGTGACGGATCTGGCCTATGCCGGCGGGGTTGCCGCACTCTGGCAGGCGGTGCCAGCACTGCTGGCGTCGGGCCGCGATCCGGTGCCCACTGGCTGGGTGACCGACCATGCCGCGCTCGCGCGGGGCGAGGTGTCAGAGCCGATGGCAGATGCGATCCGCGACATCACCAGCGACGCCGCCGCGGCCCTTCAACGCGCACGTGAGGCCCGCGCGCGCCTGCCGCGCAGCGTGGCGCCCGCGCTCCTGACGGCAGTGCAAGCGGGTCCGGTGCTCGCGCAGGCTGCAACCGATCCGGCTGCGGTTGTGCAGGGTGATCTTGGCCGCCGCGAACTGGCGCGCCGCTGGTCGGCCCTCTGGCGCGGGATGACCGGACGCTGGTAGCGGCTCAGGCGGTCGGTGCGCGCCGTGCGCCGGCGAGCGTGAGCCAGATGAGCGCACCGCCGGCCAGCATCAGGAGCGGCACCATCGCGATATTCACCGCTGTCCAGCCGGACACAGGATCGCCGCCCGAACAGTTCATCAGGATGCCGGAGCTGAGCGAGGCCAGCGTCACCATGCCGAAGACGGCGAAGTCGTTCATGCCCTGCGCGCGGGTGGCCTCCTCGGGCGTGTGATATTGCGCGAGCATCGTGGTGCCGCCGATGAAGCCGAAATTCCAGCCGATCCCGAGCAGCACCAGCGCGAGGTAGAAATTCCCCAAATCCACCCCCGACAGGCCGACGATTCCCGCACCGGCCAGCAGCACCAGTCCGGTTGCAATGATGAGCCGCGTGCCGAACCGCGCGATGAGCGGGCCGGTAAAGAAGCTTGGCACATACATGGCCAGCACATGGGCGGAGACGATATTGGCCGCATCGTCGGGCGTGAACCCGCAGCCCACGACGGCGAGCGGGGTGGATGTCATGACGAGGTTCATCAGCGCATAGGCCACCATCGAGACGATCATCGCGACAAGGATGCCGGGGCTCTTCAGAAGCTCCCAGCGTGACCGCCCGGCGTCGGTCCCGGCCTTTGGCGGCTTCGGCTTCGGGATGTCGAGGAACAGGAAGATTGCCGAGCCGAGCACATTCAGCACCACCATCGACAGATAGGCGGCGGCGAAGGGCACGGGCGGCAGGTCGAGACCGGGCAGGCTGACGGCGGCACCGCCTGTCTGGCGCACGATGAACGGGCCGAGAATGGCGGAGATGAGGCCGCCGGCCATCACCCAGCTGATCGCCTTGGGCCGGAAGGCCGGTTCGCTGCTGTCCGACGCCGCGAACCGGTAGAACCCGTGAGCGCAAAAGTAGAGACCGGTGATAAACGAGCCGATCAGGAACAGCGCGAAACTGCCCGAATAGAGCGCGATCGTGCACAGAAGCGCGCCGAATGCGCCGCCGAATGTGCCAAGAAAGAAACCGGCCCGGCGACCGAACCGCCCCATGAAGGCGGCGAGCGGCGGGGCGGAGATCATCGAGCCGAGCACGATCAGCGAGATCGGCAGCGTCGCCCAGCACGGGTTGCTCGCCAGCATCTTGCCCGACAGGCCGCCCAACACGAAATAGACCGGCATCTGCGCCCCGAGGATCGCTTGCGCGGCAATCAGGGCGGCAATGTTGCGCTTGGTCTTGGCGGAGGGACGGTCGGCTGCAGTCATGCGCGGACAGGACCATCTTGGCGCCGCGTGCGCAAGCGTCAAATCACCGCGTCTTCTTCCGGCGCGATCAGGTGGATGAAGCTGCCGCTGACCGATCCGTGCTGTAGTCCGGCGGGGCCGAGCACGGTGCCTGCGGCGTCCGAGACCTCGAAGAGCGGCATGCCCGCCTGCCTGCGGATGGTGGCATAGTGGAATTCGTGCGCCCGCCACGGGCCGGACTGGCTGCCGAACCAGTCCCCGCCGCGCGGCACGGCGCGGCGGTAGCCGAGTTGCCGGCGGCGGGCGCTGAAATCGGTTTCCAGATCGAGGAGGCCGAGCATCGGGTGATCGGTGCCGTCCGCATCGGTCAGGCTTTGGCCGAGCACCATGAAGCCGCCGCATTCGCCGTAGACCGGCAGGCCGCGTTCCGCCGCGCTTCGCATGGCTGCACGGAACCTGCCGGCCGCGGCAAGCCGGCCTGCATGCAGTTCCGGATACCCACCCGGCAGATAGACCGCATCGGCTGCCTCGTCGGGCGCGTCGTCGGCCAGAGGGGAGAAGAAGCTGATGGACGCGCCGCCGTCGCGCCAGCCCTGCAGAAGATGCGGATAGGCGAAGGCGAACGCGTCGTCGCGTGCCACTGCAATCCGTTGCCCCGGCGGGCGAAGCGGGAGCCGCGGCGTGTTACCGTGCCGGACGGGTGCGGCACTGGCCACCAGCGCGCGGATGTCGATCCGGGCGTCCAATTCCGTGGCGGCCCCGTCAAGAAACGCGTCGATATCGGCATGTTCGCGCGCCTGCACGAGGCCCAGATGCCGGTCGGGCAGGGCGAGCGCGTCGCTGCGGTAGACGCATCCGAGCACCGGCAGGTCCGGCAGGTGGCGGCCGATCGCGTCCTGCAGCATCTGCGCGTGCCGTTCCGAGCCGACCCGGTTCAATAGGACGCCTGCAAGATGCAGGTCCGGATCGAACCGTGCAAAGCCAGAGATGAGTGCCGCGACCGACTGGCCCTGTCGCGCGCAATCCACAATCAGGACCACCGGCAGGCCGAGCGTCTTTGCCAGCGCAGCACTTGATCCGGCGGCATCAGGCACCGCGCCATCAAAGAGCCCCATGGCCCCCTCGACCACCAGAAGCGGCGCGTCCGGTCCGGTTGGCCCCTCCACTCCGTTTGCCGCGAGCCCGGCCAGCCGCTGGGCTGACATGGCCCAGCCGTCGAGGTTCACGCAGGCGCTGCCGCTCGCCAGCCGGTGATAATCGGGATCGATATAGTCGGGGCCGCTCTTGGCCGAGCGCAGCGCCACCCCGCGGCGGCGCAAGGCCCGCAGGAGCGCCAGCGTCAGCACCGTCTTGCCGCTGCCCGATGCGGGCGCGGCCAGAAGGAGCCCGCGGCTCACGCCTGTTCGGCCGGCCGTCCGCGCCCCAGCGGGTCGGGATTGCGCACCGGCTCGCCCGCCATCATGCCGGTCCAGTCGAGCACCTGCCGCATCAGCACAGAGCGCCCGACACAGACAATTGCAGGCGGGTCGACGGCGGCCGCGGCCGCATCGTCGACCGCATGGGCCAGCGTTGTCTCCAGCACGCGCTGGTCGGGCAGGGTCGCCCGGGTCACGATGGCCACCGGCTCGTCGGGCGCGCGCCCTGCGTCGATCAGCGCCGCGGTGATCCCGGCCAGATGTTTCATCGCCATATACATCACGATCACCTGCGCCCCCTCGGACACGGCTGCCCAGTTGACGGAGGTGGGCGTCGCACCTGTCTGGTCATGGCCGGTCAGAAAGGTGACGGACTGGTTGATGTCGCGATGGGTGACCGGGATACCGGCATAGGCGAGCCCGCCGATGCCTGCGGAAATGCCCGGCACGATCCGGATCGGCACGCCATGCTGAACGAGCGTTTGCGCTTCCTCGCCGCCACGGCCGAAGACGAACGGATCGCCGCCTTTCAGCCGCAGGACCCGGCGGCCGGCCTGTGCCAGTTCCACCAGATGCAGCGAGATGTCGCGCTGTTTGGCCGACGGTTTCCCGCCGCGCTTGCCGGCATAGATCCGGTCCGCATCAGGCCTTGCCCAATCAAGGATCGCCGGTTCCACAAGCGCGTCATAGACGATCACGTCCGCCTGACGGAGCGCATTCAGACCGTGCAGGGTCATCAGGCCGGGGTCGCCCGGTCCGGCGCCGACGAGCCAGACCCAGCCGGGGTCCAGTGTCGGCCATGTGCCTCCGGGCGGGGCGGGAAGATTCGAACTGTCCATCGCCACTTATTAGACCCGTGCTTCCGCAAGGCCAAGCGCGGACGCGCCGGATCGGGCTGCTGTGGCGCCCTCACATGGCGATTGGCCCGGCCGCACACGCCCCCTATAGTCCCGCTGATGACAGCGCGCCCACATAGCTCTCTGCGCCGCGGCTGGACCACCGGCGCCTGCGCCACCGCAGCCACGCGCGCGGCGCTCGCGGACCTGTGGGGGCATGGGGTGCTCGATCCGGTTTCGATCACCCTGCCGGGCGGCGAGATGCCGTCCTTTCCGCTCGTGCGCAGCGCGCGCGGGCCCGGCTGGGCGCTGGCCGCGATCGAGAAGGATGCGGGCGACGATCCGGACGTGACCCACGGCGCGATCATCGAGGTGGAGGTGCGCAATGGTGCGCCCGGCGCGGGCGTGCGGTTCCATGCCGGCGACGGTGTCGGCACGGTGACCCGTCCGGGCCTGCCGATCCCGCCCGGAGAAGCCGCGATCAATCCGGTGCCGCGCAAGATGATGGCGGCCGAGGTTGCGGCACTGGCCCTGCATACGGGCCGGTCGGGCGATATCGACATCACCATATCCGTGCCGGGCGGGGCGGCGCTTGCGGAGAAGACCTGGAACCCGCGGCTCGGGATCGTCGGCGGCATCTCGATCCTTGGCACGACCGGCATCGTGCGACCCTTTTCCTGCGCGGCATGGATTGCCTCCATCCATCGCGGGGTCGACGTGGCACGGGCCGACCGGCTGGCCCATGTGGCCGGGTGCACCGGCAACATGTCGGAGCGCGCGGTGCAGGCGCTTTATGGCCTCCCCGACCATGCGATGCTCGATATGGGGGATTTTGCCGGCGGGCTGATCAAGTATCTGGCCCGCCATCCGGTGCCGCGGCTGACGATCGGTGGCGGTCCGGGCAAGCTTGCGAAACTGGCGCAAGGCGCGATGGACCTGCATTCGGCGCGCAGCCAGGTCGACTTTGATGCGCTGGCGGATCTCGCCCGGAATCCGTTGGTACAGGATGCGAATACTGTTCTGGAAGCAATTGAAATTGATAAAGATCTTCCCGAACGTATTGCCGAGGCGGCACGTCAGTCCGTGCATCAGCGGTTGCTGGGTGAACCGGTCGCGGTCGATGTGGTGCTGGTCGACCGGCAGGGCCATATTCTGGCGCGGAGCGGACCGTGAGCGATTGGGGCCCGATGCCTGACTTTCCCGAACTGAAGGGACCGTTTCTGCTCATCCTCGGCGGCACGACAGAGGCCCGCCAGCTGGCGGAGCGGGTGCGGGGCTGGACCGTGCGCTACGCGCTCGCGGGCGTCACGGCCGAGCCGGTGGGACTGCCGCCCGATATCGGCGTGATGCAGGGCGGATTCGGCGGCGAGGACGGGCTGACGGGGCATCTGGTGATCGGCGGCTACAAGGCGGTCCTGAATGCCACCCACCCGTTTGCCGCGCGCATGACCCGGAATGCCCAGTCTGCGGCACGTCGCGCCCGCGTCCCGATCCTGCATCTGCGCCGTCCGGCCTGGGACGCGGCAGCGCAAGACGCCTGGCACCGTGTGCCCGACCTCGGCGCGGCCGCAGCCGCGCTGCCTGCCGGGACACATGCGTTCCTTGCCCTTGGCGCGCGGCATCTGGACCCGTTCATCGCCCGCACCGATTGCAGCTTCACCGCACGCGTCATCGATCCGCCCGATCCCGCGCTTCAGGCGGCCGCGCCGCATATCCGCTTCGTCAAGGGCCGCCCGCCGCACAGCGAGGAAAGCGAGCGGCAGGTGCTGCGCGAGAGCGGGGCGTCATGGCTGGTGACGCGGAATTCCGGCGGCCGGTCGGGGCGCACCAAGCTCGACGCGGCTGCGGCTCTGGGGCTGAACATCCTGATCGTCGACCGCCCGCCCATGCCGCGCGGCTCTACCACGGTCGCCGATCCGGCGGCGGCGCTCGGCTGGATCGACGCGCGGCGGGCGCAACTGGCATGAGTGTCGGGCGGATCATCACCTGTGCGGCCGATATCGAGGAGGGGACCGCCCATCTGATTGCGGTCGAGCCGCGATTTGCCGAGGCCCATGACGCTGCCGGCCCCGCGCCGCTCAGGCTGCGCGAGGACGGGTTCACGGCGCTTCTGGGTGCCATCGTCAGCCAGCAGATATCGGTCGCCGCCGCAGACGGGATCTGGCGACGGCTGGAGGCCGCGGATGCGGTCACCGAAGCGGGCCTGAGCGCCCTTGATGACGAGGCCCTGCGTGCCTGCGGCCTGTCGCGCCCGAAACTGCGCTATGCCCGCGCATTGGCCGAAGCGGGTATCGACTATGCCGCCCTGCGCGACCGCCCGACCGAAGAGGTGATCGCGGAACTGGTGGGAGTGAAAGGCATCGGGATTTGGACAGCCGAGATCTATGCCATGTTCTCGCTGGGACGCGCCGATGTGCTCGCCTCGGGCGATCTGGCGCTGCAGGAAAGCGCGCGGATTCTCTTCGGACTGGAAGAGCGCCCGACCGCCCGCCAGTTGCAGGAGATGGGCGCCGCATGGGCGCCGTGGCGGGCGGTTGCGGCGCGGTTGCTCTGGGCCTATTACCGGGTGGCCAAGAACCGAGAGGGAGTGCGCTGACATGACAACCTTGACCGGACCGATCCGGGACGCGGCCTCGGGCAACGCGACCTCACTCGTGGTGCTTTTGCACGGCTATGGTGCCGACGGGAACGACCTGATCGGGCTGGCCAATCCGCTGAGCCAGCATCTGCCAGACACGCGGTTCCATGCGCCGAACGCCCCCGAACCCTGCGCCAACAATCCGATGGGATATCAGTGGTTTCCGATCCCGTGGCTCGACGGCTCCACCGAGGAACAGTCGAAAGCCTCCATGGCGGCGTCGGTCGATCTTTTGAACGGCTGGCTCGATGCCGTGGCCAAGAACGATGGCATCCCGCCCGAACGCACCGTCCTTGTCGGCTTTTCGCAAGGCACGATGATGAGCCTGCATGTCGCGCCGCGCCGGCCTGAGCCCTTTGCCGGGATCGTCGGCTTCTCTGGCCGCCTGCTGGCGCCGGAGCGGCTCGGAGTGGAGCTTGTGTCGCGCATGCCGGTGCTGCTCGTCCACGGTGATCAGGACCAGATGGTGCCGCCAAGCTCCTTGCCCGAAGCTGCTGATGCGCTGGTGGAAAACGGCTTCACCGTCTACACGCATGTCTCCAAAGGCACCGGCCACGGGATCGCACCGGACGGGCTCGGAATGGCCCTGCAATTCATCAAACAGGAACTGGGCTAGGCGCCGAACCAGAGTTTCGGCTCGGCCATCTCCAGCGAATTGCCGGCAGGATCGCGGAAGTAAAGTGACCGCGCGCCGTTCGGCCATTCGAAATCGGCCTCGATCCCGGTTCCGGCTTCCGCGAGCCGTGTCCGCCAGCCGTCCAGATCGTCCCGCGCGACGGTGAAACAGACATGTCCCGGGCCGCGTGCGCCGTGGGTGGGCACAGGAAGGCCGGGCGGGCCGCCGGGCGTTTCGGTCCGCGCCGGATAGAAGATGAGCAGCATCTGGGTCCCGAGCCTGAAAAAGACATGGCGCGGTCGCGCGTCCGACACCAGTTCCAGCCCGAGCGTTTCGCCGTAAAAGGCAAATGCCGCATCAAGGTCGCTGGCATAGAGCGCGGTTTCGAGGATCGCGTCGAGCGGCCTGGCCATGCTCTTCCCTCACTTGTGATTTCGATTCTGGGCCTGTCACGCCATTGTAGCAGAAGGCGCTTAGAGTTCAGTCCGCAAGCATCGCTTATTTGGGGGCTTGTCTGAATTCGACCGCAGGATATAGTTGTTTCATATACTGGGACGGGCGCGTCCCGTTCTGGTGCCGCCGGCGGCGGCAAACAGAGCAGGGAAACGAGTCGCCATGGATGGTTCTTACGTCACCTCTTTTGTCCGAAGTCCCGGAAACCTCCGTCATCATCCGGCCTTGGTGCTGAATGCCGACTACAGGCCGCTCTCCTACATGCCGCTGTCGCTCTGGCCGTGGCAGGAGGCGATCAAGGCGGCCTATCTCGACCGGGTCGACGTGATCGCGGAATATGACCATGTCGCCCGCTCGCCATCGACCCATATCCGCTTGCCCTCGGTCGTTGTGTTGAAGGAATTTGTGCGCCCCGCGAAACAGACCGCCTTCACCCGCTTCAACCTGTTCCTGCGCGACGAGTTTTGCTGCCAGTATTGCGGTGCGCGCGGGGATCTGACCTTCGATCACGTGATCCCGCGGGCGCGTGGCGGGCGCACCACCTGGGAGAATGTCGTGGCCTCCTGCGGCCCGTGCAACCTGCATAAAGGGTCGCGGACCCTGAAGCAGGTGGGCATGCATTTGCGGCGCATGCCGCGCCGTCCGACGCCCGAGGAATTGCAGAATGTGGGCCGGAAATTCCCTCCCAACTACCTGCATGACAGCTGGATGGACTTCCTTTACTGGGACGCCGAACTCGACGCATAACCGCGCCACCAGATCCCGGCGAGCAGGAAGGAAAAGACCGCGTTCCAGCCCGCCATGGACAGGCCGAGGAAGGCCCAGGGGATCTCGTCACAGCGCACAACCGGTGCGGCCATGATCTGGTCGAAGAGCGCATCGGTGCTCAGGCCCGAGATGCTGCCGGACGTGCAGGTGCTCGGTCCTTCCCAGAACCCCCATTCGACGCCTGCATGGAAAACGCCGATCGCTCCGCCAATGAAGAGAACCAGCGCGCCGAGCGCAAACCAGTGCGGGCGCGGCTGCCAGATGGCCATGAGCCCGATCAGGATCGCGATCCCGTGCGGCCAGCGCTGCCAGATGCACATCTTGCAGGGCGCCATACCACCCAGATATTGGAAGCCGAGCGCGCCCACGAGCAGGGCGGCCGACCCGGCCAGCGCGACAAGCGCCAGGTTTCGCGGGGTGAGGGTCATAGATACTTGACTGCGTAGAAGCCACCGAACAGCAGGATGATCGCGGCCGTCGCGACCCAGCCGAAATAGCGGTCGATGAAGGTCCGGATAACGGGGCCGAAATACCACAGGAGCCCGGCGACCAGGAAGAAGCGCAGGGCGCGCGCAACTGTCGACGCCGTCAGGAAGACCCAGAAATCGAGCCCCGTCGCGCCCGAGGTGATGGTGATGACCTTGTAGGGGAAGGGCGTGACGCCGGCAAAGAGCACGACCCACGGCCCATAGGCGTTGAACCGTTCGCTGAAGGCCGCGAAATGCTCGCCCTTGTGATAGAAATCGAGCACGGGCTGGCCGACCTGCTCGAACAGTTCCGCGCCGATATAGTAGCCAAGGCAGCCGCCCGCCACGGAAAAGACCGTGCAGACGGTGGCGAAGAACCAAGCGCGGTTGCGGGCCGCCAGCACCATCGGGATCAGCAGCACATCGGGCGGGATCGGGAAGACGGAGCTTTCGACGAAGGCCACGACCGCCAGCGCCGCCAGCGCATAGCGCGTGTCGGCAAAGGACAAGGTCCAGTCATACAAACGTCTGAGCATCCTGCCTCTCGAAAACTGCTGGCTCCAAGCACCACGGATGGCAGGTCAGGTCAAGCGTCGAAGGGGCGGGCGCGGTGGCAGCGGCTTTTTCCCTTGCACTGGCATGCCGGATCGGCGAAACCCGTCTCCGGTCCCGCCCGAGTGGTGGAATTGGTAGACACAGGGGATTCAAAATCCCCCGGCCTCACGGCCTTGTCGGTTCGAGTCCGACCTCGGGTACCAAGTCAAAATTTTACCTATGTTTTTCAGTGACTTACGGGTCGATTAATCAAAATAGCGAGGGTGGTTTATCACTCCTCACTTGTCGAGCCGTTGCATGGCCTTCTGGGCCATACGTCGCTGGGAGGCACTTTTCGTGTACCGTTCGACCTCTTTCAGGCTGGTATGGCCGGTGATCGAGGCGATTTCATGGACGGAACATCCAGCCTCGGCCAGTCGGTTCGCTGCGGCCTTTCTCAATCCATGTGCCGATCGATCCTTGATGCCAGCTTCCTTTACGGAGCTGCGGAACCATTCGCCAAATGCGTTGGATGAGCGGGGCTTGCCGAACTTGGTGGTGATGATCGTGGCTGCGATCTTAGGCGTCACATCGAGGCTGGCCTGAAGGGCATGGGAGATTGGAATATCCACCTGCTTCTTGGTTTTGGACTGGATAATGGTGATCCACCCATCCTTGATATCAGACCATTCCATTTCGCAAATGTCCTTCCGGCGCTGACCGGTATGGAGCAGAAGATCGAACGCGGTTCTTTGTGGAGTCCCGACTTTCCAGTGATCTTCATATGCGGATATCTCTTCCTCGGACCAAGAGGGAAATCCCTTGTTCTTCACGGTGGTCCACGGAACATCGGACGCGAAATTCTGGTCTGCTCGGCTGGCTTTCACAGCCTCGGCAAAGATGAATCTCCATGCCTTCAATCTCATCTCGGCCTCATGGGGCCGGTCAGAGAGATGGCTGAGATTTTTGCGGATGTGAGGGACACGAACCACATCGAAGGGCACATGCCCGACGGACTCTCGAATGGCGTCGAAATGGCCTCTGAGGCGCTTGCGGTAGAGATCTGTGATGCCTGTCCGGTAGTGGTGGGACTTCATCGTGAGATCGAGGATCTCGCCAATCGTGCCCTCCTTGCTGCGGCTGGGCAGCATGGTTCCGTTCTCGGCCTTGAGCATGGCCACCCGGTATGCCTCCTGGAACTCCAGAGAGGTCTCAGGGAGCGCAGGCAGGGCGATCAGTGGCCGTCTGGGGTAGCGGAGATAGACCCGCTCCTTGCCGTGTCGGTCACGCATGCGCCAGACGTATTTCAGAACTGGTCTTGCCACGATGGATTCCTTTCATCACAGAGCAACCAGTAGTGAGATTCGCAACCATTCCATGAGTGCCGTCCGGAATTGCGAGGCGGCTGGGGTTCAAGCTCTCCCACTGGCATGCTCTTCTCGTTTGGTTCAACGCATGCGAATGTCCGTATAGGGCACGATTGCCATTGCGCCCCGCGTAGCGGGTGTCCACGGAGTGGGTGTAGGAGCTAGGTATGGGGGGGGTATTTCCAGTCAGTGGAGCTGGCCCCATAACCCTATAGCTAGACATCATTGTGAAAAAATATAATAGGGCGAAGCAAGCATATTGAGATCCTGTCTCTGGATAGGCCAAAGGAGGATGTATCATGCCAGATAGCGAAGGCCCCACAAATCGACAACGCTCTGTGAGCACAGTTCGGCGGCTATCCGCGTTCGATCGCTCAGCCATTCTTGAGACTGGAGTTTCCGAAGAAGAACTCGATGTGCGGCTAGCGGGGGGAGAACGGCCAGATAGTTTGGTCAAGGAGTTCACTCCGGAACGTTGGGCCGAGCGACAATTGTCGATGGCGAAGCTGAGTTTGAAGTCGTCGGTCCGAACCTTCTTTGAACTAGGTGTGCCGAAACCCGAAATCGAACGTCTGTCGAATGGGGTCTTGGAGCAATTGTTGATTGAAGCCCTGGAGGTTGTGTCTGTCTCAGCGGAAGATTTTGAACCATTTCTAGACGATGAATCCATTGTCTGTCCGGTTCCACACCAATGGAATAGATTTCGGGTGGCCTGCGGTATCAGGCCAGGCCCCGGCCCGCTAATGTGTATGATTTTGGGGGGATGGAGCCGTTCCGATGAGGAAAAAAGGGAGAGGTTCGAGGCCCAGATTGATTTTGCCAAACAAGATCGTCGCAACACAGAACGGGCAGTAAATTTTCTCCGATCCTTGTCGGATGAGGACTGGCACAGACGTGGTCAATCTTGAGGCCCAAAGATTGTTTCAGCCAACAATCTCTGCAGCGGCTCACCTGCCTAGTAAGACATAGCCGTTCTCGAACCGGAATTCGGCTTCTTTGGATCCTCTCACTTTGTCAAAACTGAACCCAAGGGCCTTCATGTCAGTTGGGCAGTGTTCGGATCGTAGACCATACCTGCAATGGACCCATCTTTGATACGTTCGATGGCTTCGTCGATGACGGGCAGGGGAACCAGAAACCATTCTTTTGGTGTGACCGATTTTCCAAACCGATCCTTGATCTCGACATTCAGGCGAGCCCGATCGAAGACACGATGGAGCAGGTTTTCTAGCTTGGTTCTGTTGATGTTGTAGAGCTCGTAGGTTGATACGATCTCAACTTCGGCCATCAGAAAAGTGGGATACTGGCTGGCATTCGCGATCCGCCTTTCGACGCTGCCGCCAGTCACTCCAATCTTGTGGAGAATATCTCGGTTCTCTGCGACTGCTGGTATTTCAGATTTGCTGCGCAGCACGTAAACGATACCACTCGCCTCATCACCTTCGATTGAAGAATCTGAAAACAATGGCCCTGCCACCGGATCGCTGATGGTGCGGCTCGTTGGATCCTTGCTCATGGCCCGGTGCAGCGAGCGCATCAGCAAATTGCTCTCCGTTCCATTGTCAAACACGACCCGCAATCTGGCATCCCAATCACCATAGTCCTGTCTGAATGCTTCACCCTTCTCAGCCACATAGGCTTTCTGACCAGATAGGATGTAAAACCGTCCTGCTTCGATTTCTGCACTGGTTTCGGGAGGGCGAGTCATACGCAGTCCAGTCTCTAGATCGGACTGCACATTCTGGAAGATCGATTTGAACTTATCGAAATCCTTGCAGATTTCTCGATTGGCAATTTCTTCCGCAGCTCGTTTCTCAGCCGAAGTTCGTACGTGCTTGAGTTGGGAGAGATCACCCCCTGGATCATCCAACTCCGCTAGGTCATCGGCCAGGGAATCTAGGTCAGTGTACGCTGAGGTGTCCGCGGAATCATCGGCCTGATCCAAGAGCTTGTGCTTGTCCATTGGATCGAGGATTGCACGGTATTCCGGATTTGACGCCAGCTGCTCAAGACGAACCGCATACAAACGTTCAAAAATATCGCGGTTTTCGCCATGCCGTGGTCTGCGGCCTTCCCGTTCATAGAAACGCTGAATATCTTCAAAGCCTGCTATGACCCGCTCCTCAATTTTCGAGCGTTTTACAGGTTTGTCAGGAACGTCAAATTCCGCCAGGTCGCCTGCCAGGGCATCGAGTTCATCACTCATAGCGACCTTCCTTTCTGAACCGCATGAAAGCTGTCGCTCCCTCGGCCATGAGTTTTTCGAACGGATCAGCGGATATGAGCGACGGCGGGCGGCCATGCTCCTTCTTGAACCTACTGGCCCGTCGCGCCCACGTGATGGCATCCTCAGGTGAGATCGGGCTCCTTTTCGCGGAGATGACTGATGCGACCTGTCGGAGGCTGTCTTCGTTCATGGACTTTGCCAGAATGGAATAGGCTTCACCGAACGGATTGATGGAGTCGATGAGGTCGATGTCGAGGTCCCGAACGTCCATGGCAAACTTCCTCACGCCGTCGATCAGCGCTGTGTTAGCAGATGGCTCCTTCTCGTCCTCATCCGCACCCAGAATGGTCTTCTTGCCTTGCTGGGTCAGGTTCATTGCAGCGACTGCACGCTGCCTGACAGCCTCGACATCGTCGTCCTGAAGGTCGGGATATCTTTCGCGGATGATTTTGCCCATTCGCGTGACGGTCAGTTCCTCAGGTACGAGCTCCTCATCAAACAGGCCGCGCTCAACCGTCGGCTTGTCCTGAACGAATGCAGTAATCACCTCGTTCAAATCTTCCTGGCAAATCCGTTTGGCCTCCTTGGTTCCCGGCTCTTTAAGGCCCTTGATCTCTATATCGAACTGACCGCTTTCCTCGTTGAATCCGACATTGGATTTCTCGGGATCATAGCCTCCGTCACCATAGTCGAACCCGGGCTGGGCAACTGAAGCTGGCGTCTTGGGGGTGAAGTTGAATCTCGGAGCGAGTACCTGCTCCATCAGCAGGCTGGCTGCAATGGCTTTCAAGGTGTCGTTGATTGCCTCTGTCACCGCGCCTTCGCTCGCATCCGGTTCGGCGATCAGATTTGTAAAGCGCGCTCTGGTTTTCCCGACAGCGTCACGGGTAGCCCGTCCGATAATCTGAACGATCTCGGTCAGGCTCGCCCGATATCCGACTGTCAGTGCATGCTCACACCAGATCCAGTCGAAACCCTCCTTGGCCATGCCAAGCGCTATGATCAGGTCGACATGATCCCGATTGTTTTTCTCCGCAGGATTTTTCAGTGCCCGAGAGACCTTTTCTCGCTTCGCCGGTTCATCATCAACCAGATCTGCAACTTTGATCGTTCGGCCGTCTGGCGTTTTCACGAGATGGAACCCGGTTGCCGGATCCGTGCCGGCCCACTCTCCAAGGGCGTCGATGATATGATCGACTTCCCTGTGTTTGTCCCCGGTGCTTTCCCGTGCATTGACATTTGGGATATGCAGGATGGTCTTCTCTCGCGGATCCAGAACGGCCAACAGGTCTTCGGCGTAGGATCCGGTATAGAAGAAATAACCGATGTCGAGTGTCTTGAGATGCTCATAGCCATTGAGCTGCTCGTAGTAGGTGTAGGTGACGGTGTCGAACTTGGCCTCATCCTCTGGGCTCAATACGGCTTCAGCATCTCCACGGAAATAGCTGCCTGTCATTGCAACAATATGGACACGGTCGCGGGCGATGAACTGCCCGAGATGCGTCCCGAGCTTGTTTTCCGGATTGGCACTCACGTGGTGGAATTCATCGACGGCAATCAATCGATCGTCGAACGCGTCAATCCCGAACTTGTCGACGGCGAACCGGAAGGTAGCATGAGTACAAACCAGAACCTTGTCAGGGCCTTCCAGAAATCTGCCAACGGTTCTAACCTTACCATCGTCCCCGCCCGGCGCGTTGCACAGGTTCCATTTTGGCTCAACGAACCAGTCGGCCCAGAATCCGAACTTTGAAAGTGGCTCGTTGTTGAAACTCGCCCCGATGGATTTTTCCGGCACCACCACGATCGCCTGCTTGAGCCCTTGGTTTTCAAGCTTGTCGAGCGCGATGAACATGAGCGCACGGGACTTCCCGGATGCAGGGGGGGACTTGATCAGGAGATATTGCTCGCCCCTGCGCTCGTAAGCCCGTTCCTGCATAGCGCGCATGCCGAGTTCGTTCGACTTTGTGGAACTACCATCGCGGGCATAGGTGACGGAGACGGAGGGGATGGATCGAGAACTGTTCATCCTAGATGTCCTTTGATCCCCAAGATCTCGGCTTGGTTGCTGCGTCAGAAGAACGCTCTAGAAAGTCCAGAGTTTCCTGAAAAAGTGTCTTAGGATCTCTGTCCGTTTTCCAGGCGGGCTCGGACCGATTTGGCATGCCAAACCTCTGTCGAAAAGCGTCGGCTAACGCCAGAGCTTCCAACCCGAGCGCTGAATAACTTTCCTGGCGAGCCTCAAAATACTCGCGTAGATAGGGGAGAGATGCATTCCGACCCCAATAGTAAATGTTCCGGTTCGCTTGTTGGAGCCGGTTGGGCAAAGCAAGCGCGCGATACATCAAGTCTCCGCTTAGGCTTTTCCAGACAATGTCATCTGCGAAAACAAGCTCTTTCGGACAATCCACTTGTGCGATTGCATACTCCTGCCCATCTTCCATTCGTCCAGCTAGTTGTCCCATTTCGGTTCCGTCATCATAGACCACGGCCACACAAATCTCGACAAGATGGTCCAATTCGCAAACGATGCGCATCGCGGAGTAGGTGGCGTTCCGCTTGCGCTCAGCACGGGCCGAAAGGGTCTCCTTGGCGGCAACGATCAAGCTGCCAACAACAACTCCGACCAGACCAATGAGCGCCGCAATCATGTCAGCACCTTCGTCGTCATCTTGGTGTACATGTCGAACAATTTTTCCAGTCGCTCGGTATTGTTCTTGAAGCGGCGGCCGATGTAGATACGTTCCAGGGTTTCGTCGTTGCGGTCATGGGCGGCGCGGAGGTTGGCGGGCATGTTTTCGGGATCGTAGAGGTCGGCGATGGTGGCCGGGAAATGCGCCTCGCGCGCCAGGAGGATGTCTTCGGCGCAGCTTGCTAGGTCTTCGCGGTTTTTCTCGGTCAGCTTGGGGACGGGGAAGGTGTTCCAGCCAAGTGTGTTGGAGAACCTAAAGTCCGTTTTGATCTTCCCGCAAACCGCAGCAATCCAGACTAACGACAGTTTAGATGCAAATACCGCAATGTTCCAAAGTGGGGGATCGTAAAAAGAAAATGCACCATCTCCGACGATAGCTCCTGGAGGCAGAGATACTACCGGATAAAAATCCCGAACTTCGGACGAATGACGCGGGATCTGAAACACAACTTCTTTTCCAGTCTGCCTTATTTGCTGAAAGGCATATGGTGTCCTGGCGCCATTGCGTGTAAGCTCCTTATCACTCTTGCCACGCATTTCTTGGACAATCTCAAACCTATGTCTGAAGGCGGGGATGTTCTTTAGCTCTTGGTAATTCTTTTCATTAACCCACAAGCAGTATCTGCCAACCCCATGTGTGGCATCGTGTGCGCCGTAGAACGGACGAATAACTTCTACACCATCCGGGCAGCTATCTCTTAAATCGGACGCCACTTCAAACCCGAAGATAAGCCCCCCACCATCGGCAGGCTTATTGCCATTAACGACCGGAGATAGGCCATTAACTGGCTTTGTCTCATTTTTAACGTACACATCTTGATACGCCACAAGATATGCGTTGATGTTGGAAACTTCCCTCATCGTGTTTAACTTGCCATCAATCAGCCGCGCCGTTGATGGGTTTTTAGACAATCCCACTATGCAAACAGTAACCCCTGCATTGTGGGCAGCCAAATTGTTCCACCTGAAAGATGTAACGGCGAATGAGATCTTGATGCCCTCAGATATGCATTGCGGCCAATACCTATATACCTGCTCTCCTTGGCAAATGGAGTTAGTGGTTACAAAGGCAGCTTGAGCATCACAAAAATCAAGGAAGCTCCGTGCTTTCTGGAAAAATCCTAGAATATAATCGAAGGACTTCCATGTCTTGAATCCCGCAGAAAATATCGACGCCATGTCGCTTTTCTGCTCTTTATCCTGTTCCGTACCGCCTTTGTAGGGGGGATTACCGCAAATATAGGTTTCTCCACCCTCGTTCTCAAAGTCGATTTGTGCCTGATCCAGCGGGCTCTGAAACAGATCGTCCGCCTTGTGCTTCACTCCAGTGCCTGTCGGGGGACAGATAGACAACCAATCAAGCCGCAGGGCATTGCCGCAGGTGATCCAGTTCTGGTTGTCCAGCGGCAGGAACTCGGCCAGAGCCTCCTTCTGCCCGCGATGGGTCACATCGCACTGGTATTCCGCGATGATCAGCGCCAGTCGGGCGATCTCGGCCGAGAAATCCCGGATCTCGATGCCGCGGAAGTTGGTCAGAGGGATGTCCGTCTTGCGATCGGCCTCGCCCCGGCGGCGATTGATCTCGGCCTCAACCGCACGCAGCTGCTTGTAGGCGATGACAAGGAAGTTGCCCGACCCACAGGCCGGATCGAACACCCGGATCTTGGCAATGCGGTTGCGCAGGTTTAGCAGCTTGCGGCTGTTGTCGCCGGCCTCTTCCAGCGCGACGTTCAGGTCATCGAGGAAGAGCGGGTTCAGCACCTTCAGGATGTTCGGCACCGAGGTGTAGTGCATGCCCAGGACAGAACGTTCTCCTTCATCCGCAACGGCCTGGATCATCGATCCGAAAATGTCCGGATTGATCTTCGTCCAGTCAAGGCCGCCGATATGGCTGAGATAGCGTTGGGCGATCTTGGAGAAGCGAGGCGCTTCAGTGGAGCCTGAGAACAGCCCGCCATTTACATAGGGAAAGGCATCGGCCCAACGAGGCAGGTTGGCGCCTGCTCGATCTGCGATAGCGGTGTTCATCGCCCTGAATATTTCTGAAATAACCTCATGCGTGTTCGAGCCGTCCCGGTTCGACATGCGGTCGATCGTTCCTGTGAACAGGTCGTTGCTGGCGAAAATGTCGGTATCCTCTGCAAAGAAGCAGAAGATCAACCGGGCCATGAAATGGTTCATTTCCGAGCGGCGATCGGCCGTACCCCAGTCGGGATTGTCTTTCAGCAGCTCCACATAGAGACGGTTCAGGCGTCCGGTGGCCTTGATGTCAAAGGCACTCTCCCGGATCTGTTTGACCGTCGAGATGCCGGCCAGAGGCAGGAAAACACCGAAATGATCAGGGAAGTCCTGATAGGTGCAGGCGATGGTGTCTCCGGAAACCAGATCCTCGGCCTGAAACTCCTCGCCATCCGTGGCGATCAGGAACCTGACCTTGTTCCTTTTGGTTTGGGTAGCTTTGCTGGATCGCAGCGTCTCGAGCGCGTCGGACACGCCTCCCGGCTCACTGGTCAGAATGTGCGCGCTGCCCGCTTTTAGAACTCCGCCTATATCAGATTTGTTGGATGTGCCCTTGCGAAGCCTCTTTGAGCCAGTGGCCGATCCATCGAAGCATTCCAGAAATGCAAAAGGGAACTCAGACGGGTCGAAAGCCTGTTCCGCCAAATCGCTGATGGCCTGTTCAATCTCAACTGGATTCATTGGGTGGGTCCGAAGGTACTATTTGGAGCAGGGTAGGCAGGAAAGGGCTGCGGTGAGGCCGTATTGGCAGAGGATAAGTTCCTCAACGTCTCCGCTGTGAGAAGCTACATGTTCGTTTGGTTCAAGTTCATCAAACTCATCGAGCGTGACCAGTTCAAGTGGCTTTTGAGCTTTCTCGCCAGTCAGAATAGAAGGTCCTTGCGCTGGTCTCCCTAGCTGGTGAGGCGTTGAAGACGGGCTGGACGATGCTGTCAGGAGCAATGGCGCAATTTCGGCAAATAGATACCAATGAATTGGGGGCCCTGAATTGCCGGCTACTGAGGCCCGATTGTCCTGCCAACACGCATCCGGATTTCAGACGGCCAACAGAACAGTTTTGGGGCTTCGCTCATTTCACCGCCTGGGCCCAGACAGGTGCAATCTCTGCATATTGTTCAGGGTTGATGTTCTTTACCATCGGCGATGGATGTGGTGAGGTCAGCACGCGCAATCCAAGGCGCATCAGCATCGGTTCAGCTTTCTGCGCGTGAGCGCCCACGAGGACAACGGTTTTTAGGTGAGGAAGCAGCGATACGAGTTGTTCAAGCGCCACAAGCCCCTCTTCTACCTCATCAATTGATGCAGAGCGTTTTCCGTCATACCAAGGTATGACGTTCCAAAGCAGCACGTCATGATACCCCAGCCCAATTTCATCGAAGATCGAGCGCATATTGCGAGCCGTCTGATCGTCATTTGCCGTCAGGCTAACAACGCCGTTGACGCCTGCACCTTTGGTCCCAGCTTTCATGAGAAGAAACATGACCTCGGCCTGCTCGAGCGGACCGTCAGGATCGAAGTCCGGTACTGTGTAGTCTGGTTTCTGGCGACGCAGTTCATCAAGATACTGCTGCAACGCCATGGTGCTCTCCCGATTGCCCATTTTAAAACGCTGGACCCATAAGTTTGGATACCCTCAAAGGTCGAAATGACGGTTTGTCACAATCGTTCGACTGACTGCATGGAAGTGGCCATTGAGGAACAGCCCATTGAAGCGGCCAAACGATTGAAATCCATGGCATCTGCAATGTCAGCTGCCGAGGGTCTACTCACTCCGATTGTTTGGATGATACATTTTATATAGAGATTGCTCGAAAGCGAAAAGCAAAGTGCTAGGAATCTTGCCTTCTTGATGCCATTCCAAGGCTGATAGCCTGGCTATGATCTGTGCCTGAAACAGATCTGGGAACTTGTCTCCAGGGTTCCTAAAAAACCAAAGAGCTGTTTGCGTAGCCAGCATTTCAGCTGTTTGACGCTTGGGTAGTACAAGCCGCGATGCATGGTCTTTCACGTCATCGTATGGAAAGACGTCGCCAAGGAGTTCCTCAGCCGCTATTTTTGAAGCCATTTCAATCTTGCTTTTTGTTCTTGATTTAAAAAATGCAAACATGAACTTCCCCTGCTTCCGTATTCAAAAAATGTTCAGAGAACATTCATTTTTATGGATTGGATTTATCATTCGCTTCTGAGGATTTGGATATTCAGAGGGCACTTTTCAATTCTATGTATGGTCGGATACTTAATTTTGCAATTTGTCGGTACCAATAAACCACCCGTAGGGGATTTCCGCAGAGTGGGCGTGCGAACCGTGGAGGGGAGTGTTTCCAGTAAGAAGAGTTGGCAAAATAACTCAAGCCTAACTTGGCCGCGAAAGAAATATAGGCTTACGCAAGCGCAGTGAATAAATATCTCGGAGTGAGGTAAAGGGGGCCTTGTTTAGCTGACCGAGAACTTCAGACAATCCTCCTATTTTTTCGGTTGAGGCATGAATGGCCAATTGAAACATTCCTGTTGCCACTTCGGCAATTTGGGCCATGCTAGAGGCTATTTTTTGAATTGAATTTTTTGTTTTGATTTATCAAAATCTCGAATAATCGCAATTGACGTATCAATTGAACGTTGGGCAAGGAGCCATTCATCTGAGAAAGACGACTTATCAGACAAGAATTTCGGAAACCGAAATCGGTAGGGAGTGGATTCGCTCACGCTCGAAGCATCTGGGTGTCGGCCGACAGCATTACGATGTATTGGCTGGCGAGCTCGATGAGATTGATTTGTCCGACCCCCAGATCCTGGAGCGATTTTTGGTCAGCAGGCTTTCTTTCATCCTGACAGCCTTTCCAAACCCCGTTGGTGTCTACTTCGATGGCGATTTCGCTACTGACGATATTTTTCGGCATACGTGTAGGCGAAGATCTAGTGGGAAATTCTCGACACGAGCTGAAGGTCTTGCCCGCAGCATCGGACTGGGCGAAAACCGGACACCTGTTGAAGAAGCATTTTCAGGAGTTCTCAAATACCTACACCGACGCCAACGTTCTTGGCTGTATCGGCCGACGCCGGATGAAGTTCGATTCTCGGAATGTCGTTCAATTCTACTTGTAGGAACCGATTCTTATCGGCTACGGCGCCTCCAAGAAAGCTTATCGGATTCACCTTCATGGAAAAGCTGGAGATCCTATGGGCTGATTGAAAATTTGTTTCAATTTTGCCCTCTGGGGTATGGATCAACCTATGATTGGCGCTGCAAGTTCAACGAGTTGGCGGATTCGTTGGGTCTGTCTAAAGGTTCCCTGGAACATGCAAATGCCATTGTGGTTCTAAGTCAGCACAATCTGGATGTTCAGTCTTCTTTCAACCAACTTCGGAAGGAGATATCCGAGTCAACGCGATCAAAACAGCGTCGTGAAAACTTTTCGGGTGGCGCTCACGCCCAGATCTTGGAGGATTTCATCCAGCTAGCAGAATCTCTCGAACGAGCTGCATCAAATGTATCTCGTGTCGAACGAAATACCTCGTCAGCAGCCAGAACGGCTGACGCCGGCCGGTTGGTTGTGAATGCTATGCCTAACAAGGAAGCGAGTGAACTGTATGCGCAATTAATTTCTATACGATCATACATCTCGAGTAGGATCGTGGATCTCCCGATCGAGACACGCAATCGGTTCCAAAACGCGGTGAACGGTTTCCTGTTCGACCCTGAGATAGTTCGGGATTTAGAGAACAGGATTGAAGGCGCAAAGCTAAATTTCGAGAATCCACAGTCAACAAACAAAGGGGACGAAATTCGAGAGCTTTGGACTGCGTTTTCACAGCTCGACCGAAATGCGAAGTCGGTTGCCCGAACGAACTTCAAGGAGGCCTCGGCAGATTTCGTCCCTAAGCTTGGATCGCTAGGGGAGAATGACCAGTGACCGGATGGTCTCGCCGGAATCCCTGGAGCCCAACGGCCTTTATGCAAGCATGCAGGCGTGAGGGAGAGGTTGAAACGATCGCGGAGCCAGCATTGGGTATTGCAAGGAGGATCAAGGCTCAAGGGCCGGATCTTCCCGTTTTGTTTTCACTCGAGCATTTGGCCGCGACTGTTGATGTTCCGATTGGACTTCTACTTTCCTACGTTGACCGCGAGAAGGACCCTTATCGAGTGTTCTCGATTTCAAAGAAAAGAGGGCCTAAGAGCGAAGCTTCAAATCGCAGGACGATTTGCGTCCCAGAGCCTCTCCTTTCGAAAACCCAATGCTGGATCGCCGCACAGATCCTCAACAATTGCAAACCTCACTCGTCCAGTACCGCCTACGCCCCGGGATCAAGCCTCGTCAATGCTGTAAAGGAGCACTGCGGTGCACGTTGGCTGCTGAAAGTAGACGTCAAGAATTTTTTTGAATCCATCAATGAGCTGATGGTGTTCGAAACATTTTCCTCTCTTGGATACCCTAGACCGCTTTGCTTCCAGATGGCGCGGATTTGTACAAGAGTTTTTGGAACAGCTCAATTCGAGGTATCCAAGGCACGTTTGGGCGTGCTCCCCCAAGGCGCTCCCAGCAGCCCAATGTTAGCCAATCTGGCGGTCAATGAGCTTGATGAAGCCATTTCGGAAATAGCAATAAGGCGTGGATGGATCTACACACGCTACGCTGATGACCTCGCATTCTCTACCAAAAGGGAGTCGAGCCGGCATGAAGCAAAAGAACTGATTTTCTCCATAGTTGATGAAATCCGTTCGTTTGGCCTTTCTCCAAACAATCGGAAAACGACCATCTCACCTCCGGGCGCCCGCAAGGTCCTGTTGGGATTGAACGTCGACACTAGTCGGCCCAGATTGACACGCAGATTCAAAAACAATCTCGAAACTCATGTCTATGCGATTACGAATCCATCCATCGGAATCAAAAAACATAGCGAGGCAAGGCAATTTAGGAGCGAGCAATCAATGATCAAACACATTGCTGGGCTAATTGCGTATGCCCGTTCAATCGAACCTGAGTACGCTGATAAACTGTACAGACGCTTGACTGCCGACGCGATTTCCACTTGATCGGGAAGGGGGCGGGTGATCAACTACCTTCACTGGGAAGGCAGCTATCAGTTACTGCGGGTCTTGCAACCCCGCCCCTAACAGGTGGATCAGCTGGTTCAGTTGGTCTTTGACGAACCGTTCGAAATCACGCACGAGGTGGTGGGACCCGCGCCGCCTTCGGGTTCGGCTCGAGGCCTCGCCTCGCGGGCCCCACCACCTTCCGCGTGAAACCAAAATCAGGTGATAAGTCTGCCTTCCCAGTTTCAATTGCGAGGTGTTGATTATGGTCGTCTTTGAGAAAGCTCAGTAAACCGATCGTGGCGCTCTGATGGGCTATGAGCGGTCTCTGGACCCTGAGATCACCAGACACATCCCGAAGAACACGCATCTCGGTCAGATAATCGGTGCCTGGGCGGGTCGTCTGGTGGAAGAAGAACTGGCCGTTCAGATGAATGACGAGCTCCTCGGCCGGATGCACGAGCGCTATGAGGAGGATATCAAGGCAGGCCGTGGCCGGGAATATGTGAATATTGCTGATCCGGACCTGACCGACGAGATCTATGCCGAGAATTGGCGAATGATCCCCCGGGCTCTGAAAGCCAAGATCGAAGAGCGTTATGGCGAGGATACGTTCATGGTGCGCCGGGACATGATCCATGGCACCCTGGGCTATCGCTCCCCGTCTGTGGGGGATGCCTGGACCGGAACGAGCCGCCTGTCGGATGATACCCGCAAACATATGCGGCTCACCATGACGGCGCTCCTGGGCAAGAATGCATTCAAGCATTTCGTGACGGCCGAGAAAGCATGGCAGGCGGGTGTGTCGGTGGCGAAGAACACCATCGTCATCCGGTCGGTCATTGTGCCGGCAGCCAACATCATGTCGAACCATCTGCAACTGACGGCCTCGGGTGTCTCTCAGCGGGATATCGTCCGTGGCTTCCAGACCAAGCTTGTCGAGATCGACCAGCATTTGCGGAATGTCGATTTCAGAGAAGTTCGTAGGAGCCATCGGAGCCAGGTGAAACAGGCGCAATCCCGTCGCGTCGAAATTGCTCGACCATTATCTCGGGAATCTTTCCTGTTTGTCCACGCTGTGGAGAAGCCACGGCCTCGGTGAGCCCCTTGACATCGGCTTTGCTGTCCCCCATCGGCCAAAGCGCCTGTTCGGCCAATCTGCGTTTGCGCTGCATTAGGCTCTGAAGCAAGCCATCGAAACTCTGTGCACCGAGCTCTGGATGGATCGCCATCGGAATATGCACCGATACCGGCCGGGCCTGACCGATGCGGTGGACGCGGTCATTGCACTGTTCCTCCACAGCCGGATTCCACCATCGTGACAGGTGAATCACGTGGGTAGCCGCAGTCAGCGTTAGACCTGTGCCTGCTGCCTTGGGGCCCAGGATCAGCATGTCGAAGCCCCCATCGACGTCAAGGTGTCGCTGGAATTGGTTGACGATCTGTTGGCGTCTAGGGATCGGTGTGTCGCCGTTAATCACGTCGATCCGATCGAGGCCGAACAAGTGGCGCACGATCTCGGCAAAGCGGAACTGCATGTCTCGATGTTCGATGAAGACGAGCACACGTTCACGTGCGTCTCGGATGCGGTGCAGAATATCAATCACGGCTTCGAGCCTTGCACTTTTTGCAATGAATTGGTCAGGGGAGCTGGCCCCTGCATCTCCGGGATGGACCGAGACTGAACGGATGTGGTGCAGCATTTTGAGAGCCGCGCCTGGTCCACCATTCGCCAGTTTAAGCTGGGCAAGATCGTAAGCTTCAGCTTGCATTTTGGGCATCAGACGCGGATGCAAGTACCTGCGCTTCTTGGGTAGGTCGCGGGCAACCTCATCTTTCAGTCGCCGCAGCCCAAGGGGTGGTTTGCCTTCATTCGGCTTGAACACGCGGTCATGGAGATCGGCCATGTTTTCAGCATCTGGCGTGGCGTAGCGTTCTCGGAAATCGGTTCCTGAGCCAAGGCATCCGGGTGCAATGCGATCCATGATCGTCCAGAGGTCGATGGCAGCGTTCTCGATCGGTGTGCCCGTCAAGCCGATGCGGAAATCAGCGTTCATCGCCTCTACGGCCCGGGACGCGAGCGTGGTGCGGTTTTTGATGTTTTGGATCTCGTCCATGACCATCGCCGAAAACGGAACACGACCTAGGGAGTGCTGGTAGTTTGCTAACGTCGTGTATGTCGTCAGAAACCAGTAGCGGTGCGCGCGCCCGTCTTCGAAGGCCTCGTCTAGCCAGTCAAGATCGAGCTGCGGCAATCCCGACTGGGTTTCCGTCCCTTGTGAGCCCCGTCGCTTTTGGGAGCCGAGTGAACCACCATATAGCCGGATGAGGTTGCCGAAGCCTCTACCCTCTACGTGGGAATCCACTTCCTGTTCCCAATTTCGAAGCAGGGAAGTCGGCGCCACGATAAGAATAGGACCTCGGCATTCTGCTGTTGGCTTTTTCATGTGTTCTTTGAGCCAAGTGAGGAAAGCGATGGTCTGCAACGTCTTGCCGAGACCCTGTTCGTCGGCGTTGAGGATACCGGGCAAGCCGGCCTGCCATGAATTTAGCGCCCATTTGAAGCTTTTGCTCTGATGCTGGTGAAGAGGCGTTCGGATCGCTTCGGGCAGGATTGTGGCGATTGCGGGGGTCCGGGCCGTTAACTGCGCCTGCCAAGACAGCTCTTCGTAATTGTTGAGCGTGTCGAGGATTATTGGTCCATCCGCATCGGGCGTTTGTACGGGTTCCTCATCAGAATGGTCTGGCATATTCAGCTTTTCGCGCCGATTTATCTCCCCTTCGATGGCGGCTAGCCTAGCTGGGGTAACTTCGACACTTTCGCCGTTTATTTCGGCCGGTGTTTCGCCGCCTTTTTCTAGAACGGCAGCCATTTGCTGGCGAAGGCTTTGCAACTCGCCGTCAGGCATCTTTTGAATCGCCTCGACAAGGTGTTGCGCAAAGGCTTCTGGCAGCCATGTGGTTCCGCTCCCCTCAATTGGTTCTGTGGGCGGCTTATGAACGGTGACGCCAGTAACGCGCTCAGAATATTCTCGACTTTCGACGAGCGACGGGCCGGCAATTGCCTCGACCATCTCCTCTTGTTCAGCGGCTTCGAGGCCTTCGAAGGCGCCAGTGGCCTCCATGTGTCGGTTCACGGCATTGGTGATGAAGCTGCGAGGGTTTTCGATGAACGCCCGTCGTTCTTCACGGGACGCTTTCTGAGCGCGCGCGAGTTCTTCGAGAACGGGGGCGGTACCTCGGTCAACCACAAGATAAGAGTTGTTGCCAAGTTGAAAGGCAGGGCGAGCGCCACGTGCGTGCAACCGGTGCTGGAAAACGGCAAGCTCTTCGCCGGAAAGTTCTGCATGCTGTTCAGAGATTTCGTCGTCGGTTATGCCTTCACTGTCTAGCCGCTGCGAGGAATAGGGTACGATTTCGAATTGCCCCAATGTGGCATCCGGAGCTATGGAGAACCGGTCGGCGATCCGCACCTCTAACCCACGTAAAAAAGCAGTCATTGACAATTGAGCCATCTTGCGGTTGGCGGGCATCTCGGGGGCGATCAGGTCCTCCGGCTCGATCGCTCGGCGGAACTCTGCAAGCGCCCGCCAATGGTCCTCGACCGGGCAGGTGGCGTCGAAGTCATCGGCAAGGTCCAACGCCCGCTTCATCCAAAGAGGCAATCGACGCGGACCGCCGGAAGTATGCAAAACGGAGCCGCGGCGCCTAGGATGCTCGCGGCGTCCGTTGCGTGACCATTCGTAGTGAAGTTTGAAGTCTGGTCGGCCAAGTACGCCCGTTACGTCAGTTTTCAGCAATAGGTCGACGGTACGTGGAAGACCAAGTGCATCCGCCGCCTGAACCGACAGGCTGGCGGCGGCGTCGTGTGAAATGCGGAGTAGATCCGGTGCGACAGAAACATCATCGATATGAGTGTCGGCCCAAGCCCGGAGGTCGCCAATGGCAAAGAGCAAATCCCGGTCTTCAGGCGCGAGCTCGGTGAAGCTCCGGTTTTTTGGTGTTGCCATCAACCTGGAGAGAAGGCCCTGCCTTGTCGGAGGAAATCGGATTTCGATGTCGTCATCATTGACGCTATAGACAGGTTTCTCCTCAGACATGCTGCAAGACCCACTGCGACCATCTCGGTATGGAATTGTGCGGCTTCGAGTTCGACGATGCCCGCATGATGTCATCGCAATGATATCGGCTTTTATAGAGTTTGGGAGCTTTGGTGTCGTCTGCACGAAAGATGTGCGTCTTGTAGCTGTGGCAGCCGTCTACAACAATTTTGTTGCCGATTCGCATGATCAGCAGCGACGTGCTCCCACCGCGATCGAGTTGGAGTCCGAAACGGTGATTCATGTTGGTTTTGTCTCCTCGCAAGAGGTTCTGTCGCGCATATCGCCGCGCCTCGGAGCCAAAAGCGACCCAGGCCTCATCGATCAGTTTGTCTTGATATAGCTTCAGCCAGAAATCTCTGCGCGGCGGCCACATGTGGCTATTCTGCGTGGCTGTGACCATGTCGCAGAAGAACTTCATGTCTTGATGCGTTAGCCAGCGGAGCAGGACGGCGCGTAACTCTTTGTCAAAACCCGACCAGATGCCGCCCGCGTACAGGCGCGGATCATTCCAAGCAGCAATTATTGTTTCACTTAACTCGTTTCGCGTTGCGTCAGAAGGGTTTCGGTCGCGCCATGGAGCCAGTAGCGCTTCTACAGCTGGACCAGCGCCGGCCTGAAGGACAGGTCCTTTCGCAGGCGTCAGCCAGTTGAAGAGTTTTCGACGGGCCTCGGCATTGATGAGATCGGGTGCCAGGCGTTCAATAAAGGTCTTCTGCGCTGCTTTGGCCAAGCCGGTCGTGTGAGGGCTGCTCAGGCCGATGGCCTTCAAGTGCGCGTAAGCGTCATCCGCCTCCAGCATGATGCTGGCTAAAGCATATGTCACGGCTTCCGGGCGGAACAACTCGGGTAGGGCGGTTATGAGATTAAGGTGTCGTGCGCCAAGTTCGTCGCTTCGATCCTCCAGAGCTTTCGCAAGGTTCTGTGTGTGTTCAGCGCCTGGAGTGAAGCTTTCGATATAGACGCCGACCATCCCGTCTAGAAAGGCACCGGGCTCTCGGGTCGCGATCTCCGTGAAGTAGAATTCCCGGACCGGCGAGAGATCCAGACGCGACCGTCGATCATCGTCGAACACCGCTATTGCGGCCGAGGTGACACGCTGCGTTGTGATGTTGCTCCAGTCCCACTCAGTCACCCGTCGCAACATCTCCATTGCCAACGTCTCTCGGTCGCGATCCTCTGGCGTGCGGACGGCATTCGGCCATCGGCTCCGGATGTTGGAGATTCTGCGCCTGATTTGCTCTAGTGACGGAAGCGCGCGAACACGAAACGATTGACCTCGGCTGAGCAACGCACGCGCCGTCGCACGGTTCCTGGCTTCAGATGCTGTTTGTTCTGCTCCGCTCACTGGGGGTCTCCGACGCTTTTCAGCGCCTCGCGAATAATGTCAATCCCGTCCGTGTCCTGTGGGGTCACCATGATGAAACGCAGGTCGATCCGGCGGTTTGTGGCACGACCTGTCGGCGTCTCGTTCGAAGCAACAGGTCGGTCCGGTCCGTAGGCGGCCACAGACAACACAGGTTGCCTCTTGAGGTTCTGATGCTGCATGATTCCTGATGCAGCCTGTGTCATGGCAAAGAAGGTGCTGTTTGCCCGTGCTGCAGACAGGTTTCGGTTTATTCGGTCTGTTCCGACATCGTCGGTGTGACCTTCGATCTGCACTGCCTCGATCATGACGAAGCCGGGATTGCAATCGTTTTCGAACCTCGATGCTTCGCCCAACGTGAAGCAGGGTAGCACTTCGTCGAGCCTTTCTGCCAATCGCGCGACGATCCCACGTCGATCCCTTGCCAGATCGGACCTTCCAGAGGCAAAAAGACCTTCGCCTTGAAAACGCAGCGCGTCGGATTCTTCGCTGAGTTCAACCTGAAGATCGGGAAAATCGACTTTGATCGCGTCGCGAAGTCTCTGAAGAACCTCGCGCCGCGCCTGCGCCACTTGAGCGAGGTATGCTTCCAAGGGGTCAATTTGCTGCAATTCGGCGAGTTGTCGCCTCAGGTCCTCAATCTCTTTTTCCCGTTCTGATATCTGTTGAAGAAGTGCAAGAATGCGCTCTTCCAGTTCCACGATCCGCGAGCGAGCCAGATCGAGTTCAGAGACCAATTCTGTCACCCGCGCCCGTTCGACATCGAGGGCGACTTTGAGGTTTTTGACCTGATCTAGTAGCTGATCACGTTGCCGCGCCAACTCTTCGAGCCAATCGTCTAGCGCAGAAATCTGTTGAAGAAGCGCCAGAATGCGCTCTTCCAGTTCCGCGATCTGAGTACGAGCCAGATCGATTTCCGAGACCAATTCGGCCACCCTTACCCGTTCGATATCGAGCGCGGCGTTTAAATTCGTGACCTGCAACTGCAATTGATTACGCTGCTGTTTCAAAGCTTCGATTTGGGCCTCGAGACGTAGTATGAGCTCCGCACGAAGTTCGGCTTTTTGCTGCCAGGCATCCCGGTCCTGAATGATCCGATCTAGTTCGGATCTGGGAACAACATCGGAGTCCTGCATTTGGCTGGCAAAGAAAGCGAGCAGGATCATCATGATGAAAAGGAAACCGACTGTCATGTCAGTCATCGAGATGAAAGCGCTTTCTTCTTCTTCCTCTTGCCGGAGCCGCCTTGCTTGCGCCCTCATGCACGCCCCCGTGCCTGTGATGGAAGAAACGCCTCGGCTTGCTCGACCACACTTCGAAGAGTCTGGAGGCCAGGGTCCAGCGTATCGCTCATCTCTTTTACATGATCCTGCGCCGACCCTAGGGCGGCTTCCAGCTTTGCATTGTATTCCGTCAAGGCACGGCCCAGCATTTCGTCGATCTGGTCAAGCTTCTCGGCCTCGCTCGAAAGTTGGGCCATGGTGGCTTCAGTGGCTTCAAGCGAGCGACGGATTCCCTCCCGCTCATTGCCGAGGGCGGTCTGTGCCGTTTCCAGTACATGCGCAGCATTCTGCGATACGGAAGCAGAGTTTAGCATAAGCGTCTCGGAAACGCTTTCGACGAGGTCTCCGACTCGGCGCAGCGTAGTTTCAATGCGTTCATGAGAGGCGCGGAGCGGTTCCGCTGCGGCTGTAAGGTCCTGACTGGCGTTACGGAAACCGTCCGAAGCTCCATTGATGGCATCTGCACTGGAGTTCATGCCCTGTGCAGCACTCTGTGCGCCTGAAGCTCCACGTTGGACCGCTTCGGCCATTGCCTCGAGGCGGTGGCTGATTGTCTCAAGACGGCCCAGCAATTCTTCTCCGATCGTGCTGCCCATTTCTGTGCCGAGCTTGGCAATTTCGGCACTAGTTTGATTGAAGCTGACGAGCAGCGACTTGCCCACATCTTCGATCGCCTGTCCTGCTTCGGCGCTGCTTTGTTCCATCCTTTCTCTGGCGGCATTGCCACTTTCCTCACTGGCGTTTGCGAGTGCATCACGGAAGCCCTCCGCTGCGGTACGCATCTCCTCCGCAGCCGCGCGCATAGACTGAGCGCCTTCACCTGTATTGTCCCGGATGCCAGCAAGGGTTTCGTTCATGACCGACAGAAGCTTGTCCGCTCCTTCGTTCATCGCTTCAGAAGCGGTTCGGCCGCTCGTGGCGACCTCTTCTCGCATTTTGGTGATTGCCTGTGCCATTTGGTCTAGGGCGCTGCGCAGACCGTCGCCAGCCTGTTCGTTTGTCGCGTTCATTCGGTCAACCATTTGGCCGATCCGATCTGTCGCCTCGCCAAGCGACTCGCTAGCGCGTGTCAGTGCATTCCCGACGGAGTGTGAAAGCTGATCCGACAGATTTCCAACGAGCCCTTCCATGTTGCTTGTTCCCATTGAGGTAACGCGGTCGAAGATAGGATCCATTTTGTCTGCAATGGCTCCAGTGATCCGATCGGGTAGGGCCTCGAGCGGCTTCTGAAGTTCGGCAACCATGCCCATTCCGATCTCGCGCAGGTGCTCGCGTTGCTCGGTGGCAGCGCGGAGTTGCCGGAAGCCAAGATCTTCTAGGCTGACGAAGACGAGACGCCGCTCAATGCCGATACATAGGCGGTGAAGGGCGGCGTCGAGCTTGTTTTGCCTAGTTCGGAGCAGGAATGTAAACAGGATCGAGCAAAATAGTCCTACCAAAGACATGACAAACTTTGCCGAAGCGATCTGCATGAAATCTCGCATCGCCCCGTCCATACCATCAGCGCTGACGTCGATAGATTGGGAGAACTGATGGAGTGCCGCGACAAGACCTAGGAATGTCAGAAGCAGCCCGGCCGACACAAGGGTGTTTGGAAGGATTCGGAAGAAGCCAGGCCCGAACCCCAAATCTTCGACGTTGAGAAAGGAGGCCGGTCGGATTGAGTTTCGGATAGTCGGCTCATCGTCGATGTCATCTCGCACGACGGTCTCGTTAAACTCGTCGAAGGCTTCCCAAACGGTATGCCTAGGGCCTTTCTTGGGAAAACTGGACCGCAGCTCGTAAATGAGTTCACTGTGCCCCTTCGCGAAAGAAGGAATGTCAGCGTAAGCCCGTATCTTTTGGTCAAGCAATTGTATTGCGTTCAGTTGACGTCCAGTCCGAAGCAGGTACCAAACTCCAAGAAAAATGGTCGTTAGCGCCAAGATCCCCGCAATCTGACCTGGTCGACTGTCCGACAGGGTCAACGCCTCCGCCAAGAATATTATCCCATCTTTGAGGTAGAGGCCGGATTGTTCGCCAAATTCGTTAAGCACTTAATGCTCCTGAACAGTTCTTGTATTTGCACGGATGCGTGAGGTGATGTTATTTGCGTTCTTTCTGGACTTGCAAGACCGCGCACGCTCACTTTCGAGAATAATCTCGCCGAGTTTGATGCCTCCCCTAACGATTGAAAGTTGTTTAGACAGAAGTACAAACTGTCGAAGAAAAGTTGAAGACGGATTTGACTTAGTAAATTTTTGCTTGAACTGCTGTTGACTTACGGCATGAAGCTCTGCGCAATGGAGATCCGATTTTGGAAGACGCTTGGGATATCATTGTGGAGGGGCGTGCTATTGTCGCCTCAGGCGGTCGCCTTTTTAGTAAAGGCTCAAATCGGGTACCTACCAGACTGAGGCAAGCGTTCATCGCCCGCATCGATCGCGAGATTGCTGTAACCCTCACATCCCAGGCCGCTCGTCAGGCGGATACGGCGGACGTGGTTGTGGAGCATGTAATCCCAATCAAGAGGATCGTAATCGAAGTCATCGCTCCAGAAGCCCACGACCCTCGTACTGGGGGTCGCGCCATGACACGGCTTGGCCCGGCCCGCGACTTGGCGCATGCTGAACGGATCGCCCGGGAGATGCTGACAAAAGCCTATGTGACACGCGCCGAACATGACCGCTTGAACATCGCTTCGCAGTCCTTCCAGTGGGACGCCCCAGCTGGCGACGGCATGGCCCGGTATCGCGTTGCGGGCATCGAACTGACCGCAATTTGAGCAAGAGTATGGAGTCTTTTTTATTGGTGGGACGATAATCCGCTCTATGTTCTATTCACAAAATTTTGGAACCGCGGTCGTATGTCCTATTGGGGGACGAACTTCATCGTTTCGTGAGTAAAGGGCGGGAAACTTTGAACGATCTAAGCCTGCGAATTTTAGGAAAGGGACTGATCGCTCTGTGGTGGAGATTGGAGGGTGACGATCAAGAGATATTTTTGAGGATATTTCTGGTTCGATTCCGAGAAAGGTTTATCTCGGTCAGGGCTAAGTCATTGAATTGACATGAGGCGGTTTTAAAAGGTTAATCGTGAACCGCCGTTGAAAACAAAGGCGAAATTCCCTCCGACCTCGGGTGCCAGTGCTTTCCATATCAACGAAAATTTACACGGTGCGGCCATCCTTGTCGCAATGGGCTTGCGCTGTTGTACGAATTAACGCATACATTAAATCATTCATTAAACATGCGCGGCGGCGGCGGGTCCGTGGCTCTGGCGCAGGGCAAAAGGGGCAGGCAGGTGAGCAAGGGCGCAACCGTTTCGGTGATCGAAGGCGACGGGATCGGGATTGATGTCACGCGGGCAGCGCTGGCCGTGGCCGGGGCCGCTCTCGCCCGTGAAGGCGCCGCGCCGCTCACCCTGCAACCGGTCCGGGCCGGTGCCGGCTATTATAGTGAAACCGGTCACGACATCGAACCGGGGGGCGAGGAAAAGGCCGGCGAAGCGGATGCGATCTTTCTCGGGGCCATTGGTTTGCCCGCGATCCGGCACGCGGATGGCACGGAAATCTCCCCGCATCTGCGCTTGCGCGACCGCTATCAGCTCTATGCCGGCGTGCGGCCTGTGAAAGCCTATCCCAACGCGCCGCAACGGCTCGCGGATCCGCGGGCCGCCGGCATCGACCTTGTCATCATCCGCGAGAGCACGGAGGGGCTTTTCTACTCCGCCGCTGTGCACGGGCGGGCCGAGGTGATCGGCAGTGAGGAAGTCAGAGAGACGTTGAGGATCAGTCGTAAAACGACTGAAAAACTTCATGATTTTGCGTTTCGCTTTGCCGCGCGCAGGGCAGAGAAGGGGCGCTCCGGCCAATTGACCTGCGTCGACAAGGCCAATGTCTTCACCTCCATGGCTTTCTTCCGCCAGATATTCGACGAGGTGGCGAACCGCTATCCGGATGTGCCGCGCGGCTACAACTATGTCGATGCGCAGGCGCTCGATCTGGTGCGCCAGCCCTGGGCCTTCGACACGCTGGTCATGGAAAACATGTTCGGCGACATTCTGTCGGATCTGGCGGGCGGGCTGGTCGGCGGCATGGGCATGGCCGCCTGCGGCGAGATCGGTGATGCGATCGGCCTCTTCCAGCCGGCCCATGGCAGCGCCCCCGACATTATGGGGCAGGACAAGGCCAATCCGCTCGCGGCGATCCTGTCAGGCGCGATGATGCTCGATTATCTGGCCGATACGCGTGGTCACAAGGGCTATGCTGCGGCTGCTGCCCGGATCGAGGCAGCGGTCGAGTCCGGTTTTGCGGCAAATGCCCTGCGGCCGATGGAGTTCGGCGGCGACATGGGCACGCGCGCGGTCACGCAGGTGCTTCTCGACACGATCGGCTGACCGGCCAAACCCGGTCTCGATCTGCCGCCTTTTGAGGCAGTTCCGGCCGGTCTGCGTGCGGGCTGTGCAACCGGCTGCTTCCGCATATGCGAGCGGACCGGCGGCTCTGGAAGCGGAGCGTCCCGCCCGCTACGCTCGTCCTGCAATGACTGACACGCTGTCCATCGACCGGCCCGGCACGCCGCAACCGCCTGTCACCCTGCAACGGGTGCGCGGGCGTGCCGCGATTGTGCAAGCGGCCACGGGCCTGCGGCGTCTGCATCAGGCCGGATCGGCCAAGATCCTGCGCCCCCGCACCTATGGCGGGCCGGATCAGGCGGTGCTCATCAACACGGCAGGTGGCCTGACCGGGGGTGACCGGCTCGATGTGTCGGCGGAGGTCGATCCGGGCGGTGCGCTCGTGGTCACCAGCCAGACGGCAGAGCGGATCTACCGCAGCGCAGGCGGTGCGGCACAGGTCCGCAACCGGCTGACGGTCGGGGCAGGCGCACGGCTCGACTGGCTGCCGCAGGAAACGATCCTTTTTGACGGCGCGGCGCTCGACCGGCAACTGGACGTTACCCTTGCGGGCGATGCGCGGTTTCTGGCGGCGGAAAGTTTCCTGTTCGGCCGCGCCGCAATGGGCGAGACGATTGCGAAGCTTGCCCTGTCCGACCGCTGGCACATCCGCCGCGACGGTGAACCGCTCTATCGTGACCGGCTCGACCTATGCCTGCCGCGCGGCGGGTCTGATCCGTTGCGCGATCCGGCCGCGCTGGCGGGCCATCTCGGGCTCGGCACGGTTCTGATGGTTACGCCGGATGCCGAAGCGCGGACGGACGGGCTGCGCGCGGCGATCAGCGGGCTGGAGGGCCTGACCAGCGGCGTGTCCGGCTGGGACGGCAAGCTCCTGCTGAGGATACTCGCCCGCGACGGACAGGCGCTCCGGCGCGGGCTTCTGGCGGCGCTTGGCCATGTGCGGGACGATCCGCTGCCGCGTGTCTGGCATATGTGAAGGATGACGATGACCGACCGACCTGACGCCGAACCGACACTGCCCCGTGTGGTGGAGATCCTTGATCACGGGCATGGCACGCCCGACGATATCGTGCGGTTGGCCTATGACGACCGGACCCGCCGCCGCGTGGTGCTGACGGGCGAGGGGGGCTTGCGCTGCCTTCTCGACCAGCCCGAAGTGACGTGGCTGCAGGACGGCAATGTGCTCGTGCTCGACACCGGCCAGCGGATGCAGGTCACGGCAGAGGCCGAGCCGCTGATGCGCGCCGAATGCGAGGCCGGGCTGCATCTGGTGCGCTGCGCCTGGCATGTCGGAAACCGCCATCTGCCCTGCGAAATCCATGAGACGTCGCTCCTGTTGCGCTGGGACCATGTGATCGCCGAGATGCTGGAACAGTTGGGCGCGCGGGTGACGCGGCTCGATGCACCCTTCAACCCCGAAGGCGGTGCCTACGGCACCGGTCGCACCCACGGGCACAGCCATTGAGCGCGCAGTCCGAACATCTGCTGGCGGCGTGGATGTCGCCGAGCTATCCGGTCGGGGCCTTTGCCTATTCCCACGGGCTGGAGACGGCCATATCGGAGGAACAGATCACCTCCGCTGACGACCTTGGTGGGTGGCTTGACCGGCTTCTGGAGGCCGGCGGCCCGCGCGCGGATGCGATTTTCCTGACGCTGGCCCATACCGCACCGGATTTTGCCGCGCGCGACGCTTTGGCGGCGGAGGTTCGGGCCTTCGCGCAGGGCCGCGAGCGGCTGTTGGAAACCGATGCGCAGGGCACGGCCTTTGCCGCCACGTCGCGCGCAGTCTGGCCGGACAGGCTCGGCAAGGCACTGGGCGACTGGCCCTATCCCGTCGCCGTCGGCGCGGCTGCGGCCCGTATGGGGGTCGACCGCGACGCGGCCTGCCGGCTCTACCTGCATGGCGTGATCTCGGCCCTCATCGCGGCGGCGGTGCGCTTCATGCCGCTCGGCCAGACCGAAGGGCAGCGGCTGCTCGCGGCCCGCTTCGCGCCGATTGACGCACTGGTGGAGGAGAGCCGCCACCTGACACTCGCGGATGTGGGCGGCCATGCGATCATGGCCGATCTGGCCGCCCTGCGACATGAAACACAGACGACAAGGATTTTCCGGACATGACTTCCCTGAACGGCCCGCTGCGCGTGGGCATCGGCGGCCCGGTCGGCGCGGGCAAGACGACACTGACCGAAAAGCTCTGCCGCGCCCTGCGCGACCGCTGCTCGATGGCCGTCATCACCAATGACATCTACACGCAGGAGGATGCCGAACATCTGATGCGGGTGCAGGCCCTGCCGCTGGAGCGGATCCGCGGTGTTGAAACCGGCGGCTGCCCGCATACGGCGATCCGAGAGGATGCATCGATCAATCTGGCGGCGGTTGCGGACCTGAACCGGTCCTTTCCCGATCTCGACCTCGTCCTGATCGAGAGCGGCGGCGACAATCTGTCGGCCACGTTCAGCCCCGAACTGGCAGACATCACGCTCTACGTGATCGATGTGGCCGCCGGGGAAGAAATCCCGCGCAAAGGCGGTCCGGGGATCACCCGCTCCGACCTGCTTGTCATCAACAAGACCGATCTGGCGCCCCATGTGGGCGCGTCGCTCGACGTGATGAAACGCGATGCGGCCGCGCAGCGCGGAACACGGCCCTTCGCCTTCTGTGCGCTGCGCCATGACGAGGGCGTGGCCCCGGTGGTCGAGTTCCTTATCCGGCATGGCGGGTTGCAACTGGCCCCCGCACCGGCCGACGCATGAGCGTCAGTCCGCTGGCGTCACCGCACAGGCCGCATATTTGAACTCCGGGATTTTGCCGAACGGGTCGAGCGCCGGGTTCGTCAGGATGTTGGCCGCAGCCTCGACATAGGCGAAGGGCACGAAGACCGTGTCCTCGGCCACCGCGCGGTCGGCGCGGGCCATGATCTCGATCGCGCCGCGCCGTGTCTCGATCCGGAGCCGCCCGCCCGCTTCCACGCCGAGCCGCCGCAGGGTGCGCGGATGGAGCGCGGCATTTGCTTCCGGTTCCAGCGCATCGAGCACCGCCGTGCGCCGCGTCATCGACCCCGTATGCCAATGTTCCAGCTGCCGTCCGGTGATCAGGATCATCGGGAAGCGCGCATCCGGCACCTCGGCCGGCGGCGTGACCTCGGCCGGTGTGAAACGTGCCCGTCCGCCCGCGCGCGGGAACCCGTCGCCGAACACGATCGAGCGGCCGGGATCGTCCGGCCCTTCGGTCGGGTAGGTGACGACGCCCTCGGCCTCCAGCCGGTCCCAGGTGATATTGTCGAGCGACGCCATGCCCTGCTTCATCTCGGCAAACACGTCGCGCGGATGGTCGCAAGCCCAGTCGAGCCCGAGCCGCTTGGCCAGCGCCGCCGTGATTTCCCAGTCTGGGCGGGCCTGACCCGGCGGGGCGACCGCCGGCCTGCCCATCTGCACCTGCCGGTTGGTGTTGGTGACCGTGCCCGTCTTTTCCGGCCAGGCGGCAGCCGGCAGAATCACATCGGCATAATTGGCAGTCTCTGTCAGGAAGATGTCCTGCACGACCAGATGGTCGAGCCGCGCCAGCGCCGCGCGCGCATGGTCGACATCGGGGTCCGACATGGCCGGGTTCTCGCCCAGAATATACATGCCGCGAATATCGCCATCATGGATCGCATCCATGATCTCGACCACGGTCAGGCCGCGTTCGGGCGCGACATTTGCGCCGCCCCAGAGCGTGTCGAAAGGCGCGCGCAACTCGGCCTGTTCCACGGACTGGTAGTCGGGCAGGAACATCGGGATCAGCCCCGCATCGGACGCGCCCTGCACATTGTTCTGGCCGCGCAGCGGGTGCAGCCCGGTGCCCGGCCGCCCGACATGGCCGCAGAGCAGCGCCAGCGAGATCAGGCAGCGCGAATTGTCGGTGCCATGCACATGCTGGCTGACGCCCATCCCCCAGAAGATCATGCCCGCCCGCGCACCGGCAAAGGCGCGCGCCACCGCGCGGATTTCCTCAGCGTCGATCCCGCACAAATCCGCCATTTTCTCCGGCGGGAACCCGTCCAGATGGGTGCGGAACGCGTCGAAATTCTCGGTATAGGCGTCAATATACTGCCGGTCGTGGAGCCCCTCGGACACGATCACATGCATGATCGCGTTCAGAAGCGCCACGTCGCTGCCGGGGCGGAATTGCAGCATGTGTTCGGCATGGCGGCGCAGCCCCTGTCCGCGCGGGTCCATGACGATCAGCGTGCCGCCGCGCTTGGCGAATTGCTTGAAATAGGTCGCGGCGACAGGGTGGTTCTCGGTCGGGTTGGCGCCGATCACGATGGCCACATCGGCATTCTCGATCTCGTTGAACCCGGCGGTGACTGCGCCGGAGCCGACATTCTCCATCAGGGCGGCCACGGACGAGGCGTGGCAGAGCCGCGTGCAATGGTCGACATTGTTGTGCCCGAAGCCCGAGCGGATCAGCTTCTGGAACAGATAGGCTTCCTCGTTCGAGCATTTGGCCGACCCGAAACCCGCGACCGCGCGCCCGCCATGCCTGTCCCGCAAGCCTGCCAGCCCGCCTGCGGCGCGGTCGAGCGCCTCGTCCCAGCTGGCCTCGCGGAAATGGGTCATCGGATCCGCCGGATCGACATTCAGGCCCTTGGGCGGCGCATCGTCGCGCCGCACGAGCGGCGCCGTCAGCCGGTGCGGATGGCCGATATAGTCGAAGCCGAAACGGCCCTTCACGCAGAGCCGGTTTTCGTTGGCGGGGCCCGGCGCGCCGTCGACCCAGGCGATCTTCTCGTCGCGGATGTTGAAGGTCAGCTGGCAACCGACGCCGCAATAGGGGCAGACCGACCGGACCTCGCGATCCTTGTCCTGTCGGCTGCCCCGTTCGTCCGCATCGAGGATGGTTGCGGGCATCAGCGCGCCGGTCGGGCAGGCCTGCACGCATTCGCCGCAGGCCACACAGGTGGAGGCGCCCATCGGATCAGCCAGATCGAAGGTCACGCGGCTGTCCATCCCGCGGCGGGACATGCCGATCACGTCATTGACCTGCACCTCGCGGCAGGCCCGAACGCACAGGTTGCAATGGATGCAGGCATCAAGGTTGACCCGCATCGCGACATGGCTGGCGTCGAGCAGCGGCACCTCCGCTGCGGGGCGGGGGGGATAGGCGTCGCGGCGCGCGCCCGTCTCCGCGATCATCCGGTCGATCTGGCTGCCTGCATCATGCGCGTCCTCCGGCGCGGGCTGGTCGGCGGCGAGCAGTTCCAATACGGTGCGCCGCGCGCCGCGGGCCCGGTCGCTGTCAGTCCGGATGACCATGCCGTCCGCCACTTCGCGGATACAGGAGGCCGCAAGCGTCCGCTCGCCCTCAATCTCCACCATGCAGGCGCGGCAATTGCCGTCCGCGCGGTAGCCGGGTTCGGGCCGGTGGCACAGATGCGGCAGCGTCAGCCCGCGCCCGTGGGCCAGGTCCCAGATGGTCGTACCGGGCGTGGTCGAGATTTCGCGCCCGTCCAGCGTGACGGTGATGCGGTCGCTCATGGCACGCTCCGGCGCAGGGCATCAACGACGAGCGAGCCGCCGAGCAGGGTGAAGGCCAGCCCGAAACCGGCGTCGAAAATACGGGCCGCGCGGGCATAGCCCCGCCCGACCGAACGGCTGGAAAAGAGAAGCCCGTAGCCGCCATAGATGGCAATGGCCGTCAGCGCGGCCAGCGGCCCGAAGGCCATGACCTGCGCCGCGTTCAGGCCCGCACCGAAGAGGAACGCGCCGACCGCAGCCCACATGACGGCAGCCTTGGGGTTCGTCAGCACCACGATGATCCCCCGGCGCCAGCCGGTCGCCAGCGTCAGGCCGCGGCGCTCGCCCTTGAGCGCCGGGCCGGTCGGGCTGCGCAGGCTCCAGAGCGCCTTCGCGCCGAGCCAGAGCAGGTAGCCGCCGCCCACGAGTTTCAGCACGGTGAACATTGCGGGCAGGGCGGCGATCACCGCGCCAAGCCCGATGGCGGCAAGCGCCGCCCAGACAAGAATGCCGGTGGCCACCCCGAAAACGACGCCGAGCGCGGCCCGCCGCCCGTCGGCCAGCCCCGCTGCCGCCACGGCGAGCAGGTTCGGCCCGGGCGCCAACTGCGCGAAGATCACGCCGACCAGCGCGGCCACGAAAGCGTCCGTCATCGCGTTTCCTCCGGAAAATGTTTCAGCGCCAGCCGGATCGGGTTCGGCGCCGCCTGTCCCAGCCCGCAGATCGAGGCATCCGCCATGGCCTGTGCCAGTTCCTCCAGCTTTTCTGCGTCCCATGCCGGCGCGTCCATCAGTTGAACGGCCTTGGCGCAGCCGACGCGGCAGGGCGTGCACTGGCCGCAGCTTTCACTCTCGAAGAAGGCGAGCATGTTGCGCGCGGCATCCGCGGCGCTGTCCTGATCCGACAGGACGACGATTGCCGCCGACCCGATGAAGGTGCCATGGGGCTGCAATGTGTCGAAATCGAGCGGCACATCTGCCATCGTGGCGGGCAGGAGCCCCGCCGACGGTCCGCCCGGCTGGTAGGCCTTGAAGCGGTGGCCCTCGGCCATGCCGCCGCAATATTCGTCGAGCAGTTCCGCCATGGTGATCCCGGCCGGGGCGAGCTTGACGCCCGGGTCCGCAACCCGCCCGCTGACCGAGAAGGCGCGCAATCCGGTGCGCCCGTTACGTCCAAACGCGTTCAGAACCTCCGGTCCCTCCTGCGCGATGCGCGCGATCCAGTAGAGCGTCTCGACATTGTGGACGAGGGTCGGGCGGTCGAAGATGCCCTTCTCCGCGACATAGGGCGGCCGGTGCCGCGGCAGGCCGCGCTTGCCCTCGATCGACTCGATCATCGCGCTTTCCTCGCCGCAGATATAGGCGCCGGCGCCGCGCCGCAGGTCGATGAACCCCGGCGACACCAGCCCGGCGCGTTCCAGCGCGGCGATTTCCGCGGCGAGCAGTTTCAGGATCGCGGGATATTCGTCGCGCATGTAGATATAGACGCGGTCCGCGCCGATGGCCTCGGCGGCCAGCAACGTCCCTTCGAGGAATGCATGCGGCGTTGCCTCCAGCATGACGCGGTCCTTGAAGGTGCCGGGCTCGCCCTCATCGCCGTTGACGGCCAGATAGCGCGGGCCCTGCGCATCGCGCACGAACTGCCATTTCCGCGCGGCGGGAAAACCAGCGCCGCCAAGGCCCCGGAGCCCCGCATCTTCCACATCCGCGGCCAGATCATCGGCCTTCAACTCGCCCGCACGCATTGCGGCGAGCCGTGCATAGCCGCCACGCGCACGGTATGCGGCAAGATCCTCGTAGTCCGGCATCTGCGGTGACAGGTCGCCGGCGGCGATGACCTTTTGCACTCGTTCGGCCGTGGCGGGTGCGACGTGTCGGTGGCCAACCTCGACGGCCGGCGCTTCGGCACAGCGGCCCATGCAGGGCGCGCGTGCAATCCTGATTTGGGACGGGTCCGTGCCGGCTTCGAGCGCATCGTGCAGCGCCGCCGATCCGGCAAGCGCGCAGGAAAGGCTGTCACACACCCGCACGGTAACCGGCGGGGGCGGGGTCTCTCCCTCTTTGACAATGTCGAAATGGGCGTAGAAGGAGGCCACCTCCTGCACTTCGGCTTGCGAGAGGCGCATCTCTTCGGCCAGCGCGCGCAAATGCGCGGCCGACAGGTGGCCGAACCGGTCCTGAATCAGGTGCAGATGTTCGATGAGCAAGTCCCGGCGGCGCGGACGGTCGCCGAGCAGCGCGCGGACCTCGGTCAGAGCGGAATCCTCAAGCGGGCGCCCCTTGGGATGGGCCCGGCCGCGCCCGCGGCCCGACTTCCAGACACCGGCCTTATTCATCCAAGATCACTCCCGACTTTTCGCGCATCCGGCCCTGTCCGCCGCCGCTTTCACATTGCCTAGCATGGGGATACGGGCAGGGCGCAATCCCCGCCCGAACCATTGTGACACAAAACCGACCCGCAGGCACAGGCGCGGGTGCCGCCATGGCGCGGATCGGAAACCGCCACCGCGGAGCGGGGCAGTGTGTGAGACGTAGATATAGTGTGTGCCGGGATCGGGGTCTGACGGCCGCTATGCTGCGGTCTTGATCAGAACCCCTCCCCGCTGGACTGCTGATAGGCCCGCACAAGATTGGAGAAGCGGGTGAACTGCCCTTCGAACGCCAGATCGACCGTGCCGATCGGCCCGTGTCGCTGCTTGCCGATGATCACCTCGGCGCGTCCGTGGAGCTGGCTCATTTCCTCCTGCCACTTCATCATGCCCTCGATGTCGTGGTCGCCCGGTTTCTCGCGTTCCTTGTAATATTCTTCGCGGAACACGAACATCACGACATCCGCATCCTGCTCGATGCTGCCTGATTCCCTGAGGTCGGAAAGCTGGGGGCGCTTGTCCTCGCGCGATTCGACCTGGCGCGAGAGCTGGGAGAGCGCGATCACCGGGATGTTGAGTTCCTTGGCGATCGCCTTCAATCCTTGCGTGATTTCGGACACTTCGTTCACGCGGCTGTCCTTGGCCGAGGCCGGCCGGACAAGCTGCAGATAGTCCACCATCAAGACGTCGAGCCCGTGCTGGCGCTTCAGCCGGCGAGCCCGTGCCGCGAGCGTGGAGATCGGCAGCGCCGGCGTGTCGTCGATATAGAGCGGGCAGCTTTCAAGATCCTTGGCGGCCTGCACGAAGCGGCGGAACTCGTCCTCCGTCATGTCGCCGCGGCGGATCGATTCCGACGGCACGCGCGCGGCTTCCGACAGGATACGCGCGGCCAGCTGCTCGGCAGACATTTCCAGCGAGTAAAAACCGACGACGCCGCCATTGACCGCGCCCGGCGTCCCGTCGGGTTTCGTGCCTTTTTCATAAGCTTTGGCGATGTTGAAGGCGATGTTGGTCGCAAGCGAGGTCTTGCCCATCGAGGGCCGCCCGGCGAGGATCAGAAGGTCCGACGGGTGCAGCCCGCCGAGCTTCTTGTCCATATCTGTCAGTCCGGTGGAGATGCCCGCCAGCCCGCCATCGCGCTGGTAGGCGGCATTGGCCACTTCGACCGCTTCCGTCACAGCTTTCAGAAACGACTGGAAGCCCGTGTCTGCATTGCCTTTTTCGCCAAGTTGGTAGAGCCGCTGTTCCGCCGCGACGATCTGTTCCGCCGGCTCGTTCTCCACATCCACGCGGCTGGCCTGGTCGGCGATCTCGTGGCCGATGCCGATCAGGTCGCGGCGGATGGCGAGGTCATAGACCATCTGCGCATAGTCGCGCGCGGCAAGCGTCGAGATGGAGGCACCGGCCAGCCGGGCCAGATAGGCCGGACCGCCCAGTTCCTGCAGGCCCGGATCATCCTCCAGAAAAGCTTTCAGCGTGACCGGCGAGGCCAGTGCATTGCGCTGGATGCGCCGCGCCGCCACCTCGAAGATGCGTCCATGCACCGGCTCGTAGAAATGTTCGGCCTGAACGATTCCCGCGACTCGGTCGTAAATGTCATTATTGACCAGCAGGGCGCCCAGAAGCGCCTGTTCTGCCTCAATATTATGCGGTTGTGCCTGTGTGGCGGCGTCGAGGCCGCCTGATCCGTCTGCCATGCTCACTGCTCCGTCCGGTGAAACTTATACACCGAAAACCAGCTATCCACAGGATGTGAAGAACGGGGACAAGCGGATTTTTTGCGCATCCGGCGGGGGACCGCCGGTGCGCGTTGTCTCGCTGCGATTCAGAGCACGTTGTAGATCGTCGATGCACCGCGGCCCGACTGTTCGGTCACGCGGTAGCGATATTCCCAGATCTCCCAGACCTCGCAATCGCTGGCGCGCAAGCCCGACAATGCGGTGAGTTGCCGGCACAGGAGCCCGTCGCGGAACTCCCAGGTGCCGCCGAATGGCTTGCCGTCGACCGAACCGGTGATGGTGCCATCGGCATTGAGCGTCACCCGGCCGGACCCGTAGGTCAGGGTCTTGCCGACCATGTTGGCACGGAAGGCGTCCTCGGTCGTGATGCGGGCAAAGGGCGTCTGGTCCATCGGCGGCGGGGGCGGGGCCGTGGTGCAGGCTGCGGCAAGAAGGGTGGCGCCCAGAAGCGGCATGGTCACGCGAAACATTGTCAAAGCCCCTTTGTCACGTCCGTTCAGCGACTTGGCCGAACCGGTTGCGGCGATGGTGACCCAGCCGGGGGGCGATAGGCAAGAAAAAAGCCGCGCCGGTTGCCCGGCGCGGCCTGAATGTGTGGTGTCACGCGGGCCGTCAGGCCTGGGTGTCATCCTCATCGGCGTCGGCGTCGTCCGCTTCGGCAGCCGGTGCGACATCCAGATCGTCCTCGTCGAGGGCGGCAGCGCCCACTTCGTCGAACAGTTCGGCAATGTCGAATTCGGCTTCGGCCTCGGCTTCAGCGGCCAGTTCCTGAATGGTCTTACCGGAGGCCTGAAGCTCGGCTTCCTCCATGGAGCGTGCCACGTTCACCGAGATGGTGACGTCCACTTCCGGATGCAGGATCACGGTCATGTCGTGCAGACCCAGTTCCTTGATCGGGCGATCGAGGTGGATCTGTTTCTTGTCCACCGAGAACCCGTCTTCGGTCGCCACGTCGGCCACGTCACGCGGGGTGACGGAGCCGTAAAGCGCGCCGGCGTCGGAGGCGGAGCGAATCACGATGAATTTCTGACCGTCGAGACGGGCGGCGAGCGCCTCGGCCTCTTTCTTGGTCTCAAGGTTACGCGCTTCCAGTTGGGCCCGCTGGGCCTCGAACTGGGCCAGGTTGGCCTGGGTGGCGCGCAGCGCCTTGCCCTGCGGCAGCAGGAAATTGCGGGCATAGCCCTGCTTGACCGAGACGACATCGCCCATCTGGCCCAGCTTGGCGACGCGTTCGAGAAGTACGACTTCCATCTTCGTCTCCTTACTTCACTGCGTAGGGCAGCAGGGCCAGGAAACGGGCGCGTTTGATGGCCTTGGCCAGTTCGCGCTGTTTCTTGGCGGATACCGCGGTGATACGGGACGGGACGATCTTGCCGCGCTCGGAAATGTAGCGCTGCAGGAGTTTCACGTCCTTATAGTCGATTTTCGGCGCATTCTCGCCCGAGAAGGGGCAGGATTTGCGACGGCGGAAAAACGGTTTGTTTGCCATGGTCTAGGTCCTCTCCGTTCAGTTGCGCCGCGGGCGATCGCCGCGGGGGCCGCGCGAACCGCGCTCGTCACGGGCATTCTTGGCCTGGACGACAGCGGAGGGGCCTTCTTCGTGAACGTCGACCTTGATGGTCATGACGCGCATCACGTCATCGTGCAGGCGCATCAGGCGTTCCATTTCCTGAACCGCGTCGGTCGGCGCATCCGACTTGACGAAGGCATAGTGGCCCTTGCGGTTCTTGTTGATCTTGTAGGCCATCGTCTTGAGGCCCCAATATTCCTGATCGACAACGGACCCGCCATTGTCCTTCAGGACCTGGCCGAAATGCTCGATCAAGCCTTCGGCCTGCGCGTTGGACAGGTCCTGACGCGCGATAAATACATGCTCGTAGAGAGCCATGTGGTCACCTATTTTCCGGCGCGCTTCAACATGCGGATATGACCCCTCCGGTCCGCACACGAGAGGCAACGCGATTGCTCTGAGTTCGAAGGGATGGCGCGTTATACAGATTCAGGCCTGAATGGCAAGGGCAAAAGGCCTGTTTGCCCCCGTGGCGCGAAGCCCGGCCGCTGCCGCGGCCGCGGCCGGCGGTCAGCCGCGGTGGATCCAGCCGCCGCCAAGGACGCGGCTCCCTTCGGGCGCGTAGAAGACGCAGGCCTGCCCCGGTGCGATCCCTTCCTCGGGCTCAAGCAGTTCCACGAGCGCCGTATCCGGACCGGTCGGGTGGACCCGCGCCTCTTTCGGCGGGCGGGTGGAGCGGACCTTGACCTCCAGCGGCCAGCCACCGGCAGGGGCCTCCTGAAACGGCGTGTCGCCGAGCCAGTTGATCTCCTTCACCGGCACGGTCGTCGTCGCGAGCGCCTCTTTCGGGCCGACGATGACCTGACGGGCATCGGGGTCGAGCTTCACCACAAAGAGCGGTGTGCCGCCGCCAATGCCGAGCCCGCGCCGCTGGCCGATCGTGTAATGGATCACGCCCTTGTGCTGGCCCAATACTTGCCCGTCGAGATGCACGATTTCGCCCGGATCAGCCGCGCCGGGGCGCAGCTTCTCGATCACCGCCGCGTAGGAGCCGTTCGGCACGAAACAGATATCCTGGCTGTCGGGCTTGTCGGCCACCGGCAGCCCGTAGCGGCGGGCCAGCGCCCGCGTTTCTTCCTTGGAAGCCAGATGGCCCAGCGGGAAGCGCAGATAGTCGAGCTGCTCCTGCGTGGTGGAGAAGAGGAAATAGCTCTGGTCCCGCGTCGGGTCCGCCGCCTGATGCAGTTCCGCCTTCTCGGCGCCCTCGAACCGCTGGATATAGTGGCCCGTCGCCATGCAATCGGCGTCGAGGTCGCGCGCGGTTTCCAGAAGGTCACGGAATTTCACCCGCTCGTTGCAGCGGATGCAGGGCACCGGTGTGGCGCCGGCCAGATAGGCGTCTGCAAACTCGTCTATCACGCTTTCCTTGAAGCGGTTCTCATAGTCGAGCACGTAGTGCGGAAAGCCCATTTCCTCGGCCACGCGGCGCGCATCGTGAATGTCGCGCCCGGCGCAGCAGGCGCCTTTCTTGGCGAGCGCCGCGCCGTGGTCGTAGAGCTGCAGCGTGACCCCGACCACATCATAGCCTTCCTCGGCCAGTTGCGCGGCCACGACGGAACTGTCGACGCCGCCGGACATGGCGACGACCACGCGGGTTTGCGACGGCGGCTTTGCAAAGCCGAGGCTGTTCTTCGCCGGGGCGCTGGTGGCCGGGGCGGGCTGCGTCTGGATATCGGTCATGGTCTTGTCCTCGGGATCCAGAGAAATGTAGGTAAATCCTAATCAGTCTCAAGGGTCCGGTTCACGCCCCTTTAAGGCCCGCGGCCAAGTCTTGCAAGCAATTCGCGGTGCAGCAGGAGGTGCGGGTGAGCAGATCGAGGGGCAATCTGCGGGCCGGAGAGGCCGGCGGAGCAGCAGAGGGGCAGCGTGGGGCATCGGGTCGTGCAGCACGGGAGCGGGCAGCAGCCGAACTGCCCGGCCGGGACACGCGCCGCTGGGTGGCCAGCCGCAAGCTGCAGGTGGTGCGGGCCATCTATCAGGGGGTGCTGACAGATGCCGAAGCCTGCCAGCGCTACGGGCTGAGCGCGGAGGAGCTGGAGAGCTGGAAACGGCTCCTGTCCGACCATGGGCCAAAAGCGCTCCATGCCACACGGCTCCAGCAATTCAGACAACTTTAACGAAAGTAGACTGGTAACAGATGCAATTTTAAGGCATGATTAACCGTTAACGGGTTAACCATTTTGACCCCGAACAGTTAACGGAGTCCCGGCATGCGTGTTCTGCTCATCGAAGACGATCCCTCCATGGCCCGCAGTGTTGAGCTGATGCTGCGCAAGTCCGCACTGAATGTCTACGCGACCGATCAGGGGGAGGAAGGGGTCGATCTGGCGAAGATCTATGACTATGACATCATCCTTCTCGACCTGAACCTGCCGGACATGAGCGGACACGAGGTTCTGCGCCAGCTGCGCATGTCGAAGGTGGATACGCCGGTGCTGATCCTGTCGGGCTCGGACGATAGTGACAGCAAGATGAAAGGGTTCGGATCGGGCGCGGATGATTATCTGACCAAGCCCTTCAACCTCGACGAACTGGTGGCGCGCATCCATGCGATCGTGCGGCGTTCCAAGGGTCACGCCCATTCGATCATCGAAACCGGTCCGATCCGCGTCAATCTCGATGCGAAAACCGTGGATGTCGGCGGGGAGCCGGTGCATCTGACCGGCAAGGAATACCAGATGCTGGAACTGCTGTCCCTGCGCAAGGGCACGACGCTCACCAAGGAAATGTTTCTCAACCATCTCTATGGCGGAATGGATGAACCGGAACTGAAGATCATCGATGTGTTCATCTGCAAGCTGCGCAAGAAACTCGCCATGGCCACCGGCGGGTCGAACTATATCGAAACGGTCTGGGGGCGCGGCTATGTGCTGCGCGATCCGGCACCGGCAGCTGATATCGCCCAGATCGCGTCCTGACGCGGGCCACCCGCCGCGTCTATCCCCGCTGGACCTGACGGCCCGCGCCGCATATCCCTGTTGTCTCGGGAAGGGGAGGCCAGGGACATGGGTGACACGCCGCAGGCAGATGACCTGAAGGATCTTTCGGTGGAGGAGGCCCGCGCCCGGATCGAGGCGCTGCGTGCCGACGTGGCGCAGGCCAATCTCGACTATCATCAGGCCGACGCGCCGACCCTGTCGGACGCTGATTACGATGCAAAAAAACGCGCACTTCTGGCGCTGGAAGCCGCGTTCCCCGAACTAGACAGCCCCGACAGTCCGAGCCGTGCCGTGGGCGCGCCGGCCGCCGAAGGATTCACCAAACGCCGCCATGCGCAACGGATGCTGTCGCTCGGAAATGCATTCGATGATGCGGATGTGGACGAGTTCGTGGCCGCGATCCGGCGGTTTCTGAGCCTTTCGGATGATGCGCCGCTGGCCTTCACGGCAGAGCCGAAGATCGACGGCCTGTCCCTGTCGCTGCGCTACGAGGGCGGCGCGCTTGTTTCCGCCGTGACCCGCGGAGATGGCGAGGTCGGGGAGGATGTGACAGCCAATGCGCGCACCATCAACGACATCCCGCAAGCGCTGGAGGGTGCACCGGAGGTGCTTGAGGTCCGCGGCGAAGTCTATATGTCGCGCAGCGATTTCGCGGCGCTCAACGCCCGGCAGGAGGCTGCTGGCCAGAAACAATTTGCCAACCCACGCAATGCCGCCGCCGGTTCGCTGCGCCAGCTTGACGCATCGGTGACGGTCGAGCGGCCGCTCAGCTTCTTCGCCTATGCCTGGGGGGAAGTGTCCAACATGCCGGCCACCACGCAATGGACCATGCTGGAGGCGTTCCGCACCTTCGGGTTTCAGGTCAACGACCTGACAGCACGGGTCGAGGATGTGGCCGGTCTTCTGGAGGTTTACGCCCGGATCGAGGGCCAGCGCGCGACGCTCGACTATGATATCGACGGGGTCGTCTACAAGGTGGACGCGCTTGCCTACCAGTCCCGGCTCGGCCTGCGCTCCACCACGCCGCGATGGGCCATCGCGCACAAGTTTCCCGCCGAACTGGCGACCACGCGGCTGGAGGCGATCGAGATTCAGGTCGGCCGGACCGGGGCCCTGTCTCCGGTCGCGCGGCTCGCGCCGGTGACGGTCGGCGGCGTGGTCGTGTCGAACGCGACGCTCCACAACGAGGATTACATAGCGGGTCGCGACAGCAAGGGTGCGCCGATCCGCGACGGGCGCGACATTCGCGTCGGCGACTGGGTGACGGTTTACCGCGCGGGCGATGTGATCCCGAAGATCAAGGATGTCGACCTGTCGCGCCGGCCGGAAGACGCGGAACCCTACCGCTTCCCCGACACCTGCCCCGAATGCGGATCGAAGGCCGTTCGCGAGCCCGGTGACGCGGTCCGCCGCTGCATGGGCGGTCTCATCTGCCCGGCGCAGGCGGTTGAAAAACTGAAACATTTCGTGGCGCGCGCGGCCTTCGACATTGAAGGTTTGGGCGCGAAACAGGTCGAACAGTTCTACAAGGATGGCTGGATCAGGGAGCCGGCCGATATCTTCTCGCTGGAGGACCGGTTCGGTCCGGGCAACCTCCAGCAGCTGAAGAATGTCGAAGGCTGGGGCGAGAAGTCGGCCAGCAACCTGTTTGCCGCGATTGCCGAGAAGCGGACCATCCCGTTCCACAGGTTTCTCTTCGGGCTCGGCATCCGCCATCTGGGCGAGGTTGCAGCCAAGGATCTGGCACGCGCCTTCGGCAGTTGGGACCAGCTTGCCGGAACCGCCGACCGGGCGGCTGCCGAGCCGGCTGCGGCGACAACGGAGCTGAACCGGCAGTTGCTCGCGGACAGTCCCGGATGGGCGGAGTTCCTGAACATCGACGGGGTGGGGGAGACGCTGACCCGCTCGCTCGTCACCACGCTGGCGCAGGCGCATGAGCGCGCGTCGATCGACCGGCTCGTGGCCGCGCTCGACACAATCGAGCCGCCCGAGGCGCAATCAAGCGACAGTCCGGTCGCGGGCAAGACGGTGGTCTTCACCGGCACGCTGGAACAGATGAGCCGCGCCGAAGCCAAGGCCCGGGCCGAGGCGCTCGGCGCCAAGGTGGCGGGCTCGGTCTCGGGCAAGACGGATATTCTGGTGGCCGGCCCCGGAGCCGGATCGAAGCTGAAAAAGGCGTCCGATCTGGGTGTCGAGGTGCTGAGCGAGGAGGCGTGGCTGGCGCTGATCGCGGATGGCGCTTGATCGCAGGGCGGCGCTGGGGTTGAACTGAGCCCATGTCCAAAGGCCGTCCCGAAATCCTCTTTCCGCTCTTCGGCGATCTGACCGGCCTGCCGGGCATCGGCGAGAAATCCGCCGCCGCCCTCGAAGGGCTGCATGTGACCCGGCCGGTGGACCTGCTCTTTACCCTGCCGGGGCAGGGGATCGACCGGCGGCTTCTCGGCGGCATCTCGGAGGTCGTGCCGCCCGCCGTGGCCACGCTCAAGGTCACTGTCCTGTCCCACAAGGCGCCTTCGGCCCGCGGCCGCCCGACCCGCGTGATGGTCGATGATGGCGAGACCAGTTTCCCGCTCGTCTTTTTTCATGCCCGCGGGGACTGGCTGCAGCGGCAACTGCCGGTGGGCGCCGAACGGATCGTATCCGGCAAGGTGGAGGCCTTTGACCATCAGGTCCAGATGATCCACCCGGACTATATGTTCCCGCCCGAGGAGGCCGCCGATCTGCCGCGGTTCGAGCCGATCTATCCGCTCGCTGCCGGCCTGAGCCAGAAGCAGATGCGAAAGGCGGTCGGCGGGGCGCTGGATCGGGTGCCTGAGACGCAGGAATGGGCCGATCCGAGCATCGTCGCGCGCGAGGGCTGGCCTGCGTGGGCGGAGGCCGTGCGTGCCGCCCATCATCCCGACCGTCTGGCGGACCTGTCGGCAGACGCACCGGCGCGGCAGCGTCTGGCCTATGACGAGTTTCTCGCCCACCAGCTGACGCTCGCGATTGCGCGCACCAAGATCCGCCGCGCCAAGGGCCGCCCGTCTGTCGGGTCGGGCATCCTGTCGGATCGCGTGCTGAAAAGCCTGCCCTACAGTCCGACCGGCGCGCAGACCCGCGCGCTGGAGGAGATCCGCGCCGACATGGCGGGGCCTGCGCGGATGAACCGGCTCTTGCAGGGCGATGTAGGGTCGGGAAAGACGCTGGTTGCGATGCTCGCAATGCTCACGGCCGTGGAGGCCGGCGGGCAGGCCGCGATGATGGCGCCGACGGAAATCCTTGCCCGCCAGCATCTCGAAGCCCTGACCCCGCTGGCCGCGGCGGCAGGCATCGGGATCGAGGTTCTGACCGGGCGCGACAGCGGCGCGGTACGTGGCCGGAAACTGGCCGCATTGGCAGACGGGTCGGCGCAGATCGTGCTCGGCACCCATGCGCTTTTCCAGGACGATGTGCGCTTCGCGGACCTGCGCCTTGCCATCATCGACGAACAGCACCGGTTCGGCGTGCGTCAGCGCATGGATCTCGGTGCGAAGGGCGTCGCGCCCGATGTGCTGGTGATGACGGCGACGCCGATCCCGCGCTCGCTCACGCTGGCGCAATTCGGCGACATGGACATTTCCGTGCTCGACGAGAAACCGCCCGGCCGCAAACCGGTGGACACGGCGCTTGTCAATGCCGCCCGGCTTGACGAGGTGATCGACCGGCTGGCACGGGCGCTCGATGCCGGGCAGCGGGCCTACTGGGTCTGTCCGCTCGTCGCAGAGAGCGAGACGCTGGAGAAAACCGCAGCCGAGGAGCGGTTCCGTATGTTGCGCGCGCGGCTGGGCGAGGGGCGCGTGGCGCTTGTCCACGGCCAGATGAAGCCCGCGGACAAGGATGCCGCGATGGCAGATTTCGTCGATGGCCGGGCGCAGCTTCTGGTGGCAACCACCGTGATCGAGGTGGGCGTCAACGTGCCGGAGGCGACGATCATGGTCATCGAAGACGCGCAGGGGTTCGGACTGGCGCAGCTGCACCAGTTGCGCGGCCGAGTCGGGCGCGGGGCGGAGAAATCGACCTGCCTGCTTCTCTATGATGAGCCTTTGTCGGACACAGCGCGGGCCCGCCTGTCAATCATGCGCGAAACCGAGGACGGGTTCCGGATCGCCGAGGAAGACTTGCGCCTGCGGGGTGCGGGCGATGTGCTCGGCGTGGCCCAGTCCGGTCTGCCGCGTTTCCGTGTGGCGGATATGGAAGCCCAGCCCGGCCTGATGGAAATGGCGCGCGACGATGCGCGGCTCCTGCTCAGCCGCGATCCGGACCTGACCGGCCCGCGCGGGCAGGCGGCGCGGGTGCTCCTCTACCTGCTCGACAAGGACCGTTCGATCGCGCTCCTGTCCGTGGGCTAGGGCGTTCCGGCACATTCGTTCCCGTATGTTCCAATAATGTTCTCATAAAGTTCTTGCATCCGAATCGATTATGGAACATAAGAGGAACAGGTTAAGAGTGACGGAGAACAACCATGACCCGCTTTCGCAAGATGACCGACCCGCAGGGTGCCGCCTTCCTCGAGGATATGATCGGCCTGTCTGCCCTGGTGATCGTCGTGCTGGCCGGTTTGTCTCTGCCCGGATTGCTCTGACCGCGATCTTGCCTGCGGACTGTCTTCGGCCTGCCTTGGGTTTCGGACCTGCCTGTCCCGACCCGCCTTACCGGCTTCGCCAGCCAATGCCGATCCGGCCCCGCCTCAACCCGGGCCCGATCTGACCGAGACGGAACGCCAACTCAGACCGCGCTTCGGGGGGAGCGCGGTCTTTTTCTTTTTCAGTGTATTTTTTGGGGCGTGGTCGCGCTGGTTGCGTCAGGCGTGAGCGTCAGCCAATGCGGCATCGAAGGCCGCCAGTGTCGCGTCAAGGCTGAGCAGGATTGACGCATGCCTGTTCTTGTAGTCGCGCGCCGGGATCAGCACTTCATACCCGTCGAACGGGGCGGCGGGCACCGGCCCGTCGTCCTTCAGCATGGCCCGCAATTCGTCCCGGGCTTGCGCAATCGCGTCGCGATCCTGCCCGATGACGGATCGGCCGAGGATCGAGGCCGAGGCCTGACCCAATGCGCAGGCTTTCACATCCTGCGCGAATGTCTCGATGTGCCCGTCCGGATCGAGCGTCAGCGCGGCGGACACGGTGGAACCGCAGAGCGGTGAACGTTTGCGGGCTTCGCCGTCAGGTGCGGTGATCGGTTCGGTCAGCGGGATGCTGGCCGCCAGTTCCAGAATGCGCGCCGAATAAAGTTTGATGAGATCGCTTTCGCCACCCATGGGACAGCCTTTGCTTTTGTCCGGTTTCCCAATAGATAGGGCCAAAGCGCGCCGAGGAAAAGGGACCGGCGCACGGAGGAGAGGCATGGCAGAATTCGACCCCGCAACGCTCACCTATAATGAGGCCGGCCTGATCCCCGCCATCGCGCAGGACCATGCCAATGGCGAGGTGCTGATGATGGCGTGGATGAACGCCGAGAGCATCGCGCGCACGCTGGATGGCGGCATCGTCACCTACTGGTCGCGCTCCCGACAGAGCTTCTGGCGCAAAGGAGACACGTCGGGCCATGTGCAGCGGCTGGTGGAGTTCCGGATCGACTGCGACCGGGATTGCCTGCTGCTGATCGTGGACCAGACCGGTGCGGCCTGCCATACGCATCGCCGCAGCTGTTTCTACACATTGGTCGAGGATGGGGCGGAACGGATCACCGCCGATCCGATCGACTAGAGCCCGACCATGGCGCGGACCTCGGCGGGCGTATGTCCCGCGTCGCGGTAGAGCCGGATCGCGCGGGCATCGTCCCGCTTTGCCAACCGTTTGCCCGCCGCATCGCGGATCAGCCGATGGTGGCGGTAGACCGGCGTCGGCAGCTCGAGAAGCGCCTGCAGGACGACATGGATTGCCGTCGCCTCGAACAGATCGCGCCCGCGCGTAACATGGGTTACGCCCTGCGCGGCATCATCGACCACCACGGCCAGATGGTAGGAAGTGCCCCAGCCGCGCCGCGCGATCACGATGTCGCCGCAGTTTGATACGCGCCACGCCGCGTCCAGATCGATTCTTCCGGTCTGCCCGCCCGGTCCTGCATCCAATTCGGTGAAGGCGGGCAGGGTGCCCAATCGGGCGACCGCGGCACCCATGTCGAGCCGCAATGCGGCCGTGTCCGGCAGGGCATCGAGATCCGCGGCGCTGCGTGGACGGGACGCCGAGGACCGGCAGGTGCCGGGATAGACCTGCCCGTCGGGACCCAGACGGGGAACGCCTTCCTGCGGCGCGTCAAGCGCTGCGGCGATGTCCCGCCGCGAACAGGTGCAGGCATAGATCAATCCCATCCCCGCCAACCGGGCGAGGGCGGATTGGTAGGCTGGCAGCCTGTCGCTCTGCCGCAGAACCGGTCCGTTCCAGCTGAGGCCGAGCCAGCGCAGATCGGTCTCGATCAAACCGGCCCATTCAGGCCGAGACCGGCTCCGGTCGATATCCTCCAGCCGCAGAAGGAACCGCCCGCCTGCCGCGCGCGCCGCATCATGGGCGAGACAGGCAGAATAGGCATGTCCCAGATGCAGCGGCCCGGTGGGCGAGGGGGCAAACCGTTCTACGTGGCCAGCCATGCCCCGAAATCCGCCTTTGCGCGATCGGTATAGGCCTTGTAGCGCTCCGCCCGTTTGCGGCGGCCGCCACGGACGCCCTCGACAGGCGGGAAGAGGCCGAAATTGACATTCATCGGCTGGAAGGTCTTGGCGTCCGCACCGCCGGTGATGTGGGTCACGAGCGCGCCCATCGCCGTGGTCGGCGGCGGCGGCGGCAGGTCGCGGCCGAGCCGGGCGGCTGCGGCCATGCGCCCGGCAAGCAGACCCATCGCGGCACTTTCCACATAGCCTTCCACGCCGCTGATCTGTCCGGCAAAGCGCAAGCGCGGATCGGACTGCAGGCGGAGCCGGTCGTCGAGCAGGCGCGGGCTGTTGAGGAACGTGTTGCGGTGGATGCCGCCCAGACGGGCAAATTCCGCATCCTCCAGCCCCGGGATCATCCGGAACACCTCTTTCTGCGCGCCGTATTTCATCTTGGTCTGGAAGCCGACAATGTTGAAGAGCGTGCCGAGCGCATTGTCGCGCCGCAACTGCACGATCGCGTGCGCCTTCACGTCCGGTGCATGCGGGTTGGTCAGCCCGACGGGCTTCATCGGCCCGAAGCGCAGGGTTTCGCGCCCGCGTGCGGCCATCACCTCGATCGGCAGGCACCCGTCGAAATAGGGCGTGTTCTCTTCCCAGTCCTTGAACTCGGTCTTGTCGGCGGCCAGCAGCGCGTCGATGAACGCCTCATACTGGTCGCGGTCCATCGGGCAGTTGAGGTAGGCCTTGCGCTCTTCCTCCGTCTCGCCCTTGTCATAGCGCGACTGGAACCAGGCTTTCGACATGTCCACGCTGTCGGCATAGACGATGGGGGCGATCGCGTCGAAGAAGGCGAGCGAACCTTCACCCGTCCGCGCGGCGACAGCCTCGGCCAGCGCGGTGGAGGTGAGCGGGCCGGTCGCGACGATCACATTGTCCCATTCTTCAGGGGGCAGGCCGGCGACCTCGCCGCGCTCAAGCGTGACGAGCGGGTGGGACAGGAGCGTCTCGGTCACATCCTGGCTGAACGCGTCGCGGTCAACGGCGAGCGCACCGCCCGCCGGCAGTGCATGTTTGTCCCCCTTGGCCATGATCAACCCGTCGGCCGCGCGCATTTCCCAATGCAGAAGGCCGACCGCGTTCTGACTGTCATCGTCGGACCGGAAACTGTTGGAACAGACCAGTTCCGCCAGCCCGTCGGTCTGGTGGGCAAAGGTTTTCACCGTCGGGCGCATCTCGTGAAGGATGACGGGCACGCCCATGTTGGCCGCCTGCCAGGCCGCTTCCGACCCGGCCATGCCGCCGCCGATGATGTGAATGGGATCTATCTTGCTCATGGCGCCCATGTAGGCCAGCGCGGGCCGAAAGGAAAGGGCCGCCCGAGGGGCGGCCCGATCAAATTGTGCAGCAGGGCAGCGTGTGTCAGTCGTCGCCGCCGGGCAGGTCGTCGGGCGTCTCCAGCCCCTCGGCATCGCCCTGATCGGCAATCCAGGCCACCGAGACGACCTCCTCGCCCTTGGCCGTGTCGAAGACCTTGACGCCGCCGGCACCGCGCGAACGGAAGGAGATCCCGTCGACCGGGCAGCGGATGGCCTGTCCGGTCGAGGTGACGAGCATGATCTGGTCGTCGGTCTCCACCGGGAAACAGGCGACGAGTGGCCCGCCGCGTTGCGCGCGGTCCATTGCGGCTACGCCCTGACCGCCGCGTCCACGCACCGGATAGTCGTGGCTCGACGAGGTCTTGCCGGCCCCGCCGGAGGTGATCGTCAGGATCAGGTCCTCGGCCGCGGACATTTCCGCATAGCGTTCCGGCGAAATGGTGCCCGGCTGCGCCTCTTCGTCGGCTTCGGCCTCGGCCTCGTCGTCCAGACCGGCGACCGCACGGCGCATCTTCAGATAGGCGGCGCGTTCTTCCGGCGTGGCGACGAAGTGGCGGATGACGGCCATCGAGACGACCTCGTCCCCCTCGGCCAGACGGATGCCGCGAACGCCAACGGATGCGCGCGAGTTGAAGACGCGCACGTCGGTCGACGGGAAGCGGATCGCGCGGCCGTTGCGGGTCACCAGCATCACATCGTCATTTTCCGAACAGATGCGCGCGTTGATGAGCCGCGTCTCCGCATGGTCATCCTCGAACTTCATCGCGATCTTGCCGTTGCGCATGACGTTGGTGAAGTCCGACAACCGGTTGCGGCGCACCGTGCCCGCCGACGTTGCGAAGACGATCTGCAGGTCGCCCCAATCCTTTTCGTCTACATCGACGGGCATGATCGCCGCGATGGAGACGCCGGCCGGGATCGGCAGGATGTTGACGATGGCCTTGCCCTTGGCGGTGCGGCCGCCCTGCGGCAGGCGCCAGGTCTTCAGCTTGTAGACCATCCCGTCCGTGGTGAAGAACAGAAGCTGGGTGTGGGTGTTGGCCACGAAGAGCGTGGTGACCACATCCTCTTCCTTGGTGGCCATCCCCGACAGACCCTTGCCGCCCCGGCGCTGAGACCGGAAATCGGCCAGCGGCGTGCGCTTGATGTAGCCGCCGGAGGTCACGGTGACGACCATGTCCTCCTTCTCGATCAGGTCCTCGTCCTCCATGTCGCCGGACCATTCGACAATGTCGGTCCGGCGGGGCACGGCGAATTTCTCCCGCACCTCGGCCAGTTCGGCCGAGATGATGGCCATGATCCGCTCGCGCGAGCGCAGGATGTCGAGATAGTCGGCAATCTTGCCGGCCAGTTCCTGCAACTCGTCCGTCACTTCCTTGACGCCCATCGCGGTCAGGCGCTGGAGCCGCAGGTCGAGGATGGCGCGGGCCTGTGTCTCGGACAGGTTGTAGCTCCCGTCCTCGTTCATCGTGTGGCTCGGATCGTCGATCAGCTTGATATATTCGGCAATGTCCGCCGCCGGCCAGCGGCGGGTCATGAGCTTCTCCCGCGCCTCTGCCGGATCGGCGGAGGCGCGGATCGTGGCCACGACCTCATCGACATTGGACACGGCGACCGCCAGACCGCAGAGCACATGGCTGCGCTCGCGCGCCTTGCGCAGATCGAAGGCCGTGCGCCGCGCGACCACTTCCTCGCGGAAGGCGATGAAGCTCGTCAGGAACTTGCGCAGGTCGAGCTGTTCGGGCCGGCCGCCATTGAGCGCCAGCATGTTGCAGCCAAACGAGGTCTGCAGGGGCGTGAAACGGTACAGCTGGTTCAGCACGACCTCTGCGGTTGCATCGCGCCGCAATTCGATCACGACGCGGACGCCGAACCGGTCGCTTTCGTCCTGCACATGGGCAATGCCCTCGATCTTCTTGTCGCGGGCCAGTTCCGCGATCTTCTCGATCATGGTCGCCTTGTTCACCTGATAAGGGATCTCGGTGACGACGATCGCGTAGCGGTCCTTGCGGATCTCCTCCACCGTGGACCGGGCCCGGATGATGACCGAGCCGCGTCCCTCGGTGTAGGCTTTCCGCGCGCCCGACCGCCCCAGGATGATCCCTCCGGTGGGGAAATCGGGGGCAGGGATGTAGTCCATCAACTGGGTGCTGTCGAGATCGGGCTGTTCGATGAGCGCCTGCGTGGCGTCGATCACCTCGCCCAGATTGTGCGGCGGAATGTTCGTGGCCATGCCGACCGCGATCCCGCCCGCACCGTTGACGAGCATGTTGGGGAAGCGCGCCGGCAGGACGACAGGCTCCTGGTCCTTGCCGTCGTAATTGTCCTGGAAATCGACCGTTTCCTTCTCGATATCCGCCAGAAGCGCGTCGGCCGGCTTGTCCATCCGGACTTCCGTGTAGCGCATGGCGGCCGGCGCATCGCCGTCCATCGAGCCGAAATTGCCCTGACCGTCGAGCAGCGGCAGGGACATGGAGAAATCCTGCGCCATACGCACCAGCGCGTCATAGATCGCGCTGTCGCCATGGGGGTGGTATTTACCCATCACATCACCGACCGGACGGGCCGATTTGCGGTAGGATTTGTCCGCCGTGTTTCCGGTCTCGTGCATCGCATAGAGGATGCGCCGGTGCACCGGCTTCAGCCCGTCGCGCAGATCGGGGATCGCACGGCTGACGATCACGCTCATCGCATAGTCGAGATAGGAGCTTTTCATCTCCTCCTCGATCGTGATGCTCGGTCCGGAATGGGCGGGGCGCTCGGGCGGTGTGCCGTCCGCGCCCTCGGGCGTTTCGATATCGTCGCTCACGGGATCGCTGACCTGCTCGAAGTTACAAAATATTGTGGGTCAGTTTATAGGACAGAACCATATAGGTCTGCAATCGGGCTTTGCCCGGCGGTTGCGGGGCGGATTCGGGCCGTCGGCGGGCTTTTGTCGGGCCATCGGGGGCACCGGTGCTTGTTATCAGCCGTGAAGGGTGAGTGATAACATGCTGAAATCATTGTGAATGGTTCGGAAAACCTTGCCTGATCACGGACTTGGCTGCAGACTTTTCCCGTCAACCTCGGAGAAGGGAGAGCAGCAATGAGCAAAGACACTGAAATGATGCTGAACGGTTACGGGCTGACGACGGCGGAATATCTATACCGGATGCCCGACGCGCGGTCGCTCCTCCAGACCTTTACATGGCAGCATTACGATCTGGCGCCGGAGTTTCCGGAGCTGAAGAAATTCATCGCCTTCTGGCAGGAAAAACTCGACGGACCGCTGGAACGGGTGCGCTTCGTGCACCGCCGCCTGATCGCGCCCGGCGAATGGCGCAAGGTGGATGGGGAAATCCTGATCCAGTAGGGGCCACGAAAAAGGGCGGCCTGCGCCGCCCTTCCGCAATCATTTGGTCTGCCGCAGCCGTCTCAGAACGGGATTTCGTCGTCGAAACCGCCGCCGCCACCGCCGCCTTGATTGCCGCCCTGGCTTCCGCCCTGCGACCCGCCGCCATAGCCACCGCCCTGGCCGCCGCCGAAATCACTGCCGCCACCGTAGCTTCCGCCACCGCCGCCACCTTCGCCGCGACCGTCGAGCATGGTCAGTTCCGAGCGATAGGGGCGCAGCACAACCTCGGTCGAATAGCGGTCCTGACCGCTCTGGTCCTGCCATTTGCGGGTTTCCAGCTGGCCTTCGATATAGACTTTCGAGCCCTTGCGCAGATACTGCTCAGCCACTTTCGCCAGCGGCTCGGAGAAGATCGCGACGCTGTGCCACTGGGTGCGTTCCTGCCGCTCGCCCGTATTGCGATCGCGCCATGTTTCCGAGGTGGCGATGCGCAGGTTGCACACCCGCCCGCCATTCTGGAACGTCCGCACCTCCGGGTCGGCTCCGAGGTTCCCGATCAGGATCACCTTGTTCACGCTGCCGGCCATCTTTTTCTCCTTGCGTCCGAATCCGTTTGCCGGACGTTAACCTTCCCGGCGCGTGCGCACCAGTAGGGCCGTCACAGGTTTCCCACCGGTTAAAATTGCCAGCGCCGTTCCCTTTGGCTACATTGGCCGGACTGTCGCGATGTATATGTGGCCACCAGGGTGTTTCTATCATGCGATTTCAGCCTGCTTTCTGGATCAGTCTCGGCCTGTCGCTGGCGCTTGCCGGCGGGGTTCAGGCACAAAGTTTTTCGACCAAGGCCAACGGGGCGCGGGGCCTGTCCAAAATCCATTCCAAGCTGCTCGACGGCAAACTCGCCCGCCAGTATGGCCGCCCGTCCGCCTTTTCCGACGACACGGCCGACAAGTTCGCCCGCAATTTCGATACCGGGCCCTACAGGGATGCGGCCCGGGCCGCCGCGCAGAAGCACGGGATCCCCGAAGACCTGTTCGTGCGGCTGGTGAAACAGGAATCGGGCTTCAACCCGACCGCCGTGTCGCACAAGGGCGCAATCGGGCTGGCGCAGCTCATGCCGATGACGGCGCGCGCGCTTGGTGTCGACCCGCATGACCCGAACGAGAATCTCGAAGGCGGCGCCCGCTACCTGCGCACCCAGTTCCTGCGGTTCCGGGACTGGAAGCTGGCGCTGGCGGCCTACAATGCCGGTCCCGAGGCAGTGGAAAAATACGGCGGCATTCCGCCCTATGCGGAAACCAAGAACTATGTCGCGTCGATCATGGCCAAATAATCGGGCTTGTGATCGAGTATTCACCTTTTGTTCTAATCCCGCGTCTGGTAAGTTCGCCCTGCTGCACTTACATCGCCCGAAGGAACGGGGACGAGGGTCATGGCCGAACTGAAATCGATCGAAATCCGCGGCGCGCGGGAACATAATCTCAAGTCCGTGGACGTGGACATTCCGCGCGACCAGCTCGTGGTCATCACGGGGCTGAGCGGGTCGGGCAAAAGTTCACTCGCCTTTGACACGATCTATGCAGAAGGGCAGCGCCGCTATGTCGAGTCGCTCTCGGCCTATGCCCGCCAGTTCCTCGACATGATGCAGAAGCCGGATGTGGACCATATTTCCGGCCTGAGCCCCGCCATTTCCATCGAACAGAAGACCACGTCGCGCAACCCGCGCTCGACCGTCGGCACGGTCACGGAAATCTACGACTATGTGCGGCTTCTCTTTGCCCGTGTTGGCACGCCCTATTCGCCGGCGACCGGCCTGCCGATCGAGGCGCAGCAAGTGTCCGACATGGTCGACCGGATCATGGCGATGGAGGAGGGGACGCGGGCCTACCTGCTCGCGCCCATCGTGCGCGACCGGAAGGGCGAGTATCGCAAGGAGTTCCAGGAGCTCAAGAAGCAGGGCTTCCAGCGGGTCAAGGTCGACGGGGCGTTCCACGACCTCGACACGCCGCCGGAACTCGACAAGAAGTTCCGCCACAATATCGACGTGGTGGTCGACCGTCTGGTGGTGAAGGACGGGCTGGAGACGCGGCTGGCCGACAGTTTGCGCACCGCGCTCGATCTGGCCGACGGGATCGCGATACTGGAGACCGCCCCGAAGGAGGGCGATCCCGACCGCATCACATTCTCGGAAAATTTCGCCTGTCCGGTGTCCGGTTTCACCATCCCCGAGATCGAACCACGGCTTTTCTCCTTCAACGCGCCGTTTGGCGCCTGTCCGGATTGTGACGGTCTGGGGGTCGAGCTTTTCTTCGACGACCGGCTCGTGGTGCCCGATGAGAGCATCTCGCTCATCGACGGGGCGCTGGCGCCATGGGCGCGGGGCAAGTCGCCCTATTTCCGCCAGACGATCGAGGCAATCGCCCGGCACTATGATTTCGACAAGACCACCCCGTGGCGCGACCTGCCGGAAAAGGTGCACGAGGTCATGCTCTACGGCTCGGGCAAGGAAGAGATCCAGTTCCGCTATGACGAGGGCGGTCGGGTCTACGAGGTCAAGCGCGTCTTCGAGGGTGTCATCCCCAACATGGAGCGCCGCTACCGCGAGACGGACAGCAACTGGGTGCGCGAGGAGTTCGAGCGCTACCAGAACAACCGCGCCTGCAAGAGCTGTGGCGGCTACCGTCTGCGGCCCGAGGCGCTGGCGGTGAAGATCGACGGTCGGCATGCCGGCCAGGTCGTGGAAATGTCGATCAAGGACGCGGCCGACTGGGTGGGCCGCGTGCCCTCCACGCTCAGCGACCAGAAGAATGAAATTGCCCGTGCCATTCTGAAGGAAATCGGCGAACGGCTCGGTTTTCTTGTGAATGTCGGGCTCGACTATCTGACGCTCAGCCGCAATTCCGGCACGCTGTCGGGCGGTGAAAGCCAGCGGATCAGGCTGGCGAGCCAGATCGGGTCGGGATTGACGGGTGTGCTCTATGTGCTCGACGAACCGTCCATCGGTCTGCACCAGCGCGACAATGACCGCCTGCTGGTCACGCTGAAGAACCTGCGCGATCAGGGCAACACGGTGATCGTGGTCGAACATGACGAGGAAGCGATCCGCGAGGCCGACCATGTGATCGACATCGGTCCGGGCGCTGGCGTCCATGGCGGACAGATCATCGCCGAAGGGACGCCGGCGGATATTGCCGCCTGCGCCGACTCCGTGACCGGCCAGTACCTGACCGGCGAACGCGCCGTCGCGGTGCCTGCCGAGCGCCGTCCGGGCAATGGCAAGCTGGTGACGGTCGAAGGCGCGACGGGCAACAACCTGAAGGATGTGACGGCGAGCTTTCCGCTCGGCACGTTCACCTGCGTGACCGGTGTGTCGGGCGGCGGCAAGTCGACGCTCACCATCGAAACCCTGTTCAAGACGGCCTCGATGCGGCTCAACGGAGCGCGGCAGACACCGGCGCCCTGTTCGGCGATCAAGGGGCTGGAGCATCTCGACAAGGTGATCGATATCGACCAGTCGCCCATCGGGCGCACGCCGCGCTCGAACCCGGCCACTTATACCGGCGCCTTCACTCCGATCCGCGACTGGTTTGCGGGCCTGCCGGAAGCCAAGGCGCGCGGCTACAAGCCGGGCCGGTTCAGTTTCAACGTCAAGGGCGGCCGGTGCGAGGCCTGTCAGGGGGACGGGGTCATCAAGATCGAGATGCATTTCCTGCCCGATGTCTATGTGACCTGCGAAAGCTGCGGCGGGAAACGCTACAACCGCGAGACGCTGGAAGTGCTCTACAAGGGCAAGAGCATCGCCGATGTGCTCGACATGACGGTCGAGGATGCGGAGGAATTCTTCAAGGCCGTGCCTTCGATCCGGGACAAGATGACCACGCTGATGCGGGTGGGCCTCGGCTATATCAAGGTCGGCCAGCAGGCGACGACCCTGTCGGGCGGGGAGGCGCAGCGCGTCAAACTGTCGAAGGAACTGGCGAAACGGTCCACCGGGCGCACGCTCTACATTCTCGACGAACCGACGACGGGTCTGCATTTCGAGGATGTGCGCAAACTGCTCGAAGTGCTGCATGAACTGGTGGAGCAGGGCAACACGGTCGTGGTGATCGAGCATAATCTCGATGTCATCAAGACGGCCGACCACCTGATCGACATCGGCCCCGAAGGCGGCGATGGCGGCGGAACGATTGTCGCCGCCGGCACGCCGGAGGAGGTCGCAGGCGTCGCCGCGAGCCATACCGGGCGCTACCTGCGCGACATGCTGGGGGCGGACCGGGTCGCGGCTGAATGAATGGTGCGGGCACGGATGCAGGGCAGGGGGATGTGTCGCTCCATGCGCTGAGCGTGCCCGTGATCCTGCACTATCTCGACCGGATGGATGCGCTTCTGGCGGGGCTTGCCCCGTCGGAACTCTGCCTGCTCGACCGGCGGCTGGCGCCGGACGGGTTTCAGGCCCACGGCCATTTCGCCTGCGCGCAGGGATATGCGTTGCGGGCGGTGTTCCCGGTGGCGGGGCGTCCCGTTCCGGACCTGCCCGAGCCGTCAGACACGCGCGTGGCCTTGCGCGCGCGAAGTGCCGCCGCCCGTGCGCATCTGGCGGGCATCACGCCCGGGATGATGGCGGATGGCGCCGCGCACCGCGTCCGCCACGAGGCCGGTTTCGCAACGCTGGAACAGGATGCGACGGACTATCTGACGCTCTATGCGCTGCCCAACTTCATCTTCCACCTCAGCCAGGGCTTTGCGATCCTGCGCGCGCAGGGATTGCCTGTTGGCAAGGCGGATTTCGACGGATTTCACAGCTATCCGGCGGGATTTTCCTGGGTGAAAGATGGCGAAAACTGAGTCTTTTTCGCAGCACATTCCCCAATAAGGCCCCGAGCCTGCCCGATTTCCGTCACAGAGATTACGATGATGGACCTATGTTCAGTTGAGTGCCCCCACGGAGACAAAACATGGCCTGGAACCTTCTTTTCGTTGCTTTTTGTGCATGTGCCGTATTCCTCGGTGTCCATAAGGAAGACATCAAGGATGGCAATTATCCCGCGCCGCTGTCCTACATCATGTGAGCCGGCGGATCGCCGGTCAGCTTAGGCGGGCCGGTATAGCAAAAAAACGGCGCCCCGATCGGGGCGCCTTTTTTAATGTCCGGGTCGTCTGGGCAGTGCGATCAGCGCAACAGCTTGCCGGTCAGGTTGATGATTTCCAGAACGGTGCGCGTGTCTTCTGCGACCCGCAGAAGGTCATCGTCGAGCCGGATGTAGATCTCGCCCGGCGCCGGACGGCGCACCCCGTAACGGTCATAGTCGCGGATCCGCTCGTAGCGTGTGTCTGCGGGCAGCGGGCGGCCGACACCGTAGAGTTTCTTGGCCTGTCCCGGCGGAACGCAGGGCACGGCTTTCTTGGCCAGTCCCGGCGGGCAGCCTTTCGGGGCGGCAGTGGCAGGTGCGGCCATGGCCATTGTCAGGGCCAGACCCGACAGGGCGAGTATGGATCGCATCATCTTTATCTCCTTTGTCGCGGCGCCCGTGACGGGCAGCGGTCAGGGGGATAACTATCCGATGGCCGTCAGGGTTCCCAGACCCGGCACCGCCCGTCGGCAGCATTCAGCCGCGACCGCGCGCCTCGAACCGCGGAAGCATGGCGCTGAAGTCGCGCCCCAGCCCGTCTTCATCCTCGACAAAGAGCCTGTAGAGCGCCGCCGCAGCGGTGCCCATGGGCGTGTCCGCGTCCACCGTTTCCGCCGCAACCTGCGCCAGTCGCAGGTCCTTCAGCATCAACTCGGCGGCAAATCCGGGCGTGTAGTCATTGTCCGCCGGGCTTTTCGGCCCGACGCCCGGTGCCGGGCAATAGGCATTCATCGTCCAGGAATAGCCCGAGGAGGTGGACACGACATCGAACATCTTCTGCCGGTCGAGCCCGAGCTTGTCGGCGAGCGCGAACGCCTCGCAGGTGGCGATCATCGTCACGCCAAGGATCATGTTGTTGCAGATTTTCGCGGCCTGCCCGTTGCCCGCCGGCCCGCAATGCACCGCCTTCTGCCCCATGATGTCGAAGAGCGGCTCTGCAGCTGCAAATGCCGCTTCGCTGCCGCCCGCCATGAAGGTGAGGGTCCCGGCCTCCGCCCCGCCGATGCCGCCCGACACGGGCGCGTCAACGGCCAGAAGACCCGCGGCCTCGGCCTGTGCGGCAGCGTGGCGCGCGCTGTCCACATCGACGGTGGAACAGTCGATGAAACAGGCTCCGGCCGTGCCGGCCGGCACGATCTGGTCATAGACCGCGCGCAGGATCTGCCCGTCGGGCAGCATGGTGATCACGGCCTCGGCCCCCTCAGCGGCCGCTGCGGCACTGTCAGCGGTGGCGACGCCTTCCACCGTGACACCGGCCACGTCGAAGCCGGTCACCTCATGTCCGGCCTTGGCAAGGTTGCGGGCCATGGGCGCGCCCATGTTGCCCAGTCCGATAAATCCGATGCGCATCGGGTCCTCCCAGTCAGAGCTTCAGTTCGTCCGCGCCGAGCGGGCGCAGCATGTGGGTCACGGCGGCAGGTGTCAGGTCGCCCAGCGTCGCGGGCGACCAATTTGGCCGGCCGTCCTTGTCGATGATCGCGGCGCGGATACCTTCGATGAAATCGCCCTCGGACGCGGAGCGCGACGTGAACCGGTATTCCTGCAGCAGCGCATAGTCGATCCGGTCGAGCGCGCGGGCGCGGTGCACCAGCTCGACCGTACAGGCGGCGGAGAGCGGGCATTGTGCGGCCAGCCGGTCGCGCACACCGTCGCCCCAACCATCATCGGGCAGGGCGCGGAGAATGTCCCAGATCGTCTCCCCTGCGAAACTTGCATCGATCCGCGCCTGATCGTCGGCGAGCGGACTGTCGGGCACGGGCCGTGCGGCGGCATCGATCCGGGTCCAGTCGCCGGTCTGCTCAAGTTCGGCCGTCAGTGCGGGCCAGTCCGCTTCGGGGATGTAATAGTCCGCAAACCCTGCGTGGATCGCGTCGCCGGCCCCCATCCGCTGGCCGGTGGTGCCGAGATATTCGCCCAGCCGCCCGGGTGCGCGGGCAAGGATCAATGTGCCGCCCACATCGGGGATCAGCCCAATGGCACATTCGGGCATGGCGATGCGGCTGGTATCGCCCACGATCCGGTGGCTGCCATGGCAGGAAATGCCGACACCGCCGCCCATGGTGAAGCCCTGCATCAGCGCAGCATAGGGTTTCGAGAAGTTGAAGATCTTGGCGTTCAGCCGGTATTCGTCGCGCCAGAAACGACGGCCAAACTCCCAGTTCTGCTTGCGCCCGGTCTCGTACATGGATTGCAGGTCGCCGCCCGCGCTGAAGGCGCGCGGCCCTTCGGCATCGACCAGCACCATCCGCACCCGGTCATCCGTGGCCCAAGCGTCGAGCGCCTCCTCGATCTGCAGGACCATGGGATGCGACAGGGCGTTGAGTGTCTCCGGCCGCTGCAAGGTGATGCGCCCGCAGGCGCCCTCGATCCGTGTGTGGATATCGCCCATGGATCAGCCCCGGTCGCGCTCGGCCAGAAGCGCGCGGGCGGTGATGAGCCGCATGATCTCGTTCGTGCCTTCGAGGATCTGGTGCACCCGCAGGTCGCGGACGATCTTTTCCACGCCATAGTCGGCCAGATAGCCGTAGCCGCCGAGCAGTTGCAGCGCGTCATTGGCGATGCGGAAGGACGTGTCGGTCACGAACCGTTTGGCCATGGCGCAGAATTTCGTTGCATCGGGCGCGGCAGTGTCGAGCTTCCACGCAGCCTGCCGAAGGAAGGTGCGTGCGGCCTGCAACTCTGTCTCCATGTCGGCCAGCCGGAACTGGAGCGCCTGGAACTGGTCGATGGTGCGGCCGAAAGCCTCGCGCTCGCCCGTGTAGCGCAGTGCGATGTCGAGCGCGGATTGCGCGCCGCCGAGGGCCGCCGCGGCGATGTTGAGCCGCCCACCGTCCAGCCCCTGCATCGCATAGGTGAAACCGCGCCCTTCCTCGCCGATCAGATTGTCTGCCGCCACCTCGCAGCCGTCGAACTGGACCTGCGCGGTCGGCTGGCTCTTCCAGCCCATCTTGCGCTCAGGCGCCCCGAAGCTGAGGCCCGGCGTACCGTCTTCCACGAGGATCGAGGAGATGCCCTTCGGGCCCTCAGCGCCGGTGCGCGCCATGACCAGATAAAGGTCGGAAAACCCGCCGCCGGAAATGAACGCCTTGGTGCCGGTCAGCCGGTAGCCCGCATTGGTGCGTTCGGCCCGTGTGCGCAGCGCTGCCGCGTCCGACCCTGATCCGGGTTCGGTCAGGCAGTAGGAGACGATCGCCTCCATCGCGACGAGTTTCGGCAGTATGCGCGCCTTCAATGCGTCGCTGCCGTTCTTCGCGATCATGTTCGCGCACATATTGTGGATCGAGATGAAAGCGGCCACGGACGGGCAGGCCATCGCCAGTGCCTCGAAGACCAGCGTGGCGTCGAGCCGGCTGAGTCCGGTGCCGCCATCCTCTTCGCTGACATACATCGCCGCGAACCCGAGTTCGGCGGCAGCTTGCAGCACATCCCGCGGAATACTGCCCTCCGTTTCCCAATCCGCAGCATAGGGCGCGATCCGGTCGGTGCCGAAATCGCGCGCCATGTCGAAGATCATCTGCTGTTCGTCGCTGAGTGCGAAATCCATCCGGTCCTCCCTCCGGCAGATCGGGTGGTCAGGGGCGGGCATGCCGCCCCCGGCCAGTTTTCACGCGTCTGCGTCAGTCCATCACGGGGATGGAGAAGGCCGCGCCTTCCTTGGTGCCGGACGGCCAGCGGGCGGTCACGGTCTTGGTGCGCGTGTAGAAACGGAACGCGTCCGGGCCGTGCTGGTTCAGGTCGCCGAAGGCCGATTTCTTCCAGCCGCCGAACGTGTGGTATGCGAGCGGCACCGGGATCGGCACGTTGACGCCGACCATCCCGATATTGATCCGGTTGGCGAAATCGCGCGCCGTGTCACCGTCACGGGTGAAGATCGCGGTGCCGTTGCCATATTCATGGTCCATCGCGTAACCGAGCGCTTCCTCATAGCTCTGCGCGCGCACGGTGGACAGGACGGGGCCGAAAATCTCGGTCTTGTAGATGTCCATGTCGGTGGTGACGCGATCGAAGAGGCAGGCGCCCACGAAGTTGCCGTTCTCGTAGCCCTGCATCTTGAAGTCGCGCCCGTCGACAACGAGCTTCGCACCCTGTTCGACACCGCTGTCGACAAGGCCGAGGATCTTCGTCTTGGCATCCGCCGTGACAACGGGGCCGAAATCGACATCGTCGCCGGCCGTGTAGGGCCCGATTTTCAACGCCTCGACCCGCGGCGCCAGTTTTTCGATCAGCCGGTCGGCGGTCTCGTCACCGACAGGCACGGCGACCGAGATCGCCATGCAGCGTTCGCCGGCAGCGCCATAGCCCGCGCCCACAAGCGCGTCGACGGCCTGGTCCATATCCGCATCGGGCATGATGATCATGTGGTTCTTCGCGCCGCCGAAACACTGCACGCGTTTCCCGTTCGCGCAGCCGCGCCCGTAGATATATTCGGCGATCGGCGTGGAGCCGACGAAGCCGACGGCGCCGATATCCTCGTTGTCGAGGATCGCGTCGACGCTTTCCTTGTCACCGTTGACGACCTGCAGAATGCCGTCGGGCAGACCGGCTTCCTGCATCAGTTCGGCCAGCATCAGCGGCACCGACGGGTCGCGCTCGGACGGCTTCAGGATGAAGGCGTTGCCGCAGACGATCGCGGGGCAGAATTTCCACATCGGGATCATGGCGGGGAAGTTGAAGGGCGTGATGCCCGCGGCCACGCCGATCGGCTGGCGCAGCGAATACATGTCGATGCCCGGGCCGGCGCTGTCGGTGAACTCGCCCTTCAGGAGATGCGGCGCGCCGATGCAGAATTCCGCGACTTCCAGACCGCGGATCACGTCGCCCTTGGCGTCGGGCAGGGTCTTGCCATGCTCGCGGCTGAGCGCCTCGGCAAGCTTGTCCATGTCGCGGTGCAGGAGTTCGACGAACTTCATCATCACGCGGGCGCGGCGCTGCGGGTTTACGCGGGCCCATGCCGGCTGCGCGGCTTTGGCAGAGGCCACGGCCGCATCCAGTTCCGCCTTGCTCGCCAGCGGCACCTTGGCCTGCACTTCGCCGGTGGCCGGATTGAACACATCGGCGAAACGGCCCGATGTGCCTTTGACATGTTTGCCGTCGATGAAATGGGTGAGTTCGGTCATTTCGGAATCCCTTTGGTCGGTGCACCCGCACAGCGGGTGCGGGTTTGGCGGCAATCTATAGCGATTGGCGGTCAAAGCGCAGCCAAAAAAGACCAAAGACGTTTTGCATTTTTGCAAGGTCTGACGCAGAAATGCGGTCAGGTATCGGAAAAAATCTGGAAGTGCGGAATGGCGGTCACCGGCAAGCCTCAGATGAAATGGGACGATCTGCGGGTCTTCCTTCAGGTCGCGCGGCAACAAAGGCTCCTGTCGGCCGCGCGGCAGCTTGCGCTCGATCCCGCCACGGTGGGGCGGCGGATCACGGCGCTGGAAACCGCACTCGGTGCCAAGCTGTTCGACCGGTCTCCGCAGGGCTACGCGCTGACCGAAGCCGGCAGCAACCTGCTGGCGCATGCCCAGTCGATGGAATCGCTCGCCGCGGCCGCGTCGGAGGAGGTCGGCGGCCATGCCGACCGCCTGTCCGGCCATGTGCGCATCGGTGCGCCGGACGGCGTGTCGAATTTCCTGCTCCCGCGGGTTTGCGCGGACCTGAACAGGGACAATCCCGACCTGTCGGTGCAGATCGTCGCGCTGCCGCGGATGTTCAGCCTGTCGAAGCGCGAAGCCGATCTGGCGATCACCCTGTCGCCGCCCTCGGCCGGGCGGGTGAAGATCCAGAAGATCGGCGGCTACCGCCTGCGGCTCTACGCAACGCGGGACTGGGCCGACAGCGTGCGCCCGCGCAGCCTGTCCGACCTGCGGTCCCAGCGCGGCATCGGCTATATCCCGGACATGATCTTCGACAAGGAGCTCGACTATTTTGCCTCGATCGGGCGCGACATGGCACCGGCGCTGGCCTCCAACAGCCTGATCGTGCAGCTCAACTGGGCGCTCGCGGGCGCAGGCTATTGCATCCTGCCCGATTTCGTCGCCGAAGGGTTCGACCGGCTGGTGCCGCTTCTGCGGGACGAGTTGAGCCTGTCGCGCAGCCTCTACCTGATCCGGCATCAGGATGATGCGCGGGTGGCGCGGATCTCCAAGACCGCGGCCCATCTGGTGACCGGGATGCGGGAGGATCTGGCCCGGCTCGCCCGCCTTGCTTGACGGAATCACCGCTTTGCGGCCAGTCTGTTAGGGTCAGAGGAGGGCGATATGATCGTTAGCCAAATACTTTCCGCCAAACCCGACCACGACATCCTGACCATCAGCCGCAAGGCCGCGCTGCACGACGCCGCCAAGATCCTGTCCGAGAAAAAGATCGGTGCGCTGATCGTGACCGAGGATGGAAAGAGCGTCGACGGCATCCTGTCGGAACGCGATATCGTGCGCGAGATCGGGAAACGCGGGCCGGATTGCCTTGACGATACGGTGGAGGCCGTGATGACCCCGTCGGTCATCGGGTGCCAGAAATCGGACAGTGTCCTGTCGGTTCTGGAAAAGATGACCAGCGGCCGGTTCCGCCACATGCCGGTGATCGACGGCGGCAAGATGATCGGCGTCATTTCCATCGGGGATGCGGTCAAGGCGCGGATTTCCGAGATAGAGATGGAAAACACCGCGCTCGCGGACATGATCGCGGGTCATTGACGGGGAAAGCGGCAACAGTCCGGCGCGCCGGTTGTCCCGAACGTTCGGCCTGGGCGCGACGGGCTTGACCTGACAGGCGCAATATTGTTGCGTGCGCCCGAACCGCGACAGGAGTGCCCCAAAATGCGCATCGGACTATATCCCGGCACCTTCGATCCCGTGACCAACGGGCACACGGACATTATCCGCCGGGCCTGTTCGCTCGTCGACCGGCTGGTGATCGGTGTGGCGATCAACCGGGACAAGGGGCCGCTCTTCTCGCTGGAGGAACGGGTGGCCATGATCGAGGCAGAATGCGCCGCCATCTCGCGCCAGAGCGGCGTGGAAATCGTGGCCCATCCGTTCGAGAACCTGCTCATCGATTGTGCGTCCGAGGTTGGCGCAAGTGTCATCATTCGCGGGCTTCGCGCCGTGTCGGACTTCGAATATGAATTCCAGATGGTCGGCATGAACCGCGCGCTCGACGACAGTATCGAGACGGTGTTCCTGATGGCGGACGCGCATCATCAGGCCATTGCCTCGCGGCTGGTGAAGGAAATCGCGCGGCTCGACGGGGACATTTCCTCTTTCGTGCCACCGGCGGTTGCCCGCGCAATGGCCGAAAAACTTCAAAAAACCTGATCCCGCCCTTTCGCTTGCTGGCCCCAGCGCCTAGGTTCTCGGCAAACGAACATTGCGGAGGCCATGATGGCGGACAACCAGGACAATTTGCTGATCATCGAACTGAAGGACGGACCGGTCCATGTCGAGCTTCTGCCCGACGTGGCGCCCAAACATGTCGAGCGGATCAAGCATCTGGCGAAGAACGGCGAATATGACAATGTCGCTTTCCATCGCGTGATCGAGGGTTTCATGGCTCAGACCGGCGATGTGGAGCATGGCGACATGGAAGAGGGGTTCAACCCCGCCCGCGCCGGCACCGGCGGCTCGGACCTGCCGGACCTGCCGGCCGAATTTTCCAAACTGCCGTTTGACCGTGGGGTCGTCGGCATGGCGCGCTCGCAGAACCCCAATTCGGGCAACAGCCAATTTTTCATCATGTTCGACGACGGCCATTTCCTGAACGGCCAGTATACCGTTTTCGGCCGTGTGACCTCCGGCATGGAACATGTGGACGCAATCAAGCGCGGCAATCAGGCGGCGAATGGCGCGGTCAGCGACCCCGACCGGATGATTACGGTCAAGCTCGCAGGTGACGCATGATCCGGCGCGGGTTTCTCGCACTGGCGGCAGCGGCCACGCTGCTCGGCGGGGCCGGGGCGGCACTTGCCCAGAATGCCGAGGATATCCTCGTCATCGAGGTGGCTGGTGAAGCCGAAGGCACGGTCGAGATCGAGCTTCTGCCCGATGTCGCGCCCGCCCATGTGGAGCGGATCAAGAAATTGGCGCGGTCCGGCGAATATGACGGGGTGGCCTTCCACCGCGTGATCGACGGGTTCATGGCCCAGACCGGCGATGTGGAATTCGGCCATGTCGGGGACTATGCCGGCAATCTGGCCGGACGCGGCGGTTCGGTACTGGCCGACCTGCCGGCGGAGTTTTCCGACATTGCCTATCAGAAGGGCACGGTCGGCATGGCCCGGTCGCAAAGCCCCAACTCGGCCAACAGCCAATTTTTCATCATGTTCGACGACGCGCCCTTCCTGAACGGCCAGTATACGGTGTTCGGCAAGGTGATCCGCGGCCAGTCGGTGATCGATGCGATCAAGCGCGGCGATCAGGCCAATAACGGCATGGTGACCGGCAAGCCGGACTATATGAAGAAAGTCTGGATCAAGAGCGACCTCTGATCCCGACCCACGATCTTTGATCGAAAGCGGCGTCCCGAACCCGGGGCGCCGCTTTTTTCATGCCGTCACATGGGCGTGACCGGCTCTGTTCAGATGCAAACTCTCCTGCCATCCTGAGTTGATCAACCTCAGGATGACCGAAAATGCGCCTTCTGCCGCTCTGCCTTGCCCTCGCTGCCGCCCTTGTCTGCCTGCCGCCGGATAGAGCCCGTGCCGAGGAGCCGCCCGCCTTCTGGACCAATGAATGGCCGAATACGGATTTCAGCCGCGCCTCCATTGCCTTTGCCGAAGTGATCTCCGGCGGGCCGCCGCGCGACGGCATTCCCGCGATCGACGACCCGGTGATGCTGCCGGTGGCCGAGGCCGACATTCCCGGCCGCGAACCGGTGATCGCGCTCGAACTGCCGGGGGAGGTGCCGCGCGCCTATCCGCTGCGTTACCTGACATGGCATGAGATCGTGAATGACCGGGCAGGCAGCGTGCCCGTGGCCGTGACCTTCTGCCCCTTGTGCAATTCGGCGATCACCTTCGACCGGCGGCTCGGCGATCAGGTGCTGACATTCGGTGTGTCGGGCAAGCTGCGCAATTCCGACATGATCATGTTCGACCGGGAGACCGAAAGCTGGTGGCAGCAATTTACCGGCACTGGAATTGTCGGGGCGCTCAACGGTGCGGAATTGACTGTCCTGCCAAGCTGGATGGAAAGCCTCGATGCGTTCCGTGATCGCAACAAGGAGGGCCTCGTGATGGCGCGGCCGAACGCCGTCCGACCATACGGGCGCAACCCCTATGCGGGATATGACGGGCTGAACCGGCCGTTCCTCTATTCCGGCGACCCGCCGCCGCACGGGATCGAGCCGCTGTCGCGCGTCGTCGTGGTGGGGGACCGCGCCTGGCCGCTGTCCCGCCTGGCGGGTGGCGCGACCATCGAGGAAGCCGGCCTGACGCTCAGCTGGGAAGGGGTGATGGCCTCGGCGCTCGATACGGCGCGAATCTCAGACGGGCGGGAAATATCATCGATCCGGGTGCGCGACAGAAACGGACAGGACGTGCCGCATGACACGTCCTTTGCCTTTGCGTTTCATGCGTTCCACCCCGATGGCACCTGGATGCTCGGGGAGTGACCGCTCAGCCGCGCTGCACCAATGCGTGGCGCTTCTTGCCGGCCGACAGTTTCAGCGGCGCATCCGACAGTCCGATCATCTGGCCCGCATCGGTGACCGGTGCGTCGTCGATGCGCGCGCCGCCTTCGGCGATCAGGCGTTTCGCCTCCTTGCCCGAACTGGCAAGGCCCGCGCGCACGAAGAGCTGCACGACCGAGATCCCGGCCTCCGACAGGTCGGCCGCCGGGATCGCGACGGTCGGCAGATCGTCCCCGATGCCGCCTTTCTCGAACACTTCGCGGGCCGTCGCCTCGGCGGCCTGCGCCGCTTCCGGACCGCGGGCGAGACCGGTGACTTCGTTGGCGAGGATGATCTTCGCCTCGTTTATTTCCGACCCCTGAAGCGCGCCCAGACGGTTGCATTCATCGACCGGCAGTTCCGTGAAGAGCCGCAGGAACTTGCCCGTGTCCGCATCCGACGTGTTGCGCCAGAACTGCCAGAACTCGTAGCTCGACAGACGCTCTTCGTTGAGCCAGATCGCGCCATTGGCCGATTTGCCCATCTTGGACCCGTCCGACTTTGTCAGCAGCGGCGTCGTCAGGCCGAAAACCGTGTTGCGGTTGATCCGCCGGGTCAGGTCGACGCCATTGACGATATTGCCCCACTGGTCCGAGCCGCCCATCTGCAGCCCGACGCCCCAGCGGCGGTTCATCTCCATGAAATCATAGGCTTGCAGGAGCATGTAGTTGAATTCGAGGAATGTCAGAGGCTGTTCGCGGTCGAGCCGCAGCCGTACGCTGTCGAAGGTCAGCATCCGGTTGATGGTGAAATGCCGGCCATAGTCGCGCAGGAACTCGATATAGTTCAGCGTGTCGAGCCAGTCGGCATTGTTGGCCTGCAGCGCATCCGACGGGCCGTCGCCAAAGGTCAGGAACCGGTCGAACACCTTGCGGATGCCCTTGATATTCTCGCCGATCTGGTCGTTGGTCAGCAGCTGCCGCGCCTCGTCCTTGCCTGACGGGTCGCCGATCTTGGAGGTGCCGCCGCCCATCAGCACGACCGGCTTGTGGCCGGTCTTCTGCAGCCAGCGCAGCATCATGATCTGAATCATCGAGCCGACGTGAAGGCTGTCTGCCGTCGCGTCGAAGCCGATATAGCCCGGAACCACACCTTCGATGAGGGCGTCGTCGAGGCCTTGCAGGTCGGTACAGTCCTGCATGAAGCCGCGGGTCTGCATCTGGTGCAGAAATTCGCTCTTGGGCGTGTAGGTCATCGCGTGCGGTCCATTGGATGTTGCAATGGCGCGATGTATAGCTTGCTCAGCAGCGAAGGGAAGGGGCATGGGCGCAGGAATTGGCATGCAGACCGTGATCGGCATGATGAGCGGAACCTCGCTCGACGCGGTAGATGTGGCGCTGCTCGACACGGATGGCGAGCGGATCGGCGGATTCGGGTCCCATCTGACCCTTGATCTGGACCCTGATGACCGGGCGCTCATCGCTTCGGGGTTCGGGCAATGGCCCGATCCCCAGTCGAACCTGCTGGCCGAGATCGAGGCGCGGGTGCGGGCACGGCATCTCGACGCCCTGCAGGCGATCGGGGCGCGGAGCGGTCAACTGGTCGGCTTTCACGGCCAGACACTGAGCCATGATCCGGACACGGGCCGCACCTTCCAGATCGGCGATGGCGCGCGACTGGCAAGCGACAGCGGCTGCCGCGTGGCCTGGGACTTCCGGAGCGCCGATATGGACGCCGGCGGGCAGGGCGCGCCGCTCGCACCCTTCTTCCATCACGCCTGCGCGCGGTGGGCCGGTTGTTCCGCGCCCGTTGCCTTCGTCAATATCGGCGGGGTCGCCAATGTGACATGGGTCGATCCGGCCGTGGAAGACCCGGCCGCCGCACAGGCGCTTCTGGCCTTCGACACCGGACCTGGCAATGCGCTTCTGAACGATCTGATGCTGGCGCGGACCGGCGCGGCCTATGATGCGGATGGCGCGACGGCGGCGGCGGGGCAGGCGGATGCGGGCGCGGTGGCACGGTATCTCGGCTTGCCTTACTTCTTAAAAAATCCGCCCAAGTCATTGGATAGGAATGATTTTGATATGGTTTCGGCATGGGTTGACGGCGCAAGCACAGCCGATGCCGCCGCCACGCTTTCGGCCATGACGGTGGCCGGGATCGCAGCGGCGGAAGCGCATTTCCCGAAACCGGTCGAAGGCTGGTTCATCTGCGGCGGCGGGCGGCGCAACGGCCATATGATGGCCCGCCTGTCCGCCGCGCTGGCAGCCCCTGTCGGGCCGGTGGAACGGCTCGGGCTCGACGGCGACATGCTGGAAGCGCAAGCCTTCGCCTATCTGGCTGCGCGGACCGAGCGCGGTCTGCCGCTGTCGGCCCCGGGCACGACCGGCGTGGACCGGCCCGTGACGGGCGGTCGGTTGTCGCTGCCCGACGCGGTGGCGGCCGGCTGAGCGCCGGCCGGCGGAATTAACGGGTGGTTTCGGTCATCCGGCGGCGGACATAGCCATCGACGGTCGAGATCATCTCGTCCATGCCGGGATCGAAGAAATGGCCGGCACCGTCCACCACTTCATGGGTGATGGTGATGCCCTTCTGCTGTTGCAGTTTTTCCGTCAGTCCGGTCACATCGGACGGCGGCACGACCTTGTCAGCCGATCCGTTGATGATGAGGCCCGAGGACGGGCAGGGCGCAAGGAAGCTGAAATCATACATGTTGGCCGGCGGCGCGACCGAGATGAACCCGGCGATTTCCGGCCTGCGCATCAGAAGCTGCATGCCGATCCACGCGCCGAAGGAGAAGCCCGCAACCCAGCAATGTTTCGCATTGGGGTTGAGCGCCTGCAGATAGTCGAGCGCCGCGGCGGCATCGCTCAATTCGCCCACGCCCTGATCATATTCGCCCTGGCTGCGCCCGACACCGCGGAAATTGAACCGAAGGCAGGTGAAGCCCATGTTCAGGAAAGCGTAATGCAGGTTGTAGACGACCTTGTTGTTCATCGTGCCGCCGAACTGCGGGTGCGGGTGCAGGATGATCGCGATCGGCGCGTCCTTGGCTTTCTGGGGGTGGTAGCGGCCTTCGAGCCGACCTTCAGGTCCGGGAAAAATGACCTCGGGCATATATGTGCTGCTCCAACGCGCGGGAGTGTCGGACCAATGCTTGACGGAATCGGTCGGACAATCTAGAACAATTCTAATTTCCGGGGCAGACCTGCTCCGGGCTGAAATGTGAGTAAGCATTGTTCCTGCTTGCGTCAACTCCGACCGTCGGGATTTCCGGATGAAGCTGAGCACCAAAGGCCGCTATGCGATGATCGCGCTGACCGATCTGGCGCGTGAGGGCGAGGACCGTCTTGTGTCGCTGTCGGAAATCTCCGAGCGGCAGGACATCTCGCTGGCCTATCTCGAACAGCTGTTCGTGAAGCTGCGCCGGGCGGGGATCGTGGACAGCGTGCGCGGCCCGGGCGGCGGCTACCGGCTGGCCCGTCCGGTGGACCGGATCCGCGTGTCCGAAATCCTCGGCGCCGTGGACGAGACGATGGATGCGCTGAGCCGCGGGGCAGGGGCCTCGGGCGCGCGTTCGGGCACCGAAGCGCAGGGGCTGACCGACCGGCTTTGGGAACAGCTTTCGGCCCATGTCTACGTCTTTCTGCACCAGACCCGGCTGAGTGACATCACCGCCGACCAGCTCGCCCCCTGTCCGGCGGTGCCGGCCTTTATCGAGCTTGTCGACGAGGAGGGCGCGTGACCGCCCGACACGCCTATCTGGACTGGAACGCCACGGCGCCGCTGCGCGCGGAAGCCCGTGACGCGATGATTGCGGCCTGCGACATCGTGGGCAATCCGTCGAGCGTCCATGCCGCGGGTCGCGCCGCCCGCGCGCTGGTGGAGCGGTCGCGGGCCGAGATTGCCGAAGCGCTCGGGGCGTCGGGCGCAGATATTGTCTTTACCTCCGGCGCGACGGAGGCCGCCGCACTGGCCCTGCATGACAGGGATATCCATGCCGGCGCGGTGGAACATGATGCGGTGGCGGCCTGGGTCACAGCCGATCTGGCCGTCGACGGGAACGGACAGGTCACCGTCGACGACCCCGCTTCAAGCGCAGTGCAACGCGCCAACAGCGAGACCGGCATCCTGCAGGACCTGCCTGAAGGGCTTTTCTTCTGCGATGCGGTGCAGGCGATCGGGAAACTGCCCTTTGCCTTTGCCTGGTCGGGGGCCGAGATGGCAGCCGTGTCAGCGCACAAGTTCGGCGGGCCGAAAGGTATAGGCGCATTGGTGCTGCGGCAGGGGCGCGATGTCGCGGCGACCCTGCGGGGCGGCGGTCAGGAACAGGGCCGCCGGTCGGGCACGGAGAATGTGATCGGAATTGCCGGATTTGCCGCGGCCCTGAAGGCGGCTGTGGCAGAGCTCGAGAGCGGCGCATGGGAAGCGGTCGCAGAGCGTCGCGACAGGATGGAAGCGCACCTGCTCGATGCCGCGTCCGACCTCGTGATCCCGGGGCTCGATGCGCCACGCCTGCCCAACACGAGCTGCCTCGCGGTTCCGGGCTGGAAGGGCGAGACGCAGGTCATGCAGATGGACCTTGCGGGCTATGCGATTTCGGCCGGTTCGGCCTGTTCCTCGGGCAAGGTCCGGGAGAGCCGCGTCCTTGCCGCGATGGGCTTTGACAAACTGATCTCCGGCGGTGCGATCCGCGTATCGATGGGGACCGCAACCACGGATGCCGAGGTGGACGGCTTCGCCTCCACCTGGATTGAACATTACACACGCTTCCGCAAACGAAGCGCTTGAAAGGAAGGGCGGATGACCGCGATGGAGAAACTTCAGGTCAAGGACGGCGTCGATCAGGAAACAGTCGATGCCGTGCGCTCGGTCGGCGAGCGCTACAAATACGGGTTCGAGACCGAGATCGAGATGGAATATGCCCCGAAAGGGCTGAACGAGGATATCGTCCGTCTGATCAGCGAAAAGAACGGCGAGCCGGACTGGATGACCGAATGGCGTCTTGGTGCCTATCGCCGCTGGACGCAGATGCAGGAGCCCGAATGGGCGATGGTCCATTACCCGAAGATCGATTTTCAGGACCAGTATTACTATGCCCAGCCGGCGAGCATGGCAAAGGAAAAGCCCAAGTCGCTTGACGAGGTCGATCCCGAACTGCTGGCAACTTACGAAAAACTCGGCATCCCGCTGAAGGAACAGATGATCCTTGCCGGTGTCGAGGGCGCGGGCGATGCTGCAGCCGAGGGCCGCAAGGTGGCTGTCGATGCGGTTTTCGACAGCGTGTCCGTGGGCACCACCTTCAAGGAAGAACTGGCCAAGGCCGGCGTGATTTTCTGCTCCATTTCGGAAGCCGTGCGCGAGCATCCCGAACTGGTGAAAAAATATCTCGGCACGGTCGTCCCCGTGTCGGACAATTTCTACGCCACGCTCAACAGCGCGGTCTTTTCCGACGGGTCATTCGTCTATGTGCCGCCCGGCGTCCGCTGCCCGATGGAACTGTCCACCTATTTCCGCATCAATGCAGAGAATACCGGCCAGTTCGAGCGCACGCTGATCATCGCCGACAAGGGTTCCTATGTCTCCTATCTGGAGGGCTGCACCGCGCCGATGCGCGACACGAACCAGCTGCATGCCGCGGTCGTGGAACTGGTCGCGCTCGAAGATGCGGAGATCAAATATTCCACCGTCCAGAACTGGTATCCGGGCGACGAGAACGGCAAGGGCGGGATCTACAATTTCGTCACCAAGCGGGCCGACTGCCGCGGCGACCGCTCGAAGGTCATGTGGACGCAGGTGGAAACCGGGTCTGCCGTGACGTGGAAATATCCCAGCTGCATCCTGCGGGGCGAGGAAAGCCAGGGCGAGTTCTACTCGATCGCCATCGCCAACAACATGCAGCAGGCCGATACCGGCACCAAGATGGTCCATCTGGGCAAGAACACGCGGTCGCGGATCGTGTCCAAGGGGATCAGCGCGGGCAAGGCGCAGAACACCTATCGCGGCCTCGTCTCGATGCACCCGAAGGCCAAGAACAGCCGCAACTACACCCAGTGCGACAGCCTGCTCATCGGGGATAAATGCGGCGCGCACACGGTGCCCTATATCGAATGCAAGAACAATTCGAGCCGGGTCGAGCATGAGGCGACAACCTCCAAGGTCGATGATGACCAGCTCTTCTATTGCCGCCAGCGCGGCATGGACGAGGAAGAGGCCGTCGCGCTCGTGGTCAACGGCTTCTGCAAGGACGTGCTCCAGGCCCTGCCGATGGAATTCGCCATGGAAGCACAGAAACTCGTCGCCATCTCGCTGGAAGGCTCGGTGGGCTGACACGCCTGATTTGGGAATAGAAACATGCTTGAAATCAAGAACCTGAACGTCTCCCTCGAAGAAGAGGAAAAGCAGATCCTGAAAGGCGTCGACCTGACTGTCGAAGCCGGCAAGGTGCATGCGATCATGGGGCCGAACGGCTCGGGAAAATCGACGCTCTCCTATGTGCTCGCGGGCCGCGACGGCTATGAAGTGACCGATGGAAGCGCGACGCTCGACGGCACGGACCTGCTGGATCTGGAGCCGGAAGAGCGCGCCGCCGAGGGCCTGTTCCTGGCCTTCCAGTATCCGGTCGAGATCCCCGGTGTCGGCAACATGACCTTCCTGCGCACCGCCGTGAACGCTCAGCGCAAGGCGCGCGGCGAGGAAGAACTGAACGCGGCCGAGTTCCTGAAGCTGGTGCGGGCCAAGGCCGCGAGCCTGAAGATCGACGCGGACATGCTGAAACGTCCGGTCAATGTCGGCTTCTCGGGCGGCGAGAAGAAGCGCAACGAGATCCTGCAGATGGCCATGCTGGAGCCGAAAATGTGCATTCTCGACGAGACCGACAGCGGGCTCGACGTGGACGCGATGAAACTGGTCGCCGAAGGCGTGAACGCGCTGCGCGACGAAGGTCGTGCGTTCCTCGTGATCACCCACTACCAGCGGCTGCTCGACCATATCAAACCGGACGTGGTGCATATCATGGCCGACGGCCGCATCGTGAAGACCGGCGGGCCGGAACTGGCGCTCGAGGTCGAGGAAAACGGATATGGCGACATTCTCGCGGCGGTGGCGTGATGGGGCTGGCACTGGAAAAGGATGATCCGGTCGCAGCACTGGTCGACCGGCTGTCGCGCGACGGCACCGATGGCGGCTGGGCGGCGGAGGCCCGCAGCGCGGCCCTGTCGCGTCTGGCCGGCATGGGCCTGCCGGGCCGTCGTGACGAATATTGGAAGTTCACCAACCCCGCGCCGCTGACCGCCGCGGCTGCGGCCGATGTGGCCGCGATGCCGGATGAAACCGCGGATGTGTTCGCAGAGGCCACGCCGCTTCGGCTTGTCTTCGTGGATGGCCGGTTCGACGCGGATGCGTCCGACGCGCTGGCGCTTGACGGGCTGGAGATCGAGACGCTCGCCACGGCACAGGCTGCGGATATCCACTGGGCGCGCGACGTCTACGGCGTTCTAGAAGCCGCCGGCCAGTCGCCGGTGGAGCGTCCGCTCGCCGCGCTCAACAGCGCCGTGGCGCGGGACGGGATCGTGATCCGCGCGACCGGTCAGGTGACCCGCCCTGTGCAGTTCCACCACCGGCACACGGCAGCGTCCGCCGATTGTGCGGTCCATCACGTGATCCGGGTAGAGGAGGGCGCGGCACTGACCGTGCTTGAGACCGGAGCCGCCGCAGCGCGGTTCAACAAGGTGATGGAGGTCGAGGTTGCCGACACGGGCCGGTTCAACCATGTCCGTATTCAGGGCCGGGACCGCGAGCGGCTTGCCGCCACGCACCTGTTCGCGCGGCTCGAGGCCGAGAGCGCATTCAAGAGCTTCACGCTCACCGTGAACGGCGCGCTCACCCGCAACGAATGCGTGATCGAACTGACCGGCGACGATGCCACGGCCCATGTGGCCGGCGCCTGCATCGGCGAGGGCGATTTCCACCATGACGACACGGTCTTCATCACCCATGACGCGGTGAATTGCGAAAGCCGGCAGGTCTTCAAGAAGGTGCTGAAATCGGGCGCCACCGGCGTGTTCCAGGGCAAGATCCTTGTCCAGCCCGACGCGCAGAAGACAGACGGCTACCAGATCAGCCAGGGACTGCTCCTCGACGATGACAGCCAGTTCCTTGCCAAGCCGGAGCTGGAAATCTACGCCGACGATGTGGTCTGCTCGCATGGCTCGACCTGCGGCGCGGTGGACGAGACCTCGCTTTTCTACCTCACCTCCCGCGGCATCTCGAAGGAGGATGCGACCGACATGCTCGTGCTCGCCTTCGTCGATGAGGCGATCCAGGAGATCGAGGATGATGCGCTGGCCGACGTGATCCGTGCCCAGCTGGCCGGCTGGCTCGACCGGCGGCGTGGCTGAGCGGAAGAGCGGCAGCCCCGGTCTGGTTGCCGACATTTTGAACGCCTATCGCGGGTTCCGGCCCGCGATGCGGCGGCAGATGCAGGGCGGCTTCGGGGAAGAGCGGGCGCTCTTCTTCCTGATGCTGGCCTGCGCGCTTCTGTTTGTGGCCTCCCTGCCGGGGCTGCGCGGCACGGCGGATCTGGCGGCAGAGGCGGATGACCCGCTTGCGGCCGCTCTTTCAGGCCGGATTTTCGGATTCTTCTTCTTCCTGCCGCTCATCCTTTACGGGGTGGCGGCCCTGTCACACCTGCTGGCGCGGGTCTTTGGCGGGCAGGGGAACTTCTTTTCCGCACGGCTCGCGCTCTTCTGGGGGCTGGTGGTTGCCATGCCGGTGGTCCTCGTGACCTCGGCCTTTGCGGCGCTGTTTGCCTACCGGCCGGAACTGGCGGCGCTTGCATCCCCGATCCTCGGCACGATCAGCCTTGCCGTGCTGCTCTGGTCCTGGGCTGCGGCATTGGCCGAGGCGGAAGGCTTTGCATCCACCGCGCGGGTGGCCACCGTCATCTGTGCAACAGTTGTTGCAATTCCGGCAGTTTTCGTCGCGCTTTTCTGAACTTAGCCTTATTCTTGTCCAAGTTCGCGCGCATCCTTTGCGCGTGTGTGAGCAGCGTGCCGAGTTGTCAGCGGGCAGTACCCCCCCACCAGCGATAAGTCCGAGATCGAGGCCATGAGTACAGAAGAATTCTCCACCACGACTGGGGTTTACCAGTCGTCCCGCAGCAATCTGGCCGAACGTGTGCTGGATGCGTGGAAGGATATGCGCCGCTCGACCCGGCGCCTGATCGCCGAGCAGCCGAGCGAGGCGCGGCTGCTTTTCTACGTGATGCTGTCCGACATCGTCTTTTTCCTCAGCTGGTCGATCAAGACCGCCGTGGCCCCGACCGAGGGCGCGTCGGACAAGATCCCGGCCGAGATCGGGCTCTGGCTGATTGCGGCGCTCTTCGTGCGCACGGCGGTCATGTATCTCTTCTCCGGCGCGGTCTGGTTGTCGCTCAAGCTCTTCGGCGGCAAGGGCAGCTGGAAGGACACGCGGGCGGGGCTTTTCTGGGGTGCAGTCGTGTCTGCCCCCTTCGGGCTGCTGGCCGCCATCGTGACGGTGATGATGTCGCTTTTCGAGCCGTCCTTCCCGGTCCTGAAGGAGCCTTGGGTCGCGCTGCCGCCCTACTGGATCGGCCTCATCCCCTTCACCTGGTTCATTTCGGCCGGTGTGGCAGAAGCAAATGGATTCCGCTCGGTCTCCCTGATATTCATGTCGATGTCCGTTCTGGCCATCGTGGCCGTCGTGATGGGCATGTATCTCAGAGCCACCGGGGTCATTTGATGAAAGACATTCTTCGGCGTCTCTTCGCCGAGACACTCCGCCGGCCGCAGGATGCGGCCGGTTCTGTTTTTGCACTGCCGCTGGAGCGGGGCGCCTGGATGCAGGTGCTGGTTCTGGTGCTGGCGCTCGAAGGTATCCTGACGGCGGTCCAGACGATGATCATGCCGGTGGAGACCGAAGGCGCTTTCGCCTGGCTCGCGGTCGGCACGCTGCCGCTGGCGCTGATCAAGCTGGCGACCATGCTGGCCTTCGCCTTCTTCGTGACCAAGATCGGCCGGGCGCTTGCGGGCACCGGCACGTTCGACGGGGCGCTCGCCATGGTGGCCTGGCTGTCGGTCGTGTCGCTGGCGCTTCAGGTCACGGCCTTCCTGCTCTTCCTGCTCGTCCCGCCGCTCGCCGCGCTCTTCATTCTGGCGGGCAATATCTGGATGATCTGGATCTATTCCAGCTTCACGACCGCACTGCACGGTTATGACACCAACTTGAAGGGTTTGGGCGTTGCCTTCCTGACGGTTTTGGGTGTAGCGCTGTGCTTGTCGATCTTTTTGGTCGGGTTTGGTCTGGTGCCGCTGGAGGACATCTGAATGTATGACGTGACGGCCGTGCGGCAGGATTTTCCGATCCTGAGCCGCAGCGTGCATGGCAAGCCTCTTGTCTATCTCGACAATGGCGCCTCGGCCCAGAAGCCGCAGGCGGTCATTGACGCCGTCACGCAGGCCTATGCGATGGAATATTCCAACGTGCACCGTGGCCTGCATTTCCTGTCGAACCTCGCCACGGACAAGTTCGAGGCCGTGCGCGGCACGCTGAAAACCTTCCTCAATGCGGGCCATGAAGAGGAGATCCTGTTCACCTCCGGCACCACGGAAGCGTTCAACCTCGTCTCCTACGGTTGGGCGGCGCCGCGGCTGGAGCCGGGTGACGAGATCGTGCTGTCTGTCATGGAACACCATGCCAATATCGTGCCGTGGCACTTCCTGCGCGAACGGCAGGGTGTGGTTCTGAAATGGGTCGAACCGGACGAGACGGGCGCGCTGGACCCCGAGCGGGTGCTTGCCGCCATCGGGCCGCGCACCAAACTGGTCGCGATCACCCACATGTCGAACGTGCTCGGCACCATTGTCGACATCAAGTCGATCTGCGCCGGGGCCCGCGAGAAAGGCGTGCCGGTCTGCGTCGATGGCAGCCAGGCGGCCGTCCACATGCCCGTCGATGTGCAGGATCTGGGCTGCGACTTCTACGCGATCACCGGCCACAAGCTCTATGGCCCGTCAGGGTCGGGCGCGATCTACATCCGGCGCGAGCGGATGGACGAGATGCGGCCCTTCATGGGTGGTGGCGACATGATCCGCGACGTGACCCGCGACGCGGTCACATATAACGACCCGCCACACAAGTTCGAGGCAGGCACGCCGGGTATCGTGCAGATGATCGGGCTCGGGGCCGCGATCGACTATATGACCGGGCTCGGGATGGATGCGATTGCCGCGCATGAGGCCGATCTGCGCGACTATGCGATGGACCGGTTCAAGGGGCTCAACTGGCTCAACATCCAGGGCCATGCGGCCGATCGCGGGGCGATCTTCTCCTTCACGCTCGACGGGGCGGCCCATGCGCATGACATTTCCACCGTGATCGACCAGAAGGGCATCGCGGTGCGCGCAGGCCATCACTGTGCCCAGCCGCTCATGCAGCATCTGGGCGTCACGGCGACCTGCCGGGCGAGTTTCGGGCTCTACAACACGCGTGACGAGGTCGATACGCTCGTCGATGCGCTGGAATTGTGCCACGACCTGTTTGCCTGACCGGGCCGGTTGCGGCGCCGGAACGCCGCCAAGCCTAGTTTGACGGATCGAGCCATGTCGTGCCGAGCGCGCCGCCGCGCGCTAGCACCGGGTCGAGCGCCATCGGCACATATTCCGACCGCCGCCAGAGCACTGACAGATCATCATAGTGGCGGGACAGGAAATGCCCGCTCTGGCCCGTGGAGATGATGAAGACAGAGGCTTCGGGGTCGCTGAAATCGAACACGCCGCGGAACCCCGCCGCATGCACATTGGCGAACGGGTCGGGACCGGTGCCGGCGCTGCGGCCGCGCAATAGCGTATTGTCGCCGCCCGACGTGTCCTGCCGGATGTTGGTGAACCAGCTGAGGACCGGAATCTTGCCAAGCACCGTATGGTCGTGGCGCGCTTCGTGCGCGTCGCCCCAGCGCCAGCTTTCCAGCCGGTCGCCATAGCGTTCCGACAACATCAGAAGCGCATCATCCAGCGCGGCCTCTGCCATCATCTGGCAGCTTTCTGCCGCCGTCGTCTGCTGGATGTCGCACCAGATGCTGGCCCCGTCGACATCGCGGAACACTCGTTCGATGAAGGCCGGATCGGGGTGGGTCAGAAGGCTCGTGTCACGCCCGAGACTGTCGATGACGAGCCGCCGCTGCAACGCCCGGAGCCAGGCCGAGAAGATGAGCGGCTCCGGATCATGTTCGGTCATCTGCCCGTTCCAGACCGCGAGCCGCTCCAGCGCCTGCTGGCGCATCCGCCCGGCCTTGTCCTCGGCGGCGGGCTGGCCCGCATACCAGAGGTCGCGCCCGATCAGCGGCAGGAGGTTGCGCGCCGTCGGTGACACATCATCGGTCTGGATTTCGATGAAACTGTCGAGCGTATGGAACTCGCGCAAGTTCAACAGCCGCTCGGCGCGGGTGATGCGCTGCGTGTCTCCCCAGTCGAAACTGAAGTGGCGCGGGAAGTCCCCGTCCACGATCTTGTTGTTGGTGTTGACCACAATCCCGCTCGGCGGGTTCTTGACCCAAGGATTGTCTTCGGTCGGGAAGAACCCATCCCATCGGTTGCGATCGAGCCAGCCGGGCGAGGGGATGCGCCCCTGGCTGGAATGGGCCGCATTGCGGCGCGGCATCCGGCCGAGCGTCTGGATCGCGACATTCCGGCTGTCGGCGAGGATCAGGTTGGTCGATGGCGCCACGGCGAGCGGCGCCAATTCGCGGACCCGGTCGACCGATTTGGCGTGCATCAGTTCGAGATAGAAACTCGGTGTCGTGTCTTCTTCGATGAGGCCGGTCCAGGCGAGGCTCATCACATGATCGGGCGGGGTGATCGCGGCCAGCCCGTAGGGTTCGTCTGGCAGAACAGGGCCGTTCTCCGTCCAGCGGAGCGTGCGGGTAACAGGCGGTGCATCCTTGATCGTGATGACCACGTCGCGGGTGCGGAAAGGGACATAAGTATCGCCCACCCGGTAGGCGCTCGGGTCGCCCGGTTTCAACTCCTCGATATAGAGGTCCTGATCGTCGAGATAGGCCGCGGTCAACCCCCAGCCGAGCGAGGCGTTGCGCCCGACAAGGATCGCGGGGCCGCCCGGGATCGTCGCGCCGATCACGCCGCCGCTCGTCAGTTGCAGGCGGGCGAGCATCCAGATCGACGGGGCGGTCAGCCCCAGATGCGGGTCTGTGGCCAGAAGCGGATGGCCGGCTGCCGCTCTTTGCCCCATCGCGGCCCAGGCATTGGACGCACCGGCGCTGCCCACGGGGCGGACCGGGTTCAGGGGATCGGACCTGCCGATCCCGGCCGCCATCCGGACCGGCGCGGGCGCGTCATCGAAAAGCGCGGCAAATTCCGGCAGCGCCATGACCGGCTTGTTGGGCGCGTCGGGTAGCAGGTCGCGGACCCGCTCGGCGGGCAGGATCAGGCTCAGACGCGCGCGCAAAACCTCCTTCTGGGCCTTGTCGGTCAGCTGCAGCGCCATCAGCTTCGAGACGGCGATGCTGTCGGCCGGCGTCCAGGCGGCGATCTCGTTGGAAAAGAGCAGGAATTCGGGCGCGCCCCGGCCGAGCGCTTCAGACCCGACGGCGCCGAGGTAGGCATTCACGCCAGCCGCATAGGCCGACAAGAGCGCCTGCGCCTCTGGCGGCTGGTGCGCAACCGCGCGCCGCGCGATGCCGTAAATGTCGAGCGCCCGCATCAGATGGTCAATCTCGAGCGTCCGCTCGCCGAACATTTCCGACAGCCGCCCCTGCGCGGTGCGCCGCAGCAGCGTCATCTGCCAGAGCCGGTCCTGCGCATGCACGAACCCGAGGCCGAAAAGCGTGTCGGCGTCTGTTTCGCCGAAAATATGCGGCACGGCATGATTGTCGCGCACAATCTCGACCGGCGCGGAGACGCCCGAGACCGTGAACCGGCGGTCATAGTCCGGCAGCGATCCGGCCGCGAGATAATAGGCCAGTCCGGCTCCCAGAAGCGCAATCGCGACAAGAGCGATCAGGCTGCGCAGCAGCCACCGAAAGAGCCGTTCCATAGAGGTTTATTCCTGCCAGGTGCTTGACCCGAATTGGATAGCAGGCCACTAGACCAGAAACAACGCGCCGACGTAACGTCAGCGGGAAAACTGGAGGGACGTATGGCAAAGGTTGCATTTCTGGGACTGGGCGTGATGGGCTATCCGATGGCGGGCCATCTGAAAGCTGCAGGCCATGAGGTCACCGTCTACAACCGCACCGCGGCCAAGGCCGAAGCCTGGGTGGCCGAGCATGGCGGCGCGCGTGCCGATACGCCCCGCGCGGCCGCCGAAGGGGCTGCGATCGTCTTTGCCTGCGTCGGGAATGACGATGACCTGCGATCGGTCGTCCTTGGCCCTGATGGCGCGCTTGGCGCGATGGCCAAAGGGTCGATCTTTGTCGACCATACGACCGCTTCGGCAGAGGTTGCCCGCGAACTGGCTGCGGAGGCCGAGGCTGCCGGCGTCGGGTTCATCGATGCGCCCGTCTCAGGCGGTCAGGCGGGCGCCGAGAACGGCCAGCTGACCGTCATGTGCGGCGGCGCGCAGGCCCATTTCGATCAGGTCTCCGGCGCCATCGACGCCTTCGCGCGTTCCTGCCGTTTGATGGGGCCGGTGGGCGCGGGCCAGCTGACCAAGATGGTCAACCAGATCTGCATTGCCGGCCTGTTGCAGGCGCTCTCGGAGGGGATGCATTTCGTGCAATGCGCCGGTCTCGACGGAGAGGCCGTGCTCGACGTGATCTCCAAAGGGGCGGCCGGCTCCTGGCAGATGGAGAACCGTGGCTCGACCATGTTGCGCGACGAGTTCGATTTCGGCTTCGCGGTGGACTGGATGCGCAAGGATCTCGGCATCTGTCTGGCCGAGGCCGACCGCAACGGCGCGTCGCTGCCGATGACCGCTGCGGTGGACCAGTTCTACAAGGATATACAGAAGAAGGGCGGCGGGCGCTGGGACACATCGAGCCTGATGCGCCGGCTCGCGCAACCCGCGGACTGATTGCCGCACCCGGGCGCTCCGGTCGGGCTTGCCCCGGCGGGGCCGCTGGGGTAGCCGCTGGCGGCAGAGGCCAACAGGCGGCGCGCGCCGCTCAGACGAAGGAAGTGACCGCATGTCCGATTTCGACCGTTCGATCAAGATCGCGCCCTCCATCCTGTCTGCCGATTTCGCTCGTCTGGGCGAGGAGGTGCAGGCCATCGAGGCGCAGGGCTGCGACTGGGTCCATGTGGATGTGATGGACGGGCATTTCGTGCCCAACATCACCATCGGCCCCAACGTGGTGAAGGCGATCCGCCCGCATGTGAAGACGGTGATGGATGTGCATCTGATGATCGCGCCCGCCGATCCCTATCTGGAGGCCTTCGCCAAGGCCGGGTCCGACATCATCACCATCCATGCCGAGGCCGGGCCGCATCTCGACCGGTCGCTCGACTATATCCGGTCGCTCGGCTGCAAGGCGGGCGTGTCGCTGAACCCGTCGACGCCAGAATCGGCCATCGAATATGTGCTCGACAGGCTCGACCTGATCCTTGTGATGACCGTCAATCCCGGTTTCGGCGGCCAGTCCTTCCTGCAGTCGCAGGTGGAGAAGATCGGCCGCATCCGCAAGATGATCGGCGACCGGCCGATCTGGCTGGAAGTCGACGGCGGCGTGACGCCCGACACGGCGCCGCTCTGCGCGGCGGCAGGCGCCGATGCGCTCGTGGCGGGGTCGGCTGTGTTCAAGGGCGGCACGCCGGAGGATTACGGCCGCAACATCGCGGCGATCCGCTCCGCCGCCACCAAAGCGCAGCGCTGACTGTCGGATTTCGCACGAAAGTTGCGAATAGCGGCTAGGCGGGTGGTCGCGCGCAGGCTAGCGTCCTGACCGAAGGCGGCACGTCAGCGCCGTCGCGACAGGAGGGCTTGGGATGAGGGCCGGTATTTTTCTTTCGCTGATCTGTGCAGCCGGTCTGGCTTGCACTGGGCCGCTTCGGGCCGCGGATGAAGGCACGGCATGGGACCATCTGGTCGATGAACAGGTGGTGGAGCATGGCGACGGCACGGCCAACCATGTGCGCGTCTTCGCCGCCGACGGTGACAGCGGGCCGTGGCTGTCGATCATCCCCTCGCTCGGCCGCGGGGTGGAGGACTATACCGAGGATTATCACTCCACGCTGACCCGCCGCTTTGTCGAGGCCGGCTATCGTGTGGTGCTCGTGCAGCCCCGCGGAATCGGGCGAAGCCGCGGGGACCTGACGCCGGAAAACCTGTCGATGGGCCAGTTCGCCAATGACCTGAAACGGAGCTTCGACGCGCTCGGCATCACTCAGGTCAGCCTGATCGGCCACGCGTTTGGCAACCGGCTGGCACGCACATTCGCGACCCTCTACCCCGATATGGTCGACAATCTGGCGCTCATGGCATCCGGCGGCAATTTCGCCATGTCGGAAGAACAGCAATCCTGCCTGCGCGGCAGTTTCAACCTGTCGCTGGCCGAGCCCGAGCGGTTGAAGGCGCTGGCCTGCGCCTTCTTTGCCGTCGGCAATGACGCGTCCGTCTGGCTGGAGGGTTGGTATCCGGAGCTTGCGGCTGCAGAGGTCCATGCTGCCAACATGGTGAATGGCGATTTTTTCAAGGCGGCCGGCGGCGTGCCGTTCCTTCTGGTGCAGGCGGGGGAGGATTTCATCGCACCGCCTGACAAGGCCGGCCGCGTTCTGGAAGCCGACCTCGGCGATCAGGTGACCTATGCGGAAGTGCCCCATGCGGGCCATGCGCTGTCGAGCGAACAGCCCGATATCGTGGCCGCGATCATCATCGCGCATTTCCAGCGGAACTAGGGGCGGGCAGGGATGCGCCGTCCGACGGGGCGCATCCCGATAATTCAGTTTCGCACGATACGGGAATATTTCCCGCCCTGCAGCGTCGCGCCGGCAATCACGCCGGACTGGTTGAACACAAGCGCGATGACCGGTTGATTGAGCGTCTTGCTCGACGCACCGAAGCTGATGCCCGTCGTGTCGATCACCCATGTCGCGTCAGCCGAGAGTTTCCAGCCATCTGCCGTGCGGAAGTTCTGCAGCGCTTCCTGGGTCATGAAGAAAAGCGCGTGGCTGGCCTGCTGCGCGCCCACCTGGAACCCGAAGGAGACATTGGCGACGGAATAATAGTCGACGATCGCCTCCCCGATGATGAGGCCGCCCTCGCCATATGAGCCGCCTGCCATGAAGCCCGCCTCGATCACCTGCGGCATGATGAGGTAGCCGGCCGAGCGTTCCGCGAGCTGCTGGCTGCCGGGCACCGAGGTGAACATGAATTTGCGCGCGTCCATGATCGCGCTGTCCAGCTCCACGCGCGGCGAGTTGATCGGCGGCGGCGAGCTGCATGCGGCAGTGGCGCCGGCCGCAAGAATGAAGGTGCGACGGGTCAAGGATGTCATGATCTGCTCCGAAATATGCCTGTTTTTCCGGTCTGAAGCCGGTTGCATCCTGTTTACCACAGTCCTGAAATCACTTCCACTCTGCCGGTATTGATGCGAGAAAAGCCGCCGCATGACATGAACGGAGGCACCCCGCGTGACCGCATCTGCCAAGCCCCCGGGCCGGCTGCCCGACATTGTCGTGGCCAACCAGCACGCGCGCTTTACCGGCGTCTCGGCCACGGTTGCCGCGCTCGTGCCCTTGCAGCAGGAGGAGCGCGAGATCGCTGTGGTGGATACCGGCGGACTTGGCCTGTCCGGGACATGGCCGCTGCGTTCGGTCGTGCGCGCCGGATGGTCGGCCACGTCCGACGGCAGGCCCCGCATCTGGCATGCACGCCGCGATGTGGAGATGCTGACCGGCCTCTGGCTCAAATACGGGCTGGGGCAGAACTGGCGGCTCGTCTTCACCTCTGCTGCCCCGCGCCGCCACGGGCGGGTGTTGCGCGGTATCATGGGCCGGATGGACGCGATCATCGCGACGTCTGAGCGGGCCGCAAGCCATCTCGACTGGTACACGACCGTCGTCCCGCACGGGGTGGACACAGACGATTTCACGCCACCGCCGGACAAGGCGGCAGCCGTGGCGACGAGCGGCATTCCCGCGCGCTACCTGATCGGCTGTTTCGGGCGCTTGCGCGAGTCCAAAGGGACCGATCTGGCGGTGGAGGCGCTCTGTGCGACCTTGCCCGATCGCCCCGACTGGGGCGCCTTCTTCACAGGGCTTGCGAAAGACGAGTCTTATATATCTGATTTGAAGTCAAAAATTGAGTCAGCCGGCCTGTCGGACAGGGTCCGGTTTTTGGGCGATCTGGAGGCAGAGGCCATCCGCGACTGGTACCGGCGTACGGATATTTTGCTGGCCGCGTCGCGCACGGAGGGCTTCGGCCTGACCCCGCTCGAAGGCATGGCATCGGGCGCGATGGCCGTCACCTCGGGCGCAGGCTACTGGCCTGAACTGATCCGACCGGGCGTCAACGGCGCGCGCTTCGCGACCGGCGATGCTGCCGATCTGGCCCGCGTGCTGTCGCCTTTTCTGGACGATCCCAACCATGTACGGGCGCTCGGCCTGTCGGCGCGGACGGATGTGGTCGCCCATCATTCGATCCGTGCCGAAGTGGCGGGCATCCACGACCTTTACGACCGGTTGCGCGCGGGTCCGCTGGACAGGCGTGATCCGCCCACATGGTCGGGATAGCGCGGCGCGTCAGTCGTCGAGCGGTTCGTCGAGCAGGATGCGGGCCACGCGCGGCGCGAAATAGCTCAGGATTCCGTCGCATCCGGCGCGTTTGAAGGCTGTCAGGCTTTCCATCATCGCCGCATCCCCGTCGATCCAGCCGTTCTGCGCAGCGGCACGGATCATCGCATATTCGCCGGACACCTGATAGGCGAAGGTCGGCACGCCGAACTCCGCCTTCACCCGCTGGCAGATGTCGAGATAGGGCATGCCGGGCTTGACCATCACCATGTCGGCCCCTTCGGACAGGTCATGCGCGACCTCACGCAGGGCTTCCGCCCCGTTGCCCGGGTCCATCTGGTAGCCCTTCTTGTCACCTTTGAGCGCACCCGACGCACCGACCGCGTCGCGGAACGGACCATAGAAGGCTGAGGCATATTTGGCCGAATAGGACATGATCGCCGTCTGGCCGAAATCGTTGCGCTCCAGCGCCTGACGGATCACCCCGATCCGCCCGTCCATCATGTCGGACGGCCCGAGAATGTCCGCGCCCGCGTCAGCTTGCGCCAGCGCCTGCTTCTCCAGCGCCAGAAGCGTTTCGTCGTTCAGCACCTCGCCGTCGCGCACGATCCCGTCATGCCCGTCGCTGTTATAGGGGTCGAGCGCCACATCGAGCATGATGCCGATGTCCGGAACAGCAGCCTTGATGGCGCGGGTTGCGCGGTTGACCAGATTGTCTGGGTTCCAGGCTTCCTCTGCCTCCGGAGTCTTGAGCGCCGGATCGGTATAGGGAAAGAGCGCAAGGCACGGAATTTCCAGGGCCGCCGCTTCTTCGGCTGCCAGAACCGCCTGATCGATCGACAGGCGCGACACGCCGGGCAGGGCGTCCACCGGTTCGGTCACATTCTCGCCGTCGCGGATGAAGATCGGCCAGATCAGGTCGCGGGTCGACAGGCGGTGCTCGCGCACCATCTCGCGCATCCATTCGGTGCGGCGGGTGCGCCGGGCGCGGCGCAGCGGAAAGGGCGTGACGATCTGGGACATGGGCGCTCCGGCATCTGCTTCTGCGCGGACCATAGCCGAGGGGCCGCGGATCGGGAAGAGAGGGGGCTTGCGACCCCGCTTGAATTCGGCGCGGCATCGGGTCACTGTCGGCCCAGTGTGACGGCAGGCAGGCGACAATCAGAATGACATATGGCCAGATTTTCGGCACCGGGCAGATCTTCAGCCTGTGGTACTGGCTGCTGACCGCGCTCATCTGGGTGGTCGTGTCCCATTCCACCCTCGGCGTGCCGAACGATCTGGCGATCCGGGCGCGACGCGGCGAGGATGCGGCGCGCAGTGACATCGTCACACTGGCCGGCATCCATGCCCGCCGACTGGACGAGGGGTTCCAGCTCTTTGGCGCGTGGATCAGTGGTCTTCTGGCCTTCGTGCTGACCGTGCTGGCGCTCACCGGCCTGTGGCTGCGGGTCGAACCGGTGGCGGCGCTGTTCCTGCTCGCGCTTCCGCTCAGCCTCGTGCTTTTCCGGCGGCGGCGGCTGGCGGCGCGGGTGCTGCGGGAGGAGCCGGACGCGGAAGCGCTGCTCGACATGATCGGCTGGCACCGGTTCTGGACGCAGGCGATCGGGCTTCTGTCGATCTTCCTGGCGGTCTTCATCGGCGTGATGCTGCACCTGATCCGGACCTATCCGCCCTTCTGAACAGGCAAAAGTCGCGCTTTTCCGCTCGCGCGCGTGCGCGGGGACTTGTCGCGGGCGGGTCGCTGGTCTACCTGCCTGCCATGAGCGGAAAAAACAGATCAGAGACGCACCGGCTTCTGGTTGGTGGCGCGCCCGAGGGATTCGACGCGCAGCTGATCGCGCGCGAGGTGGCGGCGCATGGCGGACCGGTCATTCACGTGGCCCGCGACGATGCCCGGATGGCCGCGCTGCGCACCGCGCTCGGCTTCGTCGCGCCCGATCTGCCGGTTCTGACCTTCCCGGCCTGGGATTGTGTGCCCTATGACCGCATCTCGCCCAATGCCGACATTTCCGCCCAGCGCATGGCGACGCTCGCCACGCTTGCGGGCGGGTTCGACCGGCCGGCGCTGGTCCTGACGACGCTCAATGCCGCGACCCAGAAAGTGCCGCCCCATGCGGCGATTGCCGCTGCCAGTTTCGTGGCCGAGAAGGACCGGCAACTGAATGTGGAGGCCCTGCGCGCCTTCCTTGTGCGGATGGGGTTCAGCCCGTCCCCGACGGTGACCGAACCGGGCGATTTTGCCGTGCGCGGCGGGTTGATCGACATTTTCCCGCCGGGGCAGGGCGGTCCGGTGCGGCTCGACCTGTTCGGCGATGTGGTGGATGGTATCCGCCGTTTCGACGCCGAGACCCAGCGCACGACCGCCCATATCGACCGGATCGAACTGGCGCCCGTGTCCGAGATCATCCTCGACGAGGCGGCGATCAAGCGTTTCCGGCAGGCCTATCGCACGAGTTTCGGGGCGGCGGGCAATGACGATGCGCTCTATGCTGCCGTCAGCGAGGGCCGCAAGCATCAGGGGATGGAGCATTGGCTCCCGTTTTTCTATGAGGGGCTTGAGAGCTTTTTCGACTACCTGCCGGATGCGCCGGTCTCGATGGACGACCAGAGCGACGCGGCACGGCACGCGCGCTGGACCGCGATCTCCGAACAGTATGAGGCCCGTCAGGCGGCCCTGCAGGACCGCTCGAAACTGGGGTCGGTCTACAAGCCCGTGCGACCCGAGGCGCTCTATCTCGACGATCCGGCATGGGATGCGGCCATGGCCGGCCGCCGGTTGCGGCTCTTCAGCCCGCTTCCGTCTCCGTCCGGACCGGGCGTCATCGATGCGGGCGGCCGGATCGGGCGCAATTTCGCGCCGGAGCGCCAGCGCGAGGAGATATCGCTTTTCGGTGCATTGGCCGAGCATATCGGTGCCCGGCGCAGGTCCGGCCATGTGGTCCTTGCCTGCTATTCCGAAGGGTCGCGCGAGCGGTTCCGGACGCTTCTGGAAGATGACGGGCTGACCGACTGTCAGGACCTGGATCGGCTGACCGACCTGCCTGCCGGCTCCGGCGGACTCTATCTGGCGATCTGGGGACTGGAACAGGGGTTCGAGACCCCGGCCTATACGGTGATTGCCGAGCAGGATGTGCTGGGCGACCGGCTGATCCGGCCCGCGCGCCGCCGCCGCAAGGCGGAAAACTTCCTGACCGAAGCGAACAGCCTCAGCCCCGGCGACCTGATCGTCCATATCGAGCACGGGGTCGGGCGCTATACGGGACTGGAGACGATCACCGCCGCCGGCGCGCCGCACGAATGTATCGCGCTCGAATATGCCGGCGGCGATCGGCTCTACCTGCCGGTGGAGAATGTCGAACTGCTCAGCCGCTACGGGCATGAGGAAGGGCTGCTCGACCGGCTCGGCGGCGGCGCCTGGCAGGCGAAGAAGGCGAAGCTGAAGGAGCGGGTCCGCGACATGGCGGACAAGCTCATCCGGATCGCTGCGGAACGTGCTCTGCGCACCGCGCCGAAGCTCGTGCCGCAGGATCACAGCTATGACGAATTCTGCACCCGCTTCCCCTATCAGGAAACGGATGACCAGCTGAATGCGATCGAGGATGTGCTGGAGGATCTGGCGTCGGGCCGTCCGATGGACCGGCTCGTTTGCGGCGATGTGGGCTTCGGGAAAACCGAAGTGGCGCTGCGGGCGGCCTATGTGGCGGCCATGTCGGGCACCCAGGTCGCGGTGATCGCGCCCACGACGCTGCTTGCACGCCAGCACTACCAGAACTTCGCGGAACGGTTCCGGGGCCTGCCGGTCACCGTGCGACAACTGTCGCGCTTCGTGACGCAGAAATCGGCGAACCTGACCCGCGCGGAACTGGCCAACGGGCAGGTCGATATCGTGGTCGGCACCCATGCGATCCTCGCCAAGAACGTGAAATTTGCCAATCTGGGCATGATCATCGTGGACGAGGAACAGAAGTTCGGCGTCACCCACAAGGAACGGCTGAAGCAGTTGCGGTCCGAGGTGCATGTGCTGACCCTGTCGGCCACGCCGATCCCGCGCACGCTGCAACTGGCGCTGTCAGGCGTTCGGGACTTGTCGCTCATCGGCACGCCGCCTGTCGACCGGCTGTCGATCCGCACCTATGTCAGCGAATTCGATCCGGTCACGATCCGCGAGGCGCTCCTGCGCGAACATTATCGCGGCGGGCAGAGCTTCTATGTCGTGCCGCGCATCTCCGATCTGGCCGATATCGAGGAATTCCTGCGCGAACAGGTGCCCGAGGTCAGCTTTGTCGTGGCCCACGGGCAGATGCCGGCGACCGAACTCGACGACCGGATGAACGCGTTCTACGACGGCAAGTATGATGTGCTTCTGGCCACGACCATCGTGGAAAGCGGCCTCGACATTCCGGCCGCCAACACGCTCGTTGTGCATCGGGCCGACATGTTCGGCCTGTCGCAGCTCTACCAGATCCGCGGGCGTGTCGGCCGGTCGAAGATCCGCGCCTATGCCTACATGACGACCAAGCCGCGCAAGCCGCTGACGCCGGGGGCGGAAAAACGTCTACGCGTGCTGGGCGCGCTCGATTCGCTCGGTGCAGGCTTCACGCTGGCCAGTCAGGATCTCGACATTCGCGGGGCGGGGAACCTGCTCGGCGACGAGCAGTCTGGCCATGTGCGCGAGGTCGGCTACGAGCTCTATCAGGAGATGCTGGAAGAGGCGATTGCCAAGATCAAGGCAGGCGAGCTAGAGGGCCTGTCAGAAGCTGACGAGACATGGGCGCCGCAAATCAACCTTGGCGTGCCGGTGCTGATCCCCGACAGCTATGTGCCCGACCTCGATGTGCGGCTCGGTCTCTATCGCCGCCTGTCGGGCCTGTCGACCAAGGTCGAACTCGAAGGGTTCGCGGCGGAAATGATCGACCGGTTTGGAAAATTGCCGCGTGAAGTCAACATGTTGATGAACATTGTTCGCATCAAGGCCATGTGCCGGAAGGCGGGCATTGCGAAACTCGACGGCGGGCCGAAAGGCGCGACGATCCAGTTCCACAAGGACAAGTTCGCCAATCCGGCGGGCCTTGTGACCTTCATCCAGAAGCAGAACGGGCTGGCCAAGGTGAAGGACAACAAGATCGTCGTGCGGCGGTCTTGGGCCAATGATGCGGAGAAGGTGAAGGGCGCCTTTGCCATCGCGCGCGATCTGGCTCAACTCTCCGTGCAGGACGGGGCCGCGAAGGGCAGAGCGAAGGCTGACAAAGCCTGATTAAGGATTGACGCGGAAGCTGGAAGGGCGACAGCTGTCAGGCGGGGGAAGACAGGGCAGGCATGGCAGATCCGGCAATTTCGGAGATCAAGTATCTGGGTTCGGCCAATCTCGACATGCTCGAGGTGCGGATCCCGTCCTCCTATACCGGCGATCCGGCGAACCTGCGTCTGGTGATCTATGATCGCAGCCATGACGGATCGACGACGGCCAGCCCCGCCGCCGGTGACATATACACGGTCACGGACGGGCAGCTGACCACCGGCAACGCAGCAGACCACTATGTGTTCGGGGCAAATTTTGGCACCGGACCGCTGGCGCTGCACCGCGAGGATGCGGTGGGGCTCTATGATGCGGTCACCGGCGAAACATTCGGGCTTTACAGTTTCGGCACGCCCTACACGGCTTCTACTGCGACAGGCGACCCTTTCGCGGGGCAGGCGGCGCAGGTGCTCGACACGACGGGGCAGGTCATCGGCAGTTCGCTCGGGCTGCAACCCGATGGCAGCTATGTCTTCACCAATCCGCCAACACCGGGGCAGAGCTTCGTCTGTTTCACCAAAGGCGCGTTGATCGACACGCAAGCAGGGCCGCGCGCGATCGAGACGCTGGCGCCCGGCGATATGGTTCTGACGTGGGATGACGGGCCGCAGCCCCTGCGCTGGATCGGCAGCCGGACGGTCGCCCTGTCCGGCACGGCGGCGCGGATGCGGCCTGTGCGGATCCGGGCGCATGCGTTCGGGCCCGACACACCGTCGCGCGACCTGATCGTCTCCCCCCAGCACCGGATGCTGGTCGCGGGTCCGGTGGCGCAGCTCTATTTCGACACGTCGGAAGTGCTGGCACCGGCAGCCGGTCTGGTCGGGGCCTCCGGCGTCCTGCGGGACGAGGACGCCGCGAGCGTGACCTACTGGCATATGCTCTTCGATCGCCACCAGATCGTGATGGCGGACGGGGTCTGGTCGGAAAGCCTGTTTCTGGGCGATCTGACGCTCGACATGCTGCAGACGGACCATGTGGCGGAGGTGCTCGACCTGTTCCCCGAACTGCGCGCCGACCTCAGCGGCTATGGTCCGACGCGGCGGCTGAGCCTGACGGCGCGCGAAACCCGCGTCTTCCTGCCGGGCTGAAGCCCGTTCAGTTCGGCAGGCCGCCCGGCGTCTCGCGCGCGGCCGTGTCGGCCATGGCGCGGGTCTTTTCCGTGATCTCCGCGATCACCTGCCCCCAAAGCTCGGGCGGTTGCGCACCGCTCAGCGCATAATGCGCCCCGATGATGAAGGTCGGCACACCCTGAACGCCCATGTCGCGGGCCATCTGGTCGGCGCGGCGCACCTCGTCCCGGTCGGCCTCGCCCGACAGGAGCCGCGCGGTGGCCTCGGCATTCATGCCGACTGCTTCGGCCACATCGGTCAGCACGCCATGGTCGGAAATATCCTGCCCCTCGCGGAAATAGCGGCGGAACAGCTGGGCCACAACGGCCGGCTGGCGCCCCTCGATCCCGGCCCAATGGATGAGCCGGTGTGCGTCGATGGTGTTGGGCGTCCGCTTGATCGCGGCAAAATCGATGTCGAGCCCGGCCTGTTTCGCGGTTTCCTCGATCCGGCCGTACACGCTTGCTGCACCCTCTGGCCCGCCAAACTTGCCTTCGAGATAGGCGCGGCGGTCCATGCCCTCGGCCGGCATGTCGGGGTTGAGTTGGAACGGACGCCAGCGGATTTCGAACGGATGGTCGGGCGCTTGTGCCAGCGCTCGGTCGAGATAGCTCTTGCCGATATAGCACCAGGGGCAGATCGGGTCGGAAGTGATGTCGAGGGTCGTGGTCATGTCAGCCCTTCCAGCCATGGGCATCCGTCAGGACGCGTTTGAGGATTTTGCCGTTGGCGCTGCGGGGCAGGGCATCGAGCAGGATGAACTCGCGCGGCTGTTTGTAGCGGGCGAGCCGGTCATTCAGGAAGTCAGATAGGGTCTCGGGCGCGGGATGTGAACCCGCGACCGGCACGATGAAGGCCGCCATCACGTCGAGATCGGCGCGGCGACGCAGGGCGGCAACCGCGACCTCCTCTACCTGTGGGTGGGCTGCGAGCGCCAGTTCGACCTCGCGTGCCGAGACGCGGTAGCCCTGCACATTCAGCACATCGTCCGCGCGGCCCAGATGGGTTATGGCGCCGTCCTCAGCCATGACCGCGCGGTCACCGGTCAGGAACCAGTCCCCGTCTGCGGGCCGGGGCGGCGCGCCCGCCTCGTCGAGATAGCCGAGCATCAGGCCCGGGTCCCGGGTGGAGACCGCCAGAAGACCGGGTGTGCCGCGCGGAACCGGAGCGGGGCGCGCACCGGATGCCGTATCCGCGTCCGTCTCCGGCAGGATGGCGATCCGGCGTCCGGCCTGCGGATAGCCTGACGTGCCAGTCGGCGCAGGCCGGTGCGGCGCGCCCGAAACATAGGTGGAAATCTCGGTCATGCCGAGCGCCTCGTGCACGCGGCAGCCGGTCGCGTCCTGCCAGGCGCGGTGCAGGTCGGGCGACATGGCTTCGCCCGCCGACAGGCCGTGGCGCAGAGCGGAAAAACCGGCGCGGCAATCCGCGCCAGACTTCAGAAGTTGGCGATAAACGCCCGGCACAGCTGCAAAAATCGTCGCGCCATGTTCTGCTGCGAGCGCCGCCCAGACGGCCCGGTCCGGCGGACCGGTATAGATCAACGCGGTGGCACCGGCAGCCCACGGGTCGGTCAGGCCGGTGCCGAGCGTATAGGACCAGTTGAAGGCGCCGGCATGCAGCATCCGGTCGCGTGGCGTCAGCCCGTACCAGTCGTGCCACATCATCCGCCGGGCAAAGGCCGCACGATGTGCGTGCAGGACGGCGCGCGGACGCCCGCCCGTCCCGGATGTGAAGAGGATATAGGCCGGATCGTCGGCGCCCGTGTCCGCAAATCCCGCCAGCGTGCCGCACGTGCGCAAATGATCGAGCCGGTCGGCATCGACCCGCAGCGCCTTATGGTCGGGCAAGGGCAGGTCACCGCCATGCGCGATCATCGCTGGCGCGATCAGGTCCAGCATGGGTGCCAGTTCGCTGGCCGTCAGCTGGGCCGAGAGTGGGACCGGCACGGCCCCGAGCGCAAGGGATGCATAGAAGAGGATCGGGAAGGCCGGCACATTGCCCAGCCGCAGCACGATCCGGTCGCCCCGCGCCAAGCCCGCAGCCTGCAAACCTGCGGCCGTTTCCAGAACGGCACGGCGCAACGCCCCGTGGCTGAGACTCAAAGCCACCTGTCCCGGACCAGCCAGTGTCAGAAGCGCCGGATGGTCGGGCCGCGCCCGTCCAGCCTCCAGCACATAGGCTGCCATGTTGAACCGCGCCGGGCAGGTGGGCGGCGGTCCGTCATCGAAGAGCGCAGGGTCAGGCATGGCGGGCCGGGGAATTGAAGGTTGCGATCAAAGGGGCTATGCAGCCTCCTAATCTTTTGAAGGAGCGATGTCGATGCCGTCCAGCGGACCAGAGACGCCGGAAAGCGATCAGGAAATCAGCGTTTTGCGTGTGGCGCGCGCCAGCGGCGACGACCAGCTTGCCGCGCCGATCAACCTGGGCGAACGCGTGCGGGCGCTGCGCAAGGCGCGCAACTGGACGCTGGAACAGGCGGCCCGCAAGGCCGGATTGGCCCGCTCGACCCTGTCGAAGATCGAAAACGAGCAAATGTCGCCCACCTTCGATGCGATGCGCAAGCTGGCGGACGGGCTCGATATATCCATCCCGCAGCTTTTCACCCCGCCGAAGAACGACCGGGTGCTGGCGCGGCGCGCGATCACCCGCACCGGAGAGGGCACGGCGCTCATCACCAAGACCTACGAGCATGAGATCCTTGCCGCCGACCTCAGCCGCAAACGGATGTTGCCCTATCGCGCGACGGTGCGGGCCCGTTCCTTCGACGAGTTTGACGGATGGGTGCGCCATGACGGGGAGGAGTTTCTCTATGTCCTGTCGGGCGTGGTGCGGTTCTTCAGCGAGTTCTACGAGCCGGTCGATCTGAAACGCGGCGACACCGCTTATTATGACGCGGCGATGGGGCACAACCTCGTGTCGCTCAGCCAGGAAGATGCGGTCATCCTCTGGGTCACGTCACTGGTGGACTGACGCTCAGTCTTTCTTCGGCAGATCGTCATCCACGTCGACAATCCGCGCGCCATAGTGGAAGTGGCTGAGCGATTGCAGCTCGTCCGGCAGGCCCCCGAGCCGTTTGGCGATCAGATGCTGGGACACGACGCGCCAGTCCATCTTGTTGGTGTTCCACAAGGTGGTCCCGCAATCCCGGCAGAAGATTTTCTTCATCGACAGGTCGGGATGCTGAAAGCTGACCAGACTGTCGCTGCCCGCGGTCACGTCGACCTGCTCGGGCATCCAGGCGGTCACCGAGTGATATGGAGTGTCGAGCAGGATGCGGCAGGCATTGCAGTGGCAATGGCCGCGCACGCGGGGGCTGCCGGTGAGTGTCACCTGAACCGTTCCGCAATCGCATCCGATCCTGTAGCTGGGCTCCGACATGTTGCGGTTGCCGTCAGACAGAGAGGGCGCGGGCGAGGGCAGGGCGCAGGGTCGCCCGGTCGAGATATTCGAACGGCAGGGAGAGCAGAGCTTCCACCCGACGGTCGAAAGCGCTGTAGAGCGCGGAGATCTCGTCTTTCGCCAGCTTCGCCTGACAGGTCAGGCCTGCCGGGACCAGATCGGACCAGTCGACCAGCATCGCCTTGCCGATCAGTTCCGGAGACACATCGCCTTCGATCTCGCAGAAATTGATGACCACGTCGAAATCCCCGTCCGACAGATCGACATCGCGCCAGTGAGTGCAGGTGCCGACGCGCGGATCGTGGCCGCGCCGGATCAGGTATTCCGCAACCTCGCGGCGGATGCGTTTCTTCGGTTCTGTTCCCGCAGACAGCGCTGTCAACCGTTGTGCACCCTTGTGGTTCAGGAGAGATTCAACCATCGGCGACCCGATGGCGTTGCCCTTGCAGATAATCAGAATTTTCATCGTCCAAGCCCCTAGTCCGCAATCACACTATTGTGCATGCATACGTGTGCAAGCTGCGGTCGGATCACTTTTGCTTGAGAACGGGGCGGAATGGCGTGCGAAATGTCGCACGCCTCCGGAATTTCCTACATCGCGCTCCAGCCGCCATCAACCGAAATGGTCGTGCCTGTGATCTGCGCGGCGGCGTCCGAGCAGAGGAAGGCCGCGGTGCCGCCGATCTGTTCGGTCGTGGCAAATTCCCGCGACGGCTGGCGTTGCAGCATCACCTCGCGCACCACCGTATCGCGGTCCATGCCATATTTCTCCATCGTATCGGGGATCTGTGCCTCGACGAGCGGTGTCAGCACATAACCCGGGCAGATCGCGTTGCAGGTGATCGGATCCTCGGCGGTTTCCAGCGCCACGACCTTGCTCATCCCCACCACGCCATGTTTCGCCGCCACATAGGCCGATTTGAAGGGCGAGGCCCGCAGCCCGTGCACGGAGGCGACATTGATGATCCGGCCCCAGCCGTTTTCCCGCATCACCGGCACGGCCCGTGCGGTCGTGTGATAGGCGGAGTTCATGTTGATCGCGATGATCCGGTTCCAGCTGTCCTGCGGGAACTCCTCGATCGCAGCCACATGCTGGATGCCGGCATTGTTGATCAGGATGTCTACCGTGCCGCGATCCTTCGCCACCCCGTCGACGAGCGCACGGCAGGCATCGCCGTCCGACATGTCGGCCTGGCGATATTCGGCGCTGCCCGGCTGACCGTCCGCGATCTTGGCGGCGAGGGCGTGATCCTCCTCCCGGTCGGTGAAACTGTTGAGGATGACATGCGCGCCCTCGCGCACGAGCACCTCTGCGATGCCCAGTCCGATTCCCGAGTTCGATCCGGTGATGATGGCGGTTTTGCCTGCAAGTGCCATGAGGACGCTCCCTGTTCCTTCTCCGTCGCGGGTGGCGGCGGAATTCTGCTCAGGACCGTATGTATTGCAGGTGCGAAGTTCAATTGTGCGGATGCACAGATCGGAAAAACTGCCGGAGAAACAACCAAAAAAAACGCCCTCGCAAGGAGGGCGTTAAGTTATTGAGGCAGGTTTCATACAGGCAAGAAACCTATCGAGCAGTGCCCCCTTTATACAAAATGCCGGCTCAGACTCCAAGATAAATTTTGATCACTCCTCGGGCAGCGGTAAACTCGCACCACCGAGAAACGATTCACAAATCAAAAGGTTGAGCAGATGAAACCGCACAGGATCGCACTAGGGCTGGCCCTCTCCTTGGGCACGATGGCACATATAGCGTATGCCGAGCCACAGCATGGCATCGCTATGTATGGCGAGCCGGCCCTTGGTCCGGACTTTACCGAACTGCCCTATGTCAATCCGGACGCGCCGAAAGGGGGCCGGATCGTCTTTGGCGAGTCGGGCGGCTTCGATGCGTTCAACCCCTACATCCTGAAAGGCCGGTCGCCCTGGGGGCTACGGGCGCATGTGTTCGAATCGCTGCTTGGCCGCAGCTGGGACGAGTCCTTCACCCTCTACGGGCTGCTCGCCGAATCGGTGGAGACCGGCCCGAACCGCGAATGGGTCGAGTTTCATCTGCGTCCCGAGGCCGCCTTTTCCGACGGCAGCCCGGTCACGGTCGATGACGTGATCTGGTCGTTCGAGATCCTCGCCGAGAAAGGCCTGCCGAGTTTCGGCAACAGCTGGAAGAAGGTGGAGACGGTCGAGCGTGTCGGCGAGCGCGGGGTGCGGTTCACCTTCAACACGGTTGATTTCGAACTGCCGCTCATCCTCGGCCTGCGCCCGATCCTGAAACAGTCCGACTGGGAAGGCCGCGATTTTGCCGAAAGCACGCTTGATGTGCCCACCGCCACAGGCCCTTACACGGTCGGAGATTTCGAGGCGGGGCGCTATATCTCCTTCGTGCGCAACCCCGACTATTGGGGCAAGGACCTGCCCTTCAACAAGGGGCGGAACAATCTCGACGAGATCCGCTACGAATTCTACGGCGATGCGGGCGTCGTCTGGCAATCCTTCACGGCTGGGGAGACGTCCGTCTTCCGCGAGGGCGATCCGGTCAAATGGGAGAACGAGTATGACTTCCCGCTCGTGACCAGCGGCGAGGTGACGAAATCCGTCATTCCGCACCAGCGCCCGGCGGGCATGGAAGGGTTCGTCTTCAACACACGCCGTCCGATCTTCGAGGATTGGCGGGTGCGTGACGCGCTCCTGCACGCGTTCAACTTTGAGTTCATCAACCAGGCGCTGAACAATGGCGTCTATCCGCGCCGCACCAGCTACTTCGCCAACTCGCCGCTCGGCATGGCCGTCGGTGAACCCGCCGAAGGCAAGGTCGCGGAACTGCTCGCCCCCTTTGCAGACGAGCTTCTGCCCGGTGCCATTGACGGCTACGCATTGCCGGTGTCCGACGGGAGCGAGCGGAACCGCTCGAACCTGCGCGCGGCGCGCCAGCAACTGGAAGCCGCCGGCTGGACCATTCAGGATGGCGAACTGAAAGACGCAGACGGCAACCCGTTCACCTTCGAGATCATGCTCAAATCGAACCGTGATGAAGGTCTTGCCAACATGTGGTTCGATGCGCTCAAGCAGCTTGGCATCACACCCGGCATCGAACTGGTGGACAGCGCACAGCACAAGGCGCGGGCGACCGAATATGACTATGACATGATGGTCAACCGCTGGGGCCTGTCGCTGTCGCCGGGCAACGAGCAGCGCTTCTACTGGGGCAGCAACGGTGTCACCGAGCCGGGGACGCGCAACTATATGGGCGTGAACAGCCCGGCGGCGGATGCGATGATCGACGCGATGCTGTCGGCCGAAAGCCAGGAGGATTTCGTGGCCGCCACGAAGGCACTCGACCGTGTGCTGACATCCGGGCGCTACGTGGTGCCGTTCTGGTTCTCCGACGTGAGCCGACTGGCCCATGCAAGCCGGCTGAAATACCCCGAGACACTGCCGATTTACGGCGACTGGATCGGCTTCCTGCCCGATGTCTGGTGGAACGAGGAATAAGCCTCCGCGAGGCCTGATGACGAGCGCCCCGGCCCCTCGTGGCCGGGGCGTTTTCTTTTGGCTAGTGGCTCAGCACCAGCCCGACCGCCAGCGCCCACATCACCAGCCCGATCAGGATATCGAGGACGACCCAGCTGCGCGCGGATTGCATGATCGGGGTCAGCAGGCGCGCGCCATAGCCGAGCGAGAAGAAAAAGACGAAGCTCGCCGTGACCGCGCCAATGGCGAACCCGGTCTTTACCGCGCCGGCAAAGCCCGTGGAGACCGCGCCGATCAGGCCGAACGTGTCGAGATAGACATGCGGGTTCAGCCATGTGAGCGCGAGGCAGGTCGCCAGAACCGTGCCGAGCCTCTGCGGCGCGGCCTTGCCCGACAGGTCGATGCCGGCATGGCCCTTCCAGGCGGCATGGAAGCGCGTGGCGCCGTAGAAGAGCAGGAACGCCGCTCCCGCCCAGACCATGATCCGGGGCAGGGAGGGATAGGCGGCAACAACGACGCCGAACCCTGCCACGCCGAGCGTGATGAGGATCGCGTCCGACAGGGCGCAGGTCAGGCAGACGGCGAAAACATGGCTTCGGGCCAGACCCTGCCGCAGCACGAAAGCATTTTGCGCGCCGATCGCGAGGATCAGCGAGATGGAGGTCAGGAAGCCGGTGAGCGTCGCCTCGATCACGGGGGGCGCGTCAGTCGACCGCCGCTTTGGGCTTGCCCTGCGCTGTCGTGGCGACACGCGCCGGGGGCCGGCGCACCGATCCGGCGCGGCCGGCGGCGATCTCCTCTGCCGTGGGCGGAACCACCAGACCGGCGGAGATGACGAGTTTCGCCGCATCCTCCACCTTCATGTCGAGCACGATCACATCGCGCTTCGGCAGGAAGAGCAGGAAACCGGATGTCGGGTTCGGGGTCGTCGGCACGAAGATCGACAGAAGCTCGTCCTCGCCCGCACGGCGCGGGATCTCGCCGCGGGATTCGGTCGAGATGAAGGCCACCACCCAGACATCCTTGCGCGGATATTCGATCAGGCAGGCCTGCTCGAACGTCGCCTGGTTCTGCGACAGGACCGTCTCCACGATCTGTTTCAAGCCGTTATAGACCGAGCGGACAATCGGCATCCGGTCGACGATGCTTTCGCCGAAGCGGATCAGCTGGCGCCCGAAGAGCCCCTTGGTCAGCGCGCCGACAATCGCCGTGAAGACGATGAAGATCACCACCCCGAAGCCGGCAATATCCTGCCCCAGATAGGTGGCCGGATTGTAGACATCGGGCACCAGCGGCACGACCTTCGCATCGATGAAGGCCACGACCGTCCAGATGATGTAGATGGTCAGCGAGACCGGCGCGACGACCACAAGGCCGGTCAAGAAATTGCTGCGCACCCGCTGGACGATTGTCTGTTTCGGCTGCGGCAGCAGGATCTTCTTCTTCTTTGGCTTCTTGGCCATGGTCGGTCGGGGTCCTGCGTGGATGGGGCGATCTTCGCCCCGAAAAGTCAGCTATTACTTAGGTGCTGGCTGTTTGCAGGGCAATGGCAATCGCCGCGGCCAGACGGGCATTGTTGCGCACAAGCGCTATATTTGCGGTCAGCGAACGGCCCTCGGTCAATTCGAAAATCCGGCCAAGCAGGAACGGTGTCACCGCCTTGGCCGCGATCCCTTCCGCATCGGCTTCTGCCAGCGCCTGCTCGATCACCGGCACCATGATATCCCGCGAAATCTCATCCGCTTCGGGGATCGGGTTGGCCACCAGCTGCCCGCCGGGCAGGCCGAGGCGTCCGCGCATCCGGTGCGCAGCGGCGATCTCGGCGGCTGTATCGCAGCGGAGCGGGCTCGGCAGGCCGCTGTCGCGCGACCAGAAGGCCGGGAAGGCATCTTGTCCGACGGTGATGACCGGCACGCCGCGCGTTTCGAGCACTTCGAGTGTCTTGGGCAGGTCAAGGAGCGCCTTTGCGCCCGCCGCGACCACCGTGACGGGCGTTTCAGCCAGTTCCGTCAGGTCGGCGGATATATCGAAGCTGGACTCTGCACCACGATGCACGCCGCCGATCCCGCCGGTGGCAAAGACCTCGATCCCCGCCAGATGCGCGCAGATCATGGTGGCGGCCACCGTGGTGGCGCCCGTCCGTCCCGCGGCCAGAATGGCGGCGATATCGGCGCGGGACGCTTTCGCCGCATCGGGCGTGCGCGCCAGCGCGTCGAGCGCATCGGGGTCGAGCCCGATGCAGATCTGCCCGCCCATCAGCGCGATGGTGGCCGGAACCGCACCTTCTGCACGGATATCTTCTTCGACCTGCCGCGCGGTTTCGAGATTCTGCGGATAGGGCATGCCATGGGTGATGATGGTGCTTTCCAGCGCGACGATCGGGCGGCCCGACGCGCGCGCTTCGGCAACTTCGGCGGAATAGGCAAGCGGTGCGGTCATGGAGACTCCTGCGAGATATGGGCGGCGGCCGACGCGATGGCGGCGTCGAGCGCATCGGCGCTCGTGGCCCCGCGCACTTCGGCGCATATGAAGCCGGCCAGAAACGCGTCGCCCGCGCCGGTGGCGGTGCGCGGCACGACGGGTGGCGGGTCACGTTCCACAAGCCCCGCTTCCTCGGCCAGACAGGCCGTGCGCGCGCTGTTGGTCACGATGGCGCGTTGGGCGCCAAGCGCGCGCAGACCCAGTGCCGCGTCGGTGCTGGTGCGGAACTCTTCCTGGCAGAGGATGCCCGCCTCGTGGATATTGACAACGATCGTGCCCTCGCCACGGCGCAGCACGCGGCGCATCCGCTCGGCCTTGCCGGGACTGGCCGGCACCAGATACATGGAGGCATGGCGCAGGTCGTGATGAGCCGAGATCGAGAAGAGCACCTCTTCGGACAAGTTCCCGTCGATCACCACGGCTCCGCGCCACGGGCGGTCGGCTGCGGCCAGCGTTCCGTCCCGCAGGGGGGCCACAATCGTGTCGCCCGCGCGCTCCAGCGTCACACAATCGGCGACGGCGGCAAACACATCGCCCTGGCTCTCGATCGCCATATAGCTGTCCGTCGGATCGCTGACGCGGGTCGCGTAACGCATGTCGATCCCGGCCTCGGCAAGGGCCGCGATCAGGCTGTCACCGTCCGGATCCTCGCCGATGGCGGTCAGGACGGCAGCCTGCAGCCCGTGGGCGCGGATCGCGAGCGCGACATTGAGCGCAACGCCGCCAAGCTGGCGATCGATCTGGCCGGGCACGTCATATCCGGGTTTCATCGGCCGCTCGGTGCGGGCGATGATGTCCCACAGGGCGGAGCCGATACACAGAATAGGGTCGGTCTGGGTCATGCCCCCTGATTTCCCAGCCGCCGCCGCTTGGCAAGGGAAATCGTCAGAACGCCCTTGCCAAACCATGGCATTCCCTCTATGTGCACGCGGATTGAGACCACAGGCGGGCTTCGGGCCATTGGGGGAGACATCCCCAAGGGTCCACCGGTTGGGCGTATGCCCTTCGACCCGCTGAGGACAAAACCGGAAAGGAAAAAGACAATGGCTCTTCCCGAGTTCACATTGCGCCAGCTGCTTGAAGCCGGCGTTCACTTCGGCCACCAGACGCACCGCTGGAACCCCCGCATGGGTCAGTACATCTATGGCGAGCGCAACGGCATCCACATTCTCGACCTGACGCAGACCGTGCCGCTCCTCGACCAGGCGCTGCAGGCCGTGCAGCAGACGGTTGCCAAGGGCGGCCGCGTGCTCTTCGTCGGCACCAAGCGTCAGGCCCAGAAAGCCATTGCCGAAGCGGCCGAGAAGTCGGCCCAGTATTACATGAACCACCGCTGGCTCGGCGGCACGCTGACCAACTGGAAAACCGTGTCCAACTCGATCGCGCGCCTGAAGGGCTTCGACGAGCAGCTGGAATCCGGTGCCGTTGGCCTGACGAAGAAAGAGCGCCTCAACATGGAGCGCGAGCAGACCAAACTGCAGCTGTCGCTCGGCGGCATTCGCGAAATGGGCGGCACGCCGGACCTGATCTTCGTGATCGACACGAACAAGGAAGCGCTCGCCATCGCCGAAGCCAAGAAACTGGGTATTCCGGTTGTGGCCGTGGTCGACACCAACAGCGCGCCCGACGGCATCGACTTCCCGATCCCGGGCAACGATGACGCCGCTCGTGCGATCGCGCTCTATTGCGATCTCGTGGCCCGCGCCGCTCTGGACGGCATGGCCGCCCAGCTCGGTTCCGCTGGTGTCGACGTTGGCGCCATGGACGAAGCGCCGGCCGAGGAAGCCGTCGCCGAAGAGGCCGCCGCAGACGCCAAGGCCGACGCCTGATCCGACGCAAATCTGTCGCAGGGATCGTGTAGACCCCTGCGGCACCCAGACCGTTTGCGAACCGGCAACAGGCCGGTTCCCGTTGATTCACGAAGGAGATCGAAGATGGCGATTACCGCTGCTCAGGTCAAAGAACTCCGCGACGCCACCGGCGCGGGCATGATGGACGCCAAGAAGGCGCTCACCGAAAATGACGGCGACATGGAAGCTGCCGTTGACTGGCTGCGCACCAAAGGTCTTGCGAAAGCGGCCAAGAAATCCGACCGCACCGCGGCCGAGGGTCTCGTCGGCGTGGCCGTCGAGAATGGCGTTGGCGTGGCTGTCGAGGTCAATTCCGAAACCGACTTCGTCGCCAAGAACGCCGAATTCCAGTCCATGGTGTCCGACATCACCAAAGCCGCGCTGAACGTGGCCGATGTCGACGCGCTGAAAGCGGCCGACCTTGGCGGCAAGACCGTCGAAGCGACTGTGACCGACAAGGTTGCCACCATCGGCGAGAACATGTCCGTGCGCCGCATGGCCCGGATCGAAGGCGATGTCGTGGCCACCTACGTCCACAATGCCGCCGCGACCGGCATGGGCAAGATCGGCGTGCTCGTCGCGCTCAAGGGCGGTGACGAAGGCGTCGCCAAGCAGATCGCCATGCACGTTGCCGCGACCAACCCGGCCTCGCTGTCCGAAGCCGATCTGGATCAGGCTCTGGTCGAGCGCGAGAAGCAGGTGCTCACCGAACAGGCCCGCGAATCCGGCAAGCCCGACAATGTCATCGAGAAGATGATCGTCGGCCGCATGAAGAAATTCTTCGAGGAAGTGACCCTTCTGAACCAGAAATTCGTCATGAACCCGGACGTGACGGTCGGTCAGGCCGCCAAGGATGCCGGTGCCGAAGTTCTCGGCTATGTCCGTCTCGAAGTCGGCGAAGGCATCGAGAAGGTCGAAGAGGATTTCGCCGCCGAGGTCGCCAAGACCATGGCCGGCTGATCCAGCCACCGCTAGGTTCGAAGGGCCTGCCCGGAAGGGTGGGCCCTTTTTCTTTGGCAACAGCAGTGCCGGGGGTGGCAATGGACCTCAACCAGGTCACGATCGACGTCGCGTATTTCAAAGCCAGCGTCGATTTCTACCTGACGCTCGGCTTCCGGCTGATCGTCTCGGCCCGCGGGGAATATGCGCGGTTCGAACTGCCATCGGGGACGAGCACCTTCTCGCTCCACCTGTCGGACGCGCCGCGGGTCGGTGGCACCGTGCTCTATTTCGAGGTCGCGGATGTGGACGCGACCCATGCCGATCTGAAGGCGCGCGGCATCCGTTTCGATAGCCCGCCGACAAGCGAAAGCTGGCTCTGGCGCGAAGCGCGGTTCACCGATCCGACGGGTCACCGGCTCTGCCTCTATCATGCGGGTGACAACCGCCGCCATCCGCCCTGGCGGCTCGATCCGTAGCGCGACAGGCCGGCATCAGCGGCCGACGGTTCCACCACAGCGGGAAAGGGCGGGGGCGGGAAACCGCCCGAAAGGGTGCGTTTGGCATTGAATCCGGTGCCGTTATCGCCCATTTTGGCGCTGTTTCAACAGACGGAGAATCTTTGCATGACGGACGGGTCAGACAGCGAAACCAAGCCGGCCTATAAACGTGTCATGCTGAAGATCTCTGGCGAAGCCCTGATGGGCAGCCAGCAATTCGGGCTCCACCCGCCCACCGTCCAGCGCATCGCCAACGAGATCAAGAAGGTCCATGATCTGGGCGTGGAAATCTGCCTCGTGATCGGTGGCGGCAACATCTTTCGCGGGCTGCAGGGTTCCGCGCAGGGGATGGAGCGGGCAACGGCCGACTATATGGGCATGCTCGCCACGGTGATGAACGCGCTCGGCATGCAGTCCGCGCTTGAGGATCTGGGCATCTTCACCCGTGTGATCTCGGCCATTCCGATGGACCAGATCTGCGAACCCTATATCCGCCGCCGCGCGGTCCGCCACCTGGAGAAAGGGCGCGTCTGCGTTTTCGCCGCCGGCACCGGCAACCCCTATTTCACGACCGACACGGCCGCCACGCTGCGCGCGTCCGAAATGGATTGCGAAGTGATCTTCAAGGGCACGCAGGTTGACGGGATCTATGACAGCGACCCCAAAACCAATCCGGATGCAAAGCGTTATGAACGAGTGACTTACGACGAAGTCTTGCAGAAAAACCTGAAGGTGATGGACGCATCCGCCATCGCGCTGGCGCGCGACAATGCGCTGCCGATCGTGGTCTTTTCGCTCGACGAGCCGAACGGGCTCGTGGGTGTGCTGAACGGCAAGGGCCGCTACACGGTCGTGGAACCGAGCTGACAAACAGATAGCCCGGGAAAACCGGGGAAGGAGACGGAAGATGGACGAGGAAATCGATCTCGACGCACTGGAAAAACGCATGTCCGGCGCACTGTCGGCGCTGCGCGGGGAGTTCGCGTCCCTGCGGACCGGCCGTGCATCGGCCTCCATGCTCGATCCGGTGATGGTGGACGCCTATGGCAGTTCCATGCCGCTCAACCAGTGCGCCACGATCAATGTGCCCGAGCCGCGTATGGTGGTGGTCAATGTCTGGGACAAGGGGCTGGTCAATGCGGTCGACAAGGCGATCCGCAACAGCGGCCTTGGCATCAACCCGGTGATGGACGGCACGATCCTGCGGCTTCCGATCCCGGAACTGAACGAAGAGCGCCGCCGTGAAATGGCCAAACTGGGCGGGCAATATGCCGAAAGTGCCCGGATCGCGATCCGCAATGTGCGCCGGGACGGGATGGACCAGCTCAAGAAGCTGAAGAATGACGGCATGAGCGAGGATGATGTGAAGCTCTGGTCCGACGAGATCCAGGAGCTGACGGACAAGAAAATCGCCGAAGTCGATAAGGTTCTGGAAGCAAAACAAGAAGAAATTATGCAGGTCTGATTTGGTCTGAATGGGTCCGAGGGGCAGGGCAGGATGAACGCGACAACCGAATTCACGCCGGATACGCCACAACATGTGGCGATCATCATGGATGGCAATGGCCGCTGGGCCACGCGCCGCGGTCTGCCGCGGCTCGCCGGCCATCGCAAGGGCGTGGAATCGGTGCGTGATCTTGTAAAGGCCGCGCCGGGTCTCGGCATCACCTATCTCACGATTTTCGCCTTCTCGACCGAGAACTGGAAGCGGGCCGAGGCGGAGGTCACGGGACTGATGAACCTGCTCCGCCGCTATATCACCAAGGAATCCGCCAAGCTCATGTCGAACAATGTGCGGGTCCGCTTCATCGGCGGCCGGGAACGGCTGGATGAGGACCTGCAGCGCCTCATGCTGGGGCTGGAAGAACGGACCGAAGCCAATGACGGGCTGCAACTGACGGTCGCGCTCAACTATGGCGGGCGGGCCGAGCTGGCCCGCGCGGCGGGCCGCGTGGCACAGGACGTGGCGGTCGGCAAGCTCCGCGCCGAAGATGTGACCGAGGACCGGTTTGCCGGCTATCTCGACACGGCCGGCCTGCCGGACCCGGATCTGGTGATCCGCACGTCGGGGGAGAACCGCATCTCCAACTTCCTGCTCTGGCAGGCGGCCTATTCGGAATATGTGTTCGTCGACACGTGCTGGCCCGATTTTACGCCTGACGATCTGGCGGCCTGTCTGGACCGGTTCCGCCAGCGCGAACGCCGCTTCGGAGCCGTGGTCGGATGACGAACGGCCCGTCCGACACGTCGAAATTTGCCGATCTGGGTGTCCGTACGGCCTCGGGCGTCGGCCTTGGGCTCGTGGCGCTCGGCGTGTTCTATCTCGGCGCGCCATTCAGCACGGTCCTGCTGGCGGCCGGTGCGGCGCTGATGCAGATCGAGTATCGCCGCATGTTCGATACGGACAGCGCCATTGCGGCACCTGCGATGCTCATCGGCATCCTGACTGCCGCAGCCACGGTTGTCGCGGCCGATCTGATCGGCCCGATGGCGGGGCTTCTGACTGTATTTGCGGGCGGCGCATCGATGCTGCTTGTCGACCGGCGCTGGCCGGTCTGGTCCTTTGCCGGCCTGGCCTATATCGCGCTCGCAATGGCGGGGCTGGCACTCCTGCGGTCCGACAGCGACGACGGGTTCACGCTGATCCTCTGGCTGGTGCTGACGGTGGTTGCAGCGGATGTCGGCGGCTATTTTGCCGGGCGGATATTCGGGGGGCCGAAGCTCTGGCCCGCGGTCAGCCCGAAGAAGACATGGTCGGGCGCGATCGGCGGCTGGGTGCTGGCGATGCTCGTTGCGGCCATCATGGCACCGCTGATCGAGGGTGTTCTGCTCTTCCCGCTGGTCCTGTTGGGCCTTGTGACCGCGATGGTCAGCCAGGCCGGGGACCTTCTGGAAAGCCATGTCAAACGGGTGCGCGGTATCAAGGATAGCGGCCAGATCATGCCCGGACATGGCGGCCTTCTGGACCGGCTGGACGGATTGATGGCGGCTTCGCTTTTGTGCGGTATGACCGGTGTTGTCGCCGGTGTCTTCGGCAACTGAAGATGCGTCGGATCAGCATATTGGGCGCGACCGGATCGATCGGGCGCAATGCGTTCGATCTTCTGATGCGTCTACCCGAAGCGGAGCGCCCCGAGGTTGAACTCGTCTCCGGCGCGTCGAACATCCCTGAACTGGCGTGCCAGGCAAAGGCGCTGAAGGCGCGGATCGCGGTCACTGCTGATGCGGGGCAGGGGGCGGCGCTGGCCGAAGCGCTCAAGGGCAGCGGAATCGAGGTCGCGGCCGGGTCTGATGCACTTACCGAGGCCGCCGCGCGTCCGACAGACTGGACTCTCTCTGCCATCGTCGGCGCCGCAGGGCTCGCCCCGACGCTCGCCGCAGCGGCAAATACTGGCACATTGGCGCTCGCCAACAAGGAATCGCTTGTCTGTGCCGGTGCGCTCCTGAAGCAGGTCTGTGCCGCGTCGGGCTGCACGCTCCTGCCGGTCGACAGCGAGCATAGTGCGATTTTTCAGGCGCTTCGCGGTGAACGCCTGTCCGAAGTATCGCGGATCATCCTGACGGCCTCCGGCGGTCCGTTCCGCACATGGTCCCGCGCGCAGATGGCCAAGGCGACGCTTGACGAGGCGCTCTGCCACCCCAACTGGGATATGGGCCAACGGATCACGATCGACAGCGCCACCATGTTCAACAAGGCGCTGGAGGTCATTGAAACGCATCAGCTTTTCGGCGTTTCACCGGAGCAGGTGGAGGTGGTTGTCCACCCGCAATCCATCATCCATTCGATGGTGGAATATCGTGACGGCGCGATCATGGCGCAACTCGGTGCGCCGGATATGCGCGGCGCAATCGGCTTTGCGCTCAACTGGCCCGAACGGATCGACCTGCCGGTCGAGCGGCTCGATTTCGCGACCCTTTCGCGCCTCGATTTCGAACCCGAGGATCCGGACCGGTTCCCCGCGCTCCGTCTGGCGCGCCGGGCGATGGCGCGCGGCGGTCTGCACGGGGCCGTGCTCAACGCGGCGAAAGAGGTCGCGCTAGACCTGTTCATTGCCGGCGAAATTGACTTCCTGGCCATGGCGGCCCATGTGGAAGGCGTGATGGATGCGCTCGATACGCATCGCGAGATCAATCTGGCCAGCTACGATCTGGCCGCGGTGCAACGGGCCGATGCGCTCGCCCGCGCCACGGAACCGCTGGGTGAAACCGGCGCGGTCCCAACCGTTTCGGAGGCCTGATGGACCTGATAGCTGCCTTGCCCGTGATCGGCCCCTTCCTGTCGGTGGTGCTGCCGTTCATCGTCGTGCTCGGGATCGTCGTCTTCGTGCACGAATATGGCCATTACATCGTCGGGCGTTGGTGCGGGATCAAGGCCGACATTTTCTCGATGGGGTTCGGCCCCGTGCTCTGGCGGCGGACCGACCGGCGCGGCACGGTCTGGCAGGTCGCGGCCCTGCCGCTCGGCGGCTATGTGAAATTCGCGGGCGACGCCGATGGGTCGAGCCGCGCCGACCCCGACGCACTCGAGCAACTGTCGCCCGAGGAACGGGCCGCCAGCTTCCACGGTGCGAGCGTCGGGCGCCGCGCCCTGACGGTTCTTGCCGGACCGGTCTTCAACTTCATCCTTGCCGCGATTGTCTTTGCGGGCCTCATCCTTGTGCAGGGAGTCGCAAAGCCGGGTATCGTCGTAGGCGAGATTGTCGCGCTGCCGGGGCAGGTGAATGAATTGCAGGTCGGGGACGAGATCGTTGCCGCCGAAGGCACGGATGTCGCCGACTATACCGAGCTTCTGACCATCGTGGACGGAATGGCGGAGGCCGGCCCGATGGATCTGACCGTGCGCCGCGACGGCGATCTGGTCGATGTCACCGCCCCCTATCTTCTGCCGCCGATCGTCTATGGAGTGGAGCCCCTGTCGCCCGCGAGCCGGGCCGGGCTGGAGCCGGGTGACGTGATCCTGTCGGCAGGCGGCACCGATCTGGTGCGGTTCGAAGACCTGCGCCAGATCGTCATGGCGTCCGAAGGGGCGCCGCTCGGCCTGCGGGTCGACCGCGCAGGTGAAACGCTCGACCTGACCATCGCGCCCGAGCTCCGCGATACCGGCGACGGTGAGGGCGGGTTCGAGAAACGCGTGATGATCGGCGTGTCGGGCGGGCTGGCCTTCGCGCCTGCGACCGAACGGCCGAACCCGCTTCGGGCGCTCGGCCTCGGGGTGGAACGGGTCTGGCTCGTCATCACTTCCTCGCTCACCGGCCTGAAGGCCATGATCACCGGTGATCTCGGCCCGGAAAACCTACAAGGCCCCATCGGGATCGCGCAGATTTCGGGGGAGACCGCCAGTCAGGGGCTCCTCAGCTTCATCAACCTGATCGCGGTCCTGTCGACGGCCATCGGGCTGCTGAACCTCTTTCCGGTGCCGGTGCTCGACGGCGGGCATCTAGTCATGTTCGCCTATGAGGCAATCCGCGGCAAACCCGCGAGCGACCGCTGGCTGCAGGTGGCCATGTCGATAGGCTTGGCAATGGTATTGTTGCTGATGCTGTTTGCGACGTATAACGACATCATGAGATTGTGACACGGCGTATAAAATACGCTATATATAGCGCCAACAAATAGGCGAGCAGGGACAAGGGGCAGGCAGAATGGCATTTCTGAACCTGGGCGGCCGGATCATCCGGGCAGCTGTGTTGGGCATCGGCGTGGCACTGGCAGGTGTTTCTGTGCCCCTTCCGGACGGCACCGGCGGTGCTGCATTTGCTCAGGGCGCACGGTCATTTGGCTCCATTCAGGTCAGCGGCAACCAGCGGATCGAGGCGGCAACGATCCGGTCCTTTGCCGGTATACCGGTCAATGTTCCGGTCGGCGGGGATGAGATCAACGCCGCCGTCCGCCGTCTCTTCGAGACCGGCCTGTTCGAGTCGGTCGACATCGTCCCGCAAGGCAACAGCCTCGTCATTCAGGTGACAGAGAACCCGACGATCAACCGCATCGCATTCGAGGGCAACAAGCGCATCGACGATGAGCAGTTGCAATCGGTCATCCGCCTGCGCCCGCGCCAGCCCTTCAACCGCGCCGCAGCCGAAGCCGATGTCGCCGCCATCGTCGCGGCCTATGCAGCCGGCGGCCGCTTCACCGCGCAGGTGCGTCCGGTCATCATCCAGCGCCCCGACAATCGCGTCGATCTGGTCTTCGAGGTGTTCGAGGGCGACACGACCGAGATCCAGAAAATCTCCTTCGTGGGCAACGAGAAATATTCCGACCGCCGCCTGCGGCGCGTGATCGAGACCTCTCAGGCGGGGCTGCTCAGCTTCATCGTCCAGTCCGACACATATGACCGTGACCGGCTGGAATTCGACAAGCAGCTGCTGCGGGACTTCTACCTTGAACGCGGCCATGCCGATTTCCAGGTCCGGTCCGCGACCGCGGAAATGTCGCGTGAGCGGGACGGATTCTTCGTGGCCTTCAACCTCTATGAGGGGCCGGTCTACCGGTTCGGGCGCATCGGCGTTGCCGCAGACAATCCGCGCCTCGATCCGACCGAATTCGAGAAGCTGATCGACGTGCGCTCCGGTGACGTCTACTCGTCGAAGGACGTTGAGCAGATCATCGAGCGGATGGCGTTCCTCGCCGGTCAGAAAGGGTTTGCTTTCGTCGACGTGCGTCCGCGCGTGCAGAAAAACGCCAACAACCGCACCATCGACATCGTGTTTGAGCTGTTCGAGGGCCCGCGCGTCTTCATCGAGCGGATCGACATTCGCGGCAACACCAACACGCTTGACCGCGTGGTCCGGCGGCAGTTCGAGTTTGCCGAAGGCGATGCGTTCAACTCCCGCGCCCTGCGCCGCGGGGAGGACCGGATCCGCGGGCTGGGCTATTTCGGCAATGTTGCAGTGCGGGTCGAGGAAGGCTCGGCACCCAACCGCGCCGTGATCGATGTGGAGGTCGAGGAAGCACCGACCGGCAGCCTGTCCTTCGGCCTGTCCTATGACACGCAGGAAGGAATCGCGGGCACGATCGAACTGACCGAACGCAACTTCCTTGGCCGCGGCCAGACCGTGTCCGTGCTGCTCGGGAAATCGACCGACCTGACGACGGCCTCGTTCAGCTTCACCGAACCGGCGCTTCTGGATCGCGATCTGCTTGGCGGTTTCGATATCTACTACCGCGACTTCTCGCGGACGGAATCCTCCTATCAGACGAAGAATATCGGCTTCGAGCCGCGGATCGGTTTCCCCGTGTCGGAAAACGGGCGCCTGACGCTGCGCTATCGCGGATCGAGCGACGAGATTTCGGAGATCGGGGACAATGTCTCGCCGATCATCGCGGCGGATGTGGGCGAACTGTCCACCTCGGCCATCGGCTTCACCTATGCCTATGACCGCCGGAACTCGGTCGTGGATCCGACCGCGGGCTTCATCTTCGTGCTCAATCAGGACCTGTCAGGCGTCGGCGGGGATACGTCCTATTCCAAGACGGTGGCGCGCGCGCGTGTCTTCCGCAGCTTCTTTGACGAGGAACTGATCGTCTCGGGCGAGCTGGAGGGCGGCTACCTGACCACCTTCAAGGGCAACACCCGTGTCATCGACCGGTTCTTCCTTGGCGGTGACACGTTCCGCGGCTTCGCCCGGTCCGGAGTCGGTCCGCGCGATGTCTGTTCGGCCTGCTCTGCCACGGGCGGGGATATTGACGACAGCCTTGGCGGCAACAGTTACGCAATGGCGCGGTTCCAGGGCAGCTTCCCCATCGGCCTGCCGCCCGAGTGGGGCATCTATGGCGGCGTCTTTGCGGAAGCCGGCTCGCTCTGGTCGCTCGACAATGTCGTGCCGGGCGCCTCGGGGGAGATCGACGACAAGTTCCGTCTGCGCTCCGCGGCCGGTGTCAGCCTCTTCTGGGAAACGCCGATCGGCCCTCTGCGCTTCGACTGGGCCTATCCGATCCAGTTCGAGGATACCGACGTGTTGGAGAAGTTCCGCTTTTCCATCGGCACCCGCTTCTGACATAGTTTGCACATGATCGGGTTTCGCGGCATAGGCCCCGCGGCGGTGCTGGCCCTGCTCCTTGGCGGGGCTGGGGCACCGCCGGCGACGGCGCAGGAGGGAACTGCGGGCACCGCGGCCCCCTTGGGTGCGCCCACCAGCGGCGCAACGGCGCCCATTGGCGCAATGCCGTCGAACCCGGCGATCCTTGTCATCAATCAGGACCGGCTCCTGACCGACAGCGTCATCGGGCGCGAGATCCTGCGCCTGCAGGAGGAAGAGGCCGACAGCCTGCGGGCCGAGAGTCGCAATCTGGAGCGCGAGTTCGAGCGCGAGGAACAGCGGCTGACGGACCTGCGCGACACGGTCACGAAGGACGAGTTCCGCGCGCTCGCGGATGCGTTCGACCGCAAGGTCGTGGCGGCGCGCGAGGCCCAGGAGGGCAAGGCCGACGCACTCCTGGAGAAATATGACGGGCTGCGGCGCAATTTTCTGGTGCGCACGGCGCCGGTTCTGCAGGCGGTGATGGTCGAGCGCGGCGCACTGGCGATCATGGAGCAAAGCGCGCTCATCCTGTCGGACCGCAGGCTCAACGTGACGCAGGAGGTGATCGAGCGACTCGATCTCGCCTTCACGGATATTTCCGATATAACCGACCCATGAGGCAGGCGGCCCGGCCGCCCCGCCAGAGGATTCAGAACGAGGACGGACCCCATGTCTGAACAGACAACCGACACGGCGCTGCCGAGCGCCGACATTCTTGAGATCAAGCGGATGATCCCGCACCGCTACCCGTTCCTGTTCATCGACAAGGTGCGTGACATCAAGGTCAATGAGAGTGCTGTCGGGATCAAGAATGTCACGGTGAACGAGCCGCATTTCGAGGGCCATTTCCCGGCCCGCCCGGTGATGCCAGGAGTGACCATCGTCGAGGCGATGGCACAGACGGCGGCCGTGCTGGTGGTCAAGTCGCTCGACCTGATCGACAGCGATATGCTGGTCTATTTCATGACGCTGGAGAAGACCAAGTTCCGCCAGATCGTGAGCCCCGGCGACCAGCTGGAGCTGCATGTGAAAGTGGTGCGCGGCCGCGGCAAGGTCTGGAAATTCTGGGGCGAGGGCATGGTTGATGGCAAGGTCGTCGCCGAGGCTGAATTTTCCGCCATGATCGCGCCGCCGGACGGCGCCTGAGGGAGACCTGCCATGAGCATCGACCAGACGGCGCAGATCCATCCGACCGCCATCGTCGAGGAAGGCGCGCGCATCGGCGCGGGCGTTGTGATCGGCCCCTATTGCCATGTCGGGCCGCAGGTGGTTCTGGCCGACGGTGTGGAACTGATCAGCCATGTCGTTGTGGCCGGCGATACCAGCGTGGGCGAGAAGACCCGCATCTGGCCCTTCGCTTCGATCGGGCACCAGCCGCAGGATCTGAAATTCCGCGGCGAGAAGACCCGGCTGGAGATCGGCGCGCGCAACATGATCCGCGAGCATGTGACGATGAACCCCGGCACAGAAGGCGGCGGCGGTCTGACCCGTGTCGGGGATGACAGCCTTTACATGATGGGTGTCCATGTCGGGCATGACTGTATGCTCGGCAACCGGCTTGTGGTTGCGAACCACACCTCCGTGTCGGGCCATGTGACGGTCGAGGACGACGTGATCATCGGCGGACAGGCGGGCGTCCACCAGTTCTGCCGGATCGGGCGGGGCGCTATGGTGGGCGGCAAGACCGGCCTCGTCGCCGATCTGATCCCGTTCGGCATGGCGACCGGCAATCGGGGCGCGCTGGCCGGGCTCAACCTTGTCGGACTGAAGCGCAAGGGCGCGCCCAAGGACCAGATCAACGGGCTCCGCGCCGCCTATTCGGAGATCTTCTCCGGAGAGGGCACGGTGCAGGACCGCGCCCGTAAGGTGGCCGAGGCCCGGGCCGACAATCCGCTCGTGGTCGAGGTGACGCAATTCATCCTGTCGGACACGGCGCGCCACCTGACGGTGCCGGACTGACAGCTGGCCATGGCTGACCAGAGCGATGCCCCGACCTTCCCGCCGCCCGAACTGTTTGGCGGTCTCGGCATCATATCGGGTGCCGGGGTCCTGCCGCGCATGGTGGCGGAGGAATGCCGCAGGCAGGGCCTCAACTACCGTGTGGTGACCTTTGAAGGAATCGAGGTGGACTGGGCCGGCGAACACCCGACCATCCATGCGGTTTTCGAGAAGGCGGGCCGGCTCTTTGCCGATCTCAAGAAAGCGGGTTGCACCGCCGTGTCCTTCGCGGGCGGCATGGTGCGCCCGAAACTGAACCCGCTGAGGTTCGACATGAAGGGCGTGAAGCTCGCCGCGACCGTGCTGCCCGCCCTGAAAAAGGGGGATGACGAAACGCTCCGCGCGATCGCGGGCATTTTCGAGGCGGAAGGGATGAAGGTGATCGCTCCCCATGCGATGCTCGCCAACCTGATTGCACGCGAGGGCGTCTATACCCAAGCCAAGCCCGGACCGGACGACCGCAGCGATGCCGCCCGTGCGGCCCAGATCGTGGCCGCCCTTGGCGAGGTCGATGTCGGGCAGGGGGCCGTGGTGGCGCAGGGCATCTGCCTTGCCACCGAATCCATTCAGGGCACCGACCAGATGCTCGATTTCGTGGCCAAGACCGGCGCCCGCTTCCGGCCCGACCCGAAAGGCAGCCGCGGCGTGCTGCTGAAGGCGCCGAAACAGGGGCAGGACTGGCGCGTCGACTTGCCCGCGATCGGTCCCGATACGATGACCCATGCGGCCACGGCCGGGCTGGCAGGCGTTGTAGTGCAGGCCGACAGCGTGCTCATCCTCGGTCTCGACGAGACGGTTGCCGAGGCAGACCGCCACGGGCTCTTTCTCTGGGCGCGACCGGCCGATCCCTCGCCATGACGGCGGCAGATCCGAAATTTTTCCTGATCGCCGGCGAACCGTCGGGCGACCGGCTGGGCGCGGCGCTTCTGTCCGGCCTGCGTGACGAGCTTGGCGCACCGCCACAGGTGGATGGGGTTGGCGGGCCGGAAATGGCCGCCGAGGGGCTGGAGAGCCGCTTCCCGATGGAGGATCTGTCGGTGATGGGTGTGGCCGAGGTGCTGCCGCGCCTGCCGCTCCTCTTGCGCCGGATCCGCGAGACGGCTGAGGCGGTTGTGGCGGCACGGCCCGACGCGCTCGTCACCATCGACAGTCCCGATTTCACGCTGCGGGTCGCACGGCGGGCGCGACAACAGCTGCCGGACCTGAAGGTGATCCACTATGTCGCGCCCTCGGTCTGGGCCTGGCGGCCCGGTCGCGCTGCCAAGATGGCGAAGGTCGTGGACCATGTGCTGGCCCTGCTGCCCTTTGAGCCGCCCTATATGGAAGCCGCGGGCTTGACCTGCGATTTCGTCGGGCATCCGGTCGTGACGGAACCGCAGCCAAGCGCCGCCGATATCGACAGGTTCCGCGCTGAATTTGCGCCCGGCGACGGACCGTTGCTGCTGCTTCTGCCGGGAAGCCGCGGCGGGGAAGTGTTCCGGCTCGGCCCCGATTTCTTGCAGGCCGCCGGACAGGTGCAGGCCGACCGGCCGGACGTGCAACTGCTCATGCAGACCGTCGGGCCGCAGGCCGAAACCTTGCGCGACATGATCGCGGGAAGCGGCCTGTCCGTCCGGCTCCTTGAGCCGGGCGATTTGCCGGCCGAGGCCGCGCTTGCCCGCAAGCGGGCCTGCTTTGCCGCGGCCGATCTGGCGCTTGCGGCCTCGGGCACCGTGTCCTTGGAACTGGCGGCCGCCAGCACGCCGATGGTGATTGCCTATCGTGGGGCGAAGTTCTCGCAGTTTCTCGCCCGCAGGCTGGTGAAGCTCGACACGGTCACGCTCGTCAACATCCTGACCGACAGCCGCATCGTGCCGGAATATCTGCTGGAGGACTGCACGCCGGCGGCGCTGGCAGGCGGCGTGGCCGCGCTCCTGGACGATCCGGACGCGATGGCCGCCCAGAAAGCGGCATTTGCCACGTCGATGACGTTGCTGGGGCAGGGTGATCTGCCGCCCGGGCGCCGCGCGGCGCGCAGCGTGCTGGACCAGATCAGACCGTAAAGGCCGCCGTGGTCGCGCCCGTGGCCTTCTGGAGGGCGTCCGGTGCGATCTCGAACAGATGGTGCGGCGTGCCGGCCGCGGCCCAGACCGTGTCGAAGTTCAGGATATCCGGGTCGAGATAGGTCCGGATCGGCGTCAGATGGCCGAGCGGCGACACGCCGCCAATCGCAAACCCGGTCACCCGTCGGATGCTGGCCGCATCGGCCTTGGCAAGGTCGATTCCCGCGACTTGCGCGGCCCTGTCGGGACAGACGCGGTTGTGGCCCGCGGTCAGGAAGAGCACATGCTCGTCGGTCGCCGCATCGCGGAAGATGATCGACTTCACGATCTGTGCAGGCGTCGTGCCCACCGCATCGGCGGCGGCCTGCGCCGTCAGGGTGCCGTCGTCCATCCGCAGGACCTCGATCTGCAGGCCCCGCGCTTCGGCATCGGCGATCACACGTTTCAGGCTCTTGCTCATCGGATGGAAAACGGGCGCCGGATTGCCCCGGCGCCCGTCCTGATATCAGCGTTTTTCGACGTCGACATAGTCGCGATGCGCGGCGCCCGTATAGAGCTGGCGCGGGCGACCGATCTTCTGCGTCGGATCCTCCAGCATTTCCTTCCACTGGGAAATCCAGCCGACGGTGCGCGCGAGCGCGAAGATCGGCGTGAACATCGAGGTCGGGAAGCCCATCGCATCGAGGATGATGCCGGAATAGAAATCCACATTCGGGTAGAGTTTCTTGTCGATGAAATACTGGTCGGACAGGGCGATCCGTTCCAGCTCCTGTGCCACCTGCAGGGTCGGATTGTCTTCCACCCCGAGCAATTCGAGCACTTCCTTGGCGGTTTCCTGCATCACTTTCGCGCGCGGGTCGTAATTCTTGTAGACCCGGTGCCCGAAGCCCATCAGGCGGAACGGGTCGTTCTTGTCATGCGCGCGCTCGATGAATTCGGGGATGCGGTCGACCGAGCCGATTTCGCGCAGCATGCGCAGGCAGGCTTCGTTCGCGCCGCCATGCGCAGGGCCCCAGAGGCAGGCGACACCGGCCGCAATACAGGCGAACGGGTTGGCACCCGAGGAGCCCGCGAGCCGCACCGTGGAAGTCGAGGCATTCTGCTCGTGATCTGCGTGGAGGGTGAATATCCGGTCCATCGCGCGCGACAGGATCGGGTCGACATTATACTCCTCGGCCGGGACCGAGAAACACATGTGCAGGAAGTTCGACGCATAGTCGAGATCGTTGCGCGGATAAACGAAGGGCTGGCCGACATGGTATTTGTAGGCCCAGGCCACGATCGTCGGCAGTTTGGCGATCAGCCGGATGGTGGCCACTTCGCGCTGCCACGGATCGGAAATATCGGTGCTGTCATGGTAGAAGGCCGACATGGCGCCGACAACGCCGCAGACGATGGCCATCGGGTGTGCGTCGCGGCGGAAACCGCGGAAGAAATTCGTCATCTGCTCGTGGAGCATCGTGTGACGGGTGACGCGGGTCTCGAAATCGGTCAGTTCGGTCGCGGTCGGCAGCTCGCCGTAAAGCAGCAGGAAGCACACCTCGAGGAAGTGGGATTTTTCGGCCAGCTGGTCGATCGGGTAGCCGCGATAGAGCAGCTCGCCCTTGCCACCGTCAATATAGGTGATCGAGCTTTCGCAGGAGGCGGTGGAGGTGAAGCCCGGATCGTAGGTGAACACGTCGGCTTCGGCATAGAGTTTGCGGATATCGACGACATCGGGTCCGAGTGTCGGGCTCTTCAACGGCAGTTCGAAGGTCTGGCCCTTCAGGTCGAGTTTGGCATTTTTCTGTTCTGACATCGTCTATCCTTGTCCTTCGTACCTGCCTGCCGGCAGCTCTGCTCATCGCTGATCCCTGGCCGGGGATGCGCATGCGCGGCGCGTGGGATGCGCCGGCGGAGCGCGGGATGCGCCGCCACCGAGCGCCTGACATCCCGTGCGTCAGACAGCGCTGTCCTCGAGTCGGGCGAGGGTTTCGTCGCGTCCGATCAGCTCCATGACCTCAAACACGCTCGGAGACACCGTGCGTCCGGTCAGGGCTGCGCGCAGTGGCTGTGCCACCTTGCCAAGTTTCAGGTTTTCCCCCTCGGCGAAGTCACGGGTGACGGCCTGAAGGTTCTCTGCGGACCAGCTAGCATCCCGCAGGCGCGAAGTCAATCTGTTCAGCATACCACGGGATACCGGATCGAGGATCGCTGCTGCTTTCGCATCCGGCACAAAGGGGCGCTCACCCAAGAAGAAGTGCGCCATTTCAAGAAGTTCCGGGAATGTCTTGGAGCGTTCCTTCAGCCCGTCCATCGCAGAGAGAAAGAGCGCCCGCTGCGTATCGGTGAGCGGCGGATTGTTTTGCACCGCAATAAAATCTTCGACCTCGGCCAGAAGCCGGTCATTCGCCATCGCGCGGATATGCTGGCCGGACAGGTTTTCCAGCTTCTTGAAGTCGAATCGCGCAGGCGATTTGCCGACCTGCGCCAGATCGAACCAGCCGATCGCCTGTTCGGTGGTGAAAAACTCGTCATCTCCGTGCGACCAGCCGAGCCGCGCCAGATAGTTGCGCATCGCCTCCGCCGGATAGCCCATGTCGCGATAGGCGTCCACGCCGAGCGCGCCGTGGCGTTTCGACAGTTTTGCGCCGTCCGGACCGTGGATGAGCGGAATATGTGCAAATTCAGGCACATCCCAGCCATTTCCGGCATAGATGAGCGCCTGCCGTGCGGCATTGGTCAGATGGTCGTCACCGCGGATCACATGGGTCACACCCATATCGTGATCATCCACGACGACTGCCAGCAGGTAGGTCGGCGTGCCGTCCGAGCGCAGGAGGATCAGATCGTCGAGCGTTTCGTTGCGGAAGGTGACGTCGCCCTGAACGCGGTCGCGGATGACGGTTTCCCCGTCGCGCGGCGCCTTCAGCCGCACCACATAAGGCGCATCGGGCGCTGTCGCCGGATCGGCATCGCGCCAGGGCGACCGGAAGAGCGGCGGTCGACCTTCAGCTTTTGCCGCCTCACGGAACGCGTCGATTTCCTCTTTCGTGGCATAGCAGCGATAGGCGGTGCCGCGGGCGACCATATCTTCTGCCACGGCCTGATGGCGGTCGCGGTTGCCGAACTGGCTGATCGCGTCCCCGTCCCAGTCGAGCCCGAGCCAGCGCATGCCGTCAAGGATCGCCTCAGTGGCCTCCGGTGTGGAGCGCGCGCGGTCCGTATCCTCGATCCGCAGCAGGAACTTGCCGCCATTGTGGCGGGCATAGAGCCAGTTGAACAGGGCGGTGCGGGCGCCGCCGATATGAAGGAACCCGGTCGGGGACGGGGCGAAACGCGTGACGGTATCAGCGGCGGTCGGAGCCATGATTAACCTCTCGGAAACCAAGAATTGGGAAGAATTTGCCCCGGTATGTAGGCCATTTCGGTCCGCGGTCACAAGGGGCCATCGGCCCGGGAAGGGGGAGGCGTGTCCGAGCCGGGGCAAAGCCCGCGCGCTGCCGGACAGGTGGCGGATGCCGCCATCGTCGCCTTCGGTGCCGGCATGGCGGTCTATGCCGCGCTCTGGCAGGAGCCGACACCGCGCATGGCGGCTCTCTGGGCTGCGGCGGGTGCCGTCTCGCTCGTCTGGCTCGGCTGGAAACGTGCGGCGACGCCGGTGCCGGTCCTCCTCGTGCTGGCAGTGGTCTGCGGCCTCGGGCTCGGGGCGTTGAAAACCGTCCGGATCGCGACGCCGGTGATCGAAAGGGACTGGTATGGTCCGGTCGCGGGGCGGATCGTGGCGCTCGACCGGTCGGCCGGTGGCCATCCGCGTGTGCTGCTGGAGGATGTCACGCTATTCGGATGGGCCGGCCCACCGCTTGAACGGGTCCGGATCGTGATGCGCGGCGATTTGCCTGACAGGCCCTTGCTGCCGGGCCAGGGACTGTTGATGGAAGCCGGGCTTGCCGCCCCGAAAGGCCCGGTGGAACCCGGCGGTTTCGACTTCCGGCGCTACAGCTATTTCCGCCAGATAGGGGCCACCGGTTTCGCGCCCCTGCCGGTGCTGCGCTATCCACCTGCCGACGCGCGCGGCTGGCGGACTTGGATCGAGGTCCGGCGCGTCAGTCTGTCCCGTGCACTCCGGTCGCGGATGGACGGGCGGAGCGGCGGGTTTGCCGCCGCGATCCTGACCGGTGACCGCTCGGAGCTTGATCCGGCCGATGTGGCGCATCTGCGAGCAGCGAACCTAGCGCATTTGCTGGCGATCTCCGGGCTGCATGTGGGGATGCTGACGGGACTGGTGTTTGCGCTCGCGCGGCTGGCGCTGCTGATGCTGCCATCGGTCGGGGACCGCTGGCCTGTTCGCAAGATTGCGGCACTTGCCGCGCTCGCGGCCGGGATTGCCTATCTCGGCCTTTCCGGCGGAAACGTGGCGACACAGCGGGCGTTTGTCATGGTGGCGATCATGCTCGGGGCCGTGATGCTCGACCGGCCGGCTCTGACCATCAGGTCGGTGACGATCGCGGCGCTGGTCCTTCTGTGCCTCGGTCCTGCCGGAACGGTGCTGGAGGCCGGCTTCCAGATGTCCTTTTCAGCCACGCTGGCGCTGGTCGCGGCCTTCGGCGCGGTCCGCGGGCGCTTCGGGCCGGCCAAAGGATGGGCGGCGCTTGCGACCCGTTGGCTCGCGGCTCTGGCGCTAAGCGCCCTTGTGGCAGGTGCCGCGACCGCACCGTTCGCCGCCTATCACTTCAATCTCGCGCCGCGCTACGGGCTTGTTGCCAACATGCTGGCCGTTCCGGTGATGGGCAGTGTCATCATGCCGGGCGCGATTGCGGCGGCCTGTCTCGCGCCGATCGGGCTGGCGGCGCCTGCGCTCTGGGTGATGGGGAAGGGGATTGCCCTGGTGCTCGCCATTGCCGCGACGGTGGCGTCTTGGCCCGGCGCGGTGGCGGCTGTGCCGGCCGGACCGCCCATGGCACTGGCTCTCGTCACGGCGGGGGGGCTGTGGGTTTGCCTTGCGGCGCGACGCAACTGGGGCGGCTTGCCGGTGGCGGCCGCGGGTATCGCCCTCTGGTTGCTCACGCCGCGGCCCGACCTGATCGTGGCCCCGTCCGGGCGCGTGGCGGGCCTTCTGACCGAAGCAGGGCGCAGCCTGTCGGACGCCCGCGGCGACCGGTTTGCGGTCGAGAACTGGCTTGCGGCGGATGGTGACACGGCGGACCTGAAAGCCGCCGCAGAACGGCCAGGCTGGACCCGCGATGGAGGGCTTCGTCTGGCCCGTTCGGGCGCGTGGACGATCGTCCTGATGCGCGAGGGTGAAGGGTTCGAGCCGGTCTGTCGGGCACAGCACCTGCTGATCCTGCCCGGCCCGGCGCCACAAAATGGCCCCTGCGTCGCGATCGGTCGATCCGATCTGGACCAGCGCGGCGCGGTTGCGGTCTATTTCCGGGGCTCAAACAAGCGGCCGGACCTGCGCTGGACCGACCCGGCACAAAGGGTGCGCCCCTGGGCCGGTGGGCCTTCGGTCCTCCAGTCCGGTCAGTAGGTCCGGATCAGACCGACCAACCGACCCTGCACCTTCACCTGATCATCGCGATAGACGCGGGTCTCGTAGGCCGGGTTCGCGGCTTCGAGCGCAATGGCGGATCCGTTCTTGCGCAGCCTCTTCAACGTGGCTTCCTCATCCTCCACCAGGGCGACGACGATATCGCCGTTGCTGGCATCGGGCTGTTCACGGATGACGACGATATCGCCATTGTTGATGCCGGCCTCGATCATCGAATCGCCCTTCACCTCCAGAGCGAAATGTTTCCCGCTGGATCCGAGCATGCCGGCTGGCACGGCCACATTGTGCGAAATCTCCTGAATGGCGGAAATCGGCGTTCCGGCGGCGATCCGCCCCATCACGGGCAGTTCGATCGCATAGCCGTCCGCCGCGGGGCGGAGGTCGGCTTCCGGTGCACGGTCGCGGCCGCCGTCGATCACGCGGGGCGCAAAACCGTCCTCCTGCGCCAAACCTTCAGGCAGGCGGACAATCTCGATCGCACGGGCGCGATGGGCGAGTCGCCGGATGAATCCCCGTTCTTCCAGCGCCGTGATCAGCCTGTGGATGCCGGATTTGGAGCGCAGGTCGAGCGCATCCTTCATCTCATCGAAAGAGGGTGGGATCCCGTCCCGGTCCATCCGCTTCTTGATGAAGGCCAGAAGGTCGTACTGCTTCTTCGTCAACATGGACTGCCCCTTTGTCGCCCTTTCGTTCCACCACGTTCTACAAAAGTTCGCGCTTTGTGTCAACGACTCCCGTTAAAGCTGCATCACCTCCACCGGGTCGCCGGATGCACGCGCCGGATCGTGGGGCGGCCGGATGAGGAGTGCATTGCTCGCGCTGAGCACCGACAGGAGCGCCGAATCCTGCCGCTCCGCCGGTGTCGCATGGAGCCCGTCGGCGCGGCGTTCGACCGTGGCGCGCATGAAATGCGCCCGCGGGCCGTTCGGTCCCATCGGGCGGGTCAGCGTGGCGGTGCGCGTGTCCATCGGCTGCAGGCCAAGCCCGGCCAGAACATCGAGCATCGGGCGCAGGAACACCTGCCCGCAAACCATGGCCGACACCGGATTGCCGGGCAGGCCGATCAGCGTCGCGTCCCCGAGCCGGCCGGCCATCAAGGGTTTTCCCGGCCGCATCGCGATCTTGTAGAAGTCGAGCGACAGGCCGGCGCCCTCGGCAGCGGTCTGCACCAGATCATGGTCGCCGACCGAGGCGCCTCCGATGGTGACGATCAAGTCCGACCCTTCCGCGAGGCGCAGCACCGCCTGCAGGTCCGCGACCGTATCACGCGCGATGGGCAGCAGGCGGCAGCGGGCGCCGGAGGCTTCCAGCATGGCCTTCAGCCCGAAACTGTTGGACGCAACGATCTGGTCCGGCCCGACCTCTGCGCCCGGCATCACCAGTTCGTCGCCGGTGGCAATCAGCGCGATACGGGGCTGGCGGATGCAGGGCAGGGTGGCGACGCCCATGGCTGCAATGAGCGCAATGTCGGCCGGACCCAGCCTGCGCGGCGCGCCCAGTTCCATGCCCGTCTCGAAATCCGCGCCGACCGGGCGGATGAAGGCGGCCGCCTCGATCCGGTTGTTGAGGGTGATCCGGTCGCCGTCGCGGCGCACATCCTCCTGGATGACGACGCGGTCGAGCGGATCCGGCACGGGTGCGCCGGTGAAAATCCGGATCGCGCATCCTGCGGGTACCGATCCGTCGAAGGCGCGGCCGGCGGCGGCTTCCCCGACCACGGGCAACGTGTGTCCCGGACGGGCATCGGCGGACCGCATTGCATACCCGTCCATGATGCTCGTGCGGAAGGGCGGCTGGGTGCGGGCGGCGCGGACCGGCGCGGCGAGCACGCGCCCGCCGGCCTCGGCCAGCGGCACCTGTTCCGCTTCAAGGGGCGACAGGAGCGCCGCGATCCGCTCTCTCGCCTCCTCGACCGAAATCATCAGTCTGCCTCGTAGCGGCCTGATTTCCCGCCATCTTTCAAGGTCAGCCGAATGTCGGAAATGACCATTGCCTTGTCGACGGCCTTCACCATGTCATAGACGGTCAGCGCCGCGATATTCACCGCTGTCAGCGCTTCCATCTCCACACCGGTCTGGCCGGTCGTGCGCACCTCGGCGCGGATCGTGACGCGGTTGTCCGCCATATCGGGCTGCAGGTCGACCGCCACCTTGCTGATCGGCAGCGGGTGGCAGAGCGGGATCAGGTCATGGGTTTTTTTCGCCGCCATGATTCCGGCGAGGCGGGCCACGGCGAGCACGTCGCCCTTCTTTGCACGACCTTCGACGATAAGCGACAGGGTGTCCGGCGCCATGTGCACCGCGCCTTCGGCCACCGCGACGCGCGCGGTCACGGGCTTGCCGGACACATCGACCATTTGCGCCTTGCCCTCGGCGTCGAAATGGGTGAGGCCGGAGGTGCTCATGCCGCGCCCCGCACCGGATTGGCGAGGAGACTGCGGGTCGCGGCTTCCACATCGGCCTGCCGCATCAGGCTTTCCCCGATCAGGAAGATCCGCGCGCCGATGGCGGCCATGTCGGCAAGGTCCTGTGGTGTGTTCAGCCCGCTTTCGGAGACGAGCATCCGTGCCGGATCGGCCAGTTCCGCCAACTTTCGCGAGGTATCGAGCGTGGTGTGGAATGTGTTGAGGTCGCGGTTGTTGACGCCAAGGAGCGGGGATTTGAGGGCGCGCGCCCGGTCCAGTTCGGCTGCGTCATGCACCTCCACCAGCACATCCATGCCCCAGTCGAAGGCCGCCGCCTCCAATTCAGCGGCCTGCGTGTCCGATACGCTCGCCATGATGATCAGGATACAGTCCGCGCCAAGCGCACGCGCCTCGGCCACCTGATAGGTGTCGTAAAGGAAATCCTTGCGCAGAACCGGCAGGTCTACAGCCGCACGGGCGGCTTCCAGATAGGCATCCGCCCCCTGGAACGAGGGCGTGTCGGTCAGCACGGACAGACAGGTGGCGCCGCCGCGCGCATAGGCCCGCGCCAGTTCCGGCGGGTCGAAATCCGCGCGGATCAACCCTTTGGACGGGCTGGCTTTCTTGATTTCCGCGATCAGGCCGTAGCCGTCCTGCGACGCCCTTCGGAGTGCGTCCGCAAAGCCGCGCACGGGCGACGCGGCACGCGCCGCCGCTTCAACCTCCGCCAGCGGGCGTGCGGCCTTGCGGGCGGCGACATCCTCGAGCTTGTAGGCCTTGATCTTGTCCAGAATGGTGGGCATGGGCGTCCTTGATTGGGTCAGGCGGCGCTGGTGATCCGCGCCAGTGTTTCGATGGCCTGTTTCGCGCGGCCGCTGTCGATACTCTCCCGCGCCATGTCGGCGCCTTCGCGCAGATCACCGGTCCGGCCGGCCACGACGAGTGCGGCGGCGGCATTCAGCAGCACCGCATCGCGATAGGCCGAGGCGGTGCCGTCGAGCAGGTCGCGGAAGGCCGCGGCATTTTCCGCCGGCGTTCCGCCGCGGATGCTGTCGAAAAGGTGCACCGGCAGGCCGGCATCCTCGGGATGCAATTCGCCTTCCGTCACGGTGCCGTCCTCGAGTTTCGCAACCCATGTGACACCGGCGATAGAAATCTCGTCCGTCCCGTCGCCGCCATGGACGAGCCAGGCGCGGTCGGACCCAAGCTGGCCGAGTGTCTCTGCCATCGGCCGCAAGAGCGCCCGGTCATAGGCGCCGGTCAGCTGCCGTTTGACGCCGGCCGGATTGGTCAGCGGGCCGAGAATGTTGAAAATCGTCCGCGTTCCCAGTTCCTGCCGCGCCGGCATGACATGACGGGTTGCGGGATGGTGCATCGGGGCCATCATGAACCCGATGCCGGCTTCCGCGATCGCGCGTTCCACGACCGGGGCAGGGACCATTACGTCCACGCCCATTTCGGTCAGCGCATCGGCGGCACCCGATTTCGACGAAAGGTTGCGGTTGCCATGCTTGGCAACTGTCACCCCGGCGCCCGCCACCACAAAGGCGGTCGCGGTCGAGATATTGAGCGTCGCTTTGCCGTCGCCGCCCGTGCCGACAATGTCCATCGCGTCTGCAGGGGCCTGAACCGGCACGCAGCGCGCGCGCATCGCGGTGGCTGCGGCGGCAACCTCATCGACGGTTTCGCCGCGCACCCGCAACGCCATCAGGAAGCCGCCGATCTGTGCCGGCGTGGCTTCGCCTTCCATGATCAGCCCGAAAGCGGTTTCCGCATCCCCGCGCGACAGCGGCCCTTCGGCCGCCGCGCCGATCAGTGCCTTGAACCCGTCGCTCATGCCGGCTCCTTCACGGTGTCGAGGAAGTTGCGCAACAGCGCATGGCCATGTTCGGACGCGATGGATTCGGGGTGAAACTGCACCCCGTGGATCGGCAGGTCACGATGCTGAAGACCCATGATGGTGCCGTCGGGCGTCTCTGCCGTCACCTCCAGCACATCGGGCAATCCGTCGCGGGCGACGACCAGCGAATGGTAGCGTGTCGCCTGGAAGGGCGAGGGCAGGCCTTTGAACAGGCCTGTGCCTCGGTGGTGGATCTCGCCCATCTTGCCATGCATGATCTGGTCCGCGCGCACAACGCGGCCGCCGAAAGCCTGGCCGATGCTCTGATGCCCCAGACAGACCCCGATGAGCGGCGTGCGCGTCTCCGCTGCGGCTTCTGTCAGCGCAAGGCAGATGCCCGCCTGATCGGGATCGCAGGGCCCGGGCGACAGCATGATCGCCTCGGGGCGCAGGGCCATCGCGGCCTGCACGTCCAGTTCGTCATTGCGGTAGACGCGGACATCCGCCCCAAGATCGCCGAGATAGTGCACCAGATTGTAGGTGAAACTGTCGTAGTTATCGATCAACAGCAGCATGCTGTTCCTCTCAATGGATTTTCACCGTTTTAAGGTGGTCTCGCCGGATTTGCGAGCTATACATGGTCTGATCATGGTTTCGGGGTCAAGGGCGCCTGTCCCCAAAAAAGCGCACGAGGTCTGACGAATGGCGAATGTGAAGGTGGAACGCGTAGGCGGGTTCTGGCGTGGGTTCTTCACCATGTGGTTCCTGATCGCGATCGGCATGGTGGCCTGGTCGATTTTCGGCCCCGGCGGATCGGACCGCGTGGCGGCACCGCCGATCTTCGAATCCCTCGCCCCGCTCGATACGCCGGAGACACCCGAAGGCGCGCGTCTGCCGCAGCAGGACGCACCCGCAGTGACGGCACCGGCGCCGGCCGCGCCCACGGCGTCGGCCAATGCTGGCGACACGACGCCCGACGCAACAGAGAGCACTGCGCCCCCCGTGGTCGGCGGTGCGCCGGATTCGGACGGATCGAGCGCGCCGGCGCTTCCCGGTGATGCCGCGCCCGCCGCTCCGCTCGGCGGATCGCAGGCGCCGGAAGCCCCTGCAAGCGACAGCCAGAGCAGCCTGACCGCGCCGAGCGGCGGGGACAGTGCGCCGGCAGCACTGCCAAGCGAACCGGCGACCGATGTGGCTCTGGCCCCGGCCGCAACCGAAGCGCCGGCCGAGCCGGAAGCCGAACTGGCCGATGCGGCGCCTGAAGAGCCGATCGACATCGTGCCTGACCGCGAGGAAGAGGAGATTGACCTCGACACGGTCGGTGTGCCGAAAGAGGAAATCATCATCGTGTCGGATGCGCCGGTGGGCGGCAGCGATTTTTCTGTCGGGTCCGCCACGGACGTGCAGATCGACGACAACCCGTTGTTGCTGCCGGACGGGCGGTTCGATCCGGAACTGGCAGGCGCGGATCCCGAGCTGAATAGCGCCGATCCGGAACTGGCGGGGGCCGACCCTGAATTGAGCGGTGCGGACACGCCAGCCCCGGCTGAGCAGGAACTGGCGCTTGCCGTGCCAGACACGGCACCGGCCCTGCCGCAGACAGGTGATGCCGCGCCTGCCGAAACCGGCGAGACGCCGGCGGCGGATGCGGCACCCGAAGCCGAAGCTGCCGACGCCGCACCCGAAGCGGATACACCGGCAGAGGGCGGTGACGGGAGCGAAGCGCCTGTGCTGGCAGATGCCGGCGGCGCAGCCTTCGAGGCTTTCGCGCAGCCCTATGACGGGCCGGGCGACAAGCCGGTCCTGTCGATCATCCTTGTCGATGTCGGCGCGGACGGTGTGGCGCGGGACGATCTTCTCTCGGTGCGTGTGCCGGTTACCTTCGCGCTTGCGGGCGACAATGAGGGGGCTGCAGCGGCAGCCATGGCCTATCGCGAGGCGGGGCATGAGGTGGTGGTCTTCACCCCCTATGACAGCCTGACCTCGTCCAGCGATCCGGCGGACACGGCCGCTGTCGTGCAGGGCATGCTCGACACGGTGCCCGGTGCGCTTGCCGTCATGGACCAGCCCGGCGGGTCGCTGCATCGCAACCGCGATCTGGTCAAATCGGTTCTGGCCGATATCAAGCCGACGGGGCATGCGCTGATCACCAATGCGGGCGGCTTGACCTCGGCTGCCGAACTGGCCGCGGTGGAAGGTGTCCCGGCCATCGAATCCTATCGTGTCATCGATGACGAACTGGACGTGGCAAAAATTGGCGCCGCGCTCGACCGGTCGGCCTTCCAGGCCTCCAAGGTCGGCAGCGCGGTTGTGATCGGCCACACATTCCCCGAAACGGTGAATGCGATCCTGTCATGGCTCCTGAACGGCCGGGCGAAGGCGCTCGAAATTGCACCTGTCAGCGTTGCCATTCGCCGTCAGGTGGAGGGGAGCTGACACCGGACCGCCGGACCGCCGCAGCCCCGGAACGACAAAAGCCCGCCGGACCGGCGGGCTTTTTCATGTCTGTATCTGCCGCCGGTCAGTTGCCGCGGAAGCTCACGAAAAGGCCGGCCTCGTCCGCTGCCTGTTGCAGGGCCTTCGACTTGTTGACCGTTTCCTGGAACTCGGCCTCCGGGTCGCTGTCATGTACGATACCGCCGCCCGCCTGGATATAGAGCGTCTGGTCCTTGATGACCGCCGTGCGCAGCGCGATGCAGATATCCATGTCGCCGCCGGCCGAAAAATAGCCGCAGCCGCCGCCATAGACGCCGCGCTTCTCGGGCTCCAGCTCGTCGATGATCTCCATCGCGCGGACCTTGGGCGCGCCTGACACGGTGCCGGCCGGCAGGCCGGCAAGAAGGGCGGCCAGCGCATCATATTTGTCCTGCAGGATGCCGCGCACGTTCGACACGATATGCATCACATGGGAATAGCGCTCGATGACGAATTGCTCATTGGGGTCCACCGTGCCGGTCTTCGACACGCGGCCCACATCGTTGCGGCCCAGATCGAGCAGCATCAGATGTTCGGCACATTCTTTGGGATCGGCGAGCAGATCGGCTTCGAGCGCCAGATCCTCCTCCGGCGTCTTGCCGCGCGGACGGGTGCCCGCGATGGGCCGGATCGTGACCTCGCGTCCCTTGACCTCGACAAGGATTTCGGGACTGGCACCGACAATCTGGAACCCGCCGAAATTGAAGAAGAACATGTAGGGCGACGGGTTCGTCCGGCGCAGCGCGCGGTAGAGCGAGAAGGGCGGCAGGGTGAAGGGCCGCTTCCAGCGCTGGCTGGGCACGACCTGAAAGATGTCCCCCGCCTTGATATAGTCCTTGGCCTTCGCGACCATCTCGAAATAGCTGTCGCGGCTCATGTTGGACACCGGCGACGGTGCCGTCCCGTCCGCGTCCAGGTCGCGCGTGTCCACAGGCGGCTGCCGGTCCAGATCGCGCACCGCATCCATGACCCGTTCGGCGGCCTGCGCATAGGCCGCGCGCGCCGACAGGCCGGAACTGGCCCATGCCGGAGAGATCACCGTGACCTCGCCCTTCACCCCGTCGACCACGACCATGACCGTCGGGCGCAGCATGACCGCATCGGGCAGGCCGAGCGGGTCGGGATTGGGTTCGGGCAATTTTTCCGCCAGCCGCACCATGTCATATCCGAGATAGCCGAACAGACCGGCGGCCATGGGCGGCAGATCCGCGGGCAGGTCGATGCGGCTTTCCTCCAGCACCGCGCGGAGCGAAGTCAGCGGGTCGGCATCTTCCTCGCGAAACGCGTCGGGATCGAACCGGGCGTCGCGGTTGATGGATGCGGTCGTCCCGTGACATTTCCAGATCAGGTCCGGCTTCATGCCGATGGCCGAATAGCGGCCGCGCACCTCGCCTCCGGTCACGGATTCGAGGATGAAACTGTCCTTGCGTGCTTGCGCGAGTTTCAGCATCAGCGACACGGGCGTGTCGAGATCCGCGACAAGGCGGGTATAGACGACCTGGTTCCGCCCGGCCTCGAACCCGGCGGAAAATGCGTCAAAGGCGGGCTGGATGCTCATCGTCAGGGGAACTGCGCGTTGATATTGTCGAGCAGCGCCTGATTGAGCGTCACCCCGGCCTCTGCTTGCAGGGCCTGTGCGAAATAGCCGAACATATCTTCCGATACCTGTCGGGAAATCTGCGCCCGAAATGTGTCGAGCAACTGGCCGTTATCCTCGGTATCGACATCGAAAGGCATGATGTCGGTCAGGTGCACGAGCAGGATGTCGTCTCCCGCCGTCAGGAGCATCGATTGGCCGGCCTCCAGTTCGAACAGGTCGGCTGCGAGCGTGGCCGGCAGGCCGGGCAGGGTGGTGTCGCGCGCGACAGGGCCCTGCGCCTCGATGCTGAGCGGGCGGTCCCCGATCGCATCCGCAAGCGTCTCTCCGCCCTCAAGCGCGGTCCGGATTTCCTCGGCCATGTCTGCCAGTTTCGCACGGCGGTCCTCGGCAGATTTGTCTTCCATCACCTGCGTCAGGATCGTGTTGAGCGGCTGCAGGACGGGGTCGGTCTCGCCCTCCACGCGCAGCACGAACATGCCGCCATCGCCCAGATCCTGCACGTCACGGTCTTCCCCGATCCCGGCCGCAAGCGCCTCGGCGCGGAACGCCTCATAGCCTGCCAGTCCCTGATCCATGGTTTCGTCGAAACTGATCGTCTCGAGCGTCAGGTCGGTTTCTTCGGCCAGTTCCTCCAGCGTCGCCCCGCCAATGATCAGGTCCTGCACCGGTTCGGCCAATGCGGCAATCCGGTCGAGCGCGATCTCGCGGGCTGCCTCGCGGCGCAACTCCTCGCGGGCCTCTTCGAACGGTGTGGATTGCGCGTCGAGAATGGCGTTCACACGGAAGAGCGCCGGGCCGAGCTTGCTGTCGACGGGGCCGACCACGCCAAGGTCCGTCGCGGCAAAGACCGCCTGGGCCGCCGCAGGGGCAAGATCTTCGCGCCGCTGGTCACCCAGGTCGATATCGCTGTCGCTCAGCCCGCGCTCGGCTGCGATCGCATCGAAATCGGCGTCGCCGGCATCGATCCTGTCACGGGCCTCCTGCGCCTGTTCGGCGGTGCCGAAGACGATCCGATCCACCGCGCGCAACTCAGGGGTATTGTACCGCTCGCCCGCATCCTCATAGGCCGCGCGCAAGTCTTCCTCGGCAATCTCCACCTGATCGATCATCAGTTCCGGCGTGACATAGGCCACGGTGATCTGGCGCTGCGCGGGTGTGGTGTAGCGCTCGGCATTTTCCTGATGGTAAGCCTGCAGCGCGCCATAGCCGGGCGAGGGGGCCTCGACCCCAAGCGTGTCGGCTGACAGGCGGACCATCTCGAAGCTGCGTTCCTCGCCCACATAGGCGGCAATCGCGCCGGGCAGGGCCATCGGCACGCGAATGCCGGCGCTTACGGCAGTGTTCAGAAGGTCGCGGGCAATCCCGTCGCGCACCAGTTCCTCATATTCCGCGGGCGAGAGATTCTGCCGATCGAGCGCAAACTCGTAGGCATCCTTGTCGAAACTGCCGTCGAGCCCCTGAAACGCCGGTGTCCGGCGCAGCTCTGTCGCCACGGTGGCGTCGCTCGCAGAGATCTGGCGCGCAGTGCTTTCGCCATCGAGCGCGGCCGTGTTCACGAGCCGCCCCAGCACCATCCGGTCGACGCCGAAAGCGCGGGCCTGGCTCATGGTCAGCGACTGGCCGGTCTGCTGCGAGAAGCGGTTGAGTTCCTGCCGCATGGCGCGGACATAGTCGTCCGCGGTCACATCTTCCTCACCCACGGTGGCGACGGCTTGCGGCCCAAATCCGGACCCGACCTGACCGCCGAAGCCGATCAGACCGACGATGAGCAGCCCCATGAGGATCCAGACGAAAATGTTGGATTTCTTCGAGCGGAAGGAGGTGAGCATGCAATGAAGTCCCTGCGTCAGAAAGGCTGCCCTTCGGGCAATGTTCCAAGCGTTTTAGGCACACAATCGGGGGGAAACAAGGCCAGTTAGGCGGCAAATCCCTTCAGCCTGTCGAAGAGTGTGGCGATCCCGCCCAGATCGGCATTGGCAAAGGCGATGCGAAGCTGCGCCTCGGCGCTGCCGTCGCCGCCCTTGGCGATGGTGGGGGCGAACATGGTGCCGGGCAGCACAAGCACGCCCTTGTCGCGCAAGAGCGCCTGCGCAACAGTGTCCGACGGGCTATCGAACGGATGTTCCAAGTAGGCGAAATAGGCCCCGCAGCCCAGAAGCTGCCAGCCGGCAAGCGCCGAAAAACCCTCTTCCATGGCCGCGCGGCGGCGCAGAACCTCGGCCCGCTCATCGGCCACGAACCCGCTCAGATGCCGCAATCCGTAGAGCGCCGCCCGTTGGCCGAGCTGGTTGGGGCAGATCGTGACCGTATCGAGGAATTTCTCCACCTCTGCCAGCACCGGTTCGCCCGCCACCAGCGCCCCGACACGGTGACCGGTCAGGCGGTAGACCTTGGAAAAACTGTAAAGCTGGATGACCGTATCGCCCCAGTCCGGATCTTCGAACAGGCGATGCGGCGCGCCGTCGCCGGAATGGAAATCGCGATAGGTCTCGTCGAGGATCAGCCGCAGGCCGCGCGACCGCGCCAGTTCGGCGAAACGCGCGATGAGTCCGGCCGGATATTCCGCGCCCGTGGGATTGTTCGGCGTCACGAGCACGATGGCGCGTGTGTCCGGTCCGATCAGCGCCGCGGCTTCCTCCGGATCGGGCAGCATCCCGTCACCCGAGGGCAGGAGCCGAGCACGGATGCCGGCCATGTCGAGCCACATCTTGTGATTGAAATACCAGGGCGTCGGCAGGATGACCTCCTCGCCTGGGGCGGCCGTGACCGAAATAGCGGCGGCGAATGCCTCGTTGCAGCCGCTGGTGATCGCCACCTGACCGGGCGAGACCGGTGCGCCGTAAACTTCCGTCCAGCGCGCGGCGACGGCATCCCGCAGGTCGGGCAGGCCGAGCACCGGCCCATAGAGATGTGCCGCATCATCTGTCAGCGCCGCCTCTGCAATGGCCTCGCGCAAAGCCCGTGGCGGCGGCGCGACCGGCGCGGCTTGCGACAGGTTCAGAAGCGGCTGGTCGGGGTCGGGCGTGGCTTCGGCCAGCCAGCGGCGCGCTTCCATCACAGGGGGGGCGAAGGTTTCCTCGATCGTATGGCTGAAACGGGGCGCGGGCATGGGCAGTCTCCTTGGTCGGTCGGAGAGTGGTCGAAACCGCTGCCCCGCGCAAGACCGACGGCACCCGCTTGCCCTTGACGCTGCTGGCGGCCTCGCGCATGAACCGCGCATGGCACCCGCACCCATCCTGACCCTCGCCGATATCACGCTCGGTTTCGGCACCAGCCCGCTGCTCGACGGCGCGAACCTGTCGATCAATCCCGGAGACCGCATCTGCCTTGTCGGGCGGAACGGGTCCGGCAAGTCGACACTGCTGAAGGTGATGGCCGGACTGGTCGAGCCCGATGCCGGCACACGCTTCCTGCGGCCGGGCATGGCCGTGGGCTATATGGAACAGGACCCCGATTTCAGTGCCTACGGGACACTTGGCGACTATGTGCGAGACGGGCTCGATCCGGCCGATCATTTCCGCGCCGACATGGCAATGGAGGGCGTGCGGCTGAGCCCCGACATCGCGCCTGCAGCCGCGTCGGGTGGTGAGCGCCGCCGCGCGGCGTTGGCACGGCTCCTGTCGCGCGACGTGGATCTGATGCTGCTCGATGAGCCGACAAACCATCTCGATATCGGGATCATTTCCTGGCTCGAAGGGTTCCTGCGCGACACCCGCACGGCCTTTGTCCTGATCAGCCATGACCGCGCCTTTCTGAAAAACCTGACCGAGGCCACGCTCTGGATCGACCGCGGCACGGTGCGCCGGATGGAGAAGGGCTTTGCCGCCTTCGAGGACTGGCGCGACAAGATCCATGCCGAGGAAGATCTTGAACGGCACAAGCTGGACCGGCTCATCAAGGCCGAGGGCCGCTGGGCGGTCGAAGGCATCTCGGCCCGCCGGAAACGCAACATGGGCCGCGTCCGGCGCCTGCAGGACATGCGGGCGGAACGGGCCGCACAGGTGCGCCGCAGCGGGACGGCCGCGCTGGCCTTCGATGCCGCCCCCGGCTCCGGCAAACTGGTGGCCGAGGCCGAACATGTCACCAAGGCGTTCGGCGCCAAGGTGATCCTACGTGACTTCTCCATCCGCGTGATGCGCGGGGAAACGGTGGCGCTCGTCGGGGAGAATGGCAGCGGCAAAACCACACTTCTCAACATCCTGACCGGAGCCGAACCGCCGGACAGCGGGCGCGTGCGCATCGGGACCGGATTGCTGCCGGTGACATTCGACCAGAACCGCGCGGCGCTCGATCCGGACAAATCGCTCTGGGACACGCTGGCGCAGGATCCCGAACTGGGCGTGTCGGGCAAGTCTGATCAGGTGATGGTGCGCGGCACGCCGCGCCACGTCGTTGGCTACCTGAAGGATTTCCTCTTTGACGAGACACAGGCGCGCGGTCCGGTCTCGGCGCTCTCGGGCGGGGAGAAGGCGCGGCTGCTTCTGGCCCGCCTTATGGCGCGCGAAAGCAATCTGCTGATCCTCGATGAGCCGACCAACGATCTGGATGTGGAGACGCTTGATCTGTTGCAGGAACTGGTGCTCGACTATGGCGGGACGGTGCTTCTTGTGAGCCACGACCGCGACTTCATCGACCGCGTCGCCACGACAACCGTGGCGCTGGAGCCCGGTGGACGAGCGACCGTCTATGCCGGTGGCTGGTCCGATATGCTCGCGCAACGCGGCGATGCGGGGCCGGTCGGCAGCGGGCAGACGGTGGCGCCGAAACCCGCGCCACGCAAAACCGCTCAAACTCCGAAACCGGATGTGTCAGACACGGCTGCGCGCAAGGTGAACCGCCAGCAGGTTGACCGGATCGAGAAGGACATGGCGCGGGTCAGTGCGGAAATCGAGAAGCTTGAAACCTTCCTCGCCGATCCGGACCTGTTTTCCACCGCGCCCGAAAAGTTCGAGAAGGCGAGTGCAGGGCTTCTGGAGCGGCAGGAGCGGCTGGCGGCGCTGGAAGAACAGTGGCTGGAGCTGGAAGCGGGCGAATAGCGGCCCTTCGGGGCTCCGTTTCGCCCGAGATCCGCGCCCGTTTGCCCTGAAAACAATGCCGCGGCGCTCTTGGGGCACTGTTTCCGAAATCGCAATTCTCCGTTTGCGCACCACAAGGGTGCATTACCGAGCCGTGAAAGCCTGAAATATCAGTCTATTCACACCGATCCAAACCGGTTTCATCCCCGCGGCGTGATGCGCAAATGTCCGCGTGTCGGTCCCTCCAAGTCCCTGACCTGAAACGCATTTCCAGCCGCTTCTCGGCGCGAAACGGGTGGTTGGTATGATCCGCAAGATAACATTCAAGGGGGGCTGAACCTCACAAAATCGTCTGATTTCCGAGCGTTGCAGAGCGTCCTGAACCTTCCCAAATCCCAGTCATGCCGAACAGCAACGGCATCAAAACCGAAACCGAACTTTGAAAGGACACAACATGAAAACGCTCGTTACCGCCGCTACTCTTGGCTTCGTCACCCTGGCCGGCACTTCTGCCTTCGCCATGACCAATGCCCAGCTTGCCGCCCAGCTCGGCGTGAGCCCGACGCTCTCCGTTTCGCAGCTGGCCGAGATCAAAGGCGTTGTCGACAGCGACCTGCGCCAGTGGGAAAAAGATCAGCGGATCGACGCCATCGTCGCGGAATGATCGAATGACCGTCGTAAACCGGGCGCGGCCGGAAGGCCGCGACCGGTCCGACAAAAGAAAGAGCGGCCCGACTTTTCGGACCGCTCTTTTCTTTTTGGGCGACGTGCCGGCAGTTCCGGTGACGAAGCCCCCGGTTTCTCAGACGTCGATTTCCTCGACGAACTGGGCATTCTCCTGAATATAGGCGAACCGAAGCTCCGGCTTCTTGCCCATCAGACGTTCCACCAGATCGCCTGTCTCCCCCGGCTCGTCCTCGTCGATCGTGACGCGGATCAGAGTCCGGCTGTCGGGGTTCATCGTGGTTTCCTTCAACTGGGACGGGTTCATCTCGCCCAGACCCTTGAAGCGGCTGACGTCGATCTTGCCGCGCCCGCCCAAGCCCTTTTCGAGCCACATGTCCTTCTCCGCCTCATCGGCCGCATAGACCGAGCGCGCGCCCTGCGTCAGCCGGTAGAGCGGCGGCGCGGCCAGATAGAGATGCCCCTGATCGATGAGCGGGCGCATCTGGGTGTAGAAGAAGGTCATCAGCAGAGCGGCAATATGGGCGCCATCCACATCGGCATCCGTCATGATGATGATACGGTCGTAGCGCAGATCCTCGACATTGAACTTGGCGCCGATCTGCACGCCCATCGCCTGACAGAGGTCGTTCAGCTCCTGATTCTGCATCATCTTGGAGCCGGACGCGCCGAGCACGTTCAGGATCTTGCCGCGCAGGGGCAGGACGGCCTGGGTCTTGCGGTCGCGGGCCTGTTTGGCCGAGCCGCCCGCACTGTCGCCCTCGACCAGAAACAGTTCCGACCCGTCCCGTGTCGCGCCGGAACAGTCGGCCAGCTTGCCCGGCAGGCGCAGCTTTTTCGTCGCCGATTTGCGCTGGGTTTCCTTCTCGGCCCGCCGGCGCAGCCGTTCTTCCGACTTCAGCACCAGATAGTCGAGGATGGCGCCCGCCGATTTCGTGTCGGATGCCAGCCAGTTGTCGAAATGGTCGCGCACGGAATTTTCGACGAGGCGCTGCGCCTCCGTTGTGGCCAGCCGGTCCTTGGTCTGGCCGACAAATTCCGGATCGCGGATGAAGACGGAGATCATCGCACAGCCACCCGACATCACATCATCACGGGTGATCTGGCCGGCCTTGCGGTTGTTGACCAGTTCGCCATAGGCGCGGATGCCCTTGGTGATCGCGGCCCAGAAACCGGCCTCATGCGTGCCGCCCTGCGGGGTCGGGACCGTGTTGCAATAGGAGGAGACAAATGCGTCGCGGCTCGGCGTCCAGTTGATCGCCCATTCCACGCGGCCGGGTGTGCCGGCGCCGAATTTTTCGGAGAAATCGACACGACCCGCGAAGGGCGCGTCACTGTAGGTGGCCGCGCCTTTCAGCGACTCGTTGAGATAATCGGCCAGCCCGCCGGGGAAATGGAACGTGGCCTGGGCCGGTGTCTCGTCGCCCTCTTTCAGGCAGACCGGATCACATTTCCAGCGGATTTCCACGCCGGAGAAGAGATAGGCCTTCGAGCGGACCATCTTCAGCAGCCGGGCCGGTTTCAGCCGCGCATGGGCGCCGAAGATCTCCGCATCGGGATGGAAGGTCACGCGTGTGCCGCGCCGGTTCTGGGTCGGTCCGATTTTCTCGACAGGACCTTGCGGGATCCCGCGCGAGAAGCTTTGCCGGAAAAGCTCCTTGTTGCGCGCCACCTCGACCTCGACGAAATCGGACAGAGCGTTGACGACCGAGATTCCGACCCCGTGCAGGCCGCCCGATGTCTCGTAGGCCTTGCCGGAAAATTTGCCGCCGGCGTGAAGCGTGCAGAGGATGACCTCCAGCGCCGATTTGTCGGGGAATTTCGGATGTGGGTCGATCGGAATGCCGCGTCCATTGTCCGAGATCGAGATCGAGAAATCGCCGTGCAGTTCGACCTCGATCCGGGTCGCGTGGCCGGCCACGGCCTCGTCCATGCTGTTGTCGAGCACTTCGGCCACCAGATGGTGCAGTGCGCGCTCGTCGGTGCCGCCGATATACATGCCCGGCCGTTTGCGCACCGGTTCCAGCCCTTCGAGAACCTCGATGGAGGAGGCGTCATAGCCCTGATCCGGTGCGGCACCGGCAAAGAGATCGTCGTCCGACATGGCGGCCTGTGACATGTGGCGGGTTTTCCCGAATCTGTTCTGCTCTTATCAAGCAGTATGGCAGAGCGCGCAGGGGAACAGCAATATCTTGTCCGCGCGCGCGGCGCGGTGATCGAGCGGAGACACGAGCAATGACACGGCAATTGACGATCGGGCTCGTTGCCCACGATGCGCGGAAGGACGGGCTGGTCGACTGGGCAAAAACCCATGCGGCGCTGCTCGCTCCGGCGCGGATCATCTCCACCGGGACGACGGGCGGGCGGCTGCTGGAGGCGCTGCCGGATCTGGATGTCACGCGAGTCAAGAGCGGGCCTCTTGGCGGCGACCAGCAGATCGGCGCGATGATCGCCGAGGACCGGATGGATGCGCTCATCTTCTTTGTCGATCCGCTGTCGCCCATGCCCCACGACGTGGACGTAAAGGCACTGATGCGGCTCGGGATCGTCTATGACCTGCCGATGGCCTTTTCGGCGCGCGCGGCCACGATTCTCCTGAAGGGGCTGGAGGCGCCGGGCGGGGGCTGACCACCATCTCTGCGGCTTGAGGCGGCTCGGCGTGATGCGGTAGGACGGAGGGAACAAGACCAAGAGCCCGAGGCCCCATGCCCGACGACCTGACCCCATCCGTGCCCGACTATTGCCAGAGCATCCTGCCGATCGCGCCCTGGGCGGCCAGCGCGACACGGCGGTTGCCGGGCATCCAGCCGTTTGGGGAAAAGACGCCCTTTCTGGTCGATGATGCCTTTGCCGGTCAGATGGCGGAACGCGACCGGCTGGTCGCACCCCGGCCCGACGCGGTCTGTGCCGATCTGCCGGAGGCGGCAGACGCGCTGGCCGAGTTGGACAGGATGGTGCTGGCTGCTTTGCAGGCACGACCGGACTATCAGATCGGCGATGGTTTCATCCGGCGGCCGGATGGTGCGACGGTCCCGACTGCGGGGCCGGTGACCCACAGGTTGGCGCGGCTCGTGCAGGAGGATCTTCTGATCCTCGAGGGGCAGGGCGGGGCTGCGGCGCGGCTCCTCGCCGCAACCTTGTGTTTTCCGGCAAGCTGGACACTGGCCGAGAAAATCGGCCGGTCCATGCTGCGGATCCATGCGCCTGTCGACCGCTATGCCGATGATATGGCGCGGCGTGTCGGCCGGCTCTTCGATGCGCTGCATCCTGACCGGCCGCTTTGGCGCGCCAACTACCACCTTTACGGCGCGCCGGATCTCTTCGCACCGCGGCGGGAGGGACAGGACCGTCCGGTCCCCGCAGCGGGCCCGCATTTCATCCGCGTCGAACGCCAGACGCTGCACAGGCTGCCGGAAACGGGCGCGATCCTCTTCGGGATCCACACATTCATGGTGCCGGTTCATAGCCTGACCGAGGATCAGCGCGAGGGGCTGCGCCCCTTCTGGCGGGAAGATGCCGGTTCGGTCTGGCTGTCCACCGAACCGGCCTAGCAGCTGCGCCCTAGCGCCCGATCGAGGGTGTGCTGCTCGGGACGGCCGGCACACCAAGGCCGAGGTCGATCAGGACCGGATCAACCACCTGGACATCCGCCCCGGCCGTCGCTCCTGTTGCGCCCGTGCCGGTTGCCGCGGCTGCGGTTGCGCTTGCGGCTGTGGATGCAGCACCACCGGCTGTCGCCGAAACACCTGCCTTGGCTTTCAGCGCATTGAGTGCCTGCGGGTCCGGAACGGTGCCGCGCCCGATCCATGTCCGCGTCACAAGCGCGATCTGCGCCGTGATACGGAGTTTCTGTGTCGCGCCGCGTGCAACGGCCGCTTCGGCCGCGGCTCCGCCAAAGGCTTTCAGGTCGGCATGGAGAAGCGACGTTGGGGCGAGCGGCCTGCCGGTGGCTGCATCATAGGGCCGGATATAGTAGCTGACCTTGTGCACGCCACCCGTGGAGCGCCGTGCCCGGTCGCTCAGCGCGTGGAACCTCGTGAGTTGCGCCCGCAGCACCACCGGCTGCGACCCGTTCATGTCGGCTGTGCCGGCGCGGATGCCATCCTCCAGAATTTGCCCAACCTGTGCGCGCCGGTCCCCCAATGGGTCTTCGCGCCAGACAATGTCGGCCACCGGTGCGAGCCGGTTCTGCTCGGACACCGACAGTTCGTCCGGCACCGACACGACAACATCGCGGATGACCCATTTGGAACTGACGGTTGTGGGGATCTGGCCCGGGGTCGCGACATCGACCGTGGTGCAGCCCGCGATCAGGCCCCCGACAGCCACAGTAGCCACGACAAGCAATTTCTGCAGAAACATGGTGTTACTCCCTTTGGGCCCTAGTGAACCGGCCGGACATGAGGATAGGGTAAACAGGGTCGCGCAGGGAAGATGGATTGGCGCCCGCACGGTGACAATTTTATGGAATATCAGGCTCATGGATCGCGTCGAGACACAATATGAACTCTACCCCTATCCGGAACGGGACCCGGAGGACGAGCGCCGCAGGCTGATCACCGGTTCGCCGTCAGACCCTGTGGAGGTGGACCATTTCCTTTTTGGCGGGCACGGCGACTGGCGGACGGACCGCCGCATTCTGGTGGCCGGGGGCGGCACCGGCGACGGGCTGATCCAGCTGGCCCAGAAAATGGCCGATACGGGCCGCATGCCGCGGATCACCTATCTGGACATGTCACGCGCCGCGCGCCGGATCGCGGAGGCGCGTGCCGAGATAAGGGGCCTGTCAGACCATATCGACTTCGTCACCGGCTCGCTTCTCGATGCACCGGAGATGGGGCCGTTCGACTATATCGACTGCACGGGCGTGCTCCACCACCTGCCGGACCCGGATGCCGGGTTCCGGGCGCTTGCACGCGCCCTGACACCCGATGGCGGGATCGGGATGATGGTCTATGCCCCCTACGGGCGGAGCGGCGTCTACGAAATGCAACCGTTTTTCAACAGGTTGCTACAGGATTTTCCCGAAGAGGAGAAGGTTGGAGCCGCCCGCCGGATCCTCCGGAACCTGCCGCCGCACAACCGGTTCCGGATGAACAGCCTGCTGGTCGATCACAAGCAATCGGATGCGGGGCTCTACGACCTTCTGCTGCACGCGCGTGACCGGCCCTATACGGTCCCGGACTTGCTGGCGGCGGTGGATCAGGCGGACCTGCAGCTTGTTTCTTTCACACAGCCAGCCAAGTACAGCCTCGAACCCCTTCTTCCTGAAGAGAAAAATCTGGCCGAGGCGCGAGAAGGACTGAGCGTGGCAGAGGAATGGACGCTGGCCGAACAGTTGCGCGGCGACCTGAAAACCCATGTCGCCTATCTGGCCCCGAAGGGCCGCACGGCACCGATGGCCGACATTGGCGATCCGGCGCTCCGGCCGCGGCTCAAGGGCATGCGGGCGGAGGCACTGGCCCGCGAGATCCAAACGAAGGGAAGGCTGCGCATCACCGACGAATCCGGCAAGCAGGTGTTGGTCATCCCCAAAGAGACCGCACCGCTCATCGCGCTGGCCGACGGCCGCCTCACACTGGGGCAGATGGCACAGGCCGCGGGGCAGGACTGGTTCGCCTTCTCGGCGCTCTGGCGCAAGGTCCACGGCCCGCTCCACGGTTGGGGCCTGATCCACTATTCCGACACGTTCCGCTGACCGGCGCAGCGCCAGCCGCCCTGGACTTCGGGCAAAGAAAAAGGGCGCCGAAGCGGCGCCCTTTCCCCCTGTATGTCCCGCCTGTCAGCAGGAATAGTACATGCCGAACTCGACCGGGTGCGGCGTGTGTTCGAAGGCGAAAACCTCGTCCCATTTGAGGGCCATGTAGCCTTCGATCTGGTCCTTGGTGAACACGTCGCCGGCCAGCAGGAAGTCCATATCGTCTTCGAGGCTTTCCAGCGCTTCACGCAGCGAGGCGCAAACGGTCGGGATATCGGCCAGTTCTTCCGGCGGCAGATCGTAGAGATCCTTGTCCGACGGCTCGCCCGGGTCGATCTTGTTCTTGATGCCGTCGAGGCCGGCCATCAGCAGGGCCGCGAAGCAGAGGTAGGGGTTCGCCGACGGATCGGGGAAACGGGCTTCGACGCGCTTGGCTTTCGGGCTTTCCGTCCACGGGATGCGCACGCAGCCGGAACGGTTGCGGGCGGAGTAGGCGCGCAGAACCGGAGCCTCGAAGCCCGGGATCAGGCGCTTGTAGCTGTTGGTCGACGGGTTGGTGAAGGCGTTGAGCGCCTTGGCATGTTTCAGGATGCCCCCGATGAACCAGAGCGCCTCGTCGCTGAGATCGGCATATTTGTCACCTGCGAAGAGCGGCTTGCCGTCCTTCCAGATCGACATGTTCACATGCATGCCGGTGCCGTTGTCGCCGGCGATCGGCTTCGGCATGAAGGTTGCCGACTTGCCGTAGGCCTGCGCCACGTTGTGGATGACATATTTGTATTTCTGCAGATGGTCGGCCTGCTCGGTGAGCGAGGAGAAGATCAGCCCCAGCTCGTGCTGGCAGGAGGCCACCTCGTGATGGTGCTTGTCGACCTTCATGCCGATGCGCTTCATGGTGGACAGCATCTCGGAGCGCAGGTCCTGGGCTGCGTCGGTCGGGTTGACCGGGAAGTAGCCGCCCTTGACGCCCGGACGATGGCCCATGTTGCCCATCTCGTACTCGGTGTCGGTGTTCCAGGCCGCGTCGGCTGCATCCACCTCGTAGGACACTTTGTTCATCGTGTTCGAGAAACGCACATCGTCGAACAGGAAGAACTCGGCTTCCGGACCGAAGTAGGACACGTCGCCGATGCCCGATGCCTTCAGGTAGGCTTCAGCCTTTTCGGCGGTGCCGCGCGGGTCGCGGTCATAGGGTTCGTTCGTGTCGGGCTCCAGCACCGAGCAGTGCAGGCAGAGCGTCTTTTCCGCGTAGAACGGGTCGACATAGGCCGAGCCGCAGTCGGGCATCAGTTTCATGTCGGATTTGTCGATCGACTTCCAGCCGGCGATCGAGGAACCGTCGAACATGAAGCCTTCCTCGAGGAAATCCTCATCGACCTGGTCGGCCATGACAGTCACGTGCTGCAGCTTGCCGCGCGGATCAGTGAACCGGATGTCGACATATTCGATGTCGTCATCCTTGAGTTGTTTCAGAACGGATGCTTGGTCGCTCATGTGGTCTTCCCTAATTGCAGTTCTAGATTTTCAGGATCAGAGGGCGTCGGGGCCGTCTTCGCCGGTCCGGATACGGATGGCCTGTTCGACGCTGGAGACGAAAATCTTGCCGTCCCCGATTTTGCCGGTCTTGGCGGCGTTGATGATGGCTTCCACCGCAGCGTCGACCTGATCGGCGGCAAGCACCACCTCGATCTTCACTTTCGGCAGGAAATCCACGACATATTCCGCGCCGCGATACAGTTCCGTATGGCCTTTCTGGCGGCCGAAACCCTTGGCTTCGATCACGCTCAAACCCTGCACGCCGACGTCCTGAAGTGCTTCCTTCACCTCGTCGAGCTTGAAGGGTTTGATGATGGCCTCGATCTTCTTCATATCCGATCGCTCCCCTCTGATTGGTCCGCCCCGGACGGGCGGCTGACGAACATGGCCTGTTGATGCATCTTGGATAAGGGTATGCAATCGCAGGAGAGTGGTGGTGCCGGTCGCGGGGTGGAGATTCCGTGAAATTGCCTAAAATATGTGCAGCCTGCCCAACAAAAGAGCGAAACGGAAAGGAGCGCCCATGCCTGAGCCGCAGACCGGACCCTGGAGCGTGATGGCCGCAACCGCCAACGGCGAAGGGGTTCCGCTCTTGACCGCGCGCACGATGGCAGATGTGGAAGCGCAGGCGATGGCGTCGGGTGCTGTCTCCGGCGGGTGGCTGATGGCCCGCGCGGGGGAGGCCGTGGTCGCCGCAATCGGCGACCGCTGGCCCGCCTTTGCACGCGCACCCGCTCGCGCGCTGATCCTGTGCGGTCCGGGGAACAATGGCGGCGACGGATTCGTGATCGCATCCCGTCTGCAGGAGCGCGGCTGGACCGTCACCTGCGTGCAGGCCGACCCTTCGGCAGAAATGCCGCCCGATGCCGCCGCCGCGCGGGAAGATTGGCAAAACCGTAGCGATATCAAGAGCTTTTCCGACCTTGAAGGTACCCACTGGACCGTGGACCTGATCGTGGACGCGCTGTTCGGCACCGGTCTTACCCGCGCGTTGGGCGGCCCGTTTGCGGAGCTGCCCGCGAAGATCGCGGACGCGCGGTCAGCGGGCACACGTGTGGTCGCGGTCGATGCGCCGAGCGGGCTATGTCTCGACAGCGGCCGGGTGATCGGCGCGCAGGCCGTCGTGGCCGATCTGACCGTACAGTTCGCATGGGCCAAGGCGGGCGCGATTCTCGGCCACGGTCCGGACCATTGCGGCTGGCTCGATCTGCGATCGATCGGGCTGGAGCGCTGGACACATGCTTTACCGGACGATCTGGCGAAATTGGTTGCGCGGCCGGACAGCCCCGACAAGCGCGCGGGTGCTCATAAATATGGTCACGGCGCGCTTCTGGTGCTGGGCGGACCGCCGGGAGCGGGCGGCGCGGCGCGGCTGGCCGCGCGGGCCGGACTGCGGATCGGGGCCGGTCTGGTGACGCTCGCCGTGCCGAAAGCCGCACTGCCGGAAAATGCCGCGCGTCTTGACGCTGTCATGCTCGCGGCAATGCCCGATGCGGCAGGTCTCGCTGGCCTTGCCGAAACGCGCAAGGCAACGGCCCTCTGCCTCGGGCCGGGGTTGGGGCTCGGCCTCGGATCGGGCAGCCGGGCACGGGTGCTGGCGGCACTGGAAACGGGGTTGCCTTCGGTCCTCGACGCCGATGCGCTGACGGTCTTTGCAGATGCGCCCGACCAGCTTTTCGAGGCAGTGCACGAGAAAACGGTCCTGACCCCGCATGGCGGCGAGTTCAAACGGCTTTTTCCCGATCTTGCGGCACAGCTTGCAGATCCGGTGACGACCGGACCGGCGTTCAGCCGGATCGATGCGGCGCGGGCCGCAGCCGAGCGGGCAGGGGCGACGATTCTCCTTAAGGGGCCGGACACGGTCATCGCCGCCCCCGACGGATCGGTGGCGGTGCATGCCGCCTGCTATGATGCCGCCGCGCCTTGGCTCGCAACGGCCGGCGCAGGCGATGTTCTGGCGGGCCTCATCGCTGGTCTGCTCGCGCGCGGTTGGGACGGGCCGCGAGCGGCCGCCACGGCGGCATGGATCCACGCCGATGCCGCCCGCCGCTTGGGCCCGGGGCTGATTGCCGAGGACCTGCCGGACATGGTCCCCGCGGTCCTGCGGGGTCTGAACGACACGCCCTCGGGCCGCTGAACCGCCCTGCGCCCGATCGGGGTGCGAAATGGTTCATTTTTCCCTCGCAAGGGCCGGACGGCTCTGCTAGAGAGGCGCCGGAATTCAGGCGCGCCCCCGGGCGGGCCTGTCGGTATTTTGCGGGTGTGGTGGAATTGGTAGACACGCCAGATTTAGGTTCTGGTGCCGCACGGCGTGGGGGTTCAAGTCCCTCCACCCGCACCAGGCTCCGCCGAGCCGCAACGGACAAGAGGAAGTAACATGCAGGTCACCGAGACCCTCAATGACGGGCTGAAACGCGCTTATGCGATCACCGTCACCGCCACCGAACTGGACGCCAAGGTCAACGAGAAGCTCGAGGAAGCGCGCCGCGACTTCCAGATGAAGGGCTTCCGCAAGGGCAAGGCGCCCGCCGCCCTGATGAAGAAGATGTTCGGCAAGTCCGTGCTGGGCGAAGCGATGCAGGAAAGCATCGACGACGCGATGAAATCCCACTTCGAGGAAACCGGCGACCGCCCGGCCATGCAGCCCGACGTCAAGATGACCAATGACGAGTGGAAAGAGGGCGACGATATCGAAGTGTCGATGTCCTACGAGGCGCTGCCCGACGTGCCGGAAACCGATTTCTCCAAGGTCAAGCTGGAGAAACTGGTGGTCAAGCCGGACGAGGATGCCGTCAACGAGGCGCTGGAAAACCTCGCCAATTCCGCCAACCATTTCGAGCCGCGCCGCAAGGGCTCCAAGGCCAAGGACGGCGATCAGGTCGTGATCGACTTCCTGGGCAAGGTCGACGGCGAGGCATTCGAGGGTGGCCAGGCCGATGACTATCCGCTGGTGCTCGGCTCCGGCAGCTTCATTCCGGGCTTCGAAGAACAGCTTGTCGGCGCCAAGGCCGGTGAAGAGGTCGAGGTCAAGGTGACGTTCCCGGCCGAGTACGGCGCGGAGAACCTGGCCGGCAAGGACGCCGTTTTCGAGTGCACCGTCAAAGAGGTGAAAGAGCCGAAGACCGCACCGATCGACGATGAACTGGCCAAGAAATTCGGGGCCGAGGATCTGGCCGCGCTGAAAGGCCAGATCGAAGAGCGCCTCGGCGTCGAATATGCCGGCGCCGCGCGTCAGGTCGTCAAGCGCAAGCTGATGGACAGCCTCGACGGTCTGGTGAAATTCGACTTGCCGCCGAGCCTTGTTGCGGCTGAAGCCGAGCAGATCGCGCACCAGCTGTGGCACGAGGAAAATCCCGACGTGCACGATCACAACCACGACAAGATCGAGCCGACCGACGAGCATAAGACGCTCGCCGAGCGCCGCGTGCGCCTCGGCCTGCTGCTCGCCGAAGTGGGCAACAAGAACGAGATCGACGTGACCGAGCAGGAACTGCAGCAGGCCATGTTCGCGCAGGCCCGCCAGTATCCGGGCCAGGAACGCGCCTATTTCGAGTTCATGCAGAAGAACCCCGGTGCCCAGCAGCAGCTGCGCGCGCCGATCTTCGAGGACAAGGTCGTGGATTACATCCTCGAGCTGGCCAAGGTGGACGAGAAAGAGGTCACCAAGGACGAACTGCAGGCCGCAGTGGAAGCGCTCGACGACGTCTGAGCCCCGCAGGCCGCATCACGAAGCTCTGATCGGGCCGTCCTTCGGGGCGGCCCTTTCTTTGTCGTTCCGCCCTTGCAGCCCCCCAGTGCCGCGACTATTCCTTTAGTCCAGAGCCCGCGCACCCCAGCGCCGTGCCCAACAAAAGAGGCAAGTTCCATGCATGATCCCGTTGAACATACCATGAATACGCTGGTGCCGATGGTCGTCGAACAGACGGCGCGCGGCGAGCGGGCCTATGACATTTTCTCCCGCCTCCTAAAGGAGCGGATCATCTTCGTCTCCGGTCCCGTCCATGACGGCATGTCGACCCTGATCGTGGCGCAGCTCCTGTTTCTGGAAGCCGAGAACCCGAAAAAAGAGATCGCCATGTATATCAACTCGCCGGGCGGCGTGGTGACCTCGGGCCTGTCGATCTACGATACGATGCAGTATATCCGTCCGCCGGTGTCCACGCTCTGCGTGGGGCAGGCGGCCTCCATGGGGTCGCTGCTGCTGGCCGCCGGTGAAAAGGACATGCGTTTCTCGCTGCCCAACAGCCGGATCATGGTCCACCAGCCCTCGGGCGGCTATCAGGGCCAGGCGACCGACATCATGATCCATGCGCGCGAGACCGAGAACCTCAAGCGGCGCCTGAACGAGATCTATGTCCAGCATACCGGACAGGATTACGACACGGTCGAGGCGGCGCTCGAGCGCGACAATTTCATGAACCCCGAGACGGCCAAGGAATGGGGCCTGATCGACCAGATCGTCGAGCACCGGCGCGAGATGAGCGACGATTGACGCAGGCCCGCACGGGCTGCGCTTTGCACCTTGAATCCCCCTGACGGGTCATGCTCAAATGAGCGAAAGGGCCCGACAGGGGTCACGACACCGATGAAAGGGTCGGACCGAACATGACGAAATCGAGCGGATCGGATTCCAAAAACACGCTGTATTGCTCCTTCTGTGGCAAGAGCCAGCATGAAGTGCGCAAGCTGATTGCCGGTCCGACGGTCTTCATCTGCGACGAATGTGTCGAACTGTGCATGGACATCATCCGGGAAGAGACCAAGAGCAATCTGGTCAAATCCTCGGACGGGGTGCCCACGCCGCAGGATATCTGCAACGTGCTCGACGATTACGTCATCGGGCAGGACACGGCCAAGCGCGTGCTTTCGGTCGCGGTGCACAACCATTACAAGCGCCTCAACCATTCGGAAAAGAATGGCGAGGTTGAACTGGCCAAGTCGAACATCATGCTGATCGGCCCGACGGGCTGCGGCAAGACGCTTCTGGCTCAGACGCTGGCGCGCATCCTCGATGTGCCCTTCACCATGGCCGACGCCACGACGCTGACCGAAGCGGGCTATGTGGGCGAGGATGTTGAGAACATCATCCTGAAGCTGTTGCAGTCGGCGGAATATAATGTCGAGCGCGCGCAGCGCGGCATCGTCTATATCGACGAGGTCGACAAGATCAGCCGCAAGTCCGACAACCCGTCCATCACCCGCGACGTGTCGGGCGAGGGGGTGCAGCAGGCGCTTCTGAAGATCATGGAAGGGACCGTGGCGTCGGTGCCGCCGCAGGGCGGGCGCAAGCATCCGCAGCAGGAATTCCTGCAGGTGGACACGACCAATATCCTGTTCATCTGCGGCGGGGCTTTTGCGGGTCTCGACAAGATCATCGCGCAGCGCGGCAAGGGCTCGGCCATGGGCTTCGGTGCCGACGTGAAGGATGAGGACAGCCGCCGCGTGGGCGAACTGTTCGAGGAGCTGGAGCCCGAGGATCTGCTGAAATTCGGCCTGATCCCCGAATTTGTCGGTCGTCTGCCGGTCATCGCGACCCTCACGGATCTGGACGAGGATGCGCTCATCACCATCCTGTCGGAGCCGAAGAACGCGTTGGTCAAACAGTATCAGCGGCTCTTCGACATGGAAGACGTGCAACTGACCTTCACACCCGAGGCCCTGCGCGCCATCGCGGCCCGCGCCATCGAGCGCAAGACGGGCGCCCGCGGTCTGCGTTCGATCCTCGAAGAGGTTCTGCTCGACACGATGTTCGAGTTGCCGGGCCTCAGCGGCGTTCAGGAAGTCGTCGTCAACGAGGAGGCGATTTCCGGAGAAGGCGAGCCGCTGCTCATCTATGCCGAACGGCAGGAGGAACCGGCCTCCGCCAGTTGAGTTTCACTGGACGGAAGCGCGGTTTCGCGGCATAAGCGCGACAGGATTTACAGGCGGATCTTGCGATGAACTTTCTTCTCAAATTCTTCACCTGGTGGAACGGCCAGACCTTCGGGACGCAGCTCTTCACCTGGCGCAAGGGCCAGCTCGTTGGCGAGGACCAGCAGGGCAACAAATATTACCAGAATGACGATGGCAGCAAACGCTGGGTGATCTACAACGGAGAGGCCGAGGCCTCCCGCGTGTCGCCCGAGTGGCACGGCTGGCTGCATCACACGTTCACCAACGCCCCGACCGTCGACCCGCTGCCGCGCAAGGATTGGGAAAAACCGCATCAGGAAAACCTGACCGGTTCGCCCGCCGCCTACGCGCCTCCGGGCAGCATCCGCAATTTCGACTCGGCCCCCGCGCGGTCCGATTACGAAGCCTGGCAGCCGGAGTAAGGGCGGATGGCGAACAATGTCGCCGAGACCCTGATCGGGGCCGCCGTCTTGGCCGTCGCAGGCGGGTTTCTCGTCTATGCCGCCCAGACGACGGGCCTGTCGTCCGGCGGGGACAGCTATAGCCTGACCGCGAATTTCCGCAGCATCGAGGGCGTGTCCGTCGGCACGGATGTGCGCGTCGCCGGAGTGAAGGTGGGCCGTGTGACGGCCATTGACCTGAACCCGACGACCTATGAAGCCGTCACCTCTTTTTCCGTCTCTGCCGACATCCAACTGCCCGACGACTCGGATGTGAAAATCTCGACCGAGGGCCTGTTGGGTGGCAACTATGTCGACATCACGCCGGGCGGCTCGGAGTTCCTGCTCGCGGACGGGGATGAGATCCTCAACACGCAGGGCGCCGTGTCTTTCCTGAATCTGCTGATGAAATTCGCCTCCGGCAACGATTGATCATGCGCGCCCTTCTGACCCCGATCCTGTTCGCTGCCCTGATTGGCGGCCCGGCACTGGCCCAGGATGCCAGTTCCAGCCTGTCCGACCCGTCCACGACCACCGCCGAACGCGAGCGGGGGGAGGGCGCGCGGCTGCGTATGCTCGACACCATGTCGGGCGTCGTCACCGATCTGGAAGTGAATGCGGGCGAAGAAATCATCCACGAGCGGCTGGCGATCAGGCTCGACAGCTGCCTCTATCCGGTCGGCGATCCGGCCGCGGACGCGTTCGCGCTTCTCGAAATCAAGGATGTGCGCGAACCGGGGCCGCGGTTCACCGGCTGGATGTTCGCCAGTTCGCCCGCGCTCTCTGCCATGGATCACCCGCGCTACGACGTCTGGGTGCTGAGCTGCACCACCTCCTGAGGGGTGGCCTCATCGGACAGGGCTGACCAGTCGGCGGCCCGGTCCAGCGCCGGGGCGAGCAGGGCCTGATAGCGCGCGCGCGGCACTTCGATCCCCCCCAGACTTTCCAGATGATCGGTCAGGAATTGTGTGTCGAGCAGGGCAAATCCGCCCGCATTCAGACGTGCCACCAGCCAGGCCATGGCAATTTTCGACCCGTCGCGGCGGCGCGAGAACATGCTCTCGCCGCAGAACAGTCCGCCAAGCGCGATCCCGTAGAGCCCGCCGGCGAGTGTCCCGTCCTCCCAGACCTCGACGGAATGGGCAAACCCCATCCGGTGCAGATCGCGGTAGAGCCGGTGCAGGTCGGGATTGATCCATGTCTCGGGCCGGTCGGCGCAGGCCGCGACGACCGCATCGAATGCGGTGTCGGTCCGGACCTCATAGTCGCCGCGCAGGATGGTCTTGCGCAGCGAACGCGACATATGGAACCCGTCGAGCGGCAGGATGCCCCGTTCGCGCGGATCGACCCAATAAAGATCGTCGGCATCGGCGGACTGGGCCATCGGGAAGATCCCGTTGGCATAGGCCTGCAGCATCATGTCTGCTGTCAGCCAGAAGCCGGTATCGCCGCGCCCGCTCACGGGGCAGCAACACCGGTCAGGTCCGGCCTCACTGGGCTTCGAGCCATTTCTCCAGCCAGTGGATATTATAGTGGCCCGACTGGATCGCCGGTTCCTGCAGGAGCGCGCCGAAGAGCGGTGTGGTCGTGTGAATCCCGTCCACGATCATCTCGCCAAGCGCGCGGTCGAGGCGCGCCAGCGCGCTGGCCCGGTCCTCGCCATAGACGATCAGCTTGGCAATCAGGCTGTCATAATAGGGCGGGATCGAGTAACCGGAATAAAGCGCACTGTCCATCCGGACGCCCAGACCACCGGGCGCATGGAAGGCCGTCACCTTGCCGGGCGAGGGCTGGAACTCGGGCAGTTTCTCCGCATTGATTCGGCACTCGATCGCATGGCCCTTGGGCAACAGCTCTTCCTGTTTCAGACGCATCGGTTCGCCGGCGGCCACGCGGATCTGCTCGGCCACGAGGTCGACGCCATAGACGGCCTCTGTCACCGGATGCTCCACCTGAAGGCGGGTGTTCATCTCAATGAAATAGAACTCGCCATCCTCGAACAGGAACTCGATGGTGCCGGCGCCTGCATAGTTGATCGAGGCGACCGCATCGGCACAGACCTTGCCGATCCGCGACCGCGTCTCCTGATCGATCGCGGGCGAGGGGGCTTCCTCGAACACTTTCTGGTGGCGGCGCTGGAGCGAACAGTCGCGCTCGCCCAGATGAACCGCATTGCCCTTGCCGTCGCCGAAGACCTGAATCTCGATATGCCGCGGCAGGGTCAGATATTTCTCGATATAGACCTCGTCATTGCCGAAAGCCGACTTGGCTTCGGACCGCGCGGTCTGGAAGGCAACGTCGATATCCTTGGCGGTCTTGGCGAGCTTCATGCCGCGCCCGCCGCCGCCGGCAGTGGCCTTGACGATCACCGGATAGCCGATGTCCTCCGCCACGCGGCGAGCTTCTTCGAGCGTCGGCACGCCACCGTCGGACCCCGGCACGCAGGGCACGCCCAGCTTGCGCATCGTTTCCTTGGCAGTGATCTTGTCGCCCATCACGTTGATATGCTCAGCCGTCGGGCCGATGAAGGTCAGGCCGTGATCCTGCACGATGGATACGAAATTGGCGTTTTCCGACAGGAAGCCGTAGCCCGGGTGGATCGCTTCCGCGCCTGTGATCTCGCAGGCCGAGATGATTGACGGGATCGACAGGTAGCTCTGCGTGCCCGAAGGCGGACCGATGCAGACGCTCTCGTCTGCCATGCGGACATGCATCGCGTCGCTGTCAGCCGTGGAATGGACGGCGACGGACTGAATGCCCATCTCGCGGCAGGCACGGATCACGCGCAGCGCGATTTCCCCGCGGTTGGCAATCAGGATCTTCTTGAACATGTCAGCGCCGCCCGGTCATTCGAGAATAACAAGCGGGGCGCCGAATTCGACCGGCGAACCGTCTTCGACAAGGATACGCGCGACCTTGCCGCCGCGCGGGGCGGGGATCTGGTTCATGGTCTTCATCGCCTCGATGATGAGCAGCGTCTGGCCTTCCTCGATCTGGTCGCCGACCTTGATGAAGGCGGGCGAACCCGGTTCGGGCTGCAGATAGGCCGTGCCGACCATGGGCGAGGTCACGGCACCCGGATGGTCCGCGGGGTCACCGCCCGTGTCGGCCGGAGCCGCCGCAGGCGCCGGTGCCGCAGCCTGCGCAGGGGCTGCCGCGGGCGCGGGTGCGGCCGCCTGAACGACCTGCGCCGGCGCTGCCGCCATCTGGCGGGCCACGCGCACGTTGAGGCTGTCATTCTCGCCAAACTCGCGGATGACCTCGATCTCGGTCAGGTCATTGCTGCGCAGGAGCTCCGACAGAGCCTGAATGAAATTCACGTCGGACTGGTATTTGCGGGTGCTCATGTATCCCTCGGACAGGTTGGCTTCAGGGCCGTTGGTGGTCAGTGTTGACCCAAGGTTATACGCAGGTCCGCGCGGGCTGAAAACCCGCAATGGACCATGTGTTTGACCGAACGGTCAGTTTTGCTTCTGGCGCTGCTCGTCGACGATCGAGATCATCGCATCCTGCGGCACATATCCGCGCAGCATCTGCTCGCCGATCACGAAAGTCGGGGTGCCGTTGATCTGGAGCGCCGCGGCGAGCTTGCGCGTGTCCATGATCCGGCGCGACACTTCTTCGTCCTGCATGGTGGCCAGCATCGCCTGCGGGCTGGCCCCGGCCTCCTCGGCCAGTCGCGACAGGACCTTGTCGTTGATCGGGCCATTGTGGCGCATCAGCGCGTCATTGAATGCCGCATAGGCTTCGTCGCCGCTCGTCATCAGGACTGCAATTGCGGCGCGGCTGGCGGTCTCGCTATCGGGTCCCAGAATCGGGAACTCCTTGACCACGTAGCGAATGTCGCCATCGGCCGAGAGCGTGGCTTTCACATCCTCATGGGCCTTTTTGCAGTAGCCGCAGCGATAGTCGAGGAACTCGACCATCGTCACACTGCCATCGGGATTGCCGCCGACGAAGGAATAGCCGTCATCGAAAATCGCATCGGCATTGTTCCGCACAAGGTCGATATCCGTGTTCGACATTTCCGCCGCGCGCTTTTCTTCCAGGAGCGTGATCACTTCCACGATCAGTTCCGGATTTTCCAGAAGGTAGGACCGGATCTCGTCGCCAAGCGCCGCGCGGTCGTCGGCAGACAGGTTTTCGAACATCTGGGCCGACGCAGGTGCGGCCAGTCCGAGCCCGAGCGCAAGGGCGGTGGTGGTCAGGAATCGGGTCATCGGTTTCGTCCTTCACTGTTGAGCCGTTCGGCCATGGTGATGATGTCCTGTGCGCGACGGGCGCCGGGTGATCCCGGCGGCAGGGCGGCAGCCGCGCGCGTGGCATGCAGATGCGCGTCCCGCAGGCGCGTCATCAGCGCGTAGCGTTCCGCGGTCACGAGCGACGCCATGCCCATTTGGCCGGTCCGCGCATAGGCGCGCGCCAGATTGTGGAGCGCGACCGTATCGCCCGGGTCCTTGCGGCGGGCGGTTTCCAGCAGGCCGAGCGCCTCGGTATCTGCGGCCCGCGTATCGAGTGCCACAAGCGCGCGGCCAAGACCCGCCATGATGAGCGGCGTATCCGGCGCGAGGTCCAGCGCGCGCCGATAGGCGGTAACCGCTGCCGCTGCCTTGCCGTTCTCCAGCAGAAACTGGCCCTTCAACTCGTGATAATAGGCGTCATCGGGGCGCGCGTCGATCAAGGCATCGATCGCGGCCATGGATTTCGCGGCGTCGGGCAGGCGGTGATAGGCAATCGCTCGGGTCAGTGTCGCGAATTCGCCTGTATCACCGCGCGGCACGCGTTTCAGCGCCGTATTGGGGTGCAGCAGGAACCCGTTGAACTTGGCCTGCATCCGTTTGTGCCAATAGACAAGGTCCGGATCCGGCGGCGGCATGACGGGTTGGTTGGCAACGCCGTTTTCCATGTAGCGGATGCGGTCGCTCGACATGGGGTGGGTCTGTGCATAGGGGTCGGCGCGGCGCATCGACAGGATTTCCTGCCCGCGGAACAGGTCCTGCACTTTCAGCGCCGCCGATGCGTCGATCCCCGCTGCAGTCATGATCCGCAGGCTGGCCTGATCCGCAGCAGCTTCCTGCGCGCGGTTGTTGGCCAAGAGGTTGCGCTGCATCACCTGCTGCGAGCCGGCCATTGCCGCGGCCGCCGCATCGCCCGAGCCGGTGGCCGCCGCCGCCGCCACGGCCAGGATTGTCGCCAGTCCGGTGACGGTGGCCGTGCCGCGCATCATGTCGAGCTTGCGGTTCAGGTGCCCGCCGATGATATGACCAGTTTCATGCGCGATGACTGCCTGCAGTTCCGGCATCGTCTCCAGCTTGGTGATGAGCCCGGTGTGGATGAAGATGTTCTGCCCGCCCGCGACGAAAGCGTTCAGTTCGCGGTTCTGGATGATGTAGAGGTTCACACTCGACGGGTTCAGCCCCGCGGCGCGGAAGATCGGATCGGAGATGCGGCGCAGCGTGCGTTCGATCTCGGCATCCCGGATCAACGCCTGTGCGGCCGCGGGCAGGGCGGATGACAGCGCGATCAGGCCCGCGAGCAATGCCCGTGCCGCCAGTGTCTTGATTGCCTTGCCCATGCGCGTCCCTGCTCGACTGCCGGGCGCGGATCGGGTCCGATCCGGCCTCTGTTTGGGTCTAGTGAAACCGTCTGCCGCGACGGGTTCAACCCCCGTCGCGGCACAGTTTGGTGAATGCGTGGCGATCCGCCTATGGCCGCTCCGTCAGGAGCCGCCGACGGCGCGCGACCACCAGCCGCGGCGCTTCGGCTTGTCCTTCTCCGCCGGTGCCTCTTCCGGCGCGGCTGCGGCTGCGGCTTCGGTTCCGTCCTCGGAATCGGCGCCGGTTTCCTCGGCCTCGGCCGGTTCCGCGCTGGCAGCCGTATCGGCGGGCGCGTCTATGGCTGCCGCGACGGCCGGGAAAGCCACCTCGGGCGCCGGCACGGGCGCGTCCTCGCCGGTCGGCTCGACAGCAGCGGCGGCTTCGGCGGTTGCCAGCGCCGGTGTGTCGTCGGAGACAACCGCATCGACCGCGGGATCTTCTGCCTTTGGCGCGGCCACATCATCGGCTTCGACCTTCTTGCGCGACCGCGACCGGGACCGGCTGGATTTCTTCGGCGCCGGCTTGTCCTCGGGCACCTCGACCAGACCGCTATCCTGCGGAGTGTCACCGTCTTCGTCCTGCGCCGGCATCGGGTCGGACGCAGCGTCAGCGGAGGTGGCAGTGCTCACGGTGTCGCCATTCTCGCCGGCATTGCCGTTCTCGCCATTGCCGTTCTCACCTTTGCCGCGGCGGCGGCCACGGCGGCGGCGGCGCTTCTTCGGCTTCTCCTCGCCCTCGGGCGTGGTCGCGGCGTCGGTCTGGGTGTCAGCATTGCCGTTGGCGTCGGCCTCTGCCTCTTCTTCAAGATCGGGCAGGGCCGAGCTTTCGATGGTGATCGACCCTTCGCTTTCGGGCATCGGCACGACACGGGTCGCGGTCTTGAACCGCTCCACCTTGTACTCAGGGCTGATCAGATGCGGGTCACCTTCCACCCGGACAGACAGGCCGAAACGGCTCTCGATCATGGCCACATGCTCGCGCTTCTGGTTGAGCAGGTAGTTGGCGATCTCGATCGGCGCCGAGACGAGCACCTCCTGTGCCCGGCGCCGCACGCCTTCCTCTTCCAACTCGCGCAGGATGGCCAGCGCAAGGCTGTCCGTCGAGCGGGTCTGGCCGGTGCCGTGGCAATGCGGGCAGGGGGCCGTGCTGGCCTCCAGCATGCCGGGCCGCAGCCGCTGGCGGGACATTTCCAGAAGGCCGAAGCTCGAAATCCGGCCGACCTGGATACGGGCCCGGTCGGATTTCAGCTTGTCCTTCAGCCGCTTTTCCACAGCGAGGTTGTTGCGCCGCTCGTCCATGTCGATGAAATCGATGACGATGAGGCCAGCCAGATCGCGCAGCCGCAACTGGCGGGCCACTTCCTCTGCCGCTTCCAAGTTTGTCTTGAGCGCGGTTTCCTCGATCGAGCTTTCCTTGGTCGACCGGCCGGAGTTCACATCCACGGCCACCAGCGCCTCGGTCACGCCGAAGACGATGTAGCCGCCCGACTTGAGCTGTACGACCGGGTTGAACATGCCGGTCAGGAAATTCTCCACCTGATAGCGGGCGAAGAGCGGCAGCGCGTCGGTATAGGCTTTCACGTTCTTGGCGTGGGACGGCATGAGCATCTTCATGTAGTCCTTGGCCTCACGGTAGCCGCGATCGCCATCGACGATCACCTCGTCGATCTCCCGGCTGTAGAGGTCGCGGATCGCCCGCTTGATCAGGCTGCCTTCCTCATAGATCTGGCAGGGCGCGATCGACTTCATGGTCAGGTCGCGGATCTGCTCCCACTGGCGCATCAGATATTCATAGTCGCGCTTGATCTCGGTCTTGGTACGCTGCGCGCCGGCGGTACGGATAATGAGACCCGCACCCTTGGCCACGTCGATTTCCGCCGCAATCGCCTTCAGCTTCTTGCGGTCGGTGACATTGGTGATCTTGCGGCTGATGCCTCCACCGCGCGCGGTGTTGGGCATGAGCACGCAATAGCGCCCGGCGAGCGACAGGTAGGTGGTCAGCGCGGCACCCTTGTTGCCACGCTCTTCCTTGACGACTTGCACCAGCATGATCTGGCGCACCTTGATGACTTCCTGGATCCGGTACCGGCGCTGGCGCGGCTTGCGGCGCGGTGCGACCTCGTCCTCGATGTCGTTGCCGCCGACATGATCGACGTCGGCCACTTCCGTTGTGTCCTGCTCCTCGCCCTCTTCCGTCGGGGTGGCGCGGGATTTCGAACGGCGACGGCTGCGGGAACGCGATTTCTTCGGCGCGTCTTCGGGTGCGGCAGGCGCGTCTGCATCCGGTGCGGCATCGTCCGAAGCGTCAGCAGCAGCGTCCGCTGCCTCTGCATCCGCTGCATCTGCGTCTGCAACAGGTGCATCTGCTTCGGCTGCGGTGTCAGCCGGCGTCTCGGTCTCGGAGCTTGATGTCTCTTCTGCCGCGACGGCCTCAGGACCGGCCTCAGAAGCAGTGGCTTCATCGGCAACTTCAGCGGCCTCTTCGGCATCCTTTTTCTTCGCCGCGTCATCCTTCGGGGCTTCCTCGGAGACAACCGCATCATCGAGAGACGGCGACCCGTCCGACGCAGCTTCGACGGATTTCTTCCGGCGACCGCGCGATTTCGGCTTGGGCTTTTCCTCGGCTTCTGCATCCTCGGCCTCTTCGGCCTCGGACTGTGCCTCCTCGGCCAGCAGCGCCTCGCGGTCGGCGGCCGGGATCTGGTAATAGTCGGGATGGATTTCCGCAAAAGCGAGGAACCCGTGGCGGTTTCCGCCATAATCCACGAAGGCCGCCTGAAGCGACGGTTCTACGCGTGTGACCTTTGCGAGGTAGATGTTTCCTGCGAGCTGACGCTTGTTCAGCGACTCGAAATCAAACTCTTCGACCTTGTTTCCTTCGACGACCACGACGCGGGTTTCCTCCGCGTGGGTGGCATCGATAAGCATTTTCTTTGACATAGTTTCTCACGACGGCGCGCCCGTGGCCTGCGCGGATCAACCGGCAGGGACGGGCGTGGCGTTTGGGTTGGAGCGATATCAGCGTCCCGCACATGGTCCGTGCCCGCGGAACATGTCCGCTGGGATCTGGCCAATTGTGTTCCGACGCGTTTCATCGCGGTTGTTTCTCCAGCACCGTTTCTGGCGCTTGATTGTTTGATCCGTTGAAAAAAATCGGATCGGTCTATGGCGATACCGCCTGTCGTGTCCCGGCCCATTTGCAGTGTCTGCAGATGCGGCCACGGGGTCCGACGAAACTCACTTTCGAAGAAATAGGGCAGCATTTGCGCCCCATCAACTCCTAATTCGCACCTTAGACGCGGGGCCGAGGGGAATACAACAGTTTTCGCCCCCCGACGGGGATGCTAGTCTGCGCGGGGAAACCCGGCCGAGACCGGGCACAAGAGAGGCATTGCAATGGATCGGGCAGTCCGGGCCGCCGCTTTGGCAGCGGCCGTGATCTTCAGCGTGGCAGGCGGATCGCCGGCCCGTGCGCAGAGCGACCTGCGCGCGGTGGCCGATGTGGTGCCGTCCCGCAGCGGGGTCGAGGAACATCTGGGCGGCGACATCTCGCTGCGCCTGTCGCTTGACCGCGCCGTGCCGTTCCGCGTCTTCACGCTCGACGCGCCGCGCCGGATGGTGCTCGATTTTCGCGAAGTGGACTGGTCCGCGATGGACCCGAGGCTGGGCGAGGAAACGGACCTGATCTCCGACCTGCGCTACGGGATATACCGGCCGGGCTGGTCCCGCGCGGTGATCGACCTGACCCGGCCGATGGCCGTGCGGAGCGCCATCCTGTCGCCCGTCGGGACGGCTGGCGCGGTCGATCTCGACATCCGGCTGACGGGCACGGATGCAGCGGGTTTTGCCGCGACGGCGGGGCATCCGGGCGGCGGCATCTGGGAAGAGGCCGTGACCCTGTCGCGCCCAGAACGGGCCGAGGCCGGACGGGCGCGTCCCCTGATCGCCATCGACCCCGGCCATGGCGGGATCGATCCCGGAGCCGTGCGCGGAGAGGTGACGGAGAAGGATGTGACCCTCTCGATGGGACGCATCCTGGCCGAAACGTTGCAACGGTCCGGGCGCTATGACGTGTTGCTCACGCGCGATGCGGACTATTTCCTGACCCTGTCTGAACGGGTGGAAATGGCCCGCGAGGCCGGCGCCATCATGTTCCTGTCGCTCCATGCCAATACGGTCGAGGTCGGCATCGCGCGGGGCGCGACGATCTTCACACTCAGCGAAGATCCGCTCGACGCGGAATCGGAGGAACTGGCCGCGCTTGAAAACCGCGTCGATGTGCTGGCCGGAACGGCCATCGACGGGACGCGGGACAGTCTGGCGCAGGTGCTTGTCGATCTGGCGCGGGTGGAAACGCAAGCCCGGTCCGAACAGTTCGCCACGGACATGGTCGCGGCCCTTGACCCGCGGATCGACCTGAACCGCTCGAAGCCGAAATGGTCGGCCAATTTCAGGGTCTTGCGCGCGCCCGACATGCCGTCAGTTCTTCTGGAAATGGGCTTCCTGTCGGATGAGATTGACCGGTCGAAAATGCTGTCGGTGGCCTGGCAGGAGGCTGTGGCTGAAGGGATCGTGGCGGCGCTCGATGCGTGGATCGTGAAGGACAGGAAACGAGCGGAACTGGCCCGCCAGTAACGGCGTTCGGCCAGTATACGCCCGTGCCGCCTGTCACGCGGGAACGTGCTTTGACCAAGTGCATGCACACGCCTATATAGGGGCCTTGACGAAATTGGGACTTCGACCGTGATCACACTGCTGCGATTTTTCGGCTTCATCTTCAGCCTTCTGACCATCGGCGTCTTCGTTGCCGCCGGCTCCGTGGCGCTGGTCTTCTGGATGTATGGCCGCGACCTGCCGAGCCACGAGCAATTGGCCGAATATGCGCCTGCCAACCTGTCGCGCGTCTATTCGCGCGAGGGGCGGGTGGTTGACGAGTTCGCAACCCAGCGCCGCATGTACACGCCACCGGACGAGATCCCGCCGCTCGTGAAACATGCGTTCATCTCGGCCGAGGACAAGAATTTCTACACCCATGTCGGGTTCGACATCGTGGGCATCGGCAAGGCCGTCGTCGATGCGGCGCAGGGCCAGCGGCTGCGCGGCGCCTCCACCATCACCCAGCAGGTGATGAAGAATTTCCTGCTCACGGGCGACCGGAAGATGGAGCGCAAGATCAAGGAGATCATCCTTGCCACCCGTCTTGAACAGACGCTCGACAAGGAACAGATCCTCGCGCTCTATCTGAACGAGATTTTCCTGGGCCAGAACAGCTACGGGATCACCGCTGCCGCCGAGACCTATTTCAACAAGACACTCGAAGAGCTGACGCCGGGCGAGGCCGCCTATCTGGCGTCGCTGCCGAAGGCGCCAAGCGACCGGCATCCGGTGCGCGACTATGATACGGCCGTGTTCTGGCGCGACAACACGCTGCGCGAGATGGCCGAGAACGGCTATATCAGCAGCGAAACCTACCTGCGCGAAAAGGAACTGCCACTGAAGACGGTGCAGAGCGGCGACTATCCGTCCTCGCGCTCCGAAATGCCGCCGCGTGATTATTTCACCGACGAGATCCGCCGCCAGCTGAGCGACCGGCTGGGCGAGGAGAAACTCTTCACCGGCGGGCTGTCGATCCGGTCCACCATGGACCCGACCCTGCAGGCCGCCGCCGCGCAGGCGCTGCGCGACCGGCTGGAAGAATATGACCGTGGCATCGGCATCTATCGCGGCCCACTGGAGACGATCGCCCCCGAGAAGCTGGCGGAAGACGGCTGGCGCGATGCGATGGCGGGGATTTTCCTGCCGCGCGATATCGAGGGCTGGCATCCGGCCGTTATCCTCGAGGTGGGCGAGACCAGCGCGCGCATCGGCATCGACGGTGTCGAGGATGACGAGGACGGCCATTTCCTGAACGTGGCCGAAGCTGCATGGGCACGCCCGCGCCGCGACGGCCGCGTGCAGGGCAAGGCGACGAAACCGGCCGACCTCTGGTCGGTGGGCGACATCATCATGGTGTCCGCCGTGACCGCCGAGGACGGCACGTTCGAGAAATGGACCTATCGCCAGATCCCCGAACTGCAGGGCGCCTTCATGGCGATGGACACCCAGACCGGCCGCGTGCTGGCGATGCAGGGGGGCTTCTCCTATCAGTCGAGCGTTTTCAACCGCGCGACGCAGGCCACGCGTCAGCCGGGTTCGTCCTTCAAGCCCTTCGTCTATGCTGCCGCGCTCGACAGCGGTTACACCCCGGCCTCGATCGTCGTCGACGCGCCGGTGGAGGTGGAAACCGGCGCAGGCATCTGGCGGCCGAAAAACTCGTCCAACAAGTTCTATGGTCCGGCGCCGATGCGCACCGGCATCGAACAGTCGCGGAACCTGATGACCGTGCGTATCGCGCAGGATATCGGGATGGAGCGGGTCGGGGACTATGCCGAACGGTTCGGCGTCTACGAGAATATGCCCAACATCCTGAGCTACTCGCTCGGCGCCGGGGAAACGACGCTCTACAAGATGGTCGCGGCCTATGCGATGTTCGCCAATGGCGGCAAACGGGTGGAGCCGACGCTGGTGGACCGGGTTCAGGACCGCAACGGCAATACGATCTACCGGCACGACCGCCGCGAATGTGTCGACTGCCAGTCCGATACGCTCTTGGAGGCGCGCGAACCGCGGGTCTACAACAACAGCCAGCAGATCATGGATCCGGTCACGGCCTATCAGCTCTCCTCGATGATGCGCGGCGTTGTCTCCCGCGGGACGGCGGCCTCGACCGTCGGCAAGCTCGGAGTGCCGATCTCGGGCAAGACCGGGACGACGAATGACAGCAAGGATGCCTGGTTCGTCGGTTTCACGCCACGGATCGCGGCGGGCTGCTATATCGGTTTCGACACGCCGCGCCCGATGGGGCGGGGGGCTTACGGCGGCACGCTCTGCGGTCCGGTCTTCCGCGACTTCATGGAAGTGGCGCTGGAAGGACATGGCAGTTTCGACCTGCCGCGGCCGGCCAACACGGTGCTCGTCAAGATCGACCGGTTCACCGGCCAGCGCCTGCCCGACGGTGCGTCCGGCAGCCATGTGGTGGCCGAACTGTTCCGCGCCGGCGAAGAACCGCGTGTCGGTGAATATGGTGCCTATGTGGACGGCGGTTTCGTGATGGGCAACGACCTGCTCCTGTTCGAGCGCGGTGAGGTGCCGACCGAGACGATCAACGTGCAGGGCCGAACGGTCGAGGTTCCGTCGAACCCGACTTTCGGAACCATGTCGAGCGGCGGGCTCTATTGAGCCCGCGCTTGTCCTCCTGACCTCACCGGATTAAGACACATCCCAATCCTTCCGGGCGGCCGCGTCCGGAAGCCAGAACCAGACCGGCAGTTTCAAGGGACGCATCATGCGGGCGGAAATCGAGAACATCGTTGCGGAAATCGGAAAATCAGTGGACCTGCTCAAGCAGCGGCTCGACTGGGAAACCGCGCCGCACCGGCTGGAAGAGTTCAATGCCATGTCCGAAGATCCGGACCTTTGGAACGATCCCGCCAAAGCCCAGAAACTGATGCGCGAACGCCAGACCCTGTCGGACGCGATCGACAGTGTGACGGCGCTTAGCCAGGACCTGCAGGACAATGTGGACCTGATCGAGCTGGGCGAGGCCGAGGGCGATGATGATGTCGTCAAGGAGGCCGAAGCCGCGCTTGCGAAGCTGCGCGACAAGGCGGCCGAGAAGGAGATCGAGGCGCTCCTGAACGGCGAGGCCGACGCAAATGACAGTTTTCTGGAGATCAACGCCGGGGCCGGTGGCACGGAAAGCTGTGACTGGGCGTCGATGCTGGCACGTATGTATGTTCGTTGGGCGGAGAAGAAGGGCTACAAAGTCGAGCTTGTGTCCGAGACGCCCGGCGACGAGGCCGGCATCAAGTCCGCCACCTACAAGATCATGGGCCATAATGCCTATGGCTGGCTGAAATCGGAAAGCGGTGTGCACCGGCTGGTGCGCATCTCGCCCTATGACAGTTCGGCGCGCCGGCACACGTCTTTCAGCTCGGCCTGGGTCTATCCGGTGGTGGACGAGAATATCGAGATCGACATCAACCCGTCCGATATTCGTGTCGACACATACCGGTCGTCCGGCGCGGGCGGTCAGCATGTCAACACGACCGACTCGGCGGTGCGCATCACCCATATCCCGACCAACATCGTCGTGACCTCTTCGGAAAAATCGCAGCACCAGAACCGCGCAAACGCGATGGCGGCGCTGAAATCGCGGCTTTACGAGCTGGAATTGCGCAAGCGGACCGAAGCGATCCAGGAAGCCCATGACGCGAAGGGCGATATCGGCTGGGGCAACCAGATCCGGTCTTACGTTCTGCAGCCCTACCAGATGGTGAAGGACCTCCGCACGAACCACGAGACCTCGGACAGCCAGGGCGTGCTCGACGGCGATCTGGACCCGTTCATGGCTGCGGTTCTGGCCATGGATGTGGCCGGCAAATCGCGCGCCGAAGCGCAGGCCGAGGAATAATCGCGTCAGGGCAGGCGGTAGCCCAGCCCGACGACCCCCTTGTCGAACCGCCGGACGTCCTGCAAAGCCAAGGATTTCGGCGCGCCCTCCGAGCGGAAGAGCGGCACGCCGCCGCCGAGCAGCACCGGCATGACGAACAGCTGCAACCGGTCGATCAGCCCGGCTTCGATGAAGGCAGTCTGGAGCCTTGGGCCGCCGACGATCCACGCATCACCGCCGCCGCCAGCCGCGTTCAACTTTGCGGCCAGATCCGGCAAGGGTCCGGACCAGGCGGACACCTCTCCCAGTCTGGTGTCGAGCGGGCGTGACGTGACCACGATCCCGCGCTGGTCCGGATAGGGCCAGCCGACATCGAAAGAGAGGATCTGGTCATAGGTTGCGCGTCCCATCACCACGGTGCCGATCTCGCCCAGAAAGGCGTCATACCCGTAATCGACATCGTTGAACGGCGTCAGGAACGCAACGCTTCCATCCCTGTCGGCGACGAACCCGTCCGTTGATTGCGCGATATATCCGCGGATCATGTGCGCCTCCTGACCTGTCGAGTGTCCAGTCTGCCTGACCGCGGCCCGCGCGTCACCCGTCGCCGGAGACAAAAAAACCCCGGTCGCGGGACCGGGGTTTTCCAACTCATCCGTAGCGACGGATCGATCAGCTGGCAGCCTTGGCCGCCGGGGTGGCCGACTTGTTGCTCAGCGGATCGTCCTCACGCTGGACGGAGCCTTCGAAATGGGCGCCGCTCTCGATCGCGATTGTTTTGTGGATGATGTCGCCCTCGACACGGGCGGACGAGGTCAGGCGGACCTTCAGGCCGCGCACGCGGCCGATCACACGACCATTGACGACCACATCGTCGGCCACGACCTCACCCTTCACGGTGGCGCTTTCGCCGACCGTCAGAAGATGGGCGCGGATGTCGCCCTCGATCGTGCCTTCGATCTGCACGTCGCCGGTGGTGATGATGTTGCCCTTCACGGTCAGGTCGGAGGACAGGACCGACGGAGCCGGCTTCGGCTTGGCAGCAGCCGGAGCGGCCGCAGGTGCGGCGGCGGGCTTGGACGCGTCAGCGCTCGGCGCCGGAGCGGGGGAGGCCGGTTTCGCGGCGGTCTGATTGTCTGCAGGTTTCTTAGTGAACATGTCTTGCTGCCTTCAGGTAGGTGTTGGGGTCGACGGCCTTGCCTGCGACGTGAACCTCATAGTGGAGATGGGTCCCGGTGCTGCGCCCGGTGCTGCCCATATCCCCGATGTGATCGCCTCGCGACACGGTCTGGCCTTTCTTGACACGAATATTGCTCAGATGAGCGTAGAAAGTTTCGAAACCGAAACCATGGCGAATTTTTACTATTTTACCATATCCGCTTTGCCAACCCGCATATATCACCTCGCCGTCGGCGGTGGCAAATATATCCGTGCCATGGCCGGCCGCAAAATCCTGCCCCTTGTGCAGCCGTGACCCGCCGGTGATCGGGTCGCGGCGGTAGCCGTAGCCGCTGGTGAACCGGTGCCGCGTCTTCACAGGCATGGTGAAGGGCACCTTGTTGGCGGCCAACTGCATCATCGACACGGTGCCGAGATCTTCCATCAGGTTCTCGAACCGGCGCAGCGTGTCGGGCCGTTCCACAGTGCCGTTCTCGTTCAGGTGCATGGCAGCCGGATCGGGCGTGCCTTTGGTCGACAGGCGCGCCAGCGTGACGGGGCCGCCGGTGCCGGAATAGGAAGAGGAAACCTGGCTGACCAGTTTCTCCACCTCGAAACCCGCTTCCTCGAACATGGCCGAGAGCGGCTCGAACTCGTTCTGGATCGCCATTTCCAGCTTGCTCAGCATCCGGACCTGCCGTTCGTCGGACAGCATCAGGCGGCGTTCCAGATCGGTGATCTGGTCCTGCAGGGCGACCTTCTCCAGCCGGGTCTCGTCGCGGACGCGCACGGCTTCCTCCAGCGCGATGGAGATGGCCTGCAGCGTGTCGGCCAGATCATCCTCAGCGCCGGCGCGGCTGCTCAGATCGCCGCTGACCATCTGCAGCTGGGCAATGAGCGTGTCATTCTGTTTCGTGGCCTCGTCCCGCGCGGTGAGCGCGGCCTGCAGATTGTCGCGCATCAGCGTGAGGGCGGTTTCCAGTTCCTGCTGTTTCTCGACCGCTTTCAGAAGCTCGCTCTGCTGGTCGGAGATCTTGCCGAGCGCCATGTAGAACCGGTTGAGCGCGTTGGAGGCTTCCAGTGCCCGGGAATCACGCTCGTCGCCAAGCTCGTCGAGCCGCAGTTCATAGGCATTGGCCAGAGCCTCTGCCTGCGCGACCTGCGTGTCGGCTTCGAGATTGTTGATGAGCACCATGGCCGTCGCGATGAAGGTCCAGGAGACCAGCGCGACACCACCGACCCAGAGGCCGGCCTGCTGCCAGGCGCCGAGATGAACATATTTCGTCTCGGTGTCGGTTTGAATGAAGACACGCAACTCGGGGAGCAACTGACGGAGCCTGCCTGACCCTCGGGGATGTGCTGTTGGCATTCTGACCTTCGGCCTTGTTTGGTCCGGGCCTTGCGGCCCGTGGTTTCACTGTCCCACGGCGAGCAAGCTACGGAACTGTGGATTTATTGCAACCCGCCAAATTAATTACGCTGCGACTTGGCGGATATCTGCCGATCGTGGCCCGCGCACCGCGCCGGTCAGCGGTCGGCGAGCGGCCAGTAGAAGTCGGGCGGCAGGCCGGCTTCGGCACGCTTTTCCTCGTTGAAGGGCGGCTTCAGCGCGCCGTGGAAATAGGTCTGGACGAGCGCATGGAACCGGTCCTTCGGGTCATGCTCGTGACGCCCGCACAGAAAGTGGAACCATTTCGACCCGTAAGCCACATGGCCGACCTCTTCGGCGTAGATCACTTCGAGCGCCGCGACCGTCTCGGCATCGTCTGCCGCGCGGAACAGGTCGATCATGCCGGGCGTCACATCGAGGCCACGGGCTTCGAGCACCATCGGGACAACAGCGAGACGCCCCTCAAGATCGTCGGCCGTATCTTCGGCCGCGCGCCACATGCCGGCATGGGCGGGCAGGGCCCCATAATGGCTGTCATGCGCCTCCAACCTGTCGGCGAGCAGGTTGAAATGTTTCGATTCCTCATCCGCCGCCTTGACCCAGTCATCATAGAAACCGCGCGGCATGGGCGTGCCTGTGAACCGCGCGATGATGTCCCAGTGCAGATCGACCGCGTTCAGTTCGATATGGGCAATGGCATGCAGGAGCGCGATCCGGCCCTGCCGCGATCCGGGGCGACGGCGCGGCACGTCGCGCGGATCAAGGAGCGCCGGGGCGTCGGGACGCGCCGGATGGTCCGGCGGGGCAGCGGTGCCGACCGGCATCGGATCGCCTGCCGCCACGCTCTCGCGCCAGCGTACGGCATGGGCGCGGCTGCGAGCGGTCTTGTCGCGCGGGTCGGCGGTGGTCAGAACGTCCACCGCAGCTTCGGCAAGGCTTGCAACCATGGTCAGAGCGCTTTGACGGCGGCCAGAACATCCTCCACATGGCCGGGCACTTTCACCTTCCGCCAGACCTGCCTGACAATGCCATCGCCGTCCAGAAGGAAGGTCGACCGGACGATCCCCTTGAAGGTGCGGCCATACATCTGCTTGTCCTGCCAGACGCCGCAATCCTCGCACAGATTGCCAGTCTCGTCGGACAGGAGCGGCACGGTCAGCCCGTGTTTGGCGGCAAATTTCTCATGGCTGGACAGGCTGTCCTTGGAGACGCCGATGACTTGTGCCTTGAGGCCGGCAAAATCGCTTTCAGCCGCCGTGAAGCCGATCGCTTCCTTGGTGCAGCCGGATGTATCGTCTCGCGGGTAGAAGAAAAGCACCGCCGGGCCGCCGGCGAGATCGGCGCGGCTCAACGTGCCGCCGCCGGTCACAGGCAGGTCAAAATCCGGAAAACTCTTGCCGATCATCGGGTCTGTGGTCATGTCACGCTCCGTCCTCTCTGGCATTGCCACTCCGCCAAGTGCTAAACTGCGGTTCGGGCGAGGCCAAGCCCGAAAGACGGGCGCCCGAGGCCGGAGACCGAAGCACATATGTCACGCATCCATCGGCGGAAGACCGACAGCCCGACCCAGAGGAGCCGCGTTGCCCACACGCATGCGTTCCTGTGGCGGCGGGTCTGGGGGCTGTTGATCGGCTGCGCGATGCTGCTGGCGCTCGGCGCGCTGTCGCTGCTCTATATTGCCGATCGCAGTGATCTGTCCGTGCCCGCCCTGACCCGGATGATCGAGGACAGTCTGGAGCCTGCCGACGGGCAGGGCCGGGTGGAACTGGGGCAAGCGAAACTGCGTCTGGCACGGGGCCAGCGGCCGGTGCGTCTGACGCTGGAACGGCTCGCCATGTTCGATGACGGCGGGAACATCACGCTTTATGCACCTGAAATCAGGCTGGAATTCTCGTTTCTCGACCTCATATCCGGCAGGCTGCACCCGACCCGGCTGGAAGTGACACGGGCCCAGACCCGCATCGAGCGGACCGGGCCGTCCAGCTGGACCGTCGCGACGATGGCCGGCGACGGCGCGGCGGCGCCGCAATCGCTCGGGGCAGCCATGCAGGCCCTGGCCGCGATCCCGCAACTCGACCGGCTGGAAGAGGTCCGGCTGGAAGGAACCAGCCTGACCTATGCCGACCAGCGCAGCGGGCGCACCTGGTTTGCCCCCAACGCAACGGCGATCCTGCGCCGTGCGGATGCGGATTGGCGGCTCGACCTGTCGGGCGAAGTGACCGGCGAGGGCCAGACGCGCATTGCCCTCTCGCTCGATGCACTTCTGTCGCCAGACACGGGCGCTGTCGCGGTGCAGGGCGGTTTCACCGGTGCCGCGCCGCAGGATGTGGCCGATGCGTTCGCCGCGCTCGACTTCCTGCGGGTGCTCGACGCACCGGTGAGCGGCAACATTTCCGGCGGGATCGACGCAGACGGGCAGTTGACCGGGCTCGACGGCGTTCTGGAAGTGTCCGCCGGCGCCGTGGCGCCGCAGGGCGCACCACCCGTGCGATTCCACTATGGCAAGGCCTATTTCTCCTACGATCCGGTGGCGAGCCGGTTCGAGATTGACGACCTGTTCGTCGAGACCGCCCAGGGTGGCCTGTCGGCGGACGGGACGCTCGGCATCGAATCGAACGCCGACCGCCGCGTCGACCGGCTGGTGGCCGATCTCTCGCTGCGCGACCTCTGGCTGAACCGGCCCGATCTGTTCGGCGCGCCGCTCTCGATTGCCGGAGGTGCGGTGACGGCGCGCGTGTCGCTGGCACCGTTCGGCATCGATATCGGCAACCTGACGCTGGAGGAGGACGGGCTGACCGCCTCCGCGACGGGTTCGCTGGCCACGCTCGGTGCCGGCTGGGACCTGCGGCTCGACAGCCGGATCAGCCGGCTGTCGCGCGACGCTCTTCTGACCTTCTGGCCGCTGCCGGTGGCGCGCAAGTCGAAACAATGGGTGCGGACCCATGTTGAGGCGGGGGCTGCTACAGATATCCGCGCGTCGCTGCGCTGGACCGGCGGACGGCCGAGCCTGATGGTCAACTTCAATGTGGAGGACGGGCGGGTTGGCCTCCTGAACGGCTTGGCGCCAACTGAAGGGCTGACCGGCTATGGCGAGTTGACGGACAGGTATTTTTCCCTCGTGGCGACGGGTGGTCGGGTCCCCGCTGGACCGGGGCTGGACCCGCTCGACCTGTCGGGCACGACCATGTCGGTGGCCAACACGCGCCAACGGCCCGCCGACGGGCGGTTCGACCTGACGGTGCAGGGACCGGTCGGCAGCCTGCTGAAGGTGCTCGGCGACAGTCCGATCCCCTTCGACATTGCCGAGCGGCCGGAACTGGCCGGTGTCGACGGGACGGCGCGGCTGGACGCGACGATTGCCATGCCGCTCAAGGGCGGTCTGACACCGGAGGAGATTTTCGCGACCTATGCGGGCAGCATTTCAGATGCGCGCAGCGACGGTCTGCTTCCCGGCCTGCCGCTGGTCAGCGACGCCCTGCAGTTCGAGGGCAACAAGCGCCGGTTCGCGCTCACGGGACCTGTCACTGCTGGCGGCATCGCCGCCGGACTGACCGTGGACCATGACATGGCCGGCGGCGTGACCGACATCGCCTTTGCCGCCGATGTGGCGCCAGAGCAGCTGGAGCGGTTCGGCCTGTCGCCTGCCGCGGCCCGGATCGGGGCACCGGTGCCTGTGCGGGGCGCGGTGGCTCTGACGCGGGACGGGACGGCACCGCAGGTTGCCCTTTCGACCGACCTGCAATCCGTACCGCTCGACATTCCGGCGCTCGGCTGGTCGAAACCTGCGGGCCGGGAAGGGCAGTTGACCGCGCAGTTCGGATTTGATCCCGCGGCCGGAGATGCGGTGGAGGCGGATGTTGAACTGGCCGCCGCCGGTCTGGCAGCAGCGGGCCGCCTGTCGCTTGGAGATGGCGGGCTGCGGCTGCGGCTCGACAGGCTCGACAGCGGCTGGCTCGACGGCGCGCTCGATTTGCGCAACGGTGCGGACGGGCTGGGCATGGTGCTGACCGGCGGCGTGATCGATCTGCGGCGGCGACCAGCAGGCGGCGGCGGCGGGCGCGGCAGCATCACGCTCGACGGGACCGACCTGATCGTGACCGATACGCTGCGCCTGTCGGATGCGCGCGGGCAGCTGACATTCGCACCCGGCCTGTCGGGGCGGTTCACGGCGCGGGTCAATGGCGGCGCGCCAGTGCAGGTGGCGCTCAGCCCCGATGGCAGCGGCGGCCGCGCCATCGTGACCAGCGACGATGGCGGGCGGGTGCTGGCCGATTCGGGCATTTTCAAGGAGGCCGTGGGCGGCCGGCTGCAACTGGCGGTCAACCTGCCCGGTCCGGGGCGGCGGCTGTCGGGTGACGTGGACCTGCGCGGGGCACTGGTGACAGTCGGCGCGGGCGCAGGCGGGACAGGCGGTGTAGACCCCGGCCCGGAGGGCACATTCTTCGACCGGATCACCGGACGGTTCCGCAGCACCGGCGACCGGATCGCCATCGAAGACGGGCAGGCGGTCGGCGACGCGATGGGCGTCACGCTCGAAGGTGAATTGCGCCCCGCAGACGGGCAGTTGGCGCTCGGCGGGGTCATCACGCCCGCCTATTTCGCCAACGGTCCCTTCGGACGGATTTTCGGCAGCCGGGAGGGCGAGGGGCTGATCGGGCTGGCCTTCTCGGTCGGCGGCACCACGGCATCGCCGCGGTTTGAGATCAATCCGCTGTCGCTCCTGACGCCCGGCGGTATGCGCAGCATCTTGCAACAGACGCCCAGAATAGATACCGCTCCGGCCCTCAACGTGAACTGACTTCTGGGAGCGCGGCCATGCGCCTGTCCGATTTCGATTTCGACCTGCCTGAAGAGCTGATCGCCCTGCGTCCGGTCTCGCCGCGATCCTCCGCGCGCCTGCTGGTGGCCGAGGGTGGAGCGACGATGGACAGGCAGGTGATGGATCTTCCGGCGTTCCTGCGCCCCGGCGATCTGCTGGTCTTCAATAATACACGCGTGCTGCCGACGCGGCTCGACGGTCTGCGCAAACGCGAAACCCCGCACGGGTCGGGCGAGGCGCGGATCGAGGTGACGCTGATCGAGCAGGGCGGCCCGGCGCGATGGACCGCGCTGGCCCGGCCGGCGCGCAAGCTGGCCGAGGGCGACATTGTCCGTTTCAGTGACAGCCTGTCCGCCACGGTCGAGGCGCGCCGCGACGGCGGAGAGGTCGATCTGGCCTTCGACAAGGCCGGCGCCGATCTTGTTCTGGCGCTGGAAGATGTCGGGCGGATGCCGCTGCCGCCCTATATCGAGAGCCGCCGCCCGGCCGATCACCAGGATCGCGACGACTACCAGACCATCTTTGCCCGCCGCGACGGGGCAGTGGCTGCGCCGACGGCCTCGCTCCATTTCGACGACACGCTTCTGGCGGCCCTCGATGCGCATGGTGTCGGGCGTACGGAGGTGACGCTCCATGTCGGGGCAGGGACCTTCCTGCCGGTCAAGACAGACGTGATTGACGAGCACAAGATGCATGCCGAATGGGGCGAAGTGACCGAAGAGGCCGCAAATGCGATGCGCGAGACATGGGCGCGCGGCGGGCGGGTGATTCCCGTCGGCACGACCTCGCTTCGGCTGATCGAGAGCGCGGCGACCGCACATCACGAGATTGGTGCCTGGAGCGGAGATACAGATATTTTCATCCGTCCGGGCTACCGCTTCCTTGCCACCGACGGGCTGATGACGAACTTCCACCTGCCGAAATCGACGCTCCTGATGCTCGTCTCGGCACTGATGGGGATGGACCGGATGCGCGCGCTCTATGCCCATGCGATCGAGGGGCGCTACCGGTTCTTCTCCTATGGCGACAGTTCGCTCCTGATTCCCGGCTGACGCCGGAGCGACCCAAAACGACGGGAACATGTCGTTTTCAGATCAGTTGATGCGGAAACGCTCTGGCAGGACCGGGGCGGACAAACGGGGACACGATGTTTTCCATTCTCACCCATTCCTGGCCGCTCCTCTTGGGCGTCCTCCTGCTGATGATGGGCAACGGGCTGCAAGGCTCGCTTCTGGGTGTGCGCGGCGCGCTCGAAGGGTTTGATGCCAAGACCATGTCCTATGTGATGTCGGGCTATTTCCTCGGCTTCCTCGGCGGGTCGCGCCTGACGCCGGTGCTGATCGCGGCGGTCGGTCATGTGCGGGTTTTCGCGGCGCTCGCCTCGCTCATTTCGGCGGCGTTCATCCTGTACCCCGCGCTGCCCTATCCGGCTGTCTGGGTGGCGCTGCGCGTGCTGGTGGGCTTCTGCTTCTCTGGCGTCTATGTCGTCGCGGAAAGCTGGCTCAACGATGCGGCCACCAACGAGACGCGGGGCAAGGCCCTGTCGCTCTACATGATCGTTCAGATGACCGGCATCGTCGGGGCGCAGATCCTGCTGAACCTTGCGGATGTGTCAGGCTACACGCTCTTTGTCGTCATGTCGGTGCTGGTGTCGCTTTCCTTCACGCCGATCCTGCTGTCCGACACCTATGCGCCCGTCTTCCGAGCAACGAAGCCACTGACGCTGCGCCAACTCTACGAGGTGTCGCCGCTCGGCTGCGTCGCGATCTTTCTGCTCGGCGGGGTCTTTTCGGCCATTTTCGGCATGGCATCCGTCTACGCGACGGAAAAGGGTCTGACCATCAGCGAACTGTCGATCTTCGTGGCGGCGGTCTATGTGGGCGGGCTTCTGTTCCAGTATCCGGTGGGGCTCATGTCGGACCGGATCGACCGGCGCAGGCTCATCATGGCGATGACGGTGATCGGCGCGCTGGCGATGGCGGTGGCCCTGCCGTTCACGACGAGCTTCACCGTCCTGATCGGGCTTGCGGTCATCATCGGCGGCACGGCCAATCCGCTTTATTCGCTGACCATCGCCTATACGAATGATTTTCTGGAGCCCGAGGATATGGCGGCGGCTTCGGGGCGTCTGATGTTCATCAACGGGATCGGGGCGATTGCCGGCCCGCTGGTACTCGGTGCCATGATGCAGGCCTTCGGCGCGGACAGTTTCTTCGTCTTCCTGCTGCTCCTCTACGCGATGATCGCGGCCTATGCGGTCTACCGGATGACACAGCGTGCCGCGCCCGAGGCCGGGGACACGATCTCCTACAGCCCGATCATGCCGCAGGCGACGCCGGTGGCGGTCGAGCTTGCGCAGGAAATCGCGGCCGAGGAAGCGATCGAGATGGCCGAGGAACAGGCCGCCGAGGAAACGGCGCTGGCGGAGGAAGAGGCATCATCCGACGCCCGGCGTGACGCAGAGGACACAGATTTCCAGAAGGTTTAATTTCCGTTTTGCAAACGCCGGGTCGAGGCGCACACTTGCTTAAAAAATGAGCAGCAGTGGCAATGAGGCAGGCATGACACCGCAAGATATTCTGACCTTCTGGCTCGACGAGGTCGATCCATCCAACTGGTACCAGAGCACACCCGAACTGGACGCGGAAATCCGCGACCGGTTCATGCCGACATGGGAGGCCGCGCGCGACAAGACGCTCGACGGCTGGAAGTGCAGGCCGGACGATGTGCTGGCGATGCTGATCGTGCTGGACCAGTTTCCGCGCAACATGTTCCGCGACGACGCCCGGGCCTTTTCCACCGACGCGCAGGCGCTGGCGCTCGCGAAGAAAGCGATCACCCACGGGCTCGACATGAAGGTGGAGGGGCCGCGCCGGCAATTCTACTACATGCCGTTGATGCATTCGGAGAACCTGACCGATCAGGACCTCGCCGTGCGGCTTTTCACGATGAACATGCCCGACGGCAACAATGTCATCCATGCCAAAGTGCATCGCGAGATCATCCGCCGCTTCGGCCGTTTTCCCTATCGCAACGCGGCGCTCGGGCGGACCAATTCGGCAGAGGAACAGGCGTTTCTCGACGGGCCGGGCTACAAGGGCATCCTCGACGAGCTTAGCGCCTAGCGGGACACGGGGTTGCAGATTTCACATTTGTCGCGCGCCGTCGCAGGGGGCTATCCATCCAATCCAGAATGTCGCATAGTGTGGCGACGGAAAAAGGTTCAGCATTGAACCAATAGTTCGGGAGAGGAAATATGGCCGCCAAATCCTTCGACGTCGTGGTGATCGGAGCCGGGCCGGGCGGATATGTCGCCGCCATCCGTGCCGCGCAGCTGGGCCTGAATGTGGCCGTTGTGGAGCGCGAGCATCTGGGCGGCATCTGCCTCAACTGGGGCTGCATCCCGACCAAGGCAATGCTTCGGTCCGCCGAGGTCTATCACCTGATGGAACGTGCCAAGGATTTCGGTCTGAGCGCCGACAAGTTCGGCTATGACATCGACGCGGTCGTGAAACGGTCGCGCGGCGTGGCAAAACAGCTGTCGGGCGGCGTCGGGCACCTTCTGAAGAAGAACAAGGTCACGGTCGTGATGGGTGCGGCCAAGCTTGCCGGCAAGGGCAAGGTCAGCGTCGAGACCGAGAAGGGCAGCGAGGAACTGCAGGCCAAAAACATCATCCTTGCCACCGGCGCGCGGGCCCGCGAACTGCCCGGGTTGGAGGCTGACGGCGATCTGGTCTGGACCTACAAGCACGCGCTGCAACCGCCGCGGATGCCCAAGAAGCTACTCGTCATCGGGTCGGGCGCCATCGGGATCGAGTTTGCCAGCTTCTACAATACGCTCGGCGCCGACACGACGGTGGTCGAGGTGATGGACCGCGTCCTGCCGGTCGAGGATGCGGAGATCTCTGCCTTCGCGAAAAAGCAGTTCGAGAAGCAGGGCATGACCATCATGGAGAAATCCACGGTCAAGTCTCTCGACCGCGCCAAAGGCAAGGTGACGGCCCATATCGAGCGCGGCGGCAAGGTCGAAAAACACGAATTCGACACCGTGATCTCGGCCGTCGGCATCGTCGGCAATGTTGAAGGGCTCGGTCTGGAAGAGCAGGGCGTGAAGGTCGACCGGACCCATGTGGTGACAGACGCGTTCTGCCGCACCGGCGTCGACGGGCTCTATGCGATCGGAGATATTGCCGGTGCGCCGTGGCTTGCCCACAAGGCCAGCCACGAAGGCGTCATGGTGGCCGAACTGATTGCCGGCAAACATGCCCATCCGGTCAAGCCGGAAAGCATTGCCGGCTGCACCTACTGCCACCCGCAGGTCGCCAGCGTCGGTTATAGCGAGGCGAAGGCCAAGGAACTCGGATACAAGGTCAAGGTCGGCCGCTTCCCCTTCATCGGCAACGGCAAGGCGATTGCACTCGGCGAACCGGAAGGGTTGGTCAAGACGGTGTTCGACGCCAAGACGGGCGAATTGCTTGGCGCGCATATGGTGGGTGCGGAAGTGACCGAGTTGATCCAGGGCTATGTCGTGGGCCGCCAGTTGGAGACGACCGAGGAAGATCTGATGCAGACCGTGTTCCCGCATCCGACCCTGTCGGAGATGATGCACGAAGCGGTGCTCGACGCCTATGGGCGCGCGATCCACTTCTGATCCGGTTCCAGCGAAAAAAGTCCCGGCCGCGGACTGCGGTCGGGCTTTCTCTTTCCGGCCACAGGCGCGTGGTCCGCGTCAGGCAACGAGCACACCGACCAGATAGGCCACCAGAGCACAAATCCCGCCGACGAGCATCGTCTCGCCCACACAGCGCAGCCACGTCTCGGAGGTCACCCGCCAGCGGATCGATCCGAGCATTGCCAGCGCGAGCGCGGTCGCGGCCACCGACAGGTAGAAGGTGCTCTGCACGGGTTCGAGAATGAAATAGGGGGAGATGGGGATTGCCCCGAACAGGATGAAGGCGAGGAAGGTGGCGAGCCCCTTCAGCGCCGGACTGTCGCCGCTCGGGTCGGCCATCTCGACCTCATAGGTCATCATCATGTCGGCCATGAACTCCGGATTGCGCAGCATGATATCCGTCATCGCGCGGGCATCCTCCTCCGCCACGCCACGGTCGGACAGGATCTCGACCATCTCAGCGCTCTCAAAATCGGGATTGGTGTGGATCTCGTGCAATTCGCGCGCACGCGTGGCGCGGTAGACATCATGTTCCGAACGCGAGGACAGAAACTCGCCAAGCCCCATGGCCGTGGCATCGGCAAACAGGTTGGCCAGACCGAAAAGCAGCACCGCGATTCCGCCGATCTGTGCCGCCCCTTCGGCCCCGGCGCCGGCAAATCCTGCAACAATGGCGAAGGTGGTGACGATCCCGTCATTGCCGCCATAGACGATCTGCTTCAGAAACTCCTGTATCGGTCCGACCTGATGCTCATGCGCCTTGTGCGACGCATAGCGGGTCGTGAAGTCACCACTCGTCATGTTCTGGCCTTTCGTGATGCTGTCTGCCCGGGTCCGCTTTCGGGGCCGATGGCCGTGAAGGGACAACTCCACGCATCATCAGGTGCAACAGGCCGGCTTGTCCACCCGCCGCGCCAATAGGCTGGATTGCAAATTCCTGCCTGTGTCATAAGTCTGTCCTATGACCGTGACCCTGCGCCAGCTCCGCTACTTCCTCGCGCTTACCGAGACGCGCCATTTCGGCAAGGCGGCAGACCGGGTGCATGTGTCCCAGCCCGCCCTGTCGGTCCAGATCCGGGATCTTGAGGCCCTGCTTGGCGGTCCGCTCGTGGAGCGCGGCAGCGCCGGGCTGCCGCTCACACCGCTCGGCCGGCAGCTGGAGGAAAAGGCCCGCGCGGTCGTCGATGGCGCGCAGGCGATCGAGGGACTGGGGCGGCGGCGCAGTGGTCTGTCGGGTCCGCTGGCCGTCGGCATGATCCCGACCATCGCGCCCTATCTGCTGCCCGCGCTGATCCCGGCGCTGCGGCGGGACCATCCCGATCTTGACCTGTCCGTGCAGGAAGCCCCGACGGCGCGGCTGGCAGAGGCGCTGGCCGCGGGCCGGATCGATGCGGCCGTTCTGGCCACGGACGAGGATACAGCGCGGTTCCGTGCGTTGCCGCTTTTCAACGACCGGTTCCTGCTTGCCGGGACGGCGCCGCTCATCCGGTCCATGACGCCGCCGCCCGTGCATCCGCATCCCGATGCGGTCGACAGCGAACGGCTTCTGCTGCTGGAGGAGGGCCATTGCCTGTCCGATCAGGCGCTGGCCGCCTGCGCCATCGACCGCTCGGCGCTTCGGCTCGACCTTGGCGCGACCTCTCTGGCGACCCTCTCGGGGCTTGCAAGCGGCGGGGTGGGCGTGACCTTCCTGCCGGAGCTTTCGCTGGCCTCGGAACTGGCGCGGCAGGAAGGGCTGACCGTGCTGCGCTTCGCCAACCCCGAACCGTCGCGGCAGGTGCGGCTCCTGCTGCGGCGTGAAACACCGGATGACCCGTGGGTCGGAATGCTCGCAAATGCGCTTGTCGCCAGTGCCGAACCGCTTCTGGCCCATGCACGGGATGCAGGGCGGGTATATGAAACTGTCGCACCCCCCTGACGGCCCCGATCATATATGGTAAGGCGCAGAAAAACCGGAGGAATGGCATGAGCGAGCGCAATCTCAAGGACCGTGCGGAACGGCATCCCGAAAAGGCCCACAAGCCCGACACGCCGATCCTGCGCAAGCCTGACTGGATTCGCGTGAAGGCGCCGACGTCGCAAGGCTACCGCGACACGCGGAAGATCATGCGTGACAACAATCTGGTCACCGTCTGCGAAGAGGCCGGCTGCCCCAATGTGGGCGAGTGCTGGAGCCAGGGCCACGCCACCATGATGATCATGGGCGAAATCTGCACGCGCGGTTGCACCTTCTGCAACATCGCCACCGGAAGGCCCGACAGTCTGGACGTGTTCGAACCCGGCCGCGTGGCCGTGGCAGTGGAGAAGCTGGGCCTGAACCATGTCGTCATCACCTCCGTCGACCGCGACGATCTGGAGGATGGCGGCGCCGAACATATCGCCCAGACGATCCGCGCCGTGCGCCGCAAATCGCCTGCGACAACGATCGAGGTGCTGACGCCCGATTTCCTCAAATGTCCCGATAGCGCGCTGGAAACGGTGGTCGAAGCGCGCCCCGACGTGTTCAACCACAATCTCGAGACCGTGCCGGGCCTCTATCCGGAAGTGCGGCCGGGCGCGCGCTATTTCCATTCGCTGCGGCTCCTGCAGCGGGTGAAGGAACTGGATGCGTCCATGTTCACCAAATCCGGCATCATGGTCGGTTTGGGAGAGGACAAGCAGGCCGTGCATCAGGTGATGGACGATATGCGCGCGGCGGATATCGATTTCCTGACCATCGGCCAGTATCTCCAGCCGACGCCGAAGCACCATGCCGTGCACAGGTTCGTCACGCCCGAAGAGTTCGCCGGCTACGAGAAGGCCGCCTATGGCAAAGGGTTCCTGATGGTGTCCGCCACGCCGCTCACGCGGTCGAGCTATCATGCCGGTGACGATTTCGCGCGGTTGCGCGCGGCGCGTCAGGCCAAGCTCGGGCTGAACTGATCCGGTCTTCGGGATTTCTGCGAGGAAGCGGGCGCCGGAGCCAATCGCATCGGCCCCACACAGTACACGGCCAACTCCGGCGCCACTTCTATCCTTATGCCGCCCAATTCTGCCGATTCTGAACCGGGAAGGCGGCAAAATCGGGGCAGGGGGTCACGCTTCCGTGAAGCGCACCGCGCCGATATGGTCGAGATTGCGGTTCCGCTGCGCATAGTCGATCCCGTAGCCGACAACGAACTTGTCGGGGATCTCGAAGCCGGTCCAGTCGGCCTTGATGTCCACCTCGCGCCGCGACGGCTTGTCGAGCAGCGCACAGGTCCGCAGCCGTTTCGGCCGCCGGGTTTTCAGGATCTCCAGCACATGGTTGAGCGTGTGGCCGGTGTCCACGATATCTTCCACCACCAGCACGTCGCGGCCCTCGATCTCTCCGCGCAGGTCCTTCAGGATCCGCACCTCACGGGAGCTTTCCGTCGAATTGCCGTAAGACGAGGCTTCGAGAAAATCGACCTCCACCGGCAGATCGAGTTCGCGCACAAGGTCGGCGATGAAGATGAAACTGCCGCGCAAGAGCCCCACGACGACCAGCTTGTCGGTATCGTCAAAGGCTTGCGAGATGTCGCGTGCCAGCGCCTCCACCCGGGCCGCAATCGATTTCGCGGAGATCATTTCGTCAATCACGTAGGGCGCTTGTGTCATGGGCTTGCCTCTGCTTGCCGGATCAGTCTATCCAAGCCGCTCATCCGGCGACAAGCCGGCATTTGGACCGGGGCAGTCCAGTAACGGATTTTATCGGGCAGGACCATGCCAACACATGCAGAAAAACGCGTCATGCCCTATTCGGCTGCGCAGATGTACGACCTGATCGCGGATATCGGCAGCTATCCCGAGTTCCTGCCCTGGTGTTCGGCGGCGCGGATCCGCTCGGAAAAGCCGCTGCCCGACGGGTCCGGTTCGGTGATCGACGCCGACCTGATCATCTCCTTCAAACTGTTCCGCGAAAAGTTCGGCAGCCGGGTGACACTGCGCCCCGACGCGCGCAAGATCGACGTGGAATATCTCGACGGGCCGTTCCGCTACCTCAACAATCACTGGCAGTTCCGCCCCATCGACGAGCAAAGCTGCGAAGTCGACTTCTTCGTCGATTTCGAGTTCCGCTCGGCGCTGTTGCAATCGGTGATCGGACTTGTCTTCTACGAGGCGATGCAGCGGATCGTCCGCGCCTTCGAGGCGCGGGCCGAAGTGCTCTACGGCTCCGGACCGGCCACGTCATCCTGACATGAAAAAGGCCGCCCGATCGGGGCGGCCTTTCGCGTTTCCTGACACCGGACCAGATGGCCCGGACCGGTTACGAGGTTATATCGTAGGCACGTTCGCCATGCGCGGCATAGTCGAGGCCGCCGATCTCGTCATCCTGGCTGACGCGGATCGGGAAGATGAGCGCCACCAGCTTCACGAGGATGACCGTGCCAACCAGCGTGAAGATACCGACAATGGCCAGCGAGCCGAACTGGGCCGCGAAGCTGCCCGCGCCGAAGACCGCGATCATGATCGTGCCGAAGATGCCGCCGACGCCATGGACCGCAAACACATCCAGCGTGTCGTCGATCTTGCAGACCGACTTGATGAGGCTGCAGGCCTCCTGGCAGAGCACACCGGCCACGGCACCGATCACCAGCGCCTCCACCGGACCGACGAAACCGGATGCCGGTGTGATGGAAGCCAGACCTGCAATGGTGCCGGTCACGAGGCCCACCATCGACGCCTTGCCATGTTTGATCCGCTCGTAGAGCGCCCAGCTGAGCGAGGCGGTGGCCGCCGAGATATGGGTGACGACCAGCGCCATCGCCGCGCCGCCGTCTGCCGCCAGCTGCGAGCCCGCGTTGAAGCCGAACCAGCCGACCCAGAGCATCGAGGCCCCGATCATCACATAGCCCGGATTGTGCGGCGGGCGGGCTTTCTCCGACCGTGCGCCAAGGAAGATCGCGACGACCAGCGCGGCGAGGCCGGCGGTTTCATGCACGACGATCCCGCCGGCAAAATCGCGGACGCCGGTTTCACCGAAGATACCGCCATCGCCAAGGAACCCGCCACCCCAGACCCAATGGGCCACGGGCGCATAGACCAGAAGCATCCAGAGACCCGAGAATGTCAGCACGAAGGCGAAGCTGATCCGCTCCACATAGGCGCCGACGATCAGGGCCGGCGTGATGATTGCGAAGGTCATCTGGAAGGCGAAGAAAAGCAGTTCGGGGATGGTGCCCGCCAGCGTATCGGGCGTGATCCCTGTCAGGAACATCTTGTCGAACCCGCCCCAGAAGCCCGAGCTTCCGCCGCCGAAGGCGATCGAATAGCCCGCAACCAGCCAGAGCACCGACATCAGGCAGGCAATGGAGATACATTGCATCAGCACCGACAGCACGTTGCGCGCCCGCACGAGCCCGCCATAGAAAAGCGCCAGTCCCGGCAATGTCATGAAAAGAACCAAGGCCGTGGATGTCAGAATCCACGCGGTATCTGCACCGTTCATCATCATATCCCTTTTATCCGTGATGCGGGTCTTGCGCCCGCACTTGGGGGATAGGGAGTGACGGGGCAGGGCGGGGTGCGGCAAGCACGATAGGCGTGCCGGAACCCGCGCGGCGCGGCTCTGCTCAAAATTTCAGCAGAAATTCACAGTTTTGCAACAAATTGGGCAGATTTCGAACGCGTGATCCGTTCCCCGGTCACTGCGGTCCGGCGGCCTGTTCGAGCAGATAGAGCGCATGGCGCACGGTCTCGCCTCGGACCGCTTCGCGTCCGATCGCGCCGAACCGGTGGGTTTCCGTCGCGACATCCCCGCCGCGAATGGCCAGACCGAAACAGACCATGCCTTCGGGCTTGGCCGCGGTTCCGCCGGGGCCCGCGACACCCGTCACGGACACAGCCACATCCGCCGCTGTTGCCTGCAACGCCCCGAGTGCCATTTCGCGGGCGACAGGTTCCGACACAGCCCCATGGTCGGCCAGCGTCTGCTCGGCAACGCCGAGAAGCGCCACCTTCGCTGCGTTCGAATAGGTGACGAGCCCGGCCTCCACCACATCGGAGGATCCGGCAATGTCGGTCAGCGCGGCCGCAATCATCCCGCCGGTGCAGCTTTCCGCCGTGGCGACGCGCCAGCCGCGGGTGCGGGCCAGCGCAAGGACACGGGTCGCGGCCCCGGGCGCAATCATCCGCCCCACCCATGTGCAACGGCGGCAGCCAGCATGACGATTGCAGCCGCCATGATCCCGGCGATCACATCATCGAGCATCACGCCGAGCGGCGAGTGGAGCCGGTCCGCCCAGGACACCGGAAAGGGCTTCAGCACGTCGAAGAACCGGAAGAGCAGAAAGGCCAGAACCCAGCCCGGCCACGGGAAGACATGCGGCTCCGCGCCCATTCGCCAGAGCCCGAAAGACAAAGGCATCAGCCCGATCCACATGCCGACAACCTCGTCGATCACGATCTCCGACGGGTCGCTTTCGCCCATCGCGACCACATGGCGTGACGTGGCCCACCAGCCCAGGAAGAAGACCAGAAGCGTGGCGGCAGACAGGGCCGGAAATCCGCCCAGGTAATGCAGGAGCATGGCCGCAGGAATGGCCGCCATCGAGCCCCATGTGCCGGGCGCACCAGGCAACAGGCCAGCGCCGAAAAAGGAGGTGATGATCCGGATCATGCCGCCACCAGCGCTGCGCTTGCCATGGCCGCGATCCCCTCGCTCCGGCCGGTGAAACCAAGGCGTTCGGACGTGGTGGCCTTCACACTCACGCGGTCCTCGTCGATACCGGTCAGGGCGGCCATGCGGGCGCGCATCTCCTTGGCATGCGGCCCGATTTTCGGCTGTTCGCAGATGATCGTGCAGTCGATATTGGCAATGCGATACCCGCGCGCGGCCACCCGTTCCACGGCTTTTCTCAGGAAGAGTGCACTGTCCGCGCCCTTCCATTCGGCCTCGGACGGCGGGAACCATTGGCCGATATCACCTTCCGCAATCGCGCCGAAAAGCGCGTCGGTGACCGCATGCATCGCGACATCGGCATCCGAATGGCCGGAAAGCCCGCGTTCATGCGGCACCGTCACACCGCAGAGCGTGACCGAACTGCCCGGCCCGAACGCATGCACGTCGAACCCGTTGCCACAGCGAAAATCCATTCCGTCTCCTGTCATCTGGCGCAGCGCCTTTTCGGCGCGGGCAAAATCCTCAGCCGTCGTCAGCTTGTAATTTTCCTCTGCGCCGGGGACGAAGGCAACCGCCATCCCCGCACTCACAGCCACCGCCACATCATCATGTGCTTCGCCCTGATGTGTGGCATGGACAGCGCGGATCGCGGGAAATGCGAATGCCTGCGGCGTCTGGGCGCGGACCAGTCCGGTCCGGTCACGCGGTGCTGCAAAACGGCCATCCTCCACCGCCCAGAGCGCGTCGACCACTGGCAGCGCGGGGCAGGCGGCGCCGGTCTCCAGCATCGCGTCGATTGTGGCGTCAAGTATGGCCCGGGACAGGAACGGCCGCGCCGCGTCATGGATGAGGACATGATCCGGCGCGTCGCCCGCGGCCAGCGCATCGAGCCCTGCTGCAACAGACGCAGCCCGGTCCGCACCGCCTGCCACCCATGGCGTGATCCGCGCCTCCGGCAAGCCGTCGACCGCCCGTGCAAAGAGCGCGGCATCGTCTGGATGGATCACGGTCAGCACCCGCCGGACGCGCGGCGCCGCCAGAAGCGCCCGGATGGCACGGGTCAGCACCATCTCGCCCGCCAGCATCCGATACTGTTTCGGCGGTCCGTCCCCGGCCCGGGTGCCGCGTCCTGCCGCCACGATCAGCGCGTCTATCGTCATCTCTGTCCGGTCCTGTCTGTTCGCGTCTGTCTTAGCGACAGGGCGGGTCCGGCTCAATCGCTGATGGTTTCAAAACCGTTGATCATTCCCGCCCCGCTCTGTATGACCGATGGCGAAGTGCACAAGGATTAGGCAGATGAGTAACCCGATTGCGAGACTGGGCTCCGAGATGCCCGTAGCGCTCGCCCCGATGGCCGGGATCACCGATCTGCCCTTCCGCAACCTCGTCACGCGGCTCGGCGCCGGCATGGTCGTGTCGGAAATGGTCGCAAGCCAGGAACTGATCACCAACGGCCGCGACGCACGGAGCCGCGCCGAACTGGGCGCGGGGCTTGAAGCCACGGCTGTGCAGATCGCCGGCCGCGAGGCCGGACCGATGGCCGAATGCGCCCGCATGGTCGCCGATCTGGGTGCGCGCAGCATCGACATCAACATGGGATGCCCCGCCAAGAAGGTGACGAACGGCTGGTCCGGCTCGGCCTTGATGCGCAATCTCGATCATGCGCTCGGCCTGATCGACGCGGTGGTCGGTGCGGTTGATGTGCCGGTCACGCTGAAGACCCGGCTCGGCTGGGACGAGACAAGTATCAACGCGCCAGAGCTGGCACGCCGCGCCGAAGCCGCCGGCGTCGCGATGATCACCATTCACGGGCGCACCCGCTGCCAGTTCTATCGCGGACAGGCCGACTGGGCCGCCATTGCTGCCGTGAAAGCCGCCGTGTCCGTGCCGCTCCTCGCCAATGGCGACATTGTTGACGCATCCACAGCGCGCACCGCGCTGGCCCGGTCCGGCGCGGACGGGGTGATGATCGGGCGCGGCATTCAGGGCCAGCCATGGCTCCTGTCGCAGGTGGGCGCCGAACTGGCCGGGCAGCCGGTGCCGGACGCGCCGGCGGGCGAGGCGCTTGCCGATCTGATCGGCACCCACCACGAGGCGATGCTTTCCTTCTACGGGCGCGACCTCGGCATCCGGAACGCGCGCAAACATCTGGGCTGGTATCTCGACCGGATCGGCGGCGGCGGGGCGCGACGGCCCGAAATCATGCGCGGCACAGATCCGGCCGCCGTGATGCGTGCCGTGCGGGCCGCCGTGCGCGACGCGCCGCTGGCCGGTGACCTTCCGCAAAGGACCGCTGCATGACCAACGTGCCCTTCGATGCGGTCTGGGCCGCAATTCCCTATCCTGCGATCGTGCTCAACCGCGATGATGAAATCCTGTCGGCCAATTCGACCGCCGAGGTGTTCTGCGGCACGTCTGCCAAGCAGATGGTGGGGCGGAAATTGTCGCGCTTCACCGGAGAGGACAGCGCGCTCCTCGACGCCGTGCAGCAGACGCGGCGCGGCACGGTCTCCGTCGTCCAGCATGAAGTGGAGATGTCCTGGACAGACCGCGTCGTGCGGCTCAACTCCATCCATGCGGCGCCGCTGCAGGACGATGACGGCACCGTGCTGATCCTGATGCATCCGCGCGGCGTGGCGGAGAAAATGGACCGGTCGATGAATTACCGCTCGGCGGCACGGTCCGTCACCGGCATGGCCGCGATGCTGGCGCATGAGATCCGCAATCCGCTCGCGGGGATTTCCGGCGCGGCGCAGCTGCTGGCGATGAACCTCGACGATGCGGACCGCGAACTGACCGACCTCATCAATGACGAGACGAAGCGGATCGGCAATCTGGTCGAACGGGTCGAGCAGTTCGGCGACCTGCGGCCCGCCCTGCGCGAGCCGGTGAACATCCATGACGTGCTCGACCGGTCGAAACGCGCCGCACAGGCCGGTTTCGCCGCCCATGTCCGGTTCATCGAAACCTATGATCCGTCCCTGCCGCCGGTGGTGGGCGACAGCGACCAGCTGATGCAGGTCTTCCAGAACCTGCTGAAAAACGCAGCCGAAGCGGTGCCGAAAGTGGGCGGCACGGTGCAGATCCGGACAAGTTTCCGGCCCGGTCTGAAACTGTCGCTCTCTGGCCAGCGCAGCGAGAGCCTGCCGCTGCAGATCACCATCGTTGATAACGGGCCGGGCATCCCCGAGGGGCTGATGGCCGATATTTTCGACCCGTTCGTGTCCACCAAGACCAATGGCAGCGGGCTCGGCCTGTCGCTTGTCTCCAAGATCGTGGCCGATCATGGCGGGCTTATCGAATGTGACAGCATGCCGGGCCGGACCCAATTCCAGTTGCTTCTGCCGATCTGGCAGGGCCCGTTGCCCGTCACCGATGACGCGCCGGCGCAGGATGCGGCAAGTTCCGAAGAAGGGGCCCTCTGATGGATGGCACGATCATTGTTGCCGATGACGATCGCACGATCCGCACGGTGCTGAGCCAGGCCCTGACGCGCGCCGGATGCCGCGTGCGGTCCACCTCGACCATCTCCACGCTCTGGCGCTGGGTCGAGGAGGGCGAGGGCGATGTGGTCGTCTCGGATGTGATGATGCCCGACGGCGATGCGCTCGACCTTTTGCCCGCGATCCGCAAGAAGCGGCCCGACCTGCCGGTCATCATCATGTCGGCGCAAAATACGGTGATGACGGCGATCCGCGCGACGGAAGCCGGCGCTTATGAATATCTGCCGAAGCCCTTCGACCTGAAGGAAGTCCTGAGCCAGGTGAACAAGGCCCTGTCGCAGCGCGGCGCCGTGTCGGGCGCGCCCGCCGCCCAGCCCCCGCGCGAGGAAGGGCTGCCGATGATCGGCCGCTCGCCCGCGATGCAGGAGGTCTACCGGATCATGGCGCGTCTCATGAACACCGACCTTGGTGTCATGATCTCGGGCGAGAGCGGCACGGGCAAGGAACTGGTTGCGCGCGCCCTGCACAATTTCGGCCAGCGCAAGGACGGACCCTTCGTGGCCGTGAACCTTGCCGCCATTCCGCGCGACATGATCGAAAGCGATCTGTTCGGACAAGTGTCGGGCATGAGGAACGGCACACAACATCCTGAACTGGTGGGTAAATTCCAGCAAGCACAAGGCGGCACGCTGTTTCTGGACGAAGTGGGCGACATGCCGCTCGATGCGCAGACGCGGCTGTTGCGCGTGTTGCAGGAGGGCGAGTTCTCTCCGGTAGGCGGGCGGGACATGCACAAGGCCGACACGCGGATCATCGCGGCCACCCATCAGGACCTGCGCGCGCTGATCAACGAGGGGCGGTTTCGCGAAGACCTGTTCTACCGCCTCAACGTCGTGCCGATCCGGCTGCCGCCTTTGCGTGAGCGGCTCGACGATATTCCCGATCTGGCGCGCCAGTTCCTGCGCAATGCGGAGGCCGAGGGGCTCCAGCGCAAGGCGATCTCGCCCGAGGCGATCAAGCTGCTGCAACAGCAGCAATGGTCGGGAAATGTGCGCGAGCTTGAAAACCTGATGCGGCGGCTTGCGGCGCTCTGCCCGGACGACACGATCGCGGAAAACATGGTCGCCAAGGAAATCGCCGAACGGCCGAGCTCGGCCACCGTACCGCAGGCCAACCGGCAGCAGAAACTGTCGAAGAGCATCGAGGAGCATCTTCAGCGCTATTTCGATCTGCATGGCGACAGCCTGCCGCCGCCGGGCCTTTACGAGCGGATCATCAAGGAAGTGGAACTGCCGCTGATCGCGCTGTCACTTGCGGCCACGCGCGGCAATCAAGTCAAGACCGCAGAACTGCTCGGCATCAACCGCAATACGCTCCGCAAAAAGATTCAGGACCTCGACATTCGCGTGACACGCGGCAAGAAGATGATGTAGGTTTGCAACAGTTTCGACAGGCCATTGGAAACTGGAGCATGCGTGCCGCGTAACATCCTCACGCTCACCTGGATCCGCTTGGAAAAGTGGGTGCGGCAAAGGCGGGTTCAGAACGCGCTGACCATCTGCCTCGTTCTGCTCGGACCGGTTCTTGCGGGCGTGACCTTCCTTGCGCTCGGCGGGTTCGAATTGCGCTCCTCTTCCTCGCTCCTGCGCGGCATCTTGCTTGCCGATTTCGTCTATGTGCTTGTGATCGCAGGACTTGTGGCGCGCCGGGTCGCGGCCATGATCTCCGCCCGCAGGCGGCGGTCGGCAGGGTCTGAGCTGCATTTGCGGCTGACCGCGATCTTCGCACTCATCGCGATGGTGCCGACGATCATGGTCGCCGTTTTCGCCGCGCTGACACTCAATTTCGGGCTAGAGGGCTGGTTCTCGGACCGGGTGCGGCAGGTGGTCGGCAATTCGCTTGCCGCCGCGCAGGCCTATGAAAACGAGCACCGGATCAACCTTCAGTCGGACGCGCAACTGCTCGCCAATTTCATGTCCGCCCAGAAACAGCGTTTTCCCGGACTGGGGGATGCGGAAAGCCGGGAGATCCTCAACCGCGGCCAATCGCTGATGCAGCGCCCGCTGAAGGAGGCCTATCTCATCTCCGGCGATGCCGCGATCCAGGCCCGTGGCGAGCGGTCCTACCTGTTCAACTACGAACCGCCCGAGCCTGAGGCGATCCTCGGGGCCCAGAACGGCGAGGTGGTCGTCATACAGGACTGGGACAATAACGAGTTCCGCGCCCTGATCGAGCTGCCACTCTACGACGACCGGTTCCTTTATGTGACGCGCGACGTGGATGGCAGCATCCTCAACCTGCTCGACGACACGCGCGAAACGGTGGCGCTCTACGAACAGTTGGAGGATGATCGCGGGCGGCTCCTTTTCGAATTCGCGCTTATCTATCTAGGTTTCGCTCTCATCGTGATCCTTGCGGCCATCTGGCTTGGCCTTTGGGTGGCGGAGCGGCTGTCGCGGCCGGTGATCCGCCTTGCGGGTGCGGCCCAGCGGGTGGGCGAGGGCGATCTGGACGTACGGGTGCGCGAGGAGGAAAGCGACAACGAGTTCTCGCAACTGGGCCGGACCTTCAACCGGATGACGGAACAGTTGAAGGAACAGCGCGACGCGCTTCTGGAAGCCAATGCGGAGACGGAGCGTCGCCGCCGGCTGTTCGACAGCGTGCTGTCGGGCGTCACCGCCGGCGTGATCGGGCTGGACGGAGAGGGGCAGATCGACGTGATGAACACGGCCGCCTCGACGCTCCTTGGCCTGAAGAAAGGGCAGGCGGTCGGCATGGAACTGCCCCGCGCCGTGCCCGAATTTGCGGAGATTTTCGCCACACTCGCCGAAGAGGGCCGCGAGGTGGCGCAGGGCGAGGTGCAGCTGACCCGCAAGGGGAAGGCGGAAATCCTGCTCGTCCGCATGGCCACGCGGCGCAGCGCCATGGGCGAGATCGAGGGCTATGTGGTGACATTCGACGATGTGACCGACCTTGTTTCGGCGCAACGCATGGCCGCGTGGGGCGACGTTGCGCGGCGCATCGCGCACGAGATCAAGAACCCGCTCACCCCGATCCAGCTGTCAGCAGAACGGTTGCGGCGCAAATACGGCCCGCTCGTGGGCGAGGAGCGTGACACTCTGGAACAATATGCGGATGTGATCGTGCGCCAGACCAACGATCTACGCCGGATCGTCGACGAGTTCTCAAAATTCGCTCGGATGCGCGACCCGGACCGCCAGCGCCACGACCTGATGGAAATTGTCCGCGACGCCATGCTGCTGTTCCGGGCCGCACGCCCCGGTTTCAAGGTCGAAATCGACAGCGATGTGGACAGCGTTACCCTGCTGATCGACGAGACGATGATCAATCAGGCGCTTACAAATGTTCTGAAAAACGCTGGCGAAGCCATTGATACAAAGATAGAAAAATCGCCGAACGAGGAATTCGCGCCCGAAGTGCGCATCCGCGTCCGATCCGAGCCCGGTGGCATCTCGGTCGCGGTTCAGGACAACGGAATCGGCCTGCCGGACCAGCGGTCGCGGCTCTTCGAGCCCTATGTCACACATCGCGACAAGGGGACGGGCTTGGGCCTGTCCATCGTGAAGAAGATCGTGGAGGAACATGCCGGCACGCTGGAATTGGCCGACGCACCGGTTTTTGAAGGGAATACGACTTTCGGGGCAGAGGTCCGGCTGATATTGCCGGTGGACCCGGAGATGCAAAGTGGCGGGACCGAGCCCGCCCAGAGCAGCCAGAAGGAAACAGCGGCATGACAGATATCTTGGTTGTCGACGACGAAAAGGACATCCGCGAACTGATTGCGGATATCCTGCGGGACGAAGGGCACAATGCACGGCTGGCATGGGACAGCAGCACCGCCATGTCGGAAATCAATGGCGAGCCGCCGGACCTGATCATCCTCGATATCTGGCTGAAGGACAGCAAGCTGGACGGGATCGACATCCTCAAGACCGTGAAACGGGACAATCCCGACATTCCGGTCGTTATCATCTCGGGCCACGGCAATATCGAGATCGCGGTCGCGGCGGTGAAGCAGGGCGCCTACGACTTCATCGAAAAACCGTTCAATATAGACCAGTTGCTGGTCGTTGTGTCGCGCGCGCTGGAAGCCTCGCGGTTGCGGCGGGAAAACCAGAACCTGCGCCGGCAGGACACGGCATCGTCGGAAATGGTGGGGGAAAGCACCGCCCTGCGCGGGCTGATCAGTCAGCTCGACAAGGTCACGAAAACCAACGGGCGCATCATGCTGTCGGGTCCGGCAGGATCGGGCAAGGAAGTGGCCGCGCGCTACATCCACGCCCATTCCGACCGGTCGAAATTCCCCTTCATCTCGGTCAATTCGGCCACCATTGAGCCCGACCGGATGGAGGAGGTGCTCTTCGGGCGCGAGAGCCCAGAGAAAGGTGTCGAGCCGGGTCTGTTCGAGCAGGCCCATCGCGGCGTGATCTTCTTCGACGAGGTGGCCGACATGCCGCTCGGCACCCAGTCGAAAATCCTGCGCGTGCTCGTGGATCAGAGCTTCTCGCGCGTCGGCAGTTCGGACGTGGTGCGGGTCGATGTGCGGGTCGTTTCTGCCTCCAACCGCGACCTGAAGGCCGAGATCGAGGCCGGACGGTTCCGCGAGGAACTGTTCCACCGGCTGAACGTGGTGCCGATCCAGGTGCCGGCGCTCGACCTGCGGCGGGAGGATATTCCGCTGCTGGCCCGCCACTTCATTTCCAAGCTGAATGCCGAGCAGGGGCTGCCGGCGCGGCGCATCTCCAAGGATGCGGAGGTCATGCTCCAGACGATGAACTGGCCGGGCAATGTCCGCCAGTTGCGCAACGTGATCGAGCGGGCCCTGATCCTCGGCTCCGATCCCGAGGAAATCCTGAGCGCGGATATCGAGGCCGACACCGGCAGCGATCCAGCCGATACGGCCTCGCTCCTGTCGGCCGGCTTCGCGAGCCTGCCGCTGCGCGAGGCGCGCGAGCGGTTCGAGCGTGATTATCTGATGACGCAGATCAACCGGTTCGGCGGCAATATCTCCAAGACGGCGAGTTTCGTCGGCATGGAGCGTTCGGCCCTGCACCGGAAGCTCAAATCGCTCAATGTCGTCACCACGGCGCGCACCGGCGTGCGCGTGGCCGAGCTTGACACCAGCGGCGACGAGGGCTGAGGGTGGCGCGGCGCGCGACTGCGGAGTGCTGATATGAAAGTCCGTTCATGAAAGTGATCGTCTGCGGGGCAGGGCAGGTCGGCTGGCAGATCGCCCGGCACCTCTCGTCCGAGAAAAACTTCGTCACCGTGGTCGATCAGGACCCGGCGCTGGTGCGGCGGATCACCGATGTGCTCGATGTGGGCGGGGTGATCGGCTTTGCCTCGCACCCTGACATTCTGGAGCGCGCAGGCGCGGAGGATGCCGACCTGATCATCGCCGCGACCCATTCCGACGAGGTCAACATGGTCACCTGTCAGGTGGCCCATTCGGTCTATTCGATCCCGCGCAAGATCGCGCGGCTGCGCGCGCAATCCTATCTCGACGCGATCTATCGAGATCTCTACCGGCAGGACCATCTGCCGATCGACGTTGTGATCTCGCCCGAACGCGAGGTGGCAGAGGCCGCGCTGCGCCGGCTCAAGGCCCCGTCGGCCTTCGACACGGAAATGTTCCAGGACGGGAAGCTCCAGTTGCTCGGCATCGCGCTCGACGAGAACTGTCCGGTGGTCAACACGCCGCTCCGGCAACTGTCGGAACTCTTCTCGACCCTGCAGGCCATCGTCGCGGGCATCCGGCGGGACGGAAAACTCTTCGTTCCCGCGCCCGAGGATCAGGTGTTCCCCGGCGACCAGATCTACGTTTTTGTCGCGACCGAGGAAACCAACCGCACGCTGGAGATTTTCGGCAAGTCGACGGTGCGGCGCGAACGGGTCATCATCGTGGGCGGCGGCAATGTCGGGCTGCGGGTCGCGCAGGAGCTTGAAAAGGGACCGGAACGCATCCGCTGCAAGCTGATCGAACGGAACCGCAAACAGGCCGAACGCGCGGCGGATGCGCTGGAACGCACCATCGTGCTGCATGGTGACGGGCTCGACCAGGAACTGCTCGAAGAGGCCAACGTCTCGAAGACAGACGCGCTTCTGGCCGTGACCGATGATGACAAGGTCAACATGCTGTCGAGCGCGCGCGCCAAGTCTCTCGGCGTCCCCCTGACCATCGCGCTCGTCAACGAACCCTCGCTCGTCAGCCTGCTCGGGCCGCTCGGCATCGACGCCTATATCGGACCGAGGGCCACGACCGTATCCTCGATCCTGCGCCACATCCGGCATGGCCGGATTACGGCGGTCTATTCCATCGGGGACGCGGAAGCGGAAGTGTTCGAGGCGCAGGTGCTCGACACGTCCTCGATCGCCGGCCAGAAGATCCGCGACATCGACTGGCCCGAAGGGGCGCTGGTGACCTCGATTGCCAAGAAGGGCAAGCTCCAGATGCCGCGCGGCGACACGCTGATCGAGAAGAACGACGTCGTTACCGTCTTCGCCATGGCCGAGGATGTTGCCCAGGTCGAGCAGCTCTTCCAGGTCGGTCTGAACTTCTTCTGACGATGAGCGGCCTGCGCCAGTTTCCACTCTTTGTGCTGATCGGGCTGATCGGGTCACTGGCCATGCTGTTGCCCGCGGCCCATGCCGCGCAGCTGGAACTGTGGCTGGCGGGGCGGATATTTCTCTATTCGGGGCTCTTCTTCGCGGCGATGTTCGGGCTTCTGGGCCTGTCGATGATGAACCGGACGCCCGATATTTCCGCCAAATCGCATCTCATCACGCTGCTCCTGACTTTCGCGCTCCTGCCTTTGGTGCTCGCGGTGCCGCTCGAACAGCTCGTGCCGTCCATCACCTACGGGCAGGCCTATTTCGAGATGCTGTCGAGCTTCACGACAACGGGCGCGACGGTGTTCGATTTCCCGGCCGAGATCATGCAGCCCATTCACCTCTGGCGGTCGATCACCGGCTGGCTGGGCGGATTTCTGGTGCTGCTTTTTGCCGTCGCCATTCTGGAGCCGATGAACCTGGGCGGATTCGAAATCCGGTCCGCCTCCATGCGGCTCGGGTCCGGCACGCGGTCGAAGACGGGAGCATCCAAGGAAATGTCCGACCGGATCATCCGCCAGAGCCGTATCCTGATCGTGCCCTACACGATCGTGACGGCGGTTCTGGTGCTCATCCTGATTCTTGCGGGCGACCGACCCTTCGTTGCCCTCAGCCACGGTATGGCAACCGTGTCGACGAGCGCCATTTCGCCGGTGGGTGGCCTGTCGGGCGGGTCGTCAGGTTTTGTCGGCGAAGCGGCGATCCTGATCTTCCTTGTCTTCGCCATCTCGCACCGCAGCTGGCGGGCGATTGTCATGCAGGGGCGCCTGCGCTGGATGTTGAGCGACCCCGAATTTCGCCTCGCGGGGTTCCTGATCGGGTCGATCTCACTCTTCCTGTTCCTGCGGCACTGGTTCGCGACCTTCGACACGGAGCAGACGGGCAATGTCGGACTGGGGCTGGAGGCGCTCTGGGGCGGGCTCTTCACCATCACCTCTTTCCTCACGACGCTCGGCTTCGAGAGCCAGGCCTGGAGCGACGCGCGTTTCTGGTCGGGGCTCGATTCCGCGGGCATCGTGCTCCTGTCGCTTGCGATCATCGGCGGCGGCGTTGCGACCACTGCCTCGGGCGTGAAGCTCCTGCGGATCTATGCGCTCTACAAGCACGGTCTGCGCGAACTGGACCGCGTGGCACATCCGCATTCGATCGGCGGGGCAGGGTCGCTGGCCGCGCGGCGCTTCCGAAAGCAGGGCGCGCAGGTGGCGTGGCTCTTCCTGATGCTCTTCCTGCTCGCGATGGCCGCCGCGATCCTCGGCTTCAGCATGGCGGGGCACAGTTTCGAGTCGAGCCTGCTTCTGGCGGTTGCGGGCCTGTCCAACACCGGGCCGATCATCCATACACTGCCGCAGGGGATCGACAGCTACACGGTGCTCGGCAATGCGGGCTACTGGATCTTCTCGGCCTGCATGATCCTTGGCAGAATCGAGACTTTGGCCGTTATCGCCTTGCTCAATCCCGATTACTGGCGCTAACCTGCGCTTCGGGGCCCATCATTTGCAGAATTTTTGCGTTTCAGGCTGGAATTTCCCCGGTCGGGACCCCATGAATAGGACACAAGAACGATAAAGGGCCGGCTCCGTCAGGTGCCCGCCTACAAAACTGAAGGCTGAAAACAATGGCTGCCGACAAGCAAAATTTACAGGACGCATTTCTCAACAACGTGCGCAAATCGAAGATCCCGGTGACGATTTTTCTGGTCAACGGGGTGAAATTGCAGGGTGTGATCACCTGGTTTGACAATTTCTGCGTGCTCCTGCGCCGCGACGGACAGGCGCAACTGGTCTACAAGCACGCGATCTCGACGATCATGCCGTCCCAGCCCGTGCTGCTTTACGAGGGCGAGGACAACGCTGGATAATCCTGACGCAATGCGCGTGGCCGTCCTGCACCCGGACATTCCGCGGTCAGGCCGGATCCGCGCGGCCGATCTGGCGCTCGAAGAAGCCCGGTCGCTGACCGAAGCCTTGCCCGACCTGGAGGTCGTGCATGCTGCTGTCGTGCCTGTTCCCAAAGTGCGGTCCGGCATGTTGTTCGGCACCGGCAAGACCGAAGAATTGAAAAGTCTTTTCAAGGCCTTGGATGTCGGTCTTGTGATCGTTGACGGACCGCTGACTCCGATCCAGCAGCGCAATCTGGAAAAGGAATGGCACGTCAAGATCCTCGACCGGACCGGCCTCATTCTGGAGATTTTCGGGGAACGGGCAGCAACACGGGAAGGGGTGCTGCAGGTCGATCTGGCACATCTGACCTATCAGAAATCGCGGCTGGTGCGCTCCTGGACCCACCTTGAGCGGCAGCGCGGTGGCCTCGGCTTCATCGGCGGCCCCGGCGAGACACAGATCGAGGCTGACCGACGCGCGCTCAACGACCAGATCCTGCGGATCAAGGCGCAGCTGAAAAAGGTAGTCAACACCCGCAAGCTGCACCGCGAGGCACGCAAGAAGATCCCCTATCCGATCGTCGCTCTCGTGGGCTATACGAACGCAGGAAAATCGACGATTTTCAACCGCTTGACGGGCGCTTCCGTGCTGGCGAAAGACATGCTTTTTGCTACGCTCGACCCGACAATGCGGGCGGTCACGCTGGGCTCGGGCAAGGAGGTCATCCTGTCCGATACGGTTGGCTTTGTTTCCGACCTGCCGACGCAGCTTGTCGCGGCGTTCCGCGCAACGCTCGAAGAGGTGCTCGACGCCGATCTCATCATCCATGTGCGGGACATTTCCCACCCAGAGAGCGAGGAACAGGCGCAGGATGTCCGCACGATCCTCAGCACGCTCGGCGTCGGAGCGGACGTGCAGGACCGGATGGTCGAGGTCTGGAACAAGATCGACGCCGTGCCCGAGGACCGCGCCGACGCGATCCGGCAGGCCGCTAGCCGCGACCCGCGCAAGGTTGCCATGTCGGCCCTGAGCGGGGAGGGAATGGACGCCTTTTTCGAGGCGGTGGAGATCGGCCTGTCTGAGCCCAAAAGCGTCGCTCGGCTGCCGCTCGGCCACGGGGACGGCAAGGCCCGCGCATGGCTCTACGGCCAGAAGGTCGTGCAAGACGAACGGCAGGAGGATGGCGGTCCTGTGCTGGATGTTGAATGGACCGAGAAGCAAAAGAACCAATACAAGAGCCTGTTCGGTAAAGGAAAATAGGAATGAAGCTGCCAGCGCCGATCACCGACTGGGACGATGCCTATGCCAATCGCGACCATATTCCGGGCGCGGAGGGGTTCGTTGAACGCTGGCAGGAAGACGCGCCGGCATTTCGCGCGGAATTGGACCGGGCAGGGCGGCTGGAGGCCGATATCTCCTATGGTCCCGAACCGCGCCAAGCCTATGACCTGTTCCGGCCCACGGGCGAGAGCCGCGGTCTTCTGATGTTCGTGCATGGCGGCTACTGGCGGATGTTCGACAAGTCGACCTGGTCGCATTTCGCCCGTGGCGCACTGGCGCATGGCTGGACCGTGGTCATGCCGAGCTACCGGCTCGCGCCGCAGGTTCATATCTCGGACGTGGTGGCCGATGTCGGCGCAGCGCTCATCGACGCGGCAGGGCGCGTGGACGGGCCGATCCGGCTGGCGGGCCATTCCGCAGGCGGGCACCTCGTCACGCGGCTCATTTGCACGGACAGCGCCGTTCCGGGCGCCATTGTCGACCGGATCGCGCATGTCATGTCGATCAGCGGCGTGCATGATTTGCGGCCGCTCCTGAAACTTGAGCTGAATTCGGACTTCCGGCTTGATCCGGCGCGCGCCGTGGCGGACAGCCCGGCGCTTCTGACACCGCGGGCGGACATGAACGTGTCCTGCTGGGTCGGTGCGGCGGAGCGGCCCGAGTTTCTGCGGCAGAATGATCTGCTGGCGCTCGCATGGTTCGGGCTGTGCGCGTCCGTCTCGTCACGGCATGTCGCAGGGTGCCACCATTTCGATGTGATCGACGGTCTGGCCGATCCGGACTCCGACATGATGGCCGAACTGCTGGGCTAGGGCACGCGCCGCATTTCAGACCGGCTCATTACATAAGTCGCATAATCAATATTATGTTAAATATGGATTGTGCCAGAGATCCAAAGACTTGACCCCTGCGCCTCATATGGCATGGACGTGGCACTATGCGTGACCGACAGACAGACCCGATCCTGATCGCCGGACCGACAGCCTCCGGCAAGTCGGCCCTTGCGCTGGCGCTGGCGGAAAATCTTGGCGGCGCCGTCGTCAATGCGGACGCCATTCAGGTCTATGACGGATGGCAGATCCTGTCTGCGCGTCCGGACGCGGCAGACCTTGCCCGCGCACCGCATCGGCTCTACGGCCACATCGCGATGGATGTCGCCTATTCGGTCGGCCATTGGCTGCGGGATGTCGATGCAGCACTCGATGCGTGTCGCGGCGCCGGCCAGCGCCCGATCATCGTCGGCGGCACCGGACTTTACCTCTCGGCCCTGACCGAGGGCCTTGCACAGATCCCGCCCGTGCCAGCAGATGTCCGCGCCGAGGGCGACGCGCTCCGTCGCGACGGCGGCACCGACGGATTGCGCGCGGCGCTCGTGGCGCTCGACCCGGCGGCGCTCGACCATCTCGATCCGTTCAATCCGGCGCGGCTGCAACGCGCCTGGGAGGTGCTGCGCGCCACAGGACGGACGCTGCGCGACTGGCAGGCCGACACGCCGCCACCCCTCGTGCCGCTTGAAGCTTCGACAGCGCTTGTGCTGACCTCGGCACCGGCATGGCTGAATGCGCGGATCACACGGCGGTTCGGCCAGATGGTCGATCTTGGCGCGCTCAATGAAGTGGCGCGGGCCCATGAAGCTGGACTGGATCCGGCCTGGCCCTCGTCCCGGGCACTTGGCGCAGACGCGCTCTGGGACCATCTGCAAGGCCGGATGTCGCGCGACGCGGCGCTCGCGCTCGGGGCGCTCCGGACACGGCAGTTTGCCAAGCGCCAGCGCACCTGGTTCCGCAACCGAATGACCGCGTGGCGCACTGTCCGCATCGACGAAACACCGGCCGAGGACCTCGTTTCATCGATTGTCTGATGCGTCAATGCATCGCATTCGGTGCCAAAATGGCACAGCACGACCATGATCTCGCCACATTTGGCCGCAACCCTTGGCGTTGATGCGTCTCGATTGTCTGATTACTTGTCTTCAAACAAGCGGCCCCCAGATGACGACACCGACCCATGATTTCAGCTCTGCCACGGCGTGCCCCGCGAATGCGGCCCCGCAATGCATGACGCTGACCGCCGCCACCGCCCAGTTCAACTGGTCGCTGGCCGAGCCCCGCCCTGCCCCGATGCATCTCTTCCTGCGCGTCACCTGCGGCGGCGGCCGGATCAGGATCGGCGAAGATGTTCGCGGCTTCGGCGCACAAGCGGCCATGTCGCTCCCCATGCACATGCCCTTCGGCCTGTCCTTCACGCCCGGCACCAAGGGCTGGGTGGCGCTTCTGCCCGACAATGGCCAGATGGTGCTGCCCGAGGTTCCGATCCTGTGCAACAGCGTGGCACCGGGCGATCAGCGCGACCTGGCCCAACGGTTCGAGATGCTGTTCCAGGAATCGCAAGCCCCCGGCTCTGACCGGCTGGAGGCTATGCTTTATGTCAGCGGGCTTCTGTCCGTCTGGTTCCGTCGCCAACTGGCCGACAATCCGAAACTGGCACTGGCCGAGGAGGCACCGCGCGGCGACCTGCTGCAGCGGTTCCTCGCGCTTGTCGAGGAACGGTTCGACCGCAGCGAGAGCGTGATCGACTATGCGCGCCGGCTCGATGTAACACCGACCCATCTGACGCGGATCTGCCGCCGGGCCACCGGCAAGCCGGCCTCCCATTTCATCCAGAGCCGGGTGATGGAGATGGCCCGTGAAACGCTGGCCACGACGGATCTGCGCGTGTCGGAAATCGCGGAGGAGCTGGGCTTTTCGGACCCGGCCTATTTCACCCGACGCTTCACAGCGACGATCGGCGAAAGCCCCAGCCAGTACCGACGGCTGCACCGCCACGCCTGACCGGCAAACACCGCGCGGCCGATACGGCGACAAGAACCTTGACCCCACAAGTGCGGCCTGCGTAAATGATGCACAGGCCGACGAAATCTCTCCAAGGTAACGTCCGCCAAGCTCAGGGCCACGTGGGGAATTGCGTGGCCCTTACCTGTTTCCGGAGGCCCCGTGATGACCGATCCGTGCGCCCTGCCCCCGACACCCTATTATGCCGTGATCTTCGCCAACCGGCGCGCCGGACCCGATGACGGATATGGCGCGATGGCAGAGAAGATGGCCACATTCGCGGCCGAGCAGGACGGGTTTCTCGGGATCGACAGTGCGCGGGATGCGGACGGGTTCGGCATCACCGTCAGCTACTGGCGCGACGAGGCCGCAATCCGGGCCTGGAAGGAGAATGCCGCCCATCAGGTGGCGCAGAAGCTGGGCCATACCCGCTGGTATGCGCGGTTCACTCTGCGTGTCGCCCGGGTGGAACGGCAGTATGACGGGCCAGCAACCGCCGACTGACATGAAAAAACCCCGGCCGAAGCCGGGGTTTCCAAACATTTCAGACGGATGCGGAGGGCTTCAGGCCCGTGCGGATCCAAGCAGTTTCCACAGGCCCGGCACCAGCAGCGCAGCCAGCGCCAGCTTGATCGCATCACCGATCAGGAACGGGGTCAGGCCCCACTGCAGGATCGGCTGTTCCCAGGTGTAGAGATGGCCGAGCCATAGAAGCCCCGGCACATAGATGAGCGCGTTGCCGATCAGCATGGCGAGCGCCATCAGCCCGATCGACCGGTCCCAGCCGCGACGCGCGGCCATGCCGAGCGCGACCGTCGCCAGCACATAGCCCACCAGATAGCCGCCGGTGCCGCCCATCATGTAGGTCAGGCCGTTGGCTTCTGTCGAGGAAGAGGCAAACACGTCGAAGCCGAGCGCACCGATGATCATGTAGCCCATGATGGTCGCCAGACCGAGGCGCGGCCCGTAAGCGGCACCGATGGTCAGCACGGCGAATGTGCCCATCGTAATCGGCACAGGCCACATCGGCACCTTGATCTTGGCAGCAATGGCAAGCGCCAGAATGCCCGCAACGACCAGCACGACCCGCTTGACCGCAAGGCCGGTGCCTTCGGTTTGCCAGACCGCTTCCTGCAGGACTGCGTCAGTTTTGGTTGCCATCGTCTCCCACTCCATTTTGAGAATTCGTTGCCCTTGTCTTGCACCAAAGGGGGCGTCAAGACAAGTCCGATGCTGCACTGCGGCGATAGTCCGAGACCATCAGATAATCCTTGGCGGGGCCGGTCACCTGCCAGCGGCTCTGCCAGAGGGGCCAGCGCGAAAAACCGTAGGCAACGCGGTACATATCCGCCGCACAGAGGTGATCGTCCCGCGCGCCCGGCGCCCCAAGGCCGATCCGGTGGAACGGTCGGCCATCGTCGAAGCGGACCGCAATTCCGCCCGTGCCGTCCGCACTCCAGTGATAACGCCGCTCGGCCAGAAAACCGGTGCCGTCGGGCAGCATCAGCCGTCCTTTTTCGTGATAGAGCGCGCCGGACTCCCGCGCCGAAATCGTTGCGGTCCCGCGAAAGCGCCCGCCCTGCCCCGGCCGGTCGCTGTCGATCCGCCGTTCGATGTCCCATGTTCCGAGAAAGTCGCTCAACGCCTGCGGCGCGGTCATTCGATCCGCCCGTCCTGCTCCCGCCCGGTATCGTCGCGGAACCGCAGAAGCTGCAACCCGTCGCGCCAAGACGCCGACACCCGGTAGCAGGACCAGGCCTGTTCGCCCCGCATCTGGTGGCACAGCTGCCCGCGTTCAACACGCCAGTAGCCCCACAGATCGCGTGCGCCCGTCTCATGCAGGCGGCCGGAACTGTGATAGGCGTTGGAGCGGTCGTCAAAGGCCACGGACTTGCCAGACAGGGTCGTCAGAAGCTCCCCGTCGTTCAGTCTTTGCCATTCCTGCGCGGCCAGAGGATGCGCGCAAAGGAGCGCGATAGCGACCCCGGCGATGCGAATCCCGACCATGCGGCAATGCCTTTCCTTGTTCTGCGGTGACTTAGAGTTTATCAGGCCGTGAAACAGCCTCAACAATCATGGTGAATATCGATGATACCGCGCTACTCTCGACCGGAAATGGTTGCAATTTGGTCACCTGAGACGAAGTTCCGGATCTGGTACGAGATCGAGGCCCATGCCTGCGATGCGCAGGCCGAGCTTGGCGTCATCCCCAAGGAATCCGCCGAAGCCGTCTGGACCGCCAAGGATGTCGAATTCGACGTGGCGCGGATCGACGAGATCGAGGCCGTCACCAAGCATGATGTCATCGCCTTCCTGACCCATCTGGCCGAACATGTCGGGCCGGAGAGCCGGTTCGTCCATCAGGGCATGACCTCGTCCGACGTGCTAGACACCTGTTTCAACGTGCAGCTTGTGCGCGCCTCGGACCTGCTCATCGCGGACATGGAAAAGCTGCTGGCCGCGCTGAAGAAACGCGCGCTCGAGCACAAGGACACGGTGCGGATCGGGCGCAGCCACGGCATCCATGCCGAGCCGACGACCATGGGCCTGACCTTTGCCCGCTTCTATGCCGAAATGGACCGCAACCTGAACCGGCTGAAAAAGGCCCGCAAGGAGATTGCCACGGGTGCGATCTCGGGCGCAGTGGGCACCTTCGCCAATATCGACCCTGCGGTCGAGGAGCATGTCTGCACGAAGCTGGGACTGGAACCCGAGCCGATCTCGACCCAGGTGATCCCGCGCGACCGTCACGCGGCCTTCTTCGCGGCGCTTGGCGTTGTCGCCTCCTCGATCGAGAATATCGCCATCGAGATCCGCCACATGCAGCGCACCGAGGTGCTGGAGGCGGAGGAATTCTTCTCCAAGGGGCAGAAAGGCTCCTCGGCCATGCCGCACAAGCGCAACCCGGTCCTGACCGAGAACCTGACCGGTCTGGCGCGGCTCGTCCGCATGGCGGTAGTCCCGGCGATGGAGAATGTCGCGCTCTGGCACGAGCGGGATATTTCGCACAGTTCCGTGGAGCGCAATATCGGCCCCGACGCGACCATCACACTCGATTTCGCGCTTGCACGTCTGACAATGGTGATCGAGAAACTCGTCGTCTATCCTGAGAATATGATGAGCAATCTCAACAAGTTCCGTGGGCTTGTTCACTCTCAGCGCGTGCTTCTGGCCCTGACCCAGAAAGGTGTGAGCCGAGAGGATGCCTACCGGCTGGTCCAGCGCAACGCGATGAAGGTCTGGGAAGAGGGCAAGGATTTCCTCGAAGAGCTGAAGGCCGATGAGGAAGTGCGCGCCGCGCTGTCCGAAGTCGAACTCGAAGAGAAATTCGATCTCGGCTACCACACGCGGCAGGTCGACACGATCTTCAAGCGGGTCTTCGGCGACGCCTGACCACCACCACACCGCTCATGAAAAAGGCCGGCCCGGGAACGCCCCGGTCCGGCCTTAGTCATTTCATCTGCTTGCCGAAGGCGCGCACCCGCGCCCGACGGCTCAGGCTTCGTTCAGGATCTGCGCCTTGGCGATGAGCAGAAGCTCGTCCATCTTGGCGCGGATCGCAGCCTCGTCAGCACGGCCGGTCAGGTCGGCAGAGAGCTTGCGCACCACATCGTCATGGCCCGCTTCCTCGAAATCGGCCTTCACGACCTCGAGCGCATAGGCGTCAGCCTCGGCACCGGATTTGCCCAGCAGATCGGCGGCCCAGATGCCAACCAGCTTGTTGCGGCGGGCCACGGCCTTGAACTGCATTTCCTCGTCATGCGCGAATTTGTTCTCGAAGGCGGTTTCCCGTTCGTCAAAGGTGCTCATGTCAGCTCCACACTTGGGTGTTGTCGTTATCCCCTAGATAGACCTGCGACACCCTGCTCTCAAGGAGAATAGACGCGATTGCTTGCTCCCAAACGCCGCACGTCCTATAGAGCGCCCACATGCACCCGGCGCTGGTTTCGGGCGCGGTCCCGTTGGTGGAGTTCCCAAATGGCAAGACGACGGCTGGTTTACGAGGGCAAGGCGAAGATCCTCTATGAAGGCCCCGAGCCGGAAACGCTGATCCAGTATTTCAAGGATGACGCAACCGCCTTCAACGCCGAGAAAAAGGACGTGATCGAGGGCAAGGGCGTGCTCAACAACCGCCTGTCCGAATATTTCATGTCCGGCCTGAACAGCATCGGCGTGCCGACCCATTTCATCAAGCGGCTCAACATGCGCGAGCAGTTGATCCGCGCGGTGGAGATCATCCCGCTCGAAGTGGTTGTGCGCAATGTGGCCGCCGGCTCGCTGGCCAAGCGGCTGGGGATGGAGGAAGGCACCGCCCTGCCCCGTCCGATCGTGGAATTCTACTACAAGGACGATGCGCTCGGTGATCCGCTGGTGACCGAGGAACATATCATCGCCTTCGGCTGGGCCAGCCAGCAGGATATGGACGACATGGTCGCGCTCGCCCTGCGGGTGAACGATTTCATGTCCGGCATCATGCTCGCGGTCGGCATCCGGCTCGTGGATTTCAAGATCGAGATCGGCCGCGTGTTCGACGGCGATTTTCAGCGGCTCATCGTTGCCGACGAAATCAGCCCCGACAGCTGCCGCCTGTGGGACATCGAGAGCGGCGAGAAGCTCGACAAGGATGTGTTCCGCCGCGATCTCGGCAGCCTGACGGATGCCTATACGGAAGTGGCCCGCCGCCTCGGCGTGCTGCCGCGCACCGGCGCCGGTCAGGCCGGCCCGAAACTCGTTCACTGAGCAGCCAAGACCAGCGAAAGGACCTGCAATGAAAGCCCGCGTTCATGTGACCCTGAAATCCGGCGTGCTCGACCCCCAGGGCGAAGCTGTCCGTCATGCGCTCGGCGCACTCGGCTTTGACGGCGTGAACGGCGTCCGTCAGGGCAAGGTGATCGAGCTCGATCTGGACGAGACGGACGCCGCCCGCGCCGAAACGGCCGTGCGGGCCATGTGTGACAAGCTGCTCGCCAACACGGTGATCGAGGATTACGACGTGGAGATCGCGGGATGAAGACGGCTGTCATCGTCTTTCCCGGGTCCAACTGCGACCGCGACATGGCGGTGGCGCTGGAACGCGCGACCGGACAGGCCCCCGCGATGGTCTGGCACAAGGATGCCAGCCTGCCTGCGGGCCTCGACCTGATCGCCATACCCGGTGGCTTTTCCTTCGGCGACTATCTGCGCTGCGGCGCGATTGCGGCGCGCTCGCCGATCATGCGGGCCGTGGTCGAGTTCGCACAGAAAGGCGGCCATGTGCTCGGCGTCTGCAACGGATTCCAGGTTCTGATCGAAGCGGGCCTTCTGCCCGGTGCGCTGATGCGCAACGCCAATCTGAAATTCGTCTGCCGCGATCTGCACCTGACCGTTGGCACGAGCGACTCGCCCTTCACCAGCGCCTACCGGCCGGGCGAGACGATCACGGTGCCCGTGGCGCATCATGACGGCAATTTCGTCGCCAGCGACGCAGTTCTGGCAGAGCTGCGCGACAGCGACCGGGTCGCCTTCCGCTACGTGGAGAACCCGAACGGGTCGCGCGACGATATTGCCGGCATCCTGTCGGACAACCGCCGCGTTCTGGGGATGATGCCCCATCCCGAACGGCTCAACGATCCCGCGCTGGGCGGGACCGATGGCGGGCGGCTCTTCGACAGTCTGGCCAGTGCGCTGGTCAGAGCCTGACCGCCACGCGCCCTAGCGCCAGAGCGATTGCACATGCAGGTCGCCCATATCCTTGTAGAGATGGGCCACCTGATCCCCGTATCCGTTGTAGAGCGCGGTCGGGATTTCCTCATCATCGCCGCCGAGCACCCGTTCCGTCGCCTGTGACCAGCGCGGATGCGGCACTTCGGGGTTCACATTGGCCCAGAACCCGTATTCCTGCGCGGCCAGTTCTTCCCAGAAGCTGACCGGACGTTCGTCGGTCAAGGTGATCCGCTTGATCGATTTGATCGACTTGAACCCGTATTTCCACGGCACATGGAGCCGGATCGGCGCTCCGAACTGCTTGTGCAGGATCTTGCCGTAGGCGCCCACGACCAGCAGCGGCAGCTCGTTCTGCGCTTCCTCGATCGTCAGCCCCTCGACATAGGGCCAGGGATACCAGTGCTGCTTCTGGCCCGGTGCCTGCGCGGGATCGAGGAAGGTTTCGAACCGGACATAGCGCGCGCCCGATTGCGGCGCCGCGAGCGCCAGCACATCACGCAGCGGCAGTCCGATCCACGGCACCACCATCGACCAGGCCTCGACACAACGGTGGCGGTAGATCCGCTCCTCTGGCGTCACGCGCTTCATCAGATCATCCACGTCGATCGATAGCGGCGTATCGACGAGACCGTCGATCTCCAGCACCCACGGGTCGCTTTCGAGCGCCTGTGCGGCACGGGCAATCTTCTTCGACGAGCCGAACTCGTAGAAATTGTTGTAGGCGGCGTTCACATCCTCTGCGGTGACCGGCCGGCCGGCGTCCGCATATTCGGGATGGGTCGCCGGCATCGGTGTGAACGGGCTCTCGGCGACGGCGGCGTGGCCGGCCTTCGGCAGGCCGATTGCGCCCAGAAGCGCCCCGGCGCCGGCGCCGGCCAGAAGCTGGCGGCGGTTCAGGTAAGCGCTTTCGGGCGTGGCGGCCGCGTCCGGGAGCCACCAGTCGGGTCGGCGGTGATACAGCATGGAATCCTCGAATTTCTTCCCTCTTTCAGCACGATAGGCGGAAGCCCGCCGAACCGCCAATCAAAGACGCTTGAGGTGCCCAACAGCGGAATTTAAAACTAGTCATGGCCCAATGGCGTTCAGACAGCAGCAATGATCAAGTCCGCTCCACCCCGCTGGTGCGGCTGTCGGTGGCGGCTGCGATCGTGGCGGCCATGGCCGTGCTCTGGTTTTCCAACGTTTTGCTGACCGACCGGTTCACCGCAACCAGCCGCAATCAGGGCCAGTTGCGGGCCGCGCTCTATTCCGGTTCGATCCAGTCGATCCTGCAGCGCCACTCGGTCGTGCCGCTCATCCTGTCACGCGACAGCGTGCTGATCTCGGCCCTGCAGAGTCAGGATTACCAGCTGACCAGCCAGCGCCTGATCGACTTCCAGGAGGAACTGGGCGCGGCCTCGATCGAACTGCTCGACGTGACGGGGCGCGTTGTGGCGGCAAGCGACCGGCACGCCTTGTCCACCAACAAGAGCGACCAGCCCTATTTTACCCAGGCCCTGCGCGAAAGCGGCACGATTTTTGCCACGTCCGAACCCGGCGAAGGCGCCATCGGCTTTCATTATGCGCGCAAGGTTGTCGACGGGCTGAACACGCTCGGCATCATCGTGGTGACGGTTGATCTGCAACGGATCGAGGACAGCTGGCGGCGGTCCGACGTGATCGCCTTCGTCACCGACGGGTCCGACAATATCATCCTTGCCTCGCGCCCAAGCTGGCGGAACCAGAAGCTTGAGGACATCCTGCGCACCGAGGAACCCAACGCTGTCCAGCGGGCCATCTCCAACCGCGGTGTCGACGGCGACCAGTATAATTACGTCTATATCGACGACACCCCGCTTCTGCGCAACGAGACCAAGGTCGGGTTCCGCGGCTGGCGGCTCACCTATTTCTCGACGCTGGAGAACATCCGCGCGCGGGTGAACGCGGTGCTCGCCTTCGAGATCATGCTGATGACGCTTCTGGCCGCCGCGGTTGTCTATTTCCTGTCGCGGCGCACCGCGCGACAGTCACTCCTGATCCGCCGCGAATCCGAGGAGCTGCGCGCGCTCAATGCGCGTCTATCGGCGGAAATCGAGGAACGTCAACGGGTTGAGCGGACGCTTGAAGATACCGAACAAAGCCTTGAGCAGGCGTCGAAACTGGCAGCCCTTGGCCAGATGTCGGCTGCTGTCAGCCACGAGCTGAACCAGCCGCTGGCCGCAATGCGGACCTATCTGGCCGGCGCACGGCTTCTGATCGCGCGCAACCGCAGTTCCGAGGCGCTCAGTTCCTTCCAGCGGATCGACGACCTGATCGAACGGATGGGCGCCATCACGCGGCAGTTGAAATCCTATGCCCGCAAATCCAACGACGATCTGCAGCCGCTCGACCTGCGCGATACGGTGACCGGCAGCCTGTCGATGATGACCCCACAATTGAGCCAGTCGCGGGTTGAAATCCTGCGCCGCGTCCCCAATTCGCCTGTGATCGTGATGGGGGACGCCGTACGGCTGGAACAGATCGTGGTGAACCTTTTGCGCAATGCGCTCGACGCCACCAAGGGGCAGGATGAGCGGAAGATCGAGATCAGCCTCATGGCGGGCCAGCCGAACGTGCGCCTGACGGTGCGCGACAATGGCCACGGGCTGGAGGATACGGATTCGCTCTTCGAGCCCTTCTACACGACCAAGAAACCCGGAGAGGGCATCGGCCTCGGGCTTGCCATCTCTGCGGGGATCGCGAGCGAGTTGGGCGGACGCCTGATCGCACGGAACCATCCCGAGGGCGGCGCGGTTTTCGAACTGCAACTGCCCCTGCATCAACCGACCACACGGGCTGCGGAGTAACTATGGCCGAACCTATTGCCGTGACCATCGTCGATGACGAAGCCGATATGCGCGACAGCATCTCGCAATGGCTGAGCCTGTCGGGCTATCGCACCACCACCCATGACAGCGCGGAATCCGCGCTCCGCACCATCGATGCCAGCTATCCCGGTATCGTCATCACCGATATCCGGATGCCCGGCACCGACGGTATGGCGCTGCTGAAAAAGCTGCAAAGCATCGACCCGGCGCTTCCCGTCATCCTGATCACCGGACATGGCGACATCCAGCTGGCCGTCGAGGCGATGCGGATCGGCGCCTATGAATTTGTTGAAAAACCGTTCGATCCCGAACGGTTGGCGGAACTTGTTCGGCGCGCGGGTGAGGCGCGGCGCCTGACCCTCGACAATCGCAACCTGCGACGTGAACTGTCGAACGGCTCGGTGCTCCTCAACAAGCTGATGGGCGCGAGCGACGCGGTGGAGCATCTGCGCGAGGAGATCCTCGACCTCGCTCAGGCGGACGGCCATGTGCTGATCTCGGGCGAAACCGGCACCGGAAAGTCGCTGATGGCCCATGCGCTCCATGCCTGTGGCCCCCGTCAGGGCCGACCCTTCGTGACGGTCAACTGCGCAGCGCACGATGCTGACACGCTCGATGCGCTCCTCTTCGGGTCGGACGATGAGTTGAGCCAGAAGCCGGCCGTCGAACAGGCCGAGGGCGGCACGCTCTGTCTGGAGAATATCGAGGAATTGCCGGACGCGCTGCAGGCCAAGCTGCTGACGCTTATCTCCGACGCGCCGGTGGATGCGGGTCCCGACCACCAGCTCCGGATCATCGCGATCACGCCGGAACCGGTCAGTGCGCTCGGCCATCCGAAAATCCGTCAGGACCTGTTCTACCGGCTGGCCGCGATGGAGTTGAAAGCACCCGCGCTGCGCGATCGGGGGGAGGATATCCTGATGCTCTTCACCCGTTTCACCAGCCAGTTTGCCGATGAATATGGCTGCGAGCCGCCGGAAGTGAGCGCCAGCGATGCTGCGGCGCTGCTGCAAGCCCCCTGGCCGGGCAATGTGCGGCAGCTCATCAACCTGGCCGAACGGGCGGTGCTGCAGACGCGGCGCGGCGCAACCAACATCGCGCAGCTTCTGCAGGCCGACGACATGGCCCCTGCTCCGGGCGCAGACACCAAAGAACGCCCCTTGCGCGAACATGTGGAGGCGTTCGAGCGGATGCTGATCGAAACGGCACTGCGCCGCAATCGCGGATCGGTGGCATCGGTGATCGACGAACTGGCCGTGCCGCGCCGGACGCTCAACGAGAAAATGGCGAAATACGGGCTGAACCGCTCGGATTACATCTGAGCGGCCCGCGCCATGAAGGGTGCGAGATCGCCATATCCGGTCGACCGCCGCTCATAGGCCAGACCGAGCCGGGCGGCGGCCTCCTCCGCTGCCCCGTCAAGCGCCGGATCGTCGGTCTGGGCCAGATAGACCAGCGTCTCGTAATGGGCGAAAATTTGATCCCGCAACTGGGGATGGCGGTCCAGACCCATCGGTTTCCAGACGAAGGCATCGAACTGCCGGACAAGAAAATCGGTCAGATAAAATGATGTGATTTCATCATCATGCGCGGCAAACGTCGCGTTGCCTTCGAAGAAGCTGTAGCAATGGGGTCCGGCGATCATCTCGACCCCGAGCGCGTCGCAGCGCGCCTGCAGCAACCCGCCCGTCCCGCAATCGGCATAGAGCACATAGACCCTGTCATAGGCATCACGCATCCGCGTGACGGCCTCCTCGACCGCATCCGGAATCCGGGCGGGCTCAAGGTGGAGCTTGGCGGGCAGGCAGTGCAGGTCGAGATGGGTCCAGCCGTTCATCTCGACGAGCGCCAGCACCTCGCGTGCCAGCGCGCCGCAAGCCAGCAGCAGGACCGGTTTGCCGGTCCTGCCCCGCGTTTCTGTTGTCGGTTCGGGCATCCGGCCCTCCCGCGTCAGGCGACCTGATTGTGTTTGCGCGCGATCAGCTGTTTAGCGGTTTCAACGGCCACCGCCGCGTCGCGGCAATAGGCATCCGCCCCGATCGCCTTACCAAACTCCTCGTTGAGCGGCGCACCACCCACGAGCACGATATAATCGTCGCGGATCCCCTGCTCGACCATCGTATCGATGACGACCTTCATATAAGGCATCGTCGTGGTCAGAAGCGCGGACATGCCGACAATGTCGGCTTGTTCTTCGACCGCGGCTTCAAGGTAGGATTCGACCGCATTGTTGATGCCAAGATCGCGCACTTCGAAGCCCGCACCCTCCATCATCATCGAGACGAGGTTCTTGCCGATGTCGTGAATGTCGCCCTTGACGGTTCCGATCACCATCTTGCCCAGCCGCGGCGCGCCGGTTTCGATCAGGAGCGGCTTCAGGATTGCCATGCCGCCCTTCATCGCGCCTGCGGCAAGGAGCACCTCGGGCACGAACAGAATTCCGTCGCGGAAGTCGATGCCGACGATCCGCATGCCCTCGACCAGCGCCTTTGTCAGGATGTCATAGGGCTGCCAGCCCCGATCGAGCAGGATGTGAACCGCCTCCTCGATCTCTTCCTTCATGCCGTCATAGAGGTCGTCATGCATTTGCAGCACGAGTTCCTCATCGTTCAGTTCGCTGAGAACCAGGTCATCTTCGTCTTGCGACATGGGCCATTTCCTTCACTTCTGGTGCGGCTATCCGACCGGCATGTGTTCCGACACATGCCACAGAACCGAAATTCTTAAGGCTTGAGAGCGACAAAATCACGCATTATTCCGACTTCGCCCGCGCACGGCGGCGGGTCCGGCCTGCACCGCCCCGCGACGGGGCGGCATCGCCGGTGCCATCGCTGGCCGACGAGAAGCCGCCGAGCGCGGCCTCGATCGCGGCGAGATCGGGGGCCGGACCGGGGGCTGTTTCCTCCAGCGCGCGGCGCATCTGTTCCAGATGCGCGGGCATTGTTCCGCAACAGCCGCCGATGATGCTGGCGCCGCAGTCGCGCGCCATCACCGCATACTGCGCCATCAGGTCCGGCGTGCCGTCATAATGGATGTGGCCGTCTACATATTTCGGGATGCCGGCATTGCCCTTGGACACGATCGGACGGGCCGCGCCGCCGGCGGTGAACCCCAGCACGGTGCGCAGCAGATCGGAAGCCCCGACCCCGCAATTGGCACCGAAGGCCAGCGGCGGATTGGGAAGGCTTTCAACCAGCGTGACCATGTCGGCCGATGTGACACCCATCATCGTGCGCCCGGCCGTATCGAAGCTCATCGTGCCGACCCAGTCCGCGCCGACATTGGCGATCGCCTCGGCCGCCGCACGAAATTCCTCGGGGGCGGAGATGGTTTCCACCCACAATAGGTCGGCCCCGCCGTCGACAAGGCCCCGCGCCTGCTCCTCGAACATCTCGACAGCGAGACTGTGGGTGAGTGTGCCGACCGGCTTCAGAATTTCGCCCGTCGGGCCCATCGAGCCTGCGACGATGATCTTGCGCCCGGCGGCGTCCGCGGCCTCGCGGCCGATCTCAGCGGCGATCCGGTTCAACTCGTGAACGCGGTTTTGCGCATCATGCAGCGCTAGTCGGGAGGCATTGCCCCCGAAACTGTTGGTCAGGAACAGATCGCTGCCCGCCCCAATCGCCCCGTCATAGAGCGCACGGATTTTTTCCGGCGCGTCGGTGTTCCACAGTTCGGGCGCCTCGCCAGCGGCGAGCCCCATGGCAAAGAGATTGGTGCCAGTGGCACCGTCGGCCAGAACCCAGCCTTGCGTGTCGAGAAGGTCTGTCAGGGGCGAAGTCACGTGCGATCCTCCTGTTCGGCCAGGCCGCTTGCAAGCGACCGGATCCGGGAAATCATGGCGCGCAGCCCGTTGGAGCGCTGCGCCGACAAATGCTGGTCCAGTCCGAGGCGGGCCATTTGCGCCAGTGCGTCGGTGGCAAGCACGTTCCGCGCCGTCTGGCCATCATAGAGCGCGTGCAGAATGGCAATGAGGCCACGCACGATCATCGCATCGCTGTCACCGCGGAAATGCAGGACGGCGTCCGGTCCGGTCCCGTCGATCTGCGGCACGATCCAGACCTGCGAGGCACAGCCGTCCACCTTGGTCGCAGGCACGCGAAACGCCTCCTCGAGCGCCGGCATATCCTTGCCGAGCTCGATCACATAGCGATACCGGTCTTCCCATTCGTCGAGAAACTCGAAATTCCCGGCAATCTCTTCGAAACGGTCGGTGGTCACGGGGTGCGATCCTTTCTGCTGGCTGAGGACTTAAGCCTTTGGCCAGACAAGGTCCAGTCCCGCGATGGACCGGCGCGCGCTTTTCGCGCATGGGCGGGAAGATGCTTTTCATTCACGCGCCGGCTCGGTATCCCTTTCGGGGACCAGTTGAGGTGTAGAAGATGAAATTTGCGTTCTTCCCGGCTCTCGCGGTGCTGCTCGCCGCCTGTACGACCAACCTGCCCGGTCTGGCCCCGCCGACAGTGGCCGAGGTCGAGGCCGAACGTCAGGGGCGGCTGACCCGCGTCGACGAGATCGTCGCCGTCCGGTACCAGACAACCGATGACGGGGTTGTGCTCTATGCGATGGGCCGGACGCCGCGGCAGGGCTATTTCGACCCGCAACTGCGCCTGATCGAACGCCGCGGCAACACGCTGGTCTTCGAGATGCTCGCCCAGCCGCCTGTCGAAGCCACCTCGACCGGGACCGCACGGTCCCGCCAGATCATCGCGGCCCTGCACCTGCGGCGGTCAGAGCTTGTCGGCGTCACGGCCGGCACCGTGGTCAGCAAGACCAATCAGATGACGGTGCGCGGCCGCTAGACGGGCGGCGGGCGTGGCCACCTGATAGATCACCCGTTGCCAAGGGCGGTCAGTCCGCCTTGGCAATATCCACGATGCGGATCCGGCGGCCGTCCGAAGACAGCGCGATTTCTCCACGTTTCAGGCGCATCGCCTCCTGTCCGAACAGTTTCCAGCGCCAGCCCGACATAGCGGCGACATCCGGCGCGTCGCTGTTGGCAATCGCGTCAAGGTCGGCGGCGTTGGCGATCAGCTTCTGCGCGACTTTCGACTTTTCCGCCTTGCCCTTCAGGAGCACACGCAGAAGGTCGGTCAGCGCATCGTTGTTGTTCTGGTTTCGCGGGCGTTCCGGCACGCTCGGCCACGCGCTTTTCGGCAGGGCTTCGGCGCGGGCAACGGCAGCCAGAATGCCCTCTGCCGTGGCGCCAGATCGCGCTTCGCGCAAGAGGAGACGCGACTTGCCCAGATCGCCCATGTTTTTCGGCCGGGTCGAGGCCAGTTCCATGATCGCGTCATCCTTCAGGATGCGATTGCGTGGCACGTTGCGGCTCTTGGCGGTTTCCTCACGGAATTTCGCAAGTTCGCGCACGATGGCAAGAAACGGTCCCGAGGTGGTCTTGATCCGCAACCGCTGCCAGGCGGTTTCGGGGTCGACCACATAGGTATCGGGGTTCATCAGGATGGCGATTTCCTCCTCCACCCATTCGGTGCGACCGGTTTCCTCCAGCTTCTCGGCCAGAAACTCGTAGATCACGCGCAGATGCGTCACATCCGCAATCGCATAGCGCATCTGCTTCTCGGTCAGCGGGCGGCGCGACCAGTCGGTGAAGCGCGAGCTTTTGTCGACCTGACCCTTGGCGATCTTGCGCACGAGCGTCTCGTAGCCGGCCTGTTCGCCGAAGCCGCAGACCATCGCCGCAACCTGCGTGTCGAAAAAGGGTTTCGGCAGCACCCCGCCCTGCAGATAGAAAATCTCCAGATCCTGACGGGCGGCATGGAAGACTTTCACGACCGACGTGTCACGGAAAAGATCGTAGAGCGGATCGAGCGAAATCCCGTCCGCCAGCGTGTCGATCAGCGCCGCCGTGCTGTCATCCTCGCCGGGCATGGCCAGTTGCACGAGGCAGAGCTCGGCATAATAGGTCCGCTCCCGAAGAAATTCGGTATCGACCGTAACGTAGGGATGTTTGGCGCATTCGGCGCAGAATCGCGCCAGCTCGTCTGTTGTTTTTATGATCTGCATCCCGCGATATAGCCCCGCAGGGCGGCGGAAAACAATGCCAAAGCGCGACGGACCGCCCGGCCCTTGCCAAGGGCGGTTGATCGGGGCAATCAGGTGCCAACAGAAGCCCGGAGCCCCAGTCCATGCCAACCGATTTCAATGCCACCCGCGCCGCATTTGATCTGCCCGAGGGGGTCATCTATCTCGACGGCAATTCGCTCGGCCCCCTGCCGCGGGGCGCAGTCGACCGGCTGGCACAGGTGGCGCGGGACGAATGGGGCCAGCACCTGATCCGCGCATGGAACAGCGCCGGATGGATGGACCAGCCGGACATGATCGGTGACCGGATCGCCCGGCTGATCGGTGCGGATCCCGGATCCGTCACGGTTGGGGACACGCTGTCAGTCAAGGTGTTTCAGGCCCTGTCGGCCGCGCTGGAGCTTGCGCCTGACCGCAAGATCATCCTGTCGGACAATGGAAACTTTCCCTCCGACCTCTACATGGCGCAGGGGCTGATCGGCGCGCTTGACCGGGGGCACCGGCTCGTCACACCTGCACCGCAGGAGGTGGAGGCGCATCTCTCCGAAGACGTGGCAGTCCTGATGCTAACGGAGGTCGATTACCGGACCGGTCGCCGGCATGACATGGCGCGGCTGACACGGCGGGCACAGGAGCTTGGCATCGTAACTGTCTGGGATCTGGCCCATTCTGCCGGTGCGGTCGACCTCGACATTGCCGGTCTCGGCGTCGATTTCGCCGTCGGCTGCACCTACAAGTTCCTCAATGGCGGACCGGGTGCGCCGGGCTTCATCGCCGTGCGCCCCGACCTCGCGGACCGTGTCCGGCCGTCCCTGTCGGGCTGGCTCGGCCACGAAGCGCCCTTTGCCTTCGACCAAGATTACCGCCCGGCCGAGGGCGTCCGGCGTCTGCGTGTCGGCACGCCGCCGGTGCTGGCCATGGCGGCGCTCGAAACGGCTCTCGATGTCTGGGACAGGGTCGATATGGCCGATCTACGGGACCGGTCGCTGGCGCTCTCGTCGCACTTCATCGATGCCGTGGAAGCGCAATGCCCCGACGTGACGCTCGCCACACCGCGCGATCCGGCAGCGCGGGGCAGCCAGGTCTCGTTCCGGCACCCGCAGGGCTATGCGGTGATGCAGGCACTGATTGCCGAAGGGGTGATCGGAGATTTCCGCGCGCCCGATATTCTGCGGTTCGGGATCACGCCGCTCTTTATTGACGAGGGCGATCTGGACCGCGCGGCAGGCATCCTTGCGCGGATCTTGAAGGACGGAAGCTGGGACCGGCCGGAATTCCACCGCCGCGTGGCCGTTACCTGAGGAACCGTGCCAAGAGCGGGGCGCCGGAGATCACCGTGATGATCCGGACCATGTGATGGGTCACGATAAAGGCCATGTCGGCGCCCGATATCAGCGCCAGCACCGCCATTTCCGCCTGCCCGCCCGGCGCAAAAGACAGGAACGCCTCGAGCGGCGGCGCCCAGCCTAGCGCCGTCACGACCCATGCGAAGAGCGCCGACAATAGTCCCAGCACCAAGCAAAAGGCCACCCCCGCGCTCACGTCGATACGCAACTCGCGGCCGGTGATGCCCGCATATTTGACCCCGACGCCGAGCCCGATGAAAAACTGTGCCGCCACAATGGCTTCCATCGGCGGGCGGTGGTGCAAAAGGCCTGTCAGAGACAGGGCCGCCGTCGCGATGAGCGGCCCGAGGATCGAGGCCCCGAACAGCCCGACGCGCTCACCCCCCTTCCAGCCGAGGATCGCGGCCAAAACCATCAGCGCCAGTTCATGCGGCGGTATGGCCGTCGCCGGCTCGCCCGGTGGCCGGTCGAGCGTCAGCCCCCAGGCCTGGGTCAGCAGAAACGGCACGGCGGAGACGATGACAAGCACCCGCGTGGCATGGATGAGCGACAGAGCGCGCAGGTCCGCGCCGGCCTCCTCCCCGAAGACAAGCATGTCCTGCAAGCCGCCCGGCATGCTCGCATAATAGGCCGTCGGTGCGTCGAACCCGCAGACCCTGCGGAAGAACGGATAGCCGGCCGCCCCGATCGCGAGCACGAAGAGTGGCACGAGCGCGACGGAATAGACCATTTCCGGCAGCCGCTGGAAGAGCGCCGGTGTGATCGACGCGCCAACCGCGACGCCGAGGATCGTGCGCATCACGACGCCGAGCACACCCATCCCCTCCATCCGCGCGCCGGCAAGTGCGGCGGCGAGGCAGGAAAAGAGCGGCCCGAGCAGGAATGGCAGGGGCAGTCCGAGATAGAGGAAAGCCAAAGCCCCGGCCGCGGCGATGATCAGCGTTTGCAGGCGGAGGCGGATCGACATCAGGTCTCTGGTCCGTGGCTTGGGGCGCGCGGGGCTATGGCCCGTCCGACCATCTACGCCGCCACCCTGTCATGCAACTGACACCGCGCGGGATTGGCGGTGGAAAAGGATCTCGGCTGCGGCGTCCTATCGAAAGCATCCGCGCCCCAATCTTCAACCAATCAGTTCACCAGAGCCAGTATCCATCTGAAACAATGTCAAATATCGGAAACGGAGATTGAATATCGCGTGCGCAACCCGTCCGCCGCCGTCAATCGCAGGGCCCTGTGGTGCCGCTCGCTGGCGATCGGCAGATCAGGATTGCGGGCCATGATCTCTCCCAGATCGAAGGGCGCCGCGACAGGCTCGATCCCGATCGCGTTGAACCGCCCGTTCCACGGATAGTCCGTCCGCCCGCCGGTGGACACCCAGAGCAGGCAGGAGGGAAAGAGCGACACATCCCATGTCAATATGACCCGGTAACCCTCTGAAATATTGCACAGTTCAACATGCCCCTCAGTCAGGTCGACAAGCAGAAGCTCCTCCGTCGGCACAGGCAGAGGCAGTCGGGACATGTCCGCATGGCCGCCAGCCTCCAGCGCAAGCCGGCCCAGCCCGTCCGCCGCCTGACCCGGCTGCAGGACCGACCGCCCCGGCTCCACCGGAAGCGGAAAACTGTGCACGCGGACGGCAGACGGGATATCAAGTTGGCCCGCGCCCGCCTCGTCCGGCAGGCGGAAGACGGGATGCAAGCCCAGAGGCAAAAGCGCGTCGCGGCGCATCTCAACCGTCAGGCCGATGTCCAAAGCCCCGTCCGGACCTTCCGACAGGGACCGCTCCAGCCGCTTCACCGCATGGTCAGCCGGATAGTCGATGCCGATGGTCAAACGCTCGGACGGTCCCGCTAAGCGGTGCCAGAGATGATTTGCTCCGAACCCGTGCGGCCAGCGATCCACGGGGTGCAACCCCGGGTCCAGCCCCGCGCGCCAACGGTCCGGCAGGTCCGTCCGCAGCTCCGGCATCCCGAACGGCACGCAGGGCCATTCCCCGCGAAGCCGCCGCAGGATCGGCGGCAGCGTGTTGCGCCGGTCAAGCGGGTCGTCCCCCCAAGGGGCAATGGCGAAAGGCTGGATGCGGCGCGTGCCGAGGTCGAAATGGACCGGTCCCGCCATACCGCCGAGCGCCTGGACCTCGCCGGACAGCCGGTCCCAGTCAAACTGCCAGACGGGGCCGTCGCCAGACATGAGCACTGCGGCGTCAGACACCGATATGGGCGGTCAGCGCCCCGTCGATCCGGTAGTCCGCACCGGTGCAGAAGCCCGCCTTGTCGCTGCACAGGAACCCGATCAACTCGCTCGTTTCCTCCACCGTGCCGACGCGCCCGATCGGATGGGCCTTGCCGAAACCGGCGATCGTTTCCTCGATATCATTGCCTTCGCCGACGATTTCCCGCGCGGCAAATTCCAAAAGCGGCGTGCGGATCGAGCCCGGGCTGATCGAATTGACGCGGATCCCGTCTCTTGCGGCATCGACGGCCTGCGCGCGGGTAAAGGCATGGATGCCGCCCTTTGTCGTCGCATAGGCCAGAACGCCGAACTGGTTGCTGTGCCCCTGCACCGACGAGACATGGACGATCGACCCGCCACCGCGTTTCTTCATGTGCGGATAGGCGAAATGCGATGTCAGATAGCAAGATGTCAGGTTGATCGCGATGGACCGGTTCCAGTGCGCAACGTCCGTCGATTCCGTGTCCCCGTATGTCTGGATGGCTGCTGCATTGACCAGAATATCGATTCCGCCGGCCTCCGCCGCGATCCCGTCGATCCAGTCCCGCACCTGATCGGCATCGGCCACATCGACCGGCGCGACCGAGAAAGCGAACCCCTGCCCTTCGGCCCGCGCCGTTTCATTCAGAGCCGGGTCGATCCCGCAGACATAAACGGTCGCACCATGCCGCGCGAAATGGAGCGCCGCGCCGAGCCCGATCCCGCTCGATCCGGTGACCACCGCAACCTTGCCCTCAAACCCGCTCATGCCCCGGCCTCCTGCCCTGCTGCCCGGTCGAGCGCCGCCATGACGCCGCGCAGCTCCGCGAGGCCCTTCAGACGACCGATCGCCGAGTAGCCGGGATAGGTTGTCTTGTGGATATCATCGAGCAGCAGATGCCCGTGATCGGGCCGCATCGGAAATTCCGCATCCTTTCGGCCCTCGGCCCGCCGCCGGCGTTCCTCCCGCAGCATCAGGTCGACGATCTCCACCATGTCGGTCGACCCTTCGAGATGGTCGGCCTCGAAGAAGCTGCCATCCTCCTCGCGTTTCACGTTGCGAAGATGGGCGAAGTGAATGCGCGGGGCAAATTCGCGGACCATCGCGGCGAGGTCATTGTCCGCACGCGCGCCGAGCGAACCGGTGCAGAAGGTGATGCCATTGGCCAGCGACGGATGGGCCTCGAAGATGGCGCGATACTGGGCTTGGGTGCTCAGCACCCGCGGCAGCCCGAAGAGCGGGATCGGCGGATCATCGGGATGCAGGCACATGCGCAGGCCGAGGCTTTCGGCCAGCGGGATGATCTCGTCATGGAAGGCAATCAGGTTGGCCCGCAGACGGTCCTCATCCACATCGGCAAATGTCGCGATCAGGTCCGCGATGCTCTGCCGGTTGTAGTGGCTCTCTGCCCCGGGAAGGCCGGAAATGATGTTGAATTCCAGCGTGTTGATGGTTTCCTCATCCCAGCCGTCAAACCGCGCGCGCGCCGCTTCGATGGTTGCCGCGTCATAATCCTCGGCCGCACCATCGCGCTCCAGCACGAACAGGTCATACCCAGCGAAGTCGAGCGGATCGAAGCGCAGCGCCAGCCCGCCATAGGGTGCCGGATAGCGCAGGTCGGTTCGCGTCCAGTCGACGATCGGCATGAAATTGTAGCAGATTATCTCCAGCCCCTCTTCGGCAAGGTTGCGCATCGTCTGCTTGAAATTCTCGATCTCCTGCCGGGCCGCGGCCCCGTCCCGTTCGATCAGGTTGGACACGGGAATACTCTCCACCACGGTCCAGCGCAGACCGGCCGCTTCGATCAATTCGCGCCGCGCGCGGATCGCCTCCACCGGCCAGATCCGGCCGTCATACATGTCGTGCAGCGCGGTCACGATGTCGGTCGCACCGGCCTGCCGGACATGTTCGAGCGGCACCGGATCTTCAGGCCCATACCAACGCCAGGATTGCAGCATCTGATCGAATCTCCCTTTTCCCCAAGGTATCGGCCAAGCCCGAACCGCAGTTCAAGTCTTTTGTTGGTCCAGACATGCGAAACGCTACGATTTCCTGATCCTTTTTTGCAAAAATCAGAATAAAATCAGCACTTGCCTTCCTGCCGCATGGACCTATCCTTCCATCTGGTCCAACAAGGCGATGACATGTCCGACACCGGCACACCCAAAAACGGCACCACCAGCGCCGTCGACCAGCTGGTCGATGCGATCAAGATGATGATCGCGACCGAGGGCCTGTCGGTCGGGGACCCGTTGCCGAGCGAACGCGAGCTCGGGGAGCGGTTCAATGCCGCCCGCAACACGGTGCGGGAGGCCGTGCGCATCCTGAAAGCCTATGGCGTGATCGATGTGCGCCCGAAAGTCGGTGCCGTCATCGTCAACCGGCAGATGGACGCGGTTCTGAACCTCTTCTCCTTCCAACTCACCCTGACGCGCGAAACCTTCATGGATGTGCAGGGCTTCCGACGGCTGATCGAAGTCGGTGTAGCCGACGCGCTGATCGCACAGTGCACAGGGGATGACCTTGCGCGGCTGGCCGCCATCAACGACTCGATCCTGACCGCCACGTCCGAGGAGGATGCCGCGGCACGCGACTTCGCCTTCCATGCGGCCCTGCTGTCCATCGCCCGGAATGACACGGTGCTGGCGGTTTATCGCACCATGGAGCCGCTCATCTGCCGCCTGATGCGGACGGGCAAGCAGACGGATGGGCTCGTCAAGACCCATGAAGCCCATGCGGAGATCCTCGAGGCACTGGCGCGACGCGACCGGCTCCGGTTCCAGTTCTACATGTCAGAGCATCTCGACCAGGGCTTGAAATATATCGACGGGTCCGTGGCGCCGCCCCCTGCCCGCACGCCCGACCACCAACAGGAAGGCAAACCGACAGATGCTTGAACTGGAATGTATCGCCCCGACCGGTGACATTTGCGGCGAGGCCGCGACCTTCAGCGCGGAGGAGAACTGTATCTACTGGACCGATATCAACCGATTCCTCCTGCACAGGATGCCGCTCGACACGCGCGCCGTGACAAGCCACATCTTCGACGAGCCGGTCGTCGCCCTGTCCCTGACCGACCGACCGGGCTGGCTTCTGGTCGCGCTCGGCTCGACGCTCATCCTTTTCAACCCCGCCACGGCCGCGCGCGAGGATCTGGGCGTGACGCTCGATGGCTGGCCCGACGTCCGGTTCAATGACGGCCGGTCCGATCCGCTGGGCAACTTCTGGGTCGGCACGATGGGCAACAATGTCGGTCGCGACGGGGAAGCAAAGGAGTTCGCGCAGGATCGCGGCACGCTCTACCGGTATCGCGCGGGCCAGAATCTGGAGCCGTTCGACGACGGCATCGGCATCTCTAACACATTCTGCTGGGCGCCCGACGGACAGACCTTCTATTTCGGCGATACGCTGGCAAACGAGATCCGCGCCTATCCGTTCGACCCCGAAACCGGCGATATCGGCGACCGCCAGCCGCATTTCAGCGGGTTTGACCGCGGTCTGCCCGATGGGTCCGCCATCGATGCAGAGGGATATATCTGGAATTGCCGCTATTTCGGTGGCTGCATCGTGCGGGTGTCGCCAGACGGAGGCATCGACCGCGTGATCGACATGCCGGTGCGCAACATCACCACTTGCTGCTTTGGCGGCCCCGACCTGTCCACCCTGTTCATCACAACGGCGTCGGCGGAGAAAAATCCGACCGACCGGCTCGCCGGGTCGCTTTTTGCGCTCAGAACAGACACGCGCGGCCTGCCGGAGAACCGTTTCCGGACGGGGTAAGCCGGGACGCCTGGCAATCCCGTGCCTTCACCCCGCAGGGCCGGGGCGCGGAACACCGGCGGCGGAGGAAAGCGGGAACCATTTGCGGAACCGGCGGCAGACCAGACTGTCGCCCAAGAGTGTGACCCTGTCGTCATCCAGCGCCTGACCGACCGGCAGATCCCCCATCCAGACGCCGATCAGGTCGCGTGATGCGGCAGTGACATAGGCGCTCACATCCTTGCCCGGGTCCTGGTAGCACAGGTCGCGTTTGTCCCCGTCGCACACGATCCACCAGCGTTGATATTCCTCCAGATCGGGAAACTGGAAACAGAGCACCGTTTCCCCGCCCGGCAGTTCGTCGGACACGATGTTCCGCTCGATGTCGAACATCAGGAAGGCCACGTCCATTTCATCATCGCGCAATTCGTCGCGCGCCCATCGCATCCCCCAGACGACGAGCGACTCGATGACTGGCGCCAGTTCCTTGCCGGCCGGCGTCAGGAAATACTCAAACCCGCGCTGGCCGCTGATCGGCCGCTTGATGATGACGCCATGCGCCTCCAGCTCCTTCAGACGTTTGGTCAGGACGGTCGGCGAGATGCGCGGCATCCCTTTTTCCAGCTGCGAGAAGCGCGAGCTGCCCATCAGCAATTCGCGCACGATCAGGAGCGTCCAGCCGTTGCCGAGTATCTCGGCCGACTTCGCCACGGGGCAGAACTGTCCGTATTTCATCGCTCCCCCTAACTACGCAATCCGTAGTCCATCCCTACGCGCCGGAAAGTAGTCCGGCAAGGCCCCCGCTCCTATCCAAGTGTCATCAACTCAGAAAGATAGGAGACCTTCTCATGTATGAATTCCTCAAGAGCACCTTGCAGATTTTCGGCGTCGTGTTCCTCCGGTTTCGCCCGGTGCCCCGGATCTGGAGTGTCTGGCTGGTCGGCGTGAACCTCGCCTGCCTCTATTTCATCAAGCATCCCGAAGCGCAGGTCGTGCTCGCCACAACCGGAGTTGCGGTGATCCTGCAGGCGCTGATCCATCGGCGGTTCGGCTTTGTGCGGCTGCTGGGCATTGCCCATATCCTTTGGATCCCGATGTTTGCCTGGATGGCCACGCGGACCACGGAGATCGCGCACTATCCGGACCTGCAGAACTGGCTGGTGATCCTGCTGGCGACGAATGCCGTGTCCTTCATTGTCGACACTGTCGATGTGCTGCGCTTTTTCTGCGGCGAGCGTGCGCCGCACTATCGTTGGAGCTGATCCGATGGATGCGATGTTTGTCGAAACACTGGGGTTCATCGCTGGCGCGATGACCCTCTTCTCCTCGGTCCCGCAACTGGTCGCAAACCTGCGCAATCCGGACCTTGCGCGCGGTCAGAGCAGATCGCGCAATGCCTTCCAGTGCGGTGGCAATCTCCTGTGGCTGGTCTACGCCCTGTCCGTCGGTTCGACCGCCATGACGACATTTGCCGGCCTCGGCAGCCTGATGGCTCTGGCACTGCTGACACAAACTTTGAAAACCGGTGGTCAGGCAGGATCGTCTGCCTGATCACTTTCGCCGCGACCGGCTCAGATCGGCGCGAGGGTTGGAAGCAAGACGGATAAGTTGACACGAGCGCGAATAGCCTATGCCCGCCTGGAATGGCGATCTTATGCTCAGCTCGAAACTTTGGAAATGGCTCCGGCGGTAGGATTCGAACCTACGACCAATTGATTAACAGTCAACTGCTCTACCACTGAGCTACGCCGGAACAGCCTGCTCGGTGGCAGCGATATAGCAAAGCGGTTCGGGGGCGACAAGAGCAGAACGATCAGTGGACGGGATTTTTTCTGTTGCGCTTGACCGCCGCCCAAAGAGAGCTTCGACGCTGCGAACAGAAGCCACGCAACCTTCTGAAATATCATAGCAATTCTATCTTGGATCGTGGGGAGTAGGTCGCCCCGACATGGGCCTGCCCCGCTTCGACCAGCGCAATGACATGGGCCAGAACGTTGCGCTCGGCCGCCGGAAGGAGCGTCACCGGCACATCCGTGTAAATCGCTTGCGTCAGTTCCGGCACAGTCTTCGGCCCTTCGGCCAGCGCATCGAGGATGTCCACGGTCCGCGCGGCGCGATGCGCGCGGAGGTAGCGGATCACGGCGCCCGGGTCGTCCACCGGCGCGCCGTGACCGGGGCAGAACCGCCGGTCTGCCAAGGGCTCCAACCGGTCGAGCGCCTGGAGGAACGCCGTCAGGCCGCCCTGCGGGGGCGAGACCATCGTGCTTGCCCAACCCATCACCACATCGCCAGAAAAGAGAAGCCCTGCGTCAGGGCAGTCGAAGCTCAGATGATCCGCAAGATGACCCGGCGTGTGGAGCGCGGTCACGGTCAGCCCGTCGACGGTCACCACATCCCCGTCGGCCAGTCGTTCGTCGGGGTGGAACCCAGCGTCAATCCCCTCCCCACCGCCAAGTGCGGCCGACCGGAAGGCGGGCGGCAGATCGGGCGCGGGCATCGGCCCGAAGCCCAGAACGGGGGCCGACAGCGCGGCGCCGATCCGCCGCGCCACCTGGCTGTGGTCGACATGGGCATGGGTCACGAGCACGGCAGCCACGCGCCGCCCGTCCACAGCCGCCGTCAACGCCTTGAAATGTGCCGGATCGTCAGGACCGGGATCGATGATCGCCAGTTCATCGCCCCCGACCAGATAGGATCGCGTGCCGGTGAAGGTCATCGGTCCGGCATTTGCCGCCGTCACCACCTGACAGAGCGGAGAGATCGCCTCGGGCCGCCCGTAGGTCGGCCGGTGATCTGTCCGGAACGGGGATTGCATAGCTGCCTCCGGTCTTGCCAGCCTTCGGGCCCGCGCGTAACCCTGTTGTGACGATGAATTTTTCCTGGCTCAAGTCCTATATGCCCCGCAGCCTGTTCGGGCGCGCGCTGCTCATCATGGTCGTACCGATCGTGGCGTTGCAGCTTGTGGTGGCCACGGCCTTCATCCAGCGGCATTTCGCGCAGGTGACCGCGCAGATGACGCGTCCGCTCGCCAGCGAGATCAACTATCTGGTGCAGGAGATCGAACAGGCGCCGGACCTTGCCGCGGCCCGCGCGGCGCTCGTGCAACTGGCGGGACCGTTCGAACTGGCCCTGACGATCGAGGAGAACGACCGCATCCCGCCCAAGGATCAGGTGCGGTTCTACGACCTGTCCGGCCGGTCGGTCATCACCACGCTGCGCGAACGGGTCAATGCCCCGATCCAGGTCGATCTGGCGAGTGACGCGGGAAATGTGGATATGCGGGTGATGACGGAAAAGGGCGTCCTGCGGGTGCTGGTGGAGCGCGACCGGGTGAGCGCCTCCAACCCGCATCAGCTTCTGGTCCTGATGATCCTGACATCGATCCTCCTCACGATCATCGCGGTGCTCTTCCTGCGCAACCAGGTCCGCCCGATCCGCCGGCTCGCCGAAGCGGCGGAAGCGTTCGGCAAGGGCCGGTCGCTGGAGTTCCGCCCGCGTGGCGCGGAAGAGGTCCGCCGCGCGGGCAATGCATTCCTGTCCATGCGCTCGCGTCTCGAACGCCAGATCGAGCAGCGCACGCTGATGCTCTCGGGCGTCAGCCATGATTTGCGCACGCCTCTGACGCGGCTGAAACTGTCGCTCTCGCTGTTGCCCGACGAGCCGGAGGCTGCCGAGATGCTGCGCGATGTCGATGATATGGAGCGGATGCTGGCCGAGTTTCTCGCCTTTGCGCGCGGCGACAGTCTGGAAGCGACCGAACCGGTCGATGCCATATCGCTGGCCGAAGGGCTGGTGGAAGATGCCCGCCGCCACGGCGCGACCGTGTCGCTGGCTCTGCGCTGCGACACGCCGGAGGACCGGCAGGTGGCCATGCGGCGCAGCGCGATGGAACGGGCCGTGCAGAACCTGCTCAACAATGCGCACCGGTTCGGCACGCGGGTCGGCCTGTCGGTGACGCTTCTGGAAAAGACGCTCGAGTATACGGTGGAGGATAATGGTCCTGGCATCCCCGCCGACCGGCGGGAGGAAGCCATGCGCCCCTTCGCGCGGCTCGATGAGGCGCGGTCGGTCGAGCGCGGCGGCAATGTCGGGCTCGGCCTGTCTATTGCGGCCGACGCAGCCCGCAGCCACGGGGGCGTTCTGGAACTGGGTGATTCCGCCGATCTCGGCGGGCTCAGGGCGACGATCAGGATCCCGCGTTGATCGTTGCCAGAGCGCGCGTCGCATAGTCGGGCACCAGCGCGCCGAGCGCCGCCGCGCGCGCCGGGTCGGATGCGTTTCCGTCGAGGCCGCGCTTTTTCACGCCCTGAAGGATCGCACCCATCCGGAAGAAATTGAACGCGATCGCAAAGCGCAGGTCGGGCGGCGCGGACAGGCCCGCCTCCGCGCAGTAGATCTCGAGGAACGCCCTGTCCGGCAACAGCCCCTCTGCGTCCCGGTCAATGCCGTCTAGCCCGCGTGACAGGCGCCCGGGCGGCATGGCCCATTGCATGAAGACCGCCCCGAGATCCGCGCGCGGATCCCCCAAAGTGGACAGCTCCCAGTCGAGGACGGCCAGCACCTGCCCCGCCGCGCGGTCGAGCCGCAGATTGTCGATCCTGTAGTCACCGTGGACAAGCCGCGGCGCCACTTCGCGCTGGTCGAGATGGTCCTCCAGCCAATCGATAAGCGCGTCCATGGGTCCGATCCGGCCGGTCTCGGTCGCGCGATACTGTTTGGTCCAGCGGCCCAACTGGCGGGCAAAATAGTTGCCGGGTGGGCCGAAATCGCCAAGCCCGATCCGCGCCGGATCAAGGCGGTGCAGGCGCGCCAGAACGCGGGCCATATCGGCCATGACGGGCGCGCGCCGGTCGCGGGGCCAGGCGGTCAGGCGCGGATCGGTCCGGCTCTCGCCGCCGACATGGTCCATCAGGAAGAAAGGCGCCCCGATCAGATCACCGGACGGCTCCAGATGGATCATCCGCGGCACCGGCACATCGGTGCCGGCAAGCGCATCCATGACGCGATATTCCCGCTCTATCGCATGTGCGGATTTCAAAAGAGTGCCGAACGGCTTGCGGCGCAGAACCATCCTGGCCCCCGCCTGCCCCGTCAGGACAAAGGTCGGGTTGGACTGGCCGGCGGCGGTCTTTTCAATCGATTCAATGGGTCCGAACGCCGGCGCATGCCGGTCGATCACCGGTTGCAATGCCGCCGCGTCCGGCAGGTCGGGATAGCCGGTGACGGCCATCCCCGTCAGACCGGCCGGTTGCGGTAGCGCCGCAATTCGGCACGTGCAACCTGCCGTCGATGCACAACATCCGGTCCGTCGGCCAGCCGCAGGGTGCGCAAATGGGTCCAGCTGGCCGCCAGCGGCGTGTCCTGGCTGAGCCCCATCGCACCGTGGAGCTGCATCGCCTCATCCACGACCATCAGCGCCACGCGCGGGGCTTCCACCTTGACCATCGATATCCACGGAGCGGCGGCGCGGGCATCGCCCTGATCCATCATCCAAGCCGCTTTCAGGCACAGGAGCCGCACCTGCTCGATCTGCATCCGGCAATTTGCAATCGTGTCATGGACATTGCCGAATTCCGACAATGTCCGGCCGAACGCCTCGCGGCTCGACGCCCGCTGGCAGAGCCGCTCCAGCGCCGCTTCGGCATGGCCGATCGCGCGCATGCAATGGTGGATGCGCCCCGGTCCGAGCCGCCCTTGCGCGATCTCGAAGCCCTTGCCCTCTCCCACCAGCAGGTTGTCCGCCGGAACGCGCACATCCGTCATCCGGATATGCATGTGCCCGTGCGGCGCCTCGTCATGGCCGAACACTTCCATGGCGCGCAGCTTCTCGATGCCCGGCGTGTCGGCCGGCACCAGAATCATCGAATGGCTCTGGTGCGGCGGCGCGTCCGGCCCGCCGGTGCGCACCATCACGATATAGAGCGCGCAGCGCGGGTCGCCCGCGCCCGTGCTCCACCATTTCTCCCCGTCGAGCCGGTAGTGGTCGCCCTCGCGCACGCAGCGCATCGAGATGTTGGTCGCGTCCGACGAGGCCACGTCCGGCTCGGTCATCAGATAGGCCGACCGGATGCGCCCGTCGAGGAGAGGCTCCAGCCAGCGCGCCTGCTGGTCGGGCGTACCATAGCGGCGCAGCACCTCCATGTTGCCCGTGTCGGGCGCGTTGCAGTTGAACACTTCGGCGGCGAGCCGCGCCTTGCCCATTTCCTCGGCCAGATAGGCATAATCGACCGTGGTCAGCCCTTGCCCGGCCTCGGAATCGTCGAGCCAGAAATTCCACAGGCCAGCATCGCGGGCCTTGGCCTTCAGCCCTTCGAGGATCTCGGTCATGCGTGGTGTATAGGCAAACCGGTCGCCGGTCTGGCCGACCTCGTCGAAAAAGGCGTCCTCCAGCGGCGCGATCTCGTCCCGGATCATGCGGCGGATCTCGTCCCGGTATCTGCCGGCGCGGGCCGACAGGCCAAGGTCCATCACCGTTCCAGCCTCATCCTGCATCTGACTGCCGCTCCTGCCCGGTTTCGCCCATGACTGTTGCCTCCCTCCGCTATGCTGCGGAAAGGGTGCACATTTTTGACGGGCCGATCAATCGCGGCGATGGCCGGAACGGGTCAGAGAAATCTGAAATAGAGCAGACTGGCCGCGGTCGCACCGACGATCAGCCACTCGACATGTTCCAACATCATGTTGAAGGGCCCCCACCCGAAAACAGACGATCAATGATAGCATATCTGTCACGGAACGGCCGTCACCACTATGTGAGTCCGCACGGAATCGGTGAGTTTCAGATATGGTCGATCTGGTAGGCCCGGCAGGATTCGAACCTGCAACCAAAGCGTTATGAGCGCTCTGCTCTAACCGTTGAGCTACAGGCCCACCTGCTTCGCTGCTTACGGTGCGCACGGGCGCCGGTCAAGTCGCGCGCCGGTGGTTCCCTTCGCGGGATGCTTGCGCTAAACGATGCGCCATATCCCTGTGCGAGGAGCCGCCCCGATGACCCAATCGAAACCCGGACTGACCTATGCCGATGCGGGCGTGGATATCGACGCGGGCAATGCGCTCGTCGACCGGATCAAGCCGGCCGCGGCGGCCACGCGCCGGTCGGGCGTGGCGGGCGGACTTGGCGGGTTCGGCGCGCTTTTCGACCTCAAGGATGCTGGATTTGCCGACCCGGTCCTTGTCGCCGCCACGGATGGGGTGGGCACCAAATTGCGGATCGCCATCGACACGGGCCGGCTCGACACGGTCGGGATCGATCTGGTCGCCATGTGCGTCAACGACCTTGTGTGTCAGGGCGCGGAGCCGCTCTTCTTCCTCGACTATTTCGCCACCGGCAAGCTCGACCTCGACCAGGCCGAGGCGGTGATCCGCGGCATCGCGACGGGTTGCGAACAGGCCGGCGCCGCACTCATCGGCGGGGAGACGGCCGAGATGCCGGGCATGTATCATGGCGGCGATTTCGACCTTGCGGGCTTTGCTGTGGGGGCGATGGAACGCGGCACCGCCCTGCCCCGCGACGTGGCGGCGGGCGACGTGCTGCTCGGCCTTGGCTCCAACGGCGTCCATTCCAACGGCTATTCGCTGGTCCGCCGGATCGTCGAGGCAGAGGGGCTCGACTGGGATGCCAGGGCACCCTTTGCAGAGACCACGCTGGGCGAAGCGCTTCTGGCGCCGACACGCGTCTATGTCCGTCCGCTCCTTTCCGCCATTCAGGCCGGCGGCGTCCATGCGCTCGCCCATATCACCGGCGGCGGTCTGACCGAGAACCTGCCGCGGGTATTGCCCGAAGGTCTCGGGGCCGAGATCGACCTCGACAGCTGGGACCTGCCGCCCGTCTTCCGCTGGCTGACCGGTGCCGCGCGCATGGACGAGGCCGAAACACTCAAGACCTTCAATTGCGGGGTCGGTATGATCCTTGCCGTCGCGCCCGCGGCAGCAGACCGGCTGACGGCCCTGCTGTCCGATGAAGGTGAAAGCGTGACACGGATCGGCCAAATCACCGACCGGCCCGGCATGGTCTATTCGGGCACGCTCGCGTGAACCACGCCCGCGTTGCCTGCCTGATCTCGGGCAGCGGCTCCAACATGGAGGCGCTCTTGCGCGATATGGCGCGCGACGACCATCCGGGCAAACCGGTGCTGGTCCTGTCGAACCGGCCCGGCGCCGGCGGGTTGGCGCGTGCCGCGAAACACGGCGTGCCGACCGAGACCATCGACCACCGCGCCTTCAAGGGCGACCGCGAGGCGTTCGACGCCGCGCTCAACGACGCGCTGGAAAAGGTCGCGCCGGACATCATCTGCCTCGCGGGTTTCATGCGCATCCTGACGCCGGTCTTTCTCGACCGCTGGGCGGGGCGCGTCCTGAACATCCACCCGTCCATTCTGCCGCTCTTCAAGGGGCTCGACACGCACCAGCGCGCACTCGATGCGGGCATGGCCGTGCATGGCTGCACCGTGCATGAGGTGACACCCGATCTCGATGCCGGCCCGATCCTCGGACAGGCGATCCTGCCGGTGCGTCAGACGGATACGGCCGAGACATTGGCGGCACGGTTGCTACCGCTCGAACACCGGCTCTACCCGGCGGTTCTGCGCAAGGTCGCCGCCGGCGACCGCAGCCCGACCGCGATCCTCGGAACGGATGATGGCTGAGCCGGTCTCGGCGATCCGCAATATCGGCCCGCGCTCGGAAGCGGGTTTCGCCCGCGCCGGGCTTCATTCAGCAGAAGAGGTCCGCGCGCTCGGTGCCGAGGAAAGCTACAAACGGCTGGTGCGCGCCGGCACGCGGCCGCATTTCATCGGTTTTTACGCGCTCTGGCTCGGCCTGCAGGGCCGCCCGTGGACCGACCTCCAGCCCGAGGAAAAGGCACGGCTGCGCACCATCTTCGACCGGCTCGTGGCCGAAGCCCGGGCGGCGGAGCCGATCGGAGACACGAAAAAGGGCCGCACCCCTCTGGATGCGGCCCTCTCCGAAATCGGGGTGATCGAAAAGCCGGATCAGCCGACCAGTTCGAGACCTGCGAAGAAATAGGCGATTTCTTCAGCGGCCGTGTCTTCACCGTCGGAACCGTGAACCGAGTTTTCACCGATGGAGAGCGCGAATTCCTTGCGGATCGTGCCGTCTGCGGCTTCGGCCGGGTTCGTCGCGCCCATCACTTCGCGGTTCTTGGCAATCGCGTTCTCACCTTCGAGAACCTGAACCACGATCGGCTCGGAGGACATGAATTCGCACAGTTCGTCGTAGAACGGGCGTTCCTTGTGGACGCCGTAGAAGACGCCGGCCTGGGCCTTGGTCAGGTGGATACGCTTCTGGGCGATGATCCGCAGGCCAGCGTCTTCGAGCTTGGCGTTGATCTTGCCGGTCAGGTTGCGCTTGGTCGCATCGGGCTTGATGATCGAGAAGGTGCGCTGAATGGCCATGTTCTATGTCCTTTTTCCTGCACGAACCCCCGTGGTTCGCGCCGTTGTCCGTGTTCTGGCGGGCGCATAGCATGGGTGCACCTGCGGCGAAAGCCCCAAAAGCCGGACCGCGCCACCAACAGGCGGGGCCGCGCGCGGGCAGCGATTGACAAGCGGCGGGACAAGGGCAACACAGGGCGCCATGCTCAGGATCAGCAATATCACCTTCACGATGGAGGGCCGTCCGCTCTTCGAGGATGCGTCCGTGACCATCCCGTCGGGACACAAGGTCGGCTTTGTCGGCCGCAATGGCACCGGCAAGACGACGCTCTTCCGGCTGATCCGGGGCGAATTGCCGCTGGAATCGGGCACGATCGAGGTGCCGCGCAACGCCCGCATCGGCGGCGTGGCGCAGGAGGTGCCGTCAAGCGCCGACAGCCTGCTCGACACGGTGCTGGCGGCGGATACGGAACGCGCGGCCCTGTTGGCAGAGTCCGAGAGCACCACCGATCCGGCGCGGATCGCCGAGATCCAGATCCGGCTTGCCGATATCGAGGCCCATAGCGCCGAGGCACGGGCCTCCTCGATCCTGCGCGGCCTCGGCTTCCCGTCCGAGGACCAGTCCCGCCCCTGCTCGGACTTTTCCGGCGGCTGGCGGATGCGCGTGGCGCTGGCGGCGGTGCTCTTCTCGGAACCCGATGTGCTGCTGCTCGACGAGCCGACCAACTATCTCGACCTCGAAGGCACCGTCTGGCTGGAATCCTATCTCGGAAAATATCCGCATACGGTGCTGGTCATCAGCCATGACCGCGAGCTTCTGAACCGTTCGGTCGGTGCGATCCTGCATCTCGACCAGCGCAAGCTGACGCTCTATCAGGGTCCATACGACACATTCGACACTGTCCGCCGCGCGCGGCATGCCCAGCTTGTGGCCAACAAGAAGCAGCAGGATCTGCAGCGCGCGCATATGCAGTCCTATATCGACCGGTTCCGCTACAAGGCATCCAAGGCCCGGCAGGCCCAGAGCCGGATCAAGGCTCTGGCAAAGATGCCGGAGATCGTGATCGATCAGGAATGTGCCGTGGCAAATTTTGCCTTTCCCGATCCCGAGGAACTGGCCCCGCCGATCCTGAAACTCGAAGAGGCCACGGTCGGCTATGATGGCAAGCCGGTGCTGCGGCATCTCGACCTGCGGATCGATCAGGATGACCGGATCGCGCTTCTGGGTGCGAATGGTCAGGGCAAATCGACCCTGTCGAAACTGATCGCGGACCGGCTGCCGCTGATGGGCGGCCGCAAGATCGCATCCTCGAAGCTCAGGATCGGCTATTTCGCCCAGCATCAGGTGGACGAACTGGTGCTGGACGAGACGCCGATCCAGCATGTGCGGCGACTGCGTCCCGACGAGTTGCCGGGCAAGATCCGCAGCCGGCTTGCTGCCGGCGGCCTGCCCGCGCAGGTGGCCGAAACGCAAGTGTCGCGCCTCTCGGGCGGGCAGAAGGCGCGGCTGTCGCTCCTGCTCGCGACCATCGACGCGCCGCATTTGATCATCCTCGATGAGCCGACAAACCATCTCGACATCGACAGCCGCGAGGCACTTGTCCGCGCGCTGACCGCCTATAGCGGCGCGGTGATCCTCGTCAGCCACGACCCGCATCTCGTGTCGCTGGTGGCCGATCGACTCTGGCTTGTGAAGGGTGGGCAGGTCCGGCCCTATGAGGGCGATCTGGACAGCTACCGCGACATGCTGCTGGCCGACAGCCGGTCCGCTGGCAAGGCACCGAAGCCCGATACTGTGCAGCCGAAACCGGCGCGCAAGCCGCAACCGTCGCGCGACGTGCTGCGGCAGTTGAAAAGCGAGGTCACGCGCGCCGAAGCGCGGATTGCCAAGCTTGAAGAGATGCGCGACGAGATCGACCGCCGTCTGGCTGACCCCGACATATACGACGCCGCCCGCGTGGCGGACGCGACGAAACTGCAGGTCAAACGGGCCGAGGTGCTCGACGCCCTTGACCGGGCCGAGGCGCTCTGGGTAGAGGCGGAACAGAAACTGGAAGCCGAAACGGGGCAGACCGCATGACATTGGAACTGGCCGTCACGGCGTTCGCGACGCTTTTCGTGATCATCGACCCGATCGGACTTGCGCCGCTGTTCGTCGCGCTGACGCAGGGCATGTCGCCGCGCCGCCGGCGGTTCGTGGCGTTGCGGGCGAGCGCGGTCGGCTTCGGGCTTCTTGTGCTGTTCGGCCTGTTCGGCGAAGCCGTGCTTGGTGTTGTCGGCATCTCGATGCCGGCGTTCCGGATCTCCGGCGGGCTGCTCCTGTTCCTGATCGCAGTCGAGATGCTCTTCGAGAAACGCACCCACCGGCGCGAACAAGCCGTTGAAATCAAACCCGATCCATCGATCTTTCCGCTGGCGACACCTTTGATTGCCGGTCCGGGCGCGATGGCCACCATCGTCCTTCTGATGGGCCAGAACAGCGGCGATCTGCCCGCGCAAATGATGATCTTCGGCGTCGTTCTGCTGGTGGTGCTGACAGCACTGGGCCTCTTCATGATGGGGGGTCTGATCGAGCGGGTGCTCGGCCAGACCGGCATCAATGTCATCACCCGGCTTCTGGGCATGCTGCTGGCCGCGCTCGCCGTGCAGTTCGTGCTCGACGGCATTTCCGACCTTGGCCTGTTTGGCATGGGCGGCTGATGCAGGGCAGCGATGCAGGCTACCTGATCTATCTGGTCCTGCTGGGTGCCCTCATCCTGTCCTCATGGCTCGTGACCATGCGGTCCGACCTGAACCGGACCCTTCAACAGGCCGCGATCTGGGCGCTTATCTTCGCCGGTGCCGTGCTCGTCTATGCGGCCTGGCCAACCTTCGATCCGCAACTGTTCCCGCGCCGGGCCATCAGTGTCGAAGATGGCGTGATCGAACTGGCCCGCGCGCCCGATGGACACTTCAGAGCCGACATCACCGTCAATGGCGAACAAATTGAATTCATTGTAGATACAGGCGCATCGCTGATCGTCTTATCACAGGCGGATGCGGCCAGCGCGGGTCTCGACCCGCAGGCGCTCGACTATCGCGGCCGCGCGCGCACCGCCAACGGGGTCGTGGCGACCGCTGCTGCCCGGGTGGAGGATTTTCGCATCGGTCCCGTCCAGCTCGGTCCGGTTGACGTGTCGGTGAATGGCGGGCCGCTCGACATCTCGCTTCTTGGCATGACGGCGCTGGAACGGTTCGGCCGGGTGGAGATTGCGGGCGACCGGATGCGGCTCCACTTCTGACGGATCAGGCGCCGGGCGTGTTTTCTGCCCGTTTCACCCATCTACCGTCCGCCTGCGCCCAGTAGGTGGCCTTGAGGCCGGCCGCGCCGACCGCCTTCCAGTCGGCCCGCGCCTGATCGACATGGGCCGCATCGGCATCATTGAAGATCAGACAGGTTCGCGCCGGCGTGGCGGCCGCATCGAGCGGCAGGGGCATCCCGTCGACGACCATCAGCACATCGCGCCCCTCCACTGCGGCGTCAGGGTGCAGGATGACCGGCGTACCGGGCGCGGACGGTGCGAGATCATGGGCCATGAAGCCCACATCCTTCCAGCCCCAGAGCCGGCGGCTCAACGCCGCCAGCCCCTCTTCGTTCGGTCCGCGGATGGCCACGGTCCAGCCTCGGCCGAGCGCCTTTTCCACCAGATCGGGCAGCGTCGCATCCAGCGTGCTGTCGGTCAGGTGGTAGAAGAGCACCTCGGCCACGGGATCACTCGTCGAACAGGTCGCGCACCAGCCGGTCGAGCGCGCGCACGCCCCAGCCGGTCGCACCCTTGGGTGCGAGTGCCGTGTCGGTCTTGACCGCAGCCACACCGGCAATGTCGAGGTGGATCCACGGCGTATCGTCCTTGACGAAGCGCTGCAGGAACTGCGCCGCCGTGATCGAGCCCGCCGGTCTGCCGCCAACGTTGGCCATGTCGGCCACGGCGGATTTCAAGAGCTTGTCATAGGCGGGCGACAGCGGCAGGCGCCACGCGCCCTCGCCCTCTTCCGCAGCCGCCTTCAGGAAGGCGTTGCACAGATCGTCATTGTTGGAGAAGACACCGGCATTCTCATGCCCCAGACCGATGATGATCGCGCCTGTGAGCGTCGCCAGATCGACCATGCCGCGCGGTTTGAACCGGTCCTGCACGTACCACATGATGTCGGCCAGAACGAGCCGCCCTTCGGCATCGGTATTGATCACCTCGATCGTGTCGCCCTTGAGCGAGCGCACCACGTCACCGGGGCGCTGGGCATCCCCGTCGGGCATGTTTTCCACAAGGCCGACAATGCCGATCACGTTGGCCTTGGCCTTGCGCAGCGCCAGACCGCGCATGACGCCCGCCACGACACCCGCGCCGCCCATGTCCATGGTCATGTCTTCCATGCCACCGGCCGGCTTCAGCGAGATACCGCCTGTATCGAACACGACGCCCTTGCCGACGAGCGCGAACGGCTGGGCATCGCCCGCACCGTTCCAGCGCATGATGACAACCTTGGACGGGCTGCGCGAGCCCTGCCCCACGGCCAGAAGCGTGCGCATGCCGATCTTTTCAAGCTCCGCCTCTTCGAGGATTTCGACATCGAGGCCAAGATCCTGCATCGCGGCAAGCCGCGCGGCAAAGTCGGTCGTTGTCAGAACATTGGCCGGCTCGTTGACCAGATCGCGGGTGAAGAAGACCGCCTCGGCCAGTGCGGCCATCGGCGCGGCTTCGGCCGCCACTGCTTCGGGGCGCGAGACCATGAAAGCGACCTTGCGCGCATCCTCGGGCGCGTCCGCCGTCTTGTGCCGGTCGAACCCGTAGTCGCGCAGCGCCAGCCCATAGGCGATCTGTGCGGCCTGCTTGTGGGCACCCGCCACGATGGTCAGCGGCGCCGTGCCGCGGAACTTGGCAATCGTGGCACCCGCCTTGCGGCCCGTATCGGCATCCGCCTTGCGCGGCAGTTTCACGGCCAGAACGGCCTCGGCCGCCAGTCCGGCCGGATAGTCGAAAGACTGGCCTGCACCGGCCTCCAGCTTCTCGAACGCCTTGCTGTCGGAAAAGCGCGCCAGAGCGCCCTTCATCAGCCGGTTCAGCTTGCGCGCCGAGGGCTCCAGCACCCCGTCCTCGCCGATGAAGGCAACGATCCGCCCCTCGGTTTCGGCGAAATTCGACGTGTCGGTTTCCAGAAAATCGATCTGAAGTGGCGCGGTCATGCGATACTCCTGCATAATGGGTGGATCCAAGCTTGCAGGCAGACCTATCGGGTTTCCGCGGGCTTGACCAGTTGCCACCAAGCCAATAGGCCGAATTCAGAGCATGGCAACAAATGCGAAGGCAGGCAGTCACGGATGAAGACCCTCGATCGATACATGCTCGCGCAGCTGCTCGGCCCGTTGGGTTTCTTCACGCTGGTTTTCGTCGGGATCATCTGGCTCACGCAATCGCTGAAACTGCTCGACTATGTGGTCGGAAATTCGAGCGCAGCCATGCTGTTTCTGGAATTTTCCTCGCTCATCCTGCCGCGCGTGATCCTGCAGGTGCTGCCCGTGTCGGCCTTTGCCGCGGCACTCTACACGATCAACAAGCTCTACGGTGAATCGGAGCTTGTCGTGATGCTGGGTTCGGGCCTCAGTCCCTGGGCGCTCCTGCGCCCGATGCTCATTTTCGGCGCCGGCGTGATGGCGCTGCTCCTGCTCCTGTCGCTCTATCTGGTGCCGCGCTCGACCACGCTTCTTGCCGAGCGGCGCCTTGCCGTCGGCAATGAGTTGGTATCGAGCATCCTGACGCCCGGCGCCTTCATGCATCCCGAACGCGGGGTGACGGTCTTTGTCGATGATGCGTCCACCTCCGGCGAGTTGCGGGGCATTTTCCTTCATGACCAGCGCGACCTGCGCAATGTGACCACCTACACGGCGGACAAGGCGCTGCTGCTCAGCGACGACGCATTCCTGCGGATCGTCATGTTCGACGGTCTGGCGCAGATTTACGGCGCGCCGCGGGACACGCTGTCGGCGGTGCAGTTCGAGCAGTTTTCCTATGATTTCGAGATGGACACGGCGAGCGCCGACGACCGCAAGAAATCGGCTGTGGAATATCCGCTGCGGGACCTGTTTTCGCCGACGCAGGAAATGCTCGACATCCCCAAGCGGGACGAGGCGCTCTATGTGGCAGCGGGCGTTGAAAAACTGATGACACCCAGCATCGCGCTCTTCCTGCCCGCACTTGCGCTCGCGACGATCCTGTTCGGCGGCTATCAGCGGCGCGGGTTTTCGCGGCGGATCATCTTCGCCGTGATCGCGGGCATCGCGGTGCAGGTGCTGGCCATTGCCGCGCTCTCGGCCATCCGGACCAATGCTGCGCTGGCGCCGCTCGGGCTCTTGCCGGCGGGAACCGCGGCGGGCCTGACCTTCTTCCTTCTCTGGCGGCTCTCGGGCCGCAGGGCAGCGGGTGCGGAGGTGGTGGCATGACGCTCGCCTATTACGTCGCCTGGCGGTTCCTGATGGGATTCCTGCGCGTGCAGCTGGTGGTGCTCGCGCTCGTCGTGATTTTCGACGGGGTGGAAAACCTGCGCAAGATGTCCCGCGACGGTGTGGCCTTCATCGATATTGCCGCGATCACGCTCTACCGCGCGCCGGCGATCATCGAACAGGCCTTTCCGCTGACGATCCTGATCTCGGCCCTTGTGACCTTCCTCGGCCTGTCGCGCAGTTCCGAACTGGTGGTGACGCGCGCCGCCGGCGTGTCGAGCCTGCGCATGGTGTTCGTGCCCTGCGTCATCGGCGCGTGCCTTGGTGTCTTTGCGATCCTCGTCCTCAACCCGATCGTGATCGCCACAAGCCAGCGCGCCGAGATTCTTGCTGCCGAGGAAGAGGGCCAGGTGCTGACCCGGCTCTCCTTGTCCAACAGCGGTCTATGGCTGCGGCAGGGCGATGCATCGGGTCAGGCGGTCATCCAGGCCAACCGCGCCTCGCCCGATGGAGCGGAACTGAAACGGGTGCGCTTTTTCATCTTCGACGAGGACGGGCGTATCGCGGAGCGGATCGAGGCGGATTCCGCGACGCTGGAACCGGCCCAATGGCATTTGCGCAATGCACGGATCTGGGGCTTTGCCGCCGACGGCACCGAAGATGCGCGCGAGTCCTATGCGCATGAGGATTACTACGTTCCAACCGACCTGACCTCCGACCTGATCCTTGACGGGTTCGCGGCGCCCTCTTCCCTGCCGCTCACGGCCCTGCCGGGCTTTATCCTGCAGTTGGAGGAGAGCGGCTTCAGCGCCACGCGACACCGGCTCTATTTCCAGAACCAGCTGGCCCAGCCGCTCTTCTTCGTCGCCATGGTCCTGATCGGGGCGGTCTTCTCGCTCCGCCATGTGCGGTTCGGCCATATGGGCATCATGGTCCTGTCGGCGGTCGTGTCGGGCTTCTTCCTCTATTTCATTGCCGTTTTTGCCCAGAGCCTCGGCTCGGCCGGTCAGGTGCCGGTGATGATCGCTGCATGGGTGCCCTCGGCGGCGGCCGTGATGCTTGCGCTGGGCCTGCTGCTGCATCTGGAGGACGGCTAGATGCGCGCGTGCCGCCTGCCGGTCCTGATCGCAACGGCTTTCCTTCTGTCCCAGCCGGGGCCGCCGCTTCGCGCCCAGACGCTGGGCACGGAAGACGCGCCGGTGACGCTGCTGGCCGACAGCGTCATCTTCGATCCGTCCGCCAACATGCTGATTGCCGAGGGCAATCTGGAAGCCTTTTACGGGCCGAACACGCTCAAGGCGACGCGCATCCGCTATGATGTGGAGAATGAGCGCGTCTTCATCGACGGGCCGATTTTCCTGTCAAACGGTCAGGGCGAGGTGGTGCTGGCACAGGCAGCCGAACTGCAACCCGACCTGACCGAAGGGCTCATTCAGGGCGCCCGCGTGCTGCTGGCGGATCGCGTTCAACTGGCGGCCGAGGGCCTGCGGCGATCCGAGGGCGGACGCTACACGACGCTCTTCAACACGGTGGCGAGCAGTTGCGAGGTATGTGCCGAGGCACCCGTCCCGCTCTGGCGGATCCGCGCCGAACGGGTGGTGCAGGACAATCTGGAGAAGCAGATCTATTTCGAGGGCGCACGTTTCGACATTCTCGGCCAGCAGGTGCTCCGCCTGCCGACCTTCCGCGTGCCCGACCCGTCCGTGCGTCGCGCGCGCGGCTTCCTTGTGCCGGAATTTCTCAACTCCGATATCTTCGGCTATGGCGTGAAAACGCCCTTCTACATTCCGCTGGGCCCCTATGCCGACACGACCATCACGCCCTTCCTGACCGGCAAGGGCGGCGCAGTGCTGGAGGGCGAGTACCGCCAGCGGTTCACCTATGGCGAGTTCGACGCAACCGGTGCCATCTCGATCGCAGACGGGCTGGACGAAGGCGACGGGCGCGGTTTTCTTTTTGCGGACGGGTCCTTCGACATTCTCGACGGGTTCCAGACCGGCTTTTCGCTGGAAAGCGCGTCCGACAAGAGTTTCCTGCGCCAGTTCGACTATTCCAACACCGACCGGCTGGAGAGCACGGTCACCATCGAGCGCTACCGAGCGCGGGACTATCTGTTCGCCAATGCCTTCGCCTTCCAGACGCTTCGCGATGACGAGGATCAGGCGACGGTGCCGTTCATCCTGCCGGAGGTGAACTACCGCAGCTACCTGCGCGACGATTTCTTCGACGGACAGGTGGCGATCACCGCGAACGCGATGGGCCTGACGCGCGAGGAAGGGCGCGATGTGGGGCGCGGCGGACTTGGCGTGGAATGGACCAGGGACTGGGCGCTCGATTCCGGCATCCTGACCCGCGCCTTTGCTTCCGCCAATGCCGATCTCTACCGGGTCTGGGACGATCCGGCCTATGACGAGGAGTTCCTCACCCGGCTCGTGCCGACGACCGGGTTCGAGCTGCGCTGGCCTTTTGCCCGCCAGTCGGGCGGTGCCACCCATGTGATCGAACCGGTGGCGCAGCTTCTCTACACGGCCGATCCGGATTTCAACGATCAGGTGCCGAACGAGGACAGCACCTCGGTCGAGTTCGACGAGACCAATCTCTTCGCCACCAACCGCTATCCGGGCAATGACGCCTACGAGACCGGCTTACGGGCCAATCTCGGCGCAACTTACACCTATTTCAATCCCGCGGGCTGGACGCTGGGCCTGACCGTTGGACAGGTGTTGCGTGCCTCCGACTTCGACCAGTTCGCGGAAGGCTCGGGTCTGAACGGTCGGACGAGCGATTTCGTCAGCGCCCTGTCGCTGGAACTGCCGTCCAATTTCCAGTTCGTCAATCGGTCGCTCTTCGACACGGATTTCAGCTTCTCGCGCAACGAGACGCGCTTCGGCTACGCATCGGAGCGGTTTTCCGTCACCGGCTCGCATTTCTACATCGCGCAGAATTCCGCCAGCGATTCGAGCGACCCGCGCAACGAGTTCCTTGTGGATGGTGCCTACAGGGTGGCGCGAAACTGGGAAATCGGCGGGGAATGGCGCAGGGACCTGCAATTGGGCAAGAATATCTATGGTGAAGGGCGCGTCACCTATGGCAATGAGTGCATTCGAGCCGACCTGAAGGTGTCGCGTCGGTTCACGGAGTCCGCTAATGTCCCCCCGTCGACCAATGTCGGCCTGACGGTGACGCTGGCCGGCTTCGGCGGTGACGGAGAGACAATCTGGCCGTCACAGCGGTGTGGACGATGATGAACGGGTGACCGAGTGATCGAGAATGTGAAACGCAGCTTCCGGGTTCTGGCGCTGGCACTGGCGGCCGCGCTGGGCGGCACGGTGGCGGCAGAGGCGCAAAATCCCTTCTCCACGGCCATTCTGGTGAACAATTCGGCCATCACCTACTATGATATCGAACAGCGGGCCCTGTTTCTCGAAGCGCTCGGCGCGCCGGGAAACCGGCAGGAACTGGCGGTCGACCAGCTGATCGACGAGCGGCTGAAACTGCAGGCCGGCGCCTCCTTCGGTCTGGAACTGGAAGAAGAAAGCCTTGAACTGGCCGTCGCCCAGTTTGCCGAGAGCCGCAACCTGACCGCGGCCGAACTGCGCGACGCGCTCGCACAGCGCGGCATCGCGGCCTCAACGCTCAACGATTTCGTGAAGGCCGGCGTCACATGGCGGGAGGTCGTGCAGGGCCGGTTCCGCGCCCGCGCCACCCCGTCGGACGCCGATGTGGATGCGGCCCTGTCGCTCGGGCGCGGCTCGACGCAGGAAAGCGTACGCCTCTCGGAAATCGCCATGCCGTTCGAGGAACGCGGCGAGGAGGCCACGCGCGAACTGGCCGAACGCCTGTCGAACCAGCTGAACGGCCGCGGTGATTTCGCCGCCGCCGCGCGGGAATATTCCCGCTCCAACAACGCCGCAGAAGGCGGATCGCTCGGCTGGCTTGAAGTGGGCAGCCTGCCGCCAGCCATCGCCACCCAGATCCTTGCGCTCTCGCCCGGTGAGGTCACGCTGCCGATCGAGATTCCCGACGGGCTGTCGATCCTGAAACTGCACGAGGTCCGCGTGGACAGCCGCACCGCCCCGCCGGAACTGACGGTCGCCTACGGCCAACTGGTCATCCCGCTGCCCAATCCGGTCAGCCAGACCGCGCTGCGCGAGGCCGAGGAACGCGCCGTTGCGGTGCAGCGCGAACTGGATGACTGCCTGTCGCTTTCAGCCCGGGTGCCCGACTTCGGCCCCGGCAGCGGGCGCGTGAAACCGGTGCTGCCGAGCCAGCTGCCGGGCGATCTGCGCCAGGTGATCGACCGGCTCGATCCGGGCGAGACCGATGTGGTGCGGACCGCGGATGCGGTGCGGGTCGTCATGCTTTGCGACCGTGCCAGCAACATTGCGCCCGAGCAGCGCGAGCAAGTGCGCACGCAGCTTTTGAACCAGCGGCTCAACAGCCTGTCCGAAGGCTATCTGCAGGAACTGAAACGCAACGCGGTCGTGGTCCGGCAATGATGCCGGCCCCGTTGGCGCTGACGAGCGGCGATCCCGCAGGGATCGGGCCGGAGCTGAGCTTCAAGGCCTGGACCGCGCTGAACGACAGGCTGCCCTTCTACCTGATCTCCGACATCGACCGGCTCGGTGCTCTGGCGGAAAAAACCCGCACGCCGATCCGCGCGATCGGGGCACCCGGAGAGGCCATAGCGGTCATGGCCGACGGGCTGCCCGTCCTGCACCGTCCTTTTGCCGCTTCATTCACACCGGGCGCGCCGGACCCTGCCAACGCACCGGCCATCATCGATGCGATCGAACTGGCTGTGGATCACGCGCAGGCGGGGCTGGCCGGCGCCGTAGTCACGAACCCGATCAACAAGGCCGGTCTGAAAGCGGGCGCGGGTTTCGCGTTCCCCGGCCATACCGAGTTTCTGGCCGACCTCTGCGGCACCTCTGATCCGGTGATGCTGCTGGCCGCGCCGGAATTGCGGGTGGTGCCCGCAACCATCCATATCGCCCTGCAGGATGTTCCCGAACAGCTGACAGCGGACGGGCTCGAAGCCGTGATCCGGCAGACCCATGCCGGACTGCAACGGGATTTCGGGATTGCCGCGCCGCGCATCGCTGTCGCGGGCCTCAATCCCCATGCAGGTGAGGATGGCCGGTTCGGGAAACAGGAAATCGAGATCATCTCCCCGCTCCTCGACCGGCTCCGCGCCGAAGGGCTCGACCTGCGCGGACCGCTGCCTGCGGACACCATGTTCCATGCCCGCGCGCGCGCGAGTTACGACTGTGCGGTCTGCATGTATCACGATCAGGCGCTGATCCCGATCAAGACACTCGATTTCGACCGCGGCGTGAATGTCACGCTTGGCCTGCCGATCCTGCGCACCTCGCCCGATCATGGCACGGCCTATGACATTGCCGGACAGGGGATCGCACGCCCCGACAGCCTGATCGCGGCGCTGGAGCTGGCCGGTCAACTGGCCGCCCGCCGCGGGGCCGTGTCATGAGCGCCGCGCAGGACGGACTGCCGCCGCTACGCGAGGTGATCGCCGCCCATGGCCTCTCGGCGCGGAAGTCGTTGGGGCAGAATTTCCTGCTCGACCTGAACCTGACGAGCAAGATCGCCCGGCAGGTCCGCGCCCTGCCCGACCATGATGTGCTGGAAATCGGTCCCGGCCCCGGCGGCCTGACGCGGGGGCTTCTCTTCGAGGGTGCGCGCAAGGTTGTCGCCGTGGAGCGGGACCATCGCTGCATTCCGGCCCTGCAGGAGGTCGCCGCAGCCTATCCGGGCCGGTTGGAGGTGATCGAGGGCGACGCGCTGGAGATCGATCCGCTCGACCATCTGAGCCCGCCGATCGCCGTGGCTGCCAACCTGCCCTACAATATCGGGACCGAGCTTCTCGTCCGCTGGCTGACGCCCAGCGACTGGCCGCCCTTCTGGTCGAGCCTGACGCTCATGTTCCAACGCGAGGTGGCCCAGCGGATCGTGGCGAAGCCCGGCAGCAAGGCCTATGGCCGCCTGTCGATCCTTGCGCAATGGCGGACGGATGCGAAGATCGTGCTCGACCTGCCGCCGGCAGCCTTCACCCCGCCGCCGAAAGTCTCTTCGGCCGTGGTGCACCTGACGGCGCTGCCCGAACCGCGTTTCGAAGCCGATGCCGATATTCTGAACAGGGTTGTGGCCGCCGCCTTCGGCCAGCGGCGCAAGATGCTGCGCGCAGCACTAAAACCTCTGGGCGTTGATCCGGTGGCATTGCTGGACGCTGCCGGCATTCCGCCGACGGCGCGTGCGGAAACCGTCTCGGTCGAGGAATTCTGCCGCCTGAGCCGCACCTATGCGGAGATGCGCGGCGCCTGACCGCGCCGCTTGCCCCGCCCTGATAGGGCGCGGCATGTCCAACGTGAAGAAAATTCAGCCCGGCTGGCTGTCGCCTGCCGGCTGTTCCGCGGCCAGTTCGGGCTGGGCGTCGGACGGCTGCTTGCGCGGCTTGCGCGGGCGGCGCGGCTTGCTTTCCTTGCGGGCTTCCGGGGTCTCGACCAGCGACGGTTCGTCGGCAGTGTCCGCGGCCTCGATCGTCTCGAGCGCATCCTTGCCCGACCCGCCTTTCGATGCATCCGCATCGGCGCCGTTGGCATGGCGCTGCTGGTCGCCCTCACCGCCCGTATCGGCAGTGTCAGCCTGCTGGCGGTTGCCGTCATTCTGCTGGTTCTGCTGACCCTGCTGGTTCTGCTGGCGTTCGGCCTGGGCTTTCTGCGCCTCGCCCAGCAGCCGCAGGTAATGTTCGGCATGTTGCAGAAAATTTTCCGCGGCCACACGATCGCCCGCCAGTTGCGCGTCACGCGCAAGGGTCTGATATTTTTCGATGATCTGGGTCGGCGTGCCACGCACTCGGCCCTCTGGGCCGGCGCTGTCGAACACGCGGTTCATCACATTTCCGACGTTCCGGCGATTGTTGTTGTTCTTGTTGCGGGACCGCGATTTGTTTGAAGATCTCATAATGTCTGTCTGTTGAGTCCAGGGGCATCACTGTGCGGTCAAGTTCGCGCTGTCGCAATCCGCCTGCTCGGTTCCAATCGTCTTCCGATGTCCGGTTAACATGTCTGCTGGAATGTGCAGGGCGCGAGCGCCTCTCTTCAGCAGCTAGGAAGAGCGTATACCGTTCAAAACACCGAAAACAACCCCAAAAAACGCTTCAGGCCGGCCGGTCGGCCAGAACGACACGGTCATGTCCGTTCAGATCGGGCAAAATGCGCGGGGTCCAGCCGAGCCTCTCCGCGACGAGGGCCGCCACCGAAGCCCCCTGATCATAGCCGATCTCGAAGGCCAGCCGTCCGCCGGGGCGCAAATGGTCTGCCACCCCGTCGATGATGGCCCGATAGGCCGCCAGACCGTCCGCGCCCGGCGTCAGCGCCGCTTCTGGTTCCCAGTCGCGCACATCGGGGTCGAGCGTCGCGTAGACATCGGTCGGAATGTAGGGCGGGTTGGACAGGATCAGGTCGAATGTCCCATCCGCCGCATCCCACCAGTCACCTTGCGCGAACCGGACCCTGTCTGTCAGGCCGAGAGCCTCCGCATTTTCCCGTGCCAGATTGAGCGCCGCCGCGCTCTGGTCCGTCGCCACCCCGTGCGCGCCCGGCCATTCCGCGAGCAGCGTGAGCGCCAGACAGCCGCTACCCGTGCCAAGGTCGAGGAGCCGCTCCGCCGGTCCGCCCTCCAGAAGCGCCTCGATCAGCGTTTCGCTGTCCGGGCGCGGGTCGAGCACGTCCTGCGTGACGCGAAACCGGCGGCCCCAGAAGTCCCGATATCCGATGATCTGCGCCACCGGCTGGAAGCGGGCCCGCGCCGCGATCATGGTCCCGAACCTGTCGGCCAGGCCGGCGGGTGCCGGTCCGGACAGTTCCACGGTCAATCGCGCCGGATCGATCTTCATCGCATGGGCCAGCAGCCGCCGCGCATCACGCGGCGCCGTGGTGATCCCGGCAGCTGTCAGAACCGCCTGGCCGTGCGCCAGCAGATCGGCCAGCCGGTCGCTCACGCGTCGAGCTCGGCCAGTTTGCGGGCCTGGTCTTCGGTGATGAGCGCATCGATCACCTCATCCAGATCGCCCTGCATGATCGCGTCGAGTTTGTAGAGCGTCAGGTTGATCCGGTGGTCGGTCAGGCGCCCTTGGGGGAAATTGTAGGTGCGGATCCGTTCGGACCGGTCGCCGCTGCCGACCTGATCGCGCCGGTCGGCGGCGCGGGCGTCTTCGGCCTTCTGGCGTTCCAGATCGTAGAGCCGCGCGCGCAGCACCTGCATGGCCCGCGCCCGGTTGTGATGCTGGGATTTCTCCGACGAGGTGACGACGATCCCGGTCGGCACATGGGTGATCCGGACCGCACTGTCGGTCGTGTTGACATGCTGCCCGCCCGCGCCCGACGCCCGCATCGTATCGATCCGGATGTCGCTTGCGGGAATGTCGATATCAACCTCTTCGGCCTCGGGCAGAACCGCAACGGTGGCGGCTGAGGTATGGACCCGCCCGCCGCTCTCGGTCGCAGGCACACGCTGCACACGATGCACGCCGCTCTCGAATTTCAGGCGCGCAAAAACGCCCTCGCCCTGCACGTTGACGACGGCTTCTTTCACCCCGCCGAGTTCGGTTGCCGCTTCTGAGACAAGCTCGAACCGCCAGCCGCGGGCCTCGGCATAGCGTTGGTACATGCGCAGCAGGTCGGCGGCAAAAAGCGCGGCCTCGTCGCCGCCCGTGCCGGCGCGGATTTCCACCAGCGCGGGGCGGCTGTCGGCCGCGTCGCGGGGCAGAAGTGCCAGCCGCACGGCCTGTTCGGCCGCCGGCAGTTCCGCGTCGAGCGTGGCGATTTCCTCCTCGGCCAGTTCGCGCATGTCGGCATCGGCCAGCATGTCTTCGGCCGCCGCACGGTCCGCCGCCAGCGACTGATAGCGCGTCACGGTTTCCACGACCGGCTTCAGATCCGCATATTCCCGGCTCAGCCGCACCAGTTCGTCAGCCGGCGGCGCGCTTGCCATGCGGGCTTCGAGATATTCGAACCGTTCGCGGATCTGCTTCAGTTTGTCATGCGGGATCATGGCCTTGTCTTGGCCTGCCGGACAGGGCGGGTCAAGCGAAAGCCTCGCGCTAAACCCGCCCCTGCGCTATAGTGGCGGCATGAGACCGGGTGCGATCATATGCGCGGCCGTTCTGACCGCGGCCCTGCCCGCGCTGGCAAGCGACGGCGGCACCGCGGATACGATCTGGCCCGATTGCTACTGCACGGATCGCGAGGGCGAACGCCGCGAGCTTGGCACGGTCATGTGCATGGTGGTCGACGGGCGAAGTTTCCTTGCCCGGTGCGAAATGTCGCTCAACAACCCGATGTGGCGCGACATGTCCGAGGGCTGCCTCGCCTCCTGACCTCAGAGAGCGAGCGTGGAAATGCTTTCCAGCCAGGTTTTCACGCGGGCCTCGTTCACGCCCATGTCGCCATGGCCGAAACGCGAGCGTGAGAAGATGGCGACCGTGGCCGTATTCTCGTCGATCGGGATGACCTTGATCGAGATATAATCGGGAAATTTCAGCGTCGGCGTGCGCTGGATATAGGTGGCCCAGTTCTCTGCCACCGATCCGGCCAACCGCTCGGTGTTGCTCTGCGCGAGGATATAGTCGTCAAGCGCCTGCATGATGACGGCCGCCGGCGCACCGTAGACGGGTGCGATCTGGTCCGGCTGATGCGCGGCCAGTTCCGGGCTCGCCACGCGATAGCCGTTCGGGGTGGGCTGCGGCGAGGCGGTCAGCGGATCGACATGCCAGACCGCCGGGTCACTCTCGGCAAATTGAATCCGGTAAAAGGTCAGGCCCGCCACAAAAACGGCGACAAGCAGCACCAGCGTAATCATCAGCTTCATTGATTTATTGCGCCGCGCTTTGCGCCGCCTCCTGCTCTGCCTCTAGTTCTTCTGCTTTTTTTTCGACCAATTCGACAATGTGATCAACGAGTTTTTCATTGTCGAGCCGGTGTGCCTGCTTGCCGGCGAGATAGACCATGCCATGCCCCGCGCCACCACCGGTGAAGCCGATATCGGTCATCAGCGCCTCTCCGGGGCCGTTGACCACACAGCCGATGATCGAGAGGCTCATCGGGGTCTTGATATGTTCCAGCCGTTTTTCGAGTTTCTCGACCGTGCGGATCACGTCGAACCCCTGCCGCGCGCAGGAGGGGCAGGAAATGATGTTCACGCCGCGATGGCGCAGCCCGAGCGCCTTGAGGATCTCGTATCCGACCTTCACCTCCTCGACCGGATCGGCCGACAGGGACACGCGCAACGTATCTCCGATGCCCATCCAAAGAAGATTGCCGAGCCCGATCGCGGATTTGATCGTGCCGGCCGTCAGGCCGCCGGCTTCGGTGATACCCAGATGGATCGGCGCGTCGCAGGCCTCTGCCAGCCCCTGATAGGCGGCAGCGGCGAGGAACACGTCCGACGCTTTGACCGAGATCTTGAACTCGTGGAAATCATGGTCCTGCAGGATGCGCATATGGTCGAGACCGCTCTCGATCATCGCTTCGGGACAGGGCTCCCCATATTTTTCAAGGAGATGCTTCTCAAGCGACCCGGCATTGACGCCGATGCGGATCGAACAGCCGTGATCGCGGGCCGCGGCCACAACCTCTGCCACGCGGTCGGCCGAGCCGATATTGCCGGGGTTGATCCGCAGGCAGGCCGCGCCCGCCTCCGCCGCCTCGATACCGCGGCGATAGTGGAAATGGATATCCGCCACGATCGGCACCGGGCTTTCCGCGACGATTTCCTTCAAGGCCTTGGTGCTCGCCTCGTCCGGACAGGAAACGCGCACGATATCCGCGCCCGCGTCCGCACAGGCCTGTACCTGCGCAATGGTCGCGGCCACGTCCGTGGTCAGCGTGTTCGTCATCGTCTGGACCGAAATCGGCGCATCGCCCCCGACCGGCACCGACCCGACATGGATCTTGCGGCTCTCGCGGCGGTAGATGTTGCGCCAGGGGCGGACGGGGTTGAGGCTCATTGCGAATACCGTTCTGCGTTCATCCTGTCCGGCTCATATAGTCGGCACGGCGGCGTCTGTCACGCAGGCAGGTTGCCGCCGGCGTCGTCAAGTCACTGGTGGTTGCGCCGCTGAAGGCGTCAGTTGTCGGACAGGGCCTGCGCCGTGTCCTGCGCGGGTTCGAGATTCTCGCCGGCCAGAAGCAGTTCCGGCACCGTGACATCCGGCCAGGCTTCCGGAATGTCGAGCGCGGCCAGCGATACCTGCTTGGCGACGCGCGTTCCTTCCCCGACCGGGCCGTAAGGCACACCGTCGACCATCAGATAGACCGAACCGGCATTGCCCGCGCGCAAAAGCGGCGCCTCGACATCTTCGGGCAGCATGTAGCTTTCGCCCTGTTCGAGGATTTTCTCGAACAGAACCGCGCCGCTTGCCTCATAGACGCGGACCCAGGCCGGTTTCTCGGCATAGACCGCAACTTTCGGCGGGCCGAGGCTTTCCGTCACCTGCGGGCCCTGTACCTCGCGCGACATCGGATCGGGTTCGGCCTGTTCGATCAGGCGGACGATCCGGTCGGTCGGTGCAAAGACACCGGTCTGGTCGGGGTCGATCTGGACGATCGGGCCGTCACGCGGCTCGAAGATCGGCTTCTCCAGCGTTTGCGGACGGTAGAGCGTGTCGAGCGTGGCCACAGGCGTCGGCGCGGCCAGACCGGCGGGGGCCTCGTCCGTGCTGCCGGGCAGCGGCCCCTGCCCGCCTGTGGGCAGGTCCAGTTCGGCTTGCAGGTCGGGTGTCTGGTCAACCGGTGCGAGCTGCACCCGCTGGATGTTCTGGAGCACGGTCCAGGCGCCGAAGCCGAGGCCGGCGATCACCAGCGCCAGCACTGCCACGGAGCCGACACCGGCGAGCGACAGGTTCGACAGGGCCGATCCGCCGCTTTCCAGCCCGCGCATCACCGGATTGTCGAAGGGCGTCGATGTGACCGGGCCGCTGACCTTGCCGCCCCGCGCCGGTGCCTTGGCCGATTTGGCGGCCACCGGTTTCGCGCCCATCGAGGCGTTGATCCCGTCAAAGCCGCTCTCGGCACAGAAACGGCCGTAAATCTCTTCGGAATCGAGGCCCAGATAGCGGGCGTAGGAACGGACATAGCCGGCAATGAAGCCCGGATTGGGGAACACGGATGTGTCGCAATCCTCGATCGCGGCAATATAGGACGCCTTGATGCGCAGATCCCTCTGCACATCCAGCAACGATTTACCGCGCGTTGCGCGTTCCCCGCGCAACTCGTCCCCGAGCCGCACGACAAACGAGTCGTATCCACCAAGTTCCGCTATGGGTTTGGACTCCGCCATGGATCCGCCTCTAGACCCTTCATCACACTGCCCCGCCTTTTTCTTTTACCGATAGTGGAATCGCCTCACGCTTCCCACCGGCTTTTCAATACGGTAGCAGAATTCCGCCGATTTGTGGATACCCTCAATTTCAAAGGGTTAAGAGGCGAGCGCACTCCGGCTCAACTCGCAATGGCTCCACAGGCTGTCCATCGCGCGCAGCAGATGATCGGTCATCTTGCCATCGTGGACGGGCGACGGCGTGAAGCGCAGCCGCTCGGTGCCGCGGGGCACGGTCGGAAAGTTGATCGGCTGGACATAAACGCCCCAGTCGCTCAGGAGCTTGTCGGACAGCATCTTGCATTTGACCGGGTTGCCGACGAGCACCGGCACGATGTGCGAGTCATTGTCCATCACCGGCAAGCCAAGTGCTTTAAAGCGCAATTTCAAGGCCTTGGCACCGGCCTGATGAGCATCGCGCAGCGCCTGGTCGCGCTTAAGGTGCCGGATCGAGGCCGCCCCGCCGGCCGCGATGGCGGGCGGCAGCGAGGTGGTGAAGATGAAGCCCGGCGCGTAGGAACGCACAGCGTCGACCATCTTCGCGCTTGCCGCGATATAGCCGCCCATGACGCCGAACGCCTTGCCGAGCGTGCCGTTGATAATGTCGATCCGGTCGAGCAGCCCGTCGCGTTCAGCGACCCCGCCGCCGCGCGGCCCGTACATGCCCACGGCATGCACTTCGTCGAGATAGGTCAGCGCGCCGAACTCGTCGGCCAGATCGCAAACCTCGCGCAAGGGTCCGAAATCGCCATCCATCGAATAGACCGATTCGAAGGCGATCACCTTCGGACGGGCCGGATCGATCGACTGAAGAAGCTCGCGCAAATGGTCGAGGTCATTGTGCTTCCAGATATGGCGCTCGCAGCGCGCATTGCGGATGCCCTCGATCATCGAAGCGTGGTTCAGGCTGTCGGAAATGATCACCACGTCCGGAAAGAGTTTCGGCAGGACCGACAGGGTCGCCTCGTTGGCGATATAGGCCGAGGTGAAGACGAGCGCGGCTTCCTTCTGGTGAAGGTCTGCAATTTCCGCTTCCAGTTCGCGGTGGAAGATCGTCGTGCCCGAGATATTGCGCGTGCCGCCCGACCCGGCGCCGGCCGTATCTATCGCGTCTTTCATGGCCTCCAGCACCACCGGATGCTGGCCCATGCCCAGATAGTCGTTGCCGCACCAGACGGTGATGTCGCGCGGCTCTTCGCCCTCCGGCTCCCAGCGGGCATGCGGGAAGGACCCGTTGGCGCGACAGATATCCGTGAACACACGATACCGGCCTTCATCGTGAAGGGCTTTCAAAGCGCGATCCAGATGTGCCGTGTAGTCCATATGTATCCTCAGATTGGCAAGTGCCGCCGTTTATACCGGCGCCGACCGGTGCCTGCACCAACCAAAACGCCGCAGCATTGCTTAACGCAGCATCCTGTCTTGGAACTTGCGGCAGATCAAGCTTTGCGCCACGGCAGGTCGAACCCGCCACCGGATAGGTGCCGGAGCCGGACCCTCCGCGGGTCAATGCCGCACCGTCAGTAGATGTATCGGATTTCCGAGGCCCAGAACCGTTCGATCCGGCGCAGGCTGTCGGTGAGGCCGTATAGTTCGGCCGGTGTCACACCGCCCGGTCCCTGCACGCCAACCGCATGGCGGGCAAACAGTCCGGCAACAATATCGCGCACCCCGCGACCCTTGGCCGTCAGCCGGACGCGCACCGCACGCCGGTCCACGGCCGAGCGCTCATGGCTCATATAGCCGCTCTCGACCAGCTTCTTGAGATTGTAGGACACGTTCGAGCCCTGATAGTAGCCGCGGGTCTTCAGCTCGCCCGCCGACACTTCATTGTCGCCGACATTGAAAAGCAAAAGCGCCTGCACGGCATTGATGTCGAGTTGTCCGAGCCGTTCGAACTCATCCTTAACCACGTCGAGCAACAGCCGGTGCAACCGCTCGATCAGGCTCAGCGCATCGAGATAGTCGGGCAGCCCCAGCGGCGCATCGTCGAGAAGCTGGCCATCCGCCGCAGGTGGCGCGGCCCCGTCGGCCGCGCCATGATCGTCGCGGTCCTGCGGTGAGGCGGCATTGGAACGTGCTGACGCGGCCATCGGCTCCTCCCTCTTAAGGAAGGACAGGCTCGCGCCATTTCTGAAACAGGAGGTTAAGGATCGCGGATTTTCTGCGAATTTGGCTCAAACGAAACCGTGAAAGGCCCGCAACCGGTCGAGCATGCCCGCATGATCGGCAGGCGCTTCGCTCTGGCGGGTCAGCCACGCATAGAGATCCTGGTCATTCTCTTCCAGAAGCGCATCAAGCTGGTCGAGCGCATCCGGCGACAGTCCGGCCAGTTCCGCATCGGCGAAGGGCCCCAGCACCATGTCCATTTCCTTGGTGCCGCGCCGCCAGCAGCGCATCCGCATCCGCTTGAGCCTGTTTTCCGGCGCCTCGCCATTGGCAAAAACGCCGTCCATGTCCTTGAAACCCTTGAATTCGAGCGCGTTGCCCGACGGGTCCTCGATGAAGAAGGTGCCCTGCTCGCCGGGCGCGCCTTCGAACCGGATCCGGGGCGAGAGCAGGAACGCGACGCCGGCTTCCTCCAGCCGGCGCACCAGCCGCGCCCAGGCCTCCATGCCGAGAACCGCGCCGAAATGCGGCATCGGCACCGCGGTCGCATCCACGGCGCCGGTCGCGCGCTCGGCCACTGGTCCAAGGTGGGCGCTCAGCTGGTGGCCGAAAAAGTCGAAATCCTGCCAGCTGTCGGTGGACCGACCGAGCGTGCAGCCCAGAAGGCCGCCGTAAAAGGCCCGGGTCTCAGCCAGATCGCGAACGAAGAAAGCAAGATGGAACGGTTGTGTCACGGCTTCTCCTCCGCCCGGTCGACGAGCAGGATCAGGCGCTCCAGCCGGTCGCCAAGCTCCTTGTGCAGGGTCCGGATCGCCTCGATCTCGGCGCGCATGGCGTCGGTCTCGTCCCCCGGTGCCAAAGCAGCCTCGTCACCGGCCGTGCCGTTCATCAGCCAGCCGAGCGAGACATTGAGCACGCCTGCGAGCATCTGCATGCGGTTGGCGCGCGGCTCGGTCCGGTCCAGCTCCCAGTTCGCAATGGTTTTGGGCGAGAGGCCGATGGCTTGCGCCAGACCGGCCTGATCCAGACCCGCCTGCAGCCGCGCGGCCGTGATCCGGTCCCCCAGCGTGGCGACATCTTCCTCGAAGTCGGTTTCAAGATCCATCTCTGGTTCGGTCGGCATGATCGCTCCCTCCCTGCTCCGCGGCAGAGGTAACTTGATTGGTGCCTGCAGGCAACGTAAGACACGGGAGAAAAGCCACATGGATGCCCGCAATGCCCTTTCTCGCCGATGCGCTGGCGCGCGTGACCCCCTCCCCGACAATCGCGATGACGACCAAGGCACAGGAACTGAAGGCCGCCGGTCGGGACGTGATCGGTCTGAGCGCGGGCGAGCCTGATTTCGACACGCCGGACAATATCAAGGCCGCCGCCAAAGCGGCGATCGATGCCGGACGGACGAAATACACTGCCGTTGACGGTATCCCGGAACTGAAGGCCGCGGTATGCGCCAAGTTCAAGCGCGACAACGGGCTCGACTACCGGCCGGAGCAGGTGTCCGTCTCCACCGGCGGCAAACAGGTGCTCTTCAACGCGCTTCTGGCAACGCTGAACCCCGGCGACGAGGTGATCATCCCGGCGCCCTACTGGGTCAGCTATCCCGATATGGTGCGGCTCTGCGGCGGCGAACCGGTCATCGTGGAGAGCCGGATCGAGGAGGGGTTCAAGATCACCCCCGACGCGCTCGAAGCTGCAATCACGCCGAAAACGAAATGGCTGATCTTCAACTCGCCGTCGAACCCGTCCGGCGCCGGTTACGGGCGGGACGATCTGAAGGCGCTCACAGATGTGCTGATGCGCCATCCGCATGTCTGGGTGATGACCGACGACATGTATGAACATATCGCCTATGCGCCCTTCACCTTCTGCACGCCGGCAGAGGTCGAACCGGCACTCTATGACCGCACGCTGACCGTCAACGGCGTCTCCAAGGCCTATGCAATGACTGGTTGGCGGATCGGCTATGCGGCCGGTCCGGTGGACCTGATTGCGGCCATGCGCAAGATCCAGAGCCAGAGCACGTCGAACCCGTGCTCCGTCAGCCAGTGGGCGGCCGTGGAGGCGCTGAACGGCCCGCAGGACTATATCGCCGAGAGCCGACAGGCATTCGCGCGGCGGCGCGACCTCGTGGTCGGCATGCTCAATGATGCGGACGGAATCACCTGCCCGACGCCCGAAGGTGCCTTTTACGTCTATCCGTCCATTGCGGGCTGCATCGGCAAGGAATCGGCCGGCGGCACGCGGATCGACACGGACGAGGATTTCGCAACGGCGCTGCTGGAGGAAACCGGCGTTGCCGTGGTCTTCGGCGGCGCCTTCGGGCTCAGCCCGAATTTCCGCGTCTCCTATGCAACATCGGACGAAGCGCTCACCGATGCCTGCACCCGCATCCAGACTTTTTGCGCCGGATTGCGCTGAGCGGATGCTGCAGGACCCGCCCTTCCTCTATTTCCGGACCCGCGAGAACGGCGCGCTCGTCTACCGGGTGGAGGATGATGCCCGCCTGCGGCGGCTCGATTTCGTCCATGTGGCGAATGCCAATATCCGCAACGGTGACATCAAGATCCACGGCGATGCGGACCTGTCGGATGCGGAACGGGCCGAGATCGAAGCCTGGATCGCGACGCGGCGCGATCAGGTGGCCGCGGACCAGAGCGAGGATGCGCGGCGGCTTTCCGACGAGATCCACAGAACCACGCAATGGCTCCAGTCCCGCGCCGGACCCGAGGATGTGCGTGCATTGGCCGAACCTTTGCTGCTCGCCATGCAGGACATGCGGATGGTGCTGGTGCGAAAACTGTCGGAACTGCCCGCCCCTGAAGCGGATGACGGGCAGACAGACAGCACGGACTGACCGGAAGTCAGATCATCAGCACCTGCGTGCCGACCTGCGCCATGCCGAACAGTTCGGCGATCTGGTCGTTGAACAGCCCGATACAGCCGTTGGAGGACTGGCGCCCGATCTTGCGCACGTCATTGGTGCCGTGGATCCGGTAATATTCCCAGCTGAGATAAAGCGCATGGGTGCCGAGCGGATTTTCCGGCCCCGGGCCGACATAAGCCGGCAAGGTAGGGTCCCGTTTCAGCATGTTGGGGGTCGGACGCCAGTCCGGCCCTTCGCGCTTCTGCACGATGCGCGTGCGCCCGCGCCGCGTCAGGCTGTCCGTCAGGGGCACGCTGGTCGGGTAGATCTTGTAGATGCTGCCATCCGCGGACCAGTAATGCAGCGCCCGGGCGCGCGTGTCACAGAGGATCGCGCCATTGTCGAGCGAGCTGAAATGGTTCTGCCAGTTCTGGGTCTGCAGACCGGAAATCTTCCGGTCCACCGCCGGACCGGCGCGCTGCGCGTGCAGCACGGACGGCGCGGCCAGCGCCGCACCGGTTGCGAGACCGGCTTTCAGGATCTGGCGACGGTCGAACGTCGAAGCGATTCTCGACGCGCCTTTGGGTGTCGTGTCGGACATGTTCTCTTCTGCTCCGTAACCTCTGCCCCGCGGACGGGGTCTTCCCTTGTGGCTATCGCAGGCCACGAGACGAGGCAATCCCCCGTCTCATGGGCCGCGCCGCGACGGCAGGCTTCCGCCGGTATGCCGCCACTATGCCGCGCCGCGCTGGCGCGTCAATTCACGATCCCTCCAGCCCGTGAAACACAGGCTGCGCAGAAGCGCGATAACGCTGCGGAGGCCGCGCCGGTTCCACAAATATTTTGCCGATTTTTGCGGAACAGATCGGCCCGATTTCCGGTTTGTCTGCCATGCCCGAACGGGCCAGTTAGACCAAAGGAGATTTGCAATGAAGAACCTCTTTCTGACCACCGCAATTGCCACCCTCGCCGCCATGCCGGTTGCCGCCGACAATCACGGTGACGCGGCCGCTGACACGGCGCAGGCCGTTGAGAACGCCGCCGAACAGACCGGTGAAGCTGTCGAGAACGCAGCCGAAGGTGCGGCCAACGCACTCGATGATGCGGCTGCCGCGACCGAGGATGCGGCCAAGGATGCCGCGGCTGCGGCCAGCGATGCTGCCGCCGAGTTGGAAGCCGATGCCGAACAGATGTTCGACACGTTCCCTGCCCCGGAGGTGGAGGTCGAAGGCTATACGACCGTCGCAGCCGGTGAATATGAAGTCGAAACCCTGATCGGACAGCGCGTCTATGACGTGAATGACGAATGGGTTGGCGAACTGTCCGAGATGATCATCACCGAGGACGGCATGGTGCAGGCCGGTATCGTTGATGTCGGCGGTTTCCTCGGCCTCGGCGAGAAGCCGGTCGCCATCGGCTTCGAGAGCTTCACCATCACCAAAGCCGATGATGGCGAAGAGATCCGCATCTATGTCGATGCGACCGAAGACCAACTCGAAGCCATGGCCGAGTATGAAGGGTCGTAAGACCTGCCAATAGCGCGGAAATTTCGGCCGCGTGGCCTTGGGGCCGGAGGTTCACCCTCCGGCCCCTTTTCGTTCGTGACGGATGCCTTGACCGGACAAACCGGTGAGACCGGCGGCGCATGGTAGATGCAGCGAAGAGTTCAGGGAAAGCGAATGGCCGAGACGCCACCGGGTAGAACTTTGGCACTCTGAAAACGCGCGACCTCCTGTCCGGTACTCGGTTCGCGAGGGTTCGTCGCAATAGTCGTTCACGAACTGCCGAACGCCTGTATGCGCAAGAAGGGCTCGAACCCGCGAACTCCAAATCTTATTGTGTTAGATTGAACCGGCGGCAGCGGTCTTCTCCGCAGCTTTGTCGCGATCCGACCTCCGCACCTGTACCAGACGATATGAACTCGCATCCCGAAATGCTTTGTGCCTTGGCGACAGGCGTTGATGGCGCGACCGGCCCCGCCTGACATTCCTCACCAGCCTGTTTCTCGGGTTAGACAGAATGGTCTTTCGACCGGCGGGACGGACAGACCAAGTGAACCTGAACCGCCAACAAAAAAGAAGCCGGCTCGATGAGCCGGCTTCGATCGTTCTGAAATCTGGCCAGTGTCAGTGGCGGGACAGGAAATCGTCCACGTCGCGCTTCACCTCTTCCTTGGCCTTGCCGTATTTTTCCTGAAGCACGCCTTCCAGTTTCTCGCGGTTGCCGTTGATCTGGTCGACTTCATCGTCGGTCAGATCGCCCCACTTTTCCTGGATTTTGCCCTTCATCTGCTTCCAATTGCCTTCGACAACATCCCAATTCATGCTGAAACTCCTTTCATCAAAATGGCTTCTGGAAACACAACGATCCGCACCGCCCCAAGTTCCGGAAACAGTCGCAAATAAAGGCGGAAATCGTCCGGAACCCGCCGCCGGTGTTGCGCGTTGCCTTCCGAAGGAGTGCTTCCCGCCATGGCCCATCCCTACCCTGCCCGTCGCGTCGAACGCGCATGCCTCATGATCCTGGCGGCCGTTGCACTCATCTACCTGCTCGACGTGGCCGCGGCTGTCGCAGCGCCGATCACGCTGGCGCTTGTCACGGGCATTGTCCTTTCACCGCTCACGCGGCTCTGGCTGGCGCTCCGCCTGCCCGGTGCGCTCGCCGCGCTCCTGACGCTTCTGGTCGCGCTCGTGGTCGCCATTGCCGCCATGTTTCTGCTGGAACCGATCGTCAGCCGGGTGATCGCACGCGCCCCGCTCATCTGGTACGAGCTGCGCGAAACAGTCGAGCAGTTGAAAGCCATGCTGCGCGGTCTGGATCAGGTGGCCGAAGATGTGGCCTCCGCCATCGATGCCGAACCGGGGTCGGATGACGAGGATGCGGTGGCGATTCCGACCGCGACCGAGGCACTGGCCTACGCGCCCGGTATCGCCGCGCAGGCGCTCATCTTCATCGGAACGCTCTTCTTCTTTCTGTTCGCACGCGTTGAAACCTATACATGGCTCGGCCGGGTTATCCCCGGCATCACCGCCGAACGGTTCGACGAGGCCGAGCGCACGGTGGCGCGCTACTTCCTGACCATCACGATCATCAACGCTTGTTTCGGTGTGCTGGTGGCCATCGGCCTCAGCCTGATCGGCATGCCGTCGCCGATCCTCTGGGGTGTGATCGGCTTCCTGATGAACTTCCTGCTCTATCTTGGGCCAACCGCGGTCACGGCGGCGCTGGCGGTTGCCGGCATCGTCGTCTTCGACGGGCCGGCAAGTTTTCTGCCGCCGCTCATCTTTGCGGGGCTCAACATGATCGAGGGGCAGTTCGTGACGCCGACGCTCGTCGGGCGCACCATGTCGGTCAATCCGCTGTTGGTGTTCCTGTCCCTGACCTTCTGGCTCTGGCTCTGGGGGCCGCTCGGCGGCATCATCGCGCTGCCGCTTCTGCTCTGGACGATGGAAATCGCCTGGAACGGCCGGGCGCCCGGAACGGATCGGGACACCGAACCCGAAGCCGCGACCGGCTAAGCGCCGGCAGATCAGACGATTTCTTCAGGCAAACCGGGGATGTTGCGCCCGAAGCGCCGGGCGGGCGCCACCGGATAGGGCAACAGGAGCGATCGCCGCGTTTCGGGCGGACGTTCGGCATCTTCCTGCGAAATCCGCGCGAGCGCAGGCGCCAGTGCCCCGTCGCGCGGCAACTCCGCGGCAAGCTCCCCGCCCACCCAATGATCGAGGCACCGGTCGAGCAGGCGTGCCGCGTCGGGTGCGCCCAGTTCCACACCCGCCTCGGTGTCCCAGTCGAGGCTGCGCCCGTTCAGGTTTGCCGATGACACGATCGCAGATGCGCCATCGAAGACCGACAGTTTGGCATGGACATAGACGATGGGCGCCTCGTCGAGCGCGGCACGGCCTTTGGCATCCGGATCCGCGCTTTCGCGGCGATGCTGCGCCGGTGCGCCGATGAAGAGCCGGTCGCCGAAGGCCGCACGCACCTGATCGACGCATTTGGCTTGCAGATATTCCCCATAGCGCGCATCGCTTTTGGTCTTGCCCTCAAAAGCCACATCCTCGGGCGCGGCCGGAAGGACCAGCACCATGCCAATGTCCGGCGCGCGATGCGCCGCTTCGGCCAGTGCCTGCGCGATCTTGCGGCAGCGGAAGAACTGGGTTTCCAGATAGACGAGCTTTTGTGCAGCTTCGATACCGGACAGATGCGCATCGGTCAGTTCCGAGACGACAGGCTTCGGCGACACATGGAATTGCGCGTTCGAGCGCTGTGCCGACAAAGTGCGCAAGAGCCCGGGCCGCGGCAGCGTCGAGCCGCGCTCACATTCCTCCGGAAACGCCTCCAGATGGGCTTCGGCCGCGGCAGCGGCCTCACCTTCCACGATCACCTGCGCATCATGCCAGGTCTGGCGGCTTCCGCGGTCATGCGCGGGCGTGTCGTAGCGGCGCTCGTCGAGATCGAGTCCGCCGATATAGAGCGTCCGCCCGTCGATGACGGCCAGTTTCTGGTGATGGCTCGCGGGCACAAGTGGGGGCACAGGCCAGCGCCGCGGCCGCAGTGTGCCGCCATCCTTCCGCAGATAGGCGGCGACGCCGGGCATATCCTCCAGCGCCTGCGACCGCTCATCCGGATCGAGCGCGTTCAGCCGCTCCGCCGTGGCCTTCAACTCGCCCAGGATCTTGGGCCAGAAAAGCAGACGCGGGCCGATGCCGACGCGCGCGGGATGCAGCGCAGCGATGCCGGTCCAGAGGTCGGGATGTGCCGAACCTTCGGCAATCGCATTCAGTTTGCGGATCGCCGCATGGGTGCCGCGGTGGAGTTCGGGCCGCGCGACCGCATCGAAATCGGACAGAATCAGCCTAACGGAGACACCGCGGTCGAGGGTCGCGCCGATCAAATCGCCCCATGTCCGTCCGACCTCTTGTGCCCGTTCGGAACGCAGGCGCGTGTCGGGGTCGAAGACGCGGAACCCCATGACGACGCGATCCTGCGCGTCGAGCACCAGTTCCTCGAAGGCGGGAAAGGCTTCCGCTGCCGTCAGAAGCAGACGGGTGCCCGCACCTCCGCCCTGCCCGTCCTCAGGCATGGCTCGGCCGCGCCGGACCCGGCGTTTCCGTATTCCGCGGTTCGCTTGCCACCGTCACAGCCTTCTGCCCTTCGGCATCGCCCTGCGCGTCGGCAGGAAAATCCACCGGTTCCTCATCGAACGGAGTTTTGACGAAGGTCAACTTCAGCCGGTAGCACTCATCCTCCTCGGCGGTCGTGATCCGGCCACCAAGCTGGCGAGCAAAGGCGTTCATGAGCTGTGCGCCGAGGCCGGTGCTTTCCGCCGCATCGTCGATCACCGTTTTCTGGCCGAGCGTATTCTCGATGCGCAGCGTTACCTCGCCATCATCGGATTCGGTCAGTTCCACGATCACTTCCGGCGGGCTGCCTTCGGGCGCGCCCAGATGTTTCAGAAGGTTGGTCACGGCTTCGGACGCGAGCAGCGCCAGCGGAACTGCCTGATCCGGCAGAAGCACGACGCTGTCGACTGTCCGGTCGACCTTGACCTTGGTGCCAGCCACCTGCCCCTTCACGCGGATCTGGTCAACAATATCATTGATGAGCACACCCGCATCCACCTGGCTGAGGCTGTCGGCCTGATAGAGCGTCCGGTGAATGGTGGCGAGCCCGCGCACCCGGTCCTGCAGGCGCCGGAGCACCTTCTTCGTGGCCGGGTCCGGATTCTTGCGCATCTCCATGTTCATGATCGAGGAGATAAGCTGCAGATTGTTCTTCACCCGGTGATGCACCTCCTTGAGAAGCACATTCTTCTCGTGCAGCGAATTTTCCAATTCCGCTTCGTCACGCAGGATTGCCTCGGCCATTTGGTCGAAATCCTGTCCCATTTCGGCCAGTTCAAGCGGCACGCGGCCGGTTTCCGGCTGCGGGCGGAAACTGCGGGTCCGGGCAAAGGCACGCATCCGACGACGCAGGCGGGTCACATGGCGCAGGACCAACCGGTGGATGGCGAACATGGCGACGATCAGGCAGGCGATCCACATCAGGATCGGAAAGACCGACGGGTGAAGCGCACGGTCGAAACCGGTGGCAGACGGCGCGCGGGCCGACCAGATGCCGAGCGCGTAGACCGTATCTTCCACGATCGGGGTCACGGCGAACACGCGGTTCTCTTCGTCCACCGACTTGCCGGAAAAAGCCTGCCGGCCGCCGGAGAAGAGATATTTCAACTCTGTTCCGCGCGGCAGCAGGTCAGCCACGTCACCCATGTCGGAGGTTGCGGTGATCACCTCGCCTTCGTCATTGAAGGTGATCAGCCCGACCAGGTCGTTCGGCGCTTCCTCGCTGTCGATATCGAGCCGGTAATGCGGGACGGAGACCGAGATGTAACCGTCGAAATTGCCCGCATCATCATAATGCGGCAGGCTGATAATGATGACGGACGTGCCGCTGAGCGGCGCGTCCTGATTGACATTCACCATCGGCGCGGGATTGGCGACACTGTCCGCGAAGCCGGGAAAGTCGGAAAAATCCACCGTGCGCCCGTGAGAGGAGCAGGTCATCACCCCGTCTTTCGGCAGGAAGCCCACGAAACTGAACCGGTCCGACGCATCAAGAAAGGATTGCAAATGGCGCTGGCAGGCTTCGGCATCCTGATTGAAAAGCTGGATGAAGGCGCCGAGCGTGCGCGCGGCCCCGAAGGCCTGCTGGATCACCGCCTGCTCCACCGTCGCGGCCTGTTCGGTGACCGCAAGCAGTGTCAGTTCGGTGCGCCGCTGGGTTTCCTTGGTCACCTCGTCCGTCTGTTTGACGGCGATCAGGCCGATCGGCAGAAGTGCGAGCGACAGGAAAGCGACGACGCGGAACGTGAGGCTCCGCATCCGCGCAGGCAACAGATTGTGGGGCATCAGATCGCCGGGGCTCCGCTGCTCGCGACGACCGCCATGGTGGCATTGTCGGTCAGTTCCATCGCCTCATCCTCTCCGAGGTTGAGCATCTCGGTCAGCCGCGCACGAGCACGGTTGGCGCGGCTCTTGATCGTGCCGACCGCCACCCCGCATGTCGCTGCGGCTTCCTCGTAGGAAAAGCCCGACGCACCGACAAGGATCAGCGCCTCGCGCTGCTCGTCGGGCAGCGTGGCAAAAGCCTTGCGGAAATCGTTCATGTGGAGGTGCCCGTCATGGGCCGGTTTCACGGCAAGACTCTCGGTGAACACACCCTCGGCGTCCGAGACCTCCCGCCCGAGCTTGCGACGGCTGGAATAGTAGGTGTTGCGGAGAATGGTGAAAAGCCAGGCCCGCAGGTTGGTGCCGGCTTCGAACTTGTCGATGTTGGTCCAGGCCTTGACGACCGTGTCCTGCACCATGTCATCGGCGACGGATCCGTTGCGTGTCAGGGAAAGGGCGAAGGCTCGAAGGGCCGGCAGATGTTCTACCAGCTCGTCTTTCGGATTGGCCTGACTCATTTTTGAGCGTTCCCCTGTTTCTGAGCGTCTTGGGCCTTCAGTTTTTCAAGTAGGTCATGGAACCGGTCAGGCAAGGCCTCTTCGACCGCTTCCTGATAGACGCGCTTCAGATTCTCGTCGATCTGGATGCGCGCGCGCTCCTGCTTTTCGTCCTGCACAGCATTCTCCATACGCTCAGTCAATTTTGCTCGGATCACAAATTCTTTGGAACGAAATGCACGGATAGGGCGTTAGGTTCCGAAAAAAATGGAAAAGGGCTTATTTTTTTTATGACTGAGACACGTCAAGCTTCCGCCCCGGTGGATCGCGTCAGCGCCATCGGTGCCGATCTTCCCTATCTGCGCCGCTATGCCCGCGCCCTGACCGGGGCGCAAACCTCCGGGGACAGCTATGCCGCCGCCACGCTGGAGGCGATCCTCGAGGATCCGGCCGTGCTCGACGGGAGCCTGCCGCCACGGGTTGCGCTCTACCGCGCCTTCCACACGATCTGGACGAGTGCCGGCGCGCCGGTCGCCAATGACGAGGACGGGCTGCGCAAGCGCGCGCAGGCCCACCTGGAGCGGTTGACGGCCAACACCCGCGAGGCGCTGCTTCTGTCCACGATCGAGGATTTCACGCCGGCCGAGGTCGCCCAGATCATGCAGGTCTCCGCGGACGAAGTGACGGAACTGGTCCGCATCGCGCGGGATGAAATGGCCCGGTCGATCGCCGGCAAGGTCCTGATCATCGAGGATGAGGCGATCATCGCCATGGATCTTGAAGCGCAGGTCTCCGAAATGGGCCATCAGGTTGGCGGTGTCGCGCGGACCCGCGCCGAAGCCGTGCAACTCGGCACCGAGATCCGCCCGAACCTGATCCTGGCCGACATCCAGCTCGCCGACAATTCGTCGGGCATCGATGCGGTCAACGATCTGCTGGCCGAACTGGGCGATGTGCCGGTCATCTTTATCACCGCCTTCCCGGAGCGGCTGCTCACGGGCGACCGGCCCGAGCCGGCCTTCCTGATCACCAAGCCGTTTACCGAGGACCAGGTCCAGTCGGCGGTGAGCCAGGCGATGTTCTTCTCCTCCACGGAAACGTTGCGCGCCTGATACTGCGGCACAGAACGACAGGTTGAAGCCCCGGCCATTCGGTCGGGGCTTTTTCGTAGATCCGGGACGTCCCCTGCAATGGACCTGTCCAAAGAAAAGGGCGCCCGGGGGGAACCGGGCGCCCGCTCACGGGGAACTCGTTACGCAAGCCTGCGCCTTATTCAGCCGCGATCGCGCGCAGCATCCAGGCGGCTTTCTCGTGGAAGGTCGCGCGTGCCGTCGCAAGATCCTCGGTCACGGCATCCTTCTCGCGGCCGGCCATCTCGATCAGAGCGTGCAGGCGGTGGGCGACGCGTTCGTGGTCGCTTGCCAGATCCTCGCACATCTCCCCGGCCGACAAGGCATTTTCATGCTCCTTGATGACGGACGCCTCGACGATATCAGCCAGACGCGTCGGTGCCAGATGACCCAGAGCGCGGATCCGTTCGGCGAGCACGTCGGTCGCGGCAAACAGGTCCTCATACTGGGTCTCGGTCAGGTTGTGGACCGAATAGAAGAGCGGCCCCTCGACGTTCCAGTGGTAGCTGTGTGTCTTGAAGAGCAGCGTATACGTGTCGGCCAGCGCATCGGCGAGGCCGAGCGCGATGGCACCCGTATCACGGACACCCGTTTTCACGGATTTCTCGCTCGGGACAACGTTCAGGGACTTGGTCATGTCAGAACTCCGTTTCGTTTCAGGGAAAAAAGGAGCCGGCCGCGGTGGCGCGACCGGCCGCTGGCGGCGGCCGGAGCCGCCGGATCATCCGCCGCTGTTAGGGCGATTTGCTGCCGAACGCGCGGGCCAGCAGCGCGACGATGAACAGCACGATGAAGATGAAGAAGAGGATCTGCGCGATCCCGGCCGAGGCGCTGGCGATCCCGCCAAAGCCGAAGACACCGGCGATCAGTGCGACAACAAGAAAAATCAAAGCCCAATAAAGCATGGTATGTCCTTTCTTTAATTGCTTAGCGCCGAATATGAGCAGCCGGCGTCTGGGAGCATAACGGGTGCCGGATCAAAAGGTTCCCACGCTTCCCTCACGGATCCGTCAGACCGGCGCATTTCCGGTTTCGCGGAACCAAAGGAAAGGTCGGCACGTTGATGTGCCAACCAGATTTGAAAACGTGAAGGAGACTGAACATGGCCAGAAGCACGCAGGTTGCGAAAACGTCCAACGGCAAGTCGGAGGCCTCCGTGGAGGATCTCACCAAGCAGATCGAGGCGCTGAAGAGTGACCTTGCCGGTCTGACCAAGACCATTTCCGACCTTGGCCGTACGCAGGGCGAGGCCCTGGCGGAAAGCGCCAAGATCAAGGCGCAGGAATTGAAGGCGCGCGGTCAGGAAAATGCCGAACTCGTCGCCCGTCAGGCTCGTGCGCTCAACGATGACGCCAACCAGATGATCGCGGATCGCCCGGGGACCGCGCTTGGCCTCGCGGTCGGGGTTGGCATCCTGATCGGGCTGATGACAGCCCGGCGGTGATTTTCATGACGAACGACTTTTCGAACCAGTTTCGGCGGAGTGCGCAAGCGCTCCGTCTATTTCCCGTTTAGCGGGACGGTTGAAAAGGCGATGGGATCAGGGCGGCGAAAGCCGCCCTTTTCTTTTGCAATTTCGGTTGGCAGAAAACCGCCTGTTCCCAGATGCTTGCAAAAATCTTTTTACAAGTTTCGGGAACTCCGGAAGGACCATTCCGGTTTGTTCACCACGACAGCGGGGACCATCAACGGTCGGTTATTCAGGCCGGCCAACCCTGCGAAACGGACTGAACAGAAAGGAATTTGAGATGACATTTTTCCGCACCACCGCAGCCGCTTCCGCCCTTGTGATGGCCGCAACGGCCGTGCAGGCGACGCCGATCACCGTTGGCGATGTCGACGTGCAGACCGAACTGTCGAGCGCTGAGACCTCCGACGCGCTGAAATACTGGCCGGCCCTCGCCGACGACATGAAAACGAAACTGGCCGAGGAGCTTTACCCGATCACCCAGCCGGGCGGATATGACGTGACGGTCATGATCCGCGAACTGAGCCTCGACGGCTCTTATGTTCTGGGGGACGCGGGCGAGTTCAACACGATCGGCGGTGTCGTATCGGTGATGAACCCCGAGGACACGACCGACGTGCAATCCTTTGCGCTCGACCTGAAGGGCATCGTCACGGACACGGCGCCCGATGATGCAACGGTCGTGCTGCTGCCCGAGGAAGGCGACTTCTACGAGGCTCTGGTTGCCGGTTTCGCCAAGCTGACGGCCGACCGGATTGCCGAGATGAACAAGTCGACCGAGGCTATTGCCGACGAGACCAATGACGAGAACAAGGATGACGACGAAGACGAGTCGTAATCCGCCACAACGGCCGGCCCTTGTGTCCGGCCGGCTGTCCTGGGCCCGCTTCGGCGGGTCCGGCGTCTTAAGACCCCGCTTCGGCGGGGTCTTTTTTTGCGCGGACAATCGACCTGGCGACCGCAAGTGCCGAACACAGGTCTCCACCTGCCCGAAACGTGGCCGGACCCCACGTCACCCCTGCCTCAAAAATGAACATTCGCGGACCGGCACCCGATCCGCTTCGCTTGAACATGGACGGGCCGCACCGGACAGGCTAGCTCTGATGCCATGGCAATGGACGCTCCCACATGACAGAAGCCGGTTCCAACACGCGGCGCATGGCGCTCGGCCGGACGATCCGCGCCGTGGGATCCGCGGATTTCATGCCGTCGCTCATGCTCTATCTGGCCGAGGTCACGCCATTTCAGGGGTGCCTTCTGCTGCTTCTCGACGGCACCGCACCGCCAAGGCACATCTATGACGACGTACGTGCGGAACGGCGGACAGTGGTGATCGACCGCTATCTCGACGGCGCCTATCTGCTGGACCCGTTCTTTACCCATTACCGTCAGGGCGGCGACCCGGGCGCTTTCAGGCTTCGCGATGTGGCCCCGGACCGGTTCCAGCAATCGACCTATCACAAGACCTACTACCGCTCGATCCGGCTGGTGGACGAGGCCGCGATCCTGTCGCCGCTGCCGGACGGGCGAACGGTTTTCACCTCCATCGGACGGCGCGAGGACGCGAAACGCTTCTCGCGCCGCGATATTGCGCGCTTTCAGGACATGCTGCCGATCTATGACGCGCTTCTGGCGCAGCATTTCAGCCATCCGCGGCAGGATCTCGAACCGGATGACCTGCCGCGCGACATTGACGAAGTGCTCGTCACTTTCGACAGCCCGGCCCTGACCCGGCGCGAGCGCGACATTGCGGCGCTGATCCTCAAAGGCCATTCCACCGCATCCATCGCGGTGATTGCAGGGATCGCCGAGGGCACGGTCAAGATCCACCGCAAGAATATCTACCGGAAACTCGGCATCTCCAGTCAGGGCGAGCTGTTCTCGCTCTTCCTGTCGCGGCTCGGCCGGCGCTGATCTATCCCCGCGGGGGTATGGCCGGCTGATCCGGCCTGCCGCACAGTCACAGGCGATGTCATCTCCCCCCGAAGAAGGAGCGCCCGTGCCCGCATCGACCGCCCGCCAGACCCCGCCCTGCCCTGCGCCCGCCACGGCGACCGACACCGCGACGGCGACCGGCCGATGATCGAAATCTCGACGCTCACCAAGGTCTTCGGCTCCGGACAGGAGGCGATGACCGCGCTCGACAATGTCTCCGTCACCATTGCGGAAAACGAGTTCTTCACCCTGCTCGGCCCCTCGGGATGCGGCAAGACCACGCTCCTGCGGATGATCGCGGGCTTTGAGTTGCCCGACACGGGCGAGATCCGGCTCGACGGCCAGCCGGTCACACATCTGCCGCCGCACCACCGCCCGATCAACACGGTGTTCCAGAATTACGCGCTCTTTCCGCATATGAATGTGGCGCAGAATGTGGGTTTCGGGCTGGAGATGCTCGGCCGCGACCGCAAGGAGATCGACGCGACCGTGGCACGCACGCTGGAACTGGTGCGGCTCGACCATCTGGCCGGACGGCGCATCGACCAACTGTCGGGCGGCCAGCAGCAGCGCGTGGCGCTGGCCCGAGCTCTGGCGCCTGCGCCGAAAGTGCTCCTGCTCGACGAGCCGCTGTCGGCGCTCGATTTCAAGCTGCGCAAGGAAATGCAGAGCGAGCTGAAGCGCCTGCAACTGGAAACCGGTATCACCTTCGTGTTCGTGACCCACGATCAGGAAGAGGCGCTGACAATGTCCGACCGGATCGCGGTGATGAGTGCCGGAAAAATCCTGCAGATCGGCAGGCCGATGGATATTTACGACCGCCCGGCCGCGCGTTTCGTGGCCGACTTCATCGGGGATATCAACTTCATCGAAGGCACCGTGACCGACGGGGGCACAGTGGCAACGGGCAGCGGCGATCTGGCCGTGACGGCCCCTCTGCCCGCGAGCGGCACAACAGTGACGCTGGCCATCCGCCCCGAGCATGTGATGCCGGGCGCCGAGGGCCCGAACAGCCTTGCCGGCACCCTGGCCGAGCGTGTCTATTTCGGCTCCGGCACGGTGCTGGAGGTCGACCTCGGCGCGACACGGATCAGCTGCCGGACCGGGGACGCCCCCTTTGCCGAGGGCGCGCCGCTCTCGGTCACCCTGCCGCCCGAGCGGCTGCAAGTGCTGCAGGACTGATCGGATGGCGGACAGGATCACCGACACGCGCACCACGCGCCAGCCCGCGTCCGACGCGCTTGCCGGCGCACGCGCCGCGCGTGACAGCGCCGCGAAGCGCACCCGCGTCTTCCTTCTCGCACCGGCGATCCTGACCATCGGGATCGTCGGGCTGATGCCGCTGTCGATTGCCCTCGTCTATTCCTTTCTGGAGCCCGGCACCTATGGCGGGGTCACCTGGGCCTTTTCAACCGACGCATATGTCCAGTTCCTCTTCGACCGCGACATTTTCGATGACAGCCTGACCTTTTCGACGAGTTACCTGTCGATCTTCTGGCGCTCGGCCTTCCTTGCCATCATCACCACGATCGGCGCACTGCTCATCGGGTTTCCGACCGCCTATTTCATCGCCACGAAGCCGCCCGCACAGCGCAATCTGTGGCTCTTTCTGGTGACGCTGCCCTTCTGGACCAATCTGCTCATCCGCACCTATGCGATGCTGCTCATCATCCGCGACGAAGGGTTCATCAACATCACCCTGCAGATGATCGGCCTGACCAGCGGCCCGATCGAGATGCTCTATACCGATGGGGCCGTGTTCCTCGGGCTGATCTACAGTTTCCTGCCTTTCATGGTGCTGCCGCTCTATGCGTCGCTCGAAAAGCTCGACTTCCGGCTCGTGGAGGCCGCGCATGACCTCTATGCCGGACGGGTGCAGGTGCTGCGCCGCGTGATCCTGCCGATGGCGCGCCCCGGCATGATCGCGGGTTGTATTCTTGTCTTCATCCCCTGCCTTGGCGCCTATATCACGCCCGAACTGCTCGGCGGCGGCAAGAAACTGATGATCGGCAACATGATCGCGCTGCAGTTTGGCGGCTCGCGCAACTGGCCCTTCGGTTCGGCCGCCGCGTTGATCCTCATGGCAATGGTGCTGATCGTGCTCCTGATCGTGAACCGCAGCCGCGCGGATGCGGAGGTGTCCCATGGCTGATGCGACCGAGACCCGCAAGACCCCGCGCGCCAAGGCGTTCGACCTGCGCCGCCAGCCCGGCTTCGCCGCGGCGGCATGGGCCTGCATCATCTTCCTTTATGCGCCCATCGTCGTGCTGATCGTCTTTTCCTTCAACGACAACCGGTCGGTCGTGCGCTGGACGGAGTTTTCGCTCCGCTGGTACACGGAAGCCTTCGCCAACGAGGGCATCCAGAAAGCAACCTGGATGTCACTGAAGGTCGCCTTCGTGGCCACCGCTCTCGCAACCACTTTCGCCACCATGGCCGCACTTGCCACCACCCGCGTGGCCCGGTTCCGCGGTCAGGGGATCGTGTTCGCTATCATCAACCAGCCGCTGATGATCCCCGAAATCGTCACCGCGGTTGCAACCTTGTCATTCTTCTCGCTCATCAAACAGGCGACGGGCTGGCAGGGCGTGGGTTTCCTGATGCTGGCGCACACGGTGTTCTGCATTCCCTTCGCCTTCCTGCCGATCCGCGCGCGTCTACAGGACATGACGATCACACTCGAACAGGCGGCTGCCGACCTTTATGCGACGCCATGGGCGGCGTTCCGGCGCGTGACCCTGCCGCTGATGGCGCCGGGCATTCTGGCCGGTGCCACGCTCGCTTTCGTGGTGTCGCTCGATGATGTGATCATCACGCTGATGATCGCCGGTCCCGGAGAGACCACGCTGCCGATCTATATCCTTGGGCAGATCCGCCGCGGAATTACACCTGAAATCAATGCAGTATCGACACTTCTTCTGGGGCTGTCGCTGCTGCTTGTGTCGCTCACCTTCCTATTGGGACGGAAGCGATCCCGCGCATGACCGGGCCAGAGATGCCCGGCCGGCACCAACAGAGGAGACGGAAATGAAAAAAGTGACCATCGGACTGAGCGTCCTTGCTCTGAGCGCGGTTGCGGGCCTGCCCGCGCTCGCGGCGGGCAAGCTCAACATCTACAACTGGGGCAACTATACCAGCCCCGAGATGATCGAGAAATTCGAGGCCGAGCATGATATCGAAGTCACGCTCGACGGCTATGACAGCAACGAAACGATGCTGGCCAAGGTCAAGGAAGGCAATACCGGCTACGACATCGTCGTTCCTGGCGACTACATGATCAAGATCATGATCGAGCAGGACCTGCTTGCCGAAGTGAAACCCAACGAGATGGAAAACTTCGCCAATGTCGATCCGAACTGGGTCGATGTCTGGTGGGATCCGGGCCGGAACTACTCGATCCCCTACCAGTGGGGTACCACGAGCTTCACCGTCGACACGGAAGTCTTTACCGGCGATATCAACACGCTGGAACTGCTCTTCAATCCGCCGGAGGAACTGCAGGGCCGCATCAACATGCTCAACGACATGAACGATGTGATCAACGCGGGCCTGCGCTATCTCGGCTACGGCCGCTGCAACGGCAATGTGGACGAGCTGCGCGAAGTGACCGAGCTTCTGGTCGAGGCCAAGCAGCACTGGCGCACGATGGACTATTCCACGATCGAGAAACTGACCTCGGGCGATGTGGACCTCAGCCAGAACTGGAACGGCGCCGCCATGCGCGCCCGCGCCCAGCGGCCGAGCCTGCAATATGCCTATCCGAAGGAAGGCTTCACCGGCTGGATGGACAATGTTGCCGTGCTGAAAGACGCGCCCAACATGGAAAACGCCAAGCTCTTCATCAATTTCATGATGGACCCGGAGAACGCGGCCATGACTTCCAACTTCGCGCGTTATGCGAACGGGATCAAAGGCTCCGAGGCCTTCATGGACCCCGAAATGCTGGAAGCGCCGGAGATCCTGATGCCCGCCGACGCGCCGGCGCCGGATTTCGTGAAGCCCTGCCCGCAGGAGGTCGTCGATCTTTACAACAAGATCTGGACCCGCCTGAAGCAGTGACCGCCTGAGCGGCTGTTGATCCCTGCGGCGCCGTCTTAGGGCGCCGCAGGACCCGAATCCCTTCCACCCCCAGCCCGGACCGGAGCGATGACGCAAATCGAGGACAATCTGACCCCGCGCCCGCGTTCCGCCCGCGAACTGGGGATCATGCAGGGCAATCCGCCCCCGCCGGAAAAGCGCCCCTCGCTGACCAATTGGGACCTCGCCCCATTCAACCGCTGGACATTCCAGCATATCGAGGACCTGTTTCCGATCGCCCGTGTCGGCGCACGATCGGGCGGTGCCCGCCCGCTGGCAGACGCGACGGCCGACCTCTCCGGGGTCACGTTCACCGCGACCGAGGACCGACGTCTGACGCTGGCCGACCATCTGGCGGAAAGCTACACAGATGCATTCATGGTCCTGCATCGCGGCCGGGTGATCACTGAAACCTACTTCAACGACCAGACACCGCTGACCCGCCATCTGGCGCAATCCGTCTCCAAGTCGCTGGTGGGCGCACTCGTCGGCGTCCTGCACGGTGACGGGTTGATCGACCTGCAGGCGCCCGTGTCCGACGTGCTTCCGGAACTGGCGCAGAGCGGCTATGGCGATGCGCGCATCTGGCAGGTGCTCGACATGCGCTCCGGCGTCCGCTTCACAGAGGATTACAACCTGCCCGGGTCCGACATGACGCGGATCGACATGGCGGCCGGCTGGCGCCCGACCCCCGACGGCACCCCGCGGGAAACCATTCGCAGCGTCATCGCGAGCCTGCCGCGCATCCGTCCACACGGGCAGAGTTTCAGCTACCGCTCGATCGAAACCGACCTCTTGGCATGGGTTTGCGAGCATGTCACCGACATGCCACTGCCCCGGCTCCTGTCCGAGCGCATCTGGCAGCCGGTCGGGGCGGAAGCCGACGGGTTTTTCACAGTCGACAGCGCCGGCACCGCGCTCGCCGATGGCGGTTTCTGTGCGACCCTGCGCGACTTTGCTCGTTTCGGAGAGGCGATGCGCCGCGCCATATCGGATGCGGGCGACACGCCGATCCCGCATGACTGGGCGCGCGCCACGACCAAACCCGACCCGGACGGGTTCGACTGGCCCTACACGGTCCTGTCGCCCAAGGGCGGATACCGCCGGCAATGGTGGGTCCATGACCGGACACGCGGCGACATCATGGCGCGCGGCGTGTTCGGCCAGCTCATCTATATCGACGCGGAAGCCGAACTGACGGTTGTGAAACTCTCCACCTGGCCCGATTACCTGATGCCCGGCTATATCGCCGACACGATGGCGGCAATTGCCGCAATCCGGCAGGCGTTGGCCGACACCTGACTTCTGTCCGAGGACCGACAATGAAAACCTTCTTCAGCGAAGACCATCGCGCCCATTTCCCGCAGGCAGAGTTGCATGGCGGACAGTTCGTCACCCCGTTCGAGCGGCCCAGCCGGATCGAACATGTGCTGACGCGGCTGAAGGAACGCGGCTTTGCCGCCCCCATAGCCCCCGACCCGGCCGACCGCGCGGTTGTCGACGCGCTCCATGCGCCCGACTATCTGGATTTCCTTGAAACGGCATGGGCCGAATGGAAAGCCGAAGGGTTCGAGGGAGAGATCATCGCCGCCTCCTTCCCGGCCCGCCGGATGCAAACCGCGCGCCCGCCGCGCAACATCGACGGCAAGGTCGGCTATTACGCACTCGCGGCGGAAACCGCGATCACCGAAGGCACATGGGCCGCGGCCTGGTCGTCCATGGCGTCGGCGCAGGCGGCCCAGCGGGCCGTGGCCGCCGGCGACCGCGCGGCATTCGCACTCTGCCGGCCGCCCGGACACCATGCGGCAAGCGACATGTATGGCGGCTACTGCTTCCTCAACAATGCGGCAGCCGTGGCCGAGATGTTCCGCCGCGACGGGGCGGCAAAGGTTGCGGTTCTCGACGTGGATTTCCATCACGGCAACGGCACGCAGGATATTTTCTACGACCGCGGCGACGTGTTCTTCGCCTCGCTCCACGGTGCGCCGGAAGATGCGTTTCCCTATTTCCTCGGCTTTGCGGACGAGACCGGCACAGGCGCGGGCGACGGTGCCACCGCCAACTATCCGATGGCGCCCGGCACGGGATACGGGCCCTGGTCGGAGGCGCTCGACGACGCGCTGTCTCGGATCCGCGCCTTCGGTGCCGAGGCGCTCGTCCTCTCGCTCGGGGTCGATACGTTCAAGGACGACCCGATCAGCTTTTTCAAGCTCGACAGCGGCGATTTTCTCGATATGGGTGCACGCGTCGCGCGCGCCGGATTGCCGACCGTCATCTGCATGGAAGGCGGCTATGCGATCGAGGCTGTCGGCATCAACACCGTGAATGTCCTGGAAGGGTTCAACAATGCGTAAACTCACCCTGTCCGTCGTGCAGATGGCCTGCGGCGACGACCATGCCGCCAATCTCGACACGGCTGAAGCGCTGGTGCGTCGGGCCGCGGCGGACGGCGCCAACCTTGTGCTGCTGCCCGAACTGTTCGAGGCCCCCTATTTCTGCAAGACCGAGGATCCGCGTTTCTTCGGCCTGGCGCGGCCGTTCGACGGCAATCCGGTCATCGCGCGTTTTGCCGATCTGGCCCGCGAACTCGGCACGGTTTTGCCGATCTCCTATTACGAGGAAGCCGGACAGGCCAATTTCAACAGCCTCGCCATGATCGACGCGGACGGCACGATCCTTGGCAATTATCGCAAGACCCATATTCCCGACGGTCCGGGCTATGAGGAAAAATACTATTTCACGCCTGGCGATACGGGGTTCCGCGTCTGGGACACGGCGGCCGGCCGCATCGGCGTCGGCATCTGCTGGGACCAGTGGTTTCCCGAAACCGCCCGCGCCATGGCGCTGATGGGGGCGGAATGCCTGCTCTACCCGACCGCAATCGGCAGCGAACCGCCCGCGCCCGACCATGACAGCCAGCCGCACTGGACCCGCGTCATGCAGGGCCATGCAGGGGCAAACCTGATGCCGCTCGGTGCGGCCAACCGCTACGGGCGAGAAGTCCAGGACGGCACGGATGTGTCCTTCTACGGATCGAGTTTCATCGCCGACCAGATGGGCGGGCTCGTCGCGCAGGCCGACCGGTCGGGAGATGCCGTCCTGACCGCCAGTTTCGACCTCGACGACGTTGCCACGTTCCGGCGCAGCTGGGGGCTCTTCCGCGACCGGCGGCCGGAGGCCTACGGCGCGCTCGCCACTCAGGACGGGCGCGGCGGCCGGCGGTGAGCCCAGGGCGCGGCGCGTTCCAGATCCGCTGACAGGGACATGAGCATCGCATCCGCGCCGAAGGGCGCGGCCAGATGCACACCGATGGGCAGCCCGTCCGCGCTCTGGCCGAGCGGCACGGACACCGCGGGTTGTCCGGTCGCGTTGAACGCGGCGGTGAAGGGCGAGTAGGCAAAAATCCCCTCTGGCCCCGTCCGGTAGCCGACATAATCCTCGCTCCGATGGTCGAACCGCCCGATCTTGGCTGGCGGTTCGGCCAGTGTGGCCGTCACCAGAATATCGTAACTCTCGAAGAACGCAGCCATTTCCCGCCCGTAAGAATGGATCTTGCCTACCGCATCCAGATAGTCGGCGCCGGATATGCCTTGCGCATAGGCCCATGCGCCGCGCCCGACGCCCTCGACCTCGTCGGCAGTCGGCGGAACGCCAGTTGTCCCGCGCGCCTTGTCGATCCAGAGCGCGGTGCCGCAAGCCACGATCTTGGTCCAGGCCCGCATCATGCCGAGCGTGTCGGCTTTCGGCCGGTCCTCGGTCACATGATGGCCCATGTCAGCCAGCAACCTTCCGGTCTGCGCGACAGTCTCAGTCACCTGCGGGTCGATCGCATCACCCGTCAGCGTCGTTGTGCAAAGCGCCACGCGCAGGGGCCGCGCAGGCGCATCCAGCGCCTCGGTGAAGCTCATCTCCATCGGTGGTGCGGCATAGGGCGCGCCAAGGTCGCTGCCCCTGCAAATATCCAAGAGCACCGCCGTGTCCCGCACCGACCGGGTCAGGAACCCGTCGATCGCCATGCCGGCCCAGCCTTCGCCTGCATAGGGACCGTCGGGCAATCGCGCGCGGGTGGGTTTGAACCCGAAGAGCCCGCAGCTTGATGCCGGAATGCGGACCGAGCCACCCCCGTCCGATCCGTGCGCCGCAGGCACGATGCCGGCTGCCACAGCGGCCCCGGCGCCACCGGACGAGCCGCCGGGCGTGTGGTCGAGGTTCCACGGGTTGCGCGTCGGCCCGCCATAGACGGCGGCCTCGGTCGCAGCGCCGATGCCGCCTTCGGGCGCTGCGGTGCGGCCGAATGTCGACAGGCCCGATGCCTCCAGCCGCGCGTAAAGGCTCGAATTGCGGTCATAGACCGTGTTGCGCAGCAGTTGCGAGCCGTTGTGCGAGGGAAAATCAACCGCTTCGGCCCCGAGGTCCTTCAAAAGGAACGGCACGCCGGTGAGCGGCCCCTCCGGCAGGCCGGAAGCGATACGGCGCCGCGCCACATCGGTGAAATCGAGCACCACCGCGTTCAGCGCCGGATTGCGCGCCGCCATCCGATCGACGGCTTCATCGAGCAGCTCCTCCGCCGAAACCTCGCCTTTGCGCACAAGGTCTGCCAGACCGACCGCATCAAATTCTTCGTAATCTTTCATATTCTTATCGAACTTTCTTGAACGTCAGTGATGTGCGTGCGCGCCGGCTTGGCCGTGGCCGGCATGGTCCGCGTGATTTCCATGGTCCCCATGTTCGGCCATCGCGGCGATCCGGCGCTTCTGGTCGGCGGTCAGTTCCTTGGCCAAAAACCGCTCGAACACGGCATGGCCTTCGGCCGCGCGCGCATTGACCCGGGCCTTGGTGCCCGGCAGGTCCGCCCGGATCTTTGCCGCCACCTGTTCGCAACCTGTCAGGATGCGCCGTTTCTGCTGGCCCTTGATGTTGGCAATCCAGAAATCCCCTTCGAGCCGCCGTTCGCAGCCCCCCTCCTGCGCGAGCACGAGGCCGCGCGCGCTTTCTATCGACGCCCCGCTGGCCCAACTGTCCGGCAGGCCCAGCTTGCGATAGGCCAGCAGCCGGTTGAAATCAGCGAAGGGCCCGTCGGGGTTCGGCATCGTCACCCAGGCATGGACCATCGCGAGCCGCGCGCGATTGTCGCCCTTGCTGTAATAAGTCCGGTCCAGCCACCAGTTGGCGATGCCGCCAAGGACCGGCCGGTCCTCGGTCGCGGCATCAATGGCTTTCTGGAAATCGTGGACATGCCAGCGGTCGGCCCGCCCTGCAAACCCGTCGGGCAGCGGATCATCAGGCCCGAGCCGCACCACGAAGGCCGCGCCCGTCAGTACCATCCGTCCATCAATCTCGGTATACATCAGATTGTTCGGGCGGGAAAAATCGAGTTTGTCGCCGGCCACATAATCCGGTCCGTTGGGCGGGTAGAAATGCTGGCCCATGAGCGGCTCGTCCCCGCCAAACGCCTTCCAGCCCTCGGCCTTGGCGGTGCGGATGTCGGTATACTTGCGCAGCGCCTCGGCCACCTCGGCCAGTTGCGCCCGGCTGGATTGTGCACTGGCCGGCAGCGGCAGGACCAGCGCGGCCAGCATCAGCGCGGCGGCAGGGCGCAGAAGGTTGCGGAGCGTGTGGCGAATACGGGCGGCGGGGCGCATGGGCTTTGAGGTCTGCATCATGCGCGGATCAAGCCGCGTGCCCTGCGCCAAGTCAAGCACACCACTGATGTTCCGGCGGAAAACCGCCGCACAAATCACTGAAAGAGAAAGAAGAAACAGAATCAGTGTCAATCCAGAGGGACAGGGATTCGAACCCTGGAGACGCTCTCACGCCTGCCGGTTTTCAAGACCGGTGCCTTCGACCGCTCGGCCACCCCTCCTGGATAGGTGGGCAATAGCGCCTTTCCGCACGGCTCCGCAAGTCCGGATTGCACGCGCCCTGCGTGCCGCATTCGCGCCATCCCGGCCTTCCCTTTTGAACCATCTGTTGGTAAAACTCTCGCATCGAGCGCGCCAAGAGATAAACCGACACGGCGCAAGAATTGAGGACCGGCCGCCCCGCCATTCGGCACCGTGCGGCAAACAGGGGAATTCCATGATGTTTCCGCGCATGCACCGAGGTCACGTGGCGCTGCGGGGTGTTCCGGTTGTAGTTGCGTTGAGTTTCCTTGCCGCCTGCACCGAGGACGGCACGGGACCATCAGCAGCATCCGGCACATCCGCACAGGGCAGCACACAAGAGGTGGCCCAGCCCGCCGTCTTCCAGGAGACGGATTTGGCGCTGTGGGACGGGCGGCCGTCGCTCGGTGGGGTCTGGATCGCGCATCCCGATGCCGACCAGCCCGAGCGGGTCACGATCCGCAACGATGAAACCGGAAAATCGGTCAAGGCGGCGCTGTTCCGCCGCGAGCGGGACAATCCCGGCCCGGCCTTCCAGATGTCCTCCGATGCGGCTTCGGCACTGGCGATCCTCGCCGGCAAGCCGACAAAGGTGACGGTGACGGCGCTGCGCAAGGTCGAAACGCCGCCGCCCGCTCCGGAGCCGGAGCCGGAACCTGAACCGGAAACCGCGGTTGCCGCGGCGGATGATGCAGCCGCAACAACCGCTGCCGCGACGACGGCTGCGGCCGCGACGGCAACCGCAGCGGCAGCCGCGGCCACGCCGAAACCGACGCCGGCACCAAAACCCACACCCGCGCCGAAACCCACACCCGCGCCGACCGCGGCCAAGCCGGCGGCCATCGAGGCCACCACGCTCGATCCGGTGAAGCCGCAGACGGCACAATCCACCGCCGCACCATCCAAGACCTATGTGCAGGTGGCCGCGCTCTCCAACGAGAAGGCCGCCAACGATCTGCTTGCCAAGTTGACAACGCAGGGCTTGCCGACGACCGTGAAGTCGAACACCAAGAACGGCAAGCGCCGCTACTTCATCCTTGTCGGCCCGGCGCGCAGCCAGGCCGCGCTGGAGGAAAACCTCAAGAAGGTGAAGGCGCTCGGCTACAAGGACGCGTTCGCCACAAACGGATAGGAGGCCGCCATGCGTGCCAGAAACATCCTCTGCTCAGCCCTCGTATCAGGACTGGCCACGGTCGGCCTTGCCCTGCCCGCCGCGGCCATCGACACGAGCGCCCGCGCGGCGCTGGTTCTGGATGTGAACACGGGCACGGTGCTCCTGTCGAAGAATGCCGATGTTCCGCTGCCGCCGGCTTCCATGTCGAAGCTGATGACGCTCTACATGCTCTTCGAAGCGCTGGAGACCACCGATCTGACGCTCGACAGCGAGTTCCGCGTAAGCGAGAAAGCCTGGCGGATGGGCGGGTCCAAGATGTTCCTCGAAGTCGGCAAGACCGTGCGGGTCGAGGATCTGATCATGGGGGTCATCGTCCATTCGGGGAATGACGCCTGTGTCGTGATTGCGGAAAACCTTGCCGGATCGGAAGCCGCCTTTGCCGACCGGATGACGAAGAAGGGCCGCGATCTGGGGCTGAAAGCCTCGACCTTCGCCAACAGCACCGGCTGGCCGCATCCCGACCAGCGGATGAGCGCGCAGGATCTGGTGCTGCTCGCCAACCTTCTTGTGCGGGATTTCCCCGATCTCTACCCCTATTTCGCTGAAACGAGTTTCACCTGGAACGGGATCACCCAGGAAAACCGCAACCCGCTCCTCTATCTCAACCTCGGGGCGGACGGGCTGAAGACCGGCCATACCGAGGAAGCGGGCTACGGGCTCGTGGCGTCTGCCGAGCGTGACGACCGGCGCGTGACGCTGATGATCTCGGGTCTCGACAGTTCGTCCGACCGGCGCAACGAGTCCGAGCGGCTCCTCAACTGGGCCTTCCGTGATTTCAGCGAGCGCGCGCTTTTCGAGGCAGACGAGACGATTGCCGTCGCTGACCTCTGGATCGGAACCGAGGGACAGGTCGAGCTTGTGGCCGATGGCCCGGTCCGTGTCATGGTGCCCTATGGCGTCGACGAGGTAACCGCAGAGGTTCGCTACCGCGGCCCGATCGAAGCCCCGGTGGAGGCCGGGCAGCAGCTTGCCACGCTGGAGATCGGGATCGAAGGCCAGGATCCGGTCCGCGTGCCGCTTCTGGCTCGCGACACGGTCGAACGCGGCGGGTTCACCGCCCGTCTGGCCGCCGCTGCCGCCACGTTGCGCGACCGCGTCTTCCCGCCCGTTGCCACGCAATAGGCCGGGTGCGCGTGGGGCGGTTCATCACCTTTGAAGGGATCGACGGCTCCGGCAAGTCGACACAGGCGCGGCTGCTCGCCGAGCGGATGGAAGACGCCGGTCAGGATGTTGTGCTGACCCGCGAACCGGGCGGTTCTCCGGGTGCGGAAGAGATCCGGAGCCTGCTCGTGGAGGGCGACCCCGGCCGCTGGTCGCCGGAGACCGAGATCCTGCTTTTCACCGCCGCGCGACGCGACCATGTGGAACGCACGATCCGCCCGGCACTCGACCGCGGTGCGACCGTCATTTGCGACCGGTTTGCCGACAGCACGCGGGTCTATCAGGGCGCGGCGCGGGCCGAGTTGCGCGGGACGGTCGACACGCTTCATGCGCTCATGATCGGGCTGGAACCGGACCTGACATTCGTGCTCGACATGGACGACCGGCGCGCTCTGGAGCGCGGGCTGGCCCGCGGATCGGGCGAGGACAGGTTCGAGGAACTGGGCCAGGATTTCCAGGCGCGGGCGCGGGCGGGGTTCCGTGCCCTGTCGGCCGATTTCACCGACCGGTGCGTCCCGATCGACGCCAGCGGAACGATCGCAGAGATCGCCGCAGCCATCGATGCGGCCCTTGCGGATCGCGCGGCATGAGCATCGATGTTGCAGACATACCAGAACCGGACCGGATCGAGGGCGCACCGCATCCGCGCCACACGGTGCACCTTTTCGGCCAAACCGCGGCAGAGGCAGCGTTTCTCGATGCTTTCGCGTCGGGCCGGCTGCCGCATGGCTGGCTGATTTCCGGCCCCAAAGGGATCGGCAAGGCCACGCTGGCCTGGCGCATCGCGCGGTTCCTGCGCGATACGGAGGCGCGGCGCACGGCCGATCCGCTGACCCTCGACACACCACCTGACAGCCCCGTCTTCCGGCTCAATGCCGCCCTGTCGGATCCGGGCGTGCATCTCTGCCGGCGGCTCTGGGACCACAAGAAGGAACGGCTGACGACCGTTCTGACCGTCGAGGCGGTGCGCGAGTTGAAAGGGTTTTTCTCCCTCACCGCGCCGGACGGCGGCTGGCGCGTGGCCATCATCGACAGTGTGGACGAGATGAACGAGAGCGCCGCCAACGCGCTTCTGAAGGTTCTTGAAGAGCCACCGGAGAAAACGGTCCTGCTCCTGATCTCGCACCAGCCGGCACGGCTCCTGCCCACGATCCGGTCGCGCTGCCGCGCCCTGCGTCTCGACCGGCTCGACCAGTCCGCTCTCGGGGCCGCACTCGACGGGATCGGATTGGCGCCCGATGCCGACAGCAGTGCGCTGGCCGAACTGACGGGCGGGTCGGTCGGCAGTGCGATCCGGCTCCTCCGCGGCGAGGGACTGGGGCTCTATTCCGAAATCATCGCCTGTCTGGCAGACCCGGCCATGCCGCGCGGTCCGGTCATGGCGCTGGCGCGCAGTTGCGCAGGCGTCCGCCAGAAGGAGCGCTATGCACTGGTCTGCGACCTGCTCCTGATTGCCCTGTCGCGCGCGGCACTTGCGGCCAGCGGTGCCGGCAGCGGCATTCCCGCTGCGGCGCGCGAGGAACGGTTCCATGCCATTTCTGCACACGCGCCGGCGCAAGGCCCGGTCTGGGCCGCCGCCGTGCAACGGATCGACAGCCGGCTGGCCCATGCGCGCGCGGTGAACCTTGACCCAGAACAGGTCATCCTCGATACGTTCATCTCGATCGAAGGCGATCTGCGCCGCGCCGCAAGGGCCGCGCCGGTGGCCCAAAGCTGAACCTGCCAGAGACCGGACCGCGCCTGATGACCCTCCCTGCCCTCGTCGATAGCCATTGCCATCTCGACTTTCCCGATTTCGACGGCGAACGGTCGGAGGTCGTGGACCGCGCCGTCGCCGCCGGGGTGACACGCATGGTCACGATCTGCACCAAGCTGCGGCAGGCCGATACGGTGCGTGCGATTGCAGACGCGCATCTCGAAGTCTTCTGGGCCGCCGGCACCCATCCGATGAGCGTTGCCGCCGAGGGGCTGGTGCGCGTCGAGGATCTCGTGGCGCTCAGCCGGCATCCCAAAATGGTCGGCATCGGGGAAACCGGGCTCGACTATCACTACACGGCAGACAGCGCGGCGGCGCAGAAGGACAGCCTGCGCATCCATATCGAAGCCGCACGGCAGACCGGCCTGCCGCTCATCATTCATGCCCGGGCCGCGGATGAGGACATGGCGCGCATCCTGAGCGACGAACACGCGGCAGGCGCCTATGCCTGCGTGATGCATTGCTTCTCGTCAGGGGCCGAACTGGCGCAGACGGCACTCGACCTCGGCTTCTACCTGTCGGCCTCGGGCATCGCGAGCTTCAAGAAAAGCGATGCGCTCCGCGATATCTTCCGCGCCGCCCCCGCAACACGCATCCTTGTGGAAACCGACAGCCCCTATCTTGCACCGGTCCCCCATCGCGGCCAGCGCAACGAACCGGCCTATACCGCGCACACCGCGCGCGCGATTGCCGGGCTCTGGGACATGGATGAAGGCGCATTCGCCCGCCAGACGAGCGAGAATTTCGACCGGCTCTTCGCCAAGGCCGCCGCATGGAGCCCGGCCGATGCCTGACGGGACGAACAGCGGACATGGCACGGTCGCCACGATCCTCGGCTGCGGCTCGTCGGGTGGAGTGCCGCGCCTCGGCGGGATCTGGGGTGCTTGCGACCCCGACAATCCCAAGAACCGGCGCCGCCGCTGCTCGCTGCTGGTCGAACGCACCGGACCGGAGGGCACGACGCGGCTCCTGATCGACACGAGCCCCGACCTGCGTGCGCAACTGCTCGATGCCGGTGTCGGCACGCTCGATGCGGTGGTCTACACGCATGAGCATGCCGACCATGTCCACGGGATCGATGACTTGCGGATGATCGTCTACAACCGCAAATCGCGGCTGCCGGTCTGGGCCGATGCGCCGACCTCGGACGCGCTGGTCACGCGGTTCGGCTATGCGTTCGTGCAGCCCGAGGGCAGTTCCTACCCGCCGATCCTCGACCTGCACCGCATCGACGGCCCCTTCTCGATTGACGGACCAGGCGGTGCAATCCCCTTGCAGCCCTTTGCCGTCACCCACGGGCGGATCGTCGCGCAGGGGTTCCGGATCGGCAATTTCGTCTATCTGCCCGATGTGTCCGCCCTGCCCGACGCGGCATGGCCGCACCTGTCGGGGCTCGACACGCTTGTGATCGACGCGCTGCGCTACAGCCCGCATCCGACGCATGCACATCTGGACCAAACGCTGGAATGGATCGCGCAGGCTGCTCCGCGCCACGCAGTCCTGACCAACATGCATATCGATCTCGACCATGCGACTGTGGCGGCCGAGACGCCCGACCATGTGACGCCGGCCCATGACGGGATGCGCCTGAAGGTTGCGGGCCTGTGAGCCACCGCCGATGCTGACCCTGCTCAATGTCGTCATCCCGGTCTTCCTTGTCATCGGGGCGGGCTATCTGGCGACCCGGCTCGGACTTTTCAAGCAAAGCGCCGTCGACGGGCTGATGGTTTTCACCCAAGGGTTCGCGCTGCCCTGCCTTCTGTTTGACGCCATCGCGCGGCTCGACCTGAAGACCGCCTTCGAGCCCGGGCTGCTCATTTCCTTTTATTCGGGCGCGATCCTCTGTTTCGCCCTTGGCATCCTCGGTGCACGGACGATCTTCCGCCGCCGCCCGGGCGAGGCTGTCGCGATCGGCTTCGGGGCGCTTTTCTCCAATTCGGTGCTGCTCGGCCTGCCGATCATGGAACGGGCCTACGGGCCGGGGTCGCTGGACGGCAATTTCGCGATCATCGCTTTCCACGCGCCGGTCTGCTACCTGATCGGCATCACGGTGATGGAGGTCAGCCGCGTCGACGGGCGGGGGTTCCTCGGCACGATGCGCGCGGTCGGCGCGACACTGTTTCGCAACGCACTGACGCTTGGCCTGATGGCCGGTTTCATCGTCAACCTGTCCGGCATCTCGTTGCCCGACCCGGTCTGGTCGGCGGTCGACATGATGATCGAGGCCGCATTGCCCGCCGCGCTCTTCGGCCTCGGCGGCATCCTGACCCGCTATGCGCTCCGCCGGTCAATCGGGGAAGCGGCCATGGTTTCCACCCTGTCGCTTGTCGTGCACCCGCTTGTCACCTACCTGCTGGCAGACCGTGTCTTCGGCCTGTCGGACGCGCTGGTGCGCTCGGCCGTGGTGACGGCCAGCATGGCACCCGGCGTCAACGCCTATGTGTTCGCCAATATTTACGGACGTGCCAAGGGGGCCGCGGCGAGCACGGTTCTGCTCGCCACCGCGGCCTCCGTTTTCACGGTCTGGATCTGGCTCGCGATCCTGCCCTAGAAATCGGCCATCGCCTTGAAGTCCATCTGGTCGATGGTGGCGACGATATCCTCCTCCGCCGCGTCACCCGAGGCCTGCACCAGCACCCGGTTGCCGACGATGCCCATCAGGTCGCCATCCTGCCGGATGAACCGCTCGCGCTGGATGCGCAGAGGCTTGCCGCCGAGCGCCGCGCCTGCGCCTGTGATCATCGCCGACATGCCCATGATCATCGGACTGTCGGCGATCAGCGTCAGGGTGAACTGCGTGTCTCCGTTGGAATAGAGCGCCTCGGCCGAGAGGCCACCGCCGAAAATGCCGGCGCTGCTTTCCTGATCCTCGCGCGTCCAGCCGTCGAGCGGCGGCGGCAGGTAGCCGGCAAAGCTCTGCGCCGAGATCTCCGACAGGAGTTGTTGCGCATAGTCGAGATCTTCCTTGGCGGTTTTCACATCGCCGGCCTCATAGGCCTCGAGCGCGCCGCGGAGCACGTCGGCGATCTCGTCCGCGCTGGCGGGCATGGCGGCAATGGAGAGGGCGAGCGTCGCGGGCAGAAGGCGTTTCATCGGTCTGACCTTTCCTCTGGGACGGTTGTCGCCAGTGTAGGGCCAAAGCCGCAAACCGCCAAAACCGGCCCCGAAAATGCAAAAGACCGGCTGCAGGGCCGGTCTTCCGCAGTCCGATTTTTTTGTCAGGTCAGCCCGGGCTCATGCCGCGCAACCGTTCCGACCGGCGGCGCAGCAGTTCCAGCGTCGTCAGCAGCAGAACCGAGATCGCCACAAGGATCGTCGCCACGGCCAGGATCGTCGGCGAGATCTGTTCCCGCAGGCCGGTGAACATCTGCCACGGCAGCGTTTTCTGACCTGCCGAACCGACGAAGAGCACCACGACAACCTCGTCAAACGAGGTGATGAAGGCGAAAAGACCACCCGAAATGACGCCCGGCAGGATGAGCGGCATCTGCACCTTGAAGAAGGTCCGCACCGGACCCGCGCCGAGGTTCGCCGCCGCGCGCGTCAGGCTCTTGTCGAACCCAACGAGCGTGGCCGTCACGGTGATGATGACGAAGGGAATGCCGAGCGCCGCATGGGCCAGCACGACGCCCCAATAGGTGCCCTGAAGTCCGATCCGGCTGTAGAAGAAGAACATGCCCGCGGCCGAGATGATCAGCGGCACGATCATCGGCGAGATCAGGATCGCCATGATCGCACCGCGGAAAGGCACATGGCTCTGGCTCAGCCCGATCGCGGCAAGCGTGCCGAAGCCCACCGACAGGAGCGTCGCCATCGGCGCGATCATGAAACTGTTGCGCAACGGGCGTTGCCAGTCCGGGTTGGTGAAGAAATCCTCATAATGTTTCAGCGAGTAGCCGGCCGGGTCGAGGCGCAGCATCTCGGGCGTGAAGGTGAAGAAATCCTGCGCGTTGAAGCTGAGTGGAATGATGATGAGGATCGGCCCGATCAGGAACAGGAAGATCAGCGCACAGATCGTGCGGAACCCGTAATACCAGATACGCTGGCCGGTCGATGCATAGGAAGGAAGGGCCATGTTTATCCCAGTTTCACGTTATCGATGCCCACGATCTTGTCGTAGAGCCAGTAGAGCACCAGCACGAGCGCCAGCAGAGTCGAGCCGAGCGCGGCCGCAAGGCCCCAGTTGAGCGACGAGGAGATGTGGTAGGCGATCCGGTTCGAGATGAAGATCCCCGACGTGCCGCCCACCAGTTCCGGCGTGATGTAGTAGCCGATGGCCAGAATGAAGACGAGGATCGCCCCTGCCCCGATGCCCGGCACGGTCTGCGGGAAATAGACCCGCCAGAAGGCCGTCCAGTCGGTCGCGCCAAGCGATTTGGCCGCCCGCACATAGCTCGGCGGAATGGTCTTCATCACCGAGAAGAGCGGCAGGATCATGAAAGGCAGCAGGATATGGGTCATCGCGATGATCGTGCCGGTGGCATTGTTGATCAGCGCCAGCCGCCCGTCGTCGGACAATATTCCGATCGCCACCAGCGTGTTGTTGATGACGCCCTGGTCCTGCAGAAGCACTTTCCACGCAGAGGTCCGCACGAGCAGTGACGTCCAGAAGGGCAACAGCACGAGGATCATCAGCAAGTTGGAACTGCGCAGCGGCAGGTTCGACAGAAGGAACGCCACGGGATAGCCGAGCAGCAGGCAGCTGAAGGTGATCGTGAAGCTCAGCACCATCGTGCGCCAGAAGAGCGAAACATAGATCCGCTGGTCCTCGGGCCGCTTCTCGATCCCATCGGGCGTCAGCGTCCGGTCCACGGAGTTGAGGAAATAGCCCGGCGTATATTCAGGCGAGAACAGTTTGATTGCGGACCATGTCTCCACATCGCCCCAATCCTTGTCGACATCGATGAACTGGTCCCTGAAGGGCTGGTCAGTGTCCATCCGGTCGACCCGGCGTCCGGTCTTGCGGAAGAGCGAGGACATGCCGCTCACTTCATAGTTCAGGCGCGACCCGAGGCGGGTGTGCAGCTTCTGGTCGGCCGCAATCACCATATCCTCGTGGAAGGCGGCGAACACGGCCTCGTCAGGCAATTCGCCCGTCGTCTCGTCCCAATCCTCCAGCGCGACCACGGTGCGTGGCAGCGTTTCGGAGACGATCTGGTTTTCCACCGAGCGGAAGAGCATGTCACCGATCGGCAGGATGAAGGTGATCAGGATGAAGAGCAGCAGCGGCGCGACGAGCATCAGCGCCCGGAGCTTCTGCCGCCTCAGAGCCCGGTTCAGGCTCCGCTTCAGCGGGGTTCCGTCGGCGGCCAGCACGGGGCCGGTCGCATCGTCTGTCGCACTCGTCATTCTGGTCCGCCCGTTACATCTGGGTCTGTTCTGAAATCTCGGTCTTGGGTGCGGGCGGCGCGATAAGCGCCACCCGCGAAGCACACAGGCTTACTGTGCAAGCCATGCCTGGAACTTGGCGTCCAGGTCGTCGCGGTAATCCGCCCACCACTCGTAGTTATAGAGGAAGGTGTTCTTGGCGTTTTCCGGATCGGTCGGCATATGCGGCGCCATGTCGATGCCCAGTTCCGCATGCTGGCCGACGAGCGGTGCCGAGGAAGCACGGGCCGGACCGTAGGAGATGTATTTCGCCTGATCCGCAAGACGCTGCGTGTCGGTGGCGAAATAGATGTAGTCCAGAGCCGCCTGCTGGCGATCCTCAGGCAGACCGGCGGGGATGATCCAGCCGTCCAGATCGAAGACCTGTGCGTCCCAGAGCATCGCAACCGGCTGTTTCTGCTCCTCGATCAGCGCGAAGAGACGGCCGTTATAGGTGGAGCCCATGACCACTTCGCCATCGGCGAGCAGCTGCGGGGTTTCGGCACCGGCCGACCACCAGATGACGTCATCCTTGATCGTGTCGAGCTTGGCGAACGCCTGTGCCTGACCTTCTTCGGTCTCCAGCACGTCATAGACGTCTTCCTTGGCCACACCGTCGCAGAGCAGTGCCCATTCCAGGTTGTTGATCGGGCGCTTCTCGAGCGACCGCTTGCCCGGATAGGTTTCGGTATCGAACACGTCGCAAACCGTGGTCGGCGGGGTGTCGCCCACCATGTCGGTGCGATAGCCGAATGTCGTGGAATAGACGATCTGCGGGATGAAGCAGTCGCTCACCAGAAGGTCGCCGAAATCCTCGGACGCGGATGTGCCGTCGGGTGCCGGTGCAAGCTGCGTGTCGGCGTCGATTTCCAGCGCCAGGCCTTCGTCGCAGAGCCGGATGGCGTCCGATGCCACCACGTCCACCACGTCCCAGGTGATGTTGCCGGCTTCGTTCATCGCGCGCAGCTTGGCCACGGCCTCGGCGGAACTTTCATCATTGATGATGTTCACGTCCGGGTTCGCTTCCATGTACGGGTCGTGGTAGGCCGCCTGCTGCGACGCGGAATAGGCGCCGCCCCAGGACACGATCGTCATATCCGTGGCCGAAGCCGCACCCGCCGTCAAAGCGACACAGCTGGCGGTTCCGATCATGATCTTTTTCAAAGTCATTCCCATTTTCTCCTGTTGTGGTCCTTCTCAATCAGCCTGCCCCAAGGACCTTCGGGCAGGCCCGGCCGGTCAGCTCGCGTCGAGCGCCCGGCAATCTTCGGTGTGCCAGCTCACATCGGTCGTCTCGCCCACCTTCAGGTGGCGGTGACCGGCGGCATTGGGCACTTTCACGACGAATTCGTCATTGCCCGCGACCGACATGCGGCAGCGGATATGGTCGCCGAGATAGATCAGTTCCTGCACATGACCGGTGGTGCGGTTCGGCGCCGACTGGTCAAGGAACACGCGTTCGGGGCGCAGCGACAGGGTCGTGGCCGCGCCGACATCCCCGCAATTGACCGCGAGCGCGTCCACGGTCAGGCCGTTCGGCAGGTCCACGGTCACGGTCGAATCCGCCCGCGCCGTCACGGTGCCGTTCAGCTTGTTGTTCTCGCCAATGAACTGGGCGACGAATGCGTTTTCCGGCTGTTCGTAGAGCACATCGGGCGGTGCCAATTGCTGGATCCGCCCGTCGTCAAAAACGGCGACGCGGTCCGACATGGTCAGCGCCTCGGACTGGTCATGGGTCACATAAACAACGGTTACACCAAGTCTTTCGTGCAAGTGCTTGATTTCAAACTGCATATGTTCGCGCAGCTGTTTGTCGAGCGCGCCGAGCGGTTCGTCCATCAGCACCAGTTCCGGCTCGAAGACCAGCGCGCGAGCCAGCGCGATCCGCTGCTGCTGGCCGCCGGAGAGCTGCGCCGGACGCCGGCCGGCAAACTCGCCCATCTGGACCATGTCGAGCGCGCCCATCACCTTTTCCTCGCGCTCGGACTTGCCAAGCCCGCGCACTTCCAGCGGAAAAGCGAGGTTTTCGCCCACCGTCATGTGCGGGAAGAGCGCGTAATTCTGGAACACCATCCCGATGCCGCGCTTGTGCGGCGGGATATTGTTGATCGGCTTGCCGTCGAGCAGGATGTCGCCATGGGTCGCCGTCTCGAACCCGGCCAGCATCATCAGGCAGGTCGTCTTGCCCGAGCCGGACGGCCCGAGCATGGTCAGGAACTCGCCCTTGCCAATCCTGAGGTTGAGGTCTTTGACGACCAGAGTCTCGCCATCGTAACTTTTCTGAACGCGGTCAAAAGCGACGAATGCATCGTCGGACGTCTGGTCTAGCACCAACCATCTCCAATAAATTCTACTGTTTCGGCCGGGGCCGATCGGGTGTGGCCGCAGCGTAACAACAACTGGTCCGGGATTGCAATTCGATCCCAAATCGACCGCCTATGTTGGCCGAAAGCGACGTCAACCCGTGATTCGATGTCGCTTTTGGACGATTCGTGTGGCCACTTGCGGAACAAAAGCGTCACGCTGGACGTTTGCAGGCTGAAAAAGCCCGCGCTTTCCGCCGCTTGCCCGATTGGCCCCCCTGTGGGAAGCTTGCACGCAAGACGGAGATGCCGCCCAACCGGAGGAGCAGCGATGCCGACCAAAGCCGAACTCGAAGCGGAACTGAAACATCTGAAGGCCGAACTGGAAGCAACCCGCGCGGTCCAGACGGCGGTCGAGGACACGGTCGCATCCCCCGCGCCTGCTGCGTCCGCGTCTGCCGCGCCCTCCGGAGATCCGTTCCTCAACGCCGTCGAGGAGGTGATCGCCGACATCCCCCTGCAGGAGATGCTCGACGAGGTGGAGGGCGCGATTGCCGACAATCCCAAATTGTCATTTCTCGGCGCGCTCGCCGTTGGCGTCATTATCGGCCACGCGCTCGGCCGCTGAGGAGGACACACCATGATCAGTCGCAACCTGACCCTGCTCTGGCGCAGCCAGTCGATCATCCTCAACTATATGGCCAAGGCCATGGCGCGCAGCATCGCGCTGACCGCCGTGGCCCTGCTCGTCGGTTTCTTCGGACTGGTGATGCTCAACATGGCGGGCTTCTACTGGCTGCGCGACATCTGGGGGCCACCCGGTGCGGCGATCGGCATGGCTTTCATCGACTTCGCCATCGCCGCGATCCTGCTCTGGGCTGCGAGCCGTGCCGCCGATCCGCAGGCGCTGGAGCCTGCGCGCGAAGTGCGAGACATGGCAATGGCCGCCGTGGAAGCCGATATCGACCTGATGGTCGAAGAGGTGAACCAGCTCCGCGCAGAAGTCCTGTCGATCCGCGACGATGTGAAGGGCGTGGTTCAGAACCCTTCTTCGCTCATCACCCCGCAAATGGTCATGTCCGGCGTGTCCATGGCGATGCGTATGATGAATAAGAAATAGGCGGCTTTCGCCCTTGACCGCGCCCGGCGCCTGTGACCCTGTGTCGGCCAATTGAAGACCCCGGCGAACGACAGGTGATGGAATGGCGCGGGCCCGACTGACGATCGATCTTGATGCCATCGCGGCCAACTGGCGCACGCTCGATGCACTGTCGGCGCCGGAGGTGGAAACTGCCGCCGTGGTGAAGGCCAATGCCTACGGGCTCGGTGTGGACGCGGTCGCGCCGGTCCTTGAAGCGGCCGGTGCCCGCAGCTTTTTCGTGGCACTGGCAGAGGAAGGGGTGGCGGTGCGGCGCGCGCTCGGCGACGGGCCACGGATCTTCGTCTTTTCCGGACTGATGCCGGGAGATGCACCGCTCCTGACAGCAAACGGGCTTGTCCCGCTTCTCAACTCCCTGCAGCAACTATCCGATTTCAAATCCGAAATGCCCGGCACTGCGTTCGGCATCCAGCTTGACAGCGGCATGAACCGGCTCGGCCTGGAACCGGCTGACTGGAAAGCCGCGCGGGACCAACTCGATGCGATGCCCGCCCTCATCATGAGCCATCTGGCCTGTGCCGACGCACCGGACCATGACATGAACCGCCGCCAGCGCGACTGTTTCGCGGAAATGGTGCAGGACATGAGCGTGCCATGCAGCCTCGCGGCAACCGGCGGCACACTCCTTGGCCCGGACTTCCACCACCAGATGGTCCGCCCCGGTATCGGGCTGTATGGCGGGCTTCCCTTTGCCGGTGCCGCACCGGTTGTCACGCTCAGTGTGCCGGTGATCCAGACTCGCACCGTCGAGGCCGGCGAGGCCGTCGGCTACGGCGCCGACTGGGTGGCCGAAGGGCCGCGCCGGATCGCGACCGTTGCCGCAGGCTATGCGGACGGGCTGATGCGCCACCTCGCACCCGGCATGGCGCTCTACCACGGGGCGACGCCCTGCCCGATTGCCGGCCGTGTGTCGATGGACCTGATCACCGTCGATGTGACCGGCCTACCAGATGCACCTGACAAGCTCGATATCCTCGGCCCGCAACAGACGGTCGACGATCTGGCACGTGCGGCCGGCACCATCGGCTATGAAATCCTGACGAGCCTTGGCGACCGCTACGAACGTGTCTACAAGAGACGCAAAGCGTCGGAGAACTGACCCCGCATGCAGGCCTTGACCCAGATCGACAATTTTCTTGCCGCCATCGGGCGGTCGGTGATCGGCATTTGCGCCGCCGTCGGCCGTGTGGTGATTTTCGCCGCCATCGCCATCAGCCATATGGTGCGCCCGCCCTTCTACCCTGTGGAATTCCTCCATCAGGTGATGCGGATCGGCTATTACTCCCTGCCCGTCGTAGGCATGACGGCTTTGTTCACCGGCGGGGCGCTCGCGCTCCAGATCTATGCCGGCGGTGCGCGGTTCAATGCCGAAAGCGTGGTGCCTGCCATCGTCGCGATCGGCATGGTGCGTGAGCTTGGCCCCGTGCTCGGCGGGCTGATGGTGGCCGGTCGTGTCTCCTCCTCCATCGCGGCGGAAATGGGCACGATGCGGGTGACCGAACAGATTGACGCGCTGACCACCCTGTCGACCAACCCGATGAAATATCTCGTCGCGCCGCGCATTCTGGCCGCCACGCTCTGCATGCCGATCCTTGTCGCCGTGGGTGACGTGATCGGGATCATGGGCGGCTGGGCGGTCGGCATCTACCGGCTGAACTTTTCCGGCGCGACCTATATCCAGAACACGATCGACTTCCTGCAGCCGATCGACATCTGGTCGGGGCTGGTGAAAGCCGCCGTCTTCGGCTTCATCGTCGCGCTGATGGGCTGCTACCACGGCTACAGTTCCGGCCGTGGCGCGCAGGGCGTCGGTCGGGCGACGACGAACGCCGTCGTCTCGGCCTCCGTGCTGATCCTCGCCTGCAATTACGCGCTGACAGAACTGTTCTTCTCGACATGACCGGCACCCCTCCCCCCCGTATCGCCTTTCGCGAGGTGACCAAGAGCTTCGGCCCCAAAGAGGTGCTGCGTGGCGTCACGCTCGACATTCCGGTCGGCGAAAGCATGGTCATCATCGGCGGCTCGGGCACCGGCAAGTCGGTGGCGCTGAAAACCGTGCTCGGGATCATTCCCCATGATGGCGGCACGATCGAGATCGACGGGGTCGCGGTTGGCCGGACCCGCCGCGACGATTTCCTGTCCCGCTTCGGAATGCTTTTCCAGGGCGGCGCGCTCTTCGACAGTCTGCCGGTCTGGCAGAATGTCGCCTTCCGACTGCGGCAGGGCCGCGACCGCCTGTCGAAATCCGACGCACGCGATCTGGCGATCGAAAAGCTGCGTCGCGTCGGGCTGAAAGCGGATGTGGCCGACCTTTTCCCAGCGGAACTGTCCGGCGGGATGCAGAAGCGTGTCGGGCTGGCCCGCGCGATTGCCGCCGAGCCGGAAATCATCTTCTTCGACGAGCCGACCACCGGGCTCGATCCGATCATGTCGGGCGTCATCAACGAACTGATCCGCGAGATCGTGGTGGAAATGGGCGCCACGGCCATGACGATCACCCATGACATGAGTTCGGTCCGCGCCATCGCCGACAAGGTCGCGATGCTGCATGACGGCAAGATCCGCTGGACCGGACCCGTCGACCAGATCGAGACCAGCGGCGACCCCTACATGGACCAGTTCCTGCATGGCCGTGCCGAAGGGCCGATCGAGGCGGTCCGGTGATCCTCAAATGGGGCAATCTCGCCCTTCTGGTCCTGTTTCCGCTCGCCTGGATCGCACCGCTCGCCCATGCCGGGCTGCTGCCCTTTTTCGGCACGTCGCAGATCACGGTGCTGTCGGGCTTGCGCACGCTCTGGCAGAGTGACGTGGCGCTGGCGGTGATCGTCGCCGCTTTCGCGCTGGTGTTTCCGATCCTGAAGACACTGATGCTGTCCGGCGTGCATTTCCGGCTGCTGACACGCCGCGCATTGCCGCTTCTGGCGCTTCTCGGCAAACTCTCGATGGCGGACATGTTCCTGATCGCGGTCTATATCGTGCTGGCCAAGGGCGTCGGTGTCGGGCGGGTGGAACCGGGCTGGGGCCTCTACCTGTTCACGGCCTGTGTGCTGGCATCGATCCTGCTCACCTTTGCCACCATGCGGCAGGTGCGGCGATGACGCTTTTCAACCTGCTCTTCGGGCTCGTCATCGCGATGGGCGTTTTCTGCGCCTTCCTCTGGTCCGGACTTCAAACCTGGCGGCAGCGCGGCGGGTTGCGGATCGCCCACGGTGTTGCCGCTCTTTTGACACTTGCGATCATGGCGGCGCTGGGGGTGGAGGCTTTCTCGCTCGGCCGTATCTGCGCCGCGCTTCTCGCGCCCGTGGCGCTTGTCGCGCTCTGGCTGGAGCGGGGCTGGAACCGCGCTTTCCCGGCGATGCAGCTTGCCTTCGCGCTGGCGCTCGTGTTCGGTTGGGCGCTCTGACGGATCAGGATCGCCCATATGGCCAAAGCCCAGAAACTCTTCGTCTGCTCCAACTGCAACGCCCGCTATTCCAAATGGGCGGGCCGGTGCGACGCCTGTGGCGAATGGAACACCATCGAGGAAGAGGCCCCGCTCGCGGCCGGCCCTGCCAAGAAGACGCTGGGCGCCCAAAGGGGCAACCGCGTCGCGCTGAGCGATCTGTCCGCAGACGATGCGCCGCTGCCGCGGTCCCGCTCGGGCATGGAGGAGTTCGACCGTGTGCTCGGCGGCGGGCTGGTTCCAGCCTCGGCCATCCTGCTCGGCGGCGATCCCGGCATCGGCAAATCGACGATCCTCTTGCAGGCCGCGGCGGCCTTCGCGCGGGCGGGCAACAGGGTCGTCTATGTCTCGGGCGAGGAAGCGGCCGCACAGGTGCGCATGCGCGGCCAGCGGCTCGGCCTCGCGGACGCGCCGATGAAACTGGCGGCAGAAACCAATCTGCGCGACATCCTGACCATGCTGGACGAGGAACGGCCCGCGCTTGCCATTATCGATTCGATCCAGACCATGTGGGCCGACCATGTGGACAGCGCCCCCGGATCGGTGAGCCAGGTTCGCGCCGCAGCGCATGAGCTGACCCAGTTCGCCAAGAAGCGGAACGTCTCGATCATCCTTGTGGGCCATGTCACCAAGGACGGCCAGATCGCCGGACCGCGCGTCGTGGAACATATGGTCGACACGGTCCTCTATTTCGAGGGCGAGCGCGGCCACCAGTTCCGCATTCTGCGCGCGGTGAAGAACCGGTTCGGCCCGGCTGACGAGATCGGCGTGTTCGAGATGACGGGCGGCGGGCTGGCGCAGGTCGGGAACCCGTCGGCCCTGTTTCTTGCGGAGCGCGACACGGTCACGTCCGGCTCGGCCGTCTTTGCCGGGATCGAGGGCACGCGGCCCGTGCTTGTGGAGATACAGGCGCTCGTCGCGCCCTCGCCGCTCGCGACACCGCGCCGGACAGTTGTCGGCGTCGACAGCGGACGGCTGGCCATGATCCTTGCGGTGCTCGAGGCACGCTGCGGCATCGGTTTCGGCGGCTGCGATGTCTACCTCAACGTCGCGGGTGGCCTGAAGGTCACAGAGCCCGCCGCCGATCTGGCGGTAAGTGCGGCGCTGATCTCCGCGCGGGAGGATCACCCCCTGCCCGCAGACACCGTCTTTTGCGGTGAAATCAGCCTGTCCGGTGGGCTTCGGCCGATCGCGCAGGCCGATACACGGCTTCGGGAAGCCGAAAAACTGGGTTTTTCAACCGCTTTTGCGCCTTTGCGGATGAAATCGCTGTCCGAATCCGATATGCGGATTGAACAAACAAACGATCTGGCCAGTTTCATCGAACGGTGTTTCGGAAACATGAACAGCCAGAATAAGGAATGAGGGACGCATGGAAGGTTTCACGATAGTCGACGGCGTGGTGCTGCTGATCGTGGCAATTTCTGCCCTGTTGGCGTTTTCACGTGGTCTGGTTCGGGAGTTGCTGTCCATTGCCGGTTGGGTCGGGGCCGCTATTGCAGCCTATTTCTTCGCACCCATGGCCGAACCGTTCGTGCGCGAGATCCCCTTCCTGCGGGATTTCATCGCCGAATCCTGCCAACTGTCAATCTTCGCGGCCTTCGCGGTGGTCTTTGCCGTCGCGCTGGTGCTGATTTCGATCTTCACCCCGCTCCTGTCGGGCGCGGTGCAGAACTCCGCGCTTGGCTCCATCGACCGCGGCTTCGGCCTGCTTTTCGGTGTGGCGCGCGGCGCGCTTCTGGTCGCCATCGGGCTGCTGCTCTACGAGAATTTCCTGTCCGCCGGCGACGGCATCCCGCAGGTCGAAGACAGCCGCTCGAAAGAGATTTTCGCCTCGCTTCAGGCAACACTGAACGAGAGCATCCCGGAAGACGCACCAACCTGGCTGGAAGAGCGTTACGGCGTTCTGGTCGCCGGATGCGGCGAGCCGGAAACCACCGAAACGGACGCCTGATCCATGGGACGCGCCGGACCGCATCCGGCGCGTCACAAAACCGCAATCTGGCGGGTGACACCGGGGGCCGCGCCATCTATAAGCGCGGCACGAAGACCTGAGCTATGAGGCACTCCATGCCAGACGCCGATCGCGCGCTTCCCGCCCACCCGTTCGACGATGACAAGTTGCACGAGGAATGCGGCATCTTCGGTGTCGTCGGCGTGCAGGATGCAGCCAATTTCGTGGCCCTCGGGCTCCATGCGCTCCAGCATCGCGGACAGGAAGCGGGCGGCATCGTCAGCTACGATCCGGACGTCGGTTTCAACTCCGCCCGCCGTTTCGGCTATGTGCGCGACAATTTCACCAAAGCCTCGCTGATGGACAGCCTGCCCGGCCAGCTTGCGATCGGGCATGTCCGCTACTCCACATCCGGCTCCAAGGGCCAGACTGCGATCCGCGACGTGCAGCCACTCTTCGCGGAATTTTCCGTCGGCGGGTGCGCCATCGCGCACAATGGCAACCTGACAAATGCCGACAGCCTGAAGCAGGAACTGATCGAGCGCGGGTCGATCTTCCAGTCCTCGTCGGACACGGAATGCATCATTCACCTGATGGCGCGCTCCATCCAGAACAACATCTCCGAGCGGATCAAGGACGCGCTGCGCCGCGTCGAAGGCGCTTTCTCGGTCGTCGCCATGACCCGTTCCAAGCTGATCGGCGTGCGTGACCCGCGCGGCGTGCGCCCGCTGATGCTGGGCAAACTCGGCGATGGCTGGGTCCTGTCGTCGGAGACCTGCGCGCTCGATATCATCGGCGCGGAATTCGTGCGCGAGATCGAACCGGGCGAGATGGTGATCTGCACCGCCCAGGGGGTGGAAAGTTTCCACCCGTTCCACCCGATCAAGCCGCGCTTCTGTATCTTCGAATATGTCTATTTCTCGCGCCCCGACAGCGTGATCGGCGGCCATTCGGTCTACGAGACGCGCCGCCGCATCGGCGTTGAACTGGCGAAGGAAAACCCGGTCGAGGCGGACCTTGTCTGCCCGGTGCCCGACAGCGGCACACCAGCGGCCATCGGCTACAGCCAGGAAAGCGGCATTCCCTATGCAATGGGCATCATCCGCAACCAGTATATGGGCCGGACCTTCATCGAGCCGACCGAGCAGATCCGCAATATGGGCGTGCGGCTGAAGCTGAACGTCAACCGTGCGCTGATCAAGGGCAAGCGGGTGATCCTTGTGGATGACTCGGTCGTGCGCGGGACCACCAGCCGCAAGATCAAGGACATGATCCTCGATGCCGGTGCGCGCGAGGTGCATTTCCGCATCGCCTCCCCGCCGACCATGTGGCCCTGTTTCTACGGGGTCGACACGCCGGAGAAGGACAAGCTCCTCGCCTCCACCATGACCGAGGACGAGATGCGCGCCCACCTTGGCGTCGACAGCCTCAAATTCGTGTCGCTCGACGGGCTCTACCGGGCCTGCGGCCAGAAAGGCGGCCGCGACTCGGCTGATCCGCAATTCTGCGACGCCTGTTTCTCCGGCGATTATCCGGTCAAGCCGACCGACATGATCGACAAGGGTTTCAAGGTCAAGGAACCGGCCTGATGCGTGATTTCAACGGCAAGGTGGCGCTGGTCACGGGTGCGTCGCGCGGGCTCGGCTATGCGGTGGCGCGGGACCTGGGCGCAAAAGGCGCGCATGTGATTGCGCTCGCGCGCACGGTAGGCGGTCTGGAAGAACTGGACGACGAGATCAAAGGCGCCGGTGGCCAGGCCACACTCCTGCCCCTCGACCTGACCGACGAAGGTGGATTGCAGCGGATGGGCAAGGCCATTCACGACCGCTGGGGCGGGCTCGACCTGCTCGTGCACGCTGCCGCCCATGCCGCGCCGCTCGCGCCCGTGGGCCATGTGGGCGACAAGGATCTCGACCGCTGCTGGGCGGTCAACGGGCGCGCGACACAGCGGCTCATCACCATGACCGACCCGCTTCTGCGGGCGCGGGATGGATCAAAAGCGCTTTTCGTCACCCACGATGCCGCGCGGGGCAAGTTCCACACCGCCTATGGCATGTCGAAAGCCGCCGCGCGGGCGGTCATCGATGCCTATGCAGCGGAAAATGACAAGATCGGCCCCGATGTGCTGACCTTCGAGCCGGAACCGATGCCGACCGCTCTGCGCGCGCGCTTCCATCCGGGCGAGGATCGCGCGCGTCTGACCGACCCGTCAACGGAAGCCGTGCGGCTGATCACGCTTCTCTGATACCTGTCAAACCGATCGGCAACGTTGCGGGCGCTGTCGCGCCCGTCAGTGAATCTTGCGCTTCTTGGCCTTCGCCTCATAGGGGTTCTTGCCGCCGCGCAGGAACAGCCGGATCGGCGTTCCCGGCATGTCAAAGTCGCGCCGCAACCCGTTGACCAGAAAGCGGTTGTAGCTTTTAGGCACTTCATCCGGAATCGAGGTGAAGACGACGAATGTCGGCGGCCGGGTCTTGGCCTGCGTCATGTAGCGCATGCGGATACGGCGGCCGCTCGGCGCGGGCGGCGGATGGGCCGCGACCTGATCGGCGAGCCAGCGGTTCAGCTGCGAGGTCGGCACGCGGCGGTTCCACACATCATGGGCGGACAGTATGGCCTCCTGCAGCTTGTCGAGCCCTTTGCCGGTCATCGCCGACACATAGACCATCGGCGCGCCCCGCAATTGCGGCAGCAGCCGCTCGAACTGCTCGCGCAGAGAGCGCAGCTTTTCCTGCTTCTCGTCCTCGAGATCCCATTTGTTGACCGCGATCACGACCGCCCGCCCCTCGCGTTCGGCGAGATCGGCGATGCGTAGATCCTGCTGCTCGAAGGGCACCTGAACGTCGAGCAGAACGACCACCACCTCGGCAAACTTGACCGCGCGCAGACCGTCGGCAACCGAGAGTTTTTCAAGCTTCTCCTGCACCTTGGCCTTCTTGCGCATGCCCGCCGTGTCGAAGATCCGGAAGGCCTGCCCGTTCCAGTCGGTGTTGACGGAAATGCTGTCGCGCGTGATCCCGGCCTCGGGTCCGGTCAAAAGCCGGTCTTCTCCGATGATCTTGTTGATAAGGGTCGATTTTCCGGCATTGGGGCGACCGACGACCGCGATCTGGATCGGCTTCTTCGGGTCGCGGGACACCTGCGCGTCCGGGTCGAAATCCTCCTCATCGTCAAGGATGATCTCGGTCTCGGGTTCCACCGCGCGGTCGGCAAATTCGAGCGCGAAAGGCTCCAGCGCACGGTGCAGGTCCCCCAGACCCTCGCCATGTTCTGCAGACAGCGCAATCGGCTCGCCCAGCCCCAGCGCATAGGCATCATAGACACCGGCCTCGCCTGCGCGGCCTTCGGCCTTGTTGGCGGCAAGGATCACGCGGGCATTGGCCTTGCGCAGGATCTCGGCGAAATATTCGTCCGCCGGGGTCACACCGGCACGCGCGTCGACAAGGAAGAGGCACACATCGGCCATGGCAACGGCTCGTTCGGTCAGCGCCCGCATCCGGCCCTGCAGGCTCTCGTCCTTGGCCATTTCCAGCCCGGCCGTGTCGATCACGGTGAATTTCATCGCTCCGATCCGGCCCGCGCCTTCGCGCAGGTCGCGGGTCACACCGGGCTGGTCGTCGACCAGCGCCAGCCGCCGCCCGACAAGACGGTTGAACAGGGTCGATTTCCCGACATTGGGGCGTCCGACAATGGCCAGTGTGAAAGACATGGGAACCTGAAAGCCTCTGTTGTTGGGCCGGATCCGGCCGCGAAAGCGGCTCACATAGCCTGTTCCGACCCTATTGGAAAGCGATCAATTGACCGTCTGCGGAGACGACGAACATCAGCCCGCCCGCCACCACCGGCGCGGTGGCCGCACCGCCGGGCACCGGCAGCTGGGCGTTGAGCGCGCCGTTGGCCGGGCTGAAGCCGCGCAGGACACCGTCGGAAGCCGCGATCCAGAACCGACCACCGGCCAGAACCGGGCCGAAATAGGTCACCGCGCGGTTGCGTTTCCTGCTGTCGAAATATTCGGTCATCCGGGTGGTGAAGATCCGGTCGCCGGTCGCGGCGCTCGCGCGGATGAACTCGGCCTCGTCGGAGATGAAGAAGATCGAGCCGCCGACCGGCCAGACCGGCCCCATCGCCCCCTCGGTGATGGCCCAGTTGGTGCGGCCCGACCGGCGATTGATGGAGACAAGCTGCCCCGCCTGGTTGGCCGCATAGACCGTATCGAAATTGATGACTGGATCGGAGGAAATGTCGCCCACAAGCCCGCGGACAAGCCCGCGCCGCGCGCCGGACACTTCGTTGTTCCACACCTGCAGCCCGTTGCGGGTCAGCGCCGCCACCAGTTCGCCGGAACTGTAGGGCAGCACGACAAGCGGCCCGCGCACGGCGGGGCTCGACCCGCCGACCAGGCCCGCACCGCCGACGGCACCCGGCACGATCCATTCCACGCGGCCGTCACCCTGATCGAGCGCATGGGCCACATCATCGCGCGACACGGCGATGACGACGCCATTTGCCGCGACCGGCGCACTGCGCACCGGTGCATCGAGCTGCTGGCGCCAGACCACGGCGCCCGAGGCCGGGTTGATCGCCAGAACCTGCCCGAAACCGGTCGTCGCGAAGAGCCGGCCGTTTGCATAGGCAAAGCCGCCGCCGAAACCGGCGATCGGATCCTCTCCGGCCGGGGTTGCGTTGATCGTCCAGAGCAGCTGCCCGTTCCGGCTGACGGCCGTGATCTGGCCCGCCGCATCCATCACGAAAATCCGGCCGTCGGCCACGACGGGCGTGGTGATCAGGCGGGTGCGTTTGGAACTGCCGGTGCCGATATCGACCGACCAGACCTGCTGGGGCGATGCGCTCAGCGCGGGATGGGTGATCGTGTGGCTGGGGCTGCCATTGACATGGGTCCAACTGGCATTCGCCCGCTGCGATGGCAAGGAAATCCCGACGCTGCGCGTCTCTCCGTCCGCGGTGTCGGCCGGACGGATCGACTGGCGCTCGCCGGGCAGACGCGGTTCGCGTTCGGCACAGCCGGCCACGAGTGCGGCCATGCACAGGCCGGCCGCAAGACGCCAAAGGCTCTTCTGTCGCCCCATGCCGGTTCCCCTCGGTTCCTTAGCCGTCACTGGTTTCGGGCAAACCTGTCTCGGGGAGACTGCCGCCCAGAGCGATGATCATCTGTTGGGCCCGCGAACGCAGGCCGTTGGTGGTCTGCGGATCATCAAGGATCAGGGCCAGTTCCGCAAGCGCTGCGTCCGTGTCGCCTTCGGCGGCGTTGAAAGCCGCACGCTGTTCCATGGCGAGCAGGCGGAAGGCGCTGTCCGGTCCGGTCAGCCGGTCGAAGGCCGCATCGCGATAGGCCGGATCCATGTCTTCCCCGTCGATCAGCACCAGCTTGAAGAGCGCCAGATCCTGATAGATGACCGGCGCCTCCGCATCTTCGGCCAGTGCGGTCAGCAGAACCGTGGCTGTCGTCAAGTCATCCGCCTGGATGCGCGCCGCGGCTTCCTGATGGCGGGCAATGATCGCCGCCGGGCCACCCTCGGCCGCGATACCGGCAAAAGCATCGGCCTGTGCGGCTGCATCCTCGGCCACGATGGCGACCAGCATGGCGTCGCCGGTGGCTTCGGCCGCGCTCTGGATCGATGCCTTGCGCCATTCGTTATAGGCTGCCCCGCCGACGATCAGCAGCACCAGCAGGATCGGAATCCAGCCATATTTGCGCATCAGGCCGTAAAGCCGCTCGCGCCGCACCTCTTCGCTGACCTCGTCGATAAAGGAATCAGTCTCGCTCACACCGTCTCTCCTTGCAGGGCTGGCGGAACCTAGCCCGCCTGCGCGGCAGATTCCAACCCTGATCTGACGCTATTTTTTGGCGCTATAGGTATGTTCGGAACCGGGAAAGCGGCGGGCGCGGACCTCTTCGGCATAGCGGGTGACACCGTCGCGCATCATCTCTTCCATGTTGCCATAGCGCTTCACGAAGGTCGGCACGCGGGGGAAGAGGCCGATCATGTCCTCGAAGACGAGGATCTGCCCGTCACATTCCGCCGATGCCCCGATCCCGATGGTCGGAATGGTCAAGCTGCGGGTGATCTTGGCGGCGAGAGGTTCCGCCACGCCTTCGATCACGACGGCGAATGCGCCGGCTTCCTCCACCGCCTTGGCATCAGCGATCACATCGTCCCACTGGTCCTCGGCGCGCACGGCTCGGAAACCGCCTGCGGTGTTCATCTGCTGGGGCATCAGGCCGACATGGGCCATCACCGGAATGCCGCGGCGGGTCAGATGCCGGATCGTCGGCGCCATGTCGCGCCCGCCTTCGAGCTTCACCGCCGTGCAGCCGGTTTCCTTGACCACCCGCGCGGCATTGCGGAACGCCGTCTCGGGGCTTTCCTCGAAACTGCCGAAGGGCAGATCGACGACAACGAGCGCGGCCTGCGCGCCACGCATCACCGCCTGCCCGTGCATGATCATATGTTCCAAGGTGACGCCGAGCGTGTTCGGCATCCCGTGAATGACCATGCCGAGCGAGTCCCCCACCAGCAGCATGTCCGCCGTTTCATCGCAGATCCGTGCGACATGGGCGGTATAGGCGGTCAGGCAGACGAGCGGCTCCTGCCCCTTGCGGGCGCGGAAGTCCGGAACGGTCATAGGTTTGCGGGCGGGCGTGTCCGGCGCCTGCGCCCCGGCCACGGCGGCCTTTTTCGACAATGTGCTTTGCGTGGACATGGCTCCCCCCGACATTGTAGAATCCGGACGCCTGCGCGAACCGGAATTGCCTGATCCTTATGCCCTGATTGACCGTTGCATAACAGGCTGACCTTGCGTCTTTTTTCGCAGCCCGCGCTTGTAGACAGGTCCAACCGGCTCTATCTACCGTAGCATATTTTACCCGCCGGTAAGTTCGCAGGGCGGAAGTGAGATGCCAATCCGATGCAAATCCGACGGAGCGCGCCATGAAGATTTTGCCCCTCATCACCGCGGCCCTTGTCGCCCTGACCCTCTATTTCGTGGTCATGGAACGCGACGCGCTGCGGGCGTTCGCTGCCGGGGAAGATGTGGTCGAGGTCGTGGACGAGACGGTCATCAACGCACCCGACGAGGACAATCCGCCGGTTTCCGTCGTTGCCATGACCTCGGTAGCGCGCACCGTGGACAATGGCATCGTTCTGCGCGGCCGGACCGAGGCCGTGCGCCGCGTCGATGTGCTGGCTGAAACGACCGGACTGGTGATCTCCGAGCCGACCCGCAAGGGCTCGCGTGTCGAGAAAGGCCAGCTTCTGTGCGAACTGGATGAGGGCACCAAGCCGGCCGAACTGGCCGAGGCGCGCGCCCGACTGGTCGAGGCCGAGGCCAACAATACCGCCTCCGCGAAGCTGGTCGAACGTGGTTTCACGTCCGAGACGGCCGCGATTGCCCGCAAGGCGCAGCTGGAAAGCGCGCAGGCCGCCGTCAAACAGGCGGAGAAGAACATTGCCCGCCTGCAGATCACCGCGCCCTTTGACGGGCTTCTGGAAAGCGACACGGCCGAGTTCGGCCAGCTTCTGCAGCCCGGCAGCGCCTGCGCGACCATTCTCGACCTGAGCCGGATCAAGCTTGTGGGCTTCGTTCCGGAGAAGGATATCAGCGGCATCCGCGTGGGCGGACCGGCGGCCGGGCGGCTTATTTCGGGCGAGGATGTGACCGGCATCGTCACCTTCGCCTCGCGGTCAGCCGATGCGCAGACCCGCACCTTCCGCATCGAGGTGGAGGTGAACAACCCCGACGGGCTGATCCGCGACGGATCGACCGCCGAAATCATGATCCCGCTCGACGGGGTGAAGGCCCATCTGCTGCCGCAATCGGCCCTGACGCTCGACGATAACGGGCGGCTCGGCGTGCGGATCGACGTGGATGGGGTGGCACGGTTCAACGAAGTGTCGGTGATCCGCGACGCGGCCGACGGCATCTGGGTTTCGGGCCTGCCGGACGAGGTCGATGTGATCGTCGTTGGTCAGGACTTCGTGACCGATGGCCGGGCGATCGATGTCACCCTGCGCGGAGACGGCTGATGAAAGGGATCGTCGACTGGGCGTCACACAATGCCCGCATGATCATGGCGCTGGTGCTCCTGTCCATCGGGGCGGGGGTTCTGGCCTATACGGGCCTGCCCAAGGAAGGGGAGCCGGATATCGAAATTCCGGCTCTTTTCGTCTCTGTCCCCTACCCCGGCATTTCCGCCGAGGATAGCGAGAAGCTGATCGTCCGCCCGCTGGAGACGAAGCTCCGCGACCTCGAAGGGCTGAAAACGATGAGCGCGACCGCGGCCGAAGGCTATGGCGGCATCGCGCTCGAATTCGAATTCGGCTGGGACCGCGCGGCCACGCTTGCCGAAGTACGTGACCGCGTGAACCAGGCGGAGGCCGACCTGCCCGAAGGGATCGGGCAATATTCGATCAACGAGATCAACTTCTCGGAATTTCCGATCCTCGTGATCTCGCTCTCCGGCGCGGTGCCGGAGCGCACGCTCCTGCGCGTGGCCAAGGACCTGCAGAACGATATCGAAGCTCTGGCACCGGTGCTTGAGGCCGGTCTGGCCGGCCATCGCGACGAGATGCTTGAGGTGCTGATCGACCCGCTGCGGCTCGAAGCCTACAACGTCACCGCTGGCGAGCTGATCAATGTTGTCACAAACAACAACCAGCTGATCGCCGCAGGCGAGGTAGAAACCGAATCCGGCGCTTTCTCGGTCAAGATCCCGTCGAGTTTCAAGGATGCGCAGGACGTCTATGCGCTGCCCGTGAAGGTCAATGGCGACCGCGTCATCACGCTGGGCGAACTGGCCGATATCCGCCTCACCTTCGAAGATGCCGAAGGAACGGCGCGCTACAATGGCGAAAGCACGGTCGCGCTGCAGGTGGTCAAACGCAAGGGTTTCAATGTCATCGATACGTCCGCTTTGGTGCGTGAAACGGTCGAGGCCTCGGTTGCCGACTGGCCGCAGGAACTGAAGGACGCGGTGCGGGTCGGCTTCTCGATGGACACGTCGAGCGAGGTGCAGAGCATGGTGAGCCAGCTCGAAGGCTCGGTGCTGACCGCCATCGCGCTGGTGATGATCGTTGTGCTGGCGTCGCTCGGCACGCGCTCGGCGCTGCTCGTGGGCTTTGCCATTCCGACATCCTTCCTGCTCTGTTTCGCGCTGCTGGCCGTGTTCGACATGTCGATCTCGAACATCGTCATGTTCGGCCTCATCCTGGCTGTGGGGATCCTCGTCGACGGGGCGATCGTGGTCGTCGAATATGCCGACAAGGAAATCTCGCGCGGGGTCGGCCCGATGCGGGCCTATGCGTCTGCCGCGAAACGCATGTTCTGGCCCATCGTCTCCTCCACCGCGACGACGCTTTGCGCCTTCCTGCCGATGCTCTTCTGGCCCGGCGTGGCCGGCGAGTTCATGGGCAACCTGCCGGTGACGCTGATCTTCGTCCTGTCCGCCTCGCTGGTCGTGGCGCTGATCTTCCTGCCGGTGGTGGGCGGTGTGGCCGGCCGGTTGAGCCGCAGCTTCGAACATGCATCCGACCGCCTGCGGGCGGGCCTGCCCTTCTGGATCCGCCTGCCGCTCTGGCTGCTGGCCGCCGCAACCGTTTTTGCCGGGCTGATCCTGTCCTTCCGGATCGGCGTGCTGCCGGGGCTCCTTCTGGCCATCGTCGGCCTTGTCGCCCTGTCGGTCACCGGCGGGTCGCTGCACGGACCGCGGCGCGAAGCCGTGGGTCAGGCCGGCTACCGCCGCAGCCCCTTCGGCTGGTTCATCCACTTCCTGTCGGGCAATCCGGTCATGCCCTTCGTCGCGGTCGGCGCAACGGTCTTTTTCATCGTCAGCGTGTTCGGCTATTTCGGCGAGAACAACAACGGCGTCGAATTCTTCGTGGAAACCGAACCGGAGCGGGCGATTGCCTATGTGCGGGCGCGCGGCAACCTTTCGCTGGAGGAAAAGGACCAGATGGTCCGGGCCGTGGAAGCGGAAATCCAGAACGAGCCGGGTGTGCGGTCGATCTTCGCCTTCGCCGGCTCCGGTGGCCTGAACCAGAATACCGGCGGGGCCTCGACGCCGCTCGATGCGGTCGGTCAGGTGCAGATCGAGCTGTTCCCCTGGGACCAGCGCGACGATCTGGGCGAGGATGGCAAGGGCAAGGCCATTCTGGCCAATATCAACGAACGGCTGCAGCAGATCCCGGGCATCGAGGCTGAAATCTCCGAGGCCGCAATGGGTCCGGCGAGCGGCAAGCCGCTCCAGTTGCGGCTCAAGAGCACCAACTGGGAGGACCTGCTCGAAGCGACCGCCATGGCGCGCGCCTATTTTGACGGTCTCGACGGGCTCAAGGATGTGGAGGATTCGCGTCCCCTGCCCGGCATCGACTGGCAGATCAACGTGGACGTGGAAAAGGCCGGACGTTACGGCGCGGACGTGGCCACCGTCGGCGCGATGGTGCAGCTTGTCACCCGCGGCCTGACACTCGATACGATGCGCACCGACACGTCCGACGAGGAAATCGACATCCGCGTGCGCCTGCCCGAAGAGGACCGACTCCTCTCGACCCTCGACACGTTGCGGGTCCGCACCTCGAGCGGGCTGGTGCCGCTCTCCAACTTCATCACCCGCGAACCGGTGCCGAAGCTGGCACAGATCGACCGCGTCGATGGCAGCCGCTATTTCCTTGTGAAATCGGACGTGCAGGAAGGTGTGATCCCGAACGACAAGAAGGCGGAACTGACCGAATGGCTGGAAACCGCGGACCTGCCTGACTCCATCGCCTGGGAATGGACCGGAGATGCGGAGGACGAAGCGGAATCGCTGGCCTTCCTTCAGGTCGCCTTTGCCGGCGCGCTCGGCCTGATGTTCGTGATCCTGCTGGCGCAGTTCAACAGTTTCTACAACTCGGTGCTGGTGCTGCTCGCGGTCATCATGTCGGTGACGGGCGTGCTGATCGGGATGCTGGTGATGGACCAGACATTCTCCGTCATCATGACGGGCACAGGGATCGTCGCGCTGGCGGGGATCGTGGTGAACAACAATATCGTTCTGATCGACACCTATCAGGAATATGCGCGCTACATGCCGCGGCTGGAGGCGATCGTCCGCACCGCCGAGGCGCGCATCCGTCCGGTGCTCCTGACCACGATCACCACCATGGCCGGCCTGACGCCGATGATGTTCGGCGTGTCGCTCGACTTTTTCGGCGGCGGCTACACGATCGATGCGCCCACCGCACTCTGGTGGAAACAGCTGGCCACAGCGGTGGTCTTCGGGCTGGGACTTGCGACCATCCTGACGCTGATCGTCACGCCGGCGTTGCTTGCGGTGCGGGTCTGGATCGGGGCGTTCGTCCGCAGCTTCTTCAACTGGCTGAACGCGGTGCGCTCGGGCCGCGACAGCCGCGTCGCGCGGGACCGCCGCCTCAAGAAGGCCGCGCGCAATCACGAACCGGAAGATGTGAACTGGATCGAGTCAGCCCAGATTGCCGACCTGATCACCCCTCCCCGCGCCGCCGAATAGCGGCCACGCAGTGGCGTAAAACTCTGGCCCCGCATGTCACCCGACATGCGGGGCCATGCATGTCTGCCGTGACGCCCCAGACTTGCATGTGAAATATTTTTGAGCTATATTTTCACATGAAGGAGGAGCCGATGGTTCACCATGATATCGCCCCGGCGGCCCCGAGCCGTAGTGCCGTCCTGACGAAAACCGTGTTTCGCGCCGCGGACCGGCTCGGCCTGTCTGGCCGTCAGGTCGCGGCTATCGTCGGCGTCTCGGAGGCCACCATCTCCCGCCTGCGGCGGGGCGATGCGCTGCTGGAAGAAGGCACCAAACCGTTTGAGCTTTCCGCGCTGCTCGTCCGCGCGTTCCGGTCGCTCGATGCGATCACCGGCGGGGACGAGGCCGTGGCCCGCGCTTGGATGACGGCCCCCAACAGTGCCATCGGCGCGGTTCCGGCCGCCCATATCGCAACCGTGCAGGGGCTTGTGGATGTCGTCACCTACCTGGACGCCCGACGCGCTCCGGTCTGAGGTCCGCCCCTTCCGGGGCGATGCCTGGCGGATGGTCGAGGCGCAGCATGCGGTTTCCACCCAGAAAATCTGCGACAGTCTGGCCGAACAGGCGGTGCTGGAGGAGATCCTCGACGAGGTGAAACCGCCGGTGCCCGAAGCGTGCCGGCATCTCGACTATCTGCTCTATACGCCCTTCCGGCACCGTCCCTACCCATATGGCTCGCGGTTCCGGCGGGCGGGACTGACGCCCGGCGTCTGGTATGGGGCGGCAGCGGTCGAGGTCGCGGTGGCGGAGATGTGTTTCTACCGGCTGCTATTCTATGCAGAGAGCCCGGCAACGCCTTTTCCCGACAATGCCGCCGACTATACGGCCTTCGCGGCCGCACTGGCGACACCGGCCGCACTCGACCTGACCCAGCCCCCGCTGGATGCGGATACGGACAGTTGGACCGATCCGGTGCGCTACGAGGCCTGTCAGGCACTGGCAGACACGGCCCGTGCGGCAGGCGCGGAACTGATCGCCTACCGGTCCGTCCGTGATCCGGAGGGCGGCCGCAATCTGGCACTTCTGACATGCGCGGGCTTTGCCCGACCGCGCCCCGTGCGCGTGCAATCCTGGCGCATCCGCATCGGCGCATCGGGCATCGTCGCCATGCGCGATCATCCCAGGCTCTGGATCGAATATCCCCGCGAAACCTTCACCGCCGACCCGCGCCTGTCGGACATGGTCTGGGACCGGACGCGCCGCTGAGGTAAAATAGGCGTCAGGCCACGGTCAGCGGCGGTGCGGCATCATCCTCTTCCGCCTGCTGGCGGTGCCACATGGTGGCATAGCGCCCGTCCGCGGCGAGCAGTTCGGCATGGGTGCCGGTCTCGATCACCTCGCCCCGGTCGAGCACATAGATCCGGTCGCTGTCGACCACGGTCGAGAGCCTGTGCGCAATGGTGATGACCGACCGTCCCTGCCCCATCGCCTTGAGGCTGCCGAGAATGCCGGCTTCGGTCTCGCTGTCGAGGGCGGATGTGGCCTCGTCCAGCAGAAGGATCGGCGGGTTCTTCAGGATCGTGCGCGCAATGCCTACGCGTTGCTTCTCGCCGCCCGAGAGCTTCAGCCCACGCTCGCCGACCTTGGTGTCATAGCCCTCCGGCAGTCCGGAGATGAAATCGTGGATCTGCGCGGCTTTCGCGGCTTCGATCACATCCGCCTCGCTGGCGCCGTCGCGGCCATAAGCGATGTTGTAGCCGATCGTATCGTTGAACAGCACCGTGTCCTGCGGCACCACGCCGATCTGCGCCCGCAGGCTTGTCTGGGTCACGTCGCGGACATCCTGACCGTCGATCAGGAGCCGGCCGTCATTCACGTCATAGAAGCGGAAGAGGAGCCGCCCGATGGTCGACTTGCCCGACCCGGACGCCCCGACCACGGCCACGGTCTCTCCGGCGCCGACCGTCAGGTTCAGATGGTTCAGGATGCGGCGTTCGGGGTCGTAGCTGAAGGACACGTCGTCGAACCGGATCTCGCCGCCTGTCACCTGCAGCGCCGGCGCGCCGGGCTTGTCGGTCACCTCGGGCGGCTGTTCGAGCAGGTTGAACATCTCGCTCATGTCGACCAGCGCCTGCCGGATCTCTCGATAGACCGTGCCGAGGAAATTGAGCGGCATGGTGATCTGGATCATGTAGGCATTGACCATGACGAAATCGCCCACCGTCAGCGTGCCGTTCTGAACGCCCACGGCCGCCATGCCCATCATGATGACGAGACCGGTCGTGATGATGAGAGACTGCCCGAAATTGAGGAAGGACAGCGAATAGGAGGTCGTCAGCGCGGCGGATTCATAGCCCTGCATGGAGACGTCGTAGCGCGTGGCTTCCCGCTCCTCGGCCGAGAAATATTTGACCGTCTCGAAATTGAGCAGGCTGTCGATGGCTTTCTGGTTGGCATCCGTGTCCTTCTCGTTCATCCGGCGTCGCACCCGCACCCGCCATTCCGTGACCTTGAAGGTAAAGGCGATATAGAGGCCAATCGTGATCGCCACGACCAACAGGTAGGAAAATCCGAAGACGAAAAAGAGGATGGCGCCGACCATGATCAGTTCCAGCGCCAGCGGCCCGATGGAAAAGAGCAGGAAGCGCAGAAGGAAATCGACCCCCTTCACCCCGCGCTCGATGATCCGGCTGAGCCCGCCCGTCTTGCGTGTCAGGTGATAGCGCAGCGAAAGCGCATGGATGTGGGTAAAGGTCTCGAGCGCCAGCTGGCGCAATGCGCGCTGGCCGACGCGCGCGAAGATCGCGTCGCGCAGCTGGTTGAAGCCCACCCCGAGGAGCCGCATCATCCCGTAGGCAATGACAAACCCGACCGCACCGGCCGTCAGCAGATAGACGGTCGACTGCCCGTCGCCGGTCGGCTCCAGCGCGTCGACGGCAGCTTTGTAGAAGAGCGGCGTGGCCACGGTCGCGACCTTGGCCAGCACAAGGGCCGCGAGCGCCAGCACCACGCGGGTGCGGATCGCCGTCTCCCCCTCGGGCCAAAGATAGGGCATGACCTTGCGGATGACCTGGAGACCCGAGCGGCGTTCTTCCGCCGCGATATCCGCATTGTCGCTCATGCCACCTGTCCCCGGTCGTCTTCTGGTCCGTCGACCGGACTTAAGCCCTATGTGGCGGAATAACCAGTCCTACTGGGCGTTTTCCGCCTCCGGCAGGGTGAAGATCTGGCCCGGATAGATCAGGTCGGGGTCGCGGATCCGGTCGCTGTTGGCCTCGAAAATCTGGGTGTAGCTGGTGCCTGCCCCATAGGTGTCGCGGGCAATGACCCAGAGCGTGTTGCCCGGCTGGACCGTGATCGTGCCACCGGCAAGGCTGACGGCCTTCTTGGCAATGTCGGGCACGACGCGCTCGAAGGGTGTTTCCGTGCGGCTGGTCACCGCGCCCTCTCGGTCCACCTCGTCGATGCGCATCGTGTAGCGCCCGGCGGCCAGATCGCTCAGCGCGATGCGCCAGCCACCGTCAGAGGAGATCCGCCCCGCTGCAATGGGCTGGCGGTCGACATAGAGGCGCGCGAACCGGCCCGGGCTGCCGCGACCGATCAGAACGACGCGTCCCTCTTCATCATAGTTGATCGAATCGATTACGATCTGGTCGACCGCCGACACGGCGGCGGGCTGCACCAGTTCGATCTCGTCTCCTGAGGAGCGGAAAATGGTCGGGGCCTCCTCCGGCTCGGGGCCGGTCGGCGGCAGGATGACGATCTGGTCCGTGGAGGCCGTGACCGTGCCCTGCGGGTCCGTCTGTTCCAGCGCGAGCGCGGCAGCGTCCTCGCCGGGCGGCGTGGTGACAATCGCGACGAACTGGCCCTGAGCGTCCGATGTGACTGTGCCGATATTCTCGCCATCGAGCGTGATGGTGACGTCCGAATTGGGCGCGGCACGGCCAGCGATAACCGCCGACCCGTCCTGATCGACGCGGACCACGTCGAATTGCGGAGTTGTGGCCTCTGCGGCACTGTCGGACGTGTCCGCACCGGCGCTGTCGGCGTCGTCAGCAGGTGCCGTTGCCACATCCTCGCTGCCGCCAGCGTCTGCTGCGTCACTACTCGCGGCATCCGCCGGAGCGCCCTCGCCAACTCCCGCGTCCGCATCCGCCGTGGCCGGCCCATCCGTTGCGGGCGAGGCCTCTGCGTCACCGGCAGCGGGCGCATCATCCGCAGCGGCAGGCGCATTGTCACTGTCCGCCGGCGTCGCCGCGGCCAGTTCCGTGCCCGTCACGTCGGCATCCGGTGCAGCCGCGGGCGCCGACGCAGTGTCGGCATCGCCTGAGCCTGTGGGCGTTCCATCTGCACCGCTATCCGCCTCCGGCGCAGCGGCTGTGTCCGCCGCCGCATCTGCCGATGCTGTCTCCCCTGTATCAACGGCGCCCGCTCCCGCATCAGGTGCCGCGTCAGAACCGGTCTCAGCGGCACTGTCACCGGAGACGCTCGCCACGTCGCGTGTCTCGATCCGGCTGACAAATATGGTCATCAGGATGGCCACAACGGCCACGACCGCCACGGCGATCACGATGCTGCGCGGCTTTTCCTTCGGCGGATCGGACGGCGTGTTTTGCGGGGGGGTATCGGACATGGTTGCTTCCGCTTGACGCGGTCCTTTGTACTTCGGCGGCGCGACCGGCCGGGACCGGCCTGCAATCGCCTCTGTTCCTCATGCCCCAAGATGCGTTACATCCAGACATGAAACAAGTCGGGGCAGGAAAACATGATTGATAACAAAATCAAGTCGATATGTGTCTATTGCGGGTCCCGTCCGGGGAAAAACCCCGCACATATGGCAATGGCGGAGCAGCTCGGCCGCGAAATCGCCGCGCACGACATGCGTTTGGTCTATGGCGCGGGGGATGTCGGCCTGATGGGCGCCGTGGCCCGCGCGGCGCAAGCGGCAGGGGCCGACACGTTCGGGGTCATTCCCGTCCATCTTCTGCAGCGCGAGGTTGGCAAGACCGACCTGACGCGCTTCGTCATCACCCAGACGATGCACGAGCGCAAGAAAGTCATGTTCATGAATGCCGATGCGGTCGTGACACTGCCGGGCGGCCCCGGCTCGCTTGACGAACTGTTCGAGGTTCTGACATGGCGGCAGCTCGGCCTGCACGCCAAACCCGTCTACCTGCTCAATCAGGACGGTTACTGGGATCCGCTGCTAGCCCTCATCGATCATGTGATCGCCGAAGGGTTCGCGGATGAGAGTTTCGCTCAGTTGCTGACGCCGGTCGCCGACGTGCCCGCGCTTTTCGCACGACTGGAGGCTGACGCGCGCAGCATGTCGCGCGAATAGAGCGCCAGACCGGCCCAGATCAGGACCAGTGCCGCCATGTGGACCGGGCGAACCGGTTCCAGAAAAACAAACGTCGCGACAAGGAATTGCAGCGTCGGGTTCAGATACTGGATCAGCCCGACTGTCCCATAGGGCAGCCGTCGCGTCGCTGCCGAGAACAGGATAAGCGGCAGCGCGGTGATGAGCACGCCTGACGCCACCAGAAGCCCCATCGTCCACGCATCCCAGCCGAACAAGCCCCCCGTCGCATAGGGTGACAGAAGGAAGATCACGGACAGCGGTGCCACAAGGCTGGTCTCGAACCCCACGCTCAGGACCGGCCCAACGGCCAGACGCGCCTTGATGAGCCCGTAGAGCCCGAAAGTGGTAGCGAGGATGAGAGACAGCCAGGGCGGGACACCGAGCCCGATCGTCAGGCTGACAACGGCCAGACCGGCAAGCGCCACGGCAACCGCCTGCAAGGGCCGCAACCGCTCCCCCAGCACGACACGGCCGAGCAACACGGCCACGAGCGGGAACATGTAATAGCCAAGGCTCGCCGACAGGGCGCGCCCGCTCTGCACGGCGAGTATGAAACAGAGCCAGTTGACCGAGATGAGCGCGGCCGCAAGCACCAGCCGCGATGTGACCTTGGGCGTGTGCCAGAGGCCCGCAAAGGCGCGCAAGCGCCGCTGCACGGCCAACAGGCCCAGGAAGAACAGCGCCGCCCAGATGGTGCGGTGGGCCAGAAGCTCCAGCGCCGGCACATGGTCGAGCGCCTTGATGAGCATCGAGGACAGGCCCCAGATCGAGGCCGCCGTGACCATGGCCAGAAAGCCTTTCAGCTCTTCACTCACGCGGTCCCCTTCCCGTCCGCCCACGAAAAAGCCGGGCACGCGATGCGCCCGGCTCGATCAGCATGTCGCGATGTCAGGCTCAGGCCAGACGCGAGGCGACATTTTCCCAGTTCACCAGATTGTCGAGGAAGTTCGACAGGTAGGCGGGGCGCTTGTTGCGGAAGTCGATATAGTAGGAATGTTCCCACACGTCGCAGCCGAGCAACGCGGTCTGGCCGAAGCAGAGCGGGTTCACGCCGTTCTCGGTCTTGGTCACTTTCAGGCCGCCATCCGTGTCTTTCACGAGCCAGGCCCAGCCGGACCCGAACTGGCCGGCACCGGCAGCGGAGAACTCTTCCTTGAATTTCTCGACCGAACCGAAGCTTTCCTTCAGGGCGGCTTCCAGCGCGCCGGGCATCTTGCTCTCACCCGGGCCCATCATTTCCCAGAACTGGTTGTGGTTCCAGAGCTGCGAGATGTTGTTGAAGATGCCGCTCTGCGCAACGGCCGACTTGTCATAGGTGCCGGTGATGATCTCTTCGAGCGACTTGCCCTCCCACTCGGTGCCGGCGATCAGCTTGTTGCCATTGTCGACATAGGCCTTGTGGTGCAGGTCGTGGTGATATTCGAGCGTCTCCTTGGACATGCCCTTGTCGGCAAGTGCATCATGCGCATAGGGGAGATCGGGAAGTTCGAAAGCCATGGTTTACCCTCTTTTTCTAAGTTGTCGTGCCATTGCCGCCGTCTGACCGGAGGTCCGGCGGCGACTATACGCGCTTTGCGCGGCGATGAAAGCCGGTCAGACCGGCATGAGCGCCGCCGCGATCCGTCGTCCCTCCGACAGAAGAACATTGTAGGTCCGGCAGGCCACCGGCGTGGCCATGATTTCCACACCGACCTGCACGTCGTCGAACGCGGCGCGGGTCTCGGGGTCCAACGGCACGAGATCGCTTCCGGTTCCCAGAAACAGGACGTCAATGTCACCCGCCGCGTCGAGGAAGGGCCGGAAGGCCCCGTCCGCGCCCAGACCGGCCCAGCTTTCCGCCCGGCCGGGCAACAGCGCCAGTGGCCCCTCATGGATCTGCGACTGGATGCGGAAGAAACCCGGGCCGTAACTGTCGACCGGAATGCCGCCTTCGTAGCTGATCTCGTTGAGGCGCATGCGCTCAGCTGTCCCCGCCGGCAAACTGTGTGCCCGCGGCGGCCGGATCGGGCTTCGACCAGTCGCGCTTCACACCCAGCCGCAACAGGATGACAGAGGCCACGAAAACGGTGGAATAGGTGCCCACGATCACGCCCCAGATCATCGCGAAGGTGAAGCCGCGGATCACCTCTCCGCCCAGCACATAGAGCGCGATGAGCGCGACCAGCGTAGTGGCGGAGGTCATGAGCGTGCGGCTCAGCGTCTCGTTGATCGACTGGTTCAGCACCTCGCGCAGCGGGCGGGACTTGTATTTGATCAGGTTCTCGCGCACGCGGTCGAAGATCACGACCGTATCGTTGAGCGAGTAACCGACAATGGTCAGGATCGCCGCGATGATCGACAGGTTGAACTGGATCTGCAACAGGCTGAACATGCCGAGCGTCAGCACCACGTCATGGACAAGTGCGGCCACCGCGCCGAGCGCGAACTGCCACTCGAACCGCAGCCAGACGTAGAAAAGGATGGCCGCCACGGCGAGGGCAATGGCCAGAAAGCCCGATTTGACCAGCTCGCCCGACACTTTCGCACCGACGCTTTCGGTGGACAGGAAGGTGATCTCGGGGATCTCGGCGGTCAGCGCGTCCTTCACCGCCACGATCTTGTCATTCTGAATCGCCGGATCGCCGTCGGACTGGTCGATGCGGATCAGCATCGAATGGGCGGCCGCACCGGTGAGCGCAGCGGCGGGGTCGACAATCTCGGTCACCGAATAGTCGCCAAGCTCCAGCCCCGACAGCACGGCACGATAATCCGCCACCGGCACTTCGGCCGGGGTTTCCGTGGTGATCATCGAGCCGCCTTTGAAGTCGATCCCGAAGTTGAGGCCACGGGTCGGCAGCAGGGCGAGCGAGATGATGACCAGCAGGATCGAGATGCCGAAGGTCGCCTTGGCGAAGCGGAAGAAGTCGATATGGGTGTCGGCGGGAACCAGTTTCAATCGCATGTGAGTGCTCCCTCAGACGGTCAGGGTTTTGGGGCGCCGGCGCGCGAACCATGTGGCGATCATCAGGCGTGTGACCCAGATCGCCGTGAAGACGGAGGTGACGATCCCGAAGCCGAGCGTCACGGCAAAGCCGCGCACCGGACCGGAGCCGACAGCAAACAGGATCACCGCTGCAATCAGCGTGGTGACATTCGCGTCGATGATCGCGGAAAAGGCCTTTTCGTAGCCCTGCTCGATCGCCCGCGCCGGACCGCGTCCGGCTTTCAGTTCCTCGCGGATACGCTCGAAGACGAGCACATTCGCATCCACCGCCATCCCGATTGTCAGGATGATGCCCGCGATCCCCGGCAGGGTCAGCGTGGCTCCGATGGTGGACAGGAGCGCGAAGACCATCGCCACGTTCAGCAGAAGCGCCACATTGGCGAAGACGCCGAACAGACCGTAGGCGAGGATCATGAAGATCAGCACCGCAACGAAAGCGATGATCGACGCCAGCTTGCCGGCCTCGATACTGTCCTTGCCAAGCTCGGGTCCGATGGTGCGCTGTTCAAGCACCTGGATTTCGGCCGGCAGCGCACCGGCACGCAGCAGGACCGCCAGACGGGTCGAATCCTCGACCGTGAACTGGCCGGTGATGATGCCGGTGCCGCCGGGAATATGGCTCTGGATGACGGGGGCGGAAATCACCTCCTCGTCGAGCACGATGGCAAAGGGCGACCCGATATTCTGCGCCGTATACTGGCCGAACTTGCGCCCGCCCGACGGGTTGAAGCGGAAATTGACCGCAGGCGCGCCGTTCTGGTCGAAGCTCGGCTGCGCGTCGACCAGTTCCTCGCCGGTCACGACTGCGCGTTTCTCCACCACATAGTAGGAGCCGGGCTCGTCGACGCTCGGCAGCAGCAGGTTGCCGATGCCCGGGCGCGTGTCGGGGTCGGAGGTGCGCTGCACGACCGGGTTGAACGAGAGTTTCGCCGTTTGGCCGATGAGCGCCAGCAATTCTTCCGCCGAGCCGATGCCGGGCACCTGCACCAGGATACGGTCCGCCCCCTGACGCTGGATCGTCGGCTCACGCGTGCCGGCCTCGTCCACGCGGCGGCGGATGATCTCGAGACTCTGCTGCATGGTCCGGTCGTCGGTGGCGATCTGTTCGGCCTCCGACAGGGTCAGGACCAGTTCGTCGCCGTCGGCGGTCACGTCGAAGTCGCGCGCACCTGCACCCGTCAACGACACGACCGGCCGCGACAGGTCCTCGACGGCGGCGAGCGCCTGCGGCATGGCCTCGGCATTGCCGATCCGAACCCGCAACTCGCCCGGCGCGCCTTCGACGCGGCGGACGGTGCCCACCGTGTCGCGCATGGCTCCCAACGCATCGCGCACTTCCGGCCAGTAGCCTTCGACCCGCTCCGCATAGACGCCTTCCACATCCACTTCGACGAGCAGATGCGCCCCGCCCCGCAGGTCGAGACCGAGATTGACGAGCGAGGACGGCGCCCAGGCGGGCCATCCGTCGAGCGCTGCGGCCTGTTCGTCGGTCAGGGTGGCCCCCGTCTCGACCAGCGCGCGGGCGTCATTGGCCTGTTCGACACGCGAGAAGAAAAGGTTCGGCATCGCGAAGATCACGCCGCACAGGCAGATCAGGACGATGAGACCCTTTTTCCAGGATGGGAAGTTCAGCATTGGGCTCGCAATCCGGTGTGGTTGAAACGAAGGCTGTTGCGGGGGCGTCAGCCCTCGGACACTTCGGTCTTGTTCAGGACGGTCGCGACCGTGGACTGCACGACCCGCACCTTGATGCCCTGCGCAATCTCGACTTCGATCTCGTTATCTTCCTTGACCTTGGTCACCTTGCCGATGATCCCGCCCTGGGTGACGATCTGGTCGCCGCGGCGCAGCGCGGAGATCATCGCCTTGTGTTCTTTCATCTTTTTCTGCTGCGGGCGGATCATCAGGAAATACATGATCGCGAAGATCAGGATGATCGGAACAAAGCTGGTCAGACCCGCGGCACCGCCACCGGCGGCCTGGGCATAGGCAGGGGAAACAAACATGCAGTTATCCTTGGGTTCAGGGCCGTCTTCGACCCGTTTTTCTTCGCGGCGGACACTAGCGGCGGCGCATATCCAATGCAAGGTGAACCGGACGAATGATGCGGGGCCGCACGCGCGGCACAACTGTCACGCCCGGCACACGGGCGGTGGCATCGCAACAAACGGCTTTCCACATGCGCGCGGCTTTGGCATAAGCACGGCGCTTTCACGCAAATGGGGTAAGCCATGCATGATATCCGACTGATCCGAGACAATCCCGATGGGTTCGACGCCGCGCTTGCGCGCCGGGGAGAGGCGCCGGTCGCGTCCCGCATCCTCGAAATCGACGCGTCCCGCCGGTCCCGGATCACGGCGGCGGAACAGGCACTGGCAGACCGCAATGCGGCCTCCAAGCAGGTGGGCGCGGCCAAAGCCCGCGGCGACGAGGCCGAATTTGAACGGCTGCGGGCGCTCGTGACCGAGAAGAAGGCCGAGATCGCGCGGCTGGAGGAAGAAGCCAAGGCCGAGGACCAGAAGCTCACCGATCTTCTGATGACAATCCCGAACCTGCCGCTCGACGATGTGCCGGACGGGGCCGACGAAGAGGACAATGTCGAAATCCGCCGCTGGGGCGAGCCGCGCAGCTTCAATTTTGCACCGCAGGAACATTACCAATTGCCCGCCACGCAGGACGGGATGGATTTCGAGGCGGCGGCCAAACTGTCGGGCTCGCGTTTTGTCGTGCTCTCGGGCGCGGTCGTGCGCCTGCACCGAGCGCTCGCGCAATTCATGATCGACACGCATGTCGAAGAGAACGGTCTGACCGAGGTCTGGACACCCGTTCTCGTGCGCGAGGAGGCCATGCTCGGCACCGGCCAGTTGCCGAAATTTGCCGAGGACAGCTACCAGACCACCAATGGCTGGTGGCTGATCCCGACATCCGAAGTGTCGCTCACCAACCTCGTGGCCGGCCATATCATCGACAATGACTATCTGCCGCGCCGCTATGTCGCCCACAGCCAGTGTTTCCGCTCCGAGGCCGGCAGTGCGGGGCGTGACACGTCCGGCATGCTGCGCCAGCACCAGTTCGAAAAGGTAGAGATGGTGTCGGTCACCCGCCCCGATGCAGGGCTTGCGGAACTGGAGCGCATGACGCGCTGCGCCGAGGGTATTCTCGAAAAGCTCGGCCTGCCCTACCGCACCGTGGCGCTGTGCACCGGCGACATGGGTTTCGGTGCACGACGGACCCACGATATCGAGGTCTGGCTGCCCGGACAGAACACCTATCGGGAGATTTCCTCCTGCTCCTATTGCGGGGATTTCCAGGCGCGGCGGATGAATGCCCGCTTCCGCCCCGAAGCGGAGGCGAAACCGGAATTCGTCCATACGCTGAACGGATCGGGCCTTGCCGTCGGGCGCTGCCTGATCGCGGTGCTCGAGAACGGCCAGCAGGCCGATGGCAGCGTGGACCTGCCCGAGGTTCTGCACCCCTATCTGGGCGGCAAGCGCCGCATCACGGCCGACGGCACCCTCGCCGAGTGATCCCTTGCGGCAGCAGGACCGGCCATTGGCTCTGGACCTGCTGCCCGTGCCTGCCTAAACAGTCGGAAGGCAGGCAAGGACGGCAGAAGGGGTTCGGCAGATGCGCATTCTGATCACCAATGATGACGGCATCTCGGCACCCGGCCTGACCGTGGCCGAGGAGATCGCCCGCAAATTTGGCGGTCCGGACGCTGATATCTGGACGGTCGCGCCGGCGTTTGAGCAATCGGGCGTCGCGCATTGCATCTCCTACACCAAGCCGGTGCAGTTGCAGAAACTGTCCGACCGGCGCTTCACCATCGACGGATCGCCCGCCGATTGCGTGCTCGCCGCGCTCCATGACGTGATGGAGGATGCGCGACCCGACCTGATCCTGTCGGGTGTGAACCGGGGCAACAATGCCGGCGAGAATGTGCTTTATTCGGGCACGATCGGCGGCGCCATGGAAGGGGCGCTGCACGGTGTGCCCTCGATCGCCCTGTCGCAGTTCATGGGCCCCGGCACGGCGGCCCTCGATGACCCGTTCGAGGCCGCGCGCGTGTATGGCGCGGACACGGTCGCACGGATCTGGAAGGCCGGCATCTGGCCTTCGGACCCCTATCACACGTTCTACAACGTCAACTTCCCGCCTGTAGGCGCCGCCGATGTCACCGGCACCAGCGCCACCCGGCAGGGCAAGCGGCCGGCCGCGGGCTTCGGCATGGACGGGTTCCTCGCGCCAAACGGCCGGCGCTACCTCTGGGTCACCGGATCGCGGCAGGACGACCATCCCGGCCCCGGCACCGATGTGGGCGCCAATCTCGACGGAGAGATTTCGATCACACCGCTGCGCGCCGATCTGACCGCCCATGATTTGATGGATGCGGTTGCGGACGCGATCGGCTAGTCTTCGTGATGATGGCCGACCCGCATTCCGATGATCCGGCGCTGGACGAACAGCGCATGCAATTCGTCTTCGAACTGCGCCGCTGCGGCGTGACCGATACGGCCGTGCTGAACGCGTTGGAACGCACGCCGCGCGAACAGTTCCTCGAAGGACTGTTCCGCGCCCGCGCCTACGAAAATACCCCCCTGCCGATCGCCTGCGGTCAGACCATCAGCCAGCCTTCGGTGGTCGGTCTGATGACCCAGGCGCTCGATGTGACCAAACGTTGCAAGGTGCTCGAGGTCGGGACCGGATCGGGCTATCAGGCCGCGATCCTGTCGCCGCTCGCACGGCGCGTCTATTCGCTCGAGCGCCACAAGCCGCTGGCGCGGTCCGCGACGAAACTTCTGGAGCGGCTCGGCCTCGTCAATGTGACCGTGATCGCGCGGGACGGATCGCGCGGCCTGCCCGAACAGGCACCGTTCGACCGCATCATCCTGACAGCCGCGGCGGAGGATCCGCCAGCCAATCTGCTGGCGCAATTGCGGGTCGGCGGGATCATGGTTCTGCCGGTCGGACAGTCGGATACCGTGCAGCAATTGATTAAAGTGGTGAAAACCGAGTCCGGTTTGGAGTATAAAGACCTAGGAGACGTCCGGTTCGTGCCGCTTGTCGAGGGACTGGCCGAGGACGTTTGACACCAAGCCCCGGCAACAGGGGCAGAGCAGTAACAGAGGCGCAACATGACCTTCACTGAGATCGTGACCAGCCGCGTGGGCCTGATCGCCACCGCGGCCCTGTTGACTTTGAGCGCATGTACCGACGAGGGAATCACGCTGGGCGGGCGCCAGTATGGCGGCACTTCCGCGCCCGCTTCGGCCGAACGGCCGCCGGCCGACAGCCGCGGCGTCATCACCTATCCGACCTATCAGGTCATGGTGGCCCGGTCCGGTGACACGGTCTCCAGCATGGCGCAGCGTGTGGGCCTCAGCCCGACCGAACTGGCCCGCCACAACGGATTGCCCGAAACCTACAGCCCGCTTGCGGGCGAGCTTCTGGTGCTGCCGCGCAATGTGGGCGGCACGGTGGCCGGCACAAGCACCGCCTGGTCGCCCGAGATCGCCACGGCGGCCATCGACAGCGCGTCGGCCGCGCCGGGGACGAACCCGTTCAACAACGGCTCCGGCCCCGAGGGCGCGATCGAGCCGATCCGTCACCGCGTCGAGCCGGGGGAAACCGCCTACAGCATCGCGCGGCTTTACAATGTGTCGGTCACCGCTCTGGCCTCCTGGAACGGGCTCGGCCCCGATCTTGCCGTGCGGCCGGGCCGGGAACTCCTGATCCCGGTGCCCGAATCCGGCACGCGGACCACCGCCGCCGCCGCGCCGGCCACCGTGACCCAGCCCGGGTCCGGCGGCGGCACGCCCCTGCCCCCGCCGCCGAGTGCAACCGCACCCCTGCCCGCCGATGTGCCGGTGCCGGAAAGCGCCAAGCCCAAGCCGGAGCCGAAACCCACACCCGCCCCGACCCAGCAGGCGGCCAGTTCGTCGAAATTCGCCAAACCGGTCAGCGGAAATGTGGTCGAGGGCTATACGGCCAAGTCCGAGGGCGTGGAATTCGGCGCCAAGGCGGGCGAACCGGTGAAGGCCGCAGAGGCCGGCGAGGTCGCGCTCATTTCTCCGTCGCTCTCGGGTCTCGGGACCATTGTGCTGATCCGGCACAAGGACAATATCCTGACGGTCTACGGGCGCGTCGACAATGTGAGCGTGTCCAAGGGCACCAAGGTCGCCCGGGGCCAGCAGATCGCGACAGTGGCCGCGAGCGACAAGCCGCGGCTGCATTTCGAGGTGCGCCGCGGCACGGAAGCGGTCGACCCGGCGCCCTATTTCCGCTGACGCGTCCGGATCCCGGAAAAACGAACGGCCCGCCGGAAGGCGGGCCGTTTTCGTTTCAGGTCAGATGTTTGCCGTAATCAGCTAACATCGAGTTGCACGCCACGACGTCCCGCCAGATCGGTCACATACTGCCAGGCCACACGCCCCGAACGCGCGCCGCGCGTCTGCTGCCATTCGATCGCTTCCGCCCAGAGCGTATCCTCGTCGATCTCGATCCCCACCCGCTCGCAATAGCCGCGGATCATGGCGAGATACTCGTCCTGATTGCAGGGATGGAACCCGAGCCAGAGACCGAACCGGTCCGAAAGCGAGACCTTTTCTTCGGTCGCCTCGGACGGGGTGATGGCCGAACTGCGCTCGTTCTCGATCATGTCGCGCGGCATCAGGTGGCGGCGGTTCGAGGTGGCATAGAAGATCACATTGTCGGGCCGGCCCTCGATCCCGCCGTCAAGCAGCGCCTTCAGCGACTTGTAATGGCTGTCATCATGGTCGAAGGAGAGGTCGTCGCAAAAGAGGATGAACCGCGCATCCGCCGATCGCAGGACCGCCATGAGGCGACCGAGGCTCGGCAGGTCCTCGCGCTGGATTTCGACAAGCTTCAACCGTCCCGGCGCATCTGCCAGCGCGGCGGCATGGGCGGCTTTCACGAGCGAGGATTTCCCCATCCCGCGTGCGCCCCACAGGAGCACATTGTTGGCAGCCTGCCCTTGCGCGAACTGGCGCGTGTTGGCCAGAAGCGTATCGCGGGACCGGTCGATGCCGACGAGCAGGTCCAGCGCCACGCGGTTCACCTGCGGCACCGGCGTCAGCCGGTCAGGCGACGCATGCCAGACAAAGGCATCGGCGCCGGTCAGGTCGGGCGTGCCCATCGGCGGCGGCGACAGGCGCTCCAGCGCCTCGGCGATGCGGGTCAGAGCGGCGTGGTCCATGCTTATTTGGATCCGTCCGCGGCCACATCCGGCGCGTCCGCCTCTTCCTCATCCTCATCGTACAGGCCCTGCGCCCGCAGTTCGGCCTCGCGTTTGCGCTCGACCATCCGGACCAGCTGGATCGACAGTTCATAGAGCGCATAGACCACAACGAAGAGGATGATCTGGGTGATCACATCGGGCGGGGTGACGATGGCGGCCAGCACGAGGATCGCGACCACCGCATATTTGCGCATATTGCCGAGCCCCTCGGCCGAGACGAGCCCCGCCTTGCCCATCAGCGTCAGCAGGACGGGCAGTTGGAAACACAGGCCGAACGCGAGGATGAACTTCATCGTCAGGCCGAGATATTCGTTGATCGTACCGAGATAGGTGATCCCCACAGCGTCGATCAGGTCGGCCCCGTCAGAGTTCTGCTGGAATCCGAGGAAGAAATCGTAAGCCAATGGCAATACGATATAAAAGGCAAACGCAGCGCCGAGCGTGAACAGCACCGGAGAGGCGATCAGGAACGGCAGGAACGCATTCTTTTCCTGCCGGTAGAGGCCCGGTGCCACGAACCGCCAGAGTTGATAGGCGATGTAGGGGAAGGCCAGCACGAACCCGCCGAACAGCGAGATGCGGATATGGACCATGAAGCCTTGCTGCAACCCGGTATAGATCAGGTCTTCCGACTGGCCGTTCGCACGCAGCAGTTCCAGAATCGGCTGGGCAAGAAAGTCGAAAATGCGCCCCGCGACGGTGAAGCAAAGCACCATGGCGATGATGAAAGCGACCGCGGAATGGATCAGGCGGGTCCGAAGCTCCGCCAGATGTTCGATGAGCGGCGCGCTGCTGTCGTCGATCTCGTCGCTCATCAGCCCTTGTCCCCGGATGTCTTGGCTTTGGTCGCCGCGCCGGCTTTCGCTTTCGGCGCCGGTTTGGCCTTAGCGCCTGATTTCGCGGCGATTTTCGGCTTCGTCGCCGCTTTCGGCTTGGTTGCAGCCTTCGGCTTGGCCGGCGCTTTCGCCTTGGTCGCAGGTTTCGCGGCAGCGGCTTTCTTCTTTGGCGGGACGGCCGGTTTCGGTTCGGGCACCGGAATGTCGGCCGCGCCGGCCTCGGCCGGATTGGACGCATCCGTGCCCGGCTTGGCAGCACCTGTGCCGCCGGGCGCCGTGTCGGCCGTCACGAAACTCTTGGCATAGTCGGTGGCCATGGATTTCGGCGACAGCGGCTTGTTGAGCTCGTTGATCGCGTCGAGCCCGCGCGTCGCCTCCTTCAGACCGCTATCGTCGGCCGCTTCCTCCATCGCGCGTTGGAAATCCCGCGCCATGGAGCGGGCCTTGCCGACAAACTGACCCACCGTGCGGAACATGCCCGGCAAATCCTTCGGTCCGACCACGATCAGCGCAACCACGCCGATCAGGATCAACTCCATCCAGCCAATATCAAACATCCGGCTTTGCTCCGACCCGTCCGGTCAGCCCGGACTCAGGCCTTGTCTTTCTCGGGCGTGATATCCACGGGCTCGTCGGCGGCCTTTTCGGCGGACTCGATCTCGTCCTTGCCCTCCGCGACGCCGCGTTTGAAGCTGGTGATGCCTTTGCCCACCTCGCCCATCAGCGACGAAATCTTGCCCCGTCCGAACAGGACGAGCACGACGATCGCGATCAGCAGGATCCCCGGCAAACCGATATTGTTCAGCATTCATTCGCTCCCAGTCAGCGCGAACCGGAACAGCCGATCCGCATTTCATTCTGAGCCATATATCTATGGATTCGTGCAGGCAGGATCAAATGCAATCGCGTCGCAGTACACTATTTCTGCGGTGCGGTGGCGCCGCGGCGGGTGCCGGCGGGGAAAACGAAGCAACGGTCACGGCGCAGCGACATCCAGAGCGGCGTGCCCGCCTGCGGCAGGAAAACGCCCGGAATCGTCGCCTTTAGCATTGATCCGTCATATTCCATGCGCATTTCGACCAGACTTTCATGGCCCATGAAACGCGCTCGTTCCACCAGTCCGCGCGCCGGGGCGCCATCCTGCGGCGTCGGGTTCGGGCCGCTGCCGGACCGGTCGAAGTCAAGTTTCAGATGCTGCGGACGGATGATGATCTCGACATTTTCCTCTTCCCCGAATCCCGGTGTGAGGAACTGGCCGAAAGGTGTCTCGGTGATCGCGTTGCGGCTGACGCCGCGCACCACATTGATATCGGAGAAGAAGGCCGCCGCGTCCCGGTCCACCGGCGTGTTGTAGACATTGTAGGGCGCGCCCGACTGCACGATCCGGCCCTGCCGCATCAGGCAGATCTGGTCGGCCATGCGCATCGCCTCGTCCGGCTCGTGGGTCACAAGGAGGACCGTCGTCCCCTCTTCCTTCAGGAGCGAGAGAGTTTCGTCCCGGATCTCGTCGCGCAGGCGGTTGTCGAGGCCCGAGAACGGCTCGTCCATCAGCAGGATGCGCGGTTGCGGTGCCAGCGCGCGTGCGAGCGCCACCCGCTGCTGTTCGCCGCCTGAAAGCTGGTGCGGGAAACTGTCGGCAAAGCCCGGCAACCCGATCCGGTCGAGCAGGTCGCCGATCCGCCGCGCCCGTTCGCGCCCCGACAGGGCACGCAGGCCGAAACCGATATTGTCGGCAACGGTCAGATGCGGAAAGAGCGCGAAATCCTGGAACATCAGGCCGATCTCGCGCCGCTCGGGCGGGAGGTGGATCGCATCGTCGGACAGGACACGCCCTTCCGAAAGGACCCGGCCGCTATCCTGCCGCTCGACGCCGGCCGCCATGCGCAGCGTCGTGGACTTGCCGCAGCCCGACGGGCCGAGCAGACAGGTCACCTGTCCCGGCTCCAGCCGCAGCGACAGGTCGCGCACCACCGGCCGGCCGTCATAGACGCGGCTGACATGGTCCAGCTCGAGGCTGGGCTGCGGTTTCTGGCTCGACACGGTCTGGGTGGGCACGGGGCGCGCGCTTTCCTTGCTTACCCGATGGAAACAATCGGAATTGCCCGCCAATATCAATGCCCGATCGGTTCGGCAACCCTGCGCCGCGTCGCCGCGCCCGCAAACACGGCGGCAAAACCGACGATCAACACGCTGAGGCAGATCCACAGGAGCCGCTCATATTTATGGCCGGAGCCGAAGAGCGCCTGCACCAGATCGCTCGCCTGGAAGAAATAGGCGACCGCACCAGCCATCGCCGCGGCAAATGCCAGAAGGAAGGACCAGAGCGGGATCGCGCGCCCTGCCAGAAGCCCGACGGCCAGAACCGGCACAAGGAACATCGACGCCGTTCCGGACACGGCCACGGCCGCGAACAGATCATCCGTTCCGGCCAGCAGGAACAAAAGCCCGCCGAGCATGAAGAGCGCCATCGCGATTCGCCCCGAACGGGCCACGGGCGCGCCCAACCCCAGTTCCACAGTGCTCAGCCGCGCCGCCGAAGCCAGTGCCGAATCGAGCGTGGACAGCGCCGAGACGAGAAGCGAGAGATTGAGGCAGAAGAGGATCCCCGGCCCGAACATGCGCGCCCAGACGGTTTGCATCGTGTCGCCCTCGACTGCACGCAGGCCCGCTTCGATGCCGAAGAGGCCGAAGGCAAAAATGCAGAGAGACGAGATGAGGAAAGCCAGCAGGAAGCTCCGGCGGGTGACGCTGCGGTCGGCCAGAAAGCCGCGATCCATCATCACCGGGTCATGCGCCGGGTAGGAGATGACCTGCAGAAGCGCGACGCCGAGCAGAATCCAGCCCGGCTGCGGGCCGGACACGCCGGGCGCCGTGAGAGCCGCGCCAAGGCTGAACCCGTCGGAGGTCAGGAGCGCGACAAGGGCGACGGCAAAGACCAACAGGAAGAAAACCATCTGGAACACGTCCGTGCGCAGCGCCGCGCGCAGCCCGCCCAGCATCGCATAGCCGAGCCCGACCAGCGCCACGAGCACGATCGCCACCTGCCCGGCCAGCACCGACCCGCCATAGGCGGCCTGAAAGATGGTGCCTACGACAAGCAAGTTGGCGAAAAGCTCCGACATGAGCCGCAGCGCGATGACGAGGTTGTAACACGCCGTGCCGGCGCGCCCGAACCGCGCCACCAGCCAGTCCTGTACCGACCCGCCGCCTCCGGCACGGATCCGGTCGACGATCACCATTCCGGTCAGAAAGCTGCCGTAATAGGCCGTGTAGGCCAGCGTGCCAGCCACCCCATAGAAATAGCCGAGGATTGCGGCATTCATCAGCGAGCGGGCGAAGATCCACGTCGTGACCTGACTGAACACGAGCGTCCAGAGGCCGGGGGCCTGCCCGCCTGTATCCGTGCCCCTGTAAAAACCGCCATCCCCGACGCGGCGCGGCGACAGCGCGAAGGAGGCGAGAAGGATCAGTCCCAGCGACAGGCTGAGCAGAAGCGGCGAGGAAAAGTCGATCATGTCGGGGGTCCGGTCAGTGGTCAGTCGCCCCCATGCCTAGCGCCATGGCTCGGAAGCGCAACGGTGCAGTCCGGTCGCCCACGCAAACGTGACGGCGGCCACGGATCGCGTGATCCGCAGCCACCGGTCATGCGTGAAAACCGCACCGCGTCAGAGGGTTGCGTTGGTCGCACCGCCATCGAGCAGGATGTTCTGACCGACAATGAAACCCGCATATTGCGAGCAGAGGAAAGCACATGTGGCGCCGAATTCTGCCGTCGTGCCATAGCGCCGGGCGGGAATGGTCGCCTCGCGCGCCTTGCGGGCGTCATCAAGCGACACTTTCTGCTGCGCCGCGGCGGCCGTGTCGAGGCTGAGCGCGCGGTCCGTATCATGGATGCCGGGCAGAAGGTTGTTGATGACCACACCCTGCGGCGCGACCTGACGCGAGGTGCCGGCCACATAGCCTGTCAGACCGGCGCGGGCCGAGTTGGACAGGCCAAGCACGGGGATCGGCGCTTTCACCGATTGGGACGTCACGTTGACGATCCGGCCCCAGCCGCGCTCCATCATGCCGGGCATCACGGCTTTCATCAGCATGATCGGCGTCAGCATGTTGGCGTCGAGCGCCTTGATGAAATCGTCCCGCTCCCAGTCGGACCAGAGCCCCGGCGGCGGACCGCCGGCATTGTTTACAAGGATGTCCGGCGCGTCGCAGGCCGCGAGCACCTTGGCCCGTCCTTCCTCGGTCGTGATATCGCAGGCTACGGCGGTCACCTCGACACCATGGCGGTCGCGGATAGCAGAAGCGGCCTCTTCGAGCGGCCCTTCGGTGCGCGCATTGATGACAAGGTTCACGCCCGCCTCGGCCAGCGCCTCCGCACAGCCGCGCCCGAGCCCCTTGGAGGCCGCGCAGACAATCGCCGTCTTGCCCTTGATTCCCAGATCCATCGTCCGAACTCCCTGTTCCCTGTTCTGTCATACCCGCGCGCCAAAGGGTCATCGCCGCGCCAGCTGTCGGGCAAGACCCTAGCGCCGGGCGGCGCGGGTGCAAGCCCGTTTGCTAGTCGCAGATGAAGGAATTGGCGCAGACTTTCGGCTTCACATCGGCGCTGAATGTCTCGGGCACCTCGACCGTCGGGTCGAACAGGGCGGCCATCGGCAGATGATATTCCGCAACGCCCGCGCCGGGCAGGATCGTGCCCGTGCTCGCCTGCACCTTGGCACCGGAAATGGTGAACTGGATCGTACGGTCGGCCATGCTGCCCTGCATGAGCGCCATCGTCAGGCCCTTCGGCGCGGCGCCCGAAACCTGTTCCTCCACCTGCTCGGCCATCCGGGCGCGGATCGCACCGACGGGGATCGAGATCCGGACCAGCCCGCCGGCCATTTCGCGCGCGGACACGGCAAGCCCCTCGTCGGTGAGGCCGGGCCGCGACGGCAGGGCAGACAGGGGCAGAACGGCTTCTGTGCGGCAGATGACACGGTCGTTCTCCTCCACCCGCGCATCGGACGGGCAGAGCGCAGCCGCCTGCCCCGTCCAGTCGACCAGATCGTAGAAGCGGCTGTCGATTGCCAATGCCGTGCGCCGGGTCAGAGACCGGTCTTCGTTGACATGATGTGCCAGCTCGGCTTCGAAACAGCCGGTCAGCAGCATCAGCATTCCTGCCCAGACAAAGCGGACCATGCCATTCCCCCGATCCTGCGCACAGGCAGCGGCCCGCGCGGCGCGGACCCGATCATTTGGTGTTTTCAAGCCTCCGGCAAGCCCCTATAGAACCTGCCATGCTTGACCGAGACCATAATGCACCTGCCCTGCCGCCGGAAATCGCGCGGCGCCGCACCTTTGCCATCATCTCGCATCCCGATGCGGGCAAGACCACGCTGACCGAGAAGTTCCTGCTCTACGGTGGCGCGATCCAGATGGCCGGACAGGTGCGCGCCAAAGGCGAGGCCCGCCGCACCCGCTCCGACTTCATGAAGATGGAACAGGATCGCGGCATCTCGGTCTCTGCCTCGGCGATGAGCTTCGAGTTCCGCGACTATTGGTTCAATCTGGTGGATACGCCGGGCCATAGCGACTTTTCCGAAGATACATACCGCACTCTCACCGCTGTCGACGCCGCGATCATGGTGATTGACGGGGCCAAGGGCGTGGAAAGCCAGACCCGCAAGCTGTTCGAGGTCTGCCGCCTGCGCGACCTGCCCATCCTGACCTTCTGTAACAAGATGGACCGCGAAAGCCGCGACACGTTCGAGATTATCGACGAGATTCAAGAAAACCTCGCCATCGACGTCTGCCCGGCCAGCTGGCCGATCGGCGTCGGGCGCGAGTTTCTCGGCTGTTACGACCTGCTCAACGACCGGCTGGAACTGATGAGCCGCGCCGACCGCAACGTGAAAGCCGACAGCATCTCCATCTCCGGGCTCGACGATCCGGAACTGGAAAAGCACGTACCGGGTCCGCTGCTCGACAAATTGCGTGAAGAGGTGGAGATGGCTCGCGAACTCCTGCCCGCCTTCGACCGCCAGGCCTTCCTTGACGGCACACTGACGCCGATCTGGTTCGGCTCCGCGATCAACAGTTTCGGCGTGCAGGAACTGATGGACGGGATCGGCTCATTCGGACCGGAACCGCAGCCCCGCCCCGCTGTCTCCAGACAGATTTCACCCGATGAAACAAAGGTTTCCGGCTTTGTGTTCAAAGTTCAGGCGAACATGGATCCGAAGCATCGGGACCGCGTCGCCTTCCTGCGGCTTTGTGCGGGGCATTTCAAACGCGGGATGAAGCTGAAACATGTGCGTTCCGGCAAGCCGATGGCCGTATCGAACCCGGTTCTCTTCCTTGCCTCCGACCGCGAACTGGCCGAGGAAGCCTGGGCCGGCGACATTATCGGTATCCCGAACCACGGGCAGCTGCGCATCGGTGACGCGCTGACCGAGGGCGAGGACCTGCGGTTCACCGGCATCCCCTCCTTCGCGCCGGAACTTCTGCAAAGCGTGCGCGCGGGCGACCCGATGAAGGCCAAGCATCTCGACAAAGCGCTGACGCAATTTGCCGAGGAAGGCGCGGCCAAGCTCTTCAAGCCGATGATCGGTGCGGGCTGGATCGTGGGCGTCGTCGGCGCGCTGCAATTCGAAGTGCTGGCGAGCCGGATCGAGCTGGAATACGGGCTACCGGTGCGGTTCGAGCCGACCCAGTTCACCTCCGCGCGCTGGGTCACCGGCCCGAAAGACAAGGTCGATGCGTTCGCCGCGTCGAACAAGGGTCACATGGCCGCCGACAGCGATGGTGCACCGGTCTACATGACCCGCCTGCAATGGGACATTGACCGGGTCGAGCGCGACTATCCCGACATCAAGCTTTCGGCCACCAAGGAAATGCTGGTCTGACAAGAAAGGGGTCGCAGATGCGGCCCCTTTTCATGTGCGCCCTGTTTTGAGCCGATCAGTCCACGAAGGCCTTTTCGATCACGAAGGCGCCCGGCTCGCTGTTCGAACCCTCGACCATGCCGGCGGCTTCGCAGATCGCCTTGTGGTCCTGCAGCATCGCCATGGACCCGCAAATCATCACACGGTCGGTTTCCGCATCGAGTGCGGCGCCCGTGGCTTCGGCAAACCGCCCGTCACGCAGCCAGTCGGTCATCCGGCCCATCTGCGGGCTCTCTTCCCGCGTCGTCGTGGCGATGAACCGCAATTTGTCGCCCACCAGTTCGGACAGAAGCTCGTCTTCGCGGATCTGGGCGACCAGATGGTGCCCGAAATCAAGCTCATGCAGTTCGCGGCAGGTCTGGGTCAGGATCACCTCGTCGAATTTCTCATAGGTTTCCGGGTCACGGATCGTGCTCGCAAAGGGTGCAATCCCCGTTCCGGTGGAGAAGAGGATCAGCCGTTTGCCCGGCAGAAGCGCGTCATGGACAAGCGTGCCGACGGGTTTCGGGCGCATGTAGATACTGTCGCCCACCTTCAGGTGCTGAAGCCGCGAGGTCAGCGGCCCGTCAGGGACCTTGATCGAATAGAACTCCAGTTCCTCCGCCCAGTTTGGCGAGGCAATGGAATAGGCGCGCAGAAGCGGCTTGTCGCCGTCGCGCAGGCCGATCATGGCAAATTCGCCGGAGCGGAAGCGGAACCCCTGCGGGCGTTCGCAGGTGAAGGAAAAGGTCCGGTCCGTCCAGTGGTGGCAGGCGGTGACGGTCAGTTCGGCCAGACCGCGCAGCGCGCGGGGAAGCTCTTCGGTCTCGCTCATCGGCATGATCCTCGGAAAAAGTCGCGGGGAACCTAGGCGAGTGCCGCTACTTTGTCACCCCCACAGGCCCGCGACCCAGTGCCACCGGCGCAGTTGATTGACGTTTGCGTCGCTTTCGGCTAGGGAACGCATCAATGAAATGACGCGCCAATCCGGGTGCCTCAGGCCGCGCTGAACCAGCGGTCACCCATCAGCCGCTGCAGACGGAACCGAATGACAAAATTCTCTGATCTCGAGCTGGACCCGCGGGTCCTGCAGGCCGTGTCCGAAGCCGGATACGAAAGCCCCACGCCCATCCAGGCCCAGGCCATTCCACATGCGCTGGCCGCGCGTGACGTGCTGGGCATCGCCCAGACCGGCACCGGCAAGACGGCCAGCTTCACGTTGCCGATGATCACCATGCTCGCCAAGGGCCGCGCACGGGCGCGGATGCCGCGGTCGCTGGTGCTCTGCCCGACGCGCGAACTGGCCGCCCAGGTGGCGGAAAATTTCGAAATCTACGCCAAGAACATGAAGCTCAGCATGGCGCTTCTGATCGGCGGCGTCTCCTTTGCCGACCAGGACAAGAAGATCGACCGCGGTGTCGATGTCCTGATCGCCACGCCCGGCCGCCTGCTCGACCATTTCGAGCGCGGCAAGCTGATGCTCACCGGCGTCCAGATCATGGTGGTGGACGAGGCCGACCGGATGCTCGACATGGGGTTCATCCCCGATATCGAGCGCATTTTCAAGCTGACGCCCTTCACCCGCCAGACACTCTTCTTCTCGGCCACGATGGCGCCCGAGATCACCCGCATCACCGAGGAATTCCTGCACAATCCGGTGCGCGTCGAGGTGGCCCGTCAGGCCACCACGTCGGAGACGATCGACCAGGCGGTCTGCGAACACAAGCCGAGCCGCCGCGACCGGACAGACACCGAGAAGCGCGAGGTCCTGCGCCGCCTGATCAAGGCCGAGGACGAGACGCTGACCAACGGAATCATCTTCTGCAACCGCAAGCGTGATGTGGACATCGTCGCCAAGTCGCTGAAAAAGCACGGGTTTGATGCCGGCCCCATTCATGGCGACCTCGACCAGTCCCTGCGCATGAAGATCCTGAACGGGTTCCGCGACGGCGAATTGAAGCTGCTCGTGGCGTCGGACGTGGCTGCCCGTGGCCTCGACATTCCCAATGTCAGCCATGTGTTCAACTATGATGTCCCCATCCATTCGGAGGATTATGTCCACCGGATCGGGCGTACGGGCCGCGCCGGCCGCACCGGGCGCGCGATCACGATCGCGGTGCCCGCTGACGACAAGTATCTCGCCAAGATCGAGGAACTTGTGAAGAAGGAAATCCCGCGCATCCCCTCGCCGCTCGGAGCCGAGGATGCCGAAGCGCTCGGCGCACGCGGCGGACGGCGCCGGTCGTCGGATCGCGACGGCAAGGATGAGGGTGGCCGCAGCCGTGGTCGCCGGGGTGGCCGCGGTCGGGGCGAACCCCGCTCGGATGCTCCGCAGACCGAGGAAAAGCCGCAGACCGTGGCGGAAAAGGCCCCCGAGGCACCGTCAGAGCGCAAGGACGCTCCGGTGCGCGACAACAACAGCAATGATCGACGCAGCGGCAAGTCGGGCGGGCGCGGCCGTGGTCGCCGTGACCGCGACGATGCTGTAGTCGGCCTCGGCTCGCATGTGCCGGCCTTCCTGACACGCGACATTCGCGGGCCGGGCCGCCGCGCCGAGGAAGGTGACGCTGAGGCGGAGACCGAAACGGTCGACACCCCTGCCCCGGACGCCGCCGAGGACGAGAAGCCCAAGCGCAAGCGCGCGCCCCGCAAGCCGAAGGCTGACGCACCCGTTGCGGCTGAAACTGAAACGGATGCAACCGAGACGACCGAGACCGCCGAGTCGGAGGCTGCTGCACCTGCAGAAGTGAGCGAGGAAAAGCCGAAACGCAAACGCGCATCGCGCAAGAAGAAGACTGACGATACGGCGGTCGAAGCAACTGAAAGCGCGGACGCGACAGACGCACCGGCAGAAACGGACGGCGCGGCTGAGGAAAAGCCCAAGCGCAAGCGTGCGCCGCGCAAGAAAAAGGTCGAGGACCCGGCAGAGGCCACCGACGCCCAGTCGGAGCCCGCGGAAAAGCCCAAGCGCAAGCGGACCACCCGCAAGAAAGCCGATGCGGCCGAGAGCGACGCGGCAGCAGAGACCGCGACGGACACGGCCCCGTCAGAAGGCTGACGCGAAATTCCGAACCGGAATCAAGAACGGCGACCCGATCGGGTCGCCGTTTCTCGTTCCGACAGGTTAGGGCCAGCTGGCCTCAGTCCAGTTCCAGCCGGTTGATCATCACGGAAACGAGCGGCTTCTTGCCCGCCAGCGCCTTGCAGATCCGGTTGCAGGCCCGTGTCACCAGCAGTTCCAGCGCCTCGTCGGACAGAAGCGTCTTGCGGTTCGCCTCTTCCAGATCGCTGTCGATTTCGCGCTCAAGCGCCCCGTCCAGCCCGCCGTCAATATGGCTCGCATCGGCGATGCCGAGCGATTCCACCCAAGCCCCGTCCACCGGGCGGCCGTCCGATTCAAGGATGAGCGACACAGTCACCGTTCCACGCAGCGCCATGCGGATCCTGTCGCGCACCACACCGTCGAGCGCACCGATCAGCTGGTTGCCGTCCAGATAGGTCCGTCCGGCCTCCACATAACCGATGATCTCGGGCGCATCGCCGCCAATATCGACCATCGTGCCGTTCGGTGCCACGACGGCGGTTCGCCCCTGTTCGGTGGCAAGCTTTGCCTGCGCGCTCAGATGCCGGTGCTCGCCATGCATCGGGACGACGATCTTCGGGTTGGTCAGGTCGTGCATCTGGAGAATATCCGGCCGGTTCGCATGGCCCGACACGTGATAGCGGTCCGAACTGTCGTCGATGACCGTCACACCCTTCTCGCTCAACTGGTTGAGGATCCGCCCGACCGACACTTCGTTGCCCGGAATTGTCTTGGAAGAGAACAGGAACGTGTCGCCTTCTTTCAGTTCCAGCCCCATGTAACTGTCGCGCGCCAACTGTGCCGAGGCCGCGCGGCGCTCGCCCTGTGATCCGGTGGCCAGCACAAGCAGGTTCTCGCGCGGGATGTCATGCATATCTTCGACCGGCACCACGGGCGGGAAACTGTCGAGCACGCCGGTGGAATGTCCGGCCTCCAACATGAAATTCATGGCACGGCCCAGCACGACGACGCTGCGGCCGGCATCGGTCGCGGCCTGCGCCAGCGTGCGCAGCCGCGCGATGTTGGATGCAAAGGTCGTGGCGACCACAAGGCCGCGCGCCTCGCGCATCACGTCGCGGATCGGGCCGATAATGTCGGCCTCCGACCGGCCCGGCGCGGGCGAGAAGACATTGGTGCTGTCGCAGACAAGCGCCTGAAGCCCGTCGCCCGCGATGCTGCGGATCAGGTCGGGATCGAACGGCTCGCCCACGCCCGGGCTCTTGTCGGCCTTGAAATCGGCCGTGTGCATCACGCGGCCCGCGGGCGTGTCGATGACGAGCGCCGAAGTTTCCGGGATCGAATGGGCAATCGGCATGAACCCGACCTGGAACGGCCCGAGCTTGACCTGATGCGGCCACGCGCCGACCACGTTGACCTGCTCGGGATCCTGACCGGTGCGTTCCATCTTGTTGCGCGCCACATAGCCGGTGAACTTGCGGCAATAGACCGGGGCGAGCAGCTTCGGAAACAGGTGCCCCAGCGCGCCGACATGATCCTCATGCGCGTGGGTGATGAAAATGCCCAGAAGCCGGTCCGCCCGCGCCTGGATGAAATCGATATCGGCCATGATGACATCGACACCGGGCGTCGTTTCCATGTCGGGGAAGGTGATGCCGGTATCGACGATGATCCACTCTTCCTCCCCTTCCGGCCCGTATCCGTACAGATACATGTTCATGCCGATCTCGCCGGCGCCGCCAAGGGGCAGATAGATCAGTCGCGCGTCGCTCATGCCGTTCCTTTCCGGTTGAGCCGGTCGATCAGGACCAGCCCGTGTATCGTCAGTTTCGTGTCGATCACGTCGATCACATCGGTGCCCTGCGCAAAGAGCGTCGAGAGGCCACCGGTCCCGATCACCTGCATCGGGCTTTCATGCTCTTCGGCGATCCGGGCGCAAATGCCCTCGATCATCGAGACATAGCCCCAGAAGATCCCGCTCTCCATGCAGGCGCGGGTGTTCGTTCCGATGACCCGCTCGGGCTTGGTCACGTCGATGAAGGGCAAGGCCGCAGCCGCGTCGGAGAGCGCCTTCAGCGACAGGTTCACGCCCGGCGCGATCACCCCGCCCTCGTAGGCGCCATCCGCGCCGACCACGTCGAACGTCGTTGCCGTGCCGAAATCGACGACGATCAGATTGCCGCCATAGCGGTCGAACGCGCCCACGGTGTTCACCAGCCGATCCGCACCAACCCGCGTGTCCGCATCAACGCGCACCGGCACGCCCAGTTCCACCTCCGGCTTGCCGACCACCATCGGGCGGCAGTTGAAATAGCGGTCGGACAGGACCCGCAGGTTGAAAACGATCTGCGGCACGACCGAGGAAATCACCACGGCTTCGACCCGCATGTCGATCCCGTTGAACTGCATCAGCTGTTGCAGCCAGACGAAATATTCGTCCGCGGTCCGCTTGTGCTCGGTCCGGCAGCGCCATTCCCCGACCACGTCCGACCCGTCATGCAGGGCGAAGACCGTGTTCGTATTGCCAACATCGATGGCCAGAAGCATCAGACCCGTCCCTCTGTCGCAAAATGCAGTTCGGCGGCTGCCAGCGTCACGCGTCCGGCTTCGGTATTGAGGACCAAGGACCCGTCCGCGTCAATCGACTCGAATATTCCGGTGATCGCCCGGTCCGGCAGTTTCGCGGTGATCACCTCTCCCAGACGCGCCGCATTGTCGAGCCAGGCCGTGCGCAGCGGCGCGAACCCGTAGGTCGCCAATTGCCGGTCCCACCGGTCGAAGGCGGGGGCGAGCGCGTCCAGAAAGGCCTCGGGCGTCGGCGCCGGTGTGACCGCTTCGGTCAGCGTCGCGGGCAGGAGCGCACCGGGCTCCAGCGCCCCTGCCGTTGGCGCATGGCGCAGGTTGACCCCGATGCCCACGGCAAGCGCGCCGCCGGCCTCGGCCGTATGCTCCAAAAGGATGCCCGCGAGCTTGCGGCCCGACAGGAGCACGTCATTGGGCCATTTGAGCGAGAAGAGCGGCGCGCGGCCCGTCACCTCGACGAGCGCATCGCGTAGCGCCAGCGCGGCCGCGTAGCTGCGCAGCGCCGCCATCTGCGGCCCGCCTTCGGGAAAACCGAGATAGGTCGCGAAGAAATTGCCTTCGGGAGAGGACCAGGCCCGCCCGCGCCGGCCGCGGCCGCCGGATTGGGCACGGGCCAGAATCCAGCCCGGCGCCCGCCGCCCTGCCGCCGCCTGGCGCAGGGCCTCGGCATTGGTGCTGTCGACGGTGCCGAGCAGGTCCCGCCCGATCCCCTCGGGCCAAGCGGCCATGCGTCAGTTGACCAGCGTTGCGGCCGCCTGCGCTGCAAGCCCCTCGATGCCGAGCAGGTTGACGATGCCAACCACCATGATGAGCGCCGAGGCCATCAGCATCGTATAGTGCAGAAGCGGCATCCGGCCGTTCAGCACATCGGAGGCCGTGCCGAAATACATCAGGTAGATGATGCGCAGATAGTAGAAGGCCCCGATCACAGAGGCGATGACACCGGCGACCGCGAACCAGACAAGGCCGGCATCCACGGCGGCTTTCAGCACATAGAACTTGCCGAAGAACCCGACGAGCGGCGGGATGCCCGCGAGCGAGAACATCAGTACCGCCAGCGCCAGCGCCCGCGCGGGCTCGGACGTGGAATACATGCCGAGCGCGTTGATATCGGTCACCGGACGGCCGTCATGTTCCATGTTCAGGATGAAGGCAAAGACGCCGACATTCATCGTCACGTAGATGGCAAGGTAGATCAGAAGCGCCTGCACGCCCTGCTCGGTCCCCGCGGCCAGCCCCATCAGCGCGAAGCCCATATGGGCAATCGAGCTGTAGGCCATCAGGCGTTTGATGTTGCTCTGGCCGATCGCGGCGATGGAGCCGAGGAACATGGACAGGACCGACAGGAAGATCAGGATCTGCTGCCAGTCGGCCACCGCATTGCCGAACCCGTCGAAGAGGACGCGGGCGAACATGCCAGCCGCCGCCACTTTCGGCGCGGTCGCGAAGAAGAGCGTCACCGGCGTGGGCGAGCCTTCATAGACATCGGGCGTCCACATGTGGAACGGCGCGGCGGAAACCTTGAAGGCCATGCCGGTGCACAGGAACACAAGCCCGAAGAGAAGGCCGAGTGAGATGCCTTCGGCATCGACGACGCTGGCAATGCCGCTGAAGAGCGTGGTGCCCGCATAGCCGTAGACGAGCGATGCGCCGTAGAGCAGCAGGCCCGAAGAGAGAGCGCCGAGCACGAAATATTTCAGCCCCGCCTCGGTCGAGCGCAGGCTGTCGCGCCGGAAGGCCGCGACCACATAGAGCGACAGGGACTGAAGCTCCAGCCCCATATAGAGCGCCATCAGGTCGCCCGCCGACACCATCATCATCATGCCGAGCGTGGCCAGTGTGACGAGCACCGGGAACTCGAACTTCATCAGATGGTTGCGGATCAGATATTCGCGCGACAGGAGCAGCATCACCGCCGACCCCCAGAGGATCATCACCTTGGAGAAGCGGGCGAACCCGTCATTGACGAAGCTCTCGCCAAAGGCGGTCTGCGTGCCCTCGCCCGAGAAGCCGATCCAGAAGCCGACAAGGATCAGGAGGCCCGCGGTCAGGTGCAGGATGAAATCGGACTGCTTGTCCTGCCCCATGAACACGCCCCACATGAGCGCGGCCATGGCATAAATCGCCAGGACCAGTTCCGGCAGCACCACTGAGATGTCTTGTGCAATCATGTAACCGTCTCTCGATCAGTGTGCGGCGACCTGGGTCGCGGCAGGCGCCGCCTCGGCCAGGGCTGCGGTGTAAGTGTTCAGAAGCGCGTCCACGGACGGGCCGATCATGTCGAGGACCAGCGCGGGGTAGATCCCGAGCAGGAGCGTCATCACGATGAGCGGGGCAAAGAGCGCCTTCTCCCGCCGGTCCATGTCGGAAATCGCCTTCAGGCTTTCCTTGATCAGGTCGCCGAACACGACCCGGCGGTAAAGCCAGAGCGCATAGCCCGCCGACAGGATCACGCCGGTTGCCGCGAAGAACGCGACCCAGCTGTTCGCCTGGAAGGCGCCCGACAGGGTCAGGAATTCACCCACAAAGCCCGACGTGCCCGGCAGGCCGACATTGCCCATGGTGAAGAGCATGAAGACCAGCGCGTAGATCGGCATCCGGATCACCAGACCGCCATAGGCGTCGATGTCGCGCGTGTGCATCCGGTCGTAGATCACCCCGACACACAGGAAGAGCGCGCCGGAGATGAACCCGTGGCTCAGCATCTGGAAGATGGCCCCGTCCACGCCCTGCCGGTTGGCGGCGAAGATGCCCATGGTCACGAACCCCATATGGGCCACGGAACTGTAGGCGATCAGCTTCTTCATATCCTCCTGCATCATCGCGACGAGCGACGTGTAGATGATCGCGATCACCGACAGAGTGAAGACGAAATTCGCCATCATGTCGGAGGCCACCGGGAACATCGGCAGGCTGAAGCGCAGGAAGCCGTAGCCGCCCATTTTCAGAAGGATCGCCGCCAGAACGACCGACCCGGCCGTGGGCGCCTGCACGTGCGCGTCCGGCAGCCAGGTATGGACCGGCCACATCGGCATCTTCACCGCGAAAGAGGCGAAGAAGGCCAGCCACAGCAGGGTCTGCACGCCGCCGACGATCTGCCAGCCGGCAATCTCCAGCGTCGCGTAGGAGAACTGGTGCTGCAGCAGCCGCGTGATGTCGGTTGTGCCGGCATCGAAATACATGGCGATCATGGCGACCAGCATCAGGAGCGAGCCGAGCAGCGTATAGAGGAAGAACTTGAACGCCGCATAGACGCGGTCCTTGCCGCCCCAGATGCCGACGATCAGGAACATCGGGATAAGACCGGCCTCGAAGAAGAAGTAGAAAAGGATCAGGTCCAGCGCGCAGAATACCCCGATCATCAGGGTCTCAAGCACGAGGAAGGCGATCATATATTCCTTCACGCGATGCTCCACCGTCCAGCAGGCGCCGATGACGATCGGCATCAGGAATGTGGTCAGCATCACGAACAGGACAGAAATCCCGTCCACGCCCATCTTGTAGGTCAGGCCGCCGAGCCATTCGCGCTCCTCGACCATCTGGAAGCCGGGGTTCGACGGATCGAACTGGCTCAGGATGCCGAGCGACACAAGGAAGGTCGCGCCGGTGGTGAACAGGGCCAGCCGCTTGGCATTCAGCTGTGCAGCCTCATCCTCTCCGCGCAGGAAGAGCATGAGCATCGCCGCGCCGATCAGCGGCAGGAATGTAACGAGGGACAGAAGATAGTCCATTACTGCGCGCCTCCGCTGACGGCAAACCAAGTGACGATCACCACCACGCCGAGGATCATGGCAAAGGCATAGTGGAAGATGTAGCCCGACTGGGCGCGTCCGACGAGGCGGGTGAAGAAGGGCACGACGCCCATCGCAAGCCCGTTGATGCCCCCGTCGATCACCGACCCGTCGCCGCGCTTCCACAGGAAGCGGCCGAGCGCCTTGGCCGGGCGGACGAAGACCGCGTCATAAAGCTCGTCGAAATACCATTTGTTGAGCAGGAACTGGTAGAGCCCGTGATTGGTCTTCGCGATCCGGCCCGGGATGGACGGGTTCACGATGTAGAACCAGTAGGCGAGCGCAAGGCCGACCAGCATCGCCAGGAAGGGCGACACTTTCACCAGTTTGGAAACCTCATGCGCATCGTGCATCACGTGATTGTCGGGATGCATGAAGACCGAGGCCCCGAAAAATTCCTTGGCGTGATGGCCGAAGAAATCCTCATACCAGATCATGCCGGCGAAGATCGCACCAAGCGCCAGGATACCGAGCGGCACGACCATGACCATCGGGCTTTCATGCGCATGTTCATGCGTATGCGCGTCGCCGCGCGGCTTGCCGTAGAAGGTCAGGAACATCAGGCGCCAAGAATAGAAGCTCGTCATCGCGGCCGCGAGCACCAGCAGCGTGAACGCATAGGTGCCGACACCGCTATGGGCGGCGAATGCGCTCTCGATGATCGCATCTTTCGACAGGAAGCCTGCGAAGCCGATATGGGTGAGCGGAATACCGACACCCGTGATCGCCAGCGTGCCGAGCATCATCGCCCAGAACGTATAGGGGATTTTCGAGCGCAGGCCGCCATAGTTGCGCATGTCCTGCTCGTGATGCATCGCATGGATCACCGAACCGGCGCCAAGGAAGAGCATCGCCTTGAAGAACGCATGCGTGAACAGGTGGAACATCGCCGCCTGATAGACGCCGACGCCGGCCGCCGCGAACATGTAGCCGAGCTGCGAGCAGGTCGAGTAGGCGATCACGCGCTTGATGTCGTTCTGCACCAGACCGATGGTCGCGGCGAAGAAGGCCGTCGATGCGCCGATCACGGTCACGAACATCAGGGCACCCGGCGCATATTCCATCACCGGCGACATGCGGCAGACAAGGAACACGCCTGCGGTCACCATGGTCGCGGCATGGATGAGCGCGGACACGGGCGTCGGGCCTTCCATCGCGTCCGGCAGCCAGGTGTGCAGGAACAGCTGGGCCGACTTGCCCATCGCGCCGATGAAGAGGAGCACCGCAATCGTCTCGACCGCCGGAACCTCCCAGGACAGGAAGTGGAAGCTCTCTTCGGCCAGCGCAGGTGCGGCGGCAAAGATATCGTCGAACCGGATGCTGTCGACCAGCATGTAGGTTGCGAAGATGCCGAGCAGGAAGCCGAAATCCCCCACGCGGTTGACGATGAAGGCCTTCATCGCCGCCGCATTGGCCGACGGTTTGCGATAGTAGAACCCGATCAGCAGGTAGGAGGCCACGCCCACGCCTTCCCAGCCGAAGAACATCTGCAGAAGGTTGTCGGACGTCACCAGCATCAGCATGGCGAAGGTGAAGAAGGACAGGTAGGCAAAAAAGCGCGGCTTGTAGCTCTCGCCCTCTTTCCACTGCGGGTCATGGTCCATGTAACCGAAGCTGTAGAGATGGACGAGCGCCGAGACGCTGGTCACCACGATCAGCATGATCGCGGTCAGCGTGTCGAGCCGGATCCCCCACTCGGAGGACAGCGTGCCGCTCTCGATCCAGCGCAGAACCGCATGGCTTACCGCATGATGGTGATAGTCGCCGAACAGGAACACGATCCAGCTAAGCGCACAGGCCAGGAACAGAAGCCCGGTCGCGGTCCACATGGCGGCCTTCTCGCCGATGAACCGGTGGCCGAAACCGCAAATGAGTGCGCCGACGAGCGGGGCGAAGAGAATGATGTCGGTCATTGTCTCTTACCCCTTCATCACGTTGATCTTGTCGACCGCGATCGTGCTGCTGTTGCGGAAGAAACAGACAAGGATCGCAAGGCCGATGGCCGCCTCGGCCGCGGCAACGGTCAGCACGAAGAGCGTGAAAACCTGCCCGACCAGATCCCCCAGATGGGTGGAAAAGGCGACGAAGTTGATGTTGACCGCAAGCAGCATCAGTTCGATCGACATCAGGATGACGATCACGTTCTTGCGGTTCAGGAAGATCCCGAAAATGCCGGTGACGAAGAGGATCGCCGCCACCGTCAGGTAATGCTCTAGGCCGATCATAGTCCCTGCCCCGGTTTGATGTCCTTCATCTCGATCGCCGTGGCGGGATCGCGATAGATCTGGTCCAGAATGTCCTGGCGCTTGATGTCGGTCCGGTGGCGCAGGGTCAGCACGATCGCGCCGACCATGGCCACGAAGAGGATCAGACCCGCTGCCTGGAAGAGATAGACATATTGCGTGTAGATGAGCTGCCCCAGAGCGACCGTGTTCTCCACATCCGTGGGCGCAGGCGCCACGGCGGCGCGCAGCTCGGGCGCATTGTCCGCAAAGACCCATGTGCCGAAGACCAGTCCAAGTTCCACGATCAGCACCAGCCCGATCAGAAGGCCGAGCGGCAGGTAGCGCGCGAACCCTTCACGAAGCTCCGCGAAATCCACGTCGAGCATCATCACCACGAAGAGGAACAGCACCGCGACCGCGCCCACATAGACGATGACCAGCAGCATGGCGACGAATTCCGCCCCCATGAGGATGAACAGTCCGGCCGAGGAGAAGAAGGCCAGGATCAGCCAGAGCACCGAATGCACCGGGTTGCGCGACAGTACCACCATCAGCCCGGAGGCGACGGCGACGCCGGCGAATAGATAGAAAGCGAAGGCAATCATGCGGCCTGCTCCTCGAACTTGTTCGGCACCATGTCTGGCGCTCCTGTCTTTCTAAGTCCCGCCGCCCCGGGCCCCGGCGCGGCTGACTGTCCCTCAGCCCCCGCTTAGCGGTAGGGGGCGTCCAATTCCAGATTGCGGGCGATCTCGGATTCCCAGCGCTCCCCGTTCTCCAGCAGCTTCTCCTTGGTGTAGAAAAGCTCCTCGCGGGTTTCGGTGGCGAACTCGAAATTCGGTCCCTCGACAATCGCATCCACCGGGCAGGCTTCCTGACAGAAGCCGCAATAGATGCATTTCGTCATGTCGATATCGTAGCGCGTGGTGCGGCGCGAGCCGTCCTCGCGCGGTTCCGCGTCGATGGTGATCGCCTGCGCGGGGCAGACGGCCTCGCAGAGTTTGCAGGCGATGCAGCGCTCTTCCCCGTTGGGGTAGCGGCGCAGCGCATGCTCACCGCGGAAACGCGGGCTGAGCGGCCCCTTTTCATGCGGGTAGTTCAGCGTCGGCTTCGGGCGGAAGAAATATTTCATGCCCAGCTTGAAGCCGCCGATGAAATCGGAGAGCAGGAAATATTTGGTCGCACGGTTCCAGTCAATCGCAGCCATGTCAGCCCCCTACGGTCCAGCGCTGGTAGGCGCCCCAGAACCAGCCATATTGTGCAAAAATTCCGACGATCACGACCCAGGCGAGCGACATGGGCAGGAAGACTTTCCAGCCCAGACGCATCAGCTGGTCGTAGCGATAGCGCGGGACGATCGCCTTGACCATCGCGAAGAGGAAGAAGAAGAACAGCATCTTCAGGACCATCCAGAGCACGCCGTCCGGCAGGCCCGGAATGGGCGACAGCCAGCCGCCGAAGAAGAGGATGGTGATGAGCGCGCACATCAGCACGACCGCCATCAGTTCCCCGATCATGAAGAGCAGGAACGGGGTGGAGCTGTATTCCACCTGATAGCCGGCCACCAGTTCGGCCTCTGCTTCCGGCAGATCGAAGGGCGGACGGTTGGTTTCGGCCAGCGCCGAGACAAAGAAGAGCACGACCATCGGCAGGTGCGGCAGCCAGTACCAGCTGAAGATCCCGTAGCCGCCATCCTGCGCCATCACGATGGCGCTGAGGTTGAGCGACCCGGTCGAGATCAGCACGCCCACGATGATGAAACCGATCGAGACCTCGTAGGAGATCATCTGCGCGGCGGAGCGCAGCGAGCCGAGGAACGGATATTTCGAGTTGGACGCCCAGCCCCCCATGATCACGCCATAGACCTCCAGCGAGGAGATGGCGAAAATATAGAGGATGCCGATATTGAGGTTGGCGATCACCCAGCCCTCATTGAACGGGATCACCGCCCAGGCGATAACCGCCAGCACGAAGGTGATCATCGGTGCGATGAAGAAGATGGTCTTGTCGGCCCCGGCCGGCACCACCACTTCCTTGACGATATATTTCAGGAAGTCGGCAAAGCTCTGCAAGAGCCCCCACGGGCCGACCACGTTCGGTCCGCGGCGCATCTGCACGGCGGCCCAGACCTTGCGGTCGGCATACATCAGGAAGGCCAGTGCCACGAGCACGCAGACCGTGACCAGAAGACACTGGCCGAGGATCAGGAGGAAGAGGCCGAAACCGCTGTCAAAATATTCCATGTCTTACTCCGCAGCCACCGGCAGCGCCACTGCGGCGGCCAGTTTCGACAGGTCGGCCATCACCGTGGATGCCCGGGCAATCGGGTTGGTCAGGTAGAAATCGCTGATAACGTACTCGAACGGCGTGTCGGCAAAGCCGCCCGACGCCTCGACGCGCACGACCTCGTTTTCCGGCACCTGGTCGATCGCGGCCAGATGCGGATGGTCGGCAAAGAGCGCGGCGCGCAGCGCGGGCAGGCTGTCATAGGGCAGTGTCGCACCCATCTCGCCCGACAGCGCCCGCAGGATCGCCCAGTTCTCGCGCGCATCGCCCGGTGCAAAACCGGCCCGCGCGGCCATCTGGGGCCGGCCCTCGGTGTTGACGAAAATGCCGCTTTCCTCGGTATAGGCGGCCGCCGGCAGGATCAGGTCGGCGCGATGCGCCCCGCGATCCCCGTGGCTGCCCTGATAGATGACGAACGGACCCTCGGCGATGTCGATCTCGTCTGCGCCGAGATTGTAGACTACCTCCGCCCCGTCCATGATCGCGCCCATGCCGCCCTCGGTCGCAAAGCCGATATCCATGCCGCCGACGCGCGCTGCCGCGGTGTGGAGCACCAGAAGGCCGCTTTCGGTATTGTCACAAATGGTCTGGGCCGCTGCGAGAACTGCTGCACCGTCGGACCGCGCCAGCGCGCCCTGCCCGATGATGACGAGGCTCTTCTTGCCCTTGATCTCGTCCGAGCCGCCCATGTCGACAACCGACTGCAGCGCGGCGATATCGTCGCCCGCATGGTGATAGTCATAGGTCAGGTCGGCGGCCGGGCCGACAACCGCGATTTCCGCACCGTTCAGCCAGGCTTTCCGGATGCGCGCATTCAGAACGGCGGCCTCGTCGCGCGGGTTGGTGCCGATCAGCAGGATCCGCTCCGCATCGTCGATATCCGCGATGTTGGCCGTGCCCACATAGGCACCACGGTTGCCGATCGGCAGCTTGGCATTGTCGGTGCGGCATTCCACGGCGCCATCCAGCCCGTCGACCAGCGCCTTGAGCGCATACATGGCTTCAACCGGTGCGCGGTCGCCCGCCAGCGCGGTGACCTTCTTCCCCTTGAGCGCGGTTGCGGCAGCGGCGAGCGCCTCGCCCCAGCTTGCGGGCCGCAGCTTGCCGTTTTCACGGATATAGGGCCGGTCGAGCCGCTGGCGGCGCAGCCCGTCCCAGATGAAGCGGGTCTTGTCGGAGATCCACTCCTCGTTGATGCCATCATGGTTGCGCGGCAGGATGCGCATGACCTCGCGGCCCTTGGTGTCGACGCGGATGTTCGAGCCGAGCGCGTCCATCACGTCGATGCTCTCGGTCTTGGTCAGTTCCCAAGGCCGCGCGGTGAACGCATAGGGCTTCGAGGTGAGCGCCCCGACCGGGCACAGATCGATCACGTTGCCCTGCAGGTTCGAGGTCAGCATCTGGCCGAGATAGGAGGTAATCTCGCTATCCTCGCCGCGGCCGGTCTGGCCCATCTCCGACACGCCGGCCACTTCGGTGGTGAAGCGCACGCAGCGGGTGCAGGAGATGCAGCGCGTCATGGTGGTGGCCACGAGCGGACCGAGATCGGGGTCGATCGCGGCACGTTTCGGCTCGCGGTAGCGCGAAAAGTCCACGCCATAGGCCATGGCCTGATCCTGCAGGTCGCATTCGCCGCCCTGATCGCAGATCGGGCAGTCGAGCGGGTGGTTGATGAGCAGGAACTCCATCACCCCCTCGCGGGCCTTCTTGACCATCGGCGACTTGGTCTTCACCTCCGGCGGCTGGCCTTCGGGCCCGGGCCGCAGGTCGCGGACCTGCATCGCGCAGCTGGCCGCCGGTTTCGGCGGCCCGCCGACGACCTCGACCAGACACATGCGGCAGTTGCCGGCAATCGACAGGCGCTCGTGATAGCAGAAGCGCGGCACCTCGATACCGGCCACTTCACAGGCCTGAAGGATCGTCATGGCCGGATCGACCTCGATCTCCGTCCCGTCGATGATGATTTTGCGCAGGTCAGACATGCGTTACTCCGCCGCGACGGCGCCGCACTGGTGCGTGCGCCACAAGTTTGCGTCCTGGAGCCAGCGCCAGCCGAATGCATGGTCGCTGTCTCCCTGTTCTTCCAGATGCGCGAGGCGGGCAAGCCCCTCCTCCAGCGTCGGCTCATGCCCTTCGGGCACCCACCACATCACCAGATGCATCCCGTCCATCACGCGGAACCACTCGGCCCGGCGCTCATAGAACTGCCGGTGGACCGTGTTCCACACGAAATTCTCCAGACTTGCCGCATCGGTCCAGACCGTCAGGTTGGACACGAAGCGCGGATCGTCGTCGATCTTGGTCTCCAGATTGCCGGCATTGGGCGCACCGGACCCTCCCATCATCCACACGAAACCCGGCATGCGTTTGCCGAGCCCGTTCACGCGGTCGATGGCCTCCACGAAATCGGCCACGGCCGGATCACCGGGATCCGCCACTAGCCGCCCGATGTTGAGCTGGGCCAGGTTATGTCCTGCCGGCTGGACCATTATTCGGCGGCCACCGCGGAGACACGGCCCGTGCGCTTGTGCTTGATCCGGTCCTCGATCTCGTCGCGGAAATGCCGGATCAGGCCCTGAATCGGCCAGGCGGCGGCATCCCCGAGTGCACAGATCGTGTGACCCTCGACCTGCTTGGTCACATCAAGCAGCATGTCGATCTCTTCGGGTTCTGCATCGCCCGTGACGAGCCGGTCCATGACCCGCATCATCCAGCCTGTGCCTTCGCGGCAGGGCGTGCACTGGCCGCAGCTTTCATGCTTGTAGAATTTCGACAGGCGCCAGATCGCCTTGATGACGTCCGTGGACTGGTCCATCACGATCACGGCCGCGGTGCCGAGGCCCGAACGCTGCTCGCGCAGCCAGTCGAAATCCATGATCGCATCGCCGCAAATATCGGCCGGCAGGAGCGGCACGGAAGAGCCGCCCGGGATCACCGCCTTCAGGTTCTTCCAGCCACCGCGCACGCCGCCGCAATGTTTCTCCAGCAATTCCTGCAGCGGGATCGACATGGCTTCCTCGACCACGCACGGGCGCTCCACATGGCCCGAGATGGCAAAGAGCTTGGTTCCCGCATTGTTCGGGCGGCCAAAGCCCGCGAACCAGTCCGCGCCGCGGCGCAGGATGGTCGGCACAACGGCAATGGATTCGACATTGTTGACCGTGGTCGGACAGCCGTAAAGGCCAGTATTGGCCGGGAATGGCGGCTTCAGGCGCGGCATGCCCTTGCGGCCCTCGAGGCTTTCCAGAAGCGCCGTTTCCTCGCCGCAGATATAGGCGCCTGCCCCATGATGGAGGTAGAGGTCGAAATCCCAGCCCGAACCGGCGGCGTTCTTGCCCAGAAGCCCGTTGTCGTAGGCCTCGTCGATCGCGGCCTGCAGCGCCTCGCGCTCGCGGATGAACTCGCCGCGAATATAGATATAGCCCGCATTCGCGCCCATGCCGAACCCGGCGATCAGGCAGCCCTCGATCAGCGTGTGCGGATCGTGGCGCATGATCTCGCGGTCCTTGCAGGTGCCCGGTTCGGATTCGTCGGCATTGACGACCAGATAGGCCGGCCGCCCGTCGCTTTCCTTGGGCATGAAGGACCATTTCAGGCCGGTCGGGAACCCTGCCCCGCCGCGGCCGCGAAGCCCCGAGGCCTTGACCTGCTCCACGATCCAGTCGCGCCCGTTCTGGATGAGCTTGTCCGTGCCATCCCAATGGCCCCGCGCCTTGGCGCCGGCCAGGGTGCGGTCATGCATCCCGTAGAGGTTGGTAAAGATCCGATCCTTGTCAGCGAGCATCCGTCACTCTCCTTGCTGGCGCTGCCGCCAGACGCGAAACAATACGATCAGCGCCCATGCGAGCGCCGCGAGGGCGGCGAAATCCGCCAGAAAGGCATAGCGCACCGGCAGGCCAAGCTGCCCGCCGAGGAAGGACACGCCCATCCAGCCGAGAAAGGCCACCGCGATCACGATGGCGGCCTGACGCGTCTGTCGGCGCTGCTGTTCGGTCTGGTCCGGCACGTCCGTCTTTCCTGCTGGCGCGTTCTGCGCTCATCCCTCGTATTTCCATGTGCCCTTGCGGGCCGCCAGATCGGCCTGCCCGGGCAGGCTCTTGCTGGGCTTCACACGCGGTCCGGAGGCACCCGATGCCGGCGCGGCACTGGCAGTGCCCTCGATGATCTCGCCCTCGTCATCCGAAGACCCCTGGTCGCGCAGTTTCGAGACCTGCTCGTCGATGGCCCCGCTCACTTCGGCGGCGGCGTCGCGCGCGGCCTTGGTGGCCTTGTCCATCGTCTCGGGCAGGTCGGCCACGGCGGCACGGGCCTTGTCCTCGAACCGGTCGGCGGCTTCGGCCACTTCAGCGGCCATCCGGTCGGTCAGGAATTTCGACAGGCCGAACCAGGCCGCCCCGCCAAGCACCAAAGACAGGATGAAGCCCGCGTCGAAGAGCACGAAGAGCAGGACAAAGACCAGAACCGCTCCCAGAAGCGCGACATTGGCGGGTTTTTGCAAAAACGCCCAATTGTTCTTCATCCTGTCACTCCTTTCCGTGCCAGCGGCGGAACTGAAACTCAGTCCGCCTTGACGAGCGCACGGGCCTGCGCCCGCCAGTCGTCCCGCGTCACCCGGCCCTTGAAGCGCACGAGATTCTCGTCCGCCCAGGCCACTTCCTCATCCGACCATTGCGCGATCTGGTCATAATGCCAGATCCCCGCCTTGTTCAGTTCCTCTTCCAACTTCGGCCCGATGCCGGTGATCTTCTTCAGATCATCGGCTCCGCCCCCACGCGGGGCGTCGAGCAGTTCCGGCGTCGGCCCGTCCGACTTCGGCGCAACAGGCTTGTCCGCGCCCTTTTTCGGACCTTCGGGCTTGTCGACCGACTTGGCGGCTTTCTTGGCCGCTTTTTTCGCGGGCTTCTCGGCCTCGACCTTCTTCGCGGCCTTCTCGTTCGCGGCACGCTTCAGGGCCGCGCCGGTCAGTATCGGCACCTCGGTCCCGTCGATCCGCTTGATCGTGTCGCCATATTCAAGGGCACGCGCGACGGATGCATTCTGCGCATGGTCGCCATTGGCAAACTCTTCGAGCGTCGTCGGACCGCCGAGCGGTTCGGCCGCGAAACGTCCGTTCTGCGGGCCCGGAACCGGAACCTCGCCGCGCTCGAGCCCTTCGAGGATCTCGCGGAAGCTGTCCGGCGTCAGATCCTCGTAGAAATCCTTGCCGACCTGGATCATCGGCGCGTTGGTGCAGGCCCCGAGGCATTCCACCTCTTCCCAGGAGAACCGGCCGTCCGCGCTCAATTCGTGCGGGTTCGGTGCGATCACCTCCTTGCAGACGGCAATCAACGCTTCGGCCCCGCAGATCATGCAGGACGTGGTGCCGCAGACCTGGATATGGGCGACCGAGCCGACCGGCTGAAGCTGGAACATGAAGTAGAAGGACGCCACTTCGAGCACACGGATATGGGCCATGCCGAGCATGTCGGCCACATATTCGATGGCCGGACGGGTCACCCAGCCCTCCTGCTCCTGCGCCCGCCACAGAAGCGGGATCACGGCAGAGGCCTGCCGCCCTTCGGGATATTTGCGGATCTGGCCCTCGGCCCAGGCCTTGTTGGCCGGGGTGAACTCGAAGCTGTCCGGCTGTTCGGGATGCAAGCGGCGGAGCATTAGCGGTCAATCTCCCCAAACACGACATCCATGGAGCCGAGGATCGCCGAGACATCGGCCAGCTGGTGGCCGCGGCAGACATGGTCCATGGCCGCCAGGTGCGGGTAACCCGGCGCGCGCAGTTTCACTTTGTAGGGTTTGTTCGTGCCATCGGCGACGAGATATACACCGAATTCGCCTTTCGGCGCCTCGACGGCGGCATAGACCTCGCCCGCGGGCACGTGGAACCCTTCGGTATAGAGTTTGAAATGGTGGATGAGCGCCTCCATCGAGGTTTTCATCTCGTCGCGCTTGGGCGGCGTCAACTTGCCCCGCGCCAGCACGTCCTCACCCTTGGTGAGTTCCATCTTTTCAATCGCTTGACGCATGATCTTGACGCTTTCCCGCATCTCGGCCATCCGGCAGAGATAGCGGTCATAGCAGTCGCCCCGCGTGCCAACCGGCACCTGGAACTCGAACTCGTCGTAACATTCATAGGGCTGCGCGCGGCGCAGGTCCCAAGCCAGGCCGGAGCCGCGCACCATCACGCCTGACATGGACAGGCTGTGGCATTCCTCGGGCGTCACGACGCCGATATCGACATTGCGCTGCTTGAAGATGCGGTTCTCGGTCAGCAGGCCGGAAATATCGTCGAGAATTTCGGGGAATTCCTCGGTCCACTGGAAGATATCGTCGATCAACTCCTGCGGCAGGTCCTGATGCACCCCGCCCGGCCGGAAATAGGCCGCGTGCAAGCGTGCGCCACAGGCCCGCTCGTAGAAGATCATCAGCTTCTCGCGTTCCTCGAAGCCCCAGAGCGGCGGCGTCAGCGCGCCGACATCCATGGCCTGCGTGGTCACGTTCAGAAGATGGTTCAGAACCCTGCCGATCTCGGAGAAGAGCACCCGGATCAGGCTCGCGCGACGCGGGATCTCGGTCCCGGTCAGCTTTTCGATTGCGAGGCACCAGGCATGTTCCTGGTTCATCGGCGCCACATAGTCGAGCCGGTCGAGATAAGGCAGGTTCTGCAGGTAGGTGCGGCTTTCCATCAGCTTCTCGGTGCCGCGATGCAGCAGGCCGATATGCGGATCGGTACGCTCTACAATCTCGCCGTCAAGCTCCAGCACCATCCGCAAAACACCATGCGCCGCAGGGTGTTGCGGCCCGAAGTTGATGTTGAAATTGCGGATCTGCTGTTCGCCGCTGAGGGCGTCGGGATTGGAACCGTCCATGTCAGGCTCCCTTCTTCTCGTCGCCGGGCAGGATATATTCGGCCCCTTCCCACGGCGACATGAAATCGAACTGGCGATAGTCCTGCGTCAGGCTGACAGGTTCGTAGACCACGCGCTTTTCCGTCTCGTCATACCGAAGCTCGACATAGCCGGTGGTCGGGAAATCCTTGCGCAGCGGATGGCCGCGGAACCCGTAGTCGGTCAGGATCCGGCGCAGGTCGGGATGACCCGAGAAGAGGATCCCGTACATGTCGAACACTTCGCGCTCGAACCAGTTTGCGGAGGGAAACACGTCGGTGATCGTCGGCACCAGCGCGGATTCGTGCACCTGTGCTTTCACGCGGATTCGCTGGTTCTGCGTCATCGACAGGAACAGGTAGACCATGTCGAACCGGCGATCGCGGCCCGGATAGTCCACGGCGGTCAGGTCGGTCAGCGTGGTGAATTCGCAGGTCGCGTCGGATTTCAGGAACTCGGTGAAGGTCGGCAGCGCCTCGGGCGACACCGTCACTTCCAGTTCTCCGTTCGCGACAGAGGTCGCGATCACGCAATCGGGCTGGCGCGCCTCGATATGGGCCGCGAGTTCGAGAAGTTTTTCGCTCATCGCTCCCTCCTCAGCGCACGATCGTGCCGGTCCGGCGGATTTTCCGCTGGAGCTGCATGATCCCGTAGAGCAGCGCTTCCGCGGTCGGCGGGCAACCGGGCACGTAAATGTCCACCGGCACCACGCGGTCGCAGCCGCGCACGACGGAATAGCTGTAGTGATAGTAGCCGCCTCCGTTGGCGCAGGACCCCATGGAGATCACGTAGCGCGGTTCGGGCATCTGGTCGTAAACCTTGCGCAGCGCCGGGGCCATCTTGTTGGTCAGCGTGCCCGCGACGATCATCAGGTCGGACTGGCGCGGGGAGGCCCGCGGCGCGGTGCCGAACCGTTCCAGATCGTAGCGCGGCATGGAGGTGTGCATCATCTCCACGGCGCAGCAGGCCAGACCGAAGGTCATCCAGTGCAGCGATCCGGTGCGGGCCCAGTTGATCGCATCGGCCGTCGAGGTCACGAGGAACCCCTTGTCGGCCAGTTCGGCGTTGAGCGCGCGGGTGGTCGCCTCCTTGTCCTCACCGGCAGCGGTGGACAGGGCGGGCGAAGCGGACTGGGTCACTCCCATTCGAGCGCTCCCTTCTTCCATTCATAGACAAAACCGACGGTCAGCACGCCGAGGAAGACGATCATCGACCAGAAACCGAACTCGCCGATATGCTGGAACCCGGCCGCCCAGGGGAACAGGAACGCCACTTCGAGGTCGAAGATGATGAACAGGATCGACACGAGGTAGAAGCGCACGTCGAACTTCATGCGCGCATCATCGAACGCGTTGAACCCGCATTCATAGGCGGACACTTTTTCAGGGTCGGGATTGCGCACGGCAACCACGACGGCGGCCAGCACGAGCACGAGGCCCAGCACGATGGCGAGACCCAGAAAAACGAGTATCGGAAGATATTCGCGAAGCAGTTCGTCCAAGACCCGGTTCTCCTCTTGGCTGCGGTGACGGACCAGACTCGAGAGGCACGCCACAGGACTGCCTCCGTTTAGCCGCCCCCCGGTAGGAGGTCAACTGAATGACCCCCGCCAACGGCCCGAAAAACCGGGTTTGTTCCGGGTTAAATCGTCCCACCCACGGGACGGATTTCAGACTGTTTTGCTCGGTTAATCGCCCCCCGTTTCCGCCAGAAGCGCGGCATTGCCACCGGCGGCGGTCGTGTCGACGCAGACAGCGCGCTCAAGCGCGAAGGCCGCCGGGCGGTCCGCGTCCGATATGATCCGGCGGATCGGGCCGTCCTCTGCGGCCAGTGCGCGCCTCAGGGGGGCGAGCAGCGGTGCGGCCGGATCGATGGCAAATGCGGCCACCGGCACGTGTGCCAGCGCATCGGACGTGGCATCCGCGGGGACAATCTCCAGCGGCAACCCGGCGCGCGACAGGTGGGACAGCGCGCCAGCCTGCGCGCCGACGGCCAGCACACGGTTTCCGCACCGCAGCGCATGAATGGCCTGGGTCAGGAAATCCGCTGCCGTGGGCCCCAGAATCGCCACCGTGCCAAGCGGGTGCAGGCTGAGGCTGTTCGCCTCTCCGGTCGGACCGGGCAGGTCCACGGGTCCCATATCGACTTGCGCAGCCTTCGCCAGTGCCGCACGCCCGCGGCCGCGCAGAGCGGCCCGCAACGCGCCCAGAGGATCACCGGGCGGCATCGGCCGTGCGGACAGTCTATCAAGCGCGGCCAGCAGGTCCGTATCTGCACCTGCATCGGACTGCGCCGGACCCTGCCCCGCAGGAGCCGGTCCTGCCCCTGCCCGCTTGCGGAACCGCGGCAGATAGTGCGGCCCGCCCGCTTTCGGTCCGGTGCCTGACAGCCCCTCCCCGCCAAATGGCTGGGCCGCCACGATCGCGCCGATCTGGTTGCGGTTGATATAGAGGTTCCCGATCTCCATCCGGTCCACCACATCCTGTGCGCGCCGGTCGATCCGAGTATGCAGCCCGAAGGTCAGCCCGTAGCCGCGGGCATTCACCTCCGCCATCACCGCATTGATCCTGTCCGCGCGGAACCCCGCCAGATGCAGGACGGGGCCGAAGATCTCGCGCTCCATCGCCCCGATCCCGTCCACGGCCAGAAGCGTCGGCGCCAGGAAATGGCCTTCGGACGGCGCGTCGGTGCGGTGGATGAGCCGGCCGTCCGCCGCGGCGCTGGCAACATAGGCTGCGAAATCCGCCTGCGCTTCCGCGTCGATCAGCGGGCCGACATCGGTCGCCGGGTCGCGCGGATCGCCCAGCCGCAGCGCATCCATCGCGCCTGTCAGCATCTCGATGAAAGGTGCCCGGATATCCTCCTGCACATAGACGATGCGCAAGGCGGAACAGCGCTGGCCCGCGCTCTGGAAGGCCGAGGCCAGCGTGTCGCGCACAGCCTGTTCCAGAAGCGCCGTGCTGTCGACGATCATCGCATTGAGGCCGCCCGTCTCGGCGATCAGCATCGCATCAGGCGCCGCATGGGCGGCAAGGGACCGCTCGATTAGCCGTGCGACTTCCGTCGAGCCGGTGAAACAGACCCCTTTTATGCGCGGATCGGCGGTCAGGGCTGCCCCGACCTCCGGCCCGTCGCCCGGCAGAAGCTGCAACACATCGCGCGGGATGCCCGCCTCGTGCAGCAAGGCGGTCGCGCGGGCCGCGATGAGCGGCGTCTGTTCGGCGGGTTTGGCCAGCACCGTGTTGCCGGTAACGAGCGCAGCAGCCACCTGTCCGGTAAAAATCGCCAGCGGAAAGTTCCAGGGCGAGATGCAGACGAGCGGGCCGCGCGCCTCCGATCCGGCACAAGCCTCTTCGGCCTCGGCGGCGTAATAATGCAGGAAATCAATCGCTTCACGCAGTTCGGCCACACAGTCCGGCAGGGTCTTGCCGGCCTCCCGCGCGGCCAGCGCGAACAGTTCCAGCGCATGCGCCTCGAACAGGGCGGCCGCGCGGGACAGACAGGCCGCCCGCTCTGCAACCGGCGTCGCCGCCCAAGCCTGCGCTGCAGCCGCCGCGCGGGCAACTGCAGGTGCGACATCGCTACGCGCGGCTTGACGGATCGAGCCGGGGCTGTCGCCGGGCCGCGCGGGATTGGTCAGGGTCTGGACCGGTCCGGAGAGGCCCTCGGGCGCCATCTCCCAGCGATGGTCCCCCATGAAGGCCGATCCGGTGATCCGGTCGACCGTGTCCGGATCGGTCAGGTCCCAACCCCGCGCATTCTCCCGCACCGGGCTGAAGATCGCGGGCGGCGCCGGAATCGCCGGATTGGCGACAGGTTCGGCCACCTCCAGCGCCGTGAACGGATCGGAAGCGATCTCCTCGGGTGCGACATTCTCGTCCACGATCTGGTGCACGAAACTCGAATTGGCGCCATTCTCCAGAAGCCGTCGCACCAGATAGGCCAGCAGGTCGCGATGGGCGCCCACAGGCGCATAGACACGGCAGCGGGTGCCGAAATCGCGGCGCACGATATCGTGGAGCGCCCCGCCCATCCCGTGCAGGCGCTGGAACTCGAACCCATCCCGGTCTTCGCCCGCCATATGCAGGATCGCGGCCATCGTGTGGGCATTGTGCGTGGCGAACTGCCCGTAGATCCGGTCTCGCATACCCAGCAGCTTGCGCGCACAGGCAATATAGCTGACGTCGGTCGCGACCTTGCGGGTGAAAACCGGATAGCTGTCGAGCCCCAGCACCTGCGCCCGCTTGATCTCCGTGTCCCAATAAGCGCCCTTCACAAGCCGGACCATGATGCGGCGGTCGTGCCGTTCGGCCAGCGCATGCAGCCAGTCGAGCACATGCGGCGCGCGGCGCCCGTAGGCCTGCACCACGACGCCGAACCCGTCCCATCCGGCAAGGTCGGGCGACGACAGGGCATGGTCCAGAATGTCGAGCGACAGGTCGAGCCGGTCGGCTTCCTCCGCATCGACATTGAGGCCGATGCCGGCATCCTTCGCGGCACGGCAGAGATCGAGCAACCGTGCGCCGAGCGCAGGCACCACATGGGCCTTCTGGCCATATTCGTATCGCGGATGGAGCGCCGACAGTTTGACGGAGATCCCCGGCGCGTCACGCAGGTCGGGCGCGGACGGCGCCTTGGCCAGACGGGCAATCGCATCGGCATAGGCGTTGAAATAGCGCTCTGCATCGGCATGGGTGCGCGCGGCCTCTCCCAGCATGTCATAGGAGAAGGTGATGCCTTTTGCCCGGTCGCCCGCACCGCGGGCAATGGCGGCATCCATCGTCTCGCCGAGCACGAACTGGTCGCCCATCTCGCGCATCGCCTTGCGCACGGCCACGCGGATCACCGGCTCGCCCAGTCGCCGCACCACGCCGCGCAGCGCGCCGACGACCCCCGGTTCCTCATCCTCCAGCACACGTCCGGTCAGCATCAGCGCCCAGGTCGAGGCATTGACAAGGATCGAGCCGCTGTCGCCCACATGGGCGGCCCAGTCATGCGGTGCGATCTTGTCCTCGATCAGATCGTCGATCGTTTCGGCATCGGGCACGCGCAACAGCGCCTCGGCCAGACACATGAGCGCGACGCCCTCCTCCGAGGAGAGGCCATATTCGGCAAGAAAACTCTCCATCACGGCCGGTTCGCTGTGATCGCGCACAGCGCGCACAAGCGCGGCGCCGCGCCCCGATATGCGCCGCCGGTCCTCCGGCGACAGGGCAGCCAGATCGACAAGAACCGACAGGCATTCGGCTTCGGGGGCAAGGGTTGCGGACCGGATCATGTCCCGGTGGCGCGAAAGAAGGTCGGTCATAGGTGAACTCCGCCAGAAACTGTACAAGTCTACGCCGGTCCTGAAGCGCATTTTGCCCGAATTTTCTGCGGCTGCACAATTTTGAACTTCAGTTTCATTCATTTTCAGCCAAAAATGCTGCGAAACGGACCACGGCAGGAAAAATGGACATCATAGACCGCCGCATCATCGCCGCCCTGTCCGCAGACGGACGCATGACCATGACCGCACTTGCAGACCGCGTGGGCCTGTCCAAGAGCCCCGTGCAGCAGCGCGTGCGCGCGCTCGAGCGCCGCGGGATCATCAAGGGCTACACCACCGTGCTGGACCATAGCCAGTTGCAGGCCGGCCATATCGCCTTCGTGCAGGTCTCGCTCCGCGACACGCGCTCGGCCGCACTCGCCGCGTTCAACAAGGCCGTGCATGCCATTCCCGAAATCGAACAGTGCCACATGATGGCCGCCGATTTCGATTATTTGCTGAAAGTGCGGACCCGCGACATCCAGCATTTCCGGCGTATTCTCGGAGAATCCATCTCCGGCCTGCCGCATGTGGGCAAAACCTCGACCTATGTGTCGATGGAACCGGTCAAGGATATTTGACCAAAAGGTCAGAACGGCGCATGCTGTGATTTCAGGCAGTTCGGGGAACAGGCATGAACGACCAGTCCGGCAAGGGACAGACCCGCATCCAGAAGCAGAATTCGCGCAAGATCCGGGAGGCCGCGCTCGACGTCTTCTCGGCCGAAGGGTTTCGCGGGGCGACCATCGACCGGATCGCGGCGGCGGCGGGCATGTCGAAGCCGAACCTGCTCTACTATTACGCCACCAAGGAAGAGATCTATCGCGCCGTGCTCGACGCCACGCTCGACAATTGGCTGGAGCCGCTGCGCGCCATCGACCCGGACGGCGATGCAGTGTCGGAACTGCGCAACTATATCCGCCGCAAGCTGGAAATGGCGCGCGACTTTCCGCGCGAGAGCCGGCTCTATGCGAACGAGATCATTCGTGGCGCGCCGATCATCACCGAGGAGCTTGAGGATCTGCGTACGCTGGTGAACGAGAAATCCGAGATCATCCGCGGCTGGATCGCGCGCGGCCAGATGGCCGAGATCGACCCGCGACACCTGTTTTTCGCGATCTGGGCGATGACGCAACACTATGCGGATTTCGACGCGCAGGTGCGCACGGTGCTCGACGATTCCGGCGACGGCCGGTTCAACGATGCGGCCCGGGCGGTGGAAACGCTCGTCTTCAGCGGGCTGCGGCCGCGCCCCTGACCCGCGCACCGGTGACGAGCAGAAGTCCGAGGCCCGCCGCCGCGAGCGCCGTACCGACCCAGATCACCGGATCGGACCAGCCCTGCCCGAGTAGCCCCGACCAGACCAGCACGAAACTCGGTGTCAGGTAGGTATAGGCCATGACCTGCCCCGCCGGCAGCCGCAGGGCGGAATACTGGATCAGGAAGAAGGTCGCCGCGCTCGCCGCAAGCGCCGTGTAGAGGATCGTGACCCAGACAATCGCCGGCAGCGCCAGCCAGTCGGTTGCGAGGATCGGCCTCCAGCCCCAGATCCCGATCACGACGGTTTGCGCGACGAGCGTGTAGAAGCTGAACAGGATGACCGGCTCGCCCCGGTTGAGCGGGCGCACAAGCGCCGTCTGCAACGCATAGGCGAGGCAACCGATGGCAAAGATCCGCTCGCCCGGCCCGATGGCAAAGGCGCGCAGAGCACCGAGGTCGGCCCGGAAGATAATCCAGAGCGCGCCCGTTGCCGCGAGGGTCATGGCCACAAGCATCGCAATGGAGGTGCGCTGACGCATCAGGATCCAGCCGCAAGCGGCGGCCATCAAGGGCGTCAGCGTGAAAACGGCCGAGGTCGCCACCGGGTCGGTGATCTGCAGCGCGTGGAACATGGTCACGAAATAGGTCGCGCCGAGCGCACCCAACAGCAGAAACCGCCACGCGGCGCGATGCTCCGGCCAGCCGAGCCTGTGTCCTTGCGCCCGCGCAACCAGACCGACCGCCGCCGTGGCAATGACGAAGCGGACAAGGTTGAGCGCCGACGGGTCGATCGCCGGCGCGGCCAGCCCGCCAAGCGCGAAACTGCCCGCCACCAGCGCCGAGAAGAGCAGCATGGCGAGATGCCCCCGGCGACGCTCCGCCGGGGACGCTGTCTGGTCCATCCCTATTCCGCCGCGACGCGGGCGGGGTTGTTGGGATGCGTGGTCCAGTCGGCCGGCGTGGCCTCGACCACCTTGCCGGTGCGCAGGTCGGTCGCCCCGGGGGCCAGTTCCTCCATCGTGATGCAGCCCTCGACCGGGCAGACATTGACGCAGAGGTTGCAGGCCACGCATTCCTCGTCGATCACCTCGAAGGTCCGGTCTTCGGACATGGAGATCGCCTGATGCGACGTGTCCTCGCAGGCGGCATAGCAGCGCCCGCATTTGATGCAGTCCTCCTGGCTGATCCGCGCCTTGGTGATGTAGTTGAGGTTCAGGTTCTGCCAATCGGAACAGTTGGGCACGGCGCGGCCGACAATGGCGTCGATGCTGTCGTGGCCCTTCTCGTCCATCCACTGGCCAAGACCCGTGATCATCTCCTGCACGATCTTGAACCCGTAGGTCATCGCCGCGGTGCAGACCTGCACATTGCCCGCGCCGAGCGCCATGAATTCGGCCGCGTCACGCCAGGTCGTCACGCCGCCAATGCCGGAGATCGGCAGGTTGGCGGTCTCGGGATTGCGGGCAATCTCGGCCACCATGTTGAGCGCGATCGGCTTCACCGCCGGGCCGCAATAGCCGCCATGTGCGCCCTTGCCGTCGATGGTCGGCTCCGGCGCGAACAGGTCCAGATCCACCGAGGTGATCGAGTTGATCGTGTTGATCAGGCTCACCGCATCGGCGCCACCGCGATGAGCGGCTTCGGCCGGCCGCCGGACATCGGTGATATTGGGCGTCAGCTTCACGATGCAGGGCATGCGGGTGTTCTGCTTCACCCAGCGGGTTACCATCTCGATATATTCCGGCACCTGCCCGACGGCAGATCCCATGCCGCGCTCGCTCATCCCGTGCGGGCAACCGAAATTCAACTCCACCCCGTCTGCGCCGGTCTCTTCGACGAGCGGCAGGATGCGTTTCCACGCCTCTTCCTCGCAGGGCACCATCAGCGACACGACCAAGGCGCGGTCCGGATAGTCGCGCTTGACCGCCTTGATCTCGCGCAGGTTGACCTCCAGCGGGCGGTCGGTGATGAGCTCGATATTGTTGAGCCCGAGCAACCGGCGGTCGGCCCCCCAGATCGCGCCATAGCGCGGCCCGTTCACGTTCACGACCGGCGGTCCGGCCTCGCCGAGGGTTTTCCAGACGACGCCGCCCCAGCCCGCCTCGAAGGCGCGGCGGACATTATATTCCTTGTCGGTCGGCGGCGCCGAGGCGAGCCAGAACGGATTGGGGGACTTGATCCCCACGAAGTCGGCACTGAGATCAGCCATGGTTCACCCCTTCCCCATCAGTTTCGCATGAATATCTTCGGCGGCATCGCGGCCTTCGGCCACGGCTGTCACGGTAAGGTCCTCGCCGCCCGCGGCGCAGTCGCCACCGGCCCAGACCCGGTCGTGGCTCGTGCGCCCCGGACCGTCTACCGCGATCTTATTGCCCGCAAGCGTGAGCCCGTCCGGCGTGCCGTCGAGCCGCTGGCCGATGGCCTTGAGCACCTGATCGGCCTCGATCACGAATGTCTCTCCGGTCGCCACCAGCCCGTCGGGGCCGGATGCGGTGCGCTCGAACACGACACCCGTGGCGGCGCCGTTGCCCTCTACCTTGACCGGCTGGGCATTGAATACGATCCGCACGCCCTTGGACGCGGCCAGATCCTGTTCGAAGCGCGAGGCACCCATCGCATCCCGCCCGCGGCGGTAGACCATGGCCACATCCTGAGCGCCGAGGAGCTTGGCCTGCACGGCGGCATCGACCGCCGTCATGCCGCCGCCGATCACCACGACCCGCTTGCCAACCGGCACGGTGGCCAAGTCATCGGCCTGTCGCAGGCGGGCGATGAAGTCGACCGCATCCTCGACACCGGCCTTGCCCTCGCCTTCGGCCCGGAGCGCGTTCACGCCACCAAGCCCCATGCCGAGAAATACAGCATCATGTTCGCCGAGCAGACCGTCAAGGGTCAGATCCGACCCGAGCGCGGTCCCGGTTTTGAGGGTGATCCCGCCGATCTCCAGCAGCCAGTCCAGTTCGGCCTGCGCGAACCCGTCGACCGTCTTGTAGGAGGCAATGCCATATTCGTTGAGCCCGCCACCTTTGGGGCGCGCGTCGTAAAGCGTCACATCATGACCGTGCATCGCAAGCCGGTGTGCACAGGCGAGGCCAGCCGGACCCGCGCCGACCACGGCCACCGTCTTGCCGGTCGCAGCCGCGCGGGTGAATGGATGCCGTCCCGTGGCCATCAGCGTATCGGTCGCGTGGCGCTGCAAGCGGCCGATCTCCACCGGCTTGCCCTCGGCCGCCTCGCGGACGCAGGCCTCCTCGCAGAGCGTTTCGGTCGGACAGACGCGGGCGCACATGCCGCCAAGAATGTTTTGAGACAGGATCGTATCCGCCGCGGCCAGTTCCGCACCTGTCGCGATCTGGCGGATGAAGAGCGGGATATCGATATCCGTCGGACAGGCGGTGATGCAGGGCGCATCGTGGCAGAAATAGCAGCGATCCGCGGCCACCTGCGCCTCATGCGCGTCGTAGGCCGGATGCAGGTCACTGAAATTCTTGGCATAGTCTTCGGGACTGAGGCGGCCCGCTTCAATGCCCGGCGTGGCAGTGGCGTCCATATTGAACTTCCCTGTTTTTTTATCGGTTGGAAAAAGCGTAAGTCAGGTCCATTTTTTTATCAACTGGTAAAATATTACGCTTTTCCGGCCGTTAGGCTCCTGTCCCCTCGAAGAGCACCATCGTGCAGTCCGCGTTGGCGTGGCGGATCGGTTTCACAGGCGCATATTCGGGGCTGTCGATGAAGCCGCGCGCCGATTCCATATCGGGAAAGGCGATCAGGACCATCCGTGTGGGCGACCAGAGATCGGCCTCGATCACCTCCATCGCGCCCCCTCGGGCGAGGTAGCGGCCGCCGAATTTCTCGGCAATCGGGCGGGCCAGACGCTTGTACTCCTCATAGGCGTCCGGGTCGGAAATTTTCGTATCCACGATCAGATAGGCTGTCATGTCGTTCTCCCTCGGGAATGAAGAAGGGCGGACCCGTCCGGACCCGCCCCTCATGCACTCACCCTGTCAGCGTGGCTCAGTTGAGCGCGGCATCGGTGATGTCATGCGTCCAGGCGCCTTCCGGGGCCTTGGTGATGACCGGATCGGACCCGCCCGAGAGGAGCGATTCAACCGTCCGCTCGTAATCGGCCGGATCAAGTGCGCCGTTCGACCCTGCGGTCAGTTTGGCGATCTCGCCCATCATGCGCTTCTGGTGCTCCTCGGTCTGGGCACCGGTCGCGTCATTGTCGAGCACGATCATCGCGGCTTCGTCCGGGTTTTCCTCAGCATATTTCCAGCCTTTCATCGACGCGCGGACGAAACGCACCAGCTTGTCGACCTCGGCCGGATCGGCGAGCTTCTCTTCGAGCACGTAAAGACCGTCCTCCAGCGTTGCGACGCCCTGATCCTCATATTTGAAGACCACCAGATCGTCGGGCGTCAGGCCCGCGTCGATGATCTGCCAATATTCATTATAGGTCATAGTGGACACGCAGTCCGCCTGGCCCTGCAGGATCGGATCGACGTTGAAGCCCTGTTTCAGAACCGTCACGCCCTCGTCGCCGCCTTCGGTCGACAGGCCGAGCTTCGACATCCAGCTGAGGAAGGGAAATTCGTTGCCGAAGAACCAGACGCCCAGCGTCTTGCCGGCGAAATCGTCCGGCGAGGCGATGCCGGTATCCTTGCGGCAAGTCAGCATCATGCCCGACGATTTGAACGGCTGCGCGATGTTGACGAGCGGCAGGCCTTTCTCACGCGCGGCCAGTGCAGCGGGCATCCATTCCACCGTCACGTCGGCGCCGCCACCGGCGATCACCTGCGTCGGCGCGATGTCCGGCCCACCGGGCTGGATGGTCACGTTCAGGTCTTCTTCCTCGTAGAAGCCCTTGTCGAGCGCCACATAATAGCCGGCGAACTGCGACTGGGTGACCCATTTGAGCTGCAGCGTCAGGTCATCGGCCGCCTGCGCCATGCCAGCGCCGAGGGCCATGGCCGCAACCGCGGCCCCGATTAGTATTTTTTTCATTTTTTACTCTCCTTGTTGAACCTCGTTGCCCGACTTGCGTTACCTCCGCTGGCTCGGGTGCCAGAAAGTGGCCGCTTTCTCCAGAAGCGTTACCACCCCATAGAATGCGGTGCCCGCGAGCGCGGATACCACGATGGTGGCCCAGACCATGTCGAGCGAGAGCCGCCCCACTTCGGTCGAGATGCGAAAGCCCATCCCCTTGATGGGAGAGCCGAAGAACTCCGCCACGATAGCCCCGATCAGGGCCAGCGTGGTGCAGATTTTCAATCCGTTGAAAATGAACGGTCCCGCTGCCGGCAGCCGCAGCTTGAACAGCGTCTGCCAGTAGCTCGCGCCATAGGTCCGCATCAGGTCGCGGCTCATCGGATCGGCCTGCTGCAGCCCCTGCACCGTGTTCACGAGCATCGGGAAGAAGCACATGACGACAACCACCGCCGCCTTGCTCTGCCAGTCGAACCCGAACCACATGACGAGGATCGGCGCCATGCCGATGATCGGCAGCGCGGCCACGAAATTGCCGACCGGCAGCAGCCCGCGCTGCAGGAAGGGCGAGCGGTCGATCAGGATCGCGGTCAGGAAGGCGGCGCCGCAGCCGATCGCATAGCCGGTGAGCGCGCCCTTGATGAAGGTCTGGACGAAATCGATCCAGAGCGTGCCCGCCTTGTCGCCGAGCGCCACCACGATGGCCGACGGCGGCGGCAGGAGCACCGCCTTGACCTCCAGGCCGCGCACCAGCCCTTCCCACAGGACGATGATCGCGATGCCGAAGAGCACCGGCACGATGATCCGCCGGCCCGGTTTGTCGGGGTTCTTCGACAGACGCACATTCACCGCCCATGCGGCCAGCCAGAACAGGAGTGCGGCAAGGATGATGAGCCCGTTCATCGCGCGAACCCCATACGTTTGTTCACAACCCGCTCGACCAGCCCGACGATCCCGACAAGGCAGGCCGCGAGCGCCGCGGCCGAGATGAGCGCCGACCAGATCTGGATCGTCTGCCCGTAATAGCTGCCCGCAAGCAGGCGCGCGCCGAGCCCGGCGACCGCGCCGGTCGGCAACTCGCCGACGATCGCACCGACGAGCGAGGCCGCCACCGCGACCTTCAGCGACGTGAAGAGATACGGCACCGACGAGGGGAAGCGCAATTTCCAGAAGGTCTGGGCCGGCGAAGCGCTATAAGTCCGCATCTGGTCGATCAGCATCGCGTCAGGGCTGCGCAGCCCCTTGACCATGCCGACGACGACCGGGAAGAAGCTCAGATACATGGAAATGATTGCCTTCGGGATCAGGCCCGACAGGCCGACCGCGTTCAGCACCACGATGATCATCGGCGCGATGGCCAGAATCGGGATCGCCTGGCTCGCGATGACCCAGGGCATGACGCTCATGTCCATCGCCCGGTTATAGACGATGCCGATGGCAAGCAGGATGCCGAAGCCTGCGCCGAAAACGAAGCCCAAGAGCGTCGCCGAGAGCGTGATCCAGCCGTGATAGACGAGCGAGCGCTTCGACGTGATTTTCTTTTCTGCCGTGGTTTCCCAGATCTCGGTGGCAATCTGGTGCGGGGCCGGCAATTTCGGCTTGTCCTGGCTCCACGTGTCGGCCACCAGTTCCGACGCGCTGAGGTCAACGCCCGCGCGGGTCGCCTGATCGCGTGCCCACGGGGCGTTGAGCGCGATGGCCGCGAGATACCAGAGACCGACGATCAGGGCGACGACGGTCAGGATCGGCAGGGCGTGGGACAGGAACCGGCTCATGACGGCAACCGCCCGTTCAGGCCGAGCCGCACACCCCGCATCAGTCCGGCCCCGACGCCGGCGGCGTAAGCCACCGCACACAGGAGCCGCAGCCCGATCCGTGCTACCCGGTGCAGAACCGCCTCAATCATAGGAATGCCCCGCGCGCAGGCCCTCGCGCACGCGGTGCGCGATTTCCAGAAACTCCGGCGTCTCCCGGATATCGAGCGGCCGCTCCTTCGGCAGGCTGCTCTCGATCACGTCCGTAACGCGCCCCGGCCGCGGCGACATGACGACAATCTTGGTCGACAAGTAGACGGCTTCGGGGATCGAATGGGTGACAAAGCCGATGGTCTTGCCGGTACGCGCCCAGAGCGCGAGCAGTTGTTCGTTCAGATGGTCGCGCACGATCTCGTCGAGCGCGCCGAACGGTTCGTCCATCAAAAGGATGTCCGCGTCAAAAGCCAGCGCCCGCGCGATCGACGCGCGCTGCTGCATGCCGCCCGACAGCTGCCAGGGATACTTCTTGTCGAACCCGGACAGGTCGACAAGATCGAGGACCTGCGCGACCTTCTCGGCTTGTTCCTCTTTCGACAGGCCGATGATCTCCAGCGGCAGGGCGATGTTGCGCCCGATCGTCCGCCAGGGCAGCAGGCCCGCCGCCTGGAACACGTAGCCGTAAGCGCGCGCCAGGCGCGCCTGGCGCGGGGTCTGGCCGTTGACGGTGATCGTGCCGCCGGTCGGCTGTTCGAGATCCGCGATCACCCGAAGGAACGTCGTCTTGCCGCAGCCCGACGGTCCGATGAAGGAAACGAACTCCCCTTCCTCGATGTCGAGGGTCACATCTTTCAGGGCGTGGACCGGCCCGTCATTTGTCTCGAAGGTCAGGCTGAGGTCGCGGGCCGCGATCACCGGGGTCTTTGTCACGTCTGGTCTTTCTTTCATGGTCGGGCCGCCCGCCCCTTCGGGCGGACGGTGCGGGCCGGCGCGCAGGCGCCTTGCCCCCTTGGTCAGATCCCGGCGGGGATGTTGAGCGGATCGCGTTCGATCCGTTTCGGCGCGGTCAGTTCCTTCCATTTGGACAGCGCGACGCTTGCCGACGGGAAGGCCGGACGCGGGATGAACTTGCCACGCCCCGGTTGCGGCTGGCTGTTCTTGCCCCAGGCCCAGATCACGTCACCGCGGTTGAGCGTGTAACGGGCTTGCGCCGACACGTCGAAGCCTTCGAAGACGTTATAGTCGAGCACCGAATGGTGGTTGGAGGTGGAGATCATCTTGGAAATCTTCGGGTCCCAGACGACGATATCAGCATCCGCCCCTTCGACGATCGCGCCCTTGCGCGGATAGATGTTGAGGATCTTGGCCACGTTGGTCGAGGTGGCCGCAACAAATTCGTTGGGCGTCAGCCGGCCGGTTTCCACACCTCGGGTCCAGAGCACGGCGAGCCGTTCCTCCAGCCCGTTCGAGCCGTTCGGGATCAGGGTGAAATTGTCCCTTCCCATCCGCTTCTGGTCGGTCGTGAAGGCCGCGTGGTCCGTCGCGACCACTTGCAGCGACCCCGATTGCAGACCCGCCCAGAGGCTGTCCTGATGGTCCTTGGACCGGAAGGGCGGCGACATGACCCGCCGCGCGGCATGGTCCCAATCCTTGTCAAAATATTCCGACTCGTCGAGCGTCAGGAACTGGATCAGCGGCTCGCCATAGACCCGCATCCCCTTCTGGCGCGCGCGCCGGATCGCCTCATGCGCCTGTTCGCAGGACACATGCACGATATAGAGCGGCACGCCGGCCGCGTCGGCAATGGTGATGGCGCGGTTCGCGGCCTCGCCCTCCAGCTCCGGCGGGCGCGAATAGGCATGACCTTCCGGCCCGGTGATGCCCTCGGCCAGGTACTTCTGCTGCAACTCGGCCACCAGATCGCCGTTCTCCGCATGGACCATGGGCAGTGCGCCCAGCTCGCCGCAGCGCTTGAAGGATGCGAACATCTCGTCATCCTCGATCATCAGCGCGCCCTTGTAGGCCATGAAATGCTTGAAGGAGTTGACGCCCATTTTCACGGCGTCCTCCATCTCGGCGAAGATCGTCTCGTCCCAGCCGGTGATCGCCATGTGATAGCCGATATCCGAGCAGATCTGCGGCGCGGACTTGCGGTGCCATTCGTTGATCGCGTTCTTGATCGAACCGTCCGCGCCGGGCAGGCAGAAATCGACGAGCATGGTGGTGCCGCCCGCCGCCGCCGCCCAGGTGCCGCTCTCGAAGGTTTCGGCCGCCGTTGTGCCCATGAAGGGCATTTCCAGATGGGTATGCGGGTCGATCCCGCCCGGGATCACATAGGCGCCCTCGGCGTCGATATATTCGTCACCTTTCAGATCCTCGCCGATCTGCTTGATGATCTCGCCTTCGATGAGCACGTCGGCCTTCCACGTCCGGTCGGCCGTGCAGACGGTGCCCCCTTTGATAACCTTGGTCATACGACCCTCCTGTTGGTGCGGCGGGACCGGATTGCGTGACCCGATCCTCTTTGCTGATGCGCCCGCGCCCCTGTCCGGGTGCGCGGGCGCGAAAGTCTGTCAGTCATCCTCTTCCACGAGACCGGCGGTCTCCACCACTGCGTGGAAGAGCACATTGGCGCCCGCCTCGGCCCAGGCAGGGCTGATCTCCTCCGCCTCGTTGTGGCTCAGCCCGTCGACGCAGGGGCACATGACCATCGCGGTCGGGGCCACCCGGTTGATCCAGCAGGCATCATGTCCGGCGCCGGAAATCAGGTTCCGGTGGCTGTAGCCCAGCCGTTCCGCCGCGCGGCGCACGGCGGCGACGCAATCATCGTCGAAGGTCACCGGATCGAAATGCCCCGCCTCCTCGAAGGCAATCTCCAGCCCCAGATCCTCGGCGATTTTCGGCGCTTCCTTTTCCAGCCGCGCCTTCATCGCATCCAGCACATCCTGATGCGGCGAGCGGAAATCGATGGTGAAGACCGTCTGGCCGGGGATCACGTTGCGCGAATTGGGATAGACGTCGATATGCCCGATGGCACCGACGGCCTCGGGCTGGTTGTCCATCGCGATCTCGTGCACCAGTTCAGTGATCCGCGCCATGCCAAGGCCGGCATTGCGGCGCATCGGCATCGGCGTGGAGCCGGTGTGGCTTTCCTTGCCGGTCAGCGTGACCTGAATCCACCAGAGCCCCTGCCCGTGCGTGACGACGCCGATATCCTTGTCCTCGGCCTCGAGGATCGGACCCTGTTCGATATGCAACTCGAAAAAGGCGTGCATCTTGCGATCGCCGACGGTCTCCTCACCACGCCAGCCGATCCGCTCCAGCTCGTCGCCGAAGCGCTTGCCTTTGGCATCGACCCGGTCATAGGCCCAGTCCTGCGTGTGCATACCGGCAAAAACGCCCGAGGCGAGCATGGCCGGTGCGAAGCGGGTGCCCTCCTCGTTCGTCCAGTTGGTCACAACGATCGGATGCCGCGTCTTTAGGCCGAAATCATTGAGGGTCCGCACCAGCTCCAGCCCGCCGAGCACACCCAGCACACCGTCATATTTGCCGCCGGTGGGCTGGGTGTCCAAATGCGAGCCGACATAGACCGGCAGCGCGTCCGGATCGGTGCCTTCGCGACGGGCAAACATGTTGCCCATCTGGTCGACACCCATCGTCAGCCCGGCATCCTCACACCATTTCTGGAACAGGGCCCGGCCCTCGGCATCCTCGTCGGTCAGTGTCTGGCGGTTATTGCCGCCTGCGACACCTGGCCCGATCTGGGCCATTTCCATGAGGCTGTCCCACAGGCGGTCGCCATTGATCTTCATGTTCTCCGCTGGTGCGGCCATGTGTGTCTCCCTGTCAGTCCAGCTGTTTCAGCACATCAGCGATGGTGCCCACGAGCGTGTCGATATGCGATTTCTCGATGATGAGCGGCGGGGACAGCGCGATGATGTCGCCCGTCGTGCGCACAAGCACGCCGCGGTCATAACAATCGAGGAAGGCCTGGAAGGCGCGTTTCGTCGGCGCACCGGCAATCGGCTCCAGTTCGATGCCGCCGATCAGGCCGGTGTTGCGGATGTCGATCACATGCGGCAGGCCCTTCAGCGAATGGAGCGCATCCTCCCAATAGGGTGCCAGTTCCGCCGCGCGGGTCAGAAGACCGTCCTCGGCATAGGTGTCGAGCGTCGCGATACCGGCTGCCGCCGCCATCGGGTTGCCGGAATAGGTGTAGCCGTGGAACAGTTCGATCATGTTCTCCGGCCCGGTCATGAACGCGTCATGAATGTCGGAAGTGCAGAGCACCGCGCCCATCGGGATCACGCCGTTGGTCAGGCCCTTGGCCGTCGTCATCATGTCGGGCAGCACATCGTAATGCTGGGCGGCAAAGGGCGAGCCGAGGCGGCCGAAACCGGTGATGACCTCGTCGAAGATGAGCAGGATGCCGTGCTTCTTGGTGATCTCGCGCAGGCGCTTCAGATAGCCCTTCGGCGGGATCAGCACGCCGGTGGAGCCGGCCATCGGCTCGACGATCACCGCCGCGATGGTGGATGCATCGTGCAGCGCGACCAGCCGCTCCAACTCGTCGGCCAGATCCTCGCCATGTTGGGGCTGACCGCGGGTAAAGGCGTTCAGGTCCGGCTGGTGCGTGTGCGGCAGGTGGTCGACGCCGGTCAGAAGCGTGCCGTAATGCTTGCGGTTGGCCACGATGCCGCCGACCGAGATGCCGCCGAAATTCACGCCGTGATAGCCGCGCTCGCGACCGATCAGGCGGGTCCGGGTGCCCTCGCCCCGAGCGCGATGGTATGCAATCGCGATTTTAAGAGCCGTATCAACGCTTTCCGATCCGGAGTTCGTGTAGAACACATGGTCGATCCCCTCCGGCGCGATATCGACCAGCCGGTTGGCCAGTTCGAATGCTTTCGGGTGGCCCATCTGGAAGGCGGGCGCATAATCGAGCTCGCCCGCTTGCTGGCGGATGGCCTCGGTGATCTTGGGGCGCCCGTGGCCCGCGTTGCAGCACCAGAGCCCGGCCGTGCCGTCCAGCACCTGTCGCCCGTCCTGCGTGGTATAATGCATGTCCTGCGCCGCCACGAACATGCGCGGATTGGATTTGAACTGGCGGTTTGCCGTGAAGGGCATCCAGAAGGCGCGCAGGTCGTTGGGAGCGATGGAACGGGCGTCAGTCATAGTCTCTCTCGTGACAATCTTGCCGCCTGCGTGATGGCGCAGGACGCAAGGGATTGAAAAATTGACCCGTTGGTCAAAATCACGTTATCAGAGTGCCACAACCGGTCAAGAAATTTCCCTGCCGGATTCGCCCTTCCCGGTCAACCGCGACCGGAGCCACCGGTCCGTCAGCGCCCCGCGCGCACCGAGACGATTTCCTCTTCCCAAAACGGCTCCCCGATGACGTCGGGCAGGTTCGGAAAGCTGAGCGGGACCGAGAAACTGCGCAACTGGCCCGGCGGGATGGAGACCCGCGCAATGCCCTGTGACTGGCCGATCGTGTCGCAGCCCTGCGGAGCGGCTTCCAGATCGGGGCAGTCGAACACCGTCACCTGAAGGGTGAAGTCGAGCAGGTCCCAGTCCGAGGACCCGTTCACCGCCCGCCCCTGCACGGTCAGGAACCGTGGCCCGGGTGTGAAGCTGAGGTCGCTCAATTCGACCTCTTCCACCGCGATCCGCGCCTCCTGCGCCGGACGGGCACGGTCATTGACGACCATATAGCCGACGACACCAAGCCCCATCAGAACCGCAGCCACGGCAAAGGCCCAGCGGAATCGCGGCACCATGAACGCCCCGTAGAGCAGCGCAAGAAAGACAATGGCACTCAGGGCAATGGGCATCGGGTCCTCCGGCCGGACAAAATCACAGGATTATCAAACGAATATAGGGAGGGTCGGCCAGCTTTCCCAGTGCGAACCCATGCGGTTTCCTGTTGGTATCTTTCGCGTTGGTGGCAATAGTGGCGTTTGAAAGACTCACCGCCCAGCCCACAAGCGAAAGGCCGCGACCGATGATGTCACACCGCAGTACCTGCCTCACCGCCCTTGCCCTTGCCTGCACCGCCCCGGTCCTGCCCGCTGGCGCCGAGGACGCAACCACCCGCCTCGCCAACCCGGCGGCGGTCTATTGCATCGATCAGGGCGGGTTCTTCGGCATTCGGGAGACGGATACGGGACGGGCCGGGGTCTGCCTGACGGCAGATGGAGAAGCACTGGATGCCTGGGACTATTTTCGCGCGGCTGACCAGGACCCTGTGACACTCGCGAACCCCGCCGCGACCTTCTGCGTGGAGGGCGGCGGCAGCTACGACCTGACGGATGGCAGTTGCACGCTCGCGGACGGCACCCGCGTTGACGGCTGGGACCATTTCCGAAAGGCCCATGGGCAATCCGCGCAAATGGTCAACCCGGCAGCGGCTTTCTGCGTGGACAGCGGCGGCGCCTACCGGATCGTGTCCGGCGATGACGGCAACCAGACCGGCCGCTGCACGCTGGCCGACGGGACGGACCTGGATGCGTGGGTCCACTTCCGGGAAAACGCGCCGGAATAGGTCCGCCGAGGCGGGTGTTCAGGAGAGTTCTGGCTGGAAATGGTGCCCCCACACGGACTCGAACCGCGGACCTACTGATTACAAATCAGTTGCTCTACCAGCTGAGCTATAGGGGCGCCGAGGCGTGTCTACTGCGATCCGTCGCCCCGACGCAAGGCGAAACTGATCAGCGGCGCCAACTGGTGCGGGCGCTGTAGATGAGCAGGAGCACGGGCAGCAGCCCGACAAGGATCACGGCCAGCGCCGCCGGCGATGCCGCGCCCAGATTTTCAAGCGACGCCTGCCCGTAGACACGCGTGGCAAGCGTGTCGAAATTGAACGGCCGCAGGATCAGCGTGGCGGGCAGTTCCTTGGTCGTATCGACGAAGATCAGCAGCACCGCCGTTGCCACTGAGCCGCGGATGAGCGGCACATGCACCTCTGCCAGCGCGCCCATCCGCCCGCGCCCCAGAGACCGCGCGGCCATATCCATCGAGGGTGTCACCCGCCCCATGGCACTGTCGACCGCCCCCTGCCCGATCGCGAAGAACCGGACGACATAGGCCAGCACCATGGCCGCGGCCGAGCCCGTCAGCAGAAGGCCCGGATCGACGCCGAATGTGCCTTCGATCAGGTCCGCCACCCGGTGGTCGAGCGCGGCGAACGGGATCAGGATGCCAATGGCCAGCACCGCGCCCGGTGCGGCATAGCCGATCGTCGTCACAGGCATCAGGAGCCGCGGCAGGCGCCGGCCGCTCTGCCGCACCCCGTAGACCATGAAGAGCGCCGCGAGCACCGTCACGGCGGCTGTTGCAAGTCCCAGCCCCAGCGTGTGCAGACCCGCCCGCCACAGCGCCGGATCGGCCCATGCATCCAGATGCGACAGCGCGTGGTTGAGGATCACCCCGACCGGCAGCACGAAGCCCGCCAGCACCGGCAGAAGGCAGGCAACCAGTGCCAGAGCGGCGCGCCAACCCGTCAGGTCCGTGCCCTCGATCGGGCGCACCCGTTTCGATGTCTGGTGGAAGCGGCGGTTGCGGCGCGAGACACGTTCCAGCGCCGCGAGCAGGAGCACGAGCGTCAGCATCACGCAGGCAATCTGCGCCGCACCGCCGGCATTGTAGCTCTCGAGCCAGGTGGTGAAGATGCCGGTCGTCAGCGTCTGCACGGCGAAATAGTCGACCGTCCCGAAATCGTTCAGCGTTTCCATCATGGCGATGGCGGCGCCTGCTGCAATGGCGGGCCGCGCCAGCGGCAGGGCCACCCGCAGGAAACTCGCCACCGGTCCGCAACCGAGCGCGCGGGACACTTCCAGTGCACAGACCGACTGTTCGCGGAAAGCGGCACGGGCCAGCAGGTAGACATAGGGATAGAGCGACAGCGTCAGGACGAGGCAGGCCGAGGGCAAGGACCGGATTTCGGGAAACCAGTAGTCACGCGCGTCGGTCCATCCGAACAGGCTGCGGAGCCCCGTCTGCACAGGTCCCGCATATTCCAGCAGGTCGACCAGCGCATAGGCCCCGATATAGGCGGGAATGGCGAGCGGCATCAGGAGCGCCCAGTCCAGATGCTTGCGCAACGGGAAGCGCGTCATCACCACAAGCCAGGCCGCGCCCGTCCCGATGAGGGCCGAGCCGAGGCCGACCGCGAACATCAGGATCAGGCTGTTGCCCAGATAGCGTGGCAGCGTCGTGGCCACCAGATGCGGCCAGATATTCTCCCGCGGGGTGAGGGCTATCCAGCCAACCGCGACGAGCGGCATCAGCACCATGGCCGCGATCAGGAGCGCACCCACCGACCAGAGGTCGGGGCGCGGCAGCCGCCAGCGGCGCGCGGGTGCGAAATCGCTATTCTGACTGGATTGATCAACCATTGCCGATGCCATACTGCGCGGGGCGGCCCAAGTCCAGCGGTTCAGCGCGCGCGGCGGAACCGTTCGGACGGCGTATCAGCATCCGCATCGGCCTCACCGGCAACGCCGCTCTCGGGCGGCTGGCGGCCCGGCGCTTGCGCGCTGTCGGACATCGGCGCGTCATCATAGCGGTCCGACAGGATCCGGTGCGCCTGCCCTTCGGGATCGTCATACTGGTCCGCCCGCAGCGACCAGAAGAAGGCCGCCAGACCGAGCAGGCCCAGCCCGAGGGAGACGGGAATCAGAAGCGCCAGAACCGTCATGTCCGCCGCCCCAGCCGCAACGCATTGACCGACACGAGGATCGAGCTTGTCGACATGGCGATCGCCGCCATGAGCGGCGTCGCAATGCCGGAGAGCGCGAGCGGCACCGCGATCATGTTATAGACCGCCGCGATGGAGAAATTCTCCAGTATCCGGCGGCGCGCGGCGACGGCGAGCGCCCGGGTGCTCGCCACACGCGACAGGTCGTTGCTGGTGATGATCATATCGGCGCTCGACCGCGTGGCGTCGACGGCACTGGCCGGCGACATGGAGACATCCGCAGCCGCGAGCGCGGCCGTGTCATTCAGCCCGTCACCCACCATCAGGACGGTGTGACCGGCCTCTTTCAATCCGGTGATATGCCGGACCTTTTCCTCCGGGGTCATGCCGGCTTCCCATTGTGCAATCCCGCTCCGGTCGGCCAGATCGGCGACGGCCGGCGCCACGTCGCCCGACAGGAGCCGCACATCGACCCCGGCGCGGGTCAGTGCGGCGACCGTCTCGGGCGCTTCGGGGCGCATCTCGTCACGGAAGGCGATCCGGCGCGGTTCCTCGCCTTCGATCCCGAGCCAGCTTGCCGTCTGGCTCTGCCGGCCCGTCCCGTCCGCGCCGACCCAGTCGGCCCGGCCCAGCCGCACGCGGCGCCCCTGCCAGAGCGCCTCCGTCCCGAAGCCCGGCCATTCCCGGACTTTTTCCAGTTGAGCGGGACGGATGCCGAGCGCCGATGCGCTGTCGCGGATCGCGGCGGCCAGCGGATGCGCGCTCCCCTGCCCCAGACCGGCGGCAACGGCCCAGTCGCGATCGTCGAGTGTCGTCGCCTGCGCATCGACCGTGGGCGTGCCGCGGGTCAGCGTGCCGGTCTTGTCGAAGATCGCCACATCGGCCCGCGCAAGCTTTTCGAGCGCCACCCCGTCCTTCAAGAGCACACCGGAGCGGAAAAGCCGGCCCGAGGCGCTCGCGAGCACGGCCGGCACCGCCAACCCCAGCGCACAGGGACAGGTGATGATGAGCACTGCCGCCGCGATATTCGTGGCCAGCCGCCAGTCGCCCGTCTTCACCCCCCAGAACAGGAACGCGACAGCCGCCAATCCATGCACCAGCGGCGCATATACCTTCGCCGCACGATCGGCGAGCGAAGTGTAGTGGTTGCGGGTCGTCTCCGCCTGTTCCACAAGCCGCGCGATCTGCTTGAGGAGCGTGTCCTCACCCACCGCATCGGCACGCAGCGTGAGCGGACCGCTCAGGTTCAGCATACCCGCGCGCGCCGCCATATCCGGTCCGACCGAAACCGGCACGGTTTCTCCGGTCAGCAGGCTCGGGTCGAGGTCGGAATGCCCCTCCAGCACCGTGCCGTCCACGGGCACGCGCTGTCCGACGGGCACGAGCAAACGGTCCCCGGCGGCAACCGCATCGACCGAGACGACGCTTTGGTGTCCTTCGGCATCGAGCCGTGTCACCTTCTGCACATCCAGCGCGGCCAGTTCGCCTGCGGCCGTGCGCGCCGCCGCGCGCGTCCGGTGGTCGAGATAGCGCCCGATCAGCAGGAAGAAACAGAGCGTCAGCGCCGCGTCAAAATAGGCATGCGCCCCGCTTTCCATCGTCTCTGCGAGCGACACGCCGCAGGCGAGGATCAGCGCCAGCGAGATCGGCACATCCATGTTGAGCCGCCCGACCCGCAGCGCCGACCATGCGTTGCGGAAGAACGGCAGGCCGGAAAAAGCCACCGTCGGCAGGGCAATCGCGGCCGACACCCAATGCAACAGATCCCGGGTCGCGTCCGTGGCCCCCGACCAGACGGAGACCGACAGCAGCATCACATTCATCGCGGCAAAGCCAGCAACGCCAAGGCGCGCCAGCAGGTCGCGCCCGACCGCGTCGGTCTGGATCGCTTCCATCGCGCCCGCATCGAGCGCATGGGCCTCGAACCCCAACCGGTCGAGCGCGGCGATGAGCCGGTCCTCGATCTCCGGATGGTCATGGGCGGTGACGGTGACCCGCCGCAGGGTCAGGTTGACCCGCGCGGCATCCACGTCCGCACGATCCGCCAACCCCGCTTCGATGGTCGTCATGCAGGCGGCGCAATGAACGGTCGGCACGGAAAACTGGAACCGTTTCAGCGGTCCGGACGTGTCCACGTCCCCGCTTCGCGGCATCTCGCCCACTGGGCAGGCCGGACAGACCGGCCCGTGCAGTGCCGTGTCGCTCATCCCGCGCGCGCCACGAAAAGTTCCAGCCGCGTGTCGTAGCGGTCGATCTCTGCCGTGCCGTCGGTTCCGGGCATGGGCAGTGTCACGTCAAGGCGCCACTTGCCGCCGTTGAGGTCCGCCGGTGCCACGAACAGATCGCCGCGCCGCGTGAGAACCAGCGGCTGGTCGTCCCGCTGGTGGGTCATCCGGCCGAGCGTCCCCTCGACCACGGCCAGATCGAGCACCTGCCCGTCCCGGTCGCGCGCATCGAGCAACACTTCCCCGTTCTCATAGGCCAGATCGAAGCGCCAGCCGAGCGCGGCCTGCCGCGACGACTTGGCCTCGAATTTTTGCGAGGCGACGTAGCTGTTGGGTGTCTCCAGCCCCGGGAAGGACCCGACAGCGGCGAACAGCATCGCCATGTTGGCGGCAATGATGATGCCGAAGGCGGCCACACAGATCATCAGGACCTTGCGGCCGGTCAGGGGTTTCTCGGTTGCGCTCATTCGCCTTTCCCGTGGTAGATCGAGTCGCTGTAGGACCGTTCGTTGCTCTCCGGATCCTCGACCCAGAAGCGCACGTCCGTGACCCGTTCGTCCACCGCCGCACTTTCCGGTCCGGCGGTCAGATAGACCCGCTGATTGTAAACCGAATCCGCAGGCACCGTCACGCTGGTGCCCTCCTCGCCTTCCAGCGCGATGGTGAAGTCGGACGTGTCCGCCGTGTAGCTCAGGGCGAACACCCGGTCCTCGCCATGCTTGTTACGCAGACGGATGTCATAGGTGTTGCGCACCGATCCGTCCGAGAGTGTGACATTGAGCGGATTGCGCACCGGCGCCACGGTCAGTTCGATATCGGACCGCATGAACAGCGCGACGACAAGCGCGATGCCGATCCCGGCCCAGAGCACGGTGTAGATCATCGTGCGGACCCGCAGAATATGCATCCATGCGGGGCGCGGCGGATTGCCGGCCCGCTCCCGCGGCTCGTCGTTCAGGGTGCAATAGTCGATGAGCCCGCGCGGCTTGCCGATCTTCTCCATCACATCGTCGCACGCGTCGATGCAGAGCGCGCAGGTGATGCAGGCCAGCTGCTGCCCGTCGCGGATGTCGATCCCCATCGGGCAGACATTCACGCAGGCATTGCAGTCGATACAGTCGCCGAGCGCCTCCGCGCCCTCCTTCTTGCGATGCTTGCCGCGCGGCTCGCCCCGCCAGGAGCGGTAGGCCACGGTCAGCGTATCCTCGTCCATCATCGCGGCCTGGATGCGCGGCCAGGGGCACATGTAGATGCAGACCTGCTCGCGCATGAAGCCGCCGAAGGTGAAGGTCGTTGCGGTCAGGATACCGATGGACGCATAGGCGACGAAGGGCGCCTGCAGCGTCACCAGATCGCGCAGCAGCGTCGGTGCGTCGGCAAAATAGAAGACCCATGCGCCGCCGGTCGCGACCGCGATCAGGAACCAGACGGTCCATTTCGTGACCCGCAGGCGGACCTTGCGCGCATCCCATTTCTGGTTCCAGAGCCGCACGCGGGCGTTCCGGTCGCCCTCGATCCAGCGCTCCACGAGGATGAAAAGGTCGGTCCAGACGGTCTGCGGGCAGGTATAGCCGCACCAGACCCGCCCAAGCGCCGACGTGAAGAGGAAAAGCCCCAGCCCGGCCATGATGAGCAGGCCCGCCACGAAATAGAATTCATGCGGCCAGATCTCGATCATGAAGAAGAAGAAGCGCCGGTTGGCCAGATCGACCAGAACCGCCTGGTCCGACATGTTCGGACCGCGGTCCCAGCGGATCCACGGGGTCAGGTAATAGATCCCCAGCGTCACCGCGAGGATCCACCATTTCAGGCGGCGGAACCAGCCGGACACGCGCCGCGGGAAGATCGGCTCCCGCGCGGCGTAGAGTTTCGGCGGTTCCTCGCTGCTCATCGTGCTCAAGTTCGGGCCTCCGTGGGCTGCTCTGCGGGCGGGGCCGGACCATCCGGTCCGGTCGGCGCCATGGGTCGAGCGTCGGGCATTCGCGCCCCGGCTTCAAGCAACGTCGGCGTGAAGCGGTGTCGCGCGGCGTCTGGTCACAAGCCCTGCGACAAGATGCGCCGCGCGCGGCAGGTGCCGGACTGTGGGGCCCGGCACCCGTGGCTCATTCGCCGCCACCCAGTCCGTGGACATAGGCGGAGACCTGACGGATCTGCGCCTCGGTCAGGCGGTCCTGCCAGGGCGGCATGATGCCGTAGCGGCTGTAGGTGATCGTCTCGTGGATTTCCTCTTCCGAGCCGCCATAGAGCCAGATCGCATCGGTCAGGTTCGGCGCGCCCTGTTCGCGGTCGCCCATGCCGGCATCCCCGTGACAGGAGGCGCAGTTCTCGGCATAGAGCTCTGCCCCCGTTGCAGCGAGGCCGGCATCATGGTCCTGACCGGAAATGGCCAGCACATGGGCGGTGAGCGCGTCGATTTCCTCACCCTCCAGGATCTCTCCGAAAGCCGGCATCTGCGAGAAGCGCGTGTCGGGGTCGGCTTCCCAGCGGATCCCGTGGGTGATGGTCTGGTGGATGGCCTCGATATCGCCGCCCCAGAGCCAGTCATCGTCCAGAAGGTTCGGGTACCCTGCCGCCTGAACGCCGGCGGCCCCTGCCCCGTGGCACTGGGCGCAATAGGTCTTGAAGACCGCGGCCCCGCCGGCCATCGCATAGCGCTGCAGTTCCGGGTCGGCGCTGATCTCGGTCAGTTCGGCCGCCACAAGCTGGCTGTCGATCTCCGCATTGGCATCGCGCGCGGCCTGCATCTCCTCGGCCAGCTGGCCGCGGGTGGAAAAGCCCAGCAGCCCCGGCGTCGCGCCGTTGACCAGCGGAATGGCGGGGAAAAGGATCACATAGATCACCGCCCAGACAATGGTGGCGTAGAAGGTCCAGAGCCACCAGCGTGGCATGGGCGTGTCATATTCGCGGATCCCGTCCCACTCGTGGCCGGTGGTGCCGTATTCCTCGGCCTTGTCCTGTTCTTTTTTCGTGTCAGCCATCGTGATCGTCTCCGATCTTGTCATTGCGGAAGGGGATGTTGGCGATGTCGTCATGGATTTCCCGTGACCCAGGGCGGAAGGCCCAGAAGATCACGAAGATAAATCCGAGAAACAGCGCCAGCAGTCCCCAGCTGTCGGCCATTTCGCGCAGGAAATCATACATGTGCGCGCTCCCTCAGCGGCTGGCATCCGGCTCGAAGGTCGAGAAGTCGACCATCGTGCCGAGCACCTGCAGATAGGCGATGAGCGCGTCCAGTTCGGTGATTTCCGGCTGCCCGTCGAAATTGCGGACCTGCGCGCCGGGATAGCGTTCCAGAAGACCGTCGAAATCGCCGAACGGATCGACCTGAACGGTGAAATCCGCCTTGGCCTGTTCGATCATCTCGTCTGTATAGGGCACGCCGACCATCCGGTTGGTCTTCAGCAGGTCCTCGATATGATCGGGGCTGATGCGGGTCTCCTCCAGCCACGGATAGGGCGGCATGATGCTTTCGGGCACCAGGTCCTGCGGCTTGCGCATATGATCCACGTGCCACTCGTCGGAATAGCGGCCGCCGACACGGGCCAGATCGGGCCCGGTGCGCTTGGAACCCCACTGGAACGGGTGGTCATACATGCTCTCGGCCGCCAGCGAATAGTGACCGTAGCGCTCCACCTCGTCCCGCATCGGGCGGATCATCTGGCTGTGGCAGACGTAGCAGCCCTCGCGGATGTAGATGTTGCGCCCGGTCAGTTCCAACGGCGAATAGGGCCGCACGCCTTTGACCTTCTCGATCGTATTCTCGAGGTAGAAGAGCGGCGCAATTTCCACGATGCCCCCCACGGTCACGGCAAGGAAGCTCAGCACCAGCAGAAGCGTGGCGTTCTTTTCGATGATCGCGTGTTTCTTGAGCAGACTCATCTCCGCCTCCCTTACTCAGCCGGAACCGCAGCGGCAGGGGCGGGCTTTTCCGCCCCCGTCGCCGTTTTCCACAGGTTGTAGACCATGATCAGCGACCCGGCGACGTAGAGCACACCGCCCAGCGCGCGCACCACATACATCGGGAACTTGGCCGCGACCGTGTCGGCGAAGCTGTTGACGAGGAAACCCTCGGCATCCACCTCGCGCCACATCAGACCTTCCATGATGCCTGTGACCCACATGGAGGAGGCGTAGAAGACGATCCCGATGGTCGCGAGCCAGAAGTGCCAGCTGACCAGCGACAGGCTGTAGAGCCGCTCGCGGTTCCACAGGCGCGGCACAAGGAAGTAGAGCGCGCCGAAGGTGATCATGCCGTTCCAGCCAAGAGCGCCGGAATGCACGTGCCCGATCGTCCAGTCGGTATAGTGCGACAGCGAGTTGACCGCCTTGATCGACATCATCGGACCCTCGAAGGTCGCCATGCCGTAAAAGCCGACAGACACGACGAGCATCCGCAGGACCGGGTCGGTTCGCAGCTTGTCCCAGGCGCCCTGCAGCGTCATCAGGCCGTTGATCATGCCGCCCCAGCTGGGCATCCAGAGCATGACCGAGAAGACCATCCCGAGCGTCTGCGCCCAGTCGGGCAGCGCGGTATAGTGCAGATGGTGCGGGCCCGCCCAGATATAAAGGAAGATCAGCGCCCAGAAGTGGATGATGGACAGTTTGTAGCTGTAAACCGGCCGCTCGGCCTGTTTGGGCACGAAATAGTACATCATGCCGAGGAAGCCCGCGGTCAGGAAGAAGCCCACCGCATTATGGCCATACCACCATTGGGTCAGCGCATCCTGCACGCCGGAGAAGAGCTGCACCGATTTCGACCCGAAGATCGAGACCGGGATCGAGAGGTTGTTCACGATATGCAGCATCGCGACGGTGACGATGAAGGAGAGCAGGAACCAGTTGGCCACGTAGATATGCGGTTCCTTGCGGCGCAGGATCGTGCCGAGGAACACCGCCAGATAGGCGACCCAGACCAGCGTCAGCCAGATGTCCACATACCATTCCGGCTCGGCATATTCCTTCGACTGGGTGGCCCCGAGCAGATATCCGGTCGCCGCCAGCACGATGAAGAGCTGGTAGCCCCAGAACACGAACCAGGCGAGGTTCCCGCCCCAGAGCCGCGCCGCGCAGGTGCGCTGCACGATGTAGAAGGACGTACAGATCAGTGCGTTGCCGCCGAAGGCGAAGATGACGGCCGATGTGTGCAGCGGCCGCAAACGGCCAAAAGACGTAAAAGATAGGCCAAAATTCAATTCGGGAAAGGCAAGCTGGAAGGCTATATACGTCCCGGCAAGGAAGCCGACCACGCCCCAGAAGGCGGTTGCGATAACACCGTATCGGATCACGCCGTCCATATAGCCGGTCGCATCCGGATCGGGTTCGATCGGAACCGGCTCCCCGGTCTGCCGCAACACGTGGATGAACATGCCCGCTGCGACGAGCATGAAGATGATCATGTGAACCTGATAGGCCAGATCGTGGCCGTAATTGGCGGCGATGGCGGCAAAGAGGGCAATCAGCCCCAGTGCCACCAGCTTGAACCCGTTTATCATTTTGCCCTCTTTCAAGATTCAGGGCGCACTGACCCTGGTTGCCCGTCTCATTGCACAGGCAGCTTGGCAGGGGTCTTGATTCAGATCAAGTTGACCGGATCACGTCAGGACACTATGCCGCCATCGGCATCATCACCGGATTCATCGAGCAGCCGGCCGAAATCGGGAATGGTCACATCCCGCGTGCCGTGCATTTCCACCACACCGGCCTTGCGCAATGCGGAAATCTGGCGGCTCACCGTCTCGATGGTCAGTCCCAGATAGTCAGCCATCGCCTCGCGCGTCAGCGGCAGGCGGAAGCTCACCCCGTTGCCCACCTCGCGCCGGTGGAGCGCGGCATCACGCCGCGCCACGATGACGAGCAGGCTCGCGATCTTCTCCCGCGCGGTCTTGCGCCCCAGAAGCAGCATCCATTCCCGCGCCGCGTCCAGTTCATCGAGCGTCATCTGCAACAGGCGGCGCTCGATATGCATGGTGCGGTCGAGCATTTCGTCAAAGGCGCGTTTGCGGAAGGTGCAGAGCGTAACCTCGGTGGCCGCCGTCACATCATAGGGCGCGACCTGTGTGCGGCTGCGGCCGATGAAATCCGAGGGCAGCAACAGGCCCACCATCTGCCGCCGCCCGTCCGCGAGCGTCCGCGACAGGGTCGCCACACCCGATACGACCGAACCCACGATCGTTTGCGGCTCACCGGCCCAGGCGATGACATCGCCGGCCTGGAACGTCTGGTAGGTCTTGATTGCATCGAGCTCCGCCAGTTCGCTCGGCCCGCAGAGCGAACAGACCGCGCTGTGGCGGATCGGACATTGCGGGCAGCTTTGTGCGGTGCGGGTCGGGGCGGTCTGCGGCATCGGGTCGGTTTACTCCACGTTCGCCCTGTTTATGGCACGGGCTTGATCCTGATCAAAGACCCCGCAACCGCCGCGGCGCAAGGGAAACCCATGACCGATATGGAAAGACTGGCGGCGGCGGGCCTCTTCTCCCGCAAGGTGCCGCGCTACACGAGCTACCCGACCGCACCGATGTTCCATGACGGAATCGGACCGGACACCTATGCACGCTGGCTGGGCGCCCTGCCTGCCGGCAGCCAGCTGTCCGTCTATGTGCATATTCCCTTCTGCATCCGGCTCTGCTGGTTTTGCGCCTGCCGCACGCAAGGCGTGCAATCGCTCGATCCGGTGCGCTCCTACCTGCGGTCGCTCATGCGCGAGTTCGAGATGGTGGCCGCCCACCTGCCCGCGGGTGTTTCGGTCGCCCGCATCCACTGGGGCGGCGGCACGCCAACGATTCTGCCGCCCGACCTGATCACGGAACTGGCCAGCGCGATCCGGCAGAACCTGCAGATGGCCGCAGACCCGGACTTCTCGGTCGAGATCGACCCGACCTGCGCCGACCCGGACAAGATCGCCGCGCTGGCCGAATCCGGACTGACACGCGCCAGCATCGGTGTGCAGGATTTCGACCCGCTCGTGCAGAAGACGATCGGGCGCGAACAGGGGTTCGAGGTCACCCGCGACATTGTCGAAGAATTGCGCGCCGCAGGCGTCGGATCGGTCAATATCGACATGGTCTACGGCCTGCCCTACCAGACGCCGGAGCGGTTCGCCCGCACGCTCGACATGACCCGTGCCCTGTCACCGGACCGGATCGCGCTGTTCGGCTATGCCCATGTGCCATGGATGGCGAAGCGGCAGAAGATGATCCCCGAAGCGGCCTTGCCCGGGCCCGAGGCGCGGCTGGCGCTCTTCCGTCAGGCCGAGGCGGCATTTCTGGCTGACGGCCATATCGCGCTCGGGATCGACCATTTCGCACGGCCCCAAGACAGCCTCGCCGTTGCTGCCGCCAACGGGCGGATGAAGCGCAATTTCCAGGGCTATACGGACGATCTTTGCACCGCGCTGATCGGCTTTGGCGCCTCATCCATCGGCAACCTGCCGCAGGGGTTCGTCCAGAATGTCTCCGCAACGATGGGCTATCACAAGGCGATCGAAGCCGGTGATTTGCCTGTGGCCAAGGGGCTGGCCTTCACGCTCGAAGACCGGGTGCGCGGCCGCGCGATCGAGACGCTCATGTGCGATTTCGAGATCGACCGGGCGGCGCTGGCAGCGACGTTCGGCGACATGGCCGCGCTGATCGACAGCGACCTGGCGGCGCTGGCCGAAAGCTACACCGGGTTTGTGGTGGATGACGGCACCTGTTTCCGGGTGACGCCCGAGGGCCGGCCGCTGACGCGGATCATCGCCGCCGGGCTCGATGCCTATCAGAACGGGACCGCCCGGCACAGCCAGGCGGTCTGACCGTCACATGCCAAGCGCTTCCTTGTAGAGCTCGAGCACGGCCTCCTCTTCGGAGATTTCCTGCGGGTCCTTCTTGCGCAGCGTGATCAGCTTGCGCATCACCTTGGTGTCATAGCCACGGCCCTTGGCCTCGGCCATCACTTCCTTCTGCTGATCCGCAATGTCCTTCTTCTCCGCTTCGAGCCGCTCGAAACGTTCGATGAAGCTGCGCAGCTCGCCTGCGGTTACACGGTACTGGCTCGTCGGGCCTTCGTCTTCGGTCACATCCATGCGCTCTGCCTCCGTCGCGATTTTGCCCCCTCGGGGGAAGATTCGACGGACACTAGCCAGAGGCTCGCCTGCGAACAAGGGCGCTTGCGCCGCATCGCCGAATTGCCTAAGGCGGGCCACAGGACCCCATAGACAGAAGGCCCGACCCCATGACCCTCCTCCTTGCAATCGGGATCATCGTGACGCTTGCCGGCGTCGGTTTGCTCGGCTGGTGCGTGCGCCGCGCGGCGCAGATCCGGCGCGACAGTCGCTCGGGCGAGGATGTAAGCGCCCGGCTGCACGGGCTCGTCGCCCTCAACATGGGGGCCGTCGGTCTGGCCTTTCTCGGCCTCGCGATCGTGGTTGTCAGCCTGATCCTTTAGCGACGGGCGCGTCTGCTGGCGCCAGTATCTGGTCCTCGATCCAGGACAGCATCCATTCGACCGCGCGGTCCGTCTGGCCGGGGCTGAGGATATCGCCCGCAATCACGTGGGCCGCAGGATCATCGCCCTCCCCGACGGTCACCGGAATGATGGACGGCATGGTGCCGAGCTTGTCGAGAAGCCGCCGCGTTGCCTTGGCCGACACCACCGTATCCTGTTCGGAGAAGATCGCCAGCACCGGCACGTCGATCGTGTCGAGCGGCGCGCGGTTCACATGGCGCACCAGCGCGGCCATCGGGAAGAGCGCATCGGTCGGATAGCGGGTGGTCCAGTAGGTTGCGTGATCCGCATTGGCTGGCACGAAGGACCGTTCCGATCCGGCAATATAGGGCACGTAATGGCGCGCCATCGGCAGGGTGAGCAGGCTCGATCCCGCAGCCATCAAGCCGAAATTCGGGCTGACGAAAATCATGCCGGCGAGGTCGCGCCGCATCTCCGGGTCCAGTGCGGCCAGCATCGAGACGGTCGCGCCGGTCGAGGTGCCCATCAGGATCACCCGCTCGCCGAGCCGCCGCCCGATGGCCATGGCCTCGGCCACATCCTCGGCCCAGTGCCGGACAGACGCCGTTGCCAGTGCCGCGCCATCGCGCCCGTGCCCGCGCAGACGAGTGAAATAGAGGTTCGCGCCGAGGGCCTCCGCCACGCGGTCCGGCACAGGGCGGATTTCCTCTGCCGTTGCGCTGAACCCGTGAACATAGACAATCGCCAGCGGGGTCTTTTCCTTCGCGGCACCCGCCCAGACGATCCGCTTCTCCGCCCCCGGCTTCAAATCCGGGACATCGACCTCTGCCGCCGCAAGATAGGCGTCCAGATCCTCGGGCAACTGCCCGTCATCGAACTGTACGGCCGTGTCGACCGGCTCCCTCGGCCCGAAGAGCAGAAAGAGGATCAGAAGCAGGACAGCAATCAGGATCAGGAAACCGGCGATCTTCATAATGCACGCCCGGATTTGTGAACGGAAGTATCCCGCCTAGCAGAGCGGTGTGAAATTCCAAAGACTGACGCAGGGTCACTTCACAGAGTCGCGATCCGGTAACGCCCCTGAAACACCCCGAAACATCCCGTGAAAGCCCTGTAGAAGCCACTGACAACCCATCACTTACCGGATGGTAACCATCAGATGGCGGCGTCGGATTCCGCCTATCGCTCCAGCACAGCCTGTGTCACGCCATGCACTGTCTTGCCGATCAGGGCCAGTTCGGCCGGCCCGCTCATCCGGTGGTCCGCGCCCTTCACGAAGGTCAGACGCAGATCCGGCGCCTTCGCATGGTCGAGAATGCGCAGCGGCACCGACATGGCGACATCCGCATCCGCCGTGCCATGCAAAAGCCGCACCGGCATAGGCAGCGGCAGCGGGTCACGCAACACAAGCTGGGTCCGGCCCTCCTCGATCAGCTTTCGGGTGATGATGTAGGGATCGTCCGAATAGTCCGACGGCAACGCCACCTGCCCCTCCTCCAACAGGGTCTTGCGCATCGCATCGTCAAAACCCGCCCACATGCTGTCTTCGGTAAAGTCGGGCGCCGCCGCGATCCCGACGAGTCCCGCAACCCGATCGGGGTCGTCCCGCGCGACGAGCAGGCTGATCCACCCGCCCATGGACGATCCGATCAGGATCTGCGGCCCGTCGGTCTGCGCGGCGATCACCTCGCGAGCATCCGCCGCCCAATCCCCGATCGATCCGTCAAGGAAATCGCCGCCCGACGCGCCATGTCCGGAATAGTCGAAGCGCAGGAAGGCCCGGCCCCGCTCGGCCGCCCAGTTTTCCAGAAACAGTGCCTTGCTGCCCTCCATGTCGCTGCGGAAACCGCCCAAAAAGACCAGACCGGGGAGATTTTCCCCTTTCCCGCGCGCCTCCGTCTTGCAAAAAGCGAGCGCCTGTCCCCTACTGGACGTCAGTTCTCCGCGAGTGCCCATGGTCCTGCCCAATTCCTCTGAAAGCCCGATTCCGGCTCACCATGCCGCAGCGCCCCAGGTGCTGCAACTGCTGCCGGGACGCGCGCCCGGTGACGACCTGCCGATGGCGATGGCACTGGTGCGCGCAGGCGTGGCCGACGGGCTTGGGATGAGCGTCGCCGGCGCAGGCGGCCGGATGGAGCCGCATTTCCGGCGGCTCGGCGCTACGACGCTCGAGCTTCCGAAACGCTCTGCCTTCAGCTGGCGCGATTCGGGACTCCGCGCGCTTCTGAAGGATCAGGTCGATCTGGGCGCACTCTCGGTCATCCATGCCTGGGGTCTCGAACAGGCCAACCTTGCCGTTACGCTGGCCGAGGAATCGGGCGCACATCTCTTCTTGCACCTGCGCCGCCCGCTGCCCAAACGCGGGCTCTTCGACCGGCGCACGGCACGGCTGATTGCGCGCTGCGACCGGATCCTCTGCCCGTCCGCCTTCGTCCGCGACAGTCTCGACCCCTATCTCGGCACGGCAGACGACCGCTCGGGCCCGAAAGTGGACCTGATGCAGCCCGGTGTCGACCTCGATCTGTTTGCCGAGGATGCCGTCTCTCCGGAACGGACGATCAGCCTTGCCGCAGCCTGGGGCGTGATCGAGGATCCGCGCCCGATCGTGCTGGTGCCCGGCCAGTTTGCCGACACGGACTGGCAGGACCGGATTGCCGCAGGCCTTGCCGCCACGATCGCCGCGGCCGGTCCGGATGCGGACCTGCAATTCATCGTCACGGGCGATGCCGAGGCGCCGCGGATGGAGCGGTTCCGCCGAGCGGTCACCGAACAGGGGCTTGCGCCTTTCGTGCGGCTCACCGGCCATTGCGCCGACATGGAGGCGGCGCTGAAACTCTCCGCCCTGCTCCTCTCCTGCCCGTCCGAGGCCGAGGGGATCGACCACCTCGCCCTGCGCGCACAGGCCATGGGACGGCCGGTCGTGCTCTGCCGCAACGGCGCGGCCGCGGAAGTGGTCGAACCCGATGTCACGGGCTGGCTCATCGACCAGAACGATCCGAGGTCCATGGCCGGCGCACTCGGTCTGGCGCTGTCGCTCGACGCAAGCCAGCGCGCCCATCTGGCGCTGGCCGCCCGCAGCCGCATCCAGTCCCGCTTCGGGCTTGCGCGGATGCAGGACCGGCTCGTCGGTCTTTATCGCGACCCGCGGGCGCCCGTGCTTGCCTGAGCGGCACGAAACCGCCCCTTGCACGCTTGACTTCCCTGCCCGCCCTGACCATGGTCCCGCCGAACCGGTAACCGGGCGTTCCGTAGGCGCCAAACTTCAAGGAGATGCCACCATGGCAGAGACGATTTCCCTTACCCTTCCCGATGGCGCCAAGCGCGACTATCCCGCCGGCACCACGGGCGCCGAGGTGGCTGCCGACATTTCCAAATCGCTGAGCAAGGCCGCGATCGCCGTCTCCGTCGACGGTGAGTTGACCGACCTGTCGCGCCCGCTTGACCGCGACGCCGATTTCGCGATCCATACGATCAAGGACGAGGCGCAAGCGCTGGAACTGATCCGCCACGACTGCGCCCATGTCATGGCCCGCGCCGTGCAGGAGATCTGGCCCGACGTGAAGGTCACGATCGGCCCGGTCATCGACAATGGCTGGTACTATGATTTCGACCGCGAAGAGCCGTTCACGCCCGACGATCTGGAGCGGATCGAGAAGCGCATGCGTGAAATCATCAACCTGCGCGATCCGGTCCGCACCGAGGTCTGGCCGCGCGACAAGGCGATCCGCTTCTATGAGGACAACAACGAGCCCTACAAGGTCGAGTTGATCGAGGCGATCCCCGGCGACGAGGATCTGCGCATGTATTGGCACGGCGACTGGCAGGATCTCTGCCGCGGTCCGCATCTGGCCCATACCGGTCAGATCCCCGCCGATGCGTTCAAGCTCATGTCCGTCGCGGGCGCCTACTGGCGCGGCGACAGTTCCCGCCCGATGCTCCAACGCATCTACGGCGTCGGCTTCCGCTCGCGGCAGGAACTGAAAGCCTATCTCACCTTCCTTGAAGAAGCCCAGAAACGCGACCATCGCCGACTGGGCCGCGAGATGGACCTGTTCCACATGCAGGAAGAAGCGCCCGGCATGGTCTTCTGGCACCCAAACGGCTGGATGATCTACCGCGAGCTGCGCGCCTATATCCAGCGCCGGCAGGATGCCGCCGGCTATGTCGAGGTGAACACGCCCCAGGTCGTCGACCGCAAGCTCTGGGAAGCCTCGGGCCATTGGGACAAGTATCAGGAGCATATGTTCATCGTCGAGGTGGACGAGGAACATGCGCAGGAAAAGCGGGTGAACGCGCTCAAACCGATGAACTGCCCCTGCCACGTGCAGGTCTACAATACCGGCATGAAATCCTATCGCGACCTGCCGCTGCGGATGGCCGAATTCGGCTCCTGCGCCCGCTACGAGCCCTCGGGCGCGCTGCATGGCATCATGCGGGTGCGCGGCTTCGTGCAGGACGACGCCCATATCTTCTGCACCGAGGCCCAGATCGAGAGCGAGACCAAGGATTTCATCGACCTTCTCTCCTCGGTCTATGCCGATCTCGGCTTCACCGGCTTCAAGGTGAAATTCGCAGACCGGCCGGAGGTCCGCGCAGGCGAGGATGAGACCTGGGACAAGGCCGAGGCCGCGCTCAAATCCGCGACCGAGGCCGCCGGCGCCACTTACGAGTTGAACCCCGGCGAAGGCGCCTTCTACGGGCCGAAGCTGGAATTCGTGCTGACCGACGCGATCGGCCGCGACTGGCAATGTGGCACCCTGCAGGTCGATTTCGTCCTGCCGGAACGGCTCGATGCGAGCTATATCGGCGAGGATGGCCACAAGCACCGGCCGGTGATGCTGCACCGCGCGATCGTCGGCTCCTTCGAGCGGTTCATCGGCATCATGATCGAGGATCATGCCGGCAAGCTGCCCTTCTGGCTCGCGCCGCGGCAGGTCGTGGTCGCCTCCATTGTCTCGGACGCGAACGACTATGCCGAAAACGTCGTCGCGGCGTTGAAGGCCAGGGGCATCCGGGCCGAGGCAGACCTGCGCAACGAGAAGATCAACTACAAGGTGCGCGAACATTCGGTCGGCAAGGTGCCGGTGATCCTCGCGGTGGGCCTGAAGGAGGTCGAGGAGGGCACGGTGTCGATGCGGCGCCTCGGCGACAAGGGCTCGAAGGTCCTGCCGCTCGACACGGTCGCAACAGACCTCGCGGCCGAAGCGCTGGCGCCCGATCTGGCCCGCAAGACGGGCTGACGGCACCGCCAGCCAAAGAGATGGGGCCGGGATCCATAGCGGATCGCCGGCCCCTTTTCTTTCTCAGCCCTCATCAGCCGAACGCTGGCGCTATGTGCCACCCGCCCGGGTTTACCAGTGCCGGAGGCACAGAAGAACCGCTCCGTGCCCGACACGGGCCGTCATCCGTCCTGAGCCCGCCGCCGCGCGCGCCGGTCTGGAACCCTACTCCGCCGGCTTGCAGGCCGGGTCCTCGGCATTGGCCGCATCGTCGCAATCCACCGATCCGATCTCGCCCAGCGTTTCGCCCGCCTGCTCGGTCGTCGTCTCCACGCTCTGGCGCAGGCTGTCTGCGGCCGCACCGAGCGCCTCCGCGCCTTCGGCCACCGCACCCGATGCATCCTCGACCGCAGCATTCACGCTGTCGCGCGCCGCCTCGACCGCATTCTCGACCGCTTCGGCTGCCGCAGCCGACGCTTCATCCGCCGCGTCTGCCAGCGCTTCGGCATTCTCGCTTGCCTGTGTCTTCACATCGTCGAGCACCGCTTCGGCCGCATCGGTCGATTTCTCCACCGCGTCGCTCACAGCCTCGCGGGCCGCCTCGACCGCGTCCTGCGTCTCGCTATCGCCGGCCGGCGTCTCGGTCACGGGCGCGACGGCCTCCAGTTCCGGCTCGGTCGCTGGACCGGCCATGAAATAATAGCCAAGCCCGGCAATCAGGATGATGCCGATCACGATCAGGATGGTGCGCATGGGAAACTCCTTTACCTGCGGCCCTTTGGGGCCACCCTTCAATTTCCGATCAACGCGGGGCCCGCGCGGCAGGTTCCACCCAGCCCCCCGGAAACGCGGCCGGATCAGGCCCCGAGTTGCACCATACCCTGAAACAGCAGGAATTGCGCCAGCAGATAGGTGGCCCAGACGGCGGCCGAGGCCAGCGACCGGATCCGGGCGTCTGCCGAGGGACGGAACATGTCGAAGGCAAGAATGGTGTCGGATGCCATGAAAACAAGCGCGCCCGCCACCAGTGCAGGCGCCGCCTCGCGCTGCCCGAGCGCCGCCAGCGCCATCCCGGCGATCACCGCCACATACAGGCTGACCGGCCCGCGCATGGTCCCGAGGCCCGGCCAGAGGCGCAGCAGGATCAGGGCCGCTACGGCAAGAACAGCGGCGATAGCCCAGACCGGCGGCGCCACCGGCGCGCCGGCCCAGAGGAACCCGCCCAGATAGACAAGATGCCCCGACAGGAAGGCCGCGAGCCCGGCGAGAAACCAACGCTCACCGCTCCGCGACAGACAATAGTCGCCCAATGCACAGAGAAAGAGCGCCGCGACCGACCAGATCGGCAGGCCGGCCGCAATCGCCGCCAGACCGAGCGCCACAATGCTGCCCGTCTTCAGGGCCGACCGGAGCGGGCCTTCATCCGCCGCGCGCCAGCGCACCCCATAGGCCAGCCCGGCCAGCAGCGAAGCCCCCAGACAGGCCAGAGTGACAGGGCCGAACATGCCCCAGCTTTCCAAGATCATGTTCCTGCCTGTTGATTGCCGCCTGCGCGCGCATATCTATTGACGAACGCCGCAGAACAATCCACTAGAAAAGAGCCTGCAATCACCCGATTTGCGGGCGAAAACACATTGAGAACGATAGAAGGACTCGAAAGCCATAGCTCGTAGACCGCACAATGCGCCGCCGACCCGGGACACCGGTCCCCGCGTCAATGACAAGATCCGCGCCCAGGAAATCCGCCTGATCGGCGCCGAAGGGGAAAATCACGGGATCGTCACCCCGAGCCGGGCCATGGACCTGGCCGCCGATGCCGGCCTCGATCTGGTCGAGATCTCGCCCAACGCGACCCCGCCTGTCTGCAAGATCATGGACTTCGGCAAGTTCAAATACGAACAGCAGAAGAAAGAGTCCGAAGCGCGGAAAAACCAGAAGACGATCGACGTCAAAGAGGTCAAGTTCCGCCCCAACACCGATACGCATGACTATGATGTCAAGATGCGCAACGTGTACAAGTTCCTCGGCAATGGCGACAAGGTGAAGGTCACCCTGCGTTTCCGTGGCCGCGAAATGGCGCATCTGGACCTCGGCCGGAAGCTTCTGGAACGCGTTGCCGCCGACGTGGAGGAGCATGGCAAGGTGGAGGCCATTCCCAAGATGGAAGGCCGCCAGATGGTCATGATGATCAACCCGCTGAAAAATTGACCGGCAAGGGTCCGTCCGGCCCGGGGCCGCGCCACACGGCGCGCTACCGGCCGGGTCAGGTCCCGACCCATGCGGATGGACGGCTGGAAAGCCCGGCCGCCGCGCGCAACATCGGCCCGATCCGCGACGCGGTTCGGGCTTTTTTGTCCGACCGCTCAGGCCCGGTGCTGGAAGTGGGCAGCGGCACAGGCGAGCATCGCGCGGCACTGGCAGCCGCCATGCCCGGCCTCACCTGGATCGCGAGCGACCCGCATCCCGACCATCGTCGTTCGGCCGACGCCTGGGCGCGGCATACCGGCATCGACCAGCCGCCCGCGCTCACGCTCGATGCCCTTTCCGCGGACTGGGCGGCACCCCTGTCAGCGGCCGGCCACCCGCCGCCCCTGACCGCCATCTTCTGCAGCAACGTCCTCCATATCGCGCCGCCCGCGGTGGCCAAGGCAATCTTCTCGCAGGCCGGTGCACTCCTGTCGCCGGGGGGGATGCTCCTTGTCTACGGGCCGTTCACCGAAGCCGGCAGGTTTGACGGGGACGGCAATCGCGCCTTCGACGCCGGGCTGCGCGCCGACAATCCCGACTGGGGCCTGCGCGACATTGACTGGCTGGATGAGCTGGCACGGGATGCGGGCCTCTCGCCTGCCGAACGCCATGTCATGCCGGCCCGGAACCGGCTCCTGCGCTTCACCCGCCCCTGACCGGCGCCGGTTGCGGGTGGCCGCTTTTCGTGGCATCGACAGCGGGCGGGTGCGCTCCCGCGGCTGGCGTGACAGGACCATGGCTTCAACCAGACGACACAGTTTCGGTGACTATCTGATCACGCTCGGGATCCGGTTCCTGATCTTCCTGTCCGGCCTCCTGCCCTTCCGGCTGCGCAGCCGGTTCGGCGGCGCGATATCGAAGGCGATCATCCTGACCGTGCCCGCCTTCCGGCGCCGGATCTCGCGCAATCTCGATATGGTCTGGCCCGACCGGGACGCGGGCGAGAAACGCGCCATCCTGCGGGAGGTTGCGGGCAATACCGGCCGCACCTATGCCGAGATTTTCCACGGCCAGGACCTGCTCGACCGGACCGACGGGTTCGAAATCGAGGGGCCGGGGCTGGCCGCGGTGCTCGACGCGCAGGCCGAGGGGCGCGGCGCCGTGCTCGTGGGCGGGCATTTCGGCCAGTGGGAGGCGGTGCGGTCCGTGCTCCTGAAACGCGGGATCAACTGCGCGGGCTTCTACCGGCCCAACAATAACGAATATTACGACCCCTATTTCCTCGATGCGATCGAGACATTCGGCAAGCCGGTCTTTGCCCGCGACCGGGCGGGCACGCGGGACATGGTGCGCCACCTGCGCGGCGGCGGGGTCGCAGCCCTTCTCGTCGACCAGAGCATCAAGACCGCGCCCGTCTTCCGCTTCATGGGCCTGCCCGCGCAGACCGGAACGCTCGCCGCCGATTTGGCGCTGCGCTACGGGCTGCCGCTGGTGCCAGCCTATGGCGTGCGGGATGCGGACGATCCGGTCAAGCTGACCGTGGTCATGGAAGCGCCCATTCCGCACACGGATGTCGATGCCATGACGCAGGCGGTCAACGACTCGCTGGATGCGATGGTGCGCACCCATCCCGGCCAATGGTACTGGCTGCACCAGCGCTGGAAGCTGCACAAGCGCGTGCAAGCCGAAGCGGCGGCGCACGGCGCACAGGTCTGATATGGCGAGCCGGAACCGCAGCGACCGCAGCCACTACCTGCGAAATCTCGTGCAGCGCGGGATCGTCGGCATGCTGCGCCGCCTGCCGGAGCCGCAGCGGAGCCGTCTCGCCGGATGGGTCAGCCGCCGCTTCATCTTCAACACCCATCGCGACATGGCGCTGATGCTGCGCAATCTCGACCTGATCTGGCCGGGCCAGCCCGCCGCGGAACGGGCGGCCATCATCCATGATGTGGCGACGAATGTCGGGGTGAGCGCGCTGGAGCTTTTCATCGACGGGGCGCTCACCGAAGCGTCAACCAGCGCCTCCGTCGAGGGGCCAGGCCTGCAGGTGATCCGCGATGCGGCGGCAGAGGGGCGCGGTGCGGTGCTCGTCACCGGCCATTTCGGCCAGTTCGAAGTGCCGCGCATCTACCTGAAATCCATCGGGCTGGAGGTGGGCGGGCTCTACCGCGACCATGTGAACCCCTACCTGTCGGCCGATGTGGCGCGCGTGGCCGAGCGCAATGGCGCGCCGATCTTTCCGCGCGGCGCGCGCGGCACGCGCGGGCTGATGAAGCACCTGAAGGGCGGTGGGCGGATCATGCTCGCCATCGACCAGAAAGTGCCGAAAGCGGACAAGCTCGACTTCATGGGCCATCCCGCGCTCACATCGACCGCCGCTGCGGAAATGGCGCTTCGCTACGAGGTGCCCATGGTGCCGGTGTTCGCGCTGCGCCTGCCCGACCAGCAGGGTTTCCGTGTGATTTTCGAAACGCCGATAGCGCCCGCCTCCGCCGAGGCGATGACGCTCGAATTCAACGCGCGTCTCGGCGAGATGGTCCGCGCCCATCCCGGCCAGTGGCTGTGGAACTACGACCGCTGGTCGCTTGGAAAACTGAAGAAAGCTACCTGAGCGTCGCCGCGCCGAGGATCGGTCCGTTGCCGCGCGCCTGTACGATGATCGCGACGGGCAGGTTCTTGCCATATCCGGCCTTGAAGCTCACCGCGCTGCGCCCGTCCCAATCGCGCAGGGTCGACCAGTTGCGCACCACATTGGCATAGGTGAGCGTGCGGCCTGCATTCTCCCCGCGCAGGATGTTGACCTGAGCGCGCGGCTCATATTGCACAAAATGAACTTCCGAGCGCGGCAGGTTGGCCTGCATCGGTGCAATCGTGATCTCCACCGTGTCACCTGCCCGGCGCGCACCGATCTGTGCTTTGGTGCCACCGTCACGGAACTTTGTAATGAGCGTCTCGAGGTCGCGCCCGTGGCTGCCGACGATCCCCGCCTGCCCCTGCACGACGGCCTGCGGTGTATAGATGGTCCGCCCGCCGATCGACGCGATATAGGCGCGCTGGCGCTGCGTATTGTCGGAACTGCCGAACACGTCCTTCCAGCCCAGATAGTCCCAATAGTCGACATGCAGCGACAGCGGCAGCACGTCCGACCGGGTCGACAGGTCACGCACCAGAGAATCTGCCGGCGGGCAGGAGGAGCAGCCCTGGCTCGTGAACATCTCGACCACCACCGGAACCTGCCGGGACTGGGCGACAATCTGTGTGGGGAGCAGGAGCGCGACAGCGAGAAGAACAGTGGGAAAACGCATGGGATAGGCCTTTGATCTTGACCCGTCCTGCATAGTCGAAGCCTGTATTACAGACCAGTCAACCCTCGGTGATCCGGCGGCTTTTTCCCGTGATGTGGTGCCGCTACCAGCGCCGGATACGGGCAAAATAGGCATCAGCCGTGTCCGGGAAGGCTGCGCGCAGCGCCGCTTCCTCGGGCCGGATGAAACGCGCGGTGACGAGCCAGACAAAGGACGCGACAACCACAGGCGTGAGCCACACGGCGGCATAAAGCCCCGCGCCCGTCAGGATCAGCACCATACCGGTATAGATCGGGTTCCGGTTGATGCGGAACGGGCCGTCGCTCAGAAGCGCCGCCGGCCGACCGTGCGGATGGATGGTCGTGCGCCCGCGCCGGAAATGCCAGCCCGACCAGAGGATCAGGCCAAGACCCGCCGCACACAGGAAGAGCCCCGGCCCCCGCCCCCAGGTGACATCCGCGGACAGCCCTGCCCGCACCAGCAGCCAGAGCGCCAGCAGATGGAACAGAAGCCAGAGCGGCGGCACATCGAGATGTTTCATCCCGCCAGCCTAGCGGCGCGGCGCTATCCCCTCAAATGCAAAACGCCCGCGGCGGAACCGCGGGCGCTTCAGTCTCTCTAAAGTCTTTCTGACGGATCAGGACGCCCGGGCAAGGTTGCGCAGCACATAATGCAGCACCCCGCCATTCTCGATATATTCGATCTCGACGGCCGTATCGATCCGGCACTTGAGCGTGATCTCCTTGGTCGCGCCATCGGCATAGGTGATGGTGCACGGCACATCGGACAGCGGTTTAAGGTCACCCTCCAACCCACTGATGGAGAAAGTTTCCTCTCCGGTCAGTTTCAGCGTTTTGCGGGTATCGCCGCCGGTGAACTCGAACGGGATGACGCCCATGCCGACCAGGTTCGAACGGTGGATACGCTCGAAGCTTTCCGCGATCACGGCCTTGACGCCCAGAAGCGCCGTGCCCTTGGCCGCCCAGTCACGCGAGGAGCCCGCACCATACTGTTCGCCCGCCACGACGACGAGCGGCGTGCCCGCTTCCTTGTAGGCCATGGCCGCGTCGAAGATCGACGTCTGCGCGCCGTCCGGCCCCTTGGTGTAGCCGCCCTCGACCCCGTCGAGCATCTCGTTGCGGATGCGGATGTTCGCGAAGGTGCCGCGCATCATCACTTCATGGTTGCCGCGGCGCGAGCCGTAGGAGTTGAACTCGCGCACAGGCACCTGACGGTCGACCAGATACTGGCCGGCCGGCGTGGTGTCCTTGAAGGACCCGGCAGGCGAAATATGGTCGGTCGTGACCATGTCGCCCAAGAGCGCCAGAACCTTGGCGTCCTTCACGTCGGAAATCGTACCGGTTTCCATCGTCATGCCCTGGAAATAGGGCGGGTTCTGCACGTAGGTCGAGCTGGCCGGCCAGTCATAGGTCAGGCTGTCGGTCGTCTCCACCGCCTGCCATTTCTCGTCACCCTTGAACACGTCCGCATATTTTTCCTGGAACGCTTCGCGGGTCACGGTCGCCTCGACCAGATCGGCGACCTCTTTGGAAGTCGGCCAGATGTCTTTCAGGTAGACATCATTGCCGTTCTTGTCCTGACCGATCGGCTCCTTGGCCAGATCGACATTCATGTCACCGACCAGCGCATAGGCGACCACGAGCGGCGGCGAAGCCAGATAGTTGGCGCGCACGTCGGGACTGATCCGGCCTTCGAAGTTGCGGTTGCCCGACAGGACCGAGGTGGCGATCAGGTCGTAATCGTTGATCGCCTTGGAGATTTCCTCCTCCAGCGGGCCGGAGTTGCCGATACAGGTGGTGCAGCCATAGCCGACAAGGTTGAAGCCGATCGCGTCGAGATCGTCCTGCAGGCCAGCGGCCTCCAGATAGGCGGAAACGACCTGGCTGCCCGGTGCGAGCGAGGTTTTCACCCAAGGCTTCCGGTTCAGGCCGAGTTCACGCGCCTTGCGCGCCACCAGACCGGCCCCGATCATCACATAGGGGTTCGACGTGTTGGTGCAGGAGGTGATCGACGCGATCACGATCGAACCGTCATGCAGCTGGTAGTGGCCGTCCTCGGTTTTCACGTAGCCGCGCTTGTGGTGGCCTTCGTCGCCGGGGATGTCCTGCGGCTCGGGCGCGCCGCCCTCGCCTTCCCAGCGCACTTCCGCCTTCTTGGACGCATCCACGCCGGCGCGCACGCCTTTGACATAGTCGCCGAAAGCCGTGCCGGCGCTGTCGAGCGCAATATAGTCCTGCGGGCGTTTCGGGCCGGAAATGGCCGGCACGATGGTGCCCATGTCGAGCCGCAGCGTGTCGGTATAGACCGGCGCATAATCCGCGTCGCGCCAGAACCCGTTTTCCTTCGCATAGGCCTCGACAAGGGCGATGCGTGCCTCGTCACGGCCGGTATTGCGCAGGTAGCGCAGGGTTTCGTCGTCGATCGGGAAGAAGCCGCAGGTCGCACCATATTCCGGCGCCATGTTGGCGATCGTCGCGCGATCCGCGAGCGGCAGATTGTCGAGCCCGGCGCCGAAGAACTCGACGAACTTGCCGACAACGCCTTTCTCGCGCAGCATCTCGACCACCTTGAGCACCAGATCGGTGCCGGTGGTGCCTTCGACCATCGCGCCGGTCAGTTCGAAGCCGACCACTTCGGGGATCAGCATGGAGATCGGCTGGCCGAGCATCGCGGCCTCGGCCTCGATGCCGCCGACGCCCCAGCCCAGCACTGCCGCACCGTTGACCATGGTGGTGTGGCTGTCCGTGCCGACAAGCGTGTCGGGATAGGCGACCTCGGTGCCGTTCTGGTCCGTATCGGTCCAGACGGTCTGAGCCAGATATTCGAGGTTCACCTGGTGGCAGATGCCGGTACCCGGCGGGACCACGCGGAAATTGTTGAACGCGTTCTGGCCCCATTTGAGGAACGTGTAGCGCTCGATGTTGCGCTCATATTCACGGTCCACATTCATCTGGAAGGCGCGCGGGTTACCAAACTCGTCGATCATCACCGAATGGTCGATCACCAGATCGACCGGGTTGAGCGGGTTGATCTTCTCCGGATCGCCGCCGAGCGCCACGATCCCGTCGCGCATGGCGGCCAGATCGACCACGGCGGGCACGCCGGTGAAATCCTGCATCAGCACGCGGGCCGGACGATAGGCGATTTCACGCGGGTTCTTGCCGCCCTGTTTCGCCCAGTCGGCAAAGGCCTTGATGTCGTCGACGGTGACGGTCTTGCCATCCTCGAACCGCAGCATGTTTTCAAGAACGACCTTGAGCGCTGCGGGCAGGCGCGAGAAATCGCCGAGCCCGGCCGCTTCGGCCGCGGGGATCGAGTAATAGGCGACCGTGGACCCGCCGACCGTAAGGTCGCGGCGGGTCTTGGCCGTGTCGGTTCCAACAGTGATGGTCATGTTGCCTCCGTCTGGCTGAATGGGATTGGCGACCGTATGCAGCAGAATCGACCGCTGAACAAGGGGAGCGCCAGAATTTGTGTGCGACGGTATACACCTGCTTCGTAGCGCGGTCAAGGACGGTATACAATAGCATACACAACTGTGATTGCGGCAATTCACCCCTGCCGATCAAGGATTTGGCGGCTTTCGTGCGGGCAGCGAATACCGTAAGCATGGGCCATGAGCCTGCTTGTCTCGGACCTTGGCTGCCTGCGTGGCGGCCGCATGATTTTCTCCGGCCTGTCCTTTGAGGTGGCGGCGGGCGAACTCACCGTGCTGCGCGGTCCGAACGGCGCGGGCAAATCGACCTGCCTGCGGATGCTGGCCGGTCTGATCCCCGTCACGGACGGGACCGTCACGCTCAACGGCGCATCGCTTGGCGCGGACCACGATGCGGTGCAGGAGCAGACGAGCTATGCCGGCCATCTCGACGCGATCAAACCGCAGATGAGCGTGGCGGAAAACCTGCGGTTCTGGGCGCGGATCGACGCGGACGGGCCTCAGGCCGACGCCCGGCTCGCCGATGCGCTCGACCTGTGGCACCTGGCACCTTTGGCCGACCGGCCGGCCTTTGCCTGTTCGGCGGGGCAGAAGCGGCGGCTGGGGCTTGCCCGCCTCAGCCTCTCGGACCGGCCGCTCTGGCTCCTCGACGAGCCGACCGTCGCGCTCGACCGCGATGCGGTCGCCCTTTTTGCCCGCATCGTGCAGGCCCATCTCGACGCGGGGCGCATGGCGGTGATCGCAACCCATATCGACCTTGGCATCAAGGCCGCGCGCGATGTGCAGATCAGACCCGCCACCGCTCCGGGTGCCGCACCGGACACGGCCGCGAACGCCGACCGCGACCCGTTCGGCGGGGACTGGACATGACCGGCGCCCGCGCGCTCCTCGGCCGCGAATTGCGGCTTGCGATCCGCTCCGGCGGCGGCGCGGGGCTGGGCCTCGCCTTCTTCCTGATCCTCGTCCTTCTGGTGCCGTTCGGCGTCGGTCCGTCTGGCACTGTGCTGAGCGCCATAGCGCCCGGCATGCTCTGGATTGGCGCGCTGCTGGCCTGCCTCCTGTCGCTCGACCGGCTGTTTCAGGCCGATTTCGAGGACGGCACGCTGGATATCCTGATGATGTCGCGCCTGCCGCTGGAGGCGCTGGTCGCGATCAAGGCGATCGCCCACTGGCTGACGACGGGGCTGCCGCTCCTGATCGCCGCGCCGGTTCTGGGCGCGACACTGCACCTGCCGGATGCCGCACAGCCCTGGCTGGTGGCGAGCCTCGCGCTCGGCACGCCGGCGCTCAGCTTCATCGGGGCCATGGGCGCGGCGCTGACGCTCGGCATCCGGCGCGGCGGGCTGTTGCTGTCGCTTCTCGTGCTGCCGCTCTATGTGCCGACGCTCATCTTCGGCGCGGCGACGGTCAGCGCAGCCGCAACCGGCGGAGACCCGCTCGCAGCCCTGACCTTCCTGACCGCCATCACCCTTGCCAGCATCGCGATCCTGCCCTTCGCGGCGGCTGCGACATTGCGTCTGCAGCTCTCATGACCGGAAGTGAACGCCATGGCATGGACAGCCGGTCGACCCGTGATTAGGACTAGCGCATGAGCATCTGGGAACTGGCCAATCCGCGCCGCTTCATGGCCCTGTCGGGCCGAATCCTGCCCGGCCTGTCCTGGGCCGCGGGCCTGTCGATCGGCATTGCGCTGGTCTGGGGTTTCTTCTTCACGCCCGACGATTACCAGCAGGGATCGACGGTGAAGATCCTCTTCATCCATGTGCCGACCGCCTTCATCGCCATCAACGCATGGCTGATGATGCTGGTCGCATCGCTCATCTGGCTGATCCGGCGGCACCATGTGTCGGCCCTCGCCGCCCGCGCTGCCGCTCCTGTGGGCGCCGTGATGACCGTGGCCGCCCTGATGACCGGCGCGATCTGGGGCCAGCCCATGTGGGGTACATGGTGGGAATGGGACCCGCGTCTGACCAGCTTCCTGATCCTGTTCATCTTCTATCTGGGCTATATCGCGCTCTGGCAGGCGGTGGAGGATCCGGACAAGGCAGCTGACCTGACCTCCGTGCTCTGCCTCGTCGGCTCGGTCTTCGCGCTCCTGTCGCGCTATGCGGTGCTCTTCTGGAACCAGGGGCTGCATCAGGGCGCGTCGCTGTCGATCAAGCAGGAGGACAATGTGGCCGATGTTTTCTTCTACCCGCTGGTCCTGTCGATCACCGGGTTCGTGCTGCTGTTCGTGGCGCTGGTGCTCTTGCGCACCCGCACCGAAATCCGTCTGCGCCGGGTGCGCGCCCTGATGTTGCGGGAGGCCCGCTGATGCTGCCGGAACTCGGAAAATATGCCGCGACCGTCCTGTCGGCCTACGGGGTGACGCTCGCGTTGGTGCTGGGGCTCGTGGCCGCCAGCATCATCCGCGCCCGCGCCGCGCAACGGGCGCTCGACAAGCTGGAGGCCCCGCGCACCGATGTCTGACACCCCTGCCCCGAAGCGCCGGTTCAACTGGCTCCTTCTGCTGCCGCCGCTGATCTTCATAGCCCTGACGGGCGCGTTCATTGTCAGCCTCAACCGGGACAATCCCGATGAATTGCCGAGCGCGCTTGCGGGCCGGCAGGCGCCGGCGCTGAACCTGACAGAGATTGCGCCCGGGCTCGTCCCTCCGACGGATGCGGACATCACCGCGCCGGGTGCGAAGCTCGTCAATTTCTGGGCCAGCTGGTGCGGCCCGTGCCGTGCGGAACATCCGATGCTGGAAGAACTGGCCGACATGGGCCTGCCGATCATCGGGGTGAATTACAAGGACCAGCCGCAGAATGCGGTGGCGTTCCTTGAGGAGCTTGGCAACCCCTACACCAAGACCGGTGCCGATGCAGGGCGCAACGGGATCAACTGGGGCATTTACGGCGTGCCGGAAACCTTCGTCATTGATGGGTCGGGCAAGATCCTGATGCGCCATCCGGGACCGATCACACGGTCTGTCCTCGACGCCCGAATCCTGCCCGCACTGGCCGAGGCCGGCTGGGTCAGTCCGACGACGGACTCTCTTCCGGCGCAAACTTCTGGAACAGGCTCATCTGCGCCAGAATGAAGACGAAATTGGCGAGCGGCAGGCCGAAAGTCTTGAAATTCACCCAGACGTCCGTGCCGCCGACCCGCCAGGCCAGTTCGTTGGCGACCGCAAGGGCAAGGAAGAACCAGACGAAGCGGCGGGTGAAGATCATCCAGCCCTCTTCCTGCATCGGCAGCATCTCTTCCATCAGGTAGCGCAGGTAGGACTGACCGCGCAGAAGCCCGTAGCCGAGGATGCCGGCAAAGGCGAGGTAAAGGACCGTCGGCTTCATCTTGATGAAGGTGCCGTCCCGCAGCCAGAGCGTCAGGCCGCCGAAAACGACCACAAGGATAGCGGTGATGACGGCCATGCGCGGCAGGTGACGGCTCAGGATCCAGCTCGCGGCGAGCGCAGCCAGAATCGTGGGGATGAAAAGCGCGGTTGCGAAAAGGATCTTGGCCAGTTCCGCATCCTCGGCCACCGCGCCTTCGGGCACGGGGGCCCAGCGGTAGGCTACGAAAAAGAGGATGATCGGCCCCAGTTCCAGCACCAGTTTCAGAATCGGGTTCAGTTTCTTCTCGGCCATGCGGTCCTCCTGCTCAGCCCGCTATTTCCACCAAAACCGCGCCGAGCGCAATGACGCCCATCATCAGCGTCCGCCGGACACCGACGGTCTCGCCCAGAAACGCCCAGCCGATCAGCGCCGCGAACACGACCGAGGTTTCGCGCAGGACCGCGGCCTCCCCCACCTTGTCGAGGCGGGTCGCCAGCATCACGGCGCCGAAGCTCACATAGGCGATAAGCGCGCCGATCACCCCGCGCAGCATCAGCGGCGCGAGCGTCGGGCGCGCATCGAGGCGCCGCCATTTCCAGACAGCCAGCATCGGCATGAAGAGACCGTCGATGACGAAGAACCAGACAAGGAAGGTGAACGGATCGGGCGCCGCGCGCATCCCGATCGCATCATAGGTCGTGTAGGCGGCCACCGTGATCCCGCAGGCAAACGCTATGAACATGGCCGACCAGAGCCGCCCGCGATCAACCGACACGCGGCTCAGGTTGAAGGCGGAGAGCGACAGGATGCCGACCGACAGCATGAGCACGCCGAGCCACTGGCCAGCTGCATAGCTCTCCCCGAAAATCACGCCGGCGGCCATCACCGTCACCAGCGGACCGGTGCCGCGCACGATCGGATAGACCACCGTGTAGGGCGCACGTGCATAGGCAGCCGCCATCAGGATCTTGTAGGCCGTGTGGATCAGGAAGGCCCCGCCGAGCAGAAGCCAGAGCGTCGCATCCGGGCGCGGCACAAGGAAAAGCGCCACGGGCAGGGCCAGCGCGAAATAGCAGATGTCGATCGCGCCGCGTGTCAGCCACGGATCGTGCCGCCCCTTCTGCAGCGCCCCGAAAACCGCATGGGCCACGGCCGAGAGGAGCGCGAGCATGCTCGCCACCGTCGCGGCACGGGGCGTGCCCTCGATCGCCAGAACCCAATCGGTCAGCATGAGGCGCGTGTTCCGGTGGCATAGATCGCAGCGTCAGTCATCGCAGATCAAGCCCGCCCCTGCGCGCATGTCGCAAAGGGCCATTTTGTGGCGGCAGATCCGCCGGAATCCACGCAAAAAAACTTTTCTGCCGGTTGCCGGAAGGATGGCGCCCGCCCGGCCGTGCGTCACGCCTCGGCCCCGGTCAGGGCGCGCGAGAATTCCTCGGGATCGAAGGGCTGCAGGTCCTCGATGCTCTCGCCCACGCCGATGGCATGGATGGGCAGGCCGAACTTGTCGGCCAGCGCAACCAGCACGCCACCCTTGGCGGTCCCGTCGAGCTTGGTCATCACAAGGCCGGACACATCGGCGATTTTGCGGAAGATCTCCACCTGGCTGAGCGCGTTCTGACCCGTTGTGGCGTCGAGCACAAGCAACGTGTTGTGCGGCGCGTCCGGGTCCTTCTTGCGGATCACACGGACGATTTTTGCCAGCTCTTCCATCAAATCGGCGCGGTTTTGCAGCCGCCCGGCCGTGTCGATCATCAGAAGATCCGCGCCGTCGGCCTCGGCGCGCGTCATCGCATCAAAGGCCAGACTCGCCGGGTCGGACCCTTCGGGTGCGGTCATCACCGGCACGCCCGCGCGTTCGCCCCAGACCTGAAGCTGCTCCACGGCGGCGGCGCGGAACGTGTCGCCCGCCGCAATCACCACCGATTTGCCCGCTGCCTTGAACTGCGAGGCAAGCTTGCCGATCGTCGTGGTCTTTCCCGAGCCGTTCACGCCCACGACAAGCACCACCTGCGGGCGCTTGGCATAGAGCGGCATCGGCTTGGCGACCGGTGTCAGGATGCCGGCCACCTCGCTGGCCAGCAGCGCCTTGATGTCCGCGGCGCTCATCTTGCGCCCGAACCGCCCCTCGGCAAGGTTTGCCGCCACCTTGAGTGAGGTCTCCACGCCCATGTCGGACTGGATGAGCAATTCCTCAAGGCTTTCCAGCATCGCGTCATCCAGCACCCGCATCGGCACCGCCGGGCGCCCCATCAACCGGCCCATGAGGCCCTGTTTCGGTGCCTGTTCTTCGGCTGGAGCCGGTTCGGCGCGCGCAGGTTGCGGCGCCACAGGCGCGGGCTCTGGATCAGGGCTGGCGTCGGCGTCCGGTTCCGGCTGCGGCTCAGGTTCAGGATCAAAATCAGGATCGGCAGGCACCGGCGCAGGGTCGGCAGACTGCGGTTCGGAAAGCACAGGCTCCGGCGCGGACGGTCCCGTATCCGGTGTCTGCACCTCGGCCGGACCGGTATCCGGCGCGGCACCTTCCTCGATGATCGCGTCCAGCCCCACATCCAGTTTGGACGAGGATTTGAACATCCGTTCTTTCATCTTCTTGAAGAAGGACATGGGCGCCGATGCTCCTTGTTTTGCTCCCCGTTGACCTAATACGGGCGGCGGCGATTGGAAAGCCCCTGCCGGCGGAACGCCTTTTGCGCGGCTTGCACCGCAAGGCTGCCCGCCACAAGATGGACCAAGGACAAGGGGAGCGACATGCAGCAACATATGCCGGGCCGGGAGCGCGACGCCGCGCTCTGGGCCGATCTGGTGGCGCGCGCCGACGCCCTGCCTGCCGAGCCGGCCCCGCGCACGGCACATTGGTCGGACGGCAAACCGGCTTACATCAACCGGCTCGTCGATGCCCCCTCGCCCTATCTGCGCCAGCACGGGTTCAATCCGGTGGACTGGTATCCCTGGGGTGCGGACGCTCTGGCCGAGGCCGCCCGCCGCGACTGCCCGATTTTCCTGTCGACGGGCTACGCGACCTGCCACTGGTGCCATGTGATGGAGGAGGAGAGCTTCGACGATCCGGAGGTGGCGGAGCTGCTCAACCGTCATTTCGTCGCGATCAAGCTCGACCGTGAGGAACGGCCCGATCTCGACCAGCATTTCATCCTCGCCACGAGCCTCCAGCAAGGCCATGCGGGCTGGCCGAATTCCAGCTGGCTCCTGCCGGACGGGCGGCCGTTCCACACCGGCACCTATTTCCCGAAGCCGCATTTCATGCAGGTGCTCGCCGCGATTGCGCAGGGCTGGCGGGGTGACGGGCGGGCCGAGTTCGAACGGCTTGGCGGTGTCCTGACAGACCATATCGCAATGGTGACGCGCCGGACGGCCCCGCCCACAGCGCTTGATCGCGCGCCTGCGCTGGCTGTGGAACAGCTGTCGTCCGGCTTCAACACGGCACATGGCGGCTTCGGGCGTGGACCGCAATTTCCGCAGGAAGGGCATTTGCTGTTTCTCGCCGACCATCTGCGCCGCGGGCCGGACGCGCGGGCGGAGCAAATGTTCCGCAAGAGCCTTGATGCCATGATCGCAGGCGGTCTGCATGACCATGTTGGCGGCGGGTTCCACCGCTATACGGTCGATGAAAACTGGCGCACCCCGCATTTCGAGAAAATGGCCTATAATCAAGGCCTCATGGCGCTATGTTTGACCGAGGCCGCAACGATGGACCCGCCGATTGCGGGCGCGGACCGGGCGTTGTCACGGCTCGCTGACTATCTCATGCGCGATCTGGCGCTCGACAGGGGCGGGTTTGCGGCGGCCGAGGATGCAGATTCGCTCGATCCGGACGGAAAGCTTGAAGAAGGCGCCTTCTACACTTGGTCGGAAGCACAATTGTCTGCCTGCCTTGGTGCAGGCAGTGCGGTGCAGTCACTGCTGGGCCTCGACGCGGCGCCGACATTGCCCGGCGGCGCGGTGATCCACCACCCGCCCGGCGCCCCGCCCGATCCGGCGCTGGTCGATCCCGTCCTCGACAGGCTGGCTGCCTGTCGTGCCGCCCGGCCGCGCCCGTTCCGCGATGACAAGATGATCCTCGGCTGGAACGGGCTCGTAATCCGCGGGTTGGCGACGGCAGGGCTTCTGCGCAACCGGCCCGACTGGGTCGACGCGGCCGCCGCGGCTGCGGATGCCCTATTCTCTGAACTGGCGTCTGGTCCGGAGATTGCCAAACTCTCCTTCGATGGGGTCGTGCGCGGCCCGACCGACCTGACCGATCTGGCATGGGCCGGAAGTGCGGCGCTGGCGCTTTATGACGCGACGCTGGACCCGCGCTGGCGCGCACAGGCGGAAACTTTCGCAGCACAGGCGCTGCGCGACCATGCGGCCGAGGGCGGGCGCTATGCGCTGAGCCGCGGACGCTCGCCACTTGGCGATGTGCTGGAACTGGAAGATGGCGCGACGCCATCGGGCGAAAGCGCGCTTCTGGACCTGCTTGCGTACCTCTCCACCCGCGCGCCTGACCCGTCACGCGACAGTGCCGCGTCCGATCTGGTCCGCGCCCTGTCCGGCACGCTGGCCGAGATGCCTGTGGCGCGGCTGGCGGCGTTGCGCGCCGCGCGCATACTCAACGAGGGCGACGCTGGCCCTCTGCGCTATCTGGCCGAGGGCCATGCCCGACTGCGCCTGTCGCCTGGCAATGAGGACCTTCATATTGAACTGCTGCTGCGCGACGGCTGGCATTTGCAGGACGGGGCACCAGCCGGACCGCAGGGCGTGGCTGCAGCGCGCTCGGATCGGTCCGATGGCCCGGACGGGTGGCGGCGCCGGATCGTCTGGACCGTGCCGAAGGCTGCCCTGCCCCTGCCTTGTCATCTGACGCTCTGCACCGATAGGCTCTGCCTCGCCCCGGAACTGACGGAGATCCGCCTGTGAACCGCCTGCCCGTGCTGCTCGCCACTGCCCTGACGCTCGCGCCGCTGCCGGCCGCGCTTTGCGCGGCACCGCTCACCGCGCCGGATTTCGAGGCGATGGTGGAGGGCCACAAGTTCGATTTCACGTTGAACGGCATGCCGTTCGGGCGCGAGCAATATCTGCCGGGCCGTCAGGTGCTCTGGCAGGGACCGGGCGGCGCCTGCCAGTACGGGCGCTGGTATCCGGCCGGAGATGCTATCTGTTTCGAATATGACGAGATTCCCGACCCGTTCTGCTGGACAGTCGAACGCAGCGCCGACCGGGTGGAAGTGACGCTCCTGCCGTCCGAGGCCGGGATCACCGTGGACATGGTCGGCCCGACGGACAGCCAGATGATGAGCTGCCCCTTGCCGGGGCTCGGGGTCTGACCGTTCAGAACAGCTCGCCCTGACCGCCGCCTGTCGGTTTTGAAAGTGCCGGTTTGGAGTCGGTGGCCGCACCGCCAGAGGGTTTCTTCGGCGGCGGGGTCCCGGAACCGCCGCCCCCGTCCGAGCGGACCGGCAGTCGGCCGTCGCGGAACTCGATCTCCAGCACCGCCTCTTTGGCCGCAGCCGCCTGCGTCGTGACAACCGTGTCGCCGGCGCGCACGACCGCGAACCCGCGGGCGAGCGTGGCCTCGTAGCCGAGCGTACGAAGCATCCGGTCGAGGCCGGCGAGCGCTTCGCGCCCCTGCCGTTGCCGCTCCGCGACCACCCTGTCGAGCGCGGCGGATGCCCGGTCGAGCCGCGCGGCGCGTTCCGGCATCGGCCGGGCAAGCGCTGCGGGCATCCGGCGCACGAGGCGATGGACCTCCTGCCCGCGGCGTTTCAGGTCATTGGCCAGAAGATCCGGGCGCAGCCGCCCCGCGCCGCGTTCGGTCAGTTGCAGGCGCCGGCGTTGCGCAAGGCCCGACAATGCCCGCGGCAACCGACCGGCCAGCGCGTCGAGCGTCTGGCTCTGCGCCGCCAGAAGCGCCTCGCCGCGCGGCAGGGCGCGGGCCAGATCGCGCAGCCGCTGGCCGCGGCCTTCGAGCACACGGGACATGGCCCGCAGGCGCCGGTCCTCCAGCGCGCTCAGGCTCGACAGCAGGTCCAGCCGGACAGGCACTGCCATCTCGGCCGCGGCCGTAGGCGTCGGCGCGCGCTGGTCGGCGGCGAAATCGATGAGCGTCGTGTCGGTTTCATGCCCCACCGCAGAGATGAGCGGGATGCGGCTGTCGGCAGCGGCGCGCACGACCTCTTCCTCGTTGAAGCCCCAGAGGTCCTCGACCGAGCCGCCGCCGCGCGCCACGATGATAACATCCGGCCGCGGCACCGCGCCGCCCTCTGGCAGCGCGTTGAACCCGCGGATTGCAGCGGCCACGGCGGGCGCGCAGGCCTCGCCCTGCACCGGCACCGGCCAGATCAGCACCTTGCGCGGGAACCGGTCGCGCAAACGGTGAAGGATGTCCCGGATCACCGCCCCACTCGGCGATGTCACAACGCCGATCACATCCGGCAGGAACGGCAGCGGTTGTTTGCGTGCGCGATCGAAAAGCCCTTCGGCTTCCAGCGCCTTGCGGCGGCGTTCCAGCATCGCCATCAGGGCACCGGCGCCGGCGGGCGCGATATCCTCGACCACCATCTGGTAGCGGCTCTGGCCGGCGAACGTCGTCAGCTTGCCGGTGGCGACCACCTCCAGCCCCGCTTCGGGCGGCGTGCGCAACCGGCTGGCCGTGCCTTTCCACGCGACGGCGGCGAGCACGGCGCGATCATCCTTCAGGTCGAAATAGAGATGCCCCGAGGCCGGCCGCGACACGCGCCCCACCTCGCCGCGCACGCGCACATGGCCATAGCCCTGCTCGATCGTCCGCTTCACCTGCCCCGACAGTTCCGTGACGGTAAACTCGGGCGTGTTGGACCCCGGCTCGGGATCGTCGAAGAGATCGGACATGGGGTGCGGGCTCGCTTGCAGTTCACTCGGCCCGACCTTAGAACGACCGGAGACAGAGGCCAAGGCAGGAACGCGGCATGAACATACTCATTCTGGGCAGCGGCGGGCGCGAACATGCGCTGGCCTGGGCCGTGAAGCAGAACCCCAAATGCGACCGTCTGATCTGTGCACCCGGAAATGCGGGCATGGCCGGCATCGCCGAATGCGCCGCGCTCGACATTTGCGACGGGGCCGAGGTGGTCGCCTTCTGCGAAAGCCAGAATATCGGCTTTGTCATCATAGGGCCCGAAGCCCCGCTGGCCGCGGGTGTTTCGGACGTGCTGCGCGAGGCCGGCATCCGGACCTTCGGCCCGTCCGGCGCGGCGGCGCAACTCGAAGCTTCCAAGGCCTTCACCAAGGATGTGTGCGACGCCTGCGGCGCCCCGACCGCCGCTTATGCCCGCTTCACCGATGCCGGCGCCGCGAAAGCCTATGTCAGCGCGCAGGGCGCTCCGATCGTCGTCAAGGCTGATGGGCTTGCCGCCGGCAAGGGCGTGGTCGTGGCCGAAACCGTGGCCGATGCCCATGCCGCCATCGACGACATGATCGGCGGGGCATTCGGTGACGCGGGCGCGGAACTGGTGATCGAGGAATTCATGGAGGGCGAGGAAGCGAGCTTCTTCGTGCTGACCGACGGCACCAGCGCACTGCCGCTCGACACGGCGCAGGATCACAAGCGCGTCTTTGACGGCGACAAGGGACCCAACACGGGCGGCATGGGGGCCTACAGCCCCGCGCCGGTGATGACACAGGCCGTGATCAACCGCGCCATGGCGGAGGTGATCGAACCGACGATCCGGGAAATGGCGAAGCGCGGCACGCCTTATCAGGGTGTTCTCTATGCGGGGTTCATGATCAAGGACGGTGCACCGCGGTTGGTGGAATATAACGCCCGCTTCGGCGATCCGGAATGTCAGGTGCTCTGCCTGCGGCTCGGCGCGCAGATGCTCGACGTGCTCCTGGCCTGCGCCGAGGGCGCGCTCGACACGGCACGGCTCAACTGGGCCAACGATCATGCGATGACCGTGGTTATCGCGGCCAAGGGCTATCCAGGCGCCTATGCCAAGGGCGAGGAGATCGGCGGGCTCGACCATGCCGATGATGACCCGTTCGTGGAAATCTTCCACGCCGGCACGAAGGCTTCGGGCGATGCGGTCCTGTCGAACGGGGGCCGGGTCCTGAACGTGACAGCCCGCGGCGCATCCCTGCAGGAGGCCCGCGACCGGGCCTATACAGCGGCGGAGAAAATCGACTGGCCGGGCGGATTCTACCGCCGCGATATCGGCTGGCGGGCGCTCAAGGGCTAGGACGCAGGCCGCTGTCGCGCCCGCGCTTCAGCGGCAGTCCATCGCCTTGGACCAGCCATGCGGCGCACGGTGGCGGCCGAGGTCGGTGAAAACGAGACCGTCCGGGCCGACACGGGTCGCGATGATCCGTTTCCATGCCGCGTCGGAGGTGATGAGTTCCGGCCCCTGCCCGCAGTCGCGCAGGCCGCCCCAGATGAATTCGTCGCCGATCCGGTGATTGGTCAGCCCGCGGGCCTGCGCAAACTGCTGCAGCCGCCCGTCGACCCAGCTCCAGAGCTTCAGCACCTTGCCCAGATGCGGGGTCTCGATATAGGCGATGTCGGTGCGCCCGTCGCCGTTCAGATCGGCAATGCCGATCGGCGCGAGCCAGCGGAACCGCGTGCCGATATGGGGGGTCGCGCCGATCTGTTCCAGCCGCCCGTCCCGCAGCCCGTAGATGGCGAGCGAAGCGCCCGTCTGCGGGTCGCTTTCCACAACCACCAGTTCGTTGCGCCCGTCTCCCGTCACATCGGCGATGCGTGGCGCCATATCCTCGAACACCGGATGGCCGGCGCCCTGATCCGACAGGTCGACCCGATAGCTGTTGCCGGCGGCATCCGAGGCGACGAGCGCAGTCTTTTCGCGAATCCGCCCCATGATCCGGTGCGGATAGACATCCGCATCATCGGCAAAGGCCGCGCGGACGATGCCCGCGCCCTCTGCCGTGACGATCTTGTTGGCGGCCGCGACCGGCGTGGCCAGCACGGCAAATGCCGCAACAGCCAGACCGGACAGGATGCCGCCCGCGCGCATCAGATCTGTTTTTCCGGCATGCGCACGACGAGCCCGTCAAGCGCATCGCTGACCTTCAACTGGCAGGTCAGGCGCGAGGTTTCGGCATTGGGCTCATAGGCGAAGTCGAGCATATCCTCTTCCATATCGTCGCGCGCCGGCAGTTTCTCGACCCAGGCCGCGTCGACATAGACGTGGCAGGTCGAACAGGCGCAGGCGCCGCCGCAATCGGCCTCGATGCCGGGGATGTTGTTGTCGCGCGCGCCTTCCATCACGGTCAGCCCGTTGGGGACATCCACGACATGCTCGGTGCCGTTGAACTCGATATAGGTGATCTTTGCCATGTAAGCCTCTGAAATTCGCGTGATGCGGGTCATGTAAACCGCGGCTGCACGGGATTCAAACCGCGATTGCCGCCACCCGGCTCACAATGGCTTGCGCGCGGCTAGATGTTCGCATTTCGTTCTGGTAATCTGCGCCCATGTCCGACCATCCGAACCATTGGCCGCGGCCGCCCGACTGCCTGCCGCATATACTGCTCGACCGGCCGCCCACCGGGGCAGAGGTCTGCGTGGCCGGGCTGGTCATGGTCCGGCAACGGCCCGGCACGGCCAAGGGCGTCATCTTCATCACGCTGGAGGATGAGACGGGCATCGCCAATATCGTGGTCTGGAAAAAGGTCTACGAGCGGTTCCGCCGCGCGGTGATCGCGGGGCGGCTCTTGCGGGTCACAGGGCCGATCCAGCGCGACGGTCAGGTGGTGCATGTGATTGCGCGCAAGATCGAGGACATGTCGCACCTGCTCGACCGGCTCGCGACAGGAGAGCCGATCGGCCCCGACGCCACGCCCGGGCCGGGACGCGGACAGGGACCGGGCGGCATGCATCCGCGCAGCTGTGACGCGGTCGGCCCTTCCGGGCGCCGTTGAACGGTCAGGGATAGTTCGAGAATTGGCAGGCAGGGCGGCCGGACCGCCCTGCCCGCCCAGGTCATTCGTTCGTCGGGTTGAGCGCCACGAAACGCGGCTGGTCGTCCCGCCGCACGAGCATCAGGACCGAATTGCGGCCCGCCTCGCGCGCATCGTCGAGCAGCGTCTTCACCTGCTCGGGGCTGGTCACGGACTGCTGTGCCACCTCGACGATCACGTCGCCTTCCCGCAGGCCCTTGTCGAACGCCTCGGAGCCCTGTTCGACAGACAGGATCACGACACCGTCCTGCTCGGGCGAGATGGTGAACTGGTTGCGATAGGCATCGGTGAGCGGCGCGATCGACATGCCGAGCATGGTCAGATCCGTCGCCTGACCCTCCTGGATCGTGTCCGACCCGTTCATCGCCAGTTCGGCCTCCTCCAGCCGGCCGAGCATGACGTTCAGCGTCTGGGTCTTGCCGTCACGGAAGATCAGGATGCGCGCCTCCGCACCGACCGGACTGTCGCCCACGCGGCGCACCAGATCGCCGGAGCTTTCCACATCCTCGCCATTGAACCCGATGATCACGTCGCCCGCCTTGATGCCGGCATCCGCCGCCGGACCGGCGGGAACGTCGGTGACAAGTGCGCCGTTGGGACTGTCGAGCCCGAGCGCTTCGGCCACGTCTGGCGTCACGTTCTGGATGCGGACACCGAGCCAGCCGCGCCGCGTTTCACCAAACTCGCGCAGCTGCTGGACGACATTGGTCACGACGTTGGACGCCATCGAGAAGCCGATCCCGATCGAGCCGCCATTGGGCGACAGGATGGCCGTGTTCACGCCCACAACCTCGCCCGTCATGTTGAAGAGCGGCCCGCCCGAATTGCCGCGGTTGATGGCCGCGTCGGTCTGGATGAAATCGTCATAAGCGCCGGACAGGGTCCGGTTGCGCGCCGACACGATCCCGGCAGAGACGGAAAAGCCCTGCCCGAGCGGATTGCCGACCGCCAGCACCCAGTCGCCCACGCGCGCGGTGTCGCTGTCTCCGAAAGGCACGAAGGGCAGCGGATCATCGGCCTCCACCTTCAAAAGCGCGATGTCGGTTTTCGGGTCGCGCCCGACGAGCGTCGCGTCCAGTTCGCGCCCGTCATAAAGCTCGACCTGAATCCCGTCCGCTTCCTCGATCACGTGGTTGTTCGTCACCACGAACCCGTCCGCTGAGATCACGAAACCCGACCCGAGCGCGGAGGTCGGCCGCGACGGCCGCTGTCGACCCTGATTGCGCTCCATGAAATCGCGGAAAAATTCCTCGAACGGCGAGCCTTCGGGCAGCATCGGCCCGCCAGGCCCGTCCTCGACCGTGACATTGGTGGTGGTGGTGATATTGACCACGGCCGGGCTGACCTGTTCGGCCAGATCGGCAAAACTGCCCGGTGCGCCCTGCGCGGACAGATGCAGGGCCGACAGGGCCCAGACCATGGCGGCCAGCAAGAGGGTCGGAAGGATCAGCCGGTGCCCGTTGGCACCATCCGCGTTTCGTGTGCGGGCGACCGCTTTTGCATTGACGGGGCCGCGCCCCGTATGTCCGGCCGGCACGGCTCCGCTCGGGCGTCTCGAATTCACGCGTCATCCTCCCTGATGTCAGGTCCCGCCGCAGGAATATGATCTGCACCGGAACTCCCTCACCCATATTTGCGAGCCAGCCCCGACGGATGCAAGGGCCGAGCGGTGGCATCGGCTCACAAGGCCGAGACATTTCGAAATGAATGGCAGGACAGGTGCCGCGCGTCAGCCGCTCCGCGCCCAGGCGAGCAGCACGGTGCCGGTGGCAAGCGCGAGCAGCCCGATGAGCCGCATCCGCTCCGGACCCAGTGCGGTCAGGAGCGAGAGCAGTTGCTCCAGACGATGAGGGGCCAGTGCAAGCACCAGCCCCTCCACCACTGCGACGGCGCCCAGAATGAACGCCAGATCGCGTAACATGGCCGTCAGTTCGCGGTGGCAGCCGCGCCCGAAGACTGGCTGGCCGCCCCGTCGACGGAGTTCAGGTAGTTGAAGAAGTCGCTGTCAGGCGAAATCACCAGCTGCGAATTCTCCCCCTTGAGCGCTTCCTCATAGGCGCTGAGCGACCGGTAGAAGGCGAAGAACTCCTCATCCTTCCCGAAGGCTTCTGCGAAGATCCGGTTGCGCTCGGCGTCGGCTTCACCGCGAACGATGTCGCTGTCGCGCCGCGCCTCGGAGACGATCTCCAGCGCCGAACGGTCGGCCTGGGCACGAATCCGCTGCGCGGTCTCCTGACCGCGGGCCCGTTCGTCCGCGGCCTCGCGCTCACGCTCGGCCTGCATTCGGGCAAAGGTCGCCGCGAGGTTCTGGTCCGGCAGGTCGGCGCGCTTGATCCGCACGTCGATCACTTCCACACCAAGCGCCCGCGCCTGCACGATGGCCGCGTCACGGATCTGGTTCATCAGGCCCACACGGTCGGCCGAGAGGACCGAACTGGAGGTCACGGACCCGAGCACCGCACGCAATTCGGCGTTCAGGATGTTTTCCAGACGCTGTTCCGCCGTTGTGATGCCGCCGCCACCGGCTGCGCGCCGGAACTGTTCGACATCGGAAATCCGCCAGCGGGCAAACGCATCCACCACAAGGCGGACATTGTCCGCAGGCGTGACTTCGAGCGATTCCGTTTCGAGCGACTGGATGCGGCCGTCATAGCGGACCACTTCCTGCAGGAACGGGATCTTGACGGCGAGGCCCGGCTCTTCCTTCACGGCCTTGATCTGACCGAACTGGAGCACCAGCGCCTTTTCGCGCTCGTCGACGATGAAGACGGACGAAAGGAAGATGACGAGCGCAACGAGCGCGACGCCGAGCAGAATGGCCATACGTCCCATCAGTTAACCCCCCCGGTCTCGTCAGCCTGCGGCGCGCGCCGCAATTCGTTGAGCGGCAGATAGGGCACCACGCCCTGACCGTCCCCGCCCGAGGCGCTCTGGTCGATGATCACCTTGTCCACGTCTCCCAAGACTTTTTCCATGGTTTCGAGATAGAGACGCTTGCGCGTCACATCCTTGGCATTCGCATATTCCTCCAGCACCGAGGTGAAACGGGCAGCTTCACCCTGCGCCTCGTTGACGACGCGCGCGCGGTAGCCTTCGGCTTCCTGCAGCAGCTGCTCGGCCTCACCACGGGCACGGGCAAGCGCCTGGTTGGCATAGGCGTCAGCACGGTTCTTGAACGTGTCACGCTCCTGGCTCGCGGCCTGCACGTCCCGGAAAGCGTCGATCACCTCGGCGGGCGGGTCGGCCTTGTCGAAGTTGACACGCACGATGTTCACGCCGCTCTCGTAGCTGTCGAGCGTCGCCTGGATCAGTTCGCGCACTTCCTGCGAGATCGCGGCACGGTTCCGGTTGAGGATCGGTGCCAGTTCGGAGCGCGCGATCACCTCGCGCATGGCCGATTCCGCCACCGCCTTGATGGTCAGTTCCGGCTCGGCAAGGTTGAAGAGGTAATCGGCAGGGTCGCGGATGTTCCAGACAACCTGAAACTCGATGTCGACGATATTCTCGTCGCCCGTCAGCATCAGGCTTTCCTCGTCGCGGCGGCCGATATTCTCTGTGTTCTCGACGTCGACCGGCAGCACTTCGGCCGTGACAATCGGCCAGGGCGCGAAGTTCAGGCCGGATTCTCCGGTCGAGGAATATTCGCCGAGGAAGAGTTCGACGGATTTTTCTTCCGGCTTGACCGAATAGAAGGACGCGAAAATCCAGAGACCGACCAGCGCCAGAAGGCCAAGGACGATCGGCGCGCGGCCCAGACCGTCGCCGCCCGGCCCCTTGCCGTTGGTGCCCGAACCGCCACCGCGGCCGCCCATCAGAACCTTCAGCTGTTCCTGACCCTTGCGCACGATATCGTCGATATCGGGCACCGGCGGATTGGTCCCGCCCGGGCGGTTCCGGTCGGGCCGGTTGCCCTCGGGCTTGCGGTCATCGCCGCCGCCGCCCTTGTTGCCGCCGCCCCCCCAAGGGCCACCGGAATTGTTGCTGTAAGGCATGTGGCTGTTCTTCCTCTGATTTATCGCGTCTGGTCCACCGAAATGAACCTGTTCATTCCTAACACAATTTCAAGTCTCAGGAACCGGGTCGCGCAGGGTGACCAGTTCCTCGGCCGCGACCGGATGGACTGCGACGGTGGCGTCGAAATCTTCCTTGGTCGCTCCCATCTTTACTGCGATCCCGGCCAACTGGATCATGTCGCCCGCGCCGTGGCCGACAATATGGACGCCGAGCACCTGTCGCGTGTCCTTCTGGACGATGATCTTCATCAGCATCCGTTCGTCGGACCGTGCGAGCACATGATACATGGACCGGAAGCTCGTGCGGTAGATCTCGACCGGGCCGAAATCGCGCGCCGCCCCCTCGGTCAGGCCGACGACACCGGCCTCCGGCTGGGTGAAAACCGCAGTGGGAACAAGCTCGTAGTCGGGCTTGGTCGGATTGGACTTGAAGACCGTTTCGACGAAGGCGATGCCCTCGCGGATGGCCACCGGGGTCAGCGCCATCCGATCGGTCACGTCACCGATCGCATAGATCGAGGGCACGGCCGTCTGCGAATAGTCGTCCACCTTGACCGCGCCGTTGCCGGCCAGTTCCACACCCAGTTCGGCAAGCCCCATGCCGGCTGAATTGGGGTTGCGGCCGGTGGCGTAGATCACGGCATCGACCTCGATCGTGCCGCCGACATCGACATGGACCGTCAGGCCCGCGTCGGTTTTCTCGATCCGGTCCACATCGGTCTGGATGCGCAGGGCGATGCCCTTCTTGCGCATTTCCTCGGCCACATGGTCGCGCACGTCGCGGTCGAAACCGCGCAGGATCTGGTCGCGGCGGTAGAACTGGGTCACATGCGCACCCATGCCGTTCAGGATGCCGGCAAACTCGCAGGCAATATATCCGCCGCCGACGATCAGGACCCGCTCGGGCATGGCCGAAAGCTCGAAAAACTCGTTCGAGCTGATCGCATGTTCGATCCCCGGCACGTCCGGCATGAAGGGCGCGGCGCCGGTCGCCACAAGAATATGCTGAGCGGTGAATTCCGCACCGTTGGAACAGGCGACGCGATGCGGATCAAGCAGCGTGGCGCGCGTGTCGAACAGTTCCACGCCGGCCGCCTTCAGGTTCTTGTGATAGAGCCCTTCGAGCCGCGCGATCTCCGCATCCTTATGCGCCATGAAGTCGGGCCAGCTGAACCGGCCCTTGTCGAAGCTCCAGCCATAGCCCTCGGCATGGTCCGCGATCTCGGAAAATTGCGAGGCATAGACCATGAGTTTTTTCGGCACGCAGCCCCGGATCACGCAGGTTCCGCCGTAGCGATACTCCTCGGCCAGCGCCACGCGGGCGCCGGTCTGGGCTGCCAGCCGCGCGGCCCGCACACCGCCCGAGCCCCCGCCGATCACGAAGAGGTCATAGTCGAACTCGGCCATGGGATTTGCTCCTTTTGTGGCTTTGTGGCCCGCGACGCGGCGGGCATGTCGGTTGGACTGGCGTGCAGCCGGGCCGGATGACCTGCCCCGGACGCCCGGTCAGTAATCGGGCGAGAAGATGCTGCCGCTTTCCAGTTCCTCGTCACTTGGGGTGAAATGCGCCTCGCCTTCAAGGTCACGAACCCGCACCTCACCCGAAGGTGAGCCGATCACCACGCTGTCGGCAATGTCGAGGAAGAGGCCCGTCTCAACCACACCGGCGATATTGAGAAGCGTGTTCGACAGGGCCCGCGGCTTGCCGATCCGGCGCAGGTGCAGATCGAGGATATAATGCCCTTCGTCGGTGACGTAAGGTTGATCGCGATCCTTGCGCAGGCTCACCCCATGGCCCATCACATCAGCCCCGTCGAGCGCCTCGGTCACGAGCGACTGGGTGGTTTCCCAGCCGAAACGGACAATCTCGACCGGCAGGGGGAAAGCGCCGAGCGTGTCCACTTCCTTGGAACTGTCGGTCAACACCACCATCCGGTCGGACGCCGTTGCGACGATCTTCTCCTGCAACAGCGCGCCGCCGCCGCCCTTGATCAGGTTCAGCTTCGGGTCGACCTCGTCCGCGCCGTCGAAGGTCACGTCGAGCCAGCCCAACTCGTCGAGCGAGAAGAGCGGGATGCCCAGTTCGCGCGCCATGTCCGCCGTTCGGGTGGAGGTCGCGGCACAGCGCACTTCCAGCCCCTCTTTGGCGACCCGCTCGCCAAGGAGCTTCACGAACCAGGCCGCCGTCGAACCGGTGCCGAGCCCGACACGCATCCCCGATTTGACCTCTTTCAACGCATGACGGGCGGCATAGAATTTCGCGCGTTCGGCGGGGGATGTGGCGGGCTGCATGGTCTGTCCTCGGAGCTGGCGGGGCGTTTGCGCGGACTTATAGGCGGTTTTCCGGGGCGGTGCGAGCGGTTTCGCCCCGACCGGACACGCGTTGCTAGGGTCCGTGACGCGGCCTGCGCGCAGGGGGTCGCAATCCCCCTTTCGCCGCGGTTCCCGCCCCGCTAGGCTCCGGTCCGATTGCAACCATGACCGGCAGGCCTACGCGCACATGTTCCTCAGCGTCTTCGATATCTTCAAGGTCGGTATCGGCCCGTCCAGTTCGCACACGATGGGTCCGATGGTGGCGGGCGGGCGGTTTCTGGACCTGATGCGGCGGACCGAAGGCGCCATTCCGGGCGCGGGTCCGGTGACCGCGGTCGACTGCAAGCTGCACGGGTCGCTGGCCTTCACCGGCAAGGGCCATGCGACCGACCGTGCGACCATCCTCGGGCTGGCCGGCTTCCGGCCGGACGATTTCGACGCCGACGCGGCCGAGACGGAGCTGGACCGGATCGACCGCGAGAAGATGCTGCATCCCGAAGGACTGCCCCCGCTCCGCTTCGACCCGGAGACGGACATCATTTTCGACTACGGCCCGCCCCTGCCCGGCCACGCCAACGGTATGGTCGTGTCGGCCTATGATGCTCGCGGCGTGCTGGCGCGGCAGGAGACCTATTACTCGGTCGGCGGCGGCTTCGTGCTGACCCCACGCGAGCTGGAGGATGGCGGCCCCGGCCAGCCGGACAAACCGGTTCCCTACCCGTTTCATTCCGCCCTCGAGATGCTGCGCATGGCCCGCGCGTCGGGCAAGAGCATTGCCGACATGAAACGCGCCAACGAGCGGGTGCATTACAGCGGCACTGACCTCGATGCGGACATCGCGGCACTCTGGGCGGTGATGGACCGGTCCATCGAGCGCGGCCTGTCACGCGACGGGACGCTGCCGGGCGGGTTGAACCTGCGGCGGCGCGCCAAGGGCATCCATGACGCGCTGCAGGCCGAGTTTGGCCGCAACCAGACCGCGCCGCATGTCGTCAACGACTGGATTTCGGTTTTTGCCATCGCGGTGAACGAGGAAAATGCCGCCGGGGGGCAGGTCGTCACGGCCCCGACGAACGGCGCGGCCGGCGTGTTGCCGGCAACCCTGCGCTACTGGCTGCAAATGGTGCCCGGGGCGCACAGCGACCGGGTGCCTGATTTCCTGCTGACGGCCGCGGCGATCGGCGGGCTGATCAAGACCAACGCGTCGATCTCCGGCGCGGAGGTCGGCTGTCAGGGCGAGGTCGGATCGGCCAGCGCCATGGCAGCTGCGGGCCTCTGCGCCGTTCTCGGCGGGTCACCGGAACAGGTGGAAAACGCGGCCGAGATCGCGCTGGAGCACCATCTGGGCATGACCTGCGACCCGATCCGCGGACTGGTGCAGGCCCCCTGCATCGAGCGCAACGGGCTGGGTGCGATCAAGGCCGTGTCCGCCGCCTCGATGGCGCTGCGCGGCGACGGGCAGCATCTGGTATCGCTTGACGCCTGTATCGAGACGATGCGCCAGACCGGGCTCGACATGAACAGCAAATACAAGGAAACCTCGCTGGGCGGGCTGGCTGTGAACGTGCCCTCCTGCTGACCCGTCAGGCGCGGGCAGGACCCAGCGCCGCCAGCACGGACCCGAGCGCCGCACGCGGCAGGATCACGACAAGCGCCCGCCGGTCGATCCCGATGCGCACCGGTCTTTCCGAGACCGCATTCGAGGTGCCGATGCGGGTCAGCGGCGACAGGGTCAAACCGTCGATCGGCCAGACCAGCCCGTCCGACCGGGTGCCGCTGACCTCGGCCAAGGGAAAGAGCGACAGGCGCATGCCCGCCGGCAGGTCCAATTCCAGCTCCAGCGGTGCGAGAAAGCAGATTTCATGCGGTCCGATCAGCACCAGATTGCGGTGCGGATAGGCGACGAGCGCATGCATCGCGGCCAGCGTATGGTCGAGCAATCCGCTGAGAAATCCCACCCCCAGATAGAGCGGCGCATCCACCGAATAGAGGCATTTTTCAAGGTCGGTGCTCACCTGGTCCGTGAGGTGATGAACGGTTGTGCCTGATTTTTGCCAATTTTTAGCGTTAACCATGGAATCAAGATCGCCAATGATGGCTTTGAGTGCCAGGCCCCGCTCGGCCGCAAGGTTCGCTCCGCCATCCGCGGCGATCACCTCGGGAGCCACCTGCGTCGCAAGGTCAAGCGCCCGATCGTCGATGGGAGCAGCTCCCAGAAGGGTAACGGGTTCGGACAGATGATAAAGCGTCTGCGTCATATGATCGAAGTGCTGCATCGCGCAGCCAGCGTCAACCTGTTTGCCTGCCTCTTGCCTGCGCCCGCCCCTGCGTTCGTCCCGATCGACCTGCGAACCGATCGGCGCGCTCCCCCAGCGTATGGAACCCCCTGCTCATGGAACTTTCCCAAAAGAAACTGACCGTCGCCTATGGCGCCTTCTCCTGCACGCTCGAAGGGTTTGACGACCCGTTTCCGGTGATGCGCAACGTTGTGGATTACTTCCAGCAACTGGCCAGCCGGGACCCGTCCTTCGGCGCGCATCCCGAGCGGCCCGACAGCGCCTATCTGGCGGTTCTGGCCGCCGACAGCGCGAGCGAGGCCGACAAGGGCGGCGAGATTTCTGCCGAGGTGACCGACAACCAGGTGGTGCTGCGCAAATCCGCAGCCTCCGTGACGGCCCTGTCGACCAAAGGCACGTCCGAAGCGAAGGCAGAGCCGATGGTGGCTGAAGCGGCCGCGGAACAGCCGGCCGCACCGGTTGCCATTGAGGCCGCACCAGAGCCGGAAGCCGTCCCCGAGCCGCAGGTGGATGTCGCCGAAGGCATCTCCGCCCCCGACACGGTGACGGCCGTTGACGCGGCGATCGACGTGTCCGCCGATGACACGCGTCAGGACGCGCCGCTCGACCCGATCGAGGCGGTGGGTTTCGACACGCTCGATGACGGCCATGACTGGGCGCCCGACCCGCTTGCCGATGCCGCACAGCTGGCCGAGAAGGACCCGTTCCTGACCGCCGATATCGAGACGGTTCTGGCAGAGGCGAACGAAGACGACGCCGTCGCCACAGCAACCGACGATGCGGATGAGGATGCGGCGCTGGAGCGTCTTCTGGCCAAGACCCATGCCGACCCTGCCCTGCCGCCGGCCAACCCGATGGTTCAGCTGAAGGACGTGATGGCCGAGGATCCGGTGATCGACGCCGACGCGGAAGTGACGCCGCTCGCCTCGGACGAGGCCGCGCCGATCATGGACGAGCCGTTCGGCGCTGCCTTCGAGGCTCCGGCCGATGCCACACCTGTCGCCACGGACGCGCCGCTGCCGGAAGCGGCCCCCGCGCCGCAGCCCGAGCCGGTGGCGGAGGCCGAACCGAAAGCGGCCCCGCTCCTGCTGACGCCGCTGCAACTGGCACCGGAAATGAAGGTGGCACCGAAGGTCGAGGAACCGGTCGCACCGGCCCCCGCTCCGGTGGCCGAGGCCGCTGCCGAGACCGCTGTGCCGAAGCCGAGCGCCAGCCCGCTGACGCTGGGTGCGACCGAGCGTGTGACGCCGGCGCCCGCACGGCCGGAAAATGTGGTCCGCCTCGTGCAGGATGGCGGTCGCCTGACCCCGGCCCGCAGCGACGCCGGTGCGGCCAATGGCGACGAGCTGCGAGACTTTGCCCGCAAGGTCGGCGCGGCCAATCTGCCCGAACTGCTCGAAGCGTCGGCCGCCTACATGACCATCGTGTCGGGCCAGCACCAGTTCAGCCGCAGTTCGGTCATCCGCATGATCGACCAGATGAGCGGCGAGAAGAACTATTCGCCGGAAGCCCGGATCAAGAGCTTCGGCAAGCTGGTGCGCAACGGCACCATCCTGCGCGGCGAGGACGGCCAGTTCTCCATCTCCGACGCCGCGCTCTTCTCCTACGAGACCAAGATCGGCGCCGCCTGACCCCACGCAGGCGCGCACAGCAAAGGGCCGCTCCCGAGGGGGCGGCCCTTTTGCATTTTTTGGCGGCGGTCAGTCTGCCGGCTGGTCATCCCATTTGCGGATCACCACAGCCGAGAGGCTGTTCTTGGGCGAGCCCTCGATCAGCTTGTCGGAATAGGTCAGGTAGACCAGCGTGTTGCGTGTCCTGTCGAAGAAGCGCACCACCTGCACCTTCTTGAAGAGCACCGAAGCACGGCGCCCGAACACTTCCTCGCCTTCCTCCAGCTCGTCGCGGAAACGGATCGGACCGACCTGACGGCAGGCGATGGAGGCGTCCGATGTGTCTTCGGCCAGCCCCAACGATCCGGACACGCCACCGGTCTTGGCGCGCGAGACGAAACAGGAGACGCCCTCCACCTTCGGGTCGTCAAACGCCTCGACAATGATCTTGTGGTTGGCGCCGAGCAGCTTCCAGACCGTGTCCACCTCTCCGATCTGTTCGGCAGCAGCGGGTGCGGCCAGTGCGGCCAGTGTAAGGCCGGCGGCGGCGAGCGGACGGCGCAGGGCTGTCAGGTCAGGCATCGGGTCGGTTCTCCTCATCCGGTTTGGCGGCATCCGGGTCCGCCTGCCCGATCCCGCGAAACACGGATTTGAACGGCAGCGCCCAGAGGATACCCAGGATGATATAGATACCAAGTTCGACAAGAACAGGGGGGCGGTCGAGAAGCGCCACGATGGAGATTGCCACCACGATGTAGAGCGGCAGCCCGACGAGCAGGATCACCAGCGACCAGCGCCGCCGTGCCTTGTAGCTCAGCGCCATCAGTCAGCAAACGGGTCGGTCACCAGAATGGTGTCGTCCCGCTCCGGGCTGGTGGACAGAAGCGCCACCGGACAGTCGATCAGTTCCTCGATCCGGCGCACATACTTGATCGCGGCGGCCGGCAGGTCGGCCCAGCTGCGCGCGCCTTCGGTGCTTTCCGACCAGCCCGGCATCGTCTCATAGACCGGCGTGCAGCGCGCCTGCTGGTCGGCCGCGATCGGCAGATGGTCGAGCTGTTCGCCGTCCAGTTCGTAGCCGGTGCAGATTTTCAGCTCCTCGAACCCGTCGAGCACGTCGAGCTTGGTCAGCGAAATGCCGTTCACCCCCGAGGTCGCGCAGGTCTGGCGCACCAGCACCGCGTCGAACCAGCCGCAGCGCCGCTTGCGCCCGGTGGTGGTGCCGAACTCATGGCCCCGCTCGCCGAGGCGCTGGCCGTCCGCATCGTCAAGCTCGGTCGGGAACGGACCTTCGCCGACACGGGTCGTATAGGCTTTCACGATGCCCAGCACGAAATCGATGCTGCCCGGCCCGATCCCCGTGCCAGTTGCCGCCTGACCAGCGATGACGTTAGAGGAAGTGACAAACGGATAGGTGCCGAAATCGATGTCGAGCAGCGCACCCTGCGCCCCTTCGAAAAGGATGCGTTTGCCGGCCTTGCGCTTCTCGTTCATCACCTTCCAGACCGGTCCGGCAAATTCGAGGATCTTCGGCGCAATCTCGTTGAGCTGCGCGATCAGCGCGTCCCGGTCGATGGCTTCGAGCCCCAGACCGGCGCGCAGCGCATTATGGTGCACCAGAGCGCGATCCACCCGCAGGGCAAGCGTCGCCGGATCGGCCAGATCGGCGACCCGAATGACGCGGCGGCCGACCTTGTCCTCATAGGCCGGGCCGATGCCCCGCCCGGTGGTGCCGATCTTGGCGACCGAGTTCTGGTTCTCGCGCGCGCGGTCCAACTCGCCATGGAACGGCAGGATGAGCGGCGTGTTCTCCGCGATCATCAGCGTCTCGGGCGTGATGTCGACACCCTGCGCACGGATCGTCTCGATTTCCTTGATCAGGTGCCACGGGTCGAGCACGACGCCGTTGCCGATGACCGAAAGCTTGCCACCGCGAACCACGCCCGAAGGCAGTGCATGGAGCTTGTAGACCTCGCCGTCGATGACGAGCGTGTGCCCGGCATTGTGACCGCCCTGGAAGCGCGCGATCACATCCGCCCGCTCGCTCAGCCAGTCAACGATCTTGCCCTTCCCCTCGTCGCCCCACTGGGCGCCGACGACGACGACGTTTGCCATGGTTCCGCCTTTCGATCCGTGCTGTCATCCGGCTTATAGCCGCCTGCCCCGTCAGGCGAAACCGTCATTTCGCCGCGTCCCCGCAGCCGTCACGAAAACGGGCCCCGAAGGGCCCGTTCCATTGGTGCGATGTTGCGCGAGCCTGCTCAGAAGCTGAGGCCCTTGGCCTGCGTGACCTGCGGCAGGGCGCGGATCTGGGCCAGCATGTCCTCGCTCAGCGGCTCGTCGATGCCCAGAAGCGCGATTGCCTCGCCGCTCTTCTCGGCCCGGCCCAGCGCGAAGGTCGCGATGTTCACGTCGAGCGCGCCAAGCGCCGACCCCAGCGCACCGATATAGCCCGGCGTGTCGGTGTTCGTGGTGTAGAGCATGAAGGGCAGAGGCTCCGATTCCAGCCCGATCCCCTTGATCTGGATGAGGCGCGGCTTGCCGTCGGAGAAGATCGTGCCGGCCACAGAACGGGTCTGGTTCTCGGTCTTGACGACGAGCCGCATATAGGTGCCGTAGGCGCCCTGCTCGTCCTTGCGGGTTTCCGCGATCCGCATGCCACGCTCGCGCGCCACGATCGGGGCCGAGACCATGTTGACACCGCCCTCGCCCACCAGCGGTTTGAGGAGCGCTGCCGTCAGGGCCGAGGTCAGGGGTTTGAGGTTCAACGCACCCACCTTGCCGACATATTCGATCTCGATCTCCACGATCGGGCTTTCGGTGACCTGCCCGGCAAAGGAGCCGAGCACATCGGCGAGCGCGATCCACGGTTTCAGAAGCGGGGCTTCCTCGGCTGTGACCGACGGTGCGTTGAGCGCGTTGGAGATCGCCCCCTTGACCAGATAGTCGGACATCTGCTCGGCCACCTGAAGCGCCACATTTTCCTGTGCCTCGGTGGTGGAGGCGCCCAGATGCGGCGTGCAGATCACGTTGGGCAGACCGAAGAGCGGGTTTTCCTTCGCCGGTTCCTCGGCAAAGACGTCAAAGGCGGCACCGGCCAGACGGCCCTCTTTCAGCGCCTCGGCCACCGCGGCCTCGTCGACCAGACCGCCGCGCGCGCAGTTCACCAGACGCGCACCCGGCTTGATCTTGGCGATCCGTTCGGCGGACAGGAGGTTGGCCGTCTTGTCGGTCTTCGGCAGATGCAGGGTGATGAAATCCGCGCGACCCAGAAGTTCGTCGAGATCATCCACCTTTTCCACGCCCATTTCCTTCGCGCGGTCGGCGGAGAGGAACGGATCATAGGCGACGACCTTCATTTTCAGCCCCAGCGCGCGGGAGGCCACGACCGAGCCGATATTGCCCGCGCCGATCAGGCCAAGCGTCTTGCCGGTGATCTCCACGCCCATGAAGCGGGATTTTTCCCACTTGCCGGCCTGCGTCGACGCATCGGCCGCCGGGATCTGGCGGGCGACCGAGAAGAGCATTGCAATCGCATGTTCGGCCGTGGTGATCGAGTTGCCGAAGGGCGTGTTCATCACCACGATCCCCTTGGCGGACGCGGCCGGAATATCGACATTGTCGACCCCGATCCCGGCCCGGCCGACGACCTTCAGATTGTCGGCCTTCGCGATCAGGTCCGCCGTCACCTTGGTCGCGGAGCGGATCGCCAGCCCGTCATAGTCGCCGATGATGGCGGCGAGTTTCTCGGGATCCTTGCCGAGGTCGGGCTGGAAATCGACCTCCACCCCGTTATCCTTGAAAATCTGCACAGCCGCGTCGCTGAGCTTGTCGGAAATCAGTACTTTGGGCATCTCGTGCTCCATCCTGTCTGCATCGCCCGCGTAACTCGGGGCGGTAATGTCGGGAAAGCGGCCCCCGATCCGGGGACCGCGGTCAGATCAAAGCTCGGCCTTTGCGGCGGCGAAGGCCCAGTCGAGCCAGGGCGTCAGCGCCTCCAGATCGGCCGTATCCACGGTCGCGCCGCACCAGATGCGCAAGCCTGCCGGCGCATCACGGTAGCCATTGATGTCATAGGCCGCGGCTTCGGCTTCGAGCTTCTTGACCATGGCCTTGGTGAAGGCCCGCTGCGCGTCGTCGGAGAGGTCCGCAATCGCCGGATCGACGATCTTGAGGCAGACGGACGTGTTGGACCGCGCCGCCGGATCAGCAACGAGGTTTTCAACCCAGTCCGTTGCATCGACCCAGTCTTGCAGGGCCTTGAGGTTGGCGTCGGCCCGGGCGCGGGTCGCGGTCAGGCCGCCGATCCCCTCGATCCAGTCGAGCGCATCGATACAGTCCGCGACACAGAGCATCGAGGGCGTGTTGATCGTGGCGCCGGTGAAGATACCGTCGATCAGCTTGCCACCCTTGGTCAGCCGGAAGATTTTCGGCAAGGGCCGGTCGGGCGTGTATGTCTCCAGCCGCTCAACCGCGCGCGGCGACAGGATGAGCACGCCATGTGCCCCCTCACCGCCCATCGCCTTCTGCCAGGAGAAGGTGGTCACATCGAGCTTGGCCCAGTCGAGATCCTGCGCGAATGCCGCCGAGGTGGCATCGCAGATCGTCAGACCTTCACGGTCGGCGGCGATCCAGTCGGCATTGGGCACGCGGGCACCCGACGTGGTGCCGTTCCAGGTGAAAACGATGTCGCTGTCGCGGCGGACGGCCGACAGGTCCGGCAGTTCGCCATAGCCGGCATCGTGCAGTTTCACATCGTCGAGCTTCAGCTGCTTGGTGATGTCGCTGGCCCAACCCGCGCCGAAGCTTTCCCAGGCCAGCACATCGACGGGGCGTGCGCCGAGCAGCGACCAGAGCGCCATTTCGACGGCGCCCGTGTCGGAGGCCGGCACGATGCCGACCTTGTAATCGGCAGGCACGCCGAGGGTCGCCGCCATGCGGTCGATCGCCTCTTTCAGCTGTGCCTTGGGTTCCGCGGCGCGGTGCGACCGACCGAGAAAGGCCTTGGCGGCGACCGCGTCTGCGGACCAGCCGGGGCGTTTGGGACAGGGACCAGATGAAAATTCGGGACGCGCAGGACGCACCTGCGGCGGTGTGGGGAAGCTCATGGACGGCTCCATCGTCAGGGCGAAATTCCTGAGTCCGCCGCCGCTCGCCCATAGTCCGGCTGCGCACCCACGGACCGGATAAGCGATTGACCACGCGCCGCCAAGATAAATTTTGCGCCTTGCGCCAGTTTCCCGCAGCCCTGCCGTTTCCGATCGGAAACCCGTGTTTCGCCAGCGGGACGAGACGCGTGATCGGTGATTGCCCGCGCCCGCGCCAGCGGATAAGGAGGGCCCATACCCGAACAGGACCACCGCCGATGAGCCAGCCCACCCCATCCCTGACGAGCTGGATCCTGCTCCTGAGCCTCGCGGTGATCTGGGGGGCGTCCTTCCTTGCCGTAGAGATCGCGCTCATCGACCTGCCGCCGCTCATGGTTGCGGCGCTGCGGGTGGCATTGGCCGCGCTCCTTCTGGTGGCCTACGCGGTGACACTTGGGCCGGGGCTTCCGCCCGTCGGCACAGCGACCGGCAAGCGGATCTGGCTGCACTGCGCCGGCATGGGGATATTTTCCAACGCGCTGCCCTTCTCGCTTCTGAGCTGGGGTCAGCAGCATGTCACGTCGAGTTTCGCGGGACTGACCATGGCGGTCGTGCCGCTTTTCGTGCTGCCGCTGGCGCATCTGCTGGTGCCGGGCGAGCGGATGAGCGTCCGCCGCAGCCTCGGGTTCGGGATCGGCTTTCTGGGCGTGATCGTGCTCCTTGGGCCGCAGACGATTCTTGCAGGGCCCGAGGGCAGCGGTCCGGTGGCGCTGGCACGGCTCGCCTGTATCGCGGCGGCCGGCTGCTATGCGTGCGGCGCGATCATCACCCGCCTGTCGCCGCCGACACACATGCTGTCCTTCAGCGCGGGCGGCCTCCTGATCGGCGCTGTCGTCCTTATGCCCGTTGCCGTCGCGCTGGAGGGCTGGCCCTCGGAGATCGGTGCCGGACCGCTGGCGGCCGTGCTCTATCTGGCGGTGCTGCCCACGGCGGTCGCAACCATTCTGCTGGTCCGCGTCATCGCGGATGCGGGGCCGAGTTTCCTCAGCCTCGTCAACTATCAGGTGCCGGTCTGGGCGATGCTCTTCGGCGCGCTTCTCCTATCCGAGCCGATCACCCTGCAGTTCGGGCTCGCGCTCGGGCTGATCCTTGCGGGGCTCTTCGTCAGCCAGACCGGCCGCACCAGCAAGCGCGCCGCCGCAGCGCCTGAGCCAGTGGTGTCGAAATGACCGTCTCCGACAAACCCGCCGCCCCGGCCGCCGAGGGCACGGACTGGCTCTCGGCCGGCGGTGTCGGACTTCTGGTGGTCATCTGGGGATCGAGTTTCTTCCTCACCAGCCTGTCACTCGACGGATATGCGCCGTTGGCGGTTGCAGGCGGGCGGATTTTCATCGCCGCGATCTTCGTCACCGCCTTTGCGCTCCTCTCGGGTCAGGGACTGCCGCGCTCCTTGCGGGACTGGGGCTGGTCGGCGCTGGTCGGCATCGTGTCTCTGGCGCTGCCTTTCTCGCTCCTGAGCTGGGCACAGCTTTTCGTGCCAACCAACATCGTCGCGATCTTCATCTCAGCGGTGCCGCTCTTCATCCTGCTGCTGGCGCGGCTGGTCCTGAAAGAGGCGATCAGCCTGCGGAAATGGACCGGCTTCGGCATCGGATTTCTGGGGCTGGTCTGGCTCTCCTCTCCGGGCAGCATGCCCGATCTGCCGCTGCGCGACCTCGCGCTGCCGATCGCGGCCCTTGCCCTGACGTGCCTGTGCTACGCGACCGGGGCCATCCTGATCCGGATCATGCCGCCGATGCGCCCCCTGCAGGGCACCGCGGGCGCCATGATCTGCGCGAGCGCCGTGACCCTGCCGCTCGGGCTGGGTGCCGGGCTGGCGGCAGCGCCGCTCGTCACCCTGCCCGCACTGGCGCTTCTCGCGCTGGGGCTTCTGCCCACAGGGTTGGCGCAAACCCTGCGCTTCTTCATCATCCGGCGGCGCGGGCCGGTCTATATGTCGATCGTCGGCTACCTGATCCCGCTCTGGGCCGGTTTCCTTGGAATCGTGGTGCTTGGGGAGGAGCTGCGGGCCAGTGCCGCGCTCGCCTACGGGCTCATCATCCTCGGCGTGCTCGTGTCGCGCGACGGGCGCGGCAAGCGCGTCCCGCCAACCTGAGGGCGCGCGGATCCGGAATCAGCCGGCCTTGCTCACCTGATCGGCAATGGACCGGACGACTTCGGCCAGAAGCGCCTCGTCCTCGCATTCGCCCATCACCCTGATCAGGGGCTCGGTGCCCGATGCGCGGATGAGCAGCCGGCCCCTGTCCCCGAACCGCGCTTCGCCTTCGGCAATCGCGGCCTGAACGGCGGCGTCCTGCAACGGCGCCGTGCCAGCCGCCACGCGCACATTTTGCAAGAGCTGTGGGACGGTTTCGAACACCTGCGCCAGCTCACTGGCCCGCCGGCCGGTTTCGACCATCGCGGCAAGGAATTGCAGCGCAGCGATCAGCCCGTCACCGGTCGTCACGAAATCGCGCATCACGATATGGCCGGACTGCTCGCCGCCCACGTTGAACCCGTTGGCCCGCATCGCCTCGACCACATAGCGGTCGCCCACGGCGGTCCGCATCAGCGACAGGCCGCGACCCTCCAGATGGCGTTCCAGCCCGAGGTTCGACATGACGGTGGCCACGAGCGTGTTGCCCGCGAGCCGTCCTTCATCCGCCCAGCGGCCCGCGATCAGCGCCATCAGCTGGTCGCCATCGGCCACGCGGCCGGTCTCGTCGAGGATCATCACGCGGTCCGCATCGCCATCGAGCGCAATGCCGAGATCGGCCCCGTGCGCGACCACGGTTTCCGCCGCCGTGCGTGTATCGGTCGAGCCGCAATCCTGATTGATGTTGAACCCGTTTGGCCGCACGCCGACCGGTATCACCTCCGCGCCCAGTTCCCACAGGACCTCGGGCGCAGATTTGTAGGCCGCGCCATTGGCGCAATCGACCACGATCTTCAGCCCGTCGAGGCGCAGCTTTTTAGGAAAGGCTGTCTTGGCAAATTCCGTATAGCGCCCGCGCCCGTCATCAATCCGGGTCGCGCGCCCGATCTGGTCCGGCTCGACCAGCGGTCCGCCGCCCTCGATCTGGGTTTCGATCTCTGCCTCGGCCTCGTCCGACAGTTTGAACCCGTCGGGGCCGAAAAACTTGATGCCATTGTCGTGTGACGGATTGTGCGAAGCCGAGATCATGATCCCCAGATCGGCCCGCATGGAGCGGGTCAGCATGCCGACAGCCGGTGTCGGAACCGGGCCGAGCAGGAACACGTCGATCCCGACGGAGGTCAGCCCTGCGGTGAGCGCGGTCTCCAGCATGTAGCCCGACCGCCGCGTGTCCTTGCCGATCACCGCCCGGTGCGTGCCGCGCCCGTGCCGGAAATAGCGGCCCGCCGCCGCCCCGATGGCAAGCGCCGTTGCCGCCGTCATCGGCTCGCTGTTCGCGCGACCGCGAATCCCGTCGGTTCCGAAATACTGTCTGCTCACGCCTGTTCCTGCCCCTCGCGCTCGTGTAACGCCCGCCAGATCTGAACCGCCTGACGTGTCTGTGCAATATCATGAACCCGCAACACCTGCACCCCCTGCGAAAGCGCCTCATAGGCCACGGCAACCGACCCCGGCACCCGCGCAGGCGCCGCGTCCACACCGGTCAGCGTGCCGATGAACCGCTTACGGGACGCCCCGAGCAACACCGCGCAGCCCAGTCCGTGGAACAGCGACAGGCCGCGCAGGAGCGCGAGATTATGGTCGAGCGTCTTGCCGAACCCGATGCCCGGATCGACAAGGATCCGGCTGCGGGGAATGCCTGCAGCCTCGGCCACCGCCACGCGCTCAGCCAGATGGTCATAGACATCCAGCAGCACGTGCCCGTAGCGCGGATCGTCCTGCATGGTTTGCGGATCGGCGGCCGAATGCATGAGGCAGACCATGCCGGCCCGGTCTGCCGCAAGCGCCAGTGCCTCCGGGTCATGGCGCAGGGCCGTCACATCATTGAAGAGCGTGGCGCCGGCATCGAATGCGGCCGCGGCCACGGCGGCGTGGCGCGTGTCGATGGACAGCGGCATGTCGGGCAAGGCGTCCGCCAGATCCGCGATCACGGGCCGGACCCGCGCGATTTCTTCGTCCCGCGGCACCGGTGTTGCGCCGGGGCGCGTGCTCTCCCCGCCAATGTCGAGAATATCCGCGCCCTCATCCGCGAGCTTCCGGCCATGCGCTGCCCCTGCCCCTTCGGCATCATGCAGCCCGCCGTCGGAAAAACTGTCGGGCGTGACGTTGACGATGCCTATCAGAAGGCCGGGCCGCGCGGTCAGCCCGCAAATGTCCCCGCGAGGTGCGCTCAGCTGGTCGCGCACGGTCGCAGGCAGGTCCGCTGCGGCCACCGGTTCCGATGCGGCATCCCGCGACAGGCGGTCGGCTTCGGTGAACCAGAGCGGCCCACCGGCGAGCGGCACGGCCCCGTCCGGCATCGGTCCGCTGCGGCAGATCGGGCGGAAATAGGTCTGGCTCACGGTGCACCTGCGACTTCTGGACTTTTGCACAGTTGCGCGACCAGATCCGGCAGGTCCGCGAACCGGTCAAATCCCGCATCGGCATCGGGCGGCGCGCCGCTGTCATGGAAGCCCGCCCGATGCAGGATGAAGGGCACGCCCGCCGCCTGCGCCGTCTGCGCATCGACATGGCTGTCCCCGACGAAAATGACCGGCGCCCCGCCGCCCATGCTGCGCGCCGCGAAATAGAGCATCTCCGGATCGGGCTTCAGGACCGGCAGGCTGTCTCCGAACGCGCCGCCCTCGATCCGGTCGGCCAATCCGGTCGCGGCCAGAATGGCGCGGGATGGGGCTTCGGGTTTCTGGGTGCAGATGCCACAGCGATGCCCCCCCGCGCTCAACGCATCGAGCGCCGCTCGCGCACCGGGATAGGCATTGACCCCAGACGCGGGATCGGCGCCGTAGATGTCGTGAAACCGGGCCAGAGCACGGTCAAAGAGCGCATCATCCGCCCCGCCGGTCGAGTCGAGCAGGCAGCGCACCTGATGCCCGATCCCATGCCCGACAAATCCGCGATAGGTGGCATCGTCCACCGCCGGTCGTCCCAGTTCCCCGGTCAACTGACGTCCGGCGCTGGCAAGGCTGGCCAGACTGTCGACGAGCGTGCCGTCCAGATCAAAGATGATCCGAGCCACGCGCCGCTCAGCCCGTCGCAGCACCGGCGGGCAGTCCGGGGCGGGCCGCATCGAGCAGCGTCGCTCCGTCCGGCAATGCGGGCGCTGCCCCAGCCACCAGACAGTCGGATGCCCCGATCTGCCCCGCGAGCCAGAGCGCCAGCCCGACCGGATCGTCCGCGCCCGCACCCGGTTTCTCCACCGCGTCCGTGACCATCTTGAACGGGGCCCAAACTGTCTTGCGCCCCTCGCGAATGGCCCAGTCCAGCTCGGTGCGCGAACCGGCGACGGACAGGTCGGATCCGAGCGCCGCAACCGCCCAGGCATTCTGCTCAATGGACAGGAGCCCGATCTCCAGCGGCCCGTCGCTTGCCGCTCGCGCCGGATCGAGCGGCGGCAGCGCCAGCACAACAGGCGTGTCCGCCGCTGCAACAACATCGAGCCAGGCCTGAATGCAGGCGCTGTCGGCCAGAACTTCCGCCCCCAGCAGCAGAACGCGCGGCGAAACGGCCGTTTGCTCCGGCGCCTCTGTCACGGGATGCAGGCGTGAGACGTCTTCAGTTTCGAGCCGGCGCCGCACGATTTCCACGCCAAGCGCGCCCGGAATCCGGTCGAGCTTCTCGATCCGCACGAAAACGCGCACCGCACGCGGATCTGCTAGGCAGCGCTGCGCCACCCGTTCGGCCAATGTTTCCAAGAGGTTGATCCGCTCGTGCGTCAGCTGCGCCTCGATCGCCTCGATGATCGTGTCGTAGGATATGACCTGGTCGACATCGTCATTCTGCGCCGCCGTGTGGCGCGAAACCTCCAGCACCACGTTGAACCGCAGCCGCTGAAGCTTGCCGCGCTCGGACTGGAAGGCCCCGATCTCCACCGCGCGCACATGGTCGCGGACCGAGATCCGGTCGAGCGGCTGGTCGCCGGCCGTGGCCGCAGCGCGGACGGACGGGTTCTCGAAGGCGAGGCTGGTTTCATTCACGAGGCGCGGTTCCTGCGTCTGGGACACTGTCGCGCTCCGTTACCACGCGGCGCGGAGCCCTGTCACGGGCATTTCCGGCAAAGCGCGGCCCGCCGCCGACGGGCCGCCGCATCTCCGCACCGTCAGTTCGACGCGATGGTCGTCGGGTAGCGGTAGAAGAGATGCACCCCGTAGCGCGCGGTCTTGGTCAGACGCCGCGCCCAGGACGGGTTCACATGTTTTGTGTGATAGTGGGTCGCCCCGTCCGTGAGGTCCCGGGTCCGCCCGTCGAGCATCATCTTGGCCAGTTTCCGGCCCCGCTCGTAGGTCGCCTTCTCGGAGAAGACCTCCTTGCGGCCGTCGCACTTGTAGGAGAACTGGCAGGCATGTTTGCGCCCGCTGCTCGTGCCCTGTGCAATCACGCCACAGACCGAGTCGGGATATTTTTTCGCATCCACGCGATTCAGGATCACTTCCAGAACCGCAATCTGGCCCAGAAGCGTCTCGCCGCGCGCCTCGAAATAGAGCGCTTCGGCCAGACAGTCGAGTTCCGCCCCGCCCTCGGCCCGCGGCAGCGCGTCGACCATCGCGAAGGTCAGTTCCTCTGCCGGACGGGTCGCCAGAGCGCTTGGCATGGCCGCGGACGGCACCGCATGTTCGGTCGACAGCAGATGCTGGCCGGAATGTTTGGAACGATTGAGCCGCCACTGCTGTTGATAGAGGCGCGACGGCTGCAGCCCCGCCACCTGCATCGGTTCCAGTTCCGACAATGTCGTCGGGCTGCGGTCGGCATCGGCACGATGCTCCTGGCTCTGCACCGTGAGAATCTGGTCGAGTACCTGGTCCTGGGGGGTCGGGGCATGCGCTTCGCGCGAGAGGCCGGCAACGGGCTTCAGCGAGAGCGGCACCAGCAGGATGCACAAAGCCGACAGACCGGCGAGGCGCCGGTTGCTAATCTTCGTCATATCTGTAGTCCCACCTACAATTTTCGTGGCGCCAGATGCGCCACCCTCCACCGTTTCCACGGCGGCAACGCGTTCAATTACAACGGCGGGATACATAGCGCCCGAAACCGGCAAGTCCAGCCTTTTCAGAGGCTTTGTGGCAAGCGGTCGCACGGGGCATCTTGCGATGGAGCCGCGTTCAATCGAAATTTTTAATTAATTTCAGAATGTTACGCCAACAGTCTAAACAAGTCGATTTCGCATCGCATCAATGCAGCGCAACATAATGCTTTTGTTCAACTTTCGACTTATCCACAGGCGGCGACCGGCAACGATTCGCCGATCGGCGTGCGCTGCTACAGGCGGGCTGCCATCCCGCCCTTGACCCTAGCCCGTGCCGCTTGCCGAGCGGGTTGGCGGGACGGAATCGCTCCCAACACCGCGCGCTTCCGGTTCCAGTCCGGGCGCATCCGCTGCCCCGCGGTCGCGCCGGGACAGAAGCGTCGCCTGCGCCGCCGCCAGACGCGCGATCGGCACCCGGAAGGGCGAACAGGACACATAGTCGAATCCGGCCACCTGACAGAAGCGGATCGAAGCGGGATCGCCGCCATGTTCACCGCAAAGCCCCAGCACCAGATCGGGATTTTGCGCCCGGCCCCGGTTCGCGGCAAGCAGGAGCAGCTCCCCCACCCCCTCGACATCGAGGGAATGGAACGGGTCCTCGGGAAAAACGCCTGCATTCACATAGTCGCGCATAAAGCGCCCCGCATCGTCGCGACTGAGCCCGTAAGTCATCTGGGTCAGATCGTTCGTACCGAAACTGAGGAAGGCCGAACTGGCGGCAAGATCGCCCGCGCGCAAGGCCGCACGCGGGGTCTCGACCATGACGCCAAGCTTGTAGGAGAGCGCCTCACCCGCCTGCGCCTGCACCTCCTGCGCGATGGCGTCGATCCGGCTCTTGATCATCTCCACCTCGCGATAGGCGGAGACGAGCGGGATCATGATCTCCGGCACCACAGGCGCGTCGGCGCGGCGGTTTACCGCGAGCGTCGCCTCGAAGATCGCGCGCGACTGCATCTCATAGATTTCGGGCATGGTGATGCCGAGCCGGACACCCCGCTTGCCAAGCATCGGGTTGAATTCGCGCAATTCCTCGGCGCGGCCGGTGACCTGACTGACCGGCAGATCCATCGCCTCGGCCAGATCCTGCATCTCGTCATGCCCGTGTGGCAGGAATTCGTGGAGCGGCGGGTCGAGCAAGCGGATGACCACCGGAAGCCCCTGCATGATCGCGAAAAGCTCTTCGAAATCAGCGCGCTGGATCGGTTGAAGCCGGTCGAGCGCGGCGCGGCGCTCGTCCACATCATCGGCCATGATCATCTGGCGCATGACGTGGATACGGTCTTCCTCGAAGAACATATGCTCGGTCCGGCAGAGCCCGATCCCGTCCACATCGAACTGGCGCGCCAGCCGCCCGTCCTGCGGGGTGTCGGCATTGGCGCGCACGCCGAGCGTGCGGATATCGTCCGACCAGTCCATCACCTTGGCATAGGCGCCGCCAAGTTCGGGCTGGATCATCCGCGCTGCCCCCATCAGGGCCTCGCCGCGTGTGCCGTCGATCGTGACCACGGCGCCCTCGTTGAACTTGCGACCGTCGGCGACCGTGAGCACGCCCTTGCGCAGGTTGAGCCGGATATCGGACGCGCCGACCACGCAGGGCAGACCGAGCCCGCGCGCCACCACGGCCGCGTGGCTCGTCATCCCGCCGCGCGCCGTCAGAACCGCGACCGCCGCATGCATGCCGCGGATGTCTTCAGGGCTGGTCTCGATCCGCACCAGGATCGGCGCCTCGCCCTGTGCCTGCATGGCAAGCGCGGCCTCCGCCGAGAAGACGATCCGCCCGGTCGCGGCGCCGGGACTCGCCGCCAGACCGGTGCCGAACACGTCGCGCCGGGCGTCGGGGTCGATCTGCGGATGAAGATGCTGGATCAGGTTGCGCGGGTCGATCCGGAGGATGGCCTCCTCCCGCGTGATGATGCCGCGGTCGGCCAGATCGACGGCAATGGCCACAGCCCCGCGGGCCGAACGTTTGGCCGGCATCGCGTCGAGCAGCCAGACCTGTCCGCGGTCGAGCGTGAACTCGAACTGGAACCGGTCGCGGAGTCCTTCGGTCGCCTTCAGATCGGCGGCCTGAAGCGCGGTCAGTGCGTCAGGCGCCAGTTCTTCCAGCGCCGGTGCGCTCTGGCCCTCGGCCTCGCGCGACGCGCGGGTGATCAGATGTGGTGTGCGCACGCCCATGAGTGCGTCCTGCCCCTGGCTTTGCGGCAGGAACCGTCCCGTCACCACCGCTTTGCCGCTGTCGGCATCGACCATCTGCACAAGGCCTGACCCGGAAAGCCCCTGCCCGATGCCAAGCGCCATCGTCTGGAGAATGAGCGCCGTTCCGGCCTCGGGATCAGCCCCGCGGGCCTGGCGCAAAATCCGGGCCGAGGGCCGCGCCCAGGCTTCCGCCATCGCGCGGATCGCGGCGCGAAGCTGATCATGCGGATCCTGCGGGAACGGCTCGCCCACCTCGTCTGCATAGAAATCTTTGGATGCATCGACGAGGTCGGACAAATGGCCCGCGTCGAGCCCGTCATGCGTGTCGAGACCGGCGAGCTTCAGTTGGTCATAATAGAGATTCTCGAAATCCTCTGGATCAAGCCCTGCCACACCGGTGCCGAAGCTCTGGATGAACCGGCGGTAGAGGTCGAGCGCAGGCGCCGCGCCGATCGTGGCCGCGAGCTTCTCCGTCTCCCGGTCGGAAAGACCGATATTGAGGATCGCGGTCGGCCCGCCCCAGTCGGACCGTTCGGGGCTGGAGCGGATCGAAAGGATATCCGGCGCGCCGGGAAAGGCGCCAAGGTCGGGCACTGGCGCACCGGTCGCAATCTCGGACACCAGATCGGCCGGCAGGATCAGCCCGTCGGGCACCGGCAGGCCGAGCGCGGCCATCGCGCAGAGCCGCGCCCCGCGCTCGCCATAGACCGCCGGATCGATGCGGCCGGCGGTTGTGATCTGTCTGATGCGCTGCGTCACTGCCCCGTTTCCTGCATGCTCAGGTGCAGTGCAGCATAGACCCGCGTGCTGTGACCACGCAAACGCTATTCAGTGCAGCGGCCGCCGGGATTCAGCCTTCGAGCCGCGTGAAATCAGCCACCTGCCCCATCACCTGACGGATCCGGTTGAGCAGGCAGAGCCGGTTCCGGCGCACGATCTGGTTGTCGCTGTTGACCTGTACCGCTTCGAAGAACGCGTCGATCGGCGCGCGCAACTCGGCCATATGCTGCATGGCGGCGGCAAAATCCTCCGCCCCCATTGCCGTGGCAATCGCAGGTTCCGCCCGGTCGAGCGCCGCAAAGAGCGACTTCTCGGTCGGTTCCTCGGCAAATTTCACGTCCGGATCGAGCGAATATTCGATCCCGTCCTTCTTTTCCTCGGCCGTCAGGATGTTGTTCGCCCGCTTGAAGCCCTGCAGCAGGTTTTCCCCGTCGTCCGTGCCAAGGAAGGCCGACAGGCTCCGCGCCCGTGCCATCAGAAGCGTCAGGTCATCAGAACCGGGCATCGCAAGGCAGGCCGCGATCACATCGTGCCGGATGCCCTGATCGCGCAGATGCACGGTCAGCCGGTCATGGATGAAGGACAGAAGATCGTCGGCAATCGCGTCGAGGCTGCGGTCAGCCCCGCCATGCTCTGCCAACCGGTCGGCAATGGCATCGAAAGCCGCGCCGAAAAGGCCCTTCTTCACCAGATCGTCCAGCATGGCGTTCAGCGCAGCCGTGTCCGCATCGGCCCCGCCGCCCGCTTGCGCGATTTCGTGGCGCAGAAGCTGGGCCACGATGACCGGACGGAGCGGCAGGCGCAAATCGCCCGCCTCGATGATCCGGATCACGCCGAGCGCGGCACGGCGGAGCGCAAACGGATCCTTCGACCCGGTCGGCTTTTCGTCGATCGACCAGAAGCCGGTCAGGATGTCGAGCTTGTCGGCCAGCGCCACGGCAACCGAAACCGGCCCCTCGGGTACGGAATCGGACGCGCCGAGCGGCTGATAGTGCCCGGTGCAGGCGTCGGCCACCGCGTCTGGCAGACCCGCCGCGCGGGCATAATATCCGCCCATCACGCCCTGCAATTCGGGAAACTCGTAGACCATCTCGGACGAGAGGTCGGCCTTGACGATACGCGCGGCTTGCTGGGCCTGTCCGGCCTCAGCGCCAACCGGTCCGGCCAGATCGCCGGATAGCGCTTCGATACGCGCGATCCGGTCAGCCTGGCTGCCGAGCTTGTTGTGGAAGGTGACCTGCGCCAGCGGCGTGGCCATCGCATCGAGCCCGCCCTCTGCCACACGACGCAAGTCATTGTCCCAGAAGAATTTTGCGTCTGCGAGCCGTGCCGACAGGACCTTGCCATTGCCGGCAAGGATGGTCGCGCCCTGATCGGCGGTTTCGCGGTTGGCGACAGTCACGAATTTCTCGATCCGGCCGGTTTTCGGGTTCCGGACGGAGAAGAATTTCTGATGTTCCTTCATCGAGGTCTGCAGCACTTCGGGCGGCAGGTCGAGGAACGTGTCGGCAATGTCACCCATCAGCACGACCGGCCATTCCACGAGACCGGCCACCTCGGCCAACAGGCCGCGATCCTCCACCAGATCGAGACCCTGCGCGAAGGCCATCTGGCGCGCATCCTCCCAGATCCGGTCGGCGCGTTCCTGCGGATCGAGGATCACATGCGCGGCCTTCAGCTTGGCGGCATAATCCTCGAAACCCGTCACGCTGATCGTGCCGTGCCCCATGAACCGATGGCCCTGCGTGGTCGTGCCGCTCTCGATCCCGTCCACCTCGAACGGCACCAGTTCGGCCCCGGCCTCGTCCGACAGGATGCACAGGATCGAGTGAAGCGGACGCACCCAGCGCAGGCTGCCCGCACCCCAGCGCATGGATTTCGGCCATGGGAAGGTGCGGATCGTGTTTGTCACGGTCTCCGCGATGATCTCGGCAGCCGGCCGTCCGGGCCGCCGGATCGTTGCAAAAAAGACCTGGCCCTTCTTGTCGTCCCGGACCTCCAGCGCGTCTCGGCTGAGGCCCGTGGAGCGCAGGAACCCCTCGATGGCCTTTTCCGGCGCATCGGTACGCGGACCTTTACGTTCCTCGACCGTGGTCGGGCTCTCACCGAGCAGGTCGTGGACAGCCAGCGTCAGGCGACGCGGGGTGGCGAAACTCTCCGCCGCCGCATAGGTCAGACCGGCCTCGACCAGCCCGTCGGTCACCAGCTTTTTGAGGTCGGCCGCGGCGCGTGCCTGCATGCGGGCGGGAATTTCCTCGGAAAAGAGTTCAAGCAGCAAATCGGGCATGATCAATCCGTGTATTTCTCGTTGAGCTGACGCCACTGGAAGCCGCGTCCATCGGGATAGACGGCCACCAGCCGGTCGATCCCGTCCTTGTCATTCTCGGCCGCCATATAGGCCGTGGCGCGCCCCGCATCGAGGTCGTCCTGCAGCGCGGCGGCATCGAAACAGTCGAACCAGCGCGGCGGCGTCAGCGGTGTCGGCGCGGCGGCGACGGGCAGCCCGTCGAAAGCCTGCGGGTCGGTGCGGAAACAGCCGCGCAGTTTCAGCCCGGACGTGTCCGCGTCGATCCCGTCATACTCGCTGACAGCAACCTCCTGCCCGGCGACGGTGATCGCTGACAGGCCCGACACGCGCTCGTAATAGGCATAGACCTGAAAATAGTAGAGCGCGGCGCCGAACAGCACCGCGAACAGGACAAGCCCGCCACCGAGCCAGCGCCCGGTCACAGGAGCCTCCGGCCGTCAGGATGGCTGCGACGGCTCACGCCTGCCGGCCCGCTTCGGTCTGGACGAACGCGTCCGCGCATTGTTTGGCCAGCGCCCGGACCCGCCCGATATAGGCCTGCCGTTCGGTGACGGAGATCACGCCGCGTGCGTCGAGAAGGTTGAACAGATGGCTCGCCTTGATGCACTGGTCGTAGGCCGGGTGCGCCATGATGATGTCGCGCCCCGTCTGCGGGTCCCGCGCCGGTTCGGCCAGAATGCGGGCGCATTCGGCTTCGGCATCCTCGAAATGGCGCAGGAGCGTATCCGTGTCCGCACGGTCGAAGTTCCAGGCGGAAAATTCCTGCTCGGTCTGGCGGAACACGTCGCCATAGCGCAACGGGATCGGCGCGTCCGGATCATTGAACGGCATGTCCATCACGTGATCGACGCCCAGCACATACATGGCAAGACGTTCCAGACCATAGGTCAGCTCGCCCGAAACCGGGCGGCAGTCATGGCCGCCGACCTGCTGGAAATAGGTGAACTGGCTCACCTCCATCCCGTCGCACCAGACCTCCCATCCGAGGCCCCATGCGCCGAGCGTCGGGCTTTCCCAGTCATCCTCGACAAAGCGGATATCATGCATTTCCATGTCGATGCCGATCGCATCGAGCGAGCCGAGATAAAGCGCCTGCAGGTCCGGCGGGCTCGGCTTGATGATGACCTGATACTGGTAATAGTGCTGCAAACGGTTCGGGTTCTCGCCATAGCGCCCGTCGGTCGGCCGGCGTGAGGGCTGGACATAGGCCGCTGCCCAGGGCGTTGCACCGAGCGCACGTAGCGTCGTCGCCGGGTGGAAGGTGCCCGCGCCGACTTCCATGTCATAGGGCTGCAACACGGCGCAGCCCTGCCGCGCCCAGTAGGATTGCAGGCGCAGGATGATCTCCTGGAAGCTGCGCGGCGGGCGCGAAGTGTCTGTGGCGGTCATGGGCGTGGATCCTGAAGGCGCAATCGGGTCTGTCGGGTTCGAGCCACTGCATAAGGTGCGCGACCCGAAGGGTCAATTGCCCGAACCGCGCAGAGGTCGAGGGGATTTCCGGCCGATATGAATGCAGCGTCTCTGCAGGTCCCGAGGTCAGCTGAGCCGCACGAGGCGCGGGGCATCGCTCCAGAGCGCCCTGTCGACCGCTGCGGCCAGCCCCGGACGCTCGGGCGGGCGGTCCGGCAAGGTGACAACGGGCAGCGACAGGCCGCGCTCTTCCAGTAGCGCCACCGCCTGCCGCGCGGCGCCGCATCCGGCCTCGCGGGCGAGGCAAAGCACCGGCGCTTCCGGCGCATCGAGCCGCGCGCCCACCGCGGCCAGCACCGCCGCGCCCGGATGGCCGTCTGTCGGGATCGTGTGGAAGCGCGACGGCCGGTCGAAATCGAGCCCGCGGCGCAACGCATCGCTGAGCGCATGGGGTTCGGCAAAGATCGTGGCACCGTAGGGCAGCACCCCGCGCAGGTCGCGCACGGCATCCGCCCAGGGCCGGTCCTGAAGATCATAGCCCGACCAGAGCCGGGCCTTGATCCGTGCCAGCTCGGCCGGGTTCCAGAACACCTGATTGCGCCGCCGTGACAGGACCCGTGCTAGACGGCTGGCAAACCAGTCGGCATCCGACTGGATGGCCATGTCGATCCCCTGCCCCGGTGTCAGCCCTTCCTCGGCCGCGGCGGCGTCGCGGTCCACCCGGATCACGCGGCGCCGCCGGTCGTTATCGGCCAGCATCGACAGGTCCACGCCGGTTCCGATCGCGACCACCAGATCGGCCGCTTCCACCATCTTGCGGCAGTCCGGCCGGTCAAGGCAGGCGCCGAGGTTGAGCGGGTGGCCATCGGCCAGCACACCCCGCCCGGCCGGGCTCGACAGGACCGCGCAACCGCTGACAGCGACAAGGGCGCGGATGCCGTGGGCCGCATGGCGGCACCCGCCGCCGATCACCAGAAGCGGGCGCTCCGATTCCATCCAGATACTGGCGGCGGCCTCGATCACCCGGCGGCTGGCGCGCATCCCTTCGGCGAAGTCCACCTCGTCGATCTGAACCGGCAGGGTCGGCACCGGGCGATCCAGCCAGCCGGTCTGCAGATGCAGCGCCTGCATGCCCTGCCGCGGCATTTCCAGTGCCTCGAAGGCCCGTTCCAGCGCGGTCAGCGCCGCTTCGGGCGTTCCGGGCTGGCGCAGGGCCGGCACGGCGGCGCGCACGAGTTTTGCGGGATCAGGCGCCTCGTCCGGGCCGCCATGGCTCATCAGGACCCAGCGGGGATGGTCTTCGCGCCCGACTGCGCCCAGCGCCTGCGCGACCCCGCCCGCACCGTCCACGAGGCAGAGCACCGGTCGGCCGGTCAGGCGGCTCGACCCGTCGGCCATCCAGGCCGCGCCGGACGCGCAAGGCGCCGAAAAGCCCCGCAATCCGGCTTGCGCAATGCCTTCCCGGATCGCCGGCGTCAGCGACGTGTCAGTTCCGAAGATCGATTCGACACCGTGATCTGCCAATACGCGGCAGAGACGGGTGCCGAGAGACGGGATGCCTCTCTCCATGGGTACGCACCTCAGGTCCGCCAGAAAGCGGCGGTAAACAGAACATAAACAGCAACCAGTTCAAGGCGGCCAGTGATCATGGCTGCGCTCAAAACCCATTTCACTGTGTCCGACAGGCCGGAAAAGTTTCCGGTCGGACCGATTTCCGGACCCAACCCTGGGCCGATATTGGCAAGGGCGGTGGCCGCGCCGGAAATGGCAGTGATGGGCTCCAAACCCAACAAAGACAGAAGGATAGACAGCATTGTCAATGTAAGCAAGAACATCGCGAAAAAAGCCATGACCGAGTTGATGACATCCTCGGTAATCGGCTTGTCGCCATAGCGGGGCGTGAAGACGCCGCGCGGCGAGTGGATACGTTTGACTTGCGTGACAAGGGTGGACCAGAGGATCTGGAACCGGAAAATCTTGATCGAACAGCTGGTGGAGCCGGCGCAGCCGCCGACGAGCCCGATCAGGAAGAAGAGCACGATCGAGAAGCTGCCCCAGGACTGGTAGTCCGCGCTGGCATAGCCGGTGCCCGAGATGATCGAGATCGAGTTGAAGATGGATTCGCGCAGTCCCTGATGGACCCCGAGCCCGACCTGCACCAGCGTCCAGTAGCCGAGCACGACGGCAATGATGGCCAGAAAGGCGATATAGGCGCGGACCTGCGCGTCGCGGAAGAGCGAGCCCATATCGCCGGCCACCATCTGCACGTAGCGCGCGAACGGCAGGCTTGCGAGGATCATGAAGACCGACGCCACCCATTCCGCAGCCGGCTCGAAATGGCCGAGCGACGCATCCTTGGTGGAAAACCCGCCGGTGGAGACGGTCGTCATCGCATGGACGATCGCATCGAACGCGTCGAGCCCCGCCCACATGTAGCTGAGGATGCAGGCCAGCGTGATGACGAGGTAGATGACCGAGATCGAGCCCGCGATCTCGGCCGCGCGGGGCAGGATCTTGCCGAACGTGTCGAACCCTTCGGACTGGAAGAGCTGCATCCCGCCGACTTTCAGCATCGGCAGGAAGGCAATGGCGACAACGATGATGCCGACCCCGCCCAACCATTGCAGCACCCCGCGCCACATGAGCGTGCCCTGCGGCATTGCATCGAGACCGCTGAACACGGTCGATCCGGTGGTGGTGATCCCCGACACGGCCTCGAAATAGGCGTCCGTGAAGCTCGCATCCGGCGCGCCGAGCACGAAGGGCAGCGCCCCGAACACCGGCAGCACCACCCAGACGAACGTGGTCAGCAGGAACACTTGCTGCCGCGTCAGGCCCTCGGTGATCGCATTGCCCGTGGACAGGGCCATGACGGCACCCGCCACCACCGTGATGAGCGCGGAGGAGGCAAAGGTGCCCCACTGGTCGCGGGCATAGATCAGGTCGGCCACGAGGGGAATCAGCATTGTCCCGCCAAGAGCAAGGACCAGCAGGCCGATCACGTGAACGACGGGACGGACATCAATCATGATGGGGCAGGCTTGGTGAGAAGCCCCGCATCTGTCAAGCGGCAGAGCGGCGGGCACGCCCCGCCCTGCCCTTTGCGTGACTGCAGCGCCGCACCTGTCCGGGCAGGCTGCGCGACCGCTGGACACGCCACAAAAAAGGCGGCCGGTGCCATGACCGCCGCCTTTCCCTTGCGCGCCGCGCTCAGTGTCAGCTCAGACGGTTCGTCGGGTTGCCGATGATGTTGAGGAACTCCTTGCGCGTCGACGGGTCGTCGCGGAAGGACCCCAGCATGGTCGAGGTCACCATCGAGACGCCGGGCTTGTGCACGCCGCGGGTCGACATGCAGTGATGCTCGCCTTCCAGCACCACAGCCACACCTTTCGGCTTCAGCACCGTGAAAAGCGTCTGGGCGATCTGCGCGTTCATCTTTTCCTGCACCTGCAAACGCTTGGCATAGGCGTCGACCAGGCGGGCCAGCTTGGAAATGCCGACAACCCGGTCCGTCGGGATATAGCCGACATGGGCCTTGCCGATGATCGGGGCCATGTGATGCTCGCAATAACTCTCGAACCGGATGTCGCGCAGGACGACCATCTCGTCATAGCCCTCGACCTCCTCGAAGGTGCGCTGGAGCATCGCGTCCGGATCCTCGTTATAGCCGCGGAACCAGTCCTGATAGGCTCGGGCCACGCGCGACGGCGTGTCGAGCAGCCCTTCGCGGTGCGGGTCGTCGCCAGCCCAGCGCAGGAGCGTGCGCACGGCATCCTCCGCCTCCTCGCGGGTCGGGCGGGCATCGGGGCGTTGGACGGGCATCCGTCCTTTCAGGTTCTTTTCGACTTTGGTCACGGCGCTCCCTCCAGCTGGACCCGGTCAGGCAGACACTATCAGATAGGGCGCCTGTGCGGGTAAACAACGATCTTTACGGTCCGCGGTGCGGATCCGGACCAGTTCTTCACCCGAACGTGATGCCAGCGGCGCTCAAAGCGCCGCGTCGAGCGCACCTTGAAGGTCTGCGAGCAGATCGCCTGCATCCTCCAGCCCAACGGACAGGCGCACGAGCCCGCGCGAGATGCCCAGTTCCTGCCGCTGCTCTTCGGTCAGCCGCTGATGGGTGGTGGTCGACGGATGGGTCGCGAGCGACTTGGCATCGCCAAGGTTGTTGGAGATCAGCACGATCTTCAGCGCGTTGAGGAACCGGAAGGCCGCCGCCTGCCCGCCCTTCAGCTCCAGCGACAGCATGGTGCCGCCGGCGCTCATCTGGCGCTTCACCACGTCGGCCTGCGGATGGTCCGGATCGCCGGGGAAAATGACTTTCTGAAGCGCGGCATGGCCCGCCACACCCTGCGCCAGCTTTTCGGCCGTTTCCGCCTGTGCCCGGCACCGCAGATCGAGCGTTTCCAGCCCCTTGAGCATCACCCAGGCGTTGAACGGGCTGAGCGCCCCGCCGGTATGTTTCAGGAACCCTTCGAGCGGTCCGCGGATGAATTCCTCGGTCCCGATCACGACGCCGCCCAGACAACGGCCCTGCCCGTCGATATGTTTGGTCGCGGAATAGATCACCACGTCGGCCCCGAGCGCCAGCGAACGCTGGAAAATCGGGGTGGCAAAGACATTGTCCACCACGACCTGCGCGCCCTTGGCATGGGCGATGTCGGCCACGGCAGCAATATCGATCACCTCCAGCGTCGGGTTCGACATGGCCTCGAGGAAGACAAGTTTCGTGTCATCGCGCACCGCGGCGCGCCATTGGTCCATGTCCGTGCCGTCGACGAATGTCACCTCCACCCCGAAGCGCGGCAGCAGGGTTTCGACAATGTAGAGGCAGGAGCCGAAAAGCGCCTTGGCCGAGACGATATGATCGCCGGCCTGCAACTGGCAGAACAGGGCGCCATGGACGGCGGCCATGCCCGAGGCGGTGGCGAAGGCGGCCTCCGCCCCTTCGAGCTGCGCGATACGGTCCTCGAACATGCGAACGGTCGGGTTGCCGTAGCGGGCATAGATGAAGCCCTCTTCCTCGGTCTCCCCGATGAACCGTTCCTCGGCGGTCTCCGCGTCGGGATAGACAAATCCCTGTGTCAGGAAGATCGCCTCGGACGTTTCGGCATATTGAGAGCGGCGGGTGCCGCCATGGACCAGTGCGGTCCGCGGGTTCCATTCTGTCGTCATCGCATGTCAGGCCGGTGCGCGGCCCCTCCTTAAAAACAAAGCCCCGATCGGGCGCGATCGGGGCCAGAGGGCCTCGACCTCTTTAGCGGCATGTTTTGAGTGGCCCGCAATCCGGTTCGACAAATCGCCACTGACGGCGCTTTTAGCGCAGCGCTCCGGTCCGGTCAATTCCGGCGCATGCATTCCGTGCGGGACCGCCGGACCCCGTTGCCGGGAAGGTTGCGCCGCGCCCCGCGGCCGGATTAACTCTGGTCGAAGACGACATCAGGAGCCGGACCGCTGACACATTCAGACACGAATACAGGGCCGCGACGCTATACGCCGCTCGACCCCGAGGCGATTGACGGCCTGACCGGGCTGGAGGTGATGTCGCGCATTGCCGACGGGCGGTTTCCGCAGCCCCCCATGGCCGGCATGCTGGGATTCCATCTGGTCGAGGTCGGCTATGGCACCGCCCTCTTCGAAGGCGTGGCGGGACCGGCGCATCTGAACGCGCTCGGCGGGGTGCACGGGGGTTTTGCGCTCGCGCTGGTCGACAGCGCCTGCGGTTGCGCGGGCCATTCGACGCTGGCTGCGGGCGAGGCCTACACGACGGTGGAGACCAAGGCCAATCTGACCCGCCCGATCCCGACAGACGGCACGCCGGTGCAGTGCACTGGAACGGTTGTCACGCGCGGCCGCAAGCTCATCGTCGTGGAGGCCAAGCTGACCCTGCCCGACGGCAAGGTTGCGGCCGTCGGCACGTCGACCCTGATCGTCTTGTGATGCGCGGTGACCTGATGCCGGCGGCCGCCCCCTTCCAATAGCGGCGCAACGCCCCTATCTCTGACCGACACCCAATGGTGGTCCGGTTCCGGTCCGCCCAAATCCAAGAACAGATCCGACGCCTGCAAGGAGGCCCAATGTCCAAGCCGATCGAACTCTATTACTGGCCGACCCCGAACGGCTGGAAAATCTCCATCGCGCTGGAGGAGATGGGCCTGCCCTACAATCTCAACCTCGTCGACATCGGTGCGGGCGAGCAATTCAATCCCGATTTCCTGAAGATCGCGCCCAACAACCGGATGCCCGCGATCATCGATCCGGACGGACCGGATGGCGAACCGATCTCGATTTTCGAAAGCGGGGCGATCCTGCAATATCTGGCCCGCAAGACAGGCCAGTTCGGGGGGCGCACCGAGCGCGAGCGGATCGAGGTCGACCAGTGGCTGATGTGGCAGATGGGCGGGCTCGGCCCGATGGCCGGCCAGGCGCATCATTTCCTGAAATATGCACCTTCCATGACCCCGCCCAATGACCTGCCCTATGCCAAGGACCGCTACCGCAACGAGACCGGACGGCTCTATGGCGTTCTGAACCGCCGTCTGGCGGACCGCGACTTCGTGGCGGGGGACGAGTTCACCATCGCCGATATGGCCATCTGGCCGTGGGCGAGCCTCTGGGAAGGCCAGCAGCAGGATATCGAGAAATTTCCATATATGAAGATCTGGCTGGAGCGCGTCGGGTCGCGTCCGGGCGTGAAAGCCGGCCGAGCCGTGGCGGCAGAGAAGCGCAACCGCATCCAGGACGACAAGAAGGCCCAGTCGGTCCTGTTCGGCCAGACAGCCCGATAAGTCCCGCGCCCACTGGCAGGGCGCAGACATTCATGCTATCGGGCGGCGACCTTCCCGCGACGCCGCCCGAGGAGCTTCCATGACGACCCGCCTGACCCTGCGCCGCCCCGATGATTGGCATCTGCACCTGCGCGACGGCGCGATGCTTCAGGCCGTGGCGCCGGTCTCCGCCGACCATTTCGGCCGCGCCATCATCATGCCGAACCTCGTGCCGCCCGTGGTCACGTCCAAGGACGCCGCCGCCTATCGCGACCGAATCATGGCTGCCATCGGCGACCGACCCTTCACGCCCCTCATGACACTGTACCTGACCGAGACGACCGACCCGGGCGACGTGGCCGCGGCGGCGGAAAGCGGTCTTGTCACCGCGGTCAAGCTCTACCCGGCAGGTGCGACAACCAACAGCCAGTCGGGCGTGCGCGACATCGAAAAGGCCCTGCCGGTGCTGGAAAAAATGGCAGAGATCGGCCTGCCGCTATGCGTGCATGGCGAAGTGACGACGCCGGAGGTCGACATTTTCGACCGCGAGGCCGTCTTTATCGAAACCGTGCTCGATCCGCTCCGCCAGCGTCTGCCGCAGCTGCGGGTCATCATGGAACATGTGACGACTGCCGACGGTGTGAACTATGTGCGCGACAATGCGCTCAACCTTGCCGCGACAATCACCCCGCACCACCTGATCCTGACCCGCAACCACATCCTCGTGGGCGGAATCAAGCCGCATTACTACTGCCTGCCGGTCGCCAAGCGCGAGACACACCGCGCCGCGCTGGTGGCAGCGGCCACGAGCGGCCACCCGCGCTTCTTTCTCGGCACCGACAGCGCACCGCATGTCGACCCGCTGAAAGAAAGCGCCTGCGGCTGCGCCGGGGTTTTCTGCGCGCCCAACACGCTCAGCTGTCTGGCGGAAGTGTTCGAGGCCGAGGGCGCGCTCGACCATCTGGAGGCCTTCACCAGCCTCAACGGGCCGGGTTTCTACCGGCTGCCCTATAACGAGGCGACGGTGACGTTGGTGCGGCAGGACGAACCGGTAATCTACCCCGACAAGATCGAGACAGGCGACGGTCCGGTAACCGTTTTCGACCCGGGCTTCCCGCTCCACTGGCGGGTTGAAACGGACTAAGCGACAGACACGAGCAGAGGCGAGACAGAGGATAGAGCATGCACAATTCCAGCTTCCCGGACAGCGAGACCATGGCCCGCCTGACAGCAAAAATGCTGTTGGAAATCAAGGCCGTCCATTTCGATACTGAGAGCCCGTACAAGCTTGCGTCCGGCATCATCTCACCGTCCTACATCGATTGTCGCAAGCTCATCTCCTACCCGCGCATCCGCTCTACCCTGATGGATTTCGCAACCGCGACCGTGCTGCGCGACGCGGGCTTCGAGGCGTTCGATTCCGTGGCCGGCGGCGAGACGGCGGGCATTCCCTTCTCAGCCTGGATTGCGGAACGGATGGGGCTGCCCATGCAATATGTCCGCAAGAAACCGAAAGGCTATGGCCGCGACGCGCAGATCGAGGGCCAGCTGAACGAGGGCGACCGGGTGCTTCTGGTGGAGGACCTGACCACGGATGGCGGCTCGAAGATCAAGTTTGTGGAAGCACTGCGCAAAGCCGGCGCGACCTGCGATCATACGATCGTGCTCTTCTTCTACGATATCTTCCCGGACACGCGAGCCAATCTGGCCGAACATGGGGTGACGCTGCATGCGCTCGCGACCTGGCACGACGTGCTGGCAGAGGCCAAGGCGGGCAACCATTTCGACACGAAGACCCTAAGCGAGGTGGAGAAATTCCTCGGCGACCCGCTCGGCTGGTCCGGCGCCCATGGCGGGGTCGATACCGTTTCGCGCTGAAACTTCAGCCTCAGACGCCGGCGCCTTGCAGAAGCAGGCGGCGGCGTGCAGCGGGGATGCGCCGCACCTCCAGTCCCGTGAAGACATGGAGCGTACCCAGATCGCGGTCGATCACCGCATGGTCGGACACCCAGCCCCCCATGACCAGATAGCTCCGCAGCAAGGGCGGCATCGCCCCCATGGCCTGTTTCAGGTCCGGGCGGCGCAGCCGCAGATTGCGGGCGAAGTCGAAGATCCGCGGCGCTTTCACGCGCGGCAGCCAGCGGCGCGGCGCAAGATGTTTCTGCTGCAGCAGGAGAAACGCCTCCTCATAGGGCGTGGCCTCCGTGCCCGAAAAGCTTGAACAGCCGAACAGGAACCGCACCTTGTGGCGGGTGACATAGCGGGTCATCTCCGCCCATGCGAGGCGCAGGATATCCGGATGCCCCTGCCCCGGCGCGACGCAGAACCGGCCCATCTCGACCATCGGGCCGCGCATCCGACCGAGGCGCGACAGGTCGTAGAATTGCGCGGAATAGCTGCCCGCGATCTCCGCCCCGCTGTCGAGATGCAGGAACCGGTAGCAGCAGACGAGCGCGCCGCTGACTGTCTCCTCGACCAGCACATGGTGGCAACGGGCATCGAAATCGTCGAAATCGCGGCCGTCCGGTGTGATGCCCCCCGCCGTCCCACGAAAAGCCCGATAGCGCAATTCCTGAGCCCGCAATATGTCCTTCGGTGCCCGTGTCAGGCGCACCCGGTAGCGCGGTTTCTGCTCCTGAACCATATCACACCTTTGCCATGCCACTGTTGCGAGGCCTGTTTAGCGGCGCATCTTGACCTATATGTGACGCATGGAAAACCGAGACAAGACCGACGCGGCGACCGCCGCGCTCAAGGAGGACAGGATGGCTACGGAGGCACGGGAAAAAATCGTCAAGACCGATGAGGAATGGAAAGCGCAGCTTTCGCCGCTCGCTTTCAAGGTGGCGCGGCGCAAGGGCACCGAACGCGCCTTCACGCATGACGATTTTCCCAAGGGACCGGGCCTGTTCCGGTGTCTGTGCTGCGACCAGCCGCTCTTCGAGGCGTCTACGAAGTTCGACAGCGGCACAGGATGGCCGAGTTTTACGGCGCCCGTCGATGCCGACGCGGTCGACGAGAAGGATGACCGGTCGTGGTTCATGCGCCGTACGGAAGTGCTTTGCAGCCGCTGCGACGCGCATCTGGGCCATGTCTTTCCCGACGGACCGGCCCCGACCGGATTGCGCTACTGCATGAACGGCAGCGTCATGCGCTTCGATCCGGCGGAGGACTGATCCGCCGGCGCATGCCTCCGGCTGGCGATTACTGGTCCGCGAGCAGCTGCGACGGGTCGATATTGCCGATATTGCCGAAGATCTCTCCGAGGATGTTCGACTCGGTGCCGCGGGCCTCGGTGGTGCGGGTTGTCAGATTGATGATCCGCCCGTCTTCCAGCCCGTATTCGTTTATTCCGCGGATGACGCCGGCCTGATCGAAGGTGATTTCCACCACTCGGCGGTCGACCACACGTGGCGCATTGTAGGTATATTGCTCCATCCGCGTTTCGACATAGTACCAGGATCGGTCGCCGAGGATGCCCGCGCTCGACGGGCGGCCGATCTCGGTCTCGACCGACTCGATCGTGTCCACGCCGATGATGAGAGACTGCAATAACGAACGGTCGGGGACGAACCCGTGCACCTGGCTCGTCGGCGCGCAGCCGGCCAGAAGCCCCCCCGACAGGAGTGTGGCGGCCAGAAGGGATTTTCGGATCGTCGTCGGAATCATCGTCGTCAGTCACCCAAGTTGCTCTTGCTCACCTACCCCCTGCGTGATCTACATTCAAGGAACGAGGTTGTGCCCGCGCGGTGCGGCCCGCGCCAATGACCGGTCAGAACCCTATGGCAAAAACGCCCGATTTCCCCTCAGAAACACCGGAATTCAGCCGGCCGCTGGATGTGGCACGGTTGCGCTCCAATGGCGAGCATGTGTTCGATCTGAAGCCGACCGCGGACGAGGAACGCGCGCTGGCGGACGTTCTGGGTGCCGATTCGGTCCGCAAGATGCGGTTCGAGGGCCATATCCGCCCCTCCGGGCGCAAGGGCTGGCGGCTGAAGGGCAATCTGGGGGCGACCGTCGTACAGGCCTGCGTGGTCACGGGCGAACCGGTCAAGACCCGCGTCGACACGGGCGTGAGCCGGATCTACCAGCCCGATGCGATGGCAGACGCGACGGATCTGGAGGTCGAACTGACCGACGAGGATATCGATCTGGAGCCGCTGGGCGAGCGGATCGACCTTGGTCTGGTGGCGATGGAAGCGCTGGCGCTGGCCCTGCCCGACTATCCGCGCGTGCCCGGTGCGCGCCTCGAGGACGCCCAGTTCGCCGCGCCCGGCGTCACGCCGATGACCGATGATGATGCCAAACCATTTGCCGGACTGGCGGCGCTGAAAAGCAAGTTGGAGGGCGGTTCATGAAATCGTCAGAAAAGACTTGCGGACCCCGCCAATATCGCTATTTTCCCGGCTTCGTTTCCTGTTCGGTTTCCCACGGGATGTCGCGCCACGCTTGCGCGATGCTTGTGGCACCGGCAAAGAGGGGCCTGGGCCCCAAAAATGCTTGAGGTCTAGATATGGCTGTCCCTAAGAGTAAGATCACCCGCTCCAAGCGTGGTATGCGCCGTGCCCACGATGCGCTCGTGGCTGGCAACCCCAACGAATGCCCCAACTGCGGCGAACTGAAGCGTCCGCATCACGTCTGCGGCGCCTGCGGTCACTATGCCGACCGTGAAGTCGTCGCTTCGGCCGATCTGGTCGACCTGGACGAAGACGCGGCATAATCTGGCTGACGGGACTGTTCCGGTATGACGGAGACGGATGACCGGGCAGAACCGACGGGCGACAGAAGTGTCGTGATTTCCATCGATGCGATGGGAGGCGACAAAGGCGTGGCCGCCGTGATCGGCGGCATGCAGAAGTCGGCCCAGAAAAATGACGCTATCCGCTTTCTCGTCCATGGGGACGAAGAACAGATCGGGCCGCTTCTGAAGAAGCGGCCCGCTTTGGCTGCGCGCACCGAAATCCGCCACACGACCCGCGTCATCGCGATGGACGAGAAACCGTCCCGCGCGCTGCGCAGCGGCAAGGAGTCGAGCATGCGCGGCGCGCTCGACGCCGTATCTGCCGGAGAGGCTACCGTTGCCGTGTCCTGCGGCAATACCGGCGCACTGATGGCCATGTCGATGCTGGCCCTGCGCAAGGTGCCCGGCGTCAACCGCCCTGCCATTGCGATCCTCTGGCCGTCCCGCAACGAGGCGGGCTACGCGATCATGCTCGACGTGGGCGCCGATATCCGTGCCGACGCGCAGGATCTGATGACCTATGCGGTTATGGGCGCCTCCTATGCGCGCAACGGGTTCGGCATCAAGCGCCCGCGCGTCGGGCTCCTGAATGTCGGGACCGAGGATCACAAGGGCCGGAGCGAGTTGCACGAGGCCGCCGAACTGATCGCCGGCATCGCGGACCGGTCCGACTTCGACTATATCGGCTATGTCGAGGGAACGGACATGCCGTCCGGCAAGGTCGACATCATCGTGACCGACGGATTTACCGGCAATGTCGCGATCAAGACCGCCGAAGGCACCGCCAAGATGATCTCGCGGATGCTGCGCGATGCGTTCCAATATTCGCCGCTGTCGCGCATCGGAGCGCTGTTCGCGCTGACCTCTCTGCGGCGGCTGCAAAAGCGCATCGACCCGCGCCGGGTCAATGGCGGGGTGTTCCTCGGCCTCAACGGTATCGTGGTCAAATCGCATGGCGGGGCCGACGCGACGGGCGTCTCGGCCGCCATCAAGCTGGCCTTCCGGCTGGCACAATCCGGATTTTCAGACAAGCTCGCGGCCCGTGTGGCCAGCGGACTTGCAGTCATATCAGAAGACCGGCCCGACGAAGACCCGGCGGCAGAACCGCCGGATCAGACAGAGGGGACCGGTCCGAAAGCAGACGAGGCCCCATGAAACCGATCCGCGCCGTTCCGCTCTCCTGCGGGCATTACCTGCCCGAACGTGTCGTCGAGAATGCCGAGTTTGAGGCAACGCTGGACACATCGGACGAGTGGATCAGGGCGCGGACAGGGATCGAACGCCGCCATTTCGCGGCCGACGGGGAACTGACCTCCGATCTTGCGATCCATGCCGCCCGCGCGGCCCTGTCGAACGCAGGTATCGACGGATCGGAGATCGACGCGCTGGTGCTGGCCACCGCCACACCCGACCAGACCTTCCCCTCCACCGCGACGCGCGTGCAGGCGGCCATCGGCATGACGTCCGGTTTCGCCTTCGACATCCATGCGGTCTGCGCGGGATTCCTTTATGCGCTCGCCAATGCCAATGCGCTCATCGTGTCCGGCCAGGCGCGGCGCGTCATGGTGATCGGCGCGGAAACCTTTTCCCGGATCATGGACTGGACCGACCGCAGCACCTGCGTGCTCTTCGGTGACGGCGCGGGCGCGCTGATCCTGGAGGCACAGGAGGGCACGGGCGGGCCGGAGGATCGCGGCATCCTGTCGACGGACCTTCATTCCGACGGCCAGTATAACAGCCTCCTCTATGTCGACGGCGGCGTCTCCTCCACCCAGACCGCGGGCGTGCTGAAAATGGAGGGCCAGGAGGTCTTCAAACATGCGGTCTCGAAGCTCGCCGCCTGCGGTGAAGCGGCGCTTGAAGCCGCTGGCCTGACCTCGGCCGATGTCGATGTGGTGGTGCCCCATCAGGCCAACCTGCGGATCATCAGCCGGATGGCCGCAAAGATGGGCATCCCGATGGAAAAGGTGGTGGTCACGGTGCAGGATCACGGCAATACGTCCGCTGCATCCATCCCGCTTGCCCTCTCCACCGCGCATGCGGCAGGGCGGATCAAGCGCGGCGACGTGATGCTGATGGAAGCGATCGGCGGCGGCCTTGCCTGGGGAGCGGCGACAATCCGCTGGTAAGGGATTTGAACGACGGCGTGCAAGCCGTTGTTATTGACTCTCTTTCATGAAACCCAATATCGTTTTCCCGTATCGGGAGGTATCGATATGAGTGAAGGTACTTTGACGCGCATGGACCTCAGCGAGGCCGTGTTTCGCGAAGTGGGGCTGTCGAGAAACGAATCCGCCGATCTGGTCGAAAGCGTCATCCGCCATATGTCGGATGCGCTGGTCAACGGTGAAAGCGTCAAGGTTTCGTCCTTCGGAACCTTTTCCGTCCGCTCCAAGAACGCCCGTGTCGGGCGCAATCCCAAGACCGGTGAAGAGGTTCCGATTGAGCCGCGGCGGGTTCTGACGTTCCGCCCGTCCCACCTCATGAAAGAGCGGGTCGACGCCGGCAACAAGAGCTGAGGCCGGCGATGGAAAAATCCAGCCAGGCGTTCCGGACCATCTCCGAAGTGTCCGAGACGCTGGACGTGCCTGCCCATGTGCTCCGGTTCTGGGAAAGCAAGTTCAGCCAGATCCGCCCCGTGAAACGCGGCGGCGGGCGGCGCTATTACCGGCCCGAAGATGTGAACCTGCTGCGCGGCATCCAGACGCTCCTCTATACCGAGGGGCTGACGATCAAGGGCGTGCAGAAGGTCTTCAAAGACAAGGGCCAGCGCCACATCATCACGCTCGGTGCCGAAGGTTCGGCCCCCGACGATGCACCGGCTGCGCCTGCACCTGCGGCGCCGGCCCCCGCCTCCGACCCGTCCCCCACCGTCGAGGAAATCGCCATGGAACCCGAAATGACCCAGCCCAGCTTTCTGGACGAGCCACAAGCGGCCGCAAAGGCCGAAGCCGCCGCGCTGCCGGCCGAGCAGAAGGCCCGTCTCGAAGAGGTGATCCGCGGGCTCGAAGCGCTGCGCGACGAAATGCGAAAATGAAACCGGCCGCCCGCGCTTTCGACCTTGCCACGGGCGGCCAGCCGGATATAACACGCCTCAGTCGGGCTATAGCGCAGTTTGGTAGCGCGTTCGTCTGGGGGACGAAAGGTCGTGGGTTCGAATCCCGCTAGCCCGACCATCTCCCCGTCTGGCTGGCCAATCCTTGCAGCGGAGACCGACATGACAGAACGCCACGGCGTCCTGCCCTCGCAGACCTTGCGCCGGATGATCGCCGAAGGCGAGATCCGGGCCGACACCCCGATCATCGACGCCCAGATCCAGCCCGCGAGCCTCGACCTGCGGCTCGGACAGCGCGCCTGGCGCGTGCGGGCCTCGTTCCTGCCGGGCGCCGGCCGCCGCGTGGCCGACCGGCTGCCCGAGTTCCAGATGCACGAAATCGACCTCTCCGGCGGGGCGGTGCTCGAAAAGGGCTGCGTCTATCTGGTGGAACTGCAGGAAGCCCTCGCGCTGCCCGGCGACGTGTCGGCGGCGGCAAATGCCAAAAGCTCGACCGGGCGGCTCGACCTGTTCACCCGGCTCATCGCCGACCGCGCGACCGAGTTCGACCGGATCGAGGCGGGCTATCAGGGTCCGCTTTTCGCAGAAATCTCGCCGCGCTCCTTCTCGGCCCTCGCCCGCCCCGGCATGCGGCTCAACCAGATCCGGTTCCGCCGTGGCCAGGCGGTCTATTCCGACGATGAGCTGCGGGCGCTGAATGCCGCCGAACAGCTCGTCAACGGCCCCGCCCATATCGATGACGGTCTCGGCTTTTCCGTCGACCTGTCCGACGCGATCGGCGATGTCGTGGGTTACCGCGCAAAACCGCATACCGGCCTCATCGATCTTGACCTGATCGGCCATTACGACCCGGCCGACTTCTGGGAGCCGGTGACCGCACCGCGCGGACATGTGGTGCTCGACCCGGGTGCCTTCTATATCCTCGTCAGCCGGGAAGCCGTGCATGTGCCGCCCGATTGCGCAGCCGAGATGGCGCCCTATCTGGCGCTCGTCGGCGAGTTCCGCGTTCACTATGCTGGCTTCTTCGACCCCGGTTTCGGACATGCCGCCGCCGGCGGCAGCGGGTCACGCGGGGTGCTGGAGGTGCGCTGCCATGAAGCGCCCTTCGTGCTGGAGCACGGGCAGGATGTCGGGCGGCTGGTCTATGAGCGGATGCTGGAGCGGCCGGACATTCTTTACGGCGCCGACATGGGGTCAAACTATCAGGGCCAGGGGCTCAAACTGTCCAAACATTTCAAGACGCCGCCGGCGTCCTGACGGGCCTCACTCGAACAGTTCGTCCTGATCCTCGTCCTCGTCCACCTCGTCCGCATCATCCCCGAGCGGGGCCTCGCCCGTCGGTGACATGCCCGGCGGCGGGCGGTTGTCGAGCAGACCGGCGGCGCGCAATTCCTGCACACCCGGCAGGTCTTTCGGCGTTTCCAGCCCGAAATGATCAAGGAAATGCTGTGTGACGACGAAAGTCACGGGCCGGCCCGGCGTCATCCGCCGCCGCCCGATGCGGATCCATTCCAGTTCCAGCAGCAGGTCGATCGTGCCGCGCGACACGGACACGCCGCGGATTTCCTCGATCTCGGCGCGGGTGACGGGCTGGTGATAGGCGATGATCGCCAGCGTCTCGATCGCGGCCCGCGATAGCTTGCGTTTCTCCTCGGTCTCGCGGCTCATCAGGAAGCCCAGATCGGCCGCGGTGCGGAAGGCGAAAGCATCGTCGACGCGGACGAGCTTCACACCGCGCCCCTCGTAGCGCTTGCGCAGGTGCACGATGGCCTCCGCCGGGTCGCAGCCATGCGGCATCCGCGCGGCCAGTTCGCGCACCGACATGGGCTGGGCGGAGGCAAAGAGCAGCGCCTCGACCATCCGTTCCTGTTCGCCCATCGGCGGGGCGGCAAAGAGCGAGGCCGTATCGGTCGAACCCGCTTCAGCCGTTGCGTTCGGATTGAGATCGTCAGGCATCGCGTCCTCCTTTGCGGCGCAACTGGATCGGGGCGAAAGTTTCGGCCTGCCGGATTTCCAGATCGCCCGATTTGACCAGTTCGAGCGACGCGGCGAAGGTCGCCGCCATGGCCGACCGGCGCTCCTTCGGGTCCTTGGTCCAGGCGTCGGGCAGATATTGCGACAGGTCGCCCCAGTCGATGGCGTGCCCGATCAGCCCCTTCATCCGGTCAAGCGCCTGCTCCATCGTCAGGACCTTGTCGCGTTTCAGGTGCAAGGGCTCGAAATCATCGCGCGTCTTGATCCGCGCATAGGCCTGCATCAGGTCGAGAAGCGTCGCCGAATAGGTCACCTTGCGGCGGTGGGACATGGTCTCCGTCTCGCCGCGCGCGAAGAAATCCCGGCCGAGCTGGTCACGGCCCATCAACCGCGCGGCGGCGCGGCGCATCGCCTCCAACCGTTCAAGCTGGAAGGCCAGATGAGCGGCCAGTTCCTCGCCCGAGGGGCCCTCGTCAGCCGGATCGGGCGGCAGCAGAAGGCGCGATTTCAGGAAGGCCAGCCAGGCCGCCATCACCAGATAGTCCGCCGCCAGTTCGATGCGGAGCCGTTTCGCCTGCTCGACGAATTTCAGATATTGCTCGGCCAGCTGCAGGATCGAGATGCGCCGCAGGTCGACCTTCTGGGTGCGCGCGAGCGTCAGCAGCAGGTCGAGCGGTCCCTCGTAGCCGTCCACGTCGACGAGCAGCGCCTCGGACGCGCGGCGGGCCTCGACATCGACGATGGGCGCGGCATCGCCGTCGAAATCAAGCGCAGCGTCGCGCGGTGACAGATCGTCAGGCATGGTGGCTCTCCCCTGTCAACTCGTCCAGACATGCGCGGGCCTCGGCCGGATCGGCACCCGTTGCGGGGCGCGCGGCAAGCGCTGCATCGGCCCGCGCCAGCGCAACACCGGCGAGGCGCGGCACGTTGTCGGCAACATCGACCATTTCGGGCATCTCGCCATTGCAATGGAGCGCCATGTCGAGACCGGCCGCGAGCGCGCGGCGGCTGCGGGCACCTGCCGTGCCGGACAGAGCCCCCATCCCGATATCGTCGGTCATCAGCAGGCCGCTGAAACCCAGATCGGCGCGGATCAGGTCCGTCACCAGGGCCGACTGGCTGGCCGGGGCCGCAGGGTCGATCGCCGAGTAGACACAGTGGGCAACCATGCCCATCGGCAGGTCGGCCAGCGCCCGGAACGGTGCGAAATCCTCGGCCATCAGCGTCGCGCGGTCGGTCTCGATCCGCGGCAGGTCGGCATGGCTGTCGAGATCGGCCCGCCCCTGCCCCGGCATATGTTTCAGGACCGACGCGACACCGCCCTCCGCCTGCCCCTCGGCCAGCGCGCGACCGAGCCGCGCGACCGTGTCCGCGTCATGGCCGTAGCAGCGGTTGCGCAGCACGGCGTGGGTCTCGGGGCGCGCCACATCGGCGAGCGGTGCGCAGTTCACGTCAATGCCGACCGCGCGCAACTCGGCCGCGATCAACCGGCCGCGGGCGCGCATCACATCCGCCTGTTTCTGCGGCTCGGCGGCAAACATGTCCGCCATGTCGAGCGCGGGCGGCACTTCCGTCCAGTGCGGCGCGCGCATCCGCGCCACCCGCCCGCCTTCCTGATCGATCAGGACCGGCGCATCGCGGCCCACGCTGTCGCGCAAGTCAGCCGTCAGACGCGTCAGGCGCGCGGGCGTGTCGATGTTGCGGGCAAAGAGAATGAACCCCCAAGGGTCCGCATCCCGGAAGAAAGCGGCCTCGTCCGGCGTCAGGTCGGGCCCGCTCGTTCCGAATATGGCGGCCCGCGGTGCCATCACTCGGCCCGCGTCGCGATGCAGGGCACCTTGCGCGCCTGAAGCGCCGCGCAGATGGCCTCGGTTTCGGCCATGGAGGCAAAGCCACGCGCCCGCAGGCGGAAGAGCGTCTGCCCGCCGATGCGGGTTTCCTCGATGATCTTGGCCTTCGAGCCGAGCAGATCGCTGTTTTCGCGGCGGATCAGGTCCCACTGGGCATCGGCCACATCGGCGCTCGCATAAGCGCCGATCTGGATCAGCGCGTCACCGGCCGGAACTTCCGTGCCGGTCTCGGCCACCGGTTCGGCCAGATTTCCCGCGATCAGATTGGCAATTTCGGACTGCTGGGCCGGCGCGCCGCCCGACAGGGTCGCCGGGCGCGACACCGGGCGCGGGAAGCGCGGATCTGGCGTTACCTCGACCACCTCTTCATCAGCCTCGCTCGCATCAAGCGCGGAACTGTCGCTCGCTTCAGCTTCGAGCGGCGTGGGGCCGGACGCGGTGGCCAGTGCTGCGGTCGCGCTCGCCGTCGCCTCGTCCGGATTGGCCAGAACCGGCACCGGAACGGTCGTGTCGAGCGCGGCCCCGGGCACATCTTCCTCCGCCAGAGCCGTTGGCGCCGGAGCGGTGCTCGTGTCCGCGGACACGCTCGGCGGCGTGTCGGAGGCCAGAACATCGTTGACGGCGAGCCCCTGATTGGCCGTTTGCGTGCCACCCGGGTCGATCGGGCGCTCGCGCGCCGGCCCCTCGGCGGCGCGGATCACCGGCAATTCGGACGCGTCGCGCACGCCGAGCCGGTATGACCAGATCACAATTCCCACAACCAGACTGACCGACAGGATGGCCAGCCCGAAGCGGGCGGCCGTCACCATCAGCCCGCCGAGACCACCACGGGTCGCCGCATGATCGGATTCGTCGATGAACTCGTCCTGCATAGGGCCCCAATCTTAGACACGCACACTTTATCTTGTATGCGCCACTGCTCCAACCCCGAAATATGCGTCGGACGTTTTTACATCTCGTTGACCGGGGTGACTCCCAGAATACCAAGCCCGCCGGCAATAACAACCGCCACGGCGGCGGCAAGTGCCAGCCGGGCCGAGGACGTAGCGGCATCCCCGTCGACCAGGAACCGCTGCGCCGGTTCGAGCTTGCCCAGATGCTGCAGGCTGTGGAATTCCGACGCCAATTCATAGAGATAGAAGGCGATGCGGTGCGGCTCGTGATGCTGCGCCGCCAGTTCCAGCAGGCGCGGCCAGGAGGCCAGCTTCTGCGCCAGAGCCAGTTCCGCCGGATGGCCGAGCCGCGACAGGTCGGCTGCCGACAGCGCGGCCGCGCTCGTGTCGATCCCGGCCTCGGCCCCGCGCCGCAGCAGCGACTGCACCCGCGCATGGGCATATTGCACGTAGAAAACCGGATTGTCCTTGGACTGCTCCATCGCCTTGTCGAAGTCGAAATCGAGCGGCGCGTCGTTCTTGCGCGTCAGCATGACAAAGCGGGTCACGTCAGCGCCAACCTGATCGACCACATCGCGGAGCGTCACGAAAGTGCCTGCACGTTTCGACATCTTGAACGGCTCGCCGTTCTTGTAGAGCTTCACCAACTGCGTCAGCTTCACGTCGAGCGGCACGCGATCGTCGGACAGGGCCGCGACCGCCGCCTTCATCCGCTTCACATAGCCGCCATGGTCGGCGCCGAACACGTCGATCAGACTGTCGAAGCCGCGTGTGACCTTGTCATAGTGATAGGCGATGTCCGGCGCGAAATAGGTCCAGGACCCGTCGGATTTCTTCACCGGCCGGTCCACATCGTCCCCATGCGCGGTGGAGCGGAAGAGCGTCTGCTCGCGCGCCTCCCAATCTTCGGGCGTCTTGCCCTTGGGCGGCTCCAGCACGCCCTCGTAGATCAGTCCCTTGCTGTCGAGATCTTCAAGCGCCGCCTCGATCCGGCCGGTGCCGTAGAGCGATTTTTCCGAGAAGAATACGTCCATCTCGACGCCCAGAGCCTTGAGGTCCGCCCGGATCAGATCGAGCATCGCGTCGGTCGCGAAGCTGCGCAGATCGTCGAGCCACACATCCTCGGGCGCATCCATAAGGCTGTCGCCATATTTCTCAGCCAGCGCCTGCCCCACCGGGATCAGATAGTCGCCCGGATAGGTGCCGTCGACAAACTCGACCGCCTCGCCATTGGCCTCGCGGTAGCGCAGGTAGGCCGAACGGGCCAGAACATCGACCTGCGCGCCGCCATCGTTGATGTAATATTCGCGCGTCACGTCATAGCCCGCGAAATCGAGCAGGCCGGCAAGCGCGTCGCCGAAGACCGCGCCGCGCGTGTGGCCGACATGGAGCGGCCCGGTCGGGTTGGCGGAGACAAATTCAACATTGACCTTCTGGCCCTTGCCCATGTCGGACCGGCCGAAATCGGTACCGTGGTCCAGCGCGGTCACGATGGTCGAGAACCAGAGCGCCGGATCGAGCCGCAGGTTCAGGAACCCCGGCCCCGCTACATCGGCGCTTGCCACCCGCGGATCTTCGGCCAGACGGGAGGCCAGCGCATCGGCAATGTCGCGCGGTTTCCGAGCCGCAGGTTTGGCCAGCACCATCGCGGCATTTGTCGCCATGTCGCCGTGGCTTGCATCGCGCGGCGGCTCGACGCTGACATTGGACATGTCGAGCCCCTCGGGCAGGTCGCCCGCGGTCACCATCGCGTCAAGCGACTGCAAAACAAGGGTCTTGATATCGGCAAACAGGTTCATCGTCTCATCCGTCTTATCTGTGCGCGCGGCCATAGCACAGGGGTCGTGCCGGGGCCACAGGCAATGGCCCCGATCCGGTCGCGCAGCGCGGGTCAGACCCGCATCATCGGGTCTGTCAGTTTGTTATATTCCTGCAGCGCGTAACGGTCCGTCATGCCGGCAATATAGTCGGCAATGACCCAAGCCTGCTGGACCTCGCCGCCCTTGCCGGCCCAGACCTGCCATTCGTCTGGCAGCATGCCGGGATCGTCGAAGAAGATCTCGAACATCTCCTTCACGATGATCGCTGCCTTGCGCCGCATCCGCCGCACCTTCCAGTGACGGTACATGTTCTTGAAGAAGAAGGCCCGGATCGTGCGCAGATCCTCCTGCACAGGAGCGGAGAAGGCCACGACCTGCTCGCCGCATTCGCGGATGTCCTGCGCGGTTTCCGGCGCGATGCGGTCAAGGTTGGCCTGCGTCTGCGCAATCACATCCTCGACCATCACGCCGAACACGCGACGCAGCGCCTCATGCTGCCGGCGCGCCGGATCGAGCCCCGGATGCTTGCGGTCCACCTCTGCAAAACAGGGGCCGATGATCGGCAGGTCGCACAGTTGCTCGACCGTGAACAGGCCCGCGCGCAGGCCGTCATCGAGATCGTGATTATTGTAGGCAATATCGTCCGAGATCGCCGCGACCTGCGCCTCGGCGCTGGCATAGGTCCCCAGTTCCAGATCGTGCTGGCCGACATAATTGGCCAGCGCATAGGGCACCGCACCCTCCACCGGGCCGTTATGTTTGGCAATGCCTTCAAGGGTTTCCCAGGTCAGGTTCAACCCGTTGAAATCGGCATAATGGCGCTCCAGCAGGGTCACGATCTTGATCGCCTGCGCATTATGGTCGAAGCCGCCATAGGGGATCATCATCTCGTGCAGCGCGTCTTCGCCGGTATGGCCGAAGGGCGTGTGGCCAAGGTCATGGGCAAGTGCGACCGCCTCGGTCAGTTCCGCGTTCAGCCCCAACACCCCCGAGATGGTCCGCGCCACCTGCGCCACCTCGATCGAATGGGTCAGCCGGGTGCGGTAATAGTCGCCCTCATGCTCGACGAAGACCTGCGTCTTGTGCTTGAGCCGCCGGAACGAGGAGGAATGGATGATCCGGTCGCGGTCGCGCTGGAAACAGGACCGGTGCGCCGATCCCTCCTCCTGAAACAACCGTCCCCGGCTCTGCTCCGGAAAGGAGGCATAGCTCGCAAACATCTGATCTCTCAACCCTTGTGGCCCTTGGGGGCGCGCCTTATCTATGGCATCTTCTACAGGATGCAGAGACGGGCCGAAAGATGGAGCTTTCCCTTCCCCCCAAAGTGACGGACCGCGCGTTCGACCAGATTGCCGAGATCAATCAGGGCGGCGCGGGCAAGGCGTTGCGCGTGGCGGTCGAGGGCGGCGGCTGTTCGGGCTTCCAGTACGAGATCACGCTCGCCGATACGGCCGAGGCGGATGATCTGGTGCTGGCACGGGGCGAGCAGAAAGTGCTGATCGACCCGGTTTCCCTGCCCTTCCTGACCAATGCGACCATCGATTTCACAGATGAGCTGATCGGTGCCCGGTTCACGGTCGACAATCCCAATGCCACATCAAGCTGCGGCTGCGGGACCAGCTTTTCTATCTGATCCGCCGCCGTCACTCGGCAGCGTGGCGTTGCAGCACAGCCTCCGTCACGCTGTGGCGGTAGCCGAATTCGACGCAGAGCGCGGGTGACAGGCGCGCGGCGATGCGTGCGCATGCTGCTTCTCCCATGACCGCAACCGGATCGAAGGCTGCAACATCTGCCGCGATTTGCGCTTGCGTGCGCCCATCCCGCTTCGTTGATCGCGGCAGCGGGTCCAGCCCGCCATCCGGCAGGTCCAGCGCCCGCAGCGCCCCACCCAGACTGGCGGCCGGATCCGCCACGAAATCCTCGAACCTGATCCACGCCACGGGCTGCCCGACCGCCTTGCAGGCAGCAGCACAGGCCTGTGCCGCGCGGATCTTGGCCTGCCAGAGGTCGACGGGCGACCGCAGCAGGTGCCCGAGCCCGTCACGGGACGAGAGCCGCCAGGGCCGGTCGATGAAATCGATCAGGCTCCGTGCGGGAGGTCCGGCCATATGGTAGGGCCGCCGGTAGAGCGACCAGAGCCAGGCATAGGGATCGCGGACCGTCAGCAGGAGCCGCATGTCCAGCGCGGCGAAAGACGGATCATGGCGGGGTGCGGCATGTTTCCATGCGTGGAGCGCGGACCGGCCGGCAGCGGCCTCCTCCCGAGCGGCCTCTCGGTGCAACCGCCGCCAACTGCCGCGAAAATGGCTCTCGATCGCGGCATCAAGCTCCGCCTGTTCCGCCGTCCTTGCTCCCGTCAGTGGCCCCCGCCCCGGCAAGGAGACCTGACCCGCCCGCCGGATCATCGCGAGCATCGCCCGCGTACCGGTATGCCGCTCGCCATGGAGTTTCAGGATCGCCATGCGCACACGCCCCCTGCCTGCCCGCGCGAAACCGTTCCGCGCGCGGTCCGGCCACAGTTTCCGCGTCCCGTCTTTCCATTTTGTTAACCATGATGCCGATCACGGCCGGTTCCGCCTTGCCGCTGGCAGGTCCCGCGGGATAGCCTCGCCCCTCCAGTCACACCACGCCAAAGCCATCCGGGGACCGTCCATGCGCATTGCCAGTTTCAACATCAACGGGATCAAGGCGCGTCTGCCCGCCCTTCTGGACTGGCTGTCGGAAAGCAAGCCCGACGTGGTTTTGCTGCAGGAAATCAAATCGATAGACGAAAACTTTCCGCGCGAACCGATCGAGGATCTGGGCTACCATGTGGAAACCCACGGGCAAAAGAGCTTCAACGGCGTCGCGATCCTGTCACGCCTGCCGATCGAGGATGTGACCCGCGGCCTGCCCGGCGATCCCGACGATGAACAGGCCCGCTGGATCGAGGCGACAGTCATCGGGGACGAGGGCGCGGTGCGCGTCTGCGGGCTCTACCTGCCCAACGGCAATCCCGTTCCGGGACCGAAATTCGACTACAAGCTCGCCTGGATGGATCGGCTTTTCGACCGCGCACAGGCACTGTTCGATGCTGAAGAACCGGCGCTGATGGCCGGTGACTACAATATCATCCCTGCACCCGACGATGCGGCGCGCCCGAAAGACTGGTGGGGCGATGCGCTCTACCGTCCCGAAAGCCTGGCGGCCTGGCGGCGGGTGGTGAATATCGGCTTCACCGAGGCGTTCCGCGCCCGCGACGCCGCGCCGATGAATTACACGTTCTGGGACTATCAGGCCGGTGCCTGGAACAAGAATGACGGCATCCGCATCGACCATTTCCTGCTGACGCCAGCGGCCGCCGACCGTCTGGTGGATTGCCAGATCGACCGCCATGTGCGCGGGCGGGAAAAGCCCTCCGACCATGTGCCGATCTGGGTGGAACTGGCGCTCTGACGGTTCAGGGGTGGGTGCGGGTCACATCGGCCCCGTAGATCCAGTCGAATTTCCGCTCCAGAAGACCCGGCGCGCTGCGACCGACCAGCCGCATCCCGCCATGCAGGATCTGCCGCGCCGGGCCGGACCCCATGTGATAGATTTTCGCATTGCCCGCCGAGGTCGCCTGCACACGGGTCGCCCGCGCCAGACGCGCGCGGCTGTAGGCGCGGAGCGCGGCGCCATGATCGTCCGGTGACCCGGCCAGTTCGGCCGCCAGCACCCAGGCATCTTCGAGCGCCATGGTCGCGCCCTGTGCCATGAACGGCAGCATCGGGTGGCAGGCGTCGCCCAGAAGCGCCACGCGTCCGGACGCCCAGTCGCGTAGCGGCGGATGATCGAAAAGCCCCCAGACGAAACAGTCCTGCAGCGCGTCGAGGAGGGCCGAGACCTCCGGCGCCCATCCGGCAAAGGCGGCCCGCACATCGGCGGGATCGGCGCCACGGGTCCAGCTTTCTTCGGTCCAGTCGGCCCGTTCCTCCACCGCGACGATATTGGCCAGCGTGCGCCCGCGCAGCGGATAGGCAACCAGATGCCGGCCCGCACCCATGAACACTTGCGCGGCATCGGGAAGGGGCGCGGGCAAGGCCGCCATCGGAACCAGCCCGCGCCATGCTACCTGCCCCGTAAACCGGACCTGCTCGCCGCCAAAAAGCGCGGCGCGAACACGCGAGCGTACACCGTCCGCCGCGACCAGCGTGCCATGCGTGCTGGTCTGGCCAGCCGCATCTTTCAGCAATACAGGTCCGTCAGTCCCATCGTCGCGCGCGATGCCCGTGATCCGCCGGCCGAGTTGCAAGGACACGCCCTCGCGCCGCGCGGCGTCAGCCAGAATGCCGACCAGATCCGCACGGTGGATCTGCCAGAACGGCCGTCCATGCCGCATCTCGATCTGCCGGCCCAAGGGGACGGTTGCCACGCGGCGACCGCTCCGCCCATCACGCAGATGCACGGCCTCCGGCTGGCCGGCGACCACGGCAACTGCGTCCCGCAGCCCGAGCCCTTCCAGCACCGCGACGCCATTTGGGCTGATCTGGAGCCCCGCACCGACCTCGGACAGCGCGTCCGCCTGCTCGATCAGGTCCACGGCACATCCGCGGCGAGCCAGCGCGATCGCGGCCGCAAGCCCGCCGATTCCGCCGCCCAGAACGGTGATGCTCCTGTTGCCGCTCATGCAGTGCCCTCGCTGTCAAGAAAATCGACCGGAAGACCCAGTTCACCGAGAATGTCCGCTGTCGCGCCGCCTTCAGGCGACAGATCGGGCGGGTCAACCGCTCCACCGCAGCGCGGGGCAATGGCCGGGTGCTGCGTGTCGCCGCGCGCCACCAGCGCCGCACGTGCCGCCATATGCGGATCATCCATCACCTCGTCGAGCGCCCGCACGGGCGTCACACAGGCATCCGATCCGGCGAAATGCGCCGCCCAGTCGGCTTGGTCGCGACTGGCGAAAATTTTTTCCAGCTGCGCCGCCTGCGCCGCAAAACACGCCGGGTCGTTCTGGTTGCCATAGCTGTCGGGGTCGATCCCGAGGCGGGCCAGCATTTCGGCGTGAAACTGTGGTTCGATACAGCCCACGGCCATAAACCGGCCGTCGCGGGTCCCATAACAGCGATAATAGGGCCGCCCGCCGTCGAGCAGGTTGGCGCCCCGCGCCGCATCCCATGCACCCGCGCCGGCCAGCGAATGGATCATGCCCATCAGCGCCGAGGTGCCGTCACAAATCGCCGCATCGACCACCCGACCCTGCCCGTTCTCGCGCGCCGCAATCACGCCGGCCAGCAGGCCGAGCGCCAGAAAGAGCGACCCCCCACCGAAATCCCCGACAAGGTTCAGGGGCGGCGGCGGCGGCCTGTCGGCATCACCCATGGCCTGCAACGCGCCGGTGACGCCGATATAGTTGATGTCATGGCCCGCCATTCCGGCATAGGGCCCCGCCTGCCCCCAGCCGGTCATCCGCCCGTAGACGAGCGCCGGATTTTCCGCGAGCGCCACATCCGGTCCGAGGCCGAGCCGTTCCATCACACCCGGGCGGTTGCCCTCGATCAGCGCGTCGGCACGCCCCATCAGCGCGCGGGCGACATCGCGGTCACGGGCACGTTTCAGGTCAAGACGAATCGAGCGCTTGCCCCGGCGTTCGACCGCGCCGGCAGGGCGCAGCGGGTTCGGAACCGGCCGGTCGACAACGATCACGTCCGCGCCGAGATCGGCCAGAAGCTGCCCGGCAAACGGCCCCGGCCCGAGGCCGGCAAATTCAAGGATGCGGATTTTTGCAAGCGGTGGCGGGAGGGGATCAGCCATGCGGGCTCCTTTCGCCGCGCAGTCTGGCACGCCCGGGCGGGCGCGTCATCGGTCCGGACCCGGCAATTTCTGGTCCTGCAAACAAAAAGGCCGCCTCCCCTTGGCGGGGATGCGGCCCAGGTCAGCGGTCATCGCGATCAGTCGTCGCGATGGACCTTTTCCTTACGCTCATGCTGTTCCTGCGCTTCAAGCGACAGGGTCGCGATCGGCCGGGCTTCGAGCCGTTTAAGCGAAATCGGCTCTCCGGTCACGTCGCAATAGCCGTAGGTTCCCTCCTCGATGCGGCGCAGGGCTGCGTCGATCTTGGAGACCACCTTGCGTTGACGATCGCGTGTACGCAGTTCCAGCGCACGGTCCGTTTCCTCGGACGCGCGGTCTGCAACATCGGGAATATTCCGAGTCCCGATTTGCATACCTTCGATCGTATCGCGGCTTTCCTGAAGTATAGATTGCTTCCAGGCGATCAGTTTGGCGGTAAAATAGGCTTTCTGACGATCGTTCATGAACGGTTCGTCTTCAGAAGGGCGGTAGGTGTCGCCCTCGATAGTCTCTGCTTTCATCAAGCATCACTCCGACTGCTGGGACCTTTGCCTGCGACGGGTCTTTTCGCGCCGGTCGCTGCGCCGGTCCTAACCCCTTATGGGGCGGTCATAGACAGATTTGGAGGGAATGTCACGCGGGATATGTGTGCTTGAACCCGCCCCGCGCCACCCATAGTCTTGGCCCCGAGAGGCAATCGGGGCGGGCAATCATGCAATTTTCGGGCACGGACGACTATGTGGCCACGGAGGATCTGCGGATCGCCGTCAATGCAGCGATTCGGCTGGAGCGCCCGCTTCTGGTGAAGGGCGAGCCCGGCACCGGAAAGACCGAACTGGCGCGGCAGGTGGCCCGCGGGCTCGACCTGCCGATGCTCGAATGGTCGGTCAAATCCACCACCAAGGCCCAGCAAGGGCTCTATGAATATGACGCTGTCAGCCGGTTGCGCGACAGCCAGTTGGGCGACCCGCGGGTCAGCGATGTGTCGAACTATATCCGCAAGGGCAAGCTCTGGGAGGCATTCGAGGCCGAGGGGCGCGTGGTGCTGCTCATCGACGAGATTGACAAGGCCGATATCGAGTTTCCCAACGACCTTTTGCAGGAACTCGACCGGATGGAGTTCTTCGTCTACGAAACCGGAGAGACCGTCCGCGCGCGCCAGCGCCCCATCGTCATCATCACGTCGAACAACGAGAAGGAATTGCCCGACGCCTTCCTGCGGCGCTGTTTCTTCCACTATATCAGCTTCCCCGATCAGGAAACGCTCGCGCGGATCGTCGACGTGCATTTCCCGGGCATCAAGCCGCGGCTCCTGAACGCCGCGCTCACCCAGTTTTTCGAGATCCGGGAAACGCCGGGTCTGCGCAAGCGGCCCTCGACGAGCGAGGTGCTCGACTGGCTGAAGCTGCTTCTGGCCGAGGATCTGGAGGCCGAGGACCTGAGCCGCGACCCGAAAACCGCCCTGCCCCGCCTGCATGGTGCGCTTCTGAAGAACGAGCAGGATGTGCAACTTTTCGAACGGCTCGCCTTCATGGCGCGGGGCCGGCAATGACGCTTGCGATTCGCCCGCTCACCCCGGCTGACGAGGCCGACTGGCGTCGGCTCTGGACCGCCTATCTCGACTTCTACGAAGCGACCGTGCCCGAGCCGGTCTATGCAACCACCTTCCGGCGGCTTTGCAGCGATGATCCGCAGGAGTTCCACGGCCGTCTGGCGGTGCGGGACGGGGTGCCGGTCGGGCTCGTCCACTACCTGTTTCACCGCCATTGCTGGCGGGTGGAGAACACGGTCTATCTGCAGGACCTCTATGTCGCGCCCGAGGCACGCGGCACCGGCGCAGGGCGGGCCCTCATCGAACATGTCTATGCCGCGGCCGATGAAGCCGGCTGCCCGTCGATCTACTGGCTGACGCAGGAGGGCAACGCGACCGCGCGGCAGCTTTACGACCGGATCGGCAAGAAGTCCGATTTCATCGTCTACCGGCGGCCCGCCTGATGTGGGGCCGTGGCCTTGCTCTGGCGCTGCCGCTCCTTGCCGCGGCCTGTGCCGAATTGCCCGCGCCGGCGTCGCCCGAGCGCCCGCAGGCTCAAAGCGTTACCGTGGCGCGGTTCCCCACGCAAATCCGCCCGCAAGGTGTCGCGCGGTCGAACCGGATGCTGGCAAATGACATTCTCGAACTGGCTTTCCAGCTGGAAAACGGTGATCCGCTGCCGGGCCTGTTGCGCTACGAGCGCCCGGTTCGGATTGCGCTTCGCTCCGAGGGTCTGCGCGCCTACCGCCCCGAGATTGACGGGCTGATCGCGCGGTTGCGGGCCGAGGCCGGGATCGACATTGCGCTGACCGGCGACGTCGCGCGGGCCGACATGCATATCCAGCTTGTGCCGTCTGCCCAGATGAACCGCGTGGCGCCCGGAGCCGCCTGTTTCATCGCGCCCGGTGTGGACGGATGGGAGGTTTTCCGGAAACAGGGGCGCCGCAACCGCACCGACTGGCGCGACCTGCGCACCATGGGCACAGTCGGAATTTTCATCCCCGACGACAGCCCCCCGCAGGAAGTTCGCGACTGCCTGCATGAGGAGGTCGCGCAGGCGCTCGGGCCGGTCAATGATGTCTACCGGCTCTCCGACACGGTCTTCAACGACGACAATTTCCATTCCGTGCTGACACCTTTCGACATGACCGTGCTGCGGACCATCTACCAGCCCGAATTCCGCTCCGGCATGCCGCGGGCCGCGATGGCCGCACAATTGCCCCGCGTGCTGGCGCGCACCAACCCGAAAGGCGGGCGCGCCCCTGTTGCCGAAGCCGCCACCAATGCCCGCTGGGACGAGGCGATCGAACAGGCGCTCGACCGCCGCAACCGGCGCGGAACGCGCGAGAACGGCGCCCGCGCAGCGGTGCAACTCGGTCAGGCCATGCGGCCGCAGGATCACCGGCTCGGCGTGTCCCATCTGGCGCTCGGGCGGCTCTATCTGCGGCAGGATGCGTCCGCCGCGACGCTGCAATTCGTGCGGGCCTATGACATGTTCCGCCGCGCAGCCGGTGGCGTGGATATCCGCGCCGCGCAGGCGGCGATGCATCTGGCGGTGGTGGCGCTGGCCGACGGGCAGAACGACATAGCCTTCAGCCTGGCCGAGGAAGCCCTGCCCGCCGCCCGCGCGGCTGAAAATGCGCTGCTTCTGTCCGGTCTCCATGCCATTCAGGCGGCCGTGTTCGAGGCGCGCGGACAGATGCAAAGCGCCGCGGCCGCACAGGAAGACAGTCTGAAATGGGCGCGCTTCGCCTTCGGTCCGTCCAGCGCCGCGATCCGCGAGGCCCAGGACCAGATCGACGCCTTTGCCGAGGCCGCCCTGCTTCAGACCAGAGAGGAAAGACCATGATCATTCTCGTCGCCGCACTGATCGGCGTCGCATGGGGCTATGTCCGCGCCAAGCGCGCCGGTGGCAACACCAAGGACCGGCTGCAATATGCCGCCGCCCACGGGCTCGCCTTTGCCGTGGCGGGGCTGTTCCTGTCGATCCTGCTCGGCCACCTGCTGGGCTGAAACCCGATGTTTCTCGGGTTCTTCCTTGCCTTGCGAGACGGCGGCGTTCCGGTAACGCTCAGGGAGTTCCTGACCTTCCTCGAAGCGCTCGACGCGGATGTGCCCGCGCGCGACCCGGAAGCGTTCTACTATCTCGCCCGCGCGGCGATGGTGAAGGACGAGCGGTTCCTCGACCGGTTCGACCGCGCCTTCGCCGCCCACTTCAAGGGCCTGTCGGGCGGCGCAGGACCGGACGGCACCGGAACCGGCCCGCAGGGACTGCCCGAAGACTGGCTGCGCAAACTGGCCGAAAAGCACCTGAGCGAAGAGGAAAAGGCCCTGATCGAATCGCTGGGCGGTTTCGACAAGCTCATGGAAACGCTGAAGAAACGGCTGGAAGAGCAGGCCGGGCGGCATCAGGGCGGCTCGAAATGGATCGGCACGGCCGGCACCTCGCCTTTCGGGGCGTTAGGCTACAATCCCGAAGGGGTGCGGATCGGCCAGAAGGAAAGCCGGCACAAAAGCGCGGTAAAGGTCTGGGACCAGCGCCAGTTCCGCAATCTTGATGACAGCGTGGAACTGGGCACGCGGACGATCAAGGTCGCCCTGAAACGGCTGCGCCGCTGGGCCCGCGACGGCGCGGCGGAGGAGTTCGACCTGTCCGGCACCATCCGCGCCACGGCAGAGCATGGCTATCTGGACGTGCAGACCCGGCCGGAACGGCGCAACGCGGTCAAGGTGCTGCTCTTCCTCGACGTGGGCGGCTCGATGGACGCCTATGTGCGGCAGATGGATGAACTGTTTTCCGCCGCGAGCAGCGAGTTCAAGCATTTCGAACATTTCTACTTCCACAACTGCCTCTATGAGGGCGTCTGGAAGGACAATCGCCGCCGGCACGACCAGCAGGTGGCCACGGCCGAAATCCTGCGCACCTTCGGCCGCGACTACAAATGTATCTTCGTCGGCGACGCGGCCATGTCGCCCTACGAGATCGTCCAGCCGGGCGGCGCGAACGAGCATTGGAACGCGGAGGCCGGCCATGTCTGGCTCACCCGCGCCCGCGAGCAATGGCCGTCGCATGTCTGGCTGAACCCCCTGCCCGAGGCGCATTGGCGCTACACCCAGTCGGTCGGCATGATTCGCCAGATTTTCGAGGACCGGATGTTCCCGCTGACCCTGCAGGGCCTGTCCGGCGCGATGCGGGACCTCTCGCGATGAGCATAATGGACCGGCTGGCCGCGCTGCACCGGCTCGACGAAGAGGGTTGGGCGCGCCACGCCAACCCGTGGAGCGTCTGGACCCGCATCCCGATCCTGCCCGCCGTGACGCTGGTCCTGTGGTTCGCGCCCGCGATGGGCTGGTGGACGCTCCTGCCGCTGGGGCTGATCGCGTTCTGGACCGCGATCAATCCACGCGCTTTCGGTCCGCCGGAATCCACCCGGTCCTGGCCGGCACGCGGCGTGATGGGTGAGCGCGTCTGGCTGGCGCGTGCCGAGCGCCCGATCCCGCCCCATCACGAACGGATGGCGCAACTGCTGGTCTGGGTGGCGGCCGCCGGGCTGCTCTTTCTCGTCTGGGGGCTCTGGACCCATGCGGGCGGGCTGACGCTCTTCGGCCTTGCGCTCGCCTTCGGCGGCAAGATGTGGTTCATCGACCGGATGGTCTGGCTCTATGATGACATGGCGCGCGAAGACCCCATATATGCAGCATGGATGAGGTAACATCATGCTGAGGCTGGCCCCGATCCTGATCGCCGTCGCGGTCGGGCTTGTCATGTATCTTTTCTCGGCCAACCGGCTGAAACGCGACCTCGACCGCAAGTCCTCCCGCCTGAGCGATCCGATCCTAAACGCCCTGACCGCGCGGATGGCGCAGGAACTGGGCGTCAAGGAGGTTCCTGTTTACGTTTATGAAATCGAACCGGTAAACGGGCTCGCGGCCCCTGACGGGCGCGTTTTCATCACCCGCGGCTTCTTGCGCAAATACCAGTCGGGCGCGGTGTCGGCGGCGGAACTCTCCTCCGTCATCGCGCATGAACTGGGTCATGTGGCGCTCGGCCATGCGCGCCGGCGGATGATCGACTTCAGCGCCCAGAATGCCATCCGCGTGGTGCTGACCATGGTGATCGGGCGGCTGGTGCCGGTGGTCGGACCGTGGATCGCGCAGGGCCTGGTGACGCTCCTGACGGCGACCCTGTCGCGGCAGGACGAGTTCGAGGCCGATGCCTATGCCGCTGCGCTCCTCACAAAGGCAGGGATCGGCGTTGCCCCCCAGATTGCGCTCTTCGAGAAACTCGACCGGATGACCGGCATGGGTGGTCAGGGCGGTCCGGTCTGGCTGTCGAGCCACCCACAGACCGAAAAGCGGATCGCGGCGCTGCGCAGGCTCGAAGCGGGATGGACCACCGCCCGGGAGGGCTGATCAGCCGAGCGCCTTGCCGAGCCGCGGCAGCCCCGCCCGCCGCAGGAGCGGCCGGAGCGGCTGCTCGCGCCCCGAAATCTTCTCCGTCCGGGCCTGCACTTGGGCCACGACAGCCTCGACCAGCGACAGGTCCATATCGGCCAGCAGGAACTGATCGGGGCTGACCGGGCGCACGCCCGACGCGGCCAGCCTGCGCAGCGGGAAATCCCGCAGGTTATGGGTCACGATCAGCGATGCCTGACCGTCGATCGCGGCGGCCAGCACATGGCGGTCATTTGCATCCGGCAGGTCGAGCGTGGCCTCGGTTGCCTGGTCGATGGCGATGCTGGCGCCGGGGAAGGCCGTATTCAGAAGCGCGATTTCCCCTTCCGCGATGGCACCGGCCGCCGGGTCGGGCAGCCGCAGCGCGGCGCGGCGCCATTCCTCGAGGATGCGCGGCGACCAGAGCGGCGCATAACCGCCCTCGGCCGCGACACCCGTCAGGATCTCGCGGAGCACGGTCGGGAACAGCACGCAGGCATCGAGGACCGCGCGCATCAGTCGAGCCGCAGGAAGACGGCTTTCAGGTAGCTGCTTTCGGCCAGATGCGGATGGACCGGATGGTCCGGCCCCGCCTCGCCCACATGCAGGATCTGCGCGCGGCGACCGGCCCGGCCGACGCCTTTCAGCGAAACCTCTCGGAACTTTGCCAGATCGGCCGCATGGCTGCAGGAGCAGAGTACAAGATAGCCGCCGGGCGCCACCAGTCCGGTGCCGAGCCGCGCGACACGTTCATAGGCGCGCAATCCGGCCTCCAGCGCCGGCTTGGCCGGTGCAAAGGCAGGCGGATCGCAGATCACGAGGCCGAACTGCCGGTCCTCGGCTGCAAGCGCCTCCATCTCCGCGAATGCATCCCCGCGCCGTGTGGTGAAACGGTCTGCCGTGCCGGAGGTTTTCGCGCCGGCTTCAGCCAGTTCGAGCGCCGAAGCCGACCCGTCAACCGCCGTGGCCGAAGCGGCGCCTGCCGCCAGCGCTGCGAGAGAGAAACCGCCGACATGGGAAAACACATCGAGCACATCCTGACCGCCCGCCAACCGTGCCGCAAAGGCATGGTTCGGCCGCTGGTCGTAGAAGAGCCCCGTCTTCTGGCCGCCGATCAGGTCCGCCATGTATGTCGCACCATTCATCGGCACGGCCAGCGGCCCGTCCAACTGCCCTGCCAATAGATCGACCCGCTCGTCGAGCCCTTCGAGCTTGCGCGCCCGCCCGCTGCCGTTCATCACGATGGTGCTGACCGGAACGGCTTTTTGCAGCCCGGCGCAAAGCGCGTCCAGATGCGAGTCCGTCCAGGCCGCGTTCGGCTGCACGACCGCCGCATCGCCGAACCGGTCGACGATCAGCCCCGGCATCCCATCCGCCTCGGCATGGACGAGCCTGTAGTAGGGCGCATCGTAAAGCCTGTCCCGCAAGGCGGCGGCGCGGGCGAACCGGGCTTCGAACCAGTCCGCATCAACATCCTCCACCGGGCCAAGGCCCAACATCCGCACGGCGATCTTCGAATTGGCATTGAAAGCGCCGTAGCCGAGCGGCTGGCGGTTGCCATCCTCGACCGCAACGATTGCACCGGGTGCGATATTGCGGCTGCGCCGGTCGAGCACCAGCTGGTCGGCAAAGATCCACGGCGCGCCGAATCGGATCTGCCGCGGCGAGATTTTCGGCTTCAGCCGAACGGTCGGTGTCTGAATGTCGCTCATGCCTGTCTCCTAACGCGGCGGCGCGTGATGGGAAAGACCGATTGAAGCCGGGGGTGGCTTGCGTTGCGGGTCTCCTTACGACCCAAGGTCAAACATCGGCGCCATAAAAAGGTGAGCAAATTTGACCTAAATCAAGGTTCTCATTTTTTGCGTCGGATTAGTGCAACACTGCCGATTGCGAGCCGGGCAGGATGGTGAACCGCGTCCTGCCCCACGCGCAATCGCGCCACTCATTGGGGCATTAATGAGTAAGGAAGACCAATGAAGAAAGTAACAGCCGGCGCGTGTCTGATCGCCTTGACCCTGACAGCATGCGCAAAATCCCCAGATAAGATCAGCGCGGATTATGTAAGCCCGACCGTCTACTCCTCCAAAAACTGTGGCGAGATCGTTTCGGAACGCAATGCCATTGCAACCCGTGTCAACAAGTTGGCTGATGACCAGCAAAGCAAGGCGACGAGCGATGCCGTGGCAACAGGCGTTGCAATTGTTCTGTTCTGGCCTGCCGCATTTCTTCTTGCCACCGGCGACGATCATGAGAATGAACTCGCGTCGACCAAGGGTCACTACGAAGCGCTCACACAAGCCGGCATCAAGCAGGGATGTTTCTCGGTTTGAGGGCAGACTGATAGAAAGTCTTACATTGGGGGCCGGCAATTGCCGGCCTTTTTTTCCTGCAGCCAAAAAAAATGGGCCGTCCGGGACGGCCCAAGTCTAGGGAGGAACTTTGAATAGGGTGTCAGGCGTGCGTCGGACGCTTGAAGAGGGTCGCAACCGAGCGGATCGCTGCGGTCATGGCGCGGCCGAGGGCCTTGAAGCTGTCGCGCACGGCTTCGGCGCGCATTTCGTGGGCGCGGGCGATATAGGCTTCGCGCTCGTTAATGTCCGGCACACGGAAATCATACTGGCTCATGTCGAGGTCTCCGGTTCGCGGCCCGGTCACCGGGCGCGCTTGAATCTGTTGACCTCAACGTAAGGCGACCACCGGCTCTGTTGCAGTGCAAAAAAGTCGAAAGCCGCTATGCGGGAATTGCATGGCTTTTCTTGGCGGGCCGGATATTCAGGTGCCGCAGGTAGCGTTTCTCCAGCTGGCGGAAGATCATCACCAGCGTGAAGGTGATCGCCATGTAAAGGAGCGCCGCCGTGATGAACCCTTCATAGGCGACATAATAGCGCGCGTTGAGCGTGCGTCCCGCTCCCAGAATGTCCTGAATGGTGATGACGCTGGCCACCGCCGAGCCATGCAGCATGAAGACGACCTCGTTGCCATATTGCGGCAGCGCGCGCCGCAACGCGGAAGGGATCAGCACAAGCCATGTCACCTGACGCGGCGCCAGTCCGAGCGCCGTCGCGGCCTCGGTCTCGCCTTTCGGTGTGGTCTCCACCGCGCCGCGGATGATTTCGGTCGCGTAGGCGCCCGAATTGAGCGTGAATGCGATGAGCGCGCACCACCATGCCTCGCGCAGGAAAATCCACGCCCAGCTGTCGCGGATGAATTCGAATTGCGAGAGCCCGTAATAGATCAGGTAGGTCTGCACGAGGAGCGGCGTGCCGCGAAACAGGTAGACATATCCGTTGATGAGCGGCGAGGCCCAGCCCACGCGCCGCGCCCGTGCCAGACCGCAGGGCAGCGCGATGCAGAAGCCGAAGAAAAGCGACAGGAAGGTCAGTTGCGCGGTGACCCAGACACCGCCCGCGAAGAGCTCCCAGTTCTGAAGGACAAGATCAACCCGCATCATGCCCCCTGAGCGCGTAGCGCCGTTCCAGATTGTTGAAGATCTGCTGGGACACCCAGGTGAAGAAGAGATAGGCCACAAGCACGGCCGAGAAGAAGATGAATGGTTCGCGCACCGTCTTGCCCGCGTCATTGGCGAGGCCCACAAGGTCCTCCAACCCGATGATCGACACAACCGCGGTGGATTTGACAAGCACCTGCCAGACATTCGCGTAGCCCGGCAGCGCGAAGCGCACCAACTGCGGGATCGACACGGTCCAGAGCGTGGCAAGCGCGCCCATCCCAAGCGACTGCGCCGCTTCCACCTGCCCGCGCGGGATCGTCATATAGGCGCCGCGGAACGTTTCGGTCAGATAGGCGCCGTAGATGAAGCCGATCGACAGGACACCGGCCCCGAATTTCGACAGTTCGATATAGTCCGCGCCGAACAGGTCACCGACAGTGTTCACCAGCCGCTGGCCGCCGAAATAGATGAGCAGGATCAGCACGAGGTCCGGCACACCGCGCACGATGGTCGTATAGAGCCGGACAAGCGCCCCGGCGATCCGGCCGCCCGACAGCTTGCCGGCAGCCCCGAGCGCACCCAGAACCGTCGCCAGCAACAGGCCCAGCAGGGCCAGCGAGATCGTGACGACGGCGCCGCGCAACAACAGCGGAATATAATCGATGAGAATGAGCATGTTCATATGCCGATGCCCGCGCGGTCACGCGGGCATCAGCCGGGTTCAGGGGGCGGTCAGCCGCCGTAGATGTCGAAGTCGAAATATTTGCCGTTGATCGACTCGTACTCGCCGCTGTCACGGATCGCCTTGATCGAGGCGGTGATCGCGTCACGCAGCTCGGTATCTTCCTTGCGCACGCCCACACCGGCACCGTTGCCGTGATATTCCGGGATCGAGTAGCTGTCGCCGAAGAAGGCGAAGCCCGCACCATTGTCGGTGTTCAGGAAGCCGTCGAGGATCGCGATGCTGTCGGCCATCAGCGCGTCGACGCGGCCGGCCACGAGGTCGAGATAGGCTTCATCCTGCGAGCCGTAGAGCTTCAGCTCCACATCGCCGAACTCGCCTTCCATGAAATCCTGGTGGATGGTGCCGCGCTGCACACCGACGGTCTTGCCCGCCAGATCGTCAGCCGTCATGCCCTCTTTGCCGACGAAACGGGCCGGCGTGTTGTAATATTTCTCGGAAAAGTCGATGACCTGCTTGCGCTCGTCGGTGATCGACATCGACGCGATGATCGCGTCGCATTTCTTTTCCAGAAGCGCGGGAATGATGCCGTCCCAGTCGGTTTTCACCATTTCGCATTCCTTGCCCATGTCGGCGCAAAGAGCGTTGGCGATGTCGATGTCGAAGCCGACGACCTCTCCGGAGGCGGAGGTTTCGGAGAACGGAGGATAGGCACCCTCGACACAGATTTTCAGATCTGCGGCCTGAGCGGCACCGGCAAGGGTCATGGCTGCCGCGGCGGCCATCGTGATACGTTTCATTTTTGTCTCCCGTGGACAGTGGTATTCCAGCGTTCAACCCTTATGCACACCTGCCGGAAGGTCAAGATGCATGACCCTCCAATCGGAGCGGAATCGGCTGTGCGCCGAAGGTGACCTAACGGAAATGGCCGGGCAGGCTTCCGGGACGCGCAGCGGTCGACAGCCAGTCGAAGAGGAAGGGCGCGACCGAACGGAAGCAGATCACCTCGGCTTCCGTTTCCGACAGGAGCCAGAAGGCCGCCGCGATCTGGCCGATCCGGGTGCGCCGCACCTCGCCGGGTTCGAAACGGCCCGGTGCAAGGTCGACCGGCGCGCCCTTGGCGAGCACCTCGCGCACGCCCTGCCCCGACAGGCGGATGCGCGACCGCGCGTCCGACAGGTCGAGCACCAGCGCATGCTGGCCGGTCAACTCAGTGGAGAGCCGCTTCACCAGATCAGGCGCCGCCCCATGATCGGTCAGGATCAGAAGTTCGTCGGGGCTCATCCAGAGCAGGCGCTGCTCTTTCGCGGCACTGATGCGGCGCCTGTCCGGCAGATCCGCACCCGTGGCGGCCTTCACCGCTGTCGCGACCGCGGCGTCGGCCAGATCGGCGCGCAGTTGCACCATGCCGGTCAGCCCGCCGTCGGCGACCGTGACCGCGCCCTCATAGGTTGCGCCCGCAAGCGCTGTGACCGCCTCAGACATTCTGCCGCTCCCCGTCCTTGTCGAGGAAGACCGGATCGACCACGCGGGCCTTCGCGATCCTGCCATCCTCGAGGCTGAAATCGAGTGTCTCGCCCATCCGCCGCGACCCGCCCGAAACGAGTGCCATGGCAATCGAGCGGTTCAGTGTCGGCGACCAGTAGGTCGAGGTCACATGCCCGAGCGTTTCCTGCTGGCCGAACCTGTTGGTCTGGCCCGATACGGCATGCGCGCCGTCCGGCAGCACCAGCGCCGGATCCTCGGTTTCCAACCCGACAAGCTGCTTGCGATCCGGATCGGTGAGCGCAGAACGTTCCATCGCGCGCTTGCCAATGAAGTCGGACTTCTTCTTCGAGACCGCCCAGCCGAGGTTGAGGTCCTGCGGGATGACGGTGCCGTCAGTTTCGTCGCCGATCATGATATAGCCCTTCTCGGCCCGCATCACGTGCAGCGCCTCGGTGCCGTAGGGTGTGATCCCGTCCGCCGCGCCTTCTGCGAGAAGCATGTCCCAGAGCGCGCGTGCGCGTCCCGCCGGCACGGCGATCTCATAGCTCAGCTCGCCCGAGAATGAGATGCGGAAGATCCGCACGCCGATCCCGCCGAGCGTGCCTTCGGCCATCGCCATGAAGGGCAGCGCTTCGGCCGACAGGTCCATACCGCCGAGCCGCTCCAGCACGCTGCGCGCCTTGGGACCGACAATCGCGATCTGGCCGAACTGTTCGGTGACATTGCTCGTCCAGACTTTCAGGTCCCACCATTCGGTCTGGAGCCATTCCTCCATCCAGGCATGCACACGGTCCGACCCGCCGGATGTGGTGTGGCAGAGGAAACTGTCCTCCGACAGGCGCACGACCACCCCGTCATCGAACAGGAAGCCGTTCTCGGTGCACATCAGTCCGTAGCGGCAGCGCCCGACCTTCAGGCTCGACATCATGTTGGTGTAGGTCAGGTCGAGGAAGGCCGCCGCGTCCGGACCCGAGACGATGATCTTGCCGAGCGTCGAGGCGTCGAGCAGGCCAACACCGCTCCGCGTTGCTGTGATCTCGCGGTTGACCGCGTCGCGGTGGCTCTCTTCGTCCTTCGGGTAGCAATAGGGGCGGCGCCAGTCGCCGACCGGCTCCCAGACCGCGCCGGCATCCGCGTGCCAGTCATGGATCGGCGTGCGGCGCACCGGCTTGAAGAGCGATCCGCGCGCCTCGCCCGCCACGGCCCCCAGAGAGATCGGGGTGTAGGGCGGGCGGAATGTCGTTGTGCCCACCTCCGGTATCGGGGCACCCAGACTGTCAGAAAGAATGGCAAGACCATTGATATTGCTCAGCTTACCCTGATCAGTCGCCATGCCGAGCGTGGTGTAGCGCTTGGTATGCTCGACGCTCTGGTAGCCCTCCTGCGCGGCCAGCTGCACGTCGGACACTTTCACGTCATTCTGGAAATCGAGGAAGGCCTTGCCGCGCAGTTCCGGCCCCGCGCCATGCGGCATCATCCAGACGGCGGCCGGCGGGCCGTCGGCTGTGCCGTCGGCCTGCGGAATGCGCGGCGCCCCCTTGTCATGGCCGAGCGCCTTTGCGGCGCGGTGGCCGGCCTCGACCGCATCAGCCAGCGCGGCGCCCGTGTCCATCGGGCCCGAAGCCGTGCCGGCGGTCACGGCAAAACCCTGCCCGTCCGCGCCTGTGGGCGGCCGGTCCGGATCGGGCCGGAAATGATGTGCCGTCTCGTCCCAGAGCAGCTTGCCCCCGCAATGGGACCAAAGGTGGACAACCGGCGACCAGCCCCCCGCCATGGCCACGCATTCGCAAGGGACATGCTCGATCACCGCGCCCTCGCCCGCCTGGGCGCAGATATCGACACCCGTGACCCGCCGCGTGCCGCGCACCTTGGCGATCCCGCGTCCCGCCTCGACCCGGATGCCGCGCGCGCGGACCGCATCGACGAGCGGGCCTTTCGGGTCCGGCCGGGTGTCGAGCACCGCCGGCACATCGAGCCCCGCGTCGCGGACCGCCAGCGCCGTGCGATAGCCGTCATCGGTTGCGGTGACGACCACGGTCCGGTCGCCGGGGCTGACCGCATAGAGGTCGATATAGTCCCGCACCGCGGAGGCCAGCATCACCCCCGGCCGGTCGTTCCCGGCAAAGGAGATCGGCCGCTCGATCGCGCCGGTGGCGGTCACGGTCCGGCCGGCACGCACCCGCCAGAGCCGGTGCCGCACGGGGGCCGCGCCCGGATCCCTGTCCCCGGCCCGCTCGTAAAGCGTGACATAGCCGTGATCGTAGACCCCTGCGGCCATGGTCCGGAGCCGCAGATCGACATTCGGCATGGCCGACAGCGCCGCCACCTGCTCTGCAACCCACGCCTCTGCATCCGTGCCGTCGATCACCACCCCGTCGGTCGCGCTGCGCCCGCCGAAGCGGCTGTCCTGCTCGACGAGCAGCACCCGTGCACCTGCCTCGGCCGCCGCCCGTGCCGCCGCCAGTCCGGCAATCCCGCCGCCCGCGACAAGCACATCCGTATGGGCGTAGAAATATTCATACCGGTCAGGATCGCCCTGCGTGGGTGCTGGTCCGAGGCCCGCGGATTTGCGGATCACCGGCTCGAACAGATGCTTCCAGGCCGCGCGCGGCTGCATGAAGGTCTTGTAGTAAAAGCCAGCCGGCAGGAACCGCGACAGGCGCGCATTGATGGCGCCGATATCGAATTGGAGGCTTGGCCAGTGGTTCTGCGACCGGGCGGATAGCCCGTCGAAAAGCTCCGTGATCGTGGCGCGCTGGTTCGGCTCCATCCGGTCGCCCTGCCCCAACGCCACGAGCGCGTTCGGCTCCTCCGCCCCGGCAGCCACGATACCGCGCGGCCGGTGGTATTTGAAACTGCGCCCGACAAGGTCCTGCCCGTTGGCGAGCAGAGCCGATGCCAGCGTGTCCCCCTCAAATCCGGTAAGTTTTGTCCCGTTGAAGCTGAAGGACAGGCGCTTGCTGCGATCGATCCGGCGGCCGCCGGTGGCCAGTCGGCTGCTCATGCGGGCATCTCCCAGTCCGGGCGGCGGGTGCGGATCGCCGTCATGATCTCCTCGGGCGGTTCGGAACATTGCGCGCTGTAGGTGCCGAACACTTCCAGCGTCTGGGTGCAGCGCGCCGCATGGAACCATTTTCCGCAGCCGAACGCATGGCGCCAGCGTTCGAAATGCACGCCGCGCGGATTGCGCCGCTGGAACAGGTAGTCGCGGAACTCCGCATCGTCCGATCCCGGCCCGTGGCGCGTCAGATGCGCCTCGCCGCCCGGCGCCAGATCGGTTTCCTCGGCATCCACCCCGCAATAGGGGCATCTGAGTATCAGCATTGGCTCCGTCCTCGCCCCTGCAACCTGAGCGCGCGCCGCGATTTCGCTCTCAACGCAAGGTTAACCCTTGTGTCGGAAACTGAATCTTGCGCTGTCGGGTCGGGTTCGCTATCCTGTCCGCACAGTAATCGGTAACATTCATTGGGTTTCGTGGGGGCGATGCAATGAATATAAGTTTCGATCGGATTCTGTCCGATCTTCAGAAGACGTCCAGTTTCGTTCAGGACCAGATCGGCATCGTGTTCAATGACGGTTTCGGCATTGAAACGACGGCCAACCAGAATCAGATCCTCATGTATGCCGGTATCGTGGCGCTCGTCGTCGTGATGGTGCGCATCCGTGGTGCGATGCGCAATTCGGACGCGAGAAGCTACGATTTCGGCCGTTACGGCTGACACTGGGCAAATCGTGGCGGACACCGCGCCCCCAAAGGGTGCGGTGTTGCCCTGTTCGGACGCAAGACAGGGCGACTTGACACCACCCCACGCCCGCTCTGTGCCCGACCCCGGAACGCATCCGGCAGGTCCACCTCCCATCATCACCGCGCCCATCAATGCGCCACCGCGGCGGCGACGGATTCGTCGATCATCCGCCCTTCGGTGAACCGGTCGAGCGAGAATGGCGCCGCCAGCGTGCCGGGCGTGCCCTTGGCGAGCATCTCGGCCGTGGCCCATCCGGACCCCGGGATCGCCTTGAACCCGCCCGTGCCCCAGCCGCAATTGATGAAGATGCCCGGCACCGGTGTCTGGCCGATGATCGGGGACCGGTCGCCGGTCATGTCCACGATCCCGCCCCAGTGCCGCAGCATCTTGAGGCGCGAGATCATCGGGAAGGTCTCGATCAGCGCACGTACGGTTTCCTCCAGATGCTGGAATGACCCGCGCTGGGTGTAGTTGTTGAACCCGTCCGCGCCGCCACCAATCACCATCTCGCCCTTGTCGGACTGGCTCATGTAACCGTGGACCGTATTGGCCATCACCACACAGTCCATACAAGGCTTGACCGGCTCGGAGACGAGTGCCTGCAGCGCCACGGATTCGACCGGCAGGCGGAAGCCCGCCATATCGGCCAGCACGCCGGATGACCCCGCCACCACGATGCAGAGCTTCTTGCACCGGATCGGTCCGCGGGTCGTCTGCACGCCGGTGACGCCCGACGCGTCCCGGTCGATGCCGGTCACGGCGCATTGCTGGATGATGTCCACCCCGCGCGCCGAGGCGCCCCGCGCATAGCCCCAGGCCACCGCATCGTGCCGCGCCGTGCCGCCGCGCGGCTGCCAGAGCCCGCCCAGCACCGGAAATCGCGGCCCGTCGATCTCGATGATCGGCACGATCTCCTTGACCCGTTCGGGTGAGACCATTTCCGTCTCGATCCCGGCCAGCCGGTTGGCATGGGCAGTGCGCTGCATGGCCCGCAGCTCATGCTGGGTCTGGCAGAGCATCATCACCCCGCGTGGCGAGAACATGATGTTGAAATTGAGCTCCTGGCTCAGCCCTTCATAAAGGCCGCGCGCTTTCTCGTAGATGGCCGCACTTTCCGGCTGGAGGTAATTCGACCGGATGATCGTGGTGTTGCGCCCGGTATTGCCGCCGCCGAGCCAGCCTTTTTCCAGCACGGCAACATTGGTGATCCCGTGTTCCTTGGCCAGATAGTAGGCGGTCGCCAGACCGTGCCCACCGGCGCCGACAATGATCGTGTCATATTCGGCTTTCGGGTCCGGCGATGCCCAGGCACGCTCCCATCCGCTATGGTAGCGCAGGGCCTCGCGCGCCAACGAGAAGACGGAATATTTCTTCAACGGGTTCGCTCCTCCGACAGCGGGGCAACAGGTGCCATGGTGCGCGTCCCGCGGGCGGACGCAACCCCTGATCGACATATGCCCAGAGCCGGCCGCGGGCTGTTCCTTGCCAGCGGCATGTCATCGCCTGATCGCGACATCGTGCCCTGCTGCGCCAAAACGCGCGGCGGCCTGCCCTTGCGCGGGCGGCGGCGCGATGGTTAGGGTCTGGCCACTCTGACTTCAGGTCGAAAGCCGCCGCCCATGTTGTGGATCCTGTCCGCCCTTCTGTTCCTGATCGCCCTTCTGGCCATCCTGCTGCCGCTGTTGCGCCGCCGCGGGGGAGATGCGGCGCGCGAAGCCTATGACCGGCAGGTCTATCTCGACCAACTGGCGGAACTGGACAAGGATCTCGACCGGGGCATCCTGTCGGCGGAGGAAGCCGAGCGCAGCCGCGCCGAAGTGGCCCGCCGCCTCTTGCGCGCCGACCAGGAGGAGCGCAAGGCGCCGGCCGGGTCCCTTGCCCAAGATGCACCCCGCGGTGCCACACGGATTGCCGCCGTCGCGGTGCTGGTCCTGCTCGCAGCGCTCAGCTGGGGGCTTTATGCCCAGATCGGCACGCCGAGCCTTCCCGACCAGCCGCTTGGTCCACGGCTCGCGCAACTGGCCGAGGCGCGCGAAAACCGCCCGCGTCAGGCCGAGGCCGAGGATATGGTTGCCCAGATCCGCGGTCTTCCCGATGACTCTGTGCCCGACGGGGTCGACCCAGCGCTCGTGCCGCTGGTCGACCAGCTTGAGGAGGTTCTCGCCGACCGGCCTGACGACTTGCGCGGCCATGTGCTGCTGTCGCAGAACCTCGCCCGTCTCGGCAGGTTCGCAGAAGCGCGCCGCGCCCAGCAGCGGGTGATCGAGATCATGAACGAGGATGCGGGCGCGGCGGAATTTTCCGATCTTGCGGAATTCATGATCCTCGCGGCGGGCGGCTATGTCTCGCCCGAAGCGGAGCGGGCGCTGGCGATCGCTCTGGCGCAGGATCCGACCCTGCCGCAGCCCCGCTATTACTCAGGCCTTGCCCTTGCGCAGGCCGGACAGACGGAACTCGCGCTCCAGCTCTGGATGCGCCTGCTTGAGGAAGGTCCGGACGACGCGCCGTGGGTCCAGACGATCCGCAGCCAGATCGGCGACCTGATGCCGGGCGATGGCGGCCCCACCGCGCCGACAGCGCCGGAATTGGCCGGGCCCAGTGGATCCGACATGGAGGCGGCGGCCGAGATGTCCGCGGGCGACCGCGCAGCGATGATCGAAGGCATGGTCGCGGGCCTGCAGGAGCGCCTTTCGACCGAGGGCGGAACAGCTGCGGAATGGGCACAACTCATCCGCGCCTATGGTGTGCTCGGTCAGACCCGCAATGCGTCGGATGCCTGGGCCGCGGCCCGTGAGGCCTACGTAGGGGACGAAGCCGCGCTTCTTGAATTGCGCCGCGCCGCGCAGGATGCGGAGGTTGCGAATTGAGCCTGCATGACGATCCGGCGGCGTTCCTGTCCGCAACCGCCCCGATGCGCGCGCTGGCCGGGCTCGATTTCGGCGAGAAGACGATCGGCATTGCCGTGTCAGACCGGCTGCGGCAGGTGGCCTCCCCGCTCGAGACGATCCGGCGGAAGAAATTCGGGGTCGACAGCGCGGCGCTCCTGTCAATCCTCTCCCATCGCGAGATCGGCGGACTGGTGCTCGGGCTACCACTCAACATGGACGGGTCGGAAGGGCCGCGCTGCCAGTCGACGCGGGCCTTTGCGCGCAACCTGTCTGGCGTCACCGATCTGCCGATCACCTTCTGGGACGAACGGCTCTCAACCGTCGCCGCCGAGCGGGCATTGCTCGAGGCAGACACATCACGCCGCCGCCGCGCCGAGGTGATCGACCATGTCGCCGCCTCCTTCATCCTGCAGGGGTTCCTCGACCGGATCGCCCATCTGGGAGCTTCGGGCAGATGAATGACGACGCGATCTGGTCACGCCGCGAGGTGGAAAGCCCCTGCGTGCGGGTCTGCGTCATCCATCCGCCTTCGGGCCTGTGCATGGGATGCTACCGGACGATCGCCGAGATTTCCGACTGGTCGAAAATGGAGCCGGAGGCGCGGCGGGCATTGATGGCGGACCTGCCCAACCGCGAGGACCGGATCAAGGGCACGCGCCGCGGCGGACGCACGCGGGGCGCATCTTCGAAGCGCGGCAATTGAGTCACAGTTTCAACGTGCTGGCACAGTTTCGGATTCCCTTGCGCGCATTTTAGCCTATACTCGACTGAAAACGAGACAGGTCCATGAATTCACGCCTTTTTTACGCTCTTACGCTGGTCGGTCTCGCGGTGGTTTTTCGCGATGAATTGCCGGCGCTTGTCAGTGGCGGGCAGGACATGGTCTGGCTCGGACTGGTGCTCCTGCTCCTTGGCGGCTTCCTGATCGGACGCTTCGCGCATCTCATCTCGCCCCACCTGCCGGTCGCCCTGATGAACAGCCTGATGATCGTGACGGTGCTGGGTCTGCTGGCCGCGCTCGAGTTCCGGGACGAGATTTCCGACTATGCCCGGATCAAGGCGGGCCGCGCGGAGCCGACGCCGGTCGTGGCAGTGGCCAGTATCGGTGCGGAAACCTCGATCAAGCGCGCATGGGACGGGCATTTCCGCGCGCTTGCCAGCATCAACGGCACCGATGTCGGCCTGCTGGTCGATACCGGTGCGTCCATCGTGCTTCTGCGTTACGACGATGCCGAACGGATCGGCGTCGACATGGACGCGCTCGATTTCTCGGTGCCGGTCACGACTGCGGGCGGCCGCTCCAAGGTCGCGCCCTACACGTTCGACATGATTTCGGTCGACGGGGTGCGGGCGCAGAACATCCGCGGCGCCATCGCCCAGCGGGGCGAATTGCACAGCTCTCTTCTGGGCATGAGCTTCCTTGAGGAACTGCAGGAAACGGTCATCCGCAAGGACCGGATGCTCCTGCGGAACTGATCCCTGCCCGTCAGGCGCCGAACGCGCTTATCAGCATCCGCAGCGCCACCAATCCGATGAAGATCGCGAAAATCCGCTTGAGCGGTTTCGGGTTCAGCGCATGGGCCAGTTTCACGCCAAGCGGCGCGGTCAGCATCGTCATGCAGATGATGACGAGAAAGACCGGGATATTGACCAGTCCGACCGAATATTCCGGCCGCCCGGGCGTGCCCCAGCCCGTGAACAGGAACCCGATCACCGACGGGGCCGAGATGATGAGTCCGAAACCGGCCGCCGTTGCCACTGCGCGGTGGATGGGCGTGCCGTAGAGCGTCATCAGCGGCACGCCGAAACTGCCGCCGCCGATGCCCATCATCACCGACAGGAGCCCGATGACAGGTGCGGTCAGCGCCCGCCGGATGCCGGTCGGCATCACGTCGCCGAGCCGCCACTCGCTGCGTCCGAACGCCATATAGGCCGACACGCACAGACCAAGGATGCCGAAGAGCGCCATCAGCGTGCGGCTTTCCAGCCGCCCCACGACCAGCACGCCGATGATCGCACCGACCGCGATGCCCGGCGCCCAGCCGCGCAGGATCAACCAGTCCACGGCGCCTTTCTTGTTGTGCGACATGACCGACCGGGCGGAGGTCACGACGATGGTCGCCAGCGAGGTCGCGATGGCGATCTGCATCATGTAGGGCGTGGTATAGCCGAGGGCCGTGAACGTGTAGAAAAAGACCGGGACAAGCACGATCCCGCCGCCGACGCCGAGCAACCCGGCAATGACGCCGGCCACCCCGCCGACCACGATCATCAGGGCAAGAAGGGGAAGAAGGTCAAGCATGTCAGGGCTTTCTGTCTGGCGCGTCCCCTGCCCCTAGCCTGATCGCCGCGCCTTGGCAATGGGGACAGACCTTCAGCGCCGGTCAGGCGGCTGCGTTCTGCGCCTGAAGCACCGCATCGCGTGCCTCCAGCACCAGCGCCGGTCCGGCATCGGGCAGATGCGCGCCTTCGGACAGGACGCGCCGCCACTGGCGCGCGCCGGGGCGGCCTGCGAACAGTCCCAGCATATGCCGCGTGATCCGGTTGAGCCGCTGGCCCGCGGCCAGTTGCGCCTCGATATAGGGGATCATCGCCTCCACCACATCGAACGGATCGCGATCCGGTCCCGGTGCCCCGTAGATGCGCCGGTCCGCCGCTGCCAGAATATCGGTAGGACTGTGATAGGCGGCCCGGCCGATCATCACCCCGTGAAATCCCTGATCGAGAAACTCTTCGGCCGCGTCGAGCGAGGCAATCCCGCCGTTGACCGATATCTCCAGTCCCGGAAACAGGCCGACCATCTCCAGCGCCAGCCCGTAGTCGAGCGGCGGGATGTCCCGGTTCTCCTTCGGGCTCAGCCCCTGCAGCCAGGCCTTGCGGGCGTGGATCGAGAAACGGCGGATACCGGCCGCCGACACGCGGGCAAGGAAATCGGGCAGGACCTCGCGCGGTTCTTGCTCGTCCACGCCGATGCGGCACTTGACCGTCACCTCCACGTCGCCAGCGGCTTCCTGCATGGCAGCGGCACAGGCGGCGACAAGCGCCGGTTCCTGCATCAGAACCGCGCCGAACCGGCCCGACTGCACCCGGTCAGACGGGCAGCCGACATTGAGGTTCACCTCGTCATAGCCGCGCGCAACCGCAATCTTCGTGGCCGCCGCCAGTTCCGCAGGGTCCGACCCGCCCAGTTGCAGCGCCACGGGATGTTCGGCCGCATCGAAGCCGAGCAGGTGGTCCGGATCCCCGTGCAGCACGGCAGGTGCCGTCACCATTTCGGTATAGAGCAGTACATGGCGGCTCAGGAGCCGGTGCAGATAGCGGCAATGACGGTCTGTCCAGTCCATCATCGGGGCCACACTCAGACGGGCGCTCCGGCTGAGGGTCAAACTGTTCTCTGTGTCCGTCGGAACTTGGGTCACGGCAGGTAAAAGCTCAAAAGGGATCAAAGAAGGGCTTGGGTAGCATAGCGGCGCCGGTTGCGCCATGGCCCGCGATATAGGTGCGAACCGCGCTCCGCCAAGCAGGACGGCCCGTCAAATGCAAACGGGCGCACCCGTGGGTGCGCCCGCACAATCGGATCAGTCCAGGTCGGTCAGGCCGCCGCGCGCATGGCCGATGCCAGGGCGAGGAAGGACATGCCGGAGGTGATCATGTTCACGCCGGCCAGAAGGCCAAGTGCCCAGGCGGCCGTCGAGGGCAGGCCAAGGAAAATCATCACACCGGCCACCACCGCGATGATGCCGGAGAAGAGGAACCAGCCCCAGCCCTTTTCGGGCTTCATCTGGAAGGAGGCGCCGATCTCGACGATGCCCTGCACGATGAAGCTGGCGGAAATCATGATTGTCAGCGCGATCAGCCCTTCAAGGATGTTGAAGGCCAGCCAGCCGCCCACGATGATGAACAGGATGCCAAGCAGCACGTCCATCAGCTTGCCTTTCCAGCCCGCGGCGGAAAATGCGTGGATCAGGTAGCCGATCCCGAAGAACAGGAAGGTCCAGCCGATGACCAGCTTGATGGCGATGGAGGATACCAGCGGGAACATGATCGCGATCACGCCGGCAATGATGGCCAGGATACCGAAGAAGGTGAACCAGCCGGACCCGGTCTTGGCCGGTTCGGCCGCCGGGGTGTCAGTCTCGCTCATAGGTCTCTCCTTTTTGTGGGCCGATGCACGGCCGAGCGTACGGCGGGAGAGGCGCCCTGCCCCACTTGCCGCGCGCGAAGTATCTCAAAAATCTGCTGATTTTTCAAACAATTTGGAGGCGGCCTTCAGAAAGGACTTGCGTGATTCCCTTGTGCAACAGGGGCAAAGCCGCCGATCCGGTTACGCTGGACCTTCCGCGTCCTGCACACCGCCGGCAGCCGGTGCTGTTGGCCCGGATGGCGCGCGTCGGGTGATCTCGTCCACTTCAGTCGCGATGGCCTCGACAGTCCGCTCCAGATTGCTCCGCCCCGCCTTGTCCCGCGCCAACCGGTCCAGATAGCCACCCCGGCCATTGTGCCCCATCCCGTCGAGCGTGCGGGTTTCGAACTTCCCCGCCCGGCGCGCGATGTTCCAGTCGGAATTGCGGAAGATCGGCCAGCGGGGCACGAAACCGACCGCCCCGTAGGTGACAACCCGGTCCTTCGGGCCGCGGAAATCGATCACTTCTTCCAGTTCGGTCAGCCCGTGGTCGGAGGAAATCACCCCGCCCAGCGTCAGGAGATACATCGGACCGGCCACATGGGCCCGCAGGAACGGCGCCATGCCGACGGAGACCTGCGCGCCGCCGCTATAGCCGACGAAGATCAGCGGCCCTCTGTAATCCGGACCGATCCCGTTCGCGCGCAACTGCGCCAGCACCAGATCGGCCACACCGGCGGAATAGATCGGACCGTAACGTCGGTCGGCCGAGACCAGCACCTGGAAGAGGTTGCGAAGATTCACCCCGAAGGCGCCGAACCCGTCCCGCGCCTTGATCCGCCCCTGCGCTTCCCAGAGCCAGTTGAAAAGCCGTTCACCGTTCAGTGGCACCCCTTTGGCGGAATAGGGAAACACTTCGGACAGAAGGAGCGCGGGCGCGATCCGGCCCTCCAGCCGGCGCAGGAACTTTCGCTCGGAGCGCGGATGCGCGTCGCCCGCCAGCGTGCCGATCCCCGACAGGTAAATCACCACCGCAGGCGGATTGCGCGGCGGCTCGGCCAGCGGATGCGGCTCTGGCAGCGCGTCGCGGCGCTGGCGGCGCGACCACCAGAACATTGACTCGAACGGCGAGGAGAGCAGCGCGATCATCAGCATCGTGGCCATGACGATCACGATGCCGAGCCCGAGGCTCTGGAGACTACCGATCACCGCTGAACATCCTCTGGATCCGGTCCACAAGCTCCGCCCGCGAGGCGCCCGGCAGGAAACGGACGGCATGGTAGAAACTGTCCTCGCTCACGCGGAAGACGGGCAGGAAGATGTAGCGGTCGAGCAGAAACAGCGCGAAAAGCCCGCCCGCCCCGCAGACCGCGCCGAACAGGAACGGCACGCCGTTGGCGACAAAGAGCCCGTACATCAGCACCACACAGACCCAGCCATAGAGCGGGTAGAGCAGCGCCGGGCCAATGGTCGGCAGGATCGCGATAAAGCCGAAGATCATCGGCGCCGTGGACAGGAACACCACGAACAGGATCGCATCGGGCGAGATCAGCCGACCGGCCAGCGCCGAGGCCACGAGCGTGGACAGCGTGATCCAGAGCGCCAGCCGCAGCGCCATCATCACCCCGTTGATGACAAGACCGAGGATAAAGCGCGGGGCCGAGGCAGAGACGAGAAAGAGCGAGAAACACTGGCCGAGCAGCATCGACATGCCCGCGAGCAGGACGACAAGCCCGGCGCGCACACGGTCGCTCGCGGTCACCGGCCCGCGAAACACGTCCGGGTCGAGGCTCAGGACCCGGCCCACCGTGTCGAACAGTTCCCACATGGCTGGCGGTCAGCCCCGCGCGGCGCTCTGCGGCGGCACCTCGCCGGCGCCCCGCGCCGCCTTGCGCGCGGGCTTCGGCTCGGCCGGAGCCGGCCCGTCGAGATCCGGCTCGCCGCTCTGGCTCAGCATGACGGCGATCGGCCAGGTCTGCGGCCAGCCGGCAAAGATGATCATCGCGACCGAGGTGAGCGGCACGGCGAGGATCGCGCCCGGAATGCCCCAGAGCGCGTACCAGAAGGTCAGCGAGACGAGGATGACGAACGGCGACAGGTTGAGCGAGCGCCCCATGACGCGCGGCTCCACGATATTGCCGATGAAGACCTGCGCGGCGGTCAGGGCCACGAGCGACAGGAGCACGACCGAGAAATTCCCGAACTGTGCAACCGACAGGAAGACCGGGAAGAAGACACCCGCCATCGAGCCGACATAGGGCACATAGTTGAAGAGCGCGATCAAAACCGCCCAGAAGCCCGCGAAGTCAATCCCGATGATCGTCATGATGACATAGGAGATCACACCGAGCGCGATGTTGATGAGCGTCTTCATCGTCAGGTAACTGCCGATCCGGCTGTTGATCCGGGTGACCGTCGCCATGAAGCGGGCATTGCGCTCCGCATCGGGCAGGATGATGTTGATCTTGTTGGCCAGCTGCGCCCGCTCGGCGATCAGGAAGCTCGCATAGAGCACGATGACGAATATCTGCGACCCGATATAGGTCACCGACGCGACGGTCGAGCCGAGCAGCGCCTGGATGTTCACCTGGTCCCGCATCAGGCGGCTGATCGTCTCCCAGCTCGGCTCGTCCTCCACCCCGATCAGGTCGGCGCCCTGCACGATGAACCGGACCAGCGTCGCCTGATAGCGCGGTGCGACTTCCACCACCCGCTCGATATTGCCGGTGAAGAGCGAGAACATGACCGCCGAGACACCAATGAAGGCGAGGATCGCGAGCCCGTGCCGTGCCCAGAGCGGCAGGATGGGCCCGATCAGCGGCAGCCGGCCCATCCCGTGGGCCACGGTGGTCAGGATATAGACGGAGATGACGCTGGCGAAGACGGGAATGAAAATCCCCTGCCCGATCATCAGCACCCACCCGATCATGATCGCGAGCGCCAGCGCGAAGACCGTCGTCTGGAGTGTCTGGTGCATCCCTGCTCCTATCCGGCGGCGCCTAGCGCAGCGCCAGCAATTCCGCGCGCTTCTCTTCCGCGCCTTCCTCGCCCAGCGCGATCAGCTCCGCCGCGCGGGTGAACTCGAAACTCTTGTGCCCGCCAAGGCGCGGCACGATCTCCACCTCGGGCTTCGCGATGGCCAGTTGCGCCTCGATGATGCTGCTCGACATCATCACATAGGCCAGCCGCGTGATCTGGGCGCTGGCCGCGTCGAACGCATCGCCCGGCTGCAGTTCCGGCGTGGAGGCCGTGACCCCACTATAGTCGCCGGTCACGTCGACCGTCACCAGTTTGCGCGCGCCCATGGCGCGGCAGGCCCCCGCGGGCACCGGCGATTTCATGCCGCCGTCGATCAGCACCCGGTTGTCGGTGATGACAGGCGCAAAGACATAGGGCAGCGAAATCGACGCCCGTAGCGCCGCGACGACCGACCCTTTGCCGATCAGCACTTCCTCGTTCGTGAGCAGGTCCGCCGCCACGGCCACGAAGGGCAGCGGCAGGTCCTCGATCAGCACATCGCCGAAAAAGTCGCGCAGCGCCGTTTCGGCGGCATCGCCGCTCAGCACACCGCCGCCGCCGAAACTGAGGTCGCCAACGACCGGCAGGAAATCCCACAGGTTGAGCGAACGGGCCAATTCCTCGGCCTCGTCGAGCCGGCCCATCGCATAAGCCGCACCAACGAGCGACCCCATAGAAGTGCCCACCACCAGTTCGGGCTTCAGCCCGTAGGCATCGATCTTCTTCAGGACACCGATATGGGCCCAGCCGAGCGCCGAGCCGCCCCCGAGCGCCAGCGCCAGCGACGGCCGCCCGCGTCCGAAAAGCCCCTGTGCGGCCGCTCGGTCGGTCGTGGCGGTCAGTCCGGCCGCCGCTGCCATCGCCATTCCGGCGGAAAGAAAATCACGTCTGTCCATGGCCCTGCCCGTTTTCAATGGCTTGCACTGCGCCGCAGGTAGGCGCGGCGGCCGGACTTGGCAAGCGATTTCGCGTCCCCACCGCGCTCGTGCCGGTTGCGGTCAGGCCGCGCCACGCGCGTGCCGCGCGGTCAGGGCGGCACCGAAGGATTCGAACAGCGGGCGCGAGACGGGGTCTTCATGCGCCCGCCATTCGGGATGCCATTGCACGGCCATCGCATAACCCGGTGCGCCGGCGACATGGAGCGCCTCGGGCGTGCCGTCGGGCGCGTGGCCCTCGATCTCGATCCGCTCGCCGGGGCGTTTGATCCCCTGCCCGTGCAGGCTGTTCACCAGCACCTCGTCACGGCCGAAGATCCGCGCAAACCGCCCGCCGGGCGTCAGAGTGATGACATGGCGGTGGGCGAATTTCTCCTCCAGCGTGCCGTCGGGCGGCATCCGGTGGTTCATCCGGCCCGGCAGGTCTCGGATCTCGGGATAGAGCGAGCCGCCGAAAGCCACGTTGAATTCCTGGAACCCGCGGCAGATGCCCAGGATCGGCACCTTGCGTTCCACGCAAGCCCGGATCAGCGGCAGCGCGACCGCGTCGCGGTCAAGATCGAAGGCGCCATGTGCCTCTGTCGCGTCCTCGCCATAATGTTTGGGATGCACGTTCGGCCGGCCGCCGGTGAACAGGAACCCGTCGCAGGCGTCGATCAGATCGGACACGCCCACCGCATGCGGGAGCGCCGGCACGATGAGCGGCGTCGCGCCCGTGACCTGTGCAATCGCTTCGATGTTGGAGACGCCCGCGGCCTGAACCGGGTATTCGTCATTGATGATGTGGACGTTGCCGATGATGCCGATGACCGGACGCGACATGGTGAAACTGGCCTTTCAAACGCGGAAGTGACCGGCAGAGTAACGCCGCGCGCCCCGCCGGTCGAGAGGCGCTTGTGACGCGGCTCAGCCTTCGGCGCCGAAGCCGCAGGCGTCGAGCCCCGCAAGACCGGCGGCAAGGTCGTTTTCCGACGTATCACCGGTCACGCCCAGCGCGCCCACAACCGTGCCGTCCCGCAGGATCAGCATGCCGCCGCGGCAGGCCACGAAACGGCCGCCAAAGAGCGTCGGCGCGGCCTGCATGAACGGATCGCCCGCGGCCGCCCGTTCCTCGATCGCTGTGCCGCCCGCATGGATCATCAGGCAGCCGTGCGCCTTCGCCTGCGCGATGGTGAAATGGCCGGGCGGCGTGCCGTCGCCGCGTTCGAACGCGAGCGGATGCCCCCCGGCATCGAGCACAAGTACCGACAACGGCTCCATCCGTTCTGCCCGACCGTGCGCCTGCACCGCGGCAATCACCGATTTCGCTTCCGCGAGTGTCAGGGCTGCGCTCATGCTGCGCCTTTGGCGATCTGGCGGTAGTGATGCAGGAGCGGTTCGGTATAGCCGCTCGGCTGTTCCACGCCCTTCAGCACCAGATCGCAGGCGGCGCGGAACGCCGGACCATCAAATCCGGGCGCCATCGGGCTGTAGGTCGGATCGCCGTCATTCTGCGCATCCACAACGGCAGCCATGCGCTTCATGACCTCCATCACCTCGGCTTCCGAGATCACGCCATGATGCAGCCAGTTGGCCATATGCTGCGAGGAGATACGGCAGGTGGCGCGGTCCTCCATCAGGCCGACATCGTTGATGTCGGGCACCTTGGAGCAGCCGACCCCCTGATCGACCCAGCGCACCACATAACCCAGAATACCCTGCGCATTGTTTTCCATCTCGGCGCGGATATCCGCATCCGACCAGTTGGCGCCGCGAGCGACCGGAATGGTCAGGATGTCGGACAGGTCGGCCCGCGCGCCGCCGGCGGCGAGTTCTGCCTGCCGCGCGGCCACATCCACCGCGTGATAGTGGGTGGCATGGAGCGTTGCCGCGGTCGGGCTGGGCACCCAGGCGCAATTGGCGCCCGACTGGGGGTGGCCGATCTTCTGTTCCAGCATATCGGCCATCAGGTCCGGCATCGCCCACATGCCCTTGCCGATCTGGGCACGGCCGCGCAGCCCGCAGGCCAGACCGACATCGACATTATTGTCCTCGTAGGCCGCGATCCACGGCGTCGATTTCATCTCCGCCTTGCGGATCATCGGACCGGCTTCCATCGAGGTGTGGATCTCGTCGCCCGTCCGGTCAAGGAAGCCCGTGTTGATGAAGGCGACACGGTGGCGCGCGGCGCGGATACATTCGGCGAGATTGACCGTCGTGCGGCGTTCCTCGTCCATGATCCCGATCTTGACGGTATAGCGCGGCAGGCCGAGGATCTCTTCCACTTCGGTGAAGATCTCGTCGGTGAAGGCAACCTCCTCGGGGCCGTGCATCTTGGGTTTCACGACATAGACCGAGCCTTCGGTCGAATTGCGCGCACCATCCTTTTTCTTCAAGTCATGCAACGCGCAAAGCACCGTGCAAAGCGCATCGAGAAGCCCCTCGGGCACCTCGGCCCCATCGGCATCCCTCACAGCAGGCGTGGTCATCAGATGTCCGACATTGCGCACCAGCATGAGCGAGCGCCCCTTGAGCGTGAACCCCGCCCCATCCGGTCCGGTATAGCTGCGGTCTCCGTTCAGCTTGCGGGTGAATGTGCTGCCGCCCTTGGTGACCTCTTCGGTCAGGTCGCCCTTCATCAGCCCCAGCCAGTTGCGATAGGCCAGCGCCTTGTCCGGCCCGTCGACCGCCGCGACACTGTCCTCGCAATCCATGATGGTGGAGATCGCCGCTTCCAGCCAGACATCAGCAATGCCGGCCGGATCGTCCTGGCCGATGCGGCTGGCGGGATCGATGCGGATCTCGACATGCAGCCCGTTGCGTTTCAGGAGCACGGCCAGCGGCACGTCGCCGCCTTCGCTGAAGCCCACGAACTGGCCCGGATTGGCCAGCCCCGTCTCGCCATGCGGCCCATCGACCAAGAGGATGCCGTCCGCGACCCGCAGCCCCGTCACATCGGCCCAGCTACCGCCCGCCAGCGGCGCGGACCGGTCGAGAAAGTCACGCGCCCAGGCGATGACCCGCGCGCCGCGGGCCGGATCATAGCCCTTGCCCGATGGCAGGTCGCCCATCGCATCTGTACCGTAAAGTGCGTCGTAAAGGCTGCCCCAGCGGGCATTGGCGGCATTCAGCACATAGCGGGCATTCATAACCGGCACGACCAGCTGCGGGCCGGCGATGGTCGCGATCTCGGGATCGACATTCGACGTGTCGATCTCGAAGGCCGGACCCGGCGGCACCAGATACCCGATCTCTGACAGGAAGGACCGGTATTCGGCAGGATCGATCTCCTTGCCGGCGCGGTCGCGATGCCAGGCATCGATCTGCGCCTGCAATGCCGCGCGACGTTCCAGCAGGGCGCGGTTTTTCGGGCTCTTGCCGGTCAGAAGCCCGGCCAGACCGGTCCAGAACCAGTCCGCGTCGATCCCGCTGCCCGGCAGGGCCTCGTTCTCGATGAAAGCCGCAAGGGCCCCGTCTACCTGAAACCCGTTGCGCTCGACCCGGTTGCCCATGCTCCGTCTCCCTCAAATGCCATGTCAGCACGAGGGATAAGGGCAAAGTTTCCTATCGGCAACAGAATGGTTGCATCGGATCGGGTGTCGATGCGCCCGCCCCTCCCGTCGGGGCAGCGGCGCTGCCCCATTGAACTCGCGCCCATCTGGTCTAGGTTGCGCATAGACAGTTTCACCGGCCCGGCACCCGACCCGGCCGCAGATCCGGAGTGAGAGATGGACCAGCCCGCACCCCAGACGATCCGCCTGTCGGACTACCGTCCGGCCAATTTCCTTGTGGAGCGCGTTCATCTGACCTTCAAGCTGGAACCGGATGCCACACGGGTGACGGCCAAGGTTCGGTTCACCCGCAACCCCGATGCCCCCGCAGGCACGCTCGATCTGGAACTGAACGGCAAGGAGCTCACGCGCGTGTCGGCCCGGATCGACGGCACGGACGTGCCGCAGAACGCGATCAGCACGGGCGATGAGACCCTGACCGTTGCCGCCGATCATGTGCCGCAGGACGGGTTCGACTGGGAATGCGTGACAGAACTGGACCCGAAATCGAACCAGTCGCTCGAAGGGCTCTACATGTCGAACGGCATGTATTGCACCCAGTGCGAGGCCGAGGGTTTCCGGAAAATCACCTACTATCCCGACCGTCCGGATGTGATGGCCCCGTTCACGGTGCGGATCGAGGGCGATGCGCCGGTGCTTCTGTCGAACGGCAATCCGGTGGACAGCGGCGATGGCTGGGCGGAATGGCACGATCCCTGGCCGAAGCCCGCCTACCTGTTCGCGCTGGTCGCCGGTGACCTGGTCTCGGTGGATGACACGTTTACAACCGCTTCAGGCCGCGAAGTTGCGCTGAAAATCTATGTCCGCCCGGGGGACGAGGACCGCTGCGACTATGCGATGGACGCGCTCAAACGCTCCATGCGCTGGGACGAGGAAGTCTATGGCCGGGAATATGATCTCGACCTGTTCATGATCGTGGCGGTCGACGATTTCAACATGGGTGCGATGGAGAACAAGGGGCTGAACATCTTCAACTCCAAATATGTGCTCGCCTCGCCCGAAACAGCGACCGATACCGATTACGAGTTGATCGAGGGGATCATCGCGCATGAATATTTCCACAACTGGACCGGCAACCGGATCACCTGCCGCGACTGGTTCCAGCTCTGCCTGAAGGAAGGGTTGACGGTCTATCGTGACCAGCAGTTTTCCGGCGACATGCGCAGCCACGCAGTCAAGCGCATCTCCGATGTGGTGCAGTTGCGCGCCCGCCAGTTCCGTGAGGATGCCGGCCCGCTGGCCCATCCGGTGCGCCCCGACGCCTATATCGAGATCAACAATTTCTACACGGCCACCGTCTACGAGAAGGGCGCCGAGGTCATCGGCATGCTCCACCGCCTCGTCGGTGATGACGGCTACCGCAAGGCGCTCGACCTCTACTTCAACCAACATGACGGGCAGGCCTGCACGATCGAGGACTGGATTCAGGTGTTCGAGGATGCGACCGGCCGCGACCTGTCGCAATTCGCGCTCTGGTATCATCAGGCGGGCACGCCGGAACTGGACGTGACGGACAGCTACGCGGATGGGCGCTACACGCTCACCTTCCGCCAGACCGTGCCGCCGACACCCGGACAGCCCGACAAGAAGCCGATGGTGATCCCGATTGCCTACGGGTTCCTTGGCGCCAGCGGGGCGGAAATTGGCGAACCGGGGCTGTTCGAGATGACCGAGGCCGAACAGAGCCTGACCGTGGAGCTTCCGGAAAAGCCGGTCCCGTCGCTGTTGCGCGGCTTCTCGGCCCCCGTGATCCTGAAGCGCGAGACGGACAATGCCGAACGCGCCTTCCTGATGGCCCATGACACGGACAGTTTCAACAAATGGGAAGCGGCGCGGGACTTTGCCCGTGACCTCATCAAGCGCAAAGTGATCGACAATGCGCCCTTCGATCCGGCCTATGCCGAAGCCGCGCGCGCGATCCTGACAGATGACCGGCTTGACCCGGCGTTCCGGGCCTTCGCCCTGTCGCTACCGTCCGAGGACGCGCTGTCCATGGCCATTGCTGCCGATGGCCATGCCGCCGATCCGGATGCGATCTTCCGGGCCCGCGACGCGCTCGACCTGCATCTGGCCGAGGCGCTGGCGGCCGATCTGGAACGGGTCGGCGAGGCGATGCAGATCGACGGACCCTATTCGCCCGATGCGCAAGCCGCGGGCAAACGCGCGCTGGCCGCGCGGACCCTGTCGCTGCGCACGCAACTGGACAGCAGCGCGGGCGCTGCGCAATCGGCCTTCCTGTCGGCTGACAATATGACCGAACAGCTCTCCGCGCTCTCGATCCTTGTCCGGTTCGGCCGCGGTGGGCGCGCGCTCGACAGTTTCTACGAGAAATGGAAGGGCGACCGGCTCGTGGTCGACAAATGGTTCAGCGTGCAGGCGACCGCCACCCCGCCCGAGGATGTGGTTGGCGTCGTCCAGCGCCTGACGGATCATGCGGATTTCGACTGGAAGAACCCGAACCGGCTGCGCTCGCTCATCGGCGCGTTTGCGCTTGCCAATCCGGTCGGCTTCCACCGCGCCGACGGGTCGGGCTATGCGCTTCTGGCCGACTGGCTCCTGAAGCTCGATCCGGTGAACCCGCAAACCGCCGCCCGCCTGTCGAGCGCCTTCGAGACATGGCGCCGCTACGATGAAGGTCGCCAGTCGAAGATCCTGAGCCAGTTGCAGCGGATCGCGGATACACCGAACCTGTCGCGCGACATGACCGAAAAGGTCACGCGGATGCTGGACGCCTGACATGCGCACGCGGTGGCCGGTCCCCTGTCTGGCCGCCGCGCTTGCCTTCTGTCTGGCGACAGCAGCCTCGGCACAGCCCCTGTTTCTGCCCAACGGGATCTGCTGGAATAGCACCGCGGCGGAGGTCGCCGCCGCCCTGCCCGACATCCAGCGCCCCGACCCGCCGCTTGAGGCCGGCCGCATGACCGTGCCGATCGTGGCCTCCGGCGTGACGCTCGGGCCGCTCACCCTGTCCGCGCAATTCCAGTTCGAGGATGGCGCCCTGCGGCAGGTGCTGCTCGACAACCGCCGCGCGGCGGCCGATCCGGCAGCGCTTGAAACCGCGCTCGCGCAACTCTGGTCGACGCTCGGCCCACCCGACCGCCGCTGCCCCGATCGCGGCCTGCGCGAAGCCGAGCTGATCTGGGACCTGCCCGATGCGGTGCTGCACCTGGTCTGGTTCGACTATCAGGATCAGGGCCTGCCCGGACCTGTTGCGCAGGACGATTTTTTCGGCCCGCGGCAATCCGAACTGCCGCTGTCCGAACAGGTGCGGCAACGCCCCGACCGGTTCCTTCTGCGCTGGCGGGACACCGATCGCTCCGCCGACCGCCGGGCGGAAGATACCGTGTCCGGCCTGCAATCGCCGATGCCGCTGCCGCGGGCGGAACTGAACCGCCGCGACGGGCGCGAGATCTATCCGAAAACGAGCCCCGTCCGCCGCCCCGCATCCTCCGCCCCGCCGGGGCTGACACGGCTGCTTCTGCGCCTGCACGACCCGGCGGCTGACTGGCTCGCCTCGACCGATTGCCAGACACTTCTGAGGCCAGCCGATCCGGGTTGAGCCGGCCCGCTTGCACAGGCCGTTTCTCGGGACTTGCCCCGCTGCGCTGCAACGCATAGAACCGCGCTGACCCAAGCATTCAGAGGGACCCCATGACCGAACTGGCCTATACCGAACCCAAGCCCAAGACCATTGCCGGCGCCAAGAGCGACTGGGAACTGGTGATCGGGATGGAGGTTCACGCCCAGGTCTCCTCCAACTCCAAACTCTTCTCGGGCGCGTCCACCGCCTTCGGGGCGGAGCCGAACACCAATGTCAGCCTTGTCGACGCGGCCATGCCGGGCATGTTGCCGGTGATCAACGATTTCTGCGTCGAACAGGCCGTGCGCACGGGGCTCGGGATCAAGGCCGGGATCAACCTCTACTCGCGGTTCGACCGGAAGAACTATTTCTACCCCGACCTGCCGCAGGGCTATCAGATCAGCCAGCTCTACCACCCGATCGTAGGTGAGGGCGAAGTGCTCGTGGACATGGAGCCGGGGATCGCGCGCAAGGTGCGGATCGAGCGTATCCATCTGGAACAGGATGCCGGCAAATCGGTCCATGACATGGACCCCGAAATGTCCTTCGTCGACCTTAACCGGACCGGCGTGGCGCTGATGGAGATCGTCTCCCGCCCCGACATTCGCGGACCGGAGGAAGCGGCGGAATATGTGCGCAAGCTGCGCCAGATCCTGCGCTATCTCGGCACCTGCGACGGCAACATGCAGGAAGGCTCGCTGCGCGCCGACGTGAACGTGTCGGTCTGCGCGCCGGGCGCCTACGAGAAATATCGTGAGACCGGTGATTTCGGGCACCTGGGGACACGGTGCGAGATCAAGAACATGAACTCGATGCGCTTCATCCAGCAGGCAATCGATTTCGAGGCCCGGCGCCAGATCGCCATTCTGGAAGATGGCGGATCGGTCGATCAGGAAACCCGGCTCTACGATCCCAACAAGGGCGAGACCCGCTCGATGCGGTCCAAGGAAGAAGCGCATGACTATCGCTATTTCCCCTGCCCCGACCTGCTGCCCTTGCAGCTGGAACAGGCCTGGGTGGACGCGATCCGCGACGGGCTGCCGGAACTGCCGGACGAGAAGAAGGCCCGTCTCGTCACCGACTATGGCATCACCGAATATGATGCGAGCGTGCTCTGTGCCCGCCGCGCCCATGCCGATTTCTACGAGGAAGTGGCCAGCGGCCGCGACGGCAAGCAGGCGGCCAACTGGGTGATCAACGAACTGTTCGGACGGCTGAACAAGCAGGGGCTGGAGATTGAGGAGACACCCGTTTCCGCTGCCCAGCTCGGCACCATCATCGACCTGATCGGCAAGGGTGACATTTCGGGCAAGATTGCCAAGGACCTGTTCGAGATCGTCTGGTCCGAGGGCGGCGACCCGGCCGAGATTGTCGAGGCGCGCGGCATGAAGCAGGTCACCGATACTGGCGCTATCGACGCGGCCGTGGCTCAGGTGATTGCCGACAATCCCGACAAGGCCGAGCAGGCCCGCGAGAAGCCCAGCATGGCGGGCTGGTTCGTCGGTCAGGTGATGAAGGCAACCGGCGGCAAGGCCAATCCGAAAGCGGTGAACGAGGCGGTGCGCCGGAAACTGGGGCTCTGAGCCCCGCGACAGACCGGCGGCACCCCGCCCACCTTGGGACAAAGACCTTGCGGGCCGCGCGCCGATCCGGCACATCAACTGCAGGGTGGCAGAGCAGAGACACAGGAACCGAGATGGCCAGTTACGAATATAAAGTGATCGCCGCACCGCGGAAGACCAAGAAGGTCAAGGGCGTGAAAGCGCTGCCCGAACGGTTTGCCCACAATCTTGCCGAAGCGATCAATGCCGAAACCTTCGGCGGCTGGGAATATCTCCGCGCGGAAACGCTTCCGATCGAGGAAAAGCCGGGCTTCATGAAGTCGAAGGTCGAGATGTTCCAGACCGTGCTCGTCTTCCGCCGCGAAAAGGACGTGCCGGCCCGCGCGCAGGCGCAGACCCAGACGGCCGCTCCCGCCCCGGCGGAGCCCGCGCCGACGCCCGCGCCGGCAATCGAAGCCCGCGAAGCAGCCCCCCTAGCGCTCGATCCAGAGCCGCAGGACGAGGGGCCGCGCCTCGGGCCTGTCAGCCGCGACTGACCTTGACCGACGAGATGGATTTGAACGGCGCACCAATGGTGCGCCGTTTTGCTTTTGCGCGCAGCGCCGTCAGGCCGGCTCCACCTTCATCGCCAGCGCGTGAACCGGCCCCGCCAGTTCGTCGGCCAGCGCGGCGTTGACGGCACGCTGGCGCGCCACCCGCGACATGCCGGCAAAAGCGGCAGCATGGATAGTCACGCGGAAATGGGTCTCGCCGCCTTCGCGCCAGCCGGCATGGCCGATATGCTGGTCGCTTTCATCCACCACTTCGAGATGCGCAGGCGCGAATGCCTCCTGCAGCTTGGCTTCGATCCGGTCCCTGACTGACATGCTGGCCTTTCCGTGAAGAATGGGGTCTTGGCGACACTCCATAAAACATTAGTATGTGCGCCTCGACTCGAAAACTGACCCGGAAAGACATTTCTGATGAACAGGCGGTCTCCGTTTGAATTCGACATCTCCGTTTCGGCCGACAAGAAGCGCCGCGCCCGCCGGCGTGGCATGTCCGGCGCGGTGGAGACCAGTTCCCGGCCCTGCCACAAGGAGGGCTGCACCAATCCCGGCAAGTTCCGCGCGCCGCGTTCGCCGGACAATCTGGACGAATTCTACTGGTTCTGCCTCGACCATATCCGCGAGTACAACCAGAAATGGAATTTCTTCGAGAACCATTCCGAGAGCGAGATGGAAAAGCAGTTCGCGGCCGACAAGGTCTGGGAACGCTCGACCAAGCCGATGAAGGACAAGGAAGGCCGCGCGTGGCAGCGGTTCGGCTTCGACGATCCGATGGAGATTCTCGGCGACAATGCGACGATCAACCCGGCCGCGGGTGCCGCTGGCCAGTCGCGCCGCAAACTGCCGCCGACCGAGCGCAAGGCGGTCGAGATCCTCGAAGCCGATGACAGCATGACCAAGAGCGAGATCCGCAAGCTCTACAAGGCGCTCGTCAAGGTGTTGCACCCCGATCTCAACGGCGGCAAGCGCGACGATGAGGAACGGCTCGCGGAGGTCGTCTGGGCCTGGGACCAGATCAAGGTCAGCCGGTCCTTCCGCGACTGACAGGCCCCTGCCCGCGCCGCCCGTTTCACGCCCCGGTGACGCTGCGGGGGCAGGCCCTTGCACCGGCGGGTCGGATGCTTCACAAGGCAAGGGACGAAACGCGCGAGTGAAGGAACCTCACACAGTGGCAGACGGCATGTTGGACATTTCCGCGAAACCGACCGAAGAGATCAGCGTCCGCGAGACGTTCGGCATCGACTCGAACATGACCCTGCGCGGCTTTGCCGACCGCAGCGACCGCGTGCCCGAGGTGGACAGCACCTACAAGTTCGACCCCGACACCACGCTCGCCATCCTGGCCGGGTTCCGCAACAACCGCCGCGTGATGATCCAAGGCTATCACGGCACCGGCAAGTCGACCCATATCGAACAGGTGGCCGCACGGCTCAACTGGCCCTGCGTGCGCGTCAACCTCGACAGCCATATCAGCCGCATCGACCTGATCGGCAAGGATGCGATCAAGCTGCGCGACGGCAAGCAGGTGACCGAGTTCCAGGAAGGCATCCTGCCCTGGGCACTGCGCAACCCGACGGCCATCGTTTTCGACGAATATGATGCCGGCCGCCCTGACGTGATGTTCGTGATCCAGCGGGTGCTGGAGGTGGAGGGCAAGCTGACGCTTCTCGACCAGAACGAGGTCATCACGCCGAACCCCTATTTCCGCATCTTCGCCACCGCCAACACGGTCGGGCTGGGCGACACGACGGGCCTCTATCACGGCACCCAGCAGATCAACCAGGGCCAGATGGACCGCTGGTCGATCGTCGCCACGCTCAACTATCTGAGCCATGACGCCGAAGCGGCCATCGTTCTGGGCAAGAACCCGCATTACAACACGGAATCGGGACGCCGGACCATCAACCGGATGGTGACCGTGGCCGACCTGTCGCGCGCGGCCTTCATGAACGGGGACATCTCCACCGTGATGAGCCCGCGCACCGTGATCACCTGGGCGCAGAATGCGGAGATTTTCGGCGATGTCGGTTTCGCTTTCCGCCTGACCTTCCTCAACAAATGCGACGAACTGGAGCGGCAGACCGTTGCCGAGTTCTACCAGCGCTGTTTTGACGAGGAACTGCCCGAGAGCGCCGTCTCGCTGAGCCTCGGCTGACCGCCGCACGCGGCGGCCTGAAGGGACCCCGATGAAGCAGAGCGACAACCCGTCCGATCCGTTCAAGAAGGCTTTGGCCGAAGCCACCAAGGCCATGGCCAACGAGGGCGAGCTTTCCGTCAGCTATTCAGTCGATCCGCCGGGGCTGGCGGGCGATTCGATGCGCCTGCCGCAGGTGACGCGCCGGATGAGCACCGAGGAAGTGCTGCTGGCACGCGGCACGGCCGATGCCTATGCGCTGCGGCTGCGGTTCCACGATGCCGGCACCCATGCCCGCTACGCGCCGACCGGAGAGGTCGCGTCGGCCCTTTACGAGGCGATGGAGACCGCCCGCTGCGAGGCGATGGGCGCGCGCGCTATGCCCGGCACGGCCGGCAATATCGACGCCAAGATCGAGGCTGAGGGCCGCAAGCTCGGCTATGCCCAGATGAGCGAGGCGAGCCAGGCCCCGCTGGCCGAGGCCGCCGGCTTCCTGCTGCGCGAACAGGCAACCGGCCGCGCCCTGCCCGAAGGGGCGCAGAATGTGCTCGACCTCTGGCGCGGTTTTCTGGAAAGCCAGGCGGGCGAGAGCCTCGGCGATCTGAGCGAAAACCTGTCCGACCAGACGGCCTTCGCGAAGCTGACCCGTCAGGTCATCAAGGATCTGGGCTATGGCGACCAGCTGGGCGAGGATCCTGACGAGCGCGAGGATGAGAGCGAGCTTGAACAGGAAACCGATCAGGACGAGACCGACCAGCCCGACGAGAGCGGCGACAACGAAGACGAGAGCGCCGAATACGAGGAATCGCCCGAAGACCAGTCGAGCGACCAGGCCGACCAGCAGCAGGCCCAGGTCTCGATGGAGGATAGCGACGATCCCGACCTGACCGAGGATGCGCAGACAGAGGATGGCGACCCGCCGCAGGAGGAGCCCGCCCCCGCCCCGCACAGCGAGGCCGATCCCGAATACAAGGTCTTCAGCACCGCCCATGACGAGGAGATCATGGCCGAGGACTTGGCCGATCCGGTGGAGCTGGAACGGCTCCGCGCCTATCTCGACCTGCAGTTGGAACCGCTCAAGGGGGCCGTTTCGCGGCTGGCCAACCGGTTGCAGCGCCGCCTGCAGGCGCAGCAGAACCGCAGCTGGGAGTTCGACCTCGAAGAGGGAATGCTGGACGCCGCGCGGCTCGCGCGGGTTGTGGCCAATCCCACCACGCCGCTCTCCTTCAAGCAGGAAAAGGACATGGAGTTCCGCGACACGGTCGTAACGCTGCTTCTGGACAATTCCGGCTCGATGCGCGGCCGCCCGATCTCGATCGCTGCGATCTGCGCCGATGTGCTGGCCCGCACGCTGGAACGCTGTCAGGTGAAATGCGAGATTCTCGGCTTCACCACCCGCGCGTGGAAAGGCGGCCAGAGCCGCGAGGACTGGCTCAAGGCGGGGCGCGAGCCGCTGCCGGGGCGGCTCAACGACCTGCGCCACATCATCTACAAATCCGCCGACGCCCCGTGGCGCCGCGCGCGGCCCAATCTGGGCCTGATGATGAAAGAGGGTCTGCTGAAGGAAAATATCGACGGCGAGGCGCTGGAATGGGCGCAGCGCCGGATGCTGGCCCGTCCCGAGGCCCGCAAGGTGCTGATGGTCATTTCAGACGGCGCGCCGGTCGATGATTCCACCCTGTCGGTCAATCCGGCCAACTATCTCGAAAAGCATCTGCGCGACGTGATCGAGATGGTCGAAAAGCGCAAAGCGGTGGAACTGATCGCCATCGGCATCGGCCACGATGTGACGCGCTATTACGACCGCGCGGTGACGATCACGGATGTGGAACAGCTCGCTGGCGCGATCACCGAACAGCTGGCCGCACTGTTCGACAGCGATCCGTTGCGCGCCAAAGCCCGCGTCCGCGGCATCGCCCGCGGCTGACCTGACCGGCTCTCGCGTTCAACGGCCAGCGAAGGGCGACTTGTCCTTCCGCCGGCGCTTGCGACGCGCGAGCCACCAGAAGATGAGCCCGAGCACGGCCAGAACCGGCGCGAGCGGCCAGAGCAGCACCGGTTGCAGCACCGATTCCCAGAGCCAGACGGAGATATAGCGCTCCACCGCAGGCTGGAACATCTGCAGGCTCGACGGGTGCAACGCAAACCACGTCTCGCCAATGTCGGAGAAGCGGAACGCATCGCCCTGCGACACGGTCGCCTGCCAGTCGAATGTCGTGCGCACGAGCGCAAGCGCGAAGAACAGGAGCGAAAGCAGGAGCAGCATGGGGCGTGGTATCCGGTCGTGACGTCAGGCGACGATTGGGTGTTCAGGGTCCTCAGCCACCATGATAGAAACTGGCGCTAACAGGTTCAAATAGCGCAATCGCACGTCGGCGCGATTTTGCTTAACGGAGGCCCTTCATGTTCCAGACCTTTCAAGCCACCACATCGCCGGACACGGGCGCGGACCGGCTGTCCGCTTTGCGCGACCAGATGCTCGAACATGGGGTCGCCGGATTTCTGGTGCCGCGCGGCGATGCCCATATGGGCGAGAATGTCGCCCCGCGCGACGAACGGCTGGCCTGGCTGACCGGTTTTACCGGCTCTGCCGGACTTGCGGTTGCGCTCCGCGACACTGCCGCCGTCTTTGTCGACGGGCGCTATACGTTGCAGGTGGCCGATCAGGTCGACACGGAGGCGTTCCAGACGGCGTCGCTTCTCGATGACGGACCGATCCACTGGATCGCCGAACAACTGCCGCAGGGCGGGCGGATCGGCTATGATCCGTGGCTCCACACGCGCGACGAGTTGGACCGGTTCGCAGACGCGCTGGAGGACCGGCAGGTGTCGCTCGTGCCCTGCCCGAACCTGATCGACAGGGTCTGGCGCGACCAGCCCGACGCGCCGAAAGGTGCGGTGCGGATCCACCCCGACGATCTGGCCGGCCGCAGCCATGCCGACAAGCGCGCGGAGATCGCGGACGCCCTGCGCGAGGCCGGTGTCAGCGCGATGGTGCTGACTCTGCCCGAGAGCATTGCCTGGCTTCTGAACATCCGAGGCGCGGATATCGAGCGCACACCCGTGCCCCATGCTTTCGCGATCATCGGCTCGGACGCGGCCGTGACCCTTTTCTGTGATGACGCGAAGCTTGACGCGGACCTGCGCGCCCATCTGGGTCCGGACGTGGCGGTGGCACCGCCGGACGGGTTCGGTGCCGCGCTGGCCGCGCTCGCCGGACCGGTCGGCGTGGACCCGAAAAGCGCCCCCGTCTGGGTGGCCGACCGATTGGGCGAGGGATCGGCCGAACAGGTCGATCTGGCCGATCCCTGCGCCCTGCCCCGCGCCCGCAAGACCGAGGCCGAGATTTCCGGCGCCCGTGCCGCTCATCTGCGTGACGGCGCGGCCATGGTGCGTTTCCTGCACTGGCTCGACACCGGCGCCGGCGACGGACCGCGGACGGAGATCGACATTGCAACCGCGCTGGAAGGGTTCCGCGCCGACACGGGCGTGCTGGAGGATATCTCCTTCGAGACGATCTCGGGCAGCGGACCGAACGGCGCCATCGTGCATTACCGCGTCACCGAGGACAGCAACCGCACATTGGCGGAGAATGACGTGCTGCTCGTCGACAGCGGCGCGCAGTATCGCGACGGCACGACGGACATCACCCGCACCATGGCCATCGGGACGCCGCCGCCGGAGGCCTGCCGCGCCTTCACGCTGGTGCTCGCGGGCATGATCGACATGTCGCGTCTGCGCTGGCCGGCCGGACTGGCGGGCCGCGACCTCGACGCGGTGGCGCGGCGTCCGCTCTGGTCGGCCGGTCTCGACTATGACCATGGCACGGGTCATGGCGTGGGCGCCTATCTCGGCGTGCATGAAGGGCCGCAGGGCCTGTCGCGCCGCTCCACCGTGCCGCTGGAGCCCGGCATGATCCTGTCGAACGAACCGGGCTATTACAAAACAGGTGCCTTTGGCATCCGGATCGAGAACCTGCTCGTCGTCACGCCCCCCGCTCCCGTCGATGGCGGCGACCGCGACATGCTGGGCTTCGAGACGCTGACGCTCGTGCCGATCGACCGGCGGATGATCCTGCCCGCGCTCCTGACCGCCGAACAGCGGGCATGGCTCGATGCCTATCACGCCCGCGTTCTGGCCGAGGTCGGACCGCAGGTGGACGGCGCGGTGCGGGACTGGCTAGAAGCCTCCTGCGCCCCGGTCTGATGCAGTTTGAAGATAGGGTGACAGGCGCGGCGCACCAATGGTGCCGCGCCCTGCGCCATGCTAGGGTCCGCCCAACAGAGGAGAGCATGAATGAGTGAATCCGTGATCGAGATCGTGCCGGCCCCCGGCACTTGGGTGGTGCGCGCGGGCGGCGCCGTGCTGGGCGAGAGCAGCAACGCGCTGGAACTGCGCGAAAAGGGGCTGAAACCGGTCATCTACTTCCCGCGCGCGGATATCTCGATGCCCTTCATCGAACCGTCGGACACGCGCACCCGCTGCCCGCACAAGGGAGACGCGAGCTACTACGGGATCGTCGCCAAGAGCGGGCTCATCGCCGATGCGGTCTGGTCCTACGAGGATCCTCTGCCGCAGGCCGAGGCGATCCGCGGGCATCTGGCCTTCGACAAGGACCGGGTGGCGGTCGAACAGCTCTGATCCGCACAATGCCCGCGCGGCGTCAGGAATGTTCCTCCGCCGCGCATTCGGCCAGCGCCCTGTTGTAGGACCGCAACGCATCGACAAGGAAAAGCGCACCGATCAGGTCGGGCGCCTCCCCTTCTGCGCCCGGGCGCGTCACCGGAATGAAATCCATTCCGAGTTTCTGGAAGAGCGGCATCGCGGTTTCCAGCGTGTCGCCGGGCGCGAGGGTCACGCCCTGATCCACGAGTTCCCAGCTTTGCGTGTCCGACGCGCCGTTCTCCACCCCGCGCGGGCGCATCACCGCGCCGACATGGATCGTGGCCAGCAGATATTCTTGCGGACCAGCCGCCAGATGGATGTCGCGCTGTTCCAATTGGGTCAGGAAGAAGGAGCGGTCGACGAGCCGGCTCGAAAATGCGGTCGCGAGCGACACGGAGGCCATGACAGCGATCCCCGCCTGCCAGTCGCCTGTCATCTCGAACACGATCAGGATGGTGGAAATGGGCGCGCCGAGCACGGCCGCGGCCAGCGCCCCCATACCGGCCAGCGCATAGAGCGTATGCGCACCCGATACGGTCGGGAAGATGGCCGTGGCGACCCAGCCGAAGGCGATGCCCGTGAGCGCCCCCATCATGAGCGACGGCGAAAAGATCCCGCCGCCCATGCGCCCGGCCATGGTGATGGCCACGGCGATCACCTTGACGATCGCAAAGACGACCGCATTCCAGAAGAGCAGGTCACCTGAAAGCGCCATGTTCGTCGTCTCGTAGCCGACGCCGATGATATGGGGGAAGAAGATGGCGATCAGCCCCAGCATCGCACCGGCAACAGCCGGGCGGGCCCAGGTGGGCATGCGGGTCGCGGCCTGCATCCGGTCCCCCAGCCGTTCGGCCACGAAGATCGTGCGCATCATCACCACCGCAACCAGCCCGCAGATGATCCCAAGGATCAGGAAGGCCGGCAGTTCGACATAGAAGGCAAGTGTGTGCGAGGGCAGCGTGAATTCCGGCACATTGCCCGAATAGAGCCGCGAGATGACCGTGCCGGAGACCGAGGCGATGACGATGGGCGCGAACGCGTGCATGGCGAAATGGCGCAGGACCACTTCCATGGCGAAAATTGCCCCGGCGATCGGGGCATTGAAGCTCGCGGATACGGCGGCTGCGGCGGCGCAGCCCATCAGGTCCCGCGCGGTGACGCCGTCGGCCCGGATCTTGTTGGACACCCAGCTTGAAATCACCGCGCCGATATGGACGACCGGCCCCTCCCGCCCCGTCGATCCACCGGTAGATAGCGTGATCAGCGAGGCGAGCGCCGAGGCGAGGCCTGCGCGTTTCTCCACCCGGCCGTTGCGCATCGCGGCGCCCTCGATCACATGGGCGAGCGAGCGGATACGCCCGTCGGGCGTGAATTTCCACAAGATGAGGCCGACGACCAGACCGCCAATGATCGGAATGATGAGCACGCGGAACCAGGGGAGTTCGCTCGCGAAACTGGCAAGGCGGAAATCGCTCTCGCCATAGATAGTGGCCTGCAGCCAGATGATCGCCTCGCGGAACGCCAGCGCCGCCGTGCCGGCCGCGATGCCGACGATCAGCGCGATGATCCAGAATTGCACCTCGCCGGGGCCGTTCTGGCGCAGCGTGGCCCATGCGTCGGACAGATCGCGGCGGCTGCGGCGCCAGAGCCGCCGGGCCTTCAGCTTGAGCCGGTCGATCATGGGTCCCCTTGCCTCACCGCCGGATGCCGATCGGTGCGCCCTGTTGCGCCACCGCGGGCAGGTTCCGGTGATTGTCGCGCATCCGCCGGAAGCGGCTTTGCACCTTTTCGGGATACGCGGTCGAGCGGCGGAGGGTCAAGTCGACATTCATCAGCACCTGCTCACAAGTGGCTGAGATGTCGCCTGTTTCATCCGCAACCAGTTCCATGAACAGGTGCAGGCGCTTGGCATCGGCATCGAGGAGACGCACCGCGACCGTAAAGGATGCGCCTTCCAGCAGTTCACCCAGATAATGCATATGGGACTGGAGCGCATAGGGTCCCTGCCCCTGAGCTGCGACATAGTCGGGGCCGACCCCCAGTTCGCGCGCCAGAAACACGTCCACCGCATCATCGAAGGCCTGCGTGTAATAGGTCACGTTCATGTGGCCGTTATAGTCGATCCAGTCCCGCGCGACCCGTCTCGGACCGATCCGCACAGGTGCGTCATAAGGCCCGTCATGCCCGCCGATTGGCTCCGCCATATTCGCCTTTCCCTCGCCCGTTCCGCCCCTTAGGCTACGGCGAGTTTTCGGAGCATGCCATGACAATCGAAACCGCTATCGCCGCGCTGAAGGATGCGCTGGGGGACCGGATCAGCACCAGCCGGGCCGACCGCGAATTCCACGGCCGGAGCGAAACCCATTTCCCCGACCGCCCCGCGGATGCGGTCGCCTTCCCAGAGTCCACGGAAGAGGTCAGCCGCATCGTGCGCATCTGCGCCGATCATGGCTGCCCGATCATCGCCTGGGGCACCGGCACTTCGCTGGAGGCCCATGCCGTGCCCGTACGCGGCGGCGTCAGCCTCGACATGATGCGCATGAACCGGGTTCTGGCGATTCACCCGGAAGATATGGACGTGGTCGTGCAACCCGGTGTCACGCGCGAGGACCTGAACGCGGAGTTGCGCGCCACGGGTCTGTTCTTTCCGGTCGATCCCGGCGCCAATGCCTCGCTCGGCGGGATGGCCGCGACGCGGGCCTCGGGCACCACGGCGGTGCGCTACGGCACGATGCGCGAAAATGTCCTGTCGATGGAGGTGGTGCTGGCCGACGGGCGGATCATCCGGACAGGGTCGCGGGCCCGCAAGAGCTCGGCCGGTTACGACCTGACCCACCTGATGATCGGCTCCGAAGGCACGCTTGGCATCATCACTGAAATGACGCTGCGCCTGCAGGGTCAGCCGGAGGCCATTTCGGCCGCGATCTGCGACTTTCCCGATATCAGTGCCGCCGTCGACACGGTGATCGAGACGATCCAGATGGCCATTCCGGTCGCGCGGATCGAGTTTGTCGACGAACTGACGGCGCGGGCCTTCAACATCTATGCCAAGGCGGACCTGCCGGAACGGCCGCATCTGTTCCTGGAGTTTCACGGGTCGGAAAACGCGGTGCGCGAACAGGCCGAGACAGTGGGCGAGATCGTCCGCAGCCATGGCGGCGGCGACTTCCGCTGGTCCACCAAGGCCGAGGAGCGCACGGCGCTTTGGAAAATGCGGCACAATGCGTTCTACGCCCAGAAGTCCCTCAAGCCCGAAAGCGACGCGATCGCGACGGATATCTGTGTGCCGATCTCCCGTCTCGCCGAGGCCGTGACCGAGACCCGCGCCGATATCGAGGCGAGCGGGCTGCTCGGGCCGATGCTCGGCCATGTGGGCGACGGCAACTTCCACTGCACCTTCCTTCTGACCCCGGGGGCGGAGGCAGAGAAGCGCGCGGCCAAGGACTTGCTGCACCGTCTCAGCCTGCGTGCGCTCGACATGGGCGGCACGGTGACGGGCGAACATGGGGTGGGCATCGGCAAGCTCGGCTACATGCAGCAGGAGCATGGAGAGGCCTGGTCGGTGATGAGCGAAATCAAACGCGCGCTCGACCCCGACAATATCCTGAACCCCGGCAAACTCGTCGCCCTGAACTGACGGGCAGCACGGGTCGGCAGGCGACCCGCGCTCCAGCCTTCAAACCGGAAGATTGAGCCTAGCGCGGCTGCTTGATCGGCGCTGGCAAGGGCGTGGGGCGCACCGGCGGTTTCGGCCGCGGTGGCGGTTTCGGGCGTGGCGGCGGCTTGGGCTTCGGCGGCGGGCCAACCGTCGGCGGGCGCCCCGGCGGCGGGCGATAGTAGCCGTGATGATAGATCGAGCCGCGATAGGGATAGTAGGGATAATAGCCCGTCGACACCCCGACAGAGGCATAGCCCGTCCCGTCGGTGCATCCGGCTAAGAGCATAAGCCCCCCGAGGCTGGCGGCCGCAAGGGCAAGGCGGATCGGTTTGCGGGTCATCTGCGCCTCCCTCACTGGATCGCCCGGAAGGACCGGACAATGCTGTTGAGTTCATCCGTGTAGATCCCGCGCGCGCCCTCTTCGCCAATGAAGGCCGCCACGACGACCCGGTTGCCGGACATCTGGACGGTGGCGATGGTGAAGGTCACGGGCTTGCCCTCCCGCGTGCCGGTGCCGCGGAACATTTCGGCCGGACGGCCGCCGACGCGCGTTGTGCTGCGCGGCGACACCTGCGGGTCCTCCACCAGATAGCCGTCGAGCGACTTGAGAAACTCCCGCGCGGCCACGAGGTTCGGCACGCCGGGCGGCACATAGAAGCCGACCCAGACGCGCGGGTCGGTCTCGGGCGTCAGCCCCAGCACGCGCGGCACGTCGGTCATGCCCGACCCGTCGGGTGCCGCAGCCCGGGTGCCGCCTACGGCGGCGACCCAATTATCCGGCACCTCGACGGAAAAAACATTGCGGCCACCGGTCTCGTATGTGACGGCAACCCCGGCCAAAGCCGGTCCGGCCAGCGCGGCCAGAACCAGCCCGGCTGCCAACCCGCCGGCACGCACCCTTGCGCCCGTGCGTGATCCCACTCTCGTCATGGAAGCCCCTCTCCTCGTCCGATTGCAGATCCTGAGGCCAGTCTGCGAGCGGGCGGCGGTTCGGGTCAAGTCACAGTTGCACCGGCCCCGAGCAATTCGCGTGCCGCGGCGCGGGCGGCATCCGTGATCGTCTCGCCGGCCAGCATGCGGGCGATTTCATCGACCCGCGCTTCTGCCCCGAGCGTCGTCACCGCGGTCAGGGTCTGCCCCGCCTTCGTGGTCTTGGCGACCCGCCAATGGTGGCCGGCCCGCGCCGCCACCTGCGGGCTGTGGGTGACGACGAGCACCTGCCCGCCCTCGGCCAGTGCCGCGAGTTTGCGGCCCACCGCATCGGCCGTCGCGCCGCCAACGCCGCGGTCGATCTCGTCGAAGATCAGGGTCTGGTCGGGTTGGCGGGCGGTCAGGCAGGCCTTGAGCGCCAGCAGGAAGCGCGACAGTTCCCCGCCTGAAGCGATCTGGTTGAGCGCGCCGGCCGGCGCGCCGGGGTTGGTCGCCACGGTGAACACCACCTGATCCTGCCCCGCCTGCCCGGACTGCCCGTCCTCGATCGGTGTGATCCTGGTCTCGAACCGCGCCTTGTCGAGCTTCAGGGGCGCCAGTTCGCGCGCCACAGCGCGGTCGAGTTTCGCGGCCGCCTTCTGCCGCGCCTCCGTCAGGGCGGTGGCCGCGACCGTATAAGCCGCCGTAGCATCCTCGACCGCCGCATCGAGCGCGGCGAGCGTGGTGCCGCTCTCCTCCACCGCCGACAGGCGCGCCTGCAGCGTGTTGTTCAGCGCCGGCAACTCGTCGGCCAGCACATTGTGCTTGCGCGCCAGACCGCGCAGCGTGAAGAGCCGGTCCTCCAGCCGTTCCAGCGCCAGCGGATCGGCGTCGAGACCGCCCAGCATCGCCTCGATGCCGGCTTGTGCCTCTCCCAGTTCGGTCAGCGCCCGCGTGAGGGCCGCCATCGGCTCGTCAAGCGCGCCGGCCGCATCGCCCGCAATCGCGTCGAGCCAGCGCAGCGCGTCATGCATCTGGCCCTCTGCCCCCTCGCGCCCGAGCGCCTGTTCCGCGCGGGAGACATCCTCCCGGATCCGGTCGGCGGCTTTCATCAGCGCGCGGTTGCGGTCCAGTTCCTCTTCCTCGCCCGGTTGCGGGTCGAACTCGGCCAGTTCACGGGCCGTGTGCCGCAGGTAATCCTCATCCGCCTGTGCCGCGGCAATCGCCGCGGCTTCCGTGTCGCGGGTCTTCTTCGCCTCCGCCAGCGCACGCCAGGCCGTGCGCGCGGCCTCGACCTTGGCCCCCAGTCCCCCATAGGCATCGAGCAGGTCGCGATGGCCGCGCGGGTTCAGGAGCCCGCGATCATCCTGCTGCCCGTGAATCTCGACGAGCGTTTCGCCCAACTGCCGCAACAGCGGACCGCTTGCGGGCGCATCGTTGATGAAGGCCCGTTTCCGGCCGTCCGCGCCGTTCACCCGGCGGATGAGGAGCGTGTCATCAGGGTCGAAACCGGCTTCTTCCAGCAGCGCACGCGCCGGATGGCTGGGCGAGAGAGAGAATTCCGCCGTCACCTCGCCCCGCTCGGCACCGCTGCGCACCAGTTCGGCGCGCCCGCGCTGGCCGAGCACAAAGCCCAGACAATCAAGAAGAATGGATTTCCCTGCACCGGTCTCGCCGGTCAGCGTGTTCAGTCCCGGTGCGAAATCGAGGTCCAACCGGTCGATCAGCAGGATATCGCGAACACTGAGGCTCAGGAGCATGGGGGCATGGTCCTTCCGCGCCGGCCTATTTCCATTCGCCGCGCACGACCTGACGGTAGATGCTCGACAGCCAGCCGTCGCTGCTGTCCTGCGGGCGCAGGCCGTTGCGGGTCAGAAGCGCATAGCTGTCCTGATACCAGACCGAGCCTTCGTAATTGTAGCCGAGCACGGCACCTGCAGTTTCGGCTTCCCGCGTCAGGCCGAGCGACAGATAGGCTTCGACAAGACGGTGCAGCGCCTCGGGCGTCTGTGCGGTGGTCTGGTAATCCTCAACCACCGAACGGAACCGGTTGATCGCGGCCGAATAGTGGCCCCGCTTGAGGTAGTAGCGCCCGATCTCCATCTCCTTGCCGGCGAGATGGTTGAGCGCAAGATCGAATTTCAGCTCCGCGCTCTTGGCATAGTCGCTGTCGGGATAGCGTTCGATGACAGTGCGCAATTCCTGCAGAGCGCGGAACGTGTTGCCCTGATCACGGCCGACATCGACGATCTGGTCGTAATAGCTGAGCGCCAGCAGATATTGCGCGTAAGCCGCATCCTCATCTGCTGGGTAGAAATCGATATAGCGCTGCGCGGCCGCGCGCGATTCCTCGTAGAGCCCGGCCTCATGGTAGGAGAAGGCGGACATCATGACCGCGCGCTTCGACCATTGAGAATAGGGGAAAAGCCGCTCCACCTCGGAAAAGGAGAAGGCCGCATCTGCGGCGTTGCCGGACGCCAGTTGCGCTTCGCCAAGGGTGAAGATTTCCTCCGCCGAGGAGGCTTCGAGCGCCTCCTGCGAGACCTCGTTGCTGTTGCACGCGGACAATGCCAGCGCCGAAGCCAGAAGAAGCCCGGTCGTCGCGTGTCGCCAAATCCGCATGCATGCCCTCGGTTGCAAATCCTGTCACCGCCCTGCGGCAGCCCACTCAGTTAGCATGAAACCTCGGGCGGTAAAAAGGGATTCGGGCGCGATTTTACCGGTCTGTGAACGGCTTGCCTCAGCCGACCGCGCGCAGGTCGCGTGCGGTAATGTCGGCGCCGGGCAGCAGATGCGCAAAACCGGCCGGACAGTCCACCAGTTCCCAGGCATCCGGCGTCGCGAACAGCTGGCGCAGAAGCAGGTTGGTGGTGGCGTGGCCGCCCTTCTCCGAGCGGTAGGCGCCAAGGATCGGCGCACCGGCCAGATAGAGGTCGCCAAGAGCGTCCAGCATCTTGTGGCGCACGCATTCGTCGCTGCGGCGGAACCCTTCGGGGTTGAGCACGGTCGGTCCGTCCACGACGATGGCATTCTCCAGCCCGCCGCCGAGCGCCAGACCGTTTGCGCGCATGAACTCGATATCGGCGCGGCGGCAGAAGGTGCGGCAATCGCTCAATTCCCGAACGAAGGCGCCGTTGGCCATGTTCTGGTGCAGCGACTGGGACCCGATGGCCGCATCCTCGAAATCGATGGCGAAATCGATGGACAGCTCATTGCCCGGCGTCAGTTCGGCCCAGACATCGCCCTTCTCGAACCGCACGGGTTTCAGGATGCGCAGCACTTTCAGCGGCGCGTCGAGTTCCACGACGCCGGCCGCAAGGAAGGCGCGCACGAATTTGGCCGACGACCCGTCGAGGATCGGCACTTCCGGCCCGTCCAGTTCGACAAGCGCATTGTGGATGCCGCAGCCGGCAAAGGCGGCCATCAGATGTTCGATGGTGGAAACGGTCGCGCCGCTGGAATTGGCAATCCGCGTGCAAAGCCGCGTGTCGTCTACCGCGTCATAGACAGCCTTGATGCGGCTGTCCCCGTCGAGGTCGATCCGGTCGAAGACGATCCCGTGACCGGAAGGCGCCGGGCGCACGGTCAGGTGCACGGGCCGACCGGAATGCAGACCGGTCCCCACCAGTTTCACATCATCACGAAGGGTCGTCTGAGCAGTGGTCACGTCAACCTCGAAGAATGAGCCCGATCCCCATCGGGCGTTAACCTGACCCTCTACCTAGGGGCGCACCCTTGTGAACTCAATTCAAGCTTTGTGACCGATTGCTACAGTTCCGCACCGGCGGTTGCCGCGCAAAAGAAAAGGGCGCGGGGTGGGAACCGCGCCCTTCGACCAAAGAATTGAAATTCTTCGGTTAATTCGCCTGCCGCCGCAGGAATGCCGGGATTTCCGCGCGATCACGTTCTTCCTGCGCCATGTCGTCGGACGGGTGCGACTGCACCGGCGGCGCACGGCGCTCGGGCGCCGGCTGCGCGTGGTCGTCATGGCCGGCCATGCGGCTGATCAGCGTGTTGAGACCGCCGAAACGGGCCGGTTTCTCCACCGGTGCAGGCTGGGCCGCGGCCGGTGCCTGCTGGGCTTCGGGGGTCTTGTTGATCGCCGCCTGAAGCCGGGCGATCGTCTCCGGCGAAGGCTGGCCGCCGCCGTTCGGAATGGCCGGTGCGCCGAAGGGACGGCGCGGCTCGGCTGCGACCGGCGCGGGGGCCGGCTCGGGCTGCGGCTGGCCGAACAGTTCAGCCGACACGGCCTCCACGTCATCGGCCGCGGTTTCTTCCGGCTGCGGTGCGGGGGCCTGAGCCACCACCGGCGCGGCTGCCGGAGCAGGTGCCGGTTCCGGCGCGGGCGCCGCTGCTTCCTCGACCATGGCAGGTGCTTCGGGCTGGCGGGTCGCGGCGAAGCTCTTGCGGCTGGCCGACGGGGTCTCCTGCCCCTCCATCACGTCGATGCCGGTTGCCACCACGGACACGCGCAGTACGCCGTCCGAGCTGTTGTCGAGGGTGGAGCCCACGATGATGTTGGCGTCCGGATCGACCTCGGAGCGGATGCGGTTCGCCGCTTCGTCCAGTTCGAAGAGGGTCAGGTCCTCGCCGCCGGTGATGTTGATGAGGACGCCCTTGGCGCCTTTCAGGCTGATCTCGTCGAGCAGCGGGTTGGCAATCGCCTTCTCGGCCGCCTGAACCGCGCGATCCTCGCCCGTGGCTTCGCCCGTGCCCATCATCGCCTTGCCCATTTCGTCCATCACGGACCGGACATCGGCGAAATCGAGGTTGATGATGCCGGGGCGGACCATCAGGTCGGTCACGCCTTTGACGCCCTGATAGAGCACGTCATCGGCCATCGAGAAGGCTTCGGTGAAGGTCGTCTTCTCGTTGGCGAGGCGGAACAGGTTCTGATTGGGGATGATGATGAGCGTGTCGACGACGGACTGGAGCGCCTCCACCCCTTCCTCGGCCTGCCGCATGCGGCGGCCGCCCTCGAACTGGAAGGGCTTGGTCACGACGCCCACGGTCAGTACGCCCATTTCGCGCGCCGCCTTGGCAATGATCGGGGCCGCTCCGGTCCCGGTGCCGCCGCCCATGCCGGCGGTGATGAAACACATATGCGCGCCGGCCAGATGGTCGACAATCTGTTCGATGCTTTCCTCGGCTGCGGCGGCGCCAACCTCGGGCCGTGCACCGGCGCCGAGCCCTTCGGTCACCTGCGCGCCAAGCTGGAGCCGGGACTGTGCCAGCGACTGCTGCAGCGCCTGGCTGTCGGTGTTGGCAACGACGAATTCCGCGCCTTCCAACTGTTTCTCGATCATGTTGTTGACGGCATTGCCGCCCGCCCCGCCCACGCCGAACACGGTGATGCGCGGTTTCAGATCATGCGTTTCGGGTTCCCGAAGATTCAATGTCATGTGATGTCCGCCTGTCTGTCTGCTGCCTCTGCCGCTTTCGTGCAGTTATTGGCCCCCAATACCTTGATTCCTAACGATAGCGGAAAGGTCCGGACCGGTCACGGAGTATTTGGGCGCAATCCACAATATTTTGTGGTGCACCGCGACATCGGCGGGAACCTGCCGGTAAGGCCACTAGACGTCGGAATCGGGATCACCGCGCCCGCGGGACGGGCGCGCGGACAGCGCCGTCTACTGCATCGTCCGGATCACCAATTGTCGCGGAACCAGCGCACGGCGCGGCGGATCCGCTGGGCGCCCATCCGGTCGGCGGGAATATCGAAATCCCAGCATTCATCCTGCGGATTGGAAATGTGCAGCGCGAGGCCCACGGCAGAGGCAAAGCCCGGCCCGGTTGCGAGTTGCGGCAGCCCATGCACGCGCATCGGACGCCCGATCCGCACCTGGCGGCCAAGAATGTGCTGCGCGAGCGTTTCCAGCCCCGGGGTCTGGCTGCCGCCGCCGGTCAGCACGATCCGCTGCGACGGCAGGCTGTCGAACCCGGCCGCATCGAGCCGTGCGCGCACATCTTCGAGGATTTCCTCCATCCGCGGGCGCATGATGCCGATCAGTTCGGACCGCGTGATGGTGCGGCGCTCGTCGGTCGGGGGCGCCTTGGGATCGGCCAGTTCGATCACGTCGCGATCATCCTGCCCGGTGGCCACGAGCCCGCCATGCATGGTCTTCAGCCGTTCGGCAATATCGTAGCGCAGATGCAGGCCCGCGCTCAGGTCACGGGTCACATGGACACCGCCAAGGCGCACCGCGTCGGCATAGATGAGCTGGCGTTTCAGGAAGACCGAAATGCCGGTCGCACCGCCGCCCAGATCGACGCAGGCCGCGCCAAGCTCCTGCTCGTCCTCCACAAGGCTCGACAGCCCGCTCGTGTAGGAGGAGACCGCGATGCCCGACAGTTCCAGATCGCAGCGGCGGACGCATTGGATGATGTTATGGATCGGCGTGTCCGCCACGGTCAGCAGATGCATGTCGACGGCCAGTTGCGACCCGATCTGGCCACGCGGGTCCGACAGGCCAGTGCGGTGGTCGAGCGTGAAATTCACCGGCAGCGCGTGCACCACCTCGCGCCCTTCCCCGAAATCGGGAATATCGCAATGGGCCAGAACGTTGCCGATATCCTGTTCGACGACCTCGCCATTGGCGACCTCGACCACGCCTTCCACCCCGTAGGAGCGCGGCGTCCCGCCGGAGAAACAGACGATCGCATGGTCGACCCGCTGGCCGGCCATCTTCTGGGCCTTCTGGATGGCGTTGCGGATCGCGTTTTCCGCCTGATCCATGGCAGAGATGTCACCGAACTCGACCCCGTGCGACTGGACGGTGCCGACCCCGATCACCCGAAATGCGGAGGCATGGGGCATCTTCACACCCGCCGCACCTGCGTCGTTGGCTGGCGGCGGCACGAATTGCAGGATCAGGCAGGCCAGTTTCGTCGTCCCGATGTCGAGCACCGCCACCACACCGCGACGAATCGCGACTTCCCGCTGCTGGCGCAGCTTGCGTTGTTCTTGAAACAGGCTCGACATCATGCGTCCTCTCCTTGCATTTCCGTCCGCAGGCGGCGCAGCTCCTCGACGGCATCGATACTCAACCTCAGGACCGGGCGTTCCCCGTCGCGCATGTCCACGACGCGCACATCCCGTTCCAGCAAATCCTCGGCCTGGTGCAGGGCCATCACGCGGTTCAGGGCCGGACCCGGCTCGGTCTCGGGCAGCCGGATCACCTGATTGCGGTCGAGCACCAGATCCCAGCGCCGCGCGCCGACCCGCTGCAACCCGCGCACGCGATCGTCGATCCCCTCGGCCAGCCGCATGATGGTCAAGGCTTCAGGCACCATGTCATTGGCGGCCTCGCCCACGATGAGCGGCAGATCGGGCCGGTCGGTGCGCTGGTTCAGCCGCGCGACCGCCTGCCCGTGCCGGTCGACAAGGAAAAGCCCTTCCTCGTTGCGCCAGACGGCAACCGGGATCCGCTCCACGATACCGATCTCCAGCGTGCCACCGGTGGTCAGCCGCACGTCGGCATCCTCCACTGCGGGCAGGTTGACCACGCGGACCCGCAGCGCCGCCACATCCAGATCGAGCGAGCTGGCCGGCAGATCGAGATCGGCCACCTGCTTCACCCGCAAGAGCAGGCGCGGCGATGCGCCGGTGACCTTCAGCGACCGGACGGCCAACTCGGGGCGGGCGGCAATCTGGTCGCGCATGTCGGCTACCGCCGCATCGATGCGTGCGCGCAACTCGGCGTCGGAAAAGAGCAGCAGCCCCGCGCAGGCGATGACCGCCATCGGCAGGCCACGCAGTGCCATGAAGCGCACGCCCGGGCGAAGCCAGAGCCGCTCCAGCCGGTATTTGAGCCGCGAGGGCGCCGGATTGTGCCGCTGTTTCATCGGGAGCATGAGGCATCCTCCACCAGCCAGCGCACAAGCGCGCCGAAATCCATGCCGCAGGCCTGCGCCTGTTCGGGGGCGAGCGAGGTGGGCGTCATGCCGGGCTGGGTGTTCGTCTCCAGCAAATAGAGCCCATCGAGGCCACGCGCCTCGTCCCAGCGGAAATCCGTCCGGCTGAGGCCGCGGCAGCCGAGCGCCTGATGCGCGCGCAGCGCGAAATCGAGGCAGGCGCCGGTGATCTCCGACGGGATATCGGCTGGCACCACATGGCGCGAGCCGCCCGGCGCATATTTCGCGTCATAGTCATACCAGCCGTCGGTGATGATATCGGTGACGGCGAGCGCCCGGTCGCCCAGAACGGAGGTGGTCAACTCGCGCCCCGGCACAAAGGCCTCGACCATGACCGTGTCGGGCATGGCATCGTCCAGCTGCGCCGGTCCGTTGGCGCTCTCATGCACCAGATAGACCCCGACAGAGGAGCCTTCGTTATAGGGTTTGACCACATAGGGCGGCTGCATCGGGTGGGCGGCCATCGCCTCCGCCTTGCCGCAAAGCAGGCTGTCGGCCACCGGCAAGCCCGCGCGGCGATAGACGTCCTTGGTCTTTTCCTTGTCCATGGCAAGGGCCGAGGCCAGAACGCCGGAATGGGTATAGGGGATGCGCAGCCACTCCAGAAGTCCCTGGACGCAGCCATCCTCTCCCCAACGGCCATGAAGGGCATTGAACACGACATCGGGCGCGGCATCGGCCAGACGCGCGGCCAGATCGGCCCCGGCGTCGATCTCGACCACCTCATATCCTTCCTGCCGCAACGCGGCGGCGCATTCCCGGCCGGAGGAGAGAGACACCTCACGCTCGGCCGAAGGACCGCCAAGTAGTACCGCGATGCGGGAGTTTGCCCTGCTCGACATGCCCCGCCTCATTCTTGTGCGCTGCCGCCTTTTGACGGTCTGGCGCTTATCGTCGCATCGTGTCCGCCCCTAGGGACGCCCGACGCGCTTGATTTCCCACTCTAGCTCTATTCCGCTTGTTTCGAAAACCTTTTTTCGGACGAGCTCGCCCAGATTTTCGAGGTCTGCGGCAGATGCGTCACCCGTGTTGACGAGGAAATTGGCATGTTTGGGGGACATTTGCGCGCCGCCAAGCCGCGCGCCGCGCAGGCCCGCATCCTCAATCAGCTTCCAGGCTTTCAGATCATGCACATCATCAGCGCGCCCGGTTGAGGAAAAGCCGGCCGGATTGCGGAAGGTGGACCCGCAGCTGCGGTCGTCCACCGGCTGGGTTTCGGCGCGCCGCGCGAGCGCATCTTCCATCGCCGCGTGGAGCGCTTCGGGGTCGCCTTCGGGGGCATCGAAAAGCGCGTCGACGATCACGGCGCCGTCGGGCAGCACGGACTGGCGATAGGCAAACTGCAACTGCGCCGCCGACAGGGTCACCAGCGCCCCGTCCCGCAGAACGGCGCGGGCCGAGACACAGACATCGGCCACATAGCGACCGTAGCAGCCCGCATTCATCGTCAGCGCGCCGCCGATCGCGCCGGGAATGGTGCGCAGGAAGGTCAGGTCGATGCCGGCATCGGCGGCCTTGCGCGCGACATGGGCATCGAGCGCGGCCGCGCCGGCCACGACCCGCCCGTCCGGACCGGTCTCGATCCCGTTGAAGCCGCGCCCCAGGCGGATCACGACGCCCGGAATGCCGCCATCCCGGATGATGAGGTTCGAGCAGACCCCCACGGGCATGACCGGCACATCGGCCGGCAGACCGCGCATGAAGCTCTGCAAATCCTCGATATCGGCAGGCTGGAACAGGATTTCCGCGGCGCCGCCGACCCGCAGCCAGCTGAGCGACCCCATGTCACGCGACGGCGTGAGCCGCCCGCGGACCTGCGGCATCCGGTCGAGAAGATCGCTCATGCGTCCCCCTGCCCGGCGCCGGTCCGCGCCTTGAACCGATCAAGGAGCGCGCCCCAGACCAGCACCGGCCCGATCCAGACCAGCGACTGTTTCAGCAGGTTCCAGAACAGATAGCCCAGATCGTCGACGCCCCAGTTTTCGTAGAGCGCGGCGCCGATGAACACAGCCGCCGGCGCAAGCGCGATCCCGATGAAGGTCGCGCGGAAGGCGCGCCTGTCGAGAAACCATGCCGCCGCGGTGACGATCACCAGAATGACGAAGAGGAGCCGCAGGATCATGCGGCGCCCTTGGTGAGCCGCGCGGGCAACCCGTGCGCCCAGCCGGAAATCGTGCCCGCCCCGAGACAGACGAGAAGGTCGCCCGGTTGCGTCTCCGCCCGGACGAAATCGGCAAGACCGGCCTCATCGTCCAGCGTCAGTGCGCGGCGATGGCCGTGCCGGATCAGCCCCTCGACCAGATGTTCGCGGTCGGCCCCTTCGATCGGTGCTTCGCCCGCGGCATAGACCTCGGAAATGGCAACCGTATCTGCATCGTTGAAACAGGTGCAGAAATCCTCGAACAGTTCGTGCAGGCGCGAATAGCGGTGCGGCTGGTGGACCGCGACGACACGGCCCTTGGTGGCCTGGCGCGCGGCTTTCAGCACGGCGGCGATTTCCACCGGATGGTGGCCGTAATCGTCGATGATCGTCACCCCGTCCACTTCGCCCACGCGGGTGAAGCGGCGGTTGACCCCGCCAAAGCCGGCGAGCGCCGCCCGGATCTCGGCCGGTCCCACGCCCAGATGCCGCGCCACCGCGACGGCGGCAACGGCGTTCAGCACGTTATGGTCGCCCGGCATCGGCAGCACTAGATCGGCGATCCGGCTGTCCTCATGCTGGAGGTCGATGTCGAAATGCGCCGAGCCGCCCTCGTAGCGCAGGTTGCGGATGCGCAGGTCGGCCTGCTGGTTCATGCCATAGGTGATGACGCGGCGGTCGTCGATCCGGCCGACCAGTGCCTGCACCTCGGGATGGTCGGTGCAGCAGACCGCCACACCGTAGAAGGGAATGTTCGACACGAATGTGTGGAACGCATCGCGCAGCGCATCGAAAGACCCGTAATGGTCCATATGCTCGGGGTCGATATTGGTCACGATCGCGACCGTGGCGGGCAGCTTGTTGAACGTGCCATCGCTCTCGTCGGCCTCGACCACCATCCAGTCGCCTTCGCCCATGCGCGCGTTCGAGCCATAGGCATGGATGATCCCGCCGTTGATCACCGTCGGATCGAGCCCGCCGCCATCCAGAAGTGCTGCCACCATGGACGTTGTCGTCGTCTTGCCATGGGTGCCGGCCACGGCCACGTTCGAGCGCAGGCGCATGAGTTCGGCCAGCATCTCGGCCCGGCGCACGACCGGCAGGCCGCGCCGCCGCGCCCCGTCCAGTTCCGGATTGCCGGGCTTGATCGCCGAGGAGATGACGATCACATCCGCCCCGTCGAGATTTTCCTCCGCCTGGCCGATGAAGATCCGCGCGCCCATATCCTCCAGCCGCCGGGTGATCGGAGAGGCTTTCAGGTCGCTGCCCTGCACCTTGTAGCCGAAGCTGAGGAGCACCTCGGCAATGCCCGACATGCCGATGCCGCCGATGCCGACAAAATGGATGGGGCCGATATCCTGCGGGAGCCGGGTCGCTGCGTTCACGTCTTCTGTCCTGATTTCGAGATTTCCGTCACGAGGTCGGCCAATGCCAGAGTCGCCTCCGGACGTCCATAGCCGGCTGCGGCGCGCGCCATGGCGATGGCGACTTCCGGCTCACCCAATATGCGGGCGATTTCCGCGGTGATCCGCTCGGGCGTCAGCCCGGCTTCCTGCAGCACAACCGCGCCGCCCGCCGTGGCAAGGCCGGACGCATTGGCCGTCTGGTGATCGTCGGTCGCGGCCGGATAGGGCAGCAGGATGCTCGGCCGGCCGATCACCGCGATATCCGCAACCGACGAGGCGCCCGCGCGCGAGATGACGAGTTGCGCATCCGACAGGCGCTGCGGCACGTCGGTGAAGAAGGTGCGTACATCCGCGTCGATGCCGAGTTCCTCATAGCGCGCCTGCACGGCATCGAGGTCGGCGGGTCGCGCCTGCTGGCTGATCCGCATGCGGCTCCGCATCTCGTCGGGCAGCCCCGCGACGGCTTCGGGCACGAGGTTCGAGAGAGACGACGCGCCCTGCGATCCGCCGATCACGAGCAGGTTCAGCACCGTCTTGCCCGGGGGGCGGTAATGGGCGCCGTGCATCTCCAGCACACCTGCGCGCACCGGATTGCCCGTAAAGACCGCATCAGCGCCGGAAGGCACCGGCGTCGGCCATGTGCCGCAGGCGACGCGGTCGACCGACCGGGCAAAGAGCCGGTTCACACGGCCCAGCACGCCATTCTGTTCATGGATGAGCCGCGGCACGCCCGACACCATGCCGGCAACGAGCGCCGGCATGGCGGGATAGCCGCCAAACCCGGCAATGCAGGCGGGCCGGTCCCGCCGCATCGCCCGCCATGCGGACACCGATCCGGCAAGGATGAGCGCGGGCACCATCAGGCGCCGCAGGACCCCACCTTGTGTGAAACTGCCCGAGCGCACCACGTCACGCGGCACGGCCTCGGGAAACCCATCCGCATAACGTGCGCCCCGCGCATCCGTGGACAGCCGCACCCGCCAGCCGCGGGCAAGCATTTCCTCGGCCAGCGCCTGTGCGGGAAACATGTGGCCCCCGGTGCCGCCCGCGGCGATCACCAGAAGCGGCATGGTCCGGCTCGCATCCGTCGCGCTCATTCACTTGCCCCGGCCGAGAATGTCGCTGAAATCGTCCTGCGGACGGCGGCGTGTGAAGGCAAGCAGCATCCCGAGCGCCAGCCCGGCCGCAATAACCGACGATCCGCCGTAGCTGACGAAAGGCAGGGTCATGCCCTTGGCCGGCAGCACCCGCACCGCAACGCCGATATTGATGAGCGCCTGCATCCCGATCATCACCGCCAGCCCGGCACCCGCAAGCCGGATGAACGGGTCGCGTTCGCGCAGGAGGCGCAGGAGCGAGCGGATCACGATGGTCGCGAAGAGCGCCATGATCGCAAGGCAGAGCACGAGGCCGAACTCCTCTGCCGCGACGGCGATGATGAAATCCGTATGCGCGTCCGGCAGCACCCATTTCACCTTGCCCTCGCCCACGCCGACACCGAAGAAACCGCCTTCGCGGATCGCGTTCGTGGCATAGCCAAGCTGCGTGCGCGGATCGACATCGGCGCTCAGGAACCCGTCGATCCGGCGGGCGAAATGCTCCGACTGACCATAGGCGAGCACGCCCGCCCCCATGACGCCCGCGGCCAGCACGACCATCAGCAGCATCGGCGCGCCGGCGATGAAATACATCACGCCCCAGACGGCCAGCAACAGCGTTGCCTGACCGAAATCGGGCTGCAGCACCAGAAGTGCTGCGATCAGAACGGCCAGCATGAAGGAGATGAGCCGCCCCGGCGGGCCGCTCAGATCATAGCTCGCGGACATGAGCCAGGCCGACAGGACCACAAATGCGGGCTTGAGGAACTCTGACGGCTGGACCGAAGCAAAGCCGAGCGAATACCAGCGCACCGCCCCCTTGCCGAAATCCGTCCCGAGGAAAGGCAGAAGCGCGACCGCGATCGCGGCCGCGACGAAGCCCAGCACCGCATAGCGACGGACCATCAGGGGCGACATCATCGAGACGACGCACATGGTGCCGAGCGCGGCCACGCCGAACACCGCCTGCCGCGAGACATAGTAGAAGTCGCTCAACCCGTTGCGCTGGGCGAGCGGGACGGACGCGGCCATGCCGAGAAGGATTCCGATGGCGAAGAGACCGAAAATGGCGGCCAGCGTCCAGCGGTCGACCGTGCGCCACCAGCGCGGGATGACCGGTTCACCCTGATCGGCCTCGACCAGCGCCCCATACACCATATCTGTCATGCGAAGCTGCCCCTCGTCACACGAACCCTCGGCCTACCGGCCATTTGCCTCTTGGCGCTGCCCGTTTGTCCGGGTCTGGCCTTGTCTGGCTGCCACTCTAGCGCGAACCGAATCAAAGAGCCAGCATTTCGAATCAGCGGGTTCCGGCTGCGCGCGGGCCTCAGTCGGCGAGCGCGGCGACCAGCGCCTCGAACCGTTCTCCGCGTTTCTCGAAGCTCGCGAACTGGTCGAAGCTGGCGCAGGCGGGCGCAAGCAGGATCGTGTCGCCCGGTTCCGCCGCTGCCACCGCCGCACCGAGTGCTGCATCGAGCGTGCCCGAGATCTCGTGCGGCGCCCCGTCCAGCGTTTCGGCAAACTGCGGTGCAGCCTCCCCGATCAGATAGGCGCCCTTGAGACGCCCGAACAGCGGTTTGAGACTGTCTATCCCGCCCTCTTTCGGGACACCGCCCGCAATCCAGTGGATGTTTTCGAACGCACCGAGCGCGTGGGACGCGGCATCGGCATTGGTGGCCTTGCTGTCATTGACGAAGGTCACACCGTCCCGCACACCGACGATCTGGCAGCGGTGGCGCAGGCCCGGATAGCTTGCAAGCCCCGCCTCGATCACCCGCGGCGCAAGGCCGAGCCCGCGGCAGACCGCATAGGCCGCGCAGGCATTCTGGTGATTGTGCGCACCGGGCAGCCCGGGCACAGACCGCAGGTCGATATTGGCAACCTGGCGTCCCTTGCGCCATTCCGCCAGAAACCCGCGGCGGGCAAAGACGCTCCAGCCGTCCTTCTGCAGCTTTGACTTTGTCGAAAGGGTGATGACAGGCGCCGCCTGCCCTGCCCCGTCGCGCATCTGGTTGGCGAGAAACCGGCCCTCGACCTCGTCGACGCCGATGACAGAGCGTTCCGGCACACCTTGGGAGAAAAGCCGCCGTTTGGCCGCGAAATAGCCCCCGCGCCCGCCATGCCTGTCCAGATGGTCGTCGGACAGGTTCAGGAAGACCGCAATGTCGGGCTGCAACATGCGTGCCAGTTCGGTCTGGTAGGAGCTCAGTTCCAGCACGATCGTCTCGCCATCGCCCGGCGGGTCGAGGTCGAGCACGCCGCGCCCGATATTCCCGCCCATCTGCGCGCGGCGGCCGGCGCTCTCCAGCAGGTGGCAGATGAGCGCCGTGGTCGTGGATTTGCCGTTCGATCCGGTCACGCAGACGATCTTCGGCGTGCTGTCGAACTGGTCCCAGTCCGGTGTCACCACCGAAGTGAAGAAAAGTCCGATATCATTGTCGACCGCAATCCCGCGCGCCCATGCGGCTTCCACCGCCGGATGCGGCGCGGGATAGAGATGCGGAATGCCGGGCGAGAGGATCAACCGCTCCACACCGTCCCAACTTGCGTCGCGTTTCGGGTCGGCGATCGTGAACCCTTCAGCCTCTGCCGCGTCGCGAGCCTCCGCCCCGTCATCCCAGCAGAGCGGTTCGGCCCCGCCTTCGCGGAGCGCGCGCGCCGCGGACAGGCCGCTGCGCCCCAGACCGAGCACCAGTACGCGCCGGTCGCGCAATCCCCGAACGGGGATCATCGGGCCGCTCCGGCCCGGTGGCAGATCGGGTCTTGCAGGTACATCGCCGGTCTCACCGCAGTTTCAGGGTTGCGAGGCCGATCAGGGCAAGAATGACCGAGATGATCCAGAAACGGATCACGATCTGGCTCTCCCCCCAGCCCTTCTTCTCGTAATGGTGATGGATCGGCGCCATCAGGAACACCCGCTTCCCGGTCCGCTTGAAATAGGCGACCTGGATGATGACCGAGAGCGCCTCGACCACGAACAGGCCGCCGATCACCGCGAGCACGATTTCATGCTTCGCCGCCACCGCCATGGCGCCGAGCGCGCCGCCCAGGGCCAGCGATCCGGTGTCGCCCATGAAGACCGCGGCGGGCGGGGCATTGTACCACAGGAACCCGAGCCCGCCGCCGATCAGCGCCGCGCAGATCACCGCGATCTCGCCCGTGCCGGGGACGTAATGGACCTCGAGATATTGGGAGAAATCCGACCGCCCGACGAGATAGGTAATGATCCCGAAAGAGCCTGCCGCGATCATCACCGGCATGATGGCCAGCCCGTCGAGCCCGTCTGTCAGGTTGACCGCATTGGCCGAACCGACAATCACGATCATAGCGAAGGGCACGAAAAGGATGCCCATGGGCAGGAGCAGGTCTTTCAGCACCGGAAAGGCCAGTTGCCCCGCCAGATCGTCAGGGTGCAGCATCATCGCCCAGGCCGCCGCGATCCCGGCGACCGTGAAGCCGAGCGCCAGACGCACCTTGCCCGAGACGCCCGCATGGGTCTGGGCCGACACTTTGGCATAATCGTCGGCAAAGCCGATCAACCCGAAGGACAGGGTCACAAAGAGCACCATCCAGACAAAGCCGTTGTCCCAGCGTGCCCAGAGGAGCGTCGCCACGGTCAGCGCACCGAGGATCAGCACCCCGCCCATTGTCGGCGTGCCCGCCTTGGTCACGATATGGCCCTCCGGCCCGTCCTCGCGGATCGGCTGGCCCGATTTCTGCTTGCGCCGCAACAGGTCGATCAGCGGCCGCCCGAAGAGGAACCCGAAGATCAGCGCGGTCATGAACGCCCCGCCAGCCCGGAAGGTGATATATCTGAACAGGTTGAAGAAATCGCCCCCGTCCGAAATGTTGCTCAAGAAGTAAAGCATTCTGCCTGCCCTTCGCCTGTCCGGCCTTGTCAGCCTGTTCCGTGCCGAGTTGCCCGGCCGAGTTTGAGAAGCGCCGCGGCAACATCTGCCACGCGCGAGCCTTTTGATCCTTTGACCATCACCGTGTCGCCCGCATCGACGAGCCGCGCCGCGACCGCCACCAGCGCCGCGGCACTGTCCGCATGGCGGCCCTGACGGTCGTCGTCAAGCGCGGCGTGAAGCGCCGCCATCAGCGGTCCGGCCGTATGCACCAGATCCACCTGCCCCATCACCGGCAGGTCCGCCAGTCCGGCATGCAGCGCCTCTTCGGTGTCGCCAAGCTCCAGCATGTCGCCGAGGATCGCGATCCGGCGGCCACGGCCGACACGGCCCACGCCATCCTCGACCGGCGCGGCCGCCAGCACATCAAGCGCCGCGGCCATCGACAGCGGGTTGGCATTGTAGCTTTCGTCGATCAGCGTGAACTGCCCGTCCATCCCGTCCGGTCCGAGCGCGACCGACCATTGCGCGCCGCGCCCGTCCGTGGCCCGCCAAGCGCCAAGTGCGATGAGCGCGCGCGCCAGATCGCCATCAACGGCAAGAAGGGCTGTCAGCGCCGCCAGTGCGTTCATCGCCAAATGCCGGCCCGGGCTGCGCAGGTTGAACAGGAACGGCTCGCCCTGCCAGTGGGCCTCGACCGTGCTGCCGCCCGCCGCCGGCCGGCAACTGTCGAGGCGCATATCCGCATCCGCAGCTTCTCCGAAGCGCCGCAGCACCGCACTCGCCCGGGCTGCGGCCTCTGCCTGCAGGTCTGGCGCAGCGCTTTCTGCACAGATGATGGCCGTTCCGCCCGGCTCCAGCCCGGTGAAGATCGACGCCTTCTCCTCCGCGATGCCGCGCACATCCTGGAACGCCGCCAGGTGGACCGGCGCAACCGTGGTGATGATCGCGACATGGGGGCGGGCCAGTTGCGACAGCGGCGCGATCTCGCCCGGTGCGTTCATCCCGATCTCGATGACCGCGAAATCGGCTTCCTGCGGCAGGCGCGCCAGCGTCAGCGGCACACCCCAGTGATTGTTGAAACTCTTCTCGGCCGCATGGACATGGCCCTGCGCACCGAGCATCGCGGCCAGCATGTTCTTCGTCGTCGTCTTGCCGACCGATCCGGTCACGGCGATGACCCGCGCGCGGCTGCGCGCGCGCGCCGCCACGGCCAGCCCTTCGAGCGCTTTCAGCACGTCAGGCACGACGAGGAGCGGCGCATCGTCCGGCACATCGTCGGGCCGGTGCGTGACCAACGCAGCCGCGGCCCCTTTCGCCAGTGCCGCAGCGACGAAATCATGCCCGTCCCGCTGGTCTGCCAGCGCCACGAACAGGTCGCCGGGGGCGAGGCTGCGACTGTCGATCGACACGCCGGTGGCGGCCCAGTCGCCGTGGGCCTGCCCGCCGGTGGCGCGGGCTGCCGTTTCCGCTGTCCAGAGCGCGCTCATGCACCATCACCATCAAGCGCGGCCACGGACACGCTGGCCTGCTCGCCATCGTTGAAGGGCAGCACATCGTCGCCGACGATCTGTCCCGTCTCGTGCCCCTTGCCCGCAATCAGAAGCGTGTCGCCCGGCTGCAGCGCATCGACGCCGGCCAGAATGGCCGCAGCGCGGTCGCCGATTTCGGTCCCTTCGGGCACGGCCTCCATGATCTCGGCGCGGATGGCGGCCGGGTCCTCGCCACGGGGATTGTCGTCGGTCACGATAACCACATCCGCGCCTTCGGCCGCCGCGCGCCCCATCAGCGGCCGCTTGCCGCGGTCACGGTCGCCGCCCGCGCCGAACACGACCACAAGCCGCCCCATCACATGCGGGCGCAGCGCGTTGAGCGCGGTCGCCAGCGCATCGGGCGTGTGGGCGTAATCGACGAACACATGCGCGCCGTTGGCCCGCGTCGCGACCAGTTCCATCCGGCCGCGCACCGTCGTGAGCGCATCAAGCGCCTTGAAAGCCGCATCGGGTGCGGCCCCCGAGGCAATCGCCAGTCCGGCGGCGGTGAGCGCATTGTAGGCCTGAAACCCGCCGATCAGCGCAAGCCGCGCGACATGGACCTGCCCCGCATGGGTGAAGCGCACATCCTGTCCCGCCGCGTCGAAGCGGGTCGTGTCGATGGTGATGTCATTCCCCTCCCCGCGGCCGATGGTCAGGCAGGAAATGCCACGCTCTTCGGCGGTGCGCACCACGCGTTCGCCGAACGGGTCGTCCATATTGACGACCGCCGTACCACCGGCGGGCAGCACACGGTCGAACAGCCCGAGTTTCGCCGCGAAATAGTCTTGAAAATCATGGTGATAGTCCATGTGGTCGCGGGTGATGTTGGTAAAGCCCGCCGCGGTCAGGCGCACCCCGTCCAGCCGATGCTGCGCCAGCCCGTGCGACGAGGCTTCCATGGCCGCGTGGGTCACGCCGTCAGCCGCCAGTTCCGCGAGCAGCGCGTGCAGCGTGATCGGCTCGGGCGTCGTGTGGCTGAGCGGCGCGGAGACCGCTCCCTCGACGCCGACGGTGCCGAAATTGACCGCCCGTTCACCCAGATGCTCCCAGATCTGACGGGTGAAATTCGCGACCGACGTCTTGCCGTTCGTCCCTGTGACCGCAACCACCGTTTCGGGCTGCGCGCCCGACCAGGCGGCGGCGGCACGGGCCAGATCGAGCCGCGGCTCGGGCGTCACGAGGATCGGCAGATCGCCGCCCACGCCCTCGTTCCGCGCAATCCGCAGCCCTTCGGCATCGGTCACGATTGCGGCCGCACCCATCCGGGCGGCGAAGGAGATGAATTCCCCGCCATGCACATGGCTGCCGGGCAAGGCGAAGAACAGGTGCCCGTCGCGGGCTTCCCGACTGTCGACCGACAGGCCGGTGACACGCAGGTCCGCGCGCCAGCCGCCCTGCGGCTCTCCGGCGCCTGCGGGGACCAGCTCGCCAAGCGGTCGCGTCGTGCTGGTGGGTCCGGATTGCGCCATGCGCCCTGTCTCCTGTGGTCAGTTCCGCGCGAGCGTCACCGTCGGATCGTCCATTTCTTCCCGCTTCGGACGGGGACGCATCCCCATCAGCGGCGCCACCCGGCGGATGATTTCAGCCGCCACCGGCACCGCGGTCCAGCCGGCGGTCCGCCGCGGCTCGCTCCCGGTCATCTCGACCGGTTCGTCGAGTGTCACTACCAAGACATATTCGGGATTTGAAGCCGGAAAGATCGAGGCGAAGGTGGCGATCACCTTGTCATCATAGTAGCCGCCCGTCGGCTTCGGCTTGTCTGCCGTGCCGGTCTTGCCGCCCACCTCGTAGCCCTCGACATCGCCGAGCGAGGCGGTCCCGCGAGTGACCACCGCGCGCAACATGCGCCGCACATGCATCGACGTGGCCGGCGAGATGACCCGGTCGGCCTCGGTTGGCAGATCGGGATCCTTCAACAGCGTCGGCGTCACCTTCAGGCCACCATTGGTGATGGTGGCATAGGCCGCGGCCAGATGCAGGGGTGTCGCCGCGATCCCGTGACCGTAGGAAATCGTCATGGTCGACAGGTCGGACCATTTGGCCGGCATCAGGGGCTTGCTGCGCCCCGCTTCGGGCAGTTGGACCGGCACCGGCTCGAAAAAGCCGAGCTTGTTGAGAATGTCCTTCTGCGCGGGCGTGCCGGCGGCAATGGCCAGCCGCGCCGTGCCGATGTTGGAGCTTTTTACGATCACGTCGGTCAGGCTCAAACGCGGTCCGTAATTGTGGAAGTCCCGGATCTTGAACTTGCCCCAACGCAGGGGACCGGCGGTCTCGATCAGCGTGTCGGGGCTCGCAAGTCCCATTTCCATCGACAGGGCGGCGGTGAAAACCTTGAAGGTGGACCCGAGTTCATAGCGCCCCTGCGCTGCGCGGTTGAAAAGCGGCGACAGCGACGGGTCGCCGGATGTCGCGGGCGCGGGCCGGTGGTTCGGGTCGAAATCGGGCAGCGAGACCATGGACAGGATCTCGCCCGTGCGCGCTTTCATCAGGACCGCAGACGCCCCTTTGGCATTCATCACCGACATGCCGCCGCGCAGTACGCGTTCGATCGCGGCCTGCACCGTCAGGTCGATGGAGAGCGACAGCGGCTCGCCGCTTTGCGCCGGGTCGCGCAGCCGCTCGTCGAACTCGCGCTCGACACCCGCCACACCGATGATCTCGGCCGCATGGACACCTTCGCGCCCGAAACTCGACCCGCCAAGAATGTGCGCCGCCAGCGTGCCGTTCGGATAGAGCCGCAATTCGCGCGGCCCGAACTGCAGGCCCGGCTCACCCAAATCATGCACGGCCTGCTGTTGCTCCGGCGACAGTTTTCGCTTGATCCACAAGAACTTGCGCTTCGATGTGAAGCGCTTGTAGAGTTGCTCCGCATCAAGGTCGGGAAAGATTTCCGCGAGCCCGTCGGCGGCGGCACGCTTGTCAGCCATATGCTGCGGTTGTGCATAGAGAGAGGCGGTTTCCAGATTGGTCGCCATCACCCGGCCCTTGCGGTCTGTGATGGTCGCCCGCTGGGCAGCGATGATCGAGCCGGGTGCGCCGGCCTTCGGCTCCTCGGCAACGGTGGAGGACAGCGCACCCATCTTCACCCCGATCGTGCCGAAGCCGAGCAGAAACAGGGCCGCGAGCAGCAAGAGCCGCGTTTCCGCCCTCTGGCGTTCGGCGGCGCGGATCGCGCGCAGGCGTGCGGCGCGTTCCTCGGCCTCGACCAGACGCGGGTCCTGCCCCTTCTTGCGGGCATCGATAACGCGGGCGAGCGGGCGAAGCGGGCGGCGGATCACAGGTCGGTCTCCGGATCGGTCGGCAACACCGCGCCTTCGGCAATGAGCGCAGCCAACGCCTCGTCAACCGACTGGAATTTTTGCGGCGGATAGACGACAGATGCCGGCTCCGCGAAATGGTCGGGGTGCAGCGGCATGAGCTTCAGCGTCTCGAAATGCTCCTCGGCCAGCGCCAGCAGCCGGTCGGGCCGGTTGAGATAGGCCCACTCGGCCTCCAGCACGGAAATGGCCGCGCGCTCGCGAGCAATCTCGTCGGTCAGCGCCTCGACGCGGCGCAGAGCCTCCTGCGTGTCGTAATTGACTTGATAGGCGAAGGTCGCAACCCCGATGACAAGGGTCACGCAGGACAGATAGAGAATGGTTTTCATGCCAATCCTCCCTTGCTGAGATCGAGTTGCGGCAAGCCAAGCTCGGCCGCGTCAGGGGCTTGCGCCGGCGCATCCGTGCGGCGGGCGACCCGCAGGCGCGCGGACCGGGCGCGCGGGTTGCGGGCACATTCATCCTTGTCGGCCTCGACCGCCTTGCGGGTGACGCGTTCGAACCGCGCGGCCTCCCCTTCGGTGGGCGGCGCGTAGCGGTTGGCGTTTGGGCGGTTGCCGCTCGCGGCCTGAATGAAGCGTTTCACGATCCGGTCTTCGAGCGAATGGAACGTCACCACGGCGAGCAGCCCGCCGGGGCGCAAGACGCGTTCGGCCGCTGCCAGCCCGCGCACCAGTTCGCCCAATTCGTCATTCACCGCGATCCGCAGCGCCTGAAAGCTACGCGTGGCAGGGTGGATCTGTCCGGGGCGCGGGCGCGGCATGACGCTCGCGATGACCGAAGCGAGCCGTTCCGTGGTGGTGATCGGCGCCTCTGCACGCGCGGCGACGATGGCCCGCGCGATCCGGCGCGACGCCCGCTCCTCGCCATATTGAAACAGGATATCGGCAAGCAGATCGGCCGGCGCTTCCGCAACAAGATCGGCTGCCGAGGGTCCGGACTGCTCCATGCGCATGTCAAGCGGGCCGGGCTTGGCAAAGGAAAAGCCGCGGTCGCCTTCATCGATCTGCATGGAGGAGACACCGATATCGAGAACGATCCCGTCAAGCGGTGCGGCACCGCCCTCCTCCGCAATCCGGTCGAGATCCCCGAACCGGCCCGGCACGAGTGCGATCCGACCGGCATATTCCTCGATCCACGCGGCCGCGCGGTCGAGCACGTCAGGGTCGCGATCCACACCGATGACACGGGCGGCACCCGCCGCGATCAGGCCGCGGCTGTAGCCGCCGGCCCCGAATGTGCCGTCAAGCCAGGTGCCTTCGACCGGCGCCACGGCGTCCAGCAACGGGTCGAGCAATACGGGAATATGGGGGCTGTCAGGGGCGTGGGGCGCGGCACACATGCCTACCCCTCCGCCCGCCGCCGGTCGAGCAGTGCGAAAGGATCATCCTCCTCGCCCTGATCGGAAAGCCAGTCGTCGATCCGGTTCATATCCTCGGCATAGGCCTCCGGCTCCCAGATCTGGAACTTGTCGCCCATACCCGCAAACGTGGCCTCCTTGGAGACGCCGATCCGCTCGCGCAGCTTCGCGGGCAGCACGATGCGGCCGTTTTCATCGACTTGTGCGTAAACGGACTGGGTGTTGAGCATCCGCTCGAGGATCTCGCGCTCGCGCGAATAGCGCGGCAGGTCGGAGACCATGTCGTCCACTTCGCTCATGCTGTTCATGGAGTAGCCTTCTAGGCAGTTGCGGCCGCGGCGCCCGTAGACGATCACCAGGTTGGCATTCTCGCCCGGCTTCCAGTCGGGATCACCTTCCTCGAGAACACGGCGAAAAGGCGCGGGAATAGACACCCGCCCCTTGCTGTCCACCTTGTGGACCGATTCGCCTCTGAAACGCCGTGCCACGTTTCCGCTCTCCTGCCATCGCCCTGAAATGGAAACGGCGGGACCGTGCTGCTCAATTCACGTCCCGCCGCCTGTCCCATCGTAGGGCTTGTCCGACTGCCCGGCCTTGTCTGCGAACGCCGTCGCGTCGGATCTGTTGAGGGTGGATGCGGTGCCTGTATGAAACCTGCTCTGGTTTTGTTGTGGCTGGTCTTTGCGACCTTGTGGGGATGTATTCCGCGATCCACCCTGTGCAAATGGTGTAGCATGGGAATTTATGGAAATCAATGGAATCTGACGCCCAAAACACCCTGAAACCGCTGATTTTCTTCTAGATCGTGGATGCGTGCGCCTCAATACACCAGATGTGGTGTCCGATTTTCAACCGCACACAAGATGGTCGCGCTGTTCAAATGAAAAAAAGTGGGGAAAAATCCCATGAACGCCCCAAATCCGGGCCTTGTCCCATGATTTCCCACCTTTGGCCCAAACTTTTTTCGCGGCCTGCGCCGGGGATTCTCGCGGCCGAAACAGAAAAACGCCGGCCGAAGCCGACGTTTTCAGACTTGATCGATCCCTGTCGCTGTCAGACCGGAGGCCCGGACAGGAAGGTGCGGCTCAGAGCGCGGCCAGTTCGCCGCCCTTGACGCCCCGCCCGAGCAGGCGGTTCAGCCGGTCGGACCGGAAGCCGAAATCCAGCTCCATCCGACGGCGCGGGCGCAGGCGGTGGATAGCAAGCTGTTCATCATCGACGAAAATAGCCGTGGCCGGACCTGTCTGCGCGTCACGCGCGCTCTCGGCGGGAGCCACGATATGGGCAACTTTCAATTTCAAATAGACCATGCGTCCTCTCCAAAGACAGTTTCCAAGCCCCCGGAGTGAAAAGCACGCCACTCGAATTGATACGCAAACCCGGCCGCACATCGGCCTATGGATCGAGCCTATTCAGCCCCTGCGGCGCATGCAACGGATTTTTTGGAAAAATTCGCGCGGACGGGCGCGGATCGGTGTGAGTGTGCGGATGGCCTGTAAGCCGGATTCTGTGGCCGGACATATGTCCGCCGACGATCATTCATCTGGGCGCACCGTTGCCGATGCGCTCTTGCTGCCAACCCGGACCGCTGGCTGGAAGCGGCCTGGGCCCGAAGGCCCGCGCGGTCCCTATTTGGCATTGCTCCTGGCGGGGCTTGCCGTGCCGGTCCTGTTGCCAGTCCCGCGGTGGGCTCTTACCCCACCGTTTCACCCTTGCCTCCGGCGCACCGGCGGCGGTCTGTTTTCTGTGGCGCTGTCCCTCGGGTTGCCCCGGCCGGGCGTTACCCGGCGCCATGCCTTCCCGGAGTCCGGACTTTCCTCACCCCGAGGGGTGCGATCGTCCGGCCATCCGCACAGCGCGCAGCGTTAGACGCTCCGCGCGCCCGGGTCAATTGCAGGATGGGCCCGGGCGAGCGCGTCGGCCGCCTTCAGATCGGCGCGGCAGGGCGGGCCGGTGCGCCCGGGCGCGAATCGCAATCGGAAAGCCTGCAGGACGGGGTCATCCGCCGTCATTTGACCACCGCCAACTGGATAGCCAAAGCGCCGCAATGCGTTGGAGAGTTCGATGCCCCCGCCGGCATCGATCGGCGTTTCATCCGCCGCCCCCTGCCCGTCCGGCCAGATGGACAGGCCGAGATGCGCCAGCGCGCGCCAGTCGAATTTCGGCCCCGGATCGGCCTTGCGCCCGGGCGCCATGTCGGAATGGGCGATCACGGCGGCAGGCCCGATCTGCCAGCGCGCCATGATCCCCGGCAGCAGGGCGACAAGCGCCCGCATTTGGGCGGCAGGAAACGGGGGGAAGCCCGCAAGTCCCGCTTGATTGTCCAGTTCGATCCCGATGGACACGGAATTGACATCCGTGCAGCCGCCCCATTGGCCGGCGCCGGCATGCCAGGCGCGCTTCTCCTCCGCAACAAGGCGCAGGATCGTCCCGTCCGCGTCGATCAGATAATGGGCGGACACTTCTGCCTCCGGATCGCACAGCCTGTCGCGCGCGGCCGCGCATGTGTCCATCGCCGTGTGATGCAGCACGATAAGGTGTGGCCGCACGCCGCCGCGCCGGTCGCCGAAATTGGGCGAAGCATGGTCGATGAGCGGCGGCCCGGCCGGCATGTCAGCGTTTCGGAGTGGGCTTGCGTCCCTTCCCGCCCGCCGGACGGGACGGGCCCCGGACCGGCCGGTCGCCGCTCTTTTGCGGCACGGCACCGCGGGACAGGGTGCGGCTGCGGCTTTTCGGTCCGGTCGGCTTGGGCGGACGCGCGGCCGGCGTCGCCTCGGGCTCGCGCCGGATGCCAAGCTGGTCGCGCAGGACCTTGGGGCGGATCTCCTCCACCCCGCCGCGAGCCAGATCGCCCAGCTGGAACGGCCCGTAGGAGACGCGCAAGAGCCGGTTCACGTCGAGCCCGACTGCGCCCAGCGCACGCCGGATCTCGCGGTTGCGCCCCTCGCGCAGGCCGATCGTCAGCCAGACATTGGCGCCCTGCTGGCGGTCGATCTCCACGGCCATCGGCTGGAACCGCTCGCCGTCGACAACGATGCCCTGGCGCAGCGGCGCGAACGTCTCTTCGCTGGGCTGGCCCTTGGCACGGACGCGATATTTGCGCACCCAGCCGGTCGAGGGCAGTTCCAGCCGCCGCTTCAGCGCCCCGTCATTGGTCAGGAGCAGCAACCCTTCGGAATTGAGGTCGAGCCGCCCGACACTCATCACCCGCGGCATGTCGGCAGGCAGCTTGTCGAAGATCGTCTCCCGCCCCTTTTCGTCCCGCGCCGAGGTCACGAGGCCCGCAGGCTTGTGATACCGCCAGAGCCGCACCGGCTCGCGCGCCGCGATGGGCTTGCCATCGACGGTGATCGTATCCGCATCGGTCACGTTCAGCGCGGGCGAGGTCAGCCGCTTGCCATTGACGGCCACGCGGCCCGCTTCGATCATCCGCTCCGCATCGCGGCGCGATGCCACGCCCGCGCGGGACAGGACCTTGGCGATCCGGTCGCCTGTTTTTTCTGTGTCGCTCATGCCCGACCCCTACACCCGCCCGCCGCGGGTTCCAAGGGAAAGCCGCTTGATCGCGGGCCGGACGGCCCCGATAAGGGGTCATGGTGACGCGCAACAGATATATGGACATGGCGCTGGAAGAAGCCCGCGCCGCCGCCGCGCGCGGTGAGGTGCCCGTGGGAGCAGTGCTCGTCGACAGGACAAGCGGTGAGGTGCTGGCGCAGGATGGCAACCGCACCCGCGAGTTGCATGACCCGACGGCGCATGCCGAAACGCTGGTCATCCGCAGGGCTTGCGCAGAGCGCGGCAGCGAACGGCTGGGTGGCACCGACCTTTTTGTCACGCTGGAGCCTTGCCCCTTCTGCGCGGCCGCGATTGCGGCGGCGCGGATCGACAGGGTCTATTACGGCGCGGCCGACCCGAAGTCCGGCGGCATCGAGCAGGGACCACGGATCTTCAGCCATCCGCAGGCCCATCATGTGCCGGAAATCTATGGCGGGATCGGCGAAGCGGCCGCAGCCGACCTGCTGCGCAGCTTCTTTGCCGGCCGGCGCTGAGCGGCGGGCCACGGGCCGGCGCGTCCTCAGAACTCCATCTCTTCCATCACCTCGGGCGTGCGCACATCGACGCCGGGAAGACCGGACACCAGCGCATCGGCCGATTGTTCGAGCAGCGGGAAAGTCTTGTAGTGGCACGGGATCACGGTGCGGAAGTCGAAGAACTTCCGCGCAGCATAGGCGGCGCGCTTCATATCCATGGTGAAATGCCCGCCGGCGCACAGGATGCCGATATCGGGTTTGTGCAAGTCCTGGAAAATCGCCATGTCGGCCATCACATCCGTATCGCCAGAGAAATAGATCCGGTGTCCCTCGCCCGCGATGATGAAACCGGCCTCGGCCCCGGCATAGACCGGCCCTGCATCGCCCGCGACAGAGGAGGAATGGCTCGCGGCCACCATTGTCACCGCGACATCGCCCAGCATGACCGTGCCGCCCTTGTTGAAGCCGATGCCCTCCACGCTCTCGCTGTCCGACCACCAGGAGATCAGGTCGTAGATGCCGACCAGCGGGATCTTCAGGTCCTGCGCGATTTTCACCGCCGACCCGCTATGGTCGCCATGCCCGTGACTGATCAGGATATGGGTCGCGCCCGCCGTTGCCCTGTCGCGATCCGCCGGATCGAAGGCAGGATTGCCGTCAAGCCACGGATCGACGAGCAGAATCTGGTCGCCGATCTCGATCCGGAACCCGGAGTGACCCAGCCAGGTGATTTTCATTGGAGCGCTCCCCTTGAATGTCCTAGTCAGGATCAAAGACCCCGGAGTGCGGACCAGAGTGGCACATGAACTGGCTTGAGCAAATAGACAGCTATTGCGAGCGGACCGATCCGACATTCTGGTCCGAGCCGGTCAATGCGGTGACGAACCTTGCCTTCCTGATTGCGGCCTATTGGATCTGGCGCCGCCACCGGCAAGACTTCGACACGGGCGAGGCGATCCTGATGGGGTGGCTGGTGATGATCGGCATCGGCTCCTTCCTGTTCCATACGGTGGCGCAGGCCTGGGCCGCAGCGCTCGACACATTGCCGATCCTCGGCTTCGTGCTGACCTATATCTATCTGGCCACCGTGCGGTTCCTGCGCTTTCCGCCCTGGGCGGGCGTTGTGGCGGTGATCGGGTTCTTTCCCTATGCGGCGGGATTTGCCACGCTCCTGATGCTCGGCTGGGGGCCGATGAACGGCAGCGTGTCCTACATACCGGTGGCGGTGCTGATCGCGGTCTACGGGCTCGTCCTTCTTTGGCGCGAGCCGGCGACGGGGGTGCGGCTCCTGACCGGCGCCGCGATCCTCGCCCTGTCGCTTTTCTTCCGCAGCATCGACGAGGCGGTCTGCGCCGCGCTCCCGCTCGGCACGCATTTCCTGTGGCACCTGCTCAACGGGCTGATGCTCGGCTGGATGATCCGCGCGATGGTGCTGGGGCCACGGCCCCGCGCATCGCTGCCTGCTGCCTGACCGGCTCTCTTGCGCATGGTCCGCCACGGGGCTAATACCTGCCGCGAACCCATCTGGCTGGAAAAGGGACATCCATGTCGATCGACAAGGAAACCGCGCGCAAGGTCGCGCATCTGGCACGCATTGCCGTGGCCGAGGAAGATCTGGAGCCGCTGGCGGGCGAACTGTCCGCGATCCTGGGCTTCATGGACGAGTTGAACGAAGTGGATATCGACGGTGTCGAGCCGATGACCTCGGTCACGCCGATGGCGCTCTACCGCCGCCCCGACGAAGTGACCGACGGTGACATTCAGGACAAGGTTCTGGCCAATGCACCCGACACGCGCGAAGGGTTCTTCGCCGTGCCCAAAGTGGTGGAGTGACCATGTCCGAGCTGAACAAACTGACCATTTCCGACGCCCGTGACGGGCTCCGCAAGGGTGACTTCACCGCCCGAGACCTGACCGATGCCTGCCTTGCCGCAGCGGCCGGCAGCGAGAAGCTGAACGCCTTCAGCGCCCATACGCCCGACCGCGCGGTCGAGATGGCCGATGCCGCCGACGCAAGACTGAAGGCCGGCGACGCGCCCGACATGTGCGGCATCCCGCTCGGTATCAAGGATTTGTTCAGCACCGAGGGTGTGCAGACCCAGGCCGCCTCGCGCATCCTTGACGGGTTCCGCCCGCCCTATGAGAGCACGGTGACAAGCCAGCTCTGGCGCGACGGGGCCGTGATGCTCGGCAAGCTCAACATGGACGAATTCGCCATGGGCTCGTCCAACGAGACCTCCACCTATGGCCCCGCAGTCAATCCGTGGAAGCGCAAGGGCGATGATGCTGCTCTGACCCCCGGTGGTTCGTCCGGCGGGTCCGCAGCGGCGGTGGCCGGCGACCTCTGCCTTGCGGCGACCGGCACCGATACCGGCGGCTCGATCCGCCAGCCCGCCGCCTTCACCGGCATCGTCGGCGTGAAACCGACCTATGGCCGCTGCTCGCGCTGGGGCATCGTTGCCTTCGCCTCGTCGCTCGATCAGGCCGGCCCGATGACCAAGACCGTCCGCGACAGCGCGATCATGCTGAAATCGATGGTTGGCCATGATGCGAAGGACAGCACCAGCGCCAACCTGCCCGTGCCCGATTTCGAGGCGGCCCTGACCGGCGACATCCGCGGCAAGACCATCGGCATTCCGAAGGAATACCGGATGGACGGCATGCCGCAGGAGATCGAGGACCTCTGGTCGCGCGGCGCGGAGATGCTGAAGGATGCCGGCGCGAAACTCGTCGACGTATCCCTGCCGCACACGAAATACGCACTGCCCGCCTATTATGTGATCGCGCCGGCCGAAGCCTCGTCGAACCTTGCGCGCTATGACGGCGTCAAATACGGCCACCGCGCCAAGCTTGCGCCGGGCGACGGCATCACCGAGATGTATGAGAAGACCCGAGCCGAAGGGTTCGGCGACGAGGTGAAGCGCCGCGTGATGATCGGCGCCTATGTGCTCTCCTCGGGCTTCTATGATGCCTATTACCTGCGCGCCCAGAAGGTTCGCACTCTGATCCGGCAGGATTTCGAGAAAGTCTTTGCCGACGGCGTCGACAGCATTCTGACGCCCGCCACGCCCTCCGCCGCCTTCGGGATCGGAGAGATGGCCGATGCCGACCCGATCAAGATGTACCTCAACGACGTGTTCACCGTGACCGTGAACCTTGCCGGCCTGCCCGGCGTCTCGGTTCCCGCCGGTCTCGATGCGGACGGACTGCCGCTCGGGCTGCAGCTGATCGGCCGCCCGTGGGAGGAAGGCGACATGCTGAACACGGCCTATGCGCTCGAAACCGCAATCGGTTTTTCTTCAAAACCGGAAAAATGGTGGTAAAACGGGGCAAAGAAGGAGAGTCATGAGACGCTATTTCCTGATCCTGCCCTGCGCCCTGCTCGTTGCGGCCTGTTCCGACCGCGAGGTCGGCTATAGCGATGCGTTCACGCCGATCGGCGGCACGTCGACCGCCTCCGTTGGCGGCACGACATCCTATCCGATCTCGGATTACGAGCCGGGCATCGGCGAATTGCCGCCTGACGCGCGCGTGACCCAGACCGGCGACTTCAACGCGACCGTGACCGCCGCCATCGACGAGGCATCGGGCAGCGGCGTGCCGATCAACCCCGAAACCGGCCTGCCGGCCACTGCGGGGGTCGCTCCGAACGCCCAGTCGATCAATCTTGCCGCGTCGAGCCAGGCCGTTCAGGCCGCCCAGCGGGAAGTTGCGGCACGCGAGCTGGAGGAGGCGCGCCAGCAGCTTGTCATCGTCCAGCCCGACGCCCTGCCCCAGCGCCGTAACGAGCAGAATGTGGCAGCCTTCGCGCTGGCCACGTCGCACGGTGTGGGCGAGCGCAAATATTCCCGTGGCTTCGGCGGCAGCGCGAGCGCATCAAACGCGGCGTGCGGGCGCTACCGCACGGGCGACGAGGCCCAGAGCGCCTTCCTGTCGCGCGGCGGACCGGAACGCGACCCGGGCAATCTCGATCCCGACGGGGACGGGTTCGCCTGCGGCTGGTCGCCCGAACCCTACCGCCGGATGCTGAACGGCGGCTGACCGGCCGTCGACCGCCCATAAAAAAACGCCCCGCCGAAGCGGGGCGTTTCAAAGGGTCAAAAAAACTTCTTATACGCGAAGTTCACCGGCGCTCATGCGCCCGTCACGCCCGTCAATCAGTTCGAATTCGATCGGCTGATTGTCCTGCAGGCCAGTAAGACCTGCGGCCTGAACGGCGGTGATATGAACGAATACGTCTTTCCCACCTTCTTCCGGCTGAATAAAGCCATAGCCTTTTTCGGCGTTAAACCACTTAACAGTTCCTTTTGCCATCTCTGACAGTCCTTCAAATTGTGACCCGCACAGCGTGCACGGGCTTCGTAATTTGGCCCCACATTCATCAATCGAATTGACCAAACGTCAGCAACTTAGGACAAAAGCAGCACAAGCACAATCCCCCGTTGAATACGTCACAAAAGTTTCGCGATATGGAACCAACAGGGTGTTCGTGCGATTGCTAAAGCAAGGATAATTTCCGGAGGGACACCGCGTGGAAGAGCTTTTCAACCTGGCCAATCTCGGCAATCTGATGATGCTGATCTTTCTTCAGGCCGTGCTCGGTTTCGACAACCTGCTGTATATCACCATCGAAAGCCAGCGGGCGCCGAAGGAAAAACAGGCGGCAGTCCGCCGATGGGGCATCATCATCGCCGTGGCGCTCAGGATCGTGCTTCTGTTCACCATGATCCAGCTGATCGAGCGGCTGCAAGCGCCCTTCTTCTCGATCAACATACCCGGCGTGATTGAGGGTGAGTTCAATTTCGCGGTGATCGTGTTCCTCTTCGGCGGTGTGTTCATCATGTACACGGCGGTCAAGGAAATCAGCCACATGCTGAGCATTGATGATCTGGTGCATGAGGCCCATCGTGACCGGGCGGGCAAGTCGGCCTGGCAGGTCGTGGCCCTGATCGTGATGATGAACCTGATCTTCAGCTTCGACTCGATCCTGTCCGCGCTTGCGATCACCGACGTGTTCATCCTGCTGGCCATCGCGATCATCCTGTCGGGCATCGCGATGCTGGTCCTCGCCGACCGGGTGGCCGAGTTCCTGCAGAAGAACCGCATGTACGAGGTTCTGGGCCTCTTCATCCTGCTGATCGTCGGCGTGGTGCTGCTGGGCGAAGGCGGACATCAGGGGCACCTGAAACTGGCCGGCTTCGCGGTCGAGCCGCTGTCCAAGACGACCTTCTACTTCTCGGTCATCGTTCTGGTGCTCGTGGAGGTGGTCCAGTCCGGCTACCAGCGCAAGCTGGCAGCGGAAAAACGCCTCGGCGCGATCGGCAAGGAATAACCGCGCCGGTGCGGGTGGCGGAGCACCGCCGCCCGCACGGGGCTGCAGCTTAACAGTGGCAAGATCGCCGCGAAGCTCCTATATTTCACCTGACCAAAGGGCAAGCAGCGGGGTCACATGTCTGGTTCGGCATTCAAGTGGATCTCCTACATCGTTCTGGTGCTGACCATCTGGGCGGCCGCGGCCGGGTCATTTGCGACGCAGACGGGGGCGCTCTGATGGCGGCCCAGCGCTATGGCGGCAAATATTCCCCCGACGGCGATCCACGACCCGACAGTGCCAAGGGCGCCCGCCCGTCACCCGGGAATGCGTTTCGCAATCGCCGCCCGGTGCACCGCGATCTGCGGGCCACGCTCCTCTATTTTGTGCCCCTGCCGCTCCTTTTTTCTGCGATCGGCGCGCTCAACCGCGGTGATGCGCTTGGCATGATCGCCGATCTGCTGGCGCTTTCCATGCTGCTTGCGGCAGCGTGGATGCTGCGCGAGGGGCAGAAGGCGCAGGTCGAATATGAGGCCCGCATCGTGGCCCGCCCGCCCGCGATCCCGCGCAAGATGTTTGCCTCCGCGCTGACCGGGCTTGGCGTCTTTGCCGCTGCCTGGTTCGGCGACGGGCTCGGGCTTCTGCCCGCGCTCCTGTTCGGCGGCGTGGCTGCGGGCGCGCATCTGATGACCTTCGGCCTCGACCCGATGCGCCGCAAGGGGATCGAGGGCCAGTCGGCGCAGGAGCTCGACCGGGTGGCCCGTGTCCTCGACGATGCCGAGGCGCTCCTGCAGGAGACGAGCCGTGCCGCTGCAACGCTCGGCGATCGCGGGCTGGAGGCAAGGATCAACCGGCTTTGCGGCGCCGCCCGGGAAGTGTTCCGCACTGTCGAGGAAGACCCGCGCGACCTGCCGCGCGCGCGCAAGTTCCTGTCCGTCTACCTGTTGGGATTGCGCGACTCGACACGAAAATTTGCCGATGTCTACAGAAACAGCCATGATGCCGAAGCGCGCCGGGATTTCGAGGCGCTCCTGTCGGATCTAGAGGAGACGGTGCAGTCCCAGAGATCCGCCCTGCTGGTGGAGGATCGCACCGAACTGGATATCGAGATTGAAGTTTTGAGAGAGAGATTGCAGGCCGAGGGCGTTGTTGCCCGGTCGTGAGGGAGGATTTGAATGACCGAAGAGATTCGCAGCCAGGCCGCCGCCGCCACCAAGGATGTCGACGCGGTCGCACAGGTGCCTCTGCCTGAACCCAAGGCCGACCTGATCGTGGTCGACACGGCCAGCGCCGCCGACAAGGCCAAGATCGAGGAAGCGATGGCCCAGCTCGACATGGACAATACCCAGTCGATCATCGGCTTCGGCTCGTCCGCACAGGCCGAGTTGCAGCAGATCAGCCAGGCGATGCTGGCCGATGTGAAAAGCAAGGATGTCGGCCCGGCGGGCGACGCGCTGCGCGACATGGTCACGTCGCTGCGCGGTTTTTCGGCCGAGGAGCTGGACCCGAACCGCAAGCTGAGCTGGTGGGAACGGCTGCTGGGCAAAGCCCAGCCGATGGCCGAATTCATGTCCCGCTACGAAGATGTGCAGGGCCAGATCGACAAGATCACCGGTGACCTGCTGCAGCACGAGCATATCCTGCTGAAAGACATCAAGTCGCTCGACAAGCTCTATGAAAAGACACTCGATTTCTACGACCAGCTGGCGATCTACATCGCCGCCGGCGAGGAGAAGCTCCGTATTCTCGACGCAGCCGACATTCCGGCGCTGGAGCGCGAGGTGAATGAGGCGCCCGAGGATCAGGGCGTCATCAAGGCGCAGGAACTGCGCGACCTGCGTTCGGCCCGCGACGATCTGGAGCGCCGCGTCCATGACCTGAAACTGACTCGTCAGGTGACGATGCAGTCCCTGCCCTCGATCCGGCTCGTGCAGGAGAATGACAAGTCGCTCGTGACCAAGATCAACTCGACGCTCGTCAACACGGTGCCGCTGTGGGAAACCCAGCTGGCGCAGGCGGTGACCATCCACCGCTCGCGGGAGGCCGCGGGCGTGGTCAAGGACGCCAACGACCTGACCAACGAACTGCTGACCTCGAACGCGTCGAACCTCAAGACCGCCAATGCCGAGATCCGCACCCAGATGGAGCGCGGCGTCTTCGACATCGAGGCGATCAAGCAGGCCAACAGCGACCTGATCGCGACGATCGAGGAAAGCCTCGCCATTGCCGATGAGGGCAAGGCCAAACGGGCCGAGGCGGAACGGGAACTGATCGCGATGGAAACGGAACTTAAGAATACACTGGCAGCCGCCAAGGCCAAGGAAACGGGCCTTGGGGTTAATGTCGGGGAAAGCGTCGATCCGGCATAATCGGACGGCGCGCACCATGGGGCCGCCGGCCCCATGGAACGGGGGCATAGTACAGGATGTAAGGGCGTATCATGGGGCGACTTCTACTGATGACCTTGTGTCTGGGTCTGGCCGCGTGCACCAGCACCACGGTCAGCAATCCGGATCTTGAAGACTATTATGAGAGCGAGCAGCAGAAGCTGCTGGCGCGGGGCAAGCTGCGAACGGATTACAGTCCGAAGGATGCGTCCTACGGGACGGATGACCTGATCCGCAATTTCCAGAAAATCGCTCTGTTTGACGAATATACGGTCCGCGGCGGGCAATATGTCCGGCGGGAAACGCCGAGCGCGCTGCGCAAGTGGGACCGGCCGATCCGCGTGGACACGCTATTCGGCCCCTCGGTCTCGTCCGAACAGCGCAAGACCGACCGCCGCAATGTGGAGGAATTCACCGCCCGGCTGGCGCGTCTGACCGGGCAGAACATGCGCATGTCCTCCGGTCTGGGGCAGGCCAATTTCCTTGTCATGTTCCTCAACCAGTCGGAACAGGAACAGTTCGCGCGTATCCTGCAGGCGCGCTATCCGAACATCGAACCGGCGGTCGTGCGCGCCTTCCAGAACAGTCCGCGCAACATTTTCTGCGTGGCCTATGCGTTCGCGAGCGAGGATAGCCCCTATGTCTACACATCGGCCGTGATCCTCGTGAAGGCGGAACACAAGGACCTGATGCGGCTCTCCTGCATCCATGAGGAAATGGCTCAGGCCATGGGGCTCGCCAATGACAGCCGGGAGGCACGGCCCTCCATCTTCAACGACGATGAGGAGTTTGCCCTGTTGACCCGGCATGACGAGTTGCTGCTACAAATGCTTTATGACCCGCGTCTGAAACCCGGCATGTCGGCGGTGGAGGTTCTGCCGCTCCTGCCAAGCGTGGCAACGCGGGCCGGGCGCGGTTCGGGCAGCTGATGCGCATATTCTGATGGGCGTCCGGCGTCTGGCCGGGTCAATGCCCGGCTTGAGCCGGGTGCCCGGCACCCGCGCAGCAGAACGGGCCATTCTTTCAAGCCGTGGGAGGCACCTGTGGGCATACTCGATTTTCTGACCGGTGAATTCATCGATGTCATCCACTGGACGGATGACACGCGCGACACGCTTGTCTGGCGGTTCGAGCGCGAGGGGCATGCCATCAAATACGGGGCCAAGCTCACCGTGCGGGAGGGGCAGGCCGCCGTCTTCGTGCATGAGGGCCAGCTTGCAGACGTGTTCCCGCCGGGTCTCTACATGCTGGAGACCAACAACATGCCGATCATGACGACGCTTCAGCATTGGGACCACGGGTTCCAGAGCCCGTTCAAATCGGAAATCTACTTCGTCAACACGACCCGGTTCCAGGACCTCAAATGGGGCACGAAGAACCCGATCATGTGCCGTGACCCAGAATTCGGCCCGGTGCGCATCCGCGCGTTCGGCACCTATACGATCCGCGTCTCCGATCCCGGGCGTTTCCTGCAGGAAATCGTCGGCACGGACGGCGAGTTCACGACCGACGAAATCAGCTACCAGATCCGCAACATCATCGTGGCGCGTTTCTCCGCCACCATCGCGGGGTCGGGCATTCCGGTGCTCGACATGGCCGCCAACACAGAGGATCTGGGCAAGCTCATCGCCTCCAAGGTCAGCCCGGAACTGGCGGAGTACGGGATGGAGATGCCCGCTTTCTATATCGAGAACATCTCTCTGCCGCCGGCGGTGGAGGCCGCGCTCGACAAGCGCACCTCGATGGGGATCGTGGGCGATCTGGGGGCCTATACGCAATTCAGCGCGGCAGAAGCCATGACCGAGGCCGCCGCCAATCCGTCCGGCGGCAACGGGATGGGCGCAGGGCTCGGCATGGGCATGGGCATGGCCATGGGCAGCCAGATGGCCGCGCGCGGTCCATGGGGGGCAGCGCCTGCCGCCGCGCAGCAGCCGCCCGCCGCTGCAGCCCCGCCGCCTCCGCCCCCGCCGCCGGTGGAAAAGGTCTGGCATATTGCGGAAAAGGGCGCGACCAAGGGGCCTTTCTCGCGCGCCGAACTCGGCCGGCTGGTGACCGAGGGGGGCATGGCGCGGGATACGCTCGTCTGGTCGCCCGGCCTCGACGGCTGGACGCAAGCGGGCGAGATCTCTGAACTCGCGCAGCTTTTCACCGTGATGCCGCCACCTCCGCCCGGCGCCTGACCGGCAGGCACCCGCATGGCCGACGCGACCGCCACCCCGTCCGACAGCGCTGCCCCGACGGGCATCGTGGAACATCGCTTTCCCTGCCCGTCCTGCGGGTCGGACATGCGGTTCCTGCCCGGCAGCACGCGGCTCCTTTGCGACCATTGCGGGCATGAAGAAGCGATCGCCGGCAGTGACGAAGACGGGCCGTGGCAGGCGCGCGACGGCATGGTCGAGCTTGATTTCGAAGCCGCGCTCCGCGACGCGCTGCCCGAGGCCGAGATCGAGGAAACCCGTGTCGTGCAATGCACCTCCTGCGGTGCGCAGGTGGAATTCGACCCGGCGGAACATGCAGCCGAATGCCCGTTCTGCGCATCGCCCATCGTCACCGACACGGGCGCGCACCGCCACATCAAGCCGGCCGGGCTCCTGCCCTTCGCCATATCGGAGGAAGAGGCCCGCAGCGCCATGACGCGCTGGCTCGGGCGGCTCTGGTTCGCGCCCAATGGGCTGAAGGACTATGCCCGCAAGGGGCGCCGGATGCAGGGCATATACGCCCCCTACTGGACCTATGACGCGGACACGGCCACGCGCTATCGCGGGCGCCGCGGCACCGTCTATACCGAGCAGCGCCCGGTCCGCGTGATGGTGGACGGCAAGGCCCGCACCAGAATGCAGACCGTGCAGAAAGTGCGCTGGCGGAAAGTGTCGGGCCGGGTTGCGCGGTTTTTCGACGATGTGCTGGTGCTGGCCTCCACCTCGCTGCCCAAAGCCTATACCGACCGGATCGCGCCCTGGGACCTGTCGGCGATGGAACCCTACCAGCCGGCCTTCCTCGCCGGATTCCGGGCGGAGGGCTATACCGTCCCGCTGGAGGACGGCTACCGCGAGGCGCGCCAGATCATGCAGGCCATGATCACGCGCGACGTGAAGTTCGACATTGGCGGCGACCGGCAGGACATCACGGCGATGGAAACCGACGTGCGCGACGTGACCTTCAAACATGTGCTGTTGCCGATCTGGGTGGCGGCTTACAAGTATCGCGGCCGCACCTACAGGTTCGTGGTCAACGGCCGCACCGGCGCGGTCGAGGGCGAGCGCCCGTTCAGCGCGATCAAGATCACCATCGCGGTCATCCTCGGCCTGCTGGCGGCGGCCGCGCTTGGCTACATCATGGCCACGAGCCAGTGACGCGCTCAGCCGCGCGGCATCGATCCTGACATTTTGGGAAGAAGTTGGGGGCGTCGGGTGGGGGCGCCCGACTGGTGCGTACAGGAGCGAAATTTACACTGGGCTACTCACTACACTGCCCCCGTACGCATCCTGAATCTGACCTTCAATTGGGGCGCGATTAGGGCTGCGATTTGGTCATTCGGCGGTTTTCGGGACTATTGACGCGCCCGACTTATCCACAGGCTGTGGGAAACAGGTGCGGGTGACTGCTAAAATTTTCAGCAAAAATCAGACATTTGACCGCAGGCGGTGTGAGCAAAGCGCCCCGGGCGCTGTGCGGCGGAAATAAGGCACGGGCGGTCCTGCCGCAACGTCATCCTTCCGCGCGCCCGGCGGTTTCAGCCGCCGCCTGACTCGACGTGAACGGCCGGTCCACCCGTGCGCCGTTGAGCGCCCTGTCAGCCTCCTCGAAGAGCAGCTGATCCTCGGGCGCGGGCACCATCAACCGTGCCGCGCCATGGCCCTCTTCGCCCAGCCAGAGCCCGTAATCCGATGCGGCCAGCAGCACCGGCATGCGGTGGTGAAGATCGGCCATCGCTTTGTTGGCAGCACAGGTGACGATGGCACAGCTGCGCGTGACCTGCCCCTCTGCATCGGTCCAGTCGCGCCAGATGCCGGCCATGGCCAATAGCGGCGCCTGGGCATCGCGCATGTAAAAGGGCTGCTTGCCCCCGTCTCCGGCGCGCTTCCATTCGTAGAAACCAGAGGCCGGAATGATGCAGCGCCGACTCCGTGCGGATTTTCGGAAGGCCGGTTTCTCGGCCAGCGTCTCGGCCCGCGCGTTGATCAGGAGCGGCCCGTCCGACTTCGTCTTGTACCAATGCGGGATGAACCCCCAGCGCAGCGGCTCGATCCGGCGGCCTGCATCCGCGTCGCCAGTCACCACGGGGATGGTCTGGGTCGGGCTGACATTGTAGCGCGGCACGGGGATCTCGGCGGCGACCGGATCGGGCACCGCGTCGAAGAGACCCGCCATCGCATCGACGGGCAGCGTCATGGCAAATCGGCCGCACATGGCACCAGTCTAGAACGGCCTGTGCGCGGCCGCCAGTCCGGCCGGTCCGGCAAAGCAAAGGGCGCGCCGACGGACGGCGCGCCCCGATTGTTACTGCAAGTCTGCCTTACTTGGCGGCGATGCGGCCGTCCGTGTAGGGCGTATAGGGCGCATTCTCGGCCAGATAGTCCGCCACCACGACTTCAAGGCCTGGACCGTAATCATAGGCGTTCATGGCCGCCTCGGCGAAGACCTTGTAGCCGTCGCCGCCCGAGCGCATGTAGTTGTTCGACACGACGCCATAGGTGGCGTCCGGATCGATCGGGCTGGCCGCGCCGTCCTTCATCACCATCACGTCGGAAATCCGGCTGCCCGGCTCGGCCGCCGCGTCGAACTTGAAGCTGAGACCGGCCACCTGCGGGAACCGCCCGGCGCCCTCCTCGATCTGGCTGACGCCATTCTCCAGCGCCGCGATCACATCCGCGCCTTTCAACTGGAAGGTGGCGAGCGTGTTCTGGAACGGCAGCACCGTCAGCACTTCGCCCATGGTCACTTCGCCTGCGTCGATGGACGCGCGCAGCCCGCCCCCGTTCTGGATGGCGATGTCCACACCCTGATCGGCGACGCGGGCGAGCATGGCATCTGCCACAAGGTTGCCCATGGCACATTCACCGGCGCGGCAGGTTTCGCGTGCACCGTCGATCGCATCGGCGGACTCGGCCACGATCTTGTTGCGGATCTCGTCCAGCGGGCCGGCCAGTTCCTTGATCCGGGCGACGGTGGCCTCATCCTCGACCACATTGCCGTCCATGATGAGCGGCTCGCCCATCGCCTCGACGATATTGCCGTCATCATCGAAGGTGACGTTCAATTCGCCGAGGAACTTGCCATAGGCATAGGCCTGCACGATCGCGGTGGTGCCGACCATGGTCGGGTACGGGCCCGCCGCGCGGTCGCTGGTGTTCGACAGAAGCGTGTTGGAGTGGCCGCCGACGATCACGTCGATCTGCGGCACTTTCTCAGCCACCTCCTGATCCACGCCATAGCCGGAATGGCTGAGCACGATGATCTTGTTCACGCCTTCGGCTTCGAGTTTCGCCACTTCCGCGGCCACAGCGTCAGCCGGATCGGTGAAGATGATGTTCTTGCCGGGGCTGGCCAGTTCATCCGTATCCTGCGGGGTCAGACCGATCAGGCCGAGCTTTTCACCACCGCGCTCGATGATCGTGGATTTCTGGATGACGTCAGCCAGTTGCGGCTCGCCGCTCACATCGGCATTGGACATCAGGACCGGGAATTCGACCGTGTCGATGAACCCGCGCAGCACTTCCGGACCGTCATCGAATTCGTGGTTGCCCACGGTCATCGCGTCATAGCCGAGCTTGTTCATGAACTCGGCCGCGACCTGACCCTTGTAGTAAGTGTAGAACAGCGTGCCCTGAAACTGGTCGCCGCCATCGAACAGGACCGGATTTTCTGCCCGTGCGCGGGCCTCTTCCACGGCCGTCACAAGGCGGGCAGAGCCGCCGAAACATTCGCCCGCGGCATTGTCCTCTTCGGAACAGCCGGAATCATATTTGCTGATCGGCTCGAACCGGGCGTGGAAATCGTTCGTGTGAAGAATGGTCAGTTTGTATTCGGCATGTGCCGCCGCAGCCGTCATGGCCAGCGCGGACGCCGCGATCAGAAAGGTGCGTGTCATTTTATGCTCCCCGTTTGTCATGCGATTGAAAGCCCACTGAAATTCGCGTGAGACTCACCCCCGCCACGCTAGCAACTCGCGCGGGTTCCGACTACGCTTTGTTTGCCCTAAACGTGAAAGGAGTTCGCCATGCCCCGCTGGTTGCTGATCCTGCCCCTGATCCTGACGGCCGCCTGTGCCGGAGGCGGTGGCGGAATCTCGGCCGTGACGCAGGCACCCGCCAACCCGTCTTCGGCCAGCGCCAACTGGGAGATTTTCAAGATCACCCAGGGCGGCTCGGGGGGCGTGGACATTTACAGCGAGTTGCGGGAGGTCAATGGGCGGCTCGCGCTGTGCGGGGCCATCGCGCCCTATCTCAACAACAGCGCCTCGCTCTACAATGAAAGCTTCGTGCGCGACGTCTATGCCCGCGTCGGGGACACGGTCGTGGCCAATTCGGTCGCCTTCTTCAACCGCATCCCGGGGCGCGCTGCACTCGGTCAGGTCGCTTGCGGGGTGACCGGGCTGCCGTGGCAGCCGGGCTATGCGGGCCAGCAGGCGCTCCTGATCCCGCGCCAGATCACGGTCAAGCGCGGCGGTTTCTACAGTTCACGCATCGTGCGCTACCAGCGCCTGCGCTGATCCGATTGGCCTGACGGACGGCAGGGACCGCAACGGCCGGACCCTGCCCTGTCCGCGCCCGTCCGCCGAGCGGCGAAAAGCTTTGCCCGCCCCCCTGTCATCCGGCCTGCACTCCACTATGCTCGCGGCAGAATCACCGACCATAGGAGCAGGACCATGACAGATCTCTCGAACTCGCGGACCCGGGACACCGACAGCCTGCTGCACCCCTATGCCAACGCGATGGCGCTGAAGGAAAACGGCGTCCAGATGATCTCGCGCGGGGAGGGCATCCGGGTCTTCGATGATACCGGCAAGCCCTATATCGAGGCGATGGCCGGCCTCTGGTGCTGCGGGCTCGGCTTCAACAATGCCGAACTGATCGAGGCGGCCAACGAGCAGATGGCGAAGCTGCCCTATTATCATATCTTCAGCGGCCGCAGCCACGAGACGGCGCTGGAACTGGCCGAGAAGATCAAGGCGCTGGCGCCGGGCAACATGGCGCGTGTGCTCTACCAGTCCTCGGGATCGGAGGCGAACGACACGCAGATCAAGCTGGCCTGGTACTACAATAATGCCCGCGGCAAGCCGCAGAAGAAGAAGCTCCTGAGCCGGATGAAGGGCTATCACGGCGTCACCATTGCCAGCGCCTCGCTGACCGGCCTGCCCTACAACCACCGCGATTTCGACCTGCCGCTCGACATCGTCACCCACCTGCGCACACCGCATCACTGGCGCGAAGCCGAGGCGGGCGAGAGCGAGCTTGAATTTTCCGCGCGGCTGGCACGCGAACTGGAAGAGACGATCCTCGCCGAAGATCCCGAAACGATTGCCGCCTTCATCGCCGAACCGGTGATCGGCGCGGGCGGTGTCATCGTCCCGCCCGAGGGCTATTTCGAGGCCGTGATGCCGGTGCTCGAAAAATACGACATCCTGATGATCGCCGACGAGGTGATCACCGGCTTCGGGCGCACCGGAGAATGGTTCGGCAGCCAGAGCTTCGGCTATGTGCCGAACTCGATTTCCATGGCCAAACAGCTGACGGCGGGTTTCGCGCCGCTCTCGGCTGTTGCCATCCGCGAGGATATGGCAAGCGCGATCGAGGAGAATACCGGCAAGATCGGCTCCTTCGGGCATGGCTTCACCTATGGCGGCCATCCGGTCAGCTGCGCGGTCGGCATCCGCACGCTGGAAATCTACGAGCGCGACGATATTCCGGGCCATGTGAAACGCGTGTCGAAGCGGTTCGCAGCCCATCTCGACCGTCTGGCTGACCATCCGCTGGTCGGGCAGGCCCGCCATGCAGGGCTTATGGGGGCACTGGAACTCAGCCCCGACGGCTCGACCCGCATGTTCGACCGCCCGATGCTAACCGGTGCCAAGGTGGCGGCCGAACTGACGGCGCGCGGCGTGATCTGCCGCGCCATTGGAGACAGCCTTGCCTTCTGCCCGCCGATGATCATCACCGAGGCGGAAGTGGACGAACTGTTCGATCCGGTCGAGGATGCGCTCAATGCGGCGCATGACTGGGCGCGGAGCGAAGGGCTGGCGTGAGCGACACGGCGAAGACGGGACCGGAAACGGCCACAGGGGACGACAGCCAGACTGCGCCGATGCGCGGCATCGGGCTGAAGGTGCTGAGCGTCGCGGTCTTCATGGCCATGGCCACCTGCATCAAGGCCGCCGCACCGGATATTCCGCCGGGCGAGGCGGTCTTCTTCCGCTCCTTCTTCGCCATTCCCGTGATCCTCGGCTGGCTCGTCTGGCAGGGCAACCTGCGTCACGGGCTGGAGACACAGAACCCGATGGGGCACCTGTGGCGGGGGCTCGTCGGCACCGCCGCCATGGCAATGGGATTCACCGCACTGGGGCTCCTGCCCCTGCCCGAAGTGACGGCCATCGGCTACGCAGCGCCGCTGCTCATCGTCATCTTCGCGGCCATGTTCCTTGGCGAGGAAGTGCGGCTTTTCCGCCTGACGGCGGTGCTGGTCGGGCTGATCGGTGTGACGGTGGTCCTCTCGCCGCGCCTGACCGTCTCCTCCTTCGAGGATGCGTCCAAATGGGAGGCGCTCGGTGCCATGGCGGCGCTCATGGGCGCGGTTTTCATGGCGCTGGCACAGGTTTTCATCCGCAAGCTCGTGCAGACGGAGAACACGGCGGCCATCGTCTTCTATTTCTCGGTCGCGGCATCGGTCCTGTCGCTTCTGACCCTGCCCTTCGGCTGGACTTTCCCCGACACGCGGCAGGCGCTGCTGCTCGTCTCGTCGGGGCTTCTCGGCGGGATCGGTCAGATCCTTCTGACCTCGAGCTATCGCTATGCGCCCACATCTGTCATCGCGCCGTTTGAATATGTCTCGATGCTCATGGCGCTCGTGATCGGCTATGCGCTCTTCGGGGAAGTGCCGACCCGCACGATGATGTTCGGGGCCGGGCTTATCATTCTGGCCGGGCTCTTCATCATCTGGCGCGAACGTCAGTTGGGCCTGCGGCGCAGCCAGGCGCGGCGTGTGATGACGCCACAGGGTTGACGCGAGCGCGGCTGGTCGGGCAAGGGACGGGCATGAAAATCTACAAGATATTCCGTGCCCCCGAATGGGCCGCGTTGCAGGCTGAGGGCGAAACCGCAGGCGCACCGGTCGACCTGGCCGACGGCTACATCCATTTCTCCACCGCTGCGCAGGTGCGCGAGACCGCCGCCAAGCATTTCGCGGGCGAGGACGGGCTCGTGCTGCTGACCCTCGACAGCGATAGGCTGGGCGATGACCTGCGCTGGGAGCCGTCGCGCGGCGGGCAGTTGTTCCCGCATCTCTACCGGCCCTTGCGGCTCTCGGACATCGAGGCCGACGGCCCGCTGCCGCTCGGCCCCGAGGGGCATGCGTTCCCGGACGGACTGGCATGAGCCGCATTCTTGAACGGGTCGGCCTGCCGCTTCTGCGGCAGGTGGATCCCGAACGCGCACACGGGCTGGCGCTGTCGGCGCTGCGCCTCGGGCTGGCGCCCCTGCCCGGCCCCGTCACATCGCCGCGTCTCGCCACGGATCTGGCCGGTCTTGCCCTGCCCAATCCGGTCGGCCTTGCGGCGGGTTTCGACAAGAACGCAGAGGCGGTGGACCCGCTCGCGCGCGCGGGCTTCGGCTTTGTCGAGATCGGCGCGGTGACACCGAAACCCCAACCCGGCAATCCGCGCCCGCGGCTCTTCCGGCTGGCCGAGGATCGCGCCGCGATCAACCGGTTCGGCTTCAACAATGACGGGATGGAGGCGGTCGCGACGCGGCTTGAGACGCGCAAGTCCGGCGTTCCGCTCGGCGTCAATCTCGGCGCCAACAAGGACAGCGACGACCGCGCGGCCGATTTCGCAACCGTCCTGAGACGGCTCGGTCCGTTCGTCGATTTCGCCACCGTCAATGTCTCCTCCCCCAACACCGAGCGGTTGCGCGACCTGCAGGGCCGCGCGGCGCTGGCGGCGCTGCTCGACGGGGTGATGGCCGCGCGGGATGCCCTCGACCGGCCGATTCCGGTGTTCCTGAAAGTCGCACCCGACCTCGACGATGCCGGTCTGGCCGATGTGGCTGCCGTCGCGCTCGACGCCGGACTTTCGGCCGTCATCGCCACCAACACGACCCTGTCGCGGGACGGGCTGGCGTCGCCCCATGCCGCAGAGGCCGGTGGGCTGTCGGGCCAACCGCTCTTCGACCGCTCGACGCGGGTCCTTGCCCGCCTGTCGGCCGAAACCGGCGGCGCGATCCCGCTGGTCGGCGTCGGCGGGGTCGCCTCCGCCGATCAGGCGTTCGAGAAAATCCGCGCTGGCGCCAGCGCCGTGCAGCTCTATACCGGGCTGGTCTATGGCGGCCTGTCGCTGGGCGCGAGGATCGCCGAAGGGTTGGACAAGCTACTCGCCGCCCGCGGGTTTGCATCCGTGCGCGACGCGGTCGGCACGGGACGGGAGGACTGGACATGACGACCATCTGGCACAATCCGCGCTGCTCCAAGTCGCGGCAGACGCTGGCACTTCTGGCAGAACATGGCATCACGCCCGAGATCCGACTCTACCTGCAGGACCCGCCGGATGCCGCGGAACTGGCAACGGTGCTCTCCCTGCTCGGGATCGAAGCCGGTGCGCTTCTGCGCAAGGGCGAGCAGGCCGCACGCGACCGCGGGCTGACGCCCGACAGCCCGCCGGCGGAGATCATCGCCGCGATGGTCGAGGAGCCGAAACTGATCGAGCGGCCGATCGTTGTGAAAGGCGACCGCGCCGTGCTTGGCCGCCCGCCGGAAGCGGTGCTGGCGCTCTTTGACTGATCAGGCCGGGCTATCCGCCTCGGCCTCCAGCGCTGGATAGCGCAGCCCCAGTGTCACGGCGCGCGCCACGAAGAAGATCATCATCGCCGCCCAGAGCCCGTGATTGCCAAAGAGCGGCGCAAGCAGAAGCGCGGCGGCAACGAAGACCAGAAACGACCAGATCATCGCATTGCGCATGTCCCGCGTTCGCGTTGCCCCGATGAAAATCCCGTCGAGCATCCAGCTGGTCAGTCCCAGTAGCGGCGCCGCCACCATCCACGGCAGATAGGTCCGCGCGGCGTCGCGCACGTCCACCGCCGTTGTCATCACGTCGATGATCGCAGGACCGGCCAGCGCGAAGACCGTGGCCAGCAGCACCGCAGACACCGCCCCCCATTGCGAGGTCAGGAGCGCGGCGCGACGCAGCCGGCTGCGGGCCCGCGCGCCCAGCGCCTGCCCCACCAGCGTTTCGGCGGCAAAGGCGAACCCGTCGAGCGCGAACGCGGTGATGTTCAGGAATTGCAGCAGGATCTGGTTCGCGGCCAGCGTCACATCGCCGAAGGCCGCACCGGTGAACATGAAGGACACCATCGGGATCAGAAGCAGGATCGACCGGATCATGATGTCGCGGTTCACCGCCATCATGCGGCGGACGCGTTCAGGGTCGAAAACCCGCGCCCAGTCCCGCCACTGGCTGCCCGTGAAGGCCGCGCGGCAGAGCCAGAGCCCCAGCCCGATGGCCGTCCATTCCGAAATGAGCGTCGCCAGCGCCACGCCGCCGACGCCCCAGCCGAAGCCCAAAACGAAGAGGAAATCGAGCCCGATGTTGAGCCCGTTGAGCCAGAGTTGCAGCACCAGCACCGACCGTGTCCGCTCCACCGCGATCAGCCAGCCGGTGACCGCATAGACGGCTATGGACGCCGGCGCCCCCCAGATCCGGATCGCCATATAGTCGCGGGCCAGGCTTTCCACCTCCGCCGAGGCGGGCGCGATCCGGAAGGCCGCCCAGAAGACCGGCAGCTGGAACAGGATGAAGAACAGCCCCGCGGCGCCCGCGATCATCAGCGCACGGGTCAGGACCGCGCCCGTCTCCGGTATGTCGCCGCGCCCCTTGGCCTGCGCGACGAGGCCCGTCGTCCCCATCCGCAGAAAGCCGAAAATCCAGTAGATCGAGGTCAGGATGACCGCGCCGATCCCGACCGCGCCGATCGGCGCCGCCGCGCCCATCTGCCCGATGACGCCCGTGTCCACGGCGCCGAGGATCGGGAATGTGGCGTTCGACAGGACAATCGGCAGCGCGACGTTCAGAACCCGGCGATGGGTGATCTCCGCCGGGGGCGTGCCGCCCGCGGATGCGGGCTCAGTCACGGTCGAGATCGAGTTGCGGCATCAGGAAATGGCCGGTCGCCTGCGCAAAGAGCCGGTTGCGGTTGTCCTGCCATGCTTCGACATGGACCGAGGCGTAGCGCCGGCCCGACCGGTTCACCCGCGCCCGCGCATAGGCGTCGCGCGGCAGGCCCGAGCGCAAATAGTCGACGGTGAAATCGATGGTCTTGGGCATGGGCGGGAACTGCCCTTCCTCAATCCGTTCGGCCCATGGGCCGCGCCCCTCCATCTGTTCCCAGACGATGGACCAGGCCAGTTCCATGATCGCGGTGATCTCCAGAAAGGCACCGATGGCGCCGCCATGGAGCGCCGGCAGCACCGGATTGCCGATCAGCGTTTCCTTGTAGGGCAACTGCGCGGTCAACTCGTCGCCGCGCCGCTCGAAAATGACGCCCAGATGGTTGATATAGGGCACCCCGCCCGCCAAGCGCGACAGGGCGGCATCACGGCGCTGCTTGATGACCTGTACGGGTTCGGGCGCGGTCCGGCTCATGCCCCTGCCCCCTTGCTGCCCGACTGCGCCTTGCTGCGCGGGCGCTCCAGCGTGAAAGCCCCTGCCGCCGTGGCCACCGGATCGTCGGGATCGCTGTCATAGGCAAAGGCGCGCACGAAGGCGACCGACCGCGTGGTCCGGTAGCATTCGGCCCGCGCGCGGATTGTGTCGCCGGGCTTGGCCGGTCGCATATAATCGATGCGCAGGTCGATTGTGGCGGTGCCGACCGCGCCGGTCGGATGCGCCATGACCGCTGCCCCGGCGGACGTGTCCAGAAGCGCTGTCACGACCCCGCCATGCATCACGCCCGTGTCCGGGTCCCCCACGAAGCGCGGATCATAGGGCACAGTCATCTCGGCCATGCCTTCGCCGATCGCGTGCAGCTCCATCCCGAGGTCGCGGGAATGGGGAATCGCGTTGATGAACTGGCGCGCGATCTGCGCTTTCTGATCGTCGGACATGAAAATCGCCTTTCCTGACCCCCGGGCGCGGAAATCCGCCTATTCCGGAGTTGGTCACAAATTTCCGCGCCTTTCCAGAGGCTTTCGGCGGGCGGCTCCGGCTCGACTTGACGTTAAGGTCACATAACGTTGCGTAAACTTGACGTTAACGTCAAGGTAAAGCCTTGCAATGCACCCTCCGATTGCGCACCTTTGCGTCATAAGGTTCAACAACAAAACACCGGAGGAGCGCCGCAATGACTGACGAGCTCTATACCATTGGTGAAATGTGCGAGACCTATGACGTAACGCCCCGCACACTTCGCTTCTATGAAGCCAAGGAGCTTCTGTTTCCCAAGCGCGAAGGCCAGAAACGTCTGTTCACCCGACGCGACCGGGCCCGGCTGAAACTCATCCTGCAGGGCAAGCGCTTCGGCTTCTCGCTGGAGGAGATCCGCCAGCTGCTCAACCTCTATGACATTGGCGACCAGCAGGTCACGCAGATGGCCCGCACCTATGAGCTGGGCTGCGATCGGCTGCGCGCGATGGAAGAGCAGCGCGAGGAACTGACGACCGCGATCGAGGACCTCAAGGAACAGCTGCGCTGGGGCGAGGAATTCCTGGCCTCCAAGGGCGTCAAACGCGCCGCGGAATAATCCCGCGGGCCGCGCACGCAGCGCACCGAAAATCACCGACACAGCCGGTTCCGGGCGGCGACCTTTCCGGAACCGACCAAAACCATTCTGACACCGCCGACGGAGAGAGTTATGCCTGTCTACAACCCGCCGGTGAAGGACCTGTCCTTTGTCCTTCACGAGACCCTCAACGTGCATGAAAGCGATGTGCCCGGCTATGACGAGCTGGACCGCGACTTCACCTCCGCCATTCTGGAGGAAGCCGGCAAGATCGCGCGGGACGTGATGGCGCCGCTCAACGCTGTCGGCGATCAGGAAGGCTGCACGCTCGACAATGGCGTCGTGCGCACGCCCAAAGGGTTCAAGGAAGCCTTCGACACGCAGCGCGAGGGCGGCTGGACCGGGCTCGACTGCGACCCCGAATATGGCGGCCAGGGCATGCCCTATGTGCTCGCCACCGCAGTTGGCGAGACCTTCTCGGCGGCCAACATGGCCTTCAACATGTATGCCGGCCTGACCCACGGCGCCTATTCCGCAATCCACGCGCATGGCACCGACGAACAGAAGGCCACCTTCCTGCCCAAGATGGTCACCTGCGAATGGACCGGCACCATGAACCTGACGGAGCCGCATTGCGGCACCGATCTGGGCCTGATGCGCACCAAGGCCGAACCGCAGGATGACGGCAGCTACAAGATCTCCGGCCAGAAGATCTTCATCTCCGCCGGCGACCATGACATGTCTGACAATGTGATCCACCTCGTCCTCGCCAAGATCCCCGGCGGTCCCGAGGGCGTGAAGGGCATCTCGCTCTTCATCGTGCCGAAGTTCCTAGTGAACGAGGATGGTTCGGTCGGCGCGCGCAACGGCGTTTCCGTCGGCTCCATCGAGGAAAAGATGGGCATCCACGGCAACTCCACCTGCGTGATGAACTATGACGAGGCGACCGGCTATCTGCTGGGCACCGAGCATAAGGGCATGCGTGCCATGTTCACGATGATGAACGAGGCCCGTCTCGGCGTTGGCCTGCAGGGCTACGCCCAGGCCGAGGTCGCCTATCAGAATGCCGTGGAATATGCGAAGGACCGGCTGCAGGGCCGCGCCGTCACCGGTGTCGAGAACCCCGATGGTCCGGCCGATCCGCTGATCGTGCATCCCGATATCCGCCGCAACCTGATGGATCAGAAGAGCTTCGTGGAAGGCGCACGGGCCTTCGCGCTGTGGGGCGCGACGCTCATCGACGCGCATCACCGCGCCGGAGATGCGGATGCCAACGGCCTGATCTCTCTGATGACACCGGTCATCAAGGGCTTCCTGACCGACAAGGGCTTCGACATGACCATTCAGGCCCAGCAGGTCTATGGCGGTCACGGCTATATCGAGGAATGGGGCATGTCCCAGTTCGCCCGCGACGCCCGGATCGCCATGATCTACGAAGGTGCCAACGGCGTGCAGGCGCTTGACCTTGTCGGCCGCAAGCTGGCGCAGGATGGCGGCAAGCATGTCATGGCCTTCTTCGATCTGGTGAAAAGCTTCATCAAGGAAAACGAGGGCAACGAAGCGCTGAAGGCCGACTTCCTCGACCCGCTGAAAGCGGCGTCGAAGGACCTGCAGGCGGCCGGCATGTTCTTCATGCAGAACGGCATGAAGAACCCCAATGCCGCGCTCTCCGGCTCGACCGATTTCATGCATCTCTTCGGGCATGTCTGCCTCGGTCTGATGTGGGCCCGCATGGCCAAGGCCGCGCAGGCCGCACTCGACGCGGGCACCGGTGACGCTGCCTTCTACGAGACCAAGATCGCCACCGGCCGCTATTACATGCAGCGCCAGCTGCCGGCGACGGCGATGCATCTGGCCCGCATCAACAGCGGTGCCGACACGGTCATGGCGCTGGACGCCGAGGCCTTCTGAGATGGCGAAGCGCTTGCCACTGCCCAAGCGCTTCAACGCGGCCCTGACCGAAGACGCCTATGCGCGTCTTCGGTCGCTCAACGCGGAATACGGGTTGGGCAACAACTATCTGCTGGTGGTCCTGCTCGAAGGGCTGGACCGCTATGCCGACGACGACCAACTGAGAAAAGTCTTCGAAGACTTCATCGCCGAATATGGCGCGCCGAAACCGGGAGAGATGAAGAAATGAGCTTTGCCAATCTGCCGAGCCGCTGGATGACCGACGAGCACCGGATGCTCGAGGAGATGACCCACCAGTTCATCGCCGAACAATGGGCGCCGCATTTCGAACGCTGGCGCAAGCAGGGCGAGATGGATCGCGAGACCTGGCAGCAGGCGGGCGAGATGGGGCTGCTCTGCGCCTCGATCCCCGAGGAATATGGCGGCGCCGGCGGGGATTTCGGCCATGAGGCCGTGATCTACATGGAAAGCTCGCGGGCCAACCTGGCCAGCTGGGGCAACCCGATCCATTCGGGCATCGTGGCCCATTACATCCTCGAATATGGCACCGAGGACCAGAAACAGCGCTGGCTGCCGAAGATGGCAACAGGCGAACTGGTCGGCGCGCTGGCGATGACCGAACCCTCCACCGGGTCGGACGTGCAGGCGATCAAGACCAAGGCCGTCAAGGCCGGCAACAGCTACCGCCTGTCGGGCCAGAAGACCTTCATCACCAACGGCCAGCATGCGAACCTGATCCTTGTCGCGGCCAAAACCGACCCGTCGGCGGGCGCCAAAGGCGTGTCGCTCATGGTCGTGGAAACCGACGGCGCGGACGGGTTCAGCCGTGGGCGCAACCTTGACAAGATCGGGCTGAAAGCCGCGGACACGTCCGAGCTCTTTTTCGACAATGTCGAACTGCCGCCGGAGAACCTGCTCGGCACCGAGGAAGGCCGCGGCTTCTACCAGATGATGGAACAGCTGCCGCAGGAGCGGCTGACGATCGGTTGCGGCGCGGTCGGTGCGATGGAAGGCGCGGTGGCACGCACCATCGATTATTGCAAGGAGCGCGAGGCTTTCGGCGGGCCGCTCACACAGTTCCAGAACACCCGCTTCAAGCTGGCCGAGGCCAAGACCAACACGGTCGTGGCGCGGACCTTCCTCGATCGTTGCATCGAAGCGCATATGCGCGGCGAACTGTCGAACGAGACCGCATCGATGCAGAAATACTGGCTGAGCGACCTGCAGGGCCAGGTGATCGACGAGTGCCTGCAACTGCATGGCGGCTACGGGTTCATGACGGAATATCCGGTCGCGGAAATGTGGACCGATGCCCGCGTGCAGCGCATCTATGGCGGCACGAACGAGATCATGAAGGAACTGATCGCGAGGACGCTCTGATGGCTGCCGAATATCGTCTCCACTGTTTCGCCCAGTCCGGCAATGCCTACAAGGTGGCGCTGATGCTGGAACTGTGCGGCGCCGACTGGGAACCCGTCTTTGTCGATTTCTTCAAGGGCGCCGCGCGCAGCGATGCCTACAAGGCATTGAACGAGATGGCCGAAGTGCCGACGCTCGAACATGGCGACCTGCGCCTCAGCCAGTCGGGCGTGATCCTCGACTATCTGGCGGAGGTTTTCGGCCGCTTCGGGCCGCGCAATGCGGAAGAGCGGCGCGAGATCCTGCGCTGGACGCTGTGGGACAATCACAAGCTGACGGCAAACCTCGCCACCGGGCGATTCATGATGAACTTTCTGCCCGAGGAAAAGCGCAACGCCGATGTCACGGGTTTCCTGATGGGCCGGGCCAAGGCGGCGATGGCGGTGCTCGACGCGCGGCTCGACGGGCGCGACTGGATCGTCGGCGATGCGATGACCATCGCGGACCTGTCCTGCATCGGCTACCTCTATTTCACCGACGAGGTGGGCATCGACATGGCCGCCTATCCCAATATCGCCCGCTGGCGCGACGCGATCGCCGCCCTGCCCGGCTGGAAACATCCCTATGACCTGATGCCCGGCCACCCGCTGGGGACCGGCGCCTGATGGTTCTGGCGCAGCATAGCCTGCTGGCGCTGGCCGCCGCGTCCTGCGCGGCCCTCGGCCTTGCCGCCCACCGCGCGGCCCTCGCCCACCCCGATCCGTCGGATCTGGGCAGCGACACGCGGTGGCGAATGCTTTTCGTGCGGCTGGTCGGCGGCACGGTGCTCGTCATGGTGGCCGTGCAGGCGGTCTGGCGCGACGGGCTTGTTGGCCCGGGCTTAGCGGCGCTCGGCCTGCTGGCGCTTGTCCTCGCCGCGCCGCGCCTGCCCGCATTGGCGCGGCTCGCGCCCTTTCAACTCATGCTCGCCGGCGCAGGCCTGCTGCTGGCGATCCTCTTCTGGTTAACCCAAGTCACGTGAAGGAGTGTTCTCGATGACAGACGCTTATATCTACGACGCCGTGCGGTCCCCCCGCGGCAAGGGCCGCAAGGACGGCTCGCTGCATGAAGTCACCTCCGTCCGCCTGTCGGCCGAGGTGCTGAACGCGATCAAGACCCGCAACAATCTCGACACGGCCGCGGTCGAAGACGTGATCTGGGGCAACGTCACTCAGGTTGGCGAACAGGGCGGCTGCCTTGCGCGTTCGGCTGTGCTCCTGTCCGACTTCAATGAAAGCGTGCCGGGCGTGGCGATCAACCGCTTTTGCGCCTCCGGCCTCGAAGCCACCAACATGGCCGCCAACCAGGTGCGCGGCGGTGCCGGTCAGGCCTATGTGTCGGGCGGGGTCGAGATGATGGGCCGCGTCGCGATGGGGTCCGATGGTGCGGCGATTGCCGTCGATCCGTCGCTGGCGATGAAGACCTATTTCGTGCCGCAGGGCATTTCCGCCGATATTATCGCGACCGAATACGGGTTCTCCCGTGACGATTGCGACGCCTATGCGGTCGAGAGCCAGAAGCGCGCCGCCGCCGCATGGGAAGACGGCCGGTTCGACAAATCGATCGTGACGATCAAGGACCAGAACGGCCTGACGATCCTCGACCGTGACGAATATATGCGTCCGGGCACCGACATGCAGTCGCTGGGCAGCCTGAAACCGTCCTTCAAGGATATGGGCGAGGTGATGCCGGGCTTCGACGCCGTGGCGCTCCTGAAATACCCGCATCTGGAGAAGATCAACCACGTGCACCATGCCGGCAACTCGTCGGGCATTGTCGACGGCGCCGCAGCGCTGCTCGTCGGCACCAAGGAGTTCGGCGAGGCCCACGGCCTGAAGCCGCGCGCGCGCATCCGCGCAACCGCCAAGATCGGCACCGATCCGACGATCATGCTGACCGGCCCGGTTCCGGTGACCGAGAAGATCCTGAAAGAGAGCGGCATGGCCATCTCCGATATCGATCTGTTCGAGGTGAATGAGGCCTTCGCATCCGTCGTGCTGCGCTTCATGCAGGCCTTCGATGTCGACCATGACAAGGTGAACGTGAATGGCGGTTCCATCGCCATGGGCCACCCGCTTGGCGCCACCGGTGCGATGATCATCGGCACCGCGCTCGACGAGCTGGAGCGGTCCGGCAAGGAAACCGCGCTCGCCACGCTCTGCATCGCATCCGGCATGGGTGCGGCCACCATCATCGAACGCGTGTAAGGAGACCCGACATGGCCAAGACCTTCCACTATTCCGTCGATGCCGACGGCGTCGCCACCATCGCCTGGGACAAGCCCGACGCGAACATGAACGTCATGACGCGCGATGCGTTCGAGGAGTTCGAGACGCTCTTTGACGGCGCCATCGCCGATGATGCCGTGAAAGGCGTCATCATCACCTCCGCGAAGAAGGATTTCGCGGGCGGGATGGACCTGAACGTGCTCGCGCAGATCCGTCAGGAAGCCGGGGACAATCCGGCTCAGGCGCTGTTCGACTTCACGATGAACGGCCACCGCATCTTGCGCAAGATCGAGCGCAACGCGATGGACCCGAAGACCAACAAGGGCGGCAAGCCGGTGGTCTGGGCGACGCCCGGCACCTCGGCCGGCATCGGCACAGAGATCGCGCTCGCCTGTCACCACCGGATCGCGGCGGACAATCCGAAGGCCAAGATCGGCCTGCCGGAAATCCTTGTCGGCCTGTTCCCGGGTGCCGGCGGCACAACGCGTCTTGTGCGGATGATGGGTGCCATGGCAGCCTCTCCGCTCCTGCTCGAAGGCAAGATGCTCGCGCCCGCCAAGGCCAAGGCAGCGGGCCTCATCGACGAGGTCGTGCCGGCCGACGAGCTTCTCGACCGCGCCAAGGCATGGGTGCTGAACGCAAAGGATGCCGACATCATCAAACCGTGGGATGCCAAGGGCTACAAGATGCCCGGCGGCGCCCCCTACCACCCGGCCGGTTTCATGACTTTCGTGGGTGCGTCGGCCATGGTGCACGGCAAGACGCAGGGCGTCTATCCGGCCGCCAAGGCGCTGCTCTCGGCAGTCTATGAAGGTGCGATGGTGCCTTTCGACACGGCGCTGAAGATCGAGGCGCGCTGGTTCACCAAGGTTCTGATGAACCCCTCCTCTGCCGCGATGATCCGCTCGCTCTTCATCAACAAGCAGGCGCTCGAAAAAGGCGCTGTGCGTCCCGATGTGGCCGATCAGAGCGTCAAGAAGGTCGGCATCCTCGGCGCCGGCATGATGGGCGCAGGCATTGCCTATGTCTCGGCCATGGCCGGTATCGAGGTGGTGCTGATCGACCGCGAGCAGGACGCCGCCGACCGTGGCAAGTCCCATGTCGAGGATATTCTTGCCGAAGGCGTGAAGCGCAAGAAGACCACCGAGGAGAAGAAGGCGCAGGTGCTTGACCGCGTGCTGGCCTCCACCCGCTACGAGGACCTGAAGGGCTGCGACCTGATCGTCGAGGCCGTGTTCGAGGATCCGGGCATCAAGGCCGAAGTGACCAAGCTCGCCGAAGCCCAGCTGGACGAGAACGCCGTCTTCGCAACCAACACCTCCACCCTGCCGATCACGGAACTGGCCAAGGCCTCTGTCCGGCCGGAGCAGTTCATCGGCATCCACTTCTTCTCGCCGGTGCACAAGATGATGCTCGTCGAGATCATCAAGGGCAAAGAGACCGGCGACGTGGCCGTGGCCAAGGCGCTCGACTTCGTGCGCCAGATCCGCAAGACGCCGATCGTTGTCAACGATGCGCGCTTCTTCTACGCCAACCGCTGCATCATCCCCTATCTCAACGAAGGGGCGCGGATGGTCGGCGAAGGGGTCGAACCGGCGCTGATCGAACATGCGGCCAAACAGCTCGGCATGCCGCTCGGCCCGCTGCAGCTGATGGACGAGACCTCCATCGACCTCGGCGTGAAAATCGCCAAGGCGACCAAGGCCGCGATGGGCGACGCCTATCCGGCCGGCGCGGCCGACGAGGTGATCTTCAAGCTCTTCGACGAGGGCCGGCTGGGCCGCAAATCGAAGGCCGGCTTCTACGACTATGACGAGAAGGGCAAGCGGCAGGGCCTCTGGTCCGGTCTGCGCGACAACTGGACCCCGGCGGACGAACAGCCAGACCTGACGACCGTGCAGCACCGTCTCGCGATGGCCCAGACACTCGAAGCGGTCCGTGCGCTTGAAGAGGGCGTTCTGATGGATGTGCGCGAGGGTGATGTGGGCGCGATCCTCGGCTGGGGCTTCATGCCTTGGTCCGGCGGTCCGCTCAGCTGGCTTGACATTCTGGGCGCGACCAAGGCCGTAGAGATCTGTGACGATCTGACCGACCGCTTCGGCGACCGGTTCGCCGCACCCGCGCTGCTGCGCGATATGGCGGCCAAGGGCGAAAGCTTCTACGGCCGGTTCGCGCCGGATGCCGAAGCCGCCTGACCGCTCCAGCCTGACGGCATGAATTGCCCGGTCCCCGTTCTGGGGGCCGGGCTTTTTCATGGCCCGACCCGCGGGGGGATTGCCGGACCGGTGCAAGCTGCTACCGTTGCAGGAAAAGACGGGAGGCGATGCCAATGCACAACCTGATGCAATCCTATCCGCTACGCGTGTCGGAGATCATCGACCATGCGGCGCGCTATCATGGCAATCGCCCTGTCCTGACGCGCCTGCAGGACGGCACAATCGAGGAAACCCGCTATGCCGACGTCCGGACCGGCGCGATGCGGCTGGCGCAGGCGCTGCGGCGCTGGGGCATCGCGCGCGGCGACGTGGTCGGCGTGATGGCCTGGAACAGCGCGCGGATGATGGAGGTCTGGTACGGCGTGCCGGGTGCAGGGGCCGTGCTCCACACGCTGAACCCACGGCTCTTTGCCGACCAGCTTGTCTATGTGATCAACCATGCGGGAAACCGGATGCTTCTGGTCGACCCGGACCTGCTGCCGGTCGTCACCGCGATCCGCGACCGGCTCGATACGGTCGAGGCGATCATCGTCATGTCCGACGATGGTGCCCTGCCCGCCGATGCGCCCGCGGGCGCCATGGCCTATGCCGAGTTCGTCGGCGCGGAAGATGGTGACGGTTTCTGGACCACGGGCGACGAAACGGACGCCTGCGGCATCTGCTACACATCGGGCACGACCGGCAATCCCAAGGGGGTCGTCTACACCCATCGCTCCAACCTTCTGCACGCCATGTCGATGCTGCAACCCGACATGCTCGGCTTTTCATCCGCGGACCGGGTGATGCCGGTCGTGCCGCTCTTCCATGCGAACGGCTGGTCCATCGGCTTTTCCGCGCCGATGGCGGGTGCGTCGCTGGTCATGCCGGGGCGCGACCTGACACCGGCAGGCATCTGCCAGATGCTCGACCTCGGCGTGACCGTGACCGCCGCCGTGCCGACCGTCTGGCTGATGCTCTTGCAGCATCTGGAAGCCGAGGGCCGCGGCCTGCCCGATCTGGAGCGGGTTTTCATCGGCGGTTCCTCCTGTCCCCGCGCAGTGATCGAGACCTTCCAGAACAGGTACGGCGTACAGGTGATGCACGCTTGGGGCATGACGGAAATCTCACCCGTCGGCACGATCTGCAGCTTCAAGCCCGAGGTGCGCGCCCGGTCCGGGGCCGAACGCGTCGACGTGCAGGAAACGGTGGGCCATCCGCCCTTCGGCGTGGAACTGAAGATCACCGACGATGCGGACCAAGACCTGCCCTGGGACGGCAAGACGCAAGGCCGGCTCTGGACACGGGGCGCGGCCGTGCTGGCCCGCTACCTGAAGGCCGATGCACCTGCCACGGATGCGGAGAACTGGTTCGACACGGGCGATGTGGCGACCATCGATCCGCTCGGCTATGTCCGGATCACCGACCGGTCCAAGGATGTCATCAAGTCGGGCGGGGAATGGATATCCTCCATCGATCTTGAGAATGCGGCGGTCGGCCATCCGGACGTGGCGGAAGCCGCGGCGATCGGGATGCCGCATCCGAAATGGGACGAGCGGCCGCTTCTGTGCGTGGTGCCGAAAGCCGGTGCCACACCCGAAAAGAGCGAGATTATCGACCTGATCGCGCAGCATGTCGCGAAATGGCAGTTGCCGGACGACGTGATTTTCCTCGACGCGTTGCCGCACACAGCAACCGGCAAGATCTCCAAGCTGCACCTGCGCGAACAGATCCATGCCTCGGGCTACTCACTTCCCGGATGACCTTGCCCGAGCAGGCGTTTATCGTCTGGCCATGGCAAGAAATCCCGAGTCGCCCATGACGCAGATGCGCATCCCTGCCCCGGACCGAGGGGCCACCCACGCGTGACCGCGCTCGACCAATATGAACGGCTGGAGGCAGTCGGCCTCTGGCGGGAAACGCCGCAAGCCGCGCCGCGCGAGGTGATCGTGTCCTTCGGCAATGCCACGCTCGTCCTGAGCGACATGAAGGATGTGACGCTGACCCACTGGTCGCTCACCGCGACCCGCCGCTTCGCCGAAGACGAGACAGGCGTCACCTTCTCGCCCGACAGTGACGGCGCGGAGGCGCTGACCATTGCCGACCCGCTGATGATCGAGGCGATCGAACGGATCTCCACCGCCGCGCGCAGCCTGCCCGAGCGGCGGCGGCCGGTCTGGCCATGGGTGGCCGGCGGGCTGTTCGCCGCGCTCGTGGTGGCTGCGGTCATGGTCGGACCCGAGATCGCCGGCAGCCTGCTGCGCGGCAAGATCGCGCCCGTGCAGCGGGACCGGATCGGCATCCAGATCGTGGCGGAGATGCGGGAGTCGGGCCAGACCATCTGCCGGAACCGGCGCGGTCAGACGGCTCTGGACCGGATCGTGGCGCGGGTGGCACCCGGCAGCGGCTGGTCGGCGCGGGTCTTCCGGCACCATGCCGCGCGCATCTTCGCCATCCCCGGCCAGCGGCTGATGATCAGTTCCGGCCTTGTAGCGGGCGCGCGCGACCCGGACGCGCTGGCCGGATGGATCGCGCTGGAAATCGAAGAGGCCGCGCTGGAAGCGCCGCTCGATGCGCTGCTCGCCGATGACAGTCTGGTCGAGCAGATCGATGTGCTGCGGCGCGGCGGGCTAGATGCGGCCGAACGGCAGGCCGCAATCGACACCTATCTGTCCATGCCGCTGGCAGACCGGCCCGAAGCGGACCCGGCCACGATGGAACGGCTGGCAGCGGCGGACCTGCCGACCGTGCCGCTCTCCACCGCGCTCGCATGGGCCGCCCCCGATCCCGACCGCGTGGCCGCAATGCGGCGCGCGAACACGATCGATCCGGACAGCCCCTATACCCCGTCGCTTGACGATTTTTCCTGGATCACGCTGCAGGCGATCTGCGCGGACTGAAACCGCTCAGGCCGCGACCAGCCGCCCGGCATCGAGCCGGACCACACGGTCCATCTTCGCCGCCAGTTCGTGATTGTGCGTGGCAATCAGCGCCGACAGGCCGGTATCGCGCACCAGATCGAGCAGGATGTCGAACACCTGATCGGAGGTTTCGGGATCGAGATTGCCGGTGGGCTCGTCGGCCAGAAGCAGGTCGGGCGCATTGGCGAGCGCCCGGCAGAATGCCACGCGCTGCTGCTCGCCGCCCGACAGTTCCGCCGGCCGGTGATCGAGCCGCGCTTCCAGGCCGATCTGGCCGAGGAGCGCCCGTGCCCGGTCTTCGGCCGCCGCCTTGGCGACCCCGTTGGCCTGCTGCGGCAGGACGACATTCTCCAGCGCGGAAAACTCCGGCAGCAAATGGTGGAACTGGTAGATGAAGCCGACATGGGCGCGGCGCAGACGGGTCCGTTCGCGGTCGCGCGCGCCCGAGGCCTCCCGCCCGAGCACATGGACCGAGCCGGCATCCGCCGTGTCGAGAAGCCCCGCAATATGCAGAAGCGTCGACTTACCCGCGCCCGAGGGGGCGACCAGGCCCACGACCTCCCCCCGCGCAAGCGCGATATCGGCCCCGTCGAGCACGGTAATCTCGTTCGGCTTGCCGGGGTGGAACCGCTTGGTGACACCCGACAGGCGCAGCACGGCATCACTCATAGCGCAGGGCCTCCACCGGGTTCATCCGCGCCGCCGCACGCGCCGGAAATATGGTGATGACGAAGGACAGGCCCAGCGCCATCAGCATCGCGGCAGACACATCCTGCCAGCGCAGCCGCGCCGGAATCTCGGTCAGGAAACGGATCTCCGGATCCCAGACCTGCCCGCCGCTGATCCATTCGACCAGCGCTTGGATGTCCTGAATATAGTAGGCGAAGAGGCAGCCGAGGATGACGCCGAGGAACGTGCCGATCACGCCGATCATCGACCCGCAGATGAAGAAGATGCGCAGGATCGAGCCCTGGCTCAGGCCCATCGTGCGCAGGATGCCGATGTCGCGGCCCTTGTTTTTCACCAGCATCACCAGACCAGAGATGATGTTCATCGCCGCGATGAGCACGACCAGCGACAGAATGATGAACATGACCCGCCGCTCCACATCGAGCGCTGACAGGAACGCGCCCGATGCATCCTTCCACGTCCAGACAAGATTCTGCCCGCCAGCGGCTTCGATGATCGGCAGGTAATACTGGTCCACCTCCTGCGGAGACTGGACCAGCACCTCGATCTCGTCGGCCGTGCCTTCGCGGTCGAAATAGCTCTGTGCCTCGTCGAAGGGCAGATAGACCCGCGTCCGATCGATATCGTACCGCCCGACGCTGAAAATATAGACCACCTCGTAATCGTTGATCCGTGGCGCGGTGCCGAAGGCCGTTTTCACCCCGTTCGGCGAGATGAGCGTGATGAAATCGCCGACCCGCAGGCCAAGCTCGCGGGCCACCCCCTGCCCGACCGCGATCCCTTCGGGGAAGCGCGACAGGTCGCCCTCCGCGGTTTCGGGATTGGCGATGAGCGGCAGGGTCTGCATGTCTTCCGGCCGCTCGCCATAGACTTCCACGCCTGCGTTGCGCTCGTTGCCAGAGGCCATGACCTGCCCGCGGATGATCGGGGCCGCACGGGTCACACCAGGCACCGCCGCGACACGTGCGGTCAGATCATCATAGTCGGTGATCGCGCGGCTGCGGTTGCCGTTCGCATCCTCGTAGAGCGCCGAATAGACGGTCACATGCGCGTTGGCGCCAAGGATGCGGTCGGTGAACTCCTCGCGGAAACCGTACATGACCGCCTGCACGACGATCAGCGTGCCGACGCCCAGCATCACACCGATCAGCGCGTACCAGGCGATGACCGAAATGCCGCCATCCTTGCGGCGCGCGCGCAGATAGCGCCATGCAATGGCCCATTCGAAACCGGCAAAGGGGCGCGTCGCGGCCATCTGTGGCTCAGAGCCCGGCGTAAATGTCGGCGCAGCGCGCGAGCGCGTCTGCGGGCGTCAGCAACTCGCTCTCGCCCGTGCGGCGCGAGGTCAGTTCGACCTTGCCTTCCTTCAGGCCGCGCGGCCCGACGGTGATCCGCCACGGCAGACCGATCAGGTCCATGGTGGCGAATTTCGCGCCGGCCCGTTCCTCGCGGTCATCATAAAGCGGGTCGAGACCGGCCGCCGTCAGGTCCGCATAGAGCTTGTCGCAAGCCGCGTCCGTATCCGTATCGCCCTGCCTCAGGTTCACGATGCCGACGCGGAACGGTGTCACGCCTTCGGGCCAGATGATCCCGTTCTCGTCATGATTGGCCTCGATGAGCGCGCCCACCAGACGCGACACGCCGATCCCGTGGCTGCCCATCTCGACCGGCTTGCGCGACCCGTCCGGCATGACCACCTCGGCGCCGAGCGCTTCGGAATATTTCGTGCCGAAGTAGAAGATCTGGCCGACCTCGATGCCGCGGGCGGACTTTCGACGGTCTGCGGGCACCTCTGCCTCGAAGAGCGCTTCGTCATGGGTTTCGTCCGTGCGGGCGTAAGGCGCGGTGAACTCGTCCACGATCGCCTGGCACTCCGCAACATTGTCGAAATCCACCGAACGGTCGCCCAGCGACAGATCGGTCACGGAGCGGTCGTAGAAGACCTCGCTCTCGCCCGTATCGGCCAGCACCAGAAACTCGTGGCTGTAATCGCCGCCGATCGGACCGGTGTCCGCCTTCATCGGGATCGCCTGCAGGCCCATGCGCTCATAGGTGCGCAGGTAGCTCACCATATGGCGGTTGTAGGCGTGGATCGCGGATGCCTCGTCAATGTCGAAACTGTAGCCGTCCTTCATGTAGAACTCGCGGCCGCGCATCACCCCGAAACGCGGGCGGATCTCGTCGCGGAATTTCCACTGGATGTGGTAGAGGGTCTTCGGCAGTTCCTTGTAGCTGTTCACCGTGGAGCGGAAGATATCGGTAATCAGCTCCTCGTTCGTCGGCCCGTAGAGCATGTCGCGATTGTGCCGATCGGTGATGCGCAGCATCTCCTGCCCGTAATCGTCATAGCGGCCGCTTTCCCGCCAGAGGTCTGCCGATTGCAGCGTCGGCATCAGCATCGGGATATGGCCCGCGCGGATCTGCTCCTCATGCACGATATCTTCGAGACGGCGCAGCACCTTGAAGCCGAGCGGCAGCCAGGAATAGATCCCGGCACTGGCCTGACGGATCATGCCGGCGCGCAGCATCAGCCGGTGCGAGGCGATCTGGGCCTCGGCCGGGGTCTCCTTGAGGACGGGCAGGAAATAGCGGGACAGACGCATATGGATGACTCTGGATCTGGCGGTTTCAACTCGATCAGAGGTGTAGGCCAAGCCCGCGACAGGCGCAATGGCGCGCGCGTCGCGGACCGCCCGCAAGAAACGAATTGAAACATGGTGCCAAATCTGCTTAATAGGTGCGGCAGACGGTCGCCCCCCTCCTATCGGGGACAAGAGACGACCGCGCACACGGACGGGCTCGGGATTGGCTCAAGTCTAGGGGAAAGGAAAGCGGTCCGCATTGCGGACCGTTTTTCTTTGAACGGAACGAACGGCTTCCCGGATCTTCTTCAGAAACGGCTTCAGGCAGTGGCGCGCAGTTCCGGCGCGAGGCCCAACCGGTCCGCAAGGGCTGCGAGCCGACGCTCCACCGCCTCGCCCTCCAGCGCGCAGTCCGGCCCACTCAGCGTCAGCACCAGCCGGTCCGACTCGACCGACAGCCGCGTGCGCAGAAGCGCGCCGCCGACCGATCCCGACAGCATGGCACCGAGCCGCAGCGCCTTGCCGAGCGTCAGCGCCTGCTCCACACGGTGGGGCGGCAGCATCGCGGCCGCGAGCGCATATTCCGGCATCTTCTCCGCATTCTTGTAGCGCGCCAGCACCGCCAGCCCGAGGAACATCCGCCCGCGATGGTCGAGCCCGCTGTAATTGGCGCGCGCGACACTGTCGAAACAGATCTCGCCGCGATAGTCGGGATGCGCGCGCCAGGCAATGTCATGCATGTGGCAGGCGGCGCGCACCACGCGCTGCTCGGCCTCGTCCAGCATCGAGACGATGGGCTGCATCCAGTCATAGAGCGCGGCGCCGAAGCCGGGAAAGCGGCTCTCGCGCGCTTCGAGATGGCGGGCCACTTCCAGAAGCGGATCGCTTTCGCGCAGGCTGACCGGCATCCGGTCATAGAGCACCCCTTCCCGCAGCCCGTAGCTGGAGAAGGAGACAAGCTCGGGCGAGAAGCTTTTCAGCATCCGCCGCAGCACACGGGCGGCAAGCGGCACCAGCGCAAGGCGCGCCGATGAGGTGTCGGTCAGCCCGGCCAGGTCCTCGGGCGTGGAATCCGCGATCCAGTCGAGCGTGTCGCGCAGGTCCTTCGGCGCCAGTTCATATTCATGCAGCACCATCAACGGATAGTCGCGCCGGTACATGTCGAGCCGCGCGATGGCGCGCCAGGAACCGCCGACAAGGAAGAGCCGGTGCACAGCTTCGGGAAAACTCTGCCGGAGCAGGCCGATCTGGTCTTTCAGATGTGTTCGCAGATCGCCGCCACCCTCGATCAGGTCGCGCAGCTTCAAAGGCCCCAGAGGCGAGGTCTGCAAGCGTCCGATCTGCCCGTCGGCCACCTGCGCCAGTTCCATCGACGCGCCACCGATGTCGCAGACCAGTCCGTTGGCATGCGGCCAGCCCAGAAGCACGCCCTTGGCGGAGAACTCGGCCTCCTCCGCGCCGCTCGCGACCCGGATCGTCAGTCCCGTTTCCGCCGCCACACGGGCGCAGAAAGCAGGTCCGTCCTCGGCCTCGCGCACGGCGGCGGTGGCGACCGCGACAAGGCCGCCAAGCTTCATTTCCCGCGACAGGGCGGCGAACCGGTGCAGCGCGTTGAGCGCCCGGATGCGGCCCTGCGGGTTCAGCCGCCCGCTTTCGGCCAGTCCGGCCCCGAGCCCGCACAGGATTTTCTCGTTGTAGAAATAGGCCGGAGAGCGGGCGATCCCGTCGAAGACGACGAAGCGCACCGAGTTGGAGCCGACATCGATCACGCCCATGCGCGCGACCGGATCGGCGGGTGGCGCGGGCGCCGCGCCGGGACCGTCGGGCAGGCTCAGCACGGGCGCCCTGCCCGTTTTGTGGCGCGCCAGTCAGTCATCATAGGAATGGGTCAGGCGCGGCACATCCTTGATGCCCACGCTGCCGCGCCCCGACAGGGACGGATTTTCAAGGAAGAACCGGTGGCAGTTGAAGAGCCGCTCGCCCTCGGCCCCTTCGTGGCGGATGTAGCTGCCATCGGGCTGGAGCACCCAGCTCTGCGCCTCGTCGGCAAGGTTCGCTGCCATGATCTGGTCGAGGATCTGCGCCCGCACGGTCGCGTTGGTGATCTCCACCAGCGACTCGACGCGGCGGTTGAGGTTGCGGTCCATCCAGTCGGCCGAGGAAATATAGACCCGCGCCTGTTTCGACGGCAGACCGGACCCGTTGGCGAAACAGGCGATGCGGGAATGTTCCAGAAACCGCCCGACGATGGATTTCACGCGGATATTCTCGCTCAGGCCCTTGATCCCGGGGCGCACACCGCAAATGCCGCGCACGACCATGTCGATTTTCACACCCGCCTGGCTGGCGCGGTAGAGCGCATCGATCACATCCGCCTCGATGATCGCGTTCAGCTTGACCCAGACCGCAGCCGGGCGTCCGGCGCGGGCATGTTCGATCTCGGCCTCCAACTGATCGAGGATCGTCTGTTTCAGGCCGATCGGGGAAATGGCGAGATTTTCGAGCTTCTGCGGCTCCACATAGCCGGAGACGAAATTGAAAATCTTGGTCGCGTCGCGCCCCAGCGCGGCGTCGCAGGTGAAGAGCGACAGATCGGTGTAGAAATTCGCGGTGATCGGGTGGTAGTTGCCGGTCCCGAAATGGGTATAGGTCACGAGGTTCCGCCCCTCGCGCCGCACCACGGTGGAGATTTTCGCATGGGTCTTCCAGTCGGTGAACCCGTAGACCACCTGCGCCCCGGCGCGTTCCAACTGGCGCGACTGTCGGATGTTGGCGGCCTCGTCGAACCGCGCTTTCAACTCCACCAGCGCGGTGACGGACTTGCCATCCTCAGCCGCCTCGCACAGCGCGGCCACGATCGGGCTGTTCTTGGAGGTGCGGTAGAGCGTCTGTTTGATCGCGACCACGTCAGGGTCCCGCGCGGCCTGCTGCAGAAACCGCACGACGCTCTCGAAACTTTCATACGGGTGGTGCAGCAGCATGTCCTTCTGGCGCACGGCAGCGAAGATATCCCCGTCGAAATCGCGCACGCGCTCTGGGAAACGTTGCGAGAATTGCGGCCAGAGCAGGTCGGCGCGGCTGTCGAGCACCATTTCCGACAGGTCGGCCACGCCGAGCACGCCGTCGATCTCGATCACCTCTTCTTCGGCCACCTGCAGGGCCGAGATGATCGTGTCGCGCAGGTCGCGGGTCGTGGACCCGGTGATGGTGAGGCGGATCACCTCCCCCCGGCGGCGGCGCTTCAGCGCGGTCTCGAACTCGCGCACCAGATCCTCGGCCTCTTCCTCCACCTCCAGATCGCTGTCGCGGAGCACGCGGAACATGCAGCTCGACTTGACCGTGTAGCCGGGGAAGAGCTTGCCAAGGAACACCTGCAACATGCTCTCCAGCGGCAGGAAGCGCTGGCCCTCCTCCGCCTCGTTCACCACCTCGATGAAACGCGGGATCTGCGCGGGGATCGGCAGGAGCGCGTCGAGCCGCCGCTTGCCCTTCTTGCTCTGGAGTTTCAGCGCCAGCGCGAACCCCTCGTTCGCGATGAAGGGGAACGGGTGGGCCGGGTCGATGGCGAGCGGGGTCAGGACCGGGAACACCTGACTGACGAAAACCTCTTCCAGCACGGCCAGATCGGTCTCGGTCAACCGCTCCGGGGACAGGATGAAAAGATTCTCCGCTTCCATTTCAAGTTGCAGGCTGCGCCAGATATCCTGCTGGCGGGCCATCAGCTTGCGAGCGCTCGTGTCGATCTTCTGCAACTGCTCGGCCGGCGTCAGCCCGTCGACGCTCGGATGGGCGAGCCCCGCGCGCACCAGCCCGCGCAGACCGGCCACACGGACCGAATAGAACTCGTCGAGGTTGCTGCCCGAGATGGACAGGAACCGCACACGCTCCAGAAGCGGGACATTCGGGTTCTCCGCTTCCTCCAGCACGCGGGTGTTGAAGCGCAGCCAGGACAGTTCGCGGTTGAAAAACCGGTCGGGGCTCTCGGGATCAAGCTCGGGCATCTCGACGCCCGGTCCCGGCGCCGAGCGCAGGAAATCCGCGTTCACCCGTTCGGGCAGGTCGCGGGCGGCATCGTCAGGCATCGGCTTGGCTCCTTTGCTGGCCCGGTTCGGGCTTGAAGAGGATCTCTGACGCCAGGCGGACGGTGACCGGCCGCCGGCGGCGCAGCGCCTCGCGGTCGAGCGTGGCCACGACATGGGCCGCCGCCTCGAACGACCGGTCAAGCCGCACGGCAAGATATTCGATCAGATCGGGGTCCACGATCAACTGCCGGTCGGAAAAGAGTTTCACGAGCACGGCCATCAGGAGCGCGTCATCCGGCGGATCAAGCCGCGCCACGGGCGTCGCTCGTAGCCGAGAGGCAAGGTCAGGCAGACCGATCTCCCAATGGGCGGGCGGCAAGGCACCGGTCACGAGCAGGTGCCCCTGCGCCTGCAGCACGGCATTGTGCAGGTGGAAGAGCGCGGTTTCCGCCTCGCCGCGGGCGGTTTCGGGCAGGAGCGCGAGCCGGTCCACATCCTCGACCGCCAGCGCCGGCACCTCGGTCAAAGCCGCAAGATCCCAGTCCGGCAGATCGGCCGCACTGATGACCCGTGCGCCGCATTCGGTCGCCCAGACGCCTGTCAGGTGGGTCTTGCCGGACCGCGCGGGGCCGATCAACGCGAGCTTGCGCTCCGGCCAGTCGCGCCAGCCGTCCAGCTGGCGCACGGCGAGCGCGTTGGCGTCCGAGACGAAGAAATCCCCGCGCCCGCGTGCCGCACGGCTTGGCAGGTCGAAAACAAGCTGTGTCGCCCCGCTCATTGCCCGGGTTCCCCTGTGTAGAGCCGGCTCGCCTGATACTGGTCGAGCGCGAAACGGCCCAGTACGCCGATGGCCGCTGCGGTCGGCACGGCGATGAGCAGGCCGAGGAAACCGAAGAGCGTCCCGAATGCGGACAGGGCGAACATCAGCCAGACCGGATGCAGGCCGACCGAACTGCCGACCAGATATGGCGTCAGCACATTGCCCTCGACCGCCTGTCCGGCGAAGAAAACGGCTGCCACGGCGAGGATCCAGATCGGGTCGCCCCAGAACTGGAAGAGGGCCACGCCGATCGCCAGTGCGCCGCCGATGATCGCGCCGACAAAGGGAATGAAGGATATGAGACCGGCGAACAGCCCGATGAAGACGCCGAATTCCAGACCGATCAGCACCAGAGCCACGGCATAGAAAGTGCCGAGGATCGCACAGACCGAAAGCTGCCCGCGCACGAAGCCGGCAAGCACGCTGTCGATCTCGGATGCCAGCCGGCGGATCGTGTCCACATGGTCACGCGGCAGCCAGCCGTCGATCACGGACACCATCCGGTCCCAGTCGAGCAGCAGGTAGAAGGCCACGACCGGCGCGACGACGACAAGCAACAGGAAGTCGATCACCGCGAGCGACGAGGACAGGACCTGATTGAAAAGCGCCATGCCCTTGTCGGCGGCGACATCGCGCAACGATTCGATCCCCTTGGCGAGCCCGCCATCGGCGGCCAGCAGGTCTGGAAACCGGCTTTCCGCCGCGCCGCGCAACTGCTGCACATATTGCGGCAACGCACGACCGAGTTCGGCCCCCTGCTCGATGAAGACCGGAACCAGCAACACGAAGATCAGCACCACGATCAGCACCATGACGATCGAGATGAGCGTGGTGGCCAGAACCCGCGACAGGCCCATTCGTTCAAGCCGGTCGGCCACGGGATCGAGGAAATAGGCAATGGCCGCGCCAACGACAAAGGGCAGGATCGCGTCACCGAGCAGCCACAGGATCGCGACGAGCGCAACGAGCCCGCCAGTCCACCACAGCACCTGTTCGCGGATGCCCAGTTTCATAGTCGCTTCTTCCTCCTTGTCGGCGCGCCGGCTCCCCGTCGCGGATGCCGTCATGTCTTTCCGGTGTGATCGGGCATCGCCGTGTCACATGCAAGCCCGGAAGCCGTATCCGCCGCTCTGCCCTTGGATCAGGTGCCGCGGGCGCGCGGCCGTCACACGAACTGTTCGCGGATCAACCGCTCGTCGAGCCCGTGTTCGGGGTCGAAAAGGAGCCGGTGCCGGATGTCAGGCTCCGAACGGATATCCACCGTCACCACATCGCGCACTTCGGTCGAATCGGCCACGGCCGAAACCGGCCGCTTGGCATGTTCCAGAACCTCGAACCGCACCTGCGCCGTCTTTGGCAACAGCGCACCGCGCCAGCGCCGCGGCCGGAAGGCGGCCATGGCGGTCAGCGCCATCACGTCCGATTCGATCGGCAGGATCGGTCCGTGAGCCGAGTAATTATAGGCCGTGGACCCGGCCGGCGTGCAGACGAGCGCCCCGTCACAAACCAGTTCCTCCATCCGCTCGCGCCCGTCGACCGAGATCCGCAGCTTGGCCGCCTGCGGACCGGCCCGCAGGAGCGATACTTCGTTGATCGCAAGCGCGGTGCGCATCTCGCCGTCGCGGCGCGTCGCTTCCATCCGCAGGGGATTGATCACCGTTTCCTCCGCGGCGGCGAGCCGCTCCGGCAGGTCGGCGTCGGAAAAGGCGTTCATCAGAAAGCCCACCGTGCCGCGATGCATCCCGTAGACCGGCACATCATGGCCCTGCATCTCGTGCAGGATGTTGAGCATGAATCCGTCGCCGCCAAGCGCGACGATCACGTCCGCATCTTCCGCCGGATGCTGGCCGTAGCGCTGGCGCAGCGCCACCATTGCGGCATGCGCGCCCGGCGTGCCGGCGGCACGGAAACAGATCCGTTCAAATCCCACTCGTGTCGCCCTTCGTTGCTGCGCTGCGGCAGTTTCGCCGCTTCGGGCGCGCAACTCAAGCGCCTATCCCCTTGGCGCTGCGGCGGATTTGCGCATGACCGCCTGCCGTCGGAACCGGAACCGCCGGCGCGCACGGGGTTTCCTGTCGGAAACCGACGGCCGCTTTCCGCACCCTGCGCGCGCCGAAATCCGCGCGGCAATGCGCAAACGCGCCGATTTCACCCTTTTTCACCTGTCACGGCAGGGCTAAGAGAAGCGCAGAATTCTGCATGGCACCGCCTCTCACCGCCGCGCGCTTTTATGTTTCCTATAGGAAACAAGCGCGATAGAAAGGCCGCAACTGCAGACGGGCCACCTGAGGAGACCTTGAATGGACGCCACCATCCGCGATTCCGGCTTTTTCACCGAACAGCTCGACAGCCGCGACCCAGAACTGTTCGCCGCCGTGACCGACGAGCTCGGCCGCCAGCGCGACGAGATCGAACTGATCGCATCGGAAAACATCGTCTCCCGCGCCGTGATGGAAGCGCAGGGCACGGTCCTGACCAACAAATATGCCGAAGGCTATCCGGGCCGGCGCTACTATGGCGGCTGCCAGTATGTTGACGTGGCCGAGACGCTCGCCATCGACCGCGCCAAGGCACTTTTCGGGTGCGACTTCGCCAATGTGCAGCCCAATTCCGGCTCGCAGGCCAACCAGGGGGTCTTCACGGCACTCATCAAGCCGGGCGACACGATCCTCGGCATGAACCTCGCCTCCGGCGGGCACCTGACCCACGGCGCCGCCCCGAACCAGTCGGGCAAATGGTTCAACGCGGTGCAATATGGCGTGCGCAAACAGGACAATCTGATCGACTACGATCAGGTGGCAGACCTGGCCAAGGAACACCAGCCGAAGCTTATCATCGCAGGCGGCTCGGCCATTCCGCGCCAGATCGACTTCGCGCGGTTCCGCGAGATTGCCGACAGTGTCGGTGCCTACCTGATGGTCGATATGGCCCATTTCGCGGGTCTTGTGGCGGCCGGCGTCCACCCGTCGCCCTTCCCGCATGCCCATGTCGCCACGACGACCACGCACAAGACGCTGCGCGGCCCGCGCGGCGGGATGATCCTGACCAATGACGAGGCGATCGCCAAAAAGGTCAATTCGGCCATCTTCCCCGGCATTCAGGGTGGCCCGCTCATGCATGTGATCGCCGCCAAGGCCGTGGCCTTCGGCGAGGCCCTGCGCCCCGAATTCCGCGCCTATCAGGAGCAGGTCGTTGCCAATGCCAAGGTGCTGGCAGACACGCTGATGTCGGGTGGGCTCGATATCGTCACCGGCGGGACCGACACGCATGTGATGCTCGTCGACCTGCGCCCCAAGGGTGTGAAAGGCAACGAGACGGAAGTGGCGCTCGGCCGTGCGCATATCACCTGCAACAAGAACGGCATTCCGTTCGATCCCGAAAAGCCGATGGTGACTTCGGGCATCCGGCTCGGAACGCCGGCGGGCACCACGCGCGGCTTCGGCGCGGACGAGTTTGCAGAGATCGGCCGGATGATCGTGCGGGTCGTGGATGGTCTTGCCGCCAACGGTTCGGACGCCAATGGCGAGGTCGAAGCCGCCGTGAAGGCGGATGTGGCCGCGCTCTGCGCCCGCTTCCCGATCTATCCCGATCTGTGATCCGCGGGCCGTCAGCCCGGACAGATGAATTCTCGTGCAGGCCGCTCCGGACGGGGCGGCCTGATCCGTTCGGGCAAGGTTAACGCAAATTGAGCCGATGCCTGCACCTGTTGGCGTAACCATTTGTAAATCAGACGCGTTCAAAGATCAGGGTTCGGTTGGCGCGCGGGGCCCGAACAAGGAATGATGCCGGTGGATCTGACCGGACTCGTTTTCAATATCGAAGATGCGTTCGCCGACATGGCCGACCTGCACCGTCAGGCCTACAATCACGCATTCGAGGATCTGGGCCTGAACTGGATCTGGACCCGCGCCATGTATGCCGGTGTGCTCGACCTGCCGGACGGGCCGGGCCGGATCATGGATTTCATGCTGCGCCGCCATCCCGATTTCGCCACCGCCTTCGATGTGGGCGGCCTCTATGAGACGATCTACCGGATCAAGCAGCAGCATTTCAGCCGGTCCATCGCAGCCGGTCGAGCCACACCCCGACCCGGCGTGCTGCGCCTGCTGGAGGAAAGTGACCGCGCCGGGCTGAAATCGGGCGCCATCATGCAGGGCACGGAATCGGATTTCGACCAGTTGATCCGGAAGCTGACCGGCCGCCCGCCGGAAAAGGCCTTCACGGCCTGGCATGTGTTCGAGGCTGGCGGCCTGCACATGAGAGAAGGCGCGCGCAACGCCCGGGTCGACCTGCTCGCGCGCTTGGGCGAACAGGCAGGCTCGCTCGTCGCGATCGAGGATTCGGACCGCAGCGCGGATGTGTCGGTGGAACTCGGCATGCCGGTGCTGGCCACGCCCGGGATCTACAGTTCATCGGACAAGTTCGGCACGTCCCGCATGGTTCTGAGCGATCTTGGCCAGCGGGATGCGCCCTACAGGGTCATCCGCGGTCTCGACCTGAAGGCCCCGCTGGTCGGCGTGGACACACTGCGCACGATTGTCGGCGTGCCCGATCAGTCGAGCGGGTAGAAGGGCTGCATGTAGATGCCGTACCCCTCAGGCGCGCCGAATACCCCGTCCGCCGCGGGACGGGCGCGGAGCCGCTCGAGATAGGCCATCAGTGCCGGCATGTCGCCCAGTTCGACGAAATGGCCCGACACCCAGACCGAGTAGCCGACCGCAATATCCACCGCAGTAAACGTCCCGAGCAGGTGGTCGCGGGCGGCCAGTTGGTCGGCCACAACACCGAGCGCCCGGGCCAGCCGCCGTGTTTCCAGCTTCATCTGCACCGGCGAACGCGCCTCCGGCGGGCGCAGGACAAGATGCGACTGGGTCAGATAGGCCGCGTGCACCGCGATCGTTTCCGCATAGTGGAGCCATTGCAGCCACGCGGCCCGCTCCGCATCGCCGGGAGGGCGCCAGAGCGGCGTGTCAGGCACGGATTCGCACAGATGTTCGGCGATGGCCCCGGATTCGTAGAGAGTCAGGCCCCCTTCCTCATAGCAGGGCACGCGGCCAAGCGGATGGCGGGCCAGATAGTCGGGGTCCTGCAGGGCCGATCCGAACCTGTGAAGCCGAACCTCGTGCGGCAGGTCGAGTTCCCGGAGCAGCCAGAGGCTGCGCAGCGACCGGCTGTGCGGCACGTGGTGCAGCAGGCGCTTCATGTCAGGCCCACCGCGCCGCGCACCATGGACAGATAGGTTTCCTCGATCTCCTCCAGCGTCAGCCGCCCGCCGGAGCGGAACCATGTGGTGACGCCGGTCAGCATGGCGATGAGCGCCATGGTGGCCAGACGTGTATCAGGAATGTCGAACCGGCCCGCGGCCACACCGGATTTCAGGATATCCTCCAGCACATCCTCATAGGCGCGGCGCTGCTTCTGCAGGAGCGCCAGATTGTCAGGCTCCAGATTGCGCAGCTCCATATAGGCAATGAACACCTCGTCCGGCCGGCCGGCGTGGAAGCCGATATGGAAGCGCACGAACTGTTCCAGCCGGTCCTCGGGCGCGGCCCCTGCATCTGCCTCCGCCTGCCACGCGTCGAGAAGCTCCGTCATATGCGTGGCCATCAGATCGGCCAGCAGGCTCTGCTTGTCGGGCGTATAGAGATAGAGCGCCCCCGCCTGCACGCCGATGGCCTGCGCGATCTGGCGCATCGACACGGCCGCATAGCCATGCCGGGCGAACAGGCTGGTGGCCGCCCGCCGCAGGTCCCGTGCCGTTTTTTCCCCGTTCGATCCGGTTTTGCGCGCCATGATGCCCCTCTCGCGGCGACGGTAACTGAACGACCGTTCAAATGCCAGTGGGTGCTTGCCGAGAGGGCTTGCCAGACCGGCGCCGCTCGGCAAATCTGGCGCGACCAACGAGGAGAGCAGTGCATGAACCGGACCACCCGCCCCGCATCCGGCCCTCTGGCGCCCCTTCTGCGCCTGCTATTGGTTATGGCCCTGCTGCCGCTCTGGTCGGGGTCCGCGATAGCACAAGCTACACCCGCACCTGTTCAGGCCTGCGCCCTGCCCGCGTTCGACACGAATGTGCGCCCCGGCGCCGGTGATGGCCCGACGGACGTCGAGATCGGCATGATCGTCGCCGACGTGCTCGGCATCGACGATGTGAACCAGCAGATCGAGGGCGATTTCCTGATGGTGCTGGAATGGACCGATAAGCGGCTGGCAGATTTTGGGGGCTGCCGCTTTCCGATCACGCAGGTCTGGTTCCCGCCAGCCAACCTGCTCAACAGTTCCAACCTGAGGGCAACCTACACGCAGGCGCGCAATCAGGTGAGCGTGGCCGAGGGCGGTCGTGTCACCTACCTGCAGCGGCTGACCGGCACGATTTCCTCCTACCATGACCTGCACAAGTTTCCGTTCGACCGGCAGCAGATCACGATGGAGTTCGCCTCCCCGTCCCTCGGCGTGGATGAATTCCAGTTCGTCCCCATGGTGGACGGCGCGCGGCTCGCCGACACGCTCAACATCGAGGATTGGGACATCCGCGGTGTCACGATCAGCGCCGCGAACAGCATGTTGAGCACCCTGCAGGAAGAGCGCAGCATCGCTGCGGTCACCATCGATGCGGCGCGCTATTACGGCTTTTTCCTTTTCAAGATCATCACGCCGCTGACGCTGATCGTGGCGATGAGCTGGACCGTCTTCTGGATTCCGCCGCAGAAATTCGAGGCGCAGATCGGCTTCGCCGCGACATCCATGCTGACGCTGATCGCATTCCAGCTGACGACGAGTTCCATCCTGCCGCGGCTCAACTATTTCACGACGCTCGACTGGATGCTCTTCGGAGCGACGCTGCTCGTCTTCGCGGCCCTGCTGGAGGCGCTCTACACCGGCACGCTCGCGCGGCGCGGGCGCGAGGCGCAGGCCCAGCGCATCGACTATGTCTGCCGGTTCGTCTTTCCCGCGGCCTTCGTGCTTTTCTGGGGCGGCACGGTCATTACCAGCATCCGCTGACCGAGCGGCCAGCCCGTCAGCGCTGGTCGAAACGCAGTTTGACGTAGCGGCCGGGCGCAGGCTCGATCTGGCCGAGTGTCGCGCCGGGCGCGCGGGCGGGCACCCATTTGCCGGACCGCCGCGTCAGCCAGCGGTCCCAGTCCGGCCACCAGCTGCCCTGGGTTTCCGTCGCGCCGTCGAACCAATCCTCGAGCGTCGGCTGGTCCATATCGTCATTGGTCCAATACTGGTATTTCTGCGCCGCGACAGGGTTGACCACACCGGCAATATGGCCCGACCCCGACAGGATGAAACGCAGCTTGGCGTTCTTCATCATCCGCGCGCCGCGATAGACCGATGCCGCGGGCGCGATATGATCCTCCCGCGTGGCGACGTGATAGACCGGCCCCTTGATGTCGGCGAGCGTGATCGGCGTGTCGAGCACCGAAAGCCCGCCCTTCACCAGCGCATTGTCGCGGTAGAACCGTTCCAGATAGAAATGGTGCACCTTGGCCGGCATGGCCGTGCTGTCGGCATTCCAGTAGAGCAGATCGAAGGGGAACGGGTCCTTGCCGAGCATGTAATTGTTCACGACATAGGACCAGATCAGATCGTTGGACCGCAGCATGTTGAAGGCGCTCGCCATGGTCTCGGCGGGCAGGTAGCCCTCCTCCATCTGCTCGTCCACAAGGTCGATCGTCCGGTCGTCGACGAAGACCTGCAACTCGCCTGCATCCTCGAAATCGAGCTGCGCGGTAAAGAAGGTGGAGGAGGCGATCCGCTTGTCGCCCTGCTTGCCGAGCCAGGCCATTAGCGTGCCCGTCAGCGTCCCGCCGATACAGTAGGAGGCCAGATGCAGCTTTTTCTGCCCGGTTTCTTCCAGCACCTTGTCGATCGCGGCCAGCGCGCCCTTCGTCAGGTAGCTGTCCCAAGTTTCGTCCTTCTGCGCGCGGTCAGGATTGACCCAGGAGATCATGAAGACGGTGTAGCCCTGCTCCACCAGCCAGCGGACCATGCTCTTCTTCTGGTTCAGGTCGAGAATGTAGAACTTGTTGATCCAGGGCGGGATGAAGAGGATCGGCACCGAGCGGACCTCGTCCGTCGTGGGCGCATATTGGATCAGCTGCAGGATCTCGTTTTCCCAGACCACGGCACCGGGCGTTATCGCCATGTCGCGGCCGACCTCGAACGCGTCCATGTCGGTCTGCCGGATCAGGAGTTTGCCCTTCCCGCGCTGCATGTCCTGCAACATCATCTGCAAACCACGGACGAGGTTCTGGCCCTTCTCCTTCGCCGTGGTCTCCAGCACTTCGGGGTTGAGCGCGAAGAAATTGGCGGGGTTCATCGCCTCGACATATTGCCGGGTGTAGAACTCCGCCTTCTTGCGGTCGCGCGGGCTCAGATCCTCCACCGAATGGACGGTGTTCTGGATCCAGCCTGATGTCAGCAGATAGGACTGTTTGATATAGTCGAAGAGCGCGTTTTGCGACCATTGCTCGTGGGAGAAACGTTTGCCCGGCGCTGCCATGTCGGGCAGGTTCGGGGCCTCGGCCTCTTCTTCCGCGCCCAGCCATTTGAGGAAACTGTGCTGCCAGAGACGGTTCTGCTCGGTCCAGAATTCAAGCGTCCGTTCGGCCAGTTTCTCGGGATTGTCCCAAAGTGCGCGTGTCAGTTCGGCAAAGGCCGGCATCGTGTTGAGCGGGTCGGGCTGGGTCTGGGGCTTCTCGGCAGCCTGCGCTTCGAGGAAGGTCTGCCAGATCTGGGCCGAGGTTTCCGCCGCTTGCGCCATGTTGCGCGCGAATTCCTGACTGTCCTCCGTCAGCTCCTCGAAATCCTGTTCCAGATTCTGCCCCTTCTCGCCCATGCTTCGCCCGACCTTTCGCCTTGTTCCCGTCCGGTGACCGGTCTTACTATGGCAGAGCAGGGCCGCATTTCCCAAGCCCTCAATGACCCCTCCGGCAAGAGGCCGCATGACGCGCCAGTTCCCGTTCCCCGCCCGCCACAGGACAGCCACCCGCCGTGTGGTCCGGCGCGGCTGCGGCATGGCGCTGTGCCTCTGCCTCGGGGCGTGCAGCATCGGGGCGGAACTGCCCAACTACGATTCGAGCCGTCCGGTCGCCGCCGGCACACCGTCGGTCTGGCCGGTGCTGGAACCGCGCGGCATTTTCACCGCACCCGCCACCGGCACCGAAGAGGAGCGGCAGGCGGCAGAGGCGGCGCTTGCGGCCCGGGCCGCAATTCTACAGCAGCGCGCGGCCATCCTGTCGGACCAGAGCCTCAGCGACGAAGAGAAAGCCGCCCGTCTGGCCGCCCTGCCCCTGCCCTGAGCCTTTGGCCAATTTGCCGCGCGGACCGGTCGTCCAAGACCTCTGTTTTTTCAGCGCACCCTTGCTATAAGGCAGCAAAGAGGGAAACGGGGCCGCACGCATGGCTGAAGAAGAATTCTACAGGATCAAACGCCTGCCACCTTATGTCTTTGCCGAGGTGAACCGGCTGAAGGCCGAATATCGCGCCGCCGGCATGGACATCATCGATTTCGGCATGGGCAATCCGGACATGGATACGCCGCCGCATATCGTTGAAAAGCTGGTGGAGACAGTGCGCAAGCCGCGCACGCACCGCTATTCCTCATCCAAGGGCATTCCGGGACTGCGCCGCGCACAGGCGGGCTATTACAAGCGCCGGTTCGACGTCGATCTCGACCCGGAGACGGAGGTGATCGCGACGCTGGGCTCGAAGGAAGGGCTTGCCAACCTAGCCATGGCGATCACCGCGCCGGGCGACGTGATGCTGGTGCCCAACCCGTCCTATCCGATCCATCCCTACGGGTTCATGATCGCGGGCGGCACGCTGCGCCACCTGCCCGCGCTCCATGAGGGGCGCTTCGACCCCGAGGAATATATGCGCGGGCTCGACCGCGCGATGGCCCATTCGGTCCCGAAACCGGTGGCCGTCGTCGTGTCCTTCCCCTCGAACCCGACGGCACAGGTCTGCGATCTCGATTTCTACCGCGAGCTTATTGCCTTCGCGAAGAAGCATCACCTCTGGGTCCTGTCCGACCTTGCCTATGCGGAAATCTATTTCGACGACAATCCGCCGCCCTCGATCCTGCAGGTCGACGGCGCCAAGGATATCGCGGTCGAATTCACCTCGCTTTCGAAAACCTATTCCATGCCGGGCTGGCGGATGGGTTTTGCCGTGGGCAACAGGCGGCTGATCGGGGCGCTGACCCGGATCAAATCCTATCTCGATTACGGTGCCTTCACGCCGGTGCAGGTGGCGGCGGCTGCAGCGCTCAACGGGCCGGACGACTGTATCGCGGAGATCCGCAACACCTACCGTGCGCGGCGCGACACGCTCGTGGATGCGATGGGCCGCGCGGGCTGGGACATCCCCGCCCCGCCCGCGACCATGTTCGCATGGGCGCCGATCCCCAAACGGTTCGACAATGTCGGCTCGATGGCCTTCTCCAAGATCCTGCTCAAAGAGGCCGGTGTGGCCGTCAGCCCCGGCGTCGGCTTCGGCGAATATGGCGAGGGGTTCGTGCGGCTCGGTCTGGTGGAGAACGAACAGCGCATCCGGCAGGCGGCGCGCGGCGTCCGCAAGGTGCTCGACAATGCCGACAGCCTGCTCGCCGAATTTGATCCGGAGGCCGCATGACCGATCTGACTCCGGACTGGGATTTCGAACTGCAACAGGCGCAGACCGCCGCCACCTTGCACCAGCTTCGCAGCGAAGCCGATTTCCCGCAGGATGCGCGCGTCACGCTCGATCTGACATTCGTCCCGGGCGCCGGAGCCGATCTGGAGGCCGCCACCCGCGCGCTCGGCATGTTCGGCTATGCGGCGACCCCATCCGAGGATGGCGGGTTTTCCGTCGCGGTGGAGGATGTCGCGCTCGCCGTTGACGAGATCTGGCTGCATGAGGAACGCACGAGCCGCATAGCGCTCGCGCGCGGCTTCACGCCGGACGGCTGGGGCTTCTGGGAGCCCTGATCAAAGCCCTCCGGCGGCGCGGCGGTTGCAGCGCCCGCGCTGATCCCCTAAGCAACATCGAGACCAATTCAGATCGGGACAGGACAACCATGACATCACCGCTTCGCTTGGGCCTTGCCGGGCTCGGAACCGTCGGCACGGGGATCGTCCGCATTGTCCAGACCCACGCTGCGCTCCTGGAAGCGCGCGCCGGTCGCCCGGTCGAGATCACGGCGATTTCCGCGCGCTCGCGGTCCAAGGATCGCGGAGTCGACCTGTCCGGCTACGCTTGGGAAGACGATCCGGTCGCGGTGGCGCGGCGGGACGATGTGGATGTTCTGATCGAGGTGATCGGCGGCGAGGATGGCCCGGCCAAGGCCGCCACCGAAGCGGCTCTGGCCGCGGGCAAACATGTGGTCACCGCCAACAAGGCCATGCTGGCCATGCACGGGCAGGCGCTGGCCGAACTGGCCGATGCCAAGGGGCTGGCGCTGCGCTACGAGGCCGCGGTTGCGGGCGGCATTCCGATCGTGAAGGCCCTGACCGAAGGGCTCGCTGCCAACGCGATCCACCGCGTCATGGGCGTGATGAACGGGACCTGCAACTACATCCTGACGGAAATGGAATCGACCGGCGCGGACTATGCCGATGTGCTCGCCGATGCGCAGGCGCTCGGCTATGCCGAAGCCGACCCGAGCGTCGATGTGGGCGGGATCGATGCCGCGCACAAGCTGGCGCTCCTGTCTGCCGCGGCTTTCGGCACCCGGGTCGATTTCGGCGCGGTGGCGATCGAGGGGATCGACCATATCAGCCTGACCGACATCGAACATGCGCGGGACATGGGCTACCGGATCAAGCTCCTTGGGGTGGCCACCCATCGCGACGGGCGGCTGGAACAGCGGATGCAGCCCTGCCTCGTCCCCGAAGCTTCGCCGCTGGGGCAACTGGAAGGCGTGACCAACATGGTCGTGGTCGAGGGCGATTTCGTCGGCCAGACCGTCTATCAGGGTCCGGGTGCCGGCGAAGGACCGACCGCCAGCGCGATCATGGGCGACGTGGTCGACATTGCCCGCGGACTTGTCATTCCGGTCTTCGGCCGTCCGGCCGCCAGCCTCGTGGCCCCTGTCGAGGGCGGCTCTGGTCCGGCATCGGCCTTCTATTTGCGCTTTTCGCTCCACGACAAGCCGGGCGCGCTCGCCAGTGTCGCGCAGGCCCTTGGCGCGCAGGGCATCTCGATCAACCGGATGCGCCAGTATGACCATCAGGCCGACGAGGCGCCGGTGCTCATCGTGACCCATGAAACCGACCGCGCGGCGCTTGATGCGGCGCTCGAACAGATTGCCGCCCTGCCCGTCAACCGGTCGCAGCCAGTGGCGATCCGTATCGAAAACGTTTGATCTTCCGCGCTAGGCTGCGGAAGGCAACAGAACAGGGACAAGGAAACCGACCGATGCAGGATGACACGATCTTCTCCGACCGGATGCTCTCGCTTGGGCTCGCGCGGGTCTCCGAAGCCGCGGCCATCGCTTCGGCGCGGCTGATCGGCTCGGGCGATGAAAAGGCTGCCGACCAGGCCGCCGTTGACGCGATGCGCCGCCAGCTCAACATGCTCGACATTTCCGGCGTGGTCGTGATCGGTGAGGGCGAGCGCGACGAGGCCCCGATGCTTTACATCGGCGAGGAGGTCGGCACCGGCAACGGACCGGGCGTGGACATTGCCCTCGACCCGCTGGAAGGCACGACGTTGACCGCCAAGGACATGCCCAATGCGCTGGCCGTCATTGCCATGGGCCCGCGCGGCTCGATGCTACATGCGCCCGACGTCTATATGGACAAGCTCGCCATCGGACCGGGCTACGAGGAAGGGCTCGTCACGCTCGACATGAGCCCGACGGAGCGGATCGAGACGCTCGCCCGCGCCAAGGGCTGCGACCCGAGCGACCTGATGGTCTGCGTTCTGGAACGCCCCCGCCATCAGGCACTGGTTGAGGAAATCCGGGCCACCGGCGCCCGTATCCGGCTGATCACCGATGGCGACGTGGCGGGCGTCATCCATTGCGCCGAGACCCGCAAGACCGGCGTCGACATGTATATGGGGTCGGGCGGCGCGCCTGAAGGCGTGCTGGCGGCCGCGGCAATGAAATGCATGGGCGGCCAGATCCAGGGCCGCCTGACCTTCCGCAACGACGATGAACGCGCCCGCGCCGCCAAGGCCGGCATCACCGACCTCGACCGGATCTATACCCGCGACGAGATGGTGACCCAGCATGTGATCTTCGCGGCCACCGGCGTCACCGACGGGTCGATCGTGACCGGCGCGAAACGCGACGGCGATTTTCTGGAAACCGAAACGATCCTGATGCGCTCCAAGACCGGCTCCGTGCGGCGGCTCTACTATCGCCAGAACAACAACTGACCCGCCACAGCCGGACATCGTGACGGATCGCAGCCACAGGACGGCCCCCCCGCAGAAGCGCACCACGCAAGCCACGGCGGCGCGCCCGGACGGCGCGCACGCGCCGCGGATGCACCGCGGCAGGGCCGCGATCGTGCCGGTTCTTGCCATGCTGGTGATGCTCGGCATCGGGCTGGCGCTCGCCGCACGGCTGGCCGGTGACGGCATGAGCGCCGCGCTGGTTTTCGCGATCCTCTGGGTGCTGGGGGCCGGTGTGCTCTTCCTGCGCGCGGTCCTGCGGATGATCCGCGTCACCGGCTCGGATCACGATGGGCAGGACGGATCATGACGGCCTATCTCGGTGTGGAACAGTCGCTGACCGGGCGGCGCTGGGTCGGTCCGACGGATCAGGAGGACCGGCTGGCCCAGAGCCTGCGGCAGCAGCACGACCTGCCCGACATGCTGGCGCGGGTGCTGGCACGGCTCGACGTGCCGGCGACCGAAGTGCCTGCTTTCCTCGACCCCAAGCTTCGAACGGAAATGCCCGATCCGAGCCGGTTGCGCGACATGGATGCCGCGACCGAGCGGCTGGTGGCGGCGCTCAAGGGCCGCGAACGGGTGGCCGTGTTCGGCGACTATGACGTGGACGGCGGCGCCTCGTCGGCGCTGCTTCTCCGCTGGCTGCGCCATTTCGGCCTGACACCGACGCTTTATGTGCCCGACCGGATCGACGAGGGCTATGGCCCGAACGAGCCCGCGATGGCGGCGCTCGGCGCGGATCACGACCTGATCATCTGCGTCGATTGCGGCACGCTGTCGATCGCACCGGTGGCGGCTGCGCGGGCGGCCGGTGCGGATGTCATCATCCTCGACCATCATCTGGGCGGCGAACATCTGCCCGACGCCTGCGCCGTGGTGAACCCGAACCGGCAGGACGCGGATGGCGAACTGGACTATCTCTGCGCGGCGGGCGTGGTGTTCCTGCTCCTCGTCTCGGCCAACCGCGCGCTCAGAGCCGCCGGCACGGACGGGCCGGACCTGCTGGGCCTGCTCGATCTTGTCGCGTTGGCCACCGTGGCCGATGTCGCGCCGCTGCGCGGCCTCAACCGGGTGTTCGTGCGGCAGGGGTTGAAGGTGATGGCCGGAAGGGGGCGTCCGGGCCTCGTGGCACTGGCCGATCTCGCGAAGATGAACAGCGCGCCCGCGGCCTATCATCTGGGCTTCCTGCTCGGCCCGCGGATCAACGCAGGCGGACGGATCGGCAAGGCTGACCTCGGCGCCCGCCTTCTGGCCACGGACGATCTGCACGAGGCGCAGGCTCTGGCCGAAGAACTGGACCGGCTCAACCGCGAACGGCGCGACATAGAGGCGGCCGTGCTCGACGCCGCGCTCATGCAGGCTGAAGACCGCGGCACGTCCGGACCGCTTGTCTGGGCGGCCGGAGAGGGCTGGCATCCCGGCGTTGTCGGGATCGTGGCGGCGCGCCTGAAGGAAGCCACCAACCGCCCTGCCGTGGTCATCGGACTGGACGGCGACGAGGGCAAGGGATCGGGCCGTTCGATCTCCGGCGTGGATCTTGGCAGCGCCATAGCCGCCTGCGCGCGCGAGGGCGTGCTCCTGAAAGGCGGTGGCCACAAGATGGCGGCCGGGCTGACCGTGGCACGCGACCAACTGGAGCCGGCGATGGACCGGCTTGGCGCGCTTTTGGCGCGGCAGGGCGCGGACCGCGCTGGCCCGCAGGATCTGCGGCTCGACGGGCTGCTGGCGGCCCGCGCGGCAACGCCGGAACTGGTCGAGGCGCTCGACACGGCAGGCCCTTTCGGCGCAGGCGCCCCTGCCCCGCGCGTCGCCCTGTCGGACATGCGGATCCGCTTCACGCGGGAGGTGGGTGACGGGCACTTGCAGGTGACCTTTTCCGATGCCGAGGGCGGCCGGATCGACGCCATCGCCTTCCGCGCCATGCAGGGTGATCTGGGCCCCGCACTGGTGGCCCATGGCGGTGGCGTCTTTCATGTCGCGGGCCGGATCGAGATCGACACATGGCAGGGTCGCCGCAAGGTGAAGCTGCGTCTTGAGGATGCCGCAGCGGCAGGCTGAAAAAAGTTCGCAATCGGGCGAAAAGCCTCTTGCACCCGGTCGCCGCTGCCAGTAAATCACGCCTCACAGAGACGGAGCGCCCTTCGTCTAGTGGTCTAGGACGCCGCCCTTTCACGGCGGAAACACGGGTTCGAGTCCCGTAGGGCGTACCATCTGAAACAAGGCACCCTCCGGGGTGCCTTTTTTCGTTTTGCGCCGGTCTACACAGAAAAAATTGTGATCTGTCGCGGATGATGCGCACCCGGTTTGCGGTCGCCAAGTGGCGGACAAGCTGGCACAGTGGCGCGACGCACGGCGTTGGGCGGACAGGCGCCGGCGAACGACATCCAACCCGGCCAGCGCTTGACGACGGGCCGTGATGCTGCAGTTTGGTCCCATGAGCAGAAGGAGCAACAGGATGCGTCTAGCAGGTTTCTGGAAAATCTGGGCTTCGGTCGCGGCTGCCGTGCTGACGACCGTCCTCTTCTGCTACGCCTCTGCCGTTGCGGCGTCGGACCGGACGCTCGTGTCCTGGGACGTGCTCGCGCCGGTCGAGGCTGGCGCAATGTCAACCGCCGCCGACGGCGCCACGGCAAACACTGTTGCCGCCGGACTGGTCGGCACGGACATCCTGATCGACGGCTATGTGCTGCCGCTTGCCTGGGAGCATGGGCGGGTGGTCGACTTCCTGCTGGTGCCATGGGTCGGGGCCTGCATCCACACGCCGGCCCCGCCGCCGAACCAGATGATCACCGTCACCTATCCGGGCGGGATCGACCTTGCCAAACCCTATGAGCCGGCGCGCATCGCCGGCACGTTGCGCCATGAACCGGCCGAACAGATGCTCTTCCATGTGGATGGCAGCCGGCCGGTCGAGACGTCCTATGTGCTGGAAGATGCGGTCCTTGCGGGCACGCCCGGTCGGGTTTTCGCACGTTCAGCAAGCGATGTGCCGTTCGTGACCCGCGCGCAGATCTGGGTGAATTCGCTCTTCACTGACAGCATGACGGCACTCGGGCAAGGCGGCTCGACCCGCGCCCTTCTCTTCGCGCTCCTCCTGTCCTTCGGCTATGGCGCGTTCCACACGCTTGGCCCCGGCCACGGCAAGACGGTGGTCATCTCCTATTTTGTCGGCACCGGCGGCAGCCTGCGCCGTGGCGTGACCATGGGTGTGCGGATCGCGGTGTTCCATGTCTTCTCCGCCATCGCGATCGTGTTCCTGTTCGACTTCACGGTGCGGCAGACGACCGGCGGCGCGCCGTCGGACTTCCGGGCTGTCCGGCTTGCAAGCTACGGGTTGATCATCGCAATCGGCTCGGTGATGCTCTGGCAGGCGCTGGCCGCCATCCGCGCCTATCGCTCCAGCCGGCGCAACGCCGCTGCGTCAGGCACCGTTGCGCACGACCACGACCATACGCATGTGTCAGACGCGCATCACCATGATCATGACCATCATGCGCATGACCACCATGAGCACGGCCACACCCACGGGCCCGAGCATCATCACGACCACACGCATGCCCATTCCGGCTGTGCCGCCTGCGCCGCTGCAGCCGCCCCCAAGGGCGGCGGCTGGCTGGCCGCTTCGGTCGGAATCGTGCCCTGTACCGGCGCGCTGATCATCATGCTGTTCGGGCTGGCCAATGACCTGATCTGGCCCGCCATCGTGATGGTGGTGGCGATTTCAGCCGGTATGGCCGTGGCCATGTCGGCCATCGGCATCGCCGCGATCTGGAGCCGGAACTGGGTCGAGGGCCGCATCGGCAGCAGCGACGGCCAGCGCGAGCGGTTTGCCCTTGGCGCCCGTCTGGCCGGGGCTGCCTGCGTGCTGGCAATCGGGCTGACGCTCTTCGGCCTGACGCTGACCTTCCAGCCGGTGCCCGTCGTGCCGACCGCCGAACTTGCGATGCGGACGCAATAGCGCGCCCGCGCCCCGCAGGGCGCAGGCCAACCGAGCGCATCAGGCCGCGTCGTCGCTCAAGACGCCGCGGGCGATCTGGTCGGCTTCGATGCTCTCGAAGAGCGCCTTGAAATTGCCTTCGCCGAACCCGTCATCACCCTTGCGCTGGATGAATTCGAAGAAGATCGGCCCGATCACGGTCTTGGAGAAGATCTGCAAGAGGATGCGGGTCTCGCCGCCATCCACGACCCCTTCCCCGTCGATCAGGATGCCGTGTTTCTGCATCTGGTCGATCGGTTCCTCATGGCCGGTGACGCGCTCGTGCGACATGGCATAGTAGGTCTCGGGCGGCTTCGGCATGAATTTCAGCCCGCGTTCGGCAATCTCGTCGGTGGCGCCGTAAATATCTTCGGTTCCGACCGCGATATGCTGGATGCCCTCGCCCTTGTAGCGGCGCAGATATTCCTCGATCTGGCTTTTCTCGTCCGCGCTCTCGTTGATCGGGATGCGGATCCGGCCGCAAGGCGAGGTGAGCGCGCGGCTGAAAAGTCCGGTCAGCTTGCCTTCGATATCGAAGAACCGGATCTGGCGGAAATTGAAGATCCTGGCATAGAAATCGAACCAGGTGTCCATGTTGCCGCGGCGGACATTGTGCGTCAGATGGTCGAGATAGTAGAAGCCGACCCCGCGCGGTTTCGGGTCATGGTCGCCGAGCCAGTCATATTCCGCATCATAGGCCGAGCCACGCTCGCCATAAGTATCGACAAAATAGATCAGGCTGCCGCCGATGCCCTGGATCGCGGGCACGTCGAGCACCTTGTCATCGCCCAGATAAGGCTCCGCGCCTTTCGCAACCGCATGGTCGAACGCGTGCTGCGCGTCGACGACCCGCCAGGCCATCGAAGGCGCGCAGGGGCCGTGTTCCGCCACGAAGCGCATCCCGAAGCTGCCCGGCTCGGCATTGACCACATAGGTGATGTCGCCCTGCCGCCACAGCGTGATGTTCTTCGTGCGATGGCGGGCCACGGGGGCATATCCCATGCGGGTGAAGAGCGTTTCCAGTTCTTCAGGGTTTTCATGCGCGAATTCGACAAACTCGAACCCGTCCGTGCCGGCGGGGTTGGCGTCGGTGATCTCGGCGCGCGGGGCGTCATGCGGGAAGGGTCCCATGTTTCTCTCCTTCGGAAATCCAGTTGGGCGCGAGTGTATCGCGGACGCCATGCGGGCAGGCCGCATTCTGTCGCCTAATCGGCTGGATTGGTGCGCATATCACGCATCGAGGAATTGCAATGCGCGGAAATATTGCAGACACTGAGAAAATGACACTCGATTCCATCGACCGGCGCTTGCTGCGTGCTTTGCAACGCGACGCACGCCTGACCGCTCAGGATCTGGGCCAGATCCTCAATCTTTCGCCAAGCCAGGCGGGGCGCCGGCGCCAGCGGCTGGAGGAAAGCGGCCTGATCGACAGTTACCGCGCGAGCCTCGATCCAGTACGGCTGGGGCTTGGCGTACAGGCCTTCATCCAGGTGTCCATGGCGGCCCATACGGCCGCCAATGCCGCTGATTTCGTGGCCATGACGCGGCGGCGCGACGATATTGTTGCGGTCTGGACCCTGACCGGAGAGGCCGACTACCTTCTGCGGGTTTATTGCCGCGATCTCGCCGGACTGAACGATCTTGTGCAGTCGGTGCTCCTGCCGCATCCGGCCGTGGCGCGGGTCCAGAGCCAGATCGTCATGGAACGGGTCAAACCCGACGCGCCGCTGCCCCTCTGACAATTGGCGACCTCACTGCGACCTCACGCCACTTTGATTGAACCACCTGTATTTGCTTCACGTTTATCCGGAAATGCTTCACCGCCATTCATACGGTTGGACCCCCGGATGCTCATTTCGCACAAGTACAAGCTGATCTTCCTGCGCACCGAGAAGACCGCCAGCACATCCCTGTCGGCAGCGATGCGCGACGCGCTCGGCGAGGACGCGATCATCGCCCGCACCTATCGCGACAAGACCCGCCGGTTCCGCAAGCTGGGCGAAGGCTCGCTCAAACGCGCATGGCCGGAGCGGTTCGGCCTGCATCCCCATGCCACGGCCGCGCAAGTGCGCCGCGTCTACGGGCCGGAGATCTTCGACAGCTATTTCAAGTTCGCCGTCGAGCGGAACCCGTGGGAACGCCAGGTCTCGCTCTATTTCCAGCGCCAGCGGCGGCGGAAGCCGGACGATCTCGACTTCGACCGCGACATGCGCAGCTGGATGTTCCGCACGTTCCGCCATGTCCGGCTCGACAACTGGTCCAAATATGCGATCGGCGACCGGATCGTGGCCGACAAGGTGGTGATGTACCACGAACTGGAGGCCGGGCTGCAGGAGGTCTGGGATCGCGTCGGCATCTCCGTGCCGATCCGGATGCAGTTGCTCAATTCGGGCTTCCGGGACCGCGACACGGATTATCGCGATCACTATTCCGACGCCAGCCGCCGGATCGTGAGCGACTGGTACCGGCGCGAGATCGACGCGTTCGGCTTCACATTCGATCCGGCCCTGCCCGCCCTTTCACAGACGCGCGATTCCCTGTATGAGCGCGCGGATGAGCCAGAACCCGCCTGATCTCCGCCCCGATCTTGCCCGCGCCCGCGTCGAGGGTGACGCCGCCGCACGTCCCGACCAGCCGAAGATCGGCATGGTCAGCCTCGGCTGCCCGAAAGCACTGGTCGACAGCGAACGCATCCTGACCCGCCTCCGGGCCGAAGGCTATGCGATCTCGCCCGACTATGGCGATGCTGATTCGGTCATCGTGAACACGTGCGGGTTCCTCGACAGTGCCAAGGCCGAAAGCCTGGAGGCGATCGGCGAGGCGCTGAAGGAAAACGGCAAGGTGATCGTCACCGGCTGCCTCGGCGCGGAAGAGGACTATATCCGCGGCGCGCACCCGTCCGTGCTCGCCGTCACCGGGCCACACCAGTATGAACAAGTGCTCGACGCGGTGCATGCCGCTGTGCCGCCCGCACCCGACCCGTTCGTGGACCTTCTGCCCGCCAGCGGCGTATCGCTGACACCGCGCCATTACAGCTATCTGAAGATTTCGGAAGGCTGCAATCACAAGTGCAAGTTCTGCATCATCCCCGACATGCGCGGGAAACTGCAGTCCCGTCCCGTCCATGCGGTCCTGCGGGAGGCCGAGAAGCTGGTGGATGCGGGCGTGAAGGAACTCCTCGTCATCAGCCAGGACACGTCCGCCTACGGGCTCGACCGCCGCTATGACACGCACCCGTGGAAGGACCGCGAGGTGCGCAGCCACATCACCGACCTGTCGCGCGAACTGGGCCAGCTGGGCGCGTGGGTGCGGCTCCACTATGTCTACCCCTACCCGCATGTGCGCGAGTTGATCCCGCTGATGGCGGACGGCGGCGTTCTGCCCTATCTCGACATTCCCTTCCAGCATGCGCATCCGGACGTGCTGAAGCGCATGGCGCGCCCTGCAGCCGCGTCGCGCACGCTCGACGAGATCGCGGCGTGGCGCGCGGTTTGCCCCGACATCACTCTGCGCTCGACCTTCATCGTGGGCTATCCGGGCGAAACCGAGGCCGAGTTCCAGACCCTGCTCGACTGGCTCGACGAGGCGCAGCTCGATCGCGTCGGCTGTTTCCAGTATGAAAATGTCGCCGGAGCGCGGTCGAACGCCCTGCCCGACCATGTGGCGCCGGACGTGAAACAGGACCGCTGGGAGCGGTTCATGGAAAAGGCGCAGGCCATTTCCGCCGCGAAACTCGATGCCAAGGTCGGCAGCCGGATCGAGGTGATCGTGGACAGTGTCGACGGTGACGGCGCGGTCTGCCGCACCAAGGCCGATGCGCCCGAGATCGACGGCAACCTCTTCATCGACGAGGGGTTCGAAGCCCTGACGCCGGGCGACATCGTCTCCGTGACGGTGGATGAAGCCAGCGAATACGACCTGTGGGGAACACTCTGACGCGCAGCATCATGCGGCGCCCGCGATCGGCTCTTTTCTTCCGCGGCGGCGGGGCATAGCATCGGTGCCATGTTTACAATCGAGCACGAATTCGACGCCACCGTGATCACGCTTGTCGACGAGGGGCCAGCGCCGCTCGAGGATGATGTGACCATCAACAGTTTCGACAATTGCGTCACGATCAACCAGCATAACAGCCAGACCGACCGCACCCATACGGTGACTCTGTCGCTGGCGCAGCTGCGCGACCTGCGCGCGGCGCTGGAACTGCCCGAAGGCACCTACCGGATCAGACGCGAGAAATAGCGCCCGTCAGCCGCGCGGCACGCGGTAGATGGCATTGCCGTCACCGCTGATGACAAGTGTTGCGCCATAGCGGTCCCGCAGGTCCGCAACCCCGTCATAGCCGAGCGGACAGGCCACGAGGTCCGTCCCGGTCCGGCCATACTGGTTGAGGATGAAGCCCGACGTGACCTTCCGGCACGGATCGTCGCTGCCGCGGTAGCCCGTGGGCGACAGGATCGTGGACGGATCGGGTTGCGCGCAGGCCATCAGGCCGAGCGGCAGGGCAAGTAGCAACATCCGCATCATCGCACCTCCGCCGACGCGTCCGCGCCGATTTTCGAGCGCCCGAGCAGCCGCAGGGTCGTGTTCCGGCCGAGCACCAGCGGCGGATAGAGGATGCGCGCCGCGCGTTCCGACCGGAAGGCCACGCGCAGCGCCCGGTTGAAGAGCCCCGACCGCGTCGTCATCATCGCGAGCAGATGCATGCATTCATCGCCGTGATAGATGCGTCCGTCGAGCCGCACGGCCATACCCTCGTCCAGATCATAGCCGGCCGCTTTCAGTTCCTGCACGAGCGGGTCATCGCTGCGCGCGTCGATCAGCCGGACCGGGCCGACCGCGTCGCGCAGACGCACCATCCGCACATAGGCCGAGCAGAAGGGGCATTCACCGTCATAGACGATGTCGATCCCGCCCCGGGCAGCCTGATTTGCAGCGATTTCGGCATCCTTTGCCGCAGCCATGAAAAAATCCTTGCCTGAAAACGCGCTTTCGTTCGACACTTGCCGCAAGTGCGAAAGGAACGCGCGACGCCAAGAGCCCTTGGACAAAAATGTCAGAGCAGATGTCGACAATGTCAAGGTTCCAAGCCCTGCTGTCCAAGCCGGTCAGCATCCAGTCGCTGGCGGCGACCCGCATCGCATTCGGTGCGCTTCTGGTCTGGGAATGCCTGAATGTCCTGGCCTATGACCGGATCGGGCTCTTCTTCGTAGAACCGGATTTCCATTTCACCTATCGCGCCTTCAGCTTCCTGGAGCCGCTGCCGGCGCCATGGATCTACATCCTGTGGTGTCTGATGGGTGTCTCCGCGCTCTTCGTGGCGCTGGGGCTTTTCTACCGCGTCGCGATCGTCTCGATGACCGCGATTTTCGCCTATTTCTTCCTGCTCGACAAAGCCGAGTACCTCAACCACTTCTACATGGTGATCCTCTACGGGATCCTGATGAGCTTCATGCCCGCGAACCGGGCCTATTCGCTGGACGCGAAACTGGGGCTGGTCGACCGGTCGCTCGCCATTTCCTACTGGCCGGTCTTCGTTCTGCGCCTGCAGACCGAAATCATCCTCATCTATTCGGGCATCGTGAAGATCACGAGCGACTGGCTGCAGGGCTATCCGCTGATCTTGTGGCTGCGCAATGCCAAGGATGCGGTGCCTTTCGGATTCCTGTTCGACCATGACTGGATCATCGTTCTGACCTGCTGGCTGGTGGTGATCCTCCATTCCTTCGGCGCCCCGCTCCTCTATTTCCGAAGCACGCGGCTCTGGATCTTCCTGATCTACTGTGTCTTCCACATGACGAACGCCGCCGTCTTCCCGATCGGGATCTTCCCGTGGCTGACGATCGCCGTCACGCTCATCTTCTTCGACCCGAACTGGCCGGGCCAGCTCTATCGCTGGTGGCACAGCCGCTATCACGACCTGCCGCCGCTGCCGGATCTGAGCGCGGCTTATGTCGCGCCGGTCAAAAAGCCAGCCATTGCGATCATGATCGTCTGGTTCGCGGTGCAACTGGCCCTGCCCGTGCGCGCCTATTTCTTCCCCAACGATCCGGGCTGGACGGGCGACGGGCACCGGTTCTCCTGGCGGATGCGGATCTTCAACCGGCACGGCAAGGGGCATTACGTGGTGCGCGATGCGGCCTCGGGTGAAAGCTGGATGGTGCAGCCGGAGGACTATCTGTCGAACCGGCAGCTGCACAGAGTCTTCACCCGTCCCGACATGGTGCGCCAGTTCGCGCTGCACCTCGAAGAGCTTTGGGCGGAGAAAGGCCATGACGACGTGGAAGTCTACGCCGTCATGCAGATGGCCTTCAACGGCCGGCCCTATCAGGAATTCATCGACCCCGAAGTCGATCTGACCGAAGCCGAATACAATCTCTTTGCGCCCGACCCTTGGGTGCGGGAACTGACCACCCCCCTCAAGCCGCAATAGGCCGCCCGCGCCGCCACGACCCACCTAAGGAGCCTTCGTGAATGGGACATGTGATCACCCTCGCCCAGCAGAAAGGCGGCGCCGGCAAGACCACCGTCGCGAGCCATCTGGCGCAGGCCTGGCTCAATGCGAAGAAGGATGTGGCGATCATCGATCTGGACCCGCAACGCTCGCTCACCCGCTGGGCCGAACAGCGGGCCGAGGAGAAAGGGCTGACGCTTCTGGAATCGCGCGACTGGCGGGCGGGGCTCGACATTCGCGACGCGCGCAAGGCGCATGACATCATCCTTGTCGACTGCCCGGGCAATGCCGACCTCCTGCTGCACACGGCCATACGGGAAAGCGATCTTGTCCTGTCGCCCTGCCAGCCGACGGCACTCGATATCTGGGCCACGCAGACGATCATCGAGACCTGCCGGAAGGAAGGCACGCCGCACCGGGTGCTTCTCAACCGTGTGCCGCCGCGCGGCAAGGCGACAGACCTGACCATCGCCAAGCTGAAAGACGCCGGGGCCGACATCCTGAAATCGCGGCTGGGCAACCGGGTGGCCTTCGCGGCGGGCATTTTCGACGGTCTGACCGCGTTCAACCTGTCGCGCACGTCAACCGCAACGGACGAAACGGTGGCGCTCCGCAAGGAACTCGACCGGCTCCTGAAGGCACTCGACGCAGCATGAGGTCCGTATTTCCACCTATTGATTTCGCACCTGCAACAAGTGGATAAAGACGGCAAGCGGCGCGCCCGACGCGCCCCGTTCCGGAGGAGTACATGAAGAAAGTCTACCCGACCGCGCAAGCCGCGCTCGAAGGCGTGCTGTTCGACGGCATGTATATCGCAGCCGGGGGCTTCGGCCTTTGCGGCATTCCCGAAAACCTGATCTCCGCGATCCGCGATGCCGGCACCAAGGATCTGACCGTTGCGTCCAACAATGCCGGTGTCGATGATTTCGGCCTTGGCCTCCTCCTGCAGACGCGCCAGGTGAAAAAGATGATCTCCTCCTATGTCGGGGAAAATGCCGAATTCATGCGGCAGTATCTGTCGGGCGAACTGGAGCTCGAATTCAACCCGCAGGGCACTCTGGCGGAGCGGATGCGCGCCGGCGGCGCCGGTATTCCGGGCTTCTACACCAAGACCGGTGTCGGAACGGTGATCGCCGAAGGCAAAGAGCACAAGGATTTCAACGGCGAGACCTATATCCTCGAAGAGGGAATTTTCGCCGACCTGTCGATCGTGAAAGCCTGGAAAGGCGACACGCAGGGCAACCTGATCTACCGGAAGACAGCGCGGAATTTCAATCCGAACGCCGCGACCTGCGGCAAGGTCTGCATCGCCGAGGTGGAGGAGATCGTGCCGGTCGGCAGCCTTGACCCCGACCAGATCCACACGCCGGGCATTTTCGTCGATCGCATCATTCAGGGCGATCACGAGAAACGCATCGAACAACGCACGATCCGGGAGGGCTGAGCCATGGCATGGGACCGCAACCAGATGGCCGCACGGGCCGCGCAGGAACTCGAAGACGGCATGTATGTCAATCTTGGCATCGGCATTCCGACACTCGTGTCCAACTATATCCCCGAGGGGATCGACGTCACGCTCCAGTCGGAGAACGGGATGCTCGGCATGGGGCCCTTCCCCACCGAAGCCGAGATCGACGCCGACCTGATCAACGCGGGCAAGCAGACCATCACCGAACTGGACCGGACGAGCTATTTCTCCTCCGCCGACAGTTTTTCGATGATCCGGGGCGGGCATATTGCCATGGCGATCCTCGGCGCGATGGAAGTGTCCGAGGAAGGCGATCTCGCCAACTGGATGATCCCCGGCAAGCTGGTGAAGGGCATGGGCGGCGCGATGGACCTCGTGGCCGGCGTGCGCCGCGTGGTGGTCATCATGGACCACACCAACAAGGCGGGTGAAACGAAGCTTCTCAAAGCCTGCACCCTGCCCCTGACCGGCCAGAAGGTCGTGCACCGGATCATCACCAATCTCGGCGTGTTCGACGTGGTCGAGGGCGGCCTGAAGGTGGTCGAGACGGCCCCTGATGTCACGATGGACGAGATCCGCGCCAAGACCGAGGCGGCGCTTGTCGACTGACATGCAGACAGCAGGCGCGCTCCGCACACGGGGCGCGCCGGCGTGACCGGCACCGCCGGCATGCACCCTGCGCGCCGGCGTATCTGGCAGCGGCGCGACCTTTGGATATCGCTCGGCCTGTTTGTGCTGTTCGTGCTGGGGCTGGCCGGATTGATATCGACCACCGGCGATGTGGACGTGATGGCGCTGCTCGGCACGGTCGACGGGCCGAAACTGGCGCTCCTGCTGGCGCTGTCGCTCGTCAATTACACGTTTCGCGGCCTGCGCTGGCACCTGTTTGCGACGCGGATGGGACTTGGCACATCGTTGATGCAGAACATGCGCCATTTCCTCGGCGGCTTCGCGCTGACCGTCACCCCCGCGCGGCTGGGCGAGCTGGTGCGGATGCGCTGGATCTACCGCGAGACCGGCGTGCCGCTCGCCGGCTCCGCTCCCATGGCCCTGATGGACCGGGCGAGCGACCTCGCGGGGAACGGCATCCTGCTGGCACTGGCGCTCGCCCTGTCGACAACGGGCATTGCCGGCGGCGGGATCGTGGCCGTGCTGGCGCTCGTCATGGCCTGGGTTTTCACCCGGCCGAACCTGCTCGCCACACTTACCGGATGGGCCTACCGCCTCATCGGGCGCGGCGCACGTTTCTTCGCCCGCCTGCGCCGCGCGGTGCGCGACCTGAGCCGTTTTTCCGACTGGCGCATCGCGCTGCCCGCCATGGCGCTGAGCGTCGCCGGCTGGTTCGCCGAAGGGGCTGCGTTCGGTCTGCTCCTGGGGTGGATGGGCAGCGATATCGGGCTCTGGACCGCGGTGGCGATCTTTGTCTTCTCGATGCTGACGGGCGGGGCCACAGGCGCACCGGGCGGGCTTGGCGGGGCCGAGGGCGCGATGATCGGACTGCTGCTCCTGCAGGGCATGCCCTTCGATCAGGCGGTCACCGCAACCGCGCTGATCCGGCTGGTCAGCCTTTGGTTTGCCATCCTCGTCGGTTTCGCGGTATTCCCGGTGGCAAACAGGCTGTCAAGAAAGGGCGCTTATGCTTTGGAAAACGGGGACCTTTGACGGTTGGGGGCGGTCAACGCCTGCCCAGATGGACGTCGCCCGCCCCGAGAAACTTGCCACGCTCGACGGTCTGATGGCGGACACGCCCGCTCCGGCGCAGGGCAATCTGCGCTCCTACGGGGATGCAGGGCTGAACAGCGACGGCAAGGCGATCCGGACCGTACGGCTCGACCGGCTGCGCAGCTTCGACGCTCAGAGCGGCGTGCTCGACGTGGAGGCCGGCGCGACCATCTCGCAGATCCTGTCCGTCTTTGCGCCGCAGGGCTTCATGCCGGCCGTGATGCCGGGCACCGGATTTGCCACGATCGGCGGCGCCATTGCCCATGATGTGCATGGCAAAAACCACCATAGTGCGGGCAGTTTCGCCGAACATGTCGAGAGCATCGACCTGATCGGCGCGGACGGCACCTGCCGCACCGTGTCCCGCCAGACCGAGGCCGGCACGTTCCACGCAACGCTGGGCGGTGCGGGCCAGACCGGCGTGATCCGCTCCGCAAAAATCCGCCTTGCTCCCTGCCCGTCGGGCACGATGCGCGTCACCGAACGCCGCGTCGACGGGCTGGAGCCATTCCTGACCCTGCTCGACGGGTCGCGCGCAAGTTTCACCGTCGGCTGGATCGACCTCGCCGCGACCGGGTCGGGTCTCGGGCGCGGCGTGCTGGAGGAAGCCGAGTTCGCCCCCGCGACCGCGGACGGGCACGACCGGTTGAAACCCGGCCGCACCGTGCCGTTCGACGCGCCGCGTTTCGCGCTGTCGCGGCCGATCGTGCGCACCTTCAATGCTTTCTATTTCCACCGCATCCGCGAGACCGGACAGGAGCGCGACCGCCCGCTGCAGGATTTCTTCTTCCCGCTCGACCGGCTGCATGACTGGAATCGGTTCTACGGCAAGACGGGCTTCCGGCAGTTCCAGTGCGTGCTGCCCGAGGAGAGCGCCGCAGGCACGCTCCAGACCATGCTGGAGGAGATCACCGCCAGCGGCCTCGCCTCGCCGCTCGCCGTGCTGAAGAAACTCGGCAAGGGCGCGGCCGGACCGCTCTCCTTCCCGATGCCGGGCTTCACGCTCGCGGTCGACATTCCGAACCGTGACGGCACGATGCCGCTCATGGACCGCTTGCACAGGCTGACTGCCGAAGCCGGCGGGCGGATCTACCTCGCCAAGGACAGTTGTCTCGACGCGGCGCTCCTGCCCGACATGTATCCCGACCTCGACCGGTTCCGCAAAACCGTGTCGCGGCTCGATCCGGACGGTTTGTTCGAGACCGACCTGTCGCGGCGGCTCAACCTCAGGGGGACGGCATGAACCAGAACTGGATCATTATCGGGGCCTCCTCGGCCATGGCGCGTGCCTTTGCACGCAAGGCGGCATCCGAAGGCGCACGGCTGCTCCTGACGGGCCGCGATATGGCGGACCTCGACGCCATGTCGGCCGATCTGCGCCTGCGCGGCGCGCCCTCGGCCGACACGCTCGCCTATGACAGCCGCAAGCGGGACACATTCGGGCCGATCGTCGACTGGGCCGCAGCGCAGGACGGCGCGGTCAACGTCGCCCTGTTTGCAAGTTCCATGCCCGAACAGGCCGACATCGACGCGGACCCTGATCTGGCCAATGGCTGCATCCAGGACGGGCTGTCTGGTCCGGCAGACCTGCTCCTGCAACTGGCACCGGTGATGGAAGCGCGCGAGGCGGGGCGGGTCATCGGCATCTCGTCGGTCGCGGGCGATCGCGGGCGGGTTGGCAATTATGTCTACGGCGCTACCAAGGCCGGGTTCACGACTTTCCTTGCAGGTTTCCGCAACCGCATGGGCCGCAAGGGTGTGCATGTGATGACGGTGAAGCCCGGTTTCGTGGACACGGCGATGACATGGGGGCTCGACGGGCTCTTTCTGGTGGCCGCGCCCGAGGACGTGGCCGAGAGGCTCTGGGCTGCCGTCCACAAGGGCCGGAACGTGATCTACGTGCCGGGCTTCTGGTTCCTGATCATGCTCATCATCCGGCACGTACCGGAGCCGATCTTCAAGAAACTCTCGATCTGACGGCACGGGCCGTCAGAAACTGGCGAGCACGAACCAGAAGAGCGAGACTGCGATCAGCGCGACCCCTTTCGGGTCGCGCAGCGCAAAGACGATCGGGTCATATTGTTGCAGCCCCTGCCGTCCGGTACGGATCATCCGCTCGAACCAGAGCGCGACAAAAGGCACGGCAAGCCACAGGACCCAGTGTCGGGTGTAGAGCGCCTGCGCCTGACCTGAATGAATGTAGAAGCCGAGCACGATCAGCGCCGCCACAGCGCCCACCACGGCCACATTCGTCAGATCCCCCATATCCGCGCGCCCGTAGCCGCGACCGGGCAGACGGTCATCGCTCTTGGCCTTGGCCAGTTCGGTTAGCCGCTTGACGCAGCCGAGCGCGAGGAAGGACGGGAAGATGAACCCGAGCAGCCAGCCTGTCACATCGACCGACACGATCTCGGCCCCTGCGAGCACGCGCAGCGAATAGAGCGTGGCCAGAACGGCAATATCGACCCAGCGCAACCGTTTCAGCTTCAGCGAATAGGCCAGCGACAGGCAGATATAGACGAGGAGCACCGCCAGGAAATGCAGATGCAGGCTGATTCCGAGCACAATGGCCATTGTCGCGAGCAGGACAGATGCCGCCGCCCCGATCCTTAGCGGCACAGCCCCGGCGGCGAAGGGCCGCTTGTGCTTTGTGGCGTGACGGCGGTCGGCCGACAGGTCGAGCAGGTCGTTGACGATATAGATGCTGGATGCACCGAGCGAAAAGGCGACGGCGCCGAGGAACACAAGAAGCCAGGCCGCCGGATCGCTGACATGGGCCGCGATCAGCGGCAGGAACATCAGGCTGTTCTTGATCCACTGGTGCGGGCGGATGCCGCGCACCATGTCCCGCAGCCGCCAATGGGGGGAGAGGATCTCGAAATCGATGCCCGCGCGGCGCAGACCGGCCTCGACGCGGGCCCGTGGCGCGGTCAGATAGGCGCGTCGGGCGACGGCCCAGACCGGCAGATCGGCCATCGAGTCGCCGACATAATCGAACCCGTTCTCGCCATAGGCATCGACAAGCGCGGCCGCTTTGCGCCCCGCGGTCAGGTTCGTGCCATCAACGGTGCCCATGACGCGGTCGACGCCGCCGATCCGGTCAGCGAGGGCTTGCACCAGCGGCTCCGCGCCGCCCGAGGCGAGCACGATAGGCCGCCCCTCGGACTTGGCCTCCTCGATCAGGCCGAGCACAGCCTCGTTGAGCGGCAGGAGGTCCGAATCAAGCCCGGCCTGATCGGCCAAACCGAGTTTCAGAGCCGGACGGTTCGACAGGTGTTTTGCGGTGAAGGATGCTGCTGCGACGGGCGCGCGGCCCATGGCGGCCAGAAAGCTTTCCTGCAGCAGGTCGGTGCGCAGGAGCGTGCCGTCCACATCGACGACGAGCGGGCACGTGGCGCCGCTCATTCGCTCAGGGCCGCCTGTCGCATGAAGACGCAGCCGTCATCGGCATAAATGGGCGGGGTCATGCACAGCGTGCGCGCCACGCGCCACGCCGCCACGACCTTCGGCACATAGTCTCGGGTCTCCGCATAGGGCGGGATGCCCTCATAGGCCTTCACGGCCCCTTCGCCGGCATTGTAGCCGGCCAGCGCCAGAAGCGGGTCTCGGCCGAACTCGGCCAGCAGCCAGTCGAGATAGGCCGTGCCGCCGCGGATGTTCTGCGCCGGATCGGTGCGGTCGCTGACCCCGAACCGTTTCGCCGTCGCGGGCATGAGCTGCATCAGTCCGACAGCGCCCGCATGGCTCTTGGCCTCCGGACGGCCGGCCGATTCCACGCCGATGACGGCCAGCACCAGCGCCGGGGACACTTTCGTGCCGATGGTCGATTTGATGATCTCGGGTCCGAATTTGACCGCCAGCCGCTCCATCCGGCGCCGCGCCGCGTCGAAATTCTGCGCGCCGTCACTGGCGCCGACGAAATCGGCCGCTTCCGCCAAGCGGCGGTCGTCGGCGGCTGCGATGGCGGGCGAGAAGGCTTCCCAAAATGCGCTGCCGGGCTTGGCCACGGCCGTGGGCGGCGGGGCACGGTCCGGCACGGGAATATTGGCGTCTGGCTGGGGCATCGGCAACATCACGCGCGGATCGATCGCCGGCTGTTCCGCCGGCGTCGGGTCCACCTGGATGTTGATCCGCTTGCCTGTCGCGCCACCGGGCGGCTTGATCCGCTTGAAGGTGAAGCTGCTTTCCGCGCCGGCCCCGCTGGCCAGCACGACCGAGAGTGCCAGCCCGAAGACCAGGCCGGACCTGATTCCCGTGATTGCCATGTGCTGCTCTTTTTTATCTGCCTCGGGCTCGATTCTACGGCACATCCCGAATCCCGCAATCATTTCCGCTCTCTAGCCGCCGCAATCGTGGCCAAATGACCACAGAAACGACAGCTGGGGATCGGGATTACCGGAGTTAAGTCGCCTCGCAATCAGTGCAAGCCACTGATTTTAAACGGATTAATTTTCGGTTCACCAAATTTTCTGCATTTTCCAAACCCTTGTCCAATTTCTGCCCGATTTCGGGAGTGTATTGAGGGCGTTCGGTCAAGACTGATCGACATGAATGGTAGGAGCCAGGGCCGGCTCAAAGGCACAGCCCCTTCGGTCCCCGGCTTCCATCTGGCGTAACGCCCCATGTTGGGGTCTTGAAACTGCAATTGACTGCTCAAAATCCTTGGAGGGATACACAATGAAACTGTTCGACCTGAAAAAATTCATCGCTGACGAATCCGGTGCCGTGACTGTTGACTGGGTTGTTCTGACCGCTGCCATCGTGGGCATCGCGATCGCCGTTCTGACCGTTGTCTCCGGCGGCATCAACACCGCGTCCAACGCAATCTCCGACGAACTCGAGTCGGCGAACACGTCCACCTACGGCATCACGAGCAACTAATCGCTCGGATCAAGGTTTGAGGGGGCGGACGGGCAAACCGTCGGCCCCCTTTTTGTTATCGCGTAGGCTCCACACACACTGATTTGCGAAAGAGGTTCCCCATGTCCAAACATTTCGCTGCATTCCTGGATGACACATCCGGAGCGGTTACCGTCGACTGGGTTGTACTTACCGCCGCACTGGTCGGCATCGCCATTCCGGTCATCGTCATCGTGTCCGAGGGGATCAACGTCCAGGCCAACAACGCTGACGACACCGTTTCGACAGCCCACTCGCTGAAAGCTCTCGTGACGAGCGATTAAGTCACAGTTGCCGGGAAGTTAAGAAACCGGCAGGGATTTCCCGTTGCGCAGGTCCGGCAAGCTTGTAGAAATGGCCGGACGGTAAAGGCAAGGAATTCTCAATGCGCGGCATTTTCATTCTCGTACTGCTCGCCGGCCTCGGATTGGCCGGTTTCGCTGTTTATATGGTGATGCAACAGTTCGAGGATTACGAGATCCGCATGGCTGCCCTGCAGGCCAACGCGACCCCGGCCATTGAGCTCACGACAGTCGTCGTTGCCGAAAAGCCCCTGCCCTTCGGCAAGGCGCTCGACCGCGAAGATGCAGTGGAGATCGAGTGGCCAGCGGAGTATGTGCCCGAAGGCGCTTTCACCTCGCTCGATGATCTGTTCGGTCCCGAAGGCACCGATCCGCGCGCGATCCTGCGCCAGATGGAACGGCACGAACCGATCCTGATCTCCAAGGTCACGAAATTCGGCCAGGATGCCGGCCTGCGGGCCCGCCTGTCCAAAGGCATGCGCGCTTTCACGCTGCGCGTCGATGTGGCCACGGGTGTGTCCGGTTTCATCCAGCCGGGCGACCGGATCGACATTTACTGGACCGGCCGCCAGTCGGACAAGACCATCACCAAGCTGCTGCTTGAAGATGTTGAAATCATCGCCGTTGACCAGATCTCCGACCAGGACCTGTCGCGCCCGATCGTGGCTCGTACGGTGACTGTCGAGGTCTCGCCGCGCCGCGTTGCAGAATTGGCACAGGCTCAGGGCTCCGGCCGATTGTCCCTGTCGCTGCGCGGCCTCTCGGACTCCGAGGAAGTGGGCGAGGTCGAGGTCGACCAGAAGGATATTACCGGGGAAATTGAACGGGTTGTGGTCGAAGAAAAGCGCTGCTTCCTGACCGTTGTCCGGGCCGGAAAACGCGAGCAAATCCCGACCCCCTGCCAGGAGTGATCAGACGCAATGGTTGCGAATTGGCCACGCGTTTAGGTCAATTCCGTCCGGTAACGTATTGATTCTTGTTTTTAATCAGACCCTGCAACAGTCTTGAGCCACGGAAGCTGCCAGGAATAGGCGGCCCTATAAAAGAAACGTGGTTTTGAGAGGCAGGATCACATGACATTGAAAAACCTGATGTGCGGGGGGCTCATCGGCCTCGCGCTGACTGGTTCCTTTGCCGTGCAAGCGCAGGCACAGGACGCCAGTGTACTTAAAATTCTGAACGGATCGAGTTCCGGCGCCATCTCGGTGGCTGTCAACCGGGCCATCGTGATGGAAAGCGACCGCGTCTTCGCGGAGCTGTCGGTCGCGAACCCCGGCATCGCGGACATCGCGACGCTGTCGGACCGCACGATCTACGTGCTCGGCAAGGCACCCGGTCGCACGACGCTGACATTGCTCGGACCGGACGGAAACCTGATTTCCAACGTCGATGTGCGGGTTGCGCCCGATATCGCCGAATTCAAGGAGCGTCTCTCGGAGATCCTTCCCAAGGAGCCGATCGAGATCCGCACCGCCAATGACGGGATCGTCCTGTCGGGCCGTGTTTCCTCCTCGCGCAAGGTATCCCGCGCGCTGGAACTGGCCGAACGCTACGCGCCGGGCCGTGTCACCAACCTGATGATGGTCGGCGGCGCCCAGCAGGTGCTCCTGAAGGTGCGGTTCGCAGAAATGCAGCGCGCCGTATCCAAGAGCCTCAGCTCCAGCGTCGGCATCGCCGGTCTTCTGGGCGAAACACTCCCGGCCATCACCGATGCCGGTCAGGCCGTCTCCTCCCCCGGTGGCGGTGTCTACAACTTCAACGGCAACATCCTTCAGGAAACCGTCAATGGCGGTGGCGCGATCGGCTTCTCCTTCGGGGTGGGCGGTCTGGCCGTCGACCTGCTGATCCAGGCGCTTGAAGGCAAGGGTATGGTCCGCACGCTGGCGGAACCGAACCTCGTCGCCATCTCCGGCGAGACCGCCGAGTTCCTCGCGGGTGGTGAATATCCCATCCCGGTGGACAATGGTGATCGCGGAATTACCATTGAATACAAGCCCTTCGGCGTCATGCTCGGCTTCACGCCGACGGTCATCGATGGCGACCTGATCAACCTCGACATCGGCGCGGAAGTATCGGCGCTCGACACGTCCACTTCCGTGATCGCGGGTGAGGATGACGTCTTCGCCTTCACCACACGGCGGGCCAACACCACGGTCGAGATGCGCGACGGGCAGAGCTTCGCCATCGCGGGTCTTCTGCAGGACGATTTCGTCGATCAGGCCAACCAGGTTCCGTGGATCGGTGACGTTCCGATCCTGGGCACGCTCTTCCGCAGCGCCGAATTCACGCGCCGCCAGAGCGAACTGGTGATCATCGTGACCCCGCATCTCGTTGTGCCGACCGACGGCCAGGCGCTGAGCCTGCCGACCGATCGGATGCGTATTCCCAGTGAGGCCGCCCTGTTCCTGAACGGCCAAATCGAAGGCTCTGGTCCTGCGCAGACTGTCGCGCAGCAGAATTTCCAGGGCGCATACGGCTACGTTTTGGAGTAAGGATCCATGAACACGATCGCACTGAAATCCGCAGCCGCCGTCCTGGCACTGGCCGTCGCCGGCTGCACCACCGAAGCGGGCGACAGCGCCTTCAAGAACGAGGGCGCGTTCGGAAACTCCGTGACGCAGAACGAGCTGATCCAGCAGGCCTACGGGGTTGACCCCGCAGCGCTCCACTCGATCAACGCGCAGTTCCGGGCCGCGGCACCGCATATGATCAACTTCGACTTCAACAGCTCGGCGCTTGGTCCCGACGCCCGCGCGGCGCTCGACAAGCAGGCCGCCTGGCTGCGGGCCAATGGCGCGGTCCGGATCCGGATCTACGGCCACACCGATGCCGTCGGTTCCCCGGGCTACAACCAGGCGCTCGGCCAGCGGCGCGCCCAGTCGGCGGTCAACTATCTGGTGGCACGTGGCGTCAGCCGCAGCCGGATGGACGCTGTCGCCTCCTTCGGCGAGACCCGCCCGCTGATCAACACGCCCAACCGCGAGCGGCTCAACCGCCGCACGGTGACCGAGATCTCGGGCTTCGTCCGCGGCCGCGGTGCGGATTTCGACGGCAAGGTCGCGAACCGCATCTACAACGACTATGCCGCCGGCACGACCGCCGAGGTCAATGTCGAGGGCATCGAGTAAGAACAGGTCCGGCCTTCGGGCCGGTTCGGGCGGCTGTGGTGCCTCCTGGAAGCGTGACGAGTGATCGATTTCCAGCCGCAGCCCGCCCTATAGCATCAGGTAACCATTTTTGGGGATCGCGCCGCGATCCCCTTTTTTACGTCCGTCGCCAGGGGGTTCGCCGCGTCCCTGCCCGCCCGCCGCGCCTTCAGGGACCGATCACGCGTGGTGACCTGTCGGCAACAGGATCAAATTTCGGGAATTTGCCGGATTCTTCCGTTTCCTCTTTGTTTCTATATTGCTAGCTTGGAAGGAAGCGTAAGTTGTCGCGTACATTCGGTCCATCTCTCCAGAGCCGCGTTGTGGCTCCGTCGAAACACTCGACGCGAATGGCGCTTCCCGGCGCCGCCAGCGGAGCGGGTGCCTTACTTTCGACAAATTGGAGCGGTGTACTGCCCGGATTGCGCGCTGGTGTAAGTGTTTCCGTAGTATTCTGACTGTTTAAAGTAGGTAGCTCGCATGGCTCTGCTTCTGAAAGCAAAAAACAAAGCGGTTGAAGCCTATGCGGTCATGCGTGACATGACCGAATTCAACCAGTTGGTCGAAGAACTCGACAATGAGTTCAATGACAGCTGGCAGCCGCTCGACTTCGACAGTGGTCTGGCTGTTCTCGATGAGGGCAAGTCCGAGGTGCTCGAATTTGCCGTGGTCGGTGTCTCCGCCGCGGACGAACAGAATCTCAACATCGTCACGGAATATATCCTGAAGGCCAAGCGCATCGGCCTGCCCGTGGTGCTTGTCGTCAAGGACGTGAACCCCGCTGCCCTGCACCAGCTGATGCGGCTCGGCGCGGATGATTTCATCCCCTACCCGATCCCCGACGGTGCGCTGCGCGACAGTTTCGTCAACCTGCGCGACCGCAAGGTCAACAATGCCGAGCCCGAGGAAAAGCGCAAGAAGCGCCGCCACGGGTTCGTGCTGCCGGTCTATGGTGTGGCCGGGGGCGTTGGTGCCTCCACATTCGCCGTGAACCTGGCCTGGGAACTGGCCACCGCGTCGCGCAAAAGCGACAAGCGCGTGGCGCTGCTTGATTTCAACTTCCAGTTCGGCTCGGTCGCGACCTATCTCGACCTGCCCCGGCGGGAAGCCATCTACGAGCTGATTTCCGATCCGGCCTCGATGGACCATGACGCACTGGCGCAGGCCCTGACCTCGTTCAAGTCGCGCCTTGCGGTGCTGACCTCGCCGATGGATGCGTTGCCGCTCGACATTATCGCGCCTGAGGATGTGCAGAAGCTGATCGATATTGCGCGCGACAGCTATGATTTCATCATCATCGACATGCCGCAGGCGCTCGTCCACTGGTCGGACAATGTGCTGAAGGCGGCGGAGACCTATTTCACCGTGCTGGAGATCGACATGCGCTCGGCGCAGAACACGCTGCGGTTCCTGCGCGCGCTGAAGGCCGAGGAACTGCCCTTCGAAAAGGTGCAATTCATCCTCAACCGTGCGCCCGGCTTCACCGACATGTCCGGCAAGGCCCGGGTGAAACGACTGGGCGAGAGCCTTGGCGTGTCGCTCGACGTGCTCCTGCCCGATGGCGGCAAGCCGGTGGCGCAGGCCTGTGACCAGGGCCTGCCGCTCTCGGAGGTGGCCGCAAAGAACCCCCTGCGCAAGGAAGTGCGCAAGATTGCCGAAGCCCTGCTGGAGCAGGTCGAGGCGGACAAGGCCGCTGTCGCGACCTGAAGATGAAATGAGGACTGCCCATGTTCCGACGCTACAAAAAGGATGAAGTCGTCCCCGCCGCGCCGTCCATCGATGTCGAGGCTGCGGAGAAGACACGCGCGTTGATGAAGCGCGGCGTCGAGGCACAGGAAGATCCGGCGCTGGTGGCCGAGCGCGAGCGTGAGGAAAAGCGCCGCGAGCGGATCCTCGAAGTGCGCATGTCGGTTCACAAGAAACTTCTGGAAACGCTGAACCTCGCCGCAATCGAGAAAGCCGACGAGAATGACCTGAAGCGCGAGATCAACACGATCGCGCGCGAAACGCTGCGCGATCTGGGCGTTGTGCTCAACAATGCCGAAGTGGACCTGCTCAACCAGGACCTGATCTACGAGGTCACCGGCCTCGGCCCGCTGGAACCGCTCCTGCGCGACGATACGGTCAACGATATTCTGGTGAACGGCTCGCAGCAGGTCTTCGTGGAACGCGACGGCAAGCTGCAGCTCACCAATGTGAAATTCAAGGATGAGCGCCACCTGCTGCGGATCATCGACAAGATCGTCTCCGCCGTGGGCCGCCGCGTCGATGAAAGCCACCCCTATGTCGATGCCCGTCTGCAGGACGGCTCGCGTTTCAACGCGATGGTGCCGCCCTGTGCGGTCGACGGCTCGCTCGTCTCCATCCGTAAATTCAAGAAGGAAAAGCTGAAGGTCGATGACCTGATCACCTTCGGCGCTTTCACCGAAGGCATGGCCGCCTATCTGCAGGCCGCCGTGTCGACCCGGCTCAACATCATCGTCTCGGGCGGGACCGGTTCGGGTAAGACGACCACGCTCAACGCCCTGTCGAGTTTCATCGACAATGCCGAGCGTATCGTGACGATCGAGGATACGGCCGAACTCCAGCTCCAGCAGACCCATATCGGCCGGATGGAAAGCCGCCCGCCCAACGTCGAGGGCAAGGGCGAGGTCAGCCAGCGTGACCTGCTTCGCAACGCGCTGCGTATGCGTCCAGACCGCATCATCGTCGGTGAGACGCGCGGCGAGGAAGTCATCGACATGCTGCAGGCCATGAACACCGGCCATGACGGGTCGATGACCACGATCCACGCCAACTCGGCCCGCGACGCCGTATCCCGACTGGAGAACATGATCGCGATGACCGGGGTGGAGATGCCGATCAAGGCATCGCGCGCTCAGATCGCGTCGGCTGTGAACCTGATCGTGCAGGTCAGCCGCCTGCAGGACGGCTCGCGCCGCATGGTCTCGATCACCGAGGTGACCGGCATGGAGGGTGAGATCATCTCCATGCAGGAAATCTTCAAATTCCAACGCGAAGGCCTGACCGAAGAGGGCAAGATCCTCGGGCGGTTCGTCCCCACCGGCCTCCGCTCGCATTATTCCGAACGGTTCAAGCAGTGGGGCTTCGAGCTGCCCACCTCGCTCTACACCGTTCAGGCGCATGGGGGACAGCAATAATGAGCTTCGAGCCACTCATCTATGCCCTGATCTTCGTGGCCGTCCTCTTCATGGTCGAAGGGGTCTACCTTCTGATCTTCGGCAAGTCGGTCCGGCTGCAATCGCGGGTCAACCGCCGGCTGGCACTGCTGGAACAGGGCGAAGACCCCGAAGAGGTGCTGGAGACGCTCCGCCGCGAGCGCGAGCAGCATCGCGAAAGTCGGTCCCTGCCCGTCCTGTCGGTTCTGGCCGAAAAGGCCGCACAGGCCAATATCGCCTTCTCGCCCACGGGCCTGTTGATCATGATGGTGCTGGTCGGCGTGGTCAGCTTCATCGGGCTGACGCTCTTCACCTCCGCCGGCATGGCGATCCGCATCGGCGTCTCCGTGGTGATGGGGTATTTCGCGATCTTCACATGGCTCAACAACAAGGCCAAGAAACGCATGGGCCTGTTCGAGGAACAGCTGCCCGACGCTGTGGAACTGATGGTCCGCTCGCTGCGCGTCGGCCATCCGGTATCCTCGGCGATCAACATCGTGGCCCAGGAAATGCCCGACCCGCTCGGGACCGAATTCGGCATCATCGCGGATGAGAGCACCTACGGCATGAGCGTCATGGAATCGCTCGACAAGATGGCCCAGCGGATTGATGTGCAGGACGTGAAATTCCTGTCCGTGGCCGTGTCGATCCAGAGCCAGTCGGGTGGTAACCTTGCCGAAATTCTCGACGGTCTGGCCAAGGTGATCCGCGCGCGCTTCAAGCTCTTCCGCCGGGTGCAGGCGATCACCGCCGAAGCGCGTTGGTCCGGCTGGTTTCTGTCGGTCTTTCCGATTGCCGCGCTGATCCTTATCAACGTGATGCAGCCGGGCTATTATGACGATGTGCAGGGCAGCCCCTTCTTCGTGCCCGCCGCCGTTGTCGTTGCCATCTTCCTTGTCGTGAACATCATCTTCATGAAGATGATGGTCGACATCAAAGTCTAGCCGGGGGCCACCATGTTCAGCCAGGGCTGGGAATTCATCATCGCCGCGTTCGGTCCCATGGGGCCGTTCATGGTGCTGGGTGTGCTGGGGGCCGTGCTCGTGCTCCTGTCGCTGCCGATCCTCTTCAAAAAGGAACCCGATCCGCTCGACCGGCTTGACGGTTTGGCCGGCGGCAAGGTCACCCGGCAGAATGTGCAGGAAAGCCCGGTCCGCCTGCGGTTCGACAGCGGCAAGAGCAGCCTCGACAAGTTCGCCCCCTATCTGGAACCGCAGGACCAGAAGGAATTTTCCGACACGCGGATGAAGATGATTCAGGCGGGCTACCGGACACGTTCGGCAGTCACCACGTTCAACTTCATCCGTCTGGTGCTCGGTCTCAGCCTTCTGATGCTGGGCCTTATCTCGGTCTTCCTGCGCTCTGACGAACCCGGTCTGGCCTCGGTCATCATCTCGGTGCTCGTGCCTGGCGCCATCGGCTATTTCGCGCCCAACTATTGGGTGGAGCGCCGCCGCCAGCAGCGCCAGGAGGATGTGACCAACGGCTTCCCCGACGCGCTCGACCTGATGCTCGTCTGCGTCGAGGCCGGCCAGTCTCTCGATCAGGCGATCCTGCGCGTGAGCCAGGAAATCCGCGGCGGCTATCCGACACTGGCCGAGGAGTTCGAAATCGTCAGCCACGAGATGCGCGCCGGTAAGGACCGTGTCACCGTGCTGCGCGACATGGGCGAACGCTGCGGCGTGGCCGATATCAGCGCCTTCGTCACCGTGCTCGTACAGTCCGCAACCTTCGGGACCTCGATTGCCGACGCGCTGCGCGTCTACGCGTCCGAGATGCGCGACAAACGCGTGATGCGGGCGGAGGAAAAGGCCAACAAGCTGCCGACGAAACTGACGCTCGGCACCATGATGTTCACCGTTCCGCCGCTGCTCATCATCCTTGTGGGACCGTCGATGTACGACATCTATGTCAACCTTCTGGGCGGTGGCCAGTGACGGCGCGCCGCATCGGCCCGCCCCTCCTCCTGACCGCCTGTCTCCTTGCCCTGCCCGCCTGTGAGGACACGAACAGGCTGAGCCCGATCACCTCCGGCCCGAACGCGCCGACCGGCGTCGCGCGCGGCCAGTCGGTCGATCCACTCATTGTTGGCCACCGGCTGATGGAGGCGCAGGAATATGAACTTGCGCTGCAGGCCTATACCCGCGCGATCCCCGAACACGGGCTCAACAGCGAGGTTCTGAGTTCGATCGGCACCGCGAACCTGAAACTGGGCCGGGCCTCGCAGGCCAGCCACTATCTGCGCAAGGCGCTCGATCAGGACGACACGTTCGTGCCGGCCTGGAACAATCTGGGCATCGCGCTGAGTGCGCTTGGCGAATATTACGAGGCGCGCGAAGCCTTCCGCGTGGCCTTCGCGCTCGACAATGGCGCGACCGAGGATATCCGTCAGAACCTGATCCGCGCCGAGGACAATATTGCCGCACTCTCGCGCGACGAGGAGATCGATTCCGATTTCATGCTGGTCCGGCAGGGCAATGGGCGCTACCTTTTGGTGAGCGCCGACGAATAAGCGGCGACAAAAAACGAGGAAGCAGAACATGCAGGCACATCGGTTCGGTCCGGCCTTCACCGGTCTGGTCGGTGCACTGATTCTCGCAGGCTGCACCGGCGAGATCACCGACGAGAAGAAAGCGGAACTGATCGAAGAGGGCGAGTTCGAGGATCTGGCCCCATCGCTCAACGAAATCTATCTCAGTTCCGCCGATCCAAACGAGGCCGTCATCTATTTCAAGGCGGCGCTGGAAAAGAATCCGGGCAACCTGGAATTCACCCGCGGTTATGCAAAATCGCTGTCCCGCGCGCGGCGCGATGACGAGGCGACTGTCGTCTACAAACAGCTCCTGAGTTCCGGCAAGGCCAACAATGATGACCGTCTGGCCTATGCGGAGGCGCTGATCCGCAAGGGCGACTGGGACACGGCCAAGGCGACGCTCGACTCCATCCCGCCGACTTACGAGACCTATGACCGCTACCGGCTGGAAGCCATCATGGCCGACCGGAACCGCGACTGGAAGAAGGCCGACAGTTTCTACGAGATCGCGCGCGGGCTGACGACGCGGCCTGCGAACATCCTCAACAACTGGGGGATCTCGAACCTCAGCCGCGGCAACTATCCGCGCGCCGAGCAGCTGTTCCTCGAGTCGATTACCTATGACGACAAGCTCTTCAATCCGAAGAACAACCTCGCCATCGCGCGCGGGCAGCAGGGCAATTACCGCCTGCCGTCGGTGCGGCTGACAGAGACCGAGGAAGCGATCCTTCTGAACAATCTGGGGCAGCTGGCGGAGCAGAATGGCGACCGACAGGAGGCGCTCGGCCTCTATGAGGAGGCGATCGACCGCCATCCGCAATTCTTCGAGGAAGCGCAGAACAACCTCAACCGCCTACGTGGCGAGATGAGCGGCTGAGGAGAGGCACATGGCACTCGACATCCTCCAGCCCTATGCGGCGCTGATCTTCTTCCTCGCCGCCCTGCCCTTCTGCCTCTGGGCGGCCTATTCCGACCTGTCGGTGATGAAGATCCCGAACCGGCTCTGCCTGTGGATGTTCGTGGCTTTCTGCGTCTGCGCGATCCTGATCCTGCCCTGGGGCGCGTTCGGCGTGCGGCTCATCGCGGCCGCCGTGGCGCTGGTGATCGGTTTCCTGCTCAACATGGGCGGGCTGGTTGGCGGCGGCGACGCGAAATTCGTCACCGCCATGATCCCGTTTGTGGCGCCCGGCGACTACGGCCCGTTCCTGCTGATGGCCTGTGTCACGACACTAGCGGCAGTATTCACCCACCGGATGTTCGTGCGCACGCTGACCACCGGCCATGTGGCGGAAAACTGGAAATCCTGGTCGGAGAAGAAATATTTCCCGATGGGCCTCGCCCTGGCCGGGTCACTCATCTTCTACCAACTCTGGGTTCTGCTCACCTGACGCGACGGTAGAGCCGGAACAGATCGTCCTGATGGATCTGTTCCCAGTCGGTTGATACGCTTTCAACGGCCTGCAATACGTAGCGGGCCTGATCCGGCCGATCAGGACAAGTGTGCACGACGAGCCAGTCTGCCGCCGCGAACCCATCTGTGCCGAGATAGTACCAGGGCGCCAGATCATCCGGCTGCCTGAACCCATAAGCCCAGTAGAGGTTGATCCCCTCGCCGGAGATCAGCCGGTCGTCCTTTTCGACCCCGAGTCCGGGCAATTGGGCCGCGATCGTCTCATACTGGCCAAACAGACCGGCGCGCCGGAAGCAGACCGAGACGGTTTCGCCGAGGAACGTGACGTCGAGACCCTCATAATCGTAACCTGCGCCACCGAACGGCTCTTCCTGCTTGTAGACGATGTTCTGGTTCTTTTTGCCAGCCTCGACGCGAACGGACTCGAACGGTCCGGTTTCCAGCGCAGCGCGATGAGCTGCATCATTGATCGCAACAGCGTTGGCAATCGATCCAAGATAGTTGATCTGCGCCGGCAGGGACAAAGCCACCACACCGACGCCGAGCGTGCGGATCCGCGAGCGCGACGGGAAAGCGGCAATCAGGACGAGGCCAACGGCAAGCGCCCAGATCGGATCATGTCCCCAGGACTGATACTGGATGAAGGCCAGACCCGGCAACAGGACGAGAAGCATCACGCCGATATGCAGGTAGGCCTCACGCTGTCTGGTTGCCACGATTGCCAACAGGACGAGACCGAAAACCGGTAGCGCCATGGGCTCGACCAGCATGCCGAAGATGCCGCCATTGGCCCGTTTCAGCGTATCCACCCCCACCATGTCAAAAACGTCACCCACATAGGCGATCCAATAGTCAAAGCCGCCCAGCAACAGCGTCAGGCCCAGAAAGACGGACCCGGAGACGGCAAGAAACAACCAGGCACGTTCTCGGATGACCCAGAGCAAAACCGCAGGCGCGAGCCCCACGAAGAACGTCGCTTTCAACATGGCCAGCGCGCACATGAGAAGTGCGGCGACGGTTGCATCCCATCCGTTGGCGGCATGCTCGCCCTCAAGCCGTCGGTTGGGAAGGAGGAGCAGGAGCAGGAGCGCCGACGCCCAGCACCAGCCCCACCGGTTGTAGAAATTCGATATGGACGGACCGGAGACGAGACCGGACGGTACGAGCGCAAGCGGCATCGCCGTGCAGAGCAGAACGAACGTGATCCGCGGGATGCCTTTCAGGCGCGTCAGGCCGACATAGAGGATGACCGGTGCGGACAGGGCGGCAACCAGAATCTGCCCGCCCTGAAGCATCGGACCGACAGAATCCGTGACCGTCTGCAACGCAAGAAAAGGCCAAAAGGACAGTGCCCCCAGCGGGGTCATGAAGTCGACATGGGGCCGCAAGCCGGCCGCCATTCTATTCACGATATCAACAACATGGAACAGATCGATTTCATGAGTGTCGATATAGAGATTGCCCGTATGCAATGTCGCCAGACCGGCCAGTGCAATCAGGGATGCCTGCAGGATCGCCAATACCAGCGGCGAGGATACTCGTTGCATGAAAGCCTCACATCGGATCAGTTCGGATTGTTCTACCTGCTTTCACGGTCAAAAAAATGCCCTGATCGGGCGATACTGTCGCCATGTGGTAAGCGGGTCGCAGGTGATGCGGCGCCGCGTCACGTGCTTTGAACAGGATCCGGACATGAGCGAACCGATTCACACTTCCTTCGCGCCCAAGGCGCCCGTCAACATGTCCGATACCGGACTGGAAGACATCATGATGCGCGACATCATGCTCAAGACCATGTTCCGGCGAAACCTGTCCAACGTGTCGGAAATCTCCCGCACGCTCTGCGTATCCGTTCCGATCGCACAGGAACTGATCGACATGTGCCGCACGCAGAACCTGATCGAGACGCTCGGGGCCATCGGCGCCTCGACCACGTCGGAACTGCGCTACCAGCTGACCGACAGCGGCAAGGCCCGCGCGCTCGATGCACTGGCGCAGTCCGAATATTTCGGCGCCCTGCCGGTCCCCCTGCCCGATTACTGGAAGCAGACGGCCAAACAGGCGATCGGCGATGCCGTCATCACCCGCGAGAAGCTCGAGGGCGCGATGCAGCATCTGGTCCTGCCCGAAGGGATGCTCGACCAGCTTGGTCCGGCCGTGAACTCGGGGCGTTCGGTGCTGATGTACGGACCGCCGGGCAACGGCAAATCCTCCATCTCCAACGGCATCCGCGACGCGCTGGGGGACAATATCTATGTGCCGCGCTTCCTCGAATATGGCGGGCAGGTGATCTCGGTCTACGATCCGATCGTGCACACGCTCGCCAAGGGCGAGGAAGAGGATACGAGCGCGCTGCGCCGCTCCGGCGCCCAGTTCGACCAGCGCTACCTGCTTTGCCGCCGTCCGACCGTGATGACCGGTGGTGAATTGACGCTCGAGATGCTCGACCTCAACTACAACCCGGTCAGCCGCACCTATCAGGCACCGCTGCAGCTCAAGGCCACCGGCGGCGTCTTCATCGTCGACGATTTGGGCCGCCAGTCCGAACCGCCGCAGGCGCTCATCAACCGCTGGATCGTTCCGATGGAATCGAGCTTCGACATCCTGTCGCTGCAGTCGGGCCAGAAATTCATGGTGCCGTTCGACACGCTTGTCGTCTTCTCGACCAACTTCGCACCGTCGGAAATGTTCGATGGCGCCGCACTCCGGCGTATCTACTACAAGATCAAGGTCGACAATCCGAGCCGCGACGACTTCATCAAGATCTTCATCAAGACGGCGCGAGCCTTCAAGTTCCCGCCCGAGGAGGAGGTGCTCGCGCACCTGCTCAAGACCAAATACCCCGAGGTGAACAACAGTTTCGCCTCCTACCACGCGCCGTTCCTGATCGATCAGATGCTGTCCATCATCGACTATGAAAATCTCGAGCGGAAAATGACCATCCCGCTTGTGGATCGCGCCTGGGAAAACCTTTTCGTCGACGAAAGCTGACGCCACGGCGGTGTCTGCGGACGGGCCGGTTCCTGATAGGGTGGGCGCAACGCGTCCATCCCGACCGGAGGTCCAATGTCCGAACTTGTCACTCTTACCCAGACCGGCGGTATCGCCGAGGTCTGCCTGAACCGCCCCGAGAAGCGCAACGCGCTCACGCCCGATCTGCTGGAGGCACTGGTCACTACCGCGGACGCGCTGGCCGATGCGGACGGTCTGCGCACGGTCGTGCTGCACGGCGCGGGCGACGGGTTCTGTGCCGGCCTCGATTTCACCGGCTTTGGCGAATTTGTCTCCGGCAAGGTCTCGCCGCAGATGATCAACAACCGCACGCACGGGGATGGGAACCTCTTTCAGGCCGCGGCTCTTGTCTGGCGCGACCTGCCGGTACCGGTCATCGCGGTTTTGCACGGGTTCGCGCTTGGCGGCGGGTTCCAGATCATGCTGGGCGCGGATATCCGCGTGGCCGCACCCGATTGCCGCTTCTCGATCATGGAGGGCCGCTGGGGCCTTGTGCCCGACATGGGCGGGCTGGTGCTGATGCCAAGCCTCGCGCGGGAGGATGTGATCCGGCGCCTGACCTACACGGCAGAGACATTCGAAGCGCCGGACGCGCGCGACTGGGGCTTTGTCACCGAACTGGCGGATGATCCGCTGGCCCGCGCCCGCGAACTTGCTGCGCAGGTCGCGGCGCGCAGCCCCGATGCGGTGCGCACGGCCAAAGCGCTCATCACCCGCAGCCTCGGCGCGGACAGGGCAGACGTGCTGGCCGCCGAATCCGCGGCGCAGGCCGGTCTGGTGGGCCAGCCGAACCAGATCGAAGCAGTGATGGCCAACCTGCAGAAACGTGATCCGGTCTTTCGCGACTGAGCCACAGCGCGGCTGGACCCGGCGCACCGGCTGCCCCATCTTGGCGCCATGACCCGCACCCGTCTGCCCGCAGCGTTTCAGAACTGGTTCGCCCGACAGGGCTGGACCCCGCATCCGCACCAGTTGGCGCTCCTTGAAGCGCGGGATGCACCGGCGACGCTCCTGATCGCACCCACGGGCGGCGGCAAGACGCTGGCGGGATTCCTGCCAACGCTCGTTGACCTGTCCGGCGGTGCAGGCCCGGGGATGCACACGCTCTATGTCTCGCCCCTGAAGGCGCTGGCCAATGACATCGCGCGCAACCTGCGGCACCCGGCCGACGCGCTCGGGCTGAAGATCCGGATCGAGGACCGGACCGGTGACACGGGACAGGCACAACGCAAACGCCAACGGGTGGACCCGCCGCATATCCTGCTCACAACGCCGGAATCGCTCGCGCTTCTGCTCTCCTATCCCGAGGCGCCACAGATCTTCGCCGGCCTGAAACGGATCGTTCTGGACGAAATCCATGCCCTGGCCGAGAGCAAGCGCGGCGACCAGCTGATGCTGGCCCTGTCCCGGCTGGCAACGCTGGCCCCCGATGCCGCGCGCGTGGGCCTGTCGGCCACGGTGGAAGACCCGCCCGCACTGGCCGATTTCATGGCGCCTGGCCCGCCGGAGGGTGCCGGTGCCTGCCGGATCATCCATGCCGACCCGGGACCGGCCCCGGACATCGCCATCCTCGACACGGCCCACCCGCCGCCCTGGTCGGGCATGGGCGGGCGCTATGCGGTGCACGAGGTGATGGACGCCATCGCGGCCGCACGCACAACGCTGGTCTTCATCAACACGCGCGCGCAGGCGGAACTCTTCTTTCAGGCGCTCTGGCAGGTGAATGACGCCAATTTGCCGATCGGGCTGCATCACGGCTCGCTGTCACGCGATGCACGCGCCCGGGTCGAGGCGGCAATGGTCGCGGGGGACTTGCGGGCGGTGGTCTGCACCGGGTCGCTCGATCTGGGGATCGACTGGGGCAATGTCGATCTGGTGATCCAAGTCGGCGCACCGAAGAACGTGAAACGGCTGGTGCAGCGGATCGGCCGCGCCAACCATCGCTACAATGCGCCGTCCCGCGCGTTGCTGGTGCCGGCCAACCGGTTCGAGGTGATCGAATGCCGCGCCGCGCTCGACGCGGTGGCCGCGCGCGATCTGGACGGCGAGCGCCGCGCCGACGGGCCGCTCGACGTGCTCTGCCAACATATCCTGCTGTCGGCCTGTGCCGCGCCCTTCGACGCGGATGCGCTGTTCGGCGAAGTGCGCAGTGCCGGCCCCTACCGCCGCCTGCCTCGCGCCGATTACGACCGTTGCCTCGACTATTGTGCCACCGGCGGATATGCGCTGCGCGCCTATGACCGCTGGCAGCGCCTGATGCAGCGGCCGGACGGGCTCTGGCAATTACGCGACCCGCGCCGCGCCTCGATGCTGCGCATGAACGCGGGCACCATTGTCGATACGGAGACGCTGAAAGTGCGTCTGCGCGGCGGACCGGGTCTGGGGGAGGTGGAGGAAAGCTTCGTCGCTTCGCTCACGCCCGGCGATACGTTTCTGATCGGCGGTCAGGTGGTCCGCTATGACACGTTGAAGGAAATGACCGTCATGGTCAGCCGGTCGCCCTCGCGCGAGCCGCGGATCGCGGTGTTTCAGGGCACCAAGCTGGCCTGCTCGACGCGCCTGTCGGAACGCTATCTCGAACTGGTGAATGATGCAGCAGCCCGGCACCGCCTGCCGGCACATACGCGTGACTGGCTCGACCTGCAGGAAGACATTTCCGCCCTGCCCGCGCATGACCGGCTGCTGGTGGAGACCTTCACCCGCAAGAACCGGTCCTATCTCTGCCTCTACGGTTTTGCCGGCAAGAACGCGATGCAGACACTGGGCTTGCTCCTGACCCGCCGGATGGAGAGCCTGAACCTCGCGCCCGTGGGCTTTGTCTCCAACGATTACGCGCTGCTGATCTGGGGGCTGACCGAGGTTGCGGACCCCGCGGAATTGCTGGCCTCCGGCCCCTTGAAACAGGGCTGGCAGGACTGGCTGGGCGAAAATGCCGTGATGAAGCGCACTTTCCGGACGGTGGCGACCATTGGCGGGCTACTGGAACGCAACCTGCCGGGGCAACGCAAGTCGGGGCGGCAGGCGACCTTTTCCTCCGACATTCTCTACGACACGCTGCGCCGCTTCGATCCCGACCATCTGATGATGGAAATCACCCGGCGCGAAGCGATGCATGGTCTCGTCAGTTTCGAGCGGATCGACGAAATGCTCGCCCGCACGGACGGGCGGATCGACCATCGCCGCGCGCCGCATGTGACACCCATGGCCGCGCCGTTGCTGCTCGAAGTGGGCAAGGTCCCGATCAAAGGGCTGGCGCAGGATGATGCGCTGGAGGAGGAAGCGGCGCAGATGATGGCCGAGGCCGGTCTCGACGCGCCCTGAGGTCATGGCTTGCCAAATCACTCGTGTTCGCGTTTTGTATCGCCATGACCGCCTATGAATTTTCCCTGTCCGGCACATCCATGCAGGCCCGTGCCGATGGCACGCTCTGGCTGCCCGAGGCCCGCGCGCTTTGCGTCGCGGACCTCCATTTCGGCAAGTCGGAACGGATGGCGCGGCGCGGCGGGTCGCTGCTGCCGCCCTATGACAGCACCGAGACGCTGATCCGTCTGGCAGATGCGGTCCGCGCCTGCAACCCGGCGACCGTCTACTGTCTGGGCGACAGTTTCGACGACGACGCGGCCGGTCTGGCACTGCCGCCGGATATCGAGGACGGGCTGACCGGGCTGATGGCGGGCCGGGAATGGGTCTGGATCGCGGGCAACCACGATCCCGCGCCGATCGCATTGGGCGGCAGCCACCGCGACCGCGCCACCGTCGGGCCGGTCACGCTGCGCCACATTGCCGATCCGTCGGAAACCGGGCCGGAACTGTCCGGCCATTACCACCCCAAACATGGGGTGGCGACACGCGCCGGGCGGCAGGTCCGGCGCTGTTTCCTGATCTCGGGTGCCCGCGCAATCCTGCCGGCTTTCGGCTGCTACACGGGCGGCCTGTCCTGCACCAAGGCCCCGCTCGATGCGCTCCTGAAACCGGGCGCGGTCGCGGTCATGCTGGGGCGCCGTGCCGTGCCGGTCCCGCTCGACCGGGCGCTCGCCTGACCTCAGGCGGTCAGCCCCTCGGGCACCGGCAGCCCGTGGATGCGGCAACAGGCGGTGAGCGTGTTGGCCAGAAGGCAGGCAATGGTCATTGGCCCGACCCCCCCCGGCACCGGCGTGATCGCGCCAGCCACAGGGGCCACACTGTCGAAATCCACATCCCCGACAAGGCGCGTGCCGCCCTCGGGCTTGTCGATCCGGTTGATGCCCACATCGATGACGGTGGCCCCGGGCTTGATCCAGTCGCCCTTCACCATCTGCGGGCGCCCGACGGCGGCCACCACAATATCGGCTGCCGCGACGCGGGCGGGCAGATCGCGGGTGCGGCTGTGGGCAATGGTCACCGTGCAACTGTCGCCCAGCAGCAGATGCGCCATCGGTTTGCCGACGATGTTCGAACGCCCGATAACCACGGCGTCCATCCCGCTCAGGTCGCCGAGCGTTTCGCGCAGCAGCATCAGGCACCCGAGCGGCGTGCAGGGCACCATCGCATCCTGCCCGGTGCCGAGCAGGCCGACATTGGAGATATGGAATCCGTCCACATCCTTGGCCGGGTCGATCGCATTGATGACAAGATCGCTGTCGAGATGATCCGGCAAAGGCAATTGCACAAGGATGCCATGCACCTGCGGGTCCTTGTTCAGATCGTCAATGAGCGCGAGCAGCGCGTCTTCGGACGTGTCGGCGGGCAGCTTGTGCTCGAAGCTTTCCATGCCTGCCTCGACCGTCTGGCGGCCTTTGGAGCGCACATAGACCTGGCTGGCCGGGTCCTCGCCCACCAGCACCACGGCGAGCCCCGGCGTGACACCATGATCCTGCGACAGGCGTGCGACATGGGTGGCGATATCGGCGCGCAGGGCGGCAGCCCGGGCCTTTCCGTCGATGATCTGGGCTGTCACGGTGTGTCTCCCCTCGTGCCGTGTGCGGCGCATGGCCGGATGCCAGCTTTCATACGCCATCCGCTAACCACTGCAAGGGGGCAGGCACGCGCCCTGTCGCCGCGGTTCAGAAGAGCCCCTCGATCTGGCCTGCATCATTCAGGCCGATCGCCTCGGCCGACGGGACGCGCGGCAGGCCCGGCATGGTCATGATCTCGCCGCAGATCACCACGACGAAGCCCGCACCGGCGGACAGCCGCACCTCCCGCACCGGCACCGAATGGCCGCGCGGCGCGCCGCGCAGGTTCGGATCGGTGGTGAAACTGTATTGCGTCTTGGCCATGCAGATCGGCAGGTCGCCGAACCCGTCCGCTTCCCACTGGCGGAGCTGGTCGCGGATTTTCTTGTCGGCGAGCACCTCGTCGGCGCGGTAGATGCGTTTCGCGATCGCCTCGATCTTCTCGAAGAGCGGCAACTCGTCGCGATAGAGCGGCGCGAATTGCGAGACGCCGCTGTCGGCCACCTGCGCCACGCGCGTGGCCAGTTCGGTGATGCCGGCCGAGCCGTCGGCCCAATGCTTGCAGAGATAGGCCTCCGCCCCCTGGCTGGCCACATAGTCCTTCACCGCCGCGACCTCGGCCTCCGTGTCGGAGATGAAATGGTTGATCGCAACGACGACCGGCACACCGAAGGATTTGAGGTTGCCGATATGGCGGCCCAGATTCTCGCACCCGTCACGGACCGCATCGACATTCTCGCTGCCCAGATTGTCCTTGGTCACGCCACCGTTCATCTTCATCGCGCGGATCGTCGCGACGAGCACCACGCAATCAGGCGACAGGCCCGCCTTGCGGCACTTGATGTTCATAAATTTCTCGGCCCCGAGGTCGGCGCCGAACCCGGCCTCCGTCACCACATAGTCGGCCAGTTTCAGCGCGGTCGTGGTCGCAATGACCGAGTTGCAGCCATGGGCAATGTTCGCGAACGGCCCGCCATGCACGAAAGCGGGATTGTTTTCCAGCGTCTGGACGATATTGGGCTGCATCGCCTGCTGAAGGAGCACCGTCATCGCCCCGTCGGCCTTGATCTCGCGGCAGGTGATTGCCGTGCGGTCACGACGATAGGCGACGATGATGTCCCCGAGCCGCCGCTGCAGGTCCGCCAGATCGGTCGCGAGGCACAGGATCGCCATGACCTCGGACGCCACGGTGATGTCGAAACCGCCCTGCCGCGGAAAGCCGTTCGCCACGCCGCCGAGCGAGGTCACCACGTCGCGCAGCGCCCGGTCGTTCATGTCCATGACCCGCCGCCAGACGACGCGGCGCTGGTCGATCTCCAGCTCGTTGCCCCAGTAAATGTGATTGTCGATCATCGCCGAGAGCAGGTTGTGCGCCGAGGTGATCGCGTGGAAATCGCCAGTGAAATGGAGGTTCATATCCTCCATCGGGACGACCTGCGCGTAACCGCCGCCGGCCGCGCCCCCCTTCATCCCGAAGCACGGTCCGAGAGAGGCCTCCCGGATACAGATTGCGGCCTTCTTGCCGATCGCGTTCAACCCGTCACCAAGCCCGACCGTGGTCGTGGTCTTGCCCTCGCCCGCAGGCGTCGGGTTGATCGCGGTCACAAGAATGAGCTTGCCGTTCGGACGGTCCTTCAGCCCGTCTATGAACTCGGCCGAGATTTTCGCCTTGTCATGGCCGAAGGGCAGCAACGCATCTTCGGGGATGCCCAGACGGTCGCCGATCTCCCGGATCGGTTTCTTTTTTGCCGCGCGGGCGATTTCGATATCGGATGCAACTGTCATGGCCGTCTCCCTGCCTGGCTTGGCTCTCTCGCGCCACACTCAAAGCTTTTTCCGTGCCGTGCCAAGCGGTTTTCGACCGCTGGCCGGTCGAAGGCGACACGCGGGCCCTGCGTGCGGGAAACCCGCGTATCGGATCGGAACCCTGCGCCCGCGTCGGTGGCGCAGGCAGGCGGATCGGCGCGAAAGGACTGTTGTCAGCCCTGTGCTGCGTGGCGGTAGATGCGCTGGGGCGGCACATGAAGCCGGACGGTCTCGCCCAGTGTGATGCGCCCTTCACGCTCCACCCAGGCCGTTACACCGCGCCGGCCTTCCGCGGCGGACTTGAACCGCTTGCCGTGGCCGGGATGGATTTTCTCGATCACTTGCGCAGGGAACTGGCAAGGGCCGTTCTCCACATCCACCGTGATGGTCACGCCGCCCTCGAACACGAGGCGGGATGCAGGCGGCATCTGCGTCAGGTCGGGAATGCCGCGCAGCACCAGATTGGCGCCGACCCATTCTGGATTGACGCTTTCAAGCTCCATTGCCGCGGCAATATCGGCCAGTTCCTCGGCCGACAGGATGGTGATCTGCCGGGTGTTGCGGATCTCGGTGCCGCGTTCGGGATATTGTGCCAGCACCCGCGAGCAGGAGCCCCGCGTCAGCCCGCCGTGATATTCGCCGGTGAAGCCCGCATAGGTGACCTCCACCTCCGTGACCGGATCGGCGCAGAGCGTCACCTCCCGGTCCGCCACAAGGCCGAGCCAATCCACGGTGCCGGTAATGTCGGTGGGCGAGACGATGGGCATGCGCGCTGTCCTTCCTGGCAGATGGCGTTGCGGGCACGCTAACGGCTCGCGCCCGATCACGGAACCCGAAAGATGCGAAAAACCCCGCGGTATGCACCCGCGGGGTTTCAAATGTTCAAACCGTGATCCGGCGATCAGGTCGTCGGTTCGGGATCGCCGTCAACGATCGGCGGTTGGGGCTTCGGCTTGCCCGCCTTCGGGATCGAGATCACGCTCGGCGTGCCGCCCGTCGGCAGGTCATCATCGTCACCACCGCGGTTGAGCGGCTCGCCTGCAATCACCTTGGTGATCTCGGGTCCGGTGAGCGTTTCATATTCCAGCAGCCCGTTGGCGAGATTCTCCAGCTCCTGATGCTTCTCGGTCAGGATGCGTTTCGCGGTCTCGTAGCCCTCATCGACCAGACGGCGCACTTCGGCGTCGATCTGCTCCTGGGTTTCGGGGCCGGCATTGACGCCCCCGCCCTGCGGGCCGAGATAGGTCATCTGCTCGTTGGAATAGTCGATATTGCCGAGCGTGGAGGACATGCCGAACTGGGTCACCATCGCGCGGGCGATCTTGGTCACCTGCTGGATGTCCGACGCCGCGCCGGAAGTCACATTCTCCGGCCCGAAGATCAGCTCCTCGGCCACCTTGCCGCCCATCGCCATCGCGATCTTCGACTTGTACTTGGTCATCGTGACCGACAGCTGGTCGCGCTCGGGAAGCGAGAGCACAAGCCCAAGCGCCCGCCCGCGCGGGATGATCGTCGCCTTGTGGATCGGATCATGCTGCGGCACGTTCAGCCCGACAACCGCATGACCGGCCTCGTGATAGGCGGTCAAGCGCTTCTCGTCCTCGGTCATGACCATGGAGCGGCGCTCCGCCCCCATCATCACCTTGTCCTTGGCATTCTCGAAATCTTCCATCGTCACGAACCGCTTGCCGGTCCGCGCGGCCATCAGCGCCGCCTCGTTCACGAGGTTGGCCAGATCAGCACCGGAGAAGCCGGGCGTGCCGCGTGCGATGATGCGCAGGTCCACATCGGGGCCGAGAGGCACCTTGCGGGCATGCACGTCAAGGATCTTCTGACGGCCCTTGATGTCGGGGTTCGGCACTTGCACCTGCCGGTCGAACCGGCCGGGGCGCAGAAGCGCGGGGTCGAGCACATCGGGCCGGTTGGTGGCGGCCAGAAGGATCACACCCTCGTTCGCCTCGAACCCGTCCATCTCCACCAGAAGCTGGTTCAGCGTCTGTTCGCGCTCGTCATTGCCGCCGCCATAGCCGGCGCCGCGATGGCGCCCGACTGCGTCGATCTCGTCGATGAAGACGATGCAGGGCGCGTTCTTCTTGGCCTGCTCGAACATGTCGCGCACGCGGCTGGCGCCGACGCCCACGAACATCTCGACAAAGTCGGAGCCCGAAATGGTGAAGAAGGGCACGCCTGCCTCGCCGGCAATGGCACGGGCGAGCAGCGTCTTACCGGTGCCCGGCGGGCCGACGAGCAGCGCGCCTTTGGGGATCTTGCCGCCAAGGCGGGAGAATTTCTGGCTGTCGCGCAGGAACTCGACAATCTCTTCCAGCTCTTCCTTGGCTTCGTCGATGCCGGCCACATCGTCGAACGTCACCCGTCCGGCGCGTTCGGTCAGCAGTTTTGCCTTGGACTTGCCAAAGCCCATCGCGCCGCCGCGTCCGCCGCCCTGCATCCGGTTCATGAAGAAGATCCAGACGCCGATCAGCAGCAGGAAGGGCAGCCAGAGGCTGAGCGTCGAGACGAAGCCCGACTGTTCCTGCGGCGCGGCGACGATTTCCACATTATGCTCGCGCAGCACCTCCACCAGATTGGCGTCCGCCGGCTGGATCGTCTTGAGGTTGCTTCCCGATTGCGTCGTGAAATAGACGGTTTCCCCGTCCATCCGGACAGAGGTGACCTGATCGGCCTCGACCTGGTCGAGGAAGCTCGAGAAGCTCGTATCGCGTGCAGAGGTCTGCGACCCGCCTGAACTGAAGACGTTGAACAAGGCAACGACCAGCAGGAACAGGATCACCCAGAACGCGATGTTTTTCGTGTTGTTCACTTTGGTCTCCCAGTTGCGGCACAGAGCAGCGCTCCGGCTCCGGCCGTCCAGTGACTTTACATAGCGCCTGTTATCAGGCTTTCAACGTGGGGTCAGCCGCAAAAACACGCTGCTGCGCCGCGGATGGGCAACGATCTGCCACGGTGTCGGCTGACCGGCCGCCTCCGCGAGGAAGGGCGCGGCGATGACCTTCCCATCGTGCCAGATTGCCGGGGCAACCTCCAGCGCCAACCGGTCGCAGTCGGGTCCGGACGGCATGTCGGGCGCGAAATCGCGCCACCCGGCCGCCGTCAACGCCCCGATCACAAGCCTGTCAGGGGCGTCTTCGGGCCGGTCGGCGAGCCGCCAGCGCCCGTCCCACCACTGGTCGGCAGGCGCGGGATCGGGCAGGCGCGCGGGTTCGCGCAGGATCTCCACCTGGCCGCCGCGGCCGCGCACCAGACAGCCGGCGAGCGTGCGGGCCGGCAATGCCGGGCCGCCGCTCAGGAGTGCCGCGTCGAGCCGTGCCAAATCCTCCTGCCGCGGGCGATAGGCAGCGCCGCCCACCGTGCGCAGCGCCGCGGACAGGACCCGCAGGCGGCTGTCGGTGCGCGCGGCCGAATAGCTGTCATGGGCGAGGCGCACCTCGCCGCGCACGGTCTCGGACAGGCAGGCATGACCAAGCGCCAGCGCGGCATCCTCCAGCACCTCGCGCGCAGAACCGAGCGCCGCGGCACTGTCCGCGAGCCCGTCGACCGTGAGGCCGAGCGCGTCGAGCGCCGCGCCGGCCTGCCGCAGCCGGATGCGCAGGAACCGGTCATCCTCGTTCGACGGATCCTCGATCCAGCTGATTTCGCGCGCCTGCAGCATGTGCCGCAATCGGTCGCGCCGCTGGCCGAGGAGCGGCCGGATCCAGAGGCAACCCGCCTGCCGTTGCCTGACCGCCATGGCCGACAGCCCGTCCACGCCCGCACCGCGACCGAGCCGCATCAGCACCGTCTCGGCCTGATCGTCGCGCGTATGGCCCAGAAGGATCGCCGAGCGGCCCTCCTGCCGTGCAAGCTCCGACAGCAGGTCGCGCCGGGCTGCGCGGGCCGCCGCCTGCAGGTTGCCCTCCCCGGTCCAGCCGGTCCATGTCAGGATGCGGTGAGCGATGCCGAGCCCCGCGCATGTCGCGGCGACGCACCGCGCCTCGGCCGCGCTGCCGGGCCTCAACCCGTGATCGACGGTCGCCACCAGCAGATCGCCCGCCGCGTCGCCTGCCCAGTCGCGCACGAGTTCAAGCATGGCGCGGCTGTCGCTCCCGCCCGAGACGGCCAGCAGCAGGTCGCGCGGCTCCAGACCGTCCAGCGCGGCAGACAGGTCCGGAAGGTCACTCTCCGGTGGGGTGGGGGTGTCCAGATCGCCGCTCAGCGGCATCCGAGATTCTGTTTTTGCAACAGCGTGTCCGACAGGACCTGCGACGGCGCGCCCGGATAGCGGTTCTGCACCTCATCGAAGGTCAGGCAGGCCTCGTCCCGCCGCCCGAGCCGCGCAAGGCTGACACCGAGCTTGTACATCGACATCGGCGCATAATCGCCCGAGGGGCCGCCGCTGACGATGCCGAGATAGGCCCGCGCCGCGTTGGCCCAGTCGCCCGCAGCCGACAGGGCTTCGGCTTTCAGGAACTGCGCCTCGACGCTGAGCGGACCGCCGGGATAGGTCTCCGAGAAGCGGGAGAAGAGTTCCGCAGCCTGCGCATAGTCACCGGCCTCATAGGCCGCACGCGCACGGTCGAATTCGGCCTGCTCGCCGACGGCCATCGCCACGGCTTCGCCGCCCGCCTGCCCGCCCGCCGTGCCGCCGGTCGAATTCTCGACGATCCCACCGCTTGCCACCGTGCCGCCCTGCCCGTCCACGGGTGCGAGCGGCGTCGCGGTCACAGCATCGCCGCCTAGCGTGGGCGTATCGCCCAGAAGCGACGTGTCGCCGCCTTCAAGTTCCACAAGGCGGAATTCCAGATCGCCGATCCGGTTGGTCCCGTCCTCGACAATCTGCGTGATCCGGTTCTGCAATTCCTCGACACGGCCGTTGATCTGGCGGAGATCGGCCTCCAGCACGTCGAGCCGCTGCAACGCCGGGCCGGTGTTGACCGTGCCGCCATCGGTGCCCGCAGCCGGACCGGGGTTCTGCACCAATTCGCGGCGCAGGCTGCCGATCTGGTTGTAAAGGTCGGTCAGTTCCGCTCGGATATCCGCAAGCGTCTGCGCATCGGCGCTCTGCGCCTGCACCTTGACGGGCAGGACCATCAGTCCGGCGGCAAGAAGAAGCGGCAGGGTGCGGCGGAACATCGGGATCATGGCAGCTCTTTCTAGGGGCCGGTGCCCCGGACCAAAGCCGGGGCGCCGGGATATCAGCTCGTCGCGCCTGCGCTGACGACAGTGACAGCGCGGCGGTTGCGGGCCCAGCAGGCTTCCTCGGAGCATATCTCCAGCGGACGCTCCTTGCCGTAGGTCACGATGCGGATGCGGCTTTCAAGCACGCCCTGGCTGACCAGATAGTCGCGCACCGCGCTCGCGCGCCGCGCCCCAAGCGCGAGGTTATATTCCCGCGTGCCCTGCTCGTCCGCATGGCCTTCGATCAGGACCGGCAGGCTCGGATTCTGCGTCAGCCAGCGGGCCTGGCCGTTGAGCGTGGAAATGGCCGCATCATTGAGCGTGGCCTGATCGACCTCGAACAGGACGCGGTCGCCCACGGCGGTCTGGAAATAGGCAATCGAGCTTTCCTCGATATCGCCTGCCCCGACCCCGGTGCCGCCTGCGCCGCCAACGCCGCCCGCACCGCCACCTCCGACACCGGACTGGTTGCTGCATGCGGCCAGAAAGCCTGCCATGGCCAGAATGCTCAATTTCCCTGCGTTCATTTCTCTACCTCTGTTCCGGCCCTGTCGGCCTGTTTCGGGGCGACTCTATCAGTTTGTGCGTCCGGGGCAAACGCGCGATCAGCGCAGAAGCCCCGACCAGCTCGGATCGGACCCGAATTCCGGTGTCGGCACGCGGCGCAGGTTCTGGCCGGTAATGTCGACCGAATAGAGCTGTGGCGCGCCGTTGGCGCCTGCGCTTTCTCGGAAGAACATGATGACACGGCCATTGGGCGACCAGGTTGGCGCCTCGTCGAGGAAGCTTGCTGTCAGCAGCCGCTCGTCGCTGCCATCCACCCGCATCACGCCGATATGGAACCGGCCCTGCTGGATCTTGGTAAAGGCGATCAGGTCACCGCGCGGCGACCAGACCGGCGTGCCGTAGCGCCCGTTGCCGAAGCTGATCCGGGTCGCCTCGCCACCGGTTGCGGGCATCACGTAAAGCTGTTGCGAGCCGCCGCGGTCGCTCTCGAAAACGATCTGGGAACCGTCCGGCGAATAGCTCGGCGCAGTGTCGATCGCATTGCTGTCGGTCAGCTTGACGCGCTGCTTGCTCACCAGATCGACCGAATAGATATCCGTGTTGCCGCCATCCGACAGGGACAGAAGCACACTGTTGCCGTCCGGCGCGAAACGCGGCGAGAAGGTCATGCCCGGCAGATCGTCGAGCGTGTAGCGCTGCAGCGTGTTCACGTCGAGCAGATAGACCCGCGGCAGGCCGCTCTCGTAGCTCGTGTAAAGGATCTGGTCATTGTTGGGCGAGAAACGCGGCGCGATGACGATATGCTCGGTGCCGGTCAGTGCACGGTGGTTCGCGCCGTCCTGATCCATGATCGCCAGCTGCTTCAGTCGCGCATTCTTCGGCCCCTGTTCGGAGACATAGACGATCCGGCTGTCGAAATAGCCGCTTTCGCCGGTCAGGCGGGAATAGACCGCATCCGCCACCTTGTGCGCCAGACGGCGCCAATTGTCCTGACCGCCGACAAATTGCAGCCCCTCTCCCAGAGGCGCCTGCGCGAACACGTCCCAGAGCCGGAACTTGACGACATAGCGCCCGTCTCCCGTCACTTCGGCCGAGCCGGTGATGAGCGCCTGCGCGTTGATCGCTTTCCAGTCGGCAAACTGGACCGGCGCCTCGAAGCTCGTCACCCGTGCGATATAGGCGTCTTCCTGAATTTTTCGGAACAGGCCGGAATTGACCAGATCGGCGGTGATGACATCGGTAATGTCGCGCGCCAGATCGCCCGACAGGCTGTTGGCGGGCACGAAACCGGGAATGGCGATCGGCATCGGCTCGATCACCCCGTCGGTGATCTCGATCCGCAACGGCCCCCTGTCCGCGGTCCCGTCCGACTGGGCCTGCGCGGCCAGAGGCGCCAGACCAAGGCAGATAAGGGTCACGATCCGGCCAAGTTTTCCAAATCTCATCACATCACCACATTTCGGGGATTGAACTTTACTTCGATCCGACGCCATTGCTCAAACTTTTCAGCCGGCATCTCGTACGGGGCACAGCGTTTGATCGCGCGTCGCGCGGCCTCATAGGCGGCCCGATACACGCTGTCGAGCGAACCCGAGGGTTCCACAAGGCCGACATCGCCCACGAGCTGCCCGTCAATGTTGAGCTCGAAATCGACGATCACAACCAGATCGGACGCATCGCGCACGCCTGCCGGCGGGTTCCAGCAGCGCTCCACCGCAAGCCGCAGCCCGTCCTTCTCGCCGCGCGTCAGTGGCGGGCCGACAGGCAGCGACGTTTCGGCAGGTCCGGCGCCGGTCTCCGTGGCATCGGGTGTTTCCGCGGGCGCGGCCGGGGTTTCGCTTTCCGCTGCGGCCTGCGCGGCGAGCGCGGCGATCTCGGTGCGTTCCGCCGTCTCGATCGCCTCGGTGATGCTTGCGGGCCGCGGTTTCGGACGGCCAGCCGCGATCAGCGCGCCGCTCTCGTCGCTTTCCTCCACCCGGTCGAGAGGGATTTCGGTGGTCGATTCTTCGGGCGCCTCGGGCGTCTCTGCCTCCTCGACCGGCGTCTCGCTTTCCTCGGGGCGGCTGTCGGCCACGGTCTCCTCGGACGGTTTTGCATCCTGCGGCGGGCGCGGCGCGGACTGGCTGTCGATGCGCGGCGCGTCACGCGGCGGTGGCGGCGCGAGGGCGACGGTGCGGCTCGTCGTGTCGCTGGCATCGGGCCGGTCGAGCCCCTCGGCCTGCGGGGCGACGATCTCGGCACCCTGCGGCACATCAGGTGCCATGGTCTGCGGCACGTCTGGCGTGGCGACATCCACAGGGCGATTCTGGGTCAAAAGATCGCTCAGATCGGCCTCTTCGTCGGCGGCCTCCGGGTCCTCGGGCCGATCCGAATCTGCCGTCGTCACAAGGTCTTCGGGGCGCGGGATGGCGGGTGTCAGCGCATCCGGTTCGCTGATCGCCGGTGCGACAGGTGCGGCCAGATCGGTGCGGGGAGCTTCGGGCGCGGCCGACACGGCAGCATCGAATTCCGATGCCGAAATGATCGAGACGTTGGACACGGTGACCCGCTCCTCGCCGTCATGCTCGAAAAGCGGCCCCCAGAGGAGCGCCAGAAGCACGAGAAGCAGATGCGCCGTTCCGGATATGGTCGCGCCGGTTTTCATCTATGCAGGGCCTATTCTTCCGGCCCGTCCAGCGTCGGCCCGCCGCTTTCGGTCACAAGGCCGACATCGTTGAATCCGCCCGCATTGAGGGCGCCCATGACCTGCATCACGGTCTCGTAGCGGACCGCGCCGTCAGCCCGCAGGAACACCTTTTTCGAGCTGCGCTCGCCCGCAATGGCGCGCAGTTTCGGCACCAGTTCCTGCATCGGGATTTCGGTTTTCTGGATCACCACCTGCCCTTCGGCGGTGAGCGCGATGGTCAGCGGCTCCTCCTGCTCGGTGGGCAAGGGCGGCGCCGCGGTTTTCGGCAGTTCGATCGGCACGCCGACGGTCAGCAGCGGGGCCGCGACCATGAAGATGATCAGAAGCACGAGCATTACGTCCACGAAGGGCGTGACGTTGATCTCAGACATGGGCTTGTGGCCAGCCCGCGACCGCCGCCGGCCGCCGCCACCCTTGCCCCGTGCCATGACGCCCGCGCCCATGTCAGTCCTCCGCCCGGTCGAGCTGGCGCGACAGGATCATCGAGAACTCGTCTGCGAAATCCTCGAAATCGCTGGTGAGCTTGTCACTGTCGGACGACAGCTTGTTGTAGAAGATCACGGCCGGGATCGCGGCGAGCAGGCCGAGCGCGGTTGCCACCAGCGCCTCGGCAATGCCGGGTGCGACAACGGCAAGGTTCGTGCTCTGCTGGGCGGCGATTTCCTCGAACGAGTGCTTGATGCCCCAGACCGTGCCGAACAGCCCGACAAAGGGCGAAATCGACCCGACGGTGGCCAGGAAGGTGAGCCCGGCGCTCAACTCCTCGCTCTCGCGGCCGAGCGCCACGTTCATTGCACGGTCGATGCGCGACTGCGCGCCGGCGATGAGCGCCCCGCCCGGGCGATGCGACCGGCGCCACTCCGACATGCCGGAGGCAAAAATACGTTCCATCGCGCTGTGCGGCGTCTTGCCGATCCGGCCATAAAGCTGGTCGAGCGGCTCCCCCGACCAGAAAGCTTCCTCGAACATTTCCGTGTCCGATTTCGCGCGGCGGTAGTTGATCATTTTCTGGACGATGATGGCCCAGGACCAGAAGGAGGCCACGAGGAGCACGATCATGACGATCTTGACCGTGATGGTCGCGCGGAGAAAGAGGGCAAGAATCGAAAAATCGATTTCCTGCGCAGCGGCGAGTGTTTCTGCTTCCATTGACCTGCTCTGAGGGGACCTGCTCTGGGTTGCCGAAAAGGGTTTGCCTGTAAGCGTTTGCCTTACTTGTCCGAATTGTGCGCCGCTGTTTGCCACGACTTGCGGACATCATACGCCATTTCGCAATCGTTGTGTCGAATTTCCCGCGCTCTGTCCAGAGTCGGGCGATCAAACCTTCGTATTTTGAAGCCGTTGGCGGATTTCTGCCGGCAGGCGGACGGGCTTTCCACCGAGCGACATGACCGCCACCCGCACCTCGGCGCGCAGGATTTCTTCCGCGCCACGGGTGATCCTCTGGGACATGGTGAGCGAGGCCGCGCCGAGTTCGGACGTTTCGGTATGAACCGTCAGGACATCGTCGAACCGCGCCGGGCGCAGATAATCGACCTCCACCCGGCGGACGGCGAACACGATCCCCAGATCGTCGCGCATCGCCAGCTGGTCGAGGCCGGCATCGCGGACGAGTTCCGAGCGGCCGCGCTCCAGAAAGCGCAGATAGTTGGCGTAATAGACGATGCCCGCCATGTCCGTATCTTCGTAATAGACCCGCAGATCGTGCGTGTGGGTCATTGCAGACCCTCCATCAGAAGGGCCGTGCGCGCGGCCAGCCGCAAACTGTGTGACGCGTCCGTCGCGGCAGCGGGCAGCACCGGATCATAGGCCGCGCGGATGAGCGCGGCCACGGCCGGCGGCACGAGCGGGGCTTTTTGCGGCCCCACATGGCCCACGGGTGCGCGGGACCGGAAGGCAGAAGGCCCCCAAAGCAGGCTCGTCAGCACCATCTGGCGCATCGCCAGATCGAGCGCGGGCTCGGCGGCAAGGCTGTCGTCCATGCGCAGGAGCACGGTGGAGAAGCGGATCGCACCGTCCGGCTCGAAGGAAAAGCTGCGGAACTGGTTGGCCGCCGCCGCGTCAAGCCGCGGGATCAGGTCGTCGAGACCGGGAAGCAGACGGTCGAGGTCCGGCACGCCGCGCAGCTCTGCCCAGTCGGGGCAAACAAAGACCATCAGGTTCGCGCCCATCTCGGGGTCCGTCTCGGCCAGTGCTTGACCGGTCAGTCGCGCAACCTCGGCGAACCCGTCCTTGAATGCGGTGAGCGTCGCGTCATCGGTGCCGAAGACAACCGGCGCGACCGGACGGCCCCAGCGGGCGAACCGGAAGCTGCCGTCGCTCTGGGTGAACATCGCCTCGATTTCCGCTGCATCGGGCGCGCGGTCGGGGCCGGAGGGCGCGGCGGCACTCATGCCTGCCCCCCGAACAGGTCCGCCTGATCGACAGGTCGCGGCGCGGTCAGGCCGAGATGGGTCCAGGCGCGGGCGCCGAGCATCCGCCCGCGCGGCGTGCGCTGGATCAGCCCCTGTTGCAGCAGGAACGGCTCGATCACTTCCTCGATCGCGTCGCGGGCCTCCGACAGGGCGGCGGCAATCGTCTCCACTCCGACCGGCCCGCCGCCATAATGTTCGGCCAGCAGGCGCAGGTAGCGCCGGTCGGCCCCGTCGAGCCCCAGATCATCGACGCCGAGCCGTCTGAGCGCCATATCGGCCAGCGCCTGATTGACCTCTCCGTCACCCTCCACCAGCGCGAAATCGACGACGCGGCGCAACAGCCGCCCGGCAATGCGCGGCGTGCCGCGCGCGCGGCGGGCAATCTCGGTCGCGCCGTCATCGGTGATGCGGGCGCCCAAAAGGCCGGCCCCCCGCGTCACGATCCGCACCAGTTCGTCCACGGTATAGAATTCAAGCCGGGTCGGGATGCCGAACCGGTCGCGCAAGGGGGTCGTCAGAAGGCCGAGCCGGGTCGTCGCGCCCACAAGCGTGAACGGTTGCAGGTCGATACGCACGGTACGCGCGGCGGGCCCCTCCCCGATCACCAGATCAAGCTCGAAATCCTCCATCGCCGGATAGAGCACTTCTTCCACCACCGGATTGAGGCGGTGGATCTCGTCAATGAAAAGCACGTCCCGCTCGTCGAGATTGGTCAGGATCGCCGCGAGATCACCGGCTTTCGCCAGCACCGGGCCAGAGGTCATGCGGAAATTCACGCCCAACTCGCGCGCCATGATCTGCGCCAGCGTCGTCTTGCCCAGCCCCGGCGGCCCGTAGAAGAGCGTGTGATCCATGGCGCTGCCGCGCTGGCGCGCACTCTCGATGAAAACGGCGAGGTTGGCGCGCGCCTCTTTCTGGCCGACAAACTCGCCCAGCGACTGCGGACGCAGGGCACGGTCGGCATCCTCGGGCCGCGGCTCGGGGCGCAATGTCGGGTCCGGCTCGTCCATCTTCCCGCCTCTCAGATCAGCCTTTCGGGGCCAACAGTTTCAATGCCGCGCGGATCAGGTCCGCCGCGTCGGCCGCATCCTCGGACGCGGCTCCGGCGGCCTCCGCCACGGCGGCGGCGGCCTCTCCCTGCCCATAGCCGAGATTGAGGAGCGCCGAAAGGGCATCCGCCTGCGCGGCTGCGCCGGCGCCGGCGGCATCCGGCCCGCCGGACGGTGCCCCGTCCGGTGCGTCAGCCACGGTGTCGCCAGTGTCGATCACGGCAACAGGGGCCGCGCCGCTCGCGCGGCGCGCGCCCGCCGCACCCAGTGCCATGACGGCCGGAGCCTTGTCTTTCAATTCCAGAACCACACGGCTCGCAATCTTCGGACCGACCCCGGGCGCGGCCTTGATTGCCGTCGCATCCCCGAGGGTAATCGCCCGGCTCACCCCGTCGGTGCCAAGCGTGCCGAGCACAGAGAGCGCCGCCTTCGCCCCCACGCCCTGCACCGATGTCAGGAGCAGGTGCCATTCGCGTTCGGCCAGCGTCGGGAACCCGTAAAGCTGCAGCAGGTCCTCGCGCACGACAAGTTCGGTATATAGCGCCGCCGTGCCGCCCACGTCGGGCAATTGCGCCAGCGTCCGGCTGCTGCAATAGACGATATATCCGACCCCGCCCGTGTCGATCAGCACGTGATCCGCGCCGCGATGGTCGATCCGGCCTGACACTTTGCCGATCACGGGCGGGCCTCCGCCGCGGCCACGGCGCGGTCGAGCCGGCTGGCAAACCGCGCGTGATGCGCGTGACAGAGCGCAATGGCCAGCGCGTCGGCCGCATCCGGTCCCGCGATCTGGGCCTGCGGCAATTGCATCCGCACCATATGTTCCACCTGTTTCTTGTCCGCATGGCCGACGCCCACCACGACCTTCTTGATCGCATTGGGCGCATATTCCGCGACCGGCAAACCGGCGCGGGCCGGCACCAGAAGCGCCACGGCCCGGGCCTGCCCGAGCTTCAGCGTGCCCGCGGCATCCTTGTTGACGAATGTATGCTCCACAGCGGCCGTGTCGGGCGCATGGGCCGCGACCACCGTTTCAAGCTGTTCGAAGAGTGCGGTCAGGCGGCCGGCCAGATCCTGACCCACGCCCCGGCAGACACCGTTTGCGACATGGGTCAGACGGCTGCCCGCCACGTCGACGATGCCCCAACCCATCCGCTGCAATCCCGGATCGATGCCCAAAACCCGCATGGCACTGCCCTGCCCTTCATTTTTCTTGTATCCACCGGATAGCACGAAACAGGAACACGCGTCACGGAAAAAGCGGCGCGAGGGCCGGATATGACGCTTTTGCGCTCCCGCCGGTCGGGTTTGGACCCCGTTGCGGAGAATTGCGAAAAGCGCATGTCAGATATGCACTTAGACGGGCTTGTCGGGGCCTGCAGCGCGCTTTACCTGCCCGTCAACCGAGACGATTTCGGTCCCAACCACATTCTTTCAGGAGAGCGCCATGACGCAATCTATCGCCACTCGCCCGGTGCCCATGGGGGCCGTATCGATCTTCCGCGCCATCAGTCTTGTCGAGGATCTGCCGGTCCGCCTGCGCACCCGGATCCTTGCCTACCGCACGGCCCGCAAGCTGCACGCGCTGACCGACCGCGACCTGTCCGACATCGGGCTGGAGCGTGCCGACATCGACACTGTGTCCAAGCGGATCTGCGGCCTGCGCTGAACCGCGCCGCATAGCGGAAACAGGTAACGCCGCCGCCCTTTGGGGCTGGCGGCGTTTTTCGTTTCGGCGATACGTCAGGTGCGGCGAAGCGTGAAGGTGGTCCATTCCCCGATGCGGCGCAGGTCCATGCGGGTGAAGCCGTGGCCCTCATAGACCCGTTCGACCGACACAGCCTGCCGGTTCAGGATGCCCGACAGGATGATCGCCCCGCCCGGCGCGACATGGCGGGCCATGTCACCGGCCAGCCGCTTCAGCGGACCGGCAAGGATATTGGCAAAGACAAGGTCATAGGGGGCGGCGCGGCGCAAACGGTCATGGCGGAACCCCGGCGCGGTCACACAGGCCACCCGTCCTCGCAGCCCGTTGGCCGCCATGTTGGCGCGGGCTGTGTCGACAGCCACAGGGTCGATGTCGCTGGCGATGGCAGCCGCGTTCCACAGCTTCACCGCGCCCATCGCGAGCACGCCGGTCCCGCAGCCGATATCTGCGATGTTCGAGGCGCGCAGGCCCGCACGGTCCAGATCGCTCAGAGCTTCGAGGCAGCCTTGCGTCGTGCCGTGATGGCCGGTGCCGAACGCCATCGCCGCGTCGATCTCCAGCCCGATCTTCTCGGCCGGGACCGCATCGCGGTCATGGCTGCCATAGACGACGAAGCGCCCGGCATGCACGGGCGTCAGTTCGCGCCGGACCTGAGCGACCCAGTCGCGATCCTCGACCCGACTGACAACGAAGGGCTTGGCGCCCGCCATGGTTGCCAGAAGCGCCAGTCCGGCCACATCCGGTTTTTCGGTGAAATAGCCGCCCACTTCCCAAGTGCCGGACCCGTCCTCCACCTCGAAGACGCCGATGCCGGTCGGTTCCGGCTCCAGCCGTTCAAGCGTTTCGGCCAGCGCCTCGGCGGCCGCTTGTCCGGGAAGTGTGGTCAGGGCTGTGTAAGTCGGCACGCGTCTGCTCCTTGCGGGGTCTGAGGCGCGGCGATAGCCCCCACCGCGCCACCGGTCAAGGATTAACGGCCGCCAAGCCCGATCGGACAGGTCACGCCAGTGCCGCCGATCCCGCAATAGCCGTCCGGATTCTTGGCCAGATATTGCTGGTGGTAATCCTCGGCATAGAAGAACGGACCCGCGGGCAGGATCTCGGTTGTGATGGTGCCGTGGCCGGCGCCGGTCAGGCCTTTCTGATAGGCAGCCTTCGTGTCGGCGGCTTCGGCGGCCTGCGCGGGCGTGAACGTGTAGATACCGGACCGGTACTGGGTGCCGCGGTCATTGCCCTGCCGCATGCCCTGCGTCGGGTCGTGGCCCTCCCAGAAATGGCGCAGTAGCTCGTCATAGCCGATCTTCGCGGGGTCGTAATGGACGAGCACCACCTCGTTGTGGCCGGTCTGGCCGGTGCAGACCTCCTTGTAGGTCGGGTTCGGCGTGACACCGGCGGCATAGCCCACGGCCGTCATCCAAACACCGTCCAGCTGCCAGAAGATCCGCTCCACGCCCCAGAAACAGCCCATGCCGAACAACGCGACCTCGAGCCCTTCCGGAAACGGCCCTTTCAGGGGGCGTCCATTGACGAAATGCGTCTCGGCGGTGGGGATGGGGTCGGGTCGGCCGGGAAGGGCCTGCTCCGCGGAAGGCAGGGTTGCCGGGCGGAATCGGTCGAAGAGCATGATGATCCTTGGTTGGGTTGGCGTCAGAGGGAAGATAAGCCCGCCGCGCCCCCGATCCAAGGTGTCAGCTTGTCACCCTTCGGTGATGCCCGGGCGCTGAGAAGTCAGCGATACGGGTTTCCGGGAAAAGACCGTCTCCCGTCCCGGCTCTGGATGGCGCGGGATCATCAGCGACAGGATGAGCGAACCGACCGCCATCGCGGCCGCCAGACCGAACACGGCCCCGGGCGAGGTGACCCACAGATAGCCCAGCCCTGCCGGCAGGAACACGGCGGCGATATGGTTGATCGTGAAGGCCACGGCACTTGTCGGCGCAATGTCCGAAGGGTCCGCGATCTTCTGGAAATAGGTCTTCATCGCGAAGGCGAGCGCGAAGAACAGATGGTCCACCACATAGAGCACCGCCGCCAGAACCACGCCCCAGCCGAAATAGTATATCCCCCCATAGGCGAGGAAAACCAGCGTCAGGCCCGCATATTCGAACACGAGCGCCCGCCGCTCGCCGAAGAGGCTGACCGCCTTGCCCATGAGCGGCGCGAAGATCATGTTGGCCACATAGTTGATCAGGAACAGCGCCGTGACCTCATGCACATGGAAGCCGAACCGCTCGACCATCATGAAGGCGGCGAAGACGACGAAGATCTGCCGCCGCGCGCCGGACATGAATTGCAGCGCGTAATAGAGCCAGTAGCGGCGACGCAGGACGATCTCCTTGCGCTGCACATCGGGGCTCTCGAATTTCGGGAAGACGATCATGCAGTAAAGCGTGATGAGCACGGTCGCCCCGCCACCCATCAGGTAGAAACTGTCATAGTCGAGCCCGAGCCGCGGCCAGGCGAGCACCAGCGCACCATAGACGACGAGCGAGGCGCCGGACCCGGCTGCGACCAGCCAGCCCATCAGTTGCGGCGCCCGCGCCTTGGAGACCCATTGCAATTGCAGCGACTGGTTGACCGTTTCGAAATAGTGAAACCCGATGGAGGAGACGAGCGTGGTCAGCAACAGGCCCTGGAAGCTCGGGAACCAGCCGGTCACCGCCACCGCTGCGCCGAGCATCAGGAGCGTGGCCATCGCGAGTGTCTGCTCGCGCATGAAGAGCAGCAGGTAGATCACGCCCACCGCCAGGAAGCCCGGGATCTCGCGCACGGTCTGTAGCCAGCCGATCTTCACCCCGTCGAACGCCGCCCGCTCGATGACGAAATTGTTCAGGAGCGCCAGCCACGTGGAGAAGGCAAGCGGCACCGCGATCGACATGAGCACCAACAGCGTTTCCGGCCGGCGCCAGCGCGGCAGAAGATGGGCGTCTGTGACGGGAACAGGCGCGAAAGTCGGGAAAAGGGCCATGCGCCGCTCCTACCCAAGATCGCGTGCTGGGGCCAGCGCGAAAGCCGCGAGCCTGTGCGTTTCTTCCCCTTGCCTGCATGGCCGCCGCTGTGGGACGCTTTGGGCCATGAGCGATCCGGCCCTGCCTGCCCACCCGCGACTGGTGCGCCGCTACGACCGCGCCGCCGATGCGTGGCGGCGCACGGTCACGCGGCTGGGCTATGCGCGGGCTTACGGGCAATTCGTCTCGGCCGCCGACCGGGCGGGTGCGCTCGCGCCGGGCGGCGCGGTGGCCGATATCGGGACGGGCGCGGGCGATTTCGCGCTCGCCTATGCGCAACAGGCCGCTCGGCCGGGACCGCTGACGCTCGTCGACCCGTCCCGACCGATGCTCGATCAGGCCCGCGCCACCCTGTCGGCCTGCGCGCTGCCGGTCACCTGCCGGCAGGGTGCGCTCGGCGACGGATGGGTCGGGAGCGCAGGGTTCGATACGCTCCTTTGCGCCCATGTGATCGAGCATCTGCCCGACACCGGCGCGGCCCTGCGGCATCTGCGGATGCTCCTGCACCCCGGTGGAACATTGCTTCTGGTCGCCAGCAAGCCGCACTGGTGCAATGCACTTGTCTGGATGCGCTGGCAGCACCGGACACTGCGCCCCGATGATCTGGTTGCAGAGCTTGGCGCGGCGGGGTTTTCAGATGTGACGGTGCATCCATTTGCGTCCGGACCACCCAGTCGAACGAGTATGGGCTATATCGCCCGGAGCGCCTGACGAACCGGCTAGCCGGTTACATTATGCTGCTCGACCTTGAACCCTTCGCTGGCGGCAGGCGGCACGAAATGCTGCGATAGCCGCTTGAACTGTGTCTCAGACAGCGTGAACGGATGGTTGCCGGACGCGTTTCGCGCCCGAAGCCGCGCCAGACAAACATCGTCCGGAACGTCGATCACATGGAGCATGTGATCCGCGCCGCTGGCGTCCAGTAGGCCGCGCATCCAGTCCCGCGTGGCGACGGTGTTGGCCGGCGCATCAAGGACGACAGACTGACCTGCCCCCAGCAGGTCCGCCAGATGCGGCCCCAGAACCGCACGCAGCCGCGCAACACGGGCGACGTAATCGTCGAGGCTCCGCATGTCCGGCCCGAAAAGCGTGTGAAGCCAGCCATCCTCCGACACCAGAAGGGCGCCCTCCCTTGCCGCAATGCGGGCGGCCAGTGTCGACTTTCCCGATGCGGCCTTGCCGCAGAAAAGATGAAGAACGGGTCTGGATCGGGTCATTGCTTGCGCTCCACAGGTGCGGGGACGGATCCATGCGGGGCGGCGCAAAAGAAAAGGGCCGCTCCCGCAGGAACGGCCCCTTCGTATCGGGTTGCCAGAACCGGATCAGTTCTTGGCGTAGAATTCGACGACGAGGTTCGGTTCCATCATCACCGGGTAAGGCACATCACCCAGCGACGGGGTGCGCACGAACTCGGCGGTCATCTTGGACGTGTCCACGTTGATATAGTCCGGCGTGTCACGCTCGGCGAGGCCAACGGCTTCGAGGACAACGGCCAGCTGCTTGGAGCGGTCGCGGATCTCGATCACGTCGCCTTCGTTGACGCGGTAGGACGGAATGTTCACGCGCTTGCCGTTCACCAGCACATGGCCGTGGTTCACGAACTGGCGGGCGGCGAAGACGGTCGGCACGAACTTGGCGCGGTAGACCACGGCGTCGAGGCGGCGCTCGAGCAGGCCGACGAGGTTCTCACCGGTGTCGCCGCGCAGACGCTCGGCTTCGGCATAGATGCGGCGGAACTGTTTCTCGGTCAGGTCGCCATAGTAGCCTTTCAGCTTCTGTTTGGCGCGCAGCTGGATACCGAAATCGGACAGTTTGCCCTTGCGGCGCTGGCCGTGCTGGCCCGGGCCGTATTCGCGGCGGTTCACCGGGGACTTCGGACGGCCCCAGATGTTTTCGCCCATGCGGCGGTCGATCTTGTACTTGGCAGACGTGCGTTTGGTCACGGCTGGATCCTTTCATCACTATGAAAGGTGCTTTCCTTTCCCGCAGGCCAATTTGCCCTTGGGCGACAGGCATCCCCTCGCGGGGGCCACAAACACCAATAAATGCGGCGCAAGGCACCGAAGTGCGCGGTTATAGGGATTCGCCGCCGGCTGTCAATGGCCGGCGACGGTCAGGCCCGCACCCGCGCGGGCGCAGGCACCGGAAGCCTCAGGCGGCCTGTTCGGCATTCGCCTCTTTCAGCCAGGCCAGCAGGGTTTCCGGCGCGCTCTCGCCGTAAGGGTCTTCGCTGTGATTGTCACACAGGCCCGGCTCCTCGAACCATGCCTCGACCACACCGTCATTGACGATGGCCGCATAGCGCCAGGACCGCAGGCCGAAACCCAGATTGTCCTTGCGCACGAGCATGCCGACGCGGCGGGTGAACTCGCCCGATCCGTCGGGTATGACGCCGACATTTTCCAGTTTCTGGTCCTGCGCCCATTTGTTCATGACGAAACTGTCGTTCACGGACATGCAGTAGATCGCGTCGATCCCTTCGGCCTGGAACTCGGCAAAGCCCTTCTCGAAGCCCGGCAACTGGTAGGTCGAGCAAGTCGGCGTGAAGGCGCCCGGCAGGGAGAAGAGGATGACCCGCTTGCCCTTGAAATAGTCGGACGTGGTCTTGTCCTCCCAGCGGAACGGGTTCGGGCCTTCGATGCTCTCGTCGCGAACGCGGGTGTGGAATGTGACCTCGGGCAGTTTGTAGCCGGTTTTCATAGGCTCTCTCCTTCTTGGGGCATGTATGCTGTGCACGGCGCGGACGCGCCGCCTCGGCCCATGACCTAAGCCAGCAGACCGACGAATTCACCCGCTGCCGCTGCGCTTCCGGCGCGGCGCCTTGTCGCACTGCAGCAAAGAACAGTGCCCTGCCATTCCAATCCCTTCGCCAAAGTGCTTGATCTGGGGTGCTGCGCCGCGGGATCGGCTCGCGGCCCCGATCACGCAAGGGCCCCCAACCATGCGACTGACCACTTTCATTGCCGTGCCGCTCCTGCTGGCCGGCCTGACCACCGCCGCGGCCGCGCAAGGCCCGCGCGAGAGCCTCTGTGCCTATGGCGACGCGGCCGCACTGCCCGACCTTCTGCCGCGCCTGGCGGCCGAATGGACCTTGCAACCGCGTGCCGCGCAACTCGAGATGGGCAACCAGGCGATGCCGCTGCCGCCGGGTGCGGCGCAACCGCTTGCGATCGCGGCGGACGGCGCGGACGGCTTGCGGCTTGCCCTGCCCGACCTTGCCGCGCCCGTGACCCTTGCCGCCCTGCCCGCGGATGCCCGCGACGAGGCATGGGCCGACCTTCCAGACGGTTTCGACCCCGGCGACGATCCCGCGCTCGGCGCGCGTATGGATTGCGCGATGAGCCGCCTGCCGCAATTTGCCGGAACCGGCACGGAAGCCGCAGCCGGCCAGCCGGTCGCGGTCCTGCTTCTGGGCATCAGTGCCGACCGGCTCTTCCTCGTGACCGTCACATGGGGCGAGTCTGGCGGGCGCGTCTGGCGGTCCTACGCGCTGCAGGATCCGAAAATGCTGGCACAGGAAGACGGGATCGGTTAGCCGCTTGGGCCATGCTGTCCTATCAACATGGCTATCATGCCGGGAATCCGGCGGACCTGCACAAGCACATGATCCTTGCGGGACTGCTCGCGCGTCTGACGCGCAAGCCCCGGGCGATCAGCTATCTCGAAACCCATGCCGGGCGCGGGCTCTATGATTTGTCCGCTCCCGAGGCGCTGAAGACCGGCGAAGCGGCAACCGGCATCGGGCGCGTCGCTCTGCCGGACGGTCCGCTGAAAGATGCCGTGGACACGGTGCGCGACAGGCACGGGCCTTCAGCCTATCCCGGTTCTCCGATGATCGCGCGGCAGATCCTGCGGCCCGACGACCGGATCGCCCTGATGGAGCTTCATCCGGCCGAGAATGCCGCGCTGAAACGTGCCCTTGGCCCGCTCGGCGCGGAAGTGCATCGCCGCGACGGATATGAGGGTGTGCTGGCCCTGTCGCCGCCCCGGCCGCGCAAGGGGCTGGTGCTCGTGGACCCGAGCTACGAGATCAAATCCGAATATGAGAGTGCGGCAGCATTCGCACTGAAGCTGGTGCGGAAATGGCCCGAGGCCAGCCTCGCAATCTGGTATCCGATCTTGCCGGAGGCGCGGCACACGGCGCTTCTAGCCGGTCTGCGCCCGCTCCGGCCCCTGGTGTCGGAAGTGGGGTTCGACATGGGCAAGGGACGCGGGATGACCGGCAGCGGCATGGCGCTCGTCAATGCGCCCTTCGGATCGCGGGAGATCGTCGCGGCGGCAGAGACGCTGTTCGACTGACGGGCCGCGTCACGCCTGCCGCTTGCGCCACACGGACACATGCTGGCGGCTGTCTTCGGTGAACGGGCTGCGGTCCCAGCCGGCCCACCTCTGTTCCAGTTCCAATCCGGCCATCAACGCCATCAGGTCCAGTTCCGATGGCCACGCATAGCGGAACGGAATGGTGGTGCGGCGGATGCCTTGCGGGTCTTCGCGGAAATGGGTCGACGTATAGCGCTGGGTCACGAGGTCAAACCGGTCGATGCCCCAGTGCCCGTGGCCGTGGCTGAAAGCCCGTTCCGTCTGCCCGCGCGGCAGATCGCGCAGCGGCGGCACCAGCGTTTCGACCAGAAACCGACCGCCCGGCGCCAGATGCCGCGCGGCATTTGTGAAACAGGCCAACTGGCCACTCTGGGTCACCAGATTGTCGATCGTGTTGTAGACCAGATAGACAAGTGCATAGCCGCTGCCCTTGCGCGCCGCCACCATGTCGCCGATCTTGACGTCGATCGCGTCGCCACCCGGTTTTTCGCGCAACCGGTCCACCATGGGCTGCGACATCTCAATCCCCGAGACCTGCACACCGCGGGCCGCCAGCGGCAGCGCGACGCGGCCGGTGCCGATCGCAAATTCCAGCGCCGCTCCATCGCCCGCCAGCGTGACCAGCAGATTGATCATTGGGTCCAGATCGGAAGGTTTGGCCGGCCCGTGCAGCCGGTCATAGTCGCGCGCAATTTCCGCGTCGAAATGGCCGTCGCGGCTCATGCCCGTCTGCTGCCTGCTACCCGCATTTGCTGTGTCCGCACTCCATGCAGGTCATGCAGCCCTCGACCATCTGCAGCGCATACTGGCCGCAGTTCGGACAGGCCGGTCCGCGCGGTGCCTCGCCCACGGCCTTGACCTCGGCCTCCGGCGCGGCATGGGGGTCGGACTTGAGGCCGAGCCCCTCGCCCGCCAGAAACCCGATCTCGATCATGTGCCGTTCGATCACCCCGCCGATCGCGGCCAGGATCGAGGGCACGTACCGCCCCTCCATCCACGCGCCGCCGCGCGGGTCGAAAACGGCTTTCAGTTCCTCAACCACGAAGCTCACATCGCCCCCGCGCCGGAACACGGCAGATATCATCCGCGTCAGCGCCACAGTCCAGGCGAAATGCTCCATATTCTTGGAATTGATGAACACCTCGAACGGCCGGCGGGTGCCGCCCGTCACCACATCATTGATCGTGATGTAGATCGCATGTTCGGTTTCTGGCCATTTGATCTTGTAAGTGTTGCCCTCGAGCGCCTCCGGCCGGTCGAGCGGTTCGGCAATATAGACCACGTCCGCGCCCTGATCGGCCTGCGGTGCGTCCTCACTCTTCTCCGATACGCTCAGCACCGAGCCGGTGACGGCGTTCGGGCGGTAGGTGGTGCAGCCCTTGCAGCCCTGATCCCAGGCCGCCATGTAGACATCCTTGAACGCCTCGAAGGAGATATCCTCGGGGCAGTTGATGGTCTTGGATATCGAACTGTCGACCCAATCCTGTGCCGCCGCCTGCATCGCCACATGGTCGGCAGGCGTCAACGACTGGGAGTCGACAAAATGGTCGGGCAACGGTGCGTCCGCGTGCAAAGCGCGCCAAAGCTGCACCGCATGGTCGACGACCTCCTCCTCGACACGGCTGCCATCGGGCTGCAGCACCTTGCGCTTGTAGGCATAGGCAAAGACCGGTTCGATCCCGCTCGACACATTGCCCGCATAGAGGCTGATCGTGCCGGTGGGCGCGATCGAGGTCAGAAGCGCGTTGCGGATCCCGTTTTCGCGCACCGCGTCCTGCACCTCCGGCCCCAGCCGCTGCATCATGTCCGACGCCAGAAACGGCGCTTCCTCATAGAGCGGAAAGGATCCCTTCTCGGCTGCCAGACGCGCCGAGGCCAGATAGGCCGCGCGGGCGATGCGGTGCAACCAGCGCGAGGCCTGGCGCGCGGCTTCCGGCGCGCCATAGCGCAGCCCCATCATCAGGAGCGCATCCGCCAAGCCGGTCACACCAAGCCCGATCCGCCGCTTGGCCTGTGCCTCGGCGGCCTGCTCGGGCAGCGGGAAGCGCGACGCGTCGACCACATTGTCCATCATCCGGACCGCCGTGCCGACAAGGTCGTCAAGCCGTGCCTCGTCGATGCCGGCCGCCGCACCGAACGGGTCATCGACCAGCCGCGCGAGGTTGATCGACCCGAGCAGGCAGGCACCGTAAGGCGGCAGGGGCTGCTCGCCGCACGGGTTGGTCGCGCTGATCGTTTCCGCATAGTGGAGGTTGTTGCGCTGGTTGATCCGGTCGATGAAAATCACCCCCGGCTCGGCATAGTCATACGTCGCGCGCATGATCCGGTTCCACAGGTCGCGCGCCTGCACCGTGCGGTAGACACGGCCCTCGAAAACAAGATCCCAGGGACCGTCCGCCTTGACCGCATCCATGAACGGATCGGTGACCAGAACCGACAGGTTGAACATGCGCAACCGCGCCGCATCCTGCTTGGCGGCGATGAAATCCTCGATATCGGGATGATCGCAGCGCAGGGTGGCCATCATCGCGCCCCGGCGCGACCCGGCCGACATGATGGTGCGGCACATCGCATCCCAGACATCCATGAAGCTGAGCGGTCCCGACGCGTCCGCCCCGACACCGTGCACCGCCGCGCCCTTGGGCCGGATGGTGGAAAAATCATACCCGATCCCGCCGCCCTGCTGCATGGTCAGCGCCGCCTCTTTCAGATTGTCGAAAATGCCGCCCATACTGTCGGGGATGGTGCCCATCACGAAACAGTTGAAGAGCGTCACCGCCCGCCCGGTTCCGGCGCCGGCAAGGATACGGCCGGCCGGCAGGAACTTGAAATCCTCCAGCGCGTCATAGAACCGCGCTTCCCAATCGTCGCGTGCGCCGGGCTCTTCCACGGCGGCGAGCGACCGGGCCACGCGGCGCCAGCTATCCTCGACCGTGGCGTCGATAGGCACACCGCCCGGTTCCTTGAACCGGTATTTCATGTCCCAGATGGTTTCCGAGATCGGTGCGGCAAAGCGCTCCATGACCCACTCCTGCTATCCGGCCTGCGGTCCCGTTTCCCGGGGCACCGGTCCGGCCTGCGGACCGGCCTGTTCCGGCGGGGCACCCACAATAGGCCCGGCGGCCCCGTCCGGTCAACAAAGGCCCCGGCGCCCGAGGACCGGATCGCCCCTTTCGCCCGCCCGCCCGCTTTGCTAGCTCTGGGCGACCCGGATTTCAGGATTGAGGCATGGCCAAGGGACCGCTCCATCTCGTCAAACTCTGCGTCGGAACGGACAGTCCCGACGACCTTCTGCGCTGGCGCGTTGCGCGGGCCGATGCGGCGCGGGCGGCTGGCCTCGACTGGCGTCCGAGCCATGTGACGCGCATGTGGCCGAAACGGGCGGACGAGCTGCTCGACGGCGGGTCGCTCTACTGGGTCTTCAAGGGCGTGATTCTGGCGCGTCAGCGGATTCTTGGGCTGGAAGAGGTGTTCGGCTCGGACGGCATCCGCCGTTGCGAGATCATTTTCGACCCCGACCTCGTGCTCACGGAAGCTGCACCGCGCCGCGCTTTTCAGGGCTGGCGCTACCTGAAACCCGAAGATGCGCCGCGCGATCTGCCAAAGCGCCGGGACGGCGACAGTGACCTGCCCGAAGAGCTTGACCGGGCCTTGAGCGACCTCGGCCTGCGCTAGGCGGAAGGATCAGTCCGCAACAGGCCAGTTGTCGATGAGACGCGCGCGTCCCAGATGGGCTGCAACGAAGAGCCGTGCACCCCGAGGTGCAGGCACTCCGTCAACAGGCTCCAACGTGATCTCGTCCCGGCAATCGAGATAGTCTACATGTGCAAAGCCTGCATCGCGCAGCGATTGCGCGCCGGATGCCGTTGCCGCCGCGGGTGCGGTGCCGGACCGGATCGCCTTGGCCACCGCCCGCAATGTCGCGTTCAACTGTGGCGCAACCGCACGCTCGGCCGGATCGAGATAGGCGTTGCGGGACGAAAGTGCGAGCCCGTCCGCCGCCCGCACCGTCGGCACCGACCGGATATCGACGGGAAGGTTCAGGTCGCGCACCATCTGCCGGACAACAGCCAGCTGCTGCCAGTCCTTCTCGCCGAAATAGGCGCGATCGGCCTGCGCCATGTTGAGGAGTTTTGCGACCACCTGCGTGACCCCGTCGAAATGGCCGGGACGGCGCGCGCCGCAGAGCACCGACACCATGGGCGATGCCACGCGCACCTCTGTCGCGAACCCGTGCGGATAGACTTCCGTGACCTGCGGAGCGAACAGAAGGTCGGCCCCCGCGTCGGCCAGCAGGTCGAGATCGGCATCAAGGTCTGCCGGATAGGCGTCGAAGTCCTCGGTCGGGCCGAACTGGGTCGGATTGACGAACACCGTGGTGATCACGCGGTCATTTTCCTTCCGCGCGGCCTCGACAAGCGCGCGGTGGCCGTCATGGAGCGCCCCCATTGTGGGCACCAGTCCGACGCGGGCGCCCCCGGCCCGCCAGCCAGCCACGCGGGCGCGCAGGTCGGCCACGGTCCGCACGGTTGCGGGGCGCGGCCGGCCCTCAGGCATAGGGGCCGACCGGAATTTCTGTCCCGAGCCGCTCGGCCAGCGCCTGCCGGGCGTCCTCCGCGGCACCTGTCCAGTCCGCGCCACGCGCGGCAAAGAGCGTCGCCTGCGAGCGCAGGATCAACCCGTCGCGCAGGATTTTAAGGTGGTTGGCGGACAGTGTCTCGCCCGATGAAGTGATGTCGCAAATCGCCTCGGCCGTCAGGTTCTTCACCGTGCCCTCGGTGGCGCCCTGACTGTCGACAAGCTGGTAGTCGGCCACGCCGTGGCGGCGCAGGAACTCCCGCGTCAGCACATGGTATTTGGTGGCGATCCGCAGACGGAACCCGTGGCGCTCGCGGAAGCTTGCGGCCACCGCGTCGAAATCATCAAGCCCGTCCACGTCGACCCAAGCCGAGGGCACGGCGAGCACCAGATCGGCGAATCCGAAGCCGGTTTCGACCATTTCGACCACCCGGTCCGACCAGCCGGGGATTTTCTCCCGCACAAGGTCCTGCCCGGTCAGGCCCAGATGGATGCGCCCTGCCGCCAGTTCACGCGGAATCTCGCCCGCGGACAGAAGCACGAGTTCGACATTGTCGATCCCCTCGACGCGGCCTGCATATTCGCGGCCCGAACCGCTGCGATTCACATGGATGCCGCGGGCCGCGAACCAGTCGATGGCCTTGTCCTGCAACCGGCCCTTGGAGGGCAGTCCGAGTTTCACGCTCATCCAAGCCTCCGTTGCAGGGCCAGAAGCGCCTCGGGCCGGATGATCCCGCCCACCGCCGGAATGCCCGCGCCCTGCCCGAGCACGCGGGTCAGCGCATCATAGCGGCCGCCCTGCGCGATCTGCGGCAGGTCGGGCGCATCGGGTGCGCTGAAGCCGAAGACGAACCCGTCATAATATTCCAGTGTGGTCCGGCCGAACCCGGCCTCGAAGGCCAGAGCCGCCGGATCGAGCTTCTGGGCCGCCAATGCCTCTGCACGGGCCGCGAGCATGTCGGCAGCGGGCTGCAAGGCGCTCCGCTCAGCGGCGATGGCCGCCATGCCGCGCACCGCATCGGCCATGCTGCCGCGCAGGTCCAGAACCGCACCGATCAGGTCCAGATCAGCGGCGGCAAGCGGCGGTGTTGCGCGGTCCTCGGCCAGAGCATCGAGCCGCGCCGCGATATCCTCGGCCGTGCGCAGCCCGATCCCGGCCCCCGCATCGGCAATGACCGCCGCCGCGCCACGTTTCGCAGCATCGTCGAGCAACGCGCCATGATCGGCCGCAGCACCGCCCGGGCGGGAAAAGCGCTCGATCAGCCTGCGGAACCGCTCCGGCCGCCAGAGGTGGCGGCGCAGCGCCTTCTTGCGCCGCTCCGATGTATCGAGCGCGTCAATCGCGGCCCGCACCAGACCCATGTCGCCGGTCACCGGCTGGACCGGCAGATCACCCAGCGCGCCTGCAATGGTGGCGAAAACTTCGGCATCGGCGGCAGCCGGATCGCTGCCGTCGAACAGTTCGAAGCCCGCCTGCAGATATTCGGTCGGGCTCGACGTGCCGGGCTGGCGCCGCCGCCAGACCGATCCGGCATAGGCATAGCGGGCCGGCTCCATGCCCAGTTCGGTGTGCAACTGCACGACCGGCACCGTGAAATCGGGACGCAACATGAATTCGCCCAGCACCGGGTCCTGCGTCGTATAGGCCCGCGCGCGCAAATCCTCGCCATAGAGGTCGATGAGGATGTCGGCAGGCAGCAGCGCGGCCGGCTCCACCTGTTCCGCGCCGGCCTGCACGAAATGCATCAGGCAGCGCCCGACCTCGGCCCTGAGCGCACCGAGCGACTCGCCCAGCCGTCCGTCATCGAGATAGGCGCGCCCCGTCTGCACCGGCTCAGACCCCGCCGCCATCGGCACGCGCGATCATCGCCCGCACCTCGGCCACCAGCGCGTCGCGCGGCACTTCCACCTGCGCGGGTTGGGCCTTCCATTCCTCGTTGGTCTCGATCTCGGCGGCGAGGCGCGCCCCCAGAGCGAGGTCCTTGAGCTGAACGGTGCCCCGCGCGGCCTCGTCGCCGCCCTGGATGACCGCGACCGGTGCTTCGCGCTGGTCGGCATATTTGAGCTGGCGGCCCATATCCTTCGGATTGCCGAGATACATTTCCGCCCGCAGACCCGCATTGCGCAGATCGGCCACCATCGTCTGGTAGTCGGCCATCCGGTCGCGGTCCATGACGGTCACGATCACCGGTCCGGCCACGCTGCTGCCGATCCGGCCGGTTTCCCGCAGGGCTGCGAGCAGCCGATCGACCCCGATGGAGACGCCTGTGGCCGGCACGTCCTGACCGGTGAAGCGCTTGACCAGATCGTCATAGCGCCCGCCGCCGGCCACCGAACCGAACTGCCGCTTGCGGCCCTTCTCGTCGAGAATGTCGAAGGTCAGTTCGGCCTCGAAGACGGGGCCGGTGTAATAGCCAAGGCCGCGCACAACGGACGGGTCGATCAGGATACGGTCGGGCCCATAGCCCTGCGCGTCGAGCAGTTCCGCGATAGTTTCCAACTCGCGCACGCCCTCCTGCCCGGCGGTGCTGCCGCCGACCAGTTCACCAAGCCGCGCACAGGTCGCGGCCCCGCTGTCGCGGCGCGCCGACATGAAGTCCATGATGATATCGGCCTGCTCATCGGACAGGCCGGCCCCGTCGGTATAATCGCCCGAAGCATCCTTGCGGCCTGCCCCGATGAGCGCACGCACGCCCTCCTCGCCCAGCCGGTCGATCTTGTCGATGGCGCGCATGACGATGCCGCGTTCATGGGCAAAAGCGTCTGCGTCGTCGGGATCGACAAGCCCCGCCACTTCCATCACGCCGTTCAGAACCTTGCGGTTGTTGACCCGCACCACATAGTCGCCGCGCGGGATGCCCACAGCCTCCAGCGTGTCGGACAGCATGGCACAAATCTCGCTGTCGGCGGCCACCGTCGGCGTGCCGACCGTGTCTGCATCGCACTGGTAAAACTGGCGGTAGCGCCCCGGACCCGGCTTCTCGTTGCGCCAAACCGGGCCGACCGCATAGCGGCGATAGGGGCTCGGCAGGCTGTTGCGGTGCTGCGCATAGACGCGCGCCAGCGGCGCCGTCAGGTCGTAGCGCAGCGCCATCCAGCTCTCATCCTCGTCCTGCCAGGCGAAAACCCCTTCGTTCGGGCGGTCCACATCGGGCAGAAACTTGCCCAGCGCCTCCACGGTTTCCACGGCAGAGCTTTCCAGCGGATCGAAGCCGTAGCGCGTGTAGATGTCGGTAATGTCGCGCAGCATCGCGGCACGCTCGGTCACGTCCGCGCCAAAATAGTCGCGGAACCCTTTGGGCGTCTCCGCGCGGGGGCGCCGGACCTTCTGCTTCTTGTTGCGAGCCATGGGAAAACCTGTTGCGAGCCTTGATCGGGGGTCTCCTACCCCAAGGGCGGGAACGGGGCAAGCCGGAGGCGCGGATCAGGCCAGTCCGGCATAGGCACCGCGATGGTAGATGAGCGGCGCGCGATCGGCTTCCTGAATGCGCTGCACCTCACCCACAACGATCAGATGATCGCCGCCATCATGACCCGCCGCATGTTTGCACTCGAACCGCGCGGCACAACCGTCAAGCAGCGGCGCATCGCCCAAGCCGCGTCCGAAATCGAGATCATGGAACGCGTCGCCCGAACGTGCGAACCGCTCCGACAGGTCGCGCTGGTCGGCGGCAAGGATATGGATGGCGAAATAGTCGGCCGCCTCGAACGCGGGGAAACGGGCCGACTTGCGCGCCGGCGACCAGAGCACCAGCGCCGGGTCAAGCGACACGGAGGCAAAACTGTTGGCCGTGATGCCAAGCGGGCCGTCATCGGTCATCGTGGTCACGATGGTGACCCCGGTCGCGAACCGGCCGAGCGCATTGCGCAATTCCCGCTGATCGAACGTCACCCGTTCCTCCGACCTGTCATCCTGTCCTGTGCCGGGACACTTAGCCTGCATACGGACCGGATGTCGATGCGGACCAACGGGAATTTCCCCCGCGGACCACGCACCAACGCCCCCGCGCCACCGCCCGAGAGCGCTTGCCGCACGGCGCGGCGCGGTTTATGCCCAAGCCATGACCCTGCCGATCCTCTACTCCTTCCGCCGCTGCCCCTATGCGATGCGGGCCCGTCTGGCGCTCTCCGCCTGCGGGGCGCGCGTGGCACTGCGAGAGGTCCGGCTGCGGGACAAACCGGCGGCGATGCTGGATGCCTCGCCCAAGGGCACGGTTCCGGTGCTGGTGTTGCCGGACGGCACGGTGATCGAGGAAAGCCGCGACGTCGTGGACTGGGCGCTGGCCCGATCCGGCGACACCGCCTTTCGCGCCACATGGGACGAGGCGCTGACGGACCGGATCGACACGGAGTTCAAGCCGCATCTCGATACCTACAAATACCGGTTTCACGACGCGCCGGACAGGTCACAGGCCGCACGGGCGGCGGCGGCGCCCTATCTTGCCGAACTGGCAAACAGGCTGGAGACAAGGGACTGGCTGTCAGGCACCGCGCCCGGCATCACCGACCTGATGATCCTTCCCTTTGTCCGGCAGTTTGCGATGGTCGACCGTCCGTGGTTCGACGCGTCCGCCCCCGCTGCGCTGGTGAGCTGGCTCGATCGCGGGCTCGCGGCGCCCTGGTTTCTGGCGGTGATGGACAAATATGACCCGTGGCGCCCCGGCGCGCCCGAACCGATTTTCCCGGAGGCCGCATGAGCACCAACCCGACCAGCCGCATCGACGATCTGGAAATCCAGCTGGCCCATATGGCCCGTACGGTGGACGAGCTGAACGAGGTGGTGACCGCGCAGGCCGAGACGATCGCGCGGATGGAGCGACGCATCGCGCTTTTGGTGGAACGCGCCGCCGCGCAGGAGGCCGACACACCGGGTTCGATCCCGCTTGCGGACCAGAAACCGCCGCACTGGTAGGCAGGAGCGGCGCAGCGCGTCCGCAGGTTCAGAAATCCTCGATATGGGCGACGCCGGCAATGTGCTTGATCGCGCCCTTCACCTGCGGATTGATCGGATATTCCTCCGGCAGGGCCAGCCACACGTCGCCTGGCAGGTCGGGATGCATCAGGATCACGTCTACGGGGCCCTTGGTGCGCACGGTACCGACGATGGACGGATCGGTGAGCCGGCGGTGCAGCGATGGCACCGCATTTTCATCGTTGAGGAAGACGCGCAGGCCCGCCGCCGCGGCATCCTGCACAGCTTCGTCGACCGGCTGCACCGAGCGTGCGAGCAGCTTCAACTGGTCCCCTTCGAGATTGGCCTCCACATAGAGCACGACATTCTGGCCCGGCTCCAGCCGGTCGCGTGCCGCTTCCAGCGTGTCCGAAAAGACCGTGACCTCGTAAAGGCCCGTCGGGTCTGACAGTTGCACGAACGCATACCGGTTGCCGCGGGCGGATTTGCGTTCTTGTTTCGACGCGACCGACCCCGCGATCTTGGCGGCGAGCGGACCGCCGGCCGCGGCCTGTGTCAGTTCCGTCAGGGTCATCACCGGCGGACGCTGCCGCTTCAGCGGCCCCAGATAATCGTCCAGCGGATGGCCCGACAGGTAGAAACCGATCGCCTGATGCTCTTCGGACAGCCGTTCGGTCGGCAGCCAGTCCTCGGGCATCGGCAGGCGCGGGGCGGGCAGGTCCTCTCCGCCATCCCCGAAGAGGCTCGTCTGCGCGGAACTGCGATCCTCATGCGTGGCGGTGGAATAGGCGACAAGCTGGTCGAGGCTGCGCATCACCTTGCAACGGTTGCCGTCAAGCTGGTCGAACGCGCCGGCGCGCGCCAGCATCTCCAGCGGGCGCTTGCCGATCTTCTTGAGGTCCACCCGCCGCGCAAAATCGAACAGGTCGACAAACGGCCCCCCGTCGGCCCGCGCGTCAGTGATGAGGCGCATCGCCTCCACCCCGACATTCTTCAGCGCGCCCAGCGCATAGACAATCTTGCCGTCGCGGACCGAGAACATGGCCTCCGACCGGTTGACGCAGGGCGGCACGAGGTCGATCTCCAGCCGGTCCACCTCCCGCTTGTAGACGTTCAGCTTGTCGGTCAGGTGGATATCGCAATTCATCACCGCGGCCATGAACTCGACCGGATGGTTCGCCTTCAGCCAGCCGGTCTGATAGCTGACCACCGCGTAAGCCGCCGCGTGCGACTTGTTGAACCCGTAATTGGCGAATTTCTCCAGCAGGTCGAACACTTCGGTGGCCTTCGCCTGATCGACCCCGTTCTCCTGCGCGCCTTTTACGAATTTCGGCCGCTCCGCATCCATCGCGGCCTTGATCTTCTTGCCCATGGCGCGGCGCAGCAGGTCGGCGCCGCCGAGCGAATAGCCTGCCATGACCTGCGCGATCTGCATCACCTGCTCCTGATAGACGATGATGCCCTGCGTTTCCTCAAGGATATGGTCGATCAGCGGGTGGATGCTCTCCAGCTCCTCCTGCCCGTTCTTCACCTTGCAATATTTCGGGATATTCTCCATCGGGCCGGGCCGGTAGAGCGCCACGAGGGCGACGATATCCTCGATACAGGTGGGCTTCATCTGCCTCAGCGCGTCCTGCATGCCCGAGCTCTCCACCTGGAACACGGCCACGGTCTTGGCCGAGGCATAGAGGTCATAGGTCGGCTTGTCGTCGAGCGGGATCGCCCCGATATCGACCTCCACCCCGCGCTGCGCCAGAAGATCGAGCGCGTTCTGGATCACGGTCAGGGTCTTCAGGCCGAGGAAGTCGAATTTCACCAGCCCCGCCGGTTCGACCCATTTCATGTTGAACTGGGTCGCCGGCATGTCGGAGCGCGGGTCCTGATAGAGCGGCACAAGCTCGTCGAGCGGCCGGTCCCCGATCACGACGCCCGCGGCATGGGTGGAAGCGTTGCGCAGAAGCCCTTCGAGCTTCTCGGCATAATCGAGCATCCGCCCGACCACTTCTTCCGCCCTTGCTTCCTCGCGCAGGCGCGGCTCGTCGGCCAGCGCCTGGGTGATGGAAACGGGCTTTACCCCCTCCACGGGGATCATCTTGGACAGGCGGTCGACCTGCCCGTAGGGCATCTGCAGCACCCGGCCCACATCGCGCACCGCGGCCTTCGACAGGAGCGCGCCGAAGGTGATGATCTGGGCCACGCGATCACGCCCGTATTTTTCCTGAACGTAGGCGATCACCTCCTCGCGGCGGTCCATGCAGAAATCGATGTCGAAATCGGGCATGGAGACACGTTCGGGGTTGAGGAACCGCTCGAACAGCAGCGAATAGCGCAGCGGGTCCAGATCGGTGATCGTCAGCGCATAGGCCACGAGGGAACCGGCACCCGACCCGCGACCGGGACCGACCGGGATGCTGTTGTCCTTGGCCCATTTGATGAAATCGGCAACGATCAGGAAATAGCCCGGAAATCCCATGCCCTCGATGATACCGAGCTCGAATTCGAGCCGCTTTTCATAATCCTCGACCGGTGCCGCATGGGGAATGACGGCGAGCCGCGCCTTCAACCCTTCTTGCGCCTGCCGCCGCAATTCCTCCACCTCGTCATCTGCAAATTTCGGCAGGATCGGGTCGCGCATCTCGGCCTTGAAAGCACAGCGGCGCGCGATCTCGACTGTATTGGCAATGGCCTCCGGCAGATCGTCGAACAGCGCGACCATTTCCTCCTGCGTCTTGAAAAAATGCTCAGGCGTCAGGCGGCGGCGCGGTTCCTGCTGGTCGACATAGGCACCATCGGCAATGCAGATCAGCGCATCATGCGCGTCATACATGTCGCGGACAGGAAAATGGACATTGTTGGTCGCCACCAGCGGCAGGCCGAGGTCATAGGCCAGCGCCACCAGCCCCGGCTCGGTCGCGGCCTCAGCCGGCGTCCGGCGCGTGCCGTCGCCCGGATGGCGCTGGACCTCGACATAGAGCCGGTCGCCAAAGAGCGCCTGCAGCCGCTGCATCAAACCACGGGCCTTTTCGGACTGGCCGTCCTGCAGGAACCGCCCCACCGGCCCCTCGGCGCCGCCCGTCAGGCAGATGAGCCCCTCATGATGTTTCGCCAGATGGTCGAGCGTGACATGCGGGATCTGGTCCCGGTCCTCCAGAAAATTGCAGCTGTTGAGCTTCATCAGATGCGCATAGCCGGCCTCGTTCTGCGCGAGGAGGACAATGGGAGCAAGACGTGGCGGCTTGCCCGGCTCGGGCTGCTCGTAGGCAAGGCTCAACTCGCAGCCCACGATCGGCTGGATGCCGGCCTCCGCCGCGACGGTCGAAAATTCGAGCGCCGCAAAGAGGTTGCCGCTGTCGGTCACCGCGACGGCCGGCATCCCGTCCTTTTCGCAGAGTTTCGGAAGCGCCTTCACCTGTATCGCCCCTTCCAGAAGCGAATAGGCGGTATGGGTGCGCAAATGGATGAATCGGACAGGGCTGCTCATGCGTCCAAACTATCGCGCCGCGGGTCCAAGGGAAACGCGGATTTTGCGCGATTGGGCACCGCCCGCCCTTGAACTGCGCGCCGCGAGGGTGCCTGATAGATGGCTTGAGAATCAAACGGGGAAACAATGGGCAGCCTGACGACACATGTGCTGGACACGAGCAGCGGACGACCGGCCGAGGGCCTGAAGATCTCGCTCTATCAGATTGACGGGGAACGGAAACTCCTGTCGGAGCATGTGACCAATGCGGACGGGCGCTGCGATGCACCGCTGCTGACGGCGGAGAGCTGGGCGCCCGGCCGATACGAGCTATTGTTCCATGCGGGCGCCTATCTCGACAGTGCCGCGGGCAATCTGCCGGAGCCGAAATTCCTCGACGATATCCCGCTGCGCTTCGGCATGGCCGAGGACAGCCACTACCATGTGCCGCTCCTGATCTCGCCCTTCGGCTATTCGACCTATCGGGGCAGCTGATGGGAGAGATCCGATTTCTGCTGAACGGCACCGAACGGCGGCTGGCGCCTGCCGATCCGACCGAAACGCTGCTCGACTATCTGCGCGAGACGGAATCCCTCACCGGGACCAAGGAAGGCTGCAACGAAGGCGATTGCGGGGCCTGCACGGTGACGGTTTCGGCGCTGGAAGACGGCCGGCTCGTGCATCGCGCGATGAATGCCTGCATCCTCTTCCTGCCGCAGCTGCACGGAAAGGCCGTGCGCACGGTCGAGGGGCTGGCCGCGGATGATGGGCGCCTGCATCCGGTGCAGGAGGCCATGGTGACCGAACATGGCAGCCAGTGCGGTTTCTGCACGCCCGGGATCACCATGTCGCTCTACACCGCGCATCGTGACGGCCGTCAGGATTTCGATGATGTGCTCGCGGGCAATCTCTGCCGCTGCACGGGCTATGCGCCGATCATTCGGGCCGCGCGTGTCGCGGCCGACCAGCCCGCACCGGACTGGGAGTGGGACGAAGCCGCATGGCTGGCGGACGCCGCCGAAGACCGGTCAGACATTGCGCTCGACGGGGCGTTCCTGCCGGCCTCGGTCGACAGTTTCGCCAACTGGTATGCCGACAATCCTGATGCGGTGATCGTGGGTGGCGCGACCGATGTCGGCCTATGGGTCACCAAGCAGTTGCGCAAGCTCGCACCGGTGGTGTTCCTGCACCGGTTGACGGACCTGCAATCCATCACCGCAACGGAGGACGGTTTGCGCGTCGGCGCCGGCGTCACCCTGTCCCGACTGCGCGGCGCCATTGTCGACCGGCACCCCGATTTCGCCGAACTGATCCGCCGCTACGGGTCGACGCAGGTGCGCAACGCCGCAACAATCGGCGGGAACATCGCGAACGGCTCGCCGATCGGGGACGGGCCGCCCGCGCTCATCGCGCTCGGCGCAACGCTGCGGCTTCGCCATGGGGCGGAGACGCGCGACATGCCGCTCGAAACGTTCTTCGTTGACTATGGCAAGCAGGACCGTCGCCCGGGCGAGTTCGTGGAGAGCATCTTCATCCCCGCCCAGCCCGACCGGTTGCGGTGCTACAAGATTTCCAAGCGGTTCGATCAGGACATTTCCGCGATCTGCGGCTGTTTCTCGGTCACGGTCGAGGACGGCACCGTCACCGCCGCACGCGTGGCCTTCGGCGGCATGGCGGCGACGCCGAAACGTGCGGCGGCCACCGAAGCGGCGCTCGTGGGCGCGCGTTGGTCCGAAGAGACCGTGCAAAAAGCCATGCAGGCGATGCAGGAGGATTTCACACCCATCAGCGACATGCGGGCCTCTGCCGGCTACCGCGCGCAGGCGGCGGCAAACCTGCTGAAACGCTACTGGCTGGAAGACAGCCTGCCCCTCAGCCAGACCCGCATCGTCGGACGGGGGGCAGCATGAGCGAGACAGTGCATGTCGGCGCACCGACCCGCCACGACAGTGCCGTCGGCCATGTCACCGGCACGGCGCGCTATACAGACGACCTGCCCCTTCCGGCAGGCTGCCTGCATCTGGCCTTCGGCCTGTCAGAGGTCGCGCATGGCACGATCACGAAGCTTGATCTGGAGGCTGTGAAAGAAGCGCCCGGCGTTGTGGCCGTGCTGACGGTGGACGATCTGCCCGCCGCCAATGACGTGTCCCCGTCGGTGCATGACGAACCGCTTCTGGCGGACGGCACAGTCCATTATGTCGGCCAGCCTGTCTTTCTGGTCGTGGCGACGAGCCATCTGGCGGCACGCAAGGCGGCAACGCTCGGACGGGTCGACATCACGCCCCTGCCCGCGCTCCTGACCATCGACGCGGCGCTCGCGGCCGGAAGCCAGTTCGAGGCGCCGCTGACCTTCGCGCGCGGCGCGGCGGAGCTGGCCCTGTCGAAGGCCACGCACCGGCTATCGGGCACGATGGAAATTGGCGGGCAGGAACATTTCTACCTTGAGGGTCAGGCCGCCGCCGCCGAACCGGGCGAGGATGGCGACATGCTCGTCCACTCCTCCACCCAGCATCCGAGCGAGATCCAGCACAAGGTGGCCGAAGCGCTTGGCCAGCCGTTCAACACCGTTCGCGTCTCGGTGCGCCGGATGGGCGGCGGGTTCGGCGGCAAGGAAAGCCAGGGCAACGCGCTTGCCGTGGCCTGTGCCGTGGCCGCGCGCGCCACGGGGCGGCCCTGCAAGATGCGCTATGATCGCGACGATGACATGGTCATCACGGGCAAGCGCCACGACCTGCGCATCGCCTACGAGGTCGGCTTCGACGCGGAGGGCCGGATCGAGGCGCTCGACGTGGAACATTTCGTGCGGTGCGGCTGGGCGCAGGACCTGTCCCTGCCGGTGGCGGACCGGGCGATGCTGCATGCCGACAATGCCTATTACCTGCCCAATGTCCGCATCCGGTCGCACCGGCTGCGCACCAACACCCAATCGGCCACAGCCTTTCGCGGGTTCGGTGGGCCACAAGGGCTCGTCGGGATGGAACGGATCATCGACCATATCGCCGCCGAACTGGGGCGCGACCCGCTCAACGTGCGACGGGTCAATTTCTACGGCCCGCCCGGATCGAAGGACCGGGTCACGACCCCCTACCATATGGAGGTCGAGGATTGCGTCATCGCCGACATGGTGGAGGAACTGGCCGCATCCTCCGACTATGCGGCGCGGCGCAAGGAGATCGCCGACTACAATGCCGGCAGTCCCATCCTGAAACGCGGGATCGCCCTTACACCGGTGAAATTCGGCATCTCCTTCACCCTGTCGCACCTCAATCAGGCCGGGGCGCTCGTTCATGTCTACACGGACGGGTCGATCCACCTGAACCATGGCGGGACGGAAATGGGTCAGGGGCTCAACACCAAGGTCGCGCAGGTCGCGGCCGAGGCATTCGGCCAGCCGCTCGACGCCGTGCGCATCACCGCAACCGACACGGGCAAGGTGCCCAACACGTCGGCCACCGCAGCCTCCTCCGGTTCGGACCTGAACGGCATGGCCGCGAAAGCCGCCTGCGACACGATCCGCGACCGGTTGAACGCCTTTGCCGCCGAACGCTGGCAGGTGCAGCCCGACCAGATCGCCTATGCGGGCGGCATGGTGACGATCGGATCGGAAACCCTGCCCTTCGCCGAACTGGTGCAGTCTGCCTATCAGGCGCGCATTCAGCTCTCCGCAACCGGCTTCTATGCCACGCCCAAGATCAAGTGGGACCGGTTCAAGGGACAGGGCCGGCCCTTCTTCTATTTTGCCTATGGCGCGGCTGTTACCGAGGTGATTGTCGACACGCTGACCGGCGAGAACCGCATCCTGCAGGCCGATATCCTGCATGATGTGGGCCGGAGCCTGAACCCGGCCATCGACATCGGTCAGGTGGAGGGCGGATATGTGCAGGGTGCCGGCTGGCTGACGACCGAGGAACTGGTCTGGGACGATCAGGGACGCCTGCGCACCCACGCGCCGTCGACCTACAAGATCCCGGCCTGCTCGGACCGTCCGAAAAGCTTCACCGTCCGGCTCTGGGACAAGGGGCGCAACCGCGAAGAGACGATCTACCGTTCCAAGGCGGTCGGGGAGCCGCCCTTCATGCTCGGCACTTCGGCGTTCCTTGCCCTGTCGGACGCGCTCGCACAGGCGCGGTCAGATCGCTATCCGGCGCTCGACGCACCGGCAACGGCGGAACGGCTGCTGACCGCGCTGACCGCACCATGACGCACCCAAGGACGCCCCGCGCCGCCCGGCGGCAAGGCTGAGACCCGATGACACGCGACGCCAACCCGTTCGACACCCAGCCCCTGCGGGACCTCGTGTTCCGCAACGGCACCGTCGTCCGGGCGGTCATCACCAGTGTCGCCGGTTCCGCACCGCGCGGCGTGGGCGCGGCCATGATCGTCTGGGCAGACGGGCAATCCGGCACGATCGGCGGTGGCGCGCTGGAACTCGACGTGACCGACCGCGCGCGGCAGATGATCCGCGAAGGCGGCGCCTGGGCGCGGCAGGAACTGAGCCAGCCGCTCGGCCCCGCGCTCGGCCAGTGCTGCGGCGGATCGGTGCGGGTGCTCCTGGAGCGGTTCACGGCGGACGAGTTGCCGGACCTGCCGGCAGACGGTGTGTTCACGCGGCAACTGGTTTCTGGGCCGCCTGACCCGCAGCAGGCACCGGACGGACCGCTGCCGCACCGCGCCGACGGGCAATTCAGCGAATCCGTGGCGGACGGGGCGGTGCCGGTCTGGATCTATGGCGCGGGCCATGTCGGCCGCGCCCTTGTCCATTGCCTGAGCGACCTGCCCTTCGCTGTCACATGGGTGGATGATGCCAAGGCGCGCTTCCCCGCCCTTGTTCCCGCCCATGCAACGCAACTGGTCGCCCACGACCCGGCCGATGCCGCAGCCCTTGCGCCCGATACGGCGCATCACCTGATCATGACCTATAGCCACGGCATGGATCTGGAACTCTGCCACAGGCTGCTGGGGCGCAAGACGGCGTCCGTCGGGCTGATCGGATCAGCCACGAAACGCGCCCGGTTCGAGAAACGGCTGCGCGATCTGGGGCATGATGAAACCGCAATTGCGCGACTTATTTGCCCGATCGGTCAAAAAAACCTTGGCAAACGCCCCATGGCCATCGCGATAGGGGTTGCCGCAGAGCTTTTGGCAATGCAACAAAAGATCGGCTTACAAGAACAAGAATCCGTGAAGGAGACGCTGCTTGACCCTGCTCACGATTGAGGGGCTGACCAAGGCCTATCCGGGCGTTCTGGCGAACGATCACGTCTCTTTCACCATTGAACCGGGTGAGATCCACGCGTTGCTCGGCGAAAATGGCGCCGGCAAATCCACACTTGTGAAGATGATCTATGGTCTGGTGCGGCCCGACAGCGGCCGGATGGCGCTGCACGGCCACCCGTTCGCCCCGCACAAACCGGGCGAGGCACGCGCCGCCGGCGTCTCGATGGTGTTCCAGCATTTCTCGCTCTTCGAAGCGCTGACCGTGGCCGAGAACATCACGTTGGGCATGGAAAACGCGCCACCGCGTGCCGAATTGTCCGCCCGCATCCGCGATGTGAGCCAGGAATATGGCTTGCCCCTAGACCCCGACCGGCTGGTCGGTGATCTGTCGGTGGGCGAGCGCCAGCGGGTAGAGATCGTGCGCTGCCTGCTGCAGAACCCGCGGCTTCTGATCATGGACGAGCCGACCTCCGTCCTGACCCCGCAGGAGGTGGACACGCTCTTCCAGACCTTGCGCAAACTGTCCGCCGAAGGCGTGGCGATCCTCTATATCTCCCACAAGCTCGACGAGATCCGCACGCTCTGCCAGCGCGCCACGGTGCTGCGCGGCGGCAAGGTCGTGGCCGAATGCACGCCGGCTGACGAGACCGCCCGTTCGCTGGCCGAGATGATGATCGGCGGTGAACTGGCGATGCCGAAGGCGCGCAGCTTCTCGCCCGGGGAGCCGATCCTGCGGGTGATGGAACTGAGCCTGCCGTCGCAGACACCGTTCGGCACCGATCTCGACCGGATCACCTTCCAGGTCCGCGCGGGCGAGATCCTCGGCATCGGTGGCGTTGCGGGCAACGGGCAGGACGAGTTGATGGCGGCGCTCACAGGCGAACGCGCGGTGGCTGAGGAAATGATCGTGCTGAGCGGGCGCCATATCGGGCGGACCGGACCGGACCGGCGCCGGATTCTCGGGCTCCTGACCGCGCCTGAACAACGTCTCGGCCATGCGGCCGCACCCGCCATGTCTCTGACAGAAAACGCCTTTCTGACCGGACGGTCGCGCCAGAAGCTCGACAGTCTGGGCTTCGTCAACCGCGAGAGCACGCGCAGCTTCGCCCGCGCCATCATCGAGCGGTTCGACGTGCGCACGCCGGGCGCAGCCACGCCCGCGCAGGCGCTGTCGGGCGGCAACCTGCAGAAATATGTGATCGGGCGCGAGGTGCTGCAAAAGCCTGCCGCGCTCGTCGTCAACCAGCCCACATGGGGCGTCGATGCCGCCGCCGCGGCCGCGATCAGGCAGTCGATCCGCGATCTGGCCGCCCAAGGGTCGGCGGTGGTCGTGATCTCGCAGGATCTCGACGAACTGATGGAAATTTCCGACACGTTCGCCGTGCTGGCCGGCGGCGCCCTGTCGGTGCCACAGCCCGCCGCGGGCCTGTCGGTGGAAAAGATCGGACTGATGATGGGCGGCAACCTGGCAGAGGAGGCCGACCATGCTGAGGCTTGAACCACGGCGGCGGCCGTCGAAACTGATGCTCGGTCTGACGCCGGTTCTGGCGGTCATCGCGACCATGATCGCGGGCGGCATCCTGTTCGCGATCCTCGGCAAAAACCCGGTCGAAGCGATCCGGATCATCTTCATCGACCCGTTTCTTGACCCGTTCTCGCGCACAGAACTGCTGGTCAAGGGCGCGCCGCTCGTGCTCATCGCGATCGGCCTGTCCCTCGGCTTCCGCGCCAATATCTGGAACATCGGCGCAGAGGGGCAATTTGTCATCGGCGCGCTGGCCGGCGGGGCAACCGGTCTGGCCTTCTATCCAATGGAAGGCATCTGGATCCTGCCCGTCATGGCCATCGCCGGTGCGGCGGGCGGATTTGCCTGGGCGATGATCCCGGCCTTCCTGAAAATCCGCTTCAATGCCAACGAGATCCTTGTCAGCCTGATGCTGGTCTATGTCGCGATCCTGCTCCTGTCGGCGCTTGTGTCCGGTCCGCTGCGCGATCCCGACGGGTTCAACTTCCCCGAAAGCCGGCTCTTCCATGACAGCGCAACACTGCCGATCATCATATCGGGCTCGCGCGCCCATGCCGGTGTCCTCGTGGCGCTCGCCTCGGTCGTCATTGCTTACGTGCTTCTGAACCGCCATGTGCTCGGCTACCAGATCAAGCTGACCGGGCAGGCGCCGAAGGCCGCCGCCTTTGCCGGGGTCAACGCCAACCGGATCATCGCGATCTGCCTTGGCACATCGGGCGCGCTCGCAGGACTTGCGGGCATGTTCGAAGCCGCCGGTCCCGTGGGACAGCTCGTCCCGGCCCTGCCCGTCGGCTATGGGTTCACAGCCATTATCGTGGCGTTCCTCGGGCGGCTCAACCCGATCGGGATCCTGCTCGCGGGCGGTGTCATGGCGCTGACCTATATCGGCGGCGAGACCGCGCAGTTGACCCTGTCCCTGCCCGCTGCCGCGATCAGCGTCTTTCAGGGCATGCTGCTCTTCTTCCTGCTCGCCATGGATATTCTGATCACCTATCGCGTCCGCATCCGCCGGACGGAGGTCGCCTGATGGACTTTTCCGCACTGAACCCGATCGCGCTCGTGGCCAGCCTTGTCGTGGCCGCCACGCCGCTTCTGTTTGCCGCCCTCGGCGAGCTTGTGACCGAAAAATCCGGTGTGCTGAACCTCGGTGTCGAGGGGATGATGATCTTCGGCGCGATCTGCGGTTTCGCGATCTCGGTCGAGAGCGGGTCGCCCTGGCTCGGCCTCGTGGCCGCCGCGATCGGCGGCGCGCTCATTTCGCTCATCTTCGGGGTGCTGACGCAGGTGCTCCTGTCGAACCAGGTGGCAACGGGACTGGCGCTGACCATGTTCGGGCTGGGGCTCGCCGCGCTCATCGGGCAGCCCTATGCCGGGATCAAGCCGCCGAGCTTCCCCAAGCTCGACCTGCCGGTCCTGTCGGACCTGCCGGTGATCGGGCCGCTCCTCTTCCAGTATGACTACATGGTCTATGTCTCGCTGGCGCTGACGGTCGGGATCTGGCTCTTCCTGACCCGAAGCCGCGCCGGGCTGGTACTGCGCGCGGTGGGCGAGAACCATGACGCGGCCCATTCGCTGGGCTACAACGTGATCCTGATCCGTCTGGCCGCCATCGCCTTCGGCGGCGCCTGTGCGGGACTGGGCGGCGCCTATCTGTCGCTCATCCGCGTGCCGCAATGGACCGAGGGCATGACCGCCGGTGCCGGCTGGATCGCGCTGGCCATCGTGGTCTTCGCCAGCTGGAAACCGTGGCGCGTCCTGCTCGGCGCCTACCTGTTCGGCGGGGTCACGATCCTGCAGCTGAACCTGCAGGCGCTCGGCATCTCCATCCAGTCGCAGTATTTGTCCATGACACCCTATCTGGTCACGATTATTGTGCTGGTCATCATGTCGGCCGACCGCAGTCGTGCCGCTCTGAACGCACCGGCCTCGCTCGGCCGCGTGTTCCACAAAACCGGGTGACACAATCCGGAACGAAAGACATTCGGGGGGATATCCATCCCGTGACGATGACAACAAGGAGAGTTTCAATGAACTTCGTCAAAACCCTGGCCGTGGCGGCCACCGCCGCCGTCGGTCTGACCGGCGCGGCATTCGCCGACGGTCACGAGAAGACCAAGGTCGGCTTCATCTATGTCGGCCCCGTGGGCGACTTCGGCTGGTCCTACGAGCATGACCAGGGCCGCAAGGCGGTCGTCGAAGCCTTCGGCGACAAGGTCGAAACCACTTACGTGGAAAGCGTTCCGGAAGGCCCGGATGCCGAGCGCGTCATCCGCCAGATGGCCCAGAGCGGCCATGACCTGATCTTCACCACCTCGTTCGGCTACATGAACCCGACCATCAAGGTGGCCAAGCAGTTCCCGGACGTGAAGTTCGAACATGCGACCGGCTACCAGCGGGCGGACAATGTCTCCACCTATTCCGGCCGTTTCTACGAGGGCCGGACCGTCATCGGCCATATTGCCGGCAAGATGACCGAGACGAACAAGATCGGCTACATTGCCTCCTTCCCGATCCCGGAAGTCGTGCGCGGCATCAACGCGGCCTATCTGGCCGCCAAGAAAGCCAACCCCGACGTCGAATTCAAGATCGTCTGGGTCTCCACTTGGTTTGACCCGGGCAAGGAAGCCGATGCGGCCAACGCGCTCATCGAACAGGGCGTCGACGTGATCATGCAGCACACGGACAGCCCGGCTGCGATGACCATCGCCGAGGAAAAGGGCATCTATGCCTTCGGCCAGGCGTCGGACATGAAAGAGTTCGGCCCGAACGCACGGCTCTCCTCGATCATCGACAATTGGGGCCCCTACTATGTGTCCCGCGTGCAGGCGGTCATGGACGGCACATGGGAAAGCACCGACACCTGGGACGGGATCGCACCCGGTCTGACCGAGATCGGCGAGTTCTCCGACAAGATCCCCGCCGACGTGCAGGCTGAAGCGACCGCCATCAAGGACGCGATCGTTGCCGGCGAACTGCATTCCTTCACCGGTCCGATCAACAAGCAGGACGGCACGCCGTGGCTTGCCGAAGGCGAAACCGCCGATGACGGCACGCTGCTCGGCATGAACTTCTATGTCGAAGGGATCGAGGGCGAACTGCCCAACTGATCCTGACGGACCAGCGCTTGGAACGGCCCGCCTACACAGGCGGGCCGTTTTTTCATGCGCTGTCGGTCACGATGTCGGTCAGCCGCTTGATCCGCGTCAGGACCATGAGGCAGATGACCGTCAGGAAGGCCGCCAGCAGGAACGGGGCGCCGGGCATGTAATAGGCCGCGCCCTCATAGGTGAAGATGCGGAACAGTCCGGTCATCATCAGCGGGCTGAAGATCGTACCGACCGAGGCCACCGAGGCCAGCAAGCCCTGCAACTCGCCCTGTTCGTCATCACCCACGCGGTTCGACATCATGCCCTGCAGCGCCGGACCGGCGAGGTTGCCGAGCGCGGTGATCGGCATCAGGATGAAGATCCAGATGCCGTTGGTCACGAAGGCGATGATCACAAGGCCGACGATTTCCATGACAAGGCCGAAGATCGCCGTCCGCCGCTCACCGAGTTTCGCCAGCACGATCCGGATCAGGAACCCCTGAACGAAGGCCGCCAAGAGCCCGTAAGTCGCAAGGCTGAGCCCCACCATGCCCGTCGACCAGGCGAACCGCTCGATGGTGAAATAGGCCCAGATCGCCGGATAGACAAAGAGCGCGAGATTGAACAGGAAGAAGACCAGCACCAGCCCCGCCAGCACCGGGAAATGCCGCACCCGCAGGAGCGCCCCGAACGGGTTGGCGCGGCGCCAGTCGAAGGCGCGGCGTTTCTCGGGCGCAAGCGTTTCGGGTGCCACGAACCAGCCGAAAGTGGCATTGGCGAAAGCCAGAAGGGCGGCGGCCAGAAACGGCGCCTGCGGCCCAAGCGTGCCGAGCAGCCCGCCGATGGCCGGCCCGACAATGAACCCGATCCCGAAGGCCGCGCCGACCAGCCCGAAATTGGCGGCGCGCTTCTCGGGCGGGGTGATATCGGCCAGATAGGCGGTGGCGGTTGCATGCGTCGCACCCGCGATCCCGCTGATGGTGCGCGCAACGAACAGGAGCCAGATCGATCCGGCCACCGCCATCAGAAGATAGTCGAGCCCCATGACGAAGAGCGAGGCAAGCAGCACCGGGCGCCGTCCGAAACGGTCCGACAGGCCGCCCAGAACCGGCCCGAAGATGAACTGCATCAGCGCATAGGTGAAGATCAGCCAGCCGCCCCAGAGCGCGGCGGCGGAGATGGACTCCGTCAGGAGCATCGCGATCAGCTCCGGCAGGACCGGCAGGATGAGCCCGATGCCGATCGCGTCGATCGTGACCGTGGCAATGATGAAGATCAATGATTTGCGGTTCGTCATGGGCGCACGCTACGGCCTTGCCCCGACCTTGACCAGCGTCAATCGCCGCGCAAGGATCACCGCGACCAGGGAGGCTTACAATGTCAGATACAACGCTCGGACCGAACGGGGTTCGCGTCTCGAAACTCACCTTCGGGACCATGCAGTTCGGCGGCAAGGCCGATGCACGTGCCAGCGCCGAAATCTATGCCGCCTGCCGCGACGCGGGCATCACCATGTTCGACACGGCCTACAGCTATACAGACGGCCGGTCGGAGGAGATCCTGGGCGATCTGGTCCGCCCCGAGCGCGATCAGGTCATCGTCGCGACCAAGGTCGCGGCGAGCGGCGGATCGGGGCAGGCCAATATCGTGCAACAGTTCGATTCCTGCCTGAAACGGCTGAAACTCGACCATGTGGACCTGCTCTACCTGCACCGCTGGGACCCCGACACGCCGCTTGAGGTGACGCTGGAGGCGATGAACAGCCTCTATAATGACGGGCGGTTCAGCCACTTGGGCGTGTCAAATTTCGCCGCGTGGCAGGTGGTGAAATCGATTGCGATTGCCCGCGCCCACGGGTTCCGGCCGCCCGAGGTGCTGCAGCCGATGTACAATCTCGTCAAACGGCAGGCCGAGGTGGAAATCCTGCCCATGGCGCTCTCCGAAGGTGTGCAGGTCTACAATTATTCACCGCTGGGCGGCGGGCTTCTGACCGGCAAATATGCGCGTGGCGGGGATGGCGGCCGCCTCACCCATGACAAGATGTATGCCGCGCGCTATGCGCCTGACTGGATGCATGACGCGGCTGTGGGCCTGTCCGATCTGGCGGCCGAGGCGGGCATCCACCCGATCACGGCGGCGATTGCATGGACGGCGAAACATCCCGGCATCACGGCGCCGATCATCTCCGGCACCAGTGCGGCGCAGATCGAGCCTGCGCTCGCTGCGATGCATCTGGACCTTGACGATGATCTTTACGCGCGGATCTCGGCTCTGGTGCCGACACCGCCGCCCGCGACCGACCGGCTGGAGGAACAGGCGGGCTGAGGCGTCAGCCCGCGCCCTGCACCCACGGCCCGTGGAAGCCGCCGCCCTCGCGGTCGATCCGCTCGAACCCGTGTTCGCCGAAAAAGTCGCGCTGCGCCTGCAACAGGTTCGCAGTGCCGCGTCCTTGCGTGTACTGGTTGACATAGGCGAGCGCGGCCGACAGGGCCGGCATCGGCAGGCCCGAGGTCGCACCGAGCGCCACCGTGCGGCGCAGCGCGGGCAGCGCCTCTTTCATCAGCTTGGCAAACTCGGGCGCGACGAGCAGGTTTTCCGGCGTCGGGTCGGCTGCAAAAGCCTGAGACATGGCGTTCAGGAAGCGCGACCGGATGATGCAGCCCTCGCGCCAGACCTCGGCGATCGTGCTCATCGGCAGGTCCCAGCCATATTCGTCCGACGCGGCAGACAGAACCGCGAACCCTTGCGCATAGGCCGCGATCTTCGCCGCGATGAGCGCCTGTTCGAGATCGGCCACCAGCGCATCGCCGAGCGCGACCGGCTCCGGCCCGTGTGCGTAGACGCCGGCCGCGGCCAGCCGTTCGTCCTTCATTGACGACAGGGCCCGCGCCGACACGGCCGCTTCGATCGTCGTCGCCGGGATGCCGAGCGTCTGCGCCTCGATCGCCGACCAGCGGCCGGTGCCCTTCTGGCCCGCGCGGTCGAGGATCATGTCCACCATCGGGCTGCCCGTCTCGGGGTCCGTCGCGTCGAGCACGGCCGCCGATATCTCGATCAGGTAGCTTTCCAGCGGTCCCTGGTTCCAGGCTGCGAAATAGGGAGCGATCTGGGCGGCCTGTAGGCCCATCCCGTCGCGGAAGACGCCGTAGATCTCGGCAATCATCTGCATGTCGCCATATTCGATCCCGTTATGGATCGTCTTGACGAAATGCCCCGCCCCGTCGCTGCCCAGATAGGCGCAGCAGGGCGTGCCTTCGAATTTCGCGGAGATGGCGGTCAGCACGTCCGACACGCGGTCATAGCTCTCCTGCGTGCCGCCCACCATGATCGACGGTCCGTGGCGGGCGCCCTCGGCCCCGCCGGAGACACCCATCCCGATGAAGGTCAGGCCGCTGTCGGCCAGCTCGCCGAACCGCCGCCGCGTGTCGTGGAAATTTGCGTTGCCCGCGTCGATGATGATGTCGTTCGCGGCCAGGACCGGGCGCAGCGCGGCGATCTGGTCGTCCACCGCGTCGCCGGCCTGCACCATGATGATGACGGGCCGCGGCGGGCGGATGGCCGCGGCCAGCTCTTCCAGCGTTTCGCAAGGCACGATGCGGTCGGCCAGATCGCCGGCAGCCTCGACAAAAGCATGGGTCTTCGACGTGGTGCGGTTGAAGACCGCGATCCTGTGCCCCTTCTCGGCAATGTTGAGCGCCAGATTAGCGCCCATCACGCCCAGCCCGATCAGTCCGATATCCGCGTCCATGCGACCGCTCCCTCGTCTATGTTGCCAGACAGGTCTATTCGACCGTGACGCTCTTGGCCAGATTTCGCGGCTGGTCCACGTCCGTGCCTTTCTCCACCGCCGTGTGATAGGCGAGCAGTTGCGCCGGCACCGCATAGACGATGGGCGCCCAGACCGGATCGCAGGCCGGCATCGACAGGGTCGCCCAGGCCCCGTCCGCGGCCTCTGCCAGACCGTCCGTATCGGAAGCCAGAAGCACCCGTCCGCCGCGCGCCATCACTTCCTGCATGTTCGACACGGTCTTGTCGAAGAGCGGGTCCATCGGCGCGAAACAGATTACCGGCACGCTGTCATCGACGAGTGCGATGGGCCCGTGTTTCAATTCGCCGCTCGCATAGCCCTCGGCATGGATGTAGCTGATTTCCTTCAGCTTCAGCGCCCCTTCGAGCGCCAGCGGATACATCGGGCCACGGCCAAGGAACAGGATGTCGCGCGCCTTGGCCAGATCGCGCGCCAGTTCCGAGACATGCGCCTCCGCGCCCAGCGCGTCGGCCACCTGGGCAGGCACGCGCGCCAGCGCCGTCACCAGCCGCTCTTCTTCGGCCGCGACGATCGTGCCGCGTTGCCGGCCGGCCGTGATGGCAAGGGCCGCCAGCACGATCAGCTGGCAGGTAAACGCCTTGGTGGACGCCACGCCGATTTCTGGCCCCGCCTTGATCTCGAACGCCTGATCGCTCTCGCGGGCGATAGAGCTTTCCGCGACATTGACCACGGCAATCGGATGGCCGCCCGCGTCGCGTACATAGCGCAGGGCCGCGAGCGTGTCGGCGGTTTCCCCCGACTGGGAGACGAAGATCGCCCCATCGCGCCCGCCTATCGGCGGGTTGCGATAGCGGAACTCGGATGCCACGTCGATCTCCACCGGGATGCGGGCGATCTGCTCGAACCAGTATTTGGCGACATGGCAGGCATAGTAGGCCGTGCCGCAGGCCACCAGCAGCAGCCGGTCCATCGCGGCGAAATCGGGCGCCGGTCCGGGCAGGTCCACGGCCTTTCGGGCCGGATCGAGGTAATGCGACAGCGCATAGGCGAGCACGGAGGGCTGTTCGTGGATTTCCTTGGCCATGAAATGCCGGTGGGTGCCCTTGTCGACCAGCACCGCATCAACCGACACGATCCGCTGCTCGCGGTTGGCCAGATTGCCCATCGCGTCATAGATCTCGACAGTGTCGCGCGTCAGAACCGCCCAGTCGCCTTCTTCGAGATAGGTGATCCTGTCGGTCAGCGGGGCGAGCGCCAAAGCGTCGGAACCGACGAACATTTCCCCCTGCCCGTGCCCGATCGCGAGCGGTGATCCGCGCCGCGCGGCGATCATCAGATTGTCCTCGCCCTCGAATAGGAAACAGAGCGCGAATGCGCCCTTGAGCCGTGCCAGTGTCGCCGCAGCCGCATCCTGCGGACCGAGCCCGCGGGCCAGAAAGGACGCGCAGAGCTGGGCGACCACTTCCGTGTCGGTCTGGGATGTGAAGGTCGCGCCTCCGGCTTCCAGATCGGCGCGCAACTCGCGGAAATTCTCAACGATCCCGTTATGGACGACCGCGACAGGTCCGGCCTGATGCGGATGGGCATTCTCGGCGTTGGGTGCGCCATGCGTGGCCCAGCGCGTATGGCCTATGCCGATCTGCCCGTGCAGCGGGTCCTGCCGGAGCAACTCGGTCAGGGCCGAGAGCTTACCGACAGCGCGGCGGCGTTCGACATGGCCCTTGTCGAGCGTGGCGATACCCGCACTGTCATAGCCGCGATATTCCAGACGTTTGAGCGCCGCGAGAATGTCGCTGGCCGCATCGGGCCGTCCAACGATGCCGACGATTCCACACATGTCGTGCCCCTTTTCCTCCTGTTGCGCGGGCCTGTCCGCGCCGGATCGCACCGATCTGCCACAGAAGCGGTGCCGCCTGCCAGCCACAAGAGGGCCGTGTAACGTTCCTGAAACGAAATTTGACAGGGCCATGCGCGGGCGTCAAACGCCGGACCCCGCGCCCGTTCAATCGTGATCGCCGCTTCAGCAAATCACGCTTTGCAGCGCGGGGATGGTCGGGCAGGATTGGCAGGGCTCGGGGTCAAGGGACAGGATGATGGTGCAGGAAGACAAGACCGGACCTTCGCTATTCCAGCCGGTCGACGACAGTGTGCGGGACCGGGCGCGGGCGCTCATCGACGGGGCGCCGTGGGCCGCGCTCGGCACGCTCGACCCGGACGGCGCACCGGAGCTGAGCCGCGTCCTGATGGCCCGCGATACGGACGGGGTGCCCGTCCTGCTCCTGTCGCAGCTTGCCCCGCATTTCGCGGCCCTCGCCGCCGACCCGCGTTGCGCGCTGATGGTCGGCATCGAGGGGCGCGGCGATCCGCTCGCGCATGCCCGGCTGATGCTGTCGGGCCGCGCCACCCGCTGCACCACGCCCGACCCGGCGCGCCGCGCCGCCTTTCTGGAGCGGCACCCGAAATCCGCGCTCTATATCGACTTTCCCGACTTCGCTTTCTGGCGTGTGGACATCACGCGCGCGACGCTCAATGGCGGGTTCGGGCGGGCGCATATCCTGTCGCCGCCGGACCTTCTGCCGGACGGCGCGGAAGGTGACGTTACGTCGCCTGCCCCCTGACCCGATCTCGGAACCGAATGGCCCGAACTCGAAAGGCGGTCCGCCCCGCAGGCCCTATCTCGATACCGTGGACAGACGGCAACGCCCCAAGCCGATCCACCCCTCGCGCCGGACAATCAATCTCCTGTCCGGCGCGAGGGCGCTTGCGCCGCTTTGGCGCATGGCGAATGATGGCGCGACCCCTTAGATAGATGGTCAAGGAAAGACGAGGGTAGTCAATCGCTGTCACGAATGGAGCATTCGATGAATAAACTCGCTGCACTGACCGCCGCCGCGCTGGCGCTGTCATTCGCCCCCGCCTATGCCGACGGAGATGCCGCGGCCGGCGAAAATGTCTTCAAGAAATGCAAGGCCTGCCACATGGTCGGCGATGGCGCGAAGAACCGCGTCGGCCCCCAGTTGAACGGCATCATCGACAATGAAATCGCCTCGGTGGAGGATTTCCGCTATTCCAAACCGTTCCTCGCGCTCAAGGAGGAAGGGTTCGTCTGGGATGTCGAGAACCTGTCGACCTATCTGGAAAACCCCAAGAAGATGATCAAGGGCACCAAGATGGCCTTTGCCGGTCTGAAGAAGGAAGAAGATCGCGCCGACGTGATCGCCTATCTGGCGACCTTCGAGTAAGCCTGATCTGAAAGTCCGACACAGGCGCGCCCCAGCCCGGGCGCGCCTTTTTCGTGGGCCGCCCCTAGTCGAGCCGCAGCTCGTCGCGCCAGCGCAACAGCACCGGATCGAGCGGGTTGAGCGCCAGAGCCGCATCCATCAGCCGTTGCGCGCCGGCCCGGTCCCCGACCGCATCGCGCAACCGCACCTGCATTGCCCAGGCATCGACAAGCTGGGGGTCCATCTCGGTCGCCCGCGCGAAAGCGGCGCTGGCTGCATCGAGATTGCGCGCCGTCAGCGCCGCACCGCCGAGCACCAACTGGGTTTCGGGGAAATCGGCGCGGGTGCGCAGGCTCCGCTGCCATTCCATCGAGGCGTTTCGCGCATTGCTGTTGTGCGGCTCGGGCAGCCGCGCAATGGGCAGGGCCAGCATTTCCCGCGCGGCCGCGAGCCGGACCGCGCGAACCGGATCGGCCAGTAGCGGCAGGATCGGCGTCACCCTCTCGGTGCCCGGCACCGGCCGGATCGCGGGCAGCACCGCCTGCCGCACGAGCGGGTCGGGATCGTCGGCCAACACCATTACGCGCTTGGCCTGCTCGGGGTCATTGTATCGCTGCATCTCATCGAGCGCGGTGGCCCGCAGGATCGCGGGCAGCCCGTCATATAGCGCCAGATCGGCGAGTGCGGCCGCCATGCCGGGCTCGAACCGCCGCGCGGCGGCGAAGATGTTGGCCGGATGTGGCGTGCCCCCGCGCGTGCCGCCATTGTCGGCAATCGCTTCGGCCGCCCAGCGCGCGCTCTTGTCGGCGTGGCAGTCATTGCACGCATTGGGCGATCCGGTCGCAAGGCTGAGATCGGGCCGCGGCACGCGGAAACTGTGGTCCCGCCGCCCGTCGATGCCCATATAGGTGCGCTCGATCATGTGGCAGGACTTGCATTCGGCACCCGCGGTCCCCGGCGTGTGGAAATGATGCGCGGGCGTGTCATACTCCGCCTTCGCAAGCTGCGGGAACCGGTCATTGCCGGCCGGGCTGTGGCACTGGGTGCAAAGGCCGTTCCCCTCCGCCTTTACGCGCGCCGTGTGCACGTCGTGGCAGTCCGAGCAGCGCACGCCCGCCGTGTTCATCTTCGACTGCAGGAACGAGCCGTAGACATAGACCTCTTCCAGGATCGACCCGTCGGCATGGTAGAGCCCCTCGCGCAGGAGCGCCAAACGATAGGCATCGTGGAACGGCGTGCCGGGCAACGGTGACCCGTCGCCGAGCGCCTCGCGGCGGGAATGACAGCCGGCGCATTGTTCCACTTCCGCGTCGCGCGCCTCTTCCCCGAAACTGACCGTGAACCCCAGCGCCGACACGGCCGACCAGAGGGCCGGGTCGAACCCGTCGGGCATTGCGGCCCATTGCAGATGCGCCTCGCCCGGACCGTGGCAGGCCTCGCAGCCGACACCGATTTCGGCCTGCCAGCTGTCATAGCTGTCGGTCTGCGGGTCATAGGCTTTCACATAGCCGGTCGCATGGCATTCCGCGCAGCGCGCATTCCAATTCTTGTAGGGGCCGGTCCAGTGCAGCCCGTCGCCTGCCGCAAGCTCCTGATCGGGATAGAGGTGATACCAGCGTTCCTCCTCTGCGTCCCAGACCGTGTCGAGAGACTGGACCCGGCCCGGTTCGGTTTCCACCAAATATTGCTGCAGCGGTTCGATCCCGGCGACACCGGTGATCGGGAAGCGGGCCATCCCGTCGGGGCCGTCGGTCAGGATCGACGGCTGCCCGTCGACCATGTCGAAAGTCGATGTCACCCCGTCCTTGGTGAAACTGGCGCCGTCGAAATCTCCGATCAGATGCCCCTCGTCGGGAAGCGTCCACGCCAGATCATGATGTGATCCGGCCCAAGCGTCAGCGGCCTCCGCATGGCAGTCCGCGCATTGGTCCGATCCGACATAGGCCGGCGTCTGGGCCATGGGCAAAGACGGCCAAAGGAGCAGGCCAAAGAGCAAGAGCATGCGCTGCGGCGGTGCGGTCAGGTCAGGCATCATCCGGTATCGGCTCCAGGCAGGCTCGGGTTCAGGGACAGATCGGGCAGCGGTGTCCTGCGCCGATGACGGGTCCGCCGCCAGTCTCTCGCAGATTGCGCGATCGCGGCGCCCGCGTCACCCGGCAATGCAGGCCGGTCGGGGCGGAACCGGCTGGCGTTGAGCGCCAGAAGCGCGTCCGCCGCGCCTTTGCCCGCTGCGCCAAATTCCGTCCGGCTTGCACCGCCCGCCTGCGCCCAGCGGTCGAGGCATCGGGCGATCCGTGCGGCATCTCCGGTCCCGCACGCGGCCCGCAGGTCCCGGTATGCCGCCCATTCGCGCCCATCTGGGCTGGCCCGCCAGCGCCGCCAGAAGCGCAAAGCAAGAGCGGCCAGCCCGCCCCATGACAGGACGAGCAGAATGCCCATCCAAGGCAAGGCTTCCGACCTACGCGCCTCCGGCTCCGGGGGAGCGTCGGTACTTTCCGACAGGGGTTCGCCGGTGACGTTGATCTTGCGCTCCGGCAGGCGGGCCGTGTCCACCTGCCCCGCATCGGCGTTCCACCAATCGAGCGTCACAGCCGGAAAGGTGACCTGCCCGGGTGATTGGAAGACATATGTCGCCTTGTCCTCCCGCCGTGCGGTCGGACCTCTGCCCCGTTCGCCCGGCCGGTCGGACAGCGACGGCTCCTCCGGATAGACGGCCACGCCGTTTGGCGCAGGCGGCAGGAGCGGCGGCAGGAACATCGAGAGCGTGTTCCCGGCCTCCACCATCACGCTGCGGGTGAGCGCCGCGCCGGTCTCGAAGCTTTCGCCCTCCACCGACCAGCTTTCAGTGAGCGTCAGCGCATCCGCCGCTAGGTAGGGATCGAGCGCTGCGGCACCGTCGGGCACGATAGCCGACAGGTCGACAGGCGGCATCGGCACTGCAACGGTGCGGGGCGCCGCATTCGGCCCGTCGCCCACCGTGACCTGCAGATCCGTGCCCTGAAGCGTCACATCTCCGGGCGCGAGAGCTGTGACACTGTAGCGCCGCGCAATGCCGCTCCATGTCTCCCCGTCGATCCGTTTGCTGGTCGGCCCAGATGCATTGGGCGGCAGCGTGACAACAAGGTTTGGTTCGTCAAATTCCGGGAAGACCGGTGGCGCGGGGAAGAAACTGTCCGACAGGACCGTGATCCGCAGGGTGGCGGGCGTTCCAACGGTCAGCGGCCCTTCGGGTGCCACGACCTCCACCACCGGATCGGCGGCCCAGGCCGCGCCCGCCAGCAGGACGGCACAGGCGGACACCGCCCCCCGAATGCAAAGCCCCCCGCTCATTGCCCGCCCCCTTGCGCCGCTTCCAGCGCGAAGCGGCTGCGCAGGAAATCCGACATGCTGGTGTCGACCGTGCGCATCCACTGTTCCACCGCATCCGCAGGCAGGCCCTCGACGGTCCGGGACCGCGCGCCTTCCGACACTTCGGCCGACGCGTCATAGCGGATTTCATCCGCCCCGATTTCCGTCGCACCCGCCTGACGGCTCGACATGACCGTGTCGCGGATGGCGCGCGCGGTCTCCAGATTTTGCACCGCATAATCGAGCGTCGGGTCGGCCTCCACCGCCGCTTCGAGAAGCGCCACGCCGCGATCATACTCACGCCCCTTCACGTAGGCCGTTCCGGCCTGCGCCAGCGCCTGCGCGCCCGGCTGCGCGGCCCAAAGGTCCCCCGCCGCCAGATACTGCCCGTCGCGATAGAGCGCCTGCGCCTTCCATGCCGGATCCTCGAACCGGGTCGCAGCCGTTGCGAAACGGCGGTTCTGATAGGCCAGACGCCCCTGCTGGTCGGGCGTCAGGAACAGGCGCTGCAACGGCCCGGGCGCGTCGGCGGCCGGGTCCGTTGCAGCGCGCTTCACATCGGACTGGCCCTGCGCGGCGAGCGGGTCCGCCACGGCCCCGAAGCAGAGGAACAAAAGAACTGCCAGAGCCGGCTGCGCCACCCAGCCGCGCCGGAACCCGAAAGCCAGAAAGAAAGCGGCGGGCCACAGGAATATCCGCCCGCGGTCGCGCCACGGACCGTCGCCGAGTGCGGCTTCTGCACTGCGCTGGTCAAGCCAGCGCGTGAAGGCCTGCAGGTCCGATCCATCACGACTTGCGGGCACGGATGCAATCGACAGGTCTGCCAAATCGGCCGCCATGGCCTCCGGGTCGGTCGGCGCCCCCGGATCGGCGGGCGCCCCGCTGCGCGGATCGATCTGCCGCCCGCCATCGGGCGTGCCATAGATCATCGCGAATGTGGGCAGCCCCGATGCGACCGCCGCGATGCGGGCGCGATCCGCGTTTGCCAGATCGTCGAGCATCAAAAGGATTGCGGCGGGGCGCGCACTGCGGTCGACTTCTGCCGCGGCCAGTTCCAACGCAATGTCCGGACGGGCATCGTGCGGCTCCGGCATGGTCGCCGGTCCGATCGCATCGAGATAGATCCGCAGGAGCGCCGGATCGTCGGAGAGCGGCACCACCCGGTGCGCGGTGCCGGCATAGGCGACAAGCCCGCGTCGGCGCGGCTTCGTATCCCCGTCGATCAGGTCGCGGATTTTCAGCTTGGCGCGCGCAAGCCGAGTCGGGTCGATATCGTTCGAGGTCATCGACAGCCCGGTTTCCAGCACGATGACGACCGGCAGCGCGTCGTCGGCATCCGGGTCCGCGATCCGGTCCCATGCCGGACCGGCGGCCGCCAGCACGGTGAAGACCAGCGCCGCCAGATAAGTATCCGCCGGGCGCAACCAGCCGAGCAGCCCCCCCGGAGGCCGGGCCTGCAGGGCCGCCCGCAAATGCGGTGCAATGTCGAGCGCCTCCTCGACCGTTTCACCCCCTGGGGCCTGCCGCAACCGCCACCAGATGACCAGCACCGGTGCGAGCAGCAGGAGCATCTCCGGCCGGATCAGGTGGAACGCCGACAGGGCTGCGAGGACGGACGTCATGGCGCCCACCGCCTGTGCGGAAGGGCGAGAAAGGCAAATGCCACGAGGAGCACTGCCAGCGCAGGCCAGAACGGCACTGGCTGTTCGGGGCGATAGACCTCGCGCGCCTGCTCCACAGGGGTGAGCGCGTCGATCTCGGCATAGACCTCTTCCAGCGCATCCGTGTCGCTCGCCTCGAAGAAACGCCCGCCGGTGATCTCTGCGATCTGCTGGAGCGTGTCGAAATCGACCCGGTCCTCGCCGGTGCCGTCGGGATCGCCAACGCCGATCGTATGGACGACAATCCCCGCGTCCGATGCAATGCGCGCCGCTGGCAAGGGCGCCATGCGGCTGCCCGTGTCAGCCCCGTCGGTCAGAAGGATCACAACCTTCTTTTCCATCCGGCTCGTCTCGAAGGCGCGGATGGCGAGCCCCAGACTGTCGCCCAGCGCGGTTTTCGGTCCGGCCATGCCGGCTTGCGTCGCGGCGAGAAGTTCTTCCACCGCCGACAGGTCCTCCGTGAACGGGGCCTGGATGAATGCGCGGTCGCCATAGACGATCATGCCGACACGGTCGCCGTCACGGGCGTCCAGGAACTGCGACACCACGCCTTTCACGCCGGTCAGGCGGGACTGCATCGCGCCGTCCGGCCCCTCGAAATCGACCTTGTCCATCGAGGCGGACAGGTCGATGGAGAGCATCAGGTCGCGCGTGGCAGTCAGCTTTTCCTGCGGCGCACCGAGCAGGCGCGGGTCGGCCAGACCCACAACGAGCGCGCACCAGATGAGCCCCATCGCCACCCATCCCGGCACGGTGCGGCGCGCGACGGCAGCCCCGCGCACGGGGCGCCGGCCGAGCGCCTCGGCCAACATGGGCAGGAAGGGCAGCCGCAAGCCCGTCACCGGCGCGCCCCAGGCGGGCAGCACCCGCCAGAGGATGACCGGCAGGGGCAAAAGCCCCAGCCACCAGGGCGCTGCGAGCACGATCATGCGGCACCCGCCCCGCGCTGCCGCGCCGTGATGGCCGCCGCAAGGTAAGCGTCCGAAAAGTCGCGCAGCGCCGCTTCCGCGTCGGCATCCAGCGTGTGCGCCCGCCGCCTGTCAGGGGCAAAACTGTCTGTCGAGAGCCAGCCCTCTGCATCAGGGGGGGCCGGGCGTCCGGCCCGCTCGGCCAGATGCGCGACCCATGCCGGTCCGCGCAGGCCCGCAACGTTGCGGCGCGGCTCCGCGTCAAGCGCGGCCCGACGCAGGAGTGTAGGCAGTTCGGCCGGAGCGGCGGAACGAGCGCGCGCGCGCAGGCCGCGCAGGAACCGGCTCCGGCGGCGGCGCAGCAGCCAGCGGGCCAGAAGGACGAGCAGGATCAGCAGCAACAGCCCGCCCAGCACCGCCCACGCTTCGGTGGCCGGCCACCAGGGAACAGGTGGCGGCTCGACAGGGGGCAGAAGCTGGTCGTTCAGCTCTGACAGGCTCGGCGGCGCGGTGATCTCCTCCATCAACCGCCCCCAAGCAGGCGCGACAGTTGCGCAGCGCTTGGCTCGGCGGCCGAGAGCGGGAGCACCGGCACGCCGATTTCCTCCGGCCAGGCCAGCACCGCATCCAGCCGGCGGCGCGTCGCCGCTTCGACGGCCGCGCGGTCGGCCTGGAGCCCGGTGTCGATATTGAGCCTAAGCCGCCCGTCCGTTGCCGTGACCCGGGCCCCCGGCGGCAGGTCCTGCGCCATCGGGTCATAGACGAGGCCAAGGATCACGTCATTGTGCCGCCCGAGCCGTTCCAACCGTTTCGCAAGCGCCGCGTCGGCGGCGGCAAAATCGCTCAGCAGGATGACCGTCACATCGTGATGGGCGAGCCGCTCCACCTCGGCCAGCGCATCATCGAGCGTCGGTCCTCCCTCGGGCACCCGCGTCGACGGGTCGAGCGCGCGGTTGGCATCGGTCAGGTCCGACAGGAACCGGCGCAGCGCCGCACGGCTGCGTTGCGGCGCCAGCCGGGTCACCCCGCTGTCCGACAGGACGATCCCGCCCACCCGGTCACCCTGTTGCAGGAACCGCAGCGCCAGAAGCGCCGCCACTTCCGCCGCCGTGACCGATTTCATGTTGAGTTGCGATCCGAAGAACATGTCGATCCGCTGGTCGACAACCAGCAGCACCGGTCGGTCGCGCTCCTGCTGGTAGACCCGCACCTGTGTTTCCCCGCTGCGGGCCGAGGCGCGCCAGTCGATGGTGCGCACATCGTCGCCCGGCTGGTAGGCGCGCAACTCGATGAAATCGAGCCCCCGCCCCCTCAGCCGCGAGCCGCGCCGGCCTTCGAGCGCGGACCGGCTGGTGAATGGCGGACCGACAGGCAGGCCGCGGGCCGCGCCCGCAAGCCCCAGCAGACCCGAGAGGGTCACGCGGACCCGCGGGTCCTCCGCTGCGGCACCGGCTCCGGCGCTCACGGTGCGGCGACGCGCTCGAGCAGACCGGTGACCACCTGATCGGCGGTGACGCCGGCCCCTTCGGCGCTGTAGCTCAGCGTCAGACGGTGGCGCAGGATGTCGGGGGCGAGGGCTGCCACATCGTCCGGCGTCACGAAATCGCGGCCCATGAGCCACGCGCGGGCGCGGGATGCGCGATCGAACCCGATCGACGCGCGCGGCGAGACACCGACCGCGATCTGGCCAGCCAGTTCGGCATCATACATGTCGGGCGTACGGGTCGCCTGCACCAGATCGACAATATATTGCGCGACCGTCTCGTCCATGTGGAGCATGGCGATCTCCGCCCGTGCGTCGAAGACGATCTGCGGATCGAGCGGCTCCGGTCTGGCCGGACGTGCGGCGTCATTGCCATCCGCCGCGCCTATCGCCGGGGCATTGGCCGCCTGCTCCTCGGACCGCACGAGTTCCATCACGGATTTTTCGTCCTCGATCGGCGGATAGACGACATTGACCTGCATCAGGAACCTGTCCTTCTGCGCTTCGGGCAGCGGATAGGTGCCTTCCTGCTCGATCGGGTTCTGCGTGGCCATCACCTGAAAGAGTGGGTCCATCTTGTGGGTCGTCCCCCCGATCGTGACCTGCCGTTCCTCCATCGCTTCGAGTAGCGCCGCTTGCACCTTGGCCGGCGCACGGTTGATTTCATCGACGAGCACCATATTGGCGAAGATCGGGCCGGGTTCGAAGCGGAAGCTGGCGGTGGAAGCGTCGTAGATGTCCGATCCGGTCACGTCCGAGGGTAGAAGGTCCGGCGTGAACTGGATTCGGCTGAAGGCCGCATCGAGATTCTTTGCCAGCGACTTCACCGCGCGGGTCTTGGCCAGCCCCGGCAAGCCCTCGATCAGCAGGTTGCCATTGGCAAGAAGGCCGATGAGCAGCCGCTCGATCACGTCGCGCTGGCCGATGATATCGGCCCCGACGCGGGCGCCGAGCGCCTCGATCCCGTCGCGCGCGCGGCTCATTGCGGCTCTTTCGGCCAGATTTTCGCCCAGTCGGCTGCCATGTCGACAAGGACCCAGCCCCGATCCGGTCCTTCGTCGAGCCCGCGCACCAGCTGGCCCACATGGCTGTCACGATCGTAGGCCCATTCGCGCTCAGCATCCGTATGATGGACGATCAGCCCGAGCCGCGGCCCTTCGCCCGCCGTGCTCCATTCCAGCATCTCGAAATCGCCGTCGGAATTGCCCGCGGCAAAGATCGGACGGCGGCCGATATGCATGTCGATCCCGACCGGCTTGCCGGCCTTGTCGTCGATGAAAAGGATGCCCGGATCCTTGGTGACCGTCGGCACGCCATCGGCAAGGCTGTAGCTCGTCTCTCCGGTCGTGCCGACCACGTTCTGCGGTGGGATATTGTAGGCGGATTCGGAGAAGGCGCGGACGAAATGGATGCCGCCGCCCGAGACGATGAAGGTCTCGAAATCCTCATCCCGCAGGTAGCGCAGAAGCTCCAGCATCGGCTGGTACACCATGTCGGTGTAGGCCAGGCCCGTCTCGGGATGCCGCGCGGTCGCCAGCCATGCGCGCGCATCGGCAATGAAATCCTCGACGCTCTGGTCGGCATAGGAGGCCATGACGATCTTCAGAAGCCCCTCGGTGCCGGCCTCCGCAATAGCGGCCATGTCCCCCTCGACGGCGGATTTCAGCAGCGGGTCGTCAAGAAGCGCCGGGTCGGCCTCGGCCCGTGCGGCCAGCTGGTCCAGCGCGAAATAGAACTGGAAATAGAGCGGCTGTTCGGACCAGAGCGTGCCGTCATTGTCGAAAACCGCGATCCGGTCGGCGGGCGGCACATAGTCCTGTGTGTCGGGGTCCGTGACCCGTTCGACAAATTCGATGATCCGGGCCTTGCTGTCGCCGTCATTCCACGACGGAAGCGGATCGGCTGTGACAAGCGCGGGCCAGGCAAGCGCGACGGCAAGAGCGGTGGACAGGCTGGTGGGTGCGGTCATGGTCCTCTCCTCTCATGAAAAGGCCGCCCCGTGACGGGCACGGGGCGGCCTGTTGGCACGGTCAGGCTCAGTGCGGGCCAGTCCCGTCAGAGAGCTGCTCCATGACCTTGTCGAGGCTGAAGCTCGCCGCTTCCTGACGCGGCGGATACTCTTTGAACGTCTCCAGGAACTGGGCCACATACTGCTGCGCAGGCACCAGCATGTAGGCGCGGTCGATCATCCAGTCGTAAAACGTGTTGGATGTCCGGTATCCGCGCTCATACGGGTCGCGCCGCAGATTGAAGATGAGCGGCACGCGCAACGGCGTGAGCGGCTCCATCCAGGCGCGGAACGTGCCCCAAGCTTTCTGCTCCATGAAAGTGATCTTCCAGTTCCGGTACCGCAGCGCCGCAAGGTCGCCGTCATCGGTGAAGTAGAAGATTTCCTCCCGCGGGCTTTCCTCGGTCTCTCCAGTCAGCATCGGCAAGATGTTGTACCCGTCGAGATGGACGCGGTAGTCCCGCCCGCCACCGACCTCGGCCACGGTGATCCCCTCAAGCAGGTCTTCCTTGACCGTCTCGTTGCCGGCTGCGGCCAGGAATGTCGGCAGCCAGTCCATATGGTGGACGATCTCGTTGGAGATCGTGTCCTCAGGGATCTTGCCGGGCCAGCGGACCATCGCCGGCACGCGCCAGCCGCCTTCCCACTGGGTGTTCTTCTCACCCCAGAAGGGGGTCATGGCGGCATCGGGCCAGCTGTTCATGTGCGGGCCGTTGTCGGTCGAGTAGAAGACGATGGTATTGTCCTCGATGCCAAGCTCGTCGAGCTTGTCGAGGAACTGGCCGATATGCATGTCATGCTCGATCATGCCGGCCTGATACTCGTCCGCCTTGCCCATGGTCAGCTCGTCGGCGACGGCGCGCATCTCTTCCTTCACATGGGTGCGGAAATGCATGCGCGTTCCGCTCCACCAGACGAACCAGGGCGTGCCTTCGGCTGTCTTGCGATCGATGAAGTCGAGCGCGGCGGCCACGGTTTCATCATCCACCGTTTCCATGCGCTTGCGGGTCAGCGGGCCGGTATCCTCGATCGTGCCGTCAGCCGAAGATTTGATGACGCCGCGCGGACCATAGCGGTCGCGGAAGGTCTCGCCGCTCGGCAGGACCATGTCGCCGGGATAGTCCTCATTCTCCGGCTCTTCCTCTGCGTTGAGGTGGTAGAGGTTGCCGAAGAATTCGTCGAACCCGTGATTGGTCGGCAGATGCTCGTCCCGGTCGCCCAGATGGTTCTTGCCGAACTGGCCGGTTGCATAGCCCTCGGCTTTCAGGAGGCCGGCAATGGTCGGATCCTCGACCTGCATGCCTTCCTCGGCACCCGGCAGGCCGACCTTCGACAGGCCGGTGCGGAACACGCTCTGCCCCATGATGAAGCTGGAGCGGCCGGCGGTGCAGGACTGTTCGCCATAATAGTCGGTGAACATCATGCCTTCGGCGGCGATCCGGTCGATATTGGGCGTCTTGTAACCCATCAGGCCGAACGTGTAGGCGGAAATGTTGGACTGGCCTACATCGTCCCCCCAGATGACAAGTATGTTCGGCTTGTCGGCTTCCTGTGCCAGCACTTCGCCTGTCAGCGCAAAACTGGCAACCAGCGCCGCCCCTATGGCGGTCGCCCGTGATGATCTGGTCATCATAGTCTCCCCGTTGGTTTTTATCGCGAATCAAATAGGCAATTGAAAATCAACGCGAGCATAACGCAGAAGTTCCATTCGTCAGGAACATTCACGTGAAAGACAGGTGACAACGGGGGGTTACCCCTTCACGCCACCGTCGCTGAGGCCAGAGATCAGGTAGCGCTGCGCGAGCAAGAAAAGCGCCGTGATCGGCAGGCCCGACAGGATCGCCGCGGCGGCAAAATCCCCCCAGAGGTAGCGCTGCTCGTAGAGATACTGTCGCGCGCCCACCGCCAGCGTCATCTGGTCGGTCTGGCGCAGAAGCACCGAGGCGACGGGATACTCGTTCACGAGGAAGATGAAGGCGAGCACGAAGACAATCGCCAGGATGGGCACCGACAGGGGCAGGAAGATGTAGCGGAACGTCTGCCAGGGCGACGCGCCGTCGATCTGCGCCGCCTTGTCGATGGCCGGATCGATCCCCTCGAAATAGCCCTTGATCGTCCAGATATGGAGCGTGATCGCCGACAGGTAGGTCAGGATCAGTGCCGGGTGGTGGTCGATGGCGAGCCACGGCACCACCTGCCCCAGTGCGTCGAAAATCGCATAGACCGCGATCACGGTCAGCGCGGCAGGGAACATCTGGATGATGAGCAACGTGTCGAGCATCGCGCCGCGCCCGCGGAATTTCATCCGCGCGAACGCGTAGGCGGATGTGGTCGACAGGAGCAGGATGCCAGCGGAGGCGATCAGCCCGACCTTGATCGAGTTCCACAGCCACAGGAGCACCGGAAAAGGCGGTGTGACGACCGTGCCATCCGCGCGGGTATAGTCGAACCCGAAGGCGAGCGCCCAATGTTCCAGCGTCGGATTGTCGGGCCAGAGGCTGCCGGTCGCGAAGTTCCCCTGACGGAAGGAGATGGAGAGCACCATCAGGAACGGAAACATGATGAGCGCGATGAAGGTCAGCATGAACCCGTGCGCCAAGAACTTGCGCAGCCGGAGCGAGCCCTTGTCCTCGATCATCATGCGCCCGCTCCCTTCTTCTTCGCATAGGACTGCATCGCGCGGAAATTGAGATAGGCAATCGCGCCGGTCACGATGAAGATCACCGTCGAGATCGCGCCTGCGAGGCCAAAATCCTGTGCCGAATTTTCGAAGGCCAGCCGGAAGGTGAAAGACCCGAGCAGGTCGGTATGGCCCACGGTCACCTTGGTGCCCGCCATGTCCGGCCCGCCCCGCGTCAGCAGCAGGATCAGGACCACATTGTTGAAGTTGAAGGCGAAATTCGCAATCATAAGCGGCACGAAGGGCGGCAGGATCTGCGGCAGCGTGATCGAAAAGAAGGACCGCACCGGCCCCGCCCCTTCGAGCGCCGCCGCCTTGTAATGGTCCCGCGGGATCGCCTGCAGGAAGCCCGCAGCGAGCAGCATCATATACGGGTAGCCGAGCCATGTGTTGACGATCAGCAGCATGACCTTGGACAGGAACGGGTCGGTGAACCATGGCGGCGCAACACCGAACAGACTTTCGAGGATCAGGTTGATCTCGCCGAAATTCTGGTTGAAGAGCCCGCGGAAGACGAGCATCGAGATGAAGCCCGGCACTGCATAGGGCAGGATCAGAAGCACGCGGTAGAGCCCGCGGAAGGCCAGATGCGGCCATTCGAGGATCACCGCCAGCCCCAGCCCGACCGAGAAGGTCAGCACCATCGATAGGAAGGCGAATGTGAAGGTCCAGATGAAGACCTTGACCATCGGCTCCTTGATGCCCTCGGTCGCGAAGAGCCGGGCAAAATTGTCGAATCCGACCTGTACCCGCCAGCCGGGCGCGACCGGTTCGCCCGCTTCGGTCTCGAAAAAACCGGTCTCATGGTTCGGGACCAGCACATGCCCGTCGATCTGGCTGACCAGCGTGCCGTCGTCGGCCAGCGCATAGACGGGTTGGATCTCGGCAAAATCGCGCAGGCCCGCCATCGACAGGCCAAGCCCGTCGGGCGTCGTCACCGTCACCTCCGACAGAAGCGCGCGGTTCTGGATCATCTCCTTCATCGGGAGCGTCTCGGGCGCCGGACCTTCGACAGGTTCGGCCGCGACCTCACCCGGTCCGGTGACGGCGGCGGTCAGAAGCGCAGGCCGGCCGGCATCCTCGGGGAAGTAGAGCTGCAACCCGTCGGGCCCCGCAACGCCGGCAAAGGGACGTTTGCTGTCAGGATCAACCTCGGCCTTGTCGAGATGATAGGCCGTCACCCTGTCGAGCGTCAGCAGGTTGCGCGCCCCGAAATTGGTGAAGCCGATGGCCGATGTGTAGATGACCGGCAGCAGGATGAAGAGAAACACCGCCGCGATGCCGGGATAGACAAAGCGCAGCGTATAGAAGCGGCGGAAGCCGAAAAAAGTGACGCCGAGCAGTCCCGTCGCCATGGCGATCACGGCCAGCACCGGCTCGCCGATCAGGTAGAGCCCGAAGACCAGATAGAGGAAGCCGGCCGCCACCGCCGCCAGCAGCCCGCGCCCGATCCAGAGGCGCCATGCCTGATGCGGCGGGCCTGTGACCTCGGTAGGGTCTGTATGATCGGTGATGGCGGTCATGCTGTCCGTTTAGGGAAAGGACCGGCCGGGTGGTGGGAAACCCGGCCGGTCGCCCGGCTTAGTCAGCCAGGATCCGCTCTTCGGCACCCTTCAGTGCCGTTTCGACATCGGACTGGCCGGTGGTGATCGCGGTCAGCGCGGGTTCCATCGCGGCCCAGAACTTGCCCATCTCGGGGATCGAGGGCATCGGCACGCCGACAATGGCATTTTCCAGCGTTGCGGCGATGTTGGCATTGCCGCCGACCTGTTCGGCGAAGCTCACCGACGCCACGGCGCCGAGTGCAACATCGTCGTTGACGGTCTTCAGACCTTCATCCGTCAGCATGTAATTCTCGATGAACTCGACGGCGAGGTCCTTGTTCGGGCTGGCGGCATTGATCGTGGCGGCGAGCACGCCGACAAACGGTTTCGACGGGTTGCCGCCAACCGACGGGATCGGGGCCACGCCGAAATTGATGCCCGACTGCTCGAGGTTCGACCAGGCCCAGGGACCGTTGATGACCATTGCGGTCTCGCCCTTGTTGATCGCGGCATCCATGACGCCATAATCCACGCCGGCCGGCATCACGCCATCATCGATGAAGGACTTGATCAGGCTGGCGCCCGCAACCGCGCCCTCGTTGGCGACGCCAGTATCCTTGGGATCGTAGCTGCCGTCCTTCTTCTCGAACGCGTAGCCGCCACCGGCCATCAGGAGCGGGAAGGTGAAGTAGGTATTGTTATAGTCCCACATGATGTTGGACGTGACACCGTCGATCTCCATCTCGGCGATCTCTTCCATCGTGGCGGGCGGGGTCGGCACCAGATCCTTGTTGTAGATCAGGCCCACCGCTTCAACGGCAATTGGATAGCCCCAGATCTTGCCGTCCGCGCTGACCGCATCCCAGGTGAAGTCGAACGTGTTGTCGACAATGGCCTGGCTGGGCTCGACCGGGGAAATCAGGCCGCCGGCGGCCCATTCGCCGAACCGGTCATGCGCCCAGATGAAGATATCGGGGCCCTGCCCGTTGGCGGCAGCCTGCTGGAACTTGTCGGTCACGTTCTCGGGATGCTCGACGACCACCTCGACGCCGAGTTCCTCGGCAAACTTGTCCCCGACGGCCTGCAGGCCTGTATAGCCCTTGTCGCCGTTGATCCAGACGAGCAGCTTGCCGTCTTCGAGCGCCAGTGCCGGGCCGCTGAGGGCCGTGGCCGTCGCGAGTGCGGCGGCGAGTGTCTTGAATTTGACCATTCTATCCTCCCTTGGTCATCCGCGGGACCGCGCGGCCCCGCCTGTCTTTGTCGCTCCCTCAGCCGCGGCGCGCGGCCCAGCCGGAGAGCGGTTGAAGCGTGATCTGCCGCCCGTCCCGCACCGTGCCGCCAACCGGCAGGTCAAGGTCGGTGAGCGGGCCGAGATCGTCGGGCAACGCATAGGTTGCCGGTGTCCGTCCGAGGTTGAAGGCCAGCACCAATTGTTCGGCACCGGTATCGCGGGTGAAGGCCAGAACCTCGCCCGCCTCGGGCAGAAACCGGATATCGCCGTCGCGAAGCGCCGGATGCGCGGCGCGGAACGCGAGCGCGTCGCGATAGGCCGCAAGGACGCTGCCGTCCCCTGCCTGCGCATCGACAGCCGCGGCGGCATGGTCCGCGGGGACCGGAAGCCACGGTTTGGCGCCGGAAAAACCTGCATACGGGGCGCCCGCTTCCCACGGCATCGGCGTGCGGCAGCCGTCGCGGCCCTTGTAGGCCGGCCAGAAGCGGATGCCATAGGGATCGGTCAGGTCCTCGAACTGCAATTCGGCCTCTTCGAGCCCCAGCTCCTCACCCTGATAGATGCAGAGCGACCCGCGCAGCGCGATCAGCAGGTTGATCGCGAACGCCGCCAGATGGTCGCGGTCGTCGCCCTCCTGCAGCCAGCGCGAGACATGGCGGATCACGTCATGGTTGGAGAAGGCCCAGCAGACCCAGCCGTCCTTGACCGCATGTTCGAACCGCTCCACCGCGCCGCGGAAATGGGCCGCGGAGAATTGCGGGCCGAGCATGTCGAACGTGTAGCACATGTGCAGCCGGTCGCCGCCTTCGGTATATTCGGCCACGATGTCGAGCGCGCGGGACCCGTCTCCGACCTCGCCCACCGACGTGCGGGCATCATATTCGTCGAGCAGCGCACGGAACCGTTTCAGGAAGCCGATATTTTCCGGCCGCGATTTGGAATAGAGGTGGTCCTGCATGCCGTAAGGGTTGGTGTCGGGCGCATCCGCACCGATTCCGCCCGCCTGATTGGACCGGTCGAGCGGCGGGTTCGAGCGCAGCATCTGGTCGTGGAAATAGAAATTCACCGTGTCGAGCCGGAACCCGTCCACGCCGCGTTCCAGCCAGAAGCGCACCGTGTCGAGCAGCGCGTCCTGCACCTCTTCATTGTGGAAGTTCAGGTCCGGCTGCGAGGCCAGGAAATTGTGCAGATAGAACTGCTTGCGCGTGCCATCCCATTCCCAGGCCGGGCCGCCGAAGACCGACAGCCAGTTGTTGGGCGGTGTCCCGTCAGGGTTCGGATCGGCCCAGACATACCAGTCGGCTTTCGGGTTGGTGCGGTCGGCGCGGCTTTCCTTGAACCAGGCGTGCTGGTCGGAACTGTGGCTCAGCACCTGGTCGATCATCACCTTCAGGCCAAGCCGGTGGGCCTCCGCCACGAGCGTGTCGAAATCTTCAAGCGTGCCGAAGAGCGGGTCGACATCGCAATAGTCGGACACGTCGTAGCCCATATCGTCCATCGGGGAGGCGAAGAAGGGCGAGATCCAGATCGCGTCCACGCCGAGCGAGGCGACATGCGGCAGACGCCGCGTGATGCCTTTCAGGTCACCGATCCCGTCATCGTCGCTGTCCTGATAGGAGCGCGGATAGATCTGGTAGATGACAGCGCCGCGCCACCAGTCTTCATCCTGGCGGGTCACGGTCGTCGTGCGGCGGTCCTGCTGCGTCATGGGGCATCCGATTCTTTGAAAGCGCTTTAATTTTTGCCGCAGGATTCGAAACCTGTCAACAGAGACAAACCGCTTCCTTCCATAAATTACTGACGAAAAATCGCCCGATCAGATCATTTGACAGGATTGAAAGCGCTTTACATAATGCCGGGTCAGAAAGGATGTCCGCGTGACCAACCTCAAGACCCTTGCCGACCATCTGGGCCTCAGCCAGGCCACCGTCAGCCGTGCGCTGAACGGATATGAGACGGTGAGCGCGCGGACCCGCGAACGGGTGGCCGCCGCCGCGCAGGAACTGAACTACCGCCCCAACACCGCGGCGCGGCGTCTGGCCACCGGCCGCGCCGATGCCGTGGGGATCATCCTGACCGCCAACCGCAACATGCTGATCGACCCGCATTTTGCGGATTTCCTGGCCGGCATGACACGCCGCCTTGCCGAGGCGGAGATCGATGTGGTCATGACATCCGCACCACAGGACGCGCAGGCCAGTGTCTTCCGCCGCTATGCCGAGACCGGCAAGGTGGACGGGTTTGTCGTCTCTGCGCCCAAGCAGCACGACCCGCGGGTGGAGGCCCTGCTCGACCTGTCCTTCCCCTTTGTCGTTCACGGGCAATGCGCGTCCGACCGGCCCTACAGCTTCTACGATATCGACAATTACGGTGCCTTCCGGCAGGCGACAGACTTGCTCCTGCAACTCGGCCACCGGCGGATCGCGTTTTTGAACGGCACGCCCGACGCGATGTTCGCCATCGACAGGCTTCGCGCCTATCGCGATGCGCTCGGCGCTGCCGGCCTGCCGGACGATCCGCGCCTGCTGGTGCAGGTCCCGATGACCGAGGAAACCGGCTATGCGGAGATGCAGGCCATGCTTGCCTCCGACGCGCCGCCGACCGGTATCATCTGCTCGTCAATGATTCTGGCCATGGGGGCGCAGCGCGCGATCCGCGATGTCGGCCTTGCCATCGGACGCGACATCTCCGTCATCAGCCACGATGACGGGCTGTCGTCGCTGAAGACCGAGAATTTTTCCGTGCCCCTGACCGTGACCCGGGCGCCGATCCGCCGCGCGGGCCTTGAAATCGCCGACATGCTGCAGCGCCTCGTGGCCGAACCGGACCAGGTGCTGCGCCATCTCGAACCTGTTGACCTGATCGTGCGCGGCTCGACCGCGCCGCCGCCAGTTAAGTGAGCCCTGCCATGACCACGCCCATTCTGGAAATCGACCGCCTGCGCAAAAGTTACGGTGACGTGGAGGTGCTGCATGACGTGTCCGTCAGCATCGACCCGGGCGACTTTCTGGTGCTGCTTGGGCCGTCGGGCTGCGGGAAATCGACGCTTCTGAACTGTATCGCGGGGCTGGAAGCCGTCACCGATGGCGAGATCCGCATCGACGGCGCCTGCGTCAACGCGGTCGCCCCGAAGGACCGTGACATCGCGATGGTGTTCCAGAGCTACGCGCTCTATCCCAACATGACCGTGGGCGAGAATGTGACCTTCGGGATGAAGGTGCGCGGCGAGAGTAAAGCCGCGCAGGCGGAGAAACTGGCCGAAGTCGCCCGCATCCTGCAGATCGAACCGCTCGTCGACCGCAAGCCCGCCGCCTTGTCAGGCGGCCAGCGGCAGCGCGTCGCGATCGGGCGGGCGCTGGTGCGCGACCCGAAACTCTTTCTCTTTGATGAACCGCTCTCCAACCTCGATGCGCGGCTGCGCGGCGAGATGCGGGCCGAGATCCGCGCGCTGCACGAGCGGGTCAGCGCCTCGATCGTCTATGTGACCCACGACCAGATCGAGGCGATGACCCTCGCGACCAAGATCGTCGTGCTGAACGGCGGGCTCGTCCAGCAGGTCGGCACACCCGACGAGATCTACCGCAATCCCGCCAATACGTTCGTCGCCGGCTTCATGGGTGCTCCGCCGATGGGCATCGTGCCCGCGCGGATCGAGAGCCGCAGCGGCGCGCAGGTCGCCATTCTGACCGACGCGGACGGCGCCCCGCACGAGATTGCGCTCGACGCCGGGACACGTCTGCCCGACGGGCCGGTCCAGCTCGGACTGCGGCCGGAATCACTCGATCATGCGCCGGACGGGGGCGACCTGTCGCTGCCGGTCACGCAGGTGGAGCAGACCGGATCGGACCTGTTCGCGACGCTCGCCCTGCAGGGGGCATCGAAACTCATTGCGCGGCTGCACCCGATGACCGCACTGCGGCCGGGTGCCGAGGCGGGTTTCCGGGTGGACCGGCGCGGCCTCGCCTTCTTCGACAGCGAGACCGGCGCACGGATCTGACCCTAGCCGGGCGTGTAGCCGCCGCCGCTCGGTGTATCGAGCCAGTAGAGGTCTCCGGCCGCCATCTGCGTCTGGTCGGCCGAGCGCAATTCGTCTACCCGGCCGTCGGCCCGCACGACACGCGACCGGCCAAGCGCGCCCGGACCGCCCTGCCCGAGCCCCGGCGGCGGCACGACGCGGTGGCCCGTCAGGATCGCCAGAACCATGGGTTCGAGGAACCGGATGCGCCGCCGCGTGCCGTCGCCGCCGCGGAACGCGCCTTCGCCGCCCGAGCCCTGCCGGATCGAGAATTCTTCCAGCAGCACCGGGAAGCGCCATTCGAGCACTTCTGGATCGGTCAGCCGCGAGTTGGTCATGTGGGTGTGGACCCCGCCCGTGCCCGGATGGCCCGAGCCGTCCGCGAGCCGCCCCGCGCCCGATCCGCCGCAGACGGTCTCGTAATACTGGTAGCGGTCATTGCCCCAGGTCGTGTTGTTCATCGTAGACTGGGCCGCTGCCTGCACACCGAGCGCCAGCAGGAGTGCCGAGGTGACGGCCTGGCTCGTCTCGACATTGCCGGCAATCACAGCGGCCGGATAGTCGGGCGAGAGCATGGTGCCGCGCGGCAGGATGACGTCGAGCGGCTTCATCACCCCCTCGTTCATCGGGATATTGTCGTCCACCAGCAGCCGGAACACGTAGAGCACCGCCGCGCGAGTCACCGGTTCGGGCGCATTATAGTTGGTCGCAAGCTGTCCCGTGGTGCCGCTGAAATCGATGGTCGCACGCCGCGCCGCGCGGTCGACCGTGATCTTCAACCGGATCTCGCGCGGGTTGCCGTCGAAATCCGGGTCCATCTGATAGGTGATCTCAGCATCATGCAGCGTCTCGATGGCACGGCGGACACATTCTTCCGCATTGTCCTGCACATGGGCCATATAGGCGCGGACAACATCGAGCCCGAAATGGCCGACCATGCGGCGCAGTTCCTGCGCGCCCTTCTCGCAGCTCGCCACCTGCGCCTTCAGATCGGCAATATTCACATCGACCGCCCGCACCGGATGTCTGGCGGACAGGAGCAGATCGCGTGTCTCCGCCTCCAGGAACCGCCCGCCGGAGACGAGTTTGAAATTGTCGATATAGGCGCCCTCATCATGGATGGTGCGGCTGTCGGGCGGCATGGATCCGGGCGTCAGACCGCCCACATCCGTATGGTGCCCGCGTGCAGCGGTGTAGAAGAGCACCTCCTGCCCTGCATCGTCCCAGACTGGCGCAACCACGGTGATGTCGGGCAGATGCGTGCCGCCATTGTAGGGCGCGTTCAGCATGAACACGTCGCCCGGTGCCATGCCCGGGTTCTGTGCGATCACCGTCTTCACCGACGCTCCCATGGAGCCCAGATGCACCGGCATATGCGGCGCATTGGCGATCAGGTCGCCGGACGCGTCGAACACGGCACAGCTGAAATCGAGCCGTTCCTTGATGGTGACGGAAGCTGCTGTGTTTTCCAGCACCGCGCCCATCTGCTCGGCAATCGACATGTAGAGGTTGTTGAACACTTCAAGCATGACGGGATCGGCTTCGGTGCCGAGCGCCATGCGGCTTGGCCGCGCCTCGATCCGCGACAAAAGCACATGGTCATGGCCGGTGATCCGCGCCTGCCAGCCCGGTGATACCAGCACGGACGTGTGCGGCTCGACGATCACCGCCGGACCGGTGACACGGTCGCCGTGTCGCAGGGCATCGCGGCGGATGAACCGCGTCTCGACCCAGCCGCCATCAATCCAGACGGGCGCGGATTTGGCCACCGCGTAGTCGCCCTCACCGCGCGCGATCTCGTCCGCCACCTCTTCTTCGAGCGTGGCCGCCCCGCCGACGGCTTCCACGGACACGCTCTCCACCACCAGCGCCGCATCGCCCGGGTCGAACCCGAACCGCGCGCGATGATCCTGCGCGAACGCGTCCCGCATCGCATCGAGGTCGCCAAAGGGGATCGGCAGGGCCGTGTCCGTGCCCTTGACCTTGATCATCAGGCGCGGCACCAGCGTCTGGTCGGCCTCACCCACATTCTGCGCGACAAGTTCGTCCGTCGCCGCCGAGCCCAGACGGTCGATGATCGCGGCTGCCCGCATCCGGCTCGTCTCCGACAGGTCTTCCTCCAACGCCTCGACGCGGGACGCGCGCAGATCGGCCAGCCCCATCCCGTAGGCGGACAGAAGCGAGGCATGCGGGTGGATCAGGCAGGTTTCCATCCCCAGCGTGTCGGCAATGGCGCAGGCGAATTGCGCGCCGGCGCCGCCGAACACGGTCAGGCAATAGCCGGTCACGTCATGGCCGCGCTGCACGCTGATCGTCTTGATCGCGTTGGCCATGTTTTCCACCGCGATTGTCAGGTAGCCCTCGGCGATCTCCTCTGCCGATTTGCCGACCTCTCGGGCGAGCGCGTCGAACCGTGCCCGCGTCGCGGCCAGATCAAGCGGCCGGTCCCCTTCGGGGCCGAAAATCGCCGGGAAGAAATCCGGATCGAGCCGCCCGGTCAGCACGTTCGCATCGGTGACTGCGAGCGGCCCGCCGCGCCCGTAGGCCGCCGGTCCGGGATCGGCGCCCGCGCTTTCCGGCCCGACCTGCAATCGGCCATTGTCATAGGTCAGGAGCGACCCGCCGCCGGCCGCGACCGTGTGGATGTTCATCATCGGGGCGGTGATCCGCACGCCGGCCACTTCGGTATTGAGCACCCGCTCATATTCGCCGTTGAAGTGACACACATCGGTCGAGGTGCCGCCCATGTCGAAGCCGATCACGCGGTCCATGCCGGCGATCTGGCTGGTGCGCACGCAGCCCACGACGCCACCGGCCGGGCCGGACAGGATCGCGTCCTTGCCCTGGAACATGCCCGCGTCGGTCAGCCCGCCATTCGACTGCATGAACATGAGCTTGCCGCCCATGTCCCCGTCAAAGGCCGCCGCCACGCGATCGATGTAGCGCCTCAGGATCGGGGTCAGATAGGCATCGACCACGGTCGTGTCGCCGCGCGACACCATCTTCATCAGCGGCGACACTTCATGGCTGACCGAGACCTGCCCGAAACCGATCTCGCGGGCGATCCGCGCGGCCTCTGCCTCATGCGCCGTGTGGCGATAGCCGTGCACGAACACGATCGCGCAGGCATCGAGCCCGCGTGCGCGGGCCGCTTCCAGATCGGTGCGCAACCGGTCCGCGTCGAGGGGCCGTTCCACCGATCCGTCGGCGCGAAGCCGCTCGTCGGCCTCGATCACCTCGCGATAGAGCATCTCGGGCAAAACAATCTGCCGGTCGAAGAGCCGGGGCCGCGCCTGATAGGCCAGCCGCAACTGGTCGCGAAGCCCGGACGTGATGACGAGCGCCAGCGGTTCACCCTTGCGCTCCAGCAGCGCGTTGGTGGCCACGGTCGTCCCCATTTTCACCGCCCCGATCCGGTCCGCCGGGATCGGCGCATCTGCATCGAGCGACAGGAAGTCACGAATGCCCTGCAGGGCAGCATCGGCGTAAAGCTCGGGATTTTCGCTCAGGAGCTTGGCCGTTGATATCCGGCCTTCGGGATCGCGCGCCACGATGTCGGTGAATGTGCCGCCACGGTCGATCCAGAAATCCCAAGCCGTCATGTTTCGCTCCCTTTAGTGACGGTCACAGCTTTAGGGGGTCCGGGCGGGGGCTGCAATCACCCAAGGGCGCTCGACAGGGCGACCGGGCTGGCCTAGCGTGCGCGCGACCTGTCCCGAAAGCCGATGCGCATGCCCGACACACCCCTGATCCGCCCTGCCCGCCCTGCCGATGCACCGGCCATCGCGGCCATCTGGAACCCGGTGATCCGCGACACGGGCGTCACCGTGAACACGACCGAAAAGTCGCTGGATGCCATCGAAGCGGCCATGGCCCCGCCGGAGGGTATGCCGCGCGGGATGATCGTGGCCGAGGATGCGGGCGAACTGATCGGGTTTGCTGCGCTCTTTCCCTACCGGCCCGGCAACGGCTACCGGCACACGGGCGAACATACGATCATTCTGGCGCCCGGCGCGCGCGGGCGCGGTGCAGGACGGGCGCTCATGGCAGCGCTTGAGGAGATGGCCCGCGCGCAAGGCGTGCACCGGCTCTTTGCCTATGTATCTGGCGAAAATCCTGCCGGCGTCACCTTCCACGCAGCCTGCGGCTTCGAGACGCTCTGCGTTCTGCCCGAAGTTGGCCGCAAGTTCGACCGCTGGCACGATGTGACGGTCATGTTGAAAAAGCTCGATACGGCAGACAGTTAAGCCGTAGCGCGGCACTACTCCAGTGCCGCTCCCCTGCGACGAAATTTTCCGTGAATGGCGCTGGTCGGCGCGGGCGGACCTGCTAGACTGGCGCCATGTCCATCTGGTCCCGCATATCCCAGGCCCTGTCCGCACTCGCCGCCGGAGAATCGCTCTCCAGCGTGTTCGAGCGGCTGAACACGCCGCCCGAACGCTCGATTGCCTTCACCATCGCGGTGATCGCGCTCGGTGCGAAAATGGCCAAGGCCGACGGTCAGGTCACGCGGGACGAGGTGCAGGCCTTCCGGCAGGTGTTCCACATCAATGCCGAGGATGAGGAGCAGGCCGCCCGCGTCTTCAATCTCGCCCGGCAGGACGTGGCCGGGTTCGAGATTTATGCCCAGCGCATTGCGCGCATGTTCACCGGCAACAAGACCGCGCTGCAGGACCTGCTCGAAGGGCTGTTCCACATCTCCATGGCGGACGGCACCTACCATCCGCAGGAGGACGAGTTTCTGCATCAGGTGGCGGAAATTTTCGAGATCCCCGACAGCTGTTTCCAGAGCCTACGGGCCCGCTGGGTCCCGGGCGCGGAGAAGGACCCCTATACGATCCTCGGGGTGGCGCCCAACGCGCCCCTGCCCGAAGTGCGCAAACGCTGGCGCGAACTGGTGCGGGAAAACCATCCCGACCGGATGATCGCCCGCGGCCTGCCCGAAGAGGCGGTGAAGCTCGCCAGCCGCCGCATGGCCGACATCAACCGCGCCTGGGAGACGATCAGCCACCAGACCGTGCCGGGATGAGATGCGCATCGCGACCTATAATATCGAATGGTTCGCGGAGCTTTTTTCCAAAGACAACAAACTGTTGCTCGACGATGAATGGTCGCGGCGCCACAATGTCACCCGCCGCCAGCAGGCCAATGCCATTGCGACCGTGCTGCGCGCTGTCGATGCCGACCTGACTTTCATCGTCGAGGCCCCGAACACCGGCCACAAGCAAAATACGGTCGACGCGCTGGAGCAGTTCGCCGCCGCGTTCGGGCTGCGCCAGAGCCGGGCTGCCATGGGGTTCGCCAACGAGACCCAGCAGGAACTGGCGGTGCTCTTCGATCCGGCCCGTGTCATGGTCGAGCACGATCCGAAAGGCGAAGGGTCCGACGGGCGCGGCTCCGTCACGGCCCCGCGGTTCGACAGTGCCTTCCGGCTCGATATCGACGTGGATGCGGAACCCGAGATCCACCGGTTTTCCAAACCGCCCCTTGAACTGGCGGTGACCGCCCTGCCGTCGGGACGAAAGTTCCGGATGATCGGCGTCCATGCCAAGTCGAAAGCGCCACACGGGGCGCGCAACCGGCAGGACGAGACGCGCATCTCGATCGCCAACCGGCGCAAGCAGCTGGCCCAGTGCATCTGGATCCGCCAGCGGGTCGATGCGCATCTGGATGCGGGCGACGATCTGGTTGTCTTGGGCGATTTCAACGACGGTCCGGGCCTCGACGGCTATGAGAAACTGTTCGGGCGGTCCGGCATCGAGATCGTGATTGGGACCAACATGCCGCCCGACCGGATGCTGGCCGAGCCGCACGCCCGCCTGTGGCTCGACCCGCGACAGGGGTGGGCGCTCTCGACCGCGCGCTTTTACTCCAAGGAATTGCACCGCTATCTCAACGCGATGCTCGACTATGTGATGCTGAGCCCGGACTTCGCCGCTGATACGGGCGGGCGCTGGCAGATCTGGCACCCGTTCGACGATCCGGACTGCTATGCCGACGACAGGATGCGCGAGGCGCTCCTGACAGCCTCCGACCATTTTCCCGTCTCTGTCGATCTGACGCTCTGAGCCCCTTCAATCGGCGCGCCATCCGGCCTATGTCAGGACAAAGTCCGAAACATCAGGAGAGCCGCCGATGCGCACCCGATCCCAACCGACCACGATCCTCCGCGACAGCCGCGATCCTGCCGGGGGGGCGCTTGGCGACCTGCCGGAGTGGAACCTCGACGACCTGTATACCGGACAGGACGCGCCGGAACTGGCACGCGACCTCGACTGGCTGGAAGGGGAATGTGCCGCCTTTGCCGCGGATTACGAGGGCAAGCTCGACACGCTCGATGCGGACGCGATGCTCGCCTGCATCCGCCGCTGGGAAAAGATCGGCGAGGTCGAGGGCCGGATCATGTCCTATGCGGGCCTGCGCTACTACCAGAACACGGTCGATGCGGAGCGCGCCAAATTCATGTCCGACATGCAGGCGACGCTGACCGACCATTCGACGCAGCTTGTCTTCTTCTCGCTGGAACTGAACCGGATCTCCGACGACCGCTATGCGGCGCTGGTCTCGGCCAGCGACGATCTGGCCCGCTACAAGCCTGTGCTCGACCGGATGCGCAAGATGAAGCCCTACCAGCTGTCCGACGAACTGGAGAAGTTCCTGCACGACCAGTCGGTCGTCGGGGCGGCCGCCTGGAACCGGCTCTTTGACGAGACGATGGCCGCACTCGAATTCGACGTGGAGGGCGAGGATGACCCGCTGCCGCTCGAAGCCACGCTGAACCTTCTGACCGATGCAGACCGCAAACGCCGCGAGGCCGGGGCCCGCGCGCTCGGCACAGTGTTCGTCAAGAACCTGCCGCTCTTCGCGCGCATCACCAACACGCTCGCCAAGGAAAAGCAGGTCGAGGACAAATGGCGCAAGATGCCAACACCGCAGACCGGCCGCCACCTGTCGAACGATGTGGAACCCGAAGTGGTCGAGGCGCTGCGCGACGCGGTGGTCGCGGCCTATCCGAAACTGTCCCACCGCTACTATGCGCTGAAGGCGAAGTGGCTTGGCCTTGACCGGTTGCAGGTCTGGGACCGCAACGCCCCCCTGCCGATGGCCGATGACCGGACGGTCGGCTGGGACGAGGCACGCCAGACCGTGCTGGACGCCTATGCGGGCTTCGATCCCAGAATGGCGGAACTGGCGGAGCCGTTCTTCGACAAGGGCTGGATCGACGCGCCGGTCAAGCCCGGCAAGGCGCCGGGGGCGTTTGCACACCCCACGGTGACGACCGTGCACCCCTATGTGATGCTGAACTATCTGGGCAAGCCGCGGGACGTGATGACGCTGGCGCACGAACTGGGTCATGGCGTGCATCAGGTGCTGGCCGCCGGTCAGGGCGAGCTTCTGTCCGGCACGCCTCTGACGCTTGCCGAAACGGCTTCGGTCTTCGGCGAGATGCTGACCTTCCAGAAACTGCTCGACGCCGCGCCCGACGCCAGGACCCGCAAGGTGCTGCTCGCCGGCAAGGTCGAGGACATGATCAACACGGTCGTGCGCCAGATTGCCTTCTACGATTTCGAGTGCCGCCTGCACGCGGCCCGCGCCGAAGGGGAACTCACGCCCGACCAGATCAACGCGATCTGGATGGGCGTGCAGGAGGAGAGCCTCGGGCCTGTCTTCGATTACATGGACGGCTATGAGACCTTCTGGTCCTACATCCCGCATTTCATCCACTCGCCCTTCTACGTCTACGCCTATGCGTTCGGGGACGGGCTGGTGAATGCGCTCTATGCCGTCTATCGCGACGGGGATGCGGGGTTCGAGCAGAAATATTTCGACCTGCTCGCGGCCGGCGGATCGAAGAACCACAAGGAACTGCTGGCCCCCTTCGGCCTCGACGCCACCGACCCGGCCTTCTGGGACAAGGGGCTCGACATGATCTCCGGCATGATCGACGAACTGGAGGCGATGGAAGACTAGACGCCTCGGACACCCCGAAGCTGACAAAAAGGGCGCCCGACTGCGGCGCCCTTTCTCTTTTGCTCCACAGAGATAAACAGCGCAAACACTGTCAAAAAAATCAAAACAGTATTGATTTAATACAGTCTTCGAATAACGTGCCGGAAGTCAAATAAGGAGCCCCCATGACTGACTTCAAGTACGACGATGGCGTCAACGGTACAGAAATCCAATCCAAGCGCTTCAATGCATGGAACCTGCTTTGGATCCTCCCGGCGGCGTTTCTGATTATCGGCATTATCCCGCTGCCGCTCACATATTACTTCGCACTTCGCTGGATCGTGGCTCTGGCCGCACTGGCCATTGCAACGAACGAGGTTCGCCTGCAACGGAAATTCGGCCCGACCGTGCTGCTGTTCCTGATCGTCGCACTGGTCTACAACCCGGTCTATTTCGTGGTTCTGCCCAAGAAAATCTGGATGATCCTCAACCTGGTCACTGGCATCCTCTTCCTGCTGCATTTCTTTCTGCAGCGGAAGCGCAAGGAACCGCTGTCCTGACGCAATCCGGCCTCTCGATTCGGAGGGGCTGAAATGAGAAAGGGCGCCCGATTGCGGCGCCCTTTCTTCTTTCATTCTGTCAAACCTGTCATCCGACGGTCGGCACCATGCCGCGTTCGGCGGCGAGTTCGCGCATCTTCTTCTGGATCTTCTCGAAGGCCCGCACCTCGATCTGGCGGATCCGTTCGCGGCTGACGCCATAGTGCTGGCTGAGATCCTCCAGCGTCTGCGGCTCGTCCTTCAGCTTGCGCTCGGTCAGGATGTCGCGTTCGCGCTCGTTGAGCACTTTCATCGCTTGCAGGAGCAACTCGCGGCGATTGTCGAGTTCGTCCTTCTCGGCATAGTCGGCGGCCTGGTCGGCATCCTCGTCCTGAAGCCAGTCTTGCCATTCGGCAGCACCTTCGCCATCGGTCTTGATCTGCGCGTTGAGCGACGCATCCCCGCCCGACATGCGCCGGTTCATGGAGATGACCTCATCCTCGGTCACGTTCAGATCATTGGCGATCCGGGCGACATTCTCGGGCCGCAGGTCCCCTTCCTCCAGCGCGCCGATCTTGTTCTTGGCCTTGCGCAGGTTGAAGAAGAGCTTTTTCTGGGCCGACGTGGTGCCCATTTTCACCAGCGACCATGACCGCAGGATATATTCCTGGATCGAGGCGCGGATCCACCACATGGCATAGGTTGCGAGCCGGAACCCTTTTTCGGGGTCGAACCGTTTGACAGCCTGCATCAGGCCGACATTGGCTTCCGACACGACCTCGGCCGTGGGCAGCCCATAGCCGCGATAGCCCATGGCAATCTTTGCGGCGAGTCGCAGATGCGAGGTGACAAGCTTGTGCGCGCTCTCCTTGTCCTGGTGGTCAACCCAGGCCTTGGCGAGCATATACTCTTCCTCCGGTTCCAGCATCGGGAACTTGCGGATTTCCTGAAGATAGTTCGACAGGCCCTGCTCGGGCGACGGGGCCGGAAGATTGGAATAGCTCATCTCTGTCCTCCTGCGCTCTGGTTCATGTTCGGCGCGTCCATGGCAGGTATGCGCTCCCTGCCGGACGATCAAGGTGTCGCGCGATCCTACCGTGATCTGTCGGCGGATTCTTTCCGATTCAACGGCTTGCACGGGTTCGTGAAGCGGCGGCATGGTCCGCGTGAACGGCTGTAACACGCGTGCTGGCCTGTCGACGGAGCGTCATCCGCACCCGGCTCAGTTGTCAGCCTTACCGGTCTTCGCCTCGTAATCGGCCCTGTGCCGCGCCCACATCAAACGCGACCGGACGCCTTTGGGTTCCAGATGCCGGTAGCGTCCACCGGAAAATCGCGTGAAATCGAGTGCAAGCCCCTGTGCCACAAGCTCTGCCCCTATGTCCCGGCCGTCCGGCAGCGTGCAGACGGCCACAAGCCGGTCATAAGAGGTCTCACCCGTCAAATGTGCGGTCACTGTCTGCCCCTTGCAGATCTGCACCATCGCCCATTTCGACTTCTGCCCGTAAGGCGCGTCGAGTTCCGGCGCGTCGATGCCCGCGAGCCGGATTTTCTGTTGTTTGATTGCGATCGTGTCCCCAACGATCACCCAGGCCCGTCCCGACAATGTACCGGACCGATGGGAGATCGGGCGACGAAGCTGATGGGCAGGGCGCCGTCTTGCGGGCTGCAGGGCTTGTCCCTTGGGTCGGGAGCGCCGCGCGCGATCCGATCCGTGCCGTCGGCCTGTTGCGCCGACACGGATCAGCATCGCGACCACCGCCAAGAAGACGAGTATGATGATTTCCCGCTCGCTCATGGCTTGTCCGGCTTCGCGTTCTGCTCCCGACCTGCGCCTCGTGATGGGGACATGCAGGCGCAGGGCACCGGATACGCACCCCGCGCGCAGCCGGCTTTCGAAGGACGGCCAAAACTTTTGGGGATTGGGTCAGCCGGTGGCCGAGCCCCGCAGATCCTGCAAGAGCGCCGCGAAATCAGCCGGTGGCGCGGTCTCGAACCGCATGTCGGTCCCGCTGACCGGATGGGTGAAGCCGAGCGTCGCGGCGTGGAGCGCCTGCCGCGGAAAGGCTTCGATCCGTGACCGGACCGCCCCGTCAAAGGCCCGCACCGGCATCCGCCGTCGCCCGCCATAGGTCTGGTCGCCCAGAAGCGCGTGGCCGGCATAGGCCATATGCACGCGGATTTGGTGGGTTCGGCCCGTCTCCAGCCAGCATTGCAGAAGCGCCGCAGCGCCGCCGCCGAAAACCTCCTGCACCTGCGCGCGCGTCACGGCGCGTTTGCCGCCGGCGGGCGTCACGGCCATTTTCTTCCGGTCGCTGGCATGGCGCGCGATCGGCCGGTCGACCTTGAGCACATTGCCCGGCTCGAAGGACACGCCCTTCAGACCGCGCAGCCGCGCATCGCCCGCCGATGGCGCACCCCAAGAGACCGCCAGATACTGACGCAGCACGCTATGGGCCGCGAATTGCGCCGACAGGCCCTGATGCGCGGCGTCGGTCTTGGCCGCGACAAGAATGCCGGATGTGTCCTTGTCGATCCGGTGGACGATGCCCGGCCGCTTCTCGCCGCCAATCCCCGCCAGACTGTCGCCGCAATGGTACAGAAGCGCATTGGCCAGCGTGCCGTCCGGCGCGCCCGGCGCGGGGTGGACGACCATGCCCGCCGGCTTGTCGACCACGATCAGGTCGGCATCCTCATAAAGCACGGAAAGGGGGATATCCTGCGGCACCAGATCGACAGGCGCGGCCGGCGGCAAGTCGATGGTCCAGACCGAGCCCGCCGGCGCCGCCTGCTTGCCGCTGTCAGCGACGCGCCCGTCCGCGTCCCGCACCGCACCGGCGGCGATGAGCGCCTGCACCCGTGACCGGCTGAGCGACAGTTCCTCTGGCGCCGCGGCCGCCAGCGCCTTATCAAGACGCGACCCGGCCCCGTCGGGCAGGGTGATCGTCACGCGGGTGGCGTCAGGAGCGGAGTTCGACATGATGGACCAACCGGATCAGCAGGCCGAGGGCGCCGAGCCGCCACGCCTCAGGGCGCTGCGCTGGCTTGTCACGGCGCTCACCGCGACCCTGATTGTCGGGATCACTGTCATCATGGCGATCATTGTCATGGCCTTCTTGCGGACACAAGAGACGGCCGCGCCGTCACTGCCCGACAGTATCGTGCTGCCCGAAGGCACATCCGCCGGTGCCGTGACCTTCGGTTCGGACTGGATCGCCGTCGTGACGCGGGATGAGGCGGGCCGTGAAACGATCCGGATCTTTGACGCAGACAGCGGCGCCGAGCGCCAGAGCGTTATTATCGGGACAGGCGCGGCCGGCAACTAGCGCGATAGGACCGTCGTCGCCACCGCACGGGGCTTCGGCTTGAACATGGACATGGCCGGATCGCCTGCAAGCGACAGGGTCGCGCGCCGCAATATGTCCGTCGCCTCCGCCGAGTTGGCCGGCAGGCGGGCGCCGTCCATGGCCTCTCCGGCGGTGATCTGGAACCGCTGGCGATCCTTGTTCAGCACTTCGTGGAAGAGCGTGATGTCACGCAGCGTCGGGTGCAGCAGGTCGAAGAAATAGAAGAGCGCGGAATTGCGCGCGCGGATATGCAGCGGCACGACCGGCATCCCGAATTTGCGGATGAGCATCGCCGCGCTCGGCATCCACGGGCGTTCATGCAGCCGGAAGCCGCGGCGCTTGGCGAGCCGCCCGGACGGGAACATGATCCCGAGCCGCCCGTCCTTGAAGGCCCGCCGCGCATAGGCGAGCGTGGCGCGGTTGTCGCCGTGACTGCGCCGGTCGGCGCGCCATTCGACAGGCGCAATGATCTCGTCCAACTGCGGCATGATCCGCACCGCATCCACATTGGCGAAGAAGAAGAGGTCGGGCCGCAGATCGGCCAGCAACGCGTAAAGGATGATCCCGTCCGCGATCCCGGTCGGGTGGTTGCAGACAAGCATCGCCGGCCCGTGGCGCGGCACATTTTCAAGGCCCGTCGCCTCCACGTCATGGGCGATCCGGCCGACCATTTCGCGCATGATCTCGTGGGCGGGCAAGGGTTCCAGCCCCTCTGCGATCCGCAATGTCCGGTCATAGGCCAGAAGCGAATGAAGGACCCCCCGCACCAGTCCCATCCCCGGCGCGGACCGTTCGATCCATGGCGCGCGCTCACGGATCTGGGTGTCTATAACCTCTTTCATGGCCCCGACCTACCTTAGGCTTGCGTCACTTGTGTGACAACCAAAACGCGAGTGCCGCACCGTCCGGCGGCGAATGACCGCTTGCGCCGTCCCGCGCCGCGACCGATAGTCAACGCATGAGTCTCCCGCCCGGTTTCATCGAAGAATTGCGCTCGCGCCTGTCCCTCGCGCAGGTGATCGGCCGCAAGGTGAGCTGGGACAATCGCAAGTCCAATCCCGGCAAGGGGGACTATTGGGCCCCCTGCCCGTTCCATCAGGAAAAAACCGCCAGCTTCCACGTCGATGATGCCAAGGGCTTCTACTATTGCTTCGGCTGTCACGCGAAGGGTGACGCCGTGACCTTCGTGCGGGAGACGGAGAATCTCGATTTCATCGAGGCGATCCGGCTGCTCGCGGGCGAGGCCGGCATGCAGATGCCCGAACGCGACCCCGAGGCTGCGAAACGGGCCGAGGCCGGGCGCGCGCTCGCCGATGTCATGGAACTGGCCGTCCAGTTCTACCGGCTGCAACTGCGTGCCGGCGCCGGTCAGGTCGCGCGCGACTATCTGGCGACACGTGACATGCCCGAGGCCGTTCAGGACCGGTTCGAGATCGGCTGGGCGCCCGATACGCGACAGGCACTCTGGTCGCACCTGCAGGAAAAATCGGTGCCCGAGGCCCAGATCATCGAAGCGGGCCTGTGCGTCCGTCCCGAAGATGGCGGCCAGCCCTTCGACCGGTTCCGCGGCCGGGTCATGTTCCCGATCCGCGATGCGCGCGGGCGCTGCATCGCCTTTGGCGGGCGCAGCCTCGACCCGAATGCGCGGGCCAAATATCTCAACTCGCCCGACACGCCGCTTTTCGACAAGGGGCGCACGCTGTTCAACATCGGTCCCGCTCGCGCTGCTGCCGGCAAGGCGCAGGCGCTCATCGTGGCCGAGGGCTATATGGACGTGATCGCGCTCGCCAAGGCGGGGTTCGATCACGCGGTCGCCCCCCTTGGCACCGCGGTGACCGAGGACCAGCTGCGGATGCTCTGGCGCATGGCCGACGAGCCGGTGATCGCGCTCGACGGCGACGCGGCGGGTCTGCGGGCCGCGATGCGGCTCATCCCGCTGGCCCTGCCGCTCCTGACAGCCGGCAAGTCGCTGCGCTTCTGTCTTCTGCCCGAGGGGCAGGATCCAGACGATCTGCTGCGCGCCGGCGGGGCGGATGCGATGCAGGCGGTGCTCGCCACAGCCCGGCCGATGGTAGATCTGCTGTGGCAACAGGCAACGGAAGGCAAGGAGTTCGACAGTCCCGAGCGCCGCGCGGCACTCGATGCGGCGTTGCGCCAGACGATCGGCACGATCACCGACAAATCGATCCGCGACCATTACAGCGCCGAGATCCGCTCACGCCGCGCGGATCTGTTCCGCCCCAAATCCGCGCAGGGTGGCGGCGGGTGGCGCAATGACTGGCGCGGCGGCGCAAGCGGCGGGCGGCGCGGGGGAGACCGGCGCGGAACCGGCTTCGGTCCGGTGCAACCGAGCACGAAATCAAGCGCGCTGGCGCAGGGCAACGCGCCCGACCAGGAGGCGCGGATCCGCGAAAGCGCGATCCTGATGGCCTGCCTCAACCATCCCGCCCTTGCCGAAAAACACGAGGCCGCGCTCGAAACCCTGCCCTTCGCCTGCCCCGACCTCGCGGTTTTTCGTGACGCGCTCTTGTCTGAACTGGCCGACACCCCAGATAGACCCCAGCAGGATCTCGAACCGTCCCTTGCGGCGCGGCTGGGTTATGACCCGCGCGAAAAACTCATGGCGGTCGGACATGTGCGGATCAGCCGCCACCTGCGACCGGACGCGACCCGAGATTTCGTCGAAAGCACGCTGCTGGAGGATATCGCCAAACATCAGGCCACGCTCGGTGCGCATGCGGAAATCCGTGATGCCGAGGCCGAGATGGCAGGCGTGACCGATGAGGGTGTCACCTGGCGGCTGCAACAGGCCGTGGCGGCCCGCGATCAGGCGAATCGGCAGGCCAGCGAAGTGGATGCCGGCGACGACCAGACAGATGCCGCGATGAAAAAGGCGCTGCAGGACATGATCGACCGGCAAATCTGGGTCAAGAAAAAAAGGTAAGTGCGGATTGCGAATCACTGATTCGCCTGAAACAATCCGCGCAGGGTGAAACGGGCCGATTCGGCCCGCGCAGGAGACGATGAACTCGATGGCTGCAAAAGACGCTGATCAGAAAAAAGGTGACGAGAACCAGGAGGGCGCCAGCTCCCTGCTCGACATGAGCCAGGCCGCGGTCAAGAAGATGATCGCGCAGGCCAAGGCACGTGGCTACATCACCTATGACGAACTGAACGAAGTGATGCCGCCCGATCAGGTGTCCTCCGAGCAGATCGAGGATGTGATGGCCATGCTCTCGGAGATGGGCATCAATGTCGTCGAGGCCGAGGAAGCCGAGGACGAGGATGGCGAGAGCGGTTCCAAGGACAGCAGCAGCTCGCGCGAACTGACCACCACCACCGCATCGAGCGAAACACTCGACCGCACCGACGATCCGGTGCGCATGTATTTGCGCGAAATGGGCTCGGTCGAGCTTCTGTCCCGCGAGGGCGAGATTGCCATCGCCAAACGGATCGAGGGCGGCCGGAACACCATGATCCTGGGGCTTTGTGAAAGCCCGCTCACCTTCCAGGCGATCACCATCTGGCGCGACGAGCTTCTGGAAGAAGAGATCATGCTGCGCGATGTGATCGACCTCGAGACGACATTCGGCGCCTCCCTCGAAGATGATGAGGAAGAGGAGATCGACGGCGCGGCCGAGGGCGCGGACAAGTCCGATGCCTCAGAGGAGAAGGGCGCGAAAGCCGAAAGCGACGGGAACGAAGCCGACAGCGACGAAGATGCCGAGGATGAGGACGATCAGGCCAACCTGTCCCTCGCCGCGATGGAAGCGACGCTGAAACCGCAGGTGCTCGAAACGCTCAACCGGATTGCCGACGATTTCGCCCGTCTGTCGGAAATGCAGGATACGCGCATCGCCGCCACGATGGACGAGCGCATTTCCTTCACGACCACGCAGGAACGCGAATATCAGCGCCTGCGTTCGGAAATCGTGGAACTGGTCAATTCGCTCCACCTGCACAACAACCGCATCGAGGCGCTGGTCGACCAGCTCTACGGGATCAACCGCAAGCTGATGTCGCTCGATGGCGCGATGGTGAAGCTCGCCGATCAGGCGCGCATCAACCGTCAGGACTTCATCAAGGAGTATCGCGGTACCGAACTGGAGCCGAACTGGCTGGAACGCGTCTCCGCGCTCGACGGGCGCGGCTGGGATACGCTGAACGAACGGTTTGGCGACAAGGTGGAGGACCTGCGCGGCCAGATCGCCGAGGTCGGCCAGTATGTCGGGGTCGAGATCTCCGAATTCCGCCGCATCGTGCAGCAGGTCCAGAAGGGCGAGAAGGAAGCCCGGATCGCCAAGAAGGAAATGGTCGAGGCCAACCTGCGTCTGGTGATCTCCATCGCCAAGAAATACACGAACCGCGGGCTGCAATTTCTTGATCTCATTCAGGAAGGCAATATCGGCCTGATGAAAGCCGTGGACAAGTTCGAGTATCGCCGCGGCTACAAGTTCTCCACCTATGCGACATGGTGGATCCGGCAGGCGATCACCCGCTCCATCGCCGATCAGGCCCGCACGATCCGCATCCCGGTCCACATGATCGAGACGATCAACAAGCTGGTGCGCACCGGTCGCCAGATGCTGCACGAGATCGGCCGCGAGCCGACGCCGGAAGAACTGGCCGACAAGCTGCAGATGCCGCTCGAAAAGGTCCGCAAGGTGATGAAGATCGCCAAGGAACCGATCAGCCTCGAAACCCCGATCGGGGACGAGGAAGACAGCCAGCTTGGCGATTTCATCGAGGACAAGAACGCCATCCTGCCGCTCGACAGCGCCATTCAGGGCAACCTGAAGGAGACCACGACCCGGGTGCTCGCCTCCCTCACCCCGCGTGAGGAACGGGTTCTGCGGATGCGGTTCGGCATCGGGATGAACACCGACCACACGCTCGAAGAGGTCGGCCAGCAGTTCAGCGTGACCCGCGAACGTATCCGCCAGATCGAGGCGAAGGCCCTGCGCAAGCTCAAGCATCCGAGCCGCAGCCGAAAGTTGCGCAGCTTCCTCGACCAGTGACCGGCGTCAGGCTTCGCCCGGCCTGTCCGGGCGAAGCGGCCGACCTGTCGGCGCTTTGCCTCCGCTCCAAGGCACATTGGGGCTACGATCCCGAATTCATGACCCACTGCATCGCGCCGCTGACCGTGACTGAGGCGCAGATCGCGCAACAGACAAGCTGCATAGCCGACGTCGACGGGGTGCTGTCGGGCTTCGCCTGCCTGACCGGCAAAGCTCCTGTTCTGACACTCGACAAACTGTTCATCGCGCCCGAAGCCATTGGCAAAGGGGTCGGGTCCGCGCTCCTTGACTGGGCGCTTGACCGCGCACGCGATGCCGGCGGCCGGCAACTTCTGGCCACCGCCGATCCGCATGCGGCCGGCTTCTACCTGCATCACGGCGCAAGCGCGGACGGGTTCGACGCGTCGGATGCCATTCCCGGCCGCGCCTTGCCCCGTTTCGCCTTTTCGCTCTGATCCGTGCCGCCAAAGGACGCTGCCATGCAAACCCGCATAACAATCGAAACCCGTGGCCAAGGGCTCTACGAGTTCACCCGCGAGTTGCGCAGCGCCCTTGCCGGCCGGGGGGACGGTCTGGCAACGCTGTTCGTCCGCCACACCTCCTGCTCGCTCCTCATCCAGGAAAATGCCGACCCGGAGGTGCGCACCGATCTGCGGAACTATTTCGCGCGCCTCGTGCCGCCCACGACCGACCCGTCCATGGCCTATCTGACCCACACCTATGAGGGACCGGACGATATGCCCGCCCATATCAAGGCCGCGCTCCTGCCGGTCTCGCTCTCGATCCCTGTGGCGGACGGCGCACCGCTGCTCGGCACTTGGCAGGGCGTCTATCTGTTCGAACATCGCGACGCGCCCCACCGGCGCGAGGTGGTGCTCCACCTGTCGGCCTGATCGAGCCCCGCGCCACCGGTCGGACTGATTCAGTTTCGCAACACAAGGTCTTGGTTCGCCACTCAGATATGGGGGAAGCCATCTGGCATCTACCCAAGACGAATCGCTCTGCCTATACTCGCCCCCAACGTCTTGAGGACCAGAGTTTGGGGGGAGCCATATGCGGTGTCCATTTTGCGGTAACACGGATACTCAGGTAAAGGACAGCCGCCCGGCCGAAGACCATGTGGCCATCCGGCGCCGGCGCTACTGCCCGGCCTGTGCCGGCCGGTTCACCACCTACGAGCGCGTACAACTGCGCGACCTTGTCGTGGTGAAGAAGAACGGCAAGCGCGAACCGTTCGACCGTGACAAGCTGGAACGCTCCATCCGCATCGCCCTGCAGAAACGCCCTGTCGAGGTGGAACGGATCGACCAGATGATCTCGGGCATCGTCCGGCGGCTGGAAAGCATGGGCGACACGGATGTGGCATCCGACAAGATCGGCCAGATCGTGATGGAAACGCTGGCCCGGATCGACACCGTCGCCTACGTGCGTTTTGCGAGCGTTTACAAGAACTTCCAGGCAGCCGACGATTTCGAGGAGTTCGTCGCCGAACTGCGCCCCAACATCCCCGAAGAAGACGACGCCTGACCCATGTCCCGCGCGGCTGACAGGCGCTGGATGCAAGCCGCACTGGCGCTGGGGCAGCGCGGTCTGGGCCGGGTCTGGCCGAACCCCGCGGTCGGCTGCATCCTCGTGAAGGAGGGCCGCGTCGTCGGACGCGGCTGGACGCAGCCCGGCGGGCGCCCGCATGGCGAGGTCATGGCGCTGACGCAGGCAGGGGATGCCGCGCAGGGCGCCACCGCCTATGTGACGCTCGAACCCTGTGCCCATACCGGCAAGACGCCGCCCTGCGCACAGGCGCTGATCGACGCGCGCGTGGCGCGGGTGGTCGGCGCGCTCGAAGACCCCGATCCGCGGGTCAGCGGGCGCGGCTTCCGGATGCTGGAGGAGGCAGGCATCACGGTCACCCGCAATGTCTGCCATGATGCGGCGCTGGAGGCCCATGCCGGTTTCCTGATGCGCACGACGCTCGGCCGGCCGCTTGTGACCTTGAAGATGGCCCTCTCCGCGGACGGGCGGATCGCCACCGCACGGGGCGAGAGCCGCTGGATCACCGGACCGGATGCGCGCCGCCGCGTGCATCTGCTGCGCGCCACCCATGATGCGGTTCTGATCGGCGCGGGCACGGCGCGGGCCGACGACCCGATGCTCGACATTCGCGACATGGGGATGGACGCGCAGAACCCCGTGCGCATCGTAGCCGATGGAAGCCTGTCGCTTCCGCTCACCGGACGGCTGGCCCGCAGCGCCAGGCAGCAACCGCTCTGGCTCTGCCACCGGCGCAGTGCCGACCGTGCACGCGCGCGGGCCTTCACCGACCTTGGCGCCCGCACCCTGATCGTTGCGCACGGGCCGGAAGGCGAACTGCGGGTCGATGACCTGCTTTCGCAACTGGGCAAGGCCGGGATCACACGGCTCCTGTGCGAAGGCGGCGGCAAACTGGCCGCGACACTTCTGGCGGCCGGGTTGATCGACCGGCTGGAGACGCATCATGCCGGGCTGATCCTTGGCGGCGACGGTCTGTCGGGGGTCGCCCCCCTGCACCTGTCCGCGCTGGCAGACGCGCCGCGCTTCGATCTGGAATCAGCGGAGGTTGCGGGGCCCGACATGATCTGCCGCTGGCGCCCGCGCTAGGCCGGCATCAGCCCCGGAGCCGCGCGCCAACCCGAAGCATTCGCCCCACAACGCCCTGCCCGGGCGCCTGTCCCGCCGCGCCCGCGCGCTGCGCCACAAGCAGGTCCATCGCTGTTTCCGCGTCGCAAGCCAGACCGGTGGCGGGGTCGAAATAAAGCGGATAATCGATCAGCGCCGCATGGACGAGGCCATCCAGTTCGGGGCGCGCCGTGCGCCGCGGGCAGGCCGGTCCGCGATCATCCGTCAGCCCCCAACCGGCATAGAAGGGCGTGCCGAGGCAGGTGACCTTGAGCCCGCGCAGCAGCGCCTCGAACCCGGTGAGCGACGTCAGGGTCCAGACATGATCCGCAACCGCAAGGGCAGATGGACTCGACAATCCGTCCAGCTGCCCGTTGGCAAGTTCAGCGACAGCGTCCGGCGGCACCGCGCCCGGGCGCAGACCGGCCTGCACATCGGGGTGCGGCTTGTAGAGGATGAACGCGTCAGGATGGGCATCCCGCGCGGCCTGCAAGAGCGCGATATTGGTGCGTATCGCACCCCCGCCCGATGTCACGGACGCATCATCTTCCACCTGCCCCACGACCAGAAGGCGCGGCCGCCCGCATGTGTCGAAGGCCGGGCGTGCGGCGTCCCCGACATTATATTTGCTGAGGCCCGCGGCAACGATCCGCGCCCGCAACCGTGCCGCGCGGGCCCGCGCGTCGGCGCTCAGGTCCGCGCGCGCGGCGATCAGCTGTTCCAGCCGGCTCGGGCCGCTCGGATCGTAGTAGATCCCTAAATCGTCGAATGCGAGCGAGAGGGCCGGCCGCAATTCCGCGCCAAGGCCCACCGAACGCAGGAACCCGTCCTCCACCCGCCAGAGCCGCTGCCCGGCCGCCTGTGCCGCCGCTGGCAGATCAGCCGGCATCCGGCTGGCCCAGACCGCAAGGTCCCGCCGCTCGCGGGCGGCCCGTTTGGCCAAAGCTGCGCCCGTCCGCGCCGCAGCGAACCGCGGTGCACCGCCCTGCCCGGTCAGGAAGCGGGCCACGTGACGGCGTTTCCACGGCGCCATGCCGCTGCACAGGAGCGGCCGCTCGACCCGCCACCAGGCTTCTGCCCGCGCCCGCAGGCCCTCCGCGGCGCTCTCGAAGTCGCACGCCTCGCGCCGCACCGGATCGACCCAATGCGGAAGGTCCAGCATGGCGCCGGAAAAGAGCGCTTCGACCGTGAGGTCGCGCCGCGCCAGCCGGCTCGCATCGGGGTGATGGTCGACCGTCAGGCCGCGCCCGGCATAGAAGGGCAGCCCGAAGACGTGCGGCCGGTGACCGGCGCAGATCGCTTCGAACCCCAGTTGCGAACTGTGGCAATAGACGGCCTCGGCTGCGTCGAGCAGGTCCCACGGGTTGCTTGCAAGATCGACGGTCACACCGGATGGCAGGCTGCCCAGATCGAGATGGCCTGCACCCGCAGGATGCGCCCGCACAAGAACCGGAACGCCCGGATGATCTGCGCGGGCCTGCGCCAGCATGGCCGCGAAAAGCGCGGCATCTCCGCCACTGGCGCGCAGGGACGCATCGCCGCGTTTCTGGTCAACAACAAGAACGAACCGCCGCGGAAGCGACGTCGCGCCGCGCGGCACAGGATTGTATTTCGACAGCCCCGCCGCCCGCAGCATCCGTATCGCGGCGGCGGCCCTGTTCGCACTGGTTCTGTCCCATTCGACCGTGTCCAGTCGTCGCGCCAGATCGGATCCGGACCAGGGGTCGTAATGAACACCGCCTGCGTCGATCAGCAAGCCGACGGACGGGTCCGCCGGGTCGGGCCGGACGCTGCGCAGGGGCGCGTCCTCCAACGTCAGAAGCGGCGCCCCCGCACGCTTCGCTAGCGCCATGCCGCGCCGGGCCGGTCCCTTCCGCCCCCAGACCGCCACCGGCCGGTCCGGCCCGGCTTGGACAGACGGGCGCGGATCAAGACCCGCCATGCGCATCATCCAGCGCAGATGCCTGTCGGTCAGGAAACCGCCGGACAGGACCGAGACGGGTTGCAGTGTTTCCGCGGACAACGCGGTACTGCCTGCCGCGGCCGGCCCCGCCTCGCGCATGTGCCCGCCATCCACCGCCCCGCGCCTAGTTCGGCGTGACGGTCTGGACCAGCGCGGCGAAATTGATGGTCGTCACCGTGGCCCGCAGCACCTTCTCGAACTGGGCGAAGGGTGCTTCCGTCACATAGATCGTGTCATCGTCGCGGATCAGGAAATCCCGCGCGAGAAAAATGCCGCTCGGTTTGGTCAGATCCACCACATAGGCAAAGCGCTGCGGTGTGGTGATATCGGACCGGCCGAGCACGCGGTTGGCGACCGCGGGCGGCTCCATCCGGAAGATGAAAATCCCGGTCGGGTCGGCCGTTGCGCCGTTGAGCCCGCCCAATTGCGCCAGCGCTTCAGCCACCGACAGATCGCGGATCTTGAAAGGCACAACCTGCTGCCCGGTCGCGCCGAGCGCGGTGAAGGTGCGGCGGTCTTCCTCGACGATGATATAGTCATTGGAGCGCAGCGGAATGTCCGTCCGCGGATTGTCGTAGAGGTCCTGCAGCCAGATCGAACTGGTCGCACCGCCGCGACGGATCTTGATTTGCGCGGTTTCCGGCGGCAGCACGACACCGCCGGCGCGCGCGATCATCGAAGTGAGCTTCTTGGTCGAGGGCTCGATCGGATAGACGCCCTGCGCACCGACGCCGCCCACGATGGTCACGCTCGACCCGTCACCGGCAAGGCGGCGCACCTCCACCTGCGGGTCCGGCGTCTGAAGGTCGAGGCTTTCGGTAATCATCTGGCGCAGCTGTTCGGGCGATTTCCCGTCCGCCAGAAGGCGGCCCGCATAGGGCATGAAGATCTGGCCGCTCTGGTCGACCTGGATTTCTTGCAGAAGCGTGACTTTCTGCCCGACAGAGGCCAGAAGCCCGTTGTCGACATTCTCCCACACGGTGATCGACAGCGTGTCGCCCGCGCGGATTAGGTCGGTCACCGTGGCGTAGCTGTTCACCAGTTCCGAAGAAAAGCCCAGCGCCTCGTTCTTGCGCGAGGCCTGCGTGACCCGGTCATCGACGGAAACGATGTGGACATTGCCGCCATTGGCGGTCGATCCGGCTTCGATTTCGGAAAGTGAGGGGCCTGTCCGTGGCAGGTCGCACCCCGCCAGAAGACCGCCGCACACGCACAGGGCGGCCAGTTTGCGCAAGATCGTCACGGGGTGCCTGTCCATCGTCATGTTCTGTTTTGCGGCAACCATATCAGGTCCGGCCCTGTTCCGCCAAGCCTGCTGACAGATCGTGGCCTTCACCCGCAGCGGCAAGGCGCAGGGCCGGCGCGCCGCCACCGGCACCGGCGCGCTGCACCTGCCGGTCATAGGGGCCGAGCGGGTCGAGCATCATGTCGGCCAGATGGCGCAAAGCCTCCGCCCGGCCCCGGCCAGTGTAAAAGCCGCCGGGCACCTGGCTCGTGTCGAGAAGGAAGTGGCGGAACTGGCGGTAGGCGGCCCCGTCAGGGCGTTCGGGCACCGCGAAGAAAGCCGCCGGCGGCTGATCGGAGACAAGCCCCGGCTTGCCATAGATCGCCTGCCCCCAGATCCTGAGCGGCAGCCCGCGCCAGAGCGCCTGCTGGCCCGCCGTGGAATTGACCGTTGCGGCGGAACGCGCGCTGTCGAGCAGCGGGCCGAGCCGCCCGCCCGGCACCAGATGCACGCGGCCACCGAGCCCGTGGCGGCGCGTGGCCTCTCGCACCGCGCGATAGAGCCCGTCGCGCCCGTCCTCCAACGGATGGGTTTTCAGAACCAGATGGTGGTGCGCTGGTGCGCCTTCGGCAAAGGCTGCCATGACCTCGTCCACGAATGGCGGCATACCGTCGAACCGGCTGTAACGCTGGACCGACGCATCGTGCCCCAGTTGCAAAAGCACAAGATGATAGGGCGCGCCGCGCAGCTTGATCGCGCGCACCCGCCAGCGCCGCCGCAAGCTCTGGAGCGGCAGCATCGCCAGTCGACGGGCCTGCATCGCGGCCTCCTGCCCGACCGTGACCTTGCGGTGCGGCGCCGCCTGAACCCGCCGCCTCGAACAGGCCACGGCAAAATGGTAGAGCGCACCATAGAGCGAGTGGTGCCAAAGCGCGCCCCACTGGTCCGGCGCGGATGGCAGGTCCGGGTCACGACCGCCCATCCGGGCCGCGATCTCGGCCATGGAGAGGCGGGCCGCGGGCGAGTCCCCGTTCACCCCGTCACGCTCATAGGTCACCCAGTGCGGGCGGACATAGCCTTCTTCGAAATAGTGCAGCCGGACCCTGCCGGCCCGCGCCACGTCGTGCGCGGCCCTGTGCAGCGGGCGCGCATCGCCATAGAGCACCAGATCGGTAACACCGTGTTCCGAAATCCAGCCCGACAGGTGGCCGGGCCAGTCCGCCAGCGTACCACTATAGTCGAGCCGCGCCCCGCGTCCGGCAAAAAGTCTGTCCCCGCCATTGAACGTCACCCGAACGGTGCGCGCACCGGCGCGGCGCAACTGGCGACCCAGTTCCTGATAGAACGGGCCGTGCGGTCCTTGCAAAAACATGAAAGTTCGCTGCTTTGCGCCGCCGGCCGAAGCCGAACCGCCATCGTCCGGCCGACGCCCTGCCGGTGACGCAGGCGGGACATATGCCAGCGCGGGCCCGCCGCCGGTATCCGGCCGGTCTGCCCCCGTCATGCGGATGGCCCCATTGCTGCCCCCTCTCCCGCTCGGGGGCCGGGGCGGTCGCCGCCGCTCCGAACGCCACCGTGGCGATTTTCTGCTATCCAGTTGCGCCTTGCCCCGAACGGAGCCAGACGCTACCACCGTCCCAGCATCAACGGAGGCGGTTACCAGCATGTTTACAGGGATCATCACCGATATCGGAACCATTGTCGAGGTGACCGAAGCGGGCGATCTGCATGCCCGGATCGGCACGTCCTACGACATGTCGGGCGTCGATCTCGGCGCGTCCATCGCCTGCGACGGGGTCTGCCTGACCGTCGTCGACCGCGGTGCGTCGGAGGACGGGACCGGCGGCTGGTTTGACGTGACCATCTCGGCCGAAACCCTGTCGAAAACAGCGATCGGCGGACCGAAAGGATGGACCGGGGGCCGCCGCGTCAATCTGGAACGCGCGCTGCGGCTCGGCGACGAGTTGGGCGGACATATCGTCTCGGGCCATGTGGACGGGATCGCGACCGTGACCGGCGTGCAGGACGAGGGCGAGAGCACGCGCTTCACCTTCGAGGCCCCTGCCGCGCTCGCGAAATTCATTGCACCCAAAGGGTCGGTCGCGCTCAACGGCACATCGCTGACCGTGAACGAGGTCGACGGGACACGGTTCGGCGTGAACATCATCCCCCACACCAAGGCCTGCACCACCTGGGGTGACGTGGAGGCGGGCGACCCGGTGCATCTTGAGATCGACACGCTTGCACGTTATGTGGCGCGTCTGAACGAGATGTCCGCTCCTGCCTGAGAAAGGCTGCTCATGACTGACCCGACCCATTACCACGATGCCATTTCCTCGATCGAGGAGATCATCGAGGATGCCCGCAACGGGCGCATGTTCATCCTCGTCGATCATGAGGATCGGGAGAATGAGGGCGATCTGGTCATCCCCGCCCAGATGACGACGCCGGACGCGATCAATTTCATGGCCACCCACGGGCGCGGCCTGATCTGCCTGTCGTTGACCGGCGAACGGTTGGACGCGCTCGGCCTGCCGATGATGTCGGCCTCCAACAGTTCGCGCCACGAAACCGCCTTTACCGTCTCGATCGAGGCGCGCGAGGGCGTGACCACCGGCATTTCCGCGCATGACCGCGCCCGCACGGTGTCTGTTGCCATCGACCCGTCGAGCGGCGCGCAGGACATCGCGACGCCGGGGCACATCTTCCCCCTGCGGGCCCGCGACGGCGGGGTGCTGGTCCGCGCCGGCCACACCGAAGCGGCCGTCGACATTTCCCGGCTCGCCGGCCTCAACCCCTCTGGCGTGATCTGCGAGATCATGAAAGAGGACGGGACCATGGCGCGCCTGCCCGACCTTGTGGCCTTCGCGCAGAAGCACAATCTGAAGATCGGCACCATTTCCGACCTGATCGCCTACCGGCGGCGGCACGACAATCTGGTCCGCGAAAGCGCGGTCAAGACGGTGAAATCCGAATATGGCGGCGACTGGATGCTGCGGGTCTTTACCGACGAGACAGGCGGCGCAGAACATCTGGCGCTGACCAAGGGCGACCTCTCGACGCCCGAGCCGGTGCTTGTGCGCATGCATGCGGTCAACCCGATGGAGGACCTGCTGGCGCTCGCGCCCGGACGGGGCCACCAGATCGAGGATGCGATGAAGGCCATCGCGGCAGAGGGGCGCGGCGTGATCGTGCTGTTGCGCGACATGGCCCACAAGCTGGTGCTCGACGGCGAGGTTTCTCCGCAGACATTGCGGCAATACGGGCTCGGGGCACAGATCCTCGGCTCGCTCGGCGTGCATGAGATGATCCTCCTGACCAATTCCCCGGCGCCGAAGGTGATCGGGCTTGAAGGCTACGGCCTGTCGATCACCGACAGCCGCCCCTTCTCCCAGAGCGCGGAGGGCTGATCCATGGCCGCCAACGAAACCCACCATGTGCTGCCGCGCCCCAACGGGCTGGCACCGGCGCGCGTTCTGATCGTCCGCGCGCCCTATTACAAGGACATTGCCGACCAGCTGCTGGCGGGCGCGCAGGCCGCCTGCGACGCGGCCGGGGTCGCGCACGAATTGATCGACGTGCCCGGCGCACTGGAAGTTCCCACGACGGTCGCGCTTGCCGACCGGTCGGGCCGGTTCGACGCCTATGTGGCGCTCGGCTGCGTGATCCGGGGCGAAACGACCCACTACGAGACCGTCTGCAATGACAGCAGCCGTGGCCTGACGCTGCTCGGGCTGCAGGGCCTGTGCATCGGCAACGGCATCCTGACGGTCGAGAACCGCGATCAGGCCATGGCACGTGCCGAGGCGCACGGCCAGAACAAGGGGGGCGGCGCCGCGGATGCCGCGCTGCACCTGCTCGCCGCCAAGCGCCGTTTCGCGCCGGCGCGACCCGGCGATCGCGACCTGCCGGAGGGCAGCTTCCGCATGGCCGGCACCCCGCAGAACAAGGATATGAGCTGATGAGCGCCACTTCCCAAGCCGACCGCCGCCAGATGCGCTCTGCCGCGCGGCTCTATGCCGTGCAGGCGCTCTTCCAGATGGAAGCCTCCGACGGGGATGCCGAAGCGATCCGGATGGAGTTCGAGAACCACCGGTTCGGCGCCGAGATCGACGGCGACACCTATGCCGAGGGCGATCTGGCGCTCTTCCGCAAACTGGTGCGCACGGCCGTCACCGACCAGGCCCGGATCGACCAGGCCACCGACCGCGCGCTCGTCGCCAAATGGCCGATCGACCGGATCGACCCGACCCTGCGCGCGCTCTTCCGCGGTGCAGGCGCAGAGATGGTGATCGGGAAAACACCGCCGAAAGTGACGATCAACGAGTTTGTCGATGTGGCCAAGGCCTTCTTCCCCGAAGGCCGCGAACCCAAATTCGTGAACGCGGTTCTCGATCACATGGCGCGTGAGTTCGACCCCGACGCCTTTGCCTGACGGGCAATCCGCCCCATATTGGAACCATGACACGGTTCAGGTTCCGCCATGCCCGATGATGCAGCCGCCATGCCCGCCGCGCGCCTGCCGGTGCGTGTGCCGCTGGTGCGCGAGCCATGGGGTATCCTGCGCACGCTGAAGGTCGCGCGGCGCAACCTGCTGGAAATCATCCCCGAGATCGCCACCACGCAGCCGATCGTGTCCGGTCGCACCGGCATCCGTTGGCACATGCTGATGGACCCGGACGCAATCCAGCATGTGGTGAAGGACCGGCTGGCCGACTATCCCAAATCCGACACGACCAAGCGGCTCCTGCGCCCCGCGATCGGCGACAGTCTCTTCATTGCCGAGGGCGCGCATTGGCGCTGGCAGCGGCAGGCCGTGGCGCCCGTCTTCCGACATCGCAATATCGCGGCCCTCGCGCCTGTCATGCAGGCCGGCGCCGAAGCGAGCCTTGCCCGCCTCGACGGACGCGCGGGCCAGACGGTCGACCTTTATGGAGAAATGGTCGCGACCACGTTCGACGTCATCAACCGGGTCACATTCTCGGGCACCAGCAACGCGATGGACAGCGCCGAGGTTCAGGGCGCCATCGAAGCCTATATCGAGGGCATTGCACGTGTGTCTCTGCTCGACATGTTCGGCCTTCCCGACTGGGTGCCGCGTCCGGGGCGGCTCTTCGGCCCCTCCTCGCTCGGCCGGATGCGCGAACTGGCCGACGCCGCCATCGACCGGCGCCGTGCTGACGGCGGCGGCATGGTCGACGATCTGCTCGACCTCCTGCTGGTGGCGGAAGACCCCGAGACCGGGCGGCAGATGCGCCCCGCGGAACTGCGGGACAATCTGCTGACCTTCATCGTGGCGGGGCACGAGACGACCGCGCTGACGCTCAGCTGGGCGCTCTACTTATGTGCCTTCGACCCGGATGTGCAGGACCGTGCGCGCGCAGAAGTGCAGGCCGCCTGCCCCGACGGCCGACTGCCCGGACCGGACGAATTGGCTTCGATGCCGCTTGTCCGCCAGATCATCGAGGAAACGTTGCGGCTCTACCCGCCGGCGGCGATCCTGTCGCGCACGGCACTCGCTGATGACACGCTCTGCGGGCGGGAAATCCGCCGCGGCGACACGGTGATGATCCCGGTTTATGCGCTGCACCGGAACCGGCTTCTCTGGGACGATCCGGATGCGTTCCGACCTGCGCGGTTCGCCGATACGCGCCCGCCCCGTTTCGCCTATCTGCCTTTCGGGGACGGGCCGCGCATCTGTATCGGCATGAGTTTCGCGCTGATGGAGGCGCAGATCATTCTGGCCAGCCTGCTCGGCCGCTACCGGTTCACAGCCATTCCCGGGCGCGATCCGCGCCCGGAAATGCTGCTGACGCTGCGCCCGGCCGGTGGTGTGCGGCTCCGGGTCGAGCGGGCCTGAGGCCCGCCCCGATCAGGTGAACTTGTTGTCGCGCGGGAAGCCGCGCGGCGCCATCCGGCCCGCCGACGCCCGCTTGCCCATCCAGTCGCCCAGATCGGTCTCCGTGCGGGTCCGGCCAGCCGGATCAAGCCAGCTCAGCCCCTCGGCCAGCGTGAAGGTGCGGATGTCGCTGAGCGCCCCGTCCGCGTCGGCATATTTCTGCAGCCGCACACCCTTGCCGCGGCCCATCTCGGGCAGGTCGGCCAACGGGAAGATCAGCACCTTGCGGTTGAGGCCGACACAGGCCACGTGATCGCCGGCAACCGGTTTGCACGCCAGGGCCCGCGCATCGCCCTTCAGGTTCAGAACCTGTTTGCCCGAACGGGTTTGCGCGGCCAGATCCGCGCCGGGAATGACGAACCCGTCCCCCGCGGTCGAGGCAAGCAGATACTTCTCCTCCGGTTTGTGGAGGAACAGATCGACCAGTTCGACCTCGTTCGGCAGGTCCACCATCAGGCGCACCGGCTCGCCCATGCCGCGGCCGCCCGGCAGCAGGTTGCAGGCGAGCGTATAGGCGCGGCCGTTTGACCCGAGCAGGATCAGCTTGTCCGTGGTCTCGGCGTGGAAGATGAACCGGCCCTCGTCGCCATCCTTGAACTTCAGCTCGCTGTCGAGCGCGATATGGCCCTTCATCGCGCGGATCCAGCCCATGGCGGAGCAGACGATGGTGATCGGTTCGCGCTCGATCATCGCTTCGAGCGGCACCTCCTCGAACTCCGGCGCCTCCTCGATCAGCGTGCGGCGTTCACCGCCCTCGGTCGTGCGCCCGAAGGTCTTGCGGACCGCCCGCAACTGGTCGGCGATGGTCTGCCATTGCAGCGCCTCGTCGGCGAGCAGGTCCTCGATCTCGGCCCGTTCGACCAGCAGCGCATCGCGCTCGTTGCGCAGTTCCATCTCCTCCAGCCGGCGCAGGTTGCGCAGCCGCATGTTCAGGATCGCCTCGGCCTGCACGTCCGTCAGGTCGAACTCGTCGATCAGCACCGCTTTCGGATCATCCTCGTAGCGGATGATCTCGATCACGCGGTCGAGGTTGAGGAAGGCCGTAATATAGCCTTCGAGCACTTCCAGCCGGTGGTCGATCTTGCCCATCCGGTGGCGCGAGCGGCGCAGGAGCACCTCGCGGCGATGGTCGAGGAAGGCCCTTAGCACGTCGCGTAGCGAACAGACCTCCGGCTTCCGGCCGTCGATCAGCACATTCATGTTGAGCGGAAAGCGGCTTTCCAGATCGGACTGGCGGAAGAGCGTTTCCATCAGCACCTGCGGATCGACCGTCTTGGCGCGCGGCTCCAGCACCAGCCGGATATCCTCGGCGCTCTCGTCGCGCACATCTGCGAGAATCGGGATCTTCTTCTCGGTGATGAGCGCGGCGATCTTCTCGATCAGCTTCGACTTCTGCACCTGATAGGGGATCTCGGTCACGATGATCTGCCACGTGCCGCGGCCCAGATCCTCGATCTCCCAGCGGGCGCGCAGGCGGAAGCCGCCGCGGCCGGTCTCATAGGCTTTCAGGATCGCCTCGCGCGGCTCCACCAGAACGCCGCCGGTCGGGAAATCCGGACCCGGCACATGGTCCATCAGGGTCTCGATCCGCGCGTTGGGCGACTTGATCAGGTGCAGGGCCGCGTTGCAAAGCTCTTCCACATTGTGCGGCGGAATGCTCGTGGCCATGCCGACGGCGATGCCGGACGACCCGTTGGCCAGCAGGTTCGGGAAACTTGCGGGCAGGACCTCCGGCTCGCTTTCCGAGCCGTCGTAATTGGGGCGGAAATCGACGCTGTCCTCGGCCAGACCTTCAAGAAGCGCCTCCGCCGCCTTGGTCAGCCGTGCCTCGGTGTACCGCTGCGCCGCCGGATTATCGCCGTCGATGTTGCCGAAATTGCCCTGCCCGTCGACGAGCGGGTAGCGGACGTTGAAATCCTGTGCGAGCCGCGCCAGCGCATCGTAGATCGCCTGATCGCCATGCGGGTGATAGTTGCCCATCACCTCACCGACGATCTTGGCGCATTTGCGGAACGCCCCGTTCGGGTCCAGTTTCAGCCCGCGCATCGCATAGAGGATCCGCCGGTGCACCGGCTTCAGCCCGTCACGCGCATCGGGCAGCGCGCGATGCATGATCGTGGACAGCGCATAGGTCAGGTACCGGTCGCCAAGCGCCCGGCGCAGCGGTTCCGCGCTCTGTCCCTGAGGTTCCGGTATTTCGGGGTCGTCGATGAGATCTGCCATAGATATTGTGATACATCCCCCATTTCTGGCGGTCCAGACCAAGATGAGGCTTGACGTCACCGGCCCTGCGCGGCGCGGCTTGCGACGGATCGGCGACCTGCCTAGACTGCGCCGCCGGGGGCATCGGGACACGCTTTGAAAAGCCAAGGAAAATGAAAAACATGGGCCAGAAATCCCTCCTGATCACCGGATGTTCGAGCGGCATCGGTCTGGACGCGGCGCGCGGCATGGCGAAACGGGGCTGGCGCGTCTTCGCCACCTGCCGGCAGCAGAAGGATGTGGACCGGCTGGTGGCCGAAGGGTTGGAAAGCCTGCCGCTCGACCTCGCCGATACCGACTCGATTGCTGCGGCACTCGATACGGTGCTGGAGCGGACCGGCGGCACGCTCGACGCGCTTTTCAACAATGGGGCCTTCGGAACACCCGGCGCGGTCGAGGACCTGCCGCGCGGCGCCCTGCGGGAGATTTTCGAGGTCAATCTTTTCGGACAGTTCGACCTGATCAAACGGGTCATGCCGGTGATGCGCGCACAGGGCCACGGCCGGATCGTGAACAACAGTTCCGTGCTCGGCTTCACGCCCTTGCGGATGCGCGGCGCCTATGTCGCCACGAAATATGCCATGGAGGGCCTGACGGATGTGCTGCGGCTCGAATCCGAGCCCGCGCCGGTCGATATCATCCTGATCGAACCCGGGCCGATCACCTCGCGGATCCGCGAGAATTCGCGCGCGCATTTCGAGACATGGATCGACTGGGAAAACTCGGCGCTCCGGCGGCTCTACGAGGCCCAGCTGATCCCGCGCCTCTACCGCGACACGACCAAACCCGACCGGTTCGAACTGCCAGCCTCCGCCGTCACCGAGAAGCTGATCCATGCGCTGGAGAGCAAGCGCCCGCGCCCGCGCTACTATGTGACCACGCCGACCTATATGATGGGGGCGCTGAAGCGGGTCACCTCGACACGGATTTTTGACCGGATCGTCCTGCGGGGGTGACACGCTGTCCCTTTGCCCCCGCCCCGCGACGCGGTAGAGAGGGCGAAACTCGGAGAGGAACCGCATCATGGCGCCCACCTTTGTCACGATTATCCTGATCGCCTGTCTGGCGGTGCTGGCCGTCCTGTTGCTGGGCGTTGGCGGTTTCGCCAAGGGCGGCGAGTTCAACAAGAAATATGCCAACAAGATCATGCGGCTGCGGCTCCTGTTGCAGTTCATTGCCGTGCTGCTCATTGTCGGTCTGACCTGGCTGACCCGGAACGGAGGCTGACCGATGGTTGTCCTGAGCAAGATCTACACCCGTACCGGCGACAAGGGTGACACCGCGCTCGGCAATGGCACACGCGTCGCCAAGCATGACCTGCGCGTACAGGCCTACGGCACGGTGGACGAGGTGAACGCGACGCTCGGCCTTGCCCGCCTTCATGCGGACGGCGACATGGCCGAGGCCGTGGCCCGCATCCAGAACGACCTGTTCGACCTCGGGGCCGACCTGTGCCGTCCGGATATGGAAAAGGATGCGGAGGCCGACTATCCGCCGCTGCGCATGTCGGACGCGCAGGTCGACCGGCTGGAGGCCGAGATCGACGCGATGAATGCCGACCTGACGCCGCTCCGCAGCTTCATCCTGCCCGGCGGCACGCCGCTTGCCGCGCATTTCCACCTCTGCCGGACCGTGTCGCGCCGCGCCGAACGGCTGGCCGTGGAACTGGCGGGACATGAACCGGTCAACGACGCGGCGCTGCGCTATCTCAACCGACTGTCGGATTGGTTCTTCGTCGCCGGACGGATCGCCAACGGCAACGGGGCGGACGACATACTCTGGGTGCCGGGCGCGCATCGCTGAGGGTGCGTTGGTCGAATCGCCCGAACCGCCTGCCACCGGCCGGAAGCCCGCACCGCCGCCCGAAGGCGACATTTTCACCCCCGATACAACCCCAAGGGGGTTCCGTTGCGTCGGCGTGACGCAATGTCCCTCTTGCGATATGGCGCTTTCGCTGATTGATTGCCGCCACGAATGATCAGCCGGATGCCGGCTCGGCCACCCTGCGCGGGTCTAGCCACGGCGTCCAGATGCCCTGCCGAGCGATCGGCCCAGAACGGAGAGCTGCGCGATGAAGGTGATTGTGCCTGTGAAGCGGGTGATCGACTATAACGTGAAGGTTCGCGTCAAAGCGGACGGGACCGGGGTCGACCTTGCCAATGTGAAAATGTCGATGAACCCTTTTGACGAGATTGCCGTCGAAGAGGCGATCCGTCTGAAGGAAGCCGGCGTGGTCGAAGAGATCGTCGCCGTTTCCATCGGTGTGAAACAGGCTCAGGAAACGCTGCGCACCGCGCTTGCCATGGGTGCCGACCGGGCGATCCTGATCGTGGCCACCGATGATGTGCACCAGGATCTGGAGCCGCTCGCGGTGGCCAAGCTCCTGAAGGCCGTGGTCGATGAGGAAGCCCCGCAGATGGTGATCTGCGGCAAGCAGGCCATCGACAATGACATGAATGCGACCGGCCAGATGCTGTCCGCCCTGCTCGGCTGGAGCCAGGCGACCTTTGCTTCCGAGGTGAAGGTCGAAGGCGACAGCGCACAGGTCACGCGCGAGGTCGATGGCGGCCTGCAGACGATCAGCGTGAAACTGCCGGCGGTCGTGTCCGTCGACCTGCGTCTCAACGAGCCGCGCTACGCCTCGCTGCCCAACATCATGAAGGCGAAGAAGAAGCCGCTCGAGGAAAAGACACCCGCCGATTACGGCGTGGATGTCTCGCCGCGGCTCACCGTTGTGTCGACCGCCGAACCGGCGACCCGGTCTGCCGGCGTGAAAGTGGCGGATGTGGCCGAACTGGTCGCGAAACTCAAAGATGAAGCGGGGGTTCTCTGATGTCTGTCCTTCTGATTGCCGAACTCTCCGGCGGCGCGCTGGCGCTTGATGCCACCGCCAAAGCCCTGACGGGTGCGAAACAGCTGGGCGACGTGACCGTGCTGGTCGCGGGCGAAGGCACGGATGATGCCGCCGCCGAGGCCGCGACGCTCGACGGCGTCTCGAAGGTGCTTCATGCCGATGCCGCGATCTACGGCCACGGGCTGGCGGAACCGCTCGCCGCGCTCGTCGTCAGCCTGGCGGGTGACTACAGCCACATCGTCGCACCCGCGACCGCTGCGGGCAAGAACCTTGCCCCGCGCGTGGCGGCCCTGCTCGACGTGATGGTCATCTCCGACGTGACCGGCGTGGTTGACGGCGACACGTTCGAGCGCCCGATCTACGCGGGCAACGCGATCCAGACGGTGAAATCGGCCGATGCGACGAAGGTCGTGACGCTGCGCACCGCCAATTTCGACGCGGCCCCGACCGGCGGCAGCGCCCCGGTCGAGACGATCGCCGCCGCTGACGATCCGGCCCTGTCGAGCTTCGTCGAGGACAAGGTGCAGGAAAGCGACCGTCCGGAACTGACATCTGCCAAGATCGTCGTGTCCGGTGGCCGCGGCGTCGGATCGGAAGAGAATTTCGCCCTGATCGAGAGCCTCGCCGACACGCTCGGCGCCGCTGTCGGTGCGTCCCGTGCCGCTGTCGACTCGGGCTATGCCCCGAACGACTGGCAGGTCGGCCAGACCGGCAAGGTGGTCGCGCCCGAACTGTACATTGCTGTCGGCATCTCCGGTGCGATCCAGCATCTGGCCGGCATGAAGGACAGCAAGGTCATCGTCGCGATCAACAAGGACGAGGAAGCGCCGATCTTCCAGATCGCCGATTACGGGCTGGTGGCCGACCTGTTCGACGCCGTGCCGGCGCTGAAAGAGGCGCTCTGAGCAAAGCGGCACCCAAAGCAATTCCGGAAAGGCCCGCCCTGTGCGGGCCTTTTTTCGTTTCAGACCGCAGTGGAATTGCCTGCGTGCGCTCAGCCTGACCGGTCCGCGACCAGACCGTCAATCGCCGCGTCCCAGAGCTGCATCACATTCTCCAAGGACAGATGCGCGACTGTTGCTGGCGCATTTTCCGACATTTTCTGGCGCAGCGATGGGTCATCTAGCAAATCAATCAATGCTTTGACCATTGCATCTACGTCGCCATCCGGCACAAGGAGTCCGGTTTCGCCGTCCTTGAGGATTTCAGCAGGACCGAAATCACAATCGAATGCCACGATTGGCAAGCCAGCTGCCGCGGCTTCAGCGACAACGTTCGCAAATCCCTCATGCCTTGAGGGCAAAACGAACAGATCACCATGTTCAATCCATTCACCGCTCCGCTTTGTGGTGCCTGGGAGGGATACAGTTTCTTCAAGATTTTCTTTTCGGATCAAGGCTTCCAGATTTTGCCTTTCGCGCCCCTCGCCGAAAATCTTCAATGTGGCGTCAGGGTGTGCCGCTAGCACAGATCGGAATGCAGGAATCAGAAGATCAAATCCCTTTTGATAATCCAGTCGGCCAACGGCAATAACACGCTTTCCCGTGCTATGACTGTACAGAATATTTGGGAACCTCATGCAAGGGTTCGGAATAACAAATGCCCTTCTCTGTAATCTATTCGGCAATTGATCTATTGATCTTCTGGTCAGCATTACGATCCTGTCAGCTGTTCCTGACATCAGTAAGTTGAGATGCTTCCACAGCCGATTGTTTTTCTGGGCTTTCGGATTGTTGCGCTCCGAGACCAGCAAAGGAAAATCGCGGTCCACAGTCGCCAAAAGTGACAGAACATTTATCTTGGTCAGGAAGGACACGGCCACATCCGGCGCGATCTCTCTCAGCGTGCGCCGGATAAAACGCAGCCGCCGCCATTGCAGCCCGCGCCCGCCCTGCACGGCGCCCCGGTCGAGCACATGGACCTTCACCCCGTCCGGCAACGGAAAATAGGGCCCCTCCTCGGGGCAGTACATAGCGACCACATGCACCTCGTCGCCCCGCTCCATACGGTGCGCGGCCAGAAGGGCGATGATCTTCTCGGCCCCTCCGGCGCTAAGTCCGCTCAGAATGAAGACCAGGCGCATGGATCTCGTACTCCGGCATGGGACCGTCTGCGTCGGGCGCGGTCAGATGGGCGGGCGGGTCGATATTCACACGCGCTTCGACAATGGGAACGTGCATGGCTTTGGCCTGCATGAAGATCCGGCCGAGATACTCGCCCACGATCCCGAAGAACATTGCGTTCAGCATCATGGAGAGGAGCAGGAGCACGGTGGTCGTCGCAAAACCCGCCGGCCAGTCCTGCCCGAAGACGAGCTTGCCGATCAGGTAGATGACCAGCATCAGGAAGGTGATGACCGCGACCGACATGCCAACCAGCGTCGCAAGCCGCAGGGGTACGAGCGAATGGTTGACGATCCCGTCGATCGCAAGTGACAGCATCGCCTTGAAGGGAAATTTCGACGTGCCCGCAATCCGGTCCTGCCGGTCATATTCCAGCCCGACCTGGCTGAAACCCATCGCCGCGATGAGGCCGCGCAGGTAGGGCGAGCTGTCCCGCACCCGCGCCAGTTCGTTCAGGATGCGCCGGTCCACGAGCCGGAACTCGCCGACATTCAGTGGCAACTCATCCTCGCTCAGCCAGTTGATGACGGCATAGAAGGCGCGCCGCGCAAAGGCGACCAGAGGCCCGTCGGCAAGACTGCGGCGGATACCATAGACGACCTGATGCCCCTCGCGCCATTTCTCCAGCATTTGCGGGATCAGCTCCGGCGGGTCCTGCAGGTCGCAATCGAGCTGGATCGCACAATCCCCGCTCGCGGACTGGTAGGCGACCAGAAGCGATCTCTGGTAGCCGCAATTGCGCGAGAAGCGGATCACCTTCACCCGCGGATCGCGCTCTGCAATCTCCATCAGCTTGCGGAAGGTGCCGTCCGTCGAATGATTGTCGGTGAAGATCATCTCGAACCGGGTGTCCTCCAGCCCTTCCATCACCGCCGTCACCTCGCGATAGGCGCGCTCGACGGTTTCTTCCTCGTTGAAGGCGGGAACAAGGATGGAAACGAATGTCTCCGCCTTTGCCTTTTGCGCCGGGTCAGCCATGGGTCATCTCTCTCACCAATGTTTCGATCCCCGCCGCGAAGGATGTTTTCGGCGCCCAGCCGTACAAACCGGACAGAAGCGACGGATCGGCGTGGATAAAAGGGTTCGCGCTTGTCGCATCCGGCGCGCCCTCATACCGGACCTTGGCACCGGTCGCCGCGGCAATCCCGGCCGCCACAGCGGCGAGCGACCGTCCCTGACCGGTCGAGAGGTTCATCACCGGCGCGGCCTGCTCCGGTGCTTCGGCCACAGCCAGCATCCCGGCCACGACATCATCCACATGGATATAGTCGCGGATATCGCCGGGCGCGCGCAATGAAATCATGCCCGTTTGCAGCGCGGACCGGATCGCGGCGGGCACAAAAAACGCCTCCGACTGGTCCGGCCCGTACACAAGCGCGAGCCGCAGCGTGATGGCCGGAAACGGCAGCCCGTCGGCCAGTCCCTGCAGCAGCACGGTCGAGCCGAGCGACACGGTCTGGTAGATACCCGTCGGCCGCCCGGCATCGGTTTCACGTGCCGGTGTCTCGGTGGAGCCATATTCGGCGATCGACCCCGCCCGCACGAAAGCCCGGACCGGTGCGCCGCTGTCTGCCAGCGCGTCCAGCAGGGTCAGGAGCCCTGTCTGGTCCACCGCCACGGCGTCGCGAAGGGCGGCGGGCGTCATCGCTGCGCCGCGCGCCACCCCTTGGGCCAGATGGAAAACGGTATCGGGCGAACGGAGCGCCAATGCCCTCTCAAGATCCTTCCGGTCCGCGAAGTTCACCCTGTCGATGCGCTCCGGCGGCAGAATAGTGTCCAAACGGCGCGTGTCCGTCGTCTCGCGCACCAGCACGGCGGCGTTCGCCCCCTGCTCGACCAGCGCGCGCGTCAGCCGGGCACCAATGAACCCGGCGCCCCCCGCGACAGTAACGGACCGCCCGCGCCACATGGATCAGGCGGGCACGAAATGGGGGTGCGGCAGCGGGACGAGGAACCGTCCACCGGCGTTTTCGAAGGCCGCCTGCTGCTCGCGGATCTCGTCGAAGAAATTCCATGCGAGCACCAGAAGCACGTCCGGCGGGTCTGTCGCGATCTTCTCCGGCCCATAGATTGGGATCAGCTTGCCCGGCGACAGAAGCCCCTGTTTCAGCGGGTTCTTATCGACCAGATAGGCGATATCCTCCGGCCCGATGTCGAAATAGTTGAGCAATGTATTGCCCTTGGCCGGTGCGCCGTATCCGGCAACAACCTTGCCCTCTGCCTTCAGTTTCGACAGTTCGGCGCGCAGATCGGTCTTGATCGCCTCCACCCGCTCGGCGAAAGCCGCATAGGTCGCGGCCTCGGTCATGCCGATGGCATCCTCATCCGCGAGCATCTCAGCCACGATGGGCGCGATCGGACGGCCGGCCGCCTTGCGGGAGAAGAAGACCCGCATCGATCCGCCGTGCACCGGCAGTTTCGTGACGTCGAACACGTCCATGCCGAAAAAGGCCGCGAGTTTGACGAGGGACCGCAGACTCATTTCAGAGACATGTTCGTGATAGACATTGTCGAACTGGCTCGTCTCGACGATCTTCTTGCCCCAGGGCACCTCCACCACGAATACGCCGTCATCGGCCAGGAACCGGTCGATTCCGACCATGAAACTGTGCAGATCCCCGATATGGTTGAGCGTGTTCGAGGTAGCAATCACCGCCGCCGGACCATGTTTGTCCCGCATCTCTGCCGCGAAGTCCGGTCCGAAATATCCGGTCTCGACGGTGACACCGCGTTCGGCCGCGATCTCTGCCAGATTGCGGGCCGGGTCGATCCCCAGCGTGCGTGCCCCCTTGCCGTTCGCCGCTGCCAGCATCAGCCCATCATTGCAGCCGATATCGACGACCAGACCGCCATCGGCCAGACCGGTCAGCACAGACGCCAGCCCGTCAAAATGCGTGTGCATCGTGGCGGCGCCCGAGGGCACGTAAAGGTAGTGTTCGAAGAAACCCGCGGGGATCTGGTCCGCAACCTGGATCAGCCCGCAATCGAGGCAGGCCTGAGTGTTGAGCGGAAAGGCCGGTTGCGGCTTGTCGCGATCCTCGGGCCGCACGAACATATTGGCCGGCGGATGGTCCCCCATTGGCAGGAACGTCACCAGATTTTCTGAGCGGCAGGCTCTGCAGGCCGTCAGGGAACTCTCCATCCGTCTCTCCTCTCGATACGTCAATATACTGGTTACTATTACTTTTTACCGTTCAGGAATGTGCGCAAAGTCTCGTGCATATAGTCGATCTGCGGCTGGTCCAGCCCGTGGTGGCAGGCCAGCAGGATCCCGCCGCGCATCACGGCATCGGCCGCTGGATAGCCGTCCGCGTCGGTGTGGGCCTCCACCCCTTTCATGGCCGGCTGTCGCAGGATGTTGCCGGTGAAGACAGGGCGGGTCTGGATGTCGCGTTCCTCCAGATAGATCTGCAAGTCGCGCCGTGTGAACGGCGCCCCCTCCCGCAGCGTGAGCGGAAAGGCCAACCAACCGGTGCGCGATGCCGGCAATTGCTCGGGCAGGATGAACCAGTCCTCCCAGTCGCGGAAGAAGGCGAGATGCTGGGCAAAATTCTCTTCCCGCGCCGTGATGTTGCGGTCGAGCTTCTTCAGTTGCACCAGCCCGAAGGCCGCGCTGATCTCGGACGGTTCCACATTGTAGCCCAGATCCTCGAACAGGAATTTCGCGTCATATTCGATCCCGTCCAGTTCAACGTTGAAACGGTTTTCGATCGTCTCGCTTTCCACGAAGAGCGAGGATGTCCGCCCCCAGCTTCGCAGCAGGAGCGCACGCCGCGCCAGATCCTCGTCGCTGACACACAGCATCCCGCCATTGCCCGCGCCGTTGATGACGTGGCTGCCGTAGAAGCTGGTGGTGGAGATGTCGGAATAGAGCCCCGTGGACAGGCCGCCGATCGTCGCGCCAAGCGTGTCGGCGCTGTCTTCCACGATCTTGAGCCCGTGCGCGCGTGCGATCTCCGCGATCCTCGGCCAGTCCGGCAGGTTGCCGATGAGCGAGGGAATGACCATCGCCTTTGTCTTGGGGCCGATCATCGCCTCGATCCGGTCCGCGTCGATATTGTAGGTGCCCGGTGCCACATCGACAAAGGCCGGCACCAGCCGGTTGCGCACGATCGGGGCCACGGTGGTGGCGAATGTCAGCGCGGGCGTGATGACCTCCGCCCCTTCGGGCAGGTCGAGCAACTCGACCGCAAGATAGTTGGCCGAGGAGCCGGAATTGACCATGATCCCGTGGCTCTTGGAGAAGAGCGCCGCGACCTGCGCCTGCATGTCGCGCACCCGCGGCCCCATCTGGGTGGAGGTCCGCAGCACATCCACGACGGCTTCGATTTCTTCCTCGCCATGGACGGTCTGGCCATAATTCACGCGCATCTGCTTCTCCTTTTCGTCGCCGTCGGCCTCTCGCCGCGCGGCGGTTTCGGATCATCTCGGGTCGTGGGTCATTCTCTCTTCAAAGGCGGCAATCTGTCGGTCACTGAGGGCAGCCATATCCTGCCCGCCCGCATGTGCGGCATACCATTCGGCCGTCATCGCGGCCGCCTCGCGCAATGTCAGTCGCGGGCGCCAGCCGAGTTCCGTGATGGCCTTGGTGCTGTCGAGTTGCAGGATTTTGGCTTCGTGCGGGGCATCTGTCTCGTCGGCAAAACGGATCTGCGGCGCGCCTGCCCCCCACGCGGCGCACATCGCCTCGGTCAGTTTGGACACGGGCACCACTGCGTCCGGGCCCGGCCCGAAATTCCAGCCGGTCGCGGCCGCGTCGGCACGTTCGCCACCTGCCAGAAGGGCCGCCGACAATTGCAGATAACCGCTCAGCGGCTCCAGCACATGCTGCCACGGTCGCTTCGACTCCGGGTTGCGCAGCGCGACGGGCGTGCCGGCTGCCGCCGCGCGCACAATGTCTGGTATCAGACGGTCGCGCGCCCAGTCACCGCCGCCAAACACATTGCCGGCGCGGGCGGAGGCCAGACGCGGACCATCAGAGTCGGAGAAAAACGATCGCCGCCAGGAGGCTGCCAGCAATTCGGTACAGCCCTTGCTCGCACTGTAAGGGTCGGCCCCGCCCATCGGGTCGTTCTCGCGGTAGCCCCAGACCCATTCGCGGTTCTCGTAGCATTTGTCGGAACTGACCACGACAACGCCCCTGAGCGTGGGCATCCTGCGGGCTTCCTCCAACACATGCGCCGTGCCCATGACGTTCGTCATGAAAGTGCCGACCGGATCGGCATAACTGTCGCGCACGAGCGCCTGCGCAGCCATATGGATGACCAGATCCGCCTCGACGCCGTCAAGCGTTGCAGCGAGCGCCGCCCGGTCGTTGATATCGGCAAACCGGCTGTCGATCCGCGCCTCGATCCCCGTGTCGCGATAGTAGCCCGGCCCATCCTCCGGCGGCAGCGCCACAGCGGTGACTTGCGCGCCCAGACGCACCAGCCACGCCGCCAGCCAGCCGCCCTTGAAACCGGTCTGGCCGGTCAGGAGCACGTGGCGCCCGGCAAATGCGCCGTCAAAGGGGGTGGGAGCTGCCATCCGGGCCTACCAGGTCGTGCTCGCGGCCCGCGCCGCTTCCGCGCCTGCATCGAAGTCGAGCCAGGGCGGCGGCGTGCGGTCGCACTGTTTGGCCAGGAAATCGCGGTCGCGCACCGTGTCCATCGGATGCCAGAACCCGTGATGCTTGTAGGCCATCAGCTGGCCGTCTTCGGCGATACGGGTCAGAGGCTCCTGTTCGAGCGGCTGGCTGTCGCCGTCAATATAGTCGAGTACGCCCGGCTCGAAGACGAAATAGCCGCCGTTGATCCAGGTTTCATGCCGCCGCACCTTCTCGGTGAAGGCCGATACCTGATCGCCGTCCAGTTCGAGATTGCCGAACCGCGCGGGCGGCTGCACCGCCGTCACGGTCGCGAGCTTGCCATGCGATTTGTGGAAGGCCAGTAGCGCGTCGATGTCAATGTTTCCCAGCCCGTCGGAATAGGTCACCATGAATGTGCCGCCGTCGAGCCAGTCGCGCAGGCGCAAAAGCCGCCCGCCGGTCATCGCGGTCGCACCGGTATCCACGATCGACACTTCCCAATCTGCAGCACCTGCATCCGTGAACCGCGCATCGCCGGTGCCGACATCCACGGTCACGTCATTGGAGGCGAGGTGGAAGTTGAGAAAGAACTGTTTCAGCAGCACGGATTTGTAGCCCGCGGCCACAAGGAAGTTCCGGTGCCCGAAATGGGAATAGATATCCATCACACGGACGATGACCGGACGCCCCGCGACCTCCACCATCGGTTTCGGAATTCGTGTGGTTTCTTCGGCCAATCGGGAACCGAGGCCACCGGCAAGCAAGACGATTTGCATGGATCACACCCCTTGCAACTCAGAAAACTCGATACACTGTAACCGATCCGACTATGCCGGAATCGGAATTTTTTACAACCTCTTGGGCCGCGATGCTCCGCTCACGGAGGCGCGAGCCAAAGCATCGCGCGTCCGTAGCGATTGTCCGCGAGCGGAAATGGCTCGGCCTCGTACCCATTGGCCTTTGCCCACGCGACCATGGGCGCTTCGAGTTCAGGTTCGAACCCCAGAAGCAGCGCGGCAGGCGGTTCGGCATCAAAACGGGCGGCAACCTCGCCGGGTCCGAAGGCCACATAGTGCGAGAGCAGGTCAGGCGCGGTATGGGGCACGATCCGGTAAGCGAACTGGCCTGTCGCAAGTTCGGGATAGACCGGCAACCCACCTTCGAGCGCATAGACGGGCAGGAACGTCGCGACGGGACCGCTGGCGGTGACAGCCTCCGCGAGGGCCGCTCCCGCACGCGCCGATTTCGCCGAGACGGTCTCAGCAGGTGCCATCAGGGTTCGCGCGCCGCTCGCCAGCCTTGGAGCGGCCAACAGGAGCAGGGCCAGGCTTCCAGCCAACAGGAAGGGTGCCATCCGGTCCAGATCGTCGGCAACCGCGCCAGCCCAGAGGATACATAGGAGCAGAAGCGGCACCAAAGGCGGGACGAAATATTGCGGGAAGGCCGGATGGGGGGTCAGACTGATCCCGATCGCAAGGAGTAGGGCCGCAAGGGCCGTCAGCACATGGCCCGTCACGACGCGCCGCCCTGCCATGACGCCCGCCAGACCCAGCCCGAGCGTCACCAGCCAGAGGATCAGGAACGCGCCGCCGAACCAGATCTGGAACGCAAGCTGCAACCGCGCGCCCAGAGACAGTGCCAGCCCCGGCTCGGACGTCGCGTTGGCGACCCAATAGGCGACATGCGGGCCACGGTGGAACCCGACCACATGCGCCATGACCGTCGCCGGATCGGTTGCCAGTTGCCACAGGAACGGCGCGCCGCCGACGAGCCCGCCCAGCGCAAGCGGCAGCACAGACCGCAACAACCGGTCCCGCATCGCGGCCGCGGAGGGCAGGAAGAAGGCGGCCACTGCAACAGGCGGCACGAAAACCACGGCGCTGATCTTCGTGCCGGTGGCCAAAGACAGGCAGAGGCCGCTCAGGAGCAGAAGCAAAGTTTTCGGCGCGCTTTGCGTGCCGCAGATGAAGAGCGTATAGCCCAGAAAAACCAGCGGCAGGGGCAACAGGTTGTTCGACGCCACCATGCCCGGCACGGACAGGAGCAGGTCATTGCAAAGGACCGCGGCCAGCGCAAAGCCGGTGAACAGCGCGGATCCGGTCCGCACCCAGGCAAACCAGCCGACGCTCGCGGCAAAGACAATCCACGCGACAAAGACCGCCAAACGGGCGGAGAGGAGAAGGTAGTTTTCTGCGAATGCGAGGTCGAACAGCCGAAAGTAATAGGCCGAGTAAGGCACGTGATTGTAGAAGAAATCCGCATAGGGCGCGCCGGTTTCCAGAAGCCGCGCGGCGCTCGCATACATCATCTCGTCGCGGCTGAGCCCGTAGCCGACCATCCGCAAGAGGATCAGCAAAAGCAGGACCGCCGCACAGGCGATGACGACCCAAAGGCCGCGCCGGCTGTCGGCGCCCGTGTGCCGCGGGATATCGTGCGCCGACAGGTTCACGGCTGCTGTGCCGCCCGGTCCGGCCCGTCAAGCACGCGGGATATGAGCAGGAAGGCAAGCACCACCGTCACCGGCAGCAGAAGCGCCTGCGCCAGATACGCGCCGAGCCCCAGCCCCATGAGAAGCCGCAACAGCAGCGCATTGACGGCATAGACAAGCAGGTAGGCGCCGAAATAGGCCGGCATCCGCCCAGTGCCGCGCGTGCCGAACACAAGCCGCGCATGGGTAAAGTAGTTCCACGTCGCGCCAGCCACGAACTGCCCGATCAGCGCAGCCTGCGCGGGCAGCCCGACGAAGACGAGAAGCGCATAGACGCCGTAGCCAAAGGCCGTGTTGAGAAGCCCAACCGCGAGAAAACGGACAAACTGGTTCTGCCGACGTCGATCCAACGCACACCCCTCGTAACGCATCCGGGCCACTGGGTGGCCGCCCGACCCCACACACGGCCGGTCCCTCTCGGGCTGCCCGATCATGGCATAGCCCGGTCCGCCAACAAATCACTTTATGGCCCGCCCCTTGCAGTGAGAATCCCCACGCAGCGGCAAGATATTCGTTGCAATGGACCTGATGGGGCGAAACATTCGGCGATGATGTTGCGTTGGATGGTGGCTGACAGGCGCGCAGGTACGCCTGTTTTCCTGAAGCACGATCTCATCAGAGCGGCAAAAGAGCGGAGTCGAATGCATGGCAAGCAAATTTGATCTCGTCAGACCCGCAAGTCTGCCAGAACAACTGCGCATCAAGGGCCTGCAAACTTTGAATTTGATCAACGACTTTGGTTTTCAGCCGCTCGATTTCTCTGACTTGAAACCGGTTTTCGTCGTCGGTTGTGGGCATAGTGGAACATCGTTGCTTGCCACGATCCTCGGCCGTTGTCCGGACCTCATGCATATCGGGTACGAAAGCGGCCTCTTCTTTCCAAGCAAGAACTTGCGAACCGCGAAAGAGGTTACCCGTGCTTGGGCGAATCTCGCGCGCCAAGGTGGTTTTTCAGGTTTCGTGGAGAAGACGCCCAAGCATGTCCATGCGATAGATCGCATTCTTCGGGTCGTCCCAAATGCACGCTTTGTTGCAATCACCAGAGATGGGAGGGACGTGCTTGCTTCTTTTCTAAAGCGCGGTGTGGACCGGGACTTCGCGATCAAAAGATGGGTAACCGACAATGAGGCTATGGTTTCGAGGCCAGATGCGCAATTCTCGGCGATAGTCCGCTACGAAAGTCTGGTTTCAGATACCGAACATGTTGTCAGGCAGGTTTGCGAGGCCATCGAGGTTCCGTACGCGGACTCTATGCTCCACAGCGATGGCTCCGGATACAACTGGATAAAGGATGGGAACATGGCAATACGCGCCGAGCAGACGCGGCAGCCTGTCTACAACAATCAAGGCGGCTGGACCTCAAAGCTCACGCAGGAAGATATCACTGCGTTCAACCGGATCGCTTCCGCAACCATGCGAAAGCTTGAGTATGACATTTAGTGCCTTGGCAGTGAACGCGTGCCATCGTCGGGTACGCGTCTGGCTGTCGCAACATTCACCCCATTGCCTGCGGACCAAATCGACTTGAGCGATCAACTGACAATCATCCTCTCCTCGGCCGGACGTCGGGTGGGCTTGCTGAACTGCCTGCGGGACGCGGCGCGGGACCTGGGGCTCATTCCGCGGATCGTGGCGCTCGACCTTGATCCCGACCGCAGCACGGCCTGCCTCAGCGCCGACCGGCGCGTTCGCGTGCCGCGAGCGGATGATCCCGGGTTCATTCCGGCCGTGCTTGAGGTCGCGCGGACGGAGGGTGCCCGTTTGCTTGTGCCGACCATCGACACCGAACTCGCGGCCTATGCCGCGGCGCGGTCCGCATTCGAAGAAATCGGTTGCGCGGTCCATGTCTCGTCACCGGACGTGGTCGCGATCGCTCGCGACAAGAGGCGAACGGCAGCGGCCCTGAAATCCGCCGGAATCGCCGTGCCGGAAACCTATGACTGGCACACACTTACGGACGGCGGCGCGGCGGTGGACTGGCCGGTCATCGGCAAACCGGTTTCGGGCAGTTCCGGCAAGGGCATCGTGACGCTCGCGGGGCCAGAGGACCTAGCCGCCAAGCCGGCCGGTGATCTGATTTTTCAGGATCTGCTCTCCGGTCCGGAATATACCGTGTCCATCTTTGTCGACCGCGCCGGCACATTGCGGACGAGCTTTGCCCACCTGCGCGAACAGACCCGCGGCGGCGAAGTAGAGAAAGGTCTTTCTGTCCGCCTGCCTGAGATCGACGCAATCTCTGCGCAGATCGTCGACGCCCTGCCCGGCCTTTGGGGCACGGTCTGCTACCAGCTGATCCATGATCCGGTCAAAGGCCCGCGGGTCTTCGAGATCAACGCACGCTTCGGCGGCGGCTATCCGCTGGCGCATCACTGCGGGGCGCGCTTCGCGCAATGGCTGATCGAGGATGCCACAGGCCGCCCGCTGAGCGCGCATGACGACTGGACCGAGGGCGTGCGCATGCTCCGCCATGACAGCGAAATCTTCGTCTGATGGCGGTCCGGCTGGTCGTCTTCGACCTTGACGACACGCTCTATCTGGAGCGCGACCATGTCCTGAGCGGCTTCGACCATCTCGAGCGGCTCTGCCGCGAGGCGCTCGGGGTCGAAGGGTTCGGCACCGCCTGTCGCGACAGTTTTCTGGCCGACCCGAATGCGCCGGCTATCGACAGGGCCGTCGTCCGGACCGGCATCGGACCGGCTTTGGAGGCCGCAGGGATCGATCCGGTCGCGGAACTGCGCGGACATCGCCCGAAGATCGCGCTCTGCCCTGACGCGAAGAATCTGCTGGGCATCTTGCCCGCGCATGTCCCGACGGGCATTGTGACGGACGGCCGCCTTGTCACGCAGAACCTCAAGATCGACGCGCTCGGGCTGAGGGAACGGATCAGCACCGTTCATATCAACGACCCTTCGCGGGGCGGTCACTTCAAGCCGGACACACCCGCTTTTGCCGACCTTCAGGCGGATTTTGGCGTCACCGGAGAGGCATGCATCTATATCGGCGACAATCCCGCAAAGGATTTCATAGGTCCGCGTCGTCTGGGCTGGACAACGGTGCAGGTGGAACGGTCCGCACGGCTGCACCATACCGCCCCGCCCACGCCGGCGCATGCCGCGGACCTGACCGTCGCGCGTCTCGATGCCCCGGAACTTCTGTCGATACTGCCCTAGGATTCGCCCAAGGGTTCACGCCGATTTACTTGCTCCATCGGGCGCAACCATTCGGAAACGTCGAGGCCGCTCAACCGCTCCAATTCGGCCACGTCCGGCGCGAAATGGTCCGCCATCCGCGCGGCAAGATCGGCGGACAGAGGCGGATAATTGACCTCCCGCGCGACGGCATTGCGCAACCCCTTGACCAGAGCCGTATGGCGCACCGGACGGAGGACCGGACGAAACGGCTCCAATATGGGGCGGAGCGACGGCGGGATTTGAGCGGCATGCCGGTCCTTGACCTTCTGGGAAAGCGGCGGCTCCAGATGGCCCTTGAACCCAATATGCTCGGCGACCTTGGCCAACTGGGCTTCCGGGGCCGTCCTGACATCCTCGAAGCGCAGGAACAGGAAGCACCGGGCGGGAAACAGATCGAGGAACCGGTTGATGTGCCGCGCATAGAGCCCATTTTGTAGGAACCGGCCATCCGCAGCGACACGCGGGTCGAGATATTCCTCCACATTCGGGCCGACCGAACCACGGCGGTAGAGCATGCAATAGTCGGAATAGGCGCGCGCCACCGGATCCCGCAATTGCAGAATCATCGGGATCTGGCCGCAATCGGCCGCGATCCGGGCAGCAGCCGCTTCCTCGGTCAGGTAGCTGTTCGATTTCTCCCCGAACATCTGCCCGGCCTTTTCAGCCGGAAATGCACTGCGATACCAGTCCGGACCGCGCGCATATTCACGGCTGAAATAGTGCATCTCTGGATCGGGCATGAATATCTGAGGGTTGGCCTGCAAGCTATTTTGAAGCCAGGTGGTCGCGCATTTCGCGGCGCCGATGATCAGGAAATCGAGCCTCAGATCTGACATGAGCTGGCGCTTTCTCCGTGTGGAGGCACGGGTTTTGTGACCGCTTCATATACGCGGCTGACGGACCGGACGTGATCCGTCAATCCATAGCCGCTTTCTGCACTGCGCATTGCGCTGCCCGTGATCCGGGCATGAAGGTCCGGCTTGCTCATGAGCCGGCGCACGGGCTCAGCGAACGTATCCGGCGCGTCGGGTGGAACGAGGAACCCGTTGACTCCATCCGTGATCGCCTCGGGATTGCCGCCATGGTCTGTCGCCACGACGGGCGTTCCCAGATACATGGCCTCGATCAGCGTCCGCCCGAACGGTTCGCTCACGGCGGGGACGAGCATCACATCCACGCCCGCCATCGCGGGCTCGATCGGGCTGCGATACCCCATCAGGTGTATCCGGTCGTCCAGGCCCAGCGATTCCGACAGCGCCGCAACCTGCCTGTCCCACGCAGCTTCCGTGCCATCGGGCCGCCCGAAGAAGAGGCCCAAAACAGACCGCTCGGGAAACACCGCCGCAACCGATTTCACGGCCTTCACAAAATCAAGCGGCCGCTTGCGGACATTCAGTTCGCCAAAATATCCTAGAAGGATGGCATCGTCCGGAACACCCAGTTCTTGCGTCAGCGCCTTGTGTTCAGCTGCCCGGTCCGGCCGGATGACGGGGAACAGGAACGGGCTGCGCACGACGGTGTATAGCTCTGCGACGCTTCGCACGGGCCGGGACGGTCGTGAAAATTCCGACACCCCGAGAATCCTGTCCGCCAGCAAAGGTGCCACAAAATTCACACCGGCGGCCTCCGGCGCCTGCCGGTGATGCCAGATGAATTTGCGACGTTGGGCCTTCGTCGGTCCGATCCAGTTGCTGTGCATCCGCCCGTCATTCGTGTGCACAATGTCAGGGTCGATCCGCCGAAGCGCGCGGGACAGGCCGCGCCAGCTCCGCGTCAGAAATGTCAACGGCGTCGCGTCGCCCGGCTTGCGGCTGTAGCGCGGTGCCATGATGGGCACATCGCGCAAAAGCTCGAAGTCCAATCCGAAGTCACGGATCAGGTCCCCGACCGCACCCGCGTCGTGATGCAGAAGGATATGCGGATCGAACCGGTCCCGGTCGAGCGCGCGGATCATCTGCAACGCGGACACATGGCTGCCGCCAAACGTGTCGCCGCCCACGAATGGGTAGAGGATTTTGATCGGTGCCATCTCCGGACCCGCGCCGTCAGTTCGCCGGCGTGTCGAAGCCGCTGTCGATCACGACCTGCAGCGTGTCGCCGGAACTGAGCCGCGCCGTCGCTTCAAGCTCCAGAATGTCGAAGCCGCCCGCGTCATTCTCCCGCGTCACGAAATATTTCGGCTGCGGCAGGTCGAGCACCTGATCGTCGATCAGGCCGCGCGAAATCGCTTCGTTATAGAGGTTGAGCGTCGTGGCGAGCCGGACCCGCAACTCATCCAGTTCGATGCGGCTTTCCTTCAGGTCCGACAGGCGCCGCAATCGGGCTTCGTCGAGCAGCGTGAGCGCATCGCGTTGCGCAAGGTTGAGCTGCTGTTCCGCCGTCAGCTTCGCGACCTCCAACTGGATACGCTTCGATTCAAGGTCCGACACGGCGCTTGTCAGGGCCGTCAGCCGCGCATTGACGGCAAGGCCCCGCTCCTTCAGCTGGCTCGCCCCGTCCAGTTCCTCCCGCGCGAGGCGGATCTGTTCGTCGCGCAGCGCGATCTCGGCGCCGAGCCGCGAGATCTGCTGTTCAAGCAACTGGCGCAGGCTCTCGATATTCTCCTTCCGCGCGACGAGCGAATTGCGGTTGGCATCCTGGATATCATCCTCGAGCCCCTCGGCATCGAGCAATTCCACCGCCGGCAGGTTCCCGCTTTCCTCTGCCGTGGCGTAGGATGCCAGTTCGTTCAGATAGCGTTCCTGCTCGGCTTCGAGCCGCGCGATCCGGGTGCGGTAGGCCTCGATGTCGCCGCGCAGACGGATCGCCTCGCGCTCATTCGTCTCTTCGGGATCATCGAGCCGCGGCGGCCCGCCAGCCACTGCAATCGCCTGCTGGATGGTCATGCCGTAGCGGTAGGGATACTCGCCCGGCCGGTTGACCGACCCGCCGACATAGATCGGCTTGTAGGCGGCGATATCCATGGCCACCGCGGGCGGCTGCGGCAGGCCGATATTGATCTGCACAAGCCGCGCAATCGTCTCGCTCAACTCCGACACGCTTTTGCCCTCGGCCGGAATCGAGCCCACGAGCGGCACCGACAGGTAGCCATCGGGTCCGACGCGATACTCCCCGCTCAGCCCGTCCCAAAGGTCGAAATTCCGCTCCTCAAGGTTCCACTGGCCGACACGCAGGGAAATCGTATCCTGATCGTTCAGAAGATAGGTTTCGGCCTGCTGCGCCTGTGCGGCGCCCGCGAGGGCGAGATATGCGGTGATCGCAAGAAAAGGTTTCATGACACTCAACACTCGGCAAACTCGGTTACACTGGGCAGGCGCAATTCGGCCCGTTCGCATCGGCAAAAGTGCCGGATGGCGATGATCGGACCGCAGGAAACTCCGCAAACCTTAGCAAAGCCCTGCGCGTCCACAAAGTTAAGATTGTCACGGCGGGTGGATTCAGCGCATCCGGCGCTCCAGATGCGGGGACCGGTCAAAGAAGACCGAGGCGCTGATCCCGAGCGCCAGCGCGAGCGGAATGATCCAGAATCGGGCGTAGAAATGCGCGAACGCGTTCAGCAGCAGCATGTAGAGCAGGATGATCGTCAGCGTCATCACGCCCCGCATGTACCCGCCCTGCCGGAGCGACAGCCACCCGAGGTACAGCCCGGAGGCCAGCAGTCCGACCAGACCGACAAGCGACAGGAGACCGCCCTCCGTCAGCATAAGCAAATAGGTGTTGTGGACAGGTGCGCCATGCGCGGAAATCAGGCGGTGCTGGTCAGCGCCAAGTCCGATCAGGACATGCGAATTGGCGATGTCCATGGCCTCTCTGATCAGAAACCAGCGGTCGGAAAATGTGCCTGCCTGGTTCAGATCGCCTTGCTGGATGGCCGCAAAGACACGCCTCTGGAACACGTCCGGCAGGAACAGATCGCCCCAGAAATATGTCGTTGCGGCAATCAGGCTGACCAAAACAAGCCCGATCGAGAAAAGGACGAATGAACCGCTGAAGAAGATGACGCTACCGACTCCGACCGTGGCCACGGCAAGACCCGTATTCGAACCTGTCAGCAACAATCCATAGACGATGGGAACGGCCAGCACCGCACCGGTCAGGCGTGACCACCTGCCTGTCAACGTGAGCCAAACGAGGAATGTCACGGCAAGCCCACACATGGTGGCCGCGCCATTTTCCCTTTCGATCAATGACCTGAGCCGTCCTGATGGCGAGACGAGGCGCCAGTTTGTCAGATCCCCGAACTCCAGCCAGAAGATGCCGAAGATCATGATCACCGTTATGGAAAGGACGAAAATCTTGGCCAACAACACGATCTGCGCATAGGGCCGTGCGCAGATGAGCACCGGCAGCAGTATCAGCGAGTAGCTGTATTGCAGCGCGATGGTCGTGCCGGCCACAGGATCGCCATTGACGAAACTCCCGATCAGCAACCCCGAGATCATCAGCAGAAAGGATGCCAGCCAGACCGGCGTTGCGGGGCCCAACGGGCGCAATGGCAGGCGCCCGGTTGCAAGGATCAGGAAGAAGGCCATGAACCCCGCCACATCCCCGAATGTCAGGTAGAAACTGTCGACCCGCAGGTAGTTCATCGGCGACAGGAAAACGACCAGTCCGACCAGCGCGAGTTCGAACCGGTCCAGAACGTGATGCCGCCCCTGGAGCGTCGGGATTGCGCTGTCAGTCACTTCTCTGTTTCACTCCCGTCCCCGCGCTCGGTCCGCCCGTCCCATAGCGTCGAAACACGATCAGGCATCCAACCAGCCAGACCACGTTGAACATCAGATGCGCCATGGCCGCGCCTTCCCCGCCGAAAAGCTTTGCCATTGGCAGGAAACCGGCGAAGAACATGATCGTGGCCACGAAGGTAACACGAACCAGCTGCCTGTCGCATCCCATGGCAAGGAGTGTGGGGTTCAGGATGATCCCGCCAAGGTAAAGCACGACCGCAAGAGCCTGGATCGTCACAATCCCGGCCGCATCCGCATATCCCTGCCCGAAGACAAGCGCCACCAGCGGCCCGGCATAGAACATGACCGGCAGGAACACGACGAACATGACGGCCAGAACCCCGCCGCTGGTAATGAAGACCACCGTCCGGAACCTGTCGAACTGCCCCGCAGACCAGAGCCGCGCAATGTCCGGGTAGATCGCCTGCCGCAGCGGCCGCCCGAACCGGAGGGCAGCGTTGGAACTGCGCTTGGCAATATGGAAATAGCCGACGATCACCGGATCGACGACAAGCGCCAGCAGGATCGTGTCGAACCTCTGTGTCGACTGGCGCAGAATGACGTTGATGTTGGAGTTCCAAAGGAACCGGACGAAACCGCTATTCTCCTCGATCACGCCTTTCATGGGCTTGATCCAGAACGGGTCGAAGCCGCGCCGCGACAGTTCGCGCAGCGAATAGGAGAATGTCACGAGGTTGGTGGCGACACTCTGGACAAAAAGGATCGTCAGAAACGCCCAGATGCCCCAGCCCGCCGCCCAGGCAAGGACACAGAGCACCAGGCGCAGGGCGGCGACGCCAGTGTCGATCTTTGCAAGCAGATCGAACCGATCGAAGAGCCGCAACACCGACAGGCCGGTCGGCTGGAATGACAGGAAAAGCGCTGCGGCAACAAGGACGAGATAGGCGCTGCCAGCCTCCTCCAGCCCGATATGGGGCGCCGCGAGACCGGCAAACCCGATCGCAATCGTACCGGCAAGCACACCGCCGCAGAGGTCCACAAGGAACGAGAGTTTGACGAGCCGCAGGAATCTGTCGCGGTCCGAAGCTTCCAGCGGGTCGACGCCGTATTTGATGACGGCCTGCAGCGGTTCAAGCCGGAACAAGCGATCGATGATCCGCACATAGCTCTCGACAATGGCAAGAATGCCGAGCGCGGCTGGCCCGAGCGCGCGCGCCGTGACCGCGAGCGAGACGAGCCCCAAGAGGGCAATCGCCATATGGGCGGAGAAAAGCCAGGAGAAATTGCGCGCAAGCCGCTTGAACGTGTCCTCCGCCCTGATCCGGTCTCTCAGGCCGCGCAACACCGTCACGGGGCAATCTCGTCGCCGGCAAGATGCGCCAGCCAAAGCTCCAGATGGGACCAGCCCGCGGGATGGGCCGGCGCCCAGATATTGTCCCGCACGCGGGCGTCGAGCGCGTCCTGCGCCTCTTCCCACGGGTCCGGCAACCCGTCGCCGTCGGCATCAGGTGCGCCACGTTCCTCCGGCAGGTTAGGCCAGCCGCCCGCTTCCTCAACCCGGTCGATCACCGATCCGGAACAGTCGCGTAGATTGTCGAGCACGGCGCGGTCGAGCGCATCGTGAAACCGGCCATCCGGCAAGCGTGCACCCGCGGTTTCCATGACCCGTGCCTCGGCCGCGTCCACATCCAGCGGCTCGACGGTCAGCGGCACGGCCGGCGCATCAACAGACAGACGTTTCGCTTCGGCATCGAGCACATCCAACTCGCGCGGCCGCCGGCACGGGCGGCGGCGTTCGGCCCGGTTCCCGGCAGCATAGAGCGCGATGGTATGGCCATCCTCCCAGTCGAACAGTTGCACGGCCTCCGGCGCGCGCCGGTTCGTCGACGGCCCGGCAAGCGCGAGATTGCCGACATAGGAGATATCCGTATCGCCAAGCAGGTCGTAGAACTCGCCGAACTGGCTGATCGCGTCGTAGAAGATATTGTTGATCACCTCGACCGGTCCGTGATCGGTGGCTTTCAGGTCCGGGTTGCGGTCGCGGTTATGGGCAAACAGGTTGCCGATCAGGCTGATCCGGCCGCAGTCATTCTTCGGCCCTTCGTCCGAGCAGATCAGCGCCCCCTTGGAATGCCGTCCCTTGGGATGGTTGGACCGATCGAGCCCCCAGGCAACGATACTGTTCGACAGGGTGATATCGCCCGCGACGCTGTTGGAGACATGGACATTCACATTCTCGTCGGTGGCGAACATGACCGACAGATGGTCGAGCATGATCCGCTCGCCATTCTCGACCGTGACGCCGTCCACGCTCGGACCGGCGATCTGGCTCGGCCCGGGCCGCAGTTTGAGGAACCGCACCACCACATCATGGACGTTCTTGATCACAAGCGGCGTGTTTCGCGATGCGCCAAGCCGGATCTGGATGCCCTGGCCCGGAGCCGTCTGGCCCGCAATATAGCGGTTGCTGGAAACGAAGATCGGCCGGTCGACGGAAATGGTGCCGGAGATATCGAAGATACAGACGCGCGGCGTGTCCGCGCCCTCGGCGCAGGCCCGCAGACTGCCCGGGCCCGCATCATCGAGGGTCGTGACGCGCATCACCTGCCCGCCGCGCCAGCCCGTGGCAACAGCACCATAGCCCTGTGCGCCCGGGAAGGCCGGCAGGTCGGCGGCACCAACCGCGGAAGCGGCGATTGCCATAGGGCCAAGCCACGCGGCCAGTGCGGCGCGGGCGCATGCCCGACGGACAGGGCCAAACCGGTCAGTAATAGTCGCCGCCATAGGCATAGTAGCTGGCATAGCCCCCGTAGCCGTAGCGTTTCTGACGCCGGATATCGACATCGTTGATGACCGTGCCGGTCAGTTGCACACCGTTGCGCTTGAGCCGCTCCGCCGTGTCGCGCAGAACCTCCTCCGTCGTCACGCCCCAGCGTGCGATCAAGAGCGCCTCGTCGGTGATGGGCGCCAGCCGGCTCGCATCATCGACGATCAGGACCGGCGGCGTATCGAAAATGATCACATCGAAATTTTCCCGCATCCAGCGGATCGACCGCGCGGCCTTCTGGCCGGTCATCAACTGGCCCGAAATCTCCGAGTCCTTGCGGAAGTTCAGCAGAAACAGACCGGGCAGTTCCTCGACCGGGCTGATGTTTTCCGCAAGCAGTTCAGGGTCCTGCATGACCTCTCCGATAGACACGTCCGACAGGCCCACCTTGAGGAGGTTGGACACGCCCGACCGGTGCACGTCGAGGTCGATCAGCAGCACCTTGGGATGGTCGGCCGCCGCCGAGACGCCGAGCGACACCGCAATCGTGGACTTGCCCTCATTGGGCAGACCGGAGGTGATCATGATGACCTGGCTGCGGTCCCGCGTGCCGAGGTTCATGCAAAGTGTGAAGAGCGAGCGAAGCGATTCACTGAAAGCCGAGCGCGGATTGTCGACGAGGAACTGGTGCGGCACCGGCCCGCGACGTCCGCCGCGCCCGACGCGCGGCACATAGGCAAGGTTCGGCACGCCGGTGACGCGGCCCGAATGCACCTCCGTCCAGATGCGCCGGTCCAGGCCCTCGCGCAGGAGCACCGCCACGAAAGACAGGCCGAGCAGGCCGACAAAGATGAATGCCAGCGCCGTGCGTACATTGGGCGCGGCCGGCTTCTGCGGCACCTCCGCGAACGAGACCTGCCGCGCACCTGCCGACAGGATATCGGCCTGCGCTTCGATCTCGCTTAGCTTCTCCACCGCTGTCTGGTAGCGGTTGCGGTCCGTTTCCAGCGCCCGCTCTAGTTTCAGCAGTTCCAGTTCGGCTTGCGTCCGGCTGCGCAGTTGGCGTTCCAGTTCCGTGATCTGGGCGCGCAGGACCTCGGGGTCCTGCCCCGCCGTCTGGCCGGCCACAGCCAGATCGTAAAGGGCCGTCACCCGCTCCAGTTGCGCACGCAGCCCGTCCGCCGCTGCCGTATCATCCAGATTGTTTTCGCGGATGAAGCCTGCGACGCGCGCCTCGTTCAGCGCCAGCACATCGGCCAGCGTTTTCGTCCGGTTGCGCAGGAAGTTGATCGACTGCTCCACGTCGAACATCTTCAGGTCGAGCGAATTGGAGATGTACTCGCTGGCCACCGTATTGGCGATCCGGGCGGTCATGACCGGCTCGCCATATTCCACCAGTATGTCGAGCGCCAGACTGTCGCCGGACCGGTAGACGGAATAGGTCGTCAGCAATTTGGAGATCACGGTCTCGCGCTCCGCGGCGGTCACATCGGCCTCGGTCATCCCAGGGCGCGCGAGCGGATTGAAAGCGGGGTCCGTATAGAGGTCGAGCACGCTCGCCACACGGCCGGCAAACTCGCGCGAGCGCAGAACGTCGATTTCCGTTTCCACCGACGCGCGGGTCAGCTCCACGGCCTCGATCTCCGCGTCGGTCTGGGTGACGCGGGCGTCGCTGACTTTCAGGACAATGGTCGATTGCGCCCGGTAGGTCTTGTCGAGATTGAGCGTCACGAACGCGCCGGCGGTCATGCCCACGGCGAGGATGAGCAGGATCATCCCCAGATTGCGGCGCAGGATTGCCCAGATATCGTGGAAGCTGACGCGCTCCTGCGGGCGCTCCTCGAAACTGCCCGGCTGCGCAGCATAGGTCGGCCGGCTGCCCGGCCCCAGGTCGAAAGATCCATTGCTTCTGTTCACTTGTTCAGCGCCCCATCCCACAACACACGGGCCGGCATGGTCGCCGCAACTCTGTCATCCGGGTCACACCCCAAAAACGCCACCGGATCGGGGTCCGTTTCTGGGCCCCACCCTGAAACGTCGCCACTATTCTTCAGAATTCCCGTAATATTCCCTGAATCCATTAGCCCGAAATCCGAAAAAAATAAACCCGTTTAGGATGAACTCCGTCGCGATAGCGCATCCTTGTAGATGTTCTGGTGACTATCGAGGTAGCGCGACAGTCCGAAATTCTGGGCAACATGTGCCCGCCCCGCAGCACCGATCGCGCGGCGCCGGTCATCCCCGGCAGCGATCATATCCACAAGGGCCGCAACCTGCACCACGGTATTGCCGGAGGGGACGATCTGCCCGCCTGGTCCGACGAGCAATCGGCAATCGCCCACATCGGTCGAGACGACGGGCACGCCGGCGGCCATGGCCTCGCCCACCGACAGCGGGAATGCCTCCCCCCAGCCTGACGCGGACAGGTAGATGTCGAAGCCCGGAACCAGCCGCGCAATGTCGTCGCGCGCCTCCAGACACGTTAACCGGTCCTCGGCACCGCGCCTGCGCGCCACCTCCCGCGCCGCGCCGTCTTTGTGCCCCGCGCCGACGATGACGGCTTGAACGTCGTGCCCGATCGCGGCAAGATCGGCCACAGCCTCCATCATCCGCCCATGGTCCTTCATCGGGTGCGCCCGCGCCACATTGCCGATGACGACACGTTCCGCGGGAAATCCGCCTATTCCCGCAAGCCGCGCCTTGGCCTCCGGATCGGGGCGAAACGCGTTTGTGTCGATCGCATTGGGCACCAGATGCGCGCGGTCGGGCAGAAATCCGACCGCTTCATGCTGCGCCTGGGAAACGGCAGAACAATATGTGATGGCATCGACCTGCCCCGAGAGCCGCGCCGACAGCCGCACCACTGCGCGCGTGCTGGCTTTCTCGTTCGCCAGATCCTGCAGGGAGTGATGCATGCCCCAAACCAGCGCCGGCCGCTTGCGCCGTCCCATCGTCGCCAGCCGCGCGGCCAGATTGCCGTGATACATCCAGCCGTGGATCACATCAGGCGCGGCATCGTCGATCATCCGGCGCAGCCGCAGGAGTGCGGCCGGATTGGGCCGCCCCTGCCCCATGCCGACAGAGGAAAGCTCCACGCCCGCGCCCCTGATCTGGCCAGCGACCGGCCCGTCGGGCAGCAGTCCGATCACGCGATGCGCCGCGCGGCCATCGCCCAAGGCGGACAGGTACCGCGCGAGCATAATCTCGGCGCCGCCCACATTCGTCCCTGTGATGACGTGAAGCAGTTTCATTGCGGGGCACAATCCCGACACTCGTTACACACAGGCCCGAGGCTAACCGCTCGCCGTGTCCGGTCAAAAGGAAACCCGCCCTGCCATGTGCAAATGTTCATTTTTTCATCAAACCCGGCTTGCTACTTGACCCGTGGGGCGTCCGATGCGCTACTTAACCTGCCCTGAACGTGTGTGAGTATTCCGTTTTCGTGTTGGTTCGCCAAGGGGAGGCTTCGTGCCGCGATTCGTCGAATTGCTGATCGTTCTGGTGGGGGTGATCGTCCTTGCCATACCGATGCTGGTGACAGCGGCCTATGTGTTCGTGTCGCTCGGACGCCCCTTGCTCTTCGCCCAGACCCGCGCCGGCCGCGCGGCGCGCCCGTTCAAGATCCGGAAATTCCGCACCATGTCGGACGCACGCGACGTGGACGGGGCTTTGTTGCCGGATGCGGACCGCGTGACCGCGGCATCGAACCTCCTGCGTCGTTCCCGGCTCGACGAGCTGCCCCAGATCTTCGCCATCCTCTTCGGCCATATGGCGCTGGTCGGTCCGCGCCCGCTCCTGCCCGAGACGATCGCGGAATTCGGCGCCGACGGGGTCTATCGATGCGCGGTGCGTCCCGGCATGACCGGCTGGGCACAAGTCAGCGGCAACACGTTCCTCAGCAATAGCGAAAAGCTCCAACTTGACCTCTGGTATGTCGCCAACCGGTCCTTCCTGCTCGATCTGCGGATCATACTGGAAACGGTGGCGGTGCTCATCTTCGGCGAACGCCGGCGGGAGGACCGGATTGCGGCCGCAACCGTCGCCCGCGCCGAATTGGCCCGCCAATCCACCGCTGGTCAAGGCGGCGCAAAACGGGTCTGCGCCACATGAGGGTGGTGCTTGTAGGCGCGGTCCACAGCACGGAAACGGCCTTCCACGCGATGGTCGATGCCGGCCATGCGCCCGCCCTTCTGATCACCCTGCCCCTGTCGCTCGCGCATCGCCATTCGGATTTCGTCGACTTGCGCCCGCTGGCTGCCGCGCATGGCGTGCCCCTATTCGAAGCCGCCGCCTCCAACAGCCCCGATACGCTCGCGGCCCTGCGCGCTGCCGCGCCGGACCTGACGCTCGTGATCGGCTGGTCCCAGCTCTGCGGACCCGATTTCCGCGATGCGGCGCGGCTCGGCAGCATCGGCTATCACCCGTCGGTCCTGCCGAAACTGCGGGGGCGCGCCGTGTTGCCCTGGACCATCCTGACCGGCACCGAAGAGACCGGCGCCTCGCTCTTCTGGCTGGCCGATGGTGCGGATACGGGCGACATAGCCGCACAGGCAACCTTCCGCATCGATCCGGACCGAATCCGGGTGCGCGATCTCTATGACCGGCAACTGGAGGTTCTGGCAGATATGCTCCCGCCGCTGCTTGACCGGATTGCCGCAGGGGACGCACCGCGCATCCCGCAGGATGACGCGCAAGCCACCGTCTGCGCCAAACGAACGGCCGAGGACGGGCGCATCGACTGGCACCAGCCCGCGGCCACCATCGACCGTTTCATCCGCGCGGTCGGCCCGCCCTATCCCGGCGCTTTCACGACGCTGCCGGACGGATCGCGACTGACCATTCTGGACAGCGCACCCGACCCCGCGCCGGGGCGGCATATCGCGCAGGCCGGCCAGATTGCGGCGATGGACCCGCAGGGCTGGACCATCATGTGCGGCGACGGGAATTGCATCCTGGCGACAGAGCGCGCGCTGGCGGGACCACCGCCGCGCATCCACGCCATACTTGGCCGCGCGAAGGAGGCGAATTGATGGATATCCTGTCCGGCACCGGACCGGTGCTCGTGATCGCACCACATCCCGATGACGAGGTTTTGGGCGTTGGCGGCACCATGGCACGGCTCGCCGATGCCGGGCGGGAGGTGCATGTCTGCGTGGCCACCCGGGGCCAACCGCCGCAATTCTCCGACGACATGGTTGCCAGTGTCCGGGCGGAGGCCGCCGCCGCCCATGCCGTGCTCGGCGTGACGCGGACGCACTGGCTCGACCTGCCGGCGGCGGCGCTGGGCGAGCATCCGCACGGGGCCGTCAACGGCGCAATCGGCGGCCTTGTTGCCGATCTCGGGCCCGACCTGATCTTCGCGCCACATCCGGGCGACATCCATCTCGACCACCAGCTTGTCTTCCTGTCGACGCTCGTCGCGAGCCGGCCGCATCAGGCGGACTATCCGGCGACGCTGCTGGCCTATGAGACCCTGTCGGAGACGAACTGGAACGCGCCCTATCTGACGCCGGCCTTCGTGCCCAATGTCTTTGTGGACGTGTCGGATACGCTCGACCGGAAACTCGGCGCGTTCGCCGCTTTCGAGAGCCAGGTGAAACCCGCGCCGCATGAACGGTCGGTCGAGGCGCTCCGCGCGCTCGCCACCCTGCGCGGCGCAACCGTCCACAAACAGGCGGCGGAGGGGTTCGTCCTCGTCCGCCATGTCGCATGAGGCACTGATGGGACAATGGCCCCACTATGCGGCGGATGAGATCGCCGCTGTCACCGCCCTTCTGGAATCCGGCAAGGTTAATGCCTGGACCGGGCCGGACGTGTCGGCTTTCGAGGCCGAGTTTGCCGCCTATACCGGCGCGCGCCACGCCATCGCGCTGGCCAATGGCAGTCTGACGCTGAACCTCGCGCTCCAATGCCTCGGGTTGCAACCGGGTGACGAAGTGATCGTCACACCGCGCAGCTTCGTGGCCTCCGCTTCCTGCGTTCTCCTCTTCGGAGCAACGCCGGTCTTCGCCGAGGTCGATCCCGACAGCCAGAACATCACGCCCGCGAGCATCGAGGCCGCGATCACACCGCGCACCCGCGGCATCATCCCGGTCCATCTCGCCGGTTGGCCCTGCGACATGCCGGGGATCATGGAACTGGCCGCGGCGCACGGGCTCTGGGTGGTCGAGGATTGCGCACAGGCGCATGGCGCACGCATCGGCTCGCGCCCGGTCGGGACCTTCGGGACCTTTGGCTCATTCTCCTTCTGTCAGGACAAGATCATGTCGACCGGTGGCGAGGGCGGGATGCTCGTCACCGATGATCCGGACCTCTGGCGACAGGCATGGAGCTTCAAGGATCACGGCAAGGACCATGCCGAGGTCCACAGGCGCGACCACCCGCCGGGTTTTCGCTGGCTGCACGACCATCCCGGCACCAATTACCGGATGACGGGTCTGTCCGCGGCGATCGGACGTCGGCAATTGCAGAAACTCGACGACTGGCAGGCCGCGCGGGCCGCAAATGCCGCCGCGCTGTTCGATGCTTTGGGTGATCATCCGCTCTTTCGCTGCCCGAAGCCCGGTCCGGCGCTCACCCATGGCTGGTACCGCGCCTATGCCTTTGTCCGGCCGGACCGTCTGGCAAAGGGATGGACCCGCGACCGGATCATCTCAAGCCTGACCGAAAACGGTTTCCGCGCCTTCTCCGGCAGCTGTTCCGAGATCTACCGCGAAAAGGTCTTTGCCGCGACGTGCGGCGCGATGGCGCCCCTGCCGGTCGCGCGGGAACTGGGCGAAACGTCGCTCGCCTTCCTTGTCGATCCGAGCTTTTGTCCGGATGAACTGGGCGCACTGGGGACCGCGCTCAAAGAGATCGGGAATCAGGCGCTCGCGCGCTGACGGCGGGTTTCACCGGATCACGGTTGATCGCTGCACAGCCTCTGGACACATGTGCGCAACTGCACAAAATCAGTGCAAATCGCGGCACGGTTCTGGCGCCCAGCCTAGCGCTCAATCCGCTGAATTCATTTGAAAATTCCAAATCTGCTGCAACTGCACAGTTCACAGCTGCGTCAGCGACCGCGCCGTAAGGTAGAAATTGGTTTCAATTTTAGATGCCTTTGACTATCGTTTGAGACGTGGGGGCAAACGGATCGAGGCCATGTGCTCGGCCCGCCGTTTATCCAAAAAAAAGATTATATGTTGGCATGCGCCGCCGTGCGCAGTGTCCAGGCCTATCGACTGTAACTATTTCGCGGTCCGAGTGTTTTTTCGGGCCTAGTGGTGTAGCGATTGTGGGGTTTACGATGGCCGCGACCCAAGGGGTATTTCACCCTGGCCGGAGCGCATTGCGCGTGCCGGCTCTCATTCAGAATTGTGTCGAACGCTCGACAAAGGAAATCCGGTCCAACCGCCGGCTCTTCGTGGCCGATCTGGTCGGGTCCGCTGGTGCCGTTTTGCTGGCCATGCTGTTGCAGGTCGGCTGGACCAATTGGAGCGTTGCGGCAGCGCTTGTCGCGATCACGCTCGCCAGCACTGCGGCGGCGCTTCCCGTCTTCGGGCTCTACCGGCGGCATCTGGCCTCCGTCTCGTTGCGCGACATTGCATCGATCGTGAAAGGCGCGTTTGCGACCTGCCTCATCGCGGGGCTGCTGTGGATCGCGCTGAGCGGCAGTCCGGGCGTCTGGGCAACGGTCTTTGTCGTCCAGTTCTTCATTGCTGTGCCGATTTTCGGCGGCCTGCGGGTCGCGGCGCGCCGTGGCGAGTTCTTCTTCGTCCGCCCGGCGGAACAGACCCCGGCACGCGCCGGCATCCCGACCCTGCTTGTGGGCACGGGCGCATCCTGTGACCTCTTCCTGCGCGCGGTCCTGCGCGACCGCAATGCCACGCATGCACCGGTCGGCATTCTCGACGACAACCGCGAAACGCAAGGGCTCTTCTTCCATGACGTGCCGATCTTGGGATCGATCCGCGATATCGACACCGCACTTGCGCGGATGGAGGCCGAAGGCATCCGGCCACGCAAGCTTGTCCTGACCCAGCCTGTCACCCAGTATGAATCCGACGAGTTTCAGAAGCTTCTCGACTGGGCCGATCGCAAGGCGATCAAGGTCGCCAAGCTGCCGGGCCTCGGCGAATTGCAGGATGTGACGGACGATCCGAACGGCACAACCGTGCGCGAGGTCGACGTGATGGACGTGCTGCCGCGCCCGCAAAAGCAGATCAACCGCGGCAGCCTGCGCCGGATGGTGCAGGGTCGCCGGGTGCTGGTGACGGGCGCAGGCGGCTCCATCGGCAAGGAATTGTCGCGCCAGATCGCGTCGCTCGCACCGGCGGAAATCGTGCTGGTCGAGAATTGCGAATACAACCTCTATGCGGTCGATATGGACCTGCGGCAATCCTACGCCGCAGTGCCGGTCTTTGCCGAGATCTGCGACATTCGCGACCGCGAGCGGATCATGCGGATCTTCGATGCGCACCGCCCCGAACTTGTGTTCAACGCGGCGGCGCTCAAACATGTGCCAATGGTCGAAGCAAACCCGTGCGAGGGCGTTCTGACCAATGCGATCGGCGCGCGCAACGTGGCTGACGCCGCTTGCCGCCATCAGGCGCTTGCGATGGTTCAGGTCTCTACGGACAAGGCGGTGAACACCACGAATGTGATGGGGGCCACGAAGCGTGTGGCGGAGTTTTACGGTCAGGCGCTCGACCGATCGTCCGAGCCGATGTGCGGCGGCACGCGCTTCATGACCGTGCGCTTCGGCAATGTGCTCGGCTCGTCGGGGTCTCTCATCCCGCTCTTCCAGCGCCAGATCATGATGGGCGGCCCGCTCACCGTGACCGACCCAAGGATGGAGCGGTTCTTCATGACCATCCGCGAGGCGGTGGAACTGACGCTACTGGCCTCGGCCCACGGGCTGCAGGACCAGATAGGCAAGGGTGAGATCTTCGTCCTCGATATGGGTGAACCGGTGCGGATCATGGACGTGGCCCAGCGGATGATCCGGCTTGCCGGTCTGCGCCCGGGCAAGGATATCGACATCGAGATTGTCGGCATCCGTCAGGGCGAGAAGCTCTTCGAGGAACTGTTCGACAGCGCGGAAACCGTGCGCGAAAGCTCCATCGAGGGTGTCCGGGCGGCCGCGCCGGCCGGCGTGCCGCTGTCGAAGCTCCAGTCGGCCATGGCGGATCTGGAAGCCACGGCGCGCGACGGAGATGCCGCGGGCGTCATCGCGATCCTGTCGGACCTCGTGCCGGGTTACGCGCCCGAATGCCCTGGCGGACGGTCGCAGACCGCCGCCGCCTGAGCCTTTGCCTGCGCCGTCCGCGCCGCGTCCCCCGGCAGGGCGCGACGCGGGCGGACCTCCCTGCTAGACTGCACCCAATCTGCCCGGAACCGGGCACCCATCCCTTTGACCTGTTGCCCGAGCGGACCCGCCCATGACCCCCAAGCCCCAGAAAGTCGCCGTGATCGCCGGGTTCGGCTGGTCTTTGGTGAATTTCCGCCTGCAACTGCTCAAGCGGATGGTGGCGCAGGGGCATGAGGTGGTCGCCGTCGCGCCGGATATCGATGCGCGCACGGCGCTCATTCTGGAAGAAAACGGCATCCGTCACGCCCATGTGCGGATGAACCGGACGGGCACCAATCCGGTGGCCGACCTTGCCACGCTGCGCGACCTGATGGGCCTGCTGCGGCGCGAACGGCCCGATGTCGTCCTGCCCTATACGATGAAACCCATTGTCTACGGCTGCATGGCGTCGCGTCTGACCGGCATCGGCCGAGCCTTCGCGCTTTTCACAGGTCTGGGCTATGCATTCATTGATCCGTACCCGACCGGGCGGCGGGCCATGATCCGCGCGGTCACAATCCGGCTCCACCGGATCGGGCTGCGGAACGTGGAGGCGGCGTTTACCTACAATCCGAGTGAGGATGAGGATATCCGCGCCTACCGTCTGGTGCCGGACCATGTGCCGCTGGTGCGCGTTGCAGGGTCGGGCATCGACACGGAGCGGTTCGCCCAATGCCCCGTGCCCGACGGGCCGCCGCGTTTCCTGATGGTGGCGCGGCTCCTGAAATCGAAGGGTGTAGCGGTGCTCGCGGATGCGGCGCGGCTGTTGAAGGCGCAAGGCCGCACCCCCGACATCCGGCTTCTCGGCCCGTTCGACAGCAATCCTGACGCTGTAACGGTGGACGAGATGGACCGCTGGACGAGCGAGGAGCTTTTTTCGCATCTGGGGGAGACACGCGACGTGCGCCCCTATCTGCGAGATGCATCCGTTTTCGTGTTGCCCACCATGCTGCGCGAGGGCGTTCCGCGCACGATCCTCGAAGCCATGGCGACGGGCCGCGCGGTCATCACAACCGATGCACCGGGGTGCGGGACCACGGTGGTCGAGGGTCAGACCGGGTTTGTGGTGCCGCAGGGCGACGCGGAAGCCCTTGCGGCGGCCATGGCACGCTATCTCGATGACTCTGAATTGGCGGCGGCGCACGGCGCGGCCGGGCGGGCGCGCGCCGAAAACGTCTACGATGTCCACGCCGTAAACCGGACCATCCTCACCACGATCGGACTGGAAACCACTGACGAAAATTGAGTATCTGGATGATACTCGACACGCTATGCATTGAAATTTATTGAAATCAGCTTCTTGAGAACCTGATCCTCACGCCGCCAAGAGGGAAGGACACGCCATGCCAACGGCTCTGGTCACCGGCGCTGCCGGGTTCATCGGCGCAAACATCAGCCAAAAGCTCCTGCGGGAGGGGTGGCGGGTCATCGGACAGGATGCGATGACCGACTATTATGACGTACGGCTGAAGGAACGGCGCGAGCAGCAGCTCCTTCAACAGCCGGGATACCGCTCGGTGCATGCGCGGGTGGAAGAACCGGGGTGCCTGATCGACCTGATGGCGGCGGAAAAGCCGGATGTTGTCATCCACCTCGCCGCGCAGGCGGGCGTGCGCTATTCGATCGAGGCACCGCGCTCCTATCTGGAGGCCAACCTGATCGGCACATACGAGCTGCTGGAGGCTGCCCGTGCCCATCCGCCGAAACATATGCTTCTGGCCTCGACCTCCTCCGTTTACGGCGCGAACGAGGCGATGCCCTATACCGAGCGCGACAAGGCCGACAGCCAGATGTCCTTCTATGCGGCGACCAAGAAGGCCAACGAGGCAATGGCGCATTCCTATGCCCATCTCTACCACCTGCCGGTGACCATGTTCCGGTTCTTCACGGTCTACGGGCCGTGGGGGCGGCCGGACATGGCGCTCTTCAAATTCACCCGCAACACGCTCGAAGGCCGGCCCATCGACGTCTACAACCATGGCGACATGATGCGGGACTTCACCTATGTCGACGATTTGACGGACGGAATTCGCGGCTTGATCGACGCGGTGCCACCCGGCACCGAGGAGCGCGGAGAGGTGCCGGAATTCGACAGTCTCAGCCCCGTCGCGCCCTGGCGGGTCGTCAATATCGGCAATGCCGATCCGGTGCGGTTGATGGTCTTCATCGAGGCGATCGAGGACGCGCTCGGGATGGAGGCGAAGAAGAATTTTATGGAGATGCAGGCCGGCGACGTGAAAGCCACATGGGCCGACACACGACTTCTGGAACATCTGACCGGCAAACGTCCGGCGACCGACATCCGGACCGGTGTCGGCCGTTTCGTCGACTGGTACCGGGATTATTATCAGGTCAGACCGCGCGACAAACGGACATGAAAACGGCGCCGCGCAGGCGCCGTTTCCGTATCGGGATCGCGGGGCGCGTCAGTGATTGTCGCGCGGCAGGCCCTTGGTCTGGGCGATACGCTGGTATTTCACGGCCGGTTTCAGGACCATGCCCTTGTCGAACTGGTCGACCATGGACCGCTGGATTTCCTGCCACGGCGTCTGGTGCTCGGGGAATGCGAACCCGCCCGCCGCTTCGAGCGCCGCGCGGCGTTCGGCCAGTTCCGCATTATCGATCAGGATGTTGGCGCTGCCGACGCGCAGATCGACCCGCACCCGGTCGCCGGTCTTCAGGAGCGCCAGCCCACCCATGGCCGCCGCTTCGGGCGAGGCATTCAGGATCGAGGGCGAGCCAGATGTGCCCGACTGTCGCCCGTCGCCAATGCAGGGCATCGAATGGACCCCGCGCTTGATGAGCGCCGCCGGCGGCTGCATGTTCACCACTTCCGCGCCGCCGGGATAGCCGATCGGGCCGGTCCCGCGCACCACAAGGATGCAATGTTCGTCGATCTCCAGCGCCGGATCGTCGATCCGGTCGTGATAGTCCTCCGGCCCGTCGAACACGATGGCCCGGCCCTCGAACGCATCGGGATCGTCTGGGTTCGAAAGGTAGCGGTCACGGAATTCCGGCGAAATGACGGAGGTCTTCATGATCGCACTGTCAAACAGGTTGCCCTTGAGGTTGATGAACCCGGCCTTCTCCACCAGCGGCGCGTCGAAGCTGCGGATCACCTCCCGGTCGGTCACTTCCGCATCCGCATAGTTTTCGGCCACGCTCTTGCCGGTGACGGTGAGCGCATCGGGGTTCGGCAGCTTGCCGGCACCGATCAGTTCGGCAAAAACGCCCGGCACGCCGCCGGCGCGGTGGAAATCCTCGCCCAGGAACCGGCCCGCGGGCTGCAGGTCGACGAGCAGCGGGATCTCGTGGCCGAGCCGCTGCCAATCGTCATTCGTCAGTTCCACATCCAGATGCCGCGCCACGCCGTTGAGATGAATGGGCGCATTGGTCGACCCGCCGATGGCGCTGTTGGCCACAATCGCGTTCTCGAAAGCCGCGCGCGTCATGATGTCGGACGGTTTCAGGTCCTCGTGCACCATTTCCACGATCCGACGGCCGGTCTCGTAGGAAATCTGGCCGCGTTCGCGGTAGGGGGCGGGGATTGCCGCGCTGCCCGGCAGCTGCATGCCGAGCGCTTCGGCCAGCGAGTTCATCGTCGTCGCGGTGCCCATCGTGTTGCAATACCCGACCGACGGGGCCGAGGCCGCCGCGATGTCGATGAATTCCTCGTAGTTGATTTCCTCGGCCGCGAGCTTCTGGCGCGCGTCCCAGATCGCGGTGCCCGACCCGGCCCGCTCGCCACGATACCAGCCGTTCAGCATCGGTCCGACCGACAGCGCGATGGCCGGGATGTTGACGGTCGCCGCCGCCATCAGGAGCGCGGGCGTGGTCTTGTCGCAACCGATTGTCAGCACGACCCCGTCGAGCGGGTAGCCGTAGAGCGCCTCGACAAGGCCCAGATAGGCCAGGTTCCGGTCGAGCGCCGCGGTCGGCCGTTTGCCGGTTTCCTGGATCGGATGGACCGGAAATTCCATGCAGATGCCGCCTGCCGCCACGATCCCGTCGCGCACCCGCTTTGCCAGTTCCACATGGTGCCGGTTGCAGGGCGACAGGTCCGATCCGGTCTGGGCAATGCCGATGATCGGCTTGCCGGATTGCAGTTCCTCGCGCGTGATCCCGTAATTGAGGTAGCGTTCCAGATAGAGCGCCGTCATGCCCGGATTGTCGGGATTGTCGAACCACTGCTGCGAGCGAAGTTTCATCGTGTCTTTCCTTGTCTCCATCCGGCCCTGCGCCGGATCTGCCCGATGGGCCGGATGTCCCGCATCCGCGGCATCGGACCAGTTGACGCGCGGGACTTTCCCCTCGGTCACCCGCTGATCTACGGCAGGAGACGCGGCCAGTCAAAGTGCAAAAGCGCGCGCAGGGAACCCGGCCTGCGGCGACCATGGGCGCGAGGCGCGGAGAAAAGGCTTGCCTTCATCCCCTACCCCACGATCTATCAGGGCCATGAAGTTCTTCTCCGCCCGTCACCGCCCCGTACATCTCGGTCCCTATCCGCTGGAAAAACTCGTCCGCCGCGATGATCCATGGCCGCTGGACGCCGTTCCCGTAGATGCTCCGATGCGGTTCGAGCGGCCCGGCGATCCGGCCTGCCTGACCAATGCGATGGCGGATTTCCAGGCGATGCTCGACGTGATCCGGGACGGGATCACCAACCCTGCACGCGCCACCATTCCGGACGACCTGACGGTCCGCGCGGACCATCTAAAAGCCTTCGCCACATTCAATGATGCAGACATGGTCGGGATCGGGCCGGTCGGGGACGCCGCGCGCAAGCCGGACCCGCTGCGTAATCCCGCCATCGACCGTCTGGCAGACGATCTGCGCCACCGCCAGACCAAGACGCTGGCCTCGGGCATCGATGTGATCATGGCCGACCTGAAGGACAGCATCGCCCATCCGCCGGGGCCGGTGGACCACCATCATACGGCCATCGTCATCGTCACCGCCTACGGCCGCGACCCCGAACCGGGCGAGCCGGGTGCCGACTGGATTCAGGATGCACAGGCCGAACGCGCCTGCCTCCGGTCGGCCGAAAACGCCACGGTGATCGCCAGCTACATCCGCCTGCTCGGCTATGATGCGCGCGCCCAGAGCGGCACCACGAACGAGGTGTATCTGGGCCGTCTGGCCATAGCTGCTGGTCTGGCCGTGCCGGCCGCAGATGGCGGTGCGCCGGAGATCCCGTGGCTCGGCCAGCGCTACGGGCTGGCGGTGGTGACGACCGACATGCCGCTCGCCCATGACCGCCCGCTCGCGCCCATGACCGACCAGCCTGCGAGCCTGTTGCGCGGGCTGGACTGGATGCTCGGCCGCGATGGCACCCGCAACCGGGCCAACCGCGACCCCTACCGCGCACGGCGCTATATGGACGGGCCGCACCCGTTCGAGACGCTCACCCGCCGCGACAGCCCCACCACCTATATCGACGAACCGAATGTGCCGCGTGTGCCCAAACGCGCCGACATGTTCGCCCGCGCCCAGTTCGGGGAACTCGGCCCTGCGGTGCAGGCGGCGGCCAAGGGCGGGCATTATGCACGCAAGACCGCGCCCTCCTCGGCCCAGCGCCGCGCGCTCGGCGCCTTTGTGCTCCTTCAGGACGGGCCGGTCGCACAGGCCCCCCTGCCCGGCACGGACGATTCCGTCCGCAACGCGGAAAACCTGAAGGGTGCGAGCTATTTCCTCGGCCTAGACGCCGTGGGCCTCAGCCGATGCCCGGACTGGACATGGTATTCGCATGACGCGACCGGCGCGGAGATCGTGCCGCCGCACGATCAGGCGCTGTCCATGATCGTCGATCAGGGGTTCGACACGATGGAAGGGGCGAGCGGCGACGACTGGATTTCCGTCGCCCAGTCGATGCGCGCCTATCTGCGCTTCTCGCTTCTGGGCGGCGTGATGGCGCGACAGGTCCGCAATCTCGGCTTTCCCGCCCGTGCCCATACGGTGATGGATGGCGAGGTGATCCAGCCGCCGCTCCTGCTGCTCGCCGGACTGGGCGAGGTCAGCCGCATCGGAGAGGTGATCCTCAACCCGTTCCTCGGTCCGCGGCTGAAATCGGGCGTGGTGACCATGTCGCTGCCCGTGTCGCACGACAAGCCCATCGACTTCGGCCTGCAGCGCTTCTGCGAATCCTGCAACAAATGCGCCCGCGAATGCCCGTCGGGGGCGATCACCGCCGGCCCGAAACTGATGTTCAACGGCTACGAGATCTGGAAGTCGGACAGCCAGAAATGCGCGACCTACCGGATCACCACCAAGGGCGGGGCGATGTGCGGTCGCTGCATGAAGACCTGCCCGTGGAACCTCGAAGGGCTTTTTGCCGAGGCACCGTTCCGCTGGGCCGCGATGAACATGCCCGCCGCGGCGCCCCTGCTGGCACGGCTCGACGACCGGCTCGGCCGCGGCGGCCTCAACGACGTGAAGAAATGGTGGTGGGATATCGAGTTGGACGAAACCGGCGCTTACGTCCCGTCGACCCACCCGCTCAACCGCCGCGACCTGCAGCGCGAGCTCGACCTGAAATATGAGGACCAGACGCTGGCCGTCTATCCGGCCGATCTGGCGCCCCATCCCTGGCCCTATCCGTTCCCGATGGACCGCGAGGCCGGAATCGAGGCCTATCAGGCCATGGTCACGGCGGAGGAGTATCAGGCGCGGAGCGCGGCCGGCGACACGCGCCACATGCACCGCCGCCCCGACCATGATCCGGCCACGGCGCCGGTGGTGCGGGTGGAGATCACCCGTGCGCGGGCCATGACCGACCGGATCACGGCCTATGAATTGCGGGCGCTTGACGGCGGCGACCTGCCGGACTGGACGGCTGGCGCGCATCTCGACATTGTCGTGGCGCCGGAATATCTGCGCCAATATTCGATGTCGGGCGATCCGGCCGACCGGAGCCGCTACGAGATCGGCGTTTTGCGCGAAGATGAGGGGCGCGGCGGATCCGCCCTCCTGCACCGGATATTCACTGAAGGACGCAAAATCTTCGTGTCCCGCCCGATCAACCATTTCGAACTGGACCCGGACGCGCAGCACAGCCTGCTGATGGCCGGCGGCATCGGCATCACGCCGATGATCGCCATGGCCCACAGCCTGCACGCGGCGGGGCGGCCGTTCCGGCTGCACTATTCCGTGCCGTCCCGCGCGGCCGCAGGCTATCTCGACGATCTGGCCGGATTCGCCTGGGCGGACAATGTGACGCTCCATGTGAGCGACGAAGGCAGCCGCGCCGACCTGACCGGTCTGTTCACAGGCGCCGCTGAAGGCACCCATGTCTATGTCTGCGGTCCCGACCGCTACATTCAAGGCGTGCTTGCGGCCGCCGAGGATGCGGGCCTCCCCGAAGAGGCGCGCCATTTCGAATATTTCGCGGTGCCGGACCTGCCAGACCGGCCGGACCATCCGTTCACGCTGCGGCTCTCGCGGTCCGGGCGCGACGTGCCTGTGGCCGAGGGCCAGCGCGCCACCGAGGCGCTCGCGGCCGCCGGCATCCATGTGGATGAGAAATGCTCCGACGGCATCTGTGGCGTCTGCCAGTGCGGGCTGGTGGGCGGCGCGGTGGACCACCGCGATTTCGTGCTGTCGCGCGCCCAGCGCGCCAGGCGGATCATCCTCTGCCAGTCCCGGTCAGAGGACCCGGGCGGGATCGTGGAAATCGACCTCTGAGCGTCAGGCGTCCGCGCGGCCGAGCGCGGCCCGCAGCCGGTCGCCGGGCGGCGAGGCATCGGCCCGGTCCGCCGCGTCGAGCGCGCTCCACGCATCGAGAAGAAGTCGTGCAAACTGCGCGATATGCGCCTGCATGGCCCGCCGGGCCGCATCGGCATCCGAGTCGGCGAGGGCCGCGATGATCGCACGATGTTCGGCAACGAGTTGCGCCTTCATGGTGCCGACATTGACGCGACCGTGCATCCGCACCCACATGGGCTGCCGGAGCCGTTGGCGCCAGAAGTCCCGCACCACCATTTCGAGCGCCTGATTGCCCGCGGCTTCTGCGATCACCAGATGGAACCGCTCATCCGCATTGTCGCCCCAGAATTCGGTCTCGGCCTCGCCTTCCATCTCGTCTGTCAGGTGTCGCAGCCGGTCCAGCGCTTTCGGGCCGATCTGCGGCGCCGCAAGCGCCGCAACCTCGCCCTCGATGATGAGCCGCGCCTCGAGCAACTCGAACGGGCCCGGCCCGGTGAGCGCCTTGAGCGTGTTGGCGGCAGGCGGATGGTCCGCGACGGACATGCCCGCGCCGAACCGGTTCGCGACAAAGCCCGCGATCTCCAGCGCGATCAGCGCCTCGCGCAGCGTCGCGCGGGAGACGCCGAGCGTCTCCACCAGTTCGCGTTCGGGCGGCAGCCGGTCGCCCGGCCGCAACGCGCCGTCCAGAATCCGGTCCGCGATCTGCTGCGCCACCAGCCGGTAGCGCGGGATCTGCGCCACAGGCTCGAAAATACGGGGCTTTGGCTCATTGTCGCTCATGTTTGACAGATTGCCTGACAATCAGGCATAAGGCAAGCAACGCGCTTGCCATGATCCGAAGGGACCGACCGATGGATGCCGAAGCCCTGTTGACCGAAATGTTCGCGGCCGCGCTCGCCGCCGCCGACCCGATGGACGCGGTGCCCGCGCATCTGCCGCCGCGCCCCGAAGGCCGGGTCGTCGTGGTCGGCGCCGGCAAGGCATCAGCCCGCATGGCGCAAGCGGTGGAGGCCGCATGGGGCCCGTGCGAGGGGCTTGTCATCGTGCCCTATGGCGGGGCGCTCCCGACCAAGGGCATCGAGATTGTCGAGGCCCGACACCCGGTGCCCGACGCGGCCGGAGAGGCCGCCGCCCATCGCATCCTCGACCTGCTCGCGCCGCTTGGCGACGGCGATCTGGCGCTGTGCCTCATTTCGGGCGGCGGATCGGCGCTGATGGCGGCACCCGCACCGGGGCTGACGCTCGCCGACAAGCAGGCGGTCAATGCACAGCTTCTCGCCTCGGGTGCGGCAATCGGGGACATGAACATCATCCGCAAGCATCTGTCGGCCATCAAGGGCGGTCGGCTGGCCGCGGCGGCAGCACCTGCGCGCGTTCTCGCCCTGACGATCAGCGATGTGCCCGGCGACGATCCGGCCATCATCGCCTCCGGTCCGACCGTCCCGGACCCGACCACGGGCGAGGATGCGCTCGACATTGCCGACCGGTTCGGGCTCGATCTGCCCGATCACGTCCGCAAGGTGCTGACCGGGCCCGACGGCGTGACCCCGAAGCCCGACGACCCGCTTTTCGAACGGGTGGAAACCCGCGTCATTGCCGCCCCCCAGCCTGCGTTGGAGGCCGCCGCGGCGGTCGCCAGACGCGCTGGCGTCACGCCTGTGATCCTTGGCGATGCGATCGAGGGCGAGGCCCGCGATGTCGGCATTGTCATGGCCGGCATCGCCGACCAGATCCGCCGCCACGGCCAGCCGGTCGCGCCGCCTGCGGTGCTGATCTCGGGCGGGGAGACGACCGTCACCGTGACCGGCACGCCGGGCAAGGGCGGGCGCTGCAGCGAGTTCCTGCTCAGCTTTGCCGTGGCCGCGTGGGGGCGGCCGGGCCTCTCGGCCATTGCCTGCGACACGGACGGGCGCGACGGGTCGGAACAGAATGCAGGGGCCATCTGGACGGACAGGCACAGCGCCAGAGCGGACCGGCGACTGGCCTTGAAGCATCTGGCAGGGCATGATGCCTATTCCTTCTTTGCGGCGCGGGACGCGCTGGTCGACACCGGCCCGACCCATACGAATGTCAATGATTTCCGCGCCATTCTGGTGGAGGCCGACGATGAAAATTGATCTGCTATACGGGCGCGAGGGGTTGCAGTTCGACCTGCCGGACGGAATCGAGCCGCACCTGATCGAAAAGCCGCCCTTCCCGCCCGCTGCCGCCCCCAAGGACCAGATCGCCAGCGCGCTGGCTCGGCCCATCGGCAGCGCTCCGCTCGCTGATCTGGCACGCGGAAAGGGCTCGGCCTGCATCCTCATCTGCGACATCACCCGTCCGGTGCCAAACCACCTGTTCCTGCGCCCGATGATCGAGACCCTGATGACCGCAGGCATTCCCGCGACCGCGATCACGGTGCTCGTCGCCACCGGACTGCACCGCCCGAACGAGGGGGCGGAACTGGCCGAACTGGTCGGTGATCCGTGGGTGCTCGAAACGGTGGCCGTGGAAAACCATTTCGCACTGCGCGACGCGGATCATGTCCAGCTTGGCACCACCAGCGGCCGCGGCGTGCCGGTCGGCATCGACCGCCGCTTCGTCGAGGCGGAACTGAAGATCGCAACCGGCCTCGTCGAGCCGCATTTCATGGCGGGCTATTCGGGCGGCCGCAAGGTGGTCGCACCGGGCGTGGCCCATCACGAGACGATCCGCACCTTCCATTCCGCCCGGTTCATGGAGGACCCGGCAGCCCGCGAATGCAATCTCGACGCCAATCCCCTGCATGAGGAGCAGTTGGAGATCGTGCGAATGCTGGGCGATGTCTATGCACTGAACACGGTGATCGACGACAAACGAAACCTTGTCTTCGCGAGCTTCGGGGAGATCATCGAAAGCCACCTCGCGGCTGTCGATTTCGTGCGCGGCTATACCGAGATCGGGATCGGGCGGCGCTTCCATACGGTCGTCACCTCTGCAGCGGGCTATCCGCTCGACCAAACCTATTACCAGACCGTGAAAGGCATGGTCACACCGCTCGACATTCTGGAACCGGGCGGCACGCTCATCATCGCATCCCATTGCGGGGAAGGGATCGGATCGGACCATTTCCGCGCGGCACAGGAACGGCTCGTGGCGCTCGGGCCGGAGGCGTTTCTGGAGACGCTGCGCCCCAAACAGTTCGCCGATGTGGACGAGTGGCAGACGGAAATGCAGCTCAAACCGATGCGGCGCGGGCAGATCCAACTCTACGCGCCGCACCTCTCGGATGCCGACTTCAGGGTTACGGGCGTGGAACGGGCGCATGACCTGACCGCCGCCATTGCCGAAGCCGCCGCGCGCCACGGCGACCCGCATGTCGCGATCATTCCCGAAGGGCCATATGTCGTGCCGCGCGCCGCAGCGCCGGCCGCGGCATGAGCCGGCACATCCACCTCGATCCGCTTGGCGGAATCGCGGGCGACATGTTTGCCGCCGCGATGCTGGATGCGATTCCCGAACTGGAGGAACCGCTGCGGGCGGATCTGGCGGCCGCGGGCATTGCGGGGCATGTGACCCTGCAGCGTGAAACGGTCCGTAAGGCGGGATTTGCCGCGCTGCAGGTCCGGTTCGCGCAGGCCGAGAGCGCACCGCCAACCCGCCATTGGCGCGATATCCGCGCGTTGCTCAAGGCCAGTGCGCTTGAACGGGACGTGCGCGACCGCGCGATCGCCATTTTTGCGCGCCTGGCAGAGGCCGAAGCCGCCGCACATGGCGTGCGCGTCGATGATGTGCATTTCCATGAAATCGCGGACTGGGATTCGCTGGCCGACATTGTCGCCGCGGCCTCGCTCAGCCACCGCGCCGACGCATCCGGCTGGAGCGTGGCACCGCTGGCGCTCGGGTCGGGCCGCGTGCGCACCGCCCACGGCCCCGTTCCCGTGCCCGCACCGGCGACGGTGCATCTTCTGCGCGGGTTCGACACGATCGAGGACGGGATCGGCGGCGAACGGGTGACGCCGACCGGCGCGGCCATCCTCGCCACGCTCTGCACAAGTGACGGCGCCCCGCAACAGGCGCGCGTGTCCGGGCGGATCGGCGCGACCGGAACCGGCGCCGGGCAGCGCGACCTTGAGGGGATCGCCAACATCCTGCGGGCGACCGCGATCGAGACCGCCGCCCAAGCGACGGGCGCGACGCGCGAACCGCTCGTCCAGTTCGCCTGCGAGATCGACGACATGACGCCCGAGGAACTGTCGGTGGCACTCGACCGCCTGCGGCAGCTGCCCGGATGCGTGGACGCGACGCTCCTGCCCGGGATCGGCAAGAAGGGCCGCCCGGCTTTCGCGCTCCGGCTGCTCTGCCACCCGCCCTCCGCCGCCGCGCTCCGCGACAGGATCTTTGCCGAGACCAGCACGCTGGGGCTGCGCGAAACCCAAATTGCCCGCCACATATTGCCCCGAACGCAAAGCCTGTCGGACGGGATGCGCGTCAAATGCACCGACCGCGCCAGCGGGCCGACGGCAAAGGTGGAGAGCGACGATCTGGCCGCGCTTCCGGACCTTGCTAGCCGCAGGCAGGCGGCGGGCCGCGCGGAACGGCTCGCGGTTCAAGAGCTGCCGGAGGTCGGTGATGACTGACAGCGCGGCTCCGGACACACCCCTGTCGGCGGCGCAGGAACGGCTCGGCCGCATCATCGACGCCCTGCCCGGCCTGACCATTGCCGTGAGCGGCGGGACCGACAGCCTGACGCTGGCCACATTTGCCGGCCGCCGCCAGCCGCGCCTGTCTGTGCTTCATGCGCTCAGCCCCGCCGTGCCGCCCGATGCAACCGCACGGGTGCGGGCACTGGCGGCGACGGAAGGCTGGGCCCTCACCTGCCGCGACGCAGGCGAATTTGCCGACCCGGACTATCTCGCCAATCCGGTCAACCGCTGTTTCTTCTGCAAGTCGAACCTGTACGACACGATCCGCAAACAGTGCGACGGTCCGGTGGCCTCGGGCACCAATCTCGATGATCTGGGCGACTTCCGGCCCGGGCTCGAGGCCGCGCGCGCCCGCGGCGTGCTCCACCCGCTGGCCGAAGCGGGGCTGACCAAGCGCGACATCCGCGCGCTGGCGCGGCGGCTCGGGCTGGGCGACCTGTCGGACCTGCCAGCCCAGCCCTGCCTGTCGAGCCGGATTGAGACCGGCCTGCCGATCCACGCTGGTGACCTCGCCTTTGTCGATGCGATGGAAACCGCCCTGCGGGCCGCCCATCCCGGAGCCGACCTGCGCTGCCGCATCACCAGAGCCGGTGTCCGGATCGAAAGCTCCAAGCCTTTGAGCGCGGCGGACCGTGCGTTGGCCGCCCGCCGCTGCGCGGAGGCCGGACGCGATTTCGCCGGCATCACGCCCTACCGGCGCGGCAGCGCTTTTCTGCATGGGGCGGACCGGTCCGGGGTGCCGACATGACCGAGGAGACGGTTTTCGACTGGTCCCGCAGGACCCGCACCGGCCTGCCCGAAGCCGTGCTCGCCGAGCCGAAATCCATCGCGCAGCTGCAGGCGATCATCGATGCCCACCGGGCGCGCGGCGAACCGCTTCTGCTGACACGCGTCACGGACGCGCAGGCCGAGGCAATCGCGGCCGATGACCTGATGCAGGACCGGGTCGGCCGCACCGCCATCCTCGGCCCCTGCCCCGCACCGGCCAGCGGCACGGTGCCCATCGGGATCGTCACCGCGGGCAGTTCCGACATGGCCGTCGCACGGGAGGCAGAGGCCACGGCACGGTTCCTCGGCCATGGTGCCACGATCCATGCCGACCGCGGCGTGGCCGGGCTCTGGCGGCTCGGGGCGGCACTGGACGAGATCCGCCGCCACCGGATCCTGATCGCCGTGGCGGGCATGGAAGGGGCACTTTTTTCCGTCCTGCCGGGGCTCGTCGCCTGCCCTGTCATCGCTGTGCCAAGCTCTGTGGGTTACGGCGTATCGGCGCAGGGGCGCACGGCGCTCGATGCGGCGCTTGCAAGCTGTTCGCCGGGGCTGACGGTCGTCAATATCGACAACGGGTTCGGCGCGGCCTGCGCCGCGGCCAAGATCCTTTCGATGCACCGGCAGGGCTGAGGCCACAGCCGCCACGCAAAACGCCCCGACCGCATGGCCGGGGCGTGTTGTCTTCTCAGGCTTTGAAACGGCTCAGCTGTCCGCGACACAGACCTGCTTCTGGCTGCCGAGCTTCTCGATTCCAAGCTCGACCGTGTCGCCGGCCTTCAGGAAGCGCGGCGGGTTGAAGCCCAGCCCCACGCCCGGCGGCGTACCGGTGGAGATGATGTCGCCCGGCTCCAGCGTGAAAAAGCGGCTCAGATAGCTGACCAGATGCGCCACGCCATAGACCATCGTGCTCGACGATCCGTCCTGCACGCGCTCGCCGTTCACGTCGAGCCACATGGAGAGGTTCTGCGGGTCGCCCACCTCGTCCGGCGTTACCAGCCACGGGCCGGTCTGGCCGAAATTGTCGCAGCTCTTGCCCTTGGTCCACTGGCCCTCATGCTCGATCTGGTAGGCGCGTTCCGACACGTCATTGATCGTGCAATAGCCCGCCACATGGTCGAGCGCATTTTCCTCGGACACGTATTTCGCGGGCTTGCCGATGACGACACCGAGCTCCACTTCCCAGTCGGTCTTCTCGGAGCCGCGCGGTATGATGATCGGGTCGTTGGGGCCGCAGATCGCGCTTGTGGCCTTCATGAAGAGCACCGGCTCGGAGGGCACGGCAAGGCCGCTCTCTTCCGCATGGTCGGCATAGTTGAGGCCGATGCACATGAACTTGCCGGTCCCGCCCACGCAAGCGCCGAGCCGCACGTCGCCTTCGACCACCGGCAGCGTGCCGATATCGAGATCCTCGAACCGCCCGAGGTCGGTCAGAACCTCGCCCGCGATATCCCCCACGATGCCCGACAGGTCGCGGATCTTGCCGTCGCTGTCCAGAATGCCCGGCTTTTCGGCGCCGCGCGCGCCATATCTCACAAATTTCACGTCTTTCTCCGAAAGTTCAGGTCGACCACCCGCCGTCAATGGCATGTGCTTGACCCGTGGTAAAGCCAGCTTCGTCGCTGGCCAGATAACAGGCTAGTGCGGCGATTTCCTCCGGCCGGCCGATCCGGCCCATCGGCTGGCGGGCGTTGAACTCGGCGCGGGCCTTTTCATAGTCGCCCGTGTCGCGCAGCCGTTGCTGGAGCGACGGGCTTTCGACCGTGCCCGGGCAGATCGCATTGCAGCGGATGCCCTGTTTCACATAGTCCGCGGCGACCGATTTGGTCAGCCCGATCACGGCCGCCTTTGTCGTGCCGTAGACACAGCGGTTGGGCACGCCGGTGATAGAGCCTGCAACGGAGGCGACATTCACGATCGAACCCGCGCCGCGGTCGAGCATGCCGGGCAGGACCGCGCGGATCATGTCGAACATGGCCTTCACGTTGAGCGCGAAGGCGAAATCCAGATCGGCTTCGCTTGCCTCCAGCACGCTGCCGGCATGGACGACGCCGGCGCAATTGAACAGGATATCGACCGGACCGATATCCGCGACCAGTGCCTCAATCGCGCTGCGGTCCGTCACGTCGAGGGCCCGCACATCGAGCCCAGCCACGCCATCGAGGGGCGCGACATTGATGTCGGTCGCGATCACCCGTGCGCCCTCGGCGGCCATGCGCTCCACGGTGGCACGCCCGATGCCCTGCGCCGATGCGGTGGCGAGGACGGTTTTTCCGGTCAGTCTCTGCACGTCTGGTCCTTTGTCTTCTCGCCCATGATCGGGCGCTGATCTGTCGGATATCGGCTGGTCCCGAGAACCGGGGCGCCGGTGATTGGTGGTTCCGGACCATGGGCGCTGTCGGGCGCGCCTGTCCAGATTCTTCTGATCGCTCTGCGGTCGACCCCCTGCCGGATGCGCTTTCCGCGCGACTATGTTTCATTTGTGAAATTGACTTTCACTTTTAATCCAACAAAGATCGCCTCCCGTCAAGCAGGGAGAAAGACATGCTCTTCGACACGCATCTCCACCTCGTCTATCCCGACCGGCTGCGCTACCCGTGGCTCGATGACGCGCCCGCCCTGAACCGGCCGAGCCTGATGAGCGACTATGCGCGCGCGGCGCACCGGCTCGGGATCACGGATGTGCTCCATATGGAGGTGGACGTGGCACCGGCACAGATCCGCGAGGAGACAGCCCTTGTGTCCGATCTGATGGCCGAGCGCGGGTCGCTCCTGCGTGGCGCCATCTCCAGTTGCCGGCCGGAAGAGGACGGATTCGCGGACCTGCTCGACTGGGCGCAGGACCAACCCGCGATCAAGGGTTTCCGCCGCATCCTGCACGAGATGCCTGACGATCTGTCCACGACGCCGACATTCCGCGACAATGTCAAACGCCTGTCCGGCACCGGGCTGACATTCGACCTATGCGTCTACCCCCGCCAGCACGGCCATGCCGTCGCGTTGATCGACCATTGTCCCGACGTGCAGTTCGTCCTCGACCATTGCGGCGTGCCGGACATTGCAGCAGGCGGGTTCGACGCCTGGGCGCCGGGCATCACCGAGATCGCGAAACGCTCCAATGTGGTCGCCAAGATCTCCGGCATTGTGGCCTATACTGATCGCGACGCTTGGACGCTCGACGATCTGCGCCCCTATGTGGCGCATGTCGCCCGGCAGTTCGGGCATGACCGGCTGATCTGGGGGTCGGACAGTCCGGTCTGCAACCTTGGCGGCGGGCTGGAAACCTGGGTCGGCGCGACCCATGCATTGACCGTCGACTGGCTGCCCGGCGACCGCGCGGCGCTCTATGCGGGCAATGCCAAGCGGCTCTGGTCGCTCTAGCGCCCGCGATGGCCAAGCCACCACCCAGCGAAGATGGCCCCGAGGTACGGCGCGGCAGATACAGCGCGCCCGCCCTCTCCAAGGGGCTCGACATTCTGGAATTGCTGGCCGCGCAGGCGAGCGGGCTGAAACAGTCCGAGATCGCCAAGTCGCTCGACCGTTCGGTGCCGGAGATATTCCGGATGCTGGCGGTACTGGAAGACCGCGGCTATGTCGCGCTCGATGCGGCCAGCGACCGCTATGCGCTGACACCGAAGCTTTTCGCCCTGTCGCACCGGCACCCGCCTGTGCAGCGGCTGACCCGCGAGGCCGGTGCAGTGATGGAGGAACTGGCGCTGAGCCTCAACCAGTCGCTGCATCTCGCGATCCTCCATGGCACCGACATTCTTGTCATCGCGCAGACCGATCCACCGGTCAATGATGTGACGTCCGTGCGCCTCGGCGCGCGGGTGCCGCTCCTTCTGACAGCCTCCGGCGGCGCGCTGGTTCACCGTTTGCCCGAGGCGCGCCTGTCGGAACTGGTCGCGCGAATCCCCGAGCGGACACCGGAATTGCGGATCCGCCTCGACGATCATATTTCCCAGTGCCGGGCGGAGGGTTATTGCGAAAGCGCCTCGATGGTGATTGCGGGCGTGCACAATGTCTCGGTCCCGATCATCGACCATTCGGGTGCCGTGGTGGCTGCGCTGACCGTGCCCTATATCCGCCGGCTGAACCGGCCCGACGACCCGGACCGGGCGGCCGTTCGCGACGCGTTGCGGTCGGCGGGACACCGGATTTCCGCCGCCCTTGGCGCGAGCGACACGGCAGGATGAACGCGCGCTTGATCGGGAACGGGGCGCGCGCCACAGTCGGGCTATGAACATCCTCTTCATCATGTATGACCAGTTGCGGCACGATTATCTGTCCTGCGCCGGGCACCCGCATCTGCAAACGCCCAATATGGATCGTCTGGCGGCGCGCGGCCTGCGCTTCACCAACGCCTATGTCCAGTCGCCGGTCTGTGGCGCGAGTCGGATGAGCTTCTATACCGGCCGTTACATGTCGAGCCACGGCGCGACGTGGAACAATGTGCCGCTGAAGGTCGGCGAGCAGACGCTCGGCGACCATCTGCGGCGCTGCGGGATGCGCAGCTGGCTCATCGGCAAGACGCATATGAAAGCCGATGCGGACGGGATGGACCGTCTCGGGATCGCGCATGACGGGGTGATCGGCACGCGGCTGGGCGAAGCCGGCTTCGACACCTGGGTCCGCGACGACGGGCTCTGGGCCGAAGGGCCCGCAGGCCCCTATGACGGGCGTCGGTCGCCCTACAATGCCTATCTCGCTGCCCGCGGCTATGGCGGGACCAATCCTTGGCACGACCATGCCAACAGTAGCGTCGACGCGGATGGCAATACCGCGTCCGGCTTCCTGATGCGCCACGCCGGAAAGCCCGCCCATGTGCACGAGCCGGACAGCGAAACCGCATGGCTGACCGACCGCGCGATCGACTTTCTCGACAGTGACGCGGCCAATAGCCGGTGGCTCGCGCATCTGAGCTACATCAAGCCGCACTGGCCCTATATCGTGCCCGCGCCCTATCACGCGCTCTACAATGCCGATCATGTGCCGCCCGTCATGCGCGATACAGCCGAGCGTCAGGATCCGCACCCTGTCTTCGGCGCTTTCATGGACGGGGACATATCCCGAAGCTTTCACGACCCGAAGGTCCGCGACACGATCATCCCGGCCTATATGGGGCTGATAAAACAGTGCGACGACCATCTGGGACGCCTGCTCGACCATCTCGAAGCGACGGGGCGCGACAGGGACACGATGATCGTGCTCACCTCCGATCATGGCGACTATCTGGGTGACCACTGGATGGGCGAAAAGGACCTGTTCCATGCGCCCTCGGTCAAGGTGCCGCTCATCATCGTGGATCCGCGCCCTAATGCGGACGCGACCCGCGGCCGGACCTGTGACGCGCTGGTGGAGGCGATCGACCTGGCCCCGACCTTCGTCGAGGTCGCGGGCGGCACACCACCCGATCATATCCTTGAAGGCCGGTCGCTCCGGCCGTGGCTCTACGGTGAAACGCCCGACAAGTGGCGAACGGCGGCGATCAGCGAATATGATTACGGCGCGACGGAGGTGGCCGACCAACTCGGGCAGGCCCCGCGCGACTGCCGGCTCTTCATGGTCGCAACAAAAGAATGGAAGCTGATGGCGGCTGCAGGGTTCGAGCGGGTTATGCTCTTCGACCTCGTCACCGATCCCGACGAATTGCACGACCTCGGGACCGATCCGGCCCATGCGGACAAGGTGCAGGAGATGATGGACCTTTTGAACCGCTGGTCGCGGCGCATGTCCCAGCGCACCACAATTTCCGAGGACGCGATGCGCGCGCGGCGCGGCGGCGCGGACCGGGTCGGCATCCTGATCGGGGTCTGGGACGAGGCGGGCGTGCCGCAGGACACGCTCGACATCTATAGCGGACCAGCCCGCCCCCTTCCCGACGCCTGACGCTCAGACCGGGCGCAGGCCGAGGATGGCCCGTGCCTCTGCCGGTGTGGCCACGGGGCGTTCATATTTCTCGCACAGTTCCGCTGCGCGCGCGATCAGCGCCGCATTGGACGGGGCCAGCCGGTCCCGGTCGAGCCGGATATTGTCCTCCAGCCCCGCGCGAGTATGGCCGCCGGCCGCGATCGCCCATTCATTGACCGTCAATTGCCCCGCACCGACGCCGGCGGCGCACCAGTTGCCCTCGGGCGCACGCGCCTCGAACAGGCGCACATAAGTGTCGAACACATCCCGATCCACGGGCATTGCGTTTTTCACGCCCATGACGAACTGGACGTAGAGCTTGCCGAACAGGTCCCCGGCCTTGTGGCGCGCGATGGCCTGCAGGATATGGCTCAGGTCAAACGCCTCCACCTCCGGCACGATCTCATAGGCGCGCATCTCGGCGGCAAGCCAGTCGATCAGTTCGGGCGGGTTCTCATAGACACGTGTGGGGAAATTGTTCGATCCGACAGCAAGCGAGGCCATGTCCGGCCGCAGGGGCAACATGCCGCCCCGCGCCTGCCCCGCGCCGCTGCGCCCGCCGGTGGAGAACTGGACAATCACGCCCGGGCAATGGCGGCGCAACCCGTCCTGCAAGAGCGCGAACCGGTCGGGGTCGCTGCAGGGCCGGCCCGCATCGTCGCGGACATGGGCGTGAATGATGCTCGCGCCGGCTTCCACGGCGGCGTGGCTGCTCTCGATCTGCTCCGCAACCGTAACCGGCAGGGCCGGGTTGTTGTCTTTGGTCGGGACCGAGCCGGTAATCGCGCAGCACAGGATACAGGGCTTGCCCGCCACCTCCGGCTTCTTGTCGCGCTGGTCCATTCCACCCTCCCGGTCCTGTTCCGGCCAGCCTATGCCAACGGCGGTCCGAATCCAGCCCCCTCAGAGATGCGCGTCGAGGCTCTCCTGATTGACGCGCCGGTAATTGACGAAACTGTTGGCGCTCAGCACGACGATGAAACTGTCCATGTCGACGAGCACGAAGCCGCGCTCGAAAAGCGCGCGCCCAAGCGCCGCCATGTCCGCCTCATAGAGGCGCCGGCGGCCCAGCATGTCGCGCAGGATCTTCTGCGGCATCCGGTAGCGGCCCGACGGCTTGCCGCCGAACCCGCGCGCGTAGAGCGCCGCCAACTGATCTGCCACCCGCTCGATATCCATCATTTTTCACCTATAAGACAATATTTTTTATTTCATAGACAATATTTTTTCATCGTGCTAGGGCCGCGTCACGTTTTATCGGAGATCGCGATGATCATTGACCCCACCACCGTTCCGGACCCGGCAACCCTGTCGAAAAGCCACCGCCGCGTGGCCCGGAAAGCCGCGCCCGCAGCCCCGACCGTGATCGGCTGGCGCGAATATGTCGACCTGTCGGAGCTCGGCCTCGACCATCTGCTCGCCAAGATCGACAGCGGCGCGCGGACCTCCGCGCTCCATGCGAGCCGTATCCGCCTCTTCGAGGAGGATGGCCGCGAAATGGTGGAATTCGTGCCGCCGCGTCGTGCTGGCGAAATGCGCCGGACCGTGACCGCGCCTGTGGCCGACCGCCGCGACATCAAGAATACCGGCGGCGTGCCGGAGACCCGCATCGTCATCCGCACCCGGCTGACGATGGGCGGACGCAGCTGGCAGATTGACCTGTCGCTCGCCGACAGGCAGAAGATGTCGAACCCGCTTATCCTTGGCCGCACCGCGATCCGGCGGCACAAGCTGCTCATCGATTGCGGCCGCTCCTTCCTGCTCGACCGCGGCTGACCCGCCGACCGCCCTGCCATTGACCCGACCCTGAAAGGCCGACCCGATGAAAATTGTCATGATGGCCCGCAATGCCGAACTCTATTCGCACCGCCGACTGAAAGAGGCGGCGGAGGAACGCGGCCACCAGCTCGACATCGTCAACACGCTGCGCTGCTACATGAACATCGCGTCGCGGCGGCCGGAGATCTATTACAACGGCGAGAAGCTGCCGAAATATGATGCGGTTATCCCGCGCATCGGCGCATCCGTGACCTTCTACGGCCTCGCGGTGCTCCGCCAGTTCGAGATGATGGGCGTCTACCCGCTCAATGAGAGCGTGGCGATCGGCCGGTCGCGCGACAAGCTGCGCTCGATGCAGCTGCTGGCCCGCGACGGGATCGGTCTGCCGGTGACGACTTTTGCCCATGATCCGAAACTGACCGAGGATGTGCTGAAACTCGCGGGCAAGGCCCCACATGTCATCAAGCTGCTGGAGGGCACGCAGGGCATCGGCGTGGTTCTGGCCGACACGGACCGGTCCGCCAAATCGGTGGTCGAAGCGTTTCGCGGCGCGGGCGTCAACATCATGGTGCAGGAATTCATCAAGGAAGCGGGCGGCACCGACATCCGAGCGCTGGTCGTTGGCGGGCGCGTCGTGGCCGCGATGAAACGCACCGGTGCGGAGGGCGAGTTTCGCTCGAACCTGCACCGCGGCGGCTCCGCCCAGATGGTCAAGATCAGCCCCGAGGAACGTGTGACGGCCGTGCGCGCGGCCAAGACGATGGGCCTCAATGTCTGCGGCGTGGACCTTCTGCGGTCCAATCACGGACCGGTTGTGATGGAGGTCAACTCCTCCCCCGGCCTCGAAGGGGTGGAGAAGGCCACCGGCATCGATATCGCCGGCAAGATCATCGACCATCTGGTCAAGACGGCCAAGCCCGGCGGCACCAAGACCAAGGGCAAGGGCTGATCCGTCAGCCGCTGCTGCCGGGTTCCGGACGCTCCGCTTTCGGGCGGAGCTGGTCCGGGTTCCGGTCGAGCGCCGTCCGTATGACCCGGCGCAGATGCTCCGGGATCGGCGCGGCCAATTCATCCTCGTAGACCGGCGCACCTGCGCCCAGCGCCACCGACAGGCAGGCCGCGTGGTCGCGCCCTTCCGCGTCGGGGCAGTTTTCCGCGCCGTGCAGGATCGTGTCGACAAGCCCGCCGCCGAAGAGGTTGACCCGCATCAGGCCCGGCCCGCGGTCGAGCAGGTCCGCGACATGGCCGGCAAGTCCGTTCCAGCCCGCAATCTGCACAGGTGACAGGCCCATATCGTCGGTCTCGTCATGGGCGAGCCCGGCATCGAGATAGCGGCCCATCAGGTCGCGTGCGTCCGGCAGGGCGGCCAGACGGGTGACGAGCCCCTCCGCCGGGCCTCCGCGCGACAGATCGGTCAGGTCCGCGCGGGCGGCGCCATTCCCCTCTGCCACGGCGACAAGACGGGCAGCGGCGCTGCCCGCTTCGGGCGGCGGGGCAAGGCCCGCCAAGGCGCGTGCGAAACGGCGGTTGCCGTGGATGCGGGCCATGGTCGCGGCGCTCTGCCCGTCATGAAGCCTTGTGGGGTCCGCACCGTTTGACACGAGAAGCGTCGCGAACTCGGCCCCCCGCCCGCGCCGCGCAGCCTGATGGAGGGCGGGAAAATCCGGTATGTCGCCGCCGCGCCCGGCATCGGGGTCGGCCCCATGTTCAAGCAAGAGCTCAACCGCCTCGATCCGGTCGAAATCGAGCGCCCGCAACAGCGCGTTCGTCCCTTCGGGCCGCGCCTTGTGGCGGAGCAACAGTCGCAACCCGTCCAGATGCGGCAATTCGGTCGAATGATAGAGAGACTCGCCATCATCGGGCGTCGCGCCTTGGTCCAGAAGCCAGCGTGCCAGCGGCAGATTGTCGGCATGGCAGAGTGCGCCGTAGAGCGCCGGCAGCCGCTCGTCCGATCCGGGCTGGAACGGGTAGCTGTCATTCACATCGGCCCCCGCCGCGACCAGACGCTCCGCAATGGCCAGCATGTCGGGCAAAACATCGGGCCGCGCCTGCGCATGGCGCGAGAAAGCCAGATGCAGGATCGGGCTGCGGATGCCGACGATGCGGGTCGCCGCTTTCGGATCGTCCTTCAGCACCCGCTCCACATCCGCCCGCAGGCCCAGCGCGACCGTCAGCCCGAAATCCGCGCGGCCCAAAGCGGGATCGCGCGCCAGAAGCGCGTCCACCATCTCCGGCCGACCAAGGAACAGCGCGTATTTCAGCGCCTCCGGCAGGCTTGCGGGCTCCATATCCGAAACACGCGCATCAGCTGCAAGCTGCGCCCAGCTGGCAGCGCCCTCGGCGCGCGCGACCTCCTCCAATGCGGCCGCGTAGGCTTCTGCATCCGCACCATCTGCCCGTTCCGCCGCTGCGTCCCGCAACCGGTCGAGCCGCTCTGCCGCGCTCATGCGCCCGGCGCTGCTTCGACGGACAGGATGGTGGGCATGTGGCGGGCCACCTCGGCGATACTGGCGCCACGGTCGCGGGTCAGGAAAACCGAGCCGGTGTTGGTGCCGAAAGCGACGCCCCCCGGCACCGATGTCATGGCCTGCCGCAGCACGGTGAAGAAGCAGTTTTCCGCCGGCAGCCCGTCGCGGCAGTCGGACCAGCTTTCGCCGCCATCATCGGACCGCCAGAGTGCGGCGCGCGCATCCGGCGGATAGCGGCCAATACTGTCTCCGTTCAGCGGAAACACATAGACCCGGTCGGCATCGTCCGGGTCGACGGCGATGGGAAAACCGAAGGTCGAGGGCAGGCCCGTCTCGATGCTCTGCCAATTTCGTCCGCCATCGCTACTGCGGTAGGTGCCGAAATGGTTCTGCTGGTAGAGCCGGTCGCCCGCGCCCGTCGCTCGGACCAGATTGTGCACGCATTGCCCGACTTCCGGATACTGGTGCCCCTCGGGCGCATAGTCGATCCGGGTGCCTGTGTTGCGTGGCGCCCATGTTGCGCCGCCATCGTCGGTCGCGAAGACCCCGGCGGTCGAGATGCCGACCCAGATCTTGTCGGGATTGTCCGGGTCGCTGATGATCGTGTGGAGCACCAGCCCCGCGCCACCCGGCGCCCAGTCCGGCCGCGAGGGATGGTCGGTCAGGCCACGCACCCGCGCCCATGTCCGGCCGTCATCACGGCTCTCGAAAAGCGCGGCGGGTTTGGTGCCGGCAAGCAGCCGGTCCCCCACCCGCGCCACGGACCAAACGGAGACGAGCGGGCCCTCTGCCTCGTCCAGTTCGAACCCGTCGCGATGCAATTCCCAAGTCGCGCCGCCATCCGTCGAGTGCCAGACCCCGATGCCGAGCCAGTCATTGCCGCCCGCGGCCCAGAGACGCCGCCCGTCCGCATCCGCGATCACCTGATTGACGGGCGCACCGTCGCAGAGCGGGCCGGAGACGCGCCAGTCCGCGCCGGCCTCCGACAGGATGAATGCGCCCTTGGTCGTTCCCAGAAGTAACCGTGTCATCACGAAGCCCCCCGTTTCCATCGCCGCAGATCATAGCGCGGCGATGCTAGCACGGGTGTGACAAATCCCGCAGGCGCTTGTCGGGCGGGGCGAGCGGCCCCTCCTGCGTCAATCCTGCGGCAGATCGTCGGGCATCAGATACTCGCCCGCGCGGACTTCGACGATGGAATCGCGGTCGCGGATGAACGTGAACTCCCCGTCCATCATCGTCATCTCGACTCTGATCGCGTCGATCTCCAACGGCTCGACCTTGAACGGGCTGTCGGACAGGACAACCAGATCGGCGAGCTTGCCCACTTCAAGCGAGCCGACCTTGTCCTCCATCCGCAACTGCCAGGCCGCGTCGATCGTGACCGCCTTCAGCGCCTCTTCGACGGACACGGGCGTCCGCGATTTCGGGAAAGGTTTGGACGACCCCTGCTCGGTCGGCTCCATCAGCGTCACCGCGGCTTCCACCTGATGCAGCGGCGCCTGCATGTCAGGGCTGGTGGACGGCACATCGGCCGAGATCGAGACCCGGTTCCCGGCCAGAAGCACGTCGGTATATTTGCCCATTTCAAGCTCGGTCCGCTCCTCCCCCAGCATCCGGTAGGATTGCTCATCCTGTCCGGTCCAGTCGGTCGTGAAGGAAGGCGTCGCGTTGACCGGGATCTCGAACTCGACGATCCGGTCCATATCGTCGGGATGGGTCCAGAGCAGATGGTGCAGTACATTGCGCGCATCTCCGTAGCCGGCCTCGCGTGACGCAAGGATCGCATCCACAGCGGCGCGGGTCGATGCGTCACCATCGGTGTGGATCGCCACGTCGAGCCCCGCCGCATTGGCAAGCTTCACGATCTCGGCGGTCACTTCGGGCTGGACGTTGAAGGCCCCCTTGCTCAGCGGGTCGCTCTTGTAGGGTTCAAGGAAGGGCGCGACGCCTGCCGTCCAGTTGCCCTCGGGGTGGATCTTCACCGACTGGACGCGGATCTTGTCACCCTGATAGCGGTCGCGCATCTCCGCCGACCATTCGACGAAGGTCGCCGGGTCGGCGACAGCCGATTTGAACATCGGAAGGGCCACGACCCGCAACGGCAGGCCGCCCGCTGCTTCCCGCTCTTCGAGGATCTGCATGGCCATCATGAAATCGAGCTTGTGGGCCTCGTTCGTGGCTTTGACATTGGGCGTCACGATCCCGGGGTTGAGGAAGGCAGTGGTGCCGTTCTGTGCGGCAAGCGGGAACATGGCGTCCATGTTCGCATTGATCATCGGCTCCGCGTCCCAGGCGCCGATATCGACATAGGTCTTCATCCATTGAAGCTCGATCCCGACGCCGGTCGGATTGCCCGCCTCATCGCGCCGCCAGAAGGTCACGCCGGGCAGGACATCCGGGTCATCCTTCGTCACATTGCCGGCTTCCATCGCAGCGGTGTTGAGCCACGCATCATGGATCGTGAAGTCGAGCAGGATTGCGGGCCGGTCCGGCACCGCGCGGTCCAGATCGGCCGCGGTCGGATAGTCACCGCCGAATTTTTCCACATTCCAGCCGATGCCCTTGATGACCGGAATGTCCGGGTTCGCCGCTGCATAGTCAGCAATGAGTTTCAGCGCCTCTTCCAGTGAATTCGCTTCATAGAGCTGCACGCCCGCATTGACCCAGGTCGAGGCGATCAGATGGTCATGTCCGCTCACGAAACCCGGCATCAGGGTCCGCCCGTTCAGGTCGATCGTCTCCGTCCCGTCACCCACGATCGCGTCCGCGCCGGCCCGGTCGCCGACATAGATGATCTCGTTCCCGGCAATCGCCACGGCCTCGGCCGAAGGCGCGTCCGGGTCCATCGTGATGATCGTGCCATTTTGGAAGATCAGATCCGCCGTTTGCGCGAAGGCGGGCGCGACCAGCGCCGTTCCTGCGGCCAATGCGACAAGGCAAAGTGATGTTTTCATGGTGAAACTCCCGGTCGGGCGCCGGCCCTGGCGGCCGGTTTTCTGCGGGAATGATAGGTTCAATGGCCCGGATCCGGCAAGTAAGACGGGCCCACGGCGCACAACCGAACGGAGGCACGGCACGGGACAAGAAAACATGTGGAAGGATCTGGTAGCGGAGGAGGGACTTGAACCCCCGACACGCGGATTATGATTCCGCTGCTCTAACCAGCTGAGCTACTCCGCCAGACCGAGGCGGTGTTTAGGCGGATGGCGGAAGGGCGTCAAGGGGGAAAAGGAAGGCCGACGCGGCGTCGCGCCGCTTTTTGCGCGGGCGGTTTCAACACTGGTCCGCGCCCTGCTTCACCCCTGCCCTGCGCGCCGCTGCACAAGCCCATCGAGGATCATCTCGAAGCCGAATTCGAACCGGTGCATGCCCTTGTGCCTGTACGTCGCGACGGCCTCCGTCATGGCATAAAGATGCGGCAGCCGCTCCTTCGGGAGATGCGGCAGATATTCGGCTGCGACCTGCGCATATTCCTCGGGTTGAAACGGGAAGCTGAGCGCCAACTGGGTATAGCCATAGATGTAGCTGTCCATCGCGTTCCACGCATCGTCTGCATCCGCGGCATCAAAGCCCGCCGCAAAGAGGCAGCCGAGCGTGGCATCCACATAGCCCAGCATCTCCGGCCCGTCATTCACGCGCCCTGCGATGAGCGGCGGCGACCAGGGATGGCGCAGCATCTGGTCATGGGCCCGTATGCCACGACGGTGCATTTCGGCCTTCCAGTCGGCAGCCTCCGGATCGGGCCTGTAGAAGCCGGAAGCGACATGTTCGACCATCGCGCCGAGCAGGTCATCCTTGTTGCGCACATGATTGTAGAGCGACATGGCCTCCACCCCGAGGCTCTGTGCCAGACGCCGCATCGAGAGCTTTGCCAGCCCCTCCGCATCCGCGATCCGCACGGCTGATTCGGCGATGCTACGGCGGTCCAGCGCCGCCTTTCGGCGCGCGGAGCCTTCAGAAGCCTCTGATTTAATACCTTTTTTCGCCACCGCTCTGTCCACCTGCATGCCGCCTCTTGCTTTACTTACAATGTAAGTCTAAACCATCGACAGGAAAACTTACACTGTAAGCCTGCGGCGCGGCCGCGACAGATGAAGGGGCAAGACATGAAACGGATCTGCATCATCGGCATCTCGGGCAAGCTCGGACGCTACATGCTGGAACATGCGCTGGCGCGCGGCTACGAGGTCACGGGGGTCTGCCGGCCCGAAAGCGTCGGCAAGCTCGACAAGTGGCGCGACCGGATCACGCTTTATCCGGGCCGCACGGATGACCGCGCCGTGGTCGCGAAAGCGGTGAAAGGCTGCGACGGGGTGCTGACCGTGCTCGCCCCGTGGGGCATGTCGAACTATGCGTCCGGCACGGCACAGGCGGTGCTCGATCTGGCCGAGCCGCATGCGCGTGTCGTCTTTTCCTGCGGCTGGCACATCACGCGGGACGGGAAGGACCGCTATTCGTGGAAGCTGCGCACCATCGTGCATCTGGTCAATGTCATCGGCCGCGCGGTGCGCGTCGTCGATCTGAAGGATCAGGTGGAGGCCTGCCGGCGGATTTTCGACAGCGACCGCGACTATACGGTCGTACGTGGCTGCGATCTGGAGGAAGGCGAGAGCGAGGGGCTGCCGGTCTGGTCGGCCCATGTGGGCGATCCGGTGTTGGCGAGCAACCTCGTCCGGCGCACCGATTTCGCGCTCTTCATGGTCCATGCGCTGACCGATCCGGCCCTGTCCCGGCAGGCGCCGGCGATCGTCGGTTGCAATACCGAGAGCGCCCGCACCCATGCGCCGGATCACGTCCGCCATGCGGACGGCCTGTCACGCCTCGGCGCTGCGCCCGCCTGACCCTGTGCCATCGGGTTCAGGCATGCCGCTGTCGCGGCCCAGATGAACCGTGCGCGTCGGGAAGGCAAAGGCCGACCCGGCGCGCCCGACCCCGGCCAAGACCCGCAGGTTCAGATCGGCCCGCACCGCCTTGAAATCGAGCCAGTCGATCGCGTCGATATAGGCAAAAATCTCGACCACCAGCGCATGGTCGCCGAACGTCTCGAAGGCGGTATGGAGCCGGTCTTCCAGCACCCGCTCATGGCCGCGCAACATCGCGTCGAGCGCCGCTGTGAGCGATTCAATCTGGGCCGATGTCGTCTCAAACCGCAGGCCCAGCCGCGCATTGTAAAGCCGCCGGTGGATGCGCGTGTCGTTCATGATCTCCATCTGTGAGAAGTTGGCGTTCGGGATGGTCACGACACGGTCGTCGAGCCGCCGCACACGTGTCGACCGGAGTCCGATATCCTCCACCGTTCCGGTTTCGCCGCCAAAGCGGCAGAACTCGCCGATGGCGACTGGCCGGTCGGCAAAGAGAATGAACCCTCCGATCATGTTCTCGAGCGTCGGACGGGCGGCCAGCGCCATGGCCAGACCGCCCACACCCAGACCCGCGATGACCGGCGCGATGTTCAGGCCCAGATAGTCCGTCGCCTCGACAATGATGAAGATCGCCACGGTCAGCGACAGGACGCGCATGACGAGCCGCAGCAGATGCGGGCTGACACCGCGCCGCCGCACGAGCGGATTGGCCGCCAGTGCGATGGCCAGCCATTCGAGCGCGAAAACGGCGATGCCGACCAGCGCAAGGAACGCCACACCGAGAAAGAGGTGCGACAGGAGGCTGCGCGCCGTGAACCGCAAGCCGATCACGTCGGTCATGAACCGGTCGAGCCAGAGTGCTGCCAGCGCGACCGCGAGAGACAGGAGAAGCCCGACCACCACCCCGCGTCCGGCAAAGCGGGCAAGGATGCGCCAGACCAGCCAGAGCCCTGCGGCTACCGCCAGCAAGGCCGCGCCCAGTGCCAGCCATTTCCAGAGCGCATTCTGCGCCACCGGCCGGGTCAGCCCTTCGGGCAGGACGGGCATCCAGTCGAGCCCTGACGTCAGGTTCGGACGGGTCTGGTAGATCCGGTAGCTGCCGGGCTCCACGCCAGCGGGCACAGGCAGATGGGCAACCCGCTCATAAGCGCGGCGCATCTCTGCAAGCGGCAGCGGCCCGATCAGATATTCACCTGTCAGCGGCCCCTCCGGCTGGCGCTGGATGGCAAATTCGGTTTGCGGGATGCGCCAGCTTTCCGGCAGGTCTTCGGTCCCGTCTCCCCCCGGAATCCGGTCGCGCGGCGGCAGGCCCGCCCGCACAAGGATCTCGTAGAGCAGGAGCGCGGCTTCGGTCCGCGCGATGCGGGCATCCGACGCGGCAACGGCGCCGGGGTCGATCGTGGCATCCGCGCGGCTGAAATGGCCGATGACAGTGTCCGGAGGATCGCCGTTTCGCAGAGCCGCGTTGCCGGCTGCGGAATGGGACAAGAACGCGTCGAGAGTTGCAGCCGGGCTCGACCGGTCGGGCGGGGCCAGCGGGAAACTGTTTTCGTGCGTGATCGTTGGTTCGAGAGGATCGTCGGTGACCTGCGCGTCACCTGCGCCCGCCCCGATGCACAGAAGCAGCGCGAAGCGGGCAGAAAACAGCCGTGCCGCGCGCCACGCGGCAGACATGCAACCCATTACCGATATCGGCCCCTGCCCACCTGTCATCCCCCGGGGGCTGGTGCGTCTGCACCGCGGCGTGCCGCCAGATTTCGGCGGCCCCCCTTGCGTGGAGGCTCGATAATGCCGCGCGAAAAGGGGGCTTTGTGGCAAGCCCGGAGACAATGACGGCCTTGCGCCGTCAGCTCAGGATGACGAAATCCCGCCCTGACCGCTGGTCGGGATGGAGCGGCAGATCGGTCGTGACGAAGATCATGCCGGGGTGCAGATAGGGGCCGAGCCGGGATGCCAGATCAGCGTCCGGATGCAGGCGGGTGAGCGGTTGCGCGCCCGGTGCCGTGTCGCCATAGCCCATCTGCGACCAGCTGAGCCCGCCCTCCGCCTGCCCCTGCAGGACAAAGAGATGCTCGCCCAGCGGCTGGTCGCCGTCGATGGTCAGCGCGCCGCCATCGACCTCCCGGTCATTCTCCAGAACCAGCATCCGGCGGTCGAACCCCGAGGCCACGATCGAGGTGATCGGATAGGCATCGCTCAGCCCCCAATCCTCGGGCCGCTTCTTGGCGGCAAGCCCGTCGAGCGCTGCTTCGAAACCGGCTTCTGCGGCCATCGGCAGGATCAGCCCCGGGTGGACGATCTCGGCGGGCGCATGGGCGCTGTCGGCGATGATGACGGGCGTGCCCAGATGGGTCACGGTAAACAGCTTGGCGGAAAAATCGAGCGGCAGCCGCACGCAGCCATGGCTTGCCGGATAGCCCGGCAGATTGCCCGCATGGAGCGCGATCCCGTCCCAAGTCAGCCGGTTCATGTTCGGCATGGGCGCATTGTTGTAGGTGCTCGACCGGTGGTTCTTGTCCTTCTGGAGCACCACGAACACGCCGGTCGGCGTGCCGTGGCCGGGCCGCCCCGTCGAACAGGTGGACACCGCGATCCGCACGCCGTTGCGATAGACATGCACGCGCTGTTCGTCGAGCGAGACGATCACCGAGACCGGACCGGCGGGCTGGCGGTTCGGGTGCCAGGTGAACTCGCCGGGCGCGAGCGCGGACACGTCCTTGAAGACCTGCTGGCCGCGAACATGGCTTCCACCGAAGAGCGTCAGCCCCACGCCTGCCACGGCCACCCCGAGCATCGTCCTGCGGGTCATGCCCGCATGTCGCTTCGGTCCGTTCGCTGCCATCTGCCCTGCCCCCTTGCCTGTCACCTTGCCCTGTTCGGGCGCCGCCTCACTCACCGGCCACCAGCCGGTCGGGGATCGCGAACCGCGTCCCGTAATGCGCCACCTGCTGGCCGCCCTGCCCGGCGGACACGCTGAGCCCGCCTTCGCTCAGCGCTTGCGGTGTCACGCTGACCGCCCCGTCCCGGAAGAGGAACATGCGCGGCGCACCGGCCGCATCCTCGACCCGGAGCACCGCCGCGCCATCCGCATCGCGCGCAAGCCCGTAGGCACAGCGCAGCGCCGCGCCATCCTCTCCGGCGCAATTGAGCGCGCCGATCTCGTCATAGATGCCGGCCGCCGCCCGCTGCCACGCATGGGCCGGGCTCAAGAACTCGGCCGCGGCGAACCCCTGTCGGTCGGTGCCGTCCATGAGCGAGACGCCGCACCAGACCCGCCCCTCGGCGGCAGCACAGTCGCCGAGCCGCACGACGGTCCCGAGCGGCAGACGCGCCGCCACATCCGTCGAGGTCGAGGCCCCCGCGCGCATGTTCAACCGCTTTTCCACGCCGGTAATGGCGGCATAGGCCGCCCCATCCAGATCTGGGCGGTCCTGCGCCGAAGCCGCGCCGCCTACAGTGCCGGAGGCCAGAGCCACGGCAGCCCAAGCGACAGCGTGTGCCGCCCTCATCATTCCGGTGCTGATCTGCATCCGTCCGCTGGCCGCGTTTCCGGCCGCATGTCCGTTCCCTGCCTGCATCGCTCCACCCGCTCATCCGTCTTTTGTCCGCAGGGTGGCCGCGTGGGCGCGCGCTGGCAAGTCCTTTGCGCCCTACAGGCTCCGGTCGGCAGGCTTCCGCCCGACACAGGTGCGTGAACAGGTGCCCGCAGCCCAGGCGCAGGCAACAGGAATGGCCATTGACGCTTGAAAATGCTGTAATTCCCCCGCCCTGCACCTATGTGATGCGGATATCCCGCGCCAGAGAGGTTCCGACGTGACCGAGCAAGACAAGACATTGACGGCGGCCGAGGCCAAGGGCCTGCGGACCGCGCGTGAACTCGAAGGACACCTCGTCTGGCTCGACACGATCACGCCCGCCGCGCTCGGCGTTCTGGCCATCGCATCGGGCATCTATACCTATCTCGGCGTCTCCTCGCTTCTGGAGGATACGGGCGCCATGAGCTTTTTCGCTGCGCTCGCCTATTCGGTCGCCGTATCGGTCGGGATTTTCGTCTTCTGGAGCTATATGCTCCGGCTCCTGCCCGCGATGCGCTCGGCCGCGGGGTTCATCGGGCTGACCATCTCGACCATCGTCGGATCGGTTGCGATCATTGCCATGTCAAGCTGGCTGAACGCGGCCGCGCTCGCCGGATCTGCCGCCGTCGAGCAGCATCTGGCCAACACGGTGCGCGACTACCAGGCGGGGCTGGAACAGGCGCATGAAATCGCCCTGTCGGGTCAGGCGCTCGGACGCGAGGTGCAGCGCGCGGCCGAGGCTTTCGAGGCCCTGGCCGACCAGGAACGCTCCGGCGATCTGTCGGGCACGGCAGGTGAAGGCGCGGTCTTCCGGGTTCTGACCCAGAAGACGGAGGAATTGCGCAACCTGCAGGCCCAGATCGAGGCGCAGCAGCCGCTCATCGACGCCGCCTTCGAGGAGGGCAACGAGATCCTCGGGCGGATGCGGGCACTGACAGTGGCCCCGGGGTCGGTCGAGCAGCGGTCGGTCGCCTTTTCCGAAGAAAGCGTGCGGCTTGCCGGTGTGATCGCGAACCTCAACCAATATTCGGTGGCCCCGCTCGTGGCGCGCGCCGCCGAAGACCTGCCGGCATCGGTCGTGCTGCCGGAACTGGACGGGCGCAACGCCAGCGTCCGCGATGCGCAATCCTCGACCATCGCGAGCGTGCTCTCCGCACTCGACCAGCGCGGGCAGACGCTGAAACAGGCGGCGGACGATGTGCTGGCGATGGAACCCCCGCAGGAGACCGCCTACAACCCGATCTCCAGCGCCGATGCGGTGATCAAATATGCAGACAGTTTCGTGCCCTCCTGGGCCGGTGCGATCGCGATCGATCTGCTGCCCGCGGTGCTCGTCTTTGTGCTGGCCATCACACAGGCCGCGATCCGCTCGGGGCGTGACGGGCTCAGCATCGAGGAGACGCTGACCCTGTCGGACCTGCGGGCCGCGATCAACGCGATGAAGGATGTGGAAAGCTCGATGGGCGTGGCCGATGCGGAAATCCGCGCGCGCGGCGCGGCCTCTGCGCCACCGGCAACCCCGACGCCGCCCGCACCGCCGCGCCCGAAGCCCAAACGGTTCGACGCGGCCGAATGACGGACACAGCCGACAGTCAGGCCCCCGCACCTGCCGTCGCGGACGGGCGCGGCATCCGCCGGGGCCTGCGCTTTTTTCTGGTGCTACAGATCCTCGTGGCCGGCCTTCTGGTCGCCACGGATGCGATGACGCGCTGGGATTTCTCGTTTCGCCCGTCGCCCGACCTGCCGACCGGTCCGGTGACACCGGGGGACCAGACCCGTCGCTACGAACCCAGCCAGCCAAGCCCCGACTTCGCACGGCCGGGCACGGAGCCGATGTTTGACATGCCATCCGACATGCCCGACCGGCTGACATTCACCGACCTGCCGCCGGAGGGCGGCCTTGACCGGGGACTGGTGCACGGCCCGATCGAGCCGGGCGACGCGGAGCGGTTCGCGACATGGCTCGCCGCCCGCCCCGATGCGCCCGACCGGATCGCCTTCAACAGCCCCGGCGGCGCGCTTGACGAGGCGCTCGTGATCGGCCGCACTTTGCGCGAGGCCGGCATCGAGACCGACATGCTGCCGGGCATGATCTGCCTGTCGGCCTGTCCCTACATGTTCGCCGGGGGCACGGCGCGCCGGGTCTCGTCCGACGCGGCGGTCGGCATGCACCAAAGCTATTACGAGACGCCGGGCTACCTGCCCGCCTTTATCGCCGTCGAGGATATCCAGCATGCCCAGGGCCGGGTCATGGACTATCTGATCGAGATGGGCATCGATCCGGGCGTGATGATCCATTCGCTGCGCACTCCGCCCGACGAGATCTACGTGCTGCTCGAAGACGAGTTGACCGACAGCCGCCTTGCGACCGAGATCACCGACTAGCTGCCCCGCGCCCGGCTGCCGCCGCGCAACAGTGGCCGCTTTTCCGCAGCGTGGGGACGACAGGCCTTTGGTGGGGGCACGCATCCCGTGCTAGGGGCTGCCTGCCCCCTCGCGTGAAAGGAAGTGATGATGCGCCGGACGGTCCTGATCCTCAATGGCCCGAACCTCAACCTGCTCGGCACCCGCCAGCCGGAAATCTACGGCTCGGAAACGCTGAGCGACGTGGCGTCACGCTGCGCCGATCTCGCCGCGCAACTCGGGCTGGAGGCACGGTTCGAACAATCCAACCATGAGGGCGTGCTCGTCGACCTGATCCAGGACGCGCGCGACGGTGCGGATGCGATCATCATCAATCCCGCCGCCTATTCGCACACATCCGTTGCGATCCTCGATGCGCTCAACATGTTCGACGGCCCGGTGCTGGAGGTGCATATCTCCAACATCCACAAGCGCGAGACCTTCCGGCACCACAGTTTCGTCTCCGGCCGCGCCGATGGCGTGATTGCCGGCTTCGGCACCGAAGGCTACCTGCTCGCACTCCGCCGCGCGGCCAGCCTGCTCGGCGCGGCAGAGTAGCGCCGGCGGGCGCTCAATCCCACGCCGTGCGGTCAAGGTCGCCGGAAAACTCGTCCGCGGCGAAACCGCCCCCTTGCAGGGTTTCGGCCACGGTGTCGCGGGGACCTTTCGCGTCGATTTCGGCCTGCCCGGCTTCGGCTTCGGCCCGATGGTCCTCGGCGCGGTGTTTCGGGCGGTAGCCCAGCCGGAAGGCCGCGCCATTGTCCCAGAAACTGCGGATATTGTCGGATGCTCCGTACACCACCTCATTGTGCAGGTCGGGATGCTCGATCCCGATGATGCAAAGCTGCACGAAATCCTCGGGATGGAGCCAGATCGACAGGCGGCGGTTGTCGGCAGGCGCGAGCGCCACATTCCCGATCCGCACCGACAGGCACCGCATCCCGTATTTGTCGGCAAAAAGCGCGCACAGCGCCTCTCCATAGGCTTTGGAGACGCCGTAGCGCGAATCCGGGCGGACCCGTTCTTCGGTCCCGACCTTGCGGTTGCGGGCATACATGCCGACCGCATGGTTCGACGAGGCGAAGACGACCCGTTCCACCTTCTCGGCCCGTGCCGCTTCCATCAGGTTGGTCATCCCGGTCAGATTGCTCGCGTCGATCACGTCCCACGGCGCTTCATGCGGCTGCCCGCCCAGATGGATGATCGCGTCGACCCCCTTGCAGGCGGCGCGCACGGCTTCGAAGTCGGTCAGTTCCGCGCCGCGGAAATCTTCGCCGTCGGCCAGATCGGTGACCGGATCGCGGTCGCTCAGGACAAGACCGCCATATCGGGCCCGCAGGGCGGGACGGATCATGGACGCAACGCCGCCATTGGCACCGGTGATGAGGATGGTCTGGGTCATTGTCTGCCTTTCCTGATGGTCCGTTCGGTCGTCTGCACGGGTCAAAATGGCCAAATTGTAAAAAGTAGTAAAGAGATTTTTGCAAGGATTGACAAATACGATACAAGTTTACTAGGGTCTGGCGAAACCGCTGCCGGTGCATCCCGCACCCGCACGTCTATCCCTGACGGAGCCTGCCCTACATGCCAAGCCTTTCTGCGGACACCCGCGCCAAGTTCGAGACCGTCAGCACCGCCACGATCACGACGGTCCTTTTCAAGCGCGGGCTGCGCAATGTCTATCTGCACGGACCGCAGCGCCTGCGCCCCGGCCCCAACATGGTCGGTGAGGCCTATACGCTGCGCTATATTCCGGCGCGCGAGGATCTCGACGTGCTCGACGTGTTCAAGGACCGCGAGAACCCGCAGCGCAAGGCGGTGGAGGAATGTCCCGAAGGGGCGGTCTTCGTCGTCGACAGCCGGGGGGACGCAAGCGCGGCCTCCTGCGGTGGCATTCTGGCAACCCGCCTGCAGGCCCGCGGCTGCAAGGGGCTGGTGACCGATGGCGGGTTCCGCGACAGCCACGAGATAGCGGAGCTCGACATGCCGAGCTACCATCTGCGGCCGAGCCCGCCCACAAACCTGACACAGCATCATGCGGTCGCGATCAACGACGCGATCGCCTGCGGCGGCGTTGCGGTCTTTCCCGGAGACATCATGGTCGGCGATGCAGAGGGCGTGGTCTGCGTGCCGCGCCATCTGGCCGACGAGGTGGCGGCCGAGGCGTTCGAGATGACCGTGTTCGAGGATTTCGTGGTCGAGAAGGTCGCTGCCGGCGCTTCCACCTTCGGGCTCTACCCGCCGACCGATTCCGAAACGGAAGTCGAGTTCAGCGCCTGGCGGAAAAAGGCCGGCCGGTGAGCGCCACGTCGGGCAGCGCAGGAAATCTCGACCGGTCGGGCCGGGACTGGAGCCTGTCCGACCAGGTCTATGAACAGATCCTGCGCCTCATCGTCGACGGCCAGTTCCCCGAAGGCAGCAAGCTGCCACCGGAGACACGGCTGAGCGAGGATCTGGGCGTGTCCCGCCCGGTGCTGCGGCAGGCGCTGAAACAGTTGCGCGACGACGGGGTCATCACCTCGCGGCAGGGCTCGGGCTCCTATGTCCAGCGGCGCCCCGACCGCGCGATGCTGAGCTTCGCGCCCGTGGGCTCCATCGCGGATGTACAGCGCACCTTCGAATTTCGCGCGGTCATCGAAAGCGACGCGGCCGCGCTGGCAGCCGAGCGCTGGACCGACGAGGACATGGCCCGCATCGACGCCGCTATGGTGGCACTGGAGACCTGCATTCGCGAAGGCGCGCTCGGCGCGGATGCCGACGAGGAGTTGCACCTCGCCATTTGCGCGGCGACCGACAACCATTATTTTGTCTCGGCCCGTTCCTCGATGAAAAGCCAGATCATCACCGGCATGAACCTCGCGCGCAGCCTGTCGCTGACCAAACCCGTGGCCCGGCTGGAACTGGTGCAGGCGGAACATCGCGGCATCGTGGCGGCGATCCGCAAACGGGATGCAGAGGCCGCGCGGCACCTGATGAAAGCCCATGTCGACAATGCCCGCCAGCGCGTGTTCGAGGGCGAGGACAGTGCCTGAGCAAGGAAGAGCCGAATGAAAACGACACCCGTTACCGAAGATGATATCGCGCGGTCCGTCTGGGCCGTTCCACCCGTGTCGCTGGAACCCGACGGCACCCACCTCAACGGTCCGGAGAATGCCAAGCTCGCGGCCCATATCGAAGCCGGCGGCGTGTCCACGCTTCTCTATGGTGGCAACGCGAACATCTACGCGATGACCCACGGCACCTATTCCGACCTGCTGGACGCGATCCCGGACTGGGCCGGGGCCGACACATGGGCCATTCCTTCGGCCGGTCCCGATTTCGGCAAGCTGCGCGATCAGGCGGCGATGCTGGCCCGCACACGGTTTCCCGCCGCCATGCTGCTGCCGATGACCGGCCCCTCCTCGCCGCAGGGCACCGAAGCCGCAATCCGCGATTTTGCCGACCGGGCGGGGATGGCCGCGATCCTCTATCTGCGGTCCGACCAGATGCTTCTGCCCGACCAGATCGGCGCACTCGTCGATGACGGAACGGTCGTGGCGGTGAAATATGCCGTCGAGACCGGCGATTTCACCCGCGACCCCTATCTCGACCGGATGCTGTCGGTCGTGCCGCGCCCGCGCGTGGTCTCCGGCATCGGAGAGATCGCCGCCGTGCCGCACCTGCGCAGCTTCGGGCTTGCCAGCTTCACAGCCGGCGCGGTCTGTATCGCGCCCCGGCGCGCCATGGCGGTGCTGGCCGCGCTCAAGGATCGGGCGGTGGCCCGCGCGACCGCGCTGACCGGCCCGATCCAGCCGCTGGAGGACCTGCGCAACGAACATGGCGCGATTGCCGTCATCCATGATGCGGTGACGCTCTCGGGCGTGGCCGACATGGGGGCGATGACCCCGCATCTGAGCCATGTGCCGGATCATGTGAAGGACCAGATCGCCGCTGCCGTGGCCCCGCTCCTCGAACAGGAATCCGACCTGACCGAACCCGCCTGACGCCCTTCCGCTCGGCCGCCATATCCGCTATCGCAGGCAGATAGGTGACCGGGCCAGCAAGGGACTTCAGCATGACCGCTCCGATCGACAGCACGCCGCGCGCAGACGGCTTTTCCATGCCCGGCGAGTTTGCATCGCACCGCGGCTGCTGGATGGCCTGGCCGGAACGGCCGGACAATTGGCGCGACGCGGCCGGTCCGGCGCAGGAGGCGTTCGTTGCCGTGGCCGAGGCGATCCACCCGTCCGATCCCGTCACCATGACCGTGTCACCCGCGCAATTCGCCAATGCCCGAAGCCGCCTGTCGCCCGGCATCCGCGTGCTGGAGATCGAGAGCGACGACAGTTGGATGCGTGACATCGGCCCGAGTTTCGTGACCGACGGCGGGGGCGGCCTGCGGGCGGTCGACTGGAAGTTCAACGCCTGGGGCGGCACGGTCGACGGGCTCTATGCGCCGTGGGACCGTGACGACGCGATGGCCGCCCGCGTGGCCGAGGTGGAAGGCGCAGACCGTTATCGCGCACCCTTCGTGCTGGAAGGCGGGGCGATCCATGTGGATGGTGAGGGCACGGTCTATACGACCGAGGAATGTCTCTTGAGCGACGGTCGCAATCCTGGCATGGACCGCGCCGCGATCGAGGCCGGCCTGCGCGACTATTTGGGCGCGGAGAAGGTTGTCTGGGTCCCGCGCGGGGTGATCCTCGACGAGACGACGGGCCATGTAGACAATATCCTGCACGTCTGCGCACCGGGCGTGGTGGCCCTCACCTGGACGGATGATGCGGACGACCCGCAGCACGAGAGATCGTCGGAAGCGCTCGACGCGCTCCTCTCGGCGCGCGATGCGCGGGGCCGCGCCATCGAGATTGTGAAACTGCCGATGCCCGGTCCGCTCTACATGACCGCGGAGGAGGCCGCAGGCATTGCGCCTGGCGCGGGCGGCATGAGCCGGGCGGCGGGCGAACGGCTCGCCGGCAGCTACAGCAATTTCTATATCGGCAACAGCCGCGTGGTCTTCCCGCTCCTCGACCCCGACCATGACGCGGAGGCGGCATCCATCCTGCAGCGGCTCTTCCCCGACCGCGACATCATCGGCGTACCGGGGCGGGAGATCCTGCTCGGTGGCGGCAATGTCCATTGCATCACCCAGCAGGTGCCGCGCTGAGGGTCAGGCGTTGAGCTGCACCGCCTGCAGCTTGCCCCAGTCGAATGTCACGCCCGTGCCCGGCACATCGGGGGCGACGGCCCTGTGATCCTCGACCACCAGCGGGCGTTCCGTGTAGCTGTCGATCGGGAAGGAATGCACCTCCAGCCAGCCAGCGTTCGGCCGCGCGGACAGAAGGCTCACATGCAATTCCTGCATCCCGTGGGAGCAGAGCGGCAGCCCGTATTTCTCTGCCAGGTCGGCCACCTGAAGAAAGCCGGTAATGCCGCCGCAATTGGACGCATCGGGCTGGATGTAGCTGAGGCCCGCCTGATCGAACGCATATCCGAACTCATGGATCGTGTGCAGGTTCTCCCCCATCGCGAGCGGCACGTCCGTCTCTGCCGCGATGCGCGCGAACCCCTGATAATCGTCCGGCAGGGTCGGCTCCTCGAACCACAGGATGTCATGTGCCTTGAACGCGTTGGCCGCGCGGATCGCCTCCTCGACGCTGAGCGCATAGTTGGCATCCACCATGAAGGCGCGGTCGGGACCGAGCCGATCGCGCACCGCGGCGACGCGGGCAGCATCATCTGACAGTTCCGGTCGGCCGACCTTGATTTTCACGGCGTTGAAACCGCGGTCGATATAGCTGTCGACCGAGCGCAGCAGCTTCGGCAGGTCATAGCCGAGATCGATCCCCCCACAATAGGCCCGGCAGGTCCGGCCCGCGCCGCCCGCCATCTTCCAGAGCGGCTGGCCGGTGCGGTGCCCGCGCAGGTCCCATAGCGCAATATCCACCGCCGATATGGCAAAGGAGGCGATGCCGCCGCGCGCGACATAATGCACGTGCCATTGCATCGCGTCATAGAGCGCCTCGACGCCCGCCGCATCCTGCCCGATCAGGAAGGGCGCAAGGTCGTGGTCGACCATCGCCTTGATCGCGTGGCCGCCCTTGCCGCCGGTATAGGTGTAGCCCGTCCCCTCCAGCCCGTCGCTGGTGCGGATCGTGACCGTCACCAGTTCGAAGAAATGATGGTCGCCATGTTTGGCATCCACCAGAACCTCTGCCAGCGGCACCTGATACAGCGTCGCCGTGACCGACCGAATCTCTGTCATTGCCTGTTCCTCCCTGTTCGGGACGTTGCCCGTCGCGACACTCTGCCCCAGCCGCCGCGACCGGGGAAGCCCCGCAGCGCGCAACTACCATACATGAAGACACAAATTGACAAGTTTGCGAAATTTGTAATTCACACTTTACCAATTCCAAAAGTTGTTTTAACAAATCTCTGACACCTAACGCATCGACAGGATTGCACATGCCTCTCACGCCCGCTCAGCTTCGCGATCAACTCGGATCCGGTCTGCTGTCTTTCCCCGTGTCCCATTTCGACGCGGATCACCAGCCGAAATTCGACAGCTACCAGACCCATATCAACTGGCTGTCGGGCTATCCGGCTGCCGGCCTGTTTGCTGCGGGCGGCACAGGTGAGTTTTTCTCGCTGACGCCCGAGGAGGTTGTGGCCTATGTGCGCGCGGCCAAGGAAGCGGCCGGCGACACGCCGATCCTGAGCGGCTGCGGCTATGGCACCGAAATCGCCAAGGGCATCGCCCGCGGCGCCGAAGAGGCCGGGGCGGACGGGCTGCTTTTGCTGCCGCACTACCTGACCGAGGCCGGGCAGGACGGGCTTTACGCCCATGTGAAGGCAGTGTGCGACAGCACGGCCACGGGCGTGATCGTCTACAACCGGGCCAATTCGGTCCTGAACGCCGACACGGTGGAGAAACTGGCAGAGAACTGCCCGAACCTGATCGGCTTCAAGGACGGGACCGGCAAGGTCGATCTGGTGCGCGAGATCACGGCGCGCTGTGGCGACCGGCTGGTCTATATCGGCGGGATGCCGACGCACGAGCTTTTCGCCGAGGCCTTCTATGGCGCGGGCGTGACCACCTATTCCTCCGCTGTCTTCAATTTCGTGCCGAACCTTGCGATCGGGTTCTTCGACGCGCTGCGCACCGGAGACAAGACCCGGGTGGACGAGATCCTGCGCGGCTTCTTCTTCCCCTGGGCGAAGATCCGCGACCTGGCCCCCGGCTATGCCGTGTCGGCAGTGAAAGCCGGTGTCGAACTTGTCGGCCACCCGGCCGGCCCGATGCGCCCGCCGCTGACCGACCTGAAGCCGCATGAACGGGACCAGCTCGCGGCGCTCATCGACAGCGTGAAGGGGCTCTGATGCGGCTCGGCACCCAGATCCCGGCGCGCAACGACGATGATTTCCGCATCATGGCGCAGCTTGGCGTCACCCATGTCAATTCGGACCCGCCGGGCAACCCGCATGACTGGACGCTCGACGACCTGAAGCGCCACCGCGACAAGCTCGACGGGTTCGGGCTGGTGCTCGACATGGTGCAACTGCCGCTCGCCTCGCGCCCGATCGAGGAGAGCAAGAGCCCGGACATCCTGCTGGCCGGTCCCGACCGCGACCGCCAGATCGACAGCATCTGCACGCTGATTGAGAATATTGCCGCCGCGGGCATTCCGGCCGCGAAATACAATATGAACATCATCGGCATCCCGCGTTCGGAAAGCGAAGAGGGCCGTGGCGGATCGCTCAATTCCACCTTCCGCTGGGACAAGATGGACCAGACGGCCGCGCCGGGCCTCGCCGGGGAACTGCCGGAGGATGAGAACTGGGAACGGATCGACTATTTCCTGTCCCGCGTCGTGCCAGTGGCGGAGGAAAACAAGCTGCGGCTCGCCTGCCATCCGCATGACCCCTACACGCCGCCGGGCTACAAGGGCGTGACCCGTGTGCTCGGCACGGTGGAGGGGCTCAAGAAATTCGTGTCGCTGCATGAAAGCCCCTATCACGGGCTCAATTTCTGTCAGGGCACGGTCGGCGAAATGCTCGACGATCCGGCCACGGAAATCTTTGATGTGATCCGCTGGTTCGGCAGCCGCAACAAGATCTTCAACGTCCATTTCCGCAACATCCGCGGGCGCAAGCTCGACTTCATGGAAGTGTTCCCCGACGAGGGCACGATGGACATGTGGGCGTCGATCAAGCTCTACGCCGAACTGGGCTACCCGTACATGATCATGCCCGATCATGTGCCGCTCGTGGCGGGCGAAGACCCGCGCAACACGGCCTTCGCCTTCGTCTATGGCTACATCGCCGCGCAGCTCGAAGCGCTGCGCGCCGAAGGATACCTTTCCGCGGCTTGACCCGGGAAGGCCGGAAGGGGGTCGCTGCCGTAATGTCCCGTCGGCAGCGGCCCCCGTTCCCGTTCGGACCTTTGGAAATGGCGCGCCTCAGACCCCGGCAGGCAACCCTTCGAACATGCGGCCGCGCTCGGCATCGAGGTGACGGCACATGGCCACCGCAGCGGCATCGGCGTCCCTGTCCCTGATGGCGGCGAGAATGGCCTCATGCTCGGCCAGAACCTGCCGGTGCACAATCTGCACATCGCCCTGGGCGAGCCCGCGCGACAGTGTCATCGAGGCCGCGATCTGTGGCTGCAGCGAGGTGCGGGCGGCCAGAAAATAGTGGTTCTCGCACCCCGCGAATATGGCCGTGTGGAACTGTTCGTCCGACAGGTCGACGGCGGCCTGCTCGGAGCCGTCGTCGGGCAGGCCTGCATGCTGCGCGAGGGCCGCGGCGATCCGGTCGATCTGCTCCGCGGTCGCGCGGCTCGCCGACAGGCTCGCCGCGGCGCATTCAATGGTGCGGCGGAACTCGAAGGTGCGCTGGATGTCCGCGATGGAGCCGACCGGCGCGAAATCGAGCTGTTCGCTGTCCGGGCGGCGCTGGACATAGGAGCCCGACCCTTGCCGCGACAGGATCAGCCCCTCCTCCCGCAGGCGCTTGAGTGCCTGTCGCAGAACCGGCCGCGACACGCCGAACTGCTCGCTCAGACTGGTTTCGGTGGGCAGTTTGGAATGTTCGGGAAAGGTCCCGTCCGCGATGAGCGTGATCAGCCGGTCATAGACCTGATCGGCAAGCGTCCAGTCACGGCTGCTGCGGCCGACCGGTCTGACGCTCTGAGCTTGTGCAGGCATGATCTTGCCCTTCCCCGTATCCTCAACCTTGCGGTATCCGCCCCGTAGCCAGGCCTGCGCCCCGCCATTGTCCATCCCTGTCCTGTTGACCTTGACGGCAGGGTTCACCGCCGAGTTTACGCCTTTCCGGGCGACTTGTCACATGAGAGGCGGGTTTCATGGTGTCGCATATTGTCAAAATTGTTTTACCAATCTACATACAAATCCAGACGACCCGCCTCCGGGTCGGACCGCCAGAGGAAATTCCATGCCCCAGCCCGACCCAGCACCCGCCGTTTCCGTCGCCTTCGATCAGGTGGCCACCGTCGGAGAGGGCAGCTTCTGGTCGGCACGGCGCGACGGGCTCTACTGGGTCGATATTCCGGGCGGCAAACTCCATTTCAATCGTCCCACCGACGGATCGCACAAGGTTTGGGACTTAGGTCGACCGGTCGGCTGTGTGGCGGAGACGGAGGCCGGCGGCATCGTCGCCGCCCTGACCGACGGGTTCTGGCATCTCGACCCCGACACGGGCGACATGCGCGCCATGGGCGGCCCCGCGCCCGGCACGGTGGAGCACCGGTTCAATGACGGCACGGTCGATCCGGCGGGCCGGTTCCTTGCCGGGACCATGGGGCTGACGCCGGAAGCTGCGGAACGCGGCGAAGGCACGCTCTACCGGTTCGACGGGACAGAGGCCGTGGAGGTCATGGGCGGGTTCAAGACGGTGAACGGGCTGGCTTTCTCTCCCGATGGCAAAACGGCCTATGTGTCCGACAGCAACCCCGCGATCCAGACCGTCTGGGCCTATGATTATGACGTGGACGATGCGGCCTGGACGAACAAGCGCGTCTTTTTCGAGTGCCATGACTGGCCCGCTCGCCCGGATGGCGGCGCGATGGACAGTGACGGTTGCTACTGGATGGCCGGTGTCTCGGGCTGGCAGCTTCTGCGGATCACGCCGGCGGGCAAGGTCGATATGGAAATCCCGATGCCGATCGAGAAACCGACCCGCATCGCCTTCGGGGGACCGAAGCGCGACCAGCTATATGTGACCTCGATCCGGGTGGATGCGCCCGATCAGGCGGACTCGGGCAAGGTGTTCACCCTGTCCCTGCCCGGTATTACCGGCGTCGACCTGCCGCTGATGCGGATCTGACGGCGCTTGCGCGGCGGAACCACGTTCCGCTGACGCTGGAATTGAATTGCAGTCCCGAGCGGCGCGGCGTCCACCGGCGCGACGCATCTGAGCGGCCATGCTGGCCGCGCCCCGGAACAGCCGCGGGGCGCGCGCCCCTGCGCCTGACGTGACATGGAGGAGACCCGCCCTGCTCGACACCACGTTTGCCCCGTTCCGCAACCGCACCTATTTCGCCTTCTGGTCGGCCGTTCTCGTCTCGAATTTCGGCGGGCTGATCCAGATGGTCGGCGCGGGCTGGCTGATGACCAGCCTGACGGACAGCCCTTCCATGGTGGCGCTGGTGCAAGCGTCGAACACGCTGCCGATGATGGTTTTCATGCTGTTCGCGGGCGCCGCGGCAGACATGTTCGACCGGCGCAAAGTCATGCTGACCGCGCAGATCTTCATGTTCACCATCTCGGCGCTGCTGCTGGGCTTTGCCGCGGCGGGCCTCCTGTCGCCCTGGACGCTTCTGCTCTTCACCTTCCTGATCGGCAGCGGCAATGCGCTCAACAACCCGTCCTGGCAGGCCTCCATGGGGGACATTTTCCCGCGCGAGGAACTGCCTGCAGCGGTGGCGATGAACGCGATGGGCTTCAATATGACCCGTTCGGTCGCGCCCGCCATCGGCGGCGTGATCGTCGCCGCCTTCGGCGCGGTCGCGGCCTTTGCCGTCAACACTTTCTCCTATCTCTTCATCATCACGTTCCTGTTCCGCTGGAAGCGCGAGGTGGAGCCGCGTGCGCTCGACCGCGAACAACTGACACGGGCGATCTCGGCCGGCATCCGCTACGCGCTCATGTCGCCCAATATCTACCGGGTCGGGCTGCGCGGCTTCCTGTTCGGCGTGACGGCGGTGGCCATGCTGGCGCTCCTGCCGCTCGTCGTGCGTTTCAAGCTGGGCCAGACGGCGGATGTCTACGGGCTAATGCTCGGCGCTTTCGGCGTGGGTGCCGTGGCGGGCGCCCTGACCAGCGTGTCGCTGCGCGAGGCGCTCCGCAACGAATATATCGTGCGGGGCACCTTTGCCCTGAACGGGCTGGCGCTGGTCACCATGGGGCTGGCGGACACGGTCTGGATGACCGGCCTGTGCCTGATGGTGTCCGGCGCCTGCTGGGTGCAGACCATGTCGCTCCTGAACGTGTCGGTGCAGCTGGCCTCGCCGCGCTGGGTCGTGGGCCGGACGCTCGGCATGCACCAGATGGGGGCCTTTGGCGGCATGGCGCTTGGCAGCTGGCTCTGGGGAACGGTGGCCGAGGGCGCCTCGCTCGACACAGCCCTCGTCTGCGCGGGCGTGCTGATGCTTTCCGCCATCGCGGTCGGGTTCCTGTTGCCCCTGCCAGATTTCAACACGGAGGATCTGGCCCCGCTCGACCGGTTCCGCGAGCCCGAACTGGCGCTCGGCATCTCGGGGCGCAGCGGGCCGGTGCGGGTGCAGGTCACCTACCGGATCGCCGAAGCGGACCGGATCACCTTCCTGACCCTGATGGCCCAGCGGCGGCGCATCCGGATGCGCGACGGGGCGCAACGCTGGGCGCTTCTGCGCGACCTGCAGGCGCCCGAATGCTGGACGGAGAGCTATCAGGTGCCGACATGGACGGAATATTTGCGCCACAACCAGCGGCGGACCCGGTCCGACGGGCCGGTTGCGGACGAGATCCGCGCGCTGCACCGGGGCGACGCGCCGCCCGAGGTCCACCGCTGGATCGAGCGCCAGCCCGATCCGAACATGCCCGACCCGCCGGTCCGGCTGCATCCCGAAATCTGAGGCGGTCCGGCCTAGGCTTGCGCGCGGTAGCGGCGCAACGCGTTTTCCAGATGGGTGCGCATCGCGGCGCGGGCGGCCATTGCGTCGCCCGCCGCGATCGCCGCATGGACGGCCTTGTGCTCGGCCAGGAGTTCGCGCTCCCGGTCGAGCGCCGCGGCGCTTGCACCGCCGCCCGATCCCTGCCGCGCGCGCGGCACGGCGGGCAGGCCCAGCGCCATCAGGAACTTGACCATGTAGCGGTTCGACGCCGCATCCGCGACCGCCATGTGGAAGGCGAAATCGACCGATCCGCCCAGTTCGCCCGCATCAATCCGGCCCTGCATATCGTCAAGGCATTCCGCGATCCGGTCGATCTGGCTCCGGGTCGCGCGGCCCGCCGCATGGCCTGCGGCCTCCACCTCGATGCCGAGCCGCAGTTCCAGACATTCGATCAGTTCCGCCCGGCTGCGCGGATCGAGCCGCAGAACCGCATCCTCCGGCTCTGCCGATTTGCCGATCATGGTGATGTTCGTGTCGCTGTCTGACATGGGGTATGGGCCTGTCGTCTGTTCGATTCCGCGGGTCCGATCCTAGCGCGGCGGCGGCGCGGGTGCGAGGGCCGATCTGGCCCGTCGCACGCCAGCCCGACTATTCGTCCGCCGTCAGCCGCCCGCTTGCCATTGCGCTCAGACCGACCATGAGCGCCGCCGTGCCGAGCATCAGCGGCAGCCCGCCCCACTGGTAGGTCAGGCCGGACAGAAGCGTGCCCAGAAGCCGCCCGGCCGCATTGGCCATATAGTAGAAGCCCACATCCATCGTGACCCGCTCGGCCCGCGTGAAGGCGAGGATCAGGTAGGAATGGAGCGCGGAATTGACCGCAAACAGCCAGCCGAAAGCCAGCAGCCCCAGCACGAGTGTCACCGTCAGCCACGGGGCGGGTCCTCCGGCAGCAAGCGCCGCGCCCGTCAGGACCAGCGGCACCGCGGCCAGCCCCCAGGTCCAGTGCGGCGCGGCGGCGATCAGGTCGCGCTCGGGCCGCGACCGCGCCTTCAGGATGGTCGGGGCAGCGGCCTGTACCGCACCATAGAGGATGATCCAGACCGCCATGAAACTGCCGATCAGGAAGAAGGCCGTCCGGTTGCCGGCTTCCGACCCGTCGGACAGGACCGCGTAGAAATAGATCGGGATGCCGACCACGAACCAGACGTCGCGCGCGCCAAAGAGGAAAACCCGTGCCGCTGACAGCCAGTTGACGTTGGGGGACCGCGACAGAAGGTCGGAGAAGGGCACGCCTTTGCGCCCGCGCGGCAGCCCGGGCGGCATGGCAATGATGATCGCCGCAAGGATGGTCGCAAGGATCGCGGCCATCATCCATAGCGCGGCCGTGAATCCGATCGTCGCCAGCATTAATGCGCCGGTCAAGAAGCCGACCCCCTTCACCGCGTTTTTTGACCCCGTCAGCACCGCCACCCACCGGAACAGCCCGCCTTCGCTCGATGGCGCCAGCAGCTTCACCGCCGATTTGGAGGACATTTTCGCCAGGTCCTTCGCCACTCCGCTCGCGCCCTGCACCAGCATGACGAAGGCGACCGAGACACCCGTGGTCCAGGCCGGGTCGAGCCGCGTCAGCGCCATCAGCGCGACGATCTGGATCGCGAGCCCCGCATAGAGCGTCGAGGTCAGGCCGAACCGCGCGGCTATCCAGCCTGCGGACAGGTTGGTGACCATCCCGGCAAATTCGTAAAGCAGGAACAGGTAGGCCAGTTGCACCGGCGAAAAGCCGAGTGTGTGGAAATGCAGGAGCACCAGCATCCGCAGCGCCCCGTCCGTCAGCATGAAGGCCCAGTAGGCCGCCGTCACGGCGATATAGGCCGACTGCCCCTCGGGCCTGTGACCGGTTGCGGTCACAAGCCGCCGCCCACCATCAGGGCCACATCCACGAGCCGGTGCGCATAGCCCATTTCATTGTCATACCAGGCATAGACTTTCAGCTGCGTGCCCGCGACGACCATCGTCGACGGCCCGTCGACGATCGAAGACCGCGTGTCGTTCACATAGTCGGCGGACACGAGCGGCCGCGTCTCGTAGCCGAGAATGCCCGCAAGCGGTCCTTCGGCGGCGGCCTTGAAGAGCGCGTTCACCTCCTCGGCGGTGGTTTCACGCGCCAGTTCGAACACGCAATCGGTGAGCGAGGCGTTGAGAAGCGGCACCCGCACCGCATGGCCGTTCAGCCGGCCCGTCAGTTCGGGATAGATGAGCGTGATCGCGGTGGCGCTGCCGGTCGTCGTCGGGATGAGCGAATTGAGCGCGGAGCGCGCGCGCCGCAAATCCTTGGCCGGACGGTCGACGATGGTCTGCGTGTTCGTCACATCGTGGATCGTGGTGATCGACCCGTGCCGGATGCCGAGATTTTCGTGCACCACCTTGACCACAGGGGCGAGGCAGTTGGTCGTGCAGCTGGCGGCGGTCACGATCCGGTGCGCCTCCGGATCATAGGTCGCGTCATTGACCCCGAAGACGATATTGGCCGTCGGCCCGTCCTTCACCGGGGCCGAGACAATCACCTTTTTCACGCCGGCCTCGAAATAGGGCGCCAGCGCCGCTTCGGATTTGAAAACGCCTGTGCAGTCGATGACCACATCCACCCCGCCGAGCGGCAGGTCCGACAGACTGCGTGTGCCGATGAAGGGCAGCCGCGTGCCGTCTATGGTCAGACTGTCCGCATCATGGGCGAAATCCGCAGCCCAGCGCCCGTGCACCGTGTCGAATTCGAGCAGATGGGCATGCATGGCCGGATCGCCGACCGCATCGTTGATGAAGGCGATGTCGGCGCCGCGCTCGAGCAGCGGGCGCAGTGCAAGCTTGCCGATCCGGCCAAGACCGTTGAGGGCATAGGTGGTCACGTCAGTCTCCGAAGATAGGGTCGGTCCGTGCCTATCCAATCCTCATGACAGTTGCATGACAAGCCCGCGAAAACGCGCGCGACCGGTTCAGTTTGCACCCTGCCCGTGAGAGACCGTCAGCGGGTCCTTGAAATCCGGTTCCGTGATGCCGAGCTTGCGCAGCGCCATACCGGTCAGGCATTCGCGCGCCAGCCGGTTGGCATTGAGCGCGGACACGTAAGTCGGGTCGAGCATCGGCGCGAGTTCCACCAGTTCGAACCCCACGACATTGGTTTCCGCACAGAGGCGGCGCACGATCGGGAAAGCCTCGCGCGGGGTCAGCCCGCCCGGTTCCGGCGTTCCGGTGCCCGGCACGAAGGCCGGATCGAGCGTGTCGATATCGAAGGAGACAAACAGATATTCCGGCCCTTCCTGCGCCTCGCGGATCACATCCTCCATCACCGCATCGAAGCCGCGCGCCTCGATCTCGGCCATCGTGTGATAGCGGAACCCGTTTTCCTTCATCCATTCGAACGCCTTGCGGTCGGGATAGTAACCGCGCAGTCCGACCTGGATGAAGTTCTTGCCCTCCACAAGCCCTTCCTCGATCAGCCGGTAGATCGGCATGCCGTGGCTGATCAGATGCCCCATCATGTATTTGCCGGCATCGTAGTGAGCGTCGAAATGGATCACCCCGACATTGCCCTTGCCATAGACATCCACCAGCGCGGCCACGTCCGGATACATGAGCGAATGGTCGCCCCCGATGATCATCGGGAACACATGGCGCCCGTCCTCGTGCTGGACCTCGGCAATCTCGCGCACGATCTCGCGCATCGGCGCCATGGTGCGTTCGGTGCTCATGATATCGACCGGCGCGTTGCCGTAATCGACCACCTTCAACGCTTCCAGCGGATCGACCATGGTCATCATATGCGGCTGCGACGCGCCATAGCCGCCATAGACCTGACTGTTGCGAAACGCGTTGGGCCCATGTGCTGCCCCGCGCATGCCCGTGCCCATGTCGGTGAACCCGCCGATCACGGCGACATCCACGTCTGCCGCGCGCAAATCATCCTGCGTCAGAGCCAGATCGGAATTGAAAAATGTCGGGATCGCGGCATAGGAGAAGCCGAAGGGGAACCGGTTGGGATTGAAACCGCCCGGGTCACGGCCCGCCTGCAGATCGTCCCGCGGCGTGCGCCAAATGTTGAAACCCGGATCCTCTGTGTCGAGGGGGATCGTGGCCTGTTCACCCGGCCGGATCGGCGCGGCCTCCTGCTCATAGGCATGGCCGTAGACCTGCGCAGCGAGCGGCGACGCGCCCACAAGCGCAACCAGACAGGCAGATGCAAACCATCCGGCGCCCTGATATTTTTGACCCGTCATCACACCCTCCCCGAGACTTACCGTTCCAAATCAGGCACCATGATAGGGATTCGGCCTATCGGGTCGACTTTTTTTCTTGAGGCGGGATCAGCTTGGAGGATCGGATGGGACGTGGAATGGCTTTCTCCAGCAATCGAAGACGCGGCCTTCTGGCCGTGCTGGCACTTCTGACATTTCCGCCCGCGGCCGTTCTGGCCGACCCGCAGGCAGAGGTCGACCAAGCGACCGAAGCCGTCTTGGACACCGTCGCCGCCGCTGGTCTTGATCCGGTTGTGGAGATCGACCATGCCCGGCTAGCGGCCGCCGAAGGCGTGGACATGCCGCCCTCCCGGGTGCAGATCTTTTCCGATCCGGTGGTGAACACGGCCCTGATGGCCGACCGGATCACGGCGGGGCTCGACCTGCCCTACCGCGTGCTGGCCCATGCGCCGGGGGATGGGGCCGCCCTTTTGACGACGGGCAGCGATTTTCTGGAAATCCGCCACGGGCTGACGGACAGGAATGCGCTCGAAGCATTCGACCGGCGGTTGACTGAGGCACTGGGCGGGCGGGATGTCGCCCGCGCGCCTGTGGCCGGTCTGACGGAAGGCGCCGCTATCCTGCGTTTGCCGAGCCCCTATGATGTGGCCGAGAGCGTGCGGCGTCTCGAAGCGATCGTCCGCGCGCAGGCAGATACGGTCTGGTTTGGCCGGATTGACTTTCAGGCAGAGGCCGCCGCGCTCGGCGTGACCCTGCCGCCCGCCGCGCTCCTGCTCTTTGGCGGGCCGGCTCCGGGCGGCGTCGCCATGGCGGAATTCACGGCGATCGGCCTCGACGCCTTTTGCCAGAAACTGCTCGTCTATTCGGACGGGAACGGCGCCACGCAGGTCATCTACAATGACATTGCCGGGTTGGCGGAACTTCACTACGGCCGCTCCGCCCCGCCCCATGCCGCGCTCAACGACCGGCTGACCGCCACATTTGCCAAGGCACTGGAATAGGCGCCTGTCGCGTCAGTCCATGTGGAACTGGCGCGGCAGCAGATAGGGGAAATCCGTCGTCGGATCGGTTTCGATCTTCATGATCGGCGCCATCCATTCGGCCCATTTCGCATTGACCGGGCAATCTGCCAGATGCGCTTTCGTGGCTTCCAGATCATCGGTCTCGAAATAGCCGAACAGCGTCAGCCCATGGCGGAAGATATTGTAGTTGCGGATGCCCGCCGCGCGCAGCGTGTCGAGCATTTCCGGCCAGATCTCGTCATGCCGGCGCAGATACTCCTCTTCATATCCGGGCCGGACCTCCAGCACCCAAGCATAGGATGTCATGCCGCTCCCCCTTTCCAGTCGTTAAAACAGTCGCGTAGCGCGATGATCTCGGTCAGAACATCCTCAAAGAGCGTGTTCATATAGTCCTGATGGACCGGCTCGATGGACAGCGCCCCGCCATAGCCGGCATCGCGCAACGTCGCGAACATGGCCGGAAAATTGAGCGTGCCATGCGCGAATTTCGTCTGCAGCGCGCCCATCTTGGCTTGCCGAAGGTGCACATGGACGGCATGGGGCGCGAGCGGGTCGACCTCCTCCTGCCGGTAGCCGAGGCAGGCGAAATGCGAGTAGTCAAGCGCCAGCCCGATGCCGGTTGCGTCCACCAGATCCTGCACGATGGCAGGGCTTTCGGCGAAACTGTGCACATGCGGCTCGATGCAGAGCTTTGCCTCGAACCGCTCGGAAAGTCGCATGAAGGCCGAGAGGCTGCGCTTCGACTGGTCCGCAGCCTGCGCGCGCGACTGGCCGGGGTTGACCATGCCGGGCAGGATGAAAACCGTCGCGATCCCGGCCGCATCCGCAAATGTCAGAACGGCCTCCAGATCCCGCAGATTGTCGTCCAGCGTGCCTGGCAACGCGAGGTTGCGGCCATCCAGCCCGTCACCGAACAGGTGGTAATAGTTGGGCAGATCGACCCCGAGCCCGGCCAGATCCCGAGCCGCCTCTTCGGGCGCGTTCAGGATACGCGCCTTGTCGAGACCAGAGCGGTAGAACAGGCTGACATCGAGCGCGCCAATGCCAAGCGCGCGGGAAATGTCGGCGGCTTCCTGCAGCGTGCAGGAAGGCAGCGACCAGGATGTGAGCGAAAGCTTCATGCCGCACCCCCGATCAGCGCCACTTCGCCACTGTCGGCGGAGCGGTAGAATGCGTGCAGTGCCTCCGTCACGCGGGCCCCGTTTTCCGCGTCGGCGGCGTTTTTCACATCCTCCCCGGCACAGAGCGCCGCGAAGACGCGCACCGGCAGCGTGCCGTCATATTCGGCCTCCTGCTGCGCGATCTCCACCAGTTCATCCTTGCCGTCGAGCCGGCGCAATTCCAGCCGCGCGCGTTCATTGTCGAAGAACAGGCAGCCTTCGGTTCCGTAGATGCGCATATCCATATGCATGCCCACATGTTTGGGCACGGTCGAAGCGCCGGAAAAGGAGACCGTGGCACCGTTTGTCGCCCGCCCGACCGCCGCATCATAGTAATCGACGCCCGTCGGCGAGCGTCCGAAGGCGCAATAGATGCTCTCGAACCGCAGATCGGCCACATAAACGAGCCAGGACAGCGCGTGGCTCATCTGGCCCCAGCCATAGCCGCCGGCTTTCTCCGGATCGGCCCAGGTAGAGGCCGGTGGCCGGAACATATGGTCGGCGGTTTCCAGCATCGGCTGTCCGGCGAACAGGTCTTCAAGCGCCGAGCCCATCTGGCACACGGCATGGCGGACCTCTCCGATCCGGCCGTCCCGCACCATCTGCGCGGCCGTGCGGCTGAAAGGGGTAAAATTCATCCCGCAAGGCACCAGCACTTCGCGCCCGGCCCGCGCGGCGGCGGCGGCGATGGCCCGCCCGTCCGCCTCGGTCGTGGCCATCGGCTTTTCCACCAGCACATGGCACCCGGCCTGAAGCGCCGCGATAGCGGGTCCGGTATGCGCGACATGGGGAGTGGAGATCATCACCCCGTCGAGCGCCTCCGCCGCCAGCATCGCCGCCACATCCGTGTAGCGGGCCGAAATGCCCCATTTGTCGCCCACCTGTGCGAGCCTGTCCGCGTCGAGATCACAAATCGCGACCACCTCCGCCCCGTCGGTCTCGTTGATTGTCGGGATATGGTTGAAATTGGCCCACCATCCGGTGCCGACAATGCCGATCCGTGCTGTCATTCCCTGTCCTCCCCGACAGTCGATTTATAGACGTTGAGCATATGCTGCTCGGCCGCGCGGGCCGCCGCGTCGGGATCACGAGCGCGCAGCGCATCAAGCAGGACGCGGTGATCCTTCAGGCTCTGCGCCAGAACGCCCGGCGTTTCGGAGGCGCGCAGCCGCACCTCCAGTCCGATCACGTTCAGGCTCTCCCCGATCCGTTGCAAATAGGCGTTGCCGCAGCCTTTCCAGAGCGCCTCGTGAAAGGCGAGGTCGGAGGCGCGGAAGGCGGTCGGATCACCCATCGTGTCGGCCTGATGGTCCAGAATATCCCCAAGCGCATCAAGCGCCGCATCGTCCATATTCTCCGCCGCACGCCGCGCCACGTCGCTCTCGATCAGCGAGCGGGCATCATAGAGCGCGCGCACATTGTCGGCCTGCAGCGACAGGAAGAACTGGATCGGGCCGAGCAGCGCCTCCGCATCCAGTTCCGAAATGTTCGCCCCGCCGCCCTGCCGCGTCCGCACCACGCCGAGGATCGACAATCCGCGGATCGCCTCGCGCACCGAGGGGCGCGACACGTTCAGCGATGCGGCCAGTTCCCGCTCCGGCGGCAGCAGGTCGCCGGGCTGCAGCGCGCCTGTGGTGATCTGGTGCAGGATCCGTCGGGCCACCATCTCGGCCACGGATTCGCGCTTGATCGGTGTGTCGAGGCCGGTTTCGTTCTCGGGCGCTCTCATGGCGAGACTTCCTTGGGTTTGGCGGCACGGTTGAACCGCGGCAGTCGCAGCCGCGGCGCGAGGACGGAGCCGATCAGCAGCAGGCCGATCACCCCGGTCTGGATATGCCCCGTGATGTTCATGAGCGCCATCCCGTTGCGCAGGTTCAGCACGATCAGGATCGACAGGAGCGTGCCCGTCAGCGAGCCCTTGCCGCCGAAGATCGACACACCGCCCAGCAAGACGATGGTAATGATGTCGAGCTCGAACCCGAGCGCCACGTCGCCGCGCACCGCACCGACACGCGCGGCATAGAGCAGCCCCGCGAAGGCCGAGATCAGGCCGGACGCGACGAAGAGAATGAATTTGTGGCGGCGGCTGTCGATGCCCGCGAAATCGGCCACGTCGCGGTTGGTTCCGATCACATAGGTCCGCCGGCCAAATCCCGTCTTCTGCAACAGCACGTAGAGGAACACGAACAGGACCCCGAAGGCGATGAGCGCAAAGGGTAAGGGACCCAGCATGGGTGCCTGCCCGAGCGCGTCGAACCAGTCGGGGAAATCGGTGATGCCGCGATCCTCCACCAGCACGCGGGCCAGACCGCGGAACCCGATCAGCGTGGCCAGCGTCACCACCAGAGACGGCAGCGCCATGGCGGCAATGAAATAGCCGTTGAGCGCCCCGCCCGCGATGCCGATCCCGAGGCAGACCAGACAGGCGAGACGCGCGTCGACGCCGTTCTGGAACATCCAGCCGAAGGCACAGGCCGACAGGCCCATCATCGCGCCCACCGACAGGTCGATCTCGGCATTGATGATGATGAAGGTCATCACCAGCGCCACGATCACCTTCTCGATCGAGAGCTGGAACAGGTTGATCTGGTTCGCCACAGTCAGGAATTCGGGCGTCAGCGCTGCATTGACCGCAAGGATGACAAGCAGCGCGGCGAAGAGGAACCCTTCCCAACTGCGCAACCCCGTTGCGAATGACGATAGACGGGTCATGCCGCGCCCTCCTTCGTGACCTTGCCGGCGGCGGCGGGTTTCGGCTTTGCGGCCTCATGCTCCTGCGCCTGCCGGAGCCGGAACAGCCGCCGCATCAGGAGCGTGTCGACCGTGACCGACAGGAGGATGAGCGCGCCGAGCACGGCTTCCCGCCAGAATTCGGAGACGAGTTGCCAGCGCACGAGGCTCGTGTCGATCAGATCGACGAGGATCGCGCCCAGAAACGCCCCGATCACCGTGCCCGACCCGCCGAAGATGTTGACCCCGCCGACGACGGAGGCCGCGACGGATTTCAGTTCGAACCCGAGCCCGGCCACCACGGTGATGTTGCCGAACCGGGCGAGGAACATGAACCCGGCCAGCCCCGCCAGCGCACCCGCGAGCACGAAGGCCGCGAAGACCGTGGCGCGGGTGTTGATCCCCGCCATTTCGGCCGCTTCGGGGCTGGAGCCGACCGCATAGAAGCGGCGGGCAGGCCGGAACCGCGAGAGAAGGATATGGACGAGGACCACCACCACGACCGCGACGGCAAATCCCGCGCGCAGCTGGAACTGGCCGATCGTCAGGAGCTTGGTGTTGGGGAAGCTGACCAGCCATTGCGGCAGGCTGCCCGAGGTGATCGACTTGGCGTCGGAGAATTCGACCAGCGCGGAGCGGAAAAGCGCCATGGTCGCCAGCGTCACGATGATCGACGGCACCCGCGCATAGGCCACGAGCGCCCCGTTGATGCAGCCGAACCCCGCCCCGCAGACCATCGCGAAAAGCACGAGCGGCACCGGCCCCATATCGGGATAGGCGGTCACAAGGCTGCCGGTGGCAAAGGCAGTGAAGCCGACCACAGACCCCACGGACAGGTCGATGTTTCGGGTCAGGATGACGATGGTCTGCCCGGTGGCAATGAGCGCCATGATCGCGACAGAGCTCGAAATCCGGTTGAAAAGCCGTCCGTTCAGGTAATTGTCGACCTGAGTGGAGAAGAAGAGAACTACGAGGCAGAGCACGAAGAGCAGCCCGGTGATGCGCAGCGCCTGCGGGCTGACGCGCAGGAAAAGACGGGTCATGCCGGTTCTCCTTCGCGTGCGTCGGGGGCGGTGGATCTCACCTGCCCAGTGGCCAGCGCCATGACCTTCTCCTGATCGGCGTCGGCGGCGTCGAGAATGCCCATCTGCACCCCTTCGCGCATGACAAGTATCCGGTCGCCCATCGCGAGCACCTCGGGCAGGTCGGAGGAGATGACGAGAACCGCACCACCCTTGGCGGCGAAGTCACGGATCAGGTCATGGACCTCCGCCTTGGCGCCAATATCGATACCGCGTGTCGGTTCGTCGAAAATGAGCAGTTCCGGCTCCATGTTGAGCCATTTGGCGAGCATCACCTTCTGCTGGTTTCCGCCTGACAGCATGCCCACGTCAATCTCCACATCCGGCGTGCGGATGTTGAGCCGCTGGCGATAGGCTTCCGCCGTTTCGGCCTCGGCGGCCCGGTCGATGATGCCGGCGCGCGACTGGTAGCGCGACAGGGTGGCGAGGGTGACATTGTCGCGGATCGGCATCTCCATCGCGAGGCCGAGCTTGCGCCGGTCCTCCGAGACATAGGCGATGCCGAGGTCCATTGCCTGCCGCGGCGTGGTCAGACGGACCTCCGCACCCTTGTAGGTAACGGTGCCGCCGGTGGCGGGCGCGATCCCGAAAAGCGACAGGGCCACATCGGTGCGCCGCGCGCCGATCAGGCCGGCCATGCACAGAACCTCGCCGCGATGCAGGTCGAAGCTGATATTCTCGTAGGTGCCGTCCAGCGTCAGGTCGCGCACGCCGAGCAGCACCTCCGGCGTCGCTGTCGTGGGGGCCTTTTCGAAATAGTTGCCGACCTCGCGGCCGACCATCTCGGCGATCATCCCGTCGGGCGTCGTCTCGTCGATCGGACGGGTGGAGATATGCTGCCCGTCACGGATGACCGTCACGCGGTCGGCAATCTCGAACACCTCTTCCAGCCGGTGAGAGATGTAGACGACCGAAACGCCCTCCTCCGCAAGGGTCCGCGCGACGCGGCGCAATTGCGCGGCTTCGTGCGCCGACAGGGCGGCTGTCGGTTCATCCATGATCAGGACGCGCACATCCTGACTGAGCGCGCGGGCGATCTCCACCGCCTGCTGTTCGGCCAGCGTCAGGCCGCTCGCCACCTGATCGACATCAAGCGCCATGCCGATCCGGTCGATCAGCGCATGGGCCTTGCGGCGCAGGTCGCGGCGGTTCTGGAACCAGCCTTCCTTCGTCGAGGAAATGAATATGTTCTCCGCCACGTCGAGGTCGGGAAAGACCATCGGTTCCTGATAGATCGCGACCACGCCGCGGTCGCGCGCGGTCTGCGGTCCGGCCAGCGTCACGGCGTCGCCGTCGATCCGCACGGCACCGGAACTCGGCTGGTGGATTCCGGTCATGATCTTGATCATGGTGGATTTTCCGGCGCCATTCTCGCCCACGATGGCATGGACCTCGCCGGCATGAAGGTCCATCGACACGTCGCTGAGCGCGTGGGTCATTCCGAAGCTTTTCGACACATGATCGAGGCTGAGGACGGGCTCGGGCATCTGATACTCCAAGGGGCAGGCTCGGGCGGGCAGCGCGGGGAAAGCGCCGCCCGCCACCGGGGGTCTATCGGGCCGCGATCACTGGGCGGCGGCTTCGACATTGTCCTTGTTGTAGACCGTGAACGGCCCCATCAGGATGCGCTTCGAGCCCGGCCGGCCGGGATCTTCCTCGATCGTGTAATCGCCCATCCGGCCGGCGGTGAAGCTCTCACCCAACTCGCCGGTCAGCTGGCCCGTCGCCATGCCATAGGCCGTGTAATAGGTGAGGTAGCCGAGGTCGCGGAAATCCCACAGCGCGAATTCCGGCGCGCAGCCGTTCATCGTGTAGGAGACCATCTCGGCGGGCAGGCCGAGGCCGGAAACCTTCACCTGATCGCACAGGCCCTCGTCCTGCATCGCCTTGGCCGACGCCTGAATGCCGACGGTGGTGGGCGACATGATCACGCCGAGATCGGGATATTTGTCCACGAGAGCGAGCGCGCGGTTATAGCTGACCTCCGCCTGATCGTCGCCATAGACGATGTCGACCAGTTCGATGCCGGAATATTTGTCGCCCTTCAGCGCGTCCTGCATGGAGGCGATCCACGCATTCTGGTTGGCCGCATCGGGCGTGGCCGACAGGACCGCCATCTGGCCCGACCCGCCAAGGATCGAATGGGCCATGTCGGCCATCACCGTGCCGATCGAGCCGAAATCGACCTGCGCGACGAACACGTCCTCACCCTCGCCCGACGGAATCGGGCTGTCCCATGTCACGACCTTGGTGCCGGCGTCCTGTGCGGCCTTGGCCGAGGGGGCGATCTGGTCGCCCGCATTGTTGGAGAGCATCACGGCGCCCTGCCCCTGCGTGGCCGAGGTTGTCATGATCTCGATCTGGCCGGCCACCGAGTTTTCCGGCGTCGGGCCGACGAAGAGCAACTCGCCCGGATTGCCAAGCTCGGCATGGGCTTCCTGCGCGCCTTCATTGGCCTGATCGAAAACCAGAATGCCGAGGAATTTCGGCAGGAGCACCATGTCGACCTCCTGCCCGCCTTCGAGCGCGGTCTGCGCCTGTGCCAGTCCGGAGCCGAGCATCGCCAGTGCGGCGGCCGTGCCCATCAGTTTCGTCATCTTCATTGTCTTCCTCCCATTTGTGGTGCTGCGCTGGTCGCGCTGCCTATTTTCCGCCGCCCCGCCCCGTTTTCGGGTGCGAAGGCGCTGGAAACCCTTGCGGGGCCTTGGCCCCCGTTATGTCTCCCGTCACCGCCGGCGAACCGGCTCCCGTATCATTCCCCTCCGCCGTCACCCGCCCGTGCCCGGCACCGGCCGACGTGGCGGCTGACCGGCGAGCGCCCGCGTCACATCCTCGGCCACGAGCCTTTGCAGGTTCGCGATGGCGGCTTCGGAATACCAGGCGGCATGGGGTGTCAGGATCAGGTTCGGCGCGGCGCGCAGGGGCGAATCCGCGGGCAAGGGCTCGGTCCGGAACACGTCGAGTGCCGCCCCGCCGATCCCGCCCGCGCCGAGCGCGGCGGCCAGATCTTCCTCCACGATCAGCTGCCCGCGCGCGCTGTTGACAATCATCGCCTCGGGCTTCATCCGGGCCAACCGTTCCGCGTTCAGGAACCCGATCGTCTGCGGGGTCGCGGGCGCGTGAAGCGACAGAAGATCCGCGTCCGCCAGCAGCCGGTCCACATCGACAAGCTCCACGCCGAGTTGGGCCGCATCCGACGCATCGAGGCCCGGATCATGGGCGATGAAGGTGAAGCCGAACCCCCGGAGCCGTGCCATCACCGCCTGCCCGATCTGGCCCAAGCCGAAAAAGCCGATCACGGTTTGCGAAAAGGGTTTCATCGGGCGCGCCACGGCGACGGCGGCCCAGTCGCCGCCGCGCAGCGAGGCGTCGAGCGGCACGAGTTTGCGCAGGAGCGTCAGCGCCGCGGCGGCCGTGTGGTCGGCGACCTCCTCGGCGCAATAGTCCGGCACATAGCCCACGCTCAGCCCCGCTGCGGCGGCGGCGTCGAGGTCGATATTGTCGTAACCGACCCCGTATCGGATGACCGTGCCGCCGGGCTCCATGGCCTGAGCGGCGGCTGCGGTGAAGGGGGCGAATTGCACGAGCGCCACCTGCGCGCCGGCGACAGCGGCCGCAACCTCCTCGCCCGTTCCGGCCTGATGGGCAGCGAAATCCGCGCCGGCGGTGCGCGAAGCGGCTTCCTCCTGCTTCAGGTCGGGAAACGTGTAATCGGTGACGACCACTTTCGCTGTCATGCCCCGCCCTCCAGATAGTCGTGAATAATCTCTCCGGCGACGAGCGTGAAATCGGCGCGCCAGAAAAAGGCCCGCAGCGGCTCCAGCACCGGCAGGCGCGACACGGGCAACTGCGCATTGCCGCGCAGATCCACCGTGCAGGGGCCGGACCATGCTTCATGCACGGTCACATCCGTCAGCGCGCGCGAGGTCAGTTGCCGGATCGCGGGACGGCCGTCGATATGGTCGACCGCCTTGAGGTTGATATTGGTGCCGAAATCGAAAAAGGGCTTCAGATCGGCTGCCTCTGCGGGCTGCTGCTTGTAGGGCATCGTGCCGGTGATCACGTCGATGCCGTTGCGCTCCACCGTGCCGACAATGAGATCGCCGCGCATTTCGATCGCGGGCGTCCCGAGCTTCTTGGGCTGGCCGTGAATCTCCCGCCCGTGAGCGACGCCGGCATCCGACGACAGGACCAGCCACGGCGAAAAGGCGCCCTCTGCCACACCCGGAAGCCGTGCCCCCACCATCACGTTGGCCTCCCCGTAGGGACCGAGCCAGTCGGGGTCGTTCATCCGGTAGATATGGACGCAGGCCACATCGCCGAGCGGTTCCAGAGGCGGTGGCAGCAGGAAGGCAATCGCGTCAGGGTCGGTGCGCCAGTAGAGCGTCAGGATCTCGGCATTGCGGAACCGGAACGGAAAGGGCGGGATCATCGGCGCGTCCCACGGCGTCGAGAAGCCGCCCGCCGCAATCTCGGTCTCGGTGGGGCGTGTCAGCCCGAAGCGTGTCGGCCGCCCGCTCATGTCATCGCGATCCGGCGCACGACATCTTCCTGAACCTCGATGCCAAGCCCCGGCGCCTCGATCGGATAGGCCCAGCCGTCGCGGTGCCAGAGCCGGTCCGCGACGAGGTCGTTCTGCACGACCACATCGAAGGGTTTATATTCGAAAATCTCGGCATTCGGGGAGGCCAGCGACAGGTGCAGGCTCGCCGCTGTCGTGATCGCCGTCGACCAGGCATGGGCGTTGATCACCTTGCCATACTGGCTGGCGAGCGCATCGACGCGGCGGAACCCGGTGATCCCTTCCACGCGGGCCGGGTCGATCCCGTAGACATCGACCGCGCCCAGTTCCATCTGGCGGCGGTATCCGGCTTCGGTGAATTCCCGCTCGCCGGACGCAATACGGACGCGCGTGTTCTGCTTCAGCTTCACATAGCCCGCATCGTCGGTCGGATAGAGCGGCTCCTCGTACCAGCCGATCCGGTATTCCGCCATGCGGTTGGCGACCGAGATGGCCGTATCCACGTCCCAGCGCACGCCATTGCCGATATCGACAAGGATCTCGGCCTCGTCGCCGAGCGCCGCGCGCAATGCGCGGATGAAGCTGACATCCGTGTCGGGATCGCCCCCGATATCGGATTCGCCCTTCTTCGCGAAGCCGAGCTTGCAGGAGGTGAAGCCGGCCTCGAAGAAGCCGACAACTTCGGCCACGCAGGCAGCCTCGCCCTTCTTGTTCACATGGCTCGACGCATTGGCTTTCAGCCGCTCATGTTTCAAACCGCCAAACAGCGCGTAAAGCGGCTTGCCGGCCGCCTTGCCGGCAATGTCCCAGAGCGCCATGTCGACGCCGGAGATCGCCAGCGAGGCGATGCCGCCCTCGCCATACCACCAGACGTGGCGGCGCATGGTGGTCCAGACCGTGTCCGTGTCGGTCGCATCCATGCCCTTCACGGCAGGCAGCAGCCCCTCGGTGATGATGGTGGAGACAGCCTTGCAGGCCTCGGGCCACATGGCGATGCATTCGCCCCAGCCGACGATCCCGTCATCCGTCGTGACGCGCACCAGCACGGTCCGGCGGATTGTGTTGAAATCATTCGGGTCCGGATACTCGACCGGTATCGGTTCAATCGCCGCGATGCGGGTCATGCGTCTCCTCCCTTGCGGCCGGTGCCCTTTTCTTTGACAGGGCTTCAGTCGGACGCTACTTATTTAATTGGTAAGGCCAATTAACAACGCTGTCATTCCGGGAGTCAAGCTTCATGTTCAACCTTTCACCCGTGCCGGTCCCGGCACTTGGCGGAAAGTCCATCCTCGTGACCGGCGCAGGGCGCGGAATCGGCGCCGATCTCGTCCGGCAACTGGTTGATGCGGGCGCGCAGGTGTTTGCGGGCATTCATGACGCGCCCGAAGGCGCCGATGCAGAACGGCTGACAGGTGCGACGACGCTGGCGCTCGATGTCACATCGGATGCATCCGTGCGGGCGGCAGTGGAAACGGTGCGCACCTCCGCCGGACGGCTCGACGTGCTGGTGAACAATGCCGGCATCATCACGCCGATCGGCCATCTGGCGCGGCTCGACAGCGATGCGCTGTCGCCCGCCTTCGCGGTGAACGTGATCGGCCTGCACCGGATGACCCGCGCCGTCCTGCCCATGCTGCGCGAGACGCGCGGCACAATCGTCAATGCCGGCACGGGTGCCGCGACGACCGCAATGGAGGGCTGGGCCGCCTATTGCAGTTCGAAAGCGGCAGCCCGGATGATGAGCGAGATGATGGCACTGGAACTGAAGGCCGACGGCATCCGGACCTGTTTCATCGGCATCCCGCCGACCGACACGGAAATGCAGGTGGAAATTCGCCATGCCGGCCTAAACCCAATCAGCCAGATCCCGCGGGAAGATCTGGTGCCGGTGGAAGTTCCGGCCTCGGTCATGGCGTGGCTTTGCAGCGATGCGGCCGCCGATGCGCCGGGGTCGCTTCTGGATGTGCGGGATCCGTACTTTGCCGAGATGATGCCGGAACGGAGCTGACACAGCGCCTTGCCAAAAAAAGGGGCCGGACGGGAGGTGCCCGGCCCCAAGGGGAACGCTACGCCGCAGTGATGGCCGTCGATACGCACGCCACGTGCCGGTCGCGCCGGTCCCGGATCTTTTGCTGGTCCCGCGCCACCCCACCTGAAAACTGGCGTCGGACGCGTAGGCCGGGACGGGTCCGCGGCAGGCAAATTCAATCAAACAATGGAAACACCATACAGGATAGAGCGGCCCGCGTCTGCGCAACCGCAAGATGAAGGATCCTGCTGTTGCGCTTTTGCCGCGCCCGGTCAGGCGGCGATGGTGTTGGCCTCGGGGCCGTAGGGGAAACCGGTGATGTTCTCCGCCCCGTCTTGCGTGACGACAAGAATGTCATGCTCGCGATAGCCGCCCGCGCCCGGCTGGCCTTCAGGCACCCAGAGCATCGGTTCGATGGAGACCACCATTCCGGGTTCGAGCACCGTGTCGATATCCTCCCGCAGTTCGAGCCCGGCTTCGCGCCCGTAATAGTGGCTGAGGATGCCGAAACTGTGACCGTAGCCGAAGGAGCGGTAGTGCAGAAGCCCCGCATCCGAGAGCAGACGGTTGATCTCCGCACAGATCTCCGCGCAGCTGATCCCGGGGCAGATGAGCGACAGGCCGAGTTCATGCGCCGCCACATTGGCCCGCCATATGCGCAGCGTGTCGACGTCAGGCTCGCCCAGAAAAAGCGACCGCTCCAGCGCCGTGTAATAGCCTGAGATCATCGGAAAGCAGTTGAGGCTGAGCAGGTCGCCCGCCGACAGCGCCCGCGTGGTGACGGGATTATGCGCGCCGTCCGTGTTGAGGCCGGACTGGAACCAGACCCATGTGTCGCGCAATTCGCTCTCCGGATGGGCGCGGGCGATTTCCAGTTCCATCGCGTCGCGCCCGGCTATGGCCACGTCGATTTCCCGCACCCCCGGTGCGATGGCATCGCGAACGGCTGCGCCGCCAAGGTCGGCAGTCCGTGCGCCCTCGCGGATGAGGGCGATTTCCTCGGCCGATTTGACCATGCGGCCCGCCATCATGCCCGGCGCAATGTCGACCAGTTCGGGGTCGTTGAGGAAATCGGCAAGCGTGCTGCGGGCGGCCAGTGTCAGGTGATCACCCTCGATCCCGATCCGGCCGGGTGTGCCGGCAATGTCGCGCACCGCACGCCAGAAATTGTCGCGCCGCCAGTCGGTATAGATAACGTTCTCCGCCACGGAACGCCGCCACGGCTGGCCCGCATCGATATTGGCCGAAACTGTCACACAGCGCTCCTGCGTCACGAGGCAGCCATAGGGGCGCCCGAAGCTGCAATAGAGAAAGCCCGACATATAGGCGATATTGTGCATCGAGGTGAGGAGCACCGCCGGCAGGTCGCGCTCAGCCATCAGGGCGCGAAGCGCCGTCAGGCGCCGGTCATACTCGGCCTTCGAGAATGGCAGCGCCGCCTTCTCTCCATTGTGGCAGATGAAAAAGTCGGGACGGGTCTGGTCGGACATGCGTGTCGATCCTGTCTTCGGACCGGAGGGCGCAGCCGGCGCCCGCCGGAAACGTGCCCGGCGTGCAGGACGGGGACCGGAAACCGGCCGGACCGCCCCGCGGGCGGGGTCCGGCGACGCCATCGCCGGTCTGGTCCTGACCTATCGCTAGCGAGGCCGGGTGCCCCCTGTCAATCGCTCCCGTCGGACGGGGCGGTTGATCCGCACCGCATGCCTGTGCGTAAAGGAATGCAAAGCAATCAAGATATAGGAACGCGGCATGACGGCAGTCTGGCTCTATCTGGTGAGCGTGGTGATCTTTCTCGGTCTCGATGCGATCGGCCTGCCGCTGATCGTCAAGCCGGTGTTCGACCGGTATGTCGGGGACATGCTGCGCGACCAGATCGCCTATGTGCCGGCGCTGATCTTCTACCTGTTCTACATTGCCGGACTGGTCTGGTTCGTGTCCTGGCCGGCGCTGCGCGAGGGCACGATCCTGCAGGCCGGCCTGAACGGTGCCTTCTTCGGGGCCGTCGCATACGGGACCTACGAGTTCACCAACTACGCGACGCTCAAGGGCTGGAGCCCGGCCATGGTCGCCACGGACCTGATCTGGGGCACGGCCATCACGGCGATTGCCGCGATGAGCGGCGTGGCCATCATCCGCGCCTTTGCCTGATATCCGTCAGGTCGACAGGAACCCGACCGTCCCGTCCGTGATTTGTGCACAGGTGAGCCGTCCGCTATGGACGGCGCCGGTGTCGGTGGCGATGCGCCCGTCCCGCGCATGCGGCTCATCCATCGCATAGTGGCCATGAACGACCCAGATCCCGTCCCCGCGGGGCTGTGACAGGGACCGGCTGGTGCCCCAGAGGCAGGCGCGTTCCGACTGCTCGTCCGCTGGCAGGTCGGGATCAAGGCCCGCGTGGGAAAAGACGAGATTGCCCGACCGGTAGGTCAGATCGAGGGCGCGCAGGAAGGCCAGCCGCGCCGGTCCCACCGCTTCGCGCAGCGCGTCAGAGGCCGCGGCCATCCCCTCGGGGCTCGCCGGCGGCAGGGCGACGCCGAAACTCGCAAGCGTCTGCAACCCCCCGTTGCGGAGCCAGAGCGCGCCGTCGTCCGGATCTTCGAGGAAATCAAGCAGCATTGCCTCGTGATTTCCCATCAGGCAGACGGTCCGTCGGTCCGCCGTATCGGCCGCCTGTTCCGCCATCAGCCGGTCGAGCACGGCGCGGCTGTCCTCGCCGCGGTCGACATAATCCCCCATGGCCACGACCGTGTGTGGCCCGCCGCCGCGGGACGCCTGCACCTCCGCGATCTGGCCGAGCAGGTCGTCGAGCAACGTCGCGCAGCCGTGCACGTCGCCGATGGCGTAATGCGGATGCGCCGGCGCCGGCGGATCGAAAGTGGCATGCGCAGGCGCCGGGCGCTTGCGAAACCAGGACAGCATGGGCCTCTCCTCAACGCGATGCCGTTGCTATGGCCGTTTCCGCGCCGGTCAGACCGGACCGGCAGGCGATAGGCGCATGTCAGGGCTTGGAACCATCGTCAGGACCGACGATAGCCCTGAGTATAGGGCCGCAATTCGGGACGGAGGGCAAGGTGCAGATGATGCAGGCGCGGAATTGCGGGCGCGCCGTGTTGGTGGAGTGCGGTCGCTGTGCAGTCGATTCCAGCTGCAAAGAAGCTACACGCTTCAGGCTAACATCAGAGAAAGGTCAACTGGAACGGTGACGAACGGACCGCAGGAAACGGCTCGTTTGCGCTGTCCGTTAGGATGACAGGATGCACAAACCGGAACGCGGCCCCACTGCGCTGTCGGCGCCGGTTTTCAGCGGAGCAGAACCATCGCGTCGCTGTTACCGCACTTCACCGAACAGACCACCGGTCCGCCTCGCCGATGAGCAATCATCAAACCGCGCCAACCGCCGCGAAAGCCGACGTCCCGAAGAAACCGGGCTCGCACGTCTTCCTGCGCCCAGGCCTGCCTGTCAGTTCGTGCCAGACGTGGAATCGCTGTTCGACTGGCTGGCCGCCAACAGGACAATGGCCGCGATGATCGACAGGCCCGCGAGCGCACTTTCATTGAGGCTGCCCGGCAGGTTCTGGGCACTGACCGCGACGGGGGTCTTGCCCTCGGCCTCCGGATTTGCGTCCTGCGCGGTGGCCAGCCCCGGCAACCCGCAGGCCAGAGCAACGGCAAGCGTGATGGTTCTGAACGTCATGGCTCTTCCTCCGATCCACATGCGCTCCTGATAGGTTACGGAAGTTAACAATTCCCTCCCGCGGGCGCGCGGGATCAGCGCTCGAACGGCTTCAGAACCTCGATCTGCAATGTCCCGATCAGGGGCGATACCCATTGTTCGGATCGCCAGACACGCCCGTCGGCCGGCCCGACCCAATAGCGGTTCCGGAACGTCAAAGCGCCGCCTGCGCACTGCTCGTCCACGCGCCGGACCGCATGGCGCCGGCCAACAATTTCGATCGACCCGGCGGGGCCCAGCCGTCGCTGGCAGGTCACCCTTTGTCGGGCGATTGCCAGATTGTTGCCCAGATGGGCATAGGTCCGCGCCTCTGTCCCCGCCCACCCCTGCACCGGCGTCGCGTGCCGCAGGGGCGACCGCGCTGGCAGGTCCATCCAGAGCAGGTCACCGCCCAGCCCGTGGCTGCCGGTCACGGCCGCGCCTGTGACCGCCAGCGATTTGCGGTTGGCCGACATATATGTGAGCACCCCGCCGCGATCCGCGAGCGGGGTCATCACCGCCGCGCCGCCCTCCGGCATGCGGACGCGGATGAGCGCGAAGGGCGATGCCTCGACCGCCGCGCGGGTGACGACGGGGGCTTCTGGTGCCTGCGGCATCACCTGGTCCCTCAACCCGCTGGCCAGCGGTCCGAACGCATCTGTTCCGTCGGAACTGCAGGCCCCAAGCGTCACGGCCAGGAACAGGAGGGCTGCGCGCATCATCACCTCCAGACGCTCGCCCAGTTGGCGCGCAGCTGGCCGGCATGTGCATCCTGCACCAGCGGATAGAGCCGGTTTTCCACGTTGAGCCGCGCACCCCCGTCCCGCGCGAGCGGCTTGATCACACCGTCATAGCGTTTGCGGGTGCGCAGGTTGCTCGCCCAGGACAGGGGGATTTCGAGCAGGATACCCTTGTCGAAACTCCCTTCGCCGTACGCGTCGAACGGCACGTCTGTGAGGGTTGCGAATGCCCCGACCCGCCAGCCATTTGCGAAGTGGCGCGACAGGGTCAGTGTCCCGCCCCAGTCGCCGGCCAGATAGCGCCCGATGTCGAGCTGCGCCTCGACCTGTTGCCAGCCGGTGTCCCAATAGAGGGAAGCATGGCCGGTTGCGACACGATAGTCCCGCAGTCCGAACAGCTGGTCGAAAGCGCGCTGGCCGACATAGTTCAGCTCCAGCCCCAAACCGATACCGGAATTGACCGGTTTCCACAGGAGCTCGGCCGAAACGCCAGCAAACATCCGTTCCAGATAGCCCGCCGACAAACGGCCATAGAGCTGCGGTGACGGCTTGAACAGATAGTCGGCCGTCAGCCTGTTGATGGCCGGATCCCCCTCCCGCAGGTAGAGCGCGATGTCGGAGCGCACGCGCGGAAGGCTGCTGTCCGACTGGCGCGTGATCTGGTCCAGATTGCCGACGAGTTTCTTGGTCACCGCGCCGCTGACGCTGAACCCATGCGCGAGCACGGCCTGCCCTTCGGCTTGCAGCCCGAGGTCGGCGCGGACCGGATTGTCAGGATCGAAGGCGTTGATGGCCAGAACCGGCGCCACCGACCAGCGAAAGCGCGGCAGGCGTTCGGGCATCTGGATCAGGCCCGGCGGATCTGGCGCGGCGTCGGTCAGCGTTACGGCATCCGCCAGCTTTGCCTCGGCTTCCGGCGTGCCGGCAATCCGCTCGAAATCGGCGCGCGGGACAGACAGGCTGGAGACGGGCACTCCGCCTTCCATCATGGTGACAACAATCTTGCCTATCTCTGCCGGCAGGCTGTTCTGCGCCGCGCGCAGCGCCCGCCCGTAGGCCTGGCTGATCAGTGTGTAGGACCGGTTGACCACGCGGATCTCGGCCGTGTCACCCGACAGACCGATCCCGTCGAGTTCCAGCGCCTCCTCCGCCAGCGCGGTCGATAGGGCCGCGATCGAAGCCGCCCAGAGCGCGGTCGCGTTGGTGCCCGGGCCAGCCGCCGGCGGACCGTTCGGATCGCCCCGCGCGCGCACCGGAACCGGTGCCGGACCGGCGCCGGTCGACAGGCTGCGTCTCGGATTGGCCGAGAGCGACAGCCGTGCCGCGACCGCGCGGCCATAGAGCGCATAGAGCCCGAAATTGATCCCGTTGCTCGGTTGGTAGTCGAGCCCGAAATTGACCGGATGATCCGGCGTGAACCCGCCATTGCGGCCCTCGGGCGCGTAGGCATCCGACGACAGTTCCGCCATCAGACGCAGACCGCGCACCGGCGTGTCCCAGGTGACGCCGCCAAAGAGCGCGGCTGTCTCGCCCTTGAAATACTGGCCGGTGTTGAACGTCCCGCCAGTGGTCGCTCCCGCCGGCCGTTCATCCCATCCCGGGGACAGGTGGGCGAACGGGTTGGCAAATCCATTGGCCGAGCCAAGCCGCCCCCAACCGATGCCCGCGCTGACCGCCAGATCGGGGCGCAGATGCTTGGTCGCCACCAGATACTCGCCTGACCCGACGCCGGTGCCGAGCAGGTCACGGAAGCCGAGCGCGACGGCAGGCTGGTTCGGACCCTCCCGCAGCAACTGGAACTTGAGGTCCATGCTACGGTCATAGAGCGCGGAGCCGTCAGCGCCAAACCCGGGCAGGACCGCGTAGCGCAGCGCGCCTTCGATGCGGGGCAGGATCTGGAAGCTCAACGTGGAGCGGCGATAGCCCTCGAAGCCGGAAAAACTTACCGCGATTTCTGCGTCGGGCTGCACCTCGGCCGACGGCATATCGATGATGCCGCTGTTGCCATAGAGGTTCCGCACGGGGCTTTTCTGCGCACGCGCAGGATAGGCCGCAATGACCGCGAGACAGCAGAGCAGGACCGACAACCGAATAACGCGGCACAACGGGTCCCGCGCCGTCCGGTGGATAGGCCCTGCACACAGCGCGCCCGTCTGCATGGACCTACTCCGCTGGAACGGCCGAAAAAGCGCCTGCCCGTCGTTGCCGCCAGTGGCGGATGATCCGGAAATAGGCGATCAGATAGGCCGCTGCGAAAAGAGCAAGCCCTGAGACGGCCCATGCGGTTGTCAGTGGCCCGAGTGCGGCCCAGAGGAACGTCAGCATCGGCCAGACCCACATCAGCCCACCCGCCGCGGCATTGCCCAGACGGCCGTCTTGCAACTGCTCACCGACGCGTCGTCCGAACCGGCGGTAGACGAGCGAATGCATGTGCCGCCTGTCAGGCTGTCCGGGCCGGCCGCCACGCACAAGCATCCGCCGGAGTGCGGACAGGAGCGTTTCCGTCACCGGATAGGCAAGGATCAGAAGCGACAGCCACGGCGACAGGTCTGCATTGCGCGCCGGCAGGGCCACGCACATCGCCCCAACCAAAAAACCGGCGAGATAGGCCCCACCATCTCCGAGAAACAGCCGCCCGAACGGGAAATTGACGATCAGGAATCCCAGCAGCACGGAGGCAAGCAGCATCGCCGTACCGGCCAGCGGCATGTCCCCGACCCGCCACGCCACCAGCGCGACCGACAGGCTCATGAGGATCATCGTTCCCGACGCAAGGCCATTGCAGCCGTCGATGATGTTCACCGCATTGACGATGCCCGCCATGGCAAAAGCCGTAAAAAGAGCCGCGCCCAAGGTGGTGGCAAGAACCGCGTCGACCCCCGGCAGTCCGACAGATGTGACCGCGAAACCGGTGACCATGCTGAAAAGGACGCCGGCACATATTGTGGCCGCGAACCTGAACGCGACCGGAAGCGCGCCCGTCAGATCTTCTGCCAGCCCCAAAAGGAAGACCGGCATCGCGCAGGCGAGAAAAACCAGCTCAACTGGAAAAATGTCCGGAGAAAGAAGCGCGGCGCCCGCCCAGAGCGCCAGACAGAGGCCGAGCCCGCCGATCCGCGGCGTGGGAACCGTATGCAGTTTCTGCGCGCCAACCGTCGGGTCGCTCGTCGCGGACAAATGGAACCGTGCCGTCACCACCAATAGAACCGCCAGTGCCGCGGACAGGAAGAAGCCCAGCGCGCAGGCCGCCACCAACATTGTTTCTGATCCCGCTGACAGTCCCACACGCCCCCCCTTTCGCAGCGCAACCGCACCGCGGCGCGACCGGACCAATTCAGACTGAAGAGGTAAATTTTGGGTAAGCGTGGTGGCGGGAGGTCTGCGGCCGCGCGGGTCAACCCCGACGCATTTTCTTCCGCAAGCCGTTTTCGAGATGCGCAGGCATTAGGCTTTCCTCGAAGACGAAATCGGGCGTGTAGCTCGAGTTCCGCCCGAGCTTGGCCCCGTGGTCGGCCAGCCATTTGTCTGCCGTGCGCCGCCCCAGATCATGCAGATGGTCGAGAAATTCGGGCTCCGCGTTCATTTTTGTCGACGCGCCGAGCGATGGCAGTTCGTCGGTGTCGGCGATCAGGTGCAGCCGCGCATCGCGATAGGCCTCGCGTTCCAGTCCGCCTTCGCGGATGGTCTCCGACAGGAGGAAGAGCGCCCGCAACTCCTTGATCAGGCTGGAATTGAAGGTGATCTCGTTCAGCCGGTCGTCGATCTCCCATGCGGTTCGCGGCACGCCGGCGCGCTCCACGGGGTTGATCTGGACGATGATCAGGTCACGCGCTTCTGACTCGTCGATCAGCGGGAAGAGCGGCGGATTGCCCATATAGCCCCCGTCCCAATAGGCCTCCCCGTCGATCTCCACCGCTTGGCTGAGAAAGGGCAGGCAGGCGCTGGCCAACACCGCATCGGCCGTGATCTCGCCCTGCCGAAATATCTTCGGGCGACCGGTGCGCACATTGGTGGCGCAGAGGAACAGATCGGCCGAGCGGCAATCGTTGATGGCATCGAAATCGAACTGCGCCTCGACAATCGGACGTAACGGATTGATGTCGAAAGGATTGAATTCATAGGGCGAGACGGAGCGCAGCATCGTCCGGGCCCAGGCGAAGGCGGGCGAGTTGGCAAGGCTCCACCCGCCTGTCATCCGCTCGAATGCCGAGCGCCGGTAAGGGCTGAACCGCGCCGCCTGCCCCACCGCCTCCCAATAGGCCTGCAAATTGTCGCGCGCGGCTTCCGGCCCGCCATTGGCGAGCCCCTCGACAACCGCGCAGGCATTCATAGCGCCCGCGCTGGTGCCGCTCAGCGCATTGATGCGTATGCCGGGCTCTTCCAGCAGTCGGTCAAGCACGCCCCATGTGAACGCCCCGTGGCTCCCCCCGCCCTGCAAGGCGAGGTCGACCAGAACCGGCGGGCTGTCTTTGTCACTCATGCCGACCAACCTGCAGCGCGGGTGAAAAGTTTCAAGGGCTGGTCTTGAGACGCCAGAGTTCGAACCGCTTGGTTTCGATCACTTTGGTGTAATTGTTTTCCACATACGCGGTCAGCCAAGGCATTTTCGCCAGCGTGTCGTCTGAATCATCGGGAAGTCCAGTTGTATGGGATGCCGCGTCGTGCTTGGCGACCACGAAATTTTCGGGCGGCTTCTCCAACAGCCTCTGGCGCAGGTCGTCATCATATCGGCCATCATAATAGTGCGTCATGAACGGCCAAGAGTAGGTGTAGCGATAGCGTGGCGGCACCCCGTAGTGCCAATAGACATCTGTCGTGAAACCGAAAACGAAGAGTTCATCATCCGGTTCGGAGAGTTCTTTCACCTCTGCGATGAAGTCCCGCGTGTCATGGGTATTGAACCCGTAGGGCATCTTGTATGTTCGATAGTTGTAATCGAGGAACTCCCGCGTGATGCCCCCGTAGTCAGCGATGCGCTTCAACGCGAGTTGGTTTGATTTCCACATATAGGAAAACGACGCGACCCAGATGACCAGCGCCACCGCAACGACGACGTGTATCCATTTGCTTTTCAGCATCAACTGCAGGCCCGCGGCCAACCGTGTAATGCCGAAGGCCGCAATCATGGCATAGGACATCAGGAGGGGCAGCCCGTGATAGGCAAAGGCTTTTCCTTGGGCATAGTTGGAGATGAGCCCCCCGACGAAACTCAACAGCACAAGCCCGTAGAAGGTCGATCGCGCCCCGAGCAGCACATCTCGAAGCCAGAAAAAGGACCCGAATAAGATGAAGTAGAACAGCTCTGGAGCGCGCGCCAAAACCTTGTACCCGTAGTCGATCAACGATCCGCCTTCACCGGACAATTCGGTGTAACCGAGCACATAGAGCTGAATTTCGAGGTAGGGCGTCAGCATGCCTGTCAGCGCCATGACAGTAAAAAGCGCGACACCCGCCGCGATGCCGCCAGCCAAGAAGACACCGAGGTTCCGAAGACCAGGGCCATTGCGCACATCACGGTCAAACAGGGGCGCGAAGAAAATCAGCCCCAGCGCCGCTACGGTGTATTTGAAGAAGAAAGCAGCAGCGACCAAGGCCCCTGCAGCCATGAAATAGCGATCGGGCGACGCACCGTCAGGCAAGGTCCAGGCGCGCGAGAGCAGGTAGGTCGACAGAATTATGCAATAGAGCCCCCACCCGTCAGTTTGCGCCGTATGCCAATAGGTATTGGTGTAGTAGAAGATACAAAGACAGAAGGGCGCGATATAGCCTTCGAGACGGGGGCGGCCGAGCCTGCGCAGCATCAATGCCAGCAGGAGAGATGACGCCGACAGCAGCAACATGTCCAGCAGTCGGATCGCGTGCATTTCATGGCCGAACAGGACAATGGCCATCCAATGCACCAAAGTGGTCAAGGGCGGCTTCACATTGTAGACGTCGCGATAAGGCAACAGCCCTTCGCGCAACCCGTCGCCGATCGTTGCATGTATAGACTGATCGAGACCGAATGGCGCAAAGATGATTGCAAAGCCGGTCAAAAGCGGCGCGAGCGCGACAAGCAAAAGGTAGGGATCGAATCCGGTCCGGTGCGCTTCTCTATGATGCATCGCCTGCCCGTATCTTGTGTTGTCTGTGATATACACTGGCATCATATTGTGGTTGAAAGGAAGGGAAAGTTTTTGAGCAGCCGAGGCGCCCGCATGACGAAAACTTCCCCCGCCGATCCGGTCGACCTGACGGTCGTCGTCCCTTTCCTGAACGAGGAGGCCAGTCTCGCGGAACTGCACGAACGCCTCGAGCGGGTTCTAAACGCGACGGAGCGCAGCCATGAGATCATCTGGGTCGACGACGGCAGCACGGACGAAGGGCTGGCGCGCCTGAAAGCGCTCGGCGGACCTGAAGAACTGCGCCGCTATATCAGTTTCACCCGGAATTTCGGCAAGGCAGCGGCGCTCTCTGCCGGACTTGCGGCTGCACGCGGCAGAACGATCATCACAATGGATGCCGACCTGCAGGATGACCCGGATGAGATTCCGCGTTTTCTGGAACAGATCGATGCCAGATATGACGTGGTCAGCGGCTGGAAGCAGAACCGCGACGACCCGATCGACAAGACCATCCCGTCCCGTTTCTTCAACGCCATGACATCGCGGATGTTCGGCCTGGACCTGCATGACATCAATTGCGGGTTCAAAGCCTATTCGCGGCGGGCGGCCGATGCGCTCAACCTTTACGGCGAACTGCACCGGTTCACGCCGGCGCTTCTGCACGCTCAGGGGTTCAAGGTGACAGAGCTGCCCGTCCGCCATCAGGCGCGGAAGCACGGCCATTCGAAATACGGGTCCAAGCGGATGATCAAGGGCTTCCTCGATATGGTGACGGTCAAGATGATGACCAGCTACGGCGCCCGCCCCTTGCATTTCTTCGCGATGATCGGATTGCCGCTCCTGCTCGTCGGCACGCTGGCGGTTGCCTATCTTTGCATTCTCTGGCTGTTCGGACTCGGTCCCATCGGCGACCGCCCGCTTCTGCTCATCGGCGTTCTGCTGATCGTTACGGGAACCCAGTTCCTCGGCACGGGGCTGGTGGCTGAGCTGGTGCAATCATCGGGCATGAGCGAACGCAAGAAATATGTTATCAACACGTCAGATATCGGGCGGGGGGAACCGGATTGAATCTGCGTGGGGCCTACGTATCGTCAATGCATGCCGCTGGCGCTGGCCTCAGAACGATCGGTGTGCTCGGTTTGCTGGAGCGGAACCCGTCTCTACGGGCAAGGTGGTTCCGGTCGCTTTTCTCGATCTTTGACGTCGATGATCTTGCGCATCTCGACCTCGCCTGGTGGACCTTCGATGCGATGGACAAGGTCGAGACATGGCTGGCCGACAGGCCGGACGCGCGGGTGTTCGAGTGGGGCAGCGGCGCAAGCACGCTCTGGCTGTCGAAACGCGTCGCGCATGTGACCTCGGTCGAACATGACACGGAGTGGGTTACGGTCATCGAGAAGAGGACCGCCGCGCTGGAAAATGTAGATCTATCACTGGTGCCCCCGGACGAAAGCGGCCAGATCCGTTCGGGCCGCGACGGGTTCAGGGACGTGTTTTTCGACAGTTACGTCCACGCGATCGAACGAACGGACAGCAGGTTCGATCTGATCATCATCGACGGGCGCGCGCGCGCAGCCTGTCTAGACGTTGCAGTAAACCACCTGTCGGACGGCGGGATCATCCTGTTCGACAATTCCTGTCGCGAGCGGTACCGCGCCGCGATCGACGGGAGTGGACTGGTCGAAGACCGCCTGAAAGGCCTGACGCCCAGCCTGCCCTATGCGGACTGCACCAGCCTGTTGACCGTCCCCCACTAGGCCTGACGCCGCGCCAGGTGAATATTATAGAGCATCATTGCGAGCGTCAGGAGCATCACGAAGAGCAGGCTCACCGACCCAAGGAAGGCCGCCTCGACGGCGAGAAGCGCGGACGCCAGTGCGCGAATGACGAAGAACCGGACCGAGACCGTTGGACTGCCTGCCCGTTTCGACTCCCATGCCTGCAATAGCCAGGAGAAGAGAAACAATGCCCCGCCTGTCAGTCCAAATATTTCGTAATCGATGATCCAGTTCACGGGGCTGCGCCTTGTTTAACTGACCCGGCCGGTCGCGGGCACAGCCTTTTCTGATCGAAACCAGCCGTCCGGGCAAGCATCCGGATGTTAAGGTCTCTTCAGCATGTCTTGGCGACAACAGTTTCTGTCATGTCCAGCATCAACGGCGAACCATTGCCCGTTGCCCCGATGCTGTGCCTGCCCTACTGTCCCGACCAGATGGCGCAACAATCGAAGACCATGACGAAAACCTCCACAGAGCCCTCCAGCGATAGCTTGCCACAGTGGTTTCTCGACCTGCATCCGCGCAGCCAGGGGGAAGGTTTTTTTGAGAAGCAGGAGCGGTATTCGCTGGTCTTCGTCAAGCGCCCCGTGAACCGGCTGCTCATCACGTTCGACAATCTGTCGAATGTCGGAGACACCGCGCTTGACCGGGCGCCTTGGGCCTACAAGTTCGCTTCGGACGAGAATGTCGCGCATCTGGGCGTGATGGCCCATATTGCCGACTGGTTTCGCAACCCCGAACTGATCGCTCGGTTCGAGGCTCTGGCAGCGGACGGGTTCTTTGACGGATATGACCGTGTGCTGCTGGCGGGATCCTCGATGGGTGCCTATGCGGCGCTGGCCTTCGGCAGCCTCATTCCAGGGGCGCATGTCGCCGCATTCAATCCGCAGTCGACGCTCGACGAGGAGCTCGTTCCGTGGGAGGAACGCTACCTCAACGGCCGGCGGCAGGACTGGACCTTGCCCCTGTCGGATGCGGCCGAGGGCATCGGCGCGCTCGGGCATGCAGCCATCTTCTACGACCCGTTCTTCGAACCTGACCGGCGTCACTTTGAACGGCTCGAAGGCCCGAATGTCACAGGCTACAAATGCTGGTTCTCGAACCACAAATCGGCTGTTTTCCTGCGCAAGATCGATGCTCTGAAACCGGTCATGCATGCAATGCTACACGGCGATCTGACCGAGCGCGATTTCTACGGGCTTTATCGTGCGCGACGGCGCCTGCCCTGGTACCGGGGCGGTCTGTCGAAATATTTCAACGACCGCGACCGCAAGGAGATGGCCAACCGCGCGACCCGTGCCTTCCGCGCGCTCAAACGGGCAGAGCCGTCCGCCGTGGCGCCGACGGCCGTGTCCGACACGGCCCTGCCTGCACTCGCCTTGCGCGAAGGCGCCGATCCGAACGTCCGCACGATCGTGACCACGATGAAAAACGAAGGTCCGTTCATGCTCGAATGGATTGCCTTCAACCGGATGATCGGGTTCACCGATTTCATCATCTTCACGAATGACTGCGCCGACGGCACCGATCTGATCGCCGACAGGCTTCAGGAGATGGGCCTCGTCCATCATGTGCGGAACGAAGTTCCGAAACATCTCGGACCCCAAAGGGTGGCACTGCGCCGCGTGCCCCAGCACCCGCAATACCAGCGATCCGGTTGGCTGACCTGTATGGATTGTGACGAGTTCCTGAACATCCGCACAGGCGACGGCACGCTCGATGCCCTGTTTGCTGCGGTACCGGATGCGGACATTTTTTCCTTCTGCTGGAAACTCTTCGGCAATGACGGAATCGTTGCCTACGAGGACCGCCCGATCACCAGCCAGTTCACCGCGTGCGCGGGGGAGTTGGAGTTCAAAACCTACAAGTCGACCGGATTGAAGACGCTGGCGCGCAATACGACTGCGCTCGAGCGCCTGCGCGTGCACCGGCCAGCGCTGACGCCGACCGCGCCGATGCCGAAATGGGTGGACGCGGGCGGGCAACCAATGCCGGAGGGCTATTTCACGCGGGGGTGGAGCGCCTATTCGGGCTTCCGCCATGATCTGGCCCGGCTCCATCATTACGCGGTCCGTTCCGTAGAAAGCTTCCTCGTGAAGCGTGATCGCGGGCGGACGAACCATTTCGACCAGGATCAGGGACTCGACTACTGGACGGACATGAACATCAATACAGAACGCGACACGGCATTGCGGGAGCGGAGTCCAGAGATCGAGCACGCCATCGGTCCGCTGATGGAGGATCGCGCATTGCGAGACTTTCACGCAAAGGCGTGCGACTGGCACCGCAGCCGCATCGCCGGATTGGTCGACGATGCTGACTGGTCGGCTTTTGCCGAAAGGATCGCGGAGGTTGCCTGAATTCTCAAACGGGACCCGGTTGACGCTTCATGCCGGTGCGCACAAAACCGGCACAACCTCTCTGCAACGACTGCTGCGCCGCAACAGTGGCGCGCTCGCCAAGCGTGGCCTGCACTACATCCATCACCGCCACGTCCGCAAAGGCTACACGGTGCCCTGCCAGTATCGCGCCTATGACATCTTGGGGCTCGACTATGATCCGACCGTAACGGAGGCAGACTTGACCGCCCGTATAGATACGTTTTCGCATCTTCTGCCAATTGAAACGGGCGAAAGGATTCTGATTTCGGAAGAAAACCTGTTCGGACATTGCGGTCAGTGCGCGCGACAGGGAACCCTGTATCCGCGGCGCGAGATTTTTTCGGAAATCTTCTTCGACCACCTGCCGGTCCGGGCCGACCGGATTTACTTTTGTATCCGCTCCTACCCCGATTTTTTTGCCTCGGCCTATGTCGAATTTGTCCGGTCTGCGAACGGATACAAATACATACCCTACCGTCGGATGTGCCAGAATGTGCTGGAGCACCCACCTAATTGGTCCGATTGCCTTGCGCTATTACGAAAGCGAGCACCCGATGCACAGCTTTTCGTCTGGCGCTATGAGGATATGAAAGACCGGTTCATGAAGATTTTCGAGCATATGACCGAGGGTCAAATGCCGCCTGATCGGATCAAGGTCCCGACGGGGAAATCGTCCCGCCCGTCCGCATCCCAGCGGGCAATCGACGCTATCGAAGAATACGCAGCAGCCCACGGTGCCGATGCCGCAATTGAGCGACGGCAGGAATTTCAGGACAAGTACCCGCGCGGAGAGACATTTGAACGTTTCGACCCCTGGAAACAACATGAGCGGGACCATCTCAGACGATTGTATGAAAAGGACTGGAGTCGGATCTTGAACACGAGTGGCACAACAGATTTGGCGGATGAAATCCTATGATAAATAGCAGCTTGCCAACGATCTGCATGCTGTGGGTTGAAGGCCCACTCAGCTATGTCGAACAACTCTGCATCCAGTCGTTCATCGACGCGGGGCACCGGACCATCCTCTATCACTACGGACCGGTAGAAAATGTGCCCAAAGCTGCCGAGTTGCGCGACGGGCGCGCGGTTCTCGATATCGACCAGTTCATCACCCATGGCCGGACCGGAAGCCTGGCACTATTCTCCGACGTGTTCCGATACCGGCTGCTTGCCCAGTCCAACAACGTGATCTGGGCCGACACAGACGCCTATTGCGTTCGCCCGTTCGAGACTGAGACAGGTCATTTTTTCGGCTGGGAGTCCGATCACCATATCAACGGTGGCGTTTTGGGACTGCCGCAGAACAGTCCTGCACTTCAAGCGCTCATGGATATGACCAATGACGAGTACGGTATTCCGCCGTGGTTTTCAGAGCCGGTGAAAGAGCGGATGCGCGCGCGCGCCGCCGCGGGTGAACCGACACATGTCAGCGAGATGCCCTGGGGCGTCTGGGGACCCCACGCCATCACATGGCACCTGAAACAAACCGGCGAAGACAGATTTGCCCAGCCGACGAGCGGTCTCTATCCTATCCCGTTCCAACGCCGCCGGATGCTGACCAAATCCAAAGCGCTAGAACGCGTTGCCCGTCGGGTTCTCGATTCAACCTATTCCGTGCATTTCTATGGACGCCGTATCAGAGCTCGTTTGAGCCATATCGGCGGGCGACCGGAGCCGGGCAGTTACATGGATGTCCTGCTTGAAAAGCATGGCATAGATCCCGAGCAAGCGCCCATTCCGACGAAAGACACTGAGACCCAAGATGAATGACCTATCCGCACTGGCCGAAAAGTTCGGGTCTGACAAGGGACCGGGAAAGCACAGATATACTGAACTCTATCACATGCTCTTTGCCCCATTTCGCGACAGGGACATCAGGTTTCTGGAGATGGGCCTTCAGATCGGAGGTCCTGAACACGAACGGTCCGTCGACCGGCAGACGACGGATCTTCCTTCGGTGCGTATGTGGCTGGAGTATTTCAGAAAAGCGCATATCACCGGATTGGATGTATCGGACTTTTCATGGTTCTCGGATCCGCGCTTCACCTTCATCAGGTGCAACATGGACAACGAGGTCGAGATCGCAGAGGTTGCGGCCGAGCAAGAGGCTTTTGACATCATCATCGATGATGCCAGTCATGCGTCGCATCATCAGCAACATGCATTTGTCCATCTTTTTCCAAAGCTTAAGTCCGGCGGCCTCTACATTATTGAAGATCTTCGTTGGCAGCCCCCTGTCTATGAAACACGCGGTTATCCAAAAACTGCTGCGCTCTTCGGCGAGTATCTGGAGACCAATTCATTCACGCATCCTGTTTCCGGACTGCAAGAAGCGTTCAACGAAATATCCAATACATTTAGTGGGTGTTTTTTGTTCCAGGCTAAATTCCTGAAGCGCCGAAAGGACCAGGTTCTTGTGGTGCACAAAGTTTAGGAACATCCGATGGGAATAGATATTGCAGTTCTGACGCAACTCCTGAGTATCACGCCTCATCTCGAGCCGAACTTCACGATGGTGATGCTTGGCCGTCAAAAGCTGCATATCACCCGGCCGCATTTCAAGACGCTTGCGGAACAGCGCTTACGACAAATAGGTCAGCGAACGCCTTTAAGCCAACTCTCCGATCCAGAGGGATACACCGAGCCGTTGTTTCGCGCACTCGGCGCCGGGCAAGTCGACAGCCTCGACTTTTCGGACTTCGAAGGCGCAACCCATGTGCACGACCTGAACGACCCGATCCCGGACTCTTTGGAAGGCACATACGACTTCGTTTTCGATGGCGGCACATTGGAGCATGTCTTCGATGTAAAGACATCCATGACGAACGCATATCGGCTCCTGAAAGACGGCGGCATATTCATGTCCATGGCACCCGGCAACAACTGGTTCGGGCATGGCTTCTACCAGTTCAGTCCGGAACTGGTGTTTGCCTTCTGGGTCCGCGCTTGCAACTGCGAACTTATCGATTGCATGCTGATCCCGGAGCGCCCGCGCGACAAGCCTTGGCGCATCGAGGACCCGACCGGAACAGGAAACCGCGTTCGAGCGCGTGGCAAACTCACGCCGCAACGCAGCTACCTTTTCTACGCGGTGCGCAAGTCAGCGTCGCATGGGACCGGTAAGGCGCTACAGGGCGACTATGTCTCGCGATGGCAAGCGACCGGATGAAGCTGAACGGAATAGGTAAACCGTGTGTTCAATCCTTCAGCGTCAAAACTGCCCCGAGCGACAGCCCGACCGGCATCGGCACATGTCGCACGATGTGGCGTTCGGCAAGGAAGATCCGCTTGAACGTCTCGTTGATCACCGGTCGTGGCACATCGGCGTCCGGAGCATCGCTCTGCTTCAGCCGCATCGCCATGCGTTGCGCAACGGCCGCCGGAAAAAGCGTGCTGTTGAAGTAGAACTTCTTCTCGACCGTCAGGCCGGCATCCTGCGCAACAGCGGACAGCGTCGCCTTCGTGTACCGCCGGAAATGGTGGTGCAACTCGTCATGTCGCGACCATAGGAACTGGAAAGCCGGCACGGTCACGAGCAAACGCCCGTCGGGCGCCAGTTTGGCAGCCAGATTTCGAAGCGTGGCGCGGTCATCCTCGATATGTTCGAGCACGTCGAGCAACACGATCAGGTCGAACGGGTCGGGATAGTCGGGAATGCCGTCCGGCAAGGCGCCGAAGGGAACGGGCTTGCCGAGCCGTTCCGATGCGAGCGCGGCCGCGCCGTCATTGAACTCGAACCCGTCCACGTCTCCGAATTCGGCCAGAACGGGCAGGTTGCCGCCGGTGCCGCAACCGGCATCCAGAATCCGCAAGGGCCGGCCATCGGGCTTCGGGATCTCGGCGGCGACCGTGTCCCGCAGGATCGCGCGTCGGCCGATACACCACCAATGTTCCGCTTCCCGCCGGGCAAACCGTTGGAAAATCTGCTCGTCCACGCGCTGCTCCCGCTGTTTTGGGGTCAGCCTAGCGTGCAAACAGCCTGCCTGGAAAGAAATTCAGGTACGCCGAAGGTCCGCCGGCGGCTCGCCGCCATTCTTGCGTGTCGCCGGGTGGAGCGACGTGGCCAGGATATGGTCCGCGCGACTGATGACCTGCTCGGCCCGCCCGACAATGAGCGGGTCCGGCGGGGTCGCAATCGCATGGTCCTTGTCCGGATAGTCGACCGTCGACAGGAAGTGCCGCATGCAGTTGAGCCGCGCGCGTTTCTTGCAGTTCGACTTGATCACCGTCCAGGGCGCATCGGCCGTGTCGGTGTAGAAGAACATCGCCTCCTTGGCCTCGGTATAGTCGTCCCACCGGTCGAGCGAGGCCACGTCGATGGCGCTCAGCTTCCAGCGCTTCAGCGGGTCGGTCTGGCGGGACCGAAACCGCGCCTGCTGTTCTTCCCGCGTGACCGAGAACCAGTATTTGTGAAGCCGGATGCCCGACCGGACCAGCATCCGCTCCAGCGACGGCGCCTGCCGCATGAATTCGAGATAGTCATTGGGTGCGCAGAATCCCATCACCCGCTCGACCCCGGCGCGGTTGTACCAGGACCGATCATAGAAGACCATTTCACCCACGGTCGGCAGATGTTCCAGATAGCGCTGGAAATACCATTGGCCGTTTTCCTCCCATGTGGGTTTGTTGAGGGCGACGACCCGCGCCGCGCGCGGGTTCAGATGTTCCATGAACCGTTTGATCGTGCCGCCCTTGCCGGCCGCGTCGCGGCCCTCGAAGAGCAGGACGAATTTCTCGCCTGCCTCCTCCGCCCAGAGCTGCACCTTCAGGAGTTCCGCCTGAAGCGCTGCTTTTTCCTTCTCGTACGTCCCCCGGTCCATCTTGTCCGGATAGGGATAAGTCCCGGTCTCGAAGAGTGCGGAAGCGTCCGGCTTCGGGCGGGGCTTGTCTGCGCCGCTTCGGGATTTGCGGGCGGTTTTCGGTTCGGCAAGGGTCATGGCAGGCTCCTTTCGATGCGCAGGATAGGCACCTCGCCACAGGGCTGCCTTGATCGGGGTCAAGGCCGCGATGCTTGCAAGCGTCGATCCTGTTTGCCTAGAGTTGGCAAGGACTTGCCTGCGATCGGAGTGCCCCGCATGACCCGTTTTCTGACCTATCTTCTTGGCGGTGCCATCGCCGTGGCAGCTTTTGCCGCGACCTCGGCCCGCGCCGCGCCGGACGGCGCAGTTGATCCCGCCTTTGTCGATGCGGTCTCGGCCTGGCTCGCCGGAGAAGAGGAGACCGCACTGCCCGCGCTGGCAGATCTGGCGCGTCAAGAGAGCGACGCGGCACAGGTCCTGATCTCGGTCATCGACAAGACCGCAGACTTGCAGGGCCCCTGGCTGGAAAGCCTTGACCGGGATGCGCGGATCGCGCTTTTGCGCCAGCCGGGCGGCTTGTCGGGCACAGTCTGGATCGCGGCCTCCGATGATCCGCTAGCGCGCGCCTGGCAGGCGATCTGGTCCGTCGATGCATCGTTCGATGATGCGCTCGCATTCGTCGACCTGGGCGAGCCGCGCGCCGCGCGGATGGCACTGATTGCGCTCGCGGCACGCGAACGCAGCGGGTTTGCCGCAGCGGCAGGTGATCCGCGCTATCCCGACACGATGGAGATGCTCGTCTGGGACGAAACCGGGGCTGACAGTGATGATGCGGCAACCGCGCGTGCAGCCCTGCCCGACGGGCATCCCCTGAAGGGGAAAGTAGGTGCTGGCTGGCTCGCGGAAGCCGACCTCGCCGCGCCGCTCCGTGCCGCCTGCGATGCGCTCTGTGCCGAGGACAGTGCGGCCTGCACGGCCACGCTCTTCGAGGCACTGGGGGGCTACCGCTCGATCCTCACCCTCGGCAGTCCGGTCGAGGCACTGATCCCGACCCGCACCTTCATCGACAGCCCGGTGGGCCGTGACGCGCTCCTGCGAAAACTGGCCGCCACCACCGGCGATCGCAACGGGCTGAAGGCGAAGCTGGAAGCGGACGGACAAGCCTGCCTTGTCGACGGGTTGGAACGGATCGGGCGGATGTGAACCTGCGCTGACGTCAGCCGTCCAAGCGGTTCAGGCGCACACCTGCACGACTGCGTTTTCCGGTGACCGGGACCGAAACATTTCCCAATTTGTTTGGATTTTAGGCAATCATCCGCCCATGCCAAGCGCCCCGAATGACAGGGCGTTGGTGGTGCGGTATCGTAAGGCTCTGGTGGAGAACCCGGAAATGCGGCTCGGAGCACTCTGCATGCCGCTGCTGTGGGGGCACAATAGGCGCGGCAACGACCCCTCCCGCATTTCCGGACTTCGCTGTTGATCCAGACTGCCAACACGGCCCGCCATTCCCGGAATGTGAGCAAGCGTGAACAGCCCGTTCCCGTCGCGGTCTTCAGGTGACCTGGCGTCAGCCGAGAATGACCGGAGAGATCGCATCCCTACAGTTCAGATTTCGGCTTCTTTTTCAAATTCTTGCAACGGATTGTGCGGGTTCGGCGACAGGGCGAACCGGGCGGGTCCAAAGCGGGAACGGACTCGGGCAGCGGGGTTGATATGCAGCAGCATACATGTTTCGCTAAGGCTTGCTCCCCAACCTGCCGGTATCGGTGCGGGGGGAAATCGCCCATCCGGGGCGGTCGCGGCGGCAACAGGGATTTTGCCGCTGGATCTGATGATGAGACGGGGGGACCCCAATGACTCTCAAGAAACTTCTGGTACTGGGCTGCGCAGGCGGAATGATGGCGCTGCCGGGTCTGGCACAGGCTGACGAGTGCGGTTCGGTCAGCATGGCCGAATGGAACTGGGCCTCGGGCGAGCTGATGGCCAATGTCGACAAGATCATCCTCGAGGAAGGATATGGCTGCGACGTGGAACTGGTGCCCGGCGCAACCCAGACCACTTTCGCTTCCATGAATGAAAAGGGTGAGCCCGGCGTGGCCGGCGAGCTTTGGATCAACGCGGTCCGCGAACCGCTGGAGGTCGCCTTCTCCGAAGGGCGCCTGCACAGCACGGTCGACGGGCCGATCACCGATCTGGGCGAAGGCTGGTGGGTGACCCCGAAATTCGTGGCCGACCATCCCGACCTCGACACGGTCGAGAAGATCCTCGAACGCCCCGACCTCTTCCCCTATGCCGAAGACCCGTCAAAGGGGGCCTTTGTCGGCTGCCCCGCAGGCTGGGGCTGCCAGTTGGTGAATGCCAACCTGTTCCGCGCCTTCGAGATGGAAGACAAGGGCTGGGTGCTGGTCGATCCCGGTTCGGCCGCCGGACTTGACGGCTCCATGACCAAGGCCGTGGAGCGTGACGAATACTGGTTCGGCTACTACTGGTCGCCCACCGCGATGATCGGCAAGCACAATATGCAGCTGATCCCCTTCGAGGTGGAGTTTGCCGGCAAGGACAATTGGGACGGCTGCCTCGTGAAGCCGGAACAGGAATGTGCCGACCCGAAACCCTCGGCCTGGACCAAGTCCGAGGTGCACACGGTCATCACCGACAAGTTCATGAACGAGGGCGGTCCCGCGATCGACTATCTCAAGAAGCGGATCTTCCCCGGCGAGGTGATGAACGGCATGCTCGTCTACATGCAGGACAATCAGGCCGGCGGTGAAGATGCGGCTTTCGAATTCCTGCTCAACCACGAAGAGGTCTGGTCGGAGTGGGTGCCGGCTGACGTGGCCGAAAAGGTCAAGGCAGCGCTCTGAGCCTGACCGCGGAAAGATCGTGGGGCGCGCGGCGGACGGATCCGCCCGCGCCCTTCGCATATCGGACGCCAGACCGAAGACGAAACTGAAGGACGAAGCATGGAATTTTTCACCGAGTTCCCCGAAATGGGACGGGAACAGCTCCGCGACCTGAAAAAGGCGATCGATGCCGGGTTCCGCGACTTCTCCCGCACATATGGGGAGGGGATGGAAGATTTCTTTAACCCACTCCTGCAATTCCTGATCTGGTTCGAAAAACTCCTGCTGGCCACGCCCTGGCCGATCGTCATCGGCGTGATCGCCGCACTGACATGGTTCGGTGCGCGCAGCTGGAAAATCACGCTGGGCAGCGTCATCGCCTTCCTCGTGATCGGCTATCTGGGGATGTGGGAGGACACAATGGCGACGCTCGCGATCATCTCGGTCGCGACCATCCTGTGCATCGTTGTCGGCATCCCGATCGGGGTCCTGATGGCCCGCTACGACCGCGCACAGGCCGCGATCACGCCGGTGCTCGACGTGATGCAGACCATCCCGAGCTTCGTCTACCTGATCCCGGTCGTCATGCTTCTGGGCATCGGCAAGGTGCCAGGCCTGATCGCGGTCTGCATCTACGCGATCCCGCCGATCGTCCGGCTGACCAACCTAGGCATCCGGCTCGTCGACAAGGAGGTGCTGGAAGCCGCAGATGCGTTTGGCGCCAATTACCGCCAGCGGCTCTTCGGGGTGCAGATCCCGCTCGCGCTGCCCAATATTTTCGCCGGTGTGAACCAGACGATCATGATGGCGCTCGGCATGGTGGTGATCGCCTCCATGATCGGCGTGAAAGGGCTGGGCGTGCCGGTGCTGCGCGCGATCTCGAACCAGTATCTGGCGCTGGGGTTGATGAACGGGCTGGCCATCGTGGCGCTCGCCATCATCTTCGACCGCGTCTCGCAGACCTATGGCAAGCGCCTTCAGGCCCACCGAATGGATGGAAAAAATGGCTGAGCCGAAACTGAGGATCCGCGAGCTTTACAAGATTTTCGGCGACACGCCGCAAAAGGTGCTGCCGCTGGTGAAGGACGGCATGTCGAAGGCCGAGCTTCTGGACAAGCACGGCCATGTTCTGGGCCTGCGGGACATCAACATCGACATTCCCGAACGCCGCATCCAGGTCATCATGGGCCTGTCCGGCTCCGGCAAGTCGACTCTGATCCGCCATATCAACCGGCTGATCGAGCCGACGGCAGGCGACATCCTGATCAACGGCCAGAATGTCACCCAGATGGATGCGGGCGAATTGCGCGACCTGCGCCGGTTCACCGCCTCTATGGTGTTCCAGCATTTCGGGCTGCTGCCGCACCGGACCGTCCAGCAGAATGTCGAATACGGGCTGACGATCCAGGGGATCGAAGGGGCCGATGCGGCGAACCGCGCCGGTCACTGGATCGAACGGGTGGGCCTTGCGGGATATGAGGACCGCTATCCCGGCCAGCTGTCGGGCGGGATGCAGCAGCGCGTCGGCCTTGCCCGCGCGCTGGCAACCGATGCGGAGATCCTGCTGATGGACGAGGCCTTCTCCGCGCTCGATCCGCTCATCCGGACCGAGATGCAGAACATCCTGCTCGACCTGCAGGAAGAGTTGCACAAGACCATCGTCTTCATCACCCATGATCTGGACGAGGCGCTGCGGCTGGGCGACCAGATCGCCATCCTGCGTGACGGGGAAGTGATCCAGAAGGGTGAGGTGCAGGACATCGTGCTGCGCCCGGCGGACAGCTACATTGCCGACTTCACCAAGGACATTAACCGTGCGCGGGTTCTGAAAGTGGCCGCGATCATGGAGCCGGGGCGCAAGCTGACCTCCGGTGCCGCGATCCCCGCCAGCATGACGATCGAACAGGCGCTGACGACGCTCGCCGCCGCTCCTGACGGGGTCTGCGCCGTGGTCGGACCCGAAGGGGAAACGCTCGGCACCGTGTCGCTGCAGGGGGCGCTCGCAGCCGTCGCGCCTGCGCCGCCCGCCGATGCGGAAGCCGCCGAAAGCCAGCGCTACAGCGCCTGACTTTCGGCCTTACCCGGTGAACCTGTCGAGGGCCGCGCGGATATGCGGCTCCACCAGATCGGGCCGGGTGACGGGCGCCATATGACCGCCGCCCGCGAATTGCCTGCATCGCGCCTGCGGCAGACTGTCGGCCAGGCGGGCCATGATCGCCTGCACCGAGGCATGGGTCGCATCCGACCAGATCAGTTCGACAGGACGGTCGAGCGCCGCGATATCCGCGATCCCGAGCGCATCGGGCGCCATATGCGAAATGCCGCGCCAGTCGTCGATCACCCGGTCGATAGTGGCGACCACATAGTCGCGTGTGTGGGCGTCGAGCATATCGAACGCCCCTGCCCCCATCCAGAAATCCATGAACCGTTGCGCGGCGTCGGCCCGCGCATCGCGGTCCATCAGAACCATCATGTCATGGGCGATCTGCAGATAGTCGAGACGGAGCGGATCGCCGGCCACTTCCAGAAGGCCGAACAGGACCGGCTCGATGAGGGTCACGCTCGCAACCTGCGCGGGGTGGTCGAGCGCGGTCTGCACTGCCACCGTCGCGCCCATGGAATGGCCGACCAGATGCGCAGGCCCTGCTCCGGCATCCTCGACCAGCGCCGCGACGGCACCCGCATCGTGGATCCGGAAAGAGCTTCCGTCGCGGGGCAGCGGGGCGCTGCGCCCGTAGCCGTGCAGGTCCGGCGCGACAATGCGGAACCGCGGCGACAGCGTCTCCATCAGGCCCTTCCACTGGCCGCTATGACTGCTGGAGCAATGCAGGAACAGAACCAGCGGTCCGGCCGTGCCGGCCGTGCGGTAGCTGATCTCCCGCCCTTGATAATCGAATGTCGGCACAGCCGCCTCCTGCCGTCAGGGTCCGTCGACAGATGGGCATGGATCGGTGCGCGAGTGCAAGGGGCGGCACGGCACCATTGGCGCCGTGCACAGGGCCGCGCCCCGGAAGGGAGGACCAACCGGGGCGCGAGACCGGAGACCTGCTCTTCGGCCGAGCAGGCCTGCGGTCAGGAAACGGTCAGGAGAAGACGGTACCGCCGTTCAGATCCACCGACGCGCCGGTCATGAAGCTGGCCTTGTCCGACGCCAGATAGGCGACCAGATCGCCCACTTCCTCGGGGCGGCCTTCGCGCTTGAGCGGCGTGGCATTGGCCACGGCGGTGCGCACGGCATCCTTGGTGAAGATGTTGTGGAAATCCGTGTCGATCATGCCGGGGTTGATGGAATTGACCCGGATATCGGGGCCGAGCTCCTTGGCCAGCGCGCGTGTCAGCGTGATGACCGCGCCCTTCGAGGTGGCATAGGCCGCGGCGCCCGGGCCACCGCCGTCGCGACCGGCCTGGCTGGCGATGTTCACGATCGCGCCGCCGTTCTTCATCCGCGGTACGGCCGCTTTCACGGCGTGGAAGATGGAGGTGAGGTTCAGGTCCATTACCTTCTGCCAATGGTCGAGATCCATCTCGAGGATGGATTTCCGGCCGATGAGACCGCCCGTGTTATTGACCAGAATGTCCACGCCCCCCAGTTCGGACGCGGCCCGGTCGACAAGCGCGTTCACATCATCGGGGTTCGTCATGTCGCCCTTCATCGCGAAGGCCTTGCCGCCCTTGGCCGTGATCTCGGCCACCGCGCTCTCGGCGCCCTCGGCGCTCGAATGATAGTTGATGGCGACATTTGCCCCGGCTTCCGCCAGCGCCATGACGCATGCCCGCCCGATATCGCGGCCACCGCCGGTGACGATGGCTGTCTTGCCCTTGAGATTCATGATTTTGTCCCTTTGCTGTTGCTCGGATCACCGGCCTCCAGCCGGCGACCGATGTCGAAAGTCTTTGGCACGACGACCTTGAAGCTGCGCTCCTCGGCGTCGGTGAAATAGAGGTCGCAGTCGTATCCCTGGTCATCGAGGAAGGAGAAGACGCGCCGCGGTGCCGCCAGCGGATAGGGCACGAGCAGCGTCGCGATCCGGTGGTGGCGGGCTTTGGGGAACTGCGCCTTCAGGCAGGTGCTGACGGGCAGCCCCTCATATTCCGCCGGGTCGACGCCCGGAAAACCTGTTTCCTGCGTGAGCGTGGCGGCACCGGCCTCCGACCAGAGGAGCTTGCCGTAGAAGCCGGCCCGTTCGCCGGTATAGCGGAAGGTCGTCTCGCCAAGCTGCATCGGCCCGTTGGCATGCAGAAGGAAATCGAGCGTCACCGGCCGTTCGGCATCCACCCGGTCGACGATGACGAAATAGCTCTTGTTGACGAAATAGACATCGCGCTCGACCCGCGTGATGTCAGGGTCGACCTCGGCATAGGCGGCAGTTGCGTCCGCCCGGATGCAGACATGGTCGGGATGTTCCGTCGCCTCCAGAATGCGGCCCGTGGCCCGCAGGGCGCGCGCCTTGTCCTTGTCGGCATATTGCCCCTGCCCGTCGATCAGCAGCATGTTCTTCGACCGGGTCTGGCGCCGCCAGCCCTGATGCATGGTGGAGTTGAAGGCGACGTAATGGCCGGACTGGATCGCCAGATCCTCCCCGAAAGCGGCCAGACAGAAGGCCCCTTGATCGCCGTGGCTGTGGCTGATCGACCCGTAGGGGCTAGCCTTCATCACGAACTGTATATGACCGTCTGGATCGTCCATCCGCTCCTGAATGGCGACCCAGCCGATCCCGCGGAACCAGCGCAGCGCTTCCTCGGCCGGCGGGGCCGCAGCGTCCACTTCGGGGAAATCGTGGCGATAGACCAGATCGTCGAAATTAAGGTCCCACCAGCCGTAATTGTAGAAGGCGCCCTCGGTGCCCGGATCGTTGCGGCAGATCTCCTCGAAATACCATTGATAGGCACGGTTGCCGGTGACGCCCGCGAACTGGCGCAGAAGGTAGCCGATCTTGAGGCAGGGCAGGTCGCCCATGGTGCTGTCGTCGCCGAAGGTCGCGCGGCGCGTATCAGGCGCCTTGGTGTAAAGCGGGAAATCGCCCGTCTTCTGGAAGAAGGGCCGTTTGTAGAGGTCGATGCCGACATAGGCGCGCAAAAGGTTGGCTGCCTCCGTCAGATAGGCCATGCCGGTCATCCAGTAATGCGGCCCCTCGGCCCAGCCGCCGTCGCTGTCGCCCCAGGGCGAATAGACGGTCGACAGGAACTCGATCGAATAGTCGAGCCAGTCCCGCGCCTCCTCGGCATCGTGAAGGAGCGCGATCGAGGCCGGCACCAGCACGGCGGAGACGGCGCGCACCGCGTGGCTGTCATAGGGAAAGACATGGATGGTCGCATGCCGGATCACATGGTCGGCGGTCTCGCGTGTGCGGGCGAGCAGCGCGTCGCGCACGCGGTCCCGTTCGTCGTCCGACAGGTCGTCATGCAGCCAGTCATAGCCCCATGCGAGCGCCACGTTCACGCGGAACGCCCATTCGTCGGTATATCCGCGCGATGTCGTGCCCGCCGGGTCCCATTCGGCCACGGCCAGCAGCCAGTCCTTGGCCCGCGCCGTCAGGGCGGCATCGCCGGTGACCTTGCCCGCGATGGCCAGATGGCGGATCGCGTAGATCAATTCCTGACAGGCGATATAGGTCGCGCGCCAGACATCTGCCGTGCGCTTGTGGCCGGGATAGCCGGCCGGCTCTTCCATGATCTCGCGGTCCATCCACGGCTGGACGGATTTGTCGAAAAAGGTCTGCCAGTTGCAATGATCCGCGTCGGCGGCCACCGCAGCAGAGAAGCTTTTGAGCGCCTTGGCATCGAGCCAGAGGCGCGGATGCGCCTTGCCGGCCTTGGCGTAGCGCGCCGCGCGTCCGGGCAGCGGCGTCTCGGGCAGGCCATCCGCGACGGTGAAGCTGCGCGTGCTGCTCCAGTCCGAGGCACGCGCCCCTCCGGCTGGGTCCCAGACGGCGTAGGACCAGTGATAGCTGCCCGGGGCCAGCGCCGTGTCGGGCGTATGAAAATTGAGCGGCAGATCGGTGATCACCGTCGTGTCTGCATCCGGGAAGGCCGGATCGGCTGACAGGCGGAGCATGTAGCGCGCCTCGTCCTCGATGACCGGCAACCACGTGAAGCGCGGCGGGTTCTCGGCAAGCACGCTGGTTTCGGTCGGCGCATACTGGATGTTCAGCCGGCCGGCAGCGGGTTCGTCGAGGGTCACATTGGACAAAGAAGGTGCGTCCGTTGACATGCAATTGATCTCCGAAATGCGGGAAGGTTGAGTGGGACGCGCGCGGTCGGGTTGCGCGCGTCCCGGTTTTCAAGTCAGCTATTCAGCCGCCATACTGGCGTTTGTAGGCCGAGTTCATGACTTTGAGCACGTCCTGGTAGCCCATGTCATCGAGCGTCGCGAGATAGTCGTCCCACTCGGCCATGACATCGCCATTGCCCAGGATCCAGCCCTGCTGGCGCTCCAGCATATAGTCGCGGATGGTCGGCCAGTAGCGGTCGTAGACCTTCTGCTCCTCGGCATCGAACGCCACGCCCAGGAACTGGTCGATCAGGTAGTCGCCCTGGTCATAGAGCGCGATGCCCTCGAGCGCGAACTCGTTCGACCACTGCTCTTCGTAGGCATAGTCCTGGAAGTAGCCACGCGCCTGAAGCTGCGCGCCGACACCGTAGAGCTGGTTGTTCACCGGCTGGTCGCTGTTCAGCACCGCGTCAGTGAACTTCGGCTTGCCGTCGACCATTTCATACTGCTGGCCCTCGACGCCGAAGTTGGCCAGACGGCGGCCTTCCTCGGTGAACCAGAAGTCGAAATACTTGATCGTCTCGACCGGATGCTCGTTCATGCCGCCGATGGCCCATCCGTCGGGCTTGATCGGAATGCGGCGATGTTCCTCGATCCGCTTGCCGGACACGGATGCCGGCGGGGCGAAGGCCTTGAACTCGAAGCCCTCGATGCTTTCCGACAGGCGGTTATAGCCCGAAGTGGACGCAAACCAGTCGTGGGTCATGCCGCCCAGATCTTCGGACAGGAGATATTCACGCGCGGAGGAGCCGCGGGTGAACACTTCGGCATCCACCAGACCTTCGGCATACCAGCGCGCGAGGTTGGAGATCCCGTCGCGATAGCCTTCGCCCGCATAGGGGTGCTTCAGCTCGCCATTGTCGACGTAGAAATCGTGATAGGTGTCGGAGCCCGAGGACCGGCCGTCCCAGAGCGTCACGAGACGGATCAGCTCCGGCCACTGGCGGGCGAAGAAGGGCACTTCGTCCTGCATGCCATTGCCGTTCGGATCCTGGGTCTTGAAGGCGCGCAGCACCTCTTCGACCTCTTCCACGGTCTCCGGCACTTCGAGGCCCAGTTTCTCCAGCCAGTCGTAGCGGATGAAGTAGGCGCGGCCGTATTTGCCGTCCGGCAGGTAGGGGATGTAGTACATGTTCCCGTCAGCCGCCGAGATGGCCGCGGCGATTTCCGGGCGCTCCGCGAAATAGGCTTTCAGGTTCGGCGCATGCTCTTCGATCAGATCGTTGAGCGGCACGAAAGCGCCTTCGGGACCGTACTGGTTCACGAAGTCTTTCAGGCGGCTCGACCCGACGATATCGGGGATGTTGCCCGTCGCCAGCATCAGGTTCAGCGCCTCGGTCTTGCCGGTATTCTCGTCGGTGCGCATGTTGGCGCCGACGGTCGCGTCCTTCAGGTGGATGCCGGTCAGTTCGCGCGCGGCCTGCTCGACCGGCCAGCTTTCCTCATAGACCGGGTAGCGGGCGTGGTTCATCTGGATGGTCAGTTCCAGGGGCTCGTCGACGATCCGGAGATGGTCGTCGGCATATGCCGCGCCTCCCCCCAGTGTCGATCCGGCGAGCAGAGCGCCGATCAGTGTCGATTTCCGCATATTTTCCTCCTGTTGCGTTTATCGATTATTCTTTGACACCCCCGAGAAGGATGCCCTTCTCGAAGTATTTCTGGATGAACGGGTAGACGATCAGGACCGGGATGATCGAGCAGACGATGATCGCGCCCGACACGGTCTCGAACGAATAGGCCGCATCGATCAGGGTCGTGCCGAATTCCTGATCGTCGGACAGGGTCGCGATCGTGTGCCGCAGGAAGACCTGAAGCGGAATCTTGTCCTCGTCCTGCAGAAGCACCATCGCCCAGAAGAAGCCGTTCCAGCGCGAGACGATGCAGAAGAGCGCGACCGTCGCGATGGCCGGTTTGGAAAGCGGCACATAGACTTTCCACAGCACCTGGAACTCGTTGGCACCATCCATCCGCGCCGCTTCCTCGAAACTCTTCGGAACGCTCTCGAAGAAGTTGCGCAGCAGGATCACGTTGAACCCGTTCACCGCAAAGCCGATGATGATCCCGAAATAGCTGTCGAGCAGCCCGAGGTCGCGCATGTTGAGGAAGAAGGGGATCAGGCCCGCGTTGAACCACATGGTGAATGCCACCGTGAGGTTCCAGAACCGCCGCCCGTAAAGCTGCGGCCGCGACAGCGCATAGGCACCGGGGATGATGAACGCGAGGCTCATCAGCGTGCCGCCGATCGTGTAGATGAACGTGTTCTTGTAGGAGATCCAGAACTGGCTGTCCGAGAGCACGTATTTGTAGGCCTCGATGGTGAACTCGACCGGGGTCAGCACCACGTTGCCGGCCCGCGCCTCGAAGCCGGAGCTCAGCGACAGGGCGGCAATGTAGATGAACGGATAGAGCGTGGAGATGGCGAACAGGCCGATCAGCACCATGTTGACGATAACGAAGATCCGGTCCCCGCGGGAATAGAGGCTCATGTTGAACATCGGTTGTTCCCCCTCACCAGAGCGACGTGCGCGAGTAGCGCTTGGAGATCGTGTTCGCGGTCATCACGAGGACGAAGGCGACCACGGCGTTGAAGAGCCCTGCCGCGGCGGCCATGTCATACTGGCCGCCCTGGATGCCCTGGCGATAGATGAAGGTGTTGACCACGTCGGCCGTCTCGTAGGTGGCCGGCTGGTAGAGCAGGATCACCATCTCGAAGCTCACTTCGAGGATGTTCCCGATCCGGATGATCAGCATGATGATGATCGTCGGCAGGATCGAGGGCAGCGTGATCTTCCACATCATTTGCCAGCGCGAGGCACCGTCGACCACCGCGCTCTCGTAGAGCGTGGGTGACACGCCGGCGATGGCGGCCAGATAGACAATCGACTGGAAGCCCGCCTCCTGCCAGATGCCCGTGCCGATGAAGATCGGGCGGAACCATTCGGGTTTGGTCAGGAAGTAGATCGGGTCGATCCCGAACCAGCCAAGCGCCGTGTTCACGATGCCGGCCGAGGGCGAGAATGCGGTGATGACGATCCCCGCGATGATCACCGACGAGATGAAATGCGGCAGATAGACGATGGTCTGGGCCGATTTCTTGAACGTCTTGTTCAGGATCTCGTTGAACATCAGCGCAAGGATGATCGGCACCGGAAATCCGAACAGCAATCCGTAGAAACTGATGATGACGGTGTTCTTCACCGCCCGCAGGAACTGCTCGTTGCCGAAAAGGGTCTCGAAATGTTCGAACCCGATCCACGGGCTCGCTGCGACGCCGCGGAAGATCGAATAGTCCTTGAAAGCGATCTGGAGCCCGTACATCGGCTTGTAGAGGAAGACGAGCAGCCAGATCAGGAGCGGCAGCAGCATCAGGTATAGCTGCCACTCGCGTTTCAGATGGTCGCCCACCTTGGTGATGCGCCCGCGCTCGGTGTCATGCAGGGCTTCCTCGGCGAGGGCAATCCGCTCCTCCACCGGGCCGCCCATCTTGGGGTTGAAGATGCTCATGCCGCGGCGTCCTGCGCCGCGGGCATCGCACGCCCGGTCTCGCCGTCGAACACATGGACGAGCGACGGGTCGATATGGAATTTCGACACGCCGTTCAGCCGGTCGATATCGCCCTCGGTGGGCGCGCGCATCACGAAGGGCTTGTCCCCGAGCGTGGCATGCAGGAGCGCCTCGGATCCGAGCGTCTCGATCAGGTCGAGCGAGATATCAACAGGGTTCTGGGCCTCGGCCTCGGACAGGGTCACATATTCGGGGCGGATGCCGATCGTGATCTTGCGCCCGTCGGCCTGTGCCAGTTCGGGGATGTTGCCGAGCCGGATCGACTGGCCGTGGAACTCGGCCACCGGGCCGGCGTCACCGCCGCGCACAGTCGCGTCGATCATGTTCATCGGAGGCGAGCCGAGGAAGGCCGCAACGAACGTGTTGGCAGGATTGAGGAACAGGTCCATCGGCGTGCCGACCTGTTCGATCCGCCCGTCGCTCATCACCACGATCCGGTCGGCCAGCGTCATCGCCTCCACCTGGTCATGGGTCACGTAGATGCTGGTCGCGCCAAGCCGCTTGTGCAGCCGCTTGATCTCGGCCCGCATCTGGGTGCGCAGCTTCGCATCGAGGTTCGAGAGCGGCTCGTCGAACAGGAACACTTTGGGATTGCGCACGATCGCGCGGCCCATGGCCACCCGCTGGCGCTGGCCGCCCGACAGGTCGGCCGGACGGCGTTCCAGATAGTCCGTCAGGCCGAGAATGCCCGCGACTTCCTCCACCGTGGAGGCAATCTGCGCCTTGGGCGTGCGGCGGATGCGCAGACCGAAGGCGATATTGTCCGCCACGTTCAGATGCGGATAGAGCGCATAGTTCTGGAACACCATCGCCACATCGCGGTCTTTCGGCGCGACCCGGTTGACCACGCGGCCATCGATCGTGACGGTGCCGCCCGAGATTTCCTCGAGCCCCGCGATCATCCGCAAGGTGGTGGATTTTCCGCATCCGGAAGGACCGACGAGCACCACGAATTCCTGCGGTGCGACATGCAGGTCGACGCCATGGACAACCTGAAGATTTCCGTATTCCTTGACTACACGGTCAAGCGTGACACCCGACATTGGTCCTCCCAAACCTGTTTTGGTGCGGATCATCTCTGCCGACAGACGGGGCGATCCAGCTTGAAATGGAGACTAGTATCCTAGTAGTCATGTGGCAAGACAGGATTTGTAAAATTGGTCATTACAACATGGCAAGTGGAAGAAAATCGTTCTGAAAACATTATGTTAGGGTCAAAGAAAATTTCACGCGCGGGCCGAAAGCGGTGGCTATCGCGCGCGGGGCAAGGCCGCTGCACGCGCAAAAGCAATCTTTCCGCCTTGCGCCCGGCGCTTTTCCTGAGCGGAACCGAAGCGCCTGAATCGATGCGGAAATCTATTCGGCACCAGTGCCAGTCAGCGGACAAGAAGCCGTCATGTCACGCCGCGATCAGACCGATGACGGCAGTCCAGCGTGATTCGGCTCGAACCGCTGGCAGGTGCATGCACCCGTGACCGAACCGCGCCCCCTGCCCCGCCGCGCCACGTCAACGCCGGCCCAGCGTGATGCGCAGACAAAGCTCATCCGCTCCACATTTCTCGGCTCGCTGTCGAAGGACATGCTGACCGGTCCGTTCTTCGTCGCCTTCGCCGTGCAGGTCATGCAGTTCAGCGACGGTCAGATCAGCACCATGCTGGCGCTGCTGCCGCTCGTGGTGCTCCTGCGCTACCCGTTCCTCGACCGGATCCGAAGCTACCCGCGCCGCGACGTGACCATTGCCGCGCGGTTCATCCAGTTGGCCTGCCTGCTCCTGCTGCTCTGCCTTCCCACAGACTGGATCAGCCTGCCGGTGCTCTTCGGCATCGCGGCGCTCTTCGTCTTCGGCAACGAGTTCCTGCAGAACGCCGTCTGGACGAATTTCGTGGCCGAAGTGACAGCGCGCGGTGACCGAGGCGCATTTCTCGGCCGGTTGCGGACCGGCAAGCAGTTTACCAATCTCGCCTTCGCGCTGTTCGGCTGGTTGCTGGTGGGCGACCTTCTGGACCGGACGGAACACAGCATCCTGCTCGTCGTCGTGATCCTGCTGCTTCTGAACTCGCTCTACTGGCTCTTCCGCATCCCTTCGCAGCCGCCACCCGGACAGTTGCAGGCATTTTCCGGCAAAGGGCATTTCTGGTCGACCCTGCGGCACAGCCGCCTTCTGCGCCGGCCGCTCGCGCTTGCCTTCATCATCGGCATCCTGCACTGGCCGATCCTCACGCTCTATCTGGTCGGAACGCTGAACATGCCGGCCTCGATCCTGATGCTGAGTGTGGTGGCCAACATGCTTGGCCCGATCTTCAGTGTGTTCATCTGGGGCCGTCAGGCGGACCGGCATGGCGAGCGGCGGATCTTCCTGCTCTATTTCACCTGTGTGCTGGGCCTCTACCCGATCCTGCTGCTGGTGCCCGATTTCGCCACCGTGCCGGACCATGGCCGGGCCTGGTTCATCGGTGTCGGCGCGATCCTGGGGTTCAACTTCCTCGCCGGCATTCTCGATGCCGGGCAGATGATGGCCGGGTCCATGTATCAGGCGCGCTATGTGAATGACGAGGACGGGTTCCACGCGATCAACATCCTGACCGCCGCAAACCAGCTGTTCATGGCGGGGCTGACCGCGCTCGGCGGGCTCGTGCTGTCGTTCAATGCAGGCGGCGGCGTGATCCGGTTCGGTCCGCTGGAGATGGACCTCTTCCGCGCGCTGACACTCCTGATCGTAACGCTGGCCATTGCAGCAGGCGCGGCCATCGCGCGGGGCATACCGGAGGATTGAGCACCGCGGCCGCGGTCAGAGGAAATCGTCGCGGCGCGGTGTAAAACTGTCGACTAGCTGCCCGGCTTCCAGCGCGGTGCAGCCGTGCGGCGTGTCACCCGGGATGACGAGGCTGTCGCCGGGATTCAGTTCCCGCTCTTCGCCGTCTACTTCGAACAGGAACCGGCCGGACGCCACGTAGGTGCCCTGCACATGCGGATGCTGGTGGATCGGGCCGACCGCCCCTTCCTCGAAATCGAAGAGCACGAGCATCAGGTCGGGGCTGTCCGACAGCACCCGCCGCCGCGCGCCGGGTCCGGTGACCACCCAGTCCGAATGTCCGTCCTTTGCCATCCTATCGATCCTCCGGCACCGCTTTGATCCGGCTTCACTCTAGAAGAGGAGCCCCTCCTGTGCCATAGACCACGGGTCAGCATTCGCTTGCAATGCCCTGTGTCGGCCCATCTGCCGCTCTTTCATGCCCCGCATACTCCCGTTTGCACCCGCTGTCGGGCCGGAGAGCGCTAGGGGATGGACGGGATTGGTAGACTAGTATACCATTGCCGGTCGAGGAGAGGTTTATGGCCGTTTTGAACGAGGTAGGGGAACGCCGCACGAGCGCGGATATCGTCTACGACCACCTGTATGAGGAAATCGTGTCTCTGTCGCTCTTGCCGGGCGACAAGATTTCCGAAGCGGAAGTCGCCAAGAGGTTCGGCGTGTCCCGCCAGCCCGTGCGCGACGCGTTCAACAGGCTCGGCCTCCAGAACCTGCTCCTGATCCGCCCGCAGAAGGCAACCGAGGTGCGCCAGTTCTCCCGCGAGGGGATCGAGAATGCGCGCTTCATCCGCACCGCGGTCGAGGTTGAGGTCCTGCGCAAGGGCGCCCGCAACTGGACCGGCCGCCATGACGACCGGATCGACGAGAATCTCGACGCCCAGCGGGAAGCGGTGGCGGTCGGCGATGTAGACCGGTTCCACGGGCTCGACTACCGGTTCCACGAACTGCTTTGCGAAGCGTCAGGCGCCGCTTTCGCCTTCCGCACGATCGCGGCCAACAAGACCCAGATCGATCGGCTCTGCATCCTGTCGCTGACCAGCAAGGAAAGCATGGAAGAGCTGATCGTGGACCATGAGGACCTTGTCGCGGCGCTGCGCGGCGGCGATGTGCTGCGGACCGAAGAGGTCATCCGCCGCCACCTGATGCGGCTCGATCCGACGGTCGAGAAGATCTACAACACCCGCCGCGAATATTTCGAGGATTGAGGCGCGGGCGACCGCGAAGCGGCTGCCCGCTGCGATACGGCCTCAGGTTTCCTCCGGCGCCAGCACAAGATCGAAATCAACGCGGCTATAGGCTTCCGTGACCTGCCCAGACAAAGCAAACCCGTCGGGAAAGCTGCCCGCCGGTTGCGGCACGTAATGCATGACCAGATCGTCCCTCACACCGAAAACCGTGTCCTGGTCGAGATAGGGATCATCATCGGGGAACACTTCGGTCACGAGAGTCCGGTAGCCCGGCGAAGACACGATATAGTGCAGGTGCGATGGCCGCCACGGATGCCGGCCCGCCGCGCGGAGAATTTCGCCGACCGGACCATCGTCGGGCACCGTGTAGCTCACGGGACGCACGGTCGTGAACGCGTAGCGCCCGTCAGCATCCGCCGTCATCAGCCCGTGGAAACTGTGCAGGTCCTGATCAGGATCCTGACTGGAATACATGCCATTCGGCGCCGTCTGCCAGATGTCGATCTTGGCGTGCGGAATCGGATTGCCGTCCATGTCCCTCACGGTGCCCTCGACCAGCAGCACCTCGCCCTCGAAGTCCCGCTTCATGTCACCGCCGACCGCGAGCGGCGGTGGGTTGGAAACGTGGAACGGTCCGAGCACGGATGAACTGGTCGCGCCGTCAACCGAATGTTGCATATCGACCAGCGAGGACATGCCGAGCACATCCGACAGGAGAACAAACTCGTTGCGTTCCGGCGACGTGATCCGGCCGGCCCATTCGAGGAACTCCAGCCCCTTGCGCCATTCGTCATGGGTCAGGTTGGTCTCGCGGCAGAAATCATGGACGTGCTGCGCAAGCGCGATCAGGAGTTCACGCGTGCGCGGATCGGTATCGTCCCCGAAATAGGCCGCGAACACCTCGGTGATATTGTCTTTGGTAACAGAGCGCACAGGTGTCGCCTCCTAGTTCAGAATGTACAGGCTGAGCGCGGGGTAGCGGATCAGCAGGATGAGAATGATGAGCATCACACCCGCGAAGGGCAGCGCGCCGAGAAACACGTCCTTGAGAGAAATCCGGTCATCGTTCAGCGTTGCCTTGATCACGAAACAGGAAATCCCGAGCGGCGGTGTCAGAAGGCCGATCTCCGCGCCGACGACAGTGATGATGCCGAACCAGACGAGACTCAGGCCCATCGGCTCCACCAAGGGCAGGAAGAGCGGCACGACGATCAGGATGATCGACGCGGTATCGAGCAGCGTCCCCAGAAAGAGCATCAGAAGCACATAGAGCAGCATGATCATGAAGAAGCTGGCATTCGATCCCGCCAGCATATCCCCCAGCTCGTTGGGAAGTCCGGCCAGACCAAGCATCCGGCTGTAGATCGATGCCGCCGTCACAAGGAACAGAATGGACGCGGTGATATGTCCGGTCTCCAGAAGCGCTTCCCACAGTCCGCGGGAGGTCATTCTGCGACGCACAGCGGCAATCAGGAGCGCGACAAGCGAACCGGTCGCGCCGGCCTCGACCGGGGTCAGCCAGCCAGTGTAGATCCCGCCGAGCACGACCACGATCAACCCCAGCGTCGGCAAGGTCTTGGACGCGATTTCACGCCAGGGCATCCGCTCGTATCCTTCGGCCGGCCGCCCTCCGACGAAATCGGGAAAGAACCGTCCCATGAACCAAATCGCGGCGACATAGGCTGCGGCCAGCATCAGGCCCGGCACGACGCCGGCAAGGAACATGTCCCCGACCGATTGTTCGGCCACGAAACTGTAGATGATCAGCATGGCCGATGGCGGAATGATCATGCCCAGCACCGAGGACCCCGCAACCACGCCCACTGCAAAGCGCGGATTGTAGTCGTAGTGCAGCATCTGCGGCACCGAGACTTTGGAGAAAACCGAAGCCGAGGCGATGGAAGATCCGGTGACGGCTGCGAACACGGCATTTGCGCCGACAGTGGCCATGCCGATCCCGCCCTTCACGCGCCGGAAGCCCGAGCTCATCACGCCGTAAATGTCGCTGCCTAGTCCAGCTTTTGACACCACCAGCCCCATGAAGGTGAAGAGCGGCACGGTCGCAAAAGTATACTCCATGACACTGTCGCCAACCGCGATCTTCAACAAGTTCATGGCAAGGTCGAAATTGTCCCGCATCAGCCAGATGGACACGAAGGACACCACCCCGAGCGCGATGGGAATATAGACACCCATATAGATCAGGATGACGATGGCGATGACGGAAGCCACGCCGATTTCTACGGGACTCATTCTGTGTCCTCATGTTCGGGAAGTCGGACCCGTTCGGGACGCGGAGCCGGGCTCAGCACCTTCAGGGCAAAAATGACGGCGCACAATGTCGCGCTGAGGAATATGACCAGCTTGATCGGCCACCATGGCGCGGTGAAAACGCCCGGCACGCCGAAATAATCCTTGCTCTCCCACATGTCGGTGAACTCGGGCCAGATGGCTACGGCGATCAGAGTCATGAAAATGGCGGAGACCGTATCGATCACATGCCGGATGGCGGCGGCCAGTTTCGGGCGGCTATGGCCGATCACGGCAAGAAACCCGTCGGACCGCGTGAGCCGGTTGACCCGCACCACATCGGGCAATTGCAGGAAAACAACGAGCACCATCGAGAATTGCACCAGCTCGACAGCACCGTGGAACGGCGCATTGAACACGCCGCGCGCGACGACATCGTAATTGACGATCAGGACCAGTCCGAGGACGACGAGGGTGCCAACGACATTCGCGCCGATGGCAACCCCATTGCCAAGTGTGGAAAGGACCGTGACCGTTTTCTTGAGGGCAGCAGGTACCAAGATCTTGGCCCTTTCCTGTTCGTCTTGGGCCTGATTACTCGGCCGTCCAGTCACGCACGCCGGTGAAACCGGCCGCTTCGAGCTTGCCGAGATAGGCCTTCAGCATCTCGGTGCCCGGCTCTCCCTTCGCGTCCAGACCCTCGGCCCATTCGCGTGCGATATTGGGCATGGCTGCTGCCCATGCTGCACGGTCTTCCGCAGTGGCTTCGGTGATGGTCCCGCCCGCGGCGACATAAGCGTCTCGGCTTTCCGATGCACGTTCCATGGCGACATTGGCAACATGGTCGCGATAGAGGATGGCCACTTCCTGCAGGGCTTCCTTCACCTCGTCGGGCAGGCTGTCCCAATAGTCCTTGTTCACTGTCACCGTCTTGGAATTCACGGCGCCGAGGTCAGCGGCCAGCATGTGCGGAGCCACTTCGGAAATCTTGAAGGTCGCCGCAGCTTCCGGCCACAACAGCGCCTGTTCGACCAGACCGGTCTGCAGCATGTTGTAGAAGTCGGTCAGACCGCCGCGCACCCCGGCAGCGCCTTCGATGCCCTCAAGGTAGCGCAGGTTCATACCGGCGCCCGCCACTTTGGACCCTTCGAGGTCTTTGGGCGAGGTGACCGGATCGACCGAGAACACCTGATAGGTATCGAGAACGACGCCAGTCGCCAGATAGACCTGGTTCTCTTCCGCGAACTCATTCTGCATCGTGGGGAACTCGCGGGCGATCTCGTCGACAGCTTTTGCAACGGCGCGGGCGTCCGGCGACACGAAAGGTGTGACGGCTGCGATCGCCTGGCTCGGCAGTTTGGACGAGTGGAAGATCGTGGTCACGATGCCGATATCGCCCAGACCCAGCTTGATACCTTCCAGCACCCCCTTGGGCTTGACGATGGAGCCGCCATAGCTTTCCTGCCACTCCATTTCGTAGTTGCCGGTTTCAGCCAGCTTCTTGTCCATTTCGGGGATGAAGAAGTTGGTGAACTCCTGCACCCACATGGACCGTGCCGGATAGCCGTCGATGACGACCGCCTTGATCTTTTCAGCAGACAATGCCGGTGTCGCCGCCATTCCTGCCATCAGTGCCGCCAGCACCAGGCCCTTGGTTCCTTTAGACATGATATCCTCCCTGGATAGTTGTTGGGATCAGACTTTCTGCCACCTGATCTCCACTTTTGTGCCTGCCGCCCGGAACAGTTTGGACAGCGGACAGTATTTCTCTGTTTCTTCCGCGACTCGGTCGAGCGCCGCCTGATCGGCGCGGCCGTCGGCCATAACATCGACCGAGACAGCCTTGAACGGCGTGTCGATTTCTTCCTGCAAGGTCACGCCGCGCCGGTCGAACGCGCATCGTGCATCTATCGTCAGATGGCCGATATCGGCGCCAAGCTCAGCGGCGCACTTGTGACCGATCACGTTGATGCAACCGATCAAGGCCGCCAGCGCCGCATCCGTCGGTGCGGGGCCGAGATTCGTACCACCGCGCGCCTCCGGTTCGTCAATTGTGAAGTCGAGGTTCCGGATTGCCACATCAGCGCGCGAATGCGTCGGGCATTCAGCGTGGGCCATCAAGGTGACGTCGGTTTTCATCCGAACGGCCATCTGCGGATCACACGAAACTGCAGGCTTTGTCGAAGGGGAAGCGCGGCAGTTTCTGAAACAGGGCGCTCTCATCCGCATAGCCGATGTTGCACAGGAAATTGGAGCGCAAGCTCGTGCCGGCGAAAAACTCCTTGTCCACGATCTCGTTGGAAAAGCCGCTCATTGCGCCGACATCGAGCCCGAGCGCCCGTGCCGCAATCATGAAATAGGCCCCCTGAAGGGTTCCATTGCGGAAGGCCGTTGTCTCCGCATGGGCCGGTTTGCCCTCGAAATGCGGCCGGCGGTCTTCGTGAGGGAACAAGAAGGGCAATTCCGTCCAGAAATCCAGGTCATGGGCAATGATCGCGGTCACCGGCGCGGCCATCATCTTGTCGATATTCTTGGCCTTGAGGGACTTGGCCAGGCGCTCCTTGCCCGCATCCGATGTGACGAAGATGAACCGCGCCGGACAGCTGTTCATGCTGGTCGGTCCGGCCGCTGTAATGTCGTAAATCTGGTGAAGCAGTTCCGTCGGGACAGGTTTGTCCTGCCAGGCGTAATGAGACCGCGCATCTGTCAGAATGACATCAATGGATGCTTCGTCGAGGCATGTTTTCTTGTTACGCAAGTCGCGGACGGCCTTCTGGGCTTCCGCCCTTGCCCGATCCAGTGCCTCGCCAGTCAGTGCCGTCATCTTCGCTCCCTTGCCCGTCGGCTTGTATCTTGTCCTTTGGGGATGAAGCGTATCTCCAAACGCCGTTGCGTCGACCGTCCGACCCGCTTTTCAGCAGACTCGACTCCTCCCCAGGAACCTCATTTTTGCCGATGATATTATTCCTTGTCAAATAAAATCGATATTTTAATATTGTCAGGAAAAATGGAGTCCAAGAGATGGTTGCATGGTCTGAATATAAGGAGATGGCGCGGAGTCGTGGCGCCCTCGCACTAGAGCTTTACATGGTGGAATCCACGCCGGTGGGTGATGGAAGTGCGGTCAAGGACGCGCTGCCCGACCACCTCGGCTATCAGCGCGAGTTGGAGGAAAAGGGTGTGTTGGTGATGGCCGGCCCCCTCTCCGACCCCAGCGGCGAAATCATGACCGGAGCCGGCATGATACTCTACAGGGCGGACTCGCTGGAAACCGCCCGCGCTCTGGCCGAGGCCGACCCGATGCACAAAGCGGGCGCCCGCCAATTTTCCTTGCGCAAATGGCTGGTCAACGAAGGCGCGCTGAACCTGTCGGTCGGACTGTCCACCGGCCTTGCGCGCCTGTCCTGAACGGAGGCACCCATGGCCAATGCAACTGCGCTTGGCGACCTCCTGTCCACCCTGCTGGACAGGAAACTCTTTCCGCGACGCGGCGGGCGCGAAGGGCACTTGCCCGACCTGTGCCGCAAGCTGCTTGCAGAAACGTCTGAGGCGTCGGGCCTTCAACTGGCCGCCTCCATCCTTGAAACATACCGCCAGTTGCCGGCGGAAGGACGCATCGCCTTCTACCGGTTCCTGAACGACGATCTCGATATCGACGCCAACGAGGTCGCACGGCTGGCGTCGATCTACGCCGAGGATCCGTGCCCGGAAAATTTTCGCAATCTGTCCCGTGCATCGGAACCGAAACGGCAGGATCTGTTCCGGCGGCTCAACCAGGCGCCCGGCGCGACGGCGGAATTGGTTGCGATGCGGGCGGACCTGCTGTCGCAGCTCGCGCATGCGCCGGAACTGGGGCGGACGGACCACGATCTGGTCCATCTGCTGCGCAGCTGGTTCAACCGCGGCTTTCTGGTCCTGCGGCAGATCACATGGGATACGCCTGCGTCGATCCTAGAGCGCATCATTGCGTATGAGGCCGTCCACGAGATCCACACATGGGACGACCTCCGCCGTCGCTTGCAGCCCGCGGACCGGCGGTGCTTTGCCTTTTTCCACCCTGCCATGCCGGACGATCCGCTTATCTTTGTCGAGGTCGCGCTGACAGATGGTGTGCCGGGATCGATCCAGGGCGTTCTGTCCGACAATCGAACAGCTTTGCCGGAAGAAGCTGTCAACACGGCAGTTTTCTACTCAATTTCCAATTGCCAGGCAGGACTGGCGGGCATTTCCTTTGGCAATTCGCTCATCAAGCAGGTGGTGCGCGACCTGTCCCGCGACTTACCGGGCCTAAAGAAGTTCGTGACCCTTTCGCCGATCCCCGGCCTGTCCCGTTGGCTGGCAGCCGAAGGGCTCGAGGCGGCGCAGAACGACCCGACGCAGCTGCGCAGGATGGCTGCGCTCTATTTGCTCGACGCCAAGAAAAAGGACGGCCGCCCGCTCGACCCCGTCGCGCGGTTCCACCTCGCCAACGGCGCGACGGTTCACCAGATACACAGCGAAGCAGACGTGTCGGACAAAGGCATCGCCCTGTCCGGTGGCGCGATGGTGAACTATCTCTATGACCTGTCGAAAATCGCCCAGAATTCGGAGGCATTCGGCCAGAAAAACGAGATCGCTGCCACCACCGCATTGCGCGCGCTGGCCCGTCAGGCCGCAAAGAACCGGAATGCGATCAGCGGTAGACCAAAGGTACACAGGGAAACGGATCGCCCGTCACCGGATGTACCTGATGCGGGTTGGGATGAAGAGGCCGCCCCGCCGGCAGCTCAGGACGCCAGCTAAGGCGCATCAGTTGGCGTCGCGGCATTGCCCTTGACCGGTCGGGCGACCGACAAATTCAGACCAGAGGGGTTCGATCATCGCCCGGTTGGCAGCGGCCGCCGGAAGGGCGCGGTCGTGCTCGGCCGGTCCTGCATAGGCTTCGACGGCCGTCCGGTAGCTCGGCCGTTCGCGCGACCGGTCCAGCCAGCCAGCGATGGACGGCGTGCGCGCTTCGAACATGACGGCAAGCCCCAAACGGTCCAGCCGGTCTACATAGGCAAGAATCGCTGTGTCCGCGATGCTGTACTCCTGCCCCAAGAGCCAATCACACTCTGACAGGGCACGATCCATCCGGTCGAACATGTCCCGCAAGGTGAAGAAGGCCGTCGTGACATGCGTGGACTGCAGGCCATTGTCGAGGATATCCCGCCGTTTGGCGGCATTTGCGGGGTGGGCCATGCGGGCAATCGACGCCGACAACTGCTCCGGTGTCCTGGAGGCCAGAAGCTCGTCACGCTTGGAGGTGGCGAACGTCATCGTATTTATGGCCGCATGAATGTCGATGCAGGCCGCAAGCCACATGCGCGCGCGGGTCCGCGCCGCAGGGTTGTCGGGCATCAGCGTGGTCGCTGCGCCGACACTGTCCAGATGTTCCAGGATGACGCTGGATTCTACAACCGTCAGGTCGCCATCGACGAGGGTCGGCACCACGCCGTTCGGATTGAGCGCCAGATACCAATCGGACGACTGCTCACCCTTGCCCAGATCGAGGATCTGCCCGTCCCAGTCGAGCCCGCGCTCTGCCAGCCCCAACCGGACCTTGGCCGAGCAAACGCTCGTGCTGCCGTGATAAAGTTTCAATGGAATGCCTGTTCTCTTCGATCAGGTGCCGGTTTTTGCCGGAGCGTCCATAAGCTCCGCCAGAAACCCGCCTGTATTGCGGTAATGCGCCATCAGGTATGCCGACGTGGCTTCCACGTCGCGGCTCACGGCCGCATCCAGAATGGCCAGATGCTCCGCTTCGACATCGCGGCTGCTGTAGGATTTCGACCGACCGGCCAGGAAGCGGTAGCGCACGTTCAGATCGTAGAGCTGGCTGCAGAACCGCAGCAGAATGGGCGACTCGCAGGCTTCCAGAAGGGCCATGTGGAATCTCTTGTGCCGCTCCTCGAAAACCTCCGCGTCCGATCTGTCTGTCCGGCTGAGATAGTGGTGGACCAGCACAAGATTCTCTTCCCAGTCGCGCCCGCCGTTCTGCACGCTCTGGCGCAGGGCCTTATCGTCAAGCGTACACCGAAGGTCCAGTATCTCGCCAAATTGCTTGCGGCTCGTCTGCGCCACGCGGAAGCCGCGCTGGTCCAGCCGTTCGACCAGTTGGTCCGATGTCAGCAGACTAAGCGCTTCGCGGATCGGCGAGGCACCTGTCCCGTAGCTGTCCTTCAGCGTTTCGACCTTCAGGCGCTCACCGGGAACTAGCTTGCCGGTAATGATCTCGTTGCGCAGCTTCAGATATGTGCGCTGTGTGGAAGATTGGTTCGGCTGGTTTTGCAAATCTGTCGTGCTCATCGTTCCGACATAGAAAAAAAATCGAGTGCGGGCAATTTTTATCGATATTTTTGGCGAAGTTTTGAACGCGCCCTAACCCGGGACCCACAATGCTTTCGGCAAATGTCGGTATGCGCATGGTCTTGCTCGAAAGAAAACAGAAGGAAGTCAGATACTTTCGGAAAACGCCCACGGACGCGGCACGGTGGGCCGCGCTTTCGAACCGAACCCGGCTTCCCCAATCAACTCCGGGGTGGGCACTGCAATCCGAGAAAATACCAAAATCTCGTTTTTTTATTGTTTTGACAAAAAATGGCGAATAAAATCATTCTCGACACCAATCCACCTATGATTCAGAGGGAACCTCATGCGCAATACCCATTTCGAAGACGGCAAATGGTGGGTCAGTCCCTACAATTTCGTGCCCGAGGTGCGCGACAGCATGACCCTGCCGCCGCAGGTGCAGATCCATGACGCCACGCTGCGGGACGGGGAGCAGACGCCCGGCGTTGTGTTCTCGATCGATGACAAGATCCGCATCGCATCGAAAATGGATGAAATCGGCGTGGACCGGATCGAAGCCGGCATGCCCGCCGTGTCCCCGCAGGACGCCCAGGCCATCAGCGAAATTTCGAAACTGGGCCTGAAAGCCAAGATTTTCACCTTCGCCCGCGCCATGAAGCAGGATATCGACATGGCACTCGAATGCGGCGCGGACGGCGTTATCATCGAAGTGCCGATTGGCTATCCGAAGTTGAAAACGCAATTCGGCTGGACGTGGGAGGACGTGTTCCGCAAGAGCCGCGACGTCATCAACTATGCACGCGAACAAGGGCTTTATGCCGTCTTTTTCCCGTATGACACGACACGTGCACGGGCCGAGGATCTGGAAAATCTCTGCAAGGGCATCATGAACGAGTCGCCGCCGGATTCCATCGGCATTGTCGACACGATGGGCTGCGCCACCCCTGAAGCGATCAAGTATATGGTCGGTTGGGTAAAGGGCATGACCGGATTGCCGATCGAGATTCATACGCACAATGACTTCGGCATGGGTGTCGCGACCGAGATGGCGGCCGTTGCGGCAGGGGCGGAAGTGGTGCACAGCTGCGCCAACGGGCTTGGTGAGCGCACTGGCAATGCCGCGCTCGAAGAACTGATGCTGGGCCTGCATCTCCTCTATGGCTACGACACGCATTACAAGCTCGACAAGCTGCCGGAGCTCGGAGACCTGATGGCCGAACTGGCGAATGTGCCGATCGCACGGAACAAACCGGTGCTCGGGCGTGGCAATTTCATTCGCGAAAGCGGGATCGGCATCCAGTATGTCATGCATGATCCGCTGGTCATGTTCGGGACGCACCCTGCGCTGACCGGTCGGCAGGGCGAGGTTGTGCTGGGCAAGAAAAGCGGCAAACAGTCCATCGCCTACAAAATGGATGAGCTTGGTCTTGGCGAACTGACCGACGACCAGAGCGCGGCGCTGCTGAACCTCGTGAAACAGAAGGGCATCGAGAAGCGCGATCTGCTGAGCGACGCGGAATTTACTGAACTTCTGAACCAGGTGCGCAACGCGGCCTGAACCTGCGAACATCTTGGCATTTCAAGCCGCCAGCCCTGCCCG
>NZ_WUWG01000002.1 GCF_009833495.1 Oceanomicrobium pacificus | reverse complement strand
TGCCCGGCGGGCGGCTTTCTCTTGTCTGCCGGCGCGGGCCGTGGCCTGCCCTCGGAAGCAGGTCACGGCCCATGCGCCGTCCAGTCCCGCGCGGATGCCCCTACCGGATGCCGTCGTCCCGCTGCCAGCCAACCACCAAGGGCGGGCTGCGGCCTGACGGTCCAGTCAGCGCGGACTGGTATAGCGGTCGAGCGCGGCCGAGCAGCCCTCCGACCAGATCAGGTTCAGCCAGCCATCGAACGCTTCCGCAAAGCGGCGTTCGCGGCCGAGCGTGCCGTAAATCCGCGATTGCGCCAGCCAGACGGACGGGTCCGACCGGGCCGCCGCCGCGGCTTCCGTCAGGTCCGTCCAGAGCGGATCGTTCGGCTCGATGGCCGACCCGTCCTCACGCGTGCCGGCACACATGCGCGCCCAGATGGCCTCGACCAGTGCCAGCCCTGCGATAGTCCCGCCCGCGGCCAGCCGATCTTCGATCACCGGCAGGATAAATCCGGCATGGCGGGCGGAGCCGTCAAAGGCGACGCGGCGCACAGTGTCCACGATCCGTGGATTGGCAAAACGTTCGGTGATGAGCGCGACGTAGGCCTCCGGCGTACGCCCCGGAACAGGGGCCACCGTCGGCGCGATCTCCTCCGCCTGCACCTTGCCGAAGAACGCCGCGATCCGCGGGTGCTGCATGGCCTCCGTGATCGTGTCGAGCCCGAGCAGTTCGCCTGCATTGGCGACCACCTGATGCCCGCCGTTCAGGATGCGGATCTTCATCGTCTCATAGGCGTGCACATCGTCCGAGAATGTGACACCGACGCGGTCGAAATCCGGCCGGCCCGCACAGAACCGGTCCTCGATCACCCATTGGCGGAACGGCTCGTGGGTGACCGGTGCCGCATCGTCGATCCCGAAGCCGCGCACAAGCTCCAATTCCGCCGGTCCGGTGGCCGGGGCAATGCAGTCGACCATGCTGTTGGGAAAAGTCATCCGGCTCTCGATCCACGATGCCAGTTCTGGATCCGTCGCGCCGGCCAGAGACAGGATCGTCTGGCGCAGGATATCGCCATTGCCCTGAAGATTGTCGCAGCTGAGGCCCGTGAACGGCCCAAGCCCCGCCGCCCGCCGCCGCGACAGGGCGGCAACCATTGCGCCGAAGGCCGTGCGGGGCGTGCCGGGGTGCGCGATATCGTGGCGGATATCTGGATGGTCGGCATCGAACCGCTTGCTGGACGGATCGACAAAATAGCCGCTCTCGGTCACGGTCAGCGACACGATCCGGATCGCCGGATCGGCCATTGCGGCAACGAGCGCCGCATTGTCCGCCTCTACTGGCAGATAGTCGGCCATCGCGCCGGTCACTTCTGCCGAGATGCTGTCCGGCCCGAGTTCCACCAGTGTCGTCAGGCAATCCTGCGCCCGCAGGCGGCTGCGCATCGCGGCATCATAGTCCCGCACGCCAGCACCAAGCACCGCCCAGTCGAGTGCCTGGCCATCCTGCATCAGCCGGTGCAGATACCAGGCCTGATGCGCGCGGTGGAAATTGCCAACCCCGATATGCACGATGCCCGGTTTCAGCCGCGACCGGTCATAGCCGGGGCGCGGCACGGACAGGTCGCCCAGCCGGGCGTCGCGAAGCGGGATCAGCTCATCCATTGGCCGCCATCCACGTTGAAACATTGCGCGACGATGTAGCGGGCCTCCTCGGTGGCGAGGAAGATCGCCATGCCGGTCAGGTCATCGGGCACGGCCATACGCCCGAAGGGCACGCCGGCATCGACCTCTTTCTTCTTTTGGCCCGGTGCCTTGCCCTCATATTTGGCAAAGAACGCATCAACCCCGTCCCAATGTTCGCCATCGACGACGCCGGGCGCGATCGCGTTGACGTTGATCCCGTGCGAAATGAGGTTCAGGCCCGCCGATTGGGTCAGGCTGATCACCGCCGCCTTGGTGGCACAATAGACGGCGACCAGCGGCTCACCGCGCCGTCCGGCCTGACTGGCCATGTTGATGATCGTTCCCCCCTTGCCCCGCGCGACCATGTGACGGGCCACTGCTTGAAGGGTGAAGAGCGTGCCCGCGACATTCACATCGAAAATGCGGGCATAGTCGGCGCGCTCGATCTCCACGATCGGGGCGGCGGAAAAGAGGGCGGCATTGTTGATCAGGATGTCGATATGGCCAAATTGGCCGATCGTTTCGGCCACGGCTTCGTCGATACTGGCCTGATCGGTTACATCCATGTGCAGCGGCAGCGCTTCCGGCCCAAGTTCGCGGGCGGTTTCGCGCGCGCGTTCAAGATCGATATCGCCGATGGCCACGCGGGCGCCCTCGCGCAGATAGGCTTCCGCGAAGCCGCGCCCGATCCCACGGGCCGCGCCGGTGATGAGTGCGGTTTTTCCAGCCAGACGTGTCATGCGATCCGCAGCCCCTGTTCATCGAACCTATGGATCACATCGTCACGAGGTGTCAGGTGGATGCGGTCGCCATGCCGGAACCCGACCTCGCCATCCGCGCGCACGGTGATGGTCTCGGCCAGACCGGTGCCCTGCACATGGAAGAACGTGTCCGACCCGAGATGCTCCGACACGCTGACGGTGCCCGCCCACGGTCCGCTGTCGGTCGAGACAGCGATATGTTCAGGCCGAATGCCGATGGTCGCGGCGCCGCGGCGCGCGGCCTCCTCCCCTTCGATGAAATTCATCTTCGGCGAACCGATGAACCCCGCCACGAAGAGGTTGCGCGGGGCCCGGTAGAGGTCGAGCGGCGAGCCGACCTGTTCGATATGGCCCGCACGCAGCACCACGATCTTGTCGGCCATGGTCATTGCCTCCACCTGATCGTGGGTGACATAGATCATCGTGGTCTTGAGCCGCTCGTGCAACTCGCTGATCTCGAGCCGCATGCCCACGCGCAGGGCCGCGTCGAGGTTGGAGAGCGGCTCGTCGAAAAGAAAGGCCGCCGGTTCACGCACGATGGCGCGCCCGATCGCGACACGCTGGCGCTGGCCGCCCGAAAGCTGCCCCGGCCGACGGTCCAGATAGTCGGTCAGGTTGAGCGCCCTGGCCGCCGCCTCGATCCGCCGCTCCTGTTCCTCGGCCGGGATCTTCGCCATACGCATCGGGAAGGCAATATTCTTGCGCACCGACATATGCGGGTAGAGCGCATAAGACTGGAACACCATCGCCAGTCCACGTTTCGAGGGCGGGGTCGTCGTCGCCTCTGCCCCGTCGATCAGGATCTGCCCCGATGTGACATCCTCCAGCCCCGCGATCAGCCGCAGAAGCGTCGATTTCCCGCAACCCGACGGACCCACAAAGACGCAGAATTCCCCGTCCTCGATGGTCAGGTCGAGCGGCGGAATGACCTCCGTCGACCCGAAGCTCTTGGTCACATTTTCTAAAGTGATCTGTCCCATGGGTCCGAGGTCCTATTTGACGGCGCCGAAGGTCAGGCCGCGCACCAGCTGTTTCTGGCTGAACCAGCCAAGGATCAGGATCGGTGCGATGGCCATCGTGGAAGCGGCGGAAAGCTTGGCGAAGAACAGCCCTTCGGGGCTGGAATAGCTGGCGATGAAGGCGGTCAGCGGCGCGGCATTGGCGGCGGTGAGGTTGAGCGTCCAGAAGGCTTCGTTCCAGGCAAGGATGATGTTGAGCAGGATGGTGGAGGCAATGCCCGGCACCGCCATCGGCGTCAGCACATAGAGGATCTCCTTGCCAAGCGACGCCCCGTCCATCCGCGCGGCTTCAAGAATCTCGCCGGGGATTTCGCGGAAATATGTGTAGAGCATCCAGACGATGATCGGCAGGTTGATGAGCATCAGGACGATCACCAGACCGATCCGCGTGTCGAGCAGGTTGAACTCCACGAAAATGAGCGAAATCGGATAGAGCACGCCCACGGCCGGCAGCATCTTGGTCGACAGCATCCAGAGCAGGATATCCTTGGTCCGCTTCGAGGGCACGAACGCCATCGACCAGGCGGCAGGCACGGCGATCAGGATGCCCAGAAGCGTCGAGCCGCCGGCAATGATGACCGAGTTCCACAGGAAGCGCATATAGTCCGACCGCTCCTGCACGATGCTGTAATTCTCCAGCGTCCAGTCGAAGAAAAGAAAGACCGGCGGGTCGGAAATGGCCTGCGCCTCGGTCTTGAAGCTCGTCAGGATCGTCCAGTAGATCGGGAAGAAGATCAGCAGTCCAACGGCCCAGGCCAGGAGTGTTGTGCCGAGTTTGCGCTGCGTCGATGTTGCTCGTGCCATGGCTCCGCTCCCCCCTCAGGCGTCCAGATTCTTGCCGACGATGCGCATCAGGAAGATCGCAACGATATTGGCGAGGATGATGGCGTAGACACCGCCGGCTGAGCCGAGCCCGATATTCTGGCTGTCCACCACCCGCTGGAAGATCAGATAGGTCAATGTCCGCGTGCCGAAGGCCCCTCCGGTGGTGACGAAAATCTCCGCGAAGATCGACAGAAGGAAGATCGTCTGGATCAGGATCACGATGGTGATGGCGCGGCTGAGATGCGGCAGGATGATGAACCAGAAGCGTTTTTGCGGCGGCGCGCCGTCCATCTCGGCCGCTTCCAGCTGTTCACTGTCGAGCGACTGGATTGCGGTCAACAGGATCAGCGTCGCGAAGGGCAGCCATTGCCAGGACACGATCAGGATGATCGAGGCGAGCGAGGCATCGGACAGCCACAGGACCGGTTCGGCCCCGAAGAAGCGCCACAGATGCGCTAGGATGCCGTTCACCGGGTCCATGAACATGTTTTTCCACACCAGCGCGGACACGGTCGGCATCACGAAAAAGGGTGCGATGACAAGGATGCGCACGATCCCCTGCCCCCAGAAGGGCTGGTCGAGCAGCATGGCAAGCAGGATGCCGAGCACCACCGTGATGACGAGCACGCCGCCCACCATGATGAGCGTGGTCTGCACGCTCGGCCAGAAACTGCTCGACGATACGAAGCGGATGTAATTGTCGAAACCGACCCAGTCGAGGCCACGTTCCAGCGAGTCACCGCGCAGCGGCAGGTATTTCTTGAAGGAGAAGAAAAGCGTCATCGTCAGCGGGACGAGCATCCAGCCCAGAAGCAGGACCACGGCCGGGGCCATCATGACGCGAGCGGCAGATCTGGATGCCTTGGTGGCCATGGGTCTTCTCCTGTCGCACGGCGCGCAGCCGCTTGAGACGTTCGGGATATCTGGTGTGAGGGCCGGAGAGCGGGGTCCCCGGGGGCGACGCATGGCCGCCCCCGGGATATGCGGTTTTACGCGATCAGCGGTAGCCGGCGGCTTCCATCGCGTCGTTGGTCAGCGCCTGAGCTTTCTCCAGCGCCTCTTCGACGCTCTGCTGGCCGGCATAGGCCGCGGAGAATTCCTGGCTCACCTCGGTGGCGATGCCCGCAAATTCCGGGATCGCCGCGAACTGGATGCCGACATAGGGCACCGGATCGACGGTCGGGTTGTTCGGATCGGCCGACAGGATCGAGTCGAGCGTCATCTGCGCGAACGGCACTTCCTGATATTCGGGCGTCTCGTAGAGCGAGGTGCGCGCACCCGGCGGCACGTTGGCCCAACCCTCATTTTCCGCCACCAGCGCGATATAGTCCTTCGAGGTTGCCCATTCGATGAACTGCTTGGCTTCGGCTTCCTGCTGGGTGCCCGCGGGAATGGCCAGTGCCCAGGCCCAGAGCCAGTTGGAACGCTTGCCGAGACCGTTATCCGGCGCCAGCGCGAACCCGACCTTGTCGGCTACGGTGGATTCGTCGGGATTGGTCACGAAGGATGCCGCAACAGTCGCGTCGATCCACATGCCGCACTTGCCCTGCTGGAAGAGCGAGAGGTTCTCGTTGAACCCGTTGGTCGAGTAGCCCGGAGGGCCGGCATCGTTCATCAGGTTGACGTAAAAATTCAGCGTCTCGGCCCATGCCGGCTGGTCGAACTGGGCGTTCCAGTCCTCGTCGAACCAGCGGGCACCGAAGCTGTTGGACATGGCGGTGATAAAGGCACCGCCCTCACCCCAGCCGGCCTTGCCCCGCAGGCAGATGCCGTTGATGTCATTCTCGCGGTCGGTCATTGCGCGGGCCGCCTCGGCGATGAATTCCCAGGTGGGCGCCTCGGGCATCTCCAGCCCCGCCTGCTCCATCAGGTCGGTGCGATACATGATCATCGAGCTTTCGCCGTAGAAGGGCGCAGCATAGAGCGTACCGTCATGGCTGAGGCCACCTGCCATCGCCGGCAGGATATCACCCACGTCATACTCGTCCGACAGATCGTCGAGCGGCACCAGCCAGCCGTTCGCCCCCCAGATCGGCGTCTCGTACATCCCGATGGTCATGATGTCGAACTGGCCGCCCTTGGTGGTGATATCGGTCGTCACGCGCTGGCGCAGAACATTCTCCTCCAGCGTGACCCATTCGACGCCGATCCCCGTCGCTTCGGTGAACTGGTCCGTATATCCCTGCATACGGATCATGTCGCCATTGTTGACGGTCGCGATGGTGATGGTCTGGGCGAATGCCCCGGTGCCACCGGCGACCGTGAGTGCCGTCGCAGCGGCAAGCAATTTCCTCAAAGACATCCTGATTCCCCCCTTTGGCTGGATGATGGGAAAATCTAGTCAGTCGGCTGACGCGAAGTCAATTAAAATTTTACGCGCGTTAATTTTAACTGGTGCGCGCGGCGAATACCCTGTCCTTCATGCCGAATCCCGCATCACCAACCGGCCGTCAAAAAGCGTTTCCTCTCGCGATGGCGTATGGTCTCCGCCATCCAGCAGGGCAAAGAGCGTCGAGGCCGCGCGGGCGGCAATGGCAGAATAGTCCTGCGCGATGGTCGTCAGCGGCGGTGCGGTGTAACGGGCGAACGGGTGGTCATCATGACCCGCCACGCGCAGCGCCGCCCCCTCCCGGTGACCGACACGGATACCCAGGCCGAAGGCGGCCGACAGCATCCCAATCGCCAGCCGGTCGTTGCTGCACAGGATCGTGTCGGTGGGAAACGCCCCATCCGCGAGCATCCTGCCGCCCGCATTAAGGCCGATCTCCTCGAAATCCCAACCGGTGCCGTCGGCCTGGAACACATGCGCGGTCTGACCGTGGCGGGCCATACTGTCCAGATAGGCTGCGCGGCGCTTGTTGGCATTCGGGTTCACCGGCGATTTCATCTCGAAAAGACAGGGCGGCTGGCCCGACCGGCACAGATAATCGACCATGAGGTCGATGCTCTGGAAATTGTCCGACCCGACAAAGGCTTCGCCCGCATCCTCGATATTGGCGTCAAAGAGGACAAGCGGCACATCGCGGCCGAACCGGCGGATCACCTCGGCGTCGGAATCGCGGCCAAGCGGCGCAAGCAGCACGCCCGCCGGCTTCAACCCGCGCAACAGATCGAGATTGTCCACTTCCTGCTGGCGGCTGCCGTGGGAGCTGAGCAGGAGCGGACTGTAGCCCGCCTCGATACAGGCCAGTTCCACCGCGCGCCCGATCTCGGAGAAGAACGGGTCGGCCAGATAGGGCACCAGAATCCCGATCGTGCGGGTCTTGGTCCGGTTCTGGTTCATCGCATAGATGTTGGGGCGGTAGTCGTATTTCTCGAGCGCGGCCTCGATCTTCGCGCGGGTGGAGCGCCGGACGCTGGTCGGATCGTTGAAAAACTTGGACAGGGTCGGCCGCGAGATGCCGCAGATGGCCGAGAACTCCTCCATGTTGCGGATCTTGGTCTTCGACATGGCAGGTTCCGGCCCTTCAATCGCTACGCGCGTAAATTTTCAAAGTTTACACTATGCGGGCCACCAAGCGTCGGTCAACCCGTGGCGTCCCCGCGACTGTAGCAGGTTGACGGGAGGGTAAAGTGACCCGGGCGCGGCTTTCTGCAATCCTGTTCCGGTAGAGACAGAAGCGGGGAACCAGACCATGTCCGACAGACGCACATACCCGATCCGCGCAGCCCTTGCCGCACTCGCGTTGATCGCCACGAAATTCCTTCCCGCCCCTGTCGCCGCCGGGGACCTGCCGATATTCGATGCGCATGTGCATTACAGCCACGACGCCGTGCAGCGCGTGCCGCCGCAGGAGGCCGCGCGTCTGTTGCGGGAAGCCGGCGTCGTCGCCGCGCTCGTCTCGAGTTCGGACGACACTGGCACGCAGCGGCTTCTGGCGGCCGCACCCGACATTGTTGTTCCGGCGCTGCGCCCCTACCGGCGGCGCGGCGAGATCGGGACCTGGATGCATGACCCGACCGTGATCGACTATCTGGAGGACCGCCTCTCGCGCTTTTCCTACCGCGCGATCGGCGAATTTCACGCGTTCGGCACAGACATCAACACGCCCGTCGTCCAACGCATGATCGAACTGGCGCGGGAGCGGAACCTGCTCCTGCACGCCCATTCCGACGCGGAGGCCATAGACCTGATTTTCCAGACTTGGCCCGAGGCACGCGTGCTCTGGGCGCATTCGGGCTTCGACGGACCGGCTGCGGTCCGCGGGATGCTCCGAAAGCATGATGCGCTCTGGTCGGACCTCGCCTACCGGTCGGACATGGCACGCGACGGCAAGGTCGATCCCGACTGGCGGGCCGCGTTCGAGGAGTTTCCCGACCGGTTCATGGTCGGCACCGACACGTTCGCGCCCGAGCGCTGGTACTATATCGGGCCGCATGCGGAATTTTCACGCTCATGGCTGGCGGATCTGCCTGACGGACTGGCCGCACGGATCGCCCACGAAAATGCAGCCGCGATGCTGAAGGCGGCACAGTGAGGCATTGCCCTGCTATCGCCCTGTCGCTTGGCGCCGTCATTCAGGCAGGCGCTGCGTCGGCTGCATGTGTACCGCCCGACGGGGCGATTGCCCTCCGCTCAAGCGGCACGGAAACACCGGTCTTTTTCGACATGGGAACGCCCTTGGCGCCCGTATCCGTCCCGTTTGCCGCGCTGCTTGTCCTTTGCAACCCCGCGGATGGCGAGCTTCGGGACGTGACCGCGACCATGCCGGCGCACGGGCACGGCATGAACTACCGGCCGACCATCCGTCAGGACGGGGCCGGAGCCTACAGGATCGACGGGCTCCTGTTCCACATGCCCGGGCTCTGGCGGATCGAGGCCGTGCTGCAAGCGGCGGGAGAAACCCGGCGCTATGCTGCGGAGGTGACGGCGGAATGACAGGCCGCGCCCTGCCCGCACTCCTGATGGTGCTCTGTCTGGCCACGGGTGCAGGGGCGGAACCGCCCCGCCTGCTGCTCGATCCCGACGAGATTGCCGCCACGCTCCGTCACGGGCCATGGCCGCCGCCGCCCCCTCAGGATCCGAGCAACCGGCTCTCGGGCAACCGGGACGCAATATCGCTCGGCCGGATCCTTTTCACCAGCCCCGCCCTGTCGCGCGACGGGGCCACCAGTTGTGCAACCTGCCACAGACCCGACCGGATGTTTCAGGACGGCCGCGCCACGCCGGCGCAGGCGCGGCGCCTGCCGCGCAACAGTCCCGCACTCGTCGATGTCGCGTTCAACCGCTGGTTCGGCTGGGACGGGCGGAGCGACAATCTCTGGTCGCAATCGCTGCTGCCGCTCCTGAACGAAGAAGAGATGGACATGGATTTCGGCCGGTTGAAAACGGCCGCCGGCACCGCGCCCTGGCGGCCGGACTATGAAACGCTTTTCGGACCTCTGGCGTACCGGTCGCCGGAAGACGTCGCCATCGACATCTCAAAGGCGCTTGCCGCCTATCAGGAAACGCTCCTGAGCGGTCCGACCCCGTTCGACCGGTTCCGCGACGCGCTGGCCGCGGGGGACCTGACCGCCGCTGCAGCCTATCCCGAAGCCGCCCAGCGGGGCCTGAAACTCTTCATCGGGCGGGGCAATTGCGCGCTCTGCCACAGCGGACCGCGTTTCACCAATGGCGAGTTTCACGATGCGGCGGTGGGCTATTTCCTGCCGCAGGGCGGCGTCGATCCGGGGCGGCATCGCGGCCTGACACTCCTGCGCGCAAGCCCATACACGCTTGATGGTTCGTGGAGCGATGACCCCGACCGCACCGGTGCATGGGCGGTGCGCTCTGTTCTCGACAGCCATGCCGATTTCGGTCGGTTCCGGGTGCCGGGCCTGCGCAACGTCGCGCGCACGGCGCCCTATATGCATGACGGGTCGCTATCAACTTTGGGTGACGTGATCGCGCATTACTCGACAATCGATCCGGAGCGGCTCCATGCTGACGGGGAAAACATCCTTGTGCCGCTCGGCCTGTCGCCGGCGGATGCGTCCGATCTGGAAGCCTTCCTGCGGACGATCGATTCCGAGTGACAACCCGTTTCACATCATCCCGAGGAGAATAAGAATGGAACGCAAGAAAGCCTCCGACTTCGACCCGCATATCCTTGAACTGTTCGACGGCTATGTGCATGGCAAGATGACGAAACGCGAATTCCTGACCAATGCCAGCCGCTATGCCGCTGCGGGCGTGACGGCGGCCGCCATTCTGGAAAGCCTGCAGCCGAACTATGCGCTCGCGCAGCAGGTGGCTCCGGACGATCCGTCGATCGAGACGATGGTGGCCGAATATGAAAGCCCGGACGGGCATGGCACAATCCGCGGTCTGATGGCCAAACCGGCCGGCGCGACGGACAAGCTGCCTGCCGTGCTCGTCATCCACGAGAATCGCGGCCTCAACCCCTATATCGAAGACGTGGTCCGCCGCACCGCCAAGGCCGGATATCTGGCCTTCGGGCCGGACGGGCTGACGCCGCTTGGCGGCTATCCGGGCAATGATGATGACGGCCGCACGATGCAGCGCGAACTCGACCCGGCCAAACTGATGGAGGATTTCTTCGCGGCTTACGAATTTCTCGTCGGCCATGAAGGGTCAACGGGCAAGGTGGGCGCTGTCGGCTTTTGCTATGGCGGCGGGGTCTGCAACGCGCTCGCGGTGGCCTATGCGGACATGGCGGCATCGGTTCCCTTCTACGGCCGGCAGCCGGCAGCCGAAGATGTGCCCGCCATTCAGGCGCCGCTCCTGATCCACTATGGCGAGCTGGATGAGCGGATCAACGCGGGCTGGCCGGCATACGAGAAAGCGCTGAAGGCCAATGGCAAGACCTATGAGGCGCATATCTATGCCGGTGCCAATCACGGGTTCCACAATGACACCACGCCCCGCTATGACGAAGCCGCGGCCATGCTCGCATGGGAGCGGACGCTGAAACATTTCGAGACCTATCTGGTCTGAACCGGAGGTTTCTACAGGATCGGGCGGCCTGTTTGGCCGCCCGTCTCATGCGCGGTGCCGGAGTGTCCTCCAGACCCGCAGATAGGCGATGATCCCTGTCCCCGCGACAAGCGCGGCGGCACAGGCCAGACCTTTCGACACTGGCCCCATCGTCCCCTCGATCATCATCGCATGGACGACCGTGGCACCCACGAGCAGGAGCGCCAGCCCGTTGTGCAGCCACGCCCATGTGACCGGCCGGACGGGCAGGCGGCGGCGCAGGACCACCAACAGGACGGTCAGGACCGTGACCCACATCGCGGTCACGCCATAGATGGAAAAGGGCGTTGGCGAGACAAGCATCAGCGCGTCGATCGCATCTGCGGGGGACGCGATGGTCAGGCCGCCCACATGCACCAGCACAGAAGCGGCGAGCACGCCCCCGGCCCGCCGGTGCCAGCGGCGGGTCGCCGCGCGCGTCAACCCGGGCCAGAGGCCACCTGCGAGCAGCGGCTGCGCGATCAGCAGCATGAGCGCAGTGACGCCGGCAAGGCTGCCGCTGACATAGGCAATGCTGCGATAGGATTGCAGCGGGCTCGCCGCCGCGATGAGGATGGGCACCGTCAGCAGGAGCAGCAGACCCAATCCGGCCACGCGGCCCGCCCGCACCCCTGCGCCGCCCGTTTTCGGCTGATCGTCCGGACCGGCCATCCTCGGGAGGTCAGGCCGGATCGAGGATGAAATCGGCGGTCAGGGATGTGTCCTTCGGGCTGGGCATGACCGGGCGCAGGAACACGGTCCTGAAGGCGCCATCATCATAGGCCAGATGCGCATGCGGCTGTCCGAAATTCGGCACGATCTGTTCCATCTCCAACTGGTAGCGCCCGTCGGGTCCGGTCAGCACGCTGCCATGGTTGCGCGGCTCGCGCTCCCCGCCAAGCGTGGTTGCGGCCCAGATCTGGATGCGGATATTGCCAAGCGGCGCCCCGTCTCCGGCGCGCATCACGCGACCTGACATCAGGAACCCCTTGCCAAGCCGGTCCACAAAAGGTGCGTTCGGCATGTAATTGTTGGCCCCGCCGCGCATCGTCTCCGTCGGGGCGAACCGCCCGGACGCCATGGCCGGTGTCAGGAGCCGCGCCGGCCCGGCGACAAGCGCCGTCGCACCTGCAGCAGCCAGAAGGGTGCGGCGGTTCAAACTGGATTTCTGCATCTCGACTCCCCTGACCTGTCGCGAAATGGCGTCAAACGCCGTTCCGGACAGGATAGCCGGACCAATGGCCGCGCAACAGCCGACCGCGCGGGATCGTGATCGGCTGCCAATCCCGCCTCAGGTCGGGTTCATCCCCGAATAGAGGATGTGCAGCAGATTATGCGCAGCCGCTGGGCTCCGCAGGACCGGACCCGTATCGAGATGGCCCTCCTTCGTCGCATCATCAGCCTCGTAGACGACCTTGTCCGCCTTGATCGTCACCCGCACCTGAAGATCGGCCAGCGTTTCGGGATCGACCGCCGTCGGATCGTCGGACAGGATCACGAAATCCGCCTGTTTGCCGACCTCGATACTGCCCTTCCGGTCCTCCTCGTGATGTTGCCAGGCGGGCCAGAGCGTCATCGCCTTGAGCGCGGTGAGCACGTCGACCCGCTGCGCAGGGCCAAGAATGTCGCCCGAACGGGTGCGCCGGGTCACGGTTGCCGCAAGCACCCGCATGGAATTGGGCAACGCCACAGGCGCGTCATGGTGGCTGCCGAAGATCATGCCGCGCGTGCGGATCCAGCCGGTGGGCGAGATATTGTCGGCCCGCTCCGGCCCGACCGTATGGTCGCGGTGCCAGTCGCCCCAGTAATAGGTGTGCATCGGAAAGACCGACGGAAACACGTCGAGCCGTTGGAAACTGTCGACCTGATCCTCGCGCATGAACTGTCCATGGACGATGACCGGCCGTGTGTCCTTGTCGCCATAGGCGTCGCGCGCTGCACCGATAGCACCGATCAGCATATCCATCGCGCCCTCTCCATTGGCATGGGTCAGGATCTGGTAGTCGCGCTCGAAACACCAGTTGACCGCGTCCTGAAGCTGCTCGGCGGTGATCGCAGAATAACCCAGATAGCCCGGCGGATAGGTGCCGACCGGATCATAATAGGGCCGGTCGCGCAAGGCCGTGAACCCTTGCGGCGAGCCGTCGATCGTGACCTTGCAGCCCCCGACGCGGACGCCGTTCTCGTAATTGCGCGTGACATGGCCCTCGATCGATTGAGGATCGGCCAGAACATCGGGAAAGGCGACGACATCAATGGGCAGATCACCTGCCGCGCCGACCTGCCGCAGCGCATCGACGGAGGCACCCGACGAGCGGCCATCCTGCCCTGTCGTATAGCCGAACCGCGCCCACATCTCGGCGCCGGCCTTGGCAAAGGCCAACTGTCCCTCGGCCCCGAGATCGGCCAGAAGCGGCATGAACGCATTGAAGAATGCATATTCCTCCACCACGCCATTGGGGCTGCCATCATCCTTGCGGCGGATCACCCCGCCCGGCGGGTTCTCGGTGGCGGCGGTGATGCCGGCTGCCGCAAGTCCCGCGCTGTTGAGCGCACCCAGATGCCCCGACTGGTGAATGATGATGATCGGAATGTCGGTGGAAACGGCATCGAGATCGTCAGCCGTGGGGTGCCGCAATTCCGCAAGCCGCGCATTGTCATAGCCGAAGCCGATGACAAGATTGACCTTCTCCAGCGTGTCCGGATTGTCCGCCATCCAGTCGGACAGGGTCTTTTGCAGGCTTGCAATATCCGTCACCTCGCCATCTGGCGGTGACAGGAGGTTGGCCGACATGGCCTGCAGCCCGCCGAAAAGCACATGGCCGTGACTGTCGAAAAAGCCCGGCAGCATGGCCCGCCCGTCAAGGTCGAAAAGCACCGTCCCGTCGCCCTGATGGGCCATCACCTCTGCCAGCGGTCCAACGGCCAATATGGTGCCGTCGCGCACCGCGACCGCATCGGCGGTCGGCGCATCATCGTCGATGGTGACAATCGGCCCGCCGGTGTAGATCGTGTCCGCGACCCCCTCGGCGGAACCTGTTGCGGGGGCCGCGAGCAAAGCGGCTGTGGCGGCATAGGCGAGAGTTTTCCGGGCAGGCATAGGGCTACTCCTTCCATGTGGGCAGAGACGGGTGGCGGGTCCTTGCCCGAAGCCTAGCGCGAACCGGCACGAAGAAAAGGCAAGATTTCTTGAACCGCGCCCGTGCAGGACCGGAAAGACCGTATGAGCGAGATTGACCCGCCGCCCTGTCTTCCCTAGCGTCACCCCAAAATCGCGCAACCGTCCCCCTTTCGGGGCGAAAAGCGTTCAATGACAGGAGGTTCGTCACCATGGCGCAGATCGAATTGCCGGAAGGCAGCTGGCTTGGACGTGTGGAACGGGCGGGCATCGGACCTGCCATCGTTACGCTGCGCGACGGTTCCCTTGTCGATGTGACCTGCCGCGCCGCGCCCACCGTGCGCGACATTCTGGAAATGGACGATCCGGTAGCATGGCTAAGCACGGCCGAGGGCGAGACTATCGGCCCGCTCGATGCCGGGCACAGCTGGCTCGCGCCTTGCGACCTGCAGGCGGTCAAGGCCTGTGGCGTGACCTTCGCTGGCTCCATGGTCGAACGGGTGATCGAGGAGCAGGCCGCGGGCGATCCGGATCGTGCGGCGGAGATCCGGAACCGGATCGGCGCGCGGATCGGTGACAGCCTGTCAAACATCACCCCCGGTTCCACGGAAGCGGCCGAGGTGAAAGCCGCGCTGATCGAGGAAGGGCTCTGGAGCCAGTATCTGGAAGTCGGCATCGGCCCGGACGCGGAAGTGTTTTCCAAGGCGCAGGTCCTGTCGGCGGTTGGCCACGGGGCGGATATCGGGCTGCACCCGATCTCGACATGGAACAATCCCGAGCCCGAGGTTGTGCTGGCGGTCAATTCGCGCGGCGAGATACGCGGCGCGACGCTCGGCAATGACGTCAACCTGCGCGATGTGGAGGGGCGCTCGGCGCTACTGCTGTCGAAAGCCAAAGACAATAACGCCTCCTGTGCGCTCGGCCCGATGATCCGGCTGTTCGATGACGGGTTCACGCTCGACACGGTGCGCGGGCTGGAGCTTGACCTGACGGTCACTGGGAAAGCCGACGGGTTCACGCTCAACGGCCACAGTTCGATGCGCGAGATCAGCCGCAAGCCCGAGGATCTCGTCGCCCAGACGATCGGGCGGCATCACCAATATCCAGACGGGTTCATGCTCTTCCTCGGCACGCTCTTCGCGCCGACGCAGGATCGCGACACGCCGGGCGGCGGCTTCACCCACAAGATCGGCGACCGCGTGACGATCGCCTGCCCCGAACTGGGGCGGCTGGAAAACCGGGTGCGCCTGTCGACAGACTGCCCCGAATGGACATTCGGCATCCGGGTGTTCATGGCCAATCTGGCGGAACGCGGCCTGATCTGACCGCGACGCCGTGCGGCGGTTCAGGCGGTCGCGCGGCTGCGCTGCCGCAGCACCCACCAGATCGTGCCGACAATGGCCAGATTGAGCATGCCTGCGATGACCGCATTGGCGAAGGTCCAGAAATAGGCCCCGGTCAGATCGAAGAAGAGCCCGCCCTGCCAGCCGCCGAGCGCATGGCCGAGCCAACCGAAGGCGAGCACGATGCCCGTCGCGGACGCGCGCCGCGCGGCTGGTGTCAGCGCCCGCACCGTGACGAGCACGCCGGTCATCACTCCGCCATAGCCGAACCCGTAGAGCGGCGCGAAAAGCCAGAAGCTCTGCATCGAGCCGAGCGTGACAAAGCCGATCATCAACAGCGTCTGCCAGCCCGTGGCCGCCATCCACGCCCGCACCGGACCGATAATGTCCGATAGGCGGCCGAAGAAGAGCCGCCCGACAATCGCCGCGCCCAGCATCAGAAGGAGCGGACCGCCAGCTTCCGCACCCACGCCGCAGACCCCTTGGATAAGCGGCACCAGATGCATGAGCGGCACGGCCATACCGGTGCAGCAGCCAAGGACGGCAATCGACAGGGCCGGCAGCAGGATTGCGGGCCGGATGAGCGGGGCTGGCTCGGCGCCGCCCGCAGCGGCGGTGTCGGCCGCAGGCGGGTCGCGCATCAGGAGCGACAGAGGCACCAGCGTCAGCGCCGTGAACAGGCCGAGGATGGTGAAGGCCATCTGGACACCTGTCGCGTCGATCAGGTAGCCCGCGGCAAAGGGCACGAGCCCCTGCCCCAGCCCCTGCCCGGCAGATGCGATCCCGATGGCCAGCCCGACCCCGCTGCGGAACCAGCCACCGACAAGCGCGATCACCGGAGCGAAGAGCGCGCCGCCGCCGATCGCGCCCGCGATGAAAAAGAGCGTGTAGAACTGCCAGAGCGCATCGGCCCGTCCGGCGAGCAGGAGCGCGAGCGACAGGGTGGCGGCCCCGGCGAGGCAGATGTTGCGGGTGGCAACCCGGTCGGCCAGAAACCCCATGACGATGCCGCCCACGGCAATGCCGACCAGCCCGAAACTGTTGATGGCCGACACATCGGCCCGGTCCCAACCGAACTGCATCTCCAGCGGCAGCAGGAACGCGGACAGCCCGTTGACGAGCGTGCCCATGGCAATGGCGAGCAGCAGCGATGCCGCCCCGACAATGACCCATCTGTAGCCGTCTTCGCGCACCGTGTCCGTCGTGCTCATGACCGAAGCTCCCTCTCCTGCCCGTGCCATAACACGGCAGCGGTCGCCGCGTCATGCCGATCGTCACACCCGTGGCCACCAACTCTTCGTCTGACACATTCGTGACGGGCGGCTTACAGGCTGGAAAACCGATCCGGCTTTGGCTAGGGATTCTCCCATGTCCCAGACCGCCCCACAGCCCGCTATTTCCGCCTCCGGCCTGCGTTTCGTCTGGCCCGGACAGGCGGCTCCGACACTTGATATTCCCGCCTTCTCGCTTGATGCGGGCCAGAGCCTGTTCCTCTACGGTCCCAGCGGTTGCGGGAAATCAACCTTTCTTGCCGCGCTGGCCGGCGTGCTCGACCCCGGCGCCGGCCGGATCGAGATTGCCGGGATCGACTTGTCATCCCTTGGCGGAGCAAAACGCGACCGCGTGCGGGCCGACCATATCGGGATGATCTTTCAGGTCTTCAACCTGGTGCCCTGGCTCGGCGCGCGGGACAATGTGCTTCTGCCCTGCCGCTATTCCGCGCGGCGCAAAGCGTCGGCAGGACCGGACCCGAAGGCAAGCGCCGACCGGCTGCTGGCAGAGCTCGGTCTCGACGATCCCGCGCTCGCCACGGCACCTGCGCGGACACTCAGCGTCGGGCAGCAACAGCGCGTGGCGGCCGCGCGTGCGCTCATCGGCGCGCCCGAGGTGATCCTGGCGGACGAACCCACATCCGCCCTCGACGAGGCCGCCAAGGTCCGGTTCATCACCCTGTTGCGGGCCGAGGCAGAAAGCGCCGGTGCGGCGCTGCTGTTCGTCAGCCATGACCGCAGTCTGGAACCGCATTTCGATGCATCGCTCGACTTCGAGGCGCTGAACGGAGGGGCAGCCTGATGTTTGGTCTGGCGTTCGGCAGCCTCTGGAACCGCCGGTTCCTCGCGGCACTCACGATCCTCTCCATCGCGCTCAGCGTCGCACTGATCCTTGGCGTGGAGCGCCTGCGGAACGAGGCACGCAACGGATTTGCCAACTCGGCCTCCGGCATCGACCTGATCGTGGCCCCGCGCGGCAACAGCGTGCAGATCCTGATGGCCACGGTATTCGGCGCCGGCTCGACCGGCACCGGCCTGACATGGGACACGTATCAGACGGTCGAGGCGCTCGATCAGGTCGGCTGGGCCGTGCCCATGCAGATGGGCGACAATCATCGTGGCTATCCGGTCATCGGAACGGAGCGCAGCTATTTCGACCATTTCCGCCATTCCGGCGGACAGATGCTCGAATTTGCCGAAGGCCGCCCCTTCGGCGCGGGCGAGTCCGAGGAAGCCGTGATCGGCGCGGATGTAGCCGAGCGGTTCGGCTACGGTATCGGCGACGTGATCGTCAACGCGCACGGGCTTGGCGACGTGTCCTTCGACATGCATGACGAAGCGCCGTTCGAGATTTCGGGCATCCTCGCCCGCACCGGCACGGCCACCGACAAGATGGTCTTCGTCTCGCTCGCCGGATTTGACGAGATCCATGCCGAACGCACCCCGCCCGAGGCGGACCCGTTCGCGGCTGAAAGTATTGCGGCGGCCCCTGACGCGCCGGCGCAGGACGTAGACCATGAGGGCGCGGATGGCCATGACGCCGAGGCCGAGCATGGGCACGACGAGACGCATGCGGACGGCGAGGACCATGACGACCACGGCCACGCGGACGAAAGTCACGGCGAGGATGATCACGATCACGCGGATGACGCACATGGCGACGATCAGGAGGATCCACATGACCATGCGCACGAGCCGGACCAGATCAACGCGATCTATGTCGGCCTCAAGGACCGCCGGGCCATTCTCGGGCTTCAGCGGCAGCTGACCGAGTTGCGGACCGATCCGGTCTCGGCGGTGATCCCTGCTGTGGCTCTGGCCGAACTCTGGTCGATCACCGGCACGGCCGAACGCGCAATGCTCGTGATGGGCTGGGCGGTGGCCCTTGCGGGGATGATCGGCATGATCGTGATGCTGTCTGCCACGCTGGAAACCCGCCGCCGCGAATTTGCGATCCTGCGCTCTGTCGGGGCGACGCCGGGAAGCATCACCGGCATGATCGTGACCGAGGCCGCGCTCCTGATGGCGGGCGGCATTCTGGCGGGCCTTGCCCTGCTCGCCGCCGCAACGGCGCTTGCCAATCCGGTCCTGTCGGCACGGTTCGGCCTGTCGCTGCCGCTCTGGATTGACGTTCCTCAAGATCTGGGCATCCTGTTGGGTCTGTTCGCCGCTGGCCTTGTCGCCGCGCTGATCCCCGCCGCGCGGGTCTATCGCATGACATTGGCCGACGGCCTGTCGATCCGGCTCTGACCGGCATCACTGGAGAGAGTTGCATGAAACTGGTTCCGACACTTTGCGCAAGCGCACTGATCGCATGTCTGCCGCTCGGCGCGGCCGCCGCGCCAGCGACCATCGGCTGGGAAGAGCTGATGCCGGCTGAGATGTTCGAAATCGACAATCCGTTCGAGGAATTGAACGCGGACCAGATGAACGGGCTGCGCACCATCCTCGGACTCGAAGCGGCGGGCGATGCTGCCGACGCTGCCGATCTTGAGCGCGCCGCCGAGATTCGCGCCGAACTGGCCGCGGACGGACTTGACGTCGACTGGCTCTTCGAGAAACGGCTCGAGATCATGAGCGCGCGCCGTGCCGCGGAAACCAGCGTGAACGCCGATGTCGTGGACCGCCAAATCCGCATGCCGGGCTACCTGCTGCCGCTCGACGTTGTGGGCCGCAAGGTGCACGAGTTCCTGCTCGTCCCGACAGTCGGGGCCTGCATCCACGTACCGCCGCCGCCTGCCAACCAGATGGTGCATGTGACCTTTGCCGAAGGGATCGAAGCCGGCGGCCTTTACGAGCCTGTCTGGATCGAAGGCACGCTCCGGTCGGAACAACTGGTGGAAGATGTCACGCTCAGCGACGGACAGTTGGCGGTCGAGGTGAGCTATTCGATGGAAGCCGACTCTGTGGTGCCCTACACGAGCCCGGAAAACTGACGGCGCAGACCGCGCCGCCAGATCTTTGCGTCAGGCCGCTTCGGTCGGCCGGCGCAGCCGCGCTGCCTGCGCAATATCGGCCGCAAATTCGGCCATCTGGGCCAGCCCGAATTCGGTCGGCTGCAGCGCAGGCGTGCGTTCGGTCGAAATGGTGATGCCGGCCTGCTCGGCAAAGAGCCGTTTTCCGTAGCAGAGCATCCCAGGCACCGACCGCGACATGAAGACGATTGCCGGCAGAAGGCGGCGGTGGATCTCCATCGCACCCGCACGGTCACCGGCGCGCCAGGCCTCGTACATGGCGATCTGCGCGGGCAGGAAATCGGGCGCGGGGATGAGCCCCGCCCCGCCCGAGGCGAGCAGCGCGGGAAATTCTATCCCGCCATGGCCGCCAAAGACCGCGAAAGCCCCGTCCGACCCCTCGATCACGCGGGCAATGTCGACCGACCAGCCCTCTCCCTTCAGGAGCGAGATATTGGGATGGGCCTTGTGCAGATCGATCAGGCCCTGCGCGCTCAGCGCCACGTCGAGATTGACCGGATTGTTCTGCACCGCGACACCGATATCGATCGCGTCGGCCACGGTGCCGAAGAAGCGGATCAGGTCGGCAGCTGACGTTCCCTTGATCGGCGGCGGTTGCAGGATCACCCAGTCAGCGCCCGCCCCGGCGGCGGCGCGGGAAAAGGCGATCTGTCCCTCGATCGACGGTTCGGCCACGGTCACCGCATAGGGCACACGACCCGCGATCTGCGCGCCGACCATCTCCACGAGGTTCAGCCGCTCGTTGACGTCCATCTTGTGCACTTCGGTCACCAGACCGAGCACCGCGATCCCGTGCGCGCCCTGATCGATGCAATAGTCGACCTGCCTCGCCATCGCGTCGCGGTCGAGCCGCCCGTGATCGTCCCAGAAAGCGTAGAGGATCGGGTAGATGCCGTGGCGTTTGGTCATGAAAGCCCCCGTACATGCTGCAGCAGCGCGTCATTCGGCTCGACGCCGAGGCCCGGCCCGGTCGGGATCCGGTAGTGACCGGCCTCGCAGCCCATGTCGCCATCGGTGAAGTCGAGATTCCGGTCGAAAATCGAATGCTGGTATTCATGATACGGCACGCGCTGGAGCGCCGCCGTTGCCTGAAGACTCGCCGCCATGAAGAGCCCCATCGAGATCGAGGCATGCGGGATCAGTTTCTTGTGGAAGGCCTGCGCCATCTGGCCGATGCGGGCGAACTGGGTGATGCCGGTATGGCCGATCTCGGGTTGCAGGATGCCGCAGGTCGCCGCCATCAGGCGCGGACGGACCTCGTAGACCGTGCGCCATTCCTCACCCAGCGCCAGCGGGACGCCGATGCCCGCCGCAACCCGTGCCTGCCCCTCGATATCCTCGGCCTGGCAGGGCGCTTCGGCAAAGTAGAGATTGTAGGGCTCCAACCGGCGGATCAGGCGGATCGCCTCGCTCGCCTCGAATTTCCAGTGCAGATCGACCATCAGGTCGACCTCGGCGCCGACGGCCTCGCGCAGCGCTGCCATCTCGGCCACGATCCCCTCGTCAGAGACGGCCGCGGCAAACTTGATCGCGCGATAGCCCTTGGCCACCCATTCCTGTGCCAGATCGCAGCGTTCCTGCAATGTGGCGCGCGGCAGGCCCGACACATAGGCCGGCAGCGTCCGGTGCCGCGCCCCGCCGAGCAGTTGCGCGACAGACAGGTTGGCGCCCTTGCCATAAAGGTCCCAGACCGCGATATCGACGCCCGCCAGAGCATCGACATAATAGCCGCCGAAGAAGCCGCGCACGCGCATCAGGTCATAGAGATCCTCCCAGATCACCATGGCCTCTGACGGGCAGCGACCGACCAGAACCGGCGCGAGCAGATTGTCGATGATGGCTGTCACCGCCTCGGGCGCAGCAATGCCGTAAGTCTCGCCCCAGCCGATGCGGCCGCTCTCGCCGGTGATCTTCACCAGCACAGACATGTCGGATGCCGGATAGATCGACCGGTTGCCCTTGCGGATCAGATAGCCCTTCTCGTTGATGAACTCGCCGTCGCGGAGCGGGCCAAGATAGGGCACCTCACGCGGGATCGAGACGATGAAGCTCTCGACCTTGGCGATCCGGTCAAGCGGTTGGGGGGACGTGTCGGATCGAGTCATTATTCAGCGGCCTTTCTCGGGGCAAGTTCATAATCGTTCAGTTCGGGGGCGATCTGGTCGAGCAGCGCGAAAAGCTCTGCCCGGTCGCCGGTGTCCATCCGCGGACCTTTGCCGCGCACATGTGTGGCGGAGATCACGCCACGGGCCTTCAGCACGGTCTTGGTCATGTCCATGCGGAAGATCGCCTGGAAGTTCAGGAGCGGCATCGTCACCATGAAGAGGCGGCGGGCCTCGGCCTCGTCACCGGCTGCCCAGGCGCGGACGAGCCGCACATGCAGGTCCGCCAGTTCGCTCGCCGGCAACGTGCCGAGCGAGCCGCGCGCCAGTTCATCCGTGATGTAGCGCCCGCCAGCACCGCCGAAGACGCCCTTGATGGATGCGCCCGCTGCATCGGCGATGCGGGTCAGGTTCTGACCGCAGGGCATCGTCTCTTCCTTCACATAGTCGATCCCGTCCCGTGCGGCGAGACGTGCCACATCCTCGGGCGGCAGTCCGGCCCCGATCGGCACGGGCGCGTTCTGCAACATGACCGGAATGGTTGCAGCACCGGTCACGGCGGCAAAGAACGCGTCCTGCGCGGCCAGATCCTTGCCCGCGACACCCGGCGCCATGACCATGGCCCCTGCCGCACCGGCGGCGGTGCCGCTCTCCAGATGGCGCGCCACGCCGGCCGGGTCGGCGTCACTCGCGCCCACGATGAACGGGACACGGCCCTTCACGCGCCGGCCGAGCCGGTCGACCAGCATCGCGCGCTCGTCGGCGCTCAACGTATCGACCTCGGACGCCACGCCGGGAAAGACGACACCGTCCACATCCACCGACAGGCAGAAGTCGATCACATTGTCGAAATCGTCCGGTGCGACCGATCCGTCATCATTGAAGGGGGTGCAAAGGACGGGAAAACATCCGCGCAACGTCATTTGACTGCTCCTGCGGTCACGCCTTCGATAAAGAACCGTTGCAGCCCCATGAAGGCGAGGATGACCGGAACGGACGCCAGGATGGAGGCCGCCATGGCGCCGCCCCAGTCCGAATGGCTGTCATTGAGATAGGTGAGCAGGATGCCCGGCCCGACGGTGCGCTTGTCCTCGCTGACAATCAGCGTCAGCGAATAGAGCAGGTCGTTCCAGCTCCACATGAAGCTGTAGAGGAACACCGTCACGATCGGCGCGACCGAGATCGGCAGGACAATCGTGTGGAAGATCCGCAGGTCAGACGCCCCGTCGGCGCGCGCCGCCTCGATCAGCTCGTTCGGCACCTGGCTGAAATAGCTGTAGAGCATGTAGGTCGCCACCGGCAGCGCGAAGACGATGTAGGACAGCATCAGCCCGCCCCGCGTGTCGAGCAGCCCCCAAGTCGTGAACATCGGGTAGATGGTGATGAGCAGCAGCCCGAAGGGGAACATCTGCGCCGAGAGCATGAAGAGCATGATCGGACGCCGCCCGAAATAGCGGTATTTCGCGAAGGAGTAGCCCGCATAGACCGCCATGGTGCAGTTGATGACGGCCGAGCCGAGCGACACGAAAAGCGTGTTGCCAAGCTGGAGGAGCAACCCGCCCTCGCTCAACGCGTAGCGGAAATGTTCCAGCGACCATGTGTGTGGATAGACGGTCGGGATGATCCGGTAGAGTTCCTCGTTGGTCTTGAAGGCCGAAATCAGCAGCCAGTAGACCGGAAAGAACAGGAAGAAGCCGATCACGAGCGCGGTGGCGCCGAAGCCGATCTTGGCCTTGGTGGAGGTCAGGTCGAGCATCATTCCGTGCCCTTCATCAATTCGCGGAGGTAGAAGTAAGCGGGCGGCAGGATCGTCGCGACCCAGACCACGCCAACGGTGGCGGCCATGCCGATATCCCACTGCTCGAACGCGCGGCGGTAGACCTCGATCGACAGCACCGTCGTGGCCCGGACAGGACCGCCGCCGGTCAGCGCCCAGATCGTATCGAAATGCTGCAGGTTGCCGACCATGCCGAGCACGACCGTCACCATGATGACCGGTTTCAGATGCGGCAGCACATGGTGGGTCAGGATCTGCCAGTTGCCGGCCCCGTCGACGCGGGCGGCCTCCATCTGTTCGCGGTCCATGCTTTGCAGACCGGCGATGAAGAAGGCCATGAAGAGCGGGACCGAGAGCCAGACCTTGGCAATAACCACGGCGGCCATAGCGCCGGCAGGCGTCGACAGATAGGCCAGCGGATGTTCCAGAAGCCCAAGCTCCATGCCGAGCGCGTTGATCAGCCCGTAGCGCGAGTTGAAGATCCACCCCCAGATGAATGCGGCCACGATCGCGGGCATGACCCAGGGCATCAGCGACAGGCCGCGCAGCACTGTGCGGCCGGGGAACGGATGGTTGAGGATCAGCGCCCAGCCGAGCCCCAGCAGGATCGAGAAGAAGGTGGCGAGACCGACGAAGATCATCGTCGTGAAGAAGGAGGAAATGACCGCGCCATCGGTCAGAACCTCGACGAAATTGTCGATGCCGTTCCATTCCGGCTCCGACATTTCGATCGTGTAGGCGTAGAAGGACAGGCCGAGCGCTTCAAGGAAGGGGAAGAGCACGACAATGCCGAAAGCGGCGAGCGCTGGCACCAGCAACAGGAGTCCGAACCGGCGCTCCGCCGCTTTCAACCCGCCCCGTCGCGCTTCGGGAGAGACGCGGGTCGGGGCGGTCATTTCAGAAGTGTAGGTCATATCGCTCATGCGGCCGGAGAGGCCTTGGCAAAGGGGCGTTGCGCGTCGATGGGCTTGTCGAGCCAGTCCATCACGCGGTCATCATCGAGCGGGTCGATCGGAGTGATCTTGGTGTTCGGCTTGTCGAGGATCGACGGATTATCGGCCCGCGAATAGCAGCAGAGCAGCACATTGCGTGTCCGGTCGGACGTGTTGGCCGACGAGGAATGCAGCGTGTTGCCGTGGAAGAAAAGCGCGTCGCCCGGGTCCATCTCGGCGTAGACAAGCTCCATCCGCTTCATTGCGGCTTCGACGCGGCCCATGTCGGCGCCGACCTGCTCCTTGTTGATCCCGTGCTCGATACGGCCGAGCTTGTGGGAGCCTTTCAGCACCTGAAGGCAGCCGTTTTCCTTGCGGCACGGGTCGAGCGCGATGAAGACCGACGCCATGTCGGGCATCAGGAAGCCCGAGCGGTACCAGTAGCCGTAATCCTGATGCCAGTCCCAGGCGCCGCCCACCTTGGGGCGTTTCAGGGTCAGCTTGGAATGGAAAAAGGCCGCTTCGCCGCCCAACATGGCGTTCATGCTGTCGACGATCCGGCGCGACCGGGCCAGCGCGCCGAACATGTCGTCGCCCAGATCCTGCCAGAGCGCCAGTTCTGTCGTCGCGCCGCTGGCGTCGGTCCGGCCATAGACGGCGTCGGCAATCGATTTGTCGTTGTTCACAACCGCATTGAGGGCCGTGACCTCTTCGGCGGACAGCAACCCCTTGCGGATCACGTAACCGTCGCGTTCATAGTCGGCCAGTTCAGGGGCCGTCAGACTTTGGGTCGTCGAAGACATGTCTCACTCCTGTATGTCCGGGGGTCGGGTCTTTATGCCCGCCCCCGTCCGCGTGGGACGGGAGCGGGCGCTCCGGGGGGAGTTTCAGTTACTCCAGCGCCTCTTCGAGGCGGGCCTGCAGATCGTCGGCAGCTTCCTGCGGCGACTTCTGGCCCAGAAGTGCGGCCTGCACCTCTTCACCGATCATGTCGGAGATGGCACCACCGTTGGAGAGCGGCGCGATCGGGTTCGGACGCGGAGCCACGGCGGCCTCGGCCCAAGCGGTCAGATAGGCGTCGCTTTTCACCGTATCGCTGGCCAGCGCCGATGTGGTCGGCGGCAGGGCGCCCCCGCCCACGGCGAAGTCGATCAGGACCTCGTCGGACAGGATGTTCTGCACGAACCCGGCGGCGGCACTGTCGCCGCTGGCATTGTCGTCACCAAACATGACGAGCACATGGCCCCACTGGATCGCAGCCGGCGTGCCGTCGGCCGCCAGCGTCGGCGTTTCCATCGGCATCACGTTGGGGATATATGCGTCCCCCTGACCGGAGAAGTCGGCGGCGAATTTCTTGGCGCTCGGCGCGTCGAAATAGAAGGCCGTTGCTTCCTGGCCGAAGAGCCGGCGCGCGTCGGGGCGGTCGATTTCCGGTGCCGACAGACGGTCGTTCATCAGGCCGACCATGAAGTCGATCGCGGCCACGCCCGCTTCGGAATTCACATCCGGCTTGCCGTCCGGACCGATCACGTCGGCGCCGAAGGTCCAGGCCCAGATCAGATAGTCGAGCAGGATCGAATTGTTGTTCTTGGTGGCCATGCCATAGGGCACCGAGTTCGGGACCGTATCGCGGACCTTTTCGAGCGCGGCGCGGAATTCCTCGACCGTCTCGGGGATGCCGTCAACGCCGGCGGCTTCCAGCACCTGCTTGTTGGCGACCATGCCGATCGTGCCGGCAATCCACGGCAGCGCAACCTGCTTGCCGTCGACCTGCCCCATGGCAAGGAAACCCGGCGGGAACTGCGCTTCCAGCGCGTCCTTGCCGAACACCTCGTTCAGATCGAGGATCTGGTCGATATTTGCGATGGTCGGCAGGAACCGGCCCTGCACCTGCATCACGTCGGGCAGCGTGTTGGTCCGTGCGCGCAGGAATGCGTTCTTGTTGATGTCGCTCCATGCATAGCCGATCGCCTCGACCTCATGGTCGGAGCTGGCGGCGTAGTTGTCCATCAGCGCCTGGATGCGGTCGCGTCCGGAATCCTCGGTAAAGGTCCAGTTCATGAACTCGACCGTGTCGGCCTGGGCCGGCACCGCGACAGCCGCGGCCAGCAGGCCCGCCGTCAGCGTTTCTCGAATCAGTTTCACAGTGTCTTCCTCCCTGAATCATTGTTTGGAACACAGTTCCAATTTCTCTTTTAGCCGAGCTTCGCCGTTCCGGCAAGTTTTTTGAAACTCGGTTTCAGTTTATTGGCGCAGGATAGGGACGCTGCCAGCCGCGCCCGTAGAAATCATGGTCCGGACCGGCCTGCGCCTCGGCCACTTTCTTGTCGGCATGGGCCGCGGCAAACCCGTCAAGCACGGCTAAGGTCAGCGCGTGATCGAGTACAGCCTGAATCTCCGGCTGGTCGCCGATCCGGTTCTGCTGCTCCTGCGGATCGCGGGTCAGATCGAAAAGCGCCACGGTGCCGTTCCGGTACCGCACCAGCTTCCAGCCGAGCCCCCGCGCCATCATCCCGTGGACGGTCGCGCCGGTGATGATCCGGTCCCGGTCTATGTCGCCCAGCCGCCGCCCGCGCGCATGGCACGGCACCTCGACGCCGGCCCAGTCGAGGAAGCTCGGGTAGAGATCGAGGAGCGAGACGGCACGCGCCTCCACCCCGGGTGCGGGGGCGCGGAAATCGGCCACGATGAGCGGCACGCGGATCGCAGGCTCATGGAAATAGGTTTTCCCGACCAGCCCGAAATCGCCCAGATAATCCCCGTGATCGGAGGCGAAGATAACGATCGTATTGTCGAGCCGCCCGCTCTCGCGCAACGCGGCGATGATCGTGCCGACATCCTGATCGAGCCGTTCCACAAGCGCGGCATAATGGTGGCGGATGCCGCGCACATGCGCGTCGGTCAGGTCGGAATAGTCGATATCCGCCCATCCCCGCTTGTAGGAGGCGACGAACGCCGCGTGATGGGTCGCGCTTTCGGCCGTCCGCGGCAGGGGTGCCGGCAGGCTGGCCGGATCGATGCTGTCGAGCGCCTCGCGCGGGGGGTCGTAGGGGCAATGTGGGCCGGGAAAGCCGACCATCATCGCAAGCGGGCGGTCGGGGTCGGCCGCGCGGATCGCTTCCGCCGCCTGCCCCGCCACCCAGCGGTCGACCTGATAGGGTTCCGGCAGGTCGCTGATGCTGGCGCCCTTGCCGTCCACATAGCCTTCCTGTTCGCGGGCATGGACCTTGCGCAGGCCGGCCGCCCGCAGGGCCGCGTCGTAATCGTCGCGGATATGGATGTGGCGCTTGTCCTCGGCGATCACGCGCGTGTCAAAGCCTTCGGAAATGTCCCACGGGTAGAAATGCATCTTGCCGATGGCTGCCGTCGCATAGCCCGCAGACGCCAAATGGTCGGGCCAGGTCCGCAGCCCCATTGCAGGCCGGTCGGGGCGCGGCCAGTGCAGATTGTCCATCACGCCGCAGCCCATGGCCGACTGGCCGGTCAGCATCGAGGCCCTTGCCGGCACGCAAATGGGCGACGGGGAAATACAGGTCTCGTAGCGCAGGCCGGCTTCGGCCAGCGCGTCGATATGCGGCGTCTTCAGGAACCCCGCGCCGTAGCAGCCAAGGAAATCCGGCCGCAACTGGTCGGGCAGCAGAAACAGAATATCGGGCTGGCGGCTCATGTCACGCCACCGTCCACGACGAAGGTCTGCGACGTGATCATCCGGCTGTCATCGGCCGCGAGGAACAGCGTCATCCGCGCCACGTCCGGTGGCAGCAGGAAGGATTTCAGGCATTGCCTTGTCAGGTAGTCATCGAACTTGTCGGCGTAGATCGCCTTGGCGCGGCTCACTTGCCGCTCGGTCAGGATCCAGCCCGGCGCGATGGCATTGACGCGGATGCCCCGCGGCCCCAACTCGCGGGCCAGCGATTTCGTCATCCCCTGTACCGCCGATTTCGCGGTTGTATAGGCAATGAGTCCCGCCGCCCCCTGCATCCAGCTGGTCGACCCCATATTCACAATGGCGCCGCCTGTGGATTCCAGGTCATCGAACAGCGCCTGCGCTGCAAAGAACTGGTGGCGCAGGTTCACCGCCATCCGGTCGTCCCAATAATCGGGCGTCACCTCGGCCGCCGGCAGCCGGTCGTCATTGCCGGCATTGTTCACCAGCGCCTGCACCGGCCCGCATGTTTCGCGCAGCGTGTCGACAGCGCCGCGCAGTGCTTCGATGTCGCGCAGGTCAGCCACTGCGAATGCCGGCCGGTTGCCGGTGGCCGTCTCGCAGACACCGGCGACCCGCTCGGCCGCCTGCCCGTCTATGTCGATAAAGCCGACGCGCGCGCCCTGCGCGCAGAAAGCCGCGACCAGATACATGCCGATGCCGGACGCGCCGCCGGTGATGATGACGCCCTTGCCGTCAAGCGAGGGGTAACGCGCCTCGTCCACCGGATGGGGGACAAGTTCGGGATGGTCGGAGGTCTCCAGCATCATGCCGCGTTGGCCTGACCCTGTGCGAGGTCCACCGCCTGCCCGTCCGAGTCGAACCCGTAGGCATCGGCCAGATCGAAGGTGACGGAAACGCGGGACAGGCGGTCGAGCCGCTGCTCGCCGGGAAGGCGAACCATGAGCGGCCGGTCGGCGCCTTCCACGGCAAGGATCGCGAATGTGTCGGAGCCGAGATGCTCGGTCGCCTCCAGAACGCCCTCGATCCGGCCGTCACCGTCGGTGCCGATCCGCAGATGTTCAGGCCGCACGCCGATCTCGGCCAGACCCGCCGGCGGATGGGCGACAGACAGACGGCCGCCGGGCAGCGTGACGCTGCCGGCCTGCGTATCGGCTTTCAGGAAATTCATCTTCGGCGAGCCGATGAAACCGGCAACAAAGCGGTTGGCCGGACGCTGGTAAAGCTCGATCGGCGAGCCGACCTGCTCGATCCGGCCGGCGTTAAGCACGACGATCTTGTCGGCCAGCGTCATCGCCTCCACCTGATCGTGGGTCACATAGATCATCGTGGTGCCGAGCCGTTCCTTCAGCCGCGCAAATTCCATGCGCATATCGACGCGCAGCGCTGCATCGAGGTTGGAGAGCGGCTCGTCGAACAGGAAGACCTTGGGCTCGCGGACGATGGCGCGGCCGATGGCGACGCGCTGGCGCTGGCCGCCGGAAAGTTGCCGCGGCTTGCGGTCGAGCAGCGGTTCGATCTGCAACACCGCAGCGGCTTCCTGCACCCGGCGGGCGATCTCGTCTTTCGGCTCGCCCGCGAGTTTCAGCGCGTAGCCCATGTTCTGGGCGACCGTCATATGCGGATAAAGCGCGTAGGACTGGAACACCATTGCGATGCCGCGCTTCGACGACGGCACGTCGTTGACGATCTCGCCATCGACGGCGATCTGCCCGTCCGAGACCTCGTCCAGACCGCAGATCATCCGCAGAAGCGTGGACTTGCCACAGCCCGAGGGGCCGACAAAGACGACGAATTCGCCATGCCCGATGCTCAGGTCGATATCCTTCAGCACCTCCACGGTGCCGTAGCGCTTCCAGAGCCCGTTGATTTGCAGATCTGCCATTTTGGTCCTCCTTATCCGGCGAACGGCCGGTCGGGCTGCCCTTTGAGCCCGGTCTCGATTGCAAAGACGCTGCCGGAGAGCGGCGCGTCGGAAAGTTGTTTCGCCGACAGGCGGATGCGTGCGGATGTCACGAAAAGCGTCTCGCCCTGCGGCCCGCCGAAAGTGCAGCTTGTCGGGCGCGGCACCGGCACGGAGATCGAGCGGTCGAGCGTGCCGTCAGCATGGTATCGCCGCACGGCCCAGCCGTCCCAGAGCGTGGTCCAGACCCCGCCTTCGGCATCGACGGTCATCCCGTCCGGGACCCCGTCGCCGGGATCGAATGTCACGAAAGCACGGCGGTTCGACAGGGTGCCGGCCTCGAGGTCGAAATCATGCGCCCAGATGGTCCGCGCGCCGCTGTCGGTGAAATAGAAGGTGCGGTTGTCCGGGCTCCAGCCGAGCCCGTTGGCGATGTGGATCTGGTCTTCCATCATGGTCGACGCGCCGTCGCCTTCGATCCGCCAGAGCCGCCCGCGACCGGGTTCGGTGTTGATCGCCAGCGATCCGACCCAGAGCCGCCCTTTCGCGTCGCATTTCCCGTCATTGAACCGGTTGCCGGGGCGGTCTTCCTCCGGCGTGGCGAGCACGGAAATGTCGCCCTTGTCATCCATCAGCTTGATGCCGGTCTCGGTCGCGCAGACGAACCCGCCCTTGGCACGGGGAATGGCCACACCGATCAGTTCGTTCATGGCACGGAAGCTGCGCTCGCCGGTCACAGGATCGCCCGACACCACGCCCGGCGCCAGAATATCGACCCAGTGGAGGCGGCCCGCGTCGGCGTCCCAGAACGGCCCCTCGCCCAGAAAATCCTCGCCCGGGATGACACAGCGCACATCGCCCCCAAGGTCGAGCGGGCGCGGATTGACCGCGATGGACATGGCCAGTTCGCCGATATTGCCCGAGATGCGCCGCGCGGCCTCGATCACCTCCCGCCCGTAGGAATGGAGCGTCTCGGCCGGCAGGCGGTAGGACGGTCCGACAATGCCGATCGCGCCGAGCGGGCGGGCGCGATGGTCGAGGATCGCGGCGGCGACACCGCTCACGTCATCATGCTGCTCTCCGATGGAGATCGCATAGCCGCGCGCCTTGATGATGTTGAGCTGCTGGTCGAGATCGCCGGCCTGCACGATCGTCTGGTCGGTGAAACTCTCCAGATCGACGCCGGTCAGCAGACGCTGGCGCTCGGCCGCGGTCAGATGCGCGGCCATGGCCTTGCCCAGCGCCGTCGCATGGATCGAGGACCGGGACCCGATCCCGTTGGCCAGCCGGATCTGCCGCGGCAGGTCGCGCTGGTCGATATAGAGCACCTTGTCACCGTCGAGGATGCCGAGCCGCACGGCCTCTCCGGTCAGTTCCGCCAGCCGGTCCAGTTCCGGCTCCGCCGCGCCGCGCAGGTCGAACTGGTCCCACACGCGGTGCGCCAGCTGGAACGGCTTCGAGCCGAGCACATAGGTCTGGTCACTTTCCTTCAGCACCAGATAGCGTTCGTCGATCAAAGTGTGCAGGATACGGTGCAGCGTGCCCTTGGGCAGGCCTGTGGCTTCCAGCAGGGCGGTGAACCGCATCGGGCTGTCGGACTGGGCAACAAGGTTGAGGATTCGCAAGCCGCGCAAGAGCGCCTGCATCCCCGGCTGGGCGCCGGCCTCTTCCGCGGGCTCCCGCGGTTCCATTGCTGCTTTCCGGGCCATCCATGCGCCTCCCTGTTGCACTGACGGTCCTCGTGACATAATTTGGAACTGAGTTCCAAGTCAAGGCGAAACGATGATCATAGAAAAAGTCGAGCGCTGGCTCGTGCGCGTGCCCTTCTCCGAAACGATCAACTGGGGATCGGGGGCGCGGATCGGCACCACGCGTCTGATCTGCCGCATCGAAACCGACAGCGGCGCGGTCGGCTGGGGGGAGACGCTCTGCCTGATCGACACGGTCCCCGCCGTCTTCGACAAGGTCGTCGCGCCGCTGGCAACCGGCCGCAGCGTGGCCGAGGCCGAAGCCTTCTCGCGCCACATGCTGGGCGCAGGCTATTACCACCACAAACGCGCAGCCGTCATGGCCATGGCCGCGCTCGAGATGGCCATGTGGGACGCGCTCGGCCAGATCGCGGGCCTGCCCTGCTACATGCTCTGGGGCGGCGGGTTCCGCTCGGACGTGCCCGCCGCAGCCTATACGTTCACGCGCGACCGCGATGCGCTGGCCGAGCATCTGGGCGCATTCCGGGACCGCGGCTTCGAGACGTTCAAGGTCAAGATCGGTTTCGATGCGGAGAGCGACATTGCACTCGCCCGCACCGCGCGCGACGCGATCGGAGGGCGCGACCTGCGGCTCGATGTGAACGGCGCATGGACCCCCGGCACAGCGCGGCGGCAGTTGCGCAAACTGGCCGAACTCGACCCCGCCTATGTCGAACAGCCACTGGAACTCGACGATATTGCAGGTCACGCAGCCCTGCGTCAGGTTCAGTCGGTGCCGATCGCGCTCGATGAAAGCGCCTATACGCTGCAGGATGTGTCCAACATCGTGCAGGCCGACGCGGCGGACGTGGTGCTGCTCGACCCGCATCAGGCGGGCGGGCTCTGGACCACGCTGAAGGCGGCGGGCATCTGCGAGGCGCGCGGCATTCCTGTCGGACTGCATTCCGGTGCGGAACTTGCCATCAGCCAGGCGGCCTATGTGCATCTGGGCCTGAGCGTGCCGAACCTGTCCATCGCGATCGACACGGAGCGCACCTATCTGACCGCCGATATCGCGCCCGACACGCCGGTGCTGGAGCGCGGCCGGTATCTCGCACCGACCGCCGCGGGCCTCGGGGTCACACCCGATCCGGCTGCGATCCGCGAATTTGAAGTGTCGGAGATCGCGGGCGCCTATCTCGACCCGGCGCGGCCCGGCTGGTTCCCGCTGAAGCCCGCCTACTGACCGGGTGCCGCGCGTTTGCACTGTGGCCTTTGGCGGATAAGGTCGGATGGTCCGCAATGACAGGAGGCGCCCGGCATGGATCATCTGATGAACAGCGACCTTCAGGTCGATGCGCTCGCGGCGCTCTTTCAGGACAGTTTCGCGGCCTCCGAAGGCGCGGATGAAGGCGCGCTGATCGCGGGACTGGTGCGGTCCATTTGCGAGACGACGCCGGCGGAGGATTTGAGATCCTGTGTCACAGACGACGGCGGCCGCTTGATTGCTGCCGCGCTCTTCACGCGGCTCCGGTACGATGCCGATCCGCGCAGGGTCTACCTGATGTCGCCTGTTGCCGTCACGCCGGAGCGGCAGAGGCAAGGGGTCGGCACGGCGATGTTGCGCCATGCGCTCGACGGCTTGCGGTCGGACGGGGTGGATATCGCCATCACTTACGGTGATCCGGCCTATTACGGGCGCGTCGGCTTCCGGCAGATCACCACGGATCAGGCCGCCCCGCCCTTCCCCTTGCAGCAGCCACATGGCTGGCTCGGGCAGGATCTGGCGGGTGATGGGTTCAAACCGGTTGCCGGCCCGTCCCAATGCGTGCCGGCCTTCAACAATCCCGCAATCTGGTAGCGAAGGCAGAACGCCCGCAGCACGGTGCCGCGGGCGTCCCGAATGATATGGTGGCACACCCCGTCAGGCGGCGAGGTCGAACCGGTCGGCCTCCATCACCTTGGTCCAAGCCGCCACGAAGTCGCGGACGAATTTTTCGCCATTATCGTCCTGCGCATAGACTTCCGCATAGGCCCGCAGGACCGAGTTGGAACCGAAGACCAGATCGGCGCCGGTCGCGGTCCATTTCACGGCACTGGTCGCCCGGTCACGCAACTCGTAGATCCCGTCCGTATCGGTGCGGTGCCAGCTGTAACCCATGTCCGTCAGGTTGACGAAAAAGTCGTTCGTCAGCTGTCCGACACGATCGGTGAAGACACCATGCGCGCTGCCGCCATGGTTGACGCCCAGCGCCCGCAACCCGCCGACAAGGACCGTCATCTCGGCAATCGTCAGCCCCAGGAGTTGCGCCCGGTCGAGGAGCAGTTCCTCGGCCTTCACCGGATAGATGTCCTTCATCCAGTTGCGGAACCCGTCTGCGAGCGGCTCCATCACGTCGAAGGAGCCTGCGTCGGTCTGGGCGTCGGTCGCGTCACCACGGCCGGGCGTGAAAGGCACGGAAACGTCCGCACCCGCTGCCGCAATCGCCTGTTCCAGACCGACGACACCCCCCAGCACGATCACATCCGCGACCGATGCTCCGGCATCCGCCGCAATCGGTTCCAGCACCGATAGGACGCGGGCCAGACGCTCCGGCTCGTTGCCTGCCCAGTCCTTTTGCGGCGCCAGCCGGATGCGCGCGCCGTTGGCTCCGCCGCGCATGTCCGACCCGCGATAGGTCCGCGCGCTGTCCCATGCGGTGGCGATCAGGTCTGCGCCCGACAGGCCGCTCTCGGCAATCCGCGCCTTGACCGCATCCACATCCCAACCGGTCGGGCCGGCGGGCACCGGATCCTGCCAGATCAGGTCTTCGTCGGGAACAAAGGGGCCGACATAGTTGGCTTTCGGTCCCATATCGCGGTGCGTCAGCTTGAACCAGGCCCGCGCGAAGGTCTTCGCCAGATGGTCCGGGTCCTTGTGGAACCGCTCGCAAATCTCGCGGTAGACCGGATCGACCTTCATCGCCATATCGGCATCGGTCATGATCGGATTGTGCTTGATGGACGGGTCCGTCGCATCGGGCACCTTGTCTTCTTCGGCAATGTCGATCGGCTCCCACTGCCAGGCGCCGGCGCGGGATTTGACCGGCTCCCACTCATACTTGAAGAGCAGGTTCAGATAGGCATTGTCCCACTTGGTCGGCGTGTTGGTCCAGGCGCCTTCGAGGCCGGACGTATGCGCCGTATTGGCATTGCCGTCATTGCCCGGATCGGCCCAGCCGAAGCCGGCGGCCTCCAGCCCTGCACCGGCCGGCTCTGGGCCGACCTGATCGGCCTTCACGCCGCCATGCGCCTTGCCGACCGTGTGGCCGCCAACGGTCAGGGCCGCCGTTTCCTCGTCATCCATGGCCATGCGCGCGAAGGTCGTGCGGACATATTTTGCCGTTTCCGCCGGATCGGGATTGCCGTTCACACCTTCGGGGTTCACGTAGATCAGCCCCATATGCGACGCGGCCAGCGGATTGGCCATCGTGTCGGCATCGGAAATATCATCTACGCGTTCGTTCGAGGGCGCGAGAATCTCGCTGTCGCTCCCCCAGTTGATGTCCTTTTCCGGCCCCCAGATATCCTTGCGTCCGAAACCGAAGCCGTAGACCTTCAGCCCCATATTGGCATAGGCCACCGTGCCGGCCAGCACGAGCAGGTCGGCCCAGGACAGCGCGTTGCCGTATTTCTTCTTCACCGGCCAGAGCAGGCGGCGGGCTTTCTCGAGGCTGGCATTGTCGGGCCAGGAGTTGAGCGGCTCGAACCGGATGTTGCCGGTGCCGGCACCACCGCGCCCGTCGCCGAGGCGATAGGACCCGGCAGCGTGCCAGGACAGGCGGATGAAAAGCCCGCCATAATGGCCCCAGTCGGCCGGCCACCAGACCTGGCTGTCGGTCAAGAGCTTGTCCACATCGTCCCAGACACCCTGAAAATCGAGCGCCTTGACCGCTTCACGATGGTCATAGTCGGGGTCCATCGGGCTGACCCGCGCATCATGCTGTTGCAGAATGTCGAGGTTGAGCGCCTTGGGCCACCAGCGCGTCGGGCTGGTATCCATTCCGGTATTGCCGCCATGCATGACCGGGCAGCCGCCCGAAGTCAGTGAATTGCCGTCCATGGGACTCTCCTGTTTTGCGTGGAATCTTCTCTCTGGCCGCAATGCTAGCGGTGGCGATTGATAAAATCTAATTGGATCATCTAAGGGCAACGATAGGAATTTCTTATCAACGATATCCAGCTGCGCGCCACAACTTCCTTCGCTACATCGCTGCGCAACGGCTGGTCGCTTTCATCATTCCGTGCTCTGTGAGAGGGGGGTGCCCGGCTCATAGTCCGGCGTCGCGCGCCAATTGCGTCATGCGGTAGAGCCGGTGTGACAGGAGTTGCGCGGCTTCGAGATGCACTTCGCGGGCCAGCGCCACTGCCTTCGGATCGGCATTCAGCGCCTCCAGATCGTAGCGCAGGAGAAGGCACGCACCCGACGCCACCAGATCGGCGGTGCGCGGCTGATCGGCATAGAAGGCCATCTCGCCCAACAGAGCGCCGGGCTCGAAGCGGGTAACGACATAGCGGGTGCCGGCGCGCCCTTCGACCTCGGCGCGCATGCCGCCCGACAGGAGCCGAAATGCCGCTTTCGACGGGTCGCCTGCACGGATGAGGGCCTCGCCATCCTCCAGCCTGTGCAACGCGGTATAGGCACCGATATCAAGATCGGGATGGCGGGCCATCAACCCATCCATGAGCGCGACGGGATCGATTGCCGCCCGCGCCGTGTTGTCGAGTAGACGGGACTCGTAGGCGACCAGCGCCTCGTCGAGTGTCGGATAGACTTGCAGCCCGTCGGCGGCACCGATTTCCGCGGCGAACCGCTTTTGCAGATCGTGGGACATGCCCGATAGCGCAACCGTCCGGCCCCGCTGTGCGGCCAGTGCCGCGATGCGGTCGAGGACGAAACCGGTGGAGGAATCAATCCCCGTGACGCGTGCGAAATCCACGATGAGCCCGCCACCGCGCGGCGCGACGTCCAGGTCGCTTCGGATCCGGTCCAGCAAACTGTTGGCCGTGCCGAAGAAGAGGTGCCCGGACAATTCGTAGATCGCGATGCGCTCGGCCTTGGAATCCAGACGCGCACGGTCCGCCACGCTGCGTTCGACCGAGGATGGGCGGGCAGCGGCCGTGGTCACAAGATGCACGACATCGGTGCGCGCATAGGAAAGGATGAACAGGATTGCCGCCGCAAAAAGGCCGGTGAAAAATGCCTCCAGAAAACCGATCGTGGCCGCCACGACGACGATCAGGGCGACAATGGCTCTGTCGCCACGGGGAAATTTCGTTCGTTTCACCCAGAGCCACTCATAGAGAAAATCGACACCGAGCATGATGATGAGCGCAGCCAGCAGACCGATCGGCAAGTTGCCGATGGCGCTCGCCCCGAACAAGAGCACGAAGGTGAAGGCGGCGGAGATTCCCAAGGCCGCGCCGATCCCCCGAATGCCCATCCGGCAACCCAGCATGGTTTCGCCGAGCAGGTGGAAGCTTGTCATGCCGCCCATGGCGCCGCCGACAATGTTGGCCACGCCACTGGCGCGCAGTTCGCGCTGCATGTCGAAATCGCGGCCGAGCGCCACTTCCAGCCCGCTGCAGTTCAAGAGGACGCCGATGAAGGTCATGGCGACAACGGCGAAGACAGTCGGCAGTTCGGATTTGATGATGGACCAGTCAGCGTCCGACAGAATGGACAGCGACAGGCCGTCGAGGAACCCGCCTTCTGCGAAGGGACCGACGAGCAGCCCCATGTCGCCCGCACGGTTCAGGTCGGTGCCGGTGAAGCCAAGCCACGCGTAGAAGGCGGCGGTGCCGCCGATGATGAGGCTGGGCAGGACAAGCGGGGATGCAAAGCGGCGGGTCGCCCAGACCAGAACCAGGGCAAAACCGAACCACGGGAGCCAGAGTTTGAGCAACTCCGGCGCGGCAAGATGACCGAGCGTGAAGGCCGAGACCGGCTCGCGCACCATCATGCCAAGGCCGCCGGTCGTCAGCAGGAAGCCGGTCGCGGCGAGAAACCCGCCGATGACCGGATAGGGAATGTAGCGCGCCAGAAAGCCGAGGTTCAGCATGCCCGCGACAAGGAGCGCGACACCGGACAGGAAGGCCGACCCCGCCGCCAGCACGGCCACGGTGGCAAAGGCGCTGTCCGGCGCCAGATCGGCGGCAAAACCGGCGACCGTCAGGGAAATCAGGAGTGCCGGTATATCCTGGATATGGAAAACGAGCGCACGGTAGGAACTGAGCAGCGCCGCCACGACCGGCATGGCGATGCCGCCCAGGAGCGCCAGCCCGATCCCACGGTCTGCATGGACGCTGAGCGGCCCGACATAAATGATCGAGGTCAGAGCTATGGCGAAGGAGACAGAGAGCACCGCGAGCACCGCGACACCCGTCAGACTGGCGAGGCGGGCGCCACGCCGGTCCGCCATCGATTGGCTCGTTTCTGTCGCCATGCACACAGCCCCCCGCACCTGCGGTTCATCCGGCAAGGTGGCCGGTCGAACGGGCGAAAGGTTAACGGCTCGGCGCAGCCGCGACTATAGCGGGAGTCACTTTCAGGTCGGTTTGCGTTGCGGTGACTGCGCAGCGTAAGACCTGTTCAGGGCAGGCGTTCGCCGACCGTATCTGCCGACCCTTCAAGCCGCAAATGGCGCAACTCGACCGGGGCGCGTCTGTCAGTTTGTGCCGCCACTCGAGTCATTGGCCATAAGAAGGGCAAAGAGCGCCGCACCACCGACAACGGCGATTATCGGGCCGACATCGCCTGCCGTATTGATGCCGCAACGGACTTCAAGCGTGTTGGCGTCCGTATAGACCGCGCCGGCCACCGGCCGCTCGCCACACACACCGGACTCGACTGCAAGCGTCATCGGTTCCTGGATAGTTTCAGCGAAAGAAATCGACCCTGCAAGGGAAGCAACCGAAGTCAACAAAAGAATTTTTTTCATCTTTTACCTCCGAATTACGGGGTAATTATCACTGATTTACATAAAAAACTCAAGCCGACACGGCCTCGCCACCGGCGGGCCACCTCACTGCACGGCGGCAATCACGGGCTGGGTAAAGACGCTGGGTGTCAGCTGCGAGACGACGCGCGACCAGCGGGTGATCGGCTGCTCGGCCACGAAGAGCACATCGTTGGGGCGAAGCTCGAACCGTGTCGCGAGCAGGAAGGAAGTCGCGTCGCGCCCGTTCAACTGCCACGCGGTAACGGCAGCATTGTCACGGGGATTGCTCGACCCGCGCAGCACATAGACCTGCGAGGGGTTGCCGAACTCGGTCAGGAACCCGCCCTCCTGAAAAAGCGCATCGGCGAGCGAGACCGTCTGGTTGAACGGCATGACCATCCGGCGCTGCCGCGTCACTTCGCCGGTCAGGTAGACATAGTCCCTGTCGACCGCATCAAGCTGGATCTGGGTCAGGAAATTGTCGCGCGCCTCGTTCAGTTGCGCCCGGCGCAGATCAACCTCGGTCTCAAGCTCGCTCAACGCCGCCAGACGGTCATCGCGGCGTGCATCGGACAGCTGGATCTGTTCGCGGAAATAGGTCTCCGCCCGGTCGAGCCGGTAGTCAGTATCCACGAAAAGACTGTCGCCGGCGGCCAGCGGAATGCGCTGCAGGCTGCGGCGCGAATAAAGCTCCATCAGCGGGATCTGGTAGAGCTGGCCGTCGCGGTAGAGCCGGATCGAGGCGAAATCGATATCCTGCACCCGCACCCCGCCAGCGGCCGACAGGGCTTCGTTCAGAAGCAGCGGCGACAGGCCGATCGTCTGGACGCCGGGCGTGCCGACGGCCCCGCCGACCGACACGCGGCGCGAATTGAACTGTGCCACCTCCAGGCTGAAGGCCGGGTCGATCTGGGCCTCGACCAATGCGTTGAAGATCGTCGCCTCGGCCTCGTCGATCGTCTGGCCGACGATGCGCACGCGGCCGACATCGGGAATGCTGATGCTGCCATCATCCTGCACCCTGTATTCCTGCCGCCGGTTCTGGGACGCAAGAAGGCCTGACAGTTCCTCCACCGAATTGCCCGGGGCGCGGGTGGCGAGGACCAGAATATCGTCAACGCCCACGCGGTAGGGCTCGGTCGGTGGGGTCGGTGGCACCCGCAATTCCATCACCGGCTGGCCGTTCTGCGGGCCGTTCGACGGCGTCGGAAGGGAACCGTCGGGCGCGCGGCGGCTGCCGGTGGCGGTTGTCTGGGCAAAGATCGCGGGCAGCGTATCGGGGCGGTAGGCCGACTGGTTTGCAACGCGCACCGTGTCGGGCGTGATCGGAACCACGCGAACGAAATTCCCGTTCACGCTGTCTTCCCGCACATCGGGGCTGATATAGGCGACGCCGCACGCGCCGAGGCAGAGTGCCATGGAAAGAATTGCGATCCGGATGATCATGTTCTGTACCTTTTCACTGCCTCTGTTCAGCCCGCATCTTGCTGTATCAGGATGATAGTTCCTATTCCGTCACCAAGCCATTGCCGGCTTCCAAGTATTCGTCCATCGCTATCCAGAAAATACAGGTTCTCGAACGCGTGGCTGCTGCTGCCGCAATCCTCGACCATCTGGCGGGCCATCACCATGCCGGACCCGAAAGGGATCTGCCGCGGCCCGCGATCGGTCAGGTCGCAATGGTAGCTGCGCAGCGCGATCCGGTCTTCTCCGTCAAGGTAGCGCATGACCCGCGTGTAGCTTGCCGGCGCATCCGCTAGCCGTACGCCCGACGTGTCGGCTGCAAAAAGGTCGGGGGCCAGACCGGCCGTGTTCACAACCATGCCGTCGCGCAGGCTGACAGAAACACCGTCGGGCGCGGCCCATGTCACGACGCCGTTGATCCGGCCGACCGGCCGGAACCTGTTGGCGGTGCCACGGTCGACCAGTTGCACGATCAGGCCCTGCCCCTTGGCGGCCGCAATTTGCGATGTGTCGACCGTGACGGTCTGCGTCTGGCCCGGCCAATCGAGGTCGGTGACCGTGCAGGCCCCGAAGAGCAGCGGCAGAAGGAAGAGAAAGCTCCGCACGCTCATCTCCAGTATCTCGGCCAGCTGTTGCGCAGGTCCGGCTCGCGATAGCCCTGCACCACATCGTTCAGGCGGTTGCGGACCCGAAGGCGCGCGCCGCCGTCGCGGGACACGGGACGGATCAGCGCCGCGAACGTGTCGCGCGACGGCTCACCCGACAGCCGGGAGAACGGCGCTTCGATGAAAATGCCCTTGTCGAAGGAGCCTTCGCCGAAATCGTCAAACGGCACATCGGTCAGCGTCGCGAAAGCGCCGACGCGCCAGCCGCTGGTGAAGCGGCGGCTCACCGACAGCGTGCCGCCCCAGTCCCCGGCAAGGTAACGTCCGAGGTCGAGCTGCATTTCATAGCCGCCGCCCATGTCGAAATAGCCCGACGCATGCCCGGTCCAGACGCCGTAATCCTGCAGCCCGAAACCGCCGTCGAAATCGCGCTGGCGCACATAGTTGACCTCCACCCCATAGGCGAAGGGCCCCTGCACGGGACGCCAGAGCAATTCCCCCGACACGCCGGCAAACATCCGCTCCAGATATCCAACCGTCACGCGGCCGAACAGGTCGCGCCCCGGGCGCTGGAACAGCTCACCCGTCAGGTGGCTCAGATAGGAACTGCCCTGCCGGTCATATTCAGCCACGTTGGAGCGCACCGGTGGCAGGACCGTATCAAGCTCGCGCGTGGACTCGTCGCGATTGCCGACGAGTTTCTGCCGGTATTTGCCCGACAGGATGAATTGCGGCACCGGCGCGAAAGCGACATCAAAGTCAAGGCCCGCATCCGCCCGCAGCGGCGCATCCGGATCGAAGAGCGCCGCGGAAATGTAGGGCGTGATGCGGAACGACTGCTGCGGGCCGGCGATGGACGGCGCGAAGCCGAAAGATGGCACATCAGCGCCATCCGCAACCCCGGCCCGGACGTAAGACTGCCATGCCCGGTCGGGTTCAAAGGCCAGCGTTTCGAGATCAGACCGCTCGACCGTCACGGCAACGAGCGGCATGCCGAGCGAGACAGGCACCAGTTCGAACCTGTCCACCTGCGGCGGCAGGCTGCGTGACAGGAGACGCGCGGCGCGCCCGATGGCCTGCGGTTCCGCATCGTAGCGGCGGTTCTCGAAGAGGACGCGCGCATGGCGGCCCTCGATCGTGATCCGCTGGAGCGTCAGGCCCGACCGCTCGAATGCATCGGCGAGCCGGTCCTGCCGCGCGTCGCTCCATGGTCCTTCGGGGACATCTGCCCGCGCCATGATCGGCGGCGGTGACGGATCGCGGCCGCCCGGGCGCGGCGGGTTGCGGGGATCGGTGGCAAAGCTTGCCGAGAGCGCCACCTTGGAGCCGTAGAGGCTGTAAAGCCCGAGATCGATCCCCGGTGTCGGCCGATAGAGCAGGCCGAAATTGAACGGGCTGCGGCGGTCGAACCCGGCGCGCGCCACCTCGTTCTCATAGGCGTCGGAGGAATATTCGCCGACAAGGGCCCATTGGTCATTGATCGTCCAGCGCGCGCCGCCGAACAGCGCCGCAGGACCACGGAACCAGTCGCTGCTCGTCGGCCGGCCGCCAAGGTCGCCCTCCTGAAAGCCGGGCCGCGTGTCAAAGCTCGATCCGAAGATGCTGAGCGGGTTCTGGAAACTGCCATAGCTGCCGAGCCGCCCCCAGCCGATCCCGGCCGAAAGGGTCAACCGGTCCTCGAATGTCTTGCTGGCGACGACATATTCGCCGGCATATTGCCCGGTGCCGAGCAGGTCGTTGATGCCGATGGTAAAGGCCGGCCGGACCTCGCCCTCGTCGATGAACCGAAAGGCGAAGCCGAGGCTGCGGTCATAGTTGGTGCCGCTGCCGCTGGCCTGCATGTCGAGCGCGGAATAGCGGAAGCTCGCGGTCAGCCGCGGCGCGGCCTGAAAGCTGAGCGACACGCGGTAAAAATCGTCCCGCACCACGCCCATCGTCGAAATTCGTGCATCGGGAATGGTTTCTGCCGACGGCATATCCACCATGCCCGGCATGCCGTAGAGCGAATAGGCCGGACCGGACTGGGCAAAGGCACCAGTGGCTGAAACAGCGGCCAAGAGAAAGGCAAAATATGTCCGAACTGCCGAGCCGCGCCAGTAATTGCGCACCGGACCGTTCATCTCTCTGCCCTTTCCTGTCCCCTAATTCTTGTAATATCCGGAACTCTGGTAGGAGTATCCGCCGTAGGACTTGCCGTAACCGTAGCGGCGCATGCCTTTATAGTCTACCTGCGTCAGAACTAGCCCCTGCACCTTGACCCGCGCCGTTTCAAAGGCGCGCAGGGCCTGCGCGACCTGCTGGCGCGTGGTGCTGTCCCATTTCACATTGAGGAGGACCGCATCGGCCTCATGCGCGATGAGCCGTGCATCGGCCACCAGAAGCACGGGCGGCGTGTCGATTATGATATGGTCATATTCTTCCCGTGCCTGGGCGATGAACGTCCGAAACGCCTTGGATGAGAAAAGATCGGCGGCATTCACTTCCGCGCTCTGACCGGGCAGCACGTCGATGCCGAGCGCCGGATCGCTGTGTACGGCATCTTGCAGCGGCCGCACCCCCTGGATCACATCGACCAGAACCGGTTCGGCTTCAGGAAAGTAAGTCGTCATGACCTTGCGGCGCACATCACATTCGATGAGCAGCACCTTGCGCCCGAGCCGCGCGAAATGGTGGGCCAGAAGGAGCGAGGTCGTGGTCTTGCTCTCGCCGGGCAGACAGGATGTCGAGAGGATGACTTGCGGCGGCGCTCCGGCACTCGACAATTCCACCGAGGTCCGCAGGTTCCGGGCGGATTCCGCCGCCGGAGAGGCCGGCTTGGAGATGATGTAGTTCAGGATACGGTTCCGGCGGCGCACCGGCATGAGCGGGATTTCCCCCAGCACAGGCAGGCTGGTCTCCTGCTCCAGTTCCTGCGCCGTCCGGAAGCCCTTGGCCCGCATCTCGCGCAAGAGCACGAGCCCGATGCCCAGTATCAGGCCGAAGAGCGCCGACAGGGCCAGAATGCGCGCCTTTTTCGGTGCCGAGGGCACAGTCGGCACAACCGCGGCTGAGATGATGCGCGCATCCGGCGTCTGCAGCCCCTGCTGGACCGAAATCTCGCGCAGGCGGATCAGGAAATTCTCGTAGATCATGCGGTTGGCTTCGACTTCCCGGCGAAGCTGCTCCAGCCGGACGAGGTCGCCCCCCTGTTTCGCGACCTGATCCGACAGGTCGCTGACGCTCGCCTCCAGCGTCTGGACGGTGCGGGTGCGGCGTTGCACGTCGAGCGCGGCCTGCGCCTGCAGTTGCGACAGTCGCGCCTGCAGCTTTTCGGACTGGTCTGGCGCCCCGTCCCCGGACTGGAGAAGCGCGCGGAGGATAGGGTCGTCAAGCGTGGTAGCGGCGGCCGCCACATCCCCGGCGGATGTTGCAGCAGCGATATCCGCGGACCGACTTTCCGCCGCGGCAAGCGCCACCTCGGCATCGACCAGCCTGTCGCGCATGTCCTTCAACTGGCGGTTCAGCCCTTCTAGCGCCTGCGGGCTGACAAGGTCGGTTTCCGCATTGAAGCGCTTGGCCTCTTCCTCGGACGCTTCGAGCGTGACCCGCAATTCCGCGGCCCGCTCCGTCAGCCATTTGGCGGCCTGCTCGGTCGCCTCGAACTTCACCCGCATCTGGTCGTCGATATAAATCTCCGCCAACCGGTCGGCGATGGCGGCAGACTTCCGGGGCTCCTCAGTCGTCGCGCTGACGCGGAAGGCGTAACTGTCGCGCGCATTGCTGACACTGGTGGCATCGAGCAGCTGAGAGGTCGTGTCGGTGAATTGCTTCTCCAGCGGCGGCGGTCCGGCCTCGGCCTCGCGCAGCCCGAGCGCCACAAGTGCCGTTGCGATCAGTGCGTTCGGGGCATAGGGCGATACCGGCTGCAAAGACCGGTTGAATTCCGGATCTTCCAGAAGGCCGAGATCCTCGACCAGCCGTCCGGCGAGGTTGCGCGATCTCAGCACCTCCGTCTCGGTGTTGATCGTCGCCTGGTCGCCGGACAGTCCGGACATGACGCTGGCAATGTCGAGCAGCGGCGTCTGGTCGCGATTGTCGAGCGCAATCACCGTTGTCGACGTGTAGACCGGCGTGGCGTGGACGAATGCGTAGTAGATGCCGCCACACAGGCAGGCGATCGTCGCGGCAAGAATGATCCACTTGCCGCGCCACAGGCTGTTCAGCAGCGCCAGAAGGTCGATCTCGTCATCATCCACAGGCCGACCATCGGGAATGGTCGAAGGCGCAACGCCACGATAGGACTGATCTGGTTTGTTCATAGGCCTCCCGGCAGTATAAGCGAGACTTCCGGCCGGATCATCATTTGTGCACCTGCGCGCAAAAAGGCGCAACCAATGCGATAGTCCAAGTCCGACCGTGGACAAGGAAACGTGCCGGGTGAGAAAACCTGTCCCTCCGCCCGAATGCTGCTCGGACCACACATCCAGCTATCCGGCATTTGAATGGTTCTCGCTGCATTGGAAACTATCAGACAGTATTCGCAGAATCTCCCACCATTCCGAATGTTGAAGTTTAGATCAAAACTAGACGAATCGTTACATTAATTAATATTCTTTGAACTCGCATCCGTCGCAGCGAACTCGTGATTGCCCACGTGGCGCAACTTATTTCTTTGCGCTGCGCATCCCCCACCGAATTCGTGACCAGATTTAGTGTCAGTATGGATGTGAACGAAAGCGGGTCAGAAGAAACCCGAAAACGGGCAGCATTCTCAGGCTTGGGGATAGCTGATGAAAGCATATGCCGAGACACTGGACGGAATGGTGGATGCTCAACTCAAGAGCGAAACCCGCCGTCGGCGACAGCTCGGAAATCCGCTCCGGTACAGGCTCGCGAAACGCTCCGTTGATCTCGTCTTTCTGGTCGCCGCCCTGCCCGCGCTGGTGATCTGTTGTCTGGTCCTGCCGGTGGCGAACCGGGTGTGGAACCCCGGGCCGCTCTTTTTCGTCCAGACCCGCATGGGGCGGTATGGAAAGCCCTTCCGGATGATCAAGTTCCGCACGATGGTGGCGGCAGCAGACAGGGGTCGCGGGCATGACGACCCTTTGGAAACAGGCCGCATCACGCGGCTCGGCACCATGCTGCGGACCTACCGGATCGACGAATTGCCGAATATCATCAACATCGCGCGGGGCCAGATGACACTCGTCGGACCCCGGCCGGACATGTTCGACCATGCGACCGTCTATTGCCGGACGGTCCCGCATTACGACCGGCGGCTTGAGGTGACACCGGGGATCACCGGCATGGCACAGGTGATGAACGGCTATGCCGACGACGGAAATCTGGTGCGGCGCAAGGCGGCCTATGACCGGGCCTATGTCCAGATGGCATCATTCGGGCTCGACATGTTCATCCTGCGGCGGACCGTTCTGGTCGTTCTGAAAGGCTTCGGCGCACGCTGATTTGCAGCAATTCTCCTTTCAGTTGACAGGCTGCCCACGCCGCTGCGAGCCTCGTCCCCATGACCATTCTCGGCCTCATGCACCTTGGCCTGATGATCGCCGCGCTCCTCTTAGGCGCGGCGATCCTTGCCCGGCGCAAGGGCGACGGGCAGCACAAGCGGATGGGACATTTGTTCGTGTCCATGATGGTCCTGTCGAACCTGATCGTCTTCGGCATTCATGAGGACACGGAAGCGCTTGGCATTTTCCACTACCTGGCGATTGTCAGCCTGATGTCGCTCGGTGCGGGGGTGCTGCTCGCGCGCTATTCACGCGGTCGCGTTTCACGAAAGATCACGCATGGCCATGTCATGCTCTGGACCTACGGGGGCATGGGTGCCGCAGGGGTTGGACAAGCGGCCACGGCGCTTGGGTATTCGCCCTGGCCGGGCATTGTTGGCACGCTGGCACTGGTTGCCTTTGCCGTATTGCGGCTAGACTTCCGCGCCATGCTGATGCCGCAACGGACCGGTGCAAAGTAGCGGATCGGCAATCACCCGCTTGTGTATTTGACGGCCCTGCGCGGGTGTCTAGGCTCTGGCACCACGAAAGACTTTTCCAATCAAGAATTACAGCAGGGAAGGACCTGACAGATGAAACCATTGTTCGTTGCCCTTGCAGCAACCATGACACTCGCAGCGCCGGCTCTGGCCTTTGATCGCGAAACCACGAATGCGCTCAAATTGTGCCATGACTATTTGTGGGACGTGCCCGAATTCAACGGGCTGCCCAATGCCGCCATATCGGTCTTTCCGGCATCGCGCGACGGGAACACGGTGATCGTGAACTGGAACGTGAACTGGACCGATCCGGACGTGCGCGCAGCCGGCAACTGCACCGTGATCGGCGGGTCCGTGGAAGGGTTCGAGGATTATACCAAGGAAAGTTGAACCGAAGCCGCCCCGCAAGCGTTAGACTTGACCAAATCATGATCTGCGCGTGGGGCGCTCGATGAAAACGCTGGTCTATTCGATCCTTCTGATCCTGCTCATCCTCGCGCTTGCGGTGGTGATGGTGCCGCAATTGCGGCTGATCTTCTTCGGGCTGCCGGAGGATCGCCTGTCGGCGCCGGCCACACCGGCCGACGCAGCACCAGCCAGCCCCGACCGGATCGCCGATGCTTTGCGCGATGCCGGACTGCATGCCGAGCCACGCCTCGGAGATATTGCCGTATCGGGCCATATGGCGCGCCTTGCGGACGGGACGGTCGATGCCAGCACGCTGGCCGCATATGCTGCGGGCATTGCGGCGCTGACGGAAAAAAGTGCCGCGGCTGGACAGCCGATCCCGCCAGCGTTCTGGGATGCCGAAACAGCGGACATGCTGGCCGACGGCTGGACGAGCTACAAGGTGGTGGCCGCGCTCAATACGACCGAGGGGAAGCCGTATCTCGACGCGCTCGGTGCGGCCTGGACGCGGTTTCACAGCTTCAAGACCGGAGGCGTGGAGGATACGGCGCTCGATACGGCGCTCGACATGTTCGCGCCGGTGCTGGCGCTCCTCTTCGAAGTGCCGCAAGAGCATCTCTTGGAGCAATCGCCCTATCTCGACACGCCATCGGAAAAGGCGCTCTACGCGTGGCAGCAGCTTATATCCGGCGCGACTCGGACCAACCCGCTGACGCAGATGCGGATTTTCGATCACGGGTTCGCGCGGCGCTTCCACCTCGGGACGATCTGGCAATATGAGACCGGGACACCCGCCCGCGATGCGGAAATCTGGGGGGTCTCGGGATTCGCGCCGCGTTTCGTCGGACCGGCGGAGAATGACAACCAGATCGAGCATATGTCGATCAGCATGGTGGTGCAGGGTGTGCTCGACGAGCCGCTCTTGATCCTCGACGCTTTCGAGGAATTCGAACAACTGACCGGTGGTGCGAGCGCCGCGGAAGCCGCCGCCGACGAGGCGCTCAACGCCGCTGTGCGCGACCTGTTCCTGCCCGGCTTCCAGACCGACCTTGACGGCGCGGTCGAACGGCTGCGAGCCGGGCTGAAGACCGGCTGACGCAGCCCCGCCGGTCTTGCCCGCCCGTCAGTCGAAAAAGTCCGCGTCCCCTTCGGACAGGTATTTCTTCGCCTCCTTGGGCACCAGATCGACGCCGAGGCCCGGCCGGTCCGGCACCGCGATGCGGCCGTCCTTCACCGGCACGCCATCGAACCCTTCGGTGATGTCGTACCAGAACGGCTCGAACCGGGCAGGATATTCGAAGGCGATGAAATTATCCGGCAGGGTCGCGCTGACCTGAATGAGCGCCGCCAGCCCGAGAATGCCGTTGGCCGTGCCATGCGGGGCCATCGCGATTCCGTGCAGGTCCGCATGTTCCGCGACCCATTTCAATTCGGCCAGCCCGCCCACGTCGCACGGATCGGGACCGACCACATTGACCGCGTGGCTTTCGATCAGATGCTTGTAGTTCTGGCGCAGATAGATCTGTTCGCCGGTATGGATCGGCGTGGTCGTCGCATGGGTCACATCGCGATAGACATCGTGATTGACGAAGGGCGAATAGTCGCCGGTGATCATATCCTCGATCCAGAGCAGGTTCAGATGCTCCACCGCGCGGGCGAATTTGAGCGCATCCTGCGGCATGTAGCCGGGGCCCGCATCAACCGCGAGGCCGCAGGCAGATCCGAGCGTTTCCTTGGCCGCGGTCACGCAATCGACCAGATGCGCCATCCCGTCTTCGGTCATGACGCCTTTGTGCGGATAGGGGAACGGCGCGTCCGTCTGGACATCGCCGTAGAAGAAATTAGGATGGTCGCTGACCATCGCGGAATGGAAACTCGTCGGCAGCTTGAACATGGTGAAGCCCTCGGGCAGCGACTTGCCATATTCCGCCCATTTCACATAGTCCTCGGGCGTGTGACCGACGCCCATCTCGTGCTGGTAGAGCGTGCGGTAGGTCCGGACATGGTCCCGCACCCTGCCGCCAAGCAGCCGGTAGACCGGCACGCCCGCTGCCTTGCCCGCGATGTCCCAGAGCGCATGTTCGATGGCGCTGACGGCAGATCCAAACGGCTTGAATCCCCCGCGCACGCGGATCCGGCGCATCACGCGTTCCACGTCGCGCGGGTCCTGCCCGACAATCCAGTCCTTCAGTTGCAGCACGATCGGCTGCAGATAGGGCTTCGGCGTCTCGATCTGGCTCCAGCCGGTGATGCCTTCGTCGGTGGTGATGCGCAGAACGGGGCTGTCCGCGATCACGGCGCATTTGAGATCGGTGATTTTCACCGCATGTCTCCTCTGTCGGTATGGAACAGGCGCGGACGGGTGCGACCGCGCCGGGGTTTCAGGATGTCTGCTTGGCCTTCCAGGCTTCATATTCCGGACGGGCATCGTCGGAGAGCGGGTAATAGCGGCGCAAGTCGCCGCCCTCGCTCAGCTTCAGGCGCGAAAACTCCTCCCACTCGACATGGGACACGGCCCGCTCCAGCAGCGCATCGACCATGCCGACCGGCACGACCACCGCGCCGTCATCGTCTGCCACCATGATATCGCCCGGCGCCACATAGCAGTTGCCGCAGGCGATCGGCACGTTGACCGCATAGGGAAAGATGTCGCGCTGGGTGTGATAGTTGGGCGTGACGCCGCGGATCCAGCATCCGATATCGACCTTCTGGATATTGGGCCAGTCGCGCAGCGCGCCGTCGATCACGACCCCCTGCCCGCCGCGGCCCTTCAGATAGGTCATCATCATTTCTCCGAAGACGCCGCTGTCGAGCTTGCCGCGCGCATCGACGACGACCACGTCACCGTCCTGCACATGATAGAGCGCATGGCGGTGCAGCTGTGCTTCGGGATCGCCATATTCATCGTCCTGATAGACATCCTCGCGCAACGGCATGAATTGCAGCGTGATCGCGGGGCCGACGATCGACTTGCCCGGCGTCCAACTGGTCAGCCCCTCTATATGGGTGTTGCGGATGCCGAGCCGGTGCAGCTCGGCGCTGGCGGTGGCCGATCCGATGCCGGAAAGCGCCTCGATGACCGACCGGTCGGGGCGCGTGATGTCGGGCGTGTGGGTCATTCGAAGAAATCCTTATCCTCTTCGCGCAGGTATGGCTCTGTACGGTCGCGGTTGAGTTCAACCCCCATGCCGGGCCGGTCGAGCACTTCGATATAGCCGTCCTTTACCAGCGGGTCGGGCAGCCCGTCCACAATATCGAACCACCAGTCGGGCCGGCCGGTCGGCAGTTCGAAACCAATATAATTCAAGGGCATGGTGGCGCAGACCTGCACAAGAGCGGCAAGCCCCAGAAGCCCGTTTCCGGTGCCGTGCGGCGCCATCATGATCCCGTGCAGATCGGCATATTCCGCGATCCACTTGATCTCGGCCAGACCGCCCACATCGCACGGGTCGGGCCCGACCACATTGACCGCGTGGCCTTCGATCAGCGCCTTGAAATTCTGCCGCAGGTAGATCTGCTCGCCCGTGTGGATCGGCGTTGTCGTGGCCTGCGTCACATCGCGATAGACATCGGCATTGACCCACGGCGTATAGTCGCCGGTGATCATGTCCTCGAGCCACATCAGGTTGAACGGCTCCACCGCACGCGCGAATTTGAGCGCATCGATCGGCGTGAAGCCCGGGCCGCAATCGAGCGCCAGCCCGACCTCGTCGCCCAGTTCCTCCTTCATCGCGGCGACGCAATCGACCAGATGCGCCATGCCGCGTTCGGTCAGAAGCCCGCTGTCGGTGAACCCGTGGAACGGGTTCGGCCGCTGCGGGTCGCCATAGTGGAAGTTTGGGACATTGTCCTTCATCGGACTGTGGAAGGCGACGCCCATCTTGATGAAGGAAAACCCGTGCGGCAGCGCCTTCATCTCGCGCACCGCCGCCACGTAATCGTCAGGGTCGGTGCCGGTCATCTCGGTCCGGATGGCCCCGTTATAGACGCGCACCTTGTCGCGCACCTTGCCGCCCAGCAGCTTGTAGACCGGCACGCCGGCTGCCTTGCCGGCAATATCCCACAGCGCATGTTCGATCATGCTGATCGCCGCGCCCCAGGGCTTGAAGGCCCCGCGCCGGCGAATGCGCATCATCACCCGTTCAACGTCTGTCGGGTCCTCGCCCAGGATCGCATCCTTGAAATGGAGCACATAGGGTTTGAGGAAGGGCTTGAAATACTCACCCTCGCCATAGCCGCTGATGCCCTCGTCGGTGATGATGCGGACGACGGGATTGTCGCCGATCACCGCGCATTTCATGTCGATGATTTTCATGGGTAAATGTCCCTGGCGTGGCGGTTGCGCGCAGTTCAGTCCTGCGCGATCCGCTGTTCGGTTTTGGCGTCGAATAGATGCAGTTTGTTCTGGTCGAAACCGATCCAGACCGGCTGGTCGGCGGCAATGCGGCGGTCCGGCGGAACCGAGATGACGAATGTCTTGTCCCCCACCTCGACATGGGCATAGGTCAGGTCGCCTGTCGGCTCGACCGTGTAGATGCGGGCGGGAATGGCGCCGCTTGTCTCGGTCTCGTGCAGCGCAAGACTGCTGTGACGGGCACCGAGGATGATGGCGTCCGTCTCGGACCGGCGGGCCGCCGCGCCGTTGCGGTCTGAAAGCGTCAGCTCCCACCCTTCCCCGGTTGCGAAAACCGTGCCGTCGCGCTCCACCCGCGTTGCCGGTAGCAGGTTCATCGCCGGGCTGCCCACGAAACTTGCCACGAAGAGGTTCGCCGGTTCCTCGAAAACGCGCTCAGGCGCATCATATTGCTGCAGCACGCCGCCGCTCATCACGGCCATCTTGTCGGCCATGGTCATGGCCTCCAACTGGTCGTGCGTGACGTAGATCACGGTTGCGTTCAGATCCTGGTGGAACCGTTTCAGTTCCGCCCGCATCTGCACGCGAAGCTTCGCGTCGAGGTTCGACAGGGGCTCGTCCATCAGGAAGACCTGAGGGTCGCGCACGAGCGCCCGGCCCAGCGCGACGCGCTGCTGCTGACCGCCGGAAAGCTCACGGGGATAGCGGTCGAGCAAATGGGTGATGTCGAGCAGCCGCGCCGCCTCCTCGACCTTGTCCTTGATCTCGGCCTTGGCCACCTTGCGCATGCGCAGCGGGAAGCCGAGATTTTGCGCCACCGTCTTGTTGGGGTAGAGCGCGTAATTCTGGAACACCATCGCGATGTCCCGATCCTTGGGGTCGAGATCGTTGATGACCTTGCCCGAGACGCGGATTTCCCCACCGGTCAGGTCCAGAAGTCCCGCGATCAGGTTCAGGGTCGTCGTCTTGCCGCAGCCCGACGGGCCGACAAGCGCCACGAATTCCCCGTCGCCCACGGTGAAGGACACGTCCTTGACCGCGCGGAAGCTGCCATAGGATTTGTCGACATTCACGAAATCAACCTGCGCCATTCAGCACTCCGTCCAGTTAGTCGCATCGCAAACGCTCATGCCTTGACCGCTCCTTCGGTCAGGGCGCGCACGAAATATTTCTGCAGGATCAGGAACATGACCACGACGGGCACGCTCATGATGAAAGAGGCCGCCATCAGACCCGGCCAGTTGGTCGCATATTCGGCAAAGAACCGTTGCAGGCCCACGGGCAGGGTCAGCTTCTCGTCATCGTTGAGGAAGGTCAGCGCATAGACATATTCGTTCCACGCGGTGATGAAGGAATAGATCGCGGTCGCGATGATCCCCGGCGCCGAAAGCGGCATGACAACCATGTAGAAGGCCTGGAACCGGGTGCAGCCGTCGATCCGCGCCGCCTGCTCCAGTTCCACCGGGATATTGTCGTAAAAGCCCTTCAGCAGCCAGATCGACAACGGCAGGCCGAAAGTCAGATAGGTGATGATGAGCGAGGTGTAGGTGTTCACCAGCCCCATCCAGCGCATCATGATGAAGAGCGGCATCAGGAAGACAACAGCCGGGAACATGTTGCGGAAGAGGACCGAGAAGAAGAGCGCCTTGCGGCCGGGGAAGCGGAACCGCGCGAACGCGTAGGCCGCCGGCACCGCCACCGCGACGCCGAAGACGGTGGTGGCGGTCGAGACCCAGATCGAGTTCAGCATGTAGCGCAGGAACTGCCGCCCGACATCGTTCTTGGGTGACAGGAGCCGCTCATACTGTTCCAGATTGGGGTTCTGGGGAATGAGCTCCGGCGGGTATTTCAGGGCGGCGAACTGCGACTTGAAGCTGGTGATCAGCATCCAGACCATCGGCGCCACGGCGAAGAAGAGGAGCGTGGCAAGGAAGATCCAGCCCATCACATGCCAGCGGGTGATACGGAAACGGCTGTTCATCCGTGCCTCCTGTCGTCATCGCCGGTCAGCGCCTTGACGTAGAAATATCCGATCACGACCATCACCCCGAACAGGATCACCGAATAGGCGCTGGCGATCCCGAAACGGATGCGGCCGAAGGCGATTTGGTAGATCTGGGTGATCCAGATGTCGCTGGCGCCGGCCGGCCCCCCGCCGGTCATGATCCACGGGATGGTGAAATGGTTGAGGTTGGCCACGAAGAGCAGCAGCACCGTGATGACGAGCACGCCTTTCAGATGCGGCAGCGTGACATGGCGGAACCGCTCGAAAGCCCCTGCCCCGTCGACCCGCGCGGCATTCAGAAGCTGGTCCGGTACCGTTTGCAGGCCGGCCAGGATCATGATCATGGCGAAGGGAAACTCCTTCCACACATTCACCACGATCAGCGAGGGCAGCACCAGATCCACGTTGTCGAGCAGGTTCAACTTGTCATCGATAAGACCAAGCTGCAGCAGGATCGCGCCGAGCACCCCGAAATCGCTGTGATAGATCCAGCGCCAGATGTAGGAGGCCGCGACCGCGCTGATGACATAGGGGATCAGAAGCAGCCCGCGCAGGACGCCGCGCCCCACAAATTCGCGGTTCAGCACCAGCGCTGCGCCAAGGCCCAGGATCATCGCCATGAAGGTCGACCAGAAGGTCCAGACCATCGTGTTGATCGTGACCTCGTGGAAGCTCTCGGCCGTCAGGATGGTGATGTAATTGTCGATCCCGTTGAAGATCTTGTCCTGCATCGCAAGGCTCGGCGGCGTGCGGAAGAAGGACAGGTAGACCGTGTAGTAGATCGGGTAGGCGATCACCAGCATCATCACGCCGAGGGCCGGCAGGATATAGAGGTAATCGAGCCGGTGGTCGGCAATGCGGCCGAAAAAGCCGCGTGTCGATGGCTCGCTGCGGTGGGTCTTGCTCATGTCCGCCCCTTCTCGCGCCCGGATCGGTCTTTTGTTGATTGTTGGTTCGGGTGGCTGGGCCCCCGCCGGCACGGACCGGCGGGAGCCCCACGTTCAAGTTCTCAGAAGATCACATGCCATCCAGCAGCGCTTTGACCTTCTTCTCCGCGTCAGCCACGGCCTCTTCGACGGTCATCTTCTCGGTCAGTGCGTTCTGCAGCATCTCGGGAATGATGATGTTCATGATCTCGGGGCTTTCCGCGACCGGCGGGAAGGGTATGCCGCTCGGGAGCATCGAGGTCGAAACGTCGAGGAACTTGATCGTGTCGAGACGTTCCTTCATCCACTCGGTCTCGAACCCACGTGTGTTGCCGGGGTTGGAGCTGACCCAGGCGAGTTTCGTGGACCATTCCGGACCGGTCATGAAGCAGACCAGTGCCTTCGCGGCCTCCATGTCGAGATCGCCTTCCACATTGTCAGGATTGAAAATGTGGACGTTGGACCCGCCGAACACCACCGCGCGGCGATCCTGGCCAGCCGGGATCTTGCCGTAGCGCATGTTGTTCACAACGGCCATGGCGGCTTCCTTGTCGCTGCCGGTGGCCTTGTTGGCGCGGTCGAGCATGGTCGCATATTCGCTGGGATGCGCGATGACCATGGCCAGCTGGTTGGCCAGGAACGGATCCTGGTTTTCCGTCTGGGTGTTGGTCAGCGCCGAGACCGGCACGGATTTGTCGCGAACATACATGTCATAGTAGTTCTGCACCGCGCGGACCGTGCCTTCCTTGCCGATCCAGACATCCTGATAGGTCGGGCTCTCGGACGCCTCGTCGAGCGCGCCGCCGCCTTCACCCCAGACCATGGGCATGAAGCGGAACGGTGTGTTGCCCGCGTTGACGCGCGCCACCAGCCCATAGCCGGCCTTGCCGGTCTTTTCCTTGATCTGCTTGGAATATTCGACCACTTCCGCCCAGGTGTCGGGCGCTTTTTCCGGATCGAGCCCGGCTTCCTCGAAAATGCCGGCATTCCAGATGAAGGCCATGGTCTCGTTGTTGGTCGGGATGCCCCAGGTCTTGCCGTTGAGCGAGACCGACTTCATTGCACCCGGCCAGAAGTTGGCGCTGTCATAGCCCACATCTTCGGGCTTCAGCTCGCTCAGCTGGCCCTTGGCGGCGAACTCCGAGCCCCAGAGGATCGGCAGGCGCGCCACGTCGGGCGCGGCATTGCCGAGCGCGGCCGTGCGCAGCTTGTTGAGCATGTCATTGTAGCCGAGGTTCTGCGCGTTCACCTCGATATTGGGATAGGTTTCCTCCCAGGCGGCCCAGAAGTCGGCATACATCTTGTGCTCGAGCTCGGGGTTGGCCTCGTTCGGGCCGACATACCAGTAATCGACCTGCCCCTCGTAATCGAGCGGCACGGCCTTGGCGCACTCCGCTGCCGTATCGACCGTCGTCTTGCCCGCGATGGAGCGGACATAGTCCGGCGTCCATTTCTCCGGATCAATCGATTGAGCGGCGACCGGGCCGCTCAAGATCATGGCCGAGGATGCGAGAAGCGCCCCCATTTTAGCCAGTGCACGGCGCGGCCGTGCTGCAACTATTGCAAACATCCTTTCCTCCCTTTGGTAACTTTGTTATTTTTTTCACACATCATTTTTCCAGACGGGTGCCGAGTCAAGAATTTTATGTAATATTTGTGGAACGGGCCGGATCGTGCCGCTACACGCGGTGCCGAACCGGTCGACGTGACGCGGTTTCCGGACGGTGCGGCGGTTTGACAGAACCGCCAGGCCCCGCGCATGGACTAGAATGACAAGAAGAAGACTGACGGGGACCCGTGCCTATGACCGCGCCTGCCAACGAATTTAGTCACGATTTGCCTTTGTATGACCGCCTGCTCGCGGATATCGGCGACGGCCAGTACCAGAGCGGTACACCGTTGCGCATCCACGCCATTGCGAAACGCTACGGGACGAGCATCAACCCGGTGCGCGAGGTGCTGCGCCGGATGGAAGGCGAGGGACTGGTCACGTTCGAGAAGAACAAGGGCGCGACCGTCACCCAGCTCGACCGGCAGGAAGTGATCAACATCTTCGAGATGATTCGCCTCGTGGAGCCCTATCTGACCGCCGGATTTGCCGCGATCTGCACATCCGATCAGGTGGACGAACTGGAACGGATTCAGGCGCGCATCCGTGAAATGTCTCCGCTCGACCGGCCGGGTTTCGGCGCGCTCGACATGGAGTTTCACAGCCTGATCGCGCTTGGCCATCCCAATCGGCGCGCGGCCCGCACATGGCTGAGCCAGCGCCAGCTTCTCAACACGCTGACGCGGCGCAAGGTGCTCACCAAGGGCCGGCACCATGACGTTCTGATCGAACATGACCAGTTGATCGCCGCCTTCCGCAAAAATGATGTGCCGAGCGCGACTGAGGTCATCACCCGACATGTGAACGGCGCTGGACGGGCGCTGAGCTTCCACCTCGATCAGGGCTGAGATGCCCGCTTCAACCGACCGACAGGCAGGACAGGCACCCCCCATGAAAATCGCCATCACAGGCAGCACCGGCCGCGTCGGACGCGCGGTTGTCGCCCGCGCCCTTCGCGACGGCCACAGCGTCACCGCGATCGACCGGACGGCGCCGGAGGCCTCGGACAATCCGCGTCTGCACGGGGTGCAACTCGACTGCACGGATTATGATGCTTTCCACGCCGCCCTTGCCGGTCACGACGCGCTCATCCATCTGGCGGCGATCCCGATCCCCGGCACGCATCCCGACCCTGTCGTGCACAATGGCAATGTGGCGGGCAGCTACAATGCGCTGCATGCCGCGCTCGATCAGGGCATCCGGCGGATCTGTCAGGCGTCGAGCGTCAATGCGACGGGCCTGGCCTTCAGCCGCGCACCGGTGTTCGACTATTTCCCGCTCGACGAGGATCATCCGACACGGGCGGAGGATGCCTACAGCCTGTCGAAATGGATCTGCGAGCAACAGGGCGACGCGTTCGCGCGGCTCTGCCCCGACGCCACCATCGCCAGCTTGCGGTTCCACTATTGCACCCCGGCGCGGGACGGGGCGGCGGGCAATTTCCTGCCGCGCGACGATGATGCGGCCAAACATCTCTGGGGCTACACGCTCTTCGATGATGCGGCCGCAGCCTGTCTGGCGGTCCTCGACGCGCCCTACAGGGGCCATGAGGCGTTCTACATCACGGGTCGCGACACGGTCCATGACCGCCCGAGCCGCGAGCTGGCCGCCACGCATTTCCCCGATGTGCCGCTTCGCGGCACTTTCGAGGGACGGGCAAGTTTCTTCTCCACCGCCAAGGCGGAGCGCCTGCTCGGGCTGACCCTTGCGGGGTAAAGCTCACCCGTCTCCGGGAAGGTCGAGCCCGGCTTCGCGGGCATAGATCTTGGCCACGGCGGCATCATCCTCCCGTCCCAGCCCCGCGGCAGACGCTTCCCTGAAACGCGCGAGCGCGGCGTCAGCCAGCGGCACCCGACATCCGCTGGCCCCGGCGATCTCGCGGACGATCCCCAGATCCTTCGGCCAAATATCGACAGCACTGCGGGGGGTGTAGTCCCCCTCGACAATATGCGGCGCGCGGTTTTCAAGCATCCAGCTGGTGCCGGCGCATTGCGGGATCACGTCAAGGAACCTGTCCGGCGTGATGCCTTGCGACAGGCCGAAGGTGAGCGCCTCGGCCATGGCCGCGATATGGACGCCCGCAAGAAGCTGGTTCACGGCCTTCATGGCACTTCCCGCACCTGCCGCATCGCCCAGCCGGAAGACCCGCTCGGCAAGGCAGTCGAGAAGCGGCCCGGCAGCAGAAAATCCCGCCTCCGGACCCGATGCCATGATGGTCAGTGCGCCGGATGCGGCCTTGACCGCGCCGCCAGAGATCGGCGCATCGAGATAGAGAAGCCCAAGCTCCGCCGACCGCGCCGCCATCTCGCGCGCAAAGGCCGGCGCGACCGTTGCACAGGACAGGATGACCGCGCCGGGGCGCAGATGCCGGGCGACACCGTCCGTGCCGAAGAGGACATCCTCGGTCTGGGCGGCATTGAGGACCACGAGGGCAATTACATCAAGTTCGGGCAAGGCCACGGCCAGCGGGCCAGCTTCCCCGCCTTCTGCGCGAAACCGGTCAACCTGGTCCCGGGCGATGTCGCTGCCCCAGACCCTGTGCCCGCCCCGCAGCGCGGACTGCGCCATGCCGTAGCCCATCGACCCGAGGCCGATCACCGCCACTTTCAACGGACTGCCTTGCTGGTTTTCCATTCTTCGCCTCCCTGATTTCGGGGAAAGCCTCGGCCCGACGCGACGCCCGCGTCAAGGCAAAGAATGGCGCGGTCAGTCGCGGACCACCAGCCGCGCGGGGAATGTCTGTCGTCCGGTCAGGGGGACCTCGCCCTCCTCACCGACCATCCGCACGGCACAATCGGCGAGACCCACAACCGGAATATCGATCGTCGTAAGCCCGCGCCCGATCCAGGCATAGAAGTCGGGGTTACCGTATCCGACGAAATCCAGCCCGCGATTGAGCGTGCCGAGCTGCATCGCGGCCTTCAGCGCCCCGTTGGAGATCTCGAACCCGCCACAGACCAGCGCCGTGGCATCCGAATGGGACACGATTGTGCGGGTCAGCCGCTCGCCCATGCCGATCGAAGGCGGCTCGGTGCGCACCAGATCGGTGTCGAACTCGAGTCCCGCCGCCGTGATTCCGCTGCGGAAGGCCGCAAGCCTTCCACGGCCGGAGGACAGCGTATCGGGCGCACCGATATAGGCAATGCGGCGATGGCCGCGCCCGTGCAGATGCAGCACCGCATCCCGGATCGCGCCTGCATCATCGACGAGCACACTGTCCGCCCCGTCGCCGCGTTCACGGATCAGCTGGACCAGATGCATGTCGGTGGTTGCGCCCGCCTGCGCGCCGTCGGGCAGCGGCGTCGGCACCGAGACAACGGCCCGGGCCTGCAACTCGCGCAGACGTAACATGGCCTGACCTTCCAGCTCGTGGTTGTCCTTGGTCAGATGGATGATCAGGTGCAGGCCTTCGCGGTCACAGGCTTCAGCGAAACTGTTGGCGAAACGGGCGTAGAAATCGTTGGTGATGTTGGGGACCAGAAGCCCCACGATCCGGCTCTCGTCACCGCGCATGGCCCGCGCCGCGGCATTGCGCACATAGCCCATTTCCTCGGCCCGTTTGCGCACCGCATCGGCGGTCGACTTCTGCACGTTGGGGTTGCCCGACAGCGCGCGGGAGACCGTCATGTGGGAAATGCCGAGTTCCTCGGCGATCGACTTGATCGTTACCCTCTTGCTCACGGCCATCTCCCTTCGTTTTTCTGGTTTAAGACCCTTTGAAGCGCTTGACAATCATTCGCTAAATATAGAATGTTCAGGTGAACATTGATAGCGGAACCTGACCATGACCCTTTCCATCGACGCGCGGTGCAAACAGCTTGTCGCCGATCTTGGCATCGGCACGGCGGCGGAGGTGAGCGGGGTCGAACCGCTGACGGGCGGCGTCGCCTCCGACATCGTGCGCTTCGATCTGAAGGGGCAGACCTATTGCGCGAAATTCGCCCTCGCCAAACTGAAAGTGGCAGAGGATTGGACCGCACCCGTGCACCGCAACGCGGCCGAATATGCCTGGCTGGAATTTGCCGGGTCGGTCGCGCCGGCCTGTGCGCCGCGCCTGCTCGGGCGGTCGGCCGAGATGCAGGGTTTCGTGATGGAATTCGTGGCCGGGCCGGATGTGTGTCTCTGGAAATCCGTCATGCTGGACGGCGGGCGTCTGGACGGCGGCGCGGAACGGGTGGCCGACCTGCTCGTGCGTCTGCAGGCGGCTTCTGCCGCACCCGGTTTCGACGCGACGGCCTTTGACAACCGGGACGATTTCCGCGCCCTGCGGATCGAGCCCTATCTCAGCTTCACCGCCACGCGTCATCCCGATCTGGCCGGTCCGCTGACCGCGCTTGCCGACATGCTCTATGCGGCGGACCTTGTGCTGGTGCATGGTGATGTCAGCCCCAAGAACATCCTGTTCCGGGGTGCCGATCCGCTTTTCCTCGATGCGGAATGTGCGACGATGGGCGATGCAAGCTTCGACCCGTCCTTCTGCCTGAACCATCTGGTTCTGAAGGCCGTCCACCTGCCCGACATGCGCGCGGCGCTGCTTGCCGATGTACGGGCCTTCTGGACCACCTATCGCGGACAGGTCACATTCGAGGATGCGGACGGGCTCGAAGCGCGGGTCGCCGCACTTCTGCCTGCACTCATGCTGGCGCGGATCGACGGGAAATCCCCTGTGGAGTATCTGTCGGAAGAAGAGCGGACCCGCGTGCGCGACATCTCGCGCGACCTGATCGCGCGCCCCGAGACGCGCATCGACGCGCTGGTGGCGCGGCTGGAAGAGGCGCTTCAGGTCCAGCCCGCGTCGACCACGATGGTCTGATTGGTCAGCGCGCGCGCCGCGTCCGAGCAGAGGAACAGCGCCACATCGGCGATGTCCTGCGGCTCGATGTAGCGCGGCAGGCACTGGCGCTCCATCACGGTCGCTTCCAGTTCCGGCGTCAGCCACTTCTCCACCTGGCGCTCGGTGCGCACGAACCCCGGCAGCAGGCAATTCACCCGAACGCCATCGGACCCGGCCTCGCGGGCCAGCGATTTCGTCAGACCTTCGATCCCCGCCTTGGCGGTGACATAGCCGACCGCATCGGCCAGCCCCTCGCGCCAGGCAATGGACCCGAAATTGAGGATCACACCGGCTTTCTGCGCCCGCATCACCGGCAGCACGGATTGCGCACAGAAGAACTGGTGGTCGAGATTGACCGCCAGCGTGGACCGCCAGCTGTCGGGTGTCACATCCTCATATTTGTGGCGCATGTCGTTGGCGGCGCCATTGACGAGAATATCCACACCCCGCGCGCCGGCAATCTCTCCGATGCAGGCTTGCAAAGCGTCCGTGTCGGTCAGATCGACATGGTGGAACCGGACGCGCGCGCCGAGTTCCGACGCCAGTTTCGCGCCGGCCTCCGCATTGAGATCGAGAAACTCGACATAGGCCCCCTGCCCGGCGAAGGCACGGACCATTGCCGCACCGATGCCGGTCGCGCCGCCCGTCAGGATTGACCGCTTGCCGTCGAGATCCGCCGCAAGACCAGCCATTCAGAGCCGCCTTTCGGTGGCCGCGTCGAAGAGGCTGGCCTTGGCCATGTCGATGGCGAAATCCATCGTCTCGCCCGGTTTCGGCGCTTCCTCGGGTTCACAGACAAGGATCGCATCCTGCCCGGCCACCCGTGCCATCAGGATCGTCTCGGCGCCCGTGGGTTCGTCCATATCGACGGTCACCGGCACCGGCACTGTCACGCGCCCCTTGCGCTCCGCGCGCTGTTCATGGGCCGGACTGAAATGTTCGGGACGCACTCCGAAGACCACCGCCTGTCCGGCGCTGACAGTCGCGGCCTGCTCCGCACCGAGCGGCAATGCGGGGCCGTCCGAGCCGTCGAGCCTGACGGCCAGACCGACATCGCCGTCCACGATTGTCGCCTTGAAGAAATTCATGTTGGGCGACCCCATGAAACCGGCCACGAACATGTTTGCCGGCTGGTTGTAGATCATGTCGGGCGTATCATATTGCTGCAACACACCCTTGTGCATGACCGCGATCCGGGTGGCGAGCGTCATCGCCTCGATCTGGTCATGGGTCACATAGACCGTGGTGCGTCCCATCCGCTGGTGGAGCTTCTTGATCTCCGAGCGCATCTCCACGCGCAGCTTCGCGTCGAGGTTGGACAGCGGCTCGTCGAAAAGAAAGAGCTTCGGGTCGCGCACCAGTGCACGGCCCATCGCGACACGCTGGCGCTGGCCGCCGGACAGCTGGCCCGGCTTGCGGTCGAGAAGCGGCTCGATCTGCAGGAGCGCGGCCACACGGTCCACCGTCTCGGCCTGTGTGGCCTTGTCGATGTTCCGGCACTCCATGCCGAAGGTCATGTTCTGGCGCACGGTCATCGTCGGATAGAGCGCGTAGGACTGGAAGACCATCGCGATGTCGCGATCCTTGGGCGCATCGTCGTTGACGACACGGTCCTCGATCAGCACCTCGCCGGAGGTCACGCTTTCCAGCCCGGCAATGATCGACAGAAGCGTGGACTTGCCGCAGCCGGACGGGCCGACGAGCGCGACGAACTCGCCCGATTCCGCCTCCAGGTTGATGTCCTTGAGCACTTCGACGGCGCCGTAGCTCTTCTTGAGGTTTTGGATCAGAAGGGATGACATGGGATGCCTCGTTATTTAACCGCGCCGGATGTCAGGCCGCGGACGAAATATTTGCCGCCGATGACGTAGATGAAGAGCGGCGGAAGGGCCGCGAAGATCACGGATGCCGCCTCGACATTATAGTGCCGCTCGCCCGTGCCGGAGCCGGAGAAGGCCACGATGGCGGAGGTGATCGGCTGGTTGCTGCCGGATGTGAAGACGGTGCCGAACAGGAACTCGTTCCAGATGCCGGTGAACTGCCAGATCACGCAGACGATCAGGATCGGCGGGGACAGAGGCAGCATGATGCGCCGGAAGATCCGCCAGAACCCCGCCCCGTCGATCCGTGCGGCTTTGATCAGGTCGTCAGGCACGGCGAGGAAATAGTTGCGGCAGAAGAGCGTCGTGAAGCTGATCCCCTGCACCGTATGCACCAGCACTAGTCCGGCAATCGTGTTCGAAAGGCCGATCTTGCCGAGCACGAATGCCCAGGGCAGCAGCGTCATCTGCGCCGGCATGAAGACACCGAGCGTGATCAGGCCGAAGACCCATGTGTCGCCCTTGAACCGCCATTTGGACAGGGCATAGCCGTTCACGAGCCCGATCGCGGTGGACAGGATCGTGGCCGGCACCGTCATCAGGAGCGTGTTGGAAAAGTAGCGCGAGACGCCCTCGCAGGTGCCGCCGATACAGAATGTGCTCCACGCCTCGACCCAGTAGGTCGCCGAGAGCATGTTGGGCAAGGAGATGAAGCCTTCGCGGACGATCTCCTCCAGCGGCCGGAAGGCGTTCATGAAGATGATGACCAGCGGCGAGAGGTAGAGGAGCGCGAACAGCCCGAGCAGCAGGTAGACGATGCTGCGCGACCGGGTCTGCCGGGCGCGGCTGCCGGTGGCAAGCGGGTCGAAACTCTGATGGGTGGTGTCAGCCATGATGTGCGGCCTCCCGTTTGGCGCGAATGCCCGACCAGATGGCATAGGGCACGAGCACGAGCGCCAGTGCGACAAGGATCATCACCGCTGCCGCGGCCCCTTGCGCGATCTGGCCACGCTGGAACATCAAGTCATAGACGACGATGGCCGGCACGGTGGTGGCAACCCCCGGCCCCCCTTGGGTAAGCGCAACCACAAGGTCATAGGTCTTGATCGCGAATTGCAGCAGGACGACCGTCACGGCGACGAAAATCGGCCAGATCGTCGGCAGCACCACCTTGCGGTAGGTGCGCGGCATCGAGGCCCCGTCGATCTGCGCGGCCTTGATCAGGTCCGCATCGACCGACCGCAGGCCCGCAAGGATCAGCGCCATTGCAAATCCGGAACTGTGCCATATGCCGGTGAAGATCACGACATAGAGCGCCATGTCGCGGTCCGTGATCCAGTCGAACTGGGCGCTCAGCCAGCCGATATCATGGAGCGCTTTCTCGACTCCCGTCTGCGGGTGGAAAATCCAGCGCCAGACGGTCCCGGTGACGATGAAGGAAATGGCGAGCGGGTAGAGGAAGATGGTGCGCCAGACGCTCTCGAACCGCACCCGCTGGTCGATCAGGATCGCCAGAAGCGTGCCGGTGACAAGCGAGCCGACGACGTAGAGCGTGCCGAACAGGAAGAGGTTCTGGTAGGACACGATCCAGCGCTTGCTCTGCCAGAGCGCCGCATACTCGCCAAAGCCCCCATAGGCCATGTTGGGCAGGAGCGTGGATTTGGAAACCGAGATCCAGATGGTCCAGAGCGAGAAGATCACCACATAGACCAGGGCCGCAACAAGGGTGGGCACTAGGACCAGCTGCGGTGTCCAGCCGGACAGGATCGCGGACAAGCGCGGTCGGGTTGCGTTGGATGGATCAGCCATCATGCACTCTCTATTCGGGTCGCAAACTGGACCCGCGCCGGCCTAGGGAACCGGCGCGGGCCCGAGGGCGGAGCCGAGGCTCAGCCCTGCAGCTCGACAGCGTCTGCGAGCTGGTTGGCCGCCTCTTCGGGGGTGATCGAGTCATCCGCCACGAATTCGGTGATCACTTCCATCATCGCGCCGCGATATTTCTGCAGCACGGTCATGTTGTGGGCCATCGAGCGCACCAGCGTGCCCTGCTCGACACTTGCTTTCAGGTCTTCCAGACCCTTCTGCTGGCACTGGGTGAAACCGCCCTCGGACAGGTCCACATCGGTGCGCGACGGGATCGAGCCCTTGGCCACGTTGAAGGTCACCTGGAATTCCGGCGACATGATGATCTGCGCCAGCAGTTTCTGGCCCTCGATGTAATCTTCGTCCTTCTGGTTGAAGAAGACGACCGAGTCGGCATTCAGGATGAACCCGTCGCCATCCCAGTTGACCGGCGTCTGGTGGCAGTAATAGTCCTCGCCCTCGACGAAACCGGCCAGGTTGGCCGATGCCACGGTCCAGTCGCCCATCAGGAAGAAGGCGGCCTCACCGGTCATGGTCATGGTCATCGACTGCTCCCAGGACCGGCCGTTGATGCCGTCATCCATGTAGCCAACCATTTTGCGGAGCTGCGCGAACGCGTCGATCATGCCCTGGCTGCGCATTGCGTCCACATCCGCTTCCTGGAAGGCCGCGCGGTAGAGGTCGATATCCATACCGTAGACGATGCTGTCGAAGGTCGTGCTGTCGGACCAGTCGGCGGCACCGTGTGCGATGCAGGTGTGGCCGGCGGCGACGATCTTGTCGCAGGCTGCGTTGAACTCGTCCCAGGTCTTGGGCACGTCGAGACCCAGTTCACCGAGGATCTTCGGCGAGCTGTAGAGCCAGTTCACGCGGTGGATGTTCATCGGTGCGGCCACCCAGTTGCCGGTCGGCTTCATGACCGAGACAAGTTCGGGTGCGACAACATCGTCCCAGCCCTCAGCGGCGGCAACTTCGTCGAGGTTCGCAGTGGCACCGGTGGCGTTCCATTCGGCGATCTCGGGGCCTTTCAGCTGCACGGCCGCCGGGGCGTTGCCCGACACGACGTCGGAGCGCAGCTTGGCCAGCGTGTTCGACGTATGACCGGAAATGGCGGTCTGCTCCCAGGTGCCGCCCGCGGCTTCGAACATCTCGCCCAGTTTGGCGATGGCGGCCGCTTCCGAGCCCTGCGCCCACTGGTGCATCATGTTGGTTTTCGGCTCGGCCTGCGCACCGGTGGCGAGCGTGGCCATTGCGATGCCGGATGCGCCGGCAATCAGGGTTTTCATCTTGAGTGTCATGTTGGTCTCCTCCGTTGGACTCTCGATGTTTATGGTTCTTGTTGCGTGGACCGCCGGGCGGTTCAGATCGATATGCCCCCGTCCACGTTGATTGTCTGGCCCGTCACGAAGCCTGCATCCGCAGATGCAAGCCAGGCGCAGGTGCCGGCAATTTCCTCCGGCCGCGCGAACCGGCCGGCCGGCTGGCGCTCCAGAAACCAGGCTTCGGCCGCATCGAGCCCGCCCAGTTCTTCCGCCAGCGCCGCGATCCGCGCGCGCAGCGACGGTGTGTCGACGACGCCGGGACAGATCGCGTTGAACCGGATGCCGTCCTGCAGGTAATCGGCGGCACAGGCTTTCATCAGCCCGATCACGCCGCCCTTGGCCGCACCGTAGGCCGCGCGGAACGGATAGCCCTTGATCGAGGAGGCCAGCGACGCAACCAGCGTCACCGAACCGCCGCGCGCTTTCATCAGCGGCACCGCGGCGCGGGTGACGTGAAAGGCACTGTCGAGGCAGATGCTCTGGCTCTTGCGCCAGTCCGCATCGCTCGTGCCCTCGACCGTGCCGTGATGCACGAAGCCGACCGCGTGGGCGACGCAATCAACGGTGCCGATCCCGTCCAGCCAGCGCCCGACCGCGCCTGCATCGGTCGCATCGACCGCCGAGCAGCTGGCGGCGTCGAGCCCGTCGAGCAGGGTTCCGTCAAGGTCGGACGCATGAACGGTCGCGCCCTCGGCGGCGAGCCGTTCTGCAATCGCCCGGCCGATGCCCTGTCCGGCCGCGGTGACGCAAGCCACCTGACCGGCCAGCCGGCCCTCGACCACTTTACTTGTTGCGCCGGTCAATATGTGGCCCTCCCGCCTGACAGGTCGAACACGGCGCCGGTGGTGAAGCTGTTCTCCGCCGAAGCCATCCAGAGGACCATGTTCGCGATCTCCTCCACGGTGACGAACCGTTCGCGCGGGATCTTGCCGCGCATATAGTCGATGAATTCCGCGCTCACCTGTTCGAGGATGCGGGTCTGCGCCGTCGCCGGCGTAATGCAGTTGACGGCGATATCGCTCTTCGCGAGTTCCTTGCCGAGCGACTTGGTCAGCGCGATCACCGCCGCCTTCGACGCCGAATAGGCGCTGGCATTGGGGTTGCCTTCCTTGCCCGCGATGGAGGCGACGTTGACAATCCGCCCATAGTCGCGCGCCACCATTCCGGGGACGACAGATTTGCAGCAATGGAACGTCCCGTCGAGATTGACGGTCTGAACCTGGCGCCACGCATCTGCCGGATAGTCGACCACGGTCGCGGTCGGCCCGGCAATGCCGGCGCTGTTCACCAGAATGTCGACCTGACCGAAAGCGTCCTCGGTTGCGGACATGGCCTTGGACACGCTGTCGAGGTCGGACACATCGGTCGCGAACAGGCGGATATCCTCGGCCTTCAACGCAGTGATCCGCGCCTCGGGTGCCGACACATCCATGTCCCAGATCGCGACCCGCGCGCCGCTTTCGACCATCCGGTCGGCCACGGCGGCGCCGATCCCGTTGCAGCCGCCGGTCACGACGGCCACCTTGCCGGACAGGTCGTAGCGGTTCATGCGGCGGCTCCGACGGCGACGACGGACTGCGCCTGTTCGCCCAGCCCCTCGATGCCGAGCGTCACGCGGTCACCCGGGGTCAGCCAGACCGGCGGGGTCATGCCCGCGCCCACGCCCGGCGGCGTGCCGGTGCAGATCAGGTCGCCCGGCTCCAGCTGACAGAAGGTGCTCATGTAGCTGACGATGGTGGCCACATCGAAGATCATCTTCGAGGTCGAACCGGTCTGCATCCGCTGGCCGTTCACGTCGAGCCACATGTCGAGCGCCTGCACGTCGCCGATCGCGTCGGCCGTGACCAGCCACGGGCCGGTGGGACAAAAATTAGGGTAGCTCTTGCCCTTCACCCACTGGCCGCCGCGTTCCAGCTGCCAGGCCCGTTCGGACACGTCATTGACAAGCGTGAAACCGGCAACATGGTCCATCGCCTCGGCCTTGGAGATGCCAAGGGTCGGTTTGCCGATCACGATGCCCAGTTCGACCTCCCAGTCGAGTTTGGTCATGTCCGGCGCGTGCAGGATATCGTCCATCGGGCCGCAATAGGTGGCGGAGGACTTGTTGAAGAGGATCGGTTCCTCGGGAATGTCCATGCCGGCTTCGGCCGCATGGTCGGAATAGTTCAGACCGACGCACCAGATGTTGCGCGGCTGCGCGACCGGCGGCGCGACCCGCTGCCCGGCCGGATCGAAAGCCGGAAGAACCGACAGGTCGGCGGTTTTCAGCGTGGCGAGCGCGCCCGCGCCCAGCGTGTCGGGGTTCAGGTCGCCCACGAGCCCCGTGGCATCGCGCAGCGTGCCGCTCTCATCCTCGACGACAAGCCGTTTCTTTCCGTAGCGGTCACCGAAACGCATCAGTTTCATAGTCAGGCTGCTCCCTTGTAAGTGCGGGCCCAGGCGGTGTCGGCCAGCGGTGCGCCAGCGACAAACCGGTCCTGCCCGATCGCATCACCGATGCGGAGACATTCATTCCATTTCGCCATCCGCTCGGAGCGGGTGAAGGACCCGACCTTGAGCTGACGGGCGCCGAAGCCCACCGCCATATGGCTGATCGAGACATCCTCGGTCTCGCCCGAACGGGCCGAGACGATGGTGCCGAACCCGCGATCGGACGCGGTTGTCAGGCAGTCGAGCGCCTCGCTCAGCGTGCCGACCTGATTGACCTTGATCAGCACCGCGTTGCAGGCGCGATCCGTGGCCGCGTCGCGCACCAATGCGCTGTTGGTCACCAGATAATCGTCACCGATGATCTGGACCCGGTCGCCATAGGCCGCGGTGAAGGCCCGCATCCCGTCGGGATCATCCTCGGCCAGTGGATCCTCGATCGAGGCGATCGGATAGGCGTCGAGCCAGTCACCGAGCAGGCGGATCATCTCGTCCCGCCCCAGTTCGCGGTCCTCCAGCGCCAGCCGGTAACGGCCATCCTTGCCGAATTCCGATGCCGCGATATCGAGCGAGATGACAACGCGGTCGCCCGGCGTCTCCCCGGCCAGTTCGATCGCCTTCACCAGCGTTTCGAGCGCCTCTTCGTTGTGATCGAACACCGGCCACCAGCCGCCCTCGTCCGCAACGCCGGCCAACCGGCCCTTACGCTCCATCAGGCTGCCCGCGGCGCGGTAGACCTCCGACGTGATCTCGAGCGCCTCCCCGAAGGTCGAGGCGCCGGGCACCATCACCATGAAATCCTGAATGTCGACGCGCCGCCCCGCATGGGCACCGCCGCCGAAGATCTGGATTTCCGGCAGGGGGATGCTCGGCGTCGCGCCCGACAGGTCGGCCAGATGCTGCCAGAGCGGTTCGCCCTTGGCGGCCGCGCCCGCATGGGCCACAGCCAGCGATGCCGCGACAGTCGCATTGCCGCCAAGCCTGTCCTTCAGGGCGCTCGGATCGAGCGCAAGAATGGCGTCGTCTGCGGCTTTCTGGTCCGTTGCATCGAGGCCGCTCAGCGCGGGTGCGATGCGCTCCGCGACATTGGCAACGGCCTGCCCGACATCGAGCCCGCCAAGCGCCTTGCCGCCGTCCCGCATGTCTATGGCTTCCCGCGTCCCGCGCGAGGCGCCCGCAGGCGCGATGGCGCGCCCTACACGGCCGCCTGTGGTCTGCACTTCCACCTCGACGGTCGGGTTCCCGCGACTGTCCCAGACCCGCCGCGCAATCACCTTGTCAATTCGATTCGACATCCGACCCTCAATTGTTCCCGTGAACATTTAAATGTTAACGTGAACATAAACCGAGGCGCAACCCTCCTGTCAACAAGTTCCTGCACGCACGGATGGGTTGCAGACTGAAGTCCGTTGCGAGTGAAGCAAGCCTTGAATCACAGCCCGTTGAAACCTCTGACGACCGCGGTCAGGCACCGATCAGGACAACCGAAGATTGCACCCCTTCCCCGATCCCGAAGGCCGCGATGGCGAGAAGACGAATCTTTCTGCTGCGATTCCCGCAGTGCCGTAAAATTGTGCCCCGCTCCCTGGCCTCAGGGAGCGGGGCACCGGTACCCGCGGGGAGAACGGACCTGCGCTAGCGGGTCCCGAGTACCGCGCCCTTCGAGAGCGGCTGCACCAGGTCGCGATAGAAGCGCAGCCAGCCCGGACGTTCTTCGGACAATTCGAGGTCGAGCGCCGCCAGCCGGTCAGAAAGCGCGGGCGCTTCAAGACCCAGATCGAGGGACCGCGCCTCCATGTCGATGGTGATCGTATCGCCGTCTCGAACGACGGCAAGCGGCCCGCCCTCGGCCGCCTCCGGCATGACCTGGCCGACCGTTATCCCGCTGTTGAGGCCCGACAATTCACCATCCGTCACCACGGCCACATCCGCGCCGAGACCGGCGCCCACGAGTGCAGCCATGAAGCTGGCGGCGAAAACGGTTCCCGGTCCGCCTTTCGGGCCGAGCATCCGCAGGACGATCACATCGCCCTTGGAAATCGAGCCGTCGCCAAGTCCTGCGATGGCCTCGCTCTCATCCTCGAACACACGGGCCGGACCGCTGAACCGGCGCACGGCCCCCGGAACGGCGGATAGCTTCACGATCGCCCCGTCAGGGGCGAGGCTGCCCTTCAGCACCAGAAGCCCCGGATCGGGCCGGAAGGGATCGGCCAGCGGCCGGATCACAGTTGCATCAGGCGCAGGCGCGGCGTCGAGCACATCTCCGAGCCGCTGCCCCGACGCGGTCATCGCCGCCAGATCGAGCCGGTCGCGGAGCTGGACCATCGCGCCACGGCACCCGCCTGCGGCGTCCAGTTCCTCGATCCGCGTCGGCCCGTTGGGCCGGACCTGCGTGATCTGCGGCAGGTCCCGCCCCAGCCTGTCGAAGGCGGCAAGCACGTCGAAATCCGCCTCGGCCTCGATGGCGCTGGCAATCAGGTGCCGCACGACATTGACCGAGCAGCCCAGCGCGATGGCGACCGTCACCGCATTGTGGAACGCGGCGGGCGTCAGGACCTTGCGCGCGGTCAGCCCCTCATCGACCATCTGCACGATCCGGGTGCCGGCCTTGCGCGCATAGTCCGCGAGCCTGTCGGAGCCGGCGCGGATCGGCGCATTTCCGGGCACCGTCATGCCGAGCGCCTCGGCTGTGACATGCATCGAATTGGCGGTGGCAAGCCCCGCACAGACCCCCGGCCCCGTGATGGCCTGACAGGACATGGCCTTCAGGTCGGCCAGATCGATCTGCCCGGCCTTCAGCGCGCCGACGGAATTGTAGAGCGTCTCGATATCCACATGGCGGCCGGCGCAGTCGCCACCCAACTGGTAGCCGCAGGTCAGGATGAGCGCGGGAATGTCCAGCCGGCCGGCAGCCATCAAGTGCGCGGGCGTGGTCTTGTCACAGGAAGATAGCAGGATCATCCCGTCAAGTTCCGCGCCTTCGACCTGCACCTCGACATCGTTCACCAACAGATCACGGGTCGGCATCAGATAGCGCCCCTGACGTCCGGCAGAGGTAATGAAATCGGACGGCGCGACGGTGCGGATCTCGAACGGCACACCGCCCGCGTCTCGGATCGCGGCCTGCACCGTCTCGGAGACGCCGTCGAGATGCTGGAAACAGACCGAGAGTTTCGAGGAACTGTTCACCACCGCGATTTTCGGCTTCAGGAGGTCCTCCTCGCTGAGGCCCATGGCAAGCCACTGCGCGCGCCGCACGGCCCAGCGCGTGGTGCCCGGTTCGAAATTGCTGCGCAACTGACGTTCAACCATCCAACCTCGCTCCTTCATCGTTGAGGATGCGCCGGATACGCGCGCCGTCCACGTCACGGGGCTGCAGGCCCTCCTTGACGCAGATCGCTGCCGCATGGCCGATCGCATGGCCATAGGAAAAGCATTGGGCCGTGACACGGGCCGAGGCGACGGCCTCATGCTCGGCGCTCAGGCAGCGTCCGGCCGCAATAAGCCCCTCGCCGCGCGCAGGCACGAAACACCGGTACGGCACCTCGTAGACATCGTTGAGGAGCCAGTGGACCTTGGGTTTCGCACCGGCATGCAGTTCGATCGGCCAGGGCGAACGGGCGATCCCGTCGGCAAATTTGGCACCGCCGGTCACATCCGCATTTCGCAGCCGGTACACACCGTCGATCTGGCGGGTCTGGCGCACGCCGACCTGCACGCCCGTGTCATTGACGAAACTGTCCTCGCAGCCCTCGATATGGTCGCGGAAAAAGCGGGCATACTCGCGCATCTGGCGGCGGCCCTCGACCTCGGCTTCGGTGAAGTCAGCGGCAAAAAGCGGGTTCAGTTCGCGCCCGTCACGACCCACGATCCGCGTGCAGTTGGCCAGCAACTCGCCCGGCCGCGTCGTGGTGAACATCCAGATCTTCGAGCGCGGAAGACGGTATTCGTTGCCTGCATTGGCGGTCTGGATCATCTCGGTGACATCGGGCGGCATGATCGTGTCCGACCCGTAGCGGGCAAGAAAGCGGTCCACATCCACGCCGAGCAGACGGAAGATCATTGTCGGGTTCTGGACGCGGCCCTCGTCACCGATGAAGTTCGGAAACCCGGCCATGGCGGTCACATCCGCATCGCCGCTTGCGTCGATCGTGACGGGCGCGCGGAAGTCGAACGTGCCTTCCTTGGTATGAGCGGTCACGCCCAGAACCCGGTCGCCGTCGAGGGTCACCGCCGCCACGGTCGTGTGGAAGAATATCTCTACGCCTGCGGATTCAAGGAGCGCGTCTGCGGCCTCACGCCAGATGAGTTGGTCATGGACACGGGTGAAGGTCTTGCCATAGCGCACCGGCGGCCCGAGCCCGCCGCGAGCCTCCATCTCCGCGATGAATGTGTCAAGGAAGCCGAAAACGGCCTTGCGCGGCGGAGCGCCCGCATCATCGGTAGCTTCATAGATACCACAGACGGTGCCCGACAGGCCCGCAACCGCGCCACCCCCGCAAAAACCGTAACGTTCAAGCAGCACCGTCCGGAGCCCTTGCCGCGCGGCGGTGACAGCGGCCGCGACACCGGCGGCGCCCGCCCCGACAATGATCACATCCGCGTCGCGCCGGACAGTTCCGCGGGCATCCTGTGGTCTCTTGTCGCTCATTGCTGCCCCCGTCCGTTCAGTGTGCTCCGGCCCCGCGCGTGTTGAGGAACACGGCATAAAGGCCAGTGGTTGCGGTGATGAAAAGCCGGTTGCGCGCCGGTCCGCCGAAGGTGCAGTTCGACACAACTTGCGGGATCAGGATGCGCCCCAGACAGGTGCCGTCTGGCGCGAAACAGTGCACGCCGTCGCCCGCGCTCGACCAGAGATTGCCGTGAAGATCGCAGCGGAACCCGTCCGCCAGCCCGCGATCCGGGGCTGCGAACACCTTGCCGCCCGACAGGAGCCCGTCCGGCCCGACATCGAATGCGCGGATATGGCCCGGCCCTTCGGGATCGTGGCTCCGGCCGGTATCGGCCACATAGAGCCGCTGCCCGTCGGGCGAGAATGCGAGCCCGTTGGGTTTCGCGAAATCATCGGCCATCACCGCAAGATCGCCGCTTTCCAAGTCCAGACGGAAGAGGAAGCACCCCGACTGCTCGCGGGCAGCCGCGTGGCCCTCGAAATCGGTCAGGATCCCGTAGTCGGGATCGGTAAACCAGACCGCGCCGTCCGCCGCGACGACCACGTCATTGGGTGAATTGAGCCGCTTGCCCGCAAAGCTGTCTGCCAGAACGGTCACCGTTCCGTCGAACTCGGTCCGTGTCACGCGCCGCGGCCCGTGTTCGCAGCTGACCAGCCGCCCCTGCAGGTCGCGTGTATGGCCATTGGCGAAACCGGATGGCGCACGAAAGGTCGAGACGCCATCTTCGGTCCAGCGCATGATCCGGTTGTTGGGGATGTCGGACCACAGGAGATGCCCCGCATCACCGAACCAGACCGGTCCCTCGGTCCAGCGGCCGCCGTCCCAAAGCTGTTCCACGGCCACATGGGGACCGAGGATGAGGTCGCAGAACCGGTCGTCATGTATGACATAGTCGCCGGTCCGCACCGCCATCAGATCATGCCTCCGTCCACGGTGAAGAACTGGCCCGAACACATGGCGGCGGCGTCGGAGGCGAGAAACAGCGCCATGTCGGCCACGTTCTCGGGCGAGATCCGCCCCGGCAGGGCCTGCCGCTCACTGAGCCATCGGGCGCCGTCCTCATCCATCCAGAGCGCCAGCTGGCGCTCGGTCATCACCCAGCCCGGCAGGATGCAGTTGACCCGGATATTGTCCGGACCGAATTCGTTGCAGAGCCCCTTCGTGATCCCGTGGATGGCAGACTTGGCCGCCTGGTAGGCGATCATGCCCGTGCCACCCACCAGCCAGTTGGTGGAGCCGTAATTGATGATCGCCCCGCCGCCCTCCGGGCCCATCTGCCGCCGCGCGGCACGGGCCGCGAAGAACACATGGTCGAGGTTGATCGACAGACGCTCGCGCCAGTAGTCGGGCGTGACCTCCTCCACGTCGTGGCGCTGGTCGTTGGCAGCGTTGTTGACGAGCACACGCACCGGTCCGAACCGCGCGCCGGTCGCGGCGATGATCTCCTCGAGCCGGTCAACGTCGCGGATATCGCACGGCGTGAAGGCTGCGCCGGTCTCCTCCGCCAGAGCCGTGCCCGCGGCCTCGTCTATATCGACGAAGGCCACGCGCGCGCCCTGCCCTGCAAATCCCCGCACCATCGCCGCACCGATACCTGCCGCACCGCCGGTGATGAAAACGGTCCGTCCCTCAAGGTCCGGGTAGTTCGCCGGCATCAGAACGGGTCTTTCGGCGGCGGCGTGCCGCGGCACCCGACAAGGAAGTCGAAATCCGCGCCCTTGTCGGCCTGCAGGACCGACTCCTGGTAGAGCCGGGAATAGCCGCTGTCGAGGTACAGCGGCGGCGTCTCGAACAGTTCCAGACGGCGGGCGATCTCCTCCTCCGGCAGGTCGAGATGGAGTCGCCGGTTCGGCACGTCGATCTCGATCATGTCACCGGTGCGCACGATTGCGAGCGGCCCGCCCGCGGCGGCCTCCGGCGCGACATGGAGGATCGTCGTGCCGTAGGCGGTGCCCGACATGCGGGCGTCCGAAATGCGGATCATGTCCGTGATACCGGCTTTGAGAAACCGTCGGGGCAGAGCCATGTTCCCGACCTCGGGAAAGCCCGGATAGCCGCGCGGCCCGCACATTTTCGTCACCATGATATCATCGGGCGACATGTCGAAACTCTCGTCGTCGATCAGCCGCTTGTAGTCGTCATAGGTCTCGAAAACGACGGCACGACCGCGATGCTGCATCAGCTTCGGGCTCGCCGCAGACGGTTTGAGCACCGCGCCTTTCGGCGCCAGATTGCCCTTGAGCACGGCGATACCGCCAAGGGATTTGAAGGGCGCGTCGAGGGTCCGGATCACGTCGCGGTCGAAACATTCCGCATCCGCATATCCATCGGACAAGGGCTTGCCGGTCACGGTGATGGCCGCGCCGTCGAGATGGCTGTCGATCTCCTTCATCACCGCAGGCAGTCCGCCGGCATAATAGAAATCTTCCATCAGGAAATCGCCCGACGGCTTGAGGTTGACGAGGCAGGGCATGTCGCGCCCGAGCCGGTCCCAATCCTCCAGCGTCAGGTCCACGCCGATCCGGCCGGCGATGGCGATCAGGTGGAGCACCGCGTTGGTCGACCCGCCGATCGCGCCGTTGACACGGATCGCGTTCTCGAACGCGGTTTTCGTCAGGATCTTGGAGATACGCAGGTCTTCGGTCACCATGTCGACGATCCGCCGGCCGGCCATCTGCGCAAGCGTTTTGCGCCGGCTGTCCACGGCGGGGATGGCCGCGTTTGTCGGCAGGGCCAGACCCAACGCCTCGACCATCGATGCCATGGTGGACGCCGTGCCCATCGTCATGCAGGACCCGGCGGAGCGGTTCATGCAGCTTTCCGCCTCGATGAACTCGGCCTTGGTGATCTTGCCGGTGTTCAACTCGTCGGACAGGCGCCACACGTCGGTGCCCGATCCGATCTGCCGGCCACGATGGCGCCCGTTCAGCATCGGTCCGCCGGAGACGACGATCGTCGGCACGTCGCAGCTGGCGGCCCCCATCACCGTGGCCGGTGTGGTCTTGTCGCAGCCCGCGAGCAGAACCACACCGTCGATCGGATTGGCGCGGATCGTTTCCTCCACATCCATCGCGGCGAGGTTGCGGAACATCATCGCGTTGGGGCGCATCAGCGTCTCGCCAAGGCTCATCACCGGGAACTCGACCGGGAAGCCGCCGGCTTCATGCACGCCACGGGCGACCTTCTCGGCCAGTTCGCGCAGATGCGCATTGCAGGGCGTGAGTTGCGACCAGGTGTTGCAAATGCCGATCACCGGCCGACCGTCAAACTGGTCGTCGGGGAGGCCCTGGTTCTTCATCCAGCCACGGGCGGTGAAGCCGAGCTTGTCGACATTGCCAAACCATTGGCTCGACCGGAGCTTGCGGCCGCTCATTGTGCAGCCACGGACTGGGCGGCTTCAAAGGCCACGTAGCGCTGTTCCTGCACGCCCAGCTTGTCGATGCCGAGCCGCACCGTATCGCCGGGCTTCAGCCAGACCGGTTCGGGCTGGATGCCGGCGCCGACGCCTGCGGGCGTGCCGGTCAAGATGACGTCGCCGGGATTGAGCACCATGAAGCGCGACAGGTAGCTCACCACCGTGCGGACGCCGAAAATCTGGTCGGCGGTCGATCCGTCCTGATAGCGGTGGCCGTTCACCTCCAGCCAGATGCCGAGCTTTTGCGGATCGCCGACCTCGTCCGCGGTGACGAGCCACGGGCCGAGAGGCGCGAACCCCTCGCAGCTTTTGCCCTTGGTCCACTGGCCGCCCATTTCATGCTGGAAAGCCCGTTCGCTGACATCATTGGCGACCGCATATCCGGCCACATGGTCGAGCGAGTCGTCTTCGGAGACATGCTGGGTCCGGCTGCCGATGACGACCGCCAGTTCCACTTCCCAGTCGGGCTTGGTCGCCCCGAGCGGGATGGTGACTGTGTCGTTCGGCCCCGTTGCCGCACACCCTTTTATGAAGATGACCGGTTCGTCAGGTTCGGCCATGCCGCTTTCGGCAGCATGGTCGGAATAGTTGAGTCCGATGCAAATGATGCGCCCGATATCGCCCACGCAGGGGCCGATGCGGGGCTGACCCGGCACAAACGGGAGCGCGTCCGTGTCGATGGCCCTGAGGCGGTCGAGCATATCGGGGCCGAGCACGGCACCTGTTACGTCGTCAATTTCCGCAGACAGGTCGCGCAGGTCGCCGGCGGCGTCGATCAGGCCCGGTTTCTCGGCACCGGCATCACCAAAACGTACGAGTTTCATTGCTGAAATCCTTCAATAGGTGGCCCGGCCGCCGGAAATGTCGAAGACGGCGCCGGTCGAATAGGAACAGTCGCGGCTGCAGAGCCATGCGGTGAGGTTGGCAATCTCCGCGACGGTGCCCATGCGCCCCATCGGGATTTTTGCCAGCATATATTCGAGTTGTTCAGGCGTGACCGCGGCCACCATCGGGGTCTCGATCACGGCCGGTGTGATGACATTTGCGCGGATGCCGGTCGTCGCCAGTTCCTTGCCAAGCGACTTGGTCAGTGCAATCACTGCCGCCTTGGAGACGGAGTAGGCGCTCGCGTTCGGGTTGCCGTCTTTGCCTGCCATGGAGGAGACATTGACGATACGGCCGTAATCCCCCTCTTTCATCACCGGCACGACAGCGCGGCAGGTGTGGAACGTGCCGTTGACATTGATCGCCTGGGTCTTGTTCCACAGGTCCACGTCGTAGCTGTCGAGCGGCATGTTGCCTCCGGCAATTCCGGCGGCATTCACAAGGATGTCGATGCCGCCGAACCGGTCGCGTACGGCGGCCGTCGCGGCCTCCACCGAGGCCAGGTCGGAGACATCGACCACCTGCGTGTCCACACGGTCGCCCGCGTCAAGCGTGGCCGCCGCGTCCGCCAGCGTGTCGGCGCTGATGTCCCAGAGCGACACGGAGGCGCCGCTCTTGAGGAAAAGGTCCGCGATGCCGAGGCCCATTCCACGCCCGCCACCGGTGACGATGGCGCGCTGGCCTTTCAGGTCGTAGCTGTTCATGTGCTTTGCTTTCTTCCCTGCCCGGACGTCACATCAGCATCTGGACGATCTTGTCGTGGCTTTCGCGGTCGTCGGGGCCCTTCAGGTCCACCGTGCCCCGCCGCGTGCCCGAGCGCATGACGATCGCGCGTTCGGCCACTTCCATGACATGCTCGATATTGTGCATGATGACGATGACGCTCAGATTGTGGCTCTTGAGGGTGCGGATGAGGTCGAGCACCTTGCCCGTCTCGCGGACGCCAAGCGCGGCTGTCGGTTCGTCCATGATGACGACCTTGCGGCCCCACATGATCGACTTCGCAAGCGCCACACATTGACGCTGACCGCCGGAGAAGGCACTCACCTCCACGTCGATCCGCGGGATGTTGATCGCCATTTTCGACACGGCGTCGGCCGCGGTTTCACGCATGGTCTTGTGATCGACGAAGCCGAGGAGCTTCCGCCAGCCGCCACCGACGATCTCCTTGCCGGCATAGACATTGGCCGCCACGTCCAGATTGTCGAAAAGCGCGAGATCCTGATAGATCGTCTCGATCCCCGCTTCGCGTGCGTCCTGCGGCGTGCCGAACTTCCGGTCCTCGCCGCCGACCGAGATCTCGCCCGCGTCGGGCTGGTAGTAGCCCGAGAGGACCTTGATGAGCGTGGACTTGCCCGCGCCATTGTCCCCCAGAAGGGCCAGAACCTCGTTCTCATAGAGTTCGAAATCGACGCCCTTGAGCACCTCGACCGGACCGAACCGTTTTTCGATCCCGGTCATTTCCACCAAAGCTTGCCGGCTCATGAGCGTTTCCCCCGGTTGATGATTGCGTCCGAGAGGATGGCGAGAATGAGGACGCAGCCCGAGGCCACCCCCTGCCAGTAGACCGACACCGAATTGAGGACGAGGATGTTGTTGACGAGCGCCAGGAACAGGACGCCGAGCGCGGCACCGATGATCGTGCCCTTGCCGCCATAGATCGAACAGCCGCCGACGATGACGGCGGTGATGACACGCAGTTCCATCCCCTGAGCGGTGTTGGGGAAGGACGAGCCGAGGCGCGCCACGACGATGATCCCGGCGACCGCCGCCAGAACCGAACAGATGATGTAGCCGAGCATCTTCAGCCGGCGCGTGTTGATCCCCGCCCGTACGGCCGCCATTTCCGAGCCGCCGAGGAAGGAAAATTTCCGGAACCAGACATTGTTCGCCACGAGCACGTGGAACACCAGCACCAGAAGCACGGTCAGCACGACGAGATTGGGCAGGCCAAGTACCCAGGTCCCGTTGGCGATCTCCTTGAAGGATGCCGGGATCGAGGACATGGCATAGCCGCCGGACAGGATGTAGACCGCCGAGCGGAAGATCGTCATCGTGCCGAGCGTCGTGATAAGCGGATTGAGGTTCACATAGGCGATCAGCGCGCCGTTGACGGCGCCCACGATGACGCCCGACATGATGCCTGCGAACAGGGCGAGCGGCACCGATCCGCCTGCATCGAACACCAGCGCGACCACCACAGCGGACAGCGCGACGACGGAGGCCACCGACAGGTCGATCCCGCCGGAGATCAGGACAAGGGTCAGCCCGATGGCCACAACCATCTCGACCGACATGCCGATGACGACATTCTTGATATTTGCGGCGGTCAGGAAATAGGGCGAGATCATCGTGGAGGCGATCCCGAGCAGCAGGATCATCACGAAGACGATCATCTCGCGCGTCAGCAGGATCCGTTTCCACTCGATCCCTTCGCGGCGCCCCAGGCTGGGCCGTTCCACTTGTGTTGCGGTCATTTCATTCACTCCAGGTTGGATACCGGCCGCCGCGTATCCGCGGCGGCCGGGCAACGGTTAGGAACAGCTTCCGGTCAGGAAGACTTCGGCATTCTCTTCAGTGATGAAGAACAGGCCCGGATCGATGACCGGCGGCAGTTTGGAGACGCCCACATCGGCACCCGGCACCTTGTCGACATTGCCGTTCACATACTGGTAGGCCAGCAGCAGCGACATGTAGCCTTCGAGATAGGTGTTCACCGCGCTCGTGGTCTGGATCGCACCATCCATGATGCCGCAGAGGATCGGATCGAACACGTCGGAGGTGACAACCTGCACCTTGCCCTTCATGTCGAGTTCGGTCAGCGCGGTGGCCACACCGGTGCCGGTCGCGTTGATGACCACGATCCCGTCAATGTCGGGGTTGCCGAGCAGCATCGTTTTGGTGCGCTCTGCAGTGACCTGGTCATCTCCCTGGTTGTCTTCGACCGCAACAACCTCGAAACTGGGGGCGTTGGCAGCCAGATAGTCTTTCAGGCCCTGGATGCGAACTTGCAGATTGGTCTGGTTGATTGCCGTCAGTAGGCCAATCTGCCCCTCGTCCTTGCCTTCCGCCGAGATCAGCTCGACGATCTTCTTGCCGTACTGGTAGCCCACATTGTAGTGGTCCGGCCCGACGAAGGTGATGCGCTTGGATTCAGGCGCGTCGCTGTCGAAGGTCGCGACCGGCACACCCATGTCGGTCACCCGGTCGATCACATCGGACATGGACGGATCGAAGGCACCGGTCAGGAAGGCGGTCGGCTGGGTCAGCGCGATCTGTTCCATCTGGTTCTGCTGGGCGATGGCATCGAATTCCACCGGACCGGTGAACTCGAACTCGACGCCGAGCTGGTCGGCTGCATCCTGTGCACCCTGACGGATCGGCACCCAGAACGGGTGGCCGGCGATCGGCACGACCATCACGTAGCGCTGGTCGGAATGGTCGTCGGCAATGGCGGGCGAGATGGCGCCGAGCACGGCTCCGCCGATGACCGCAGCGCATGCTGCAGCCTTGAGTGAGATATTCATTCTGTCCTCCCAAGTTGACGGGCCGCTCATCGGTCCCGTTTCTCTACCGCCTTGGTCCCTCCTCGGGCTGGCGGATTCCGAAGCCTCCTATGTCTGTTCAAGTCCGTCGGAATTCTTTTGTCCCCCGCGCTCGACCGCGTCGCGCACGCTTTGCAGCAGCGAGCGGACCGCGGCGCGGGCGCCTTCGGCGTCCCCGGCTTCGATCGCGAGAAGGATACGTTCATGTTCTTCGAGATCGCCCACATGCGCGCCCGCAAGCGCGTTTGTGTAGCGGAAGCTGAACCGCAGTGCGGTCGAGACGATTGCCACCAGCGGCCGCATGAACCGGTTGCCGCTCGCTGACACGATCGCCTTGTGAAATTCGAGATCGGCCGCGATCGGGTCGGCTTGCCCGATCTCGGCGGCGACCATCTTCTCGTAGGCCGCGCGGATTTCCTTGACCTCTTGCGCCACCGACCGACCGGCCGCGAGCGCCGCGGCCTCGGTCTCGATGGCCATGCGCATGTCGACCAGCTCCAGCAGGAATTCCTGATCGGGCGCCGAGCCCTCAAGCCAGCTCAGAAGGTCCGCGTCGAGAAAGCTCCAGGCGTTGCGTTCGCACACGATCGTGCCACGCCGCGGGCGGGCATCTACTAACCCCTTGGAGGCGAGCATCTTGATCGCCTCGCGCACGGCGGAGCGCCCGACATTGTAGGCCTCGCCCAGATCACTCTCGGTCGGCAGCACGTCGCCAGGCGCATATTCGCCGTTGACGATCCGCGTGCCGATGGCGCTGGCTATCTGCCAGCTCAGCCCGCTCCGCGCCGTAAGTGATACCGTTTCAGCCATGAAGACCCCTTGTTTCGTATCATCCTATTTATCAGACAAATATGACTTGTCAATTTTTTTGCCGTGCGAAACCGACTTCTGGCAGGGGCTGCAAGAGCCGACAAGTTCAATAACGATATGGGAGTCGCCTCTGCTCTTACGCAGCAAGGATTATGGGAGCCGATTCACCTGATTTCGTTCAATCGGACGAAACCGACCGGATGCGTAATTCGGACAAGAGCGCGTCCTGAACCAACTGCGCCATCAACGCGTTCCCGCGCGCATTGAGATGCCCGTCGAATCGGAAGTAGAGATCACGCCCATCCCTCAGATATGCCTCTGTCAGGGGACCCAACGTGGAAACCCAGCGGACCCCCTGCGTGTCGGCAAAGTCACCCAGCAAGCGATCGATGAGGTGCACATCAATAGAAGGGTCAGGTGCACCGGACGCGGCGACAAGGACCTGCGCCAGTTGCGGAACCGAGATCACGAGCAACTCCGCCCCATGCGACCGAGTGAAATCGGCCATTCGCGCGATAACATCTTTCGTCGTTTCGAGTTTGCGGGTCATCAGGTCGGATTGCGGAACCTCGAAGAACTGTCGTCGAGGCGTCATGAGGTAGAGACCGACATACGTCCCGTCGAAATTCATTAGAAGACGCTTCAACAGCGTCAGAGACTGCAGAGACGACTTCTTCTTCGCACGTCCGCCGGTGACGGAACTTGCATCCCGTTCCGCCACCTCCAAACCGTCGACCGTCCGAATTGGCTCGTTTGCAAACAGGTCGTTCGGCAAGAACATCAGTATCACGGTTTCGGGCTGATGGTCGTCAAAGAGCCTTTCCAGATAAAGAGCCTGTTGCGTCGTACTGTACCCCGGCACACCCGCATTCACGAGATTTACCGGCTGGCCTGCCGCATCGGCGGCTTCAGCCAGCCTTGCAGCCCATGTGTCCTTATAGTGATTTGCCGCGCCAAACGTGAAGGAGTCGCCGATAAGCAGAACGGTTCTTGCGTTGTTTGTGGCGAAAGACTGACCACCTTCCGCGCCATATCTGAAGCCATCGGCGTCCACCCGATACTCAGCATCATATTCAGGCGCGGCAACTCTCGCGACGGTATTTGGTCTGTTCAGGTAGCCCAGGGTCGGGTCAGGGACGGCCATCGGACCGCCCTCGATATACGTCGTCGAAACGGTCTGGGGGAAAAACAGACGGACCGTCAGCTCTATGCCTCCGAAGATCAGCGCACTGATGCCCAGAATGACAAACAAGTTGAATACAAACTTCAATTTAGCACCGGTTAAGCTACTTCTATAGGCGTTCAATTCACTCTAAAAAGACTCTCAACTCAAGTATTTTGAATTTTCACACCAAAGTCCTGCACTAAAATGCCCTTAGCCACAGCCAAATTTGGCGACCCAAACCAGTTGAGGCCTGACACAACGCGCAGCAGATCATCGCGCAATAACAACAGCTTCACTCAGACCCTGAATCCATCGAATACCTGCAAACGAACAGAGAGTGCCGAGCAAGACAATCATCACGCGCCATGATAGTTTGCACGGGGACATTCAACGACGGAGGTCACACAATGAGGCGCCTGTTCAAGATTTTGGGGTCGCTGATTCCAGTCGCTTTTGCCACTCTCATGGTGACATCCGCCAATGCACAAGAACTCCAGCGCCTTCTCCCCGGCGTGACTTTCGCCGCCAATGCCTGGGAAGTCACGACATCTGTCGATGGCCACATTTCGGCGCTCCACTTTTCAGAAGGGGAGTTTGTGTCGGAAGGCGACCTGCTCGTCGAAATGGATGCTTCCGCCGCCGCGCTCGAGGTCCAGTTGGCTGAAGTCAAGCTCGCCCGCGCCGAGGCCATTCTTACGGAGGGCCGGTCGGATCTGGAGCGCCAGCAGGAGCTGGAACGGCGGGAGGCCGTGTCGATAGCCGCGCTGGGGGATGCGGAGTTCAATGTCGAGGTGTTCGAGCTCGACCTCAAGGTCGCCGAGGCAGAGCTTGCCATCGCGAGGGAGGAATTGCAGCGCCACTCCATCTATGCACCTGCGGACGGGCTCATTTCCGCGCCCAAGGTCGTTGTCGGCGGGAATTACAGCGCCGCCCTGTCCGGCGCGATTGCCAATATCGTGCAACTCGACCCGATCCATGTGCGCATCCCGATCCGCCCCGAGGAGGTTGTCCGGCGCATTCAGGAAGGCGGCTACACGCTGGAGGAGGCCCGCAAGCTGGAGTTCGAGATGATCGGCCCGAACGGCGGCGCCTATTCGGAACTCGGTTATGCGGTGTCAGTCGGTTTCGACATGAATCTCGAGACCGGCGAAGGATCGGTGATCGTCGAGTTTCCGAACCCCGAAGGCTATCTGCGCCCCGGACTTCGCGTGCATTTGCGAGTAAAGGAATAGGCTCGGTTTCGGCAACCTCACAATCGCGGCGCCTCGTCCAACTTAAAACGACAAGTATTCTGACCTGCATTTACAGCATGTAGCGTCAAGATACTGACCGGCAACTGAAAATACGGACGCATACATCACCGCATATTTTGACGAATATGTGGTATCATCCTCTGATCATTTGCACTGTGGGGGATGCGAGATGACACCTTGGGAAATTCATGGCTACGAGTTGGCGAACTGCAACTGTGACACGGGGTGCCCGTGCCAGTTCATGTCGCTTCCGACCAAAGGCACATGCGAAGCGGCGGTCGGCTTCGTCATCAGCAAGGGGCACTATGGCGATGTCGATCTGTCCGGCATCACGTCGGCCGTGCTCTACAAGTGGCCCGGTGCGGTGCATGAGGGCAATGGCACGATGCAGATCATCATCGACGAGAAGGCCAGCAAGGCGCAGCGCGCCGCGCTCCAGAGCATTTTTACCGGAGGGGACACAGAGGAGATGGCCACCTTCTGGTGGGTCTATGCCGCCATGTCCCCAACGAAACTCGACACGCTCTACCGCCCTGTTGCGGTCGATGTCGATATTGCCGCCCGCAAGGGCCATGTGAAGGCCGGCGACATTTTCGAGACGACCGCCGGACCGCTCGTCAACCCGGTCACGGGCGCCGAGCATCGGGCACGGATCGACCTCCCCCACGGGTTCGAATACCGGATTGCCGAAGTGGCGAAAGGCACGACGACGACCCAAGGCGAGATATCGCTGACGGGCAACACGGACAGCCACGCCCATCTGGTCGAGATCCACATGAACAATGCCGGCGTCCTCGAAGCCGCTTGACCGGAGCGTATCACCGCCGGTGACGGGACAGGACGTAGCCGAGCGGCTCTTGCGGCGCGACCGGCGGCTCGTCGCGGCCCTGCTCGGCACGCTTGTTCTGCTCGCCGGCCTCTACACGGTCTACGGCGTGGGCATGCGCATGTCAGCTCTCGAAATGACCGCGATGCGCGACATGCGCGACATGCCGGGACCGCAAGCGGCGGGCGCGTGGAGCACGGGCTACGCGGTCCTCGTCTTCCTGATGTGGTGGGTCATGATGGCGGCCATGATGGTCCCGAGCGTCGCGCCGACCGTCCTGCTCCATGTTGCGCTTCTGCGCCATGCCGGTCCAGGTCGGGTCGCGGGCCGGTCCACGGCATTCCTCGCAGGCTATCTTGCGATATGGGCCATGTTCAGCGTGCTCGCCACCGCCGCGCAATGGGGGCTGGAGGCGACCGGCCGTGTCTCCGCCACCATGATGGTCCTGATCGACACCTGGCCCGGCGGATTGCTCCTGATCGCAGCCGGCATTTACCAGTTCCTGCCGCTGAAAGCGTCCTGCCTGCGGCAATGCCAGTCGCCGGCAAGGTTCCTGTCCGAGCACCGACGCGACGGGATCGGCGGCGCCTTTCACATGGGGCTGCACCATGGCGCCTACTGCCTCGGCTGCTGCTCGGCGCTTATGGCGCTCCTGTTCGCGGGCGGGATCATGAACCTCTACTGGATCGTCGGCCTCGCGCTTTTCGTGGCGGTGGAGAAACTGACGCCGTTGGGCGACCGGGTTGCGAAAGCCGCCGGCGTCGGGTTGGTTGTCTGGGGGGGCATGGTTGTCTGGGGCGCGGTCTAGCGGGACCGGTCCGGCCCGCAGAACCGACAAAACCCGCTTGCCAGCCGGTTCCACCACGCAGGACAGGCACTAGAAGGTCGCCAGCGCCTCCGCTCCTGATCTGGTGACCCGCAGAATGAACTCGGTGCGGATACCACCGAGGCCCGGGACATAGCTCCCCGGTTCCACCATCAGCACCATATTCTCCTCGATCAATGCGGTCTCGTCCGGGACAAGGCGCGGCCACTCATGGACGGAAAAGCGCTGGCATACGACAGTAGGGACTTGGAGCCCGTAGTCGAAGCCCAACCAATCAAACTCAGTGTGTGGTCCGACGCTTTTTCACAGGCAGGTCTCAATCGACATGTTTCCAAGTAGAATCTGAACCCGCAATGCCGTCACGACTATCGGCGCAATCAGACCCTGACTGTTGCTAGAATCGATGCCTGGGTGATCGCATTGCCACCATCGCCAGAGTGACGACCATTAGGCCAAACGAATTCCCGACGGCGAAGAATCCAGATTCTCCGGCCAGAAAAAATCCAAGAATGGCTACAAGGGCTGCACTTCTCAGATCTCGCTTCGTTGACGCTTGCACCATAATCAAAAGTACTACGGAAAGTAGCGCCAGAACCAAAAATCCACTACTTGTAACAACTTCCAAATAACCACTATCAACCCTAAATGAAATGATATCGCTTCCTGAATAACTAGAAACATTGCTCAAGTTGCCGACCGGGTCGTCAAAAACACCCAAAAAAAATGGCGCCAGCCCCCTCCCCCCGAAATTCAGATCGACACTTTGAAGCAGCCACGCAATCCTTCCACTTAGGAGAAAATGACGCGATGCCTCGTCAATACCAACAAAAAGATATGCGGCAACGCCAACAAGTCCCGCCCCCCAAGCCCATGCCAGAGGGGCTTTTTGATCTGACCTTACGCCCTCACTAATCAGATACACAAGCGTGATGAAGTAAACCACAAACATTGCACGGGTACTTGTCATAAAGACAGCCAAGCCAGCAGAGATCATTACAAAAAACAAATATGCAGAACTCCGCAAAGATTTATCGCGCCCCTCACTAAATACATGAAATAGCACCACCAACATGACCAATTGCGCCACTTTTCCAGGATGAACGAACCCAAATGTCCAACGGAGGCGCCCGTACACGCTGGTGTTAAGATCAAAGCCGCTCATGACGTGTATGGCCGCAAAGACGAGCAGCCAAACAACCAGCGATCTTACGAACAAAGCCGCATGCGAGCGCCGAACCATCGTCAGGGAAAGACCCGACGCGCACAGGATCACAACAACGGGTTCAAATGCGTTGTAGAGGCTTGCTATCGACTTTTGCGCACCGAGCCCGGTTTTCCCAACCCAAAGCAAGACGGCTATCACCGACGCCAGCGCGGAAATTTTTACGCAAGCGGCGATGCGCCGGTTGGACAGGGTTGCGCGACGTTCGACCACGGCGCAAACTGCCATCGACCATACCAGAATGTGCCTGAATGCTTGGTTTGCAGAAATGAAAGCATCAGATAAAAGCGGACTATTTACTGAAACAATCAGTAGCGGATAGAAAACACAGAACGTGGCTGAAACCAAACGAAGCAATTCGCGCTTTCACTGTGAAGTTGCAAAGGTTCATCTATAAGACATGGCATCGGTGTCGGAGGCAAATTCCAGATGAATGTTTAATTGGACCTCCTTCACAGCACCACCCGCCCCGCTTCCCCATCAAAACACTCAGCCGAGGATTAATAATCCGCGGGTCTAACTGCGCACCGTGCCTTTGATCGAAGCTTGAGCGATCCAACCATTCCTGCGCAACGCGGCCCAACGGACAGCTGAGACCACGTCCATTTGCCGCCCTAATCGCAAGCCCGGGTAGCCCCTAACTGTCGGATCTTTCAACGCTTCGATAAGGAGGCTCAGCCCGCTTGAACTGACATACGGACCGAAAACAGATTCTGCGGCAGCTTCGGCTTTCGCAGCATCAAACCCGGCCAGTTGTGCATGATAGCGCTTTCGGATTTCCCTGTACGAGAACAGTTCCTTTGCGGCGATCAGCAAAGCTTCATGCGTCGGCTCCGGTACAGCGAAAAGCGAATTCGCAGATTGGCGCGCCTCCAGTATTCGCATGGTATCGGCGTAAGTCACCCAAGCCTTGCTGAGCAGCGAGTAAAGGTCGACCTGAAGGACGCGATCAGCGCAGGAAAGCCGGGTTGCGCGAAAGTTCAGGCGCCGCATTACGTCTATAGGACGGTTGGCTGAGTTTTTCTGAACGGCATCAAGAACTGTCTTGTGCGCTTCCTCCAACGCGACTGGTTCAACCAGAATGTCTACGTCGTTGCTCCAATGGTGGGGAAGCCCTTCATGGTTTCGCAGCACAACGAAGGGGAGGTTTGCGGCGTTCAATGCCTTTAGTGCGGCAATCAGCGCATCAGATGCGGTGGGAATGGAAGCGGCCACTGTTCACTCGTCCTTGAAAGAGCCAAACCGGCTGTTGAAATACAGCACGACAAAGCAAACGAAGGGCTGCGCTGCAAAAACAAGAACAAGAATGCGCGTTTCCCCTATCGCTCCAAGCATCAGCATCATGGGCAGGACGCCGAACAATACCAACAAGGAATAGACATTCAGAGCCCACACATTGCCCGCTATCCGCCAACGGCCGAGAACCGGCCGCGTCGCCGCATGTGCGAGCGAGGCAAAAAGCATCGTGGGAAAGAGGGGCCACCATGGCACGAAGTCTTCACCCAGTATCAGTTCTGTCGCCCAAGGACCGATCAGCGTTGCCACCATTGTGGCCAGAAGCACTGCCGTGGCAGCAAAGCCGACATGGCTTGCACCAAAGTTAAAGTTGCGACCGGTTTGTGAGAGTTTGGCGCTGATGTGATTGTCGATCACCTGGCTGAGCAACCCGACCGGATTGGTCACTGAGCGCATTGCCTGAAAGGCTGCCAGTCCGCCAGCGCCCCATGCACGGTCAATGAGTACTACCGCTGCGAAGTTTGTAGCAAAGTTGGCGCTGGAATTGCCAAGAGTTGCGAAGTGAAACGAATAATATCTGCCCGGCAAACAAAGTTCGATCTTGCAAAGCGACGGCCACAAAACGAATGCATAAATCGACACGGCGAAAAAGTTGGCAGCAACCTGCGCAAGGGTGAACACGGGCCCATCAAGCCGCCCGGAACCCAATAGAAAGAGTGTGCCGAAAAACAAAACAAAACGCGCAATCGTCCCTGTGAGCGTCACCCTTGCGCCGTGAAGCCGAATAGTGAGCCAGCGCGCGCTTTCGAAAAAACATTGCGAGATGAAGAAAATAACGGCCAGAGCCGTGGTCTGAAAGTTTATGCGCCCCTCGAAGCTTTCAAACATGCGCATGGCCATTGGAGCGACAAGCGCGAAGCACACCAACAAGAAACCGAGCAGAACGACCGATGTCCCCAGTTGGCGACCCGCATCAGAGCCGCTCGATGACGCGATCGGAAACAGCACCATCCCCATCAGGAAAAAGGAAAAGGACTGGTTGAGGCTGAAATACGCCGTATAGAGCGACAGGGAGTCAGACGCCAGCAATCGGGCTGCAAACACGATGGCAAAGAATGTGAAGGCCGAGGCAAACATCTGTTCGACGATCGACAGGGCTGCTTCCTGAAGCTTCACAGGTGAGCTCTTTGACGGATGCTTTTCACAGTCGCTTCAGTGCCCTCGGACGCATCAATTGCCGCGAAATAGCTGTATCGTTGAAACCGCTGCAAAATCCGTTCGTATTGCTCAGTGATCTCAGTGGCCGTTAGTTCCGGCTTTTGATCATGAATGGATTGCGGGTCGCGCATAGGGGTCGCGACAAGATCGGGCTTGGGCCCCAGTGCGAGGAAGAAACGAGGCAGCACTGGTGGCAGTTTCAGGTACGCGCGTTGATACAGAAAATCGTGATACGAGCGTGCAAAAACTACGACTGCATTCTTCCGCCAGCATTGTGGGCCAAGATACCCCAGAAGGTGATCAATGCCGTACCAGCACGCCAGAAACATGGCGTGCGCGCGCCCCAAAGGTTTCACCATGCCCGAGTTGGGTTCGCCTTCGCGAAATTCTTTCAGCTTGCGACGCCCCAAGAGCGCCGAAACCGGGGGCATGAAGCCGAAAGAGAAGTTTTTCCGGGCTACATGTCGCCCCTCGTCTCTCAGGGACTGGGCCAACATGTCGGCCACACTCGTCTTTCCGCTGCCGTCCGGTCCGATCACGACAATATACTTTGCCCAGGCCATCAGCGACGATCCTTTTTGATGGAAACATCACGAATTTTGGCCGCGCGTATCTCGTCGAGCTTTATTGAGATCATCAGTTCGTAGAACGCTCTGAGCAAAGCGTATCGTAAGCCCGGACGCCCATCCAGAAAGCCGCCTTTGAAGACATAGAGATACAGAAACCCTACAAGTGGCCGGAACGGCAAGCGCATGTAGATTTGCTTCAGGCCTCTGCGACGCAATCCGGGGTCGCCGGTGAAAAGTAGCCGGACGTCAGCTTTCTCGCCCTCTACCTTGGTGGCCGCTTCGAGGGAGGAATAAGAATTGTGCCTTTCGAGCCAATGACTGAGGCCCCGCTGGAACGGAAAGTGGAGCAGATGTTCCTTCAAGCGCTCGGTTGCTCCCTGGCAATGAAACTCTTCGTTGATTTCCCGTCGGACCGTCACAGATGGTGCGTGGCAGAGTCGCCCGAACCATGTCGGATATCCTGAACTGCGCTTGATCCACCGGCCCTCGAACATGTCCTTGCGGCGCACGTACAACAAACGGCACGTTTCCGAGAGCCGCAGGAAATCACGTCTGAGTTCAGCAGTAAGCTCTTTCGATATTCTTTCATCGGCGTCCAGGAAGAATACCCAATCCGTCGCCCTCGGCATTTCACGTAGCGCGAAGTTGCGTTGGCTGGCATAGCCTTTGAACTCATTCTTGACCACATTGGCGCCCGCCGACCGCGCACATTCCTCCGTTCGGTCCGTGCTAAAGCTATCAAGCACGACGACCTCAGCGAAGTCATCCAGCACGGACGCGATAGCATCACAAACAGTTTTCTCTTCGTTTTTGGTCAGTATGACGACCGTGATAGGTAAACGTTCACCTTTGTTATGTCCCTCAGATCTCATTGTAGACTTCAATCAATCTTTCGGACGACGAATCCCAATTGAATTTGTTCGAGCGCTCTTGCATGCGTACGCGTTCCGACTCACCGTATTGAGATTCCAGACCAAGCGACAGGAGACGAGACGCCTCCTCCTCGCGGCGAAGATCAAAGGCAAATTCCGTTTCGCCGACAATTTCGTCCAGCGCGGATCCGCGGGCCGAAAGGACAAGCGCACCGCATCTCGCACCTTCCGCGGCAGGCAAGCCAAAGCCCTCGTAGATCGACGGGATCAACAACGCCATGCAGTTGGAATACAGAACACGCAGTTCGGAAGTGGGAAGGTGATAGTACTGATGGATTGCGCTTTCCTGTATCCCCAACTCCCGCGCAAAGGTCCATTCGCTTTCGGTAAGCGGTCCACCGCCCACTGTGATCAACGGCAATTCTAGGCCCTGCCGACGAGATTCCGCCAGAAACCTGAGTACGAGAGGGAAATTTTTGCAGTATCCGCGACCACCGACATACAGAAAATAACCCCGCGGCGTTAATGACCTCCCGTCAATGCCAAACGGGTGCTTGCGGGGATCTGGATAAAAGGAACCGTCAACGCCATTATATATCACCTTGACCCGTCCAGGATCGACAAACGGATAATGCTTCAGAAGGTCCTGCCTGGTTCTTTCCGATACAGCCACGATCATCTTGGCATTTCGACAGGCCCGCCGCTTCAATCTCGCCAAAAGAACATCACGCGGTCCAGTCGGGAAGAGTTCGTTCATGAAGTCGTGAATAGTTACAATATTGGCCTTAGTTTGATGAGAGATACGGTAGTAGCTGGAATGAAAAACATCAGCTTGAACTCGAGAAGAAAAAAGTCTCCGCCGCAACAACCAACCCCGATCTGGGAAAACCGGACTCCGCAAACTCAATTCGGCACGAAAGATATTCTGCTCTACACAGGGGCCTTCGAGAAAGCTCAGAGCATCAAGGGAATTGTCTAGGCGCTTAATCGTTTCCGACCAGTATTTCGAAACGCCGCCGACAGATTGCAGCTCGAAAACTATGTTGTCGCAGACGATTATTTTTTCTCTCCGGTAAGGTAACAAGCCAGATCGATACCCAGTTCAGCAAGGTGGAGCAGTGCGAGAATGGCGGCCGTCTGACCACCCGGAGTGTTATGAAAATCGGCAAGGAACTCTTCTGCAAGCGCATTCCTGTCCGGTCCGCGCCAGCCCTTGATGTCCCGATGACGGCAGCCGAGCCATTGGCTGACGCGATCCGTCATGGCCGGCGCAGTATCTGAAAAGAACTCCCAATCGATAAGGGTGAAATCCGCTACTCCCCGAGCGTCAGGGCGGCTGAAGACATTTTCCGAACCGAGATCCCGGTGCGCCGCAGAAACTTCAAACTCATCCTCACAACGGATATCCATTGCGACACGCTCAATAGAGGTTGTGCGGATGCGACGACGCGCTTCCTGCCAGCCATCAATCTGGCAAGCCTGGAGCGATCTTGGCGCATTCGAAACACGAAGTATCGCAACAGCGTCAAACACCGCTTCCGGCAATGGCCTGCGTTTGTCGTGAGCGACCTGGTCGGATGAAACTGCGCTCATCCGAATGAGGCAACCGTCTTCCCAGATTCTATACGCCTTCACTTCCGGAATGGTGAATTCGGTTCGCCCGTACAATGTTCTGAGCGTTTCGGCCTCTCGCTTCAGGCCCGCCGCCGCGCCAGCGCTCAACGCGACTTTGATAACGTCGACGGTTTGGCCCTCCCGATCCTGATCGAAAATGTAGGCGCGGTCATTTTGATACACCTTGTGAAGAAGATAGGCACGGGTGCCCGTGGCCTCAGCCCGCGGAATCAAGGGCGTGATCCGGGCAATCTTTGGGATGCTGCCGGCCGGGACCCTTATGCTGAGTTGGTTGATGGCATTCAGCGCTTTCAGCGCCCGCCTTTTGCCTGAGTAATCGGGATAGTAGCGCTGAAGAGCCTTCAGCGCGTCCAAACGACTTCCGCCATCAAAATCGAAATCAAAAAGATACATGCCGGTTTATAGCAACGTTCTGTGAATTTCGATGTGTCGTATTATTCGCTAAAATTTGATAAATGCCAAATCTAGAGAAGCGGTTTCTGCCGGATGCAAACAGGGTTTCATTGCAATAGCCTGTGTGTCCGCCGTATCATTTCGGCGGATCAGAAATGGCGGTGGTAAGACGGGTCACTTTTCTACAGTGCCGACAGCCCAAGCATAACGCCATCTGGCTGCGCCGGCGAGATTCGCCCGCTTTGACCACGAAGGCTGCCTTGATCCGCGCCGTCACCCGGGAGTCCCATTGCTTCGGCCGCTCCACCAACGGAAGGGCAAACGCATCCAGTTAATTGATTTTGTTACAAAACTGGTGACAAAAAAGAGCTTCTTGGATCCAACACTGGTTCGCACTGATATCACCAGTGTCCACAGGGTTCACACGCCTCAGGACCGTGCAAACAATCTCCTCACCAATGGCTTGAGCGACTCACCGAGTTCCGTGTCTTGAAGCTGTCGCGCAAGCCTGGACGTCTTGATGCGTTCGTAGGCCACTCTCGGCTTCTGCAGAACCGGTGTTGCATACCCGAAAAAATCCACATCCGAGGCGTGCTCGGCTTCGCGAACGGCCCCTCGCAGGCAATCGGAATATGCCTTCTGCAACTCCGGGCGGCACAGAAAGACCTTGTTTTCCGATATCCCGAACGGAGCCAGATTTGCGTCGCTCATGAACTGGCAGAGACCGATCGACACTTCCGGGAACGACTTGTTGAAATAGTCATCGAGGCAAATCACGCCCTCGCTTGCCAGGCTCTGATCGGCGATCATCAGGTCATTCTTTGTTATTTCTGTCGTGTGGCCACCATCCACACTGAAAAATCTGCAGTCCGACTGCGTAGCTTTTTCGATCTCGGGCCATTCTAGCTTCAGAGAGTTGCGCTTCATGATGACGAGAGCTTCGGACCCCGACCCGAAGCGGTCGGCGTTGCGCATCAGCGCATCTCGGTCTCCGCGCCCGGATCGGTCGACATTCTCTGACTGGTTCTCGAAGAGGTCCACGCCGAACACGGATTCATCGGCCCGAGCAGCCAATTGAAGCAAAATCAGAAGCTTGCCATGGTGAACCCCAATTTCGCCCAGACACCCGACGACTCCGTTGGCCAATTGCCAATTCAGTATCTCCACGATTAGCCGGGCGTCAAAAGCCGTCAACCAGCCATCGACTTTTCGAAGATCTCTGGAGATGTAGTCGGAAAGAGAGTCGGTCATACGTTGAGCCAATGATTTACCGCATTTGGAATTCAATGATGATGGTATCTTCTAGGTTCAAAGCTCGATCTCTCCGGCACAAGCAAGACCGTCGAGATCAACGGAAACCGAATCTCGTGGAGTGTCGGCTAGAAATCAACCGGCACAGAAAGTCTGTGTAATTGCTTTCCTATCACTGTTGTCCATGAGTAGCACAGTAAGCGGTCGGGATACGTGGACTAGGGCAGTCGCAGGTCATACGGATGAACGCCTGTTCGGGTGAATGCTGCGGCCAAGTCATTCTTTCCAGATCCCATGCCGGTCTTTTCGATCCGGACGTACTTGGAAAGATCGATGCTGGGACCGCGCGATCTTGAACGCATGGCAGGGTTCCGCATCTCCCGCGATGCAACGGTTTCGGTAGAGGACTCGCAGCACATCCTTGCATGGCTTCAGGGGAATGCCGAGGAAACAGATCCACGGCGAAGGCTGGTGATCTCCCTAGAACCTGGTGAAGTCTCACCCGATAGTCTGCCCTGATCCCGCGCGAGCCCCCTCCACGCCGGTTGCCCCCTGATCTTTTCGATCTCTACTACTCCCCAGGAACTTCGCGCAAAGCTCCCAAGACATACCAAAGACCACGCCGCCCGTGTCGCGTCGCCATCTGCCTTGAGACAAGCCGGAACCAGCGAAACACGGGCGCAGCGCGCTCCGATCAGTCCATTGAGATATATGGGGGTTTTGAATCCGTCTCGCGGAGAGCGCAGGGCGGGTGGAAAGAGACGGTGGGCGTTCGGAGACCGATCTCGCGCAGCTGGCCAGTCTCCGAAGGGCGGATGGTCCCTGCAAACCCCTTTGGCACATAAAGAAAAAGGCCCCGCGAGGGACCTGTTTTCGGGTTTGCAACGTGCAAGTGGCGGAGGGAACGGGACTGACGTCGAACCTTCTCCATTTTCATACTGTTTGAACTTGATGGCTATGCTCTTCCTCGAAGAACGCTCCACAAGACGGGCAAAACACATTCGTGATCTGATCGGCCAAAGTCTGATGATACGTCAGCTGGTATCCGTTCTTGAACAGCGTTGTCCTGCAATCATAGCAATGGGTACGTGTAGAAACCATTTCGCACGACGGGCAGCTCATCGCCCAGTACGTGTAGCCAGACTTGGTCTTAAGCCATTGAGTTTTTTCAGCAATATGCTTAGTTCCGCAACGAACACATATGCTGTAGTCTGTATCCGAAAGCTCTGTCGGCGTGCTTCCAGGCGCGGGAAAATATGCCTGCAAATGAAGCGCAATCAAGCGCTTCAAGTTGTTCGTTGACCGACTTGCTTGCGCACCAGGCGCAAGTCGGACATGTCCCCTCATGTGGTCTACGTTCGCCGTTTGGCCGTAATCACAGTCCTTCCCCCAATCCAACGGACTGTTAGGCGATTCCACTGTTCGACCCGCCGGCTGAAGAACAAATACGCGATCGCGATCGCCACCGTAGCGTTTGGCCTCAACCAAGGTCAGGAGCACATCTCCGAGCTCACCAACCTTCCAAGAATTTCGAAACTTAGCGTCCATGACCAACGCAGTCTGACCGTCCCAGTCTGAGGGCGCGCTTGCGCGCGAAAAGATAGAGGTTCTGTCGAGGCTTCTACTAAACCAAGCGTCCCGCTTGAAGCGCAGTCTGAAGTCTGGAGTTCGCCCATTAGGTAGGACTGGCTGAATATCGAGCTTGGCGCAGAGATCAAACGATTCATGCGCCAACTCAATGGATATTGTTTCCCGATTGCCTGTTACGCCCCGAATAAGCAACTCCTGCCACCCAGCCTGAGGCACAAAGCGAAACTCTTCAATCAACACCAGTAAGATTTTGATCAGACACCAATGTTCGTAGAGTGCGCTCGCATGGAGGATTCCAATCCTATCAACAGCATCTAAGGTATCTTCGCCGAAACCCGCCCGATCCGCTAGTTCGCTAACCTTTCGAAACGCAGCAAGGCATGCAGAGTACACTGGTGTCTGACTAAAACGCATTCCAAAGGGCATCTGTGGATCCGACCGAACCCCCATTCTGCCCCAGTCTCGATTTTGGCGGCTAAGTCGTTTCCAAGAGCGATCCAATGCAGAGGCCGCCGAATTTCCGGCAGCAGCACGCTCCGAATAGGTGTTCGCCCGCAACTCAGCAGTCCGCGCCTCCTGCTGAAGTTCAAGGCGCTCTTCACGCGAGAGCGGTGCAAGCCAGTCACTTGCTGCAAGGCGCGCCCTCTTTCGCAGTTTTCTTCCAATTGCCTCGGATCGCGGCTCCACAGCAATTACTTGGTGAAGTTCGAGCAAGCGGCCTTGATCCTCTGGACCAATCGCCTGCACGCTCATGATGGCATCAATCTCATAGGTGGGTCGCAATGGGCGAGCGGCGGTAACTGCGGACGCTAAAGCGTCGGGCAACTTGATGACCCAATACTTTATGCCACGGGAAGGATCTTTTGTCGGCTTCCCGTCAGGCTTGTTGCAAAAGAAAGTGTTACCCCCTTCTCCAAATTGTTTTCCTATCGAGATTTCTATGTGTCTTGCATCGGCAGGAAATTGCTCAGAAGTCCATTCGGACAGGCCTCTGATCCTCTCTAAGGTTTCCTGCGCCTCTGCGAGTTGCCGGTCGAACACGCTACTCTCAACCATTCGATACTGTGTCGCCCGATACTCTTTACAACGCTCAATTTCGCTCGCTGCTCTCTCTTCAAGGGCCTGCACCTGCCGTGTTGTTGCAAGCGCCAACTTCTCGGAAAGCTTTGCCGCCACTTGAACCATGTGCCGAATATAGCGGTTTTCGGCGATATCGACCGTGACTTCTGCCTGACGGCCCTGAAGCCTGTTTACTGAAGGATTCCGGACATACTGCCGGAACGACATCTGGTTCGGTCTCAGCTTGGCGAGAACCTGCAGACCATGAACCTCATGGAGGTCGTGCGAAGGTCGATGCAGAACTCTTTCGACAGCTTCAGAAAACCGCTCAAGCGCATCAGCGAGCAATAAATCAGCGCCATGTGGTCGTTGGTCGTGTCCGATCTCCCCCTTGCTTCCGCCAGGAACAGGTCGGCCACCCAAAACTGCTTTACCAGAACCAAAGCCAAGTAAAAGCCAGTAAAGGTCATTTTGAAAATCTCTTAAGAAATCCTCTAGTTCGACTCTGCCAAGACCTGCAGCGACGTTGTTAAGGATGAGTCTTTGATCTCCAACCTGGATTTCGAACTTACCGATTGTCCGGTGTAGTTCGCATAGATGCCTCTTGCTGCGCTCGTGCCAAGGACCAGCTTCCACCCACCATGTGTGCCCCTCAGAGTCTGAAACAGGCTGCATTCTAACATTATCTTCACCTGCGGTGACGAATACGGGTGTGTGCTCAGCTAATGCGTCATCCAATCGCATCCCTAGCACCGGATAGAGATCATGAAAGATCTCTGTCTCGGCACGCATTGTTCCGTCGAGTTCAATCTCGATCGGGATGGATCGCGGTGCAACTGTGACTGATTTTGCGGTTCCTGACGCCTTCCATCGAACGTCCAGGTATCGAAGCTCGACCAAAGGCATCAGCGCAACCAGTAGTTAGCGATCCCATTATTACCGTCAACGCCGGCGATCACTCGATCGAGTTCAACAACGCAACTCTCGGGAACGGAGGAAAGATCGAGTTCTGTCATCGCTTCCGCAACGGCGTCGCGCAGATCAGACAGAAGCTCTGCCCGTTTCGTCCCACTTGGTCCCTGGCGGGTAGTGTCTACCACGAGCTTTGGGAGAACCTTATGCAGTAAAACGTTGTTGAGCGCCTCTGGCGGCTCCACACCAACATCTCTTGCGCGGTCTATGTAATGCAAGCTTTGACGTATAGCCCTGAACCCGAACTCGATTCCCAGCGGATCTAGGTATTCCCGGGCCAACCTCACAAGAAATTCGGTATTAGGATCGCTTGGATCAAAGCGCGGATAATCGGTTCTGGACCCAATTTCACTCGGAGGAAGGTACAAGGGAAGCGCGAGATCAAGGTCGGACTCTTCCACTTCGGCGTCAATCGCTGACCAGTCTTGGAGAACCGGGTTGCGAAAACGAACCACGTGGATCCGGTCCAACACCTTCGGAGATAAAAAATAGGTTGTCTCGTCAATGTTTATTGCGCCAACAATTCGTACGTTTGGCGGCATTGCAAGGGAGGTTGGTGTACGAATCTGCGCAGCCATCGCTCGCCGCAAACGCGCATGATGCTCTAAAATCGACTCCGCATCCTCGAAGCCACCGAGGCGGTGCAGAAGACGATTTGCTTCTTCATTTTTGAGTAGATCTTCGAGCGTGGCAGTTTCGGGGAGGCCGACACGCTTCCGGACTTCCTCTTCAATTGCAAGGAACAGGCCGTGGGAAACGACGGTATGCCGTTCCTCGTCAGAGGTGTAGAGCGTGATGTCCGGAACAGTTTCTCGGTTCTCAAGAAGGCTGAGAAAATCGGCGAAATAATGCTCTACTCGCGCAAGGTTCATCTCATCCAGAACAATAAAGTGCAGAATGTGCGGCTCACTTGCAGCAAGCTGTAGAGCCTTTAGGAACGGCGTCGACTGGTAGCTGCGTTCAATCGGATTAAAGTAGCCGAGCAAGTCTTCCGGACCCGTCCAGTTCGGCTTGACCGGGACGATAGTGCAGCGGCCGCCCAGCGACTCCACCGTCGCTTTAATGAGGCTTGTTTTTCCTGACCCAGAGTCACCGGCAAGCACAAAAAGATCGTGCGTTCTTACTAAAGCAAGCACGTCGCGAAGCTGTGCTTGGCTAAACAACATTCCGCGTGCATACAGCCTCGCCTGAATGAAGGGCGCCAATCGTTCGAAATCGCCGCCGAAATCGGACTGGAAGCTGTGTCCTGGTTGTTCGGAATGCTTTCCGGAAGAAGGCAAAAGCACGGCTAGGTCATCTTCGTCAATTAGGCCAAGAGCAACAAGTCGACGTCCCTTCTGGTCGAGGAGATCGTTGAGGCGGCGGACGCGCGTTTCCATCAAGGCAATCTCTCTTTCACTTTTTGCTTGTAACGTCATGAGCTTCCGCTCTTCGCCCGCGACCGCGTGTCGGAGCCCGTTAAGAGCTCCACCGGCTTCGGCGGTCTCATTTTGAAGCACTCCAAGTTCTTCTTGAAGTTTTTCTCTTTCAGTTTTGATCTCGGCTTCAATCACGGACATTGCGGCGGCGCTAATAAGCCGAGGGCTCTCATCACCGATGATAGCCGGAACCCAGTCTTCCGGAAGCTTCCGAAGCAACCGAAGCGAACCTCTTCTAACGTCGCACTTGTGGGGATTTTTATGCTTTTCGCGCTCGCGATTTGAGGAAAGCTCGAGCTCTGCAATAGCCCAAATCTCTTCTTTCGCGCCACTTACATCTAGTTCAAGCCGGGAGACCTCGGGAGGCGGCACGAAAGCGCTCGCTGGACGGCCAGAGACATCTTCAGGATACACAAAGCCAGTTGCGGAACGAGGGTGTTCTAGATGCTCAAGGAAAAAGATCTTCTTGCCATTCGATATTTCTCGGCCCTTTAATTTTCCAATGGCAAGTAAGGGATCATCAGCCGCGTACCCCCAAGCCTGCCGAAGCTCGTCCAATCGAAGGCGATCAACTTCGGGCCCCAAGTCCTCTATTCGTAGAGATCTATTTGTACCGGTTTTTGTGTTCACAATAGGCTGCCCGTCGAGATCTGCGCTCTTCAAATGTCTTTGCTGGCTGCATTGGGCGCTCGCGAAGGATCCGAAAGACCAAAAGCCGCTTTTACCAAATAGTTAGCTGGCGGTCTATGAGCATGCAAGTAGCTTCCCGCCACTGACACGGAAGCCGTGCCTGTTATGTTTGGAGGAGGCAACTGCGCCAGTGCAGTCTCGAGCGAGATACGGCCTTGTTGCTTCTCGGCTTGCGACAGGTGTTGGCCGTGCCAAGCAGCGAGACCCTGAGTGTCAGAAATAGCCTCAACCAAAGGGCGGGGATCGTCCTCCGCGACCGGCGCATCAAGGGAAACTGTAAAGCCACCTGCCGCACGGCGTTCCCGCACGATTTTCATTGCGATGCGTGACGCTTGATTCCGGAGGATCAGGCCTGAAAATGCACCCAGGCTGCCTTTGGCCGGATCATAGGCGGGCAAGCGACGCAAGAGATCGACCAGCAGATCCTGGGCCAAGTCTTCCTGCTCACAAACGGGCAAGCCCAGTTTGCGTTGCAAGTGCCGCGCCATCGCTGCGGCCTCTGAGGTGATGATGTGGACGTGTTTCGGTTCAAGCTCGACTTGCATATCGGTGTGCCTCGGTCATCGTTTCTGATGCTCCGAGAGTGCCGATTGCCGGGCTTCGATTGGTGGGAACGGTCTGGGAAGTTTATGGGAGGTTCTGGGAAACCTTCACTTCGGTTGAGGTCAGAACGAACAGGTCAAGGCAACGAGCCGTCTGCCAGTTTCACCATCGCAGCATGGACCCGCTCGGCCCGCGCTTCGACGAAGCTCTTGAAGTCTCCCGACACCAAATCGTCGTAGGGGACGAGGTGGCTTTCCAATCGATGCCGTACCTGATCTTCGGTGGCATTTGCATCCTGAGCCCGTTCTTCGAGATACTGTTTTGGTGTCTTTGCCGCGATTTTCCGGTTTGTCTTCCAGGATATCAGGGAACAATTCAGCGCCGAATTGACTTCATGGTCTGGAAAATTGTCCTGCAGAAGAGCGCGTGGATAGACGTGATGATACTCGCGGAAGCGTACATTCTCAGCAGTCGCCTTTGCACCATCTGCAAAGTCATACCCGCCGCCATAAAGTGATACGGCCATGATTGCCCGCCCAAGACGATCTTTCCGGCTCGGCCAGCCGCCCCGAATGAGCTCTGCAGGTTGCGGCAAGGGGTTCTGTGCCTCATCGAAAAGGTCTGCCTGCGCATCTGTTGTAGGATCTGTAATCTCGGCGAGGATCGCCTTGTAGTCTGCAAAAGCTCGCGTGGTCGCTGTTTTGAGGTACCTGTCAGTGAAACTGGCCCGCCAGATTGCCTTGCGGATCAATGTGCGTGCGCGCCCTTCCTGATCCACACCGTCAATCGGGACATTGGCCCATAGGGCAGACGTCAGATAGACAATGACTTCGGTTGGCAGGAGCTTTTCATTGAAGATTGCCTCGTCGCGCAGGAACGCCACCCCACGCTTCATACCCAGAACCACTTGGTCCCAGACTGCCGCCAACTCGCTCCCAAATTCTGGATCCAGATAAGTCCGCTTCAGCGGCGGTTTGCCATTGAGCAATGCGCCGATTGCCAGCGCCGTATCCTCGATTTTGCCATAGTCACCTGCGGCCGGGACTTCTTCATGAAGCTCGCCGATCATGTCGTGCAACGAGTCTCCCACCGCGCCTTCCAGCTGAGCGACAACAATGTCGAAATCCTTCAACGGGGAAGCGGAGGTGTTCATTTTGATGAAGACGTCGAGGGCGGTTTCCTGCTCCGTTGTCACGGGCAAGGACAGAAATGGAATGGGATAGGACGCCATGCGCTGCCGCAAGCGCATAATGGCCTTGTCGGTGGACTTGGACGTCTCCGCACGTTCTGTCCATTCGTCCATGGCCTGCTCCCCTTTCGACCCGGGGCACAAGATCGATACAGGGAACAAATGACGCTCAAGGCATTCCGGAGGATTGTCCGCCCAAAGCGGCATGCGCTTTCCGCTCTTGTTCAGATAGCGCTTCACGATTTCTATTTCTGGCTGCTCATCGTTCTCCAGCGAGACGAAGACTGTGAATTCGTCGTAGTCGTCCGTGAGGGATCGCCAGACCGCGGTCATCCGCTGTTGCCCGTCGAGCAGATTCATCTGAGGCATGCCCTTAGGCTCGGGCGCCCCCGAAATCGGCCGTGAATGGAACAACTCTTTGTCGCCGACTTCGAGGATCAGCAACGCCCCAATCGGCAGCAAAGGCACCCGCAGCATGTTTTCCAGGACGCCTTCGATCTGGTTTGGCCGCCACGCTTCAAACCGCTGAAACCGCGGGAGCGTCAGCAAACCCTCGCGGATCATCGAGAACCAGTCTTCAACACTCTTGGTACGGGCTTCCATCACAACACCTGATTGAAATCTTTGCTTTGTCTGACCCTACAACGAGGCTCAACAAAAACGACAGATGTGAAATGGCTGCCTCTGGCTATTCAAAGGCGATTTTGTCCAGAGGCACAGTGACTGAGTATCCACGAGCATGGTGGGTCTTGATGAAAGACTTGGCCTCGTTGTCGGAGAACCCGGCGCTGGTCACTTTTGCTCTCATTTCGCGCACCAGGTCTGACGCGGCCCGACCGGTCGTATCTTCAACCACCGGTCCGGGTGCTATCGGATCGTTTGTCTTCAACCGCTTGACCATGCGCAAGAACGCCGGGAACGTCTGATGGGTGAAAACAATCGATCTGCCTCGCCATTCGACCTTGCCGCTGTCGTGATAGATGACGAGTTCTGGCCCGTCGCGACGGTGCTCGGCCAAAATACACGGCTCATCAGTTTCCAGATCATCCAGGAAGTCAGAAAGCAATACCATTCGAATGTCAGCTGCCAGCAGCTTAGACGCAGCTTCTTCAGGGAATTCGGGTGAGATCAAAATGATCGGCTGCCCTTGTGCACTTTGGCGCATCAAGGGGATAAGTCCGCTTTGACCCAGAGTGCCTGACTTGAAAGTGATTGAGACGTGCGCCTGAGCATCTGTCCGGCCGAGATGCCATACGCGTCGACGGTCTCGGCGATCTGGCCTGCGAAATGCTGGCTGGCGGCATCGAGGCGACCGCATGACCTGCGGGGCTCCGACCCCCGAGACGATTACACTCCACGTCCCATTCAGGATCGTGAAGCGTGGCGGGCGCAAAGAGATGCAGTTACCCGAGGGTGCAACGCAACCGCGACGGACAGACAGCACCCTCGTCAAGGCGCTGGCCCGTGCGTTCCGCTGGAAGCGCATGCTGGAATCAGGGAAGTTCGCGACCATCGCCGAACTGGCGGAACACGAAGGGATCGTAGCCTCGAAGTGTTTGGCCAGTTACGTCGCAAAGACGTGGTTTTTCAGCGCCTTGCAAGCTAATCACCAAAACGGCGAAGTCATGAGGTCCGGAGAAAATCGCCCCTTAGAGACCGCTTTCGGGCCACCTGGCGCTACTGCTAGTGCTCAGCCCGTCCCGCATAACGCTCGAAAACAAGGGAAAAATCCGGCCGCAGCCGAGTCGGGAGAACGCTTTCGCGAGGGCAAGTGGCGGTGCTGCCAGACCAATTCGAACTCGTCTACGTATGGACAGCGTTGCTGCCCCTTATTCCACACAAAGACCCCGCCATTCGGCCAGGGCGGCGGCGCGGTTCAGCTTGAAATTCGATCTTGACGTGAGGCTACGTTCCGAATTGAACGAGTTATAGAATGACGCATGGACGGCAGCGAATTTCTGCAAACTTCGCATGCGCCTGAAGCGAAGCATCGCCCGTTCTCGTCGTCGGAAGGGCAAAAGCGAATTCTCGGCGCGATTGTTCAACCAGCGCCCGGTTTCCTGACTGTCCACAATCCCCAGTTCTTTCAATGCCGCCCCATATGAACGCAGCCTGTCTGTGATAATCGATTTGGGCCGGCCATGCTTGCGCATTGCTTTCCTTAGGAATTTCAATGCAGCTTTCTTGTCGCGGGCCTTTGTGACAAAGCTTTCAAGCACCTCACCTTCGTGATCGACAGCCCGCCAAAGGTAGTGCCGTTCGCCATTGATCTTCACGAACATCTCATCCAGATGCCAACGCCACTGGCTCGACTTCATGCCGGAAATGCGCCGCTTTCGGATTTCAGAAGCGAACATCGGACCAAATCGATGCCACCAATATCGAACCGCTTCGTGGCTCACATCGACACCCCGCTCATGCAGAAGATCCTCCACATTGCGAAGCGAAAGTGGGAAACGGACATACAGCATTACAGCCAAGCGGATGATTTCCTGACTGGTTTTGAAATAGCGAAACGGCGATCTTCTGGTCATGTCGCGACGCTACAAAACCGATCTACCCGCCTCAAGCCGGTTTTCTTTGACAGTGCCTCACAAACATTTCGTCCAGGTGCCATCGCAATTGCGGCCCTGACCGCAATCGCTCAGCGCGTTTCCGCCGGATCTCCGAAGCGAACACCGGCCCGAACCTATGCCACCAAAATCGCACGGCCTCGTGGTTGATGTCGACGCCGCGTTCGTGCAGAAGATCCTCCACGTCGCGCAGCGACAGCTGGAAGCGCACATACATCATGACCCCGAGACGGATGATCTCAGGTGAGGTTCAGAAAAACTTGAACGGGTCGCGTTTCGTCATGCCGGGACGCTACTCAGCCCTACCCCGTCGCAAGCCAAGTTGCTCTGACATTGCCTCTGGCAGCCCACTCACAGTCCGTCACGATGACGGAATTGGCCATCCATGATCGTTGCCTGAACCTTGGTCGTCAGCAGTTCTTCGGGATTATCCAACTCCAAAATATTTCGGTCCAGAATCACAATATCGGCCAATTTCCCCACCTCTAGGGAGCCCAGCTTGTCTTCCATTCTCAATTGCCAAGCAGGATTGATTGTTACGGCCTCAATCGCCTGCATCAGATCCAGCGGGGCAGCACCATTTGGGAACTTCTTAGAGTTCGCGGGGTCCAGGGGGTTCTTGAACGTAACCGCAGTATAGATCTGATAGAGCATACTGTTGGTCGACATCGGCGCGGATGGGTAATCTCCTGCAAGGCTGACGCTGACCCCGGCATCGGCCAGTGGCCTGTATTGAGAAACACGCTCGTTCGTCCGCGTGTCACCCAACATGCTGAGAAAGTCCTGATCCTGCCCAGCCCAATCCACCGAAAAAATCGGAGTGATGTTTACCGGAATGCTGTTGTCGATCATGCGTTGCTGGTCATCAGGATGAACGATCTGATAGTGATGCAGCGCATTGCGCTCGTCCGCGTTGCCGGAGTCGCGCGACGCAAGGATCGCGTCAATCATCCCACGCACAGTGCCCGACCCTTCAACATGGGCAAAAACATCTAGACCTTGGTCGTTTGCTGCCTTGACGACCTCTTTCATCTGATCCGGTTTCACCGCCGAGATGCCTATATTGTCTGTTCCCTCGAACGGCTCCAGCATCAGAACCGCGCCGGCACTCCATGTCCCTTCGGGGTGTAACTTGATGCCATGTACGCGAAACAAGTCACCGTTGTACTTGTCGGCCATTGCACGTGCCCGCGCCGCAAATTCAACCGGATCGGCTGTCGCGTCCTTGTAGGCCGGTTGAACAAACGTTCGCACTGGCAAATCACCGTCGGCGAGCGCTTTTTCAAGCACCTTCATGGAAATCTCCAAATCATCGAACATGCCAGGTGCGTTTGTGAAATTCGGAGTGACAACACCAGGAATCAGTGCTGTTGTTGTGCCGCCTGCGACCACTTGCGGCTGAAGTTTTTCGCGGCTTTCCTCGATCATTCGCTCGGGATCCCAAGCGACCTTCGTATAGACAGGAAACCACGATCCTTCCTTGCCGACGCCCAATGGGTTCCCGTCGTCATCCCTGATCCAGTAAGTAACCCCCGGCACCGGGTCCGGCGTATCTTTGGTGATGTTTCCGGCTTCGAGCGCCTTGGTGTTCAGCCAAGCGTCGTGAATGGTGAAGTCGATGATAATCGCGATCTTGTCGGGGATGATTTCATCCAACTCGGCGGCAGTCGGCGCCCCCCCCATAAGGGTTGCATTGTATCCTTGGCCGACAACGATCGGCAGATCCGGGTTTTCCGCCACGTAGTCCCGCAGCATCTGCAGTGTTTCTTCTTTGTCTTTTGCCGCATTCAGATCGACGCCTAGTGTCGACCACGCGGAGCCAAGAACATGGTCGTGGGCGCTGACATAGCCGGGGAGCACCATCTTGCCGGTCAGGTCAAGAACTTCGGTGTTCTCGCCGGTAAAGCTTTCCACGCCGTTCACGTCGCCGACATACACGATCTGATTGCCCCGCACGGCAACGGCTTGAGCCTCGGGATTTTCCTTGTCCATTGTCAGGACGAAAGCGTTCTTCAAAACCAGATCTGCGGCATCCTGGGCATGAGCAACGCTCGCGCTTAGTGCCAGGACACTGGCCATAATCAACTTCATCTCGATTCTCCCCTGTTGGCAAGTTCACCTTACTCAAAGTTTTCTGTCTTGCCATGGCCCCCCCCCCAAAAAAAACTTGAATGGTCATGGGATATATTGGCGACCTAGGCGAGCCAATTTCTGGTCTTGTATGTCGAGGGTACCTGTTGGCTCATGCATCCGTGCGACCATGCTGGGTTCACGCAGTGAACCGCTCCAGGCGACTTGTGCATCACGGCGATTCACCAGAATGAGTATCGGTTCGAAACCGTAACGAACTGTTTTGAACATCCCGCCTGAGCACTCTCAGCATCACCTCATTCCCCAGGCAGCAACATACCCGGGAATGGACGTTCGATGATCAATCACAGTGAAGAATTAAGCGGGCAAGAGCATCACGAGTCGCCAGCTGAACTGATTGAGCGCGCGAGGCGGCGGGAGACGCTTGCAGTCATCGTTGTCATCCTGTCGTCTGCAACCATCATCGGCATGTTGGGTGCGATGCTATAGGGTCGCGAGTGGCTCCCGATGCGTCTTGGACCGCAGGGCACGGAACGGATCGTTGGGGTCAGAAAGCGTAGGCCAGAGACAACAGGCTCGCCACACCTTCGGTGGTGTTGCGATTGTCAAAGTCCTTGCCCACTCGCAGGGCAACCTGCGCTCCGGGGAGGGAGCTGGGTTTCCAGACGATCTCGCCGCCGGCGACGTTGATCCGGTACTTTTCGGGGTTTCCGCCCGGAGTGCCGGATTGCTGCGACACCTGGAAAGACGTCGCCGCCAGAACCCCAAGGCTCAAACCAGGGACCACTTCCTTTCCAACAGCGGCTTCGAGCGAAAAGACATCGCCGGGCCGAATGTCCGTGTCCTTCTGCTCGCCGAAAGTCTCGTACCGGGCCTGCAAGGTTGCCGCCCAGGGCAGGTCGGCTTCCTGCCGCCAGGTCGTCCCGACGTAGAACATCTGGCTCCAGAGCCCCTTGCCAGTGTTGGTCTGGCCGCCGTCTTCGAACTTGCCGGTGGGGACCCAGATCGAATACGAGACTTGCGTGTGCCAGGCGCCCATGTGCCACCCAAGCGCGATTGGAGTGATGACGGAATCACCTTGCTGGTAGGCGGTTCCGGATCCGGGGGCCGGTCGCAGGACCTGATCCCGATAACTCAAGACAAGGCCGGCGGAATAATCCGCGCCCAGAATTTCGATCCCTGGGAAGACGTAGCGAAACGCTAGGCGCGCAGCGTGCACGTCACCACCCGGAGCCCCTATGTCCTTACCTTCATCGTCAACGAACCTGTCGATACTGTAGGCAATCCACCCATTTTCGATCACGCGCGTTCCCGGCGGCGGAAGAATGGCGGAGGTCTGGCCCAAGCCGGCACCAATGCCATAATTGCCGGCAATGGGGGCCTGTGCCGCAGCTGGCGATGAGAGCCACAAGAACAGGGCGAGTACATGAACGCCAATGCGAGTTACGAGACTTGCCATGGTTATTTCTCCAGTACGTTCAGTCGCGTTGGTGCTGCCAGACCAATTCGAACTCGTCTACGTATGGACAGCGTTGCTGCCCCTTATTCCACACAAAGACCCCGCCATTCGGCCAGGGCGGCGGCGCGGTTCAGCTTGAAATTCGATCTTGACGTGAGGCTACGTTCCGAATTGAACGAGTTATAGAATGACGCATGGACGGCAGCGAATTTCTGCAAACTTCGCATGCGCCTGAAGCGAAGCATCGCCCGTTCTCGTCGTCGGAAGGGCAAAAGCGAATTCTCGGCGCGATTGTTCAACCAGCGCCCGGTTTCCTGACTGTCCACAATCCCCAGTTCTTTCAATGCCGCCCCATATGAACGCAGCCTGTCTGTGATAATCGATTTGGGCCGGCCATGCTTGCGCATTGCTTTCCTTAGG
>NZ_WUWG01000001.1 GCF_009833495.1 Oceanomicrobium pacificus | reverse complement strand
TGAAGCTGACACTCTCATCATCGGAGCCGAAACCCCTAAAGAGCCGATATGCAAAACGTCCGGTCGTCGAAACGAACCAAACCGCCCGCATATCTCTTCATCTGTATCAAAATTTCAAAGAGCGTGGAGACAATAAGTTTTGGTTGCGCCTGTATGGCGCCGCCGCCGCCCGTCATCTCCGTTGTTGTTACCGTGGCGACCGTGTTGTTCGCTCCGGTGAGGCGTTATCTAGGGATATCCGCAGAGTCGCGCAAGCGCTTTTTTCAAAAAATGGTCATATTCCGTCGATTTTTTTCCAGGCGGTCAAAAAGCCCTTGTTTTACAAGGCCCGTCACTCCCGGAGCACCCTGCCCGACCGCTCTGGGGCGGCCGGACAGGGCATTTTCTGTGCCGGCGATCAGTGAATCGTCGCGGCTTCGATTCCGTCGGCCGGTGCTTCGCCGTTCACCGTGAGCCCGGCCGGTCCGGCCTCGACCGGAACTGTGTCCCCGTCATGGATCGCACCTTTCAGGATCTGCTCCGCGAGCGGGTTCTGCAGATGGGTCTGCATCACACGTTTCAGAGGCCGCGCACCGTAAACCGGGTCATATCCCTTGTCGGCGAGCCATGTCCGCGCGCCCTCGTCGAGCGCGAGCGTGACATTCCTGTCGGCAAGCCGACCGGAGAGCTGGCGCAGCTGGATCTCGACGATCCCGTCCATATCCGCGCGCGACAGCCGGTCGAAGACGACCTGCTCGTCGAGCCGGTTCAGGAACTCGGGCTTGAAATGCCCGCGCACCGCTTCCAGCACCTGCGCCTTTTCAAGCGCCGCATTCGCATTGTCCCCGGTATGGGACAGCGCCTGCGAGCCGAGGTTCGAGGTCAGGATGATGAGCGTGTTCTTGAAATCGACCACATGGCCCTGGCTGTCGGTCAGCCGCCCGTCATCGAGCACCTGCAACAGCACGTTGAACACGTCCGGATGGGCTTTCTCCACCTCGTCGAAAAGCACAACCTGATAGGGCTTGCGCCGCACGGCTTCCGTCAGCACACCGCCCTCGTCATAGCCGACATAGCCCGGAGGCGCGCCGATCAGACGTGCGACGGCATGTTTCTCCATGAACTCGGACATGTCCACGCGGGTGAGCGCGGCCTCGTCGTCGAAGAGAAACTCCGCGAGTGCCTTCGTAAGCTCGGTCTTGCCAACGCCGGTCGGCCCGAGGAACAGGAAGCTGCCCATCGGGCGGCCCGGATCGTTGAGGCCGGCACGCGCCCGCCGCACCGCGTTCGATACGGCTTCGACCGCCGCGCGCTGGCCGATGACCCGGCGCCCGAGCTCTTCTTCCATGCGCAACAGTTTCTCGCGCTCGCCTTCGAGCATTCGGTCGACCGGAATGCCGGTCCAGCGCTCCACGACAGAGGCCACCTGCTCGGCGGTCACGGCTTCCTCGACCATCACGTCATCCTCCGCCGCTTCGGCCTCGGCAAGCTGCTTCTCCAGCCCCGGGATCACGCCGTAGGACAGTTCGCCCGCCTTGCCGAGGTCGCCCTCGCGCTTGGCCTGATCCAGCTCGGCCCGCGCACGGTCGAGCTTTTCCTTGATGTCGCGGGCGCCGGCGAGCTTGTCGCGCTCGGCCTGCCACTGGGCGGTCATCTCGGCGGACTTTTCCTTCAGCTCGGCCAATTCGCCTTCCAGCCGGTCCAGACGGTCGCGCGAGGCGTCGTCCTTCTCCTTCTTCAGGGCCTCGGCCTCGATCTGTTTCTGAAGCAGTTCACGGTCGATCGCGTCCAGCTCTTCGGGTTTGCTGTCGACGGCCATCCGCAACCGCGAGGCAGCCTCGTCCATCAGGTCGATGGCCTTGTCGGGCAGGAACCGGTCGGTGATGTAGCGGTGCGACAGGGTCGCGGCCGCCACCAGCGCCGAGTCGGCGATCCGGATGCCGTGGTGAAGTTCGTACTTCTCCTTGATGCCGCGCAGGATCGAGATCGTGTCCTCGACGGTCGGCTCGTCGACCATCACCGGCTGGAACCGACGGGCCAGAGCGGCGTCCTTTTCGACATATTTGCGATACTCATCGAGAGTCGTTGCGCCCACGCAGTGCAGTTCGCCCCGCGCCAGCGCCGGCTTCAGGAGATTGGACGCATCCATCGCCCCATCCGACTTGCCCGCGCCGACAAGCGTGTGCATCTCGTCGATGAAAAGGATGATGCCGCCCGCGGCCTCGGTCACCTCGGTGAGCACGGCCTTAAGCCGTTCCTCGAACTCGCCGCGATATTTCGCACCAGCAATGAGCGCGCCCATGTCGAGCGCCATCAGCGTCTTGCCGGCAATGCTGTCGGGCACATCGCCGTTGACGATGCGCAGCGCCAGTCCTTCGGCGATTGCCGTCTTGCCGACGCCCGGGTCGCCGATCAGCACAGGGTTGTTCTTCGTCCGGCGGGTCAGCACCTGCATCGTGCGCCGGATCTCGTCATCGCGGCCGATGATCGGGTCGATCTTGCCCTCCCGCGCAGCGGCGGTCAGATCGCGCGCATATTTCTTCAGCGCGTCATAGCCCTCCTCTGCGCTCGCGCTGTCGGCCGTGCGACCCTTGCGGATATCGTTGATCGCCTCGTTGAGCGCCTGCGCCGACACACCCGCCGATTTCAGCGCATCATTCGCACCCGACCGTGTGACGGCCAGCGCGGTCAGCACCCGTTCGACGGTGACGAAACTGTCGCCCGCCTTTTGGGCGATCTTCTCCGCCTCGGCCAGAACCTTGCCGGTCTGGGCGTCCATATAGAGCTGCCCGTCACCGCCTTCGACGGCCGGCTGCTTGGCGAGTGCCGCATCCACGGCCTCGCGCGCACGGTTCGGATCGCCGCCCGCGCGTTTGATGAGATTTGCGCTCAGCCCCTGCTCGTCATCGAGCAGCGCCTTGAGCAGATGTTCGGGAAGCAGCCGCTGGTGGCCGTCTCGCATTGCGATCGTCTGGGCTGCCTGCACGAAGCCGCGCGCCCGATCGCTGAACTTTTCGAAGTTCATACCTCACTCCTTATAAGCGTCTGATTGTCTGCTGGCCCGAATCCGGCGCCTTCAGACGTGACCTTGATCTGTGGACCGCCCGTATCGGCGCGATCCCTTGCACAAGAAATGGGCACTCGCAGGGGCCACGACAAGGCCCGTACGCCCCCAGATTTTCCTTCCACCGCCCTGTCGCGCCGCCTAGAAGTGGGGCGGAACGGCGCCGGCTGCGCCAGCTGCAATCGAAAGGTTCCGAGATGATTGATGATCGCCTGATCGTGGCACTGGACGTGCCCACCGCACTCGACGGTCTGCGCCTGGCGCGCACGCTGGAGGGCCGGGTCGGCTTCTACAAGATCGGACTGGGGATGCTGACGGGCGGCGGGCTGGCGCTGGCCAACGAGTTGAAGGAGAAAGGCAACCGGATCTTCCTCGACATGAAGCTCTTCGATATTGCCGCCACGGTGGAGGCGGCGGTCAGCGGGCTGGCGCAGTTCGACCTCGATTTCCTGACCGTTCATGGCGACCCGCATGTTGTGCGCGCCGCCGTGGCCGGACGCGGCACGCGCAAGACCAAGATCCTTGCGGTGACGATCCTGACCTCGCTCGACCGGGGCGACCTCGATCTGGCGCTCATCAAGCCGGGCAAGGTCGAAGATCTTGTGACCGAGCGCGCCCGGCTTGCGTTCCTTGCGGGTGCTGACGGGGTCATCGCCTCGGCCGAGGAAGCCCATGCGATCCGCGCCCTGCCGGAAGCCGAGGGCCGGCTCATCGTCACGCCGGGCGTGCGGCCGCTCGGTTCTGCCGCCGGTGACCAGAAGCGCATCGCGACGCCCGCAAACGCAATTCGCAACGGGGCGGACCATATCGTCGTGGGGCGCCCGGTCTGGCAGGCCGACGACCCCGCTGCCGCCGCGCAGGCGATCCTCGACGAATTGCCCTGACACTGGCGCCCCGCCCTTGCCGCATGGCGAGGGCTTTGAGACACTGGACGAATGACCGACACCGCCGTGCCCGCGATCTGCCGCGACTGTCTCGCGGCGTTCGACACGCCGGGCCGCTGCCCCGACTGCGGCTCGCCGCGGCTGTTGCGCCACGCGGAACTCAACGATCTGACCATCGCGCATATCGATTGCGACGCTTTCTATGCGTCGGTGGAAAAGCGCGACGACCCCGATCTGGCCGACAAGCCGGTGATCATCGGGGGCGGCAAGCGCGGCGTCGTTTCCACCGCCTGCTATGTGGCGCGCATTCGCGGCGTGAAGTCGGCCATGCCGATGTTCAAGGCGCTGAAACTCTGCCCCGAAGCGGTGGTCCTGAAGGGGCGGATGGATGTCTACTCGGATGTATCGCGCGACATTCGCGACCGGATGCTGCACCTGACCCCTGCGGTGGAGCCGCTCTCGCTCGACGAGGCGTTCCTGGACCTGACCGGCACGCAGCGGCTGCACGGTGCCTCGCCAGCCCGGATGCTGGCGGGACTTGCCGCGGAAATCGAGGCCGAACTGGGCCTGTCCGTGTCGGTCGGCCTGTCGCACAACAAGTTTCTCGCCAAGATCGCCTCCGACCTCGACAAGCCGCGCGGCTTCTCTATCATCGGACGGGCAGAGACGCCCGATTTTCTGGCGGCGCAGCCGGTCGGCGTGATCTGGGGCGTGGGGGCGGTCAGCCGCAAACATCTCGAAGAGGCGGGAATCCGGCGGATCAGCGACATCTTGCGCTGGGATCACGGCGATCTGGTCAAACGGTTCGGGGGGCTTGGCGACCGGCTCTATCATTTGGCGCGCGGGCAGGACCGGCGCCGCGTGACCGCACGGGCGCCGGTAAAGTCCATTTCCAACGAGACGACTTTCTTCGAGGATACCGGCGCCATGTCGCTCCTTGACGGCCATCTCTGGCGCCTTTCGGAGAAGGTCGCCGACCGCGCCAAGGCCCGCGACCTTGCAGGAGCGGTCGTGACGCTGAAACTCAAACGCGCCGATTTTCAGACGCTGAGCCGCCAGCAGCGGCTGGACGTGCCGACGCAGCTGACAGACACGATCTATTCCACCGCGCGCGCGCTTCTCGACCGGGTGGCCGATCAGGGGCCGTTCCGCCTGATCGGGGTCGGGATCAGCCACCTGTCGGACGCGGGCCAGGGCGATCTGGTGGCAGGGCTGCTCGATCCCGTCGCGACACGACGCGGCGAAGCGGAACGCGCCACCGACCGGATCCGCGCCCGTTTCGGCCCACAGGCCATCGTGAAGGGCCGTTCCCTCAACTGACCGGCTGGCAAATCATTTTTTTGCGATCAGCGGGAATTTTTTTGCCAAACTGCAATTGACTTTTGCTGCACTGCAAAACAATATGATCCTCATGATGCACTGCATCATACGCCCGATTGGGCGTTTCCTCCCTAGACTTGGGCCGTGCTAGTCACGGCCCCTTTTTTTTGGAATGCCGGGGCGGCCGCGCCGGACCTATTCGGCAGCCAGTGCCGCGTTGGGCCGCACGAGCGCGGCCAGATCCGCCGCCACCAGTCCGATCCGCCGCCGGACCTCTTCGAAATCGGGCCGTTTGACCTGCCGCGCCTCGTCCATGTAGAGCGCGCGGTCGATCTCGATCTGCAGCGCATGCTGGTTTTTCGAGGGCCGGCCATAGTGGCGGGTGATATGCCCGCCAGCGAAGGGCGCGTTGCGGGCGACGGTGAATCCCTGCGCCATGAAGGCTGCCGCCGCGCCATCCATGATCCAGCGGTCACAGGCCATGCCGAACCGGTCGCCCAGAATGACGTCCGGGCGGCGCGTGCCGACAAGCGGGGCCGCCGCAAGTGCTTCGTGGGGCATCGAATGGCAATCGAACAGCACCGCCATGCCGAACCGCTCCCGCTGCTCGTCGAGCAACCCGCGCAATGTCTGGTGATAGGGCCAGTAGGCGGCCTCGATCCGTTCGCGCGCGGCCTCCAGCGTGATCTTTCCGTTGCGGATCTCCCGCCCCTCGCTGACCACGCGGGGGATGACGCCAAGACCGGCCGCAACCCGCGGATTGATCCCGGTCTGGCGGACACCGGCCACAAGTGCCGGGTCCAATTCGTCCGCCGCGCGGTTCAGGTCGACATAGGCCCTTGCATAGACCGAGGACAGCAGCGGCGCTCCCTGTTGCGGAACGCTCGCGAAGAGCTGGTCGACAAACATGTCCTCGGAGGTGCGAATCTCCGCCGCGCCGAGTCGGGACGCGGCCATGAACCGGTCCGGATAATGCGCGCCGCTATGCGGGGAAGAGAAGACGGCACAAGTGGTTACACGCTGCGGATCGCTCCGCCGGAATGCGACTACCATGGGGTCCTGCCGTGCCATGATCCCCTTCTATCCTTCCCCGCAAAGATCGTCAAAAGCCTCTTGAACCCCGTCGCGACTCCTTTTATAGACACCGCACGCGGCGCCGCCGAATGGGGGTGCCGATTGCTTTTTCGGGCGTATAGCTCAGCGGGAGAGCACTTCGTTGACATCGAAGGGGTCACTGGTTCAATCCCAGTTACGCCCACCATTCCCCGCCCGCAGGGGAAGAGAAGCAGACAAGGCCCGCAAGGGCAGGATTTTGGCGCCGGCCACCGCGCGCCGCTGAAAAAGGAGAGAGGCCATGAAGGTCAGAAATTCGCTTCGCTCCCTCAAGCAGCGCCATCGCGATTGCCGTGTTGTGCGCCGCAAGGGACGGGTCTATGTGATCAACAAGACCCAGCGCCGGTTCAAAGCCCGCCAGGGCTGAACCCCGCAAGTTTCAAAAAAGGCCGCGTCCCCCGGGACGCGGCCTTTTTCTTTGTGCGGATGAGTTGTTGCCGACGCGGTGTGTGAGCGCGCGTCAGGTCGACGCCGACGGGCAGAGATTCGAACTGCTGACATCCTTGTGGGCGATCAGTTCGACAAAGCGCGGGCGGGTCACAAGGTGGCTCTCCCAGACCATGTCGGAGATTCCGACCCAATCGACCAGCGGCCGCCACGGCGCCCAGGATTCGGTCAGCACGATGGAATCCCCGTCGGACATGGCCGGGATGATCGCGAACGGGATCTCGCTCTGTTTCATCGGCTGGGCGATGCCCCGCCCCTCGGACCAGACGACGAAATATTCATCATCGGTGTTGGAGAACGGGTCGGCCCCTTCGCGGAAACAGATGCTCGTCATCCGCAGGGCGGTGCTGTTGTGCGACCGCGGCAGCATCTTCTGCTGCAGCGAATAGAGCTCGTCGAGATTGGCATCGGACACGGAGCTGTAACGCGACAGGATGTCGGACACCGTATAGGCCGCCTTGGCCGAATGGCTGCGCGACCGGAACCCGTCCCAGAAGACGAAACTGCCGAGGAACCAGACCATCAGCAGCGGGAAGCTGATGCAGAATTCCACGGTCATCGTCGCGCGCTCGTCGGCCCGGAAGGCCGCGAGACGGGACACCATATATGCGCGCATCACCCGCATCAGGCCGGCTCGTTCATGAATGCGCCGAAAGACACCATCCGGTAGCCACCGGTATTGTCCTTTTCCAGCTGCAGGCCGATGCCAAGGCCCGGGAAGATCGGATCGGTCACTACACAGGCGCGCACGAACATGATTTCCTCATGCGCGCCGGTGCTGAATTCCTTCTTCGGCTCGATCTCTTCGGTCCGGTCGAAACAGTTGGGCTCGTTGCCGGGATAGGCGGCGTTCAGGTCGAGCGGCACCAGTTCCAGCACCAGCGTCCGGCTGCAATCCTTGAAGATCTTGGCGTAGTTGCAGATGTCATCCTTCAGGTCGTCATGGCTCATCGTCGGGTTCTTCACGAGCCGCACGTCCCGAACCGCCATATCCACGCCACGGTCGAGCATCATGTATTTCGTCATCAGCCAGCCGCTTTCGAAGATCGAAAGCACGGTGGAGAAGAGCACGGGCGCGATGATCACGAATTCCACCGTCGCGTTGCCCGAACTGTCGGACCAGAAATGCCGGAGGTGACCGGTGAGGCGGGGCAGGATCTGTCTCATTGCGTCAGCTTCAGTTTCTGAATGTTGGCAGCGATCGTGCCGAAAGCTTCGGCCACGGTCTTGCTGTTCACCAGGAAGTGGTTCACATCCTTCGGTTCGCTGGCGCAATCCTTGAGCGCCGGTTCGCCGAACGTGTCGTTGGTGACAAAGTAGATCGTGTAGATGGTGACCTTCTGGTTGGCCTTGGCCAGATCGCAAATGTTCTTCAGATAGTCGTCACCGATCTTCGTCGACTTGTAGTTGTCGACGATATCATCCCAGTCATAGCCGTCATTATTGTCCCAGTAGGTGGGTTCGTCGACGCCCTTGGTGAACTTCGAGAAATAGGTCGATTCCTTCACCTGCCGCATCTTTGTGTTCGCGCCGTCGGTCATGAGCACGATGACCTTGACCACGTCCTCGTCCGTGTAGGGCAGCGGGCGATCGGCGAAATCGTCGATCACATGGCCCAGCGAATTGAGGTTCGCAACGATCGGCTGCGTGTCCGGATCAAGCAGGGCCACGGCCCATTTCATGCCGTTGTAGATCGCGGTCCAGTGTTCATATTCCAGCCCATTGATCTTCGCCTTGATGGCGGTGGGGTCGTTGGAAAACGGCAGCAGCGTATTGGCCTCCCGCGGGCAGGCCCAGCGCTTGAGGTTGTTGGAGTAGCTGTCCTTCACATGCTGGAACTGTTTCCAGGTCACACCCGTCGGCAGCGCGCCTTCCTTGAAATCCTGCTCGCCGAAGAGGAAGCAGTAGGAATAAGTGTGATAGGTGTCGAGCGCATATTGGTCGGCAAACCATTTCGGCACCGAAACCTGCGCGGAATAGGGAATGACCGAGATGGAGGTCTTCTCCCGCGCTTCCTGTTCGGCCAGCAGGATGTCGACGAACTTGGTCGCCGCATCCTTCATGTCGACCATCGGCTGGTTCTTCATCGAGCCGGAAATGTCGAGCACGAGGGACACTTCCACCTCGCGCTTGCGCTGCTCGGCGGTGCCGCTCGCCACGACAGCCAGCGTGTTGATGCCGATCAGTTTCAGGAAATAGGTCGGGATCTCGTAGCGCGCATGGGCCGTCACCCGCGAATAGTTGAGCCCGCGATCCTCGTTCACGACCAGCTTCAACTCGGCATTGGTGACGGTGCGTGACTTCATATAGTCCTGCACGACGAGTTTCTTGTCCGACAGGGTCTGCTTGAAATCGGCAGCGGCCAGCACGCCGCGGTCCACGGCGTTCTGCAAGTCGGCGCGGGCGGTTTCCTGGCGCATGAAGTCAACCGCCATGCCGGCAGCGACCACCATCATCAGGAACATCATCAGGATGTAGGCCGTGATGGCACCATCCTCGTCCCGCGTGAATTTCTTCAGCGTATGTCTGATCATGACCTTCTTTCCGTCCCCAAATCACCGCCGGATGAGCAAGGCCCCCACTCGCATCCGGACGTTCAACTCGTCACTTTCCGCCAAAGACGGTTACGTTCGGCAAATGCCCGGCTGCAGGTGCAGATTGGGGGCATTCCGGCTCTGGCCAACTGTTGGTCAGGGACCGTCCGATTGTCTTTGGCGAACCAATACACAGTCACCACATCACACGCTGCGGCCGTCAAAGGGATACGGAAACGCTTGCAAGAACACGGTTACGGACTTCGTCCGCAACAGCATTCGGACAGGCACGCAATCCCAAATTTGCCATCACCGGAATGAGCGATCCGGGCGCCGGAAACGTCGACGCAGGCAAACCACAACGGCCCAAAGCTAGCCGATTCTCGGGAATTAAGCAATTATTCCGATGAATTCCGGTGGGTTGTGACATTTTTTACCCAACCTTGGTTAATCCATTTCGGCAACAGATCCCGCCAACAGGCCACCTCTGGTTGCAAATTGTTTGGGTGCGTCGCCCGGCTGCCGCTACCGTTCGGGATGCAAAACAACGCAAACGGGGGACGAGAATGACAATGGTTCAAAAACTGGCGGCCGAGGCATTCGGCACGTTCTGGCTTGTGTTCGGCGGCTGCGGTGCCGCCGTTCTGGCCGCAGGCTTTCCCGACATGGGCATCGGGTTTCTTGGTGTGTCGCTGGCCTTCGGCCTGACCGTCCTGACCATGGCCTTCGCCGTCGGTCATGTCTCAGGCGGACATTTCAATCCAGCGGTAACGGTCGGCCTCTATGTGGGCGGGCGCATCCCCGCCTCGGCCATCCTGCCCTATTGGGCCGCGCAACTGGTCGGCGCCGTGCTGGGTGCAGCCGTCCTTTACGTGATCGCAACAGGGGCGGAGGGGTTCAGCCTGTCCGACGGTTTTGCCGCCAACGGCTATGGCGACTTGTCGCCCGGCGGTTACTCGATGACGGCCGGTCTCGTGGCCGAGGTTGTGCTGACAGCCTTCTTCCTGATCGTGATCCTCGGCTCCACCGATGCGCGGGCGCCCGTCGGGTTTGCCGCCATCGCGATCGGTCTGGCGCTGGTGCTCATCCACCTGATCTCGATCCCGGTGACCAACACGTCCGTGAACCCGGCGCGCTCCACCTCGCAGGCGCTTTTTGCCGGCGGGCCGTATCTTGGCCAGCTCTGGCTCTTCTGGGTCGCGCCCATCGCCGGCGGCATCATCGGCGGGCTCTGCTACAAGATCCTTGGCGGCGATGACGAGGTCTGAGCCCCTCAGCCTCTGAAAATCGGGCAGCGCAGGGTTGCGCTGCCCCGCCTGCCTGTGCACGGTCACGCCGACAGTCACGGGAGGCACTCCACATGAAAATGAATACGCTCGGCCGTTCCGGCATCGAGGTCAGCGAAATCTGTCTCGGGTCGATGACCTGGGGCACCCAGAACAGCGAGGCCGAGGGCCACGAGCAGATGTCCTATGCGGCCGATCAGGGCGTCAATTTCATCGACACGGCCGAGCTTTACCCGACCAATCCGATCAGCGGCGACACGCAGGGCCGCACCGAGGAGATCATCGGCACTTGGTTCAAGGCGCAAGGCAACCGCGACAGGATCGTGCTCGCCAGCAAGGTGACGGGTCCGGGCCCGAAATGGATCCGCGACGGCGGCAAGATCACGCCGCAGGGGATGGAAGACGCGCTCCATGCGAGCCTGAAGCGGCTCGATACCGACTATATCGACCTCTACCAGATCCACTGGCCGAACCGCGGCTCCTACCATTTCCGGCAGAGCTGGACCTACCGCCCGCATGAGCAGGACCGGGCGCAGTCGCTGGCCGAGATCGAGGCCATATTGGAGACGGCGCAGAAGTTCGTCGATCAGGGCAAGATCCGGATGCTCGGCCTATCCAATGAAACCGTCTGGGGGACGGCGAAATATCTCCAGATTGCCGAAGCGAAGAGCTTGCCGCGCGTCGTCTCGATGCAGAACGAATACAGCCTGATGCACCGGATCTACGATCTCGACTTTGCCGAACTGTCCCACCATGAAGAGGTCGGGCTGCTCGCCTATTCGCCGCTCGCCGCGGGCATGCTGTCGGGCAAATATGAAGGCGGCGAGATCCCCGCGGGGTCACGCCGGTCGATTGCCGCCGATCTGGGCGGGCGGGCAACGCCGCGCAGCCTTGCCGTGGTCACGAAATATGTCGAACTGGCCAAGAAGCACGGGCTCGATCCGTCCCAGATGGCGCTCGCCTTCTGTATCGGGCGGCCCTTCATGACTTCGACGATCATCGGAGCGACTTCTATGGACCAGTTGAAAACCGATCTCGGCGCCGCCGGCATGACCCTGTCGGACGAGGTGCAGCGGGACATTCAGGCGATCTACAAGGCCCACCCGATCCCGATGTGACGCGATAGAACAGGCGTCAGTCGTAGCTGCGCTTGTCCTCGATCACCAGCCCGTCGCGCGGCAGCGCGCCGGGCGCTTCCAGCACAACCTCGCCGCGCAACTTGAGCGCCGCGCGCACCGCATCGGCCGCCGCGTCCGCATCCATGCCGCTGCCTTCGAGCCGCACGACCATCCGGTCCTGCTCGCCCGCGCGGTCCACTTCCACCCGCGCCCGCTCCGCGCCGCCGACACGGCTGACCAGTTCGGCCACCTGTTCGGGTCGCACGAACATGCCCTTGATCTTCGCGGTCTGGTCGGCGCGACCCATCCATCCCTTGATCCGCAGGTTGGTCCGCCCGCACGGGCTCGTGCCCGGCAGAACCGCCGACAGGTCACCGGTGGCGAAACGGATCAGCGGATAGTCCCGGTTGAAACTCGTGACGAGCACCTCGCCCACCTCGCCCTGCGGCACCGGATCCCCGGTGCCGGGCGTGACGATCTCGATCAGCACATCCTCGTCAGCGATCATCCCTTCCATCGCGTCCGATTCGTAGGCGATCAGCCCCAGATCGGCCGTCGCGTAGCATTGGCGACAGGCGATCCCGCGATCGGCATAGGCCGCGCGCAGGCTCGGGAAAAGCGCCCCGCCGCTCACGGTTGCGCGGGTCAGGCGGGACAGGTCATGCCCGTCGGCGTCCGCAGCTTCCAAAATCACCCGCAGATAGTCGGGCGTGCCCGCATAGACGGTGACACCCAGATCGGCTGCCGCGCGGGCCTGCAATTCGGTCTGGCCGGTGCCCGCGGGCAGCACCGACGCGCCCACGGCCTCAGCCGCGCTCTCGAACATCATGCCGGCCGGCGTCAGGTGATAGGAAAAGCAGTTCTGCACAAGATCGCCAGCGCCGACCCCGCTTGCGCGCAGGAAGCGGCCCAGCCGGAACCAGTCCGCGCCGCGCCCGGCAGGCTCGTAGATCGGACCCGGCGACTGGAAATAGTGGCGCACCTGCCCGTCTCGGAAGGCCGCATAGCCACCGAGCGGCGGGCGGGCCGCCTGCGCGGCGACAAGATCGGACTTGCGCAACACCGGCAGCCGGACCAAAGCGGCGCGGTCGGTCACCGCTGCAGGCGAGACATCGGCAAGCGCGTCGCGCATCGCAGGTGCCTCGGATTTTGCATGGGCAATGAGGGCCGGCAGATCGCGGGCCAGATCGCTCGCCCGCTGGTCGGCGCTGCGGGTCTCTCGTGCGTCGGGCCTCGTCATCATGCCTCGCTCTCCTGTCGCAATTCGATCTGTTGCGGCGTCGCGCCGGGCACGCGCCCGATCTCGCCGCGCATTTCCAGTTCCAGTTTCACGGTGGCGACATGCCAGCCGACCGAGCCCATCCCCGCACGGTCCGTGTCCGACAGATGGTCGGGAACCGCATCGGTGAGCGCCTTCAGCGTCAATGGACCGCCGGCCAGCGCCGCCAGAATGGCCGCCCGCATCGCCTCGAATTTCCAAGCCGGAATGTTGGTCACGCCGTCCGCGTTCGGCGTCCGGCAGGCAACCTTGTCCGCTTCCGCGCCGGGCATCAACTCAGCCAGCGCTTGCGCCGCCGGTAGGACCGCACGTCGCGGAAGGATTTGCGCCCTTCTTCGGACATGCCGAGATAGAATTCCTTAACGTCCGGGTTTTCGCGCAGATCCGCTGCCGGTCCGTCCATGACGACGCGACCGCTTTCCAGAATATAGCCGTAATGGGCATATTTGAGCGCCACGTTGGTGTTCTGCTCGGCCAGAAGGAAGGAGACGCCCTCCTTCTCGTTCAGGTCGCGCACGATCTGGAAAATCTCTTCCACAAGCTGCGGAGCCAGACCCATGGACGGCTCGTCGAGAAGGATCGTCTCGGGCCGGGACATGAGCGCGCGCCCGATCGCGCACATCTGCTGCTCGCCGCCCGACGTGTAGCCTGCCTGACTGCGGCGGCGCTCTTTCAGGCGCGGAAAATAAGTATAGACCATGTCCAGATCTTCCTGCACGCGGGCCGCGCCGTCACGACGCGTGTAGGCGCCGGTCAGCAGGTTTTCCTCGATGGTCAGATGTTCGAAACAATGGCGGCCTTCCATAACCTGGATGACGCCCGTCTTCACCAGCTCCGACGGATTCAGGTCCGCGACGGGCCGGTTGCGATACAGGATGCTGCCTTTCGTCACTTCTCCGCGCTCGGAATGGAGCAGATTGGAGATCGCCTTCAGCGTGGTCGTCTTGCCCGCGCCATTGCCGCCCAGAAGCGCGATGATCCCGCCCTTGGGCACCGTCAGGGACACGCCTTTGAGCACGAGGATCACGTGATTGTAGATCACCTCGATATTCTTCACCTCGAGCAGGGTGTCCTGAGCGTCGGTCGCGTCGAGCATGGTGCAAGTCCTTGTGGGTGGGGGCCTGCCCGGCGCTTGGCCGGACAGGCTTTTGTCATGTCAGCCGATCAGCTGCAGGCCGGCTCGATGCCGTTCTCTGCCGCATAGGCCGCGCTGTCTTCTTCGATCAGCGCGCCGATCACCTCCATGTCGGAGGGACCGAAATCGGTGATGAGCGACCAAGTCTGCGCTGCCGCATCCCACTGCTGCACCGCGCCGAGGCCCGGGCCGCCATGGTTTTCACAGGACACGGTGAAGGTCGGACCGAAATTCGGCATGCCGAGCGCGGCCTGGCTCTCTTCGGAGATTTCCAGCGCTTCCATCCCGTCGCGCATCATCGCGGGCGTGATGTCTGCCGTGCCATGGATTTCCTGCGCCTTCTTGGCGGCTTCGACGGCCAGCATCGCGGCATAGAGACCACGGTTGTAGAGCACGGTGCCGATCTGGTCGCCCGCGCCCGCAGCCTTGCCCGCATCGACGACATATTTCTGGATATCGTCGAAGACCGGGAAATCGCTGCCGGTATTGTGCAGCGCCAGCGCCTTGTAGCCATTGGCTCCGTCACCGGCCGGAATCACGTCATTTTCCGAACCCGACCACCAGATGCCGACGAAGTTTTCCATCGGGAAGCGGATGTTCGCGGCTTCCTGAATGGCGACCTGGTTCATCACGCCCCAGCCCCACATGAAGACATAGTCGGGCTTTTCGCGGCGGATCTGCAGCCACTGGGACTTCTGCTCCTGACCGGGATGGTCGACGGGCAGCAGCGACAGTTCGAACCCGTGCTTGGCGGACAGTTCCTCCAGCGTGCGGATCGGTTCCTTGCCATAGGCCGAGTTGTGATAGACGAGCGCGATCTTCTTGCCCGACAGGTCGCCACCGTTCAGGTCGAGCACATGGTTTACCGCGTGGCTCGCCCCGTTCCAGTAGTTGGCCGGATAGTTGAAGACCCACGGGAACACCTTGCCGTTGGCCGCCGATGTGCGCCCGTAGCCCATCGAGTGGATCGGGATTCCGTCGGCCGAGGCTTTGGGGATCAGCTGGTAGGTGATCCCGGTGGACAGCGGCTGATAGACCAGCGCACCCTCGCCCTTGGTCGACTCGTAGCACTCGACACCTTTCTCGGTGTTGTAGCCGGTCTCGCATTCCAGCACCCGGGCCGGCACGCCACCGATCCCGCCGTCACGTTCGTTGACCAGCGTGAAATAATCCGCATAGCCGTCCGCGAAGGGGATGCCGTTCGCGGCATAGGGGCCGGTGCGGTAGCTCAGCGACGGAAAGACGAGATCGGCCAGCGCCGGGCTCGCGGCCATCAGCGCCGTCAGGGCGACCGCGGCGGTTCTCTTGAATGTCATGCGATTTTTCCTCCCAGAAAAGTTTCGGCAATGTCGCCCCGCCTGTGGCGGGTGCGGGTCTTGGGCCACCCCCGCTCAGTGCGGGAAGGGCCAGAGTCGCAGTTTCTCCTTCAGGATGCGCCAGAGCTGCGCCAGCCCGTGCGGCTCCACGATCAGGAAAAACATGATCAGGGCGCCAACGATGATGAACTCGAAATGCGCCGCGATATCCGTGGGCCACCCAAGGCTGCCCACCATGACATTTTTCAGAAGCACCGGCAGCAGGACCATGAAGGCCGCGCCGGCGAAGGACCCGAAAATGGATCCCAGGCCCCCGATGATGATCATGAAGAGGACCAGAAAGCTCTTCTGGATGCCGAAAGCCTCCGTCACCTCGACCGCGCCGAGATAGACGCTGAAGAAGAGCGCGCCCGCCACTCCCACGAAGAAGGAGGAGATGGCGAAGGCCGACAATTTGGTGCGCAGCGGGTTCACGCCGATGATCTCGGCCGCGATGTCCATGTCGCGGATCGACATCCAGGACCGCCCGATCCGCCCGCGTGTCAGGTTGCGCGCGACAACCGCGAGCAGGATCACGAAGAAGAGGCAGAAGAGATATTTGGCCGTCGGACTGGCCGCCGCGCCGGTCACCGCGTGGCCGAAGATGGTGCGCTCCGGCGCGTTGATCTGGCCAGAGGCGGAATAGTTGTAGAACCACGGCACCTTGTTGAAGAGCCAGACAAGGAAGAACTGCGCAGCAAGCGTCGCCACCGCCAGATAGAAGCCCTTGATGCGCAGCGACGGCAGGCCGAAAATCATCCCGACAGCCGCAGTGACCCCGCCAGACAGAAGCACCACCAGCACGAAGTTGAGATCCGGGAAGGCGGTCATCAGCTTGTAGGACGCATAGGCACCCACCGCCATGAACCCACCGGTGCCTAGGCTGACCTGCCCGCAATAGCCGGTCAGGATGTTCAGCCCGATCGCCGCAATCGCGTAGATCAGGAAGGGCAGCAGGACCGCATTGGCCCAATAGTCGTTGATGAAGAAGGGCACGACGCCGATGGCGATGGCCAGCACCGCCCAGTAGCGGTAGCGGTCGAACGCAATCGGGAAGGTCTGCTGGTCGGCCGCGTAGCTCGTCTTGAAGTCGCCTGCCTCACGATAGAACATCCGGTGCCTCCCCGCTGTCATCCTGCAGGCGCGGCATCGGCGACTGCCGGCGCGCCAGTGTCAGGTAGCTCCAGCTGCCGGCGATGAAGCCGGCAAAGGCCAGCAGCATCGGCAGGGTCGCGGCCTGCGGCGCCGGCGCGCTCAGCGCGAGGAACCCGAAACACCAGAAGGCGGACCAGCCGATCACGCAGAGCGTGGCCACCGATTTCGACATGCGATCAGACCCGTTCAATGATCTTCTCCCCAAACAGGCCCTGCGGGCGAAAGACCAGGAAGATCAACGCCAGCACATAGGCAAACCAGTTTTCCGTCGCGCCGCCGACCATCGGGCCGATGGCGAATTCGAAGAGTTTCTCACCCACCCCGATAATCAGCCCGCCGACAATCGCGCCCGGGATCGAGGTGAAGCCGCCCAGCATCAGCACCGGCAGAGCCTTCAGCGCGATGAGCGACAGCGAGAATTGCACGCCCGATTTGGCCCCCCACATGATGCCCGCAACGAGCGCCACGAAGCCTGCAATCGACCAGACGATGACCCAGATGCGCCGCAGTGAGATGCCGACAGACAGCGCCGCCTGGTGATCGTCGGCCACGGCGCGCAGCGCCCGGCCGGTCTTGGTATACTGGGAGAAGAGCGTCAGCGAGATCACGAGGATCACCGCCACGATGGTCGCGGCGATATCGAGCCTGTCGATAAAGAACCCGTAGCCGAACCACTCGTAAGTGGTGGTGTCGATCGTCTCGGAAATGCCCTGCGGCAGGCCGACATCGAGCTTCTTGATGTCCGACCCCCACATCAGATCCCCGAACCCTTCCATGAAATAGGCAAGGCCGATGGTCGCCATGAACAGGATGATCGGCTCCTGATTGACCAGATGTTTCAGGAGCACCCGCTCCACGAGGATTGCGAACAGGATCATCACGCCGAGCGTCAGCAGGATCGAGAGTAGCGCCGGCACGTGCCAGCCGAAATGGTGGATCTCGGTGCCGAGGATCGTGTTGATGAGATGCGCGAAGGGCACCTGCCCCGTCTGGATGCCGACCAGCGTCATCGCGGCGAAGAGCGCCATCACACCTTGGGCATAGTTGAACACACCCGACGCCTTGAAGATGAGCACGAAGCCCAGCGCCACCAGCGCATAGAGCACGCCCGCCATGAGCCCGTTCAGGATCACTTCGGTCGCAAAGAGGAGTTGTTCGGGCATCTGTCTCTCTCCTCAATCGTGCGGAACGCCGAGATAGGCGTCGATCACGTCCTGATTGTTGCGCACTTCGTCGGGCGTGCCGTCCCCGATCTTGCGGCCGTAATCCATCACGACCACACGGTCGGAAATGTCCATCACCACGCCCATGTCATGCTCGATGAGCGCGATGGTCGTGCCGAACTCGTCATTCACATCGAGAATGAAGCGGCTCATATCCTCCTTCTCCTCGACATTCATGCCGGCCATCGGCTCGTCGAGAAGCAGAAGGCGCGGCTCGGCCGCGAGCGCCCGGCCCAGTTCCACCCGCTTCTGCAGCCCGTAGGGCAGACGGCCCACCGGCGTCTTGCGGATATGCTGGATTTCCAGAAAGTCGATGATCTTCTCCGCGATCTCGCGGTTTTCCACTTCCTCGCGCTCCGCCGGGCCTTTCCAGAAGGCCTGCATCAGGAGATTCGACTTCATGTGGGTGAACCGCCCGGTCATGATATTGTCGAGCGTCGACATGCCCTTGAAGAGCGCAATGTTCTGGAAGGTCCGCGCGATGCCCTGATGGGCGATCTCGTGCGGGCGCATCGGGGCGCGCTTCTCGCCCTTGAACCAGATCTCGCCTTCCTGCGGATGGTAGAACCCGTTGATGACATTGAGCATCGAGCTTTTGCCCGCGCCGTTCGGGCCGATGATCGCACGGATCTCGCCCTCGCGGATGTCGAAGCTGATATCCTTGATCGCGACCACGCCGCCGAAGCGCAGCGTGATGTTGCGCATTTCCATGACGGTCGCGCCGATGGTGCGACCGTCGGCGGTTACATAGCTTTCCGCCGCGCTCATGCCGCCACCTCGCGCGGGGTTGCGGGCACGGTGGCTGCGTCGCGGATCTCCAACGTGGCCGAGATCGCACCCTTGCGCCCGTCCTCGTAGGTCACTTCGGTGGTGGTGAAGATCTCCTGCGACCCGTCATAGAGCGCGGTCAGCAGGTCGGCGAACTTCTCCTCGATGATCCGGCGGCGGACCTTGCGGGTCCGGGTCAGTTCGCCATCGTCGGCATCCAGTTCCTTGTGCAGGATCAGGAACCGGCTGATCTGGCAGCCCGACAGCATCTCGTCCTCGGCCACCGAGCGGTTCACCTCCTCCACATGATCCTGGATCATCGCATAGACCTGCGGGTGGCCTGCCAGTTCCTGATAGGAGGCATAGGCGATATTGTTGCGCTCGGCCCAGTTGCCGACCGCCGTCAGGTCGATATTGATAAAGGCCGTGCAACTGTCGCGCCCGTCACCGAACACGACAGCTTCCAGGATGTTGGGATAGAATTTCAGCTTGTTCTCGACATATTTGGGCGCAAAGAGCGCGCCGGAGGCCATCTTGCCCACATCCTTGGCCCGGTCGATGATCCGCAGATGCCCGGTCGCTTCCTCGATGAAGCCCGCATCGCCGGTGGCGACCCAGCCCTCGGCATCCTTGGTATCCGCCGTGCTGTCGGGATTCTTGTAATATTCCACGAAGACGCCCGGCGATCGGTAGAAGACCTCGCCAGTATCATCGATGCGCAGCTCAACCCCCGGGCTCGGCACGCCGACCGTGTCGGCCCGCACCTGCCCGTCGGGCTGCTGGGTGATGAAAACGCTCGCCTCGGTCTGGCCGTAGAGCTGTTTGAGATTGATCCCGAGCGCCCGGTAGAAGTCGAAAATCTCCGGCCCGATCGCCTCCCCGGCCGTGTAGCCGACGCGCACCCGGCTCAGGCCCAGCGTGTTCTTCAGCGGGCCGTAGACCAGAAGTCCGCCAAGCGCATAGCGCAACCGGTCGATCAGCCCGACCGATTCCCCGTCGAGGATGCGCGGGCCGACGTCGCGCGCGATCTTCATGTAATGGTGGAAGAGCTTCTGCTTCAACTTCGACGCATCCTCCATCCGGATCATCACCGATGTGAGCAGCCCTTCGAAGAAGCGCGGCGGCGCGAAGAAATAGCTCGGCCCGATCTCGCGCAGGTCGGTCTGCATCGTCTCGGGGCTTTCGGGGCAGCAGACGCAGAAGCCCGTCCAGTAGGACTGGCCCATCGAGAAGATGAAATCCCCGACCCAGGCCATCGGCAGGTAGGCCAGCACCGAATCCGAGGCTTTCAGGTGATCGAATTCGGAGGAGGCCTGCGCCGTGGAGATGATGTTGAGGTTCGACAGAACAACGCCCTTGGGACGTCCGGTCGTGCCGGACGTGTAGAGCATCACGCATGTGTCCGTCGCCGTGCCCGCAGCGGTCCGGTCGTCGAGCCGGCTTTGCAGCGTGCGCGCATGGTCGGCCTGCATGTCGTCGGCCCGTTCGCGGCCGCGCGCCTCCACCTCGGCCATCGGGTGCAGCTTGGAATGGTCGTATTTCCGCAGGCCCCGCGGATCGAGATAGATGATCTCCTCCAGCCCCGGCAATTTGGCCGTGATCTCCAGCAGTTTGTCGACCTGCTCCTGATCCTCGACCACCGCGAAGCGGGCGCCGCAATGGTCGAGCACATAGGCCATCTCTTCGGCCACCGCATCCTGATAGACCGGTACCGGCACCGCGCCACAGCTCTGAACCGCGACCATCGCCATATAGAGTTGCGGCCGGTTGTTGCCCACGATCGCGACGTGATCGCCCTTGGCCAGCCCCATGTCGAGAAGCCCGAGCGCCAGCGCGTTCACTTCCCGCGCGGCATCGGCCCAGGTCCAGCTCTGCCAGATCCCGAACGCCTTTTCGCGATAGGCCGGGCGGGACCCGAATCTCTCGGCATTGCGGGCCAGAATTTTGGGAAACGTCTCCAGGCCTTCGACAAGGCCAGCACCCGTCGTCACGTCAGCAATCCTCCCTAGCAGACCGGTTTGTCCCGGTCTCATGGTCCGCCGGACGTTGCCGGCGATCCTGCGGCTTTTGCCGCTTGCGAAAGATGATTACCGAAGCCCTGCGCCAGAACAACCAAAAAAATTGAACCAGCGTTCATTTCCATCGCAAGTCGGTTTTGCATTTTTGCAGTCCGTGCCCGCCATTGCCGGCGCTCGCGTGGAATTTTCCCGATGCGGCAAGCGCTTCCCGCCTCCGCGCAAACATGCCAGAAGGGCGAGGCGCCATTCCGTTGTGCTGCCTGCGAGAAGGACCCGCCATGACCCTGCCGATCACGCCGGACGATATCCGCGCCGCCCATGCCCGCATCCGGTCCCATATCCGCCGGACGCCGGTGCTCGAAGGGTTCGCAAACGGCGTGCCGCAGCCCGTCACACTGAAGCTCGAATCGCTGCAGCATGCCGGGTCGTTCAAAGCCCGCGGGGCGTTCAATTCGCTGCTGTCGCAGAATGTGCCAAAGGCCGGTGTCGTCGCGGCATCGGGTGGCAATCACGGGGCTGCGGTGGCCTATGCGGCCGCGCAGCTTGGTCATCCGGTCCGCATTTTCGTGCCCGAGATTTCCGCACCGGCGAAGGTGAACCTCATCCGGCGGCTCGGGGCGGAGGTGATCGTGACCGGACGCGCCTATGCCGATGCGCTGGCCGCGGCCGAAGCATGGCAGGCCGAGACGGGCGCCCTCTCGGTCCATGCCTATGACGCGCCGGACACCGTGGCCGGTCAGGGCACGACCGCGCTGGAGCTGGACGCGCAGGCCGAGGTCGACACGCTCCTCGTCGCTGTGGGTGGCGGCGGGTTCATCGGTGGAATCGCCGCCTGGTATGGCGGGCAGGTGCGGGTGATTGCGGTGGAGCCGGAAAACGCCCCCACCTATCACGCCGCCCGCGCGGCGGGTGCGCCTGTCGATATATCCGTGAGCGGCGTGGCCGCAGATTCGCTCGGCGCACGGCGGATCGGGTCATTGGCCCATGCCATCGGGGCAACCGCTATTACAGACAGTTTCACCGTGCCGGATGCGGCCATCACGGAAGCGCAAAAAACCCTCTGGCATCACCTCAATCTCGCCGTGGAGCCGGGCGGTGCAACGGCATTGGCCGCCCTGACGAGCGGCGCCTACCGGCCGGAGCCGGATGAACGGGTGGGTGTGATGGTCTGCGGCGCCAATGTCGATCTCGACCGGCTGGCCGCACTGGTTTGAGCGTCAGGCGATGCCGCCGCGCACCATCATCTCGGCGGCAACGCGGGTGAAGGCGATGCGCCACGCGGTTTCCGTATCATCGTCGAAGGCCGGCCCCAGTTCCTCGCGCAGGGTCTCGATCAGCGCCTCTTCCATCGACACGAAATGCTCGGCCTCCACCCCGATCAGCGCATGGCCCTGCCCAAGGTCGGTATAGCGCTCGGAAATGGCACCGGGATTTTCCAGATTGTCGATCAGGATGCGCAGCGTGCGCATGAAGCTCATCCCCTGCCCCAGAATATCGTCGCGGAACATCTGGCGCAGGCTCGGGTCGATCTCGAAGAGCCGGTTGTAGAAGGCGAGCGATGTCGGCTGGTAGCGTGACGACAGCAGGTCGAAACTGCGTTTGACGCGCGCCACGGTCTCCGCGGTTGCGTCAGGAAATCGGGTCTTCGTCTCCGCCATCATCCGTCATCTCCCCTTTTGGCGGGCGGCCCCGGACAGGAAAGGGGTAAACTGGATTTCGCCGGTGCCGCCCGACGCCCTTTCTAGGGACGGGCCCGGTCGCGGTCCTTGATCTGACGCAAAGAGAATCAAAAAGGGCCTGCCGGCTGGCAGGCCCCAACATCAGGTGCCATTGCGCGTGTTGCGCCTTGGCGATCAGGCGTCGGCCTTGTTCTCGATCGCGCTGGTCTTGCCGATGGAGATGCGGCGCGGTTTCAGTGCTTCGGGCACTTCGCGGACGAGATCGACATGCAGAAGGCCATTCTCGACCTCGGCGCCCTCGGCGCGCACATGGTCGGCCAGCTGGAAGCGCTTCTCGAAAGCGCGGGTCGCGATGCCGCGGTGCAGATAGGTGCGGTCGCCTTCCTCGGCATCTTTCTTGCCCGAAATCACGAGCTGGCCGTCGCGGGCCTCGATGCTGAGTTCCGACTCGGTAAAGCCGGCCACGGCGATCGTGATGCGATAGGCATCGTCGCCGGTTTTCTCGATATTGTAGGGCGGATAGCCGGTCTGGGCATTGTCGGTGGTCAGGACCGAATCGAGCATGTTGGCCAGACGGTCAAAGCCCACGGTGGACCGGTAGAGCGGGGTGAAATCGTAGGTACGCATGTGCATCCTCCTAAAGAAGCGATACGGGGTTCCGACCCTCCGTTCCGGACGGGTCGCTCTGTGTTTGCCGGGTCCGTCAGTGGCCCCCGGCACCAGATTATTTGGGAAGGTTGAAACGGGTTTCAAGACCCTGCGGTGCGCACCGTCAGGGCTTGGTGACGGTCACGAATTTCGCGCCGGTGCGGCTGCGGTTGAGCGAGCCGAACCCATGCTGGCCGGTGTTGCGGATTGTCCGGTTGCCCGGATTGGTCTGCGCCGCCAACTGGTTCATCAACTGGTCCAGCGGCGCCCCGAGCGAGGTGCCGAGCGCCACGCTTTCCCCGTCAAGCTGCGCCATGGACGACACCACGGACGCGATCTTGGGCCGGGCGTCCGACAGGACGAAGACCGGCGAACCGGAGGCCCCGAAATTCACATCGCAACTCAGGATCAGCACATCGCGCTCCGACCCGATCATGTGGCAGGTCTCCTGCAAGCTCGGATTGTCCGCCCGTCCCTTGGCATAGGATACGACCGACACCGTGTCGCCGGGGCGCGGCGCATGGAAGCGCTCGAACGGCCGGGCGGTCACCGAATCAATCGGCCGGTCCAGTTCGACGAGCGCGATATCGTTGGCTACGCGGCTGACGCGATCCTCCGAACTGTAGACATAGTCCGGGTCAACGACGATCCGCTGCGCTTTGCGATGCGCCACCGCGCGCCCGCCCTGAAGGCCCGCACGGAAGGTGATCTTCTTGGCCGGGATCTGTGCGCCGGTATCGGCTGAATAGACGCAATGGGCCGCGGTCAGCACAAGCTGCGGGGTGATCAGCGCACCGGTGCAGAACCCCTCGCCCGACAGGTCGAGCCGGCCCACGCCTTCCCACCCGCGCACCTGCGCGGATGTCACAAGGCTTTCAAGCGATGTATCCTCGGACTGGGCGAAGCCCGCTACGGGCAGACCCAGCGCCAGACAGATGAGAAAAGGCAATCGTCGCAGCATGGTGGCAGCATTAAGCCCCGCACTGGGCGCTGCCGCCAAGCATTATTTCACCAGCGCCGCCGGTTTCGGCCCGCCCGTTGCCCAATCGAGCAACTGCACCGTATGGACGACCGGCACGCCCGTGCCCGACCCGATCTGTTTCATGCAGCCGATATTGCCCGCCGCAATCACGTCCGGAGCGACGGCTTCCAGCGTGGCGACCTTGCGGCGCTTCAACTCGCTCGAAATCTCGGGTTGCATCAGGTTGTAGGTGCCTGCCGATCCGCAGCACAGATGCGCGTCACGCGGCTCGGCAACCTTGAATCCGGCGGCGGCCAGGGCCTCTTTCGGCGCGGTTTTCACCTGCTGCCCGTGTTGCAGCGAACAGGCCGCGTGATAGCCGACAGTCAGCGCCGCAACCTCCTCCGCCACATCCGGATCGGGCACAAGGTCCAGTTCGGCCACCAATTCGGATATATCCCGCGCGAGCGCCGAGACCCGCGCCGCATCTTCGGCCTCGGGCGCATTGCGGAACATATGGCCATAATCCTTCACCGTCGTTCCGCAGCCCGACGTGTTGATGACAATCGCATCGAGCCCTTCGCCCGTGATTTCCGCCGTCCAGGCGGCAATGTTGCGCGCGGCCGCGGCATGGCTGTCTTCGGTCCGGCCCATATGGTGGGTCAGCGCCCCGCAGCAGCCCATGCCCTCTGCGATGACCACATCGCAACCATGCCGGGTCAGAAGGCGGATCGTGGCGGCATTGATCTCGGCATCGAGCGCTTTCTGCGCGCATCCTGTCAGGAGCGCCACGCGCTTCCTGCGCGGACCCGTTGAGGCGTGGACCTGCGGATCGTCATGCCGCGCCGGACCCGCGATCGGAGCGTCCGCCATGTCGAGCATGGCGCGCAGGCGGCGGTCGGGCATCAGGCGGCGGAACGGCCGGCCGAGTTTCGCCCCGACGAGCGCCAGCCGGAACCGGCCCGGATAGGGCAGGATGGCCGCAAGCAGACGGCGGAGCGCCCGGTCCGCGAAGGGCCGCTTGTAGGTCTTCTCGATATGCTCCCGCGCGTGATCGACCAGATGCATGTAATGGACACCCGACGGACAGGTCGTCATGCAGGCCAGACAGGACAGGCACCGGTCGATATGGCGGACGGTCTTCTCGTCGGCGGGCCGGTTCTGCTCCAGCATGTCCTTGATCAGGTAGATCCGGCCGCGCGGGCTATCGAGCTCGTCGCCCAGCACCTGATAGGTCGGACAGGTCGCGGTGCAGAAGCCGCAATGGACGCAGGCGCGCAGGATCTCGTTGGCCCGCGCAATGCCCGGATCCTGCAACTGGTCCGCGGTAAATTCGGTTTTCACGGGCGGCGCTCCTCGGGGCAGACAATGAGACGTGCGGCAGGCATCGGGTCAGACATGTGCGGTCATCAGGCCGGGGTTGAACAGCCCCCTCGGGTCGAATTTCGCCCGCAGCCCCTCCGACAGACGCGCGACAGGAGCCGGTTCGGGCGCGAAACGCGGGACGGCGCCTGTGGCCCCCCTGCCCGCCCGGACCAGCGTGGCATGGCCCGGGATGCCCGCGAGATGCACCCGCAGGTCGCCCGTATCGGGCCATTCGGCCCAGACGAGCCCGCCCGACCAGTCGTAGACAATCCCGACATCGGGCTGCGCCGCGCGCAGGGCCGCACCCACCTTCGGCCCGTCGCTCGGTCGGACGGAGATTTTCCAGACGGCCGCATCGGCCTGCGTAAATCCCTTCAGGTCGCGCACGAAAGCCCAGCCGGCGGCCGTCCGGCCCATGTCGCGTTCGACCTCCGGCGTGCCGAACCGCACCAGATGCGCGGCCAGCGCCTTGGCGCGCAGCGCGACCGATCCCTCGAACCCTTCGATCCGGATCATCGTCACCGGATCGCCATCCACCCCGGCGGGCAGATGCGCGGCTCCCGTCACGTCGAAGGGCGACCCCATCGCCGCGCAAAGCGCTTCCACCGCTTCCGCGTCCGTCAGACCGTTGAAGAGCAGCACCGCACGCGCGTCGGGTGCGGGGAGTACCTTGATCGCCACTTCGCTCAGGACACCGAGCGTGCCATGGCTGCCCGCCATCAGTTTCACCAGATCGTAGCCGGTGACATTCTTCATCACCCGCCCGCCGTTCTTGATGACCCGCCCCTGCCCGTCGACGAACCGCACGCCGAGAAGGCTGTCGCGCAGCGCACCGGCCTGAATGCGGCGCGGACCCGAGGCATTGACCGCCACCGCTCCGCCGATGGTCGGCACGCCGTCGCGGCCGGTCAGGTGGCGGTGATCCATTGGCTCGAAGGCCAGCATCTGGCCTTCCGCCGACAGGGTCTCCTCGATCTCGGCCATCGGCGTGCCGGCGCCGGCGACAAGGGTCAGCGCGCCGGGCTCGTAGAGCGTGATCCCCGACAGGCCTGCAGCCGACAGAACCGGCAAGTCACCGGCATCGGGCGCCCGCGTGGCCCCGCAGCGCACCGCAACCGGTCCGGTCAGCCCGGCCACGCAATCGGCCAGTTCCGCCTCGCTTCCGGGCCTCATGCCGCGGACCGCCGGTTTGCGGTGGCATCAAGCGGGAAGACCTTGGCGGCATTGAGGAGCCAGCGCGGGTCAAACACATCCTTCACGGCCAGCTGCGCCTCCAGATCGTCGGCGGAATATTGGGTCATCATCAGGTCGCGCTTCTCCACACCCACGCCATGCTCTCCGGTCAGGCAGCCCCCCACCTCCACACAGAGTTTCAGGATTTCCGCGCCCAGCCGCTCGCATGTCTCCAGCTGGCCATCCGCATTGGCATCGAACAGGATCAGCGGGTGCATGTTCCCGTCGCCCGCATGGAACACGTTGGCCACGTCGAGACCGTATTCCTTCGACAGCTCCCCGATCCGGCCGAGCACGCGCGGCAGTTCGGTCACGGGAATCGTCCCGTCGAGGCACATATAATCGTTGATCTGCCCCATCGCGCCGAACGCCGCCTTGCGGCCTTTCCAGATGAGCGCGCTCTCCGTTTCGCTCCGGCTCTCGCGCAGCTCGACAGGATTGTGGCGGCGGGCGATCTCGGTGATCTTGGACAGCTGTTCGGCAATTTCCGCCTCTGCGCCCTCCACCTCGACGATCAACAGCGCCTCCACATCCGGGTAACCGGCCTTCGCGAAGGCCTCGCAGGCACGGATGCAGGGCCGGTCCATGAACTCGATCGCGACCGGCAGCACGCCTGCGCGGATAATGTCCGACACGCAGGCGCCGGCGACCTCGTTGCTGTCAAAACCCATCAGGATCGGGCGCGCGCCCTGCGGCTTGTGGATGATCCGCAACGTCGCCTCGGTGACGACCCCGAGTTGGCCCTCGGACCCGCAGATCAACCCGAGCAGGTCATAGCCCGGCGCGTCGAGATGCGCGCCGCCCAGTTCGATCACCTCGCCCTCCATCGTGACCATCGTCACGCCGAGCAGGTTGTTGGTGGTCACCCCGTATTTCAGGCAATGCGCTCCGCCCGAATTCATCGCGATATTGCCCGCGATGGCGCAGGCCAGCTGGCTCGACGGGTCGGGTGCATAGAAGAACCCGTCCGCTTCCACCGCGCCGGTCACCGACAGGTTGGTCCGGCCCGACTGCACGCGGATGATCCGGTTCGGATAGTCGGTCTCGATCACATCATTGAGGCGCGCCACGCCGAGGATGACCGAATCCGCCGTGGGCAGCGCCCCGCCCGCGAGCGAGGTGCCGGATCCGCGCGGCACCACAGGCACCCGTTCGGCATGGCAATAGGCCAGAACCGCCGCGACTTCTTCGGTCGAGGCGGGCAGGACAACCGCAAGCGGCGGGCATTTGTAGGCCGTCAGAGCGTCGCATTCGTAGGCCCGCGTTTCGGCCGGATCGGAAATCACCGCATCGGCAGGCAGGCGGTCGCGCAGACCGGCAACAATCTCCGCCTTGCGGGCGAGGATCCCGGCGGACGGTTCGGGCATCTGCATGGCGGCGCCTCCCTTCGGCTCGTTTGGTAAAGTAATATTACCAATTTTGAATTTTGACCAGAGGCAAACTGCCGCTATGCCTTGGCCATGATGGATCACACCATACCCGTTCTGGCCGGTCTCGGCTGGCTTGACAGTGTCGGACTGGGCCTCCTGATCGCGCTCTGGCTTGCGACCGGCATCGTGATCGACAGGGCGACCGGCACACGGCCGTCCACCCATGCGCTGATGACCCGCTACCGGCTGATCTGGATGCAGCGCATGGTCACGCGGGAAAACCGCATGTTCGATGCCTCGATGATCGGCACGATGCGGCAGGGCACGACCTTTTTCGCCTCCGCCTGCATGATCGGGCTCGGCGGGACGCTCGCGCTGATCGGCCAGACCGATCTGATGCGCTCGCTCTTCGGAGACCTTGGTGTCGACACGGCCGCGCCCCGCGCGGTGCTGGAAGCCAAGGTCCTCGTGATGGTGCTCTTTCTCGCCATTGCCTTCATGCGGTTCGTCTGGTCGCACCGGCTGTTCGGCTATTGCGCCGTTGTCATGGCCGCGGTGCCGAACGATCCGGACGACCCGGACGCCTATCCGCTGGCGGAAAAGGCGGGAAAACTCTCCAACCAGGCATCGCGCGCGTTCAACAGCGGGCTGAGGGCCATCTATTTCGGCCTCGCAGCGCTCGCCTGGCTGCTGGGCCCGATTCCGCTCATTCTGGTGACACTCGCGGTCGCCGCCATGCTATACAGACGGGAATTCAGTTCGCGGTCACGTGCCGCGCTGCTCGAACCCTGATCCGGGCGACCGGTCCGGATCGCAAACTGAGCCTTGCCCGCCAAGACCCGGAGAGCGACCGGATGTTCGACACACGACCCAGACGCGGACTGCGGATGACCGGCCTTCTGCTGGTCTGCGCATTGGCGCTTCTGCCGGATCGCGTCCGCGCACAGGCCGATGGCGGGGACGGCGACGGCACCGACCTGCCGACAGCGGGCGTCTGGGACAAGATCCCGCGTCCGCGCATCATCGGCTTCACCGAGGACAGCTTCTTTCCCGTCATCCGCTACGAGAATGGCGACCGGTTCATCGAGTTCTACGGCCAGATCAACAAGGGGTTCCTGACCTATAATGACGGGGTCCAGAGCGACCAGTATAATTTCGTCGACAGCGACGTGTCGGGCACGCGCGGCGGCCTGACCTTCCAGGCGCCGCTTACCGATGGCTGGACCAGCGGCGGACGGCTGGAATACGGTCTCGCCCCGTCCAATGCCGGCGACCTGACCCAGCCGCGCGACGGCAATGTCGACCGGGTGGACCCGAAGCTCCGGCATGCCGATGTCTGGGTCCGCAATCCCGACCTTGGCCGGTTCTGGGCCGGTCAGGGCGCCATGGCATCCGATGGCGTGTCGGGGATCGACCTGTCGGGCACCGGCGTGGTGGCCAGCGCACAGGTGAATGACCGGACCGGCGGCCTCTTCTTCCGCCGCTCTGATGACAGCCTGTCGCTGGTGGCGGTCGGGGATGTGTTCACCGATATGGACGGGCTCGGCCGCCGCACGCGGCTGCGCTACGATTCCCCCCGCATCAACGGGTTCGATTTCCGCACCTCGATCGGTCAGGATGTGCTGAACGGCGATGACACGACTGTCTATGACGCGGCCGTCACCTACCGGAAGGTGACGGAACCGCTCATCTACTATGCCGCTGTTGCGGCTTCGAAACCGGGGGACGACTGGTTCCGGCTGAACGGATCGGCCTCGTTCCTGCACACGCCCTCGGGCACCAGCCTGACGATGGCCGCCGGCAATGACCGGTATCGCGACCGGTCGGGGCGGTTCCTCTACCTGAAACTCGGCTATGAACAGGAACTGTTCAGCTTCGGCTCCACCGCCCTGTCGGTGGACGGCTATTTCGGCAATGACATCACGGTTGAGGACTCTAAGAGCCGTTCCTACGCGCTCTCGGCGGTGCAGAATATCGACTATTACAATACCGAGCTTTACGTCTCGCTGCGCTCCTACGATTTTCGCGGACCGCCCGGCAGCGCCGGCTACCAGACCGGCACGGCCTTCCTGACGGGCTTCCGGGTGCGGTTCTGACCGGACCGGCCGGTCAGCGCCCCTCGCGCCGCCATGCCGCCACGCTGAAGAGCGCGAAGAGCAGGAGCGCAAGCCAGCCCGGTGCTAGAGATGTGAGACGGATATCCGTCACCCGGTAAGCATTGCGCTCGGCCAGTCCCATCCAGCCGCGCCCCGCCGCCACCCGTCCCTCGGGCACGGAACGGAGTGCGGGCAGACCGGTCTTTGCAAGCCGGAACGTGCCGCCACGGCTGCCATCCACGAGCGGCGCGAGCAGATCGGGGCTCGCCACCGGATTCTCGAACTCGCGCGGCGCGGACGGGCCCATCGCGGCCACGGTCACCAGATCGCCCTGTTCGACGCGGTAGATACCGTGGGCTTCCGCAGGCACTCGCACCTGCCAGTCGCCGGGTGCGGTCTCCACCATCTGCGCTTCCAGCCGATCGCCGCCCGGCGTGTCTACGGTCACAGGCGGCACGCTTTCCTCCAGCGTGCGGCGGCGCAAGACAAATTCCCCGCCGTCGGCGCGGGCGGTCAGCGCCTCTTCCTCCAGTTCCGGCTCCTTCATCAGCCAGTGGGCCAGACGGCGCAAAAGCTCCGCCTGCGGGCCGCCGCCCTCAAAGCCTCTGCTCCAGAGCCAGGCATGGTCGGAGGCCAGCACCGCGATCCGGCCCGCGCCGGGTCGGTCGAGCACCAGAAGCGGCCGCCCGTCGGGACCGGTCATCACCACCGTGCCGCTCAGCTGTTCCGCCTCGATCAGCCGGAACCATCGGCCCCAGTCCGGACCGGCCACGGTCTGCGCAGCGTCGCTCTCCGTGGTGGCTGCGGTGACCGCCTCGGCCAGATCCCATGTCACCGGATGGCGCGCGCCAAGGTCGCTGATCGCTGGACGGTAGCCTTCCTGCAGCACATTGCCGGTCGGGCGCACCGGCAGGATCGACGCGAGCGGCGTCCGATAGAGGCTCTCCACGCCTGCGAATGCCGGGCCCGAGGCCACGAGCACCGCGCCGCCCTCCTCCACATAGGAGACAATATTGTCGAGATAGGGAGTCGGCAGCACACCACGCCGCCGGTATCGGTCGAAGATGATCAGGTCGAATTCGGTCACCTTCTCGATGAACAGTTCGCGCGTTGGGAAGGCGATGAGCGACAGTTCGAACACCGGCACGCCGTCCTGTTTGCTCGGCGGGCGCAGAATGGTGAAATGCACCAGATCGACCGAGGCATCGGCCTTCAGCAGGTTGCGCCACGTCCGCTCACCCGCATAGGGCTCGCCGGAGACGAGCAACACCCGCAGCCGGTCGCGGATGCCGTTGATCTGCACCACCGCGTCATTGTTGCGCCGGGTCAGTTCCCCCTCGGTCGCGGGCACTGACAGGTGGATGACATTCAGCCCCGCATTGCCCAGTTCCAGTTCCAGTTGCACGCTCTCGCCCTGCGGCACGAGAAACCGTTGCGTCGCGCCGCCGCCCACGGTCACTTCCAGCGGCAGGTCGCTGTCGGGTCCGGGCGCCGGTCCGATCGTCTCGACCCGCAGACCGAGGGTCACCGGCTCGCCGATCACCGCATAGGCGGGCGCGGTTTCCAGCACCAGCCGCCGGTCCCATTCATCCGTCCGGCCGGTCATCAGGTGGTGCACGGGCGCGGGGAACGTAGCGAGCGCATCGGGATCGTGGATCTGCCCGTCGCTCAGGATGATGGCGCCGGCGATCCGGTCGCGCGGCACTTCGGCCATCGCCTCGGCCAGCGCGGACAATAGCCGCGTCCCGCCTTCGGCCGCGCCACCGGCTTCAGCACGAGCATCACCCAGTTCGATCCTGCGGATATCAAGCGGTGCATCGCCGCTGCGAAACGCGTCGAGCGCCGCATCGAGTTGCGGCAGCAGCCCATCGATCTGGCCGGGGCGGATATCGATGCTTTGCGACGAGGAACGGTCGGTGACCACGAAGGCAATGTCGGGCAGCGGCGCGCGGTCCTCCTGCCGCCAGGACGGATTGGCGAGCGCCAGCAGGAGCACGGCCATCCCGAGGCCGCGCAGGGCCCAGCCCGACAGGCCACGCCAGAGCGCCAGAGCCACCCCCAGCGCCGCAAGCCCGACCAGCCCCAGAAGGAGCGGCCATGGCAGGAACGGCGCGAAGGACACGACCCCGTCCATCACTGGCCCAACCGCTCAAGCAGCGCCGGCACATGGACCTGGTCGGATTTGTAGTTGCCGGTCATCACATACATGATGAGGTTCACGCCGAAGCGGAACGAGATCTCCCGCTGGCGCTCCCCGCCGATGCCCCGCCCGACCGGATAGAGCGGCAGCCCGTCCGCGTCGATGGCCCAGGACGATGCCCAGTCATTCGCCCCGATCACCACCGGGCTCACCCCGTCATTGAGGTTCCGGAAAGGCGCGCCTTCGATCTGGCGGGCGGCGGGTGCGGCTTCGATCCAGACCGGCGCGTTGGCATGACGGCCGGGAAAATCCTGCAACAGGTAGAAGGTGCGCGTGAGCACATGGTCCTGCGGCACCGGCTCCAGCGGCGGGATGTCGAGGTCCTGCGCGATCCGCTGCAACACGCGCCCGTTGGGCGTGCCGCCTGCGCCGAACCCGTTGCCGAGCGGTGCGTCCCGCGTGTCGAACAGGATCATTCCGCCGGTGCGCAGGAAGGTGTTGATCTTGGCTGCCGCCGCGTCGGACGGCTGCGCCTGCCCCTCCGATATCGGCCAGTAAAGGAATGGGTAGAGCGCCAGATCATCGGTTTCGGGATCGACCGCCACGGGTGCCGCCGGCTCGACCGCCGTGCGGTAGGCAAGCGTCCGCGACAGGCCCAGAAGCCCTGCCGCGCTTACTGCATCGACCTGCGCGTCGCCGGTGGCGACATAGGCGAGCACCGTGTTGGATGTGGCGAGCAGTGCGGCCTGATCGGCTTCCGACAGGCTGTCCGACTGCGCCAGCGCCATATCCGCCCGACCCAGCGCCAGTGCGGCCAGCCCCGCGATCAGGAGCGGCGCGACCGCCTGCCCCTCACGCGCCATGCGCCCACCGCCGCGGCGCAATCCACCCGACAGGGCAAGAGAGGCCAGAAGATCGGCAAAGAGCGTGCCAAGTGCGATCAGGAGCGCGTAGGGCATGAGAGAGACCTGCGCCGCAGCGCCCAGCCCGCGATAGGCGACACCGGGCAGCGGTGCCTGCAGCGCCAGCTTTGCCCCGTCGCCGAGCAGGTTCACGGCCCGCGCCTGCCCGCCTGCACTATACAGGCCCGGTGGCGCATCGGCCGCGGGCGGTTCGCCCGCAAGCCGCGTCCCGGGCACGCCCGCCAGATCGCCTGCGGGCACCAGCGCGCCGAACCCGTCGAGCACGATCTCCGGCGTCCAGATTCGGGTGTCCCCGTCGAGGTCCGCAGCCGCCCGCCTTCCCGTGGCCGTCAGCGACAGCCGTTCCAGCATCGACAGGAACAGGCCGGAAAGCGGCAGGTTCGACCATTCGGCATTGGCCGTGACATGGAAGAGGATCACCTGACCGTCGCCCATGGCCGTGCCGGTCACCAGCGGCGTTCCATCCTCAAGCGCCGCCATCACCTTGCCCGCCAGATCGGGGTCGGGCTGCGCGACCACCTGACGGGATACGGACACATCAGCCGGCACATCCAGCCCGGCAAAGGGGCTCGTCTCGGGGAAGGGTCGCAAGGCTTTCGGCGCGCCCCAGGACAGGGCGCCGCCAAGGTCGCGCCCGCCGGCACGCAGGCGCACCGGCAAGAGCGGGTCGACACTGCCAGGGCCGCCCTGGCTCGCCGCCAACCGTGGTCCGGCAAACCGCACCAGCTTGCCGCCACCCTCGACCCAGTCGCTAATGAGCACCTGCTCGCCCGCCGACAGCCGCCCGACATCGGCCAGGATCAGCACATCGGGCGCGGCGTTCAGGATGTCGGTCAGCACCCCGTCGATCAGGTCGGCGCTCGGCTCCAGCGCCTTGCGCAGGTAGAAAAGCGGGTCGGTCAGGTTCTGCCCTTCCTGTGCCGCGGCAGCCGACAGGATGCCCACCTTGCGGCGGCGCAGCGTGTCGTCGGCCAGCGCGACGGCGCCCGCGGACGTCACCCCTTCGAGCCGCAGACGGGACACGCGGTTGCGGGTCTCCACCGGCAGGTCGAGCGCGACGGCGACCTCCGTCTCGCCGGGGGCAAATGCTGCGGTCACGGTGGCAAGCCGGCGTTCGGTTCCCGTCGGATCAAGGCCGATAATGGCAACCTGGCGGCTTTCCTCCGGACCCGCTTCGGGGCGCAGAACCGTGGCCGACAGCATCCCGCCATCGAGGGTCGGCGCGGTGAGCGCCCGCAGTTGCGCGCCGGTGCCCACCATCGTCACCGGTCCGAAACGCTGCAATTCGGCGGCCAGCGGCGCAATGCCGTCGCGGGCCAGCCCGTCGGTCAGCCAGAGTGTCTCGAACGCGGGCGTGTCCTCCGGAAGGCCGCGCAGCCAATCTGTGACGGGCGCCGCATCCGGTGCCCAGGGCCGCGGTTCCAGCCCGGCCAGCCGGGTGCGCAGCGCCTCCGCCTCGCCGAGCGGCAGATCGCCCGATGCAGGCGGTCCGGCGGCCACATGGACGAGCGCCACCGGCCGGCCCTCGCTTACCGCGGCGTCGACCGCGACCTCCAGCCGGGCAACCCTGTCGGGCCAGTCGTCGGCGCTGGCCCAGCCACCGTCGACCAGCAGCAAAAGCGGGCCGTCGGCAAGAGTGTCCTCCTGCGGGTTCAGAACCGGCAGGGCGAACCCGATGATCGCAGCGGCCAGCGCCAGCATCCGAAGGGCCAGTAGCCACCAGGGCGTGCGGTCGGGCGTCACTTCGGGGTCGTTCAGCCCCAGAAGCAGCCGCACGCCGGGAAAGATCCGCTCGGCGGGGCGCGGCGGCACGGCACGCAACAGCCACCAGAGCACCGGAAGGGCAAGAAGCCCGGCCAGAAGCCAGGGTGACAGGAAGGCGACGGGACCTAGGCTCAGCATTCAGTCCTGCCCCCCGAGCGCCATGTAGAGCCACAGGAGCGCCTTGCGCGGGCTCTCGGATGTCCGGTGGAACAGGCATTGCCAGCCGGTCCGCCGCGCCACGTCCTGAAGCTCCGCGCGGCGTTGCGCCAACCGCGCCTGATAGGCATCGCGCAGCGCGCGGGCACGCTGCGTTTCGAACCGCACCGATCCGCCAACACTGCGAAAGACCGTGCGGCCATCGAAAGGAAAGGTTTCCTCGCTCTCATCGAGGATCTGCACGAAACAGCCGGACACGCCGCGTTGGGCTGCACTGGCAAGCCCTGCGAACAGCTCGTCCCGTGCGCCCATGAAATCCGACAGGAACACCGCCCGTCCGCCGCGCGGCATCGGCCCGTCTGGCGGACGGCCATAGTCGGGCCGGTCATCGTCCTGCGCGGTCAGCGCCATCGCCATGCGCGACAGTTGCGCCGGTCCCGATCGTGGCGGCAGTGGCGGATCGACGCCCAGAAGCGAGACCCGCTCGCCCGAGCGATTGAGCAGGATCGCCAGCGCCAGTGCGATCAGCCGCGCGCGCTCCGCCTTGCTGCGCGGTGCATCCGCGCTGCGATAGTCCATCGCGCGGGACGGATCGACCCAGAGCGCGACCGTCTGCGCGGCCTGCCATTCCTTTTCGCGGATGAAGAGCCCGTCGGAGCGGGCGGAGCGCCGCCAGTCCACCTGGTCGAGCACGTCGCCCGGCATCGCGTGACGATACTGCCAGAAATCCTCCCCCGGTCCGGCGCGCTTACGTCCGTGCAACCCCATGGAGACCGTCCTTGCCAGCCGTTCGGCCTCGGCCAGAAGCGGCGGCAGAGCGCCCGATACCTGCTCGGCATCCCGGCGCAGCCAGACGGCGCGGCCGGGATGGTCGAGATGGGTCGGACGCGGCGTGCTCACGCGGCGGCCTCGACCCGCAGATGGTCGGCAACGAGCTGGTCGATCACATCCTCGACCGACCGCCCTTCGGCACGTGCGGCGAAGCTGAGCGCCATCCGGTGTTTCAGAACCGGACGGGCCAGCGCGGCCACGTCGCCCGCGTCCGGCACCAGCCGGCCCTCGATCAGGGCGCGGGCACGGCTTGCAAGCATCAACGCCTGCGCGGCACGCGGCCCCGGCCCCCAGCTGACGGCCTCGTCGGTGACGGCGGCGCTGTCGGGTGTTCCGGGCCGGGCGGCGCGGACCAGATCGAGGATCGCCTCGACCACCGCATCGCCGACCGGCATCCGGCGCACCAGCGCCTGCATGCCCATCAACTCGCCCGCATCCAGCACACCCGTCACATCCGCATCCGTGGCGCCTGTCGTTGCCAGAATGATGTCGCGCTCCGCCGCGCGGTCGGGGAAATCCACGTCGATCTGGACAAGAAACCGGTCCAGCTGAGCTTCGGGCAGCGGATATGTGCCTTCCTGTTCGATCGGGTTCTGCGTCGCAAGAACATGGAACGGCCGCGCAAGCGGGCGCTGCGCCCCGGCGATTGTCACCTGACCTTCCTGCATCGCCTGCAGGAGCGCCGACTGGGTGCGCGGGCTGGCGCGGTTGATCTCGTCCGCCATCAGAAGCTGGCAGAAGACCGGACCCTCGATGAATTTGAATGCACGGCTGCCATCCTTGCCGGTCTCCAGCACTTCGGCCCCGAGAATATCGGCCGGCATAAGATCCGGCGTGAACTGCACCCGCTTGCTGTCGAGGCCGAGCACCGTGCCCAGCGTATCCACCAGCCGGGTCTTTGCCAGCCCCGGTGCGCCGACGAGCAACCCGTGCCCGCCGCACAGAAGAGCGATCAGGCTCAGGTCGAGAACCCTGTCCTGCCCGATGATCCTGCGCGACAGCATTTCCCGCGCATCGCGCAGGCGCTGCCCTGCCGCTTCGATGGTTGCGACCGGGTCGTCCTGCTCAATCTCACTCACGCGTATGTTCCTCCCTTTGCCCGTGCCTTGCCGGGACTCACCCGCTATTCTTGCGCAAAGCAGGGGCCAGCGCCAAGGAAAGCACAGCACCATGTCGGGGAAAACTCAGAACTTCGTGACGCCGAAGAGTGATCCGGCCGCGGAAACAGGCGGAACGGACCGCGCCGCCGGACTGGCCGAGGCCGCCAGCACCGCGCAGGCCAAGGGTCGTGGCCTGCCGCCGGTGCACCTGTGGAACCCGCCCTTCTGCGGGGATCTCGACATGCGGATCGCGCGCGACGGCACCTGGTTTTATCAGGGCACGCCGATCGGTCGGAAACGCATGGTGCGGCTCTTCTCTACCATCCTGCGGCGCGACGGCGACGATTACTTCCTTGTGACACCGGTGGAGAAAGTCGGCATCACGGTCGATGACGCGCCCTTCGTCGCGGTGGATTTCACAGTTGAAGATCCCGGTCCGGACCAGCGCCTGACATTCGAGACGAATGTCGGCGACCATGTCACGCTGGACGCGGACCACCCGCTCCGTCTGGCGGAAGATCCGGAGACGGGCGAGCCGTCGCCCTATGTTGAGGTACGCGCGCGGCTAGAGGCGCTCATTGACCGGAAAAGTTTCGTGCGGCTCGCCGATATCGGGACGGTGGAACAGATGGACGGGCAGGACTGGTTCGGGCTGCGCTCATCCGGCCGGTTCTTTCCGCTGATGCCGGCCGACCGGCTCGACCTGCCGGGCTGACCGGTCAGCGCCGGACTGGCCCCGCGGCCAGATCATCGCCCAGCGCGTCGAAGACGGACCGGTAGAGCGCGCGTTTGAACGGCACGATCGCCGCAACCAGATCGTCGGGCGTCATCCATTGCCAGCGGGAAAACTCCGGCACCTCCGTCGCGATGTCGATCAAGCTGTCCGGCCCGTCGAAATCCATCAGGAACCATTTCTGCTCCTGTCCGCGATAGCGGCCTTTCCAGAGCTTGCCGACAAGCTCCCGCGGCAGGTCGTAGCGGAGCCAGTCGGGCGTCTCGGCGGTGACCCGCACCGCATGGGGGGCCAGACCTGTTTCCTCTGCCAGTTCGCGCAGGGCCGCGGTTTGCGGGGCCTCGCCCGGATCGATCCCGCCCTGCGGCATCTGCCAGGCCGGCCCGGGATTGTCGATCCGCTGGCCGGCGAAGATCAGGCCGTCGGGATTGCGCAGCACCACGCCCACGCAGGGGCGGTAGGGCAAGGCCGCATAGGCGGCCTCGCTCGGTGTTTGACCGGAACCGGGCACGGGTGCGCGCTCAGTCCCGTTCCAGAACCCGCAGGCCCTTGATGATGTCGAGCGCATAGGCGAGCTGGTAATCCTCCTCGCGCCGCTCGGCGATCTCTTCCTGCTCGGCCCGTTCCTCTTCGAGCTGCTTGCGCTCGTCTTCGGTCAGGGAGTCGTTGCCAAGCGCCCCGCGCAGATCGGCCTCCGACCGCAGTTCGGGCAGATCGCCCTCCTCGATCGCATCCGGATCGCGGAACCGCTGCTCCACCAGAATGTCAGGCGCGACGCCCAGCGCCTGGATGGACCGGCCCGACGGCGTGTAGTAGCGCGCCGTCGTCAGGCGCATCGCGCCACCGCCCTGCAGCGGCACGATGGTCTGAACGGAACCCTTGCCGAAGCTCGGCGTGCCGACAACGATGCCGCGCTGGTGGTCCTGAAGCGCGCCCGCAACGATCTCCGATGCGGAAGCCGACCCGCCATTGATGAGCACGACAACCGGCTTGCCCTCGGCCAGATCGCCCGGCGTGGCATTGTAGCGTTCGCTGTCGCCTGCATTGCGACCACGGGTCGAGACGACCTCGCCAGCATCGAGGAACGCGTCGGAGACAAGGATCGCCTGATTCAGCAGACCGCCGGGGTTGTTGCGCAGGTCGAGCACGAAACCGCCCACCTGCTCCATACCGCCCAGTTCGGCCACCTGTTCGGCGATCTCCTCTTCGAGATTGTCGAACGTCTGTTCGGTGAAACTGGAGATGCGCAGCACAACCGTGTCGCCGACGACCCGCGAGCGCACCGCAGCCACCTTGATGACGTCGCGCACGATGGTGAGCACGATGGGTTCGTCCTCATCCTCGCGGGCGATGGTGATCTCGATATCGGAACCAACCGGCCCGCGCATCAGATCGACGGATTCGTCGAGCGTCAGGCCCAGAAGCGGCTCGCCATCCACATGGGTGATGAAGTCGCCGGCCAGAACACCGGCCTCGGCCGCCGGCGTGTCATCGATCGGAGAGACGACCTTGACGAAACCGTTCTCCTGCGTGACCTCGATCCCGAGTCCGCCGAACTCGCCGCTCGTCTCCACCCGCATATCGTCGAAATCCTGCGGCGGCAAATAGCTCGAATGCGGGTCGAGCGCGTTCAGCATCCCGTTGATGGCGCTTTCGATCAGGTCGGCCTCGTCCACATCCTCGACATAACCCGAGCGCACCCGCTCGAAAATGTCGCCGAACAGGTCAAGCTGCTCGTAGGTGGACCGTTTCTCCTCGGCTTCCTGTGCAACCAGCGGTGCCGCCAGTTGCGTTGTCACCAGAACGCCGGCCGCCACGCCACCGACCGCTGCCATCAAACTCTTCTTCATTCGGCTTTCCCTTGCTGTTCGGACGGGTCCGTTTCGGACAGGGCGAACCAGTCTGCCGGGTCCACCGCCTCGCCGCGCTGCCTGACCTCTATATAAAGCGTTTCCTGAAATGTCCCGCCAGTCCCGTCTGTCGCCTCGATCAAAAATTCATCAGCTTGCGGCGCCTGACCGCCGAGCGCACCGACCGGATCGCCCCCGCGCACCACGTCGCCTTCGCGCAGGTAAAGCTGGTCGAGACCGGCCAGCACGAGGAGCAGATCGGCATGCGGCTCAAGAATTGCGACGAGCCCGTAATCGAGAAACGGCCCCGCATAACGTACGGTCGCATCGACAGGCGCGGTCACGACCGACAGCGGCGGCGCGCGCAGCACAAGACCGGGCCGTTCGATCCCGGCCGCGTCCGCATCTCCAAAGGCCCGCAGCACAGAACCCGCAACCGGCGGGGGCAGGCGTCCATCGGCGGTGAGCGGGTCCGATCCGGGCGCCGCGTCAGCCAGACCGGCCGCGACCAGCGACGCGGCAAACGCGTCAAGCGAGGCGCTGTCCTCGGCCATCTGCGCCATCCGCGCGGAACTGTCGGCATAGCGCGGCGGCAGGTCACCCGACCGTTCGAGGGCCGCGGCCAATTGCGCCCGCACCTGTTCGATCCCGTCCAGACCGATGCGCAAATCCTCTTGCAAAAGCCGCTGCTCCGCCTGCAGTTCTGCCAGCCGGCGTGTCGCGGTCGCCAGCGCCTCGGCCTCGCGGCGCAGGCCGGGCAGGATCTCGCTGACGATCATCGCCGCGCGGGCGGTCGCCAATGCGCCTTCGGGATGGATGAGCGTATCGGGCTCGCGCACCCGCTCCATGCGCCCCAACATGTCGAGAAGCCGGTCCCGCGCTTCCGCGCGTTCCGCCAACTGCCCGCTCAAAGCCTGCTCGGCCACCGATGTGCGCCGGATCGCATCGCGCAGAGCGACGAGCGCGGTCTCGTAGGCTCGGGCCGCCGCGGCAAGCGCCTGTCCGCGATTGGCCGCGGACCGCGCATCCGCAAGCGCGGCGGCCGCGTTGCGAATGAGTGCGGCGGCTCGGGCCGTGTCCCCCGCAGAACCAGAAGGCGTCTGGGCCGCAACAAACGACCCGACGGTCAGCGCCAGCGCCGCCAGCAGGGGAAGGGCAAGGCGACCGGTCACGCGCCAGCAACATCCCCGTCGAGAAGCGACCGGCCGGTCATCTCGGCAGGCTGCGGCAGGCCCATCAGGGCCAGAAGGGTCGGCGCCAGATCGCCCAGATTGCCACCGTCGCGCAGCTTGGCGCCGTCCGGACCGCCGACCAGCACCACCGGCACCGGATTGAGCGTATGCGCCGTGTGCGGCCCGCCGGTTTCGGGATCGACCATCACCTCGCAATTGCCATGATCCGCCGTGAGCAGCATCGCGCCACCCACCTCCTCGAGCGCTTCGAGCGCCGCACCGACACCCTCATCCACGGCCGCACAGGCCGCCATCGCGGCTTCCAGACTGCCGGTGTGGCCGACCATGTCGGGATTGGCGAAATTCACGACGATCAGGTCATAGGCGCCGCCGCGGATCGCGGAGACGAGCTTGTCGGTCACCTCGCCGGCCGACATTTCGGGCTGCAGGTCATAGGTCCGCACTTTCGGAGAGGGCGCCATGTAGCGGTCCTCGCCGGGATAGGGTGTCTCCACCCCGCCATTGAGGAAGAAGGTGACGTGCGGGTATTTCTCGGTCTCCGCGAGCCGCAACTGCGTGCGCCCCTGCGCCGAGACATAGGCCCCGAGCGTGTTGACGATTTCCTCGGGCGGAAACATCACGCCCATCAGTTCGGCATGGCGCGTGGAATATTCCACCAGACCACAGGCCGCCGCGAAGTCGGGGCGCGGGCCGGTGTCATAGCCATCAAATTCCGGATCGAGCAGGGCCGACAGGATCTCCCGCGCGCGGTCGGCGCGGAAATTGCCGAAGACGATCCCGTCCCCGTCCGAAGCGCCCGCATAGCCGCCGATCACGGTCGGCTCGACAAATTCGTCCGTGTCGCCATTGGCATAGGCCGCCTCGATGGCGGCCCGGGCGCTGTCAGCGCTGTTGCCGTCACCCTTCAGGATCGCGGCTGCGGCCCGGCTGACCCGGTCCCAGCGATTGTCGCGATCCATCGCGTAGAACCGGCCGCTGACCGTTGAAATCGTGGCACCGTCGGGCAGCGCCGCCTCCAGCTCTGCCACCTGGTCGAGCGCGGATTTCGGGGCCACGTCCCGCCCGTCGAGAAACGCATGCACGGCCACCGGCACGCCTGCATCTGCGATCACCTGTGCCAGCCGCGCGATGTGGCGCTGGTGCGAATGGACGCCGCCCGGAGAGACCAGCCCGGCCAGATGGGCCGTGCCGCCCGTGTCCTTCAGCCTGTCGATCACCTGCCCCAGCGCATCATTTTCGTCAAACGACCCGTCCTCGATCGCGCGGTCGATCCGCGGCAGGGTCATCCAGACCACGCGCCCCGCCCCGATATTGGTATGGCCGACCTCGCTGTTGCCCATCTGGCCCTCCGGCAGGCCGACATTGTTGCCCTGCGCATGCAGCGTGGCATTGGGACAGTCGCGCATGATCCGGTCGAAATTGGGCGTGTCGGCAAGCGCGACGGCATTGTCCTCGCGCCGGTCGCTCAGGCCCCAGCCATCGAGAATGCACAGAACGACGGGTTTCGGGTGGGTCACGCGGCTCTCCTTGCGGGGAATTGGACAGGCTGCCCCGTTCTAGGCGCGGCTCGGGCGCGGTGCAAGGCGCGGCGCGGCCCGCCCGCAACGGGTTGCCGGTTCACCCCCGGTGATACGGAGCGCCGGCAAGGATCGACGACGCCCGGTAGAGCTGTTCGCTCAGCATCACGCGGGCCAGCATATGCGGCCAGACCATCTTGCCGAAGGACAGGAGCATATCGCAGCGCGCCCGCAATTCAGGATCGAGCCCGTCCGCACCGCCGATCAGGAAGACAAGGTCGCGTTGCCCGGCATCGCGCCAGTCGGCGATGCGGGTGGCGAAGTCCGGCGATGTCAGGAGTTTGCCGCGCTCATCAAGCCCGACCAGCGCCGCGCCCTGCGGGACCGCCCGGTCCAGAAGCGCGCCCTCGGCGGCGCGGCCGCCACCCTTGCGGTCCTCGACCTCGCGCACCTCGGCCGGGCCAAGGCCCAGCGCGCGCCCGCTGCGGTCAAAGCGGGTCAGGTAGTCATCGATCAGGTCCTTTTCGGGACCGGCGCGCAACCGCCCGACGGCCAGTATGGTCACGCGCATCGGATCCGGTCAGTCCTGCTGGCCGGTCCGTTTGACCTGTTCGTCCACCGACAGCCACATCTTTTCGAGCTGGTAGAACTCGCGCACTTCCGGACGGAAGACATGGACGACCGCGTCGCCGCAGTCGATCAGGACCCAGTCGCCCTGGTCCTTGCCTTCCATACGGCACAGGATGCCGGCTTCGGCCTTGAGCGTGTCGACCAGATGTTCGGCAATCGCGCCGACCTGACGCGACGAACGGCCCGACGCGATGATCATCGTGTCGGCCATTTCGGATTTGCCACGAAGGTCGATGGCCACGACATCTTCGGCCTTGTCGTCTTCCAGCGATGTCAGGATGAGGCGGCGCAGCGTTGCGCTGTCGGTTTCGGTCCGGCCAGTCCCTGCCGCGGGTGCCGGATCGGGAGCGGAATGGTCCGCATCGAGTCGTTCTGACAGAACGTTTTCCTCCTATGAAGGCACCGGAACAGCCCGGTGCTGGTGGGATCAGGGTATCACAGCATTTATGACCGTCTCAAGACGGGTCAAGACGTGACGCGCCGCCCCACGGGAATCACAGCGTGGCAAGCCGCTCGGTCAAGAGCGCGAAGAAGCCCGCATCGTCGAGATCGCGCACATAGGTCGCGTTCGGCGCACGGTCGGTGACACCCCACCAGTCGACCACGGTCATGCCCATGGTCAGTTCCGATCCGGTCTCGATTTCCACGTTCACATGGCGGTGGGTGTAAAGCTCAGGCTGCAAGAGCCAGGCAATCACGTTCGGATCATGCAGGGGGCCGCCATCGGTGCCGTATTTGGCCTCGTCGAACCGCTCGAAAAAGTCGAGCAGTTCGGCCGTGGCGGTGCCAACCGGCGTGCCGAGTGAACGAAACGCCTCCACCCGGTCGCGCGACGTGAGCGCGCGATGGGTCACGTCGAGCGGGAAGACCGTGATCGGAACCCCGCTGGCAAAGACCGTCTTGGCCGCGTGCGGATCGACATAGATGTTGAACTCCGCCGCCGGGGTCGTGTTGCCGCCCTCGAAACAGCCGCCGCCCATCAGGACGATCTCGCGGATGCGCGGCGCAATGTCGGGCGCCTGAATGAGTGCGAGCGCCACATTGGTAAGCGGACCAAGCGCGCAGAGCGTGACGCTGCCTTCGGGTTCGGCGCGCAGCGTGTCGATGATGAAATCAACCGCGCCCTGCGCCTGCAACGGCATGGTCGGGTCCGGCAGGTCCGGTCCGTCGAGTCCGGTCTTTCCGTGCACATATTCCGCGGTGACGAGCGGACGCATGAGCGGGCGGGCGGCACCGGCAAAGACCTTCATGTCCGGCCGGCCGGCCAGTTCGCAGATCATCCGCGCGTTTTTCTGGGTGAGCGCCAGCGGCACATTGCCCGCGACAGCCGTGATCCCCAGCACCTCCAGTTCGGGCGAGGCCAGCGCGAGCAGGATCGCGACCGCATCATCCTGCCCCGGGTCGGTGTCGATGATGATCTTGCGTGTCTGGCTCATGGGGCGGCTCCTGAATTTCCGGCTGGTCGGTCGGGCACGGCGCCCGCCTTCACCTTGGCGACAGGGAAACCAGAAAGCGCGGCGCTCCACAAGCAAAACGGCGCCCCGCAACGGGACGCCGTTCGCTGTGTCGTGCGGTCCGAACCGGCGGGCTGTCAGCCGGCCAGCATCGCCGCGATCTCGTCCTTCAGGACCATCCGCTGCTTGCGCATTTCCTGCATGTGCAGGTCATCCGTCGGCTCGACATTCGTTTCCGCGCGGTGAATGTCCCGGTTCACGTCATGATAGGCGTCGAACAGTTTGGCGAAATGCGCGTCCGACGATTTCAGCTTGCTGATCCTGTCGACGGACTCGGGAAATTCCTCGGCCAGTTCGTGGGGCGTGTGCGACATGGGTCACTTCCTTTCCTGTCTGTTCGATCAGGGTGTAGCAGGGGCCAGCGGACCGCTGCCTTGACCCTGATCAACAGCTAGGTCAGGAAATGCCGCGCACAAGCTTCTCGTAGGCGTCTGCGACATCTCGCGTCAGCTGGCCGACCTCGAACGTATAGTCGCCGATCTGGCCGACGGGCGTGACCTCGGCCGCCGTACCGGTCAGCCAGCACTGTTCGAACCCTTCCAGTTCCTCGGGCAGGATATGGCGCTCGTGCACCTTGATCTGGCGGTCCTTCAGCATGGTGATGACGGTCTGCCGCGTGATCCCGTTGAGGAAGCTGTCCGGCTTGGGCGTGTGCACCTCGCCATCCTTGACGAAGAAGATGTTGGCGCCGGTCGCCTCGGCCACATAGCCGCGATGGTCGAACATCATCGCGTCCGAACAGCCCTTTGCCTCTGCCGCATGTTTGGACATGGTGCAGATCATATAGAGACCCGCCGCCTTGGCATGGCAGGGGATCGTCTCGGGGCTGGGCCGCTTCCACTTGGAAATGTCGAGCTTTGCGCCCTTCATTTTCGCATCGCCATAATAGGCGCCCCATTCCCAGGCGGCGACCGCCATGTGCACGGGATTGCGCGAGGAGGCGACGCCCATATCCTCGCCCGAGCCGCGCCAGCAGATCGCACGGACATAGGCGTCCTTGAGGTTGTTGGCCTTCAGCGCGGCCGCCTTTGCGGCCTCGATCTCGTCGACCGAATAGGGAATCGGGATATCCATCGCACGGCCCGATGCCAGCAGGCGCTCGGAATGTTCTCGCGATTTGAAGATGGTGCCACTGTAGCAGCGCTCGCCCTCGAAGACCGAGGAGGCATAATGCAGCGCATGGGTCAGGATATGCACCTTGGCATCGCGCCAATCCACCAGCTGGCCATCCATCCAGATGAATCCGTCACGATCGTCATATGATCCCGCCATGGGCCTGTCCTATCCTGTCTCGCCGCGCGACACCTCCCTGATGACGCTGCGGACATTTGCAATAATTGCGCTACACCCGCCTCTTTTGACGGAAAGTTTCACAAAACACGGGGTTTGCTAGCAATTGATTCTTGGAAAGTCAACAAGACTGACATAAACTGATCACGCAGGTGAAACATGCGGGGCACGCAGGCATGCAGAATTCGACATTGACCACCGGGCAGAGCAAGGGCGAGCAACTGCTCTTCCTGACCGACGACCAGCTCCGGCAGGGCATCGAACTGATGTTCTTCGCCTATCGCTGCTTCACCGCCGATCCCGACCGGATCCTCGAAAATTATGCGTATGGCCGCGCCCATCACCGCGCGATCCATTTCATCAACCGGCGCCCCGGCCTGACGGTCAACGACCTGCTCGACATTCTCGGTGTCACCAAGCAATCGCTGAACCGCGTGCTGCGGCAACTGGTGGAGGACGGGCTCGTGGACAGCCGTGTCGGGCGCACCGACCGGCGGCAGCGCAACCTCTTCCTGACCGACAAGGGCCAGGCGCTGGAACAGGAGCTTTCGGCCTCGCAACGGGTACGCATGCGCCGCGCCTATTCCACCGCCGGACCGGAATCGGTGCAGGGGTTCCGCACCGTGCTGGAACAGATGATCGATCCGGACCTGCGGGAACGCATCCTGCGGATGATGGAGACCCGGGCATGAACGGCGCGCTGCAGCATGATGACGCGCATATCCTGGTCATCGACGATGATGCGCGCATCCGCGACCTGATCCGCAAGTTTCTCGCCCGCAACGGGTTCTGGGTGTCGGTCGCGCGCGATGCGGCGCATGCCCGGCGGCTTCTCAAGGGGCTCGATTTCGACCTGCTCGTCGTCGACGTGATGATGCCCGGGGAGGACGGGTTCTCGCTCACCCGCGACCTGCGGCGTGAGATGCAGACCCCGATCCTGCTCCTCACCGCGAAGGGCGATGCGGAGGACCGGATCAAGGGGCTCGAATGCGGCGCGGACGACTATCTGGCCAAACCGTTCGAGCCGAAGGAACTCCTGCTGCGGATCAACGCGATCCTGCGCCGCGTCCCGCGCGAGGACCCCGAACCGCAGCCGCCCAAGACCCTGCACATGGGCAACGCGCGCTATGACCTCAGCCGGGGCGAGCTCTGGATGGACAATGAGCCGGTGAAACTGACCGCGACGGAAAACGCGCTGATGCGGATCTTCTCCGCCAAGCCCAACAAGCCGATCTCGAGGGCGCAACTGGTCGAGGAACTGGGCCGCGACGACGGTCAGGCGCAGGAGCGCGCCGTCGATGTGCAGATCACCCGCCTGCGCCGCAAGATCGAGGCCGACCCGCGCCTGCCGCGCTACCTGCAAACGGTGCGCGGCTCGGGCTATATGCTCGCGCCCGACTGACGCGCCGTCCCCGCACCCCCCAATCCGACCACCCGCCGCGCCGCACGGCGTGGCCCGCCGACAGCGGAGACCCGACCGATGACCACCGCGCTCTATACCCACCCGTCTGCGCTCGACCACCTGACGCCCGACGGCCACCCCGAACGGGTCGCCCGGATGGACGCGATCCTGACCGCGCTCGACGCACCGGAATTCGCCGCGCTCGACCGGCAGGAGGCCCCCGCCGCCAGCGATGCCGATCTTCTGCTGGCGCACCCGCAATCCCATATCGACGCGGTCCGCGCCGCAGCGCCCGCGCAGGGCAGCGTCGCGCTCGATCCCGATACGCATATGTCGCCCGGCAGCCTTGACGCCGCGCTGCACGCCGTCGGCGGCTGCATCGCGGCGGTCGACCGCGTGCTGGCCGGTGACGCCGGGAACGCTTTCGTCGCCATGCGCCCGCCCGGCCACCATGCGGAACGGACCCGGGCGATGGGCTTCTGCCTGTTCGGCACGGTCGCGATCGCGGCGAAACACGCGCTGGAGCGGCACGGGCTCGACCGGGTGGCCATCGTCGATTTCGACGTGCATCACGGCAACGGCACGCAGGACCTGCTGTGGGACGAGCCGCGCATCCGCTTTGCCTCCACCCACCAGATGCCGCTCTATCCCGGCTCCGGGCGGGCCGACGAGCGCGGTGCGCATGGCCAGATCCTCAACGTGCCGCTGGCGCCCGGCAGCGACGGCGCGGACCTTCACCGCGCGATGGACCGCCAGATCCTGCCCATGCTCGACGCGTTCAAGCCGGAGCTTGTGCTGGTCTCTGCGGGCTTCGACGCCCATGCCCGCGACCCGCTCGCCAACCTGAACTGGCAGGACGCGGATTTCGCCCGCGTGACGGCGGATCTCTGCCGGTTAGCGGCCACCCATGCGGGCGGCAGGCTGGTCTCGACTCTGGAGGGCGGATATGATCTGGAAGGTCTGGCGTCGGGCATGGCGGCGCATGTGGCAACGCTGATGGAGCATGGACAATGACCGCACCGCTTTCCGATCTGAGTTTCGAACAGGCACTGGCCGAACTGGAAACGCTGGTCGAGAAGCTGGAATCGGGCAACGTGCCGCTGGAGGAGTCGATCGCGCTTTACGAGCGCGGCGCGGCGCTGAAGGCCCATTGCGAACAGAAACTGAAGGCGGCCGAGGAAAAGGTCGCCCAGATCACCCAAGGGCCCGACGGTCAGGCCACCGGCGCCGCGCCGGTCGAGATCAACTGATCCAGAGCCACGCGGAGCCCACCATGGACCCCAAACAGCTGGCGTTTCACGCCGCCCTCTCGCAGGCGGCTTCTGCCGTTGAGGACCGTCTCGACGCGCTTCTGCCCGCCGCCGAGACCGAACTGGCCGCCGCCATGCGCTATGCGACCCTGTCGGGCGGCAAGCGGCTGCGCGCGTTCCTGACGCTGGAAATCGCGGGCATGTTCCGTGCCCCGCGGGTGCCGGCCGAACGGGTGGGGGCCGCGATCGAATGTATCCACGCCTATTCGCTCATCCACGACGATCTGCCCTGCATGGATGATGACGATCTGCGGCGCGGCAAGCCGACCGTCCACAAGCGCTGGGACGAGGCGACCGCGGTGCTGGCCGGCGACGCGCTCCAGACCCTGGCCTTCGAGATTCTGACCGGCGCGCAGACCGCGCAGGACCCGGCGATCCGGATCAAGCTCATCCGCAGCCTTGCGCAGGCGGGCGGCGTCTTCGGCATGGTCGGCGGTCAGGCGCTCGACATCGCGGCGGAGACGGCGGTCTCGCCGCTGTCACTCGACGAGATATCCGCGCTGCAATCGCTGAAAACCGGCGCGCTCATCCGCTGCGCGGCAGAGGCCGGCGCGCTCCTGTCCCGCTCCGACCCGTCGCCCTTCGTGGCCTATGCAGATGCGCTCGGGCTGGCCTTTCAGGTGCAGGACGATATTCTCGACGTGACCGGCGATGCCGAGGCCGCGGGCAAGCGGCTGCGCAAGGATGATGCGGCAGGCAAGGCGACCTTCGTGTCGATCCTCGGCATCGACGGCGCCAAACGCCGCGCAAGCGAACTGGCGGAGGAGGCGATCAGCCATCTGTCGCCCTTCGGCCTGGCGGCGGAAAACTTGCGTCAGGCGGCCCGTTTCGCCATACAGCGCACCAGCTGATTTCGACCAAACCGGGAGCACCCGTGACCGACAGCCGACCAGAGACCCCGCTGCTTGACCGCGTCCGCTTTCCTGCGGACCTGAAGGGCCTGTCCGATACCGAGCTGCGCCGGCTGGCCGACGAGTTGCGGGCCGAGACGATTTCCGCCGTGTCAGAGACCGGCGGGCATCTGGGCGCGGGCCTTGGCGTGGTGGAGATGACGGTCGCGATCCACGCGGTTTTCGACACGCCGCGCGACAAGCTGATCTGGGATGTCGGCCATCAATGCTACCCGCACAAGATCCTGACCGGCCGGCGCGACCGGATCCGCACGCTGCGTCAGGGTGGCGGGCTGTCGGGCTTCACCAAACGCAAGGAAAGCCCCTATGACCCGTTCGGGGCGGCGCACAGTTCCACCTCGATCTCGGCGGCACTCGGCTTTGCGGTCGCGCGCGAGCTTGGCGGCGCGCCGGAAACCGGCCTTGGCGACGCCATTGCCGTGATCGGTGACGGCGCCATGTCGGCCGGCATGGCCTATGAAGCGATGAACAATGCCGGACATCTCGGCCAGCGGCTGATTGTGATCCTCAACGACAATGAAATGTCGATTGCCCCGCCGGTCGGCGCCATGTCGGCCTATCTGTCGCGGCTCTATGCCGGCGCACCGTTTCAGGACCTGAAGGCCGCGGCCAAGGGTGCGGTCAGCCTGCTGCCGCCGCCCTTCCAGGAAGGTGCGCGCCGCGCGAAGGAAATGGTCAAGGGCATGACGGTCGGCGGCACGCTCTTCGAGGAACTGGGCTTTACCTATGTCGGGCCGATTGACGGGCATGACATGGAGCAGCTTCTCAGCGTGCTGCGGACCGTGAAGGCCCGCGCCGACGGACCGATCCTGATCCATGCGCTGACCCAGAAGGGCAAGGGCTATGCCGAGGACCGCCCCGACCGCGGCCATGCCACGGCCAAGTTCGACTTGGTCACCGGCAAGCAGCACAAGGCGCCGAGCAACGCGCCCTCCTACACCAAGGTCTTCGCCCAGAGCCTGATCGCGGAGGCCGAGCGCGACCCGTCGGTCGTCGCCGTCACCGCCGCGATGCCCGACGGGACGGGGCTCAACCTGTTTCAGGACCGGTTTCCGAAACGCTGTTTCGATGTGGGCATCGCGGAACAGCATGCGGTGACCTTCTCCGCCGGGCTGGCAGCGGGCGGGCTGAAACCCTTCTGCGCGATCTATTCCACCTTCCTGCAGCGCGGCTATGACCAGGTCGTGCACGATGTGGCGATCCAGAAGCTGCCTGTGCGGTTCGCGATTGACCGGGCGGGCCTGGTGGGTGCCGACGGGCCGACCCATGCGGGTGCGTTCGACATTGCCTATATGGCCAACCTGCCCGACATGGTGGTGATGGCCGCTGCGGACGAGGCCGAGTTGGTGCATATGGTCGCCACTGCGGTCGCCATCGACGACCGGCCCTCGGCCTTCCGTTTCCCGCGCGGCGAGGGCGTGGGCGTCGACCTGCCCGACCGCGGCGAGGCGTTGGAAATCGGCCGTGGCCGGATCCTGCGCGAAGGCGCGCGCGTCGCGCTTCTGTCCTTCGGGACGCGGCTCGGTGAATGTCTGGTGGCAGCCGAGGCGCTGGCGGCACGCGGCCTTGCCCCGACCGTCGCGGATGCCCGTTTCGCCAAACCGCTCGACATGGCGCTGATCCGGCAGTTGGCGGCCGAGCATGAGGTTCTCGTGACGTTGGAGGAAGGCGCGGTCGGCGGGTTTGGCAGCCATGTAATGCAGGCGATGGCCGAGGACGGGCTGCTCGACGGCGGGCTGAAGGTCCGGTCCATGACCCTGCCTGACACGTTCATCGATCAGGACAGCCCGAAGGCCATGTACGAGGCTGCGGGCCTGTCCGCGCGCCATATCGAGGCGCGGGTGCTCGACCTGCTCGGTGTCGACCGGATCGAGGCGACGCGCCGCGCCTGACGGGCGCGGCTGGCCTTCAGATCCGGATCGGACCGGGATCAGAAGCCGAAACTGACGCCCAGATTGATCGCGTTGGTGATGATGTCGGTTTCCAGATTGCCGCCGTTCTTCAGTTCCACATCGTTCGACGTGTAGTTGAACTTGTATTCGGCAAAGACCGACCAGCGGTCGCTCAGCGCATAGTCGACACCGACCTGCGCCTGCGCGGCATAGCCGCCGAACTGGTAGCCGTTGGTGCGCGCGCCGCCATCGGCCTGCACTTCCACATGCGGCACGGTGATCCCCAGCCCCGCCCCGACATAGGGTGTCCAGGCGCGGTCGGGCTCGGAGAAGCGGCGCATGGCATTGACCGTCAGCACGTTCAGGCCGTCGGTAAATTCCAGCACCTCGAACCCGTTATCGTCGCGGGTCGCATCGTCGGAATAGACCTTGGAATGGCTGAAATCGAGCGACAGGCCCCAGTCATCCTTGCGCCAGTAATTGTAGCGCACACCCCAATAGGGCGGCATCTCGAACGACTTGCCGTCCCATGCGGCGGTGAAGTCGAAAGCATTGCCCTCGCTGTCGACACCTTGGACCACGCTGTGCGGCGCGGTCTGCAGCCCGCCATAGAAGGACAGTTGCTGGTCCGCCGCCTGCGCCGCACCGGTGGCGCCCGCCGCACCGATCAGTCCGGCGGCGATATAGGGTGCAAAAAGGGTCTTGCGGCGGATCAGGGTCATTGCGGTCCTTCCCGGGGGGTTCACAAGCATAGAATGGCTATGTCTTGGGTTTGGTTCAAGTTTTTGTCACATGCACCGCATTCGGCAGCGCCGGAACGCGACGTCAGGTCGGCTGGATCGGCCCGTCCACCTGCGCCTCATCCCCGGCCCTGCCGCGGACAAGCGCCAGCAGCCGGCGGCGGCGGCGGCGAACCATGGAGCCGAGCGCGGACCCGAATGTGCCGCGGAAGGCACGGTCGGCCATGAAGCCGACAAGCCCGCCCCAAATGACCTGGAAAAGGAAATGTTTGCCCGCTTCGATCCGGCTGCCGCCGACGAACATCGCGGCGCCGAACAGCGTTGCCTGTGCCCAGGGGTTCGACCGCACGCATTCGCGGGCCAGATAGGCTGCGCCCTGCATCGATGCGGCCGTATGGCCGGAGGGAAATCCCTTGTCCCCGCCGTTGGGGCGCTTGTTGATCTGCGCTTCGCCAAGCAGGTTTTTCGAGCCGTGGACGAGCCCCATATTGAGCACGAACCGCCCGGCAAAGTCCTTGAATGCCGATTTTCCGAAGGAACAGAAAGCCGCCGTCACCGGAAGGGCGATCTGAAGCGTGTCACCGATCCGTTCCATACGGTCGGCATCCGCGCTGGCGCGGGTCGGAGCAAGAAGGCACGTCAGAACCAGAAGGCACATGACCGACAGAGGGGCTAGTCGGGAAAGCATTGAAAACCTGTAATAAACGCACACCCGGAGCACGGGTATCACGGAAGCGTTACCGTGCTGTGAACGCGGGTTTCAAGTTTTCGGACGGTTTTATTCAGCCAGTGTGACCGATTTGCCTAACTGCCTCGCCGACCGCGATGGCCGCGGCGGTGACCACATTCATCGATCGTGCGGGCGGCACCATCGGGATGCGCAGGCGGGCATCGGCGGCGCCAGAGACAGGCGGGGGCACGCCGGCGGTCTCGCGTCCGACCATGATCCGGTCCTCTGGCGCAAATGTGAAATCCCAGAGCGGGTCCGCCCCCGCGGTCGTCAGCAGGACCAGACGCCCGGCATGCGGCGCACCGGCGTAATCGTCCCAGCTGTCATGGCGGCAAATGTCGGCCAGATCGGCATAGTCCATCGCCGCGCGCCGCAGCGCCTTGACCGAGAAGGGAAATCCGCAGGGCTCGATCACGTCGAGCGGCATCCCGAAACAGGCGGCCAATCGAATCATGGCGCCCAGATTCGGGGCTATATCCGGCTCAAAGGCCACAAGGCGCATCGATTCGTCCGTTTTTCGTGCCTTTATGGGCATGCGTCGCAAAGTCCGCTGGACCCATGCGGTTCCGCCCATTAAAGCAATTCGTGGACCAGCCTGCCCGGCTGGACATGTCGAATTCATAGCCCCCGAGGGGGAAGACACAAGGGGGAGATACTCTTGTCTCACGCAGAAGAAACAGAAGGCAGCCGCCGCGACTTTCTGTACGTGGCGACCGGCGCAGCCGGTGTTGTCGCGACAGGTGCCGTCGTGTGGCCCCTGATCAACCAGATGAACCCGAGCGCGGACGTTCAGGCCCTGTCCTCCATCCAGGTGGATGTGAGCGGCGTGGAGCCCGGCACCCAGCTCACCGTCAAATGGCTCGGCAAGCCGGTCTTCATCCGTCACCGGACGGAAGAGGAAATCGCCGCCGCCCGTGACGTGGCGCTGGCCGACCTGCCCGACGCCAATGCGCGCAATGCCAACATTGCCAGCGACGCGCCCGCGACCGACGAGGACCGCGCGCTCGACGAGAATGGCGAATGGCTGGTGATGATGGGGGTCTGCACCCATCTCGGCTGTGTGCCGCTCGGCGACGCAGGTGACTTCGGCGGCTGGTTCTGCCCCTGTCACGGGTCCCATTACGACACGGCCGGCCGCATCCGCAAAGGCCCGGCCCCTGAAAACCTTCCCGTTCCGGTGGCGACTTTCGTCTCCGACGGCGTCATTCAGCTCGGTTAAGGGAGACACATCAAAATGGGTGGTATTCCGCACGACAAATACGAGCCGAAATCGAAATTCGAGAAATGGCTCGATACGCGTCTCCCGATCGTGGGGCTTGTCTATGACACGCTGATGATCCCGACGCCGAAAAACCTCAACTGGATGTGGATCTGGGGCATTGTCCTGACATTCTGTCTGGCGCTGCAGATCGTGACCGGCATCGTTCTGGTCATGCATTACACGCCGAATGTCGACATGGCCTTTGCCTCGGTCGAGCATATCATGCGCAACGTGAATGCGGGCTGGGCCATGCGCTACCTGCACGCCAACGGTGCTTCGCTCTTCTTCATCGCCGTTTATATCCACATCTTCCGTGGCCTCTATTACGGGTCCTACAAGGCCCCGCGCGAAGTGACGTGGATCATCGGCATGCTGATCTATCTGGCGATGATGGCGACCGGCTTCCTTGGCTATGTTCTGCCCTGGGGCCAGATGTCCTTCTGGGGCGCGACCGTGATCACCGGCCTGTTCGGTGCAATCCCGGGCATCGGCGCACCGATTCAGGAATGGCTGCTCGGCGGGCCCGCCGTTGGCAACCCGACGCTGAACCGCTTCTTCTCGCTGCACTACCTGCTGCCCTTCGTGATCGCGGGTCTGGTGATCGTCCATATCTGGGCCTTCCACACGACCGGCAACAACAACCCCACCGGGGTCGAGGTGCGCCGCGGATCGAAAGAGGAAGCCGCCAAGGACACGCTGCCCTTCTGGCCCTATTTCGTCATCAAGGACCTGTTCGCGCTGGTCGTGGTTCTGGCGATCTTCGCCGCGATCGTCGGCTTCATGCCGAACTATCTGGGCCACCCGGACAACTATATCGAAGCGGATGCGCTGAAAACGCCCGCACATATCGTGCCGGAATGGTATTACCTGCCCTTCTACGCGATGCTGCGCGCGATCACCTTCGACGTGCTCTTCCTCGATGCGAAGTTCCTCGGCGTGCTGGTGATGTTCGGCTCCATCTTCATCATGGCGCTGGCGCCCTGGCTCGACACCTCCTCGGTGCGTTCCGGCCGCTACCGCCCGATGTTCAAATGGTGGTTCTGGATCCTCGTCGTGGACTTCTTCGTCCTGATGTGGTGCGGCGCGATGCCGGCCGAGGGGCTGATCCCGACGATCTCGCTCATCGGCGCGATCTACTGGTTCGCCTATTTCCTGATCATCCTGCCGCTGCTGGGTGTGCTGGAGAAACCGCTGCCGGTGCCCGCGACCATCGAGGAAGATTTCGATGCGCATTACCCGCCCAAGGCCACTCCGGCCGAGTGATCGAGACGAGAGGAAACACGTGATGATCAAGAAAAGCATCCTGTCCGCCCTCGTCGCGGTTGGCCTTGTGAGCGGCGGTGCCGCTCTGGCCGCCGGCGGTGCCGGACATGTCGAGGATTATGCCTTTAGCTTCGAGGGGCCGTTCGGCACCTACGATCAGGACCAGCTTCAGCGCGGACTTCAGGTCTATACCGAGGTCTGCGCGGCCTGCCACGGCCTGAAATTCGTGCCGCTGCGCACGCTGGAGGATCTGGGCTATTCCGAGGAGCAGGTTCGCGCCTACTCCGCCCAGTTCGAGACCTTCGACACCGAACTGGACGATTTCCGCGCCAGCATCCCGTCGGACCACTTCCCCGAAGTGACCGCCGTGGGCGCGCCCGACCTCAGCCTGATGGCCAAGGCCCGCGCGGGCTTCCACGGTCCGGCCGGCACGGGCATCAGCCAGCTGATCAACGGCATTGGCGGTCCGGAATATATCGCCTCGCTCCTGACCCACTATACGGGTGAGGAAGAAGAACAGGCCGGCACCATTCTCTACAAGAACGAGACCTTCCCCGGCGGGTTGATCTCGATGGCGCCGCCGCTCAGCGACGAGCTGGTCGAATATGCCGACGGCACGCCCGCAACCGTCGAGCAGATGGCCGTGGACGTGGCCGCCTTCCTGATGTGGACGGCGGAACCGAAGATGATGGATCGCAAACAGGCCGGCCTGACGGCGGTGATCTTCCTCATCCTTCTGTCGGTCCTGCTCTACCTGACCAACAAGAAGCTCTGGGCCCCGATCAAGCGCAAGACAGCCTGATCCGGCACACAGACGACACAAGAAGGGGCGGTCACCACCGCCCCTTTTCTTTTGCCGTCAAACCTCGCCCAGATAGCGTTTCAACGCCGGAGGCGGATCGGCCAGAAGCACCTCTGTCTCCACCGGCGCATGGGCGCGGCCCTCATCAACGAAGATCGTCAGGGGGGCAATCCGGCGCGCATCGGCCGGATGATGGGTGACCATCAGCAGCGTCGCCCCCTGTTCGGCACGGATACGTGCCACAAGGTCGAGCATGTCCGCGCGCAGGGCCGGGCCGAGCGCGGCGAAAGGTTCGTCGAGCATCAGGAGCGGCCGGTCGCGCAACAGCGCGCGCGCCAGCGCGGCTCTCGACCGCTGCCCGCCCGACAGATCGGACGGGTAGCGCGCGCCCAGACCCGACAGGCCAACCTCGTCGAGAGCCGCATCACGGCGGGCCTTGTCCTCGCTAGACAGTTTCAGGTCCGGCCGCAGCCCCAGCCCCGCATTTTGCGCCACCGTCAGGTGCGGAAAGAGATTGTGCTCCTGGAAGAGAAGCGTCATCGGCCGGTCGCCCGGCGGCACACCGTCGAGCGGCGCGCCGTTCAGGCACACCCGTCCGGCCACCGCCGGCAGGAACCCTGCGAGACCGGCCAGAAGGCTGCTCTTGCCGCCGCCCGACGGCCCCATCACCGCCACGCTTGCACCCTGCGGCACCGAGAAATCGGCCGTCAGTTCGAAACTTCCGTTGCGCAGGCGCAGCCCTTCACAGTCGAGTGTCAATCCGTCCTCCCCGATCAAAAATCCAGAACAGCGCCGCGCTGAGCGCCAGCAATAGGAGCGCCACACCGGCGGCGGCATCCGAACGGTAAGCCCCCATCAGCTGGTGCATGACAAGCGGCAGTGTGCCGCGATCGGGCGTCGCGAAGAGCGCGATCACACCAAGGTCGCCCATCGACAGCGCCGCCGACAGACCGGTCGCGAACCCCGCCGGGCGGCGCAATAGCGGCCAATAGAGGAGCCGGACCCGCTGCCAGCCCCGAAGACCGACACTTTCCGACAAGCCGCCATAGGCCCGCGTGATCTCGGTCCAGGCGGGGCTGATCACGCGGAGCGCAAACGGCAGGCTCATCGCGGCATTGACGAGTGCCGTCACCGGCAGCGCCAGCGCGAACGGATCGGCAAACGGATTGATCGCGATGAAAAGTGCTGTGCCGATCACGAAGGGCGAGGCCGCGAGGGTCAGCACGCCCACCACATCCCCCGCGAGCGCCAGCCCCGCGCGGCGGCCGCGCAGCGTGTCGATGAAGGCGGACAGGGCGAGCGCCATCATCAAACAGAGGAACGCAGAAGCAAGCGCCACGAGGACCGAGCGCAGCGCCGCGGGCCAGACCTGTGCCGGCAGGCCGACCACCAGTTCCGGCAGGCCGCGGACGCCAATCATGCCCAGCGGCAGCAACAGGAACAGCCCGCCCAGCGCCAGCACGGCGCGGTCGGCGGCGCGCGCCACCCGCCCGTCGGCCAAAGTCGGGCGCCCGACCGCGACCGCGCCCTTCAGGTCGAGCACGCCGCGCCCGACCCCGAGCGCGAGCAGCGCCGCCAGCGCGCAGAGCGTGAACTGGATGAGCGCAAGGAACGCCGCATGGCCAAGGTCGAACTCGAAGCGCAGCGCCTGATAGATGGCCAGTTCGATCGTCGTCGCTTTCGGACCGCCGCCAAGCGTCAGGGCCACGGCGAAACTGGTCATGCACAGAAGGAACACGAGCAGAAAGGCCCCCGACAGGCTGCGCCGCAGCATCGGCGCTTCGAGATGCCGGAACTGGTCGCGCGGTGTGAACCCGAGTTGGCGGGCCAGCCTGAAATGTTCGCGCGGGATGCCCACCCACCCCTGCAACAGAATGCGCGTGACCAGCGGCAGGTTGAAGAAAAGATGCGCCAGCACCACCCCGCGCAGCCCGTATATGTCGAGCGGGCCGAAGCCGAGCGGCGCGATCAGGTCGCTCAACAGGCCCGACCGGCCCCAGACCGCCAGCAGTCCGAGCACGGCAACGATCGCGGGCAGGATGAAGGGCGCGCCGAGGAAGGCGACATAGAGCCTGTGTCCGGGAAAGCGCCGCCGGAAAAGGGCGCGCGCGAGCGGCACAGCCAACAGGCAGGACAGGGTGGCAGACAGAAACGACTGCCAGAGCGTGAAGCGCAGGGCCGCCCAGTCGGCCGGATCGAGGCGCCAGCCGGTATCGGCCTGCGCCCCGAGCAGCAGGATCGCGCCGAGCGTCAGAGCGGCGAGCACCAGAAGTGCCGCACCGCCCGCCAGCCGCGGAACGAGGCTTACTGGCTCAGCGCCGCGCGCCATTCATCCAGTGCCGCATCACGCAGGCCCCTCGCCTCTGCCGGGTCGAGAAGAAGCGCCTTCTCCGCGGGCAGCGGATCACCGAACCCGTCCGGCAGGCCGCCCTCTGGCAGAACGGCAGGATACATCCAGTTGGTCTCGGGAATGATCGACTGGAACGCATCCGAGAGCATGAAGGCCAGGAACGCATCGGCCAGTTCCGGCTCGTCCGTGCCGGCGATCTTGCCCGCCACCTCGACCTGCATGTAATGGCCCTCATCGAAAATGGCGGCTTCCTTGGTCTCGTCGCCTTCCGCGATCCGGTGATAGGCGGGCGAGGTGGTGTAGCTCAGCACCATGTCGGCCTCCCCTTCGAGGAACATGCCATAGGCTTCGGACCAGCCGGGCGTGGTGGTCACGATCCGCGGCGCGAGCGTCTTCCAGACCTCGCCCGCCTTGTCGCCATAGATCGACTTCACCCACATCAGGAGCCCCAGACCCGGCGTGGAACTGCGCGGATCCTGAATGACCAGCGACAGATCCTCGGGCGCGGCCAGCAGCGCTTCGAAGCTCGCCGGCGCTTCGGGCGTGCGGGTCGTGTCATAGACGAAGGCGAAATAGCCCCAGTCGAAGGGCAGGAAAATCGGGTCGGTCCAGTCGACCGGCAGGTCGAGCGCGTCGGGCGTCTGGCCGTGCAGCGCGAAGAGGCCCGTCTCGACGGCCTCGGCGGTCAGGTTCGTGTCGAGCCCCAGCACCACGTCGGCGCGGGTACGCCCGCCTTCGAGCTTCAGCCGCGACAGGATCGCCGCACCGTCACCGACACCGACCAGTTTCAGCGTGCAGTCGCAGGTGGCCTCGAACGCCTCCACCACGGCCGGTCCTGGTCCCCAGTCGGAGACGAAACTGTCATAGGTGTAGACGGTCAGTTCCGGTTTGTCCGCTGCCATTGCCGGTCCCGCAAGGGGGATCGCAATGGCCGCAGCGAGGAGGGGAAGTCTTGTCATGGCATGTCTCCTATCTGCGGCGAAAGGCAGGGGAGCGCCCATGAGAAGCGGGTCATCTCTCACCTTCCCTACGCCGGTATCAGCCGGTTCAGGTTCAACGGGTCCGCATCATGCATCTCAGCCCTGTCAGGCTCCCCGAGGCAGCGCAGACCCTAACGATCACCGGCCCATGTGCAAGTCCAAACGTGTTTCCCCCTGCCACGCTTTGGGATATGCACAGGTCGAAAGAGGAGTGAGCAGCCCATGTCCATGAATACATTCGGCCATCTGTTTCGGGTCACCACCTGGGGCGAAAGCCACGGGCCGGCCCTCGGTGCGACGGTCGACGGGTGCCCGCCGGGCGTGGAGGTCAGCGCCGAGATGCTCCAGCACTGGCTCGACAAGCGCAAGCCGGGCCAGAACAAGTTCACAACCCAGCGCCGCGAACCCGATGCGGTGGAAATCCTGTCCGGCACGTTCGAGGGCCGGACCACGGGCACGCCGGTGCAACTGATGATCCGCAACACCGACCAGCGGTCGAAAGACTATGGCGACATAGCCGAGAAATTCCGCCCCGGCCATGCCGACATCACCTATTTCCAGAAATACGGAAATCGCGACTATCGCGGCGGCGGACGCTCTTCGGCACGCGAAACCGCGGCGCGGGTCGCTGCGGGCGGTCTGGCCCGCGCGGCGCTGGCGCATCTGGCTCCGCAGATCGAGATCACCGGTTGCATGGTCCAGATGGGTCCGCACCGGATCGACGAGGCGCGCCGCGACGCGGCCGAGATCGCCAACAATCCGTTCTGGACCCCGGATCCGGTCGCAGCGGAAGACTGGGCGGACTATCTTGACGGGCTGCGCAAGTCGGGCTCGTCGGTCGGCGCGGTGATCGAGGTGACGGCCACCGGCGTGCCCGCGGGCCTCGGCGCGCCGGTCTATGCCAAGCTCGATACCGATATCGCGGCGGCGATGATGTCGATCAACGCGGTCAAGGGCGTGGAGATCGGTGCCGGCATGGGCGCCGCAACGCTGACGGGCGAGGAAAATGCCGACGAGATCACGATGGGCCCCGACGGGCCGGTCTATTCCTCCAACCATGCGGGCGGGATCCTGGGCGGCATCTCGACCGGCCAGCCGGTCACCTGCCGGTTTGCCGTCAAACCGACCAGCTCGATCCTGACCCCGCGCCGCACGATCACCAAGTCGGGCGCAGAGACGGAGATCATCACCAAGGGCCGCCACGACCCGTGTGTGGGCATCCGCGCGGTGCCGGTGGGCGAGGCGATGATGGCCTGCGTGCTGCTCGACCATCTGCTCCTGCATCGCGGCCAGATCGGCGAGAATCAGGGCCGCATCGGCGGCTAGGCGAAAGGGGTTTCCATGGCGGTTCAGGCGCTCATCTTCGACGTGTTCGGCACGCTGGTCGACTGGCGTGGGAGCATCGCCCGCCAGCTTGCGCCTGTCTTTACCGCGAAGGGGATCGGCACCGACCCGGCGGCCTTCGCCGACGCATGGCGCGCGCGCTACGATCCGGCGATGGATCCGGTCCGCGAAGGGCTGGAAGCCTATCGCCCGCTCGACGACCTGCATCTGGAAAACCTGCGCCACACGCTCCTGCAATTCGGACTGTCCGACCGGTTCGAGACCGCGGAACTGGACGAGATGAACCGCGTCTGGGAACGGCTCGACCCGTGGGAGGATGTGGTCCCGGCCCTGACGCGGCTGAAGCGCGACTATCTGATCGCGCCATGCTCCAACGGGTCGATCGCGATGATGGCCCGGCTCGCGACCCACGGCGCCCTGCCGTGGGACTGTGTGTTGGGTGCCGATATCGCGCGCAGCTACAAACCCGATCCCGAAGTCTACCGTGCTGCGGTGAACGCGCTCCGGCTCGATGCCGGCGAGGTCGTGATGGTCGCGTCCCACAATGGCGATCTGGCCGCTGCGGCCGCCTGCGGCCTGAAAACCGCCTTCGTGCCGCGCCCGGGCGAGCACGGACCCGGCCAGACCAGCGACCTGCGGGCCGAGGGTGCCTGGACATGGGTGGCCGAGGATCTCGTACAACTCTGTGACTTGCTGGACGGCCCTGCCCTGTGATTTGATCGCGGCGGCGTCCGTCCGGGCGCGATGATCCGTGGATTGGGAGTGGGACCTTTGGAGAATTTCACCGAAATCGCCTTGAACATCGCGGCCGCCGCCGCAATCCTGATTGCTGCCCTGTGGCTGTCCGGCTTCGTTGCCGGTCGTATCCGGAACCTGTCCAGCAAGCGCCCGGAACTGGACGACATGCTGTTCAAGTTCCTCGCCTCGCTGGCGCGCTGGGCGATTCTCGCCATTGCCGTGATCGCGGTTCTGAACCGGTTTGGCGTGCAGACGACCTCACTCGTCGCCCTGCTCGGTGCCGCCGGTCTGGCCGTCGGTCTGGCGCTTCAGGGCACGCTGTCGAACCTGGCCGCGGGTGTGATGCTGCTCCTGTTCCGGCCGTTCAAGACTGGCCATTTCATCGAGGCTGCGGGCCATTCCGGCACGGTAGAGGAGATCAGCCTCTTCACCACCGAACTGACCACGCCCGACAATGTCCAGATCATCATTCCCAACAATGATATCTGGTCCTCCTCGATCGTGAATTTCTCCGCCCATGACCGGCGGCGGGCGGATTTCACCTTCGGCGTCAGCTATGACACCGACCTGAAAGCGGCCGAAGCCGCGATCCGCGAGCAGGTGGCCGCGGACGACCGGGTGCATGACGATCCCGAGCCGTTCATCAAGGTCGGCAATCTGGGCGACAGTTCGGTCGATTTCACCGTCCGGCTCTGGGTCGCGGCCGCCGATTACTGGGACGTGAAATTCGACATGACCCGCAAGGTCAAGGAAGCGTTCGACGCGAAGGGCATCGACATTCCCTTCCCGACCCAGCTGCAACTGGAACGCAAGATCGACTGATGCGTCAGCCGCGCGTGAACCCGGCGACCAGTTCCACATGGCCCGACCAGCGGAACTGGTCCACCACCCCGACCGCACCGATCCGGAATCCCGCCCCCGCCAGAACCTGCGCATCCCGCGCGAAAGTGATGGGATTGCAGGAGACATAGACCACCCGGTCCACCGGTCCGGTCGCGATCTCGGCCACCTGCGCCGCAGCCCCGGCGCGCGGCGGGTCAAGCAGGATCGCATCCAACCCCTTCATCTCCGCGCCCAGAAGCGGCCGCCGGAAGAGGTCGCGCCGCCGCGCCACGACGGGCTTCAGACCGGAGGATTCACGCCAGGCGCGGTCGAGCGCGGCCACCATCGCCGCGTCGCCTTCGAGCGCCAGAACCTGCGCCGTCTCGGCCAGCGGGAAGGTGAACGTGCCGGCGCCACAGAACAGGTCCGCCACGCGCTTCGCGCCCTTCAGCCCTGCGCGAACCGCGGCAACCAGCGCGGCTTCGCCATCCGCCGTTGCCTGCAGGAAGGCGCCGGGCGGCGGCACGACCTGCGCGCGGCCGAAGACATGCACCGGCGGGCGCCGGGTGGCGATCCCCTCCCCGTTCCATGTGAGCCGCGCCAGATCGTGGGTCGCGGCCAAATCGGCCAGATCACGCTCCAGCCCGCGATCAAGCGCGGTCGCCTCCTCCACCGCGATGTCGAGCCCTGCGCGGCTGTCGGTGACCGACAGGCGCACCTGCCCCTTGCGGGATGCCCCGCGCCGCGTCAGATCCTCCAGCGCAGGGCGCGCAGCAAGGATCGCCGGTGTCACAAGCAGGCAGTCCGCAATTTCGAGAAGAGTGTCGGTTCCGCGTTCGTGGAAACCGACCTGCACCGTCTTGCGGGTCCGGCGGCCGGAGAAAGTCGCCCGGCGGCGCGACCCCGGTGCCGATGTTGCAATGAGCCGCACCGGCGTATCGATCCCGCGCGCGGCCAGCGCCCGCTCGACCTGCGCGCATTTGTAGGCGCCGAGGAAACCGTCGGACGCATGTTGCAGCGCGCAGCCCCCGCACCGCCCGAAATGCGGACAGGGCGGGGCGACGCGGTCGGGGCTGGCCGAGATGACCTTCGGGTCGGCCATGCGTCCGTCGGTCACGACGCCTTCGACCCGCTCGCCGGGCAGGCTGAAGGGCACGAAAATGTCGCCCGCGTCCGATTGTGCAATGCCGTCGCCCTGCGCGCCGAGCCGGTCGATATCCAACTGTTCCATCCCTGCCCTTTAGCCGCGCCCGGCCGCGCAAGCCAGTGTAAAGCGCACAATACTGTTTCCGAATTGGCTGATTATCCCGCGCATTGATCTGCGTTATGTTCATTTCGGAAACGAAAGGATGATCCAATGGGTTCAGATCAGTCACGACCTGTCGCGCCGGCCACACGGATCGGCCATGTCCATCTGCGGGTGGCGGACCTGGACCGCGCCATCGCCTTCTATTCCGGCGTGCTCGGGTTCGAGGTCACGCAGCGCTACGGCACGCAGGCCGCCTTCCTCGGCGCGGGCGGATATCACCACCATATCGGGCTCAATACATGGGAAAGCGCGGGCGGCACCCCGCCGCCGCCGGGCCATACCGGCCTCTACCATGTGGCGATCCTCTATCCCGACCGCGCGGCACTTGCCGATGCGCTGCACCGCCTGCGCACCGCCGGTATCGCGCTCACCGGCGCTGCCGACCACGGGGTGAGCGAGGCGCTCTATCTGGACGATCCGGACGGCAACGGGGTGGAGCTTTACCGCGACCGGCCCGAGGTCGACTGGCCGCGCGACGCGGACGGGCAACTGGCCATGGTCAATACGCGGCTCGATCTGGCCGACCTGTTGGCTGCACGAAACCCGGGCTGAACGTCAAAGTCCGGGTTTGCCCGCCGCGTCCGGATTGGCGGCGACATATTTCCGCTTGATCTGGGTGGACGTGTCGCGGCTGCCATCATGGCTCCAGCCCGGTGCGGCAAACATGTAGGCGAGCCGCTGGCGCAGCGTCAGGCCGGGCTGCGCGATGTCCCGGAAGATCCCGAGCCATTCATGGAAGGCCACGCGCAACGGGTTGAACGTGCCCAGATTGTGCACAAGCCCGTAATCCACCGGCTCATCCTCCTGCTCGGGCACGAAGGTGCCGAACATCCGGTCCCAGATGATCAGCGTCCCGGCATAGTTCGCATCCAGATAGCGCGCGTTGCGCCCGTGATGGACCCGGTGATGGCTCGGCGTGTTGAAGATGAACTCGAACCAGCGCGGCAGCTTCCCGATCGCCTCGGTATGGATCCAGAACTGGTAGACGAGGTTGATCCCGTTGCAGAAGAGGATGACCTTCGGGTGGAAGCCCAGAAGGATCATCGGCGTGGACAGGAGCATCATGCCGGTGAACGTGCCGGTCCATGTCTGGCGGAGCGCCGTCGACAGGTTGAAATGCTGGCTCGAATGGTGGTTCACGTGGCTCGCCCAGACCCAGCGCACCTCATGCCCCAACCGGTGCTGCCAGTAATAGGTCAGATCATCGAGCAGGAAGGCCGCGACGATCACCAGCACCGAAACACCGAGGTCGAAAAAGGCGAACTGCCAGAGGAAAGTGTAATAGCCGTAGGCCACGAAGCCGAGCACCAGCCCGGTCGCCACATTGCCCGCCCCCATCAGGAGCGAGGTCAGCGTGTCGCGCGTCTCGTATCGTCCGCCGCGGCCCGACAGGCGGATCCAGCCGATCTCGCCCAGCATGGCGATGATGAAGAGCGGCACGGCCAGTTTCACCACATCGGGGAAAACGATCGTGTCAGGCATGGCGGTCCTCCGTCTGTGGCGTCGTGAGCGGCGCAAGCTGCGCCTGCCAGCGCGTCGCGCCCGCCGCATCCAGCGCGACGGACATCCGCGGTGCGGTGAAATCGGCGGGGCGGATGTCGATCCCCGTCTCCGTTTCGCTCAGCTTCAGGCCCGGTCCCAGCCGCCGCGCCACGCTGTCCTGCCCGAAGGACCAGACGATGCCCGCGCCGCCGCCGGGCAGGCGCAAGAGCGCGTGGCGGCGGTCGGTGGAGAGGTCCACAGCTTGCGGCGGATCGTCGGGAAACTCGCGCAGCCACGCCCGCGCGGCATCCTTTTCGTCGGCAAATGCACGCGGGGACGACCAGCCCAGCGCGTGGACGATCACGACAATGAGCGTGATCCCGAAGATGACGAGCGGCAGAAGCAGGGTCAGTGACATGGGCAATCCTCGGCCGCGATCTTGATGCCGCGACAGGGCGGGGATCAAGACCCGGCATCGGGTGACGTAAGGGGAACTATTCGGCAGCTGCCGGCAGGAAACCGCCCGACTGGCGCGACCAGAGATCGGCATAGAGCCCGCCTGACGCGAGCAGTTCCTCATGCGTGCCAAGTTCGACAATCCGGCCCGCATCCATCACCGCGATCCGGTCCATCTGCGCGATGGTGGACAGCCGGTGCGCGATCGCGATCACCGTGCGGCCGGCCATGACCTCCACCAGAGCGTCCTGGATGAGCGCCTCGACCTCGCTGTCGAGCGCCGATGTCGCTTCGTCGAGCACCAGAACCGGCGCATCCTTCAGGATGGCGCGCGCCAATGCGATCCGTTGCCGTTGCCCGCCCGAGAGCTTCACCCCACGCTCGCCCAGATGCGCGTCATAGCCGGTGCGGCCCTGCCCATCCTCCAGTTGGGTGATGAACTCATGCGCATGCGCTCGGCGGCTGGCCTCTATGAGATCGGCCTCGCTCGCATCGGGCCGCCCGTAAAGGATATTGTCCCGCGCCGAGCGGTTGAACATGGCCGTGTCCTGCCGGACCATGGACACGGCTGCGCGCAGCCCGTCCTGCGGCAGGTCACGAATATCATGGCCGTCGAGCCGGATCCGTCCCTCGCCAAGCTCGTAGAGCCGCAGCATCAGCGACACGGCCGTGGTCTTGCCCGCGCCGGACGGGCCGACCAGCGCCAGTTTCTCGCCCGGCGCGACATGGAGCGAGAACCGGTCGAGCCCGGCCCCGCCTTCGCGGTCATAGGTGAAGGTGACCTCCTCGAACCTAATGTCGCCGGAGACCGGCCGGGGCATCATCGCGCCGTCCGCGTCGGTTATGTCATGGGGAGGTGCAAGCGTGCGGACGCCATCCTCGATCTCTCCGATATTGGAGAAGACGCCCATCGCGGTGAAGGAGACCCAGCCGGTCATCTGTGCGAGCCGGGTGGCGATCAGGCCGGCCATGGCAATGTCGCCGGTGCTCGCCAGCCCCTGCCCCCAGAGCCAGAGCACGCCGCCGATCATCACCACGGGCAGGGTGCCGGCAAAGGCCGTCATCGCAACCCGGAACGCCGTTGCCATCCGCCCGAAGGACAGGGCCGCGCCACGGAACCGCTCCATCGCGTCGATGGCCGCGCCGTCTTCCTCGGCCGAGCGGGCGAAGAGCTTGACCGTCGCGATATTGGAGATCGTGTCGACAAGCTGGCCGCTCACCGCCGCGCGGGTGCCGGCGCGCGCCTTCGCGCGGGCACGGATGCGCGGCAGGAACCAGCGGACGATGAAGAAATAGGCGACCATCCAGAGGGTCATCGCCAGCCCCAGACGCCAGTTCACATTGCCCACCAGCGCGATCGCCCCGATCAGGAGCGCGAGCGCGAAGCTCATCACATTGGCAAATTCCAGCGCCACGTCGGTCACCGCGCGGGCGGTCTGCATCTGCTTCTGGCTCAGCCGGCCGGCGAAATCATCATCGAAGAAGGCCATCGCCTGCCCCAGCGTGTGCCGGTGCAGGCGTGACAGGACAAGCGGCGTCAGGTTCGGGCCGAGCACCAGCGAAGTCATCGCCCCGTTCAGCCCCTGCGTCGCGGGCCGGAGGATCAGGAAGAAACCGGCAATCGCGAGCAGGACCGGCCAGCGGTCGATCAAGTAGCTGCTGCCGCCATGGCCGAGCGCATCATCGATCACCCAGCCGACCAGAAAGGCGCCGACCACTTCCGACAGGCCGTTCAGCGCCCCGGTGACAAGCGACAGGCCGACGACCGGCCATCCGCCGCTGACGGCCCAGCGCAGGAAGGCGCCAAGCCGGCGAGGCGGCGGCCCGTCACCGGGCGCGAACGGATCGATCAGTGGCCGGCCACCCCTCATTCGGCCGCGTCCAGACCGATGAAGCCGCCCGATTGCCGAGCCCAGAGCCCGGCATAGACGCCGCCCTCGGCCAGCAGCGCCTCGTGGCTGCCATCCTCCACCACGCGGCCCTGATCGAGCACGATGATCCGGTCCATCTGCGCGATGGTGGACAGCCGGTGCGCGATCGCGATGACGGTCTTGCCTTCCATGACCCCATACAAGGTCTCCTGGATCGCGGCTTCAACCTCCGAATCGAGCGCCGAGGTGGCTTCGTCGAGGATCAGCACCGGCGCATCCTTCAGGATGACACGCGCAATTGCGATCCGCTGGCGCTGCCCGCCGGACAGTTTCACGCCCCGCTCGCCCACGAACGCATCATAGCCGGTGCGCCCCTGCGGATCTTCGAGCGATGCGATGAACGCATCCGCCTCCGCCCGCTCGGCCGCGCGGACCATCTCCGCCTCGCTCGCCTGCGGCCGGCCATAGAGGATGTTCGCCCGCACCGACCGGTGCAGCAGCGAATTGTCCTGCGTGACCATGCCGATCTGCGCCCGCAGACTGTCCTGCGTCACATGGGACACGTCCTGACCGTCGATCAGCACACGGCCCTGTTCGGCGTCCTGAAAGCGCAGAAGCAGGTTCACGAGAGACGATTTGCCCGCACCCGAGCGGCCGATCAGGCCGACCTTCTGGCCGGCCGCGATGGTCAGGTCGACATGGTCGAGCCCGCCCTTGCCCTTGCCATAATGGTGCGACACATCCTCGAACCGGATCTCGCCTTGGGTGACGGCCAGCGGTTTCGCATCCGCCTCGTCCGTCACACCATGCGGCACGGCGATGGATTGCAGCCCCTCGCGCATGACGCCGGCATGCTCGAAGAGCCGGATCGTCACCCACATGATCCAGCCGGTCATCCCGTTCAGCCGGATGGTCAGGGCCGCCGCCGCCGCAGTTTCGCCCACGGTGACTAGCCCCTGCGTCCAGAGCCAGATGGCCGGACCGACCACGCCCACGATCAGCATGCCGTTGATCGCGTTCAGCCCAAGGGTCAGCGAGGTCATCAGCCGCAGGAACCGCTGGAACCGCAGCCGCTGCCGCCGCATCGCGGACTGGGCATAGTCTTCCTCACGCCGGCCATGGGCAAAGAGCTTCACGCTCTCGATATTGGCATAGGCATCGACGATCCGCCCGGTCACCATCGACCGCGTCTCGGACAGTTTCTCCGACGCGTGCGACACTTTCCGCGCGATGTGCCGCGTATAGAGGATATAGGCCACCAGCCAGAGTGCGAGCGGCAGCGCCAGCCGCCAGTCGATCTGGTTCAGGACCAGAAGCGCGCCCAGCACATAGGCCGAGGCATACCAGATGCCCTCGAACGCCATGTAGGTGCTGTCCTCCACCGCCGGCCCCATCTGCATCACCCGGTTGGCAAGCCGTCCGGCGAAATCGTTCTGGAAGAAGCTCGACGACTGGCCCAGCAAATGCTTGTGCGCCCGCCAGCGCGCCTGTTCCTGCATGTTGGATGCCAGCGTCTGCTCCAGAAACAAATGGTTGAGCGTGATGATCGCGGGCCGTGCGAACAGGATGAACCCCGCCGCCAGCAGCATTTCCAGACCGTGATCGGTCCAGAAACTGCCGACGCCGCTCTGCGTCATCAGGTCGACGACGCGGCCCGAATAGAAGATGAGCCCCGATTCCATCACCGCGACCAGCACGCCGAGCACCGCCATCCACGGCAGCCAGCGCCGGAACGGCGCCAACTGCGTGCGGATATAGGGCCAGAGCTGCGCGGGCGGTGTGGTTTCGGCCACCGGCGCAAAAGGATCGACCAGATTTTCGAACCGCTTATACATGGCGCGACTCCTTGTTCTTGCTTCGCCACCGGACGAGGCCGGCGCGGATTTGGGCCCACCAGCGGCGGGTCGGAACCGGCTCCGGCACAGTGGCCGGAACGGGCTTTTCGTCGGGCGGCCCGACCTGCTCGTCGAGCCGGTCGAGGCCGGAATCCCGGCGCAGATGGGAAGATCGGACAGGGTCGACCCAATGGTCGATACGGTCCGGCTGGGACTTCGGATGCATGCGCGGATCGCGCATCATGTCAGAGATGCGAAACATCGAGGGGCCCTCCAAGGCCTTGAAATATAAGGAAAAGCTAATGCAACGGGTCGGCGACCCGCAGACGGGTCAGCAGCCGGTCGCTGGTGTCCAATCACTGTGCATTAACAATCCTCCTCGATGTGAGTCGCGACCTTTTAGCGCACCGGATCGCGCCCGTCACCCCTCTCGCCTTGAATTTTTTGAGAAAGTGCAGATAACCCCCTCAGAGCAGGAGAAGATGATGAACGACAGCCCCGAATGGACCGCCCGCAAGTCCGAGGCCTCGCTTTGGTTCCAAGGCCTGCGTGATCGGATCTGCACCGCCTTCGAGGCGATCGAGGACAGCCAGACCACCGGCCCCTTCGCCGACCAGCCCGCCGGCCGGTTCGAGCAGAAGGTGACGAGCCGCGCGGCCGAGCCCGGCAGCGATGCGGGTGGCGGCGTCATGTCGGTGATGCGCGGCGGCCGCGTCTTCGAGAAGGTCGGCGTCAACATCTCCACCGTCTATGGCACGCTGGGCGAGGCCGCGCGGCGTTCGATGAAATCGCGCAAGGACATGGACGGGATCGACGAGGACCCCCGTTTCTGGGCGTCGGGCATTTCGCTCGTCGCGCATATGCAGTCGCCCAAGACGCCCGCCGTCCATATGAACACGCGGATGTTCTGGACCCCGCATGGCTGGTGGTTCGGCGGCGGGGCGGACCTGAACCCGATGACCGAGGTGCCCGAGGATACGGCGCATTTCCACGCGGCGCTCAAGGCGGCCTGCGATCGCCACGATCCGGACTATTACCCGCGCTTCAAAGCGTGGGCGGACGACTATTTCATGATCCGCCACTGGAACGAGGCGCGCGGCGTGGGTGGCATCTTCTACGACGATCTGTGCACCGGCGACTGGGAAGCCGACTTCGCCTTCACCCGGGATGTCGGCAGCGCCTTTCTCGACGCGTTCCTGCCGATCACCGAGACCCGCCGCACCGAGACCTGGACCGACGCGGACCGCGACTGGCAACTGGTGCGGCGCGGGCGCTATGCCGAGTTCAACCTTGTCTATGACCGCGGCACAAAGTTCGGGCTGGAAACCGGCCACAATCCCGAAGCGGTGCTCATGTCCCTGCCGCCCATCGCAAAATGGCCGTGACAGGCGGACCGGTCGCGATCCTCGCCTGGGGGTCGCTCGTCTGGGACATCGACAACCTGGCCCCGCATGTGACCGGCGACTGGCAGATGGGGGCGGGACCTGTCCTGCCGATGGAATTTTCCCGCATTTCCCCGAAACGGCTGATGGGGCTGGTGCTCTGCCTCGATCCCGCGGATGGCACGCCTTGCGTGACCCACGCGATCCGCTCGCGCCGCGCTGCGGTGGCGCAGGCACAGGCCGATCTGGCCGCCCGCGAACGCGCTCCCCTGTCCCGGATCGGATGGGTCGACCGGGCCGGCGGCCAGAGCCGCGTGCCCGGCATTGTCGATCTGATCGGCGCATGGTGCACCGACGCGGGCTGGTCCGGCGCCGTCTGGACCGATCTGGAACCGAATTTCGAGGCGCAGACGGGGCGGTCCTTTACCTATGTGGAAGCGGAAACCTATCTGCGCGGCCTCGAAGGGGCATCACGGGAAGAGGCCGAGCGCTACATCCGCAACGCGCCGGCGCAGACCGACACGGGTTTCCGCCGCCACCTCGCGGCGCGGGACTGGTGGGCCGCGTCAGACAAAGACAAGCAGGGCTGAGAGCGCCAGCAATCCCGCCATCACCGACATGAAGATGCGCCAGGACCGCTCGCTTTCGAGAAACCGCCGCAGCCACTGCCCTGCATTGGCATAGAAGAGGCAGACACAGAGGTTGATACAGGCGAAGGCGGCGCCGAGATGTAGTCCCGCCGCCAAGGGAGCGTCGCTGCCACCGGCAAGCGAGGCCGCCGCCAGCGCCACCGCCCAGACCTTCGGATTGACCCACTGGAAGAGCACCGCCTGCCCGAAGGTGAAGGGCCGCGCATCCGCAGGCGCCGTCCGCCGCGCCGCACGCAGAAGCGTCCAGGCCAGCCACAAGATCCAGCCCGCCGCCACGATGGCGAGCAGCCGGGACAGGCCCGGCAGGCCGGTCAGGATCGCAGCCAAGCCCGCGCCTGTGAGCCCCGCCGTCACGCCGACGCCGGCAGCGACGCCCAGAACATGCGGCAGCGTAGCGCGGAAACCGAACCGCGCGCCGCTCGCCAGAAGCAGGATCACATTCGGACCGGGCGAAAACAGACCGGCGAAGATGAAGAGATAGAGCGACAGTGCCGTCACGTCGCGGCGCTCCGCGCACCGCAGGCAGCACTGCCGTGCATCACCGGAACCAGTCCTCGAAGAGGTAGATGACACCCAGCGCGATGAAGCTCGCCATTGCAATGTTGAAGATCCGCAACCGCAGGGGCGTGTTCAGAACCCTTTGCAGGGCCGCACCGAAGGCCGCCCAGCCATGGGCGGAGGTCAGGCTCATGCTGAGCGCGATGAGCGCAAGGATCGCTGCCTCGCGCAGGGGCGCTGTGCCGGTGACGAATTGCGACACGACGCTCACGCACATCACCCAGGCTTTGGGATTGACCCACTGGAAGGCGGCCGCCTGGAAAAAGGTAAAGGGCCGGCCGTCGCGCCCCGACCCGAGCCCGCCCGAAGCCGTCGCGATCCGCCACGCGACCCAGAGCAAAAGCGCAGCGCCGCCGAAGCGCAGCACTTCATGCAGGATCGGCACGGCCTGGAAGATCTGTCCAAGCCCGAGCGCCACGCAGAAGATCATCAACGGAAACCCCCAGGCCACGCCTTGCGCGTGGGGCAGCGTCCGGCGGAAGCCGTAATTGGCCGCGGAGGCCGCGAGCATCGCGTTGTTCGGCCCCGGCGTCCAGGCGGCCGCGCCCAGAATGCCGAGAATGGCAATCATGCTCTCCACCGTCATGTGATCCCCCTTTGCCAATCCGGCGACCGGCTATTCGGTCACCGTTCCTGACCTTTTTCAGCAGCCGCCCACGCGCGGTCAATCGTCAAGAAGGTCCCTGTAACGCAATGTGAAGTCGCTGGCGATCCAGCGGGCCTTGCGCGCGGCCAGTTCCGCGCCCAGTTGCGGGCCGGGCGGGAACCGCTCGGCAAGGTCGCGCGCCTTGATGGGAAACACCGCTTTCGCGCCGCGTTCCAGTTCCGCGGTCAGCCCGTCCGGCCAGACCTGTCCCAGCGCGGCCTGCGTGAGTAGCGCTGCATCGCGGGCAGCCTCGAACCCGTGCAGGTAGGCGCGTCCGGCAGGCGCGGTATCATCCGCCATCGCCGCGCGGATCGCTTCGAGTGCGCGGATCTCGGCCTTGGACAGACGCAGGCGGGATGCGGCTTCGGTCTCGCCCAGCGCCGCAAGCCGGCGCAGCCAGCGCGGCGCCGTGGGCACCTGCGGCTCCAGATGCACAAGCGGGGCCAGAAGGTCCGGATCCGCGCCCGGCAGGAGCCGCGCGAGGATGCCCGTTGCCGCCATGGCCGCCACCGCGGGTGCCGGGTCCGGCGCGGCCAGAAGCTTGCGCATCTCCGCGCCGACGCGTTCCCGCGACAGGCTGTCGATCCCGTCCGCGAGCGCCGCGCAGGCCGCCAGCCCCTCGGGATCGAGCCCGGCATCCGGGTCGCCGAACCAGGCATGGAAGCGGAAGAAGCGCAGGATCCGCAGGTAGTCCTCCGCGATCCGGTCTTCCGGCTGACCGATGAACCGCACCCGCCGCTCCTGCAGGTCCTCCAGCCCGCCGAGCGGGTCGAACAGGGTCCCGGCCCGGTCCGCATAGAGCGCATTCATGGTGAAATCCCGCCGCCGCGCATCCTCGGCCGCATCCTGCGCATAGGCCACGGTCGCGCGGCGGCCGTCGGTCTCCACATCGCGGCGGAAGGTCGTCACCTCGTAGCCCGTGCCCCCCGACACCAGCGTGACCGTGCCATGGGCGACACCTGTCGGCACCGCCTTCATCTTTGCAGCCCCGGCAAGCGCCAGCACCGTTTCGGGGCGGGCATCGGTGGCGATGTCGATATCCGTGCCGCCCTGGCCCAGAAGCGCGTTGCGCACGCAGCCGCCCACCATCAGCGCCTGATAGCCGCCATCTTCGAGCAGAGCGCATACTTTCTGCGCGCCGCGATCCTCCAGAAAGGCCCCTTCGATCCGCATCAGAGCGGCCCCAGCCGGTCGGCCAGTCCCTTGATCATCCGCGCCGTCGCGCCCCAGATGTAATAGGGGCCGTAGGGAATGGTGAAATAGGCCCGCCGCTGCCCCTGCCAGATCCGGCTGTGAATTTGCAGATTGTCGGGATCGAGCAGATGCGCGAGCGGCACGGCAAACACCTCGTCCACCTCTCCGCGCTCGGGCACCGGACGGAATCCGGGGTCGATTTCGGCCAGATAGGGCGTAACGGTGAACCGCGTCACGGTTTCATGTGTCGACAGGGGGGCGAGGACCTGTGCCAGAGCGGGGTCGAGCCCGATCTCCTCCTGCGCTTCCCGCAGGGCTGTGGCCTGCAGGTCCGGATCATCAGGCTCCTGCTTGCCGCCGGGGAAGGACACCTGACCGGGATGATGTTTCAGATGGCTTGCCCGCTTGGTCAGCAGGACATCCAGCCCGTGCCGCCGTTCCACGAGCGGCACCAGCACGGCCGCCGGGCGCAGCTTGCGCTCTGCGGGCAGCGCCGCCAGCCCGCCGGGATTGAGGTCATAATCGGACGAGGGCGCAATCGGCCGCGCATCAAGCGCGGCGCGGATGTCGGACAGGGAGGGGCCGGAACGTGTCATGCCCCGTTTCTGCGCAAGCCCGCGCCGCAAATCAATACGGCGCGGGCCCGCAATCTCAGGACCCGCCTGCGCCGGAGCCGCCGTCGACCCCCGGCGCATCGGTGGCTTCAAAGCCGAGCGAGGCCGGATCGAGCGCATAATGCGCGCCACAGAACTGGCAATCGGCCGTCACGATCCCCTCGTCCGTCGTCATGTGGCCGATATCCTTGGCCGAATAGATCGACAGGGACTGGCGGACCTTTTCCTCCGAACAGGTGCAGCCGAAGCGCACCGGCTGGGCGTCATAGACGCGCGGCTGCTCCTCGTGGAAAAGCCGCAGAAGCAGGCGGTCGGGCGACACGTGCGGCCCGATCAGCTCGGTTTCCTCCACCGTGTCGAGCAGCGTGTTCACCCGGCTCCAGTTCTCGTCATCCTCGCCCTGCACCAGATCGGCCGCCGCCAGAAGCCCATCATCGCCCGTGGCACCGCCCTTTGCGAAAGGGCTCGCCTTCGGCATGTGCTGGATCATGATGCCGCCGCCGCGCCAGGCCGCGCCCTTTCCGGGCTCTGACACCTGCGCCATCGACAGGGCAAAGCGCGTCGCCAGCTGCTCGGACTGGGCGAAATAGGTCGCGGCACAGGCCGCAAGCGACCCGCCGGCCAGCGGCGTGATCCCCTGATAGGGGGTCGTGCCCTCGCCCTGATCGATCAGGATCGCGAACATGCCCGCGCCGATCTTGTCGAACGGGGTGCCGGGCTCTGTTTCCAGACGTTCCGCATCGAAAGAGGCATAGGCCCGCATCCGCGCCGGCTTTCCGTCGGCGCTCGGACCATAATAATCCGTTGCGATGAGCCGGATCGGCCCGTCGCCGCGGATCTGCAGCGACAGTTTCCAGCGCAGCTTGATCGTCTGGCCGATCAGCGCCGTCAGCATGGCGGCTTCCGCCACCAGTCCGGCGACCGCATCGGGATAGTCGTGCTGCGTGAGGATTTCCTCCAGCGTGCCGTCAAGGCGCGCCACACGTCCACGAATGTTGGACATGTCGAGCTGAAACGGCAGGACGGTATCGTCCCAGGCGATTTTTTCGGCCAGTGTCATGTCATGGTCTCCGGTTTGTTCCAAGCGCCTGCACTTAAGGTGCCGGGGGCGAAGATTCAAACCCCAACCTGCCACAGATCGCGCGGATGCCAAAAACCTGCCCGTCGGCGCGCGAAAACACATGACCCCTGCCGGGGCCTGTGCGACAGACAGGGCATGAGACGTTTCGGAGAACCTGTCGAGCGCGACCGGCGCTACATCCCGCGCCCCGGCGCCTATGCGATCATCGAGGGACCGCAGGGGCTGCTCGTCACCGAACAGTCGCATCCCTATTTCGAGATCCAGTTGCCCGGCGGCGGGATCGACCCCGGCGAAAGCCCGCTGCGCGCGCTCCACCGCGAGGTGATGGAGGAAACCGGCTGGACCATCGCGGCTCCGCGACGGCTCGGGGCCTTCCAGCGGTTCACCTTCATGCCGGAATACGAGATCTGGGCGCAGAAGGTCTGTCATATCTACCTGTGCCGCGCCGTCCGCCGGCTACGCGCGCCCAGCGAACCGGCACATCGTGCAATCTGGATGGATCCGGACGAAGCCGCAGCCGCGCTCGGCAATGCCGGTGACCGAGACTTCGTGACCCGGCTCTACGGGTTGCCAGCGTCGCGTATGGCACCCCGCAACTGACGGTCGAGCGCATCGAGAAACCGTGACCGGTCGGCCTTGCCGAACGGTTTGCCACCGCCCTGCCGAAACGGATCCGCCGCCCGCAGATCGGCCTGCAGGTCGCGCATCGCCAGCTGGTGCCCGATATTGGCGGCGGTGAACGGGTCGCCGTTCGGGCGCAGCGCCCGCGCGCCGGCCTTCAGGCAGCGGTCGGCCAGCGGAATGTCGGATGTGACGCACAAGTCTCCGGTTCCGATCTCCTCGGCGATCCACTTGTCGGCTTCGTCCGGCCCGTCGGGCACGATCACCAGACGGATCAGCGGGTTTGGGTCGGGCCGGATACCGCCGTTCGACACGACGAGCACCTCGACCCTCAGCCGTGTCGCGACCCGGTAGCATTCGGCCTTCACCGGACAGGCATCCGCATCGATGAAAAGCCGCGTCATGGCACCAGCATCCCCCGCCCGGTCAGTTCGGCCAGCACCAGCGACAAGGTCACGACCGCAAGCACATGCGACACAAGGATCGTGGCTGAAACCCGCTGCGGCGCCACGCCGTAATGCTGCGCGATGATGTAGATATTGCCCGCCGTCGGCATGGCCGCCGCGGCGATCATCATGCCCGCCATGAAAAGTGGCAGATCGAAGAGCCAGAGCGCAACGGCGGCGGCAGCGAGCGGGTGCAGCACCAGTTTGGCGCCCGACAGCCAGAGCGCCACGCTCAGCCGTTCCGCCGACCGCGCCGCAAGCGAGGCGCCGATGGCAAAGAGCGCGACCGGCGTGGCAGCGGCCCCGAGCAGGTTCAGGAAGGAATCGACGGGCCGCACGAGCGGAATCCCGAGGAGCGACCAGACAAGGCCCGCAAGGATGGCCATGATCATCGGGTTCTTCACCAGTCCCAGCCCGACGGCGCGCAAGGCAGCCGCCTGATCCCCGTCACCGCGCGCGCCCGTGATGATGATCACGATCAGGCTGCCGAAGACCACAAGGTCGATGAGCAGCATCATGATGATCGGCGGCGCGGCATCGGGGCCGATCAGCGTCACCAGAAGCGGCAGCCCGAGGAAGCCGGTGTTCCCGATGACGGAACATTGCGCCTCCACAGCGGCCTCGCCGAAGGGCCGCTTGCGCAGGAGTGCGGCCAGATTGACGATCAGGTAGACCGGCAGACAGGCGAAGAAATAGGCGACCATGAAACGCGGCTGGATCACCTCGGCCATCGGCAGGCTGGCGGTGAAGCGGAAGAGCATCGCCGCCAGCGCGAAATAGAAGACGAACCATGTCAGCCAGGCGACGGCCTCTGGCGGGCAGAACCCGGCCCGCGCCGCGCCGTAGCCACAGGCGATCACCGCGAAGAACGGCAGGGTGGTCAGAAAGATGTCGATCATTCGCCGGACTTGGCCCGGCCGCGTCCGCCCTTCGGCTTGAACCGCATCCGCGCGGGACGCGTCTTGCGGTCCACCTCGATCTCGCCGGTGCGCTCCAGCAGGTCGCTCAGCTTCGAGGAGCCGTAGTTGCGCGGGTCGAAATCGCTCTGCAGCGCATTGAGCGACGTGCCGAGCCGGCCGAGCGTGATCCACTCGTCATCCACATCCATCCCGCTGATCGCGCGGCGCACCAGCGGCAGCACCTTGGTCGGCGGCTCCTTGGTGCCGGCCTTCTCCTTGCCGTCGCCGCTCTCAGGTCCGTCCTCGTCGAGCAGGTTTTCGACGTAGAGGAACCGCTTGCAGGCCATGCGGAAGCTTTCCGGCGTCTTCTTCTCGCCGATCCCGTAAACATCGAGCCCCTGCTCGCGAATCCGGCTGGCAAGCCGGGTGAAATCGCTGTCCGACGAGACAAGGATGAACCCGTCGAACCGGCCGGTGTGCAGAAGGTCCATCCCGTCGATGACCAGCGCGATGTCGGAACTGTTCTTGCCCACCGTGTTGGCAAACTGCTGGAACGGCACGATCGCGTGCTTGGCCATCACCTTTTCCCAGCTTTTCAGCCGGCCGGTGGAAAAATCGCCATAGATGCGCCGGACGCTCGCCTCGCCGATCTTGGCAATCTCGGCAAAGATCGCGTCCGACCATCTGGCCGATGTGTTGTCCGCATCGATCAGGACCGCGAGCAGCGGCGGGGTCGGATCCGCCATCAGTAGAGCACGACCGAGCGGATGCTCTCGCCCTTGTGCATCAGGTCGAACCCGTCATTGATCTGGTCGAGCCCCATCGTGTGGGTGATCATCGGGTCGATCTCGATCTTCCCTTCCATGTACCAGTCGACGATCTTCGGCACATCGGTGCGCCCGCGCGCGCCGCCGAAGGCCGTGCCGCGCCAGACCCGGCCGGTGACAAGCTGGAACGGGCGGGTGGAGATTTCCGCGCCCGCGGGCGCGACCCCGATGATGATGCTCTCGCCCCAGCCCTTGTGGGCGCATTCGAGCGCCGCGCGCATGACGTCCACATTGCCGGTCGCGTCGAAACTGTAATCCGCCCCTCCCTTGGTCAGATCGACCAGATAGGGCACCAGATCGCCCTCCACCTCGGCGGGGTTGACGAAATCGGTCATGCCGAACCGCTCGCCCATCGCCTTCTTGTCGGGATTGAGGTCCACGCCGACAATCTGGTCGGCACCGGCAAGCCGCAGCCCCTGAATGACGTTGAGCCCGATGCCGCCCAGCCCGAAGACCACGCAGCGCGAGCCAATTTCCACCTTGGCGGTGTTCATGACCGCACCGATGCCGGTCGTGACCCCGCAGCCGATATAGCAGATCTTGTCGAAGGGCGCGTCGGGCCGCACCTTGGCCAGCGCGATTTCCGGCAGAACGGTGAAGTTCGAGAAAGTCGAGGTGCCCATATAATGGAAGATCGGGTCGCCATCGAGCGTGGTGAAACGCGACGTCCCGTCCGGCATCAGCCCCTGCCCCTGCGTCGAGCGGATCGCCTGGCACAGGTTGGTCTTGGGGTTGAGGCAATAGTCGCATTCCCGGCATTCGGGCGTGTAGAGCGGGATCACATGGTCGCCCGGTTTGAGCGAGGTGACGCCCGGACCGACCTCGGCCACCACGCCCGCGCCCTCATGGCCGAGGATAGCAGGGAAAATCCCTTCCGGATCGGCACCGGACAGGGTGAATTCGTCCGTGTGGCAAATGCCGGTCGCCTTGATCTCGACCAGAACCTCGCCGGCCTTCGGGCCTTCGAGGTTCACGTCCGTCACTTCCAGCTTCTCTCCGGCTTTCACAGCCAGCGCGGCGCGTGTCTTCATGATCGTCCCCTTCGCCCTGTCCCATATCCTGTCGTTTCGCCTTCAGGCTTACGCGGCGCGCGGCGCGCCGGTCAAGCGCAGCGCCCGCGCTGACGGCAGAATTGACCGGCGGGGCCCTTCCCGCCAGATTGGCGGAAGAGGCCGGGCACGCAGACGCGGCCGCACCACGGAACGGACCGATCATGGCAGGCAATCGAGCGACAGACATACGGGCGATGGTGACGCCGCTCGCCTCGATCTTCGGCAGCGGGTTTCTGGTGATCCTGCCGATCCTCGCAAACACGGTCGGGCCGGCAGCGCCCGTCGCCATGGCGGCCATTTGCGCGGTGGCCTACGCAGTCGGCTGGGTGGTGCGCGGCAATATCGCCCGCGCGGAACCCGCACTTGCCGACGGGTCGGACCATCTGCTCCTGCGGCTCGACAGGCTGGCCGACATCGCCATTGTCGTGGCCTATGTGATCTCGGTCGCGCTCTACCTGCAGATCCTGTCGGGCTATGCGCTGAGCGGGATCGGCCAGCATAGCGACACGGCCGAGAAAATCCTGACGACGGCGGTGCTCCTCTTCATCGTCGGTGTGGGCGTGCTGCGCGGGCTGGCGCGGCTGGAGATGCTGGAAAGTTTCGCGCTGGCCGCGACACTGGCGATCGTCGCGGCGCTGATCCTCGCCTTCGCACTGCATGATGCACAGGCAAGCGAGGCCGCCGCCCGCCCCGAAACCCAGCCCGGCTGGTGGCAGCTCGCAACCGTGCTCGGCGGCGCTCTGATTGTTGTGCAGGGGTTCGAGACGACCCGCTATATGGGCAACCAGTATGCGGCCGGCACACGTATCCGCGCCTGCCGGAACGCGCAGATCCTGTCCACCCTCATCTATGTGGCGCTGGTGGCGGCCGCCATTCCGGTGACCGGCACCGTGGCGCTGCCCCTGCCCGATACCGGCCTCATCGCGCTGGTGAAGATCGCCGCGCCGCTCCTTGTCGTGCCGCTTGTCATTGCGGCCGTCTTCAGCCAGTTCTCCGCCGCGGTCGCGGATACGATCGCGGCGCTGGGCAACCTGCGTGAGGTCAGCCGCCAGCGCCTGACACCGGCGATGATCTATCTTGGCATCGGCGCGGCCGCCATCGCGCTCAACTGGCTGGCCGACACCTACCAGATCCTCGCGCTCGCCTCGCGGGCGTTCGCGCTTTTCTACCTGTGTGAATGTCTGGTGGCGCTGCGGCTCGGCGGTCCGGTCTGGCGACAGGCGGCCATCGTGGCGCTCGGGCTTGTCCTCCTGTTCATCGTGCTTTTCTCGGTCCCGGCGGGCTGAGCTTGATCCCGGTCAAAGACGGCACCGCTGCGGACGCGCATGCTGGGGACCAGAGAGGAGACCGAACAGATGCTCAATTTCCGCCGCGCCGCCGAAAGCCTCGACCGTATGTCGACCATGCTCGCGCTCACCGTCTCGCCGACGGATGCGCAGCCTGACGAGTTGATTTCCGATATCCAGATGCGCGACGCGCTGCGCGCCTGCCGCGACTGCGACAATGTCGATCAGTGCGACGCGTGGCTGGCGGTGGCGCCTGCCGGCGCGAAAACGCCGGATTTCTGCCCGAACCGCGCGCGGTTCGAGTTCATCCACGGCCACTGACGCCTAGCCGTCGGGGTCGACCCGACCGCGCAGCGCCTTCTTCTCGCCGCGCTGCGCCTTGGCTTCGAGCCTGCGCCGCTTCGAGGCGAGTGTGGGGCGCGTCCGTATCCGTTTTTTCGGTGCCTTGAGTGCGCTGCGGATCAGGTCCGCCAGCCGGTTCCGCGCTTCCTCGCGGTTCATCGCCTGTGACCGGTGCGTGTCGGATGTGATGATGAGCGCGCCGTCCCGCGTCCAGCGTCGTCCGGCCAGCCGCTTCAGCCGCGCCTTCACCGCATCGCTCAGGTTCGGCGATCGGGCCGCTTCGAACCGCAATTCGACCGCGGTCGAAACCTTGTTCACATTCTGCCCGCCCGGACCGGAGGACCGAACAAACTGTTCGGTTAGTTCCCAATCCTCGATACGCGTTCTGTCGTCGATCTCCAACATGCTAGACTTCTGCCACCCGCGCGCCGGCCTGTCGAGCCGCGAGCGTTTGTGCGAAAGGAGCCGCTGATGGCTAGTCCTGTGATCAACCTTGATGACGTGCCGACCCGTGACACGAGTCACGGCGACCGTTTCGCGGCCACACTCGGCCGGATCGGTCCGCTCATCGGCGCGCAGAAACTGGGCTGCATGCTGCACCGCGTGTCACCGGGCAAGGCGGCCTTTCCCCGCCATGCCCACCACGCAAACGAGGAAATGATGATCGTGCTCGAAGGCGCGGGCACCTACCGGCTGGGGGATCGGGAGCATCCGGTGCGCGCGGGCGACATCGTGTCCGCACCAGCCAGCGACGGGAGCGGGGCGCACCAGATGGTCAACACATCCGATGCCGATCTTGTCTATCTCTGTGTTTCAACCCGGCTCGACCCCGAGGTTGTCGAATATCCCGATAGCGGCAAATTTGCCGTGGCCTCCATGGTGCCGGAGGATACCGGCCTGCTCGGCGCGCGGATCGCCTATATCGGGCGGGTGGAAAACAGCCTCGACTATTTCGACGGGGAAGAGTGAGGCACAACGCCGAAAGCAGCCATCGAAACGAAGTGGGCGGACCGCACGATCCCGCGCGATCCGCCCTTTTTGTTGAGCATGGAGGTCCGGCCGGGCGGGAAATTCCCTCGGCCAGTCCGGAGAGTAAGAGGGGCTGCCCCCTTAGGTCACGTCCTTACCGAAAAACCCGACAACCTGCTCCACCATCTCAAAAGACATTGGCACCTCCTTTCTCGTTGTTTCCGATACTCAGAATCGTGCCACGGCCTGTGGAAAACTCAAAGCGCTTTTTGCGGCGCCCGGCGGAAATATTCCACAAGGATGCGGAACGGGATGAGCGCGATCAGCGCAAGCGCCAGCTTGACCATGAAATCGGCAACCCCGAGGCTGACCCAGAGCGGCACGACCGGACCGCTGCCCAGAAGCGGCAGCGCCTCGTTGGCCCAGCTCACGTCATTGGCCGGCTCCAGGAACGCCAGTTGCGCCGAGAAGGCGATGGTGAAGAAGAGCGCCGTGTCGAGCGCCGAGCCGATCAGCGAAGAGCTGAGCGGCGCCTGCCACCAGCGGCGCGACCGCAGACGGTCGAAGATGAACACGTCCGTCAGCTGCGCCACAAGGAAGGCTGTGCCCGACGCCAGCGCGATGCGCAGCGTCACCAGCGGGCCGAATTCGCCCACGATCTGGGTGCCGATCAGCGAGCAGATCACGCCGACGACAAAACCCGCCGCAACCACGCGCCGCGCCAGCTGCGGGCCGTAGATCCGGTTGGTCAGGTCTGTGATCAGGAAGGCAATCGGATAGGTGAAGGCGCCCCAGGTCAGCCAGTTGCCGAACAGGAATTGCACCAGAATGTTGGAGGCGACGACAACAGCCGCCATGGCGATCACGCCAATGATAAGTCCACGAGTCACGATGTAGATCCGTTTTTTAGAAGGTAGCGGAGACTTCGGTCCGGCCCGTCCGGCCGGAACAAGCGTGCCTCTTAGTCTGCTGTCCCCTGCTTGACAAGGGGTGAACGGATCGCGCGTCGGTCAGGGCCGGGCGGCACTTGCGGGCAGAAGCCCGCGCGCGACCATGTCGTCGGCCAGTGCCTCTGGACCCTTGAAATGGTGGGTTTGCCAGCCGCGCGAAGCGGCGGCTTCAATATTGTCGGCCCGGTCGTCGATGAAAAAGAGCGCGTCGCCCGACAGGCCGCTATCTTCCTCAACCATCTCGTAGATGCGCGTCTCGGGCTTGATGACCTTCATGTGGCCCGAAATGTAGCGCCGGTCGAACTCGCCCAGTTCGGGATAGACGGTTTCCGCATAGGCGAAGCTCTCCACCCCGAAATTGGACAGGGCAAAGACCGGTGTTCCACGGGCACGCAGGCTACGGAGCAGATGCCAGCTCAGATCGATGGTCGGGCTTGCCATCTCGATCCAGCGGTCGTGCCAGAGCCGGATCAGGTCGCGATATTCGGGATGCGCCTCCGCGGTCGCGTAGATCGTGTCGCGGAACGGGGCACCGCGGTCGATCCGGTCGTTCATCCCGTGCAGATCGACGGCCGCGAACAGCGCCTTGCGCGCATCCCGGTCGGGCAGGAGCGCATCGTAGAGCCGTTCGGGGTTCCAGGTGATGAGCACATTGCCGATGTCGAAAATGACGGCTTCGGGGGTGCGTGCCATTCAGGCCTCCTGCGCAGGTGTGGGGTGCGGCTGGACCTTGCCGCTCATGACCAGCGCGAGCGGGATCAGCCCGAATGGGGTCAGAAGGGCGAGCGCGAAGGGTAGCCCGATCAGATGGGCGGTCGTGCCGATGAAAGGCGGGCCGAACAGGAAGACCGAGAAGGCGCAGAAGGCCACGGCGGCCACGTTCTTTTCCGCCCGCTGGCCCGGCATCACGGCGGCGAGCGACATGGTGATCGGATAGATGTTGGAGATGCCGAAGCCCACCAGCACCGATGCGGCCAGCGCCATCGGAATCCCGTTCGACAGGCCGAAGGCCAGAATGCCCACGGCCGCGAAAAGCGCCGATGCGACCAGCACGCGCAGCGGGCCGAACATGTCGGTGATCCAGTCCCCGCTCAGCCGGCCGATGGCCATCGCCATGGCGAAAGTGGCAAAGCAGATCGAGGTCATGAGCGGGCTTGCAAGCAGCGTCTCGCGGGTCAGGATCGCGGACCATTCCATCATCGCGCCCTCGATCAGGAGCGCCCCGAGCGGCAACATGCAGAGCGCCGCCAGCGCGCGGGTCGGCAGGGTGAACCCGTGGGACAGGTCTTCCTCCTGCGGGGCATCGGCGTCGAGCCGCAGACCGGCCCAGATCGCGGCCAGCGCCAGCAGCGGTTCGGCGATCACCTGCTGGGTGCGGAAATCGATCCCCAGATGCGCGCAGCCGCCGGCCACCAGTGCACCCAGCATCGAGCCGATCGACCAGAAGCCGTGGCAGCGCGACATGATGCGCCGGCCCAGCGTCGTCTCGATCTGGCTCGCCTTGGCATTCATCGCCACCTCGATCGTGGCAACGATCAGGCCGGCAAAGAAGAGCGTGCCTGCAAGGGTCGGCGCATTCCAGGCGAGCGCGGGGCCGACAAAGCTGACAAGAAAAGCCGCATTGCCCCAGGTGCAGGCGCGCCGCAGCCCGAGACGCGCCACGATCGGCGGCGCCAGAAAGAAACCGAGGATCACGCCCACGGGCATCGCGAAAAAGCAGAGCGACAGGATGAACAGGTCGAGGTCGAGCGCCGCCTTGACCTCGGGGATACGCGGGAACCAGAGCGCGAGCCCCATGGAATTGATCAGGAAGACGAGCTTGATCATCCGCAGGGCGGATTGTGCCTGTGCCTGATCTTCCGCCGTCGCCCGCGACCTGCCGCCGCCCGTCTGATCCGCCATGCCCTGTCCCGTCGCCTGTTGATTGCCTGCCCGCCCGTCCCGTTTAGACGAGCGGTTGGGAAGTGCAAGCGTGGATCAGTCGCCCGACGGTCCGGCCAGCCGCGCACGCCGCCGGCGGGCCAGCATGTTGAGCGCCTCCACCAGCGCGGAAAAGGCCATCGCCGTGTAGATATAGCCCTTGGGCACATGCAGGCCGAACCCTTCGGCGATCAGCGTCATGCCGATCATCAGCAGGAAGCCGAGCGCCAGCATCACCACTGTGGGATTGTCGTGGATGAACCGCGCCAGCGGCCCCGCGGCGACCAGCATGATGATGACCGCCACAACGACCGCGACCACCATGATCGGCAGGTGCGGGGTCATGCCGACAGCCGTGATGATACTGTCGAGCGAGAAGATCAGGTCGAGCATGATGATCTGCCCGATGGCCGCCCCGAAACTGCGCACGACCGCGGCCTTGGCGTCAGGCTCCGGCCCGTGCGGATCGACGGCCTCGTGGATTTCGGTCGTGGCCTTCCAGATCAGGAAGAGCCCGCCGCCCAGCATGATCAGGTCCTTCCACGAGAAGTCCTGCCCGAGGAGCGTGACCACCGGATCGGTCAGCCGCACGATCCAGGCGATCATCGACAGAAGCCCCAGGCGCAGCACGAGCGCCAGCCCGATCCCGATGCGCCGCGCCATCGGGCGCTGGTGTTCGGGCAGCTTGTTGGTGACGATGGAAATGAAGATCAGATTGTCGATGCCGAGCACAATCTCCATCACCAGAAGGGTGATGAGCGCGGCCCAGGCGGTCGGATCCGCGAGCAGCTGGGTGATCTGGTCCATGCGATGTTCCCCTGTTGTCCCGCTGCCAATCTACTGTGCGCTCAGGGACTTGGCTACGGGCCGGGATGGTGCGGGCGCGGCGGCGGCCGGTGCCGGAGCACGGACGGAGCAGAATCCGCTTTCCTTCGCGCCTGCGGGGCGTAGAATTGGAACATATCAGGAACATTGGAATCACTGCCCGCGCCATGCCCGACCGCCGCATCCTGTCGATCTGGTTTCCCCGCCTCGCGGCGGAGCGCGTGCTGCGGCTGGAACCGGGGCTGGCGGACCAACCGTTCGCCATCGTGGCGGAGGCCGCCAACAGCCAGATTCTCGCCAGCCTGTCGGCGCGGGCGGAGGCCGAGGGGCTGCACCGCGGCATGGCGCTTGCGGATGCGCGCGCGCTCTGCCCCGACCTTCTGAGCCGCCCCGCCGCCCCGCTGCGGGAAGCCGCCTTCCTTGCCACGCTGCGCCGCTGGGCGGGGCGGTTCTCGCCCTGGGCCGCGGAGGAAGGCGCGGAATCGCTGGTGCTCGACATTACCGGCTGCGCCCATCTCTTCGGCGGCGAGGCCGGCCTGGTGGAGGAGATCGCCGATGGCTGCCACCGGCTGGGGCTGAGCCAGCGGATCGGGCTTGCGGACACGCTCGGCGCGGCCTGGGCGCTGGCGCGGTTCGCCGGATCGCCGGCCATGTCGGCCCGGTCGGGCGACGCGATCGATCAGGAGGCGCCGGCCACCCGTTCGCGGGCCTTCCGGCGCAAACGCTGGGAACGGGGCGGCCATGCGCCATCCGCGCCCCCGCCGTCGGCGCCGGTGCCGCGGATCGTGCCGCCCGGTCATGCCCGCGCGGCGCTCGGACCCCTGCCGGTCAGCGCGCTGCGCCTGCCGCCGGACACGGTGGCGGGGCTTGTGCGGCTGGGCCTGCGCCGGATCGAGGATCTGGCCGTCATGCCGCGCGCGGCGCTGGCGCGGCGCTTCGGGCTGGAACTGGTGCGGCGGCTCGACCAGGCGATGGGGGCGGAACCCGAGCCGGTGTCCCCGGCGCGGCCCGAAGAGCGGTTCGCGGTGCGGCTGACCCTGCCCGACCCGATCGGGCTGGAGGATGACCTGCTGGCCGGGCTGGACCGGCTGCTGCCGCCGCTTTGCGCCAAGCTGCGTCGCGCCGGCTGCGGAGCCCGGCGCGTCCGGTTCGGGCTGCACCGGGTCGACCGCAGCGTCGAGATGCTGGAGGTCGGGCTGGCCCGGCCGAGTTTCGAGCCGGACCGTATCCGCCCGCTGCTCGCGCTCAAGACCGGCGGGGTGGATGCAGGCTTCGGCTTCGACATGCTGCGGCTGGAGGCACATGTGACCGAGCCGCTCACCGCCACACAGCACAAGGGGCATCTGGCCGCCGCCGAAGAAGCCCGCGCCCGCCACGCGCCCGGCGGCGGGGCGGAAATGGATGCGCTGGTCAACCGGCTCGGCGCGCGGCTCGGGATGGAGGCGCTCACGCGCCTGCACCCTGCCGACAGCCACATACCGGAAAAATCCGCCACCGCGATGGTTGCCGCCTATGCCGCCCCGCCGCCCCGCTGGCCCGCGCCGCCGGGGCCGCGGCCGCTGCGGATCTTCCCGCCCGAGATGATCAGCCCGGCCGACAGCCAGCGCCCGCCACAGGGCTTCCGCTGGCGGCGGCAGGATCATCGCTGCACGCTCGCCGTGGGGCCGGAACGGATCGCGCCGGAATGGTGGCTCGACGATCCGGCCTGGCGCTCCGGCCCGCGCGACTACTGGCGGATCGAGACCGAGACGGGCGAACGGCTCTGGCTGTTCGAGGCGCGCGGCGCGGAAGTCGAAGGCGGCTGGTTCGTGCAAGGCGCATTCGGCTGACCGGACCGCGTGGTCCATCGCACCGGAACGGGCCGGACCCGCACGCGGCCACGGGCAGACGCGGACAGCACCGGCATGAACCGCGTGGCTGATGTGGCGCTGCAAGGGACCCGGCGGACGCACCAAAGTCCGCATGGTGCCATGTGATTGCTCCCCGCGGCGAGGGAACAGCCGCACCCTTGTCCCCATGATCCTAATAGTGGCGCACCGGAACACAGGCCGCGCACAGACCCGAACGCGAACAGGTCCGGCACGACACCTCACCCTGTCCGGCCAACCCTTGCAGGTCGATGCCGGACGGCCCATCCGCCCTCGCTTGCCGCAGCCTCGACACCTCCGCGCCCGACTTGCAAACATTCGCCGCGCCCCGTCGGTTGCACCCACACACCCGGACCCGCCGCACCCGCGCGCGCCGCCACGCTCTTTCCATGCACGCCGCGCCCAGCGACCGTTCCTGCCTCTCTGTCGATCCGCACCGACCGATGCACATGGCGGCGCGACAGTGAGCCATGTTTCAGCATCGGCGCCCATATATCGCCCAGCCGCCAACCATCTGGCGCAAAAGCAGGAAACCGCTGCCCGGCCGCGCACCGGATGGCACGCCCGCGCATGCATCCCTCACGCGGCGACACGCGATCGTGCATCGCAGCGCGTTGAGCGGACCCGCCGGCGGACCCATGTCAGAATTATGCCCCAGTGGCCCAATCCGGTGATGCCCGCGCCGACGTGCTTCGCCGCCAGACAAGGAGATCGGCATGTTCAAACGTCTTTTGTCCCTCGCGCTCGTGTTTGGCGCCGTCTCGACCGCGCCACCCCTCTACGCGCAATCGGTCTGCGGTGACCGCGACAGCGTCATCGACCAGCTGGAAAGCCGGTTCGGTGAGGTTCACGCCCATTCCGGCCTGACCGGTCCGGGCGCGCTGCTCGAGATCTGGACCTCTCCCGAGACGGGGAGCTTCACCGTCCTGATGACCCGTCCGAACGGATCGACCTGTGTGATGACGACCGGCGAGCACTGGCTTGACCGCGCGGCGACCATGCCCGTGATGGGCGACCCGGCCTGAGCATCCGGCCCCGGGTGCCTACACCCGTGACCCGATATTGCCGGCATTGGTCCGTGCCGGCGCAAATCTACCAATCAGCGCCCTTTGAGGATGACCGGCCCTGTCGCAGGCCGACAGTTCCGAACGCCCGATCCCGTCGGGTGACGATCGGCCGGATGGCCCCTCGGCACGATTGCCCTTCGGCGTTCCATCTTCCGCCCGTGCCACAGGCCCATCGGCCGCCGTCATCCCCCTGTCCCGCATCAGTCTGACGCATCCGTGATGCCAGCTTGGACTCCAAACAAGAACAAAAGGTGAATATACTGGCGCCATGTTCGTTGAGCTTTGCGCCACCTCCAATTTCACCTTCCTCACCGGTGGCAGCCATCCGGAGGAATATATCCGCCGCGCTTCCGCGCTCGGCATGCCGGCGCTCGCGGTGGCGGACCGCAATTCGGTGGCCGGTATCGTGCGCGCCCATAGCGAGGCACGGACCATCGCCCGCGAGGTGGAAGAGGCCCGCCGCATCGCCGCGGGCGAAGAGACCGGACCCTCCACGCTCGCCCATGACCTGACGCCCGACACGGTGGTGCCGCGGCTGATCCCCGCCGCCCGGCTCTGCCTGACAGGTGGCGAGGAGATCACCGCCATCCCCGCCGACCGCGCCGCATGGGGGCGGCTCTGCAAGCTTCTGACACTCGGCCGGCGCCGCGCGCCGAAGGGCGAATGCGAGATCGGGCTCGACGACCTGATCGACCATGCCGAAGGGCTGGTGCTGCTCGCCCATCCGCCCGCCGGTGCCGACCGGCCGGAGGCCGCGGGCTGGCGGGCCTCGATGGCCCGTCTGGCCGCCTGCCCCGCGCCCGCGGCGCTCCATCTGGTGGCCGCCCCGCGCTATGACGGCCGCGACCGGGGGCGGTTCGACCGGCTGGCCGCGCTTGCGGCGCAGCTCGGCCTGCCGCTCGTCGCCTCTGCCCTGCCGATCATGCATCACGGCCGCCGCCGCCGGCTTGTCGATGTGCTCACCTGCATCCGCGAAGGGCTGCGCATCGACCGGATCGGGCGGCAGGCCCAGGCCAATGCCGAACAAAGGCTGCGCAGCGAGGCGGAAATGCTCTCCCTCTTCCGCGGCCATGCGGATGCTGTCCACCGCGCGGGCGAGGTCGCCGCTGCCTGCCGCTTCTCGCTCGACGAGCTGCGCTACGAATATCCGCACGAGATCTCGCAAGGCGAGGACCCGCAGACACGGCTGGAGCGGCTGACGCTCGCGGGGTTGCGCTGGCGCTATCCCGAAGGCATTCCGGACCGTGCGCAGGCCCAGGCCGACCACGAGATCGCGCTCATCGGCAAGCTCGGCTACGCGCCCTATTTCCTGACCGTGCACGATATTGTCGCCTTTGCACGCGACCGCGGCATCCTGTGCCAGGGGCGCGGCTCGGCGGCCAATTCGGTCGTCTGCTACGCGCTCGGCGTCACCTCCGTCAGCCCCGAGATCGGCACGATGGTCTTCGAGCGGTTCGTGTCGGAAGCCCGCGACGAGCCGCCCGATATCGACGTGGATTTCGAGCATGAACGGCGCGAGGAGGTGATCCAGCATATCTACGAGAAATACGGGCGCCACCGCGCCGGGCTCTGCGCCACGGTCATCCACTATCGCGGCAAGCGCGCCATCCGAGAGGTCGGCCGCGCGATGGGCCTGTCGGGGGATACGGTGGCGGCGCTGTCCTCGCAAGTCTGGGGCTGGGGCAATATCGGCGCGCCCGAGGAGCGGCTGCGCGAGCTCGGCCTCGACCCGACCGACCGGCGCATGGCCCAGACGCTGGAACTGGTGGACGAGATCATCGGCTTTCCGCGCCACCTCAGCCAGCATGTGGGCGGGTTCATCATCACGCAGGGCGATCTCGACGGGCTGGTGCCGATCGAGAATGCCGCGATGGAGGACCGCACCGTCATCTGCTGGGACAAGGACGATATCGACACGCTGGGCATCCTGAAGGTCGATGTGCTGTCGCTCGGGATGCTGACCTGCATCCGCAAGGCGTTCGATCTGATCGAGCAGCATCACGGGCCGCGCTATTCCCTCGCCACGCTGCCGCCCGAGGACCCGGAGGTCTACAACATGCTCTGCGTGGCCGATTCGGTCGGGGTGTTCCAGGTCGAGAGCCGCGCGCAGATGAACTTCCTGCCCCGCATGCGGCCGCGCTGCTTTTACGATCTGGTCATCGAGGTGGCGATCATCCGCCCCGGCCCGATCCAGGGCGACATGGTCCATCCCTATATCCGACGGCGGCGCGGCGAGGAAAAGGTCGTCTTCCCGTCCGACGCGCTCGGACAGGTGCTCGGCAAGACGCTCGGCGTGCCGCTCTTTCAGGAACAGGCGATGCAGATCGCGATCATCGGCGCGGGCTTCACGCCAGAGGAGGCCGACCGCCTGCGCCGCGCGCTCGCCACCTTCAAGAAGACCGGCACGATCCACCTGTTCCGCGAGAGGTTCCTCGCCGGAATGGCGGCAAACGGCTATGACGCGGAATTTGCCGAACGTTGTTTCTCGCAGATCGAGGGGTTCGGCGAATACGGGTTCCCCGAAAGCCATGCGGCGAGTTTCGCGCTGCTGGTCTATGCATCGGCCTGGCTCAAGCGGCACCATCCGGGCATTTTCGCCTGCGCCCTTCTGAACGCCCAGCCTATGGGCTTCTACGCCCCGGCGCAGATCGTCCGCGATGCGCGCGAACACGGGGTCGAGGTGCGTCCGGTCTGCATCAATGCCTCCTATTGGGACAATGTGATGGAGCCGGACGGGCGCGGCGGGCTGGCGCTGCGGCTGGGCTTCCGCCAGATCAAGGCGATGCGCGAGGAAGAGGCGCTCTGGCTCACCTCCGCCCGCGGCAACGGCTATCGCGAGGTGGAAGATGTGTGGCGGCGCGCCGGCACGCCGCCGCGGCTCCTGACCATCCTGGCCGAAGCGGATGCCTTTGCCGGGCTCGGCCTCACCCGGCGCGACGCGCTCTGGCAGGCGCGCGCGATCAAGGGCCACGAACCGCTGCCGCTCTTTGCCGACGATCTGGAGGGCGAGGGGCTGCGCGAACCGCAGGTGCATCTGCCCGCGATGAGCGAGGGCGAGGAGTTGGTGGAAGATTATGTCTCGATGCGGCTGACGCTGCGCAGCCATCCGATGGCCCTTCTGCGGCCGCTCTTCACGCGCCAATGACAGGCTCAACACATTGATGTGATAAGCGTGAAATCGTCGCATGGTCCCGCGCCGATTTGCTAGGATCGCCCGACGCGCAACCCAGGGAGCCACACATGAAAAGACCCATCAGAGCCATCCTCGCAACCGCCGCCCTTGCCGGGTTGGCCATCGGCGCGCCGGTCGCGGCCGACGCCATTTCCGACCGGCAGGCGGCAATGAAAACCGTCGGCAAGAATGTCGGGCCGCTTTTCGGCATGATGAAGGGCGAAGTCGATTTCGACGCCGATCTTGCAAAATCCTCGGCCGAGGCGATCGCCGAACAGGCCGCCAAGGTGCCGATGCTCTTCGAGGAACAGGCGCTGGACGGCAAGACCGAAGCCAAGCCGGAGATCTGGGCCAACTGGGACGATTTCGTCTCCAAGGCCGGCGATATGGAGAAGGCTGCAATGGCGGTGGCCGCAGCCGCAACCGACCTTGACGGGCTGAAGGCCTCGCTCGGCCAGCTCGGCGGCACCTGCCAGGCCTGCCATCAGGAGTACCGGGTCAAGAAATAGGCACCCGAATCGGCTTGGGGCACAGCCGGAACGACAGGGGGCGGCCCATCGGGACCGCCCCTTCTTCATACGACGCTGCGCAGCGCGCCGCGCGCAACACAAGTGTCAGCCGCATTCGACCTTCACGATCACATCATCCGCATCGGTCGTGATGTTGAGCCGTGTCGGATTGAAATCCGACGTGACCGCATCGGTCGGTCCGGCCACCCGCGTGCCTTCGGGCAGGGTCTGACCTTCAAGCGCCGAGCGCGGCTGGCCAACCAGTTCCGCGAACGCCGCGGCACCGCACTCATCCCCGCCATCGGCGGTGGCGGTGGCATCATCTGCGGGGGCCTCGGCCTCCGAATCGGACGCGGTGTCGGTCGACGCATCGGTGCCGCTGTCGGCCGCACTGTCCGTCGCCGTGTCCGTCGACGTATCGGTCGCGGCATCGCTGCTTTCGGTGGTTTCCGTGGTCTCGGTCGTGCCGCCATCATCGGCGGCGCTGTTATCTTCCTCGTCACAGGCGGCGACGCCGGTGGCGAGCGCGAGGGCAATCATGGGCAGGAACAGGCGCATTGGACTTCTCCTCCTTGATTTCAGCCGGACAATGTCCTCCGGACAGCGTCCTTCCAGCCATCATAGGCCGATTCCCTCACATTGGCATCCATCAGAGGCTCGAATTGGCGGTCGAGCGCCCATTGCGCGGCAAATTCGGCCATGCCCGGATAGAGCCCGGCGCGCATACCCGCGAGCCACGCGGCCCCGAGCGCGGTGGTCTCCGCGACCCTGGGCCGGTCGACGGGCGCGCCCAACTGGTCGGCCAGATGCTGCATCGTCCAGTCGCTCGCGACCATCCCGCCATCGACGCGCAGCACGGTTTCCGACGGGGCGGTCCAGTCGCGATGCATGGCTTCCAGCAGGTCGCGGGTCTGATAGCCGACGCTTTCGAGCGCCGCGCGGGCCAGTTCCGCCGGGCCGCTGTTGCGGGTCAGCCCATAGATCGCGCCGCGGCACTCCGCGTCCCAATAGGGCGCGCCGAGCCCGGTGAAGGCCGGCACCAGATAGACCCGCTGGTTCGGGTCCGCCTGTTCGGCAAGGCCCTGCGTCTCGCTGGCCTCCCTGATGATCTTCAGCCCGTCGCGCAGCCATTGCACGACGGCTCCGGCGATGAAGATCGAGCCTTCGAGCGCATAGGTGGGCGAGCCGTCGATCTGGTAGGCAATCGTGGTCAGGAGCCGGTTTTTCGACGTCACGGCCTCGTCTCCGGTGTTGAGCAGCGCAAAACAGCCGGTGCCATAGGTGGATTTCATCATGCCGGGCGCAAAACAGGCCTGCCCCACGGTCGCCGCCTGCTGGTCGCCCGCCACGCCAAGGATCGGAACCGGCCGCCCGAACAGGTCGGGCCGTGTCGTGCCGAAATCGGCGGCGCTGTCGCGCACCTCGGGCAGCATCGCCTCGGGAATGTCGAGCAGGCGCAAGAGGTCGGCGTCCCACCGCCCTTCGCGGATATTGTAGAGCATGGTCCGCGCCGCATTGGTCGCATCTGTGGCGTGGACGGCACCGCCGGTCAGCCGCCAGATCAGGAAACAGTCGATGGTGCCGAAGGCCAGATCGCCCGCCGCGGCCCGCGCACGGGCACCTTCTACCTCGTCGAGTATCCAGGCGAGTTTGGTGGCGGAAAAATAGGGATCGAGCAGCAGACCGGTCTTCTCTGTGACCATCGGCTCCAGCCCCTCGGCCTTCAGGGCGGCGCAACGTGCGGCCGTCCGGCGGTCCTGCCAAACGATTGCATTGTGCACAGGCTTGCCGGTCTTGCGGTCCCAGACCACCACCGTTTCCCGCTGATTTGTGATGCCGACGGCGGCCAGATCGTCCGGTTTCAGCCCGCCGCGCTCCAGCGCCGCCCGGCAGGTGGCCGCCGTCGTGGACCAGATTTCCTCCGCATCATGCTCGACCCATCCGGAATCGGGGAAGATCTGGCGGAACTCCTGCTGGCCGGTGGCGACCGGCTTCATAGCGGCGTCGAAGATGATGGCGCGGCTCGAAGTCGTGCCCTGATCGATGGCCATGATGTGGTACATGCGTCCCTCCCCTGACATGTCCCCCATCAATCGCCTTGGCCCGCGGCAGGGTCAAGCGCGGGCCGGCCGCAGAACGAAAAAGGGCCGGCGCGCAGCCGGCCCTTTCGGGTCTCACGGATGGATGAAGGCGTGTCAGCCGCGGTTCATCCGGTTCTCGATCAGATCGTCGACCACGGCCGGTTCGGCCAGTGTCGAAGTGTCGCCAAGCGCCCCATAGTCGTTTTCCGCGATCTTGCGCAGGATGCGGCGCATGATCTTGCCCGACCGCGTCTTCGGCAGGCCCGGTGCCCACTGAATCAGGTCGGGCTTGGCGATGGGGCCGATTTCGGTGCGGACCCATTTTTCCAGCTCGCTGCGCAACTCGTCGGTAGGTTCCACCCCGTTCATCAGCGTGACATAGGCATAGATGCCCTGCCCCTTGATATCATGCGGGTAGCCGACCACGGCGGCCTCGGCCACCTGGGCATGGGCCACGAGCGCGCTTTCGACTTCGGCCGTGCCCATCCGATGGCCCGAGACGTTGATCACGTCGTCCACGCGACCGGTGATCCAGTAATAGCCGTCCGCGTCGCGGCGGCAGCCGTCGCCGGAGAAATAATAGCCCTTGTAGTCCGAAAAATAGGTCTTCACGAACCGCTCATGGTCGCCATAGACGGTGCGCATCTGCCCCGGCCAGCTGTCCTTCAGGCACAGCACGCCCTCGGCCTCCGTCTCGGTGATCTCGGCACCGGTTTGCGGGTCGAGGATGACCGGTTCCACGCCGAAGAAGGGCAGCGTGGCCGATCCGGGCTTGGTGGCCGTCGCGCCCGGAAGCGGGGTCAGAAGGTGGCCGCCTGTTTCGGTCTGCCACCATGTATCGACGATCGGGCAATTGCCCTTGCCGACAACGTCATTGTACCAGTTCCAGGCTTCGGGGTTGATCGGCTCGCCCACCGTCCCGAGGATCCGGATCGAGCTGAGGTCGCATTTCTCGACGAACTCGTTGCCCTGCCCCATCAGCGCGCGAATGGCGGTCGGCGCGGTGTAGAACTGGTTGACCTTGTGCTTTTCGCAGACCTGCCAGAAGCGCGACGCGTCCGGATAGGTCGGCACGCCTTCGAACATCAACGTCGTGGCGCCATTGGCGAGCGGCCCGTAGACGATATAGCTGTGGCCCGTCACCCAGCCTACATCGGCGGTGCACCAGAAGATATCGCCCTCGTGATAGTCGAACGTGTACTGGTGGGTCATCGCCGCATAGACGAGATAGCCGCCCGACGTGTGCACGACGCCCTTGGGTTTGCCGGTCGAGCCCGACGTGTAGAGGATGAAAAGCGGGTCCTCGGCCTTCACGGCGCGCGGCGGGCAGTCGGGGCTGACATGCTCCATCAGCGCCTTCACGTCCACGTCGCGATCCTCGATCCAGGTGGTCTGGCCGCCTGTATGTTTCACGACAAGGCAGCGCACCTTGTCCGAACAATGCAGAAGCGCCGCGTCGGCATTGGACTTGAGCGGCGTCTTGCGACCACCGCGCGGCGCTTCGTCGGCGGTGATGACGACCTTGGCGCCGCAATCGTTCACGCGGTTGGCGAGCGCATCGGGCGAGAAGCCGGCAAAGACGATGGAATGCACGGCACCGATCCGCGCACAGGCAAGCATCGCATAGGCCGCTTCGGGGATCATCGGCAGGTAGATCACCACACGGTCGCCGGCCACGACACCCTGCGATTTGAGGACATTGGCGAAGCGGCAGACCTTGTCATGCAACTCACGGTAGCTGATGTGGAGCGCCTCATCCTCCGGATTGTCCGGCTCCCAGATGATCGCCGTCTGGTCGCCGCGCGTTTCCAGATGCCGGTCGATGCAGTTGGCGGCCACGTTCAGTTCGCCATCCTCGAACCATTTGATGGACACGTCCGGATAGGCGTAGCTGACATTTTTGACGATGCTGTAGGGCTTGATCCAGTCGATGCGCTTGCCTTCTTCGGCCCAGAAGGCTTCGGGGTCGGCGACGGATGCTGCATACATCGCATCGTATTTTGCCTTGTCGGCATGGGCATTGGCCGCCAGTTCGGCGGAAGGTGGGTAGATCGTGTCGGTCATGTTGGGCCCTCGGTTCGAGAGTTTGTGTGCATGTGGTCGGCGCCAGCGGGGCCGCGGCGCGCGGTGTCCGTCCGGCAGGCGCATGGCCCGCCGGAAGGGATCTGGTCAGATGGCGAGATATTCCTCGCGCAGCTCGGCATTGTCGAGCACCTCTTGCGCGGTGCCGTCGAACACGACCTGCCCCATATCGAGGATGATCGCCCGGTCCGCGAGTTTCAGCGCGGCAATGGCATTCTGTTCCACGATGATCGTGGTGATGCCGAGCGCCTTGATCTCGGACAGTGTACGCTCGATCTCCTGCACGATGACAGGCGCCAGCCCCTCATAGGGTTCGTCGAGCAGCAGGAGCTTGATGTCGCGCGCCAGCGCCCGGCCGATGGCCAGCATCTGCTGTTCGCCGCCCGAGAGCGTCACGCCTTCCTGCTTGCGGCGCTCGCCCAGGCGCGGGAAGAGCTCGTAAATCCGCTCGATGCTCCAGCCGTGCGGCGGGGCGATCTGCGCCAGTTCGAGATTTTCCTCCACCGTCAGGCCGGGGATGATCCGCCGGTCCTCCGGCACCAGCGCGATCCCGTTGCCCGCCGCCTGATAGGAGGTCATCTCGTGCACCGGCTTGTGGTCGAGCCAGATCTCGCCGTGGCGCAGTTCCGGATCGTCGGTGCGTGCGATGGTCCGCAGGGTCGAGGTCTTGCCCGCGCCGTTGCGTCCCAGAAGCGCAAGGATCTCGCCCTCGTGGATGTTGAAGGTCACGCCCTGCACGATGTAGCTCTCGCCGTAATAGGCATGCAGGTCATAGGCCTGAAAATAGGCGGGTTCCTGACGCGGCAGGTGCTGGGTGTTGGCGGAAGTGTAATCGGCGTCGGTCAGGGTCATACCTGGGCCTCCCCAAGATAGGCTTCGCGGACCTTCGGATGGCCCTTGATGTTTTCCGGCGTGTCTTCGACGATCACGTGCCCCTGTGCGAGGACCGAGATCTTCTGCGCCAGCGAGAAGACGACATGCATGTCATGTTCGATGATGACCTTGGTCAGCTTGCGCTTCTCGGCCAGTTCCTTCAGCAGGTCGATCGTCCGGTTCGTGTCGGCACGCGCCATGCCCGCAGTCGGCTCGTCGAGCAGCAGCAGCTTGGGATCCTGTGACAGGCACATGGCCATTTCGAGCCGCCGCTTGTCCCCGCGCGACATGGAGCTTGCGACCATGTTGCGCTTGTCCTGCAGGCCGACATCGAGAAGCGTGGCCTCCGCATGGTCGCGAATATCCACTTCCTTGCGGACCGGATCGATGGCGTTCAGTTTGAACGCCCCGTCGCGGTGCGCGAAGGTCGCGATCATCACATTTTCCAGCACCGACAGATCGGTGAAGATCTCCGGCGTCTGGAACACGCGGCTGACGCCGAGCTGGTTGATCTCGTGCGGCTTGATCCCGAGCAGGGAATTGCCGTTGAACATCACCGTGCCCGTGTCCGGCACGAGCCGCCCAACGAAACAGTTGAGCAGGGTCGATTTGCCGGCACCGTTCGGGCCGATGATCGCGTGGATCGAGCCCTCTTCGACATCGAGGTTCACATTGTCGAGCGCCTGCAGGCCGCCGAAGCGCTTGTTGACGTTCTGGACTTCAAGAATACCCATCCGTCAGCTCCTTATTCTGCCGGTGTCGACGCCGCGTCGGACGAGGTGTCGGACGTGGCTGTCTCTCGTTTGCTGGTGATTTTCCGCCAGATCCGGTTGAACCCTTCCATCAGGCCGCCCGGCAGGAAGATGACGATGGCCATGAAGAGCAGGCCGAGCGTCAGGTGCCAGCCCTTGCCGACGAACGGGTGGACGAGCGTGACCATCACATTCTCCAGCCCGTCGGGCATGAAGGCGAACCAGCTGTGCAGGACATTGTCGTTGATCTTCGAGAAGATGTTCTCGAAATACTTGATGAAACCGGCGCCCAGTACCGGGCCGAGCAACGTGCCCGCACCGCCGAGGATCACCATCAGCACGACCTCGCCCGAAGCCGTCCACTGCATGCGCTCGGCGCCTGCCAGCGGGTCCATCGAGGCCAGGAGCGATCCGGCCAGACCGGCATACATGCCCGAGATCACGAAGGCCGCGAGCGTGTAGGGGCGCGTGTTGACGCCGGTATAGTTCAGGCGGTTCTGGTTCGTCTTCACCGCCCGCAGCATCAGGCCGAACGGCGACCGGAAGATGCGCAGCGACAGGTAGAAGGCGAGGATCAGGATCACCGCGCAGAAGTAGAAGCCGAAGTTGAACTGCAGCGTCATGCCCAGGAACTCGACCTTCTGGGTCGCATTCATCGGGATGCCGAAAAGGTTGGTCAGCGGCAGCTCGCCCGGCTTGGTCCCGCCGTCGAGGACGCGCGGATCGTCGAGCAGGATCTGCAGGCCGGTCTCGCCGTTGGTGATCGGCGTGAAGACCGAATAGGCGAGGTTGTAGCTCATCTGCGCGAAGGCGAGCGTCAGGATCGAGAAGTAGATCCCCGAACGCCGCAGCGAGACATATCCGATCACGAGTGCAAAGAGGCCCGAGATCACCACACCGAGGATGATCGCCGGAATGACGTTCATCGACAGGAGTTTCAGCATCCAGACCGCCGAGTAGGACCCGACACCGAGGAAAGCGGCATGTCCGAAGGACAGGTAGCCGGTCAGCCCGAAGAGGATGTTGAACCCGATGGCGAAGATCCCGAAGATCGCGAAACGCTGCAGAAGGTCGGGATAGCCGGCGCCGAACGGCGCCAGGATGATCGGTCCGGCCAGCACCACGATGATGAAGAAGATCATCAGGAGCCGGTCATTGGCCTTTGACGGGAAGATTGCGTTGGTCATCGGTTATTCCTCCATCACGCCCTTGCGGCCCAGAAGGCCACGCGGCCGGGTCAGCAGAATGACCACCGCGACAAGGTAGATGATGATCTGGTCGATGCCCGGAAGGATCGACTTGATTTCGTTCATGGATGCAAAGCTTTCGAGAATGCCGAGCAGGAAGCCCGCGGCCACGGCGCCGGGCAGCGAGCCCATGCCGCCGACCACGACGACCACGAAGCAAAGCACAAGGAAATCCATGCCCATATGGTAGTTGGGCGGCAGGATCGGCGTGTACATGACGCCCGCGACCCCGGTCACGGCGGCGGCGAGGCCGAACATCAGCGTGAAGCGGCGGTCGATGTTGATGCCGAGCAGCCCGACCGTCTCGCGGTCGGCCATGCCGGCCCGCACCACCATCCCGAAGGTGGTGAACTGCAGGAAGGCGAAGACCGCGCCGATGATGAGGGCGGCAAAGACGAAATAGATCAGGCGCCAGACCGGATAGATGATCGCATTCTCCGCAAAGCCCAGCATAACACCGATATCGACGGAGCTGCGCAGCGCTTCGGGCGCCGGCTGCGGGATCGGGTTGGCGCCGAAAAAGGCTTTCACGATCTCCTGCAGGACGATGGCCAGACCGAATGTCACGAGGATCTGGTCGGCATGCGGCCGCTTGTAGAAATGCTTGATCAGGCCGCGCTCCATCGTGAAGCCCACGATCAGCATGACCGGGATCGCGAGAAGGATCGAGACCGGCACCGAATAGTCGATCAGTTTCGCGCCGAAATCGCCGAACCAGATCTCGGCATAGGGCGTCTTGATCTCCGACGGCGTGCCCCAGGCGGTCAGGTTCTCATTGTCGAGCACCACCTTTTGCAGCGTCAGGATCTTCTGCAGAACCACGGCACAGAAGGCCCCGATCATGAAGAGCGCCCCGTGGGCGAAGTTGACGACACCGAGCGTGCCGAAGATCAGGGTCAGACCAAGAGCGATCAGCGCATAGGCGCTGCCCTTGTCCAGCCCGTTCAGAATTTGCAAGAGGATGGCGTCCATCGTTCGTCCCGCCCTGTTTTAAGTCCTGTCCCGCACCTTGCGGGAAAAGCCGGCCGCACGCTCAGGCGCGGCCGGAAGTTAGTTCCCGAGGGGGAATCTTAGGCGCCGGGGTTACACTCGCCCAGCGCGCCGCCTGCGAACATCGGATGGTCGGGTGCATACTCGACCTGTGCCCGCGGCGTGACCTCGACGACCTCGAGAAGGTCGAATTCGGAGGTCGGGTTTTCCTTACCCTGCACGACCAGCACGTCTTTGAAGCACTGGTGGTCTTCGGCACGGTAATGGGTCGGACCGTTGCCCAGCCCGTCGAAGTCGAAGCCTTCGAGAGCTTCCGCAACCCCGCAGGGGTTGAAGGTGCCGGCACGCTCGCAGGCATCGGCATAGAGCAGGGTCTGGCAATAGACCGTGTGGGCCGCCTGGCTCGGCGGGAAGCCGTATTCCTGGCCGAAGGATTTGACGAAAGCCTGCGAGCCTTCATCCTGCAGCGACCAGTGCCAGTTGGTGGACCCGAGGATCCCCTTCACGTTCTCGCCGGCACCGCGGGCCATCAGGCGCGAGTAGAGCGGCACGACGATCTCGAAGTTCTTGCCGTTGACCTGCTTGTCCTTCAGGCCGAACTGGACGGCGTTGGTCAGCGAGTTGACCATGTTGCCGCCATAGTGGTTCAGCACGAGCACGTCGGCGCCCGAGTTGAGGACCGGCGCGATGTAGGACGAGAAGTCCGTCGCGGTCAGGGGCGTCAGCACGTTGTTGACGGTCTCCCAGCCGAGCGCCTCGGTGGCGGCGGCGATGGATTCCTGCTGCGTCCAGCCCCAGGTATAGTCCGCGGTCAGGTGATAGGCCTTGCGGTCGGTGCCATAGCGGTTGGCCAGCACCGGCGCGAGCGCCGCACCCGACATGTAGCCGTTGAAGAAGTGACGGAAGCCGTTCGCCTTCTTGTCCTTGCCGGTCGTGTCGTTGGAGTGGGTCAGACCCGCCATGAAGATGACGCCCGCTTCCTGGCAGAGGCCCTGCACGGCGATCGCCACACCCGAAGAGGAGCCGCCGGTGATCATCACCGCGCCGTCCTTCTCGATCATCGATTTGGCCGAGGCACGGGCCGCGTCCGATTTGGTCTGGGTGTCGCCGGTCACATATTCGACCTTCTTGCCCAGGATGCCGTTCCCCTTCAGCTCTTTCGAGGAGAAGGTGTTCATCATCCCGCCGTCGCCTTCACCGTTCAGGTGCTTGACGGCCAGCTGGTAGGCACGAAGCTCGTCCGCGCCCTCGTCTGCATAGGGGCCGGACTGGGGCACGTTGAAGCCCAGCGTCACGGTGCTTCCGGTCGGCTCGTTGGTATAGGCGCGTGCGGCGCTGGTGAAGAACATCGGCGTGGCGAGGCCCGCACCGGCGACAGCGCCCGTCTTCAGAAGACCGCGACGGCTGAGTTTGAAGTCTGACATGAATTTCCTCCCATTCGTGTCGTTTTGTCCCGCCACAGGGGCGAGTGGGCATATTTGCCCTAGGGTCATGCTCACCCGAAATCGTCAACCGAGCAATAAATTATTGCTTTTCCTGCATTTTTTTGTAAAAGATTGAAATTGTTGCAGTGCAATTTTGTAAAATAATTTTCACCGCACTGCAAAAAGCGCTGCATTTGGAAAGGGTTCGGCTCATGGGACGATCGCTGGCAGGCACGCGGATCAGGGAGCGGCGGCGGGCACTCGGGCTGACCCAGACGGCGCTGGCCGAAGCTGCGGGCATCTCGCCCTCCTATCTCAACCTGATCGAACATAACCGGCGGGGAATCGCGGGCCGCGTTCTGGTGGCGGTGGCGCGTGCCCTCGACCTGCCGCCCGCACAACTCGCCGAAGGGGCGGAAAGCGCGCTTGTGAACGAGTTGCGCGAGATCGCCGCGCAGATGCCCGAGCACGGACCCGAGGAAGCCGGAATCGAGGAGATGATTGGCCGGTTTCCCGGCTGGTCGCGCACCCTGTCGGCGCAGATGCGGCGCATCCGGGATCAGGACCGGGCGATCGCCGCGCTCACCGACCGGCTGACCCACGACCCGTTCCTGCAGGAAAGCCTGCACCTGATGCTCTCCAACATCACGGCGATCCGCTCCACCTCCAACATTCTGGAGACGATGGACGATATCCCCGAGGAGATGCAGAGCCGGTTCCACACCAACATCCATGCCGAGAGCGTGCGCCTTTCGGAAGCCGCGCAATCGCTGACCGCCTATTTCGACCGCGCTGCCGACACAGGCAGCGATGCCGTCACCGCGGATGAGGAGATCGACCGGTTCCTGTCCGGACAGGACCATCATTTCCCGACGCTCGATGCCGCAGCGGAAGCCGGTGGGGACGGGATACTGGCACGCACCGCGCTCCTTGACGAGGTCGCGGGCGGGCCGGACAGCCAGGTTCGGGTGGCGGTCGGCCGGGTCCTCGACCGCTATTTCAAGGATGCGCGCGCGATGCCGCTCGATCGGTTCGCCGAAGCCGCCGCCGATCTGGACTATGACCCCGCCGCGCTCGCTACCGCATTCGGCGCCGATCTCCATGCGACCTTCCGGCGCCTCGCGACGCTGCGCCGGCCGGGCATTGACGCACCGGCCTTCGGCCTCTTCATCGTCAATGCGGCCGGCCATGCGCTCTACCGCCGTCCGGTGGCGGGTTTCGCGATGCCGCGGCACGGCAATGCCTGCCCGCTCCTGCCGATCTTCCAGAGCCTCGCCCAGCCCGCACGCGCGCTCCGCCGCCGCATCGCGCTGCCCTCGGGGCAGACGTTCGACAGTTTCGCAGCCACGATCGATCTGGCGGCACCGGGGTTCGACCGGCCGCCCGTGCTGGAGGCCGCAATGCTCCTGCGCGCGGTGGAAGCGGGCGACCGGAGCGGTGCAGGCGGGCCGCCCCCCGATCCGGTCGGACCGGGCTGCCGGGTCTGCCCGCGCGCCGACTGCGCAGCCCGCGCCGAGCCGCAACTGCTCGACCCGCGCACCGCTTGATCGCCCCCGGGCGCCCCCGCCCGGGCCGGCCGAAAAGCCTTGCCCCCATTTCCGGCATCCCGTTACAGTCAAGGCACACTGCCGTCAGAGCAGGACTTAAGGGAGTTGCCGCGTTGGGGAAGCGCATTTTGATTGTCGAGGACGAACCTCATATTGCGGAGTCCCTGAGTTTTATTCTGGATCGCGCGGGCTACGACGTGGCCGCGCTTGATGACGGGGCGCAGGCGCTCGACCAGATCCGCAAATCCTCTCCCGACCTCATCATCCTTGATGTGATGCTGCCGAACCGCTCGGGCTTCGATATCCTGCGCGACCTGCGCGCAGGCGGGCCGCATGCAGGGCTGCCGGTCCTGATGCTGACCGCGAAGGGACAGGCGCGGGACCGCAGCGCCGCGGAGGATCTGGGTGCCTCGCGCTTCATGACCAAGCCCTTCTCCAATGCCGAGATCCTTGACACCGTGTCGGAGCTGATGGCCGGTGGATGATCCGGGCGGCGACAGCGGGCTTGCGGAACGCCAGCACCGCCAGCGGCGGCTCCAGGATGCCGCACTCCTGCTGCCACTCGTCGGTGCCTTCTTCCTGATCTCGCCCGTGATCCTGATCTTCCGGGACAGCAGCGGCGGCGAGGGTGTGCCGGCGGTTGTTGTCTATCTGTTTTCCGTCTGGCTGGGCCTGATCGTGGCGGCCGCACTCCTGTCGCGCAGCTTCCTGCGTCAGGACACGCACGAAGACGGCTGACCGATGCTGTCGTGGAACGCGCTCATCTGGGTCTGCATCCTCTATGTGAGCTTCCTGTTCCTGATTGCCTTCTGGGCCGAGCGCCGCGCCGCCCGCGGTGCGCTGGGCTGGCTGCGCTCGCCGGTTGTCTACACGCTGTCCATCTCGGTCTATTGCACCGCATGGACCTTCTATGGCGCGGTTGGCTCGGCGGCGCGCAACGGGCTGGAATTCGTCGCCATCTATACTGGCCCGACACTCGTATTCATCGGCTGGTGGTGGGTGCTGCGGAAGTTGGTGCGGATCGGGCGGGTGCAGCGGACCACCTCGATCGCCGATCTCATCTCCTCGCGCTATGGCAAGAGCCCGGCGCTGGGCGTGGCCGTGACCCTGCTCGCGGTCATTGCGACAACGCCCTATATCGCGCTCCAGCTCCAGTCCCTGACACTCAGCTTCTCGGCCTTCTCGGCCTCGGTCGAACAGGCCGAACAGATCCCGACCGCCGGCGTCACCGCCTTCTGGATCGCGGCCGGTCTGGCGCTTTTCACGATCCTGTTCGGCACCCGAAACGTGGACGCGAACGAGCGCCACCACGGCGTTGTCACCGCCATCGCGGTGGAGGCGGTGGTGAAACTGGTCGCGCTCCTTTCGGTCGGCATTTTCGTGGTCTGGGGCGTCTCGTCCGGACCGGCGGACGCGTTTTCCGGCATCACCGCAGAGGCGCTGCGCACGGACGAGATTTTCGGACCGCGCTGGGTGGCAATCACCTTCCTGTCTGCCTCGGCCATCATCTGCCTGCCGCGCATGTTCCAGGTCACGGTGGTGGAAAATGTCGACGAGCGGCACCTCGCCACGGCCTCCTGGGCCTTTCCGCTCTACCTGTTCCTCATGTGCCTGTTCGTCCTGCCGATCGCGATTGCGGGGCAGACGCTTCTGCCCGAGGGCGCCAACCCCGACCTTTACGTGCTGAGCGTGCCGCTTGCGGAGGGACGCAACACGCTGGCGCTGCTGGCCTTCCTCGGCGGCTTCTCCTCGGCCACGTCGATGGTGATCGTGGCGGCGATTGCGCTCTCTACCATGGTGTCGAACCATATCGTGATGCCGCTCTGGCTCGCGACCCGGCAGGACGACACGAAGACGAGCGGCGATGTGCGCTCCGTCCTCCTCCTGAGCCGCCGGATCAGCATCGGCGGGATGCTCCTTCTGGGCTATCTCTATTTCCGCTTCACCGGCGGCACGGGCGCGTTGGCCTCCATCGGGCTGATCGCCTTTGCCGGTGTCGCGCAGGTGCTGCCGGGGCTGATCGGGGGCATCTTCTGGCGCGGAGCCACGAAAGCCGGGGCGCTCAGCGGTCTGGCGGCGGGCTTCATCGTCTGGGCCTATACGCTCTTCCTGCCGAGCTTCGAAGGGTCGCTTCTGGTCAGCGCGGCAGCGATTGCCGAGGGCCCGTTCGGCATCTCCGCGCTGCGGCCGCAGGCGCTCTTCGGCCTGTCGGGTTTCGATCCGCTGGTCCATTCGCTCTTCTGGTCGATGGCCGTCAACATATTCGCCTTCATGATCGTCTCCGTCCTGACCGTTCCGGGCCAGCTGGAACGCATTCAGGGCGCGCAATTTGTCGACGTGTTCCGGATGAGCGAGGACGGGCCGGGCGTCGTCGTGCAGCGCTCCGCCACGTCAGAGGACCTGTTCACGCTGGCCCAGCGCATTCTGGGGCCGAACCATGCCCACCGGCTCTTTTCCGCCGCCGCCATGGAACAGGGCAAGAATTCCGGGCTCCCCGATCCGACCGACGGGTTCATCCAGCAACTGGAACGCGAACTGGCCGGGTCGGTCGGCGCGGCCTCGGCCCATGCGATGGTCAGCCAGATCGCGGGCGGCGGGACCGTCTCGGTCACCGACCTGATGCAGATCGCGGACGAGACAGCCCAAATCATGACCTATTCGCAGCGGCTGGAGCGCCAGTCGCGCGAACTGGAGGAAACCGCCCGCCAATTGCGGCTTGCCAACACACGCCTGACCGAGATCAGCGCCCAGAAGGATGCGTTCCTGTCGCAGGTGAGCCACGAGCTGCGCACGCCGATGACCTCCGTCCGGTCCTTTGCGGAAATCCTGCGCGACACGCCAGATCTCGACGCCGCGCATACGCGCCGGTTCCTCAAGATCATCCATGATGAAAGCGAGCGTCTGACCCGTCTGCTCGACGAGATCCTCGACCTCAGCTTCCTCGAATCGGGCCGGATGTCCTGGCGGCGGGACGAGGTGAGCCTGACGGAGGTGATCGACCGGGCGCTGGCCTCGACCGAGGGTCTGCGCGACGGGACCAACATCGTCATCCACCGCGACCGCGCGTCGGAAGATGTGATCGTGACCGCCGATTTCGACCGGTTGGCGCAGGTCTTCATCAACCTGCTGTCGAACGCCGTGAAATACGGCAAGGCAGATGCGCCGGAAATCCGCATCGCGGTCACCCGCTTCGGCGGCAAGGTCCATGTGGACGTGTCCGACAACGGCCCCGGCATCCCGATGCATGACAGCGAGCGTGTGTTCGAGAAATTCGCCCGGCTGGGCGAGATCACACTGGCCGGCGGGGCCGGGCTTGGCCTGCCCATCAGCCGCGAGATCATTCACAATCTGGGCGGGTCGCTCGACCTGCTGCCTGTGCCGGTCGGCGCGACCTTCCGCGTGACCCTGCCCGTCTCGGAAACAGCGAGCCTGTCAGCCCGCGCCTGATGCCTGCCAGACATCGAGCATATGGCGCGCCACCATCAGGTCGAGATGCGCGCCCCCGCCATTCTTGAAGAGCGTGATCTCATCATCCGTGGTCCGGCCGGCCGTGCCGGCGACCAGCGCCGACAGGTCGCCTTTGACATCGGCGCGGCCGATCACACCGCGTGCCAGCGGGTCCTTCAACTCGCCGATATGGTCGAGCGTCGTCTCGCGGCTGTCGACAAAGAGCGCCGCCCGGGTCAGGGCCGTATCGTCGACCTCTCGCATCTCGGCGGTGAAGGCACCGATCAGGTCGAGATGCTGGCCCGGCCGCAGCCACGCCCCGTCGAGCACCGGCGTCCGGCTCATCGTCGCGGTGGAGATGATGTCGGCCCCGGCCACCGCCGCTTCCAGATCGGTCACATGCCCGGCGCCGACCTCGCGTGCCAGCGCAGCCGCCTTGTCGGGCGACCGGTTCCAGATCACGGTCTCGATGCCCGGAAACTGGGCGCGATAGGCTGCCACAAGCGAGCGTGCAACGGCGCCAGCCCCAAGGATCAGGTGCGTTTTGGCGCCCTTGCGCGCAAGCAGACGTGCCCCGAGCACACTGTCGGCGGCGGTTTTCCACTTGGTGACCAGCGCGCTGTCGATGAGTGCGACCGGACGGCCGTCGCGATCTTCGAACACCACCATGACCCCGTGGACCGACGGCAGGCCGCGATCCGGATTGCCCGGCATCACCGTGACGGATTTCACGCCGACGCCCATCCCGTCGATCCAGGCCGCCCGCGACAGGAGCGTATCGGGCCCGCGGGTCAGGAACTGGTCGGACAGGCGCGTGTCAGCCCCCCGGTGTCCGTCGGCAATCGCATCGGCCACCGCGACCCAGTCGAGCCGCCTGTCCAGCGCCTCGACCGTGAGGTAGGGCAGCCCCGCGCCTTGCGTCACGACAGGACGGCGGCCACAGCCTGCGCCAGACGGGTCAGCCCGTCTTTCGGCAGGCCCGCAATGTTGATGCGGCTGTCGCCCACCATGTAGATCGCATGCTCGTCGCGCAGCTTTTCCACCGCCTCCGGCGGCAGGCCGAGACGCGAGAACATGCCGCGATGGTTGGCCACGAAATCGAACCGGTCGGAATTGGTCGCGCGGCGCAGTTCCTCGGCCAGTCCGGTGCGCAGGTCGAGCATGCCGGTGCGCATCTCCTCCAGCTCCGCCTGCCAATCGGCGCGCAAGTCCGCATCGTTCATCAGGATCGACACGAGCGCCGCGCCGTGATCGGGCGGGAAGGAATAGTTGAGACGGTTGAGCGAGGACAGCGCGCCCTTGGCCAGATCGCGGGTCTTCTCGTCCGGTGCGATGACAAGCGCCACACCGACCCGGTCACGGTAGAGCCCGAAATTCTTCGAGCAGGAGGCCGCCACCATGGCCTGCGGCACCGCACCGAGCAGATGGCGCATGCCCTGAACGTCATCTTCCAGACCGTCGCCAAAGCCCTGATAGGCCAGATCGACAAACGGGATCAGTCCTTTGCGCAGCACAAGATCGGTCACGGCCCGCCATTGCAGCAGGTCGAGATTGGCCCCCGTCGGGTTGTGGCAGCAGCCATGCAGCAGAACCACGTCCCCGGCCTGCGCCTGTTCAAGATCTTCCATCATCGCATCGAAATTCACCTCGCAGGTCGCCGCGTCGAAATAGCGGTAGCTCTGCGTCGGGATATCCAGATGTTTCAGGATCGCCGGATGGTTCGGCCAGGTCGGGTCGGACAGCCAGACCGTCGCCTGCGGGTTGGCCAGTTTCACCAGTTCCGCCAACTGCCGGATCGCGCCGGTGCCGCCGGGCGTCTGGGCACCCGTGACACGGTCGGCGGCAACAGACGTGCCGAGAACAAGATTGCGCATCGCGTCCACGAAGCTCAGGTCGCCGAGCAGACCGACATAGGATTTGCTCGTCTGCGCCTCGTGGAGCCGCGCCTCGGCCGCCTTGACCGCACGCATGATCGGGGTCTTGCCGTTCGCATCCTTGTAGACGCCGACCCCGAGGTCGATCTTGCCGTCGCGCGGGTCGGCGGCATAAAGGCCCATCAGGGCGATGATTTTGTCAGCAGGCTGCGGTTTGAGAAGTTCGAGCATGGTCACTGGTCCAGGGTCTCATGTGGGGCGACCGGTGTGATCCGGTCGCGGGTCAGGATGCGGGATTGCCGTTCCTGCCGGACGGGCGAGAAGCCCATCTTCTGGTAGAGCGGCAGGGCGCGGGGATGGTCGAGCGTGCAGGTGTTCACGGTCATGCGCTGCACGCCGGGCTGGTCCCAGCCGGTATGCACCGCCGTCTGCAGCAGGTAGCTGCCGAGCCGCAGCCCGACGGCTTCGGGCACAAGACCGAAATAGGCCAGATCGCAGACACCTGCCTCGCGCGTGTCGAGCATGAAGAAGCCCGCCGGCCATCCGGTGCGCATCAGCGTGAAGAGCGTGACATCGGGATCGGAGACGAAGGCCGCGAGTTCTTCGGCCGGGCGCTGGTGCCAGTCCGTCCATTCCAGTTCGCCGCCCACGGCGTCATAGAGCGACAGGAAATACCAGGGCGGCGGATTCTCGGCCGCGATCAGCAGCAGGTTCTGGTTGAGCGGCGCATGCGGCCGGGCGACGGACGGACGGTCGGTCATCTCCAGATAGGTGACCGTGTAGTCGATCCGGGCGCCGGCCTTCAGTTCCGTCATCCCGTTTCCACCTGAAGATCGTCATACATGCCCCATTCGACCCAGGATCCGTCATAGACCGCATGGTCGCGATGGCCGATCTGTTCGAGCGCAAGGTTGAGCACGCAGGCCGTCACACCCGAGCCGCAGGAGGTGATGACCGGCCGGTCGAGATCGACCCCGGCGCTTTCAAACTGGGCCTTGAGCGCATCTGGCGTCTTCAGCGTGCCGTCGGCATTCATCAGGCTGGCATAATGGACATTGCGCGCGCCCGGAATATGGCCCGACCGCAAGCCGGGGCGGGCTTCGTGTTCCTCGCCACGGAAGCGCGACGGGGAGCGCGCATCGACAATCTGCACATCACCGAGCTTCGCGTGACCCGCCACCTGCGTCACATCCTTCACGAGCCCCGCATGCCGGCGGGCGGTGAAGTGGCGTTCGCGCAGCACCGGCGCGCCATCTTCAAGCGGGCGGTCCTCGGCGATCCATTTCGGCAGGCCGCCGTCGAGCACGGCCACATCGGTCTTGCCGAAAAGCCGGAACATCCACCAGACGCGGGCGGCGCTGAACAGGCCCTGCGTGTCATAGACGATCACCTTGTGCCCGTCGCCGATGCCGAGTGCCCGCATCCGCGAGACGAATTTCTCGACCGGCGGGGCCATGTGCGGCAGGGTCGACAGATCGTCGGAAATCTCGTCAATGTCGAAGTACCGGGCGCCGGGAATGTGGCGCTCCAGAAATTCCGCATGGGCGTCACGCCCGTCGGCGGGCAGGTGCCATGACGCATCCAGAATGCGAATGTCAGGGGCGCCGAGATGGCGCGCGAGCCAGTCGGTGGAAACGATCGTCTGCGGATCTTTTTGTGCCATGTCCGTCCTCGGGTGCAGCCGCGCGGGGTTCCTGCTCCACCGGATAGACCCACGCCCCGCTGGATGCAAGCCGGCACTGCCGCCTGCCGGCTGCGGACGAAGCGCCTAGCCCTCGTTCAGAACCGCAAGAAACGCGTCCGCGAACCGGTCGAGTTTCTGGTCGTCCATGCCGCTGATCCGGCTGAGCGCCGCCCGGTCGTGGGGCGCCTCGGCCGCGATCCGCGCCAGCAGCGGCTGGCCGAGGCTGACCGGCTTGTCGAGACCGCTCTCGCCACGTTCAAGCGCCCGTGCCGCCTCCGCCAGACGGTCGAAGAGCGGACCGCTGTCGCGCCCGGCGAGCTTGCGGCGTGCCGGATGGGGTGCGGGTTCTGCCGCGCCGGTGATCACGTCCAGAAACGTCTGGCCGTATTTTTCCAGCTTCTTTGCGCCGATCCCGGGCAGCGACATCATCGCATCGAGATTGGCGGGGCGTTCGGTCGCCATGGCGATCAGCGTGGCATCGTTGAACACCATATAGGCCGGCAGGCTTGCAGCCTCGGCCAATGCGCGGCGACGGCTCTTCAGCGCCGCGAGCAGCGGCTCGTCCTCCTCGGCGATGAGCGCCCGCGCCTTGCCGGACCGGCGGCGCTCCTGCGCGGCCATCCGGTCCTTCCGCAGCGCGACCACGGCCTCTCCGCGCAGGACCGGCCGGGCGTTTTCCGTAAGCCGCAGCGCCCCGTGGCGTGACGGATCGGGCCGCAGGATATCGAGCGCCAGCATCTGGCGGACAATCGTTTTCCATTGACCTTTGGAAAGGTCGCGCCCGACCCCGAAGGTCGGCAACTGGTCGTGGCCACGGGCGCGCACCTTTTCGGTCTCCTCCCCCAACAGGATGGAAATCAGGTGGCCCGCGCCGAAATATTCTCCGGTGCGGATCGCGGCCGAAAGCAGTTTCTGCGCCGCTTCGGTCCCGTCGAAACTCTCCGGCGGGTCGGCGCAGATATCGCAGTTGCCGCACGGTTCGGGCGGCGCGCCCTCGTCACCCGTTTCCCCGAAATAGGCCAGCAGGCGCGCGCGGCGGCAGGTCAGCGATTCCGCGATCCCGAGCAGGCTGTTCAGCCGCTTGTGATCGGCCTCCTTGCGCTCCATCGGGGCCAGCCCCTCGTCGATCTGCGCGCGGCGGAAGCTGATATCATCCGCCCCGAACAGGGTCATCGTCTCGGCCGGCGCACCGTCGCGTCCGGCGCGCCCGATCTCCTGATAATAGGCCTCGATGCTCTTGGGCAGGTCGGCATGGACCACGTAACGGATATCGGGCTTGTCGATCCCCATGCCGAAGGCGACGGTGGCGCAGACGACGAGCCCGTCTTCCTGCTGGAAGCGGATCTCGGCGGCGCGGCGTTCCTCCGCTTCCATCCCGCCGTGATAGGCCATTGCGCGGATGCCCTCGGCATTCATGGCCTGCGCCAGCACTTCGGTTTTCTTGCGGGTGCCGCAGTAGACGATCCCGGACTGGCCCGGCCGGGCGGCCACGAAATCCATCACCTGACCGCGCGGACCGTTCTTCGGCACGAAGCGCAGCCCCAGATTGGGCCGGTCGAAGCCGCGCAGAAACTGGCGCGGCGGAGCGGAGAAGAGCCGCGTGCCGATCTCGGCGCGGGTCTCGGCATCGGCGGTGGCGGTGAAGCCTGCGACCGGCACGCCGAGGCGCCGGCGCAACTCGCCGATGCGCAGATAATCGGGCCGGAAATCATGCCCCCATTGCGACACGCAATGGGCCTCGTCCACAGCCAGGAAGGACACGCCGATCCGCGACAGGAGCTGCCCCGCGCCCGACAGGCGCTCTGGCGCCATGTAGAGAAGTTTCAACGCGCCCGCATCGAGCGCGGCGAAAACCTCTTCGGTTTCTTCCTCGCTATTGCCCGATGTGAGGGCGCCTGCCGCAACGCCTTGTTCGCGCAAGGCCCGCGTCTGGTCGCGCATCAGCGCGATGAGCGGAGAGATCACAACAGTGACGCCCGGGCGCAGGAGTGCGGGCAGTTGGTAGCAAAGCGACTTGCCACCGCCCGTCGGCATGATCGCGAGCACATCCTCGCCGGCAAGGATCGCGCGGACGATCTCTTCCTGCCCCGGGCGGAAGGCCTCGAAGCCGAACACATCGTGCAGGACGGCATGGGCGTGGTCCATGTCCGGCGCGACGGCCGGGGCGCTGTCACGGACCGCCATCAGGCCGCGCCGCGCTGGAGTATGGTGATCTGCGTGTCGCCATAACGGCGCCGGTCGCGCTGATGGAAACCGGCCGGCACGGTGATGTCGGCTGACTCTTCCCAGATGACAAGCGCATCGTCGCTGAGCCAGTTGCCGTCCACCGCGCTTGCGAGCGCCTTTTCCCCCAGTCCCTTGCCATAGGGTGGGTCGAGAAAGACAAGCGTGTAGGGCGCGCCGCGATTCTCCCCCAGACGGGTCGCGTCGCGGCGGTAGAGCTTGGTCGCGCCGATCACGCGCAATATGTCGATGTTGCGCCGGACGAGCGCGCGGGCGGCCGCGCCATCATCCACGAAAAGCACCCGTTCGGCGCCGCGGCTGAGCGCCTCGAACCCCAGCGCGCCGGTGCCTGCGAACAGGTCGAGCACGCGCGCGCCCTCCATGTCCGGATAGTCCCCGTGCATGATCAGGTTGAACAGGCTTTCGCGCACCCGGTCGGTGGTCGGGCGCAAATGCGCGCCCGCGTCGCCCTTTCCGACCGGTGCCAGCGCCGTGCCGCGAAACCGCCCGCCCACGATCCGCATCAGACGAGCCCTTTCAGGTCGGTGGCAGGATCGGCGAGCGCATCCGGATCGGGCGATCGTCCCGCCTCGATCCAGCGTTTGCCGGTCATGTAGGCGCGCGGGTCGTTCATCGCGTCGACCGCGAGCAATCGGCCGCCTTTGAAGTACCAGACGGATTGCGCGCCCTCACGCGAGCCGGGCCGCGTGACGGTGCGGTCATGGCCTGCATTCAGCCCCGCGATCTGCAGTTTCACGTCATACTGATCTGACCAGAACCATGGTTTCGGCACATAGTCCGCACCCTGCCCCGCCAGTTCGGCCGCCACGGCCTCTCCGTGGTCGATCGCATGCGGGACGCTTTCGAGCCGCAACCGGCCGCCGGATACGGGGAAACTCGCGCAGTCCCCGACCGCGAAAATGGCCGGGTCCGAGGTCCGCCCGCGCGCATCGACGGCAATGCCGTTGTCGATGGCCAGTCCGGCCTCTTCCGCCAGCGCCGTTGCCGGTGCGATCCCGATGCCCACGACCACGATATCGGCTGCAATGCCGGTCCCGTCAGCCAGTTGCGCGCCGGTCACCCGCCCGTCCTCGCCGGTCAGATGGTCGAGCGCCACCCCCTCGCGGATATCGACCCCGTGCGCACGGTGCAGGGCGCGGAAATAGTCGGCGGTCTCGGCGCTCGCGACGCGGCCAAGGATGCGCGGTGCGGCCTCGATCACGGTCACGTCCATACCGCGTTGGGCGGCAACCGCCGCAGCCTCCAGCCCGATATAGCCGCCCCCCACAACGAGCATCCGCCCGCCCGGTTTCACATGCGGCGCAAGCCGGTCGATATCTTCCAGCGTGCGCACGACCTCCACGCCTGAATGTTCCCCGCCAGCCGCCGCCGGCAGCCGCCGCGCAACCGAACCGGTGGCCAGCACAAGCGTGCCATAGGGGCGCGTGGACCCATCGTTGAACCGGACCTGTTTCGCCGCGCGGTCGATGGCGTCTGCCCGCAGGCCGGTCAGAAGGTCGATCTTCTGGTCGGCATAATACTGTTCGGGCCGCAGGAAGAGCCGCTCGCGCGCCATTTCGCCGAGCAGATACTTCTTCGACAGGGGCGGCCGCTGGTATGGCGGGGCCGCTTCCTCCCCCACCAGCGTGACGGGCGCCGTTACCCCCAGATCGCGCAATTTGGCGACCAGCGCTGCGCCAGCCTGCCCGGCGCCGATGACAAGAATATCGTCCATCAAAATGTTTCTCGGTGATCCGTTGCCCGGGGGGATGCGTAGTTCCAAAGGGAACCCTATATGCCCTCACGTCGCAATCAACCGCAACCCAACAGAGAGTTCAAATGACCCTTTCCTCCGGAGACACACTTCCCGATGCCGACCTGATGGTCATGAGCGAGAGCGGCCCGGCGGTCCAGCGCCTGTCCGATCTGACGAAAGACCGCAAGGTGGTCATCTTCGGCCTGCCCGGCGCCTATACGGGCACCTGTTCCACCGCCCATGTACCGAGCTTCATCCGCAACATGGACAAGCTGCGCGGCAAGGGCGTGGACGAGGTGATCTGCGTCTCGGTCAACGACCCGTTCGTGATGACCGCATGGGGCAAGGACACCGGTGCAACGGAGGCCGGCATCCGAATGCTGGCCGACCCCGAGGCCAGCTTCACCAAGGCGATGGGCCTTGATTTCACCGCGCCGCCGGCCGGGCTCATCAACCGCTCGAAACGCTATGCAATGGTGGTCGAGAAAGGGGAGATCAGGCTCCTCAACATCGAGGACACGCCCGGTGTCTGCGACATGTCGGGCGGCGAACGCATCCTTGACGAGATCGCCTGACCGGATCAGGCCAAAGCGTCGATATGGTCCGCCAGGGTCACATCCTTGGCGGACAGACCGCCCGCATCATGGGTGGTGAGTGTCACCGTCACCCGGTTGTAGACATTCGACCATTCGGGATGGTGATCGAGTTTTTCCGCCCAGAGCGCGACCCGCGCCATGAATCCGAAGGCGGCGTTGAAATCCTTGAATTTGAACGTTCGGGTGATCGCGTCGCGGTCGCCGTCCAGGTCCCAGCCATGCTGGGACAGACGCTCCAATACCGCCTCGCGCTCCGTTCCGGTCAGCTTGTCGGTCATTCCGGTTCCTCCATGACCTTTCTAAACGGACCATAGCCCGTCAGCACCTCTATTTCCTCGTCCACGGCCTCGCGCTCGGCGACCAGATACTTGTCCACCGCGTCGCGGAATCCCGGATCGGCAATCCAGTGCAGCGAATAGACCGGCACCGGCAGATAGCCGCGCGCGAGCTTGTGCTCGCCCTGAGCGCCGGCCTCCACACGCGGCAGGCCCTGGGCGATCGCGAAATCCATCGCCTGATAGTAGCAAAGCTCGAAATGCAGGCAGGGATGGTCCTCGACACAGCCCCAGTAGCGGCCGTAGAGCGTCTCCGCCCCGATGAAATTGAGCGCGCCTGCGACCGGGCGGCCCTCCCGCATTGCCAGCACCAGCAGCATGTCATCGCGCATCGTGTCGTGCAGATGGGCGAACATGGCCCGCGTCAGGTAGGGATGGCCCCATTTCCGCGCACCGGTATCCTGATAGAAGGTCCAGAACGCGTCCCAATGTTCCGGTTCGATCGCGTCGCCCGTCAGCTGCACGATCTGCCCGCCGAACGCCTGCGCGCGCGCCCGCTCCTTGCGGATGTTCTTGCGTTTGCGCGACGAGAGCGCGGCGAGAAACGCGTCGAAATCCGCGTAGCCGGGATTGGCCCAGTGATATTGCTGGCCGCGCCGCTGCAACAGGCCCATCGCGCCGCCTGCCAGATAGTCCGCCTCGGTGCAGAAGGTCATATGGACAGACGACAACCCGTTTTCCGACGCCAGTTGCACCGCGCCTTGCGTCAGGGCCGCAATGCCCGCCTGCTCTGCACCGGCAGCACACAGGAACCGCCGGCCCGTTGCCGGAGTGAAGGGCACTGCGGCTTGCAGTTTGGGATAGTAACGACCGCCTGCGCGTTCATAGGCATGGGCCCAGTTATGGTCGAAAATATACTCGCCCTGCGAATGGCCCTTGGCATAGAGCGGCATGACCGCGATCACCCGCCCGTCCTGCCGCGCCACCAGATGTTTCGGCTCCCAGCCCGTGCCGGGACCGACGGAGCCGCTTTCCTCGAGCGCGTTCAGAAAGCGGTGGGTGGTAAACGGGTCGCGGGGGCGCCCGTCCGGCGCAGCGTCAGGGTTGGCGCAGGCGTCCCAGTCCGCCGCGTCGATATCGGCGATCCGGTCGATGACGCTGATCTCGATCATCGTGCTGCCGTCCATGACCCCTCCCTTCCCTGCATCTGACTGTCACATGGGCGGGGGGCCGGGTGCAATCAAGCGGCGGGCGGTTCGGGGCGATATCCCTCAAACGTGATATTGTCGGCCACCTGCCGCGCCGCCGCCTCCTCTGCCGCGCTGCGCACGGTCCAGCAGAGCAGCGGCATCCCGCGCGCCTTCAGGGGCGCCAGCGCCGGATTGCTCAGGTCGCGCCGGTCATGGGACACGAAAGCCGCCCCGACACGGTCCACATCCGGCAAGGGCTGCAATTCGCGCAACCGCGCCATCGGCACTTTCAGAAAATCGCGCCGCCCGAACCGGCAGGTCACAAGCCCGCGCGGGATCGCTGGCGCAAACTCCGCGCAGCGCGCGACGCTGTGCGGGTTGAAGGACATGAGCGCCACCGGCCCGTCATAGTGTTTCAGCAGCGCACAGGTCCGCTCTTCCAGCGGCCCGACCGCCGGCCCGAGCTGGCCGGTCTGGTCCTTGATCTCGATCAGGAGCGGCACATGGCCATTCACCCGGTCGAGCAGATCGGACAGGCGCGGGATGGTGCCGCCGCCGGCTTTGAGCGGCAATGCGGCCAGTTCGTCTGCCGTCCGCGCGCGCACCGCCCCCTTGTGGCCGGTCAACCGCTTCAGATCATCGTCATGGAAGACCATCGCCTCACCGTCGGCGGAGAGTTGAAGATCGACCTCGATCCCGTAGCCCGCGCCCAGCGCCGCCTCGATCGCGGCCATGCTGTTCTCGGCAACACCGCCTGCCGCACTGTGCAGCGCGCGATGCGCGATCGGGCGCTCCAGAAAGGCGCCGGGCAGGTCAGGGGCGTCAGTCAATTTCGAAGATCCCCTCGACCTCGACCGCGACACCGCCGGGCAGAGACGGCGAACCGACAGCGGCACGCGCGTGACGCCCGGCATCATCGAAGAGCGCGACCATCAGGTCGGATGCGCCGTTCATCACTTTCGGATGGTCCGTGAAGTCCGGTGCGGCATTGACGAATCCGGTCAGCTTCACGACCCTACGCAGCCGCCCCAGATCGCCGCCGCATGCGGCTTTGAGCTGGGCGACAAGGTTCAGCCCGCAGGCCCGCGCCGCGGCGTAGCCGCCCTCGATATCCGTATCGGTGCCAAGCTGGCCGCAGATGAGCGCGTCGCCCTTCTTGGCGACCTGGCCGGAGATGAAGACGAGCGAGCCGCTTTGCACATAGGGCACATAATTGGCCGCCGGTGCGGGTGCGTCGGGCAGGGACAGTCCAAGCGCGGACAGGCGGGCGTCGATCTGGTCGGACATGGGGTGGACCTCCGGTTGAATTGAATAGGCCGGAGACTAGACCGCGTGCCTGTCATGCGGAAAGCCGGAAATGCCGGCGGCAGCGATTTTCCGCAGGCGCCGCCGCCCGTCAGGTCACAGGGGCCGGATTGAACAGAACCAGACTGTTATGCGTGCCATGGCGCTCGGCCCATGTCGGTGCGCCGGACGCTACGTCCAGCATATGGTCGAACAGCCGTTCGCCCATCTCGCCGATGCTCGCGCCACCCGTGGCGACCGGCCCCGCATCCACATCGATCAGGTCCGGCCAGCGGCGCGCCAGATCGCTGCGGGTCGAGACCTTGATCGTGGGCAGTGCTTGCAGGCTGTAGGGCGTGCCGCGTCCGGTGGTGAAGATATGCAGCGTCGCCCCGGCCGCCAGTTGCAGCGTGCCGCAGATGAAGTCGCTCGCGGGCGTCGCCGCGAAATTGAGGCCGCGCGCCTGCACCCGTTCGCCCGGCGCCACCACGCCCGCAATGGGCGCGCTGCCCGATTTGACGATCGAGCCCATGGCCTTTTCAACGATGTTCGACAGCCCGCCCGCCTTGTTGCCGGGCGTCGTGTTGGCTGACCGGCCCACGCCAGAGCGGGCCAGATAGGCGTCGTACCAGCCAAGCTCCCGCAGGATCGCGTCGGCAATCTCCGGTGTCGCGGCCCGCGCGGTCAGCTGCGCCACCCCGTCGCGCACCTCGGTCACTTCGGAGAAGAGCGAGGTGCCGCCGGCCCGCACCAGCAAGTCGCTCGCCACGCCCAACGCGGGGTTCGCGGTCACGCCAGAAAAGGCATCCGATCCGCCGCATTGCATGCCAATGACAAGATCGGAGGCCGGACAGGTTTCGCGCTTGCGGGCGTTCAGCCGCGCCAGCCTGTCCTCGGCCTCTTCCATGATCCGGACAACGATCGCCGCAAAGCCCGCATTGTCCTGAAAGCGGATGTCGCCGGCCTCCAGTTCGGGAAAAAGCCGGGAGGGCTGGAGCTTTTCGCAGCCCAGCCCCACGGTCATCAATTCGCCACCGAAATTCGGGTTGGCGGCGATGTTGCGCAGGGTGCGGATCGGGATCGCGGCATCTTCCGCCTCGATCGCCACGCCGCACCCATAGTGATGGTCGAGCGCCAGCACCCCGTCCACATTCGGGTAGAGCGGCAGGATCTCGTCGCGGATCCGCCGCACCGCATGGTCGAGAATGCCCGACACGCAATGGACCGTGCTGGTGATCCCAAGCAGGTTGCGTGTGCCGACCGTCCCGTCGGCATTGCGATACCCTTCGAAGCTGCGCCCCGTGACGGGCGGCCCGAGCGGATTGCTCATGGTCGCTTTCGGCACCCCGTCGAGACCGGGCGCGTCGGGCATGTCGAGCCGGGCTTCATGCACCCATGCGCCGGCGGGCAGGTCCTCGCGCAAATGACCGATCACGACATTGTAGCGGCGCACCGGCGTGCCGGCAGGCGCGTCGCGAAGAAGGATCTTGTGCCCTTGCGGTACGGGTTCGGACACGGTCAGACCGTCGACCGACTGGCCGGCCCCGAGGTCCATGGGCGTGATCGCCACATTGTCCCCGGGGTGCATGCGGATGAGCGGCATGGGTTCTATCCTGCGCCGGTCGCGCGATCAGAATTTCGGGCGGGCGAATTCCCAATCGGGCTGGTACTTCTTCATTTCCGTCGCGTCGTCGCGCTCGGTGAACCCGCAGTCGAGATAGTTCTGGTGCAGCCGTGCCAGTTCCGACCGGTCGAGCGTGACGCCGAGACCCGGCCCCTCGGGCAAGGTCACCTTGCCGCCCCGGAAGGGCAGTTTGCCGCCCTCGATCACCTCATCGGTCTGCCATGGCGAATGGCTGTCGCAATCATAGGTCAGATTGGGCGTTGCCGCTGCCAGATGGGCCATGGCCGCAAGACTGATGCCCAGATGCGAATTGGAATGCATCGACAGGCCAAGTCCCCAGATCTCGCAGACCCGCGCCAGTTCGCGGCTGGCCTGCAGCCCGCCCCAGTAATGATGGTCCGACAGGATCACCCGGAATGCATCCTGCGCCATGTTGGGCGGCAGGTGCGACGGGTGAACCACATACATGTTGGTGGCGAGCGGCGTGTCCGTCGCGGCCTGCACGCGGGCATTGCCCTCCAGCCCCACGGTCGGGTCTTCGAGATATTCCACAAGCCCGTCGAGTTGCGGCAGGAGCTTCAGCGTTGTCTCCACGGTCCAGCCGCCATTGGGGTCGATCCGGAGCGGCGCATCGGGGAAGGCGTCGCGCAGGGCGCGCAGGCCGGCGATTTCCGCCTCCGGCTCCAGCACGCCGGCTTTCAGTTTCAGCGCCTTGAACCCGTGCAGATCGACCATCCGGCGGGCCTCGTCGACCAGTTGCTCGGGCGTCAGAACCTCGCCCCACACATCCGGGCCGCTTTCATGCTGGTGCTGGCCGAACTTGTAGAACAGATAGGCCGAGAAGGGCACGGCATCGCGCACCTGCCCGCCGAGCAGGTCCACGACCCGTCGCCCAGTGGCCTTGCCGAACGCGTCCCACATGGCGACCTCGATCGCGCCGCCCACACGCAGGACGAGCCGCCCCGCGCCGGTATTGTAGCCGTCCACCTGATCGGTGAGCGTCGCGTTGATCCGCGCCCAGAGCCCGTTCAGGTCGGTCACGTCGAGCCCCCGGCAGGCTTCGGCCACCGCGCGAACCCCGTCGATGGTCATGCTGTTGCCGTAGCTCTCCCCCAGACCGATCACGCCGTCCTCGGTCTCCACCTCTATGATGGAGCGCAGCGCGAAGGGCTGGTGGCAGCCGGCATTGTTGAGGAGCGGTGGATCGTAGAAAGCGATCGGCGTGATCCGGATATCGGCGATGCGCGTGTCAGCCATTGACGAGGTTTCCTTCGATATATTCCATGTTCAGATCCTGCCCGAGACCCGGCTCGTTGCGGCCGTGGACATAGCCCTCCATGTCCATCTCGTCGTCGATCCGGTTCTGATATTCCTTCGGCTTGTCGTAATCGATGAACGGGTGCAGCAGGCCGCGCTCGACGAAGCTGGTGTTGTGGATGGCAAGCGCGACGGCAAGGTTGCCCGCACCGTGGCCGTGCATCTCGCAGGACATGTGGAAACATTCCGCCATGGCCGCGACCTTCATCGACGGGGTGATCCCGCCCACATCCCAAACACCGGACCGCACGAGGTCACAGGCATCGTTCTTGACCCATTCGCCGCGCGTCCAGTGCTTGCCGGTCATCGTCTCGGGGCCGAGGATGTTGAGCTTGGTGTTGGCGGTCAGCCACTGGTAGGAGGCCATGGACGCCTCCTCCATCGGCTCCTCCATCCAGCGGAAATCCAGTTCGGCCAGCCGGTCGGCGAGCCAGAGCGTGTCTGTCCGCGAATAGAAATGGTGCGGGTCGAGCATAAGCGGGATGTCGGGGCCGACAGCCTCGCGGACGGCCGCACAGGCCTTGTAATCCTTGCGCACGTCCGGCGCGCCGGGAACGGGCGGCATCCAGCCATGCAGCTTCACGGCCTTGTAGCCCCGCTCGTTCACCATCCATGATGCGAAACGGGCATAATCGTCCGGCGTAGCAAGCCCGTTTTCCAGATCGTCACCGCACATGGTCGAACCATAGGCGAGGATCTTGGGCCGCGCCCCGCCAAGCAGCTTCCAGACCGGCATGCCCGCCGCCTTGCCCTTGAGGTCCCAAAGGGCAAGGTCCACCGCCGTCAGCACACGGTCGGTCAGCATTTGCGCCGACAGGCGTTGCCATTTGTAGATCTTGTACCAGAGATGCTCGATCAGCAGCGGGTCTTCCCCGATGAGGTTCGGACGCACGAACCGGTCGAGCACGGCTTCCGACACATTGGCGGGGCTGACGATCACGCGGCCCTCGAGCCCCGTGTCGGTGGTGATGGTCAGAACCGCGTTGACGGTATCGCTCTCCGGACCCGGGTGACCATGCCCGTCGCTGTCGCGGACGGTGTTCGTCTTGTGGCGGAACCGCTGGACGGTGACACGTTCGATTTTCATGGGCAGGCTCCCTCAGGCATGCTGTTTCAGGAAACCGGCCGCGCGTGCGACGGCCCGGTCGGCCGACGGCACAAGGCGGCCGCGATTGATGAACCCGTGCGTGACGCCGGGCTCGATATGGAATTCATGCGCCGTTCCGGCCTGCGCGAGCGCAGCGGCAAAAGCCCGGCTGTCATCGAGCAGGACATCCAGTTCCGCCGCGATGACCACCGTGGGCGGCAGCCCGTCGAGCGCGTCCGAGGCAAGCGGCACCATCAGCGGGTCGGCGCGGTGCGCGGCGGCCGGGTCATACATGTCGAACAGCTCGATCATGCGCGCGCGTGTCAGTCCGTACCCGTCCGCATAGCGACGGTAGCTGTCGGTATCAAAATCGGCGCCGAGCACGCCATAGAAGAGCAGAAGACCGGACAGGCGCCCGGGCCGGGCCAGGGCGACTGCAGCCGCCAGATTGGCCCCCGCCGACGCGCCGCCTGCCGCGACCCGCGCGCCGTTCAGCCCCTGAACCTTGCCCGCGGAGGTGATCCAGTCGAGCGCGGCGAGGCAATCTTCAAGTCCTGCGGGGTAAGGACGGGCCGGGGCCAGCCGGTAGGAGATGCTGACGACATTGATCCCGCCAAGCACCGCCAGACCGCGGGCCGAACGGTCCTGCAACTCGATGGAGCCCCCCGTCCAACCGCCGCCGTGGATATAGAGAAGCGTGAGCGCATCCGCGCCGCCGCCGCGATACAGGCGTAGCCGCTGGGACTGGCCCGCGCCGCCCGTATATGTCAGGTCAACCGTCTCGACCGCCGGCCCGCCTTCGGACCAGAAGGCAGCGGCCTCTTCCGGCGACTGGAACTGTTCCGCCCTGGCAATGGCCGCGGCCATGCCGGGCGCGAAACTTCGTGCGGCGTCGTTCATCGCCGCAGCCTCCGGGCGCGGGACATGCGGGTCTGCATATGCACGGCTTCGTCCGCCGTGCCTAGCGTGTAGGCGTGGCCATCATCGACAGGCGCATCGGAAATGTTCCGGCTGGAGGGATATTTGGCGATCTCCTCCTTGATCAGTTCCACACCCAGGCCGGGCGCTGTCGGGATCGGCAGGCAGCCATCCTCGACCTGCAGGACGGGCGTCACGACCTCGTAGCGTCCCGGCCAGTCGAACTCCATCCGCTCCAGTTGCAGGATGTTCGGCACGGTCGCCATCACATGGAGTGCGGCAAATTCGGCCACCGGCCCAAGCGATCCGGAATGGGGCGCGAGCATGATCCCGTGCGGCTCGGCCATCGCGGCGATCTTGCGCATCTGGGTGATACCGCCGGCGCGGCCCGTATCCGGCTGGATCACGTCGACAAGGTCGCGCTCGATATAGGGCCGCAGCCCGTAGATCGTGCCGACCCGCTCGCCGGCCGCCAGCGGTACCGACACCGCGTCGCGCACCCGTGCGAGCATGTCGAGATTTTCCGGCGGCACCGGATCCTCGAAGAAGAGCAGATCGAGCTGTTCCAACTCGCGCCCGACAAGGATCGCATCCTGCGCGGTCATCCAACTGGGTCCATGCGCATCCACGGCAAGGTCGATATCCGGTCCGATCACGTCGCGCAGCATCCCGACACGGTCGAGATCGACAATGCCGGTGAAAGGCGTCTTGATCGTCTTGTAGCCCAGATCGATGAGCGCCTTCGCGCGCGTCTCGTCGCTCGCATGGCCATAGACCGGAATCCGGTCACGGATCGCGCCGCCGAGCAGTTGCCACACTGGTGCGCCCAGCGCCTTGCCCTTGATGTCCCAGAGCGCCATCTCGATGCCCGTGAGCGCCCCTGCCCCCACCGTGCCGGTCAGCCCGTGGCCGAGCATGGCGCGGTAGAGCTGGTTCCAGATCCGGTCGACATGCGCCGGGTCCTGCCCGATCAGCACATGGGCCAGATCCTGCACCGCGGTCTGCACGACGCGCGGCCAGCCCGAACATTCGCCCACGCCGGTCAGCCCCTCGTCGGTGGTGATTTCGACAAAGAGCCAGTTGCGCGAGCCGCGGAAGCCCGCATCGGCGCCAAGGACGCCGCTGCTGTCGGGCCGCGGGCCCACCTGCATCAGATAAGTGTCGACGGAAGTGATCTTCATGCGTCTGCCTGATATCTGTGGCGCTGGCGGGTGCCGCGCAGGGATGGATCGGGGATCGGGACCGAGGAGAGGAGCGCCTTGGTATAGGGGTGCTGCGGATCGGTGATGATCTGCTCGGTCTCGCCGATCTCGACGATCCGGCCCTGATACATGACCGCGACCCGGTCGCAGAAATAGCGGATCACCGCCATATCGTGGCTGATGAAGATGAAGCTGAGCCCCATCTCGGCCTGCAGCTTCAGAAGCAGGTCGAGCACCTGCGTCCGGATCGACACGTCGAGCGCTGATGTCGGCTCGTCCGCGATCACCAGTTTCGGCTCCAGCGCGATGGCGCGCGCCACCACGATCCGCTGCCGCTGGCCACCGGAAAAGGCATGCGGGTACCGTTCCATCATCGAGGGGTCGAGCCCGACCTCGGTCAGCAGTTTGGCGACGCGGTCCTCCAGTTCCTGCCCCGATGCGATCCCGTTCACGATGAGCGGTTCGGCGATGATCTGCTTCACCGTCATGCGCGGGTTGAGCGAGGCGAACGGGTCCTGGAAGATCATCCGGATCTGTTTGCGCGACTCGCGCAGTTGCGCGTCGCCGGCGGCCATGAGGTCCTGCCCCGCATAGTCGATCACGCCGGAATTGGGGTCATAGACCCGCGCGATGCAGCGCCCGACCGTGGTCTTGCCGGACCCGCTTTCACCCACGATGCCCAGCGCTTCGCCGCGTTTCAGCGTGAAGCTGACCCCGTCGACCGCCTTGGTCACATCGGTGACACGCTGGAAGAACCCTTCCTTCTTCTCGAACCGCAGATGCAGGTCTTCGACCCGCAGGATGTCGCCCTGGTCGCCGGTGGGCCGCACCTTCGCCTCGGCCGGTTCCTCAAGCCGCTTCACGGCGCCGAGCAGTTTCTGCGTGTAGGGATGCTGGGGCGCGTCGAAGATCTGGTGGATATCGCCCTTCTCCACCACATGGCCCTTTTCCATCACGACGACCTCGTCGGCGATCTCTGCCACCACGCCCATGTCATGGGTGATGAACATGATCGCCATGCCAAGCTCGGTCTGCAGCGACTTCATCAGATCGATGATTTCGGCCTGCGTGGTCACGTCGAGCGCGGTGGTCGGTTCATCCGCGATCAGCACATCGGGGCGGCAGGCCAGCGCCATGGCGATCATCGCGCGCTGGCGCATGCCGCCGGAGAACTCGAAGGAATAGCGGTCAACCGCCTTGTCGGGGTTCGGGATCTCGACCTGTTTCAGGGCCTCGACCGCCATCTGGCGCGCCTCGGCCTTGTCGACGTCCTGATGCAGCCGGATCGCCTCGACGATCTGGTTGCCGATCGTATGAACCGGCGACAGCGAGGACATGGGCTCCTGGAAGATCATGCCGATCCGCCCGCCGCGAATGTCACGGATCGCCTTGCCGCGCGGGTCGAGCGCGGTCAGGTCGGTCTCTCCGGTCCCGTCGGGATTGAAGGTGATCCGGCCGCCATTGATGACGCCCGGACGCGGCACCATGTTCAGGATCGCCCGCGCGGTGACGGATTTGCCCGACCCGGACTCGCCCACGATGCAGGTGGTCTTGCCGCGGTGCAGGTCGAAGCTCACGCCGTGCAGCACGTCGAACATGCCCTGCCGCATGTTGAACCCGATATTGAGGTTCTGAACCCGGAGAATGGGGTTGTCAGTGTCCATAAGGGTCTGCGGCATCACGCATGCCGTCTCCTAGAAAGTTGAAAGCCAGCACGGCCAGAACGACGAAACCGCCGGGAATGAAGAGCCAGGGCGCCTGGCTGATCGAGATGATGTTCTGCGCCTCCTTCAGGAGCACGCCCCACGAGATGGCCGGCGGGGTCAGGCCGAGCCCGAGGAAGGAGAGGCCGGTCTCCGCAAGGATCATCAACGGGATCGCCAGCGTCAGCGAGGCGATGATATGGCTCGTCAGTGACGGCAGCATGTGGCGGAAGATGATCCGCGCCTCGGACGCGCCGTCGAGCCGTGCGGCGATGACGAAATCATCGTTCTTCATGGCCAGGAAGCGTCCCCGCACCACGCGGCCAAGCTCGGTCCAGCCGACAAGACTGATGATGAGCGTGATGACGAAATACTGTTTGTAGATCGGCCAATCGGGTGGCAGCGACGCGGCCAGCGCCAGCCAGATCGGGATTGTCGGAAGCGACAGGACGAACTCGATCAGCCTCTGGATCGCGGCGTCGATCCGCCCGCCATAATAGCCGGATATCCCGCCGAGCGTGATGCCGAGCACAAGGCTGATCGCCACGCCCACCAAGCCGATCGACATGGATATGCGTGTGCCGTAGACGATCCGGCTGAACATGTCGCGTCCGAGCCGGTCGGCCCCGAAGATGAAGAACTTGTCGCGCGGGTTTTCCGTCGCGAAGAGTTTGATGTCGGTCGTCCAGATGCCCCAGAACTCGTATTCAGGGCCGCGGCCGAACAGTTCCAGATAGATCTTCTCGCCGGAATTCACGTAGGTGACAGCCAGCGTGTCGGGATCGCGCTCGCGGTCCATCTTCCACACGAAGGGCCGGATGCGGGTGCCTTCCTCCGTCCGGTCGATCAGGTGGATCATCTGCGGCGGGTGATAGACCGCGCGCCGGTTTTGCTTCGACGGATTGTCGGGCGCGACCACCTCGGCAAAGATCGAGATCAGGTAGAGAAACCCGATGATCCACAGGCTGAGCATCGCCATCTTGTGTTTCTTGAAGGCCCACCATGTCAGCTGCCACTGGGAGGCAATCGCCACATCGGAGCCGCTATGGCCGGTCTCCACGACGACGGTGGTTTCGGTCGTGTCACTCATAGCGCACCCGCGGGTCGAGAAGGACGAGAAGGATGTCGGAGATCAGCATGCCGATCACCGTCAGCGAGGAGAGCAGGAGCACGAAGGCCCCGGCCAGATACATGTCTTGGCTGAGCAGCGCCTGCAGCATCAGCGGACCGGCGGTCGGCAGGCTGAGCACGATGGCGGTCACGACCGCGCCCGATACGAGGTTGGGCAGCACCCAGCCGATGGTGGAAATGAACGGGTTCAGCGCCACGCGGACGGGGTATTTCATGATCAGCCAGAATTCCGACAGGCCCTTGGCGCGGGCCGTATCGACATAGGGCTTGTTCAGCTCGTCGAGCAGGTTGGCGCGCATGATCCGGATCAGGCTCGCGGTGGCGCTGGTGCCGAGCACGATCACCGGCAGCCAGAGATGTTTCATCAGGTCCCAGACCTTGCCCCAGCTCCACGGCGCATTCTTGTATTCAGAAGAGAAGAGCCCGCCCACATCGCTGCCGAAATGGACGACGCCGATATACATGAGGATCAGCGCCAAGAGGAAGTTCGGGGTGGCAAGGCCGATAAAGCCGATCGTGGTCGCGATATAGTCGCCGATCGAATATTTCCGGACCGCGGAATAGACACCGATCGGGAAGGCCACCGCCCAGGTGAAGAGGAGCGTCGCGAAGCTCAGGCACATGGTCAGGCCCATCCGCTCCCAGACAAGGTCGGACACGGGCTGGCGCCATTCGAAGGACATGCCGAAATCGCCCTGCAGGATGTTCCCGACCCATTTGAAATATTGCACGTAGAGCGGCTGATCGAGGCCGAAACGGGCGCGCAGGTTGTCGATCGAGGCCTGATCGAGGATTTCGTCGGATTCGCCCAGCTTGGCGATGTAGGTGGTCAGATAGTCGCCCGGCGGGGCCTGGATCAGCAGGAAGGCCACCACCGAGATGGCGAACATGAACGGGATCATCCAGATGATCCTCTTGAGAATAAAACGCCAAATCATTTCGGGAGATCCGTTTGTTCAGGGAGCACCGGCCCGCGGACGGGCCGGTGCGTCATTTCAAGGCCTTACTCGGCGAAGAAATACTGCTGCGGCAGGGTCGGACCCGGATCGGGGTACATCCATGCGCCCGGCAGGCTTTCCGGCACGTTGCGCAGCTTGGCGTTCACGACGCCCCACTGGTTCGGTGCGGTGGAGATGCCGAAGAACTCGAACTCGTCGGCCGCGATCTGGTGGATCTCGCGGAAGATGTCGAGCGCCTTGGCCTGGTCAGCCTCTGCCTTGAAGGCATCATAGAGGGCCAGACGTTTCTTCATGCTCTCCGGCGGCTCTTCGCCGTCCTTGCCGCCCGACAGATACCAGCGCGTCCACGGGATCGAGAACCAGCTGGCCTGCGGGTGGATCGAGACCACGTCACGCGGGCTGAGCGTCGGATCGAGACCGCCCGGTGCGCCCCAGACCATGAAGTCATGCTCGTTGGCCTCACCGCGGCTGTAGTAGATCGACCGTTCCACGCTCGACGTGGTCAGACCGACACCGATCTCGGCCCACTGCTCGCGGATGATCTCCAGCGCGTCACCCCAGTCGGGCTGTTCGACGCCCGGGAAGTTCACGTTGAAGATGAACGGGCGACCATCGGGCATCAGGCGGATGCCGTCACCGTTGCGCTCGGTCAGACCGGCCGCATCGAGCAGTTCGTTGGCCCGGTCCGGATCATATTCGGTGAACTGGGTGCCGAGCTGTTCGTTGTAGAGCACATGGCTCTTCGACGGCCCGATCTGCCACGGCTCGCCCTGACCCTGCCAGACGATGTCGATGATCTCCTCGCGGTCGATCCCGAGCGAAAGGGCAACACGCACATCCTTGTTGCGGATCAGCTCGCGCATCACCGGATCCTTGTGCGAATGGTTCAGGTGCACAGCCATGATGTTGGAGTTGGACGCCACGCGCTCGTAGAGCTTGTAGCCGCCTTTTTCCATATTCTCCGACAGGACCGGCTTGTTGGCCGGGTTGGAGATGCGGCGTGCCTGCATGTCGATATTGCCGGCAATGGCTTCGAGAAGGATCGCCTGGGCGTCCTGTGCCACGCCCCATTGCAGCTTGTCGACATAGGGCAGCTGGTTGCCCTCGGTGTCGACCTGCCAGAAATAGGGGTTCCGCTCCATGATGACCTGCGTGGAGCCGGCCGAATAGCCGTCGCCGGTCACGATCCACGGATCGAGCGTCGGACGGTCGGCATTGGCCCAGCGGTTCGGGGCCTCGACCTCGCCGCATTTCAGGCGGAAGAGGGCCGGCCAGTCTTCGACGGCCTCGGTCTCGTCCACCATCGCCTGCACATTGTCATTGTAGGCGGGGTGGAACTGCTTGCAGAAATGCTTGGCCCAGAGCACCGGCTCCTGCGCGAGCGGCGTGGCCAGCTCGGTCAGGAAGGTCCCGTAGGGCGCGGCAAATTTCAGCTTCACCGTGTAATCGTCGATCTTCTCGGCGGTCATCGTCTCGCCACCGACGACGAAACGGGCCGGTGCGTTGGGATAGAATTCCTCGTTGAGGAGCAGGTCCTCGACGAAGAACATGATGTCATCGGCGGTGAACGGCTCGCCGTCGGACCATTTCATTCCCTCGCGCAGCTTGAAGGTGAACTCGGAACTGTCCTCGTTCACTTCCCAGCTTTCCGCGACATTCGGGATCACTTCGGAGAAGTCGGGCTTCCAGCGCGTCAGGCCCTGGGGCGAGACGAAGCGCAGGATCGAGTTGTGGTCGTTCGACCCCGACAGGAAGCGGCGCATCGTGCCGCCATAGGTGCCCACTTCGCTCAGGGGCGTGATCACTTCGGGGTTGGCCGGCAGACGTTCGTCCACAGGCGGCAGGTCCATACCATCAAGCATCGGGGCTTGCTGATATGCGAATGCCCCGAGGGGCATCATCAACACGCCGATGGCGGCCGAAGCCAGCGACGCTTTTCGCCATATCTTTGACATTTCTTTCCTCCCTTGGCGCGCCTGAACGCGCTCTGTCAGTACGTTAAGTCTGCATTAAGAGGTCAATCTGTCAAACTAATTTTTCCAACTTGTAACCAATTCAAATCTGGGGCTATGCTGCCGGCATGGTAGAAGCCCTGTCCAACACCCCTTCCCGGACCGACCGGCGCGGCGCGCGTCTGGAGGAGCGTGTCTATACAGGCCTTCTCGATGATATCCGCCTTGGAAAATTCACGCTCGGCCAACGGCTTCCGAGCGAAACGGAACTTGCCAACCAGTATGGATGCTCGCGGCCCGTGATCCGTTCCGCGCTTGCTAAACTGCGGGAAAGTGGCCTGATTGTTTCCAGACAGGGCTCCGGTTCCTATGTCAGCAGCGGCCATCCGGGCAGCGGTTCCGGCTATGCTGCGCTCGACTCGATCAACGACATTGCGGGCTATTTCCGGTTCCGCAAACTCATCGAATCAGAGGCCGTGGCGCTCGCGGCCGCCCATGCCGGCCCTGAAGATATTGCCGCTCTGCGCCGGCTCGTGGCGCGGATGGACAAGCAGGCGGACAGCGGCGCGGCCACCGTGGAATCGGATATCGAGTTCCACGAACTTATTGCAAATTTGTCAAATAGCCGGTTCATCGTGGAGACCGTGCGCATGCTCCGGCCGCATTGGCTGTTCATCGGGAAATTCGTCCGGTCGCTTGGAAATTCCGGCTATCGCAGCGGCAAGCGCGACATGTCGGACGAGCATCTGGCGGTCATCGACGCGCTGGAGGCCGGCGATGCCGCTGCCGCGCGCAAGGCGATGCAGGCCCATATCGACGGGTCCGAGCGACGGGTCTTCAAGGGGGAATGATGGACCGGTTGCACGCGCCCGCCCGCCGCCCCGCATCTGAAAAGGGGCAGACCGAGCGATGAAAATCACCGGATTGCGCAGTTTCATGGCCCGCGACGGCAACCGCCCGCGCGTCATCGTCGCCATCGACACGGATGAGGGCATCACCGGCTGGGGCGAATGCTACAATCACGGACCCGACCGCGCGCTGCCGCCGCTCCTCGACTATCTCTACCTGCAGATCGAGGGCGAGGACCCGCGCCGGATCGAGCGGATCATCCTGAAGCTCCTCCAGCAATCGCGCTTCCCGCCCGGGGCGCTCGGGCTTGCGGCAATCTCGGCCATCGACCATGCGCTGTGGGACATTTCCGCCAAGGCCGTGGGCGTGCCTGTCTACATGCTCCTTGGCGGCCATGTGCGGGACCGGGTGCGGGTCTATCTGGGGGTCTACTCAGCCCCCGAGCCCGACAAGGTGAAAGACCATTGCGACCGGATGAATGCCGACTACGGGCTGACGGCGTTCAAACTGTCACCCTACCGCGCGGATATGCATGCGACCCCGTGGGGCAAGATGCTGCGGGCGACCACCGACTGGGTGGCGGAACTGACTTCGCTCTGCCCCGACTACGAGTTTGCCTTCGACGCGCATGCCAAGATTTTCGAACCGTGGCAGGCGGCGCAGCTTGGCAACGCACTCGCGCCCTTCAATCCGCTGTTCTACGAAGAACCGATGCGACCAGAGAATTTCGAGGCCTGGGGACGCTTGAAATCGGAAGTGAACGTGCCGCTCGCCACCGGCGAGAGCCTCTACTCGAAATTCGAGTTCCTGCGTCTGTTGCAGGTTGGCGGGGCGGACATCATCCAGCCCGATATATGCGTCGTCGGCGGCCTGCTGGAGATGCGCAAGATCGCGATGATGGCGGAATCCTTCTACGTTCCCGTCGCGCCCCACAATCCGATGGGCCCGCTCGCGACCGCCGTGAACCTGCATTTTGCCGCGGCCTGTCCCAACTTCAAGATCCTCGAATACCGTCTGCCCGGCACCATCGCCTATCTGAGCCGCGATCTTGCGCCCGAGGAGCAGAAGGCGGCCTATGTGACCGATCCGTACCTGCCGGTCGACGGGCATCTGGAGCTGCGCCCCGACCGCCCCGGCTGGGGGGTCGAGATCGACGAGGATTACCTGCAATCCGACCATTACATCCACTGGGAGCGCAAGCTGCCGGTCCGCCCAGACGGGTCGACCGGCTATACCTGAGCCCTCCTGCCGACCATCCCCGCATATCAACGAGAAAGACATGCTGAAAAAACTGCTGATCACCGGTGCCAACGGCAATCTTGGCGCGGTCTGCCGCGAACGGCTTGCCCCGATTGCCGAATCCGTCCGGCTGAGCGCCCGCAAGGGGCTGGGCGAGGCCGCCCCCCACGAGGAAATCGTCTATTGCGACCTGTCCGACAAGGATGCGGTCGAAGCGCTCGTCGACGGGTGCGACGGCATCGTCCACATGGGCGGCCAGGCGACGGAGGCCAAATGGGAGACCATCCGCAGCGCCAATATCGACGGGATGTTCAACCTCTACGAGGCCGCGCGCAAGTCGAGCGTGACACCGCGGATCGTCTTTGCCAGCTCCAACCACGCCATCGGCTACCACAAGCAGACCGACAGGCTCGACGCCAAGTCCCCGACACGGCCGGACGGGCTCTATGGCGTGTCCAAGGTCTTCGGCGAAGCCATGGCGAGCATGTATCACGACAAGTTCGGGATCGAGACGGCCTGCGTGCGCATCGGCTCCTGCTTCCCCGAGCCGCGCAACCACCGGATGCTCTCCACCTGGATGAGCTATGACGATTTCATCCTGATGATCGAGCGCATCTTCATGGTGCCGAAGCTCGGCTGCCCGATCATCTACGGCGCATCGGCGAACGACGCCTCATGGTGGGACAATCGGGAGGTTGCCTATATCGGCTGGCAGCCCAAGGACAATGCGGAAGCCTACCGCGCCAAGGTCGACGCCGAGGCCGAGCGGCCGGGCCTTGATGATGTAAACGCGGTCTATCACGGCGGCGCCTTCTGCGCCGATGGCATTCACGAGGATTGAGGCGCAGACAGCTGTCGCGCCTTTTCGCGCCCTGCATCCGCCCCGATGCAGGGCGTTTTCTGTGGCAACGCCCCGATCTGGCCCCGTCGCGCCACAGAGCGTGACAAAATTGGCGCAATCTGCGCCCTGCCGTGACCCTGATCGCACATTCTTGAGCAGGAAACCGCTGGAGCCGATGGAAATGCCGCGCAAACACCTATATGGCGAGGGAATAGATTTCGACTACCGGTCCGATTTTCACGAGGGGCAGCTGACGGATGGGGTGGAAAAGCAGAAGTCTGGCCGCTTGTGCGGTTCTGGGATTGGCTGGCTGTGCCGCGAACCCGGACCCCACATCGACCGTCTTCGATCCATTTGAAGAGCAGAACCGAGCCACGCACAATGCGAACGTGAGCCTCGACAGGAATGTCGTGCGCCCCTTTTCCAAGGGCTATGTCACCTATGTGCCGGAGATTTTCCGCATCTTCCTGCGCAATGTGATCACCAATCTCGAACAGCCCGCCATCGCGGTGAACCACGTGCTGCAGGGCGAGTTCGAGGATGCGGGCCATACGGTCGCGCGGTTCTCGTTCAACACGGTGCTTGGACTCGGCGGGCTGCTCGACCCGGCCACCGATTTCCAATTCGAGGAACGGCGCACCGGATTTGGCGAGACGCTGGAGGATTTCGGCGTCAACGAGGGCCCCTATGTGGTCCTGCCCTTCCTCGGCCCGAGCACCGAGCGCGAGGCTTTGGGGCGGTTCGTGGACTTCTTCTCGAACCCCTATACGAGCATCGTGCCGACAACCGTGTCGAACTATATTATCGTGGGCACCGGACTGACGCTGGTCGAGGACCGCCAGACCTTCGGCTCCACGATCGACAGCGTGTTCTATGATAGCGAGGACAGCTATATCGCTGCCCGCACCGCCTATCTGCAGTTTCTGCGGGCCCGGGCGGAAGGTGAAACAACGATCGAGAATCTGGAGGACCCCTATGCCGACCTACTCGAATGACCGCACTTGCTTTTCCCGCCGCGGGGCACTGGGTCTCGTCGCGGGCGCCGGTCTGCTGCTGGCGGCCATGCCCGCCGCGGCCCAGAGCACGGCACAGGGTCAGGCACATGTGGAAGCGGCCATGCGCGACGTGCTCGCGGTGGTCAATTCCGGCAAGTCGACCGGTCAGGCGGTGAATGACTTCCAGCGCATCCTGTCGAAATATGCCGATATGGCGATCATTTCGCGCTCGTCGCTCGGCAATGCTTGGCGGTCGGCAAGCGACGCCCAGAAACGCGCCTATGTGGCGGCCTACCAACCCTATCTGGCCCGCAAGTACGGCAAGCGGTTCGCCGATTTCAAAGGGTCCAGCTTCGCGGTGACGCGGGTGCGCGATGCCGGCAACAAGGGCGTGCTGGTGGAGGGCGAGGCCCGCGTACCAGGCCGCGCGCCGATCGCGGTCGAGTTCCAGGTGTCCAACCGGAGCGGGTCGATCAAGATCTACAACCTGATCATCGAAGGGATTTCGCTGCTCTCGTCGGAGCGCGAGGAGATCGGGCAGATGCTCGCCGCGCGTGGCAACAATATCGACAAGCTGACCGCAGACCTGCGCACTGCGGGCTGATCACGGGAACAGGTGACCGAAAGGGCGGGCCGCAGGTCCGCCCTTTTGCGTTTGTGACGCCCTAGTTGGTGTTGCGCCCCAGCAGCCCGTTCAGAACATCCTCGAAAATGGTCTTGGCGACGCTTTCCACCTTCTCGTCGATGGAGGCGCCGTCGATATTGACGGTGAAGAGATCATCCAGCCCCTGACGCGGTGGCTCGGGCACGATGAGCGGCAACGGGCGTGGCGGCAGCCCTTCGTGGACCCGCACCATGGTTTCGCGCCAGATCTCGGCCGGCAGGCCGCCGCCGGTGACGCCGGTCAGCTTGGAATTGTCGTCATAGCCCATCCAGACACCGGTCACATAGTCGCCGGTGAAGCCGATGAACCAGGCGTCGCGCGCGCCCTGCGTGGTGCCCGTCTTGCCGGCGGCCGGCCGCCCGTCGGGCAGCCGCGCGCGCCCGCCGGTGCCGGTCTCCACAACTTGATTGAGCATATAGACAAGATGCCCGGCCGCGCGTTCGTTGATCACCCGGTATCCCTGTTCGCGGTCGGCGCTCATCAGCACCTGATCGTCGCCGCGCAGCCGAAGGTCGAGCCAGCCATAGGGCGAGGTCCGACGTCCGCCATTGAGGAACCCTGCATAGGCACCTGTCATCTCGATCAGGGTCGATTCCGATGCGCCCAGCGCCAGCGCTGGACCGGCGGCCAGCGGGCTGTCGATGCCGAAATCCTGCGCCACCGCCTGCACCCGGCCGCGGCCGACCTGCTCGGACACGCGCACGGCAACCGTGTTGACCGACTGCGCCAGCGCTTCGGTCAGGGTGATCGGTCCGCGAAACTCGCGTGTGTAATTCTTCGGGCTGTATGGACCCGAGCCCGGCACGTTGATCGTGATCGGTTCGTCCACAACGATGTCGAGCGGGTTCATCCCCGATTCCAGCGCCGCCGCATAGACGAACGGCTTGAAAGAGGAACCGGTCTGCCGCATCGCCTGCGTCGCGCGGTTGAAGCTGCCCGGTCCGGCGTCGATGTCGCGCCCGCCGACAATCGCCCGCACCGCCCCGTCAGGCGACATGACGACAATCGCGGCCTGCGCCTTCGACCCCTCGCGCACCTTGGTTGCGAACACATGTTCCAGCGCCGATTCCGCCGCTTTCTGGATGCGCGCGTCGAAGGTTGTCAGAAAGGCGACATCCTCGGTCGTGTTGCGGGTCAGATAGTCGGGCGCGTCCTGCATCACCCAGTCGGCAAAGGCCTCGCCCGCCAGATCGCGTGCGGCACTCGACAGGGTTGCAGGGTTGGCCCGTGCGATATCGGCTTCCACACGGGTCAGGTAGCCCTGGGTTTCCATCAGCCCCACGACCGTTTCCGCCCGCGCCTGCGACCGTTCCAGATTGGTCGTCGGTGCATAGCGTGTGGGCGCGGTCAGAAGGCCGGCCAGCATGGCGGCCTCTGCCGCGGTCACGTCGCGCGCGGACTTGTTGAAATAGCGCTGCGCGGCGGCCTCGAACCCGTGTGCGCCCGCGCCGAGATAAGCCCGGTTGAGATAGATCGAGAGAATGCCGTTCTTATCGTATTTCAGCTCCATCGCCATGGAGAAGGGCACTTCCTTGATCTTCCGCGCAAGGCTCTGACGCCGGCACTCGGCCTCGGTCCCGTCCTCGCCCAGACACAGGAGCTTGGCGACCTGCTGGGTGATGGTCGACCCGCCATGCCCTTCGAGCGGGCCGCGCCCCTCCGAGAGGTTGATCCGGATCGCGCCCGCAATGCCGCGCGGCGAGATGCCGAAATGGCGGTAGAAGCGCTTGTCCTCGGTCGCGATCACCGCATTGCGCAGCACCGGCGACACGGTTTCGGCGCGCAGCGAGCCGTCAAACTGCTGGCCCCGCCATGCAAATACCTTGCCACGATGGTCGAGCATCGTGACCGAACCGCCGGCGCGCCCGTCGAGCAATGTCTCCATCGGGGGGAGCTTGAAATAATAGTAGGCGGTCGCGCCGCCGAGCACGAGCCCGCCCACGATCGCGACCCGGATCCCGACCCACCATGTGACGCGGAACAGGGTGCGGAACACCCATCTCAAGAAACGCTCGATAAACCCCGGCTTGCGCTGCGGGGACGCCTGCTTCGCCGACTTCGCCATCGGACCGGATACCTGCTCTTGTTTGTTTTGCCGCCAGCATACGCGGAAGCGCCCGATTTGTGCACCCCGCTTTTGCTGCGCTGCAGGACAAGTGATCTGACCATTTTTTAACCATTGTCAAAAAAATGTGCACAAATTGCACACCAAACCGCGATTCATGCGCCTCGGAATGCATCAAATTCTTCTCTGGCCAGCGGAATCCCGCCATTCCCTTCCTATCGCTGCGGCCAGTTGCGGGGTCTCCCGTGTCAGCCCGGCACAGGCGAGCCCAGGAGGGAAACGAACCGAATGAAACTTGTTATCGCTGTCATCAAGCCGTTCAAGCTGGAGGAGGTCCGCGAGGCCCTGACCGGCATCGGCGTCCAGGGACTGATGGTCTCTGAAGTTAAAGGCTACGGCCGCCAGTCCGGCCATACCGAAATCTATCGCGGCGCAGAATATGTCGTGAACTTCGTCCCCAAGATCAAACTCGAGATGGTCGTCTCCGACGGCGATGCCGCCAAGGTTGTCGATACGCTTTCCGAGACCGCCAAGACCGGCAAGATCGGCGACGGCAAGGTCTTCGTGCTCGATGTCGAGCAGGCCGTCCGCGTCCGCACCGGCGAGACGGGCGACGAAGCGCTCTGAGCGCCCTCCCGAGACAGAAAGGATACATGACCAAATGTCCAAAACCCTGAAATTTGCCGGACTTGCAGGCGCTGCGACGCTCGCGGCCGTCCCGGCTCTGGCGCAGGACGCTGCCGCGCCCGACATCAACCCCTATATCTTCACCACGCTGCTCTTCCTGATCGGCGGGTTCCTCGTGTTCTGGATGGCGGCCGGCTTCGCAATGCTCGAAGCGGGCCTCGTGCGGTCCAAGAACGTCACCATGCAGCTGACCAAGAACATCGCGCTCTTCTCGATCGCGGCCATCATGTACTGGCTGGTCGGCTTCAACCTGATGTATCCGGGCGACGGCTGGATCATCTCCGGCTGGTTCGGCACCTTTGCCACCACCTCGCTGGAGCCGGTCGGCCTTGCCGCCGAGGAAGCCGCGCTCGACTATGCATCCGTCGGGTCCGACTTCTTCTTCCAGCTGATGTTCTGTGCGACCACCGCCTCGATCGTCTCGGGCACGCTGGCCGAGCGCATCAAGCTGTGGCCGTTCCTGATCTTCACCGTCCTGCTGACCGGCCTGATCTACCCGATCGAAGCCTCCTGGCAGTGGGGTGGCGGCTGGCTGAGCGAACTGGGCTTCTCCGACTTCGCCGGTTCCACGCTGGTTCATGCCGCAGGCGGTTTCGCCGCCCTGGCCGGTGCCATCATCCTCGGGCCGCGTATCGGCAAGTACAAGGATGGCCGCACCGTGCCGATGCCGGGTTCCAACATGCCGCTCGCAACGCTCGGGACGTTCATCCTGTGGCTCGGCTGGTTCGGCTTCAACGGCGGTTCGCAGCTGGCCATGGGCACCATCGGTGACGTGACCGACGTGTCCCGCATCTTCGCCAACACCAACATGGCCGCAGCGGCCGGTGCCGTGGTCGCGCTGATCCTGACCCAGGTCCTCTACAAGAAACCGGACCTGACCATGATCCTGAACGGCGCGCTGGCCGGTTTGGTATCGATCACCGCCGAACCGCTGGCCCCGTCGCTCTTCATGTCGCTGATCATCGGCGGTATCGGCGGCGCGATCGTGGTCTTCGCGGTCCCGATGCTCGACAAGTTCAAGATCGACGATGTTGTCGGCGCGATCCCGGTCCACCTGATTGCCGGTATCTGGGGCACCCTCGCGGTTCCGCTGACCAATGGCGACGCCTCCTTCGGGGCGCAGATCACCGGCATCGTGGCCATCGGCGCCTTCGTCTTCGTGGTCTCGCTGGTTGTCTGGGCGATCCTCAAGGCGGTCACGGGCATCCGTGTCGACGAGGAAGCCGAGATCAACGGCCTCGACATGACCGAGCTTGGCATCGAAGCCTACCCGGATTTCAGCCACCGCTGATCCAAGCAATATCCCCCGGGGGCCCGTCCCCCGAACTTCAACCCGGGCGTTCGCGCCCGGGCTTTTTTTTGGCGTTTCGCCATGCGGCAGAATCGGATAGGCGGGGCCGCGAAGGAGCCATGCCATGACCGAACCGCAGCCGCTGACCGAGATTGAGACACGCATCGCCGCCCTTGTGGCCGGCGAGGAGGATGTCATCGCCAAGATGGCCACGGTTGCGTGCGAGCTGTTCCAGTCCGACGACCGGTTCGACTGGGTCGGTTTCTACCGCGTGACCGCGCCGGGCATGCTCAAGATCGGTCCCTATCAGGGCGGACATGGCTGCCTCGTGATCCCGTTCGACAAGGGCGTGTGCGGCGCCGCGGCCCGCACCGGAGAGGTGCAACTGGTCGATGATGTCGACGCGTTCCCCGGCCATATCGCCTGTTCCAGTTCCACCCGCTCGGAAATCGTACTGCCGGTCCGGGACGACACTGGCGCGCTCCTGGGCGTGCTCGATATCGACAGCGACCGGCCGGCGGCCTTCACGGGTGCGGATGCCGCGATGCTGGAGCGGATGCTGACGGCGACTTTTGGCGGCTGAGGGCCGCCTCCGGCGTCACTCAAATTTCGCTTGAAGCCCTCTTTGGCCTTGTGACATCCTTGGCCATGTCTGACACACACTCCTTCAAAACCTGGCCCCAATCCGCTGCGCGGCTCATCTCCGTTGCCGCCGGGCGCAGTCCTGCCGACCTCGTCATCCGCAATGGTGCATGGGTGAATGTCCATTCGCGTGAGGTCGTCCGCGATACCGATATTGCCATCGCAGACGGGCGGTTTGCCTATTGCGGGCCGGATGCCGGACCGATGATCGGGCCAGAGACGCAGGTGATCGACGCGGGCGGGCGCTTCATGCTGCCGGGCCTGTGCGACGCGCATATGCATGTCGAGAGCGGCATGCTCACCGTCACCGAATTTTCCCGCGCGGTCATGCCCCATGGCACAACATCCATGTTCATCGATCCGCATGAAGTGGCCAATGTGCTCGGCCTCGACGGCGTGCGTCACATGCATGACGAGGCACTGGAACAGCCGATCAACGTCTTCGTGCAAATGCCGTCCTGTGCGCCATCCGCGCCGGGGCTGGAGACGACGGGCCATGAAATCAGCCCCGAAGATGTGGCCGAAGCCATGGGCTGGCCGAACATCATCGGCCTCGGCGAGATGATGAACTTTCCCGGCGTCATGGCGGGCGACCCGAAGATGCTGGCAGAGATCGCCGCTACACAGGATGCCGGAAAGACGGTCGGCGGGCATTATGCCTCTCCCGATCTGTCGGGCTTCCACGCCTATGCCGCAGGCGGCCCGGCCGACGATCACGAAGGCACGCGCGAGGAAGACGCGATCATGCGTGTGCGACAGGGCATGCGCGCGATGCTGCGGCTCGGCTCGGCATGGTATGATGTGGAAAGCCAGATCACGGCGGTCACCGAAAAGGGCCTCGATCCGCGGAACTTCATCCTCTGCACCGACGATTGCCATTCCGGCACGCTGGTCAATGACGGGCATATGAACCGCGTTGTGCGTCATGCAATCGCCTGCGGGCTCGATCCGCTCGTGGCCATCCAGATGGCCACGCTGAACACGGCCTGCCATTTCGGGCTGGAGCGGGAACTCGGCTCGATCACGCCGGGCCGTCGCGCCGATGTGATCCTGAGTTCAGATCTGACCGCCCTGCCCGTCGAAACGGTGATCGCCCGCGGTCAGGTGATCGCGGAAAACGGCGCGCTGAAGGCGCCGATGCCCGCATTCCGCTGGCCGGACAGCGCGCGCGCCACGGTGAACATGGCCCGCGACCTGACAGCATCGGATTTCACCATCGCCGGAAAAGGGGACGAGGTTCGCGCCAACGTGATCGGTGTGGTGGAAAACCAGGCACCGACACGGGCGCTTGTCGAAACGCTCTCCGTGTCCGGCGGTCAGGTTCAGATGGACCGGGACCGCGACATCTGCCAGATCGCGCTCGTAGAACGCCACCGGGCGACAGGCGGCGTGGTCAACGGGTTCGTGTCGGGTTTCGGCTACAACTTGGACTGCGCGCTTGCCTCCACCGTTGCCCATGACAGCCACCATATGATCGTCGTCGGCACCGATCACGCGGACATGGCGGCGGCTGCAAACCACCTGCGGAAAATCGGCGGCGGTGTCTGCCTTGTGCGGAACGGAGAGGTCCGCGCCAGCGTTGCCCTGCCGATCGCCGGGCTGATGTCGGATGCGCCCGCCGCCGAGGTCGCTGCGGCGGCCGACCGGCTCGGCGACGAGATGCGCGCCGCGGGCTGCGACCTCAACAATGCCTATATGCAGCATTCCCTGCTCGCACTGGTGGTGATTCCGGAGCTTCGGATCTCCGATCTGGGGCTTGTGGACGTCAGGAAATTTGAAAGAATCGAACTTTTGGAACCGCAAACCGTATGAATTTGCATAAAACACTTGGACAAATCGAACTTCCGCTCATCGTGGCCAAGGCGCGCCCGAATGTGACGGCCCAGACGGGCCGCGAGGCCGTGGAAGCGTTGAAATTGCGCTATGCGGACGCGACCGATTTCCTGCGCAACCGCTTTCAGGCCGTGATGGACGGCGCGGCGCCGGAGGGGCGCTACCGTGCCTATTATCCCGAGCTGCGGATGACGACGACATCCTATTCCAAGATCGACAGCCGGCTGAGCTTCGGCCATGTCTCCGAACCCGGCACCTATGGCGCGACCGTTACGCGGCCCGATCTCTTCTCGAACTATCTCGAACAACAGATCCAGCTCCTGATCGACAATCATCAGGTGCCGTTCGAGATCGGCATGTCCGACACGCCGATCCCGCTCCATTTTGCGATGGAGGAAGGCGCCCATGTCGAAGGATCGATCGAGGACCGGCTCGACCGGCCGATGCGCGATGTGTTCGACGTGCCCGACCTCGACACGACCGACGACCGGATCGTGAACGGCACCGACCGCGCGGCGAGCGATCCCGTCCGCCCGCTCGCGCCGTTCACCGCGCAGCGCGTCGATTATTCGCTCGCACGGCTCGCCCATTACACGGCGACAAGCCCGGCCCATTTCCAGAACCATGTGCTCTTCACCAACTACCAGTTCTACATGGACGAGTTCGTCGCCTATGCGCATCAGGCGCTTGCGGATCCGGACTCGGGCTATACCGCACTGGTGGAACCGGGCAATGTCGTGACAACGCGCGAGGGCACCGACGGAGCGCCGGTCGCGCGGCTGCCGCAGATGCCGACCTTCCACCTCAAGCGGGCGGACGGACAGGGCATCACCATGGTGAATATCGGTGTCGGCCCGTCGAACGCCAAGACGATCACCGACCATATTGCCGTGCTGCGACCCCATGCCTGGCTGATGGTCGGCCATTGTGCCGGCCTGCGCAATTCGCAGAGCCTTGGCGACTATGTGCTCGCCCACGCCTATGTGCGCGAGGATCATGTGCTCGATGACGACCTGCCGACATGGGTGCCGATCCCGGCTCTGGCCGAGGTGCAGATCGCGCTCGAAACGGCGGTGGCCGATGTGACCGGCCTGAGCGGCTACGAGTTGAAACGGATCATGCGCACCGGCACTGTCGCGACCATCGACAACCGCAACTGGGAATTGCGCGACCAGTCCGGCCCCGTTCAACGGCTGTCGCAGTCGCGCGCCATTGCGCTCGACATGGAGAGCGCCACCATCGCCGCGAACGGTTACCGGTTCCGTGTGCCCTACGGCACGCTTCTTTGCGTGTCCGACAAGCCTTTGCATGGCGAGTTGAAGCTGCCAGGCATGGCCACGGCCTTCTACAAACGGCAAGTGGCGCAACACCTCCAGATCGGCATTCACGCGATGGAAAGCCTGCGCGGCATGCCGCTCGAACGGCTTCACAGCCGCAAACTGCGCAGCTTCGACGAAACCGCTTTTCTCTGATCCCGGCCGGATGACGCGGCGGCACCCTGTTTTGGGTGCGCTGCACAATGAAAAATGGCTCGAAAACCCAATAATAATTGGGTTTGAGCGCATTTCTGACATTGTTTTTGGTGAACGGTTCCGCTTTAGTCTTAGCCGAGGACCTGCAGGGTTCCACGCATAAACCTAAACCCGAACGGGAGCAGAGAGATGACCCAGAAACCGATGACCAAAACCCAGCTTGTAGCTGCACTGGCCGAAAAGACCGGGACCGACAAGAAATCCGCCAATGCCACGCTGGAGGCTCTGGCCGAAATCGTGTCGACGGAAGTGGCTGCCGGCGGTGCCGTGACGCTGCCCGGTCTCGGGAAATTCGCCTGCCGCGCCCGCCCCGAGCGGATGGTGCGCAACCCCGCCACCGGCGAGCAGATGAAAAAGCCGGCCGACCGCGTGGCGAAAGTGACCATCGCGAAAGCCCTGAAAGACGTGATCAACGCCTGATCCGATCGGCTTCGATCTTCGGCAGGCCGTCCCCCGGGGCGGCCTGTTTTCGTTTGCGCCTCGCTCACGCAGAACTGAGCAAGCCTTCCTTTACCGGTCCGTGCGACCTTGCTAGCCTGACGTCAGGCATCAACGGTGGGGGTCGGACATGCTGCGCAACATTTCACTTTTCTATCTGACGGCCATGTATCTGGTCTTCGTCATCGCGATCAGCAGCGGTCTGCGTGGCGCGGCTCCGGCAGAAATGTTCTTCGTCGCGCTCCTCGGCTGGCCCATCTCCGCCCTCCTCCTCGTCGCGGTCTATCGTGCCAACCGGATCTTCCGGCCGGGATTGGGTGGGGAGTAGAGGCTCTCAAATCGGTGCCTCGTTTGGTCTTCGCTTCCGGAAAATATCCACAGCGAGGACACCGACATACGAAAAGAACCCATTTTCGGTAAGCTTTCTTCCGGCACAGCGTGCCATCAATGCAAGCACAATGCCTGCGATTGTTCCGACAAGGATGGGTCCGGATACGGTTGCACTTGTAGCTATTACGATTCCGCTCAGAACGCCTCCTTTGGCAACGCCACGCATCGAATCCGTCAATGCACCAGCATCCCTGCTTTTCTGATAGGCTTGCGCTGCGGAAACCAGAACAAGCATCAGCAACAGGGGATTGGCAGCAACTGCTCCGCTTATCGCAAGAGCACCAACCATTTCCGCAAACCGTTCTTGCTCGGCCTTGTTCCAGCAGAACAGAACGGCAATTCCCGGAATGGCAGCGCTTAGCATCTCTTCGGCGTTGTAGTGCGTCATATCGAGTGTCCACGTTCTCGATAGGCCGAGTCTCTCTAATGAAGAACTCAGAAACGCATAGTTTTCCGCTGACAGGGTGACGACTGGCATACCGAGTGCTGAACTTGCGTCCGAAGCAAAAGCGGCCAACCAGTTATTCGCTTCTTCCCAAACAGAGTCGTCCGGCACCGCGTTTCGAACCGCTTCCATTGACCCCGGAAGCGTATGGTTTCCGTCAAACAGACGGTGCCAGCTTGGCGGGACCCCGCCTTCCCGCATGACGCCGAAGCCTGCATCCATCGCCCTGGTATAGGTGTTGCTAAGCGTATTGAAACTCTCGGCCGACCAACTGGCCAAACGTTGAGCGAGCTCGCGATCCGCCAGAACCGTGGGCACCCATTTGCCGCTAGCAAGCAAGAGGAACTTCAGTTCCTCCATGGTAGCGCTGGCCGAGGCACGGTTGGGCATACGACGCAGTATTGAACGCCCGTAGTTCAAACTTGCGTTCAAACTGTCGCGCGCGCCGCGGCGCCCGCTTGCAGGTTCCTCCACGAAATCAGCATCATCAGCCGATTCCAGATATTCGACGTAGCGGATGTACGCCTTTTCATGGGCAGTCTGCGGCGCTTTCACCTTCCGGCAGCAGGCAACAAACTCACGTTGCGCCGGTGTGGCTGGAACCCGCGCTCCGGAATCCAGTGCAAGGTAAAAAGGCAAGTACCTCGAAAGGAGGTCCCAATCTTCTTTGCGTAGTTTAAGAGGTTTTCTACTACTTTTTCTTATCTTTGTTCTAATCAATTCTAGTCACCCGTTGTTCAACGGATGAATCTATAGGTTCAGATATTGACCCGAATATGGCACCCCCGGCCCCTCAGATCAGAAATCCAGGTTCTCCACACTCAGGGCGTTCGCCTGAATGAACTCGCGGCGCGGTTCGACCACGTCGCCCATCAGTTTGGTGAAAATCTCGTCCGCCTCGTCGAGCTGGTCGATCTTCACCTGCAGGAGCGTCCGCGCCTCGGGGTCGAGGGTGGTTTCCCAGAGCTGGTCGGGGTTCATTTCCCCGAGCCCCTTGTAGCGCTGAAGCGTCAGGCCCTTCTCGCCCTCGCGCAGGATCGCAGAGAGAAGATCTGTGGGCGCGTGAATGGCCTGACTGCGATCCTTGCGCTGGAGCGTCGCCGGTTGGGCATAAACCTCCTGCAATGCGTCGGTGAAAGAGCCGAGCTTGCGTGCCTCCGCGCTCCGCAGGACCGGACCGTCGAGCGTGCGAACCTCGTCCACGCCGCGCAACTCGCGGCTGAAGCGCAATCCGCCATCCTGTGTCGGGCGACCGGACCAGCCCTTCTCATATTCGGTGGCGATCAGGTCGAGCCGCTCGGCCACGTTGGTGGCTGTTTCCTGCGGCCGGGCATCCAGTTGGCCGGACACCAGCGCGCCGGCAATGGCCGCCTGTTCGATCACGAATTGCGGGTAGAGCGTCGGGAAGGCGTTCAGGATCGTGCGCACCTGCCGTGCCTCGTCCACCACGCGGGCCAAATCGGCACCGGCCAGAACCGACCCGTCGCCAAGCTGCAGCGATGCGTCCGTCAGCCCCTGTTCGATCAGGTAATCCTCCAGCGCCATCTGGTCCTTGAGGTAGACCTCTGACTTGCCGCGCGCGACCTTGTAGAGCGGCGGCTGCGCGATATAGAGATACCCGCCTTCGATCAGTTCGGGCATCTGCCGGAAGAAGAAGGTCAGCAAAAGCGTTCGGATATGCGCGCCGTCCACATCGGCATCGGTCATGATGACCACCTTGTGGTAGCGCAGCTTGGAGATGTCGAACTCGTCGCGGCCGATCCCGGTGCCGAGTGCGGTGATGAGCGTGCCGATCTCCTGGCTCGACAGCATTCGGTCGAACCGCGCGCGCTCCACGTTCAGGATCTTGCCCCGCAGCGGCAGCACCGCCTGATTGTGGCGCGACCGGCCCTGTTTGGCCGACCCGCCGGCGCTGTCACCCTCGACGAGGAAGATCTCCGACTTGGCGGGATCTTTCTCCTGACAGTCGGCGAGCTTGCCGGGCAGGGATGCGATGTCCATCGCGGTCTTGCGCCGGGTCAGTTCGCGGGCTTTGCGGGCCGCCTCGCGTGCGAGCGCGGCCTCCACGATCTTGGAGACGATGTTGCGGGCCTCGGCCGGATTTTCCTCGAACCACTCGGCGAGCTTCTCGTTCATCAGCGACTCGACCGCCGGACGCACCTCCGAGGAGACGAGCTTGTCCTTCGTCTGGGAGGAGAATTTCGGGTCCGGCACCTTCACCGACAGGACACAGGTCAGCCCCTCGCGCGCGTCATCGCCCGAAAGGTTCACTTTCTCCTTCTTCGCGATGCCCGACGACCCCGCATAATTGTTGATCGTGCGCGTCAGCGCCCCGCGGAAACCGGCCAGATGGGTGCCGCCGTCGCGTTGCGGGATGTTGTTGGTAAAGGGCAGGACATTCTCGTGGTAGCTGTCGTTCCACCACATGGCGACCTCGACCCCGATGCCGTTCATCTCGCCGGACACGAAAATCGGCTCGTCGACGAGCGGGGTTTTCGACCGGTCCAGATAGCGCACGAACTCGCGCACGCCGCCCTCGTAGAACATTTCCGTCTCGACCGGTTCGGCCGGCCGCTCGTCGCGCAGCGTGATGCGCACGCCGGAATTGAGGAAGGCCAGTTCGCGCAGCCGGTGCTCCAGCGTCGCGAACTTGTAGTCTCGGTTGGAAAACGTGTCCGTGGAGGCCAGAAACCGCACCTCGGTCCCGGTGCGCCCGTCCGAGTCGCCCACGACCTCCAGATGCTTGACCGTCTCGCCATGTTCGAACCGCGCGCTATGCTCCTTGCCGTCGCGCCAGATCCGGAGTTCCAGCCAGTCGGACAGGGCATTGACGACGGAGACGCCGACCCCATGCAGGCCGCCGGAGACCTTGTAGCTGTTGCTGTCGAATTTCCCGCCAGCATGCAGCTGGGTCATGATGACCTCGGCTGCGGAAACGCCCTCTTCCTCATGGATGCCGACCGGAATCCCGCGCCCGTTGTCGCTGACAGATACGCTCTCGTCGGCATGGATTGTGACGGTAACCGTGTCGGCATGGCCGGCCAGCGCCTCGTCGATGCCATTGTCCACGACCTCATACACCATATGGTGGAGGCCCGACCCGTCATCCGTGTCCCCGATATACATGCCGGGGCGCTTGCGGACAGCCTCCAAACCCTTGAGAACCTTGATGGAATCGGCGCCGTATTCAGATTGCGGCTGCGTCGGCTCTGACATGCATGAAATCCCTTATTTTGTGGGTGCGATTCTATCGGTTTCCACCGGGAATGTCACGCTGTTGCAGGGTTTAAATCAGGACAGGAAGCCGATCGCCAAGCCCACGCCGATGAGCGCGAGTCCGGCGCCGGTATTGGTCCGCTGCACAGCCGACGGAGAGGCCAGAAACCGCCGCACCTGTCCCACGCCCAGAGCCAGCATCAGGTTGCCCGCAAGCGGCACGGCCGCGGACAGGATGCAGATCGCGGCAATGTCGAGCGCGGTCACCGCGGACAGATCGAAGAAGCCCGGCAGGATGCCCATGTAGAAGAGGATCGCCTTGGGATTGCCGAGGATCACCAGAAGGCCGGCCGCAAAGCCCGCCCAGACACCCGGCTTCGTCAGGCGGCTGTCGCTGCTGAGCGCCCGGTCGGCATGGCGGATCAGCATGACCCCCATGAATATGAAGACCCCCGCCCCAGCCCACCGCATCGCCGCCAGAAGCCCTTCGAAGAAGGAGGACAGGAAGGTGACGCCGAGCACGGCCAGAAGCGGCCAGAGCACATCGCCCACCACCACGCCGAGCGCCAGCGGCCAGGCAGCGTGGAACCCGCCCGAGACGGCACGCGCCAGCAGCGCCACCCAGACCGGTCCGGGTGTGAGGAACAGGATGAAAAGGGCGCCTGCGTAAAGTGCGAGGCTGGACGCCGATAGCGTCATGCCCCGCTGTCAGGCAGAGTCAGCGACCCGTCCTCGCCCAAGGGCCAGAAGGGATTATGCGCCACTTCCCAGACATGCCCGTCCGGATCGGCATAATAGCCCGAATAGCCACCCCAGAAGACCTCCTGCGGGTCTTTCAGCTTGGTCGCGCCTGCGTCGAGTGCTTGCGCGAAGGCGGTGTCCACGGCGGCGCGGTCTGGCATGTTCTGCGCCAGTGTCATCGCGCCGGTGCCAAGCGGCGCGCCCGGACGGCCCTGATCGTCGGCCAGCGCATCTCGCCCGAACAGTCCCAGAACCGTGCCGTGCAGCTGGTAGAATGTGATGCTGTCCTGCGAGTTGCCATGCGGCACCCAGCCAAGCGCGGCGTAGAAGGTTTTCGACCGGTCCATATCGTCAACGCCAAGCGTGATGAGTGTGACGCGTTGCGGTGTCATGGCATCCCCTTCTGTTCCAGATGTGACAGGCCGTCAGCCTCGCTCACCTCGACATAGCTTGCACGATCGCCCAAAGCATCAAAAAGTTCCGGCCCCGTTCCGGTCATCCATGCCTGCGCGCCAAGCGCGCAGATCTCGTCGAAAAGCGCGGCGCGGCGGGCCTCGTCCAGATGGGCTGCCACCTCGTCGAGGAGCAGAATGGGCGGCGCGCCGAAATCCTCGGCCAGTGCGCGGGCGCTCGCCAGCACCAGAGAGACAAGGAGCGCCTTCTGCTCGCCCGTGGACGCATTGCGTGCCTCGATCCCCTTGGCGGCGTAGATGGCGCGCAGATCGGCCCTGTGTGGCCCGACAAGGGTGCGCCCCGCGCGCAGGTCCGCCGGGCGGGAGGCCGCCAGCGCCTGCGCCAGATCGTCCGTCGCGGGCGCGGTCGCTGGCACGTCTCCGTCGAGCAGCGTCAGGTCTGCGGCGGGAAAGGCCGTGCGCGCGCCGCCCTGCGCCGCGGCCAGACGGTCGAGGCAGGCCAGCCGTGCGGCTGTGATGCGCGCGCCATGGTCCGCCATCTGGCCTTCCAGCGCGGCATACCAGCCCGCATCGCGGCTCTGGTCGCGCAGCAGCCGGTTGCGTTCGCGCATGGCCTTCTCGTAGCCGAGCACGGCCTCCGCATGGGACGGGTCGAACCCGAGAACCAGCCGGTCGAGAAACCGCCGCCGTTCCGCCGCGCCCTCGGTCCAGAGCCGGTCCATCGCCGGCACCAGCCAGGTGATCCGCGCAATCCGGCCGAGCGCCACCTGCGGCGCGGGCTTGCCGTCGATCTCCACCAGCCGGCTGGCATCGCCCTGCGCGCTCGTCGCAACCTCGTGCAGATCAACAAGGCTTTCCATCTCGGCCGCGACTTTCCAGCCGATCCGTTCCGGCGCGCGCGCCATGTCGGCCGGTGTGGCACGCCGCAGCCCGCGCCCCGGCGACAGGAGCGACACGGCCTCCAGGATATTGGTCTTGCCGGCCCCGTTGGCGCCGTAAAGCGCGACGGGCCGCGCATCCAGTTGCAGATGCGCGGCCCGGTGCGATCGGAAATACGAGAGTTTGAGCGCGCGGAGCGCCAGGCGGGGCATCAGACCCGCATGGGCATCACGACATAGACGGCCGTGTCGTCATTGCCTTCGCGCATCAGCGTCGGATCGCCCGAGGAGTTGAAGAGGAAAACCGCATTCTCGCGGTCCACCTGTCCGGCGATCTCCAGCAGGTATTTGGCGTTGAAACCGACCTCCAGCCGCTCGTCGCTATAGGCCACGGCCAGTTCCTCATCCGCGGCCCCCGCGTCGGGCGCGTTGACCGACAGGGTCAGCCGGTCCTCTTCCAGAAGCAGCTTCACCGCGCGGGACCGCTCGGACGAGACAGTCGACACACGGTCCACGGCCTGTGCGAACTCGGCCGCATCGACCTCCAGCCGCTTGGTGTTGTTCTGCGGGATGACCCGCGAATAATCGGGGAACGACCCGTCAATGACCTTGGAGGTAAGCGTCACCTCGGGCGTCGCGAAACGGATCTTCGTCTCCGACACGGATACGGCAATATCGGCATCGTCATCGTCAAGCAGCTTGCGCAATTCGTTGACCGTCTTGCGCGGCACGATCACGCCCGGCACGTTGGCCGCGCCGTCGGGCAGCGGCGCGTCGATCCGCGCCAGACGGTGGCCATCGGTGGCCACGCAACGCAGCGCCGGACCGTTGGCCCCGTCGGCCGCATGCATGAAGACCCCGTTCAGGTAGTAACGGGTTTCCTCGGTCGAGATGGCGAATTTCGCCTTGTCGAACAGGCGCCGCAGAACCGGGGCCTTGGCGGCGAAATTGCAGTCATATTCCGCGGAGGCCATGATCGGGAAATCCTCCCGCGGGAGGGTGGCGAGCGAGAAATGCGACCGCCCGGCCCGCACATCGAGCCGGCCCATCGTGCCGTCATCGACCAGATCGACGAGCGCGCCGTCCGGCAACTTGCGCACGATTTCATGGAGCGTATGGGCACCAACCGTGGTGGCGCCGGCCTGGCTGACCTTGGCGGGCGACTTGTCGATCACCTCGATGTCGAGATCGGTGGCGCGGAAGCTGATCGTGTCGCCTTCGGCCTCGATCAGGACATTGGCCAGGATCGGAATCGTGTTCCGGCGTTCCACGACACTCTGCGCCCGGCTCATCGCCTTGAGCAGCGCGCTCCGCTCGATGCTGACTTTCATTCTATCTCGTCCCTCTTGGCCGCGTGGGGTGGGTCGAAGACCCTAGCGGCATCGGTGTTTTTTGCAACATCGTAAGGAATGGCGCGGCGGTCAAGCGCAACCCGTTGCAGCCGGGCTGCAACAGGGGCGTTCAGGCTTCGAGCATCCGGCGCAGAAGCTCCACATCTTCCGCCACCTGACCGTCCGTGGCGCGCAGCTCCTCGATACGGCGCACCGCATGGATGACGGTCGTATGGTCGCGCCCGCCGAACCGGCGGCCGATCTCGGGCAGGGATTTGGAGGTGAGGTTCTTCGACAGGAACATGGCGACCTGACGCGGCCGCGCCACCGCCCGCGCGCGGCGCGGGCTCAGCATGTCGGACATGCGCAGATTGTAATGGTCGGCCACCTTGCGGATGATCTCGTCGATCGTGACCTTGCGCTCGGAGGCGCGCAGCACATCGGCCAGACATTCCTGCACCATGTCGAGATTGATTTCCCGCCCGATCAGCGAGGCGAAGGCGAAGAGCCGGGTCAGCGCGCCTTCGAGCACCCGCACATTGGACGAGATACGGTGGGCAAGGAACTCCAGCACGCCCGGTGCCAGCGTCACGCCGGGATTGGCGGCCAGCTGGGCCTCTGCCTTCGACTGGAGGATGCCGAGCCGCAATTCGTAATCGGTCGGGTGCAGGTCGACCACGAGCCCCCATTGCAGACGCGAGCGAATACGCTCTTCCAGCCCGTCGATCTCCCCGGGCGCGCGGTCTGCGGAAATGATGATCTGCTTGTTCTGGTCCACCAGCGCGTTGAACGTGTGGAAGAACTCGTCCTGCGTGCTGTCCTTGCCGGCAATGAACTGCACGTCATCGACCATCAGCACGTCGACAGACCGGAACAATTCCTTGAACCCGTGCATGTCCTTGAAGCGGAGCGCCTGCACGAACCGGTACATGAACTGTTCGGCCGACAGGTAGAGCACGCGCGATTCGGACTTCCGCGCCTGCACTTCCCAGGCGATGGCATGCATCAGATGGGTCTTGCCGAGCCCGACGCCGCCATAGAGGAAAAGCGGGTTGAACGTGACGGGTCCGCCCTCGGCCACCCGGCGGGCGGCGGCATGCGCCAGTTCGTTGGGCTTGCCGACCACGAAATTGTCGAAGGTGAAACGTGCATCGAGCTGCGAGGTGGGCAATTCGCCCTGCGCGCCGCGCATCGTGGCGCGGGCCGCAGGCTTCGGAGCAGAGGCGGCCGGCACATCGCCGGCATCGGATCCGGCAGCAGCCTTGTTCGCCTTCGCCCCGCCGGCGGTCACGGTAAAGTCGATCCGGTCGGCGGCAACGCCGTCCTCGGACAGGATCTGGACAATGGAATCGCCATAATTGCGCTGCACCCACGTGCCGATAAAACTGGTGGGGGCATTCAGACGAACGACGCCATTTTCGGCTTCGACGAATTCGAGAGGGTCTATCCAGTTCTGAAAAGCCGCCTGACCGATCTTGGTGCGCAACTCGTCACGAACCCGGCCCCAACATTCCTTCGTCATTTCTTCCCTAACGCCGTCTTTTTATTGTCACACTTCGCCATATGCAGGCGGCTCTTGCCCCAACTTCGAGCCTGTATTCCGGGCGTGGAGCCCGTCTCCGTTCATTCATGCTAGCGAGAACCCTTCGTGATTCTCAAGCACAACTCAAACTTGACAGCGAATTCCCAAAGAATCTGCAAAGGACTCGCAACAGTCGAAATTCAATTATCAAGTATTAACGAACAACAAATCCCACGCCTTGAACTAGTGTCAAAGCATGTGCGCAGGAACGCCATTCATTTTTTTCAGAGAACAACCAGAGCAGGGGTTTGTTCGTAGGGGGAAATGGGTACCCCAGACCCGAGATTCGGACAACCGGACCGAAAAGAGAACATAACAATCTTGCGACAAAAAAATAACGCGCGCCGGTTGGCGCGCGTCACATCACAGTGTCAGACCTGTGGTCCGGTTCAGGCGCCCATGGCCTTCACGCGGGAGCTCAGACGGGAGATTTTCCGGCTGGCAGTGTTCTTGTGAAGAACGCCCTTGGTCACGCCACGCATGACTTCCGGCTGTGCGCTCTTCAGAGCTTCGGCGGCAGCGGCCTGATCCCCACCGGTGATCGCTTCTTCGACCTTACGCAGGAAGGTGCGGATGCGCGAGCGGCGGGCCTTGTTCACTTCCGTGCGGCGCTCTGCCTGGCGGGCACGCTTTTTAGAAGACGGCGAGTTGGCCATTGTGTAATTCCGGTTCTGTCGAATATCGAAAGATGAAGCGCGTCTCTACACCCGCCTCTCGGGTGAGTCAACACGCGCTCCGGAATTTATTTTCCCTTGAAATGCGGGCTGCGCTTCTCGATGAACGCGGCCATCCCCTCGGCCTGATCGCGGGTCGCAAAGAGCGCGTTGAAGAGGCGCCGCTCGAAGAGCACGCCCTCGCGCAGGGTCGTCTCGTAGGCACGGTTGACCGCCTCTTTGGCGGCCTTGACCGCGAGCGGCGATTTCTCCGCGATCTTGGCGGCCGTGGCGCGCACATCGTCAAGCAGGTCGTCGGCCGGCACCACGCGGCTGACCAGCCCGCAACTCTCAGCCTCGGCCGCGTCCATGAACCGGCCCGTCAGGTTCATTTCCATCGCCTTCGACTTGCCCACGAAGCGCGTCAGGCGCTGGGTGCCGCCGATGCCGGGGATGACGCCGAGGTTGATTTCCGGCTGGCCGAATTTGGCCGTGTCGGCGGCGATGATGAAGTCGCACATCATCGCCAGTTCGCATCCGCCGCCCAGCGCATAGCCGGCCACGGCCGCGATGATCGGTTTGCGGATCGCGGTGATCGCCTCGGCCTGCGCGGCGAAAAGATCGTCGCCGAACACGTCGACAAATTCCTTCTGCGCCATGTCCTTGATGTCGGCGCCGGCGGCAAAAGCCTTTTCCGATCCGGTGAGCACGATCGCGCCCACGCTGTCATTGGCGTCCATCGCGCGCAGCGCATCCACCAGTTCGTCGAGCAGGGTCTGATTGAGCGCGTTGAGCGCATCCGGCCTGTTGAGACGGATCAGACCGACGTGATTTTCCACCTCGACGATCAGGGTTTCATAGGCCATGTGCGCATCCTTTTCTGTCCGCCGCAGAAGCACAGCATTAGCATGGCGCGGGGCGGGCGCAACCTATCTCTGGCACTGCGGACAGTAGAATGTGGAGCGCCCCGACTGGACGATCCGGGCGATGGTGCCGGCGCAATCGACGTGCCGGCAGGGCGCGCCTTCACGGTCATAGACGGCAAAACGATGCTGGAAATAGCCAAGCTCGCCGCTCGCCTGGCGATGGTCGCGCAGGGACGAGCCGCCCGCCTCGATCGCCTCGCCGAGCACGTCGCGGATATCGCGGGCCAGCTGATCGAGCCGCGCGCGCCCGATGCGCCCGGCCGGGCGGGCCGGATGGATGCGCGACCGCCAGAGCGCCTCGCACACATAGATATTGCCAAGCCCCGCCACGTTGCGCTGGTCGAGCAGCGCCGCTTTCACCGGCCCGCGCCGCCCCTTGAAGACAGTGGCGAGGTGATCGGCGCTGAACCCGTTGCCAAGCGGCTCCGGCCCCAGAGCGGCCAAGAGCTTGTGCGCCTCCGCCGCGTCTGTCGCCACAAGATCCATCGCCCCGAACCGGCGTGGGTCGTTGAAGGTGACGCGGGTGCCGTCATCGAGATGCAGGCAGACATGGTCATGCTTCTGTTGGGGCGGGTGGTCGCGATGGAAGAGCCCCGGCATGGCGGCGGCGGCGGCCGGCCCGCTCAGCGTCATCCGGCCGGACATGCCCAGATGCACCAGCAGCGTCTCGCCGCTGTCGAGATCGGCCAGCAGATATTTGGACCGCCGCCGCAGCCGCTCCACCCGCTGCCCTTCGAGCCGCGAAGCCATATTGTCGGGGAACGGCCAGCGCAGGTCGGGCCGCCGGACCTCGGCGCGCAGGATCCGCCGGCCGGTGACGGCAGGGTCGAGCCCTCGGCGGACGGTTTCAACTTCGGGCAGTTCGGGCACGCGGCAACTCCGGCTGTCGGGCGGCAGGATCAGCCCCGGCACGCGGCCGGGGCGGGCTCAGGTGACGCAGTTGTATCGGCGGCACACTCCCCTATAAGCAGTAGGAACCGCAGACGGAAAGACAAGGCCCATGAGCGACACTGGCAAGACGACCCATTTTGGCTTTCAGGAAGTGGCCGAGGAGCAGAAGGCCGGCATGGTGCACGGCGTCTTCACCAATGTCGCGTCCAAATATGACATCATGAACGATGTCATGTCGCTCGGCATCCACCGGGTGTGGAAGGACGCGATGATGGACTGGCTCGCACCCCGCCCGGGAATGCGGATGCTCGATGTGGCGGGCGGCACCGGCGACGTCGCCTTCCGTTTCCTCAAACGGATCGGCAATGACGGACATGCCACGGTCTGCGACATGACCCAGTCGATGCTGGACGAGGGCCAGAAACGGGCCGAAGCGGCGCAGTTGCAGGATAAGCTCGACTGGGTGTGCGGCGACGCGATGGCCCTGCCCTTTGCCGACAACAGCTTCGATGTCTACACGATCAGCTTCGGCATCCGGAACGTCACCCGCATCCCCGATGCGCTGGCCGAAGCGTTCCGCGTGCTGCGCCCGGGCGGACGGCTCATGGTGCTGGAGTTCAGCCAGTTGCCCAACCCCGCGATGCAGAAACTCTATGACAGCTATTCCTTCAACGTGATCCCGCGAATGGGACAGGCGATCGCACAGGACCGCGAGAGCTACCAGTATCTGGTCGAATCGATCCGCAAGTTCCCCGATCAGGAGGCTTTCGCCGCGATGATCCGGCAGGCCGGGTTCGAGCAGGTTTCCTACCGCAACCTCTCCATGGGGATCGCCGCGCTCCATTCGGGCTGGAAGATCTGAGATGCGCGGTCCGCACAATATCTGGCGCCTGATCCGCACCGGCGCCACCTTCGAGCGCACCGGCGCGATGAAGATCGCACTCGAAGCGCTCGACGCGCCGCGTTCGCTCCGGATCACCGCACGGGTGCTCGGCTGGCCTTTCAAATGGCTCGGCTACAAGGGCGACCCGAGCCAGCCGCCGGTGCTGCGCGCGCTCACCGCGCTCGGCCCCGCCTACATCAAGTTCGGGCAGATCATGTCGACCCGCCCCGATGTGGTCGGACCCGATCTGGCGCAGCAATTGCGCGTCCTGCAGGACAAACTCCCCGCCTTCCCGACCGAGACCGCTCGCGCCATCGTCGAACAGGAACTCGACCGGCCGGTCGATGATCTTTTCTCGGAATTTTCCGAACCCGTGGCAGCGGCCTCGCTCGCACAGGTTCACAAGGCCACGGTGCGCGGGTCGGGCGATACGGTCGCCGTCAAGGTGCTGCGCCCCGGCATCGAGCGCCAGTTCCTGCGCGACGTGGACGCGTTTTATCTGGCCGCTTGGCTCATCGACCGTCTGGCGCCAAGCGCCCGGCGGCTGAAACCGCGCGCCGTGATCGAACATTTCGACAGCGTCGTGCAGGGCGAGCTGGACCTGCGCATGGAAAGCGCGGCCTGCGACGAGTTTCACGCCAATACCGAAGGCGACGAGGGGTTCCGTGTCCCCAAGCTCTATTGGGACCTGTCGGCACGCCGGATGATGACCACGGGCTGGGTCGACGGCATCCCCTTCGGCGAGGTCGAGGCGATCCGCGCCACCGGCATCGACATGCCGGACCTTGCAAACCGCGTCGTCCAGAGCTTCCTGCGCCACGCGCTGCGCGACGGGTTCTTCCATGCCGACATGCATCAGGGGAACCTGAAGCTCGCGCCCAACGGCGACATTCTGGCGATGGATTTCGGGATCATGGGCCGGATCGACGCCTATACGCGCCGCGTCTATGCCGAAATCCTGATCGGGTTCCTGCGCCGCGACTACCGGCGCGTGGCGGAGGTGCATTTCGAGGCCGGCTATGTGCCCGCCGACCGTGACGTGGAAGCTTTTGCCCAAGCGCTGCGCTCCGTGGGCGAGCCGATCTTCGGTCATGATGCGAGCCAGATCTCCATGGCCCGCCTGCTGGCCCATCTCTTTGATGTCACCGAGCGGTTCGGGATGGAGACGCGCACCGAACTGATCCTTCTGCAGCGCACGATGGTCGTTGTCGAAGGCGTGGCACGATCGATCGATCCGGCCATGAACATGTGGCAGGGCGCCCATCCGGTGGTGGAGACCTACATTGCCGACAATATCGGCCCGAAAGCCGTCATCCGTGACCTGCGGGACACGGCGATCGTCCTGTCGCGCTTCGGTCCGCGCCTGCCCGATCTGGTGAACCGCGCGCTCATCCGCGCCAATGCAGGAGACACGGAACCGGATACCGCGCCGCTTCCGGTCTGGCTCTGGCTTCTGCTCGGCGCCGCCGGTGGGGGCCTCTTGGTCGCGCTACTGGAGCTCGTCGCCGGTTAGCGCTGCCCATTCCGCTTCTGCCCCTGCACGATAGGCACGGGCGCCTTGCTCTGCCCGCCACAGGCAATAGAGCGCCATCCGGTAGCCTGCGAGCGGTGCAAGCGCCTGCACCCGCGCGGCCACGTTCCGGTCAGGATAGGCGGCCAGCACCCTGTCACGCGTATCGCCATCCGGTGGCTGACTCCCGTGGAGCACATGCATCGCGGGCGACAACAGCGTCAGCAGATCATCGGCGGCTTCGGCCGCCGCAGGGCATTGCCAGTCGATGAGCCGCCACTGCCCCGGCCGACCCACCAGATTTTCCAGCGTCACGTCGCCGTGGCAGAATACGGGCGGCAGCACCGCACCCGCCGGCGCGTCGGGGCGGGCCTTGCGCAACCGCGTGACCGTCGCCTGCGGCAGGGCAGCCTCCAGCCGGTCGGCCTGCGCGGCATAATGCGCATCAAGCGGTCCGATCGCGCGCAGCCAGTCCGGGCGCGGCGCGGCATGCAAGCGGGCCAGAAGCGGCGCGACCTCCGCCAGATCACCGCAAAACCCGCCGCCCGGCAAATGGGCATAGGCGATGAAGGGCGCTGGCGACGCCCGCCCGTCGAGCACCGGATCGGGCGCAAGCCCGCTGCCGGCAAGCGCCGCAAGGCTCCGCCATTCATCGTCCGGCGAGTTGGGGAACACGTCCGTGCCGGCATCGGCGGAGAAGAGCTTGACCACAAGCGGCCCATCGCGGACGGCGACCTTGTAGGCGCGGTTCGTCCGCCCGCCATCGAGCCTCTCGGCCGCTCCGGGGGACAGACCGGCATGCTCCAGATGATCCCTGACAGACGCGGGCAGAAGGTCAGGCGCGACCGGCGCGCCGCTCGGCATGGCGGTCACTCATGCGCCTCGACGATCAGTTTCACGCGGTCACCGCGGCGCGGTTCTTCCCCCTCGGCCAGGCCGTTCAGCGTGCGGAACTGCGCCTGTTTACGCGGCAACGCGGGGAGTTTGTCGGCAAGCGTCGCGACCGTGTCGCCGCGGCGCACGGTGTAGCTGCGGATGCGATAGGGTTTCAGGCGGGCGGCTTCTTCTGCCGAGAGGGCGCGGAAACTGCCGACCGCGTCCGACAGTTGCCGCACCACCGCCGCATCGTCGCGCGGCGCGATTCCGACGAACCGGAAAATGCGCCCGTCATGGCGGATCGCGACCAGAAGCGCCGTGGCCGGCTTGCCGCGCCGCTCTATGGGAAGGGTGACGCGCGCCATCGGCAGGCCATTCACCTCGCCCCGGCTGATCTTGCCGGGTGCGCCGCTTTTGACCTCGCGCTGGAAGGCCGGAAGCCAGTGGCGGCCCAGATAGGTCGCCATATCCTCGGACCGCAACGCATCGCCCGACAGGGTCAGGCGCTGCATCCCCGGCCCGTCTGCATCGACCGTCCGGTCGGAATTGAGGATCGCGAACCCGTCCGGCACCGCGAAGGTGAAGCGCATGGTCGGGTGGCTGAAACGCTGGCCGCGCACATAGCCCTGCTCCGGCGCGTCGCCGTAGATCAGCCCGTCCATCGTATCGATATAGCGCGCCGCACCGCGGTCGGCCCCGTCCGACGCACCCGGTCTGGCGGCGCGCACAGCCTTGCGGACCCGGTCGCCGGTCGCCGGATGGCTGGAGAAGAAGTCGACCGAATTGGGATTGTAGCTCTTGCCGCGCAACTCCGCATCGAGCCCCGCCTTGGCCGCCATCCGGTCCAGAAAATCGGCCTGCGCCATCGGGTCATAGCCCGCGCGGGCCAGCAGCCGGACGCCGATCTCGTCGGCCTCGAACTCCTGTTTCTGCGAGAAATGGGCGACATAGCCACTGCCGATCTTCGACGCCCAGTCGAGCCCCTCGCCGATCCCGTCTGACCCGCCGAGCAGGCCGCCGATCACCGCACCCGCCAAAAGGCCGATCCCGGCATGCAGGTTGCGTTCTCCGCGGTCCTGCACATGGCCCGCGGTCAGGTGCCCGATCTCGTGGCCCAGAACGCCGGCCAGTTGCGCCTCGTCCCCGGCGAGCGCGAGCAGGCCGCGCGTCACATAGATATAGCCGCCCGGAATCGCGAACGCGTTGACCACCGGCGTGTCGAGCACGGTGAAAGTCCAGGTTTCATCGGGGCGGGCAGAGGCGGCGACGAGCTTGCGGCCGATCCGCTCGACATAATCGGTGCGTGTCGCGTCGTCGAGCACCCCGCCATTCTGCTCCACGATACCCGGATGCGCCCGCGCGCCGATCTGCTGGTCGGATTCGGGCCATGCCAGCGCCGGTGTCGCTGCGGGTCCGTACACAAGGCCAGCGGCCAGCAGAAGCGACAGTGCCGCGGCACGTAACCGGTCCGTCCAACGCCTCTTCATCCTGTCCCTCCCGCAGCTGGTCACCCCTTTCAGATGCGCCATCGCCGCGCGCTCTGCAAGGGCAAGCCCGCTTGATCCGGCCGGACCCCGCCGATAGAAGCGCACTCGGGACCCCGTGGCTCAACTGGATAGAGCAGCCCCCTCCTAAGGGGCAGGTTGCAGGTTCGAATCCTGCCGGGGTCGCCAACTGTCCCGCTGAAAAGCCGAGGGGCGACCCGATGCCAGACCGCCCCCCTCACGTTTCATGTCACCGGTTTCAGCCCTCGGACGTGTAGTATACCTCGGCCACCGATCCGTCATTGTTGGCAACGCAGTTCCACGGCGCCTCGGCGCCTTCCACCTGCACCATCACGCTCGTGCCCGCTTCCGACGGAGTGACGCTGATTGTCGAGACATTGGGCTGGCCGGTCTGCTGGGCCACGGCAGCGAGGCAGTTGGCCTCTGTCGCGCTGACCGTTCGGGTCGTCGTGGTCGTGCCCGTGTCGCAGGCTGCCAGCGCCAGGGCGGCACCGCCGAGGATCATCAGATGTTTCATGTCATGTCCTTTCCGTCTGTCCCTGTTGGTCTTGCGGCGCGGTTCAATCCGGCAGGGGCCGGCGACCGCGCCGTTGCGCGCGGGCCCCTCGGTCACCAGCGTGGGCGCAGCACCTGCGCGCTGTCAAGGCGCAGGGCACGGCGACATGATTGCCCGCCGGCACCGGTTCGCGCTAAGGAGAATGGGACGCGGGCGCTTGGGGGTCATGTGACACGGGTGAAAATCTGCTGCATCGGCAGCCTCGGGGAAGCGCAGGCCGCTGCGCGGGCGGGTGCAGATGCGATCGGTCTGGTCGCGGCGATGCCCTCCGGTCCGGGCCCGATCCCCGAGCCCCTGATTGCCGATATCATCGCCGCAACACCGCCCACGGTGATGACCGTGCTCCTGTCGGCTGAAACCAATTCGGCGTCGCTCCTCGATCAGGTCAAGCGGATGCAGCCAAAGGCGATACAGCTTGTCGACCCGGCGGCGGCCGCCGCCGTGCCGGACCTGCGGGCCGCGGCGCCGACCCTGCGGATCATCGAGGTGCTGCATGTCACCGGACCAGAAAGTCTGGTGGATGCGGAGCGGTCGCAGGCCGACATGCTGCTCCTTGACAGCGGCGCGCCCGATGCGGCCGTGCCCGAGCTTGGCGGCACGGGCCGGGTCCATGACTGGTCCGTCTCGGCAGAGATCGTGCGCCGTGCGGACCGTCCGGTCTGGCTCGCGGGCGGGCTGACGCCGGACAATGTAACGGACGCACTCAGGACCGTGCGCCCCTATGGCGTGGACATCTGTTCCGGCCTGCGGCCGGCAGGCGCACTCGATGGCCAAAAGCTGGCATCCTTCATGCAGGCCGTGCGGGGCCGGCGGTGAGTCCCATGCCGGGACCGGATGACCGGTTCGAACGCGACGCGCCCGACTGGCCTGTCTGCGGGATCGACGAGGCCGGGCGCGGCCCCTGGGCCGGACCGGTGACAGCAGGGGCGGTCATCCTCGACCTCGACCGGCTTCCCGCCGGTCTGAACGACAGCAAGAAGCTCAGCCCCGCCCGAAGAGAAGCCCTCTTTGACGAGATCAGAGCGACGGCGATCTGCGGCATCGGTGCGGCATCGGTGGAAGAGATCGACCGGCTGAACATTCTTCAGGCGACCTACCTTGCCATGCGGCGTGCCGTGGCGGCCCTGCCTGTCACACCGCGCTTCGCGCTTGTCGACGGCAACCGCATGCCGCCCGATCTGCCCTGCCCGGGCCTGCCGGTGGTCAAGGGCGACGCCCGCTCGCTCAGCATCGCCGCCGCCTCGATCCTGGCCAAAGTGAGCCGCGACCGGGCTATGGCAGAACTGTCACAGCAGCACCCCCAGTATGGCTGGGAGCGCAATGCAGGATATGGCGTAAAGGCCCATCAGGAGGCCCTCAAGATTTATGGCGTCACACCACATCATCGTCGCAGTTTCAAACCTATCCACAATATGTTGTGTAAAGACTTTACCGTAAGTGATTGATTCAAAAAAATAATTTGACGGCGATTCGCTTTTGACTCATCCTTGGCGTCAACAAACAAAAAAACAAAACCCAAGGCAGAGTTATGGCGACGGACAAGGCGGCTGGGGCGCGATCGGCGCTCCCATTGGATCAGATATTGTCAGGTGACTGCATCGACGTGATGAACAGTCTTCCGGCAAATTCGGTCGATCTGATTTTTGCGGACCCCCCCTATAACCTGCAGCTGAAGGGCGAATTGCACCGCCCCGACAATTCCAAGGTCGACGCGGTGGACGATGCCTGGGACCAGTTTTCCAGCTTCCGTGCCTATGACAAATTTTCCCGCGCCTGGCTGAAGGCCGCGCACCGTATCCTGAAGCCCGATGGCGCGATCTGGGTGATCGGCTCCTACCACAACATCTTCCGCGTCGGCGCCGCGCTTCAGGATCAGGGCTACTGGATCCTCAATGATGTTGTCTGGCGCAAGTCGAACCCGATGCCCAATTTCCGCGGCAAGCGGCTGACCAATGCGCATGAAACGATGATCTGGGCGGCCAAGTCGGACAGCGGAAAATACACGTTCAACTACGAGGCCCTGAAGGAACTGAACGAGGGAACCCAGATGCGCTCGGACTGGGTGATCCCGATCTGCAACGGGAACGAACGTCTGAAAGACGCGAACGGGCAGAAGGCCCACCCGACGCAGAAACCCGAGGCTCTGCTTCACCGCGTGCTGGTTGGCTCATCCAAGCCCGGCGATGTCATCCTCGACCCATTCTTCGGCTCCGGCACGACCGGCGCCGTGGCCAAGCGGCTCGGACGGCATTTCATCGGCATCGAGCGCGAGGCGAAGTACCGCAAAGTGGCCGAGGCCCGGATCGCCAAGATCCGCCGCCATGACCGCGACGCGCTGGAAGTTACCCAGCCCAAACGCGCCGAACCGCGCGTGCCCTTCGGCCATCTGGTCGAACGGGGGATGCTGACGCCGGGCGACCAGCTCCATTCCTTCAACGGCCGCTACAAGGCCAAAGTCCGGGCTGACGGCACGCTCGTCGCCCATGATGCCCGCGGATCGATCCATCAGGTCGGCGCCATTCTGGAAGGTGCGCCTTCCTGCAACGGATGGACCTACTGGTGCTTCAACCGTGACGGACAGAAAATGCCGATCGACGTGCTGCGACAGCAGGTCCGGTCAGAGATGCGCGAGAACTGACCCCCACTCGGTTATCGCGTTGGTGTGAAGGTGCACCAGCAAAGGCCCTGCCACCCCCACTGGCAGGGCCTTTTAGCATTCCGGCGCCACCGATGCCCTAGCGCGGCAGCGGATTGCGCATGTCCTTGTAGGGTGTCCAGTCGGTGATCTCGGGATAGAACTGCTTGCGCCACGCTCGGACGCGCGGGTTCATCATCCGCCGCCACCAGAGCGGATTGGCCGAGATCATGATCATCAGCGGATAGCCATAGGGCAGTTGCGGCGCCTCCTCCTCCGAATAGGTCTGGAGGACAGGAAAGCGGCGGCTCGGCTTGAAATGATGGTCCGAATGGCGCTGCAGGTTGATGAGCAGATAGTTGGAAAACCGGTGCGAGGCATTCCAGCTGTGCCGCGGTTTCGCCGGCTCGTATTTGCCCTCGCCCAGATGTTTGCGCGTCAGCCCGTAATGTTCGACATAATTGACCATCTCCAGCTGCAGGATCGCGACCGCGGCCTGCACGAGGAAGAGCAGCACACCGAACCAGCCGCCGATCAGCCCGGCAATCGCCAGGAACAGTAGCCCGCCGAGCCCGTAGCGCCAGAACGGGTTCTGGCGGCTCCAGACCGGCAGGTCCTTGCGGGCCAGCATCGCGGCCTCGGCCTTCCAGGCGGATACGAGCGAGCCGGGCAGGACACGGGCGAGAAACCCGTAAACGCTTTCATTGTAGCGCGCGGTCACCGGATCGCGCGGCGTGCCCACATAGCGGTGATGCACCAGCAGATGCTCGCTCACGAAATGGCCGTAGAGAACCGAGATCATCAGCCATTCGCCGAGCCGCCGCTCCAGCCGGTTGCGCTGGTGCATCAGCTCATGCGCATAGTTGATCCCGACGCCCCCTGTTGCCGTCCCGAGGGCCGCCATCAGCGCCACAGCCTCCCAGCGGCCCAGATGCCCGGACGTGCCGGCCCAGATGCAGAACCCGATCAGAAAAAGCTGCACCGGAAGCCAGATCATCGTGACGAAGCGATACCAGAAAAGCCCCTCCTCGGGGCTGTCCGGGTCGGCATTTTCACGGTTGAGGCCGGTCGCGCGGTCCAGAAGGCTAATGACAATCCACGCATAGATCGGGACGCCGAGGATCGCCCAGCCGCCGGCAAGCGCGGCCCACAGGATGAGCGGCACGAAGACGAGGGACAACCAGAACGGCAGGGCCGGTAGAAATCCGGCCGCGACCGTCGGGGGCCTGCTGCTTGTATCGGTCATGGCTGCTCCTCCCTTGAGCCGCTTGCCGGCCTATCCGGCCGTGTGCGGAGCCTCCGGTTCGCGCGGCGGCTCGACCGCATCGAGCACCTTGCGCATGACCGTCGGCAGCGCGCCGCGCGCCGCGCCGGGGGCCAGCCACTGGCCGTTGAGCCCCTCGGGCGCCGCGTCGGCCACATGAATATGAAGCGTGAGCGCAAAATGCGTAAAGACGTGACGCACCGTCAGCTTGCTGTCGCGCCACCGGGCGCGGACCGGCGGGGAGTCATCGGCCAGATTGTCTGACCAGTCCCCCGTCGGGAAGCCGAGCATGCCGCCAAGGAGCCCCTTCTCCGCCCGCCGTTCCAGATAAATGCGACCCTGCGGATCGCGCAGCACATAGGCAATGCCGACCCGCTCGGGCTTGCGCGCCTTGGGGCTTTTGCGCGGCAGATCGGCCGCCAGCCCCGCCGCACGCGCCTTGCACCCGCTTTGCACCGGACAGGCTCCGCAGGCGGGTGACTTGGGGGTGCAGACGGTTGCGCCCAGGTCCATCAGCGCCTGCGCATGGTCACCGGGCCGGTCGTCGGGCGTGAATTTAGCGGCGAGGGCCTTCAGCTCCGGTTTGGCCGCAGGCAGCGGCGTTTCCACGGCGCCGAACCGCGCCATGACCCGCTCGACATTGCCATCCACGACGACCGCACGCCGTCCGAAGGCGATACTGGCGATGGCCGCGGCCGTGTAGGGGCCGATGCCCGGCAGACCGAGCAGCGCCGCCTCGCTGTCGGGAAAACGGTCATCATGGTCCTGCACCACGGCGCGGGCACATTTCAGAAGATTTCGGGCACGCGCGTAATAGCCAAGCCCGGCCCAGGCTGCCATCACATCCTCGTCCGCGGCCCCTGCAAGGTCGTCCACGGCAGGCCAGCGGGTGGTGAACCGTTCGAAATAGGGCCGGACAGCGGCGACGGTCGTCTGCTGCAGCATGATCTCCGACAGCCAGACGCGGTAGGGATCAGCCCGCTCGCCCGCGCGGGACCGGTCGGGCGGAACGCGCCACGGCAGGTCACGGGCATGGGCGTCATACCAGTCGAGCAGCATCGGCGAAAAGTCACGCAAGATTGACGCTCCGCTTCCGAAAATGGATGGCATGCCCGTCGGGGCGCGGTAGAAAGAGGGAACGGCAGGAACAGGGTCGCATGCAGCGCAGTACAACCACAGGACCGGGGAAAGGCAAGGGCACGTCACGCGGGCGGCGCGGCTTCGTGCAAACCGGTGCGCTGGTGGGCAAACGGATCCGCGGCGCGACCGAGAAACGCGGCTTTTCCGAATTGCGCCTGCTCACCCACTGGACGGAGATCGCCGGCCCCGATCTGTCCAGGATTGCCCGCCCGGTGAAAGTGTCCTATGCGCGCGACGGGTTCGGAGCGACGCTGACCCTGCTCGCCCACGGCGCCTACGGGCCGGAACTGGACATGCAATTGCCGGCGATCCGCGACAAGGTAAACGCCTGCTACGGCTACAATGCAATTGCGCGCGTGCGCGTGACACAGACGAGCAGCCACGGCTTTGCCGAGGATCAGGCCGGGTTCGACGGGGCGCCGCCGCGCAGGCCATCCGCGCCCGAGCCCGACCCGGAACGGTTGCAGGCGCTCGACAAGGACCTATCTGAACTGTCGGACCCGGGGCTGAAAGCCGCGCTGGAACGGCTGGGCCGGAACATTCTGGCCCGCAAGTGATTTTGACCCAAAGGAAGGCAAGAGACGCATGACAGACAAACCGACGCTGGGCCGCCGCCCCCTCATCCTTGGCGGTGTCGCACTCGCCGGCGCGGCTGCGGCCGGCATTTATGCGCTGCGCGGCACCGGCGCGCCGGAACAGACGATGCTGACCGCAATCACCGATGCGCAAGCCAGCGACGCGGATGCGGGCACCGTGCCCGACATGGTTCTGGGCGACCCGGATGCACCGATCGAGATTATCGAATATGCCTCCTTCACTTGTCCGCATTGCGCCAATTTCCACAAAGAGGTCTTCCCGCAGCTGAAGGCCGAATATATCGACACCGGCAAGGCGAAACTCGTCATCCGGGAGGTCTATTTCGACCGGCTCGGCCTCTGGGCCGCGGCCGTTGCCCGCTGCGGCGGCGAGGCACGCTATTTCGGCATTTCCGACCTGATCTACGAGCGCCAGCGCGAGTGGACCAAGGGCGATGATGCCAACACGATCATCCAGAACCTGTTCGCCATCGGGCGTCAGGCCGGCCTGACCGACGACGAGCTCGACGCCTGCCTGCGCAACGAGGACAACCTCAAGGCCATGGTCGCCACTTATCAGGCCAATGCCGAGCGAGACGGGATCACCGGAACGCCGAGCTTCCTGATCAACGGCGACAAACATTCCAACATGGGCTGGCCGGACTTCAAGGACGTGCTTGAAGGCTACGAAAGCTGAGCCAGCCGGTCAACTGACGGGCGGCCGGGGCAACCGGCCGTCCACCACAGCCCAGTCCGGCCCTTCGAGCCGCACCGGCAGGGTCAGGACCTGCCCGCGCATGGACGCCGGCAACCGCACCGCATCCTTTTCCGTGGTCACGAGCTGTGCGCCGAGCGCTGCCGCGTCCGCTTGCAGGCGCCGCAGGAGCGCAGGCGTCAGTTCTGCATGATCGCTCAGCGCGCGCGTGCCTGCCAGATCGACGCCGAGACCGCGCAACGTATCAAAGAACTTCTCCGGGTGGCCGATGCCGGCGAAGGCGAGAACCCGCATGTCCGCCCAGTCCATACCGGTCCGGAGCGGCGTGATCCGGCCATCGACAGAGGGCAGCGCGCCCAGCGCGGGCCAGGTCTCGACAAGTGCCGCCCGCTCCGCGTCGGTCCCGATCGCGAGCAGGATATCGGCCCGTCCGACACCGACCTCCACCGGCTCGCGCAGCGGCCCGGCAGGCAGGCAGCGGCCATTGCCGAAGCCCCGTCGCGCGTCGACGACGAGGATCGAGAGGCTTTTCTTCAGATCCGGATTCTGGAACCCGTCATCGAGCAGGATGATGTTTGCGCCTGCAGCGACAGCCGCATCGGCGCCCGCGGCGCGGTCCTTTGACACCCAGACCGGTCCGAACGCCGCGATCAGGAGCGGTTCATCACCCGTGTCGCCGGCATCATGGGCGTGCGGGTCGACCCGCACCGGACCGTCGAGCCGCCCGCCATAGCCGCGGGTGACGACATGCGGCGTCCAGCCTTGCGACGTGAGATGCATCATCAGCGCGATGACGGTCGGGGTCTTGCCGGTGCCGCCGACGCTGAGGTTGCCAACGCAGACGACCGGCACGCCGGGGTCGTGATACCGCCCGCCCGAGAGCCGCCGCCGGGTGCCCGCCGCATAGAGCCGGCCAAGCGGCGCCAGAAGCCGTGCCGCCCAGCCCGGCCGGTCGGGCGGGCGCGACCAGAAGGCGGGCGGCGCCGGCATCAGACCGGCTCCGGCAGATGGTCGAGGAGCAGTTTCAGGGCCCGGTCGGTCACCGCGGCACCGGCACTGCTCGCATCCCATGCCGCCGAGGCCATGGCCGCGGCCACCTCGGGTTGCAGCGTATCGGCCAGGGCCGCACCGAGCGTCGCGCCATCGGTCACGGTCAGGGCTGCACCGGCCTCTTCGAATCGCGCGAACGCGTCGCGGAAATTGTCCACATGCGGGCCGGTCAGAATGGCCGAGCCCAGCGCCGCCGGTTCGAACGGATTGTGGCCGCCGATATCCGCCAGCGAACCGCCGATGAAAGATACGGCCGCCAGCCGGAACCACAGGCCCATCTCGCCCAGCGTGTCGGCCAGATAGACCTCTGTGTGCATGTCCGGCAGCGCCCCTTCCGAGCGGCGCGCCATGTTCCAGCCCTGACCTGCGATCAGCTCCGCCACCTCGTCGCCGCGTTCGGGATGGCGCGGGGCGAGCACCAGAAGCAGATTGGGATATTGCCGCCGCGCAATCCTGTGCGCGGCCAGTACCGGCTCCTCCTCGCCCGCATGGGTGGAGGCTGCGAGCCAGACCCTGCGGCCCGACAGGGCGCGGGACAGGAGCCGGAACGCGTCATCGTCGCAACCAAGCGGTGCAGAGCCTTCTTTCAGCGTGCCGGTAACTTCGATCCGTTCCTCAGACACGCCCAGTTCCTTGAGATAGCTGCAGGTGGTCGCATCCTGCGCCAGCACATAGTCGAACCCGCCAAGCAGGTGCCGCGACAGGCCGGAGAGCCGCCGCCAGCGGTTGCGCGACCGGGCCGATAGACGCGCATTGACGAGCAGCATCGGGATGCCGCGCGCCCGTGTCTCATGCATCAGCGCGGGCCAGAACTCGCTTTCGGTCCAGACCGCCAGATCGGGTTTCCAGTGATCTAGGAAGGACTGCACGGCAGGCAGCGCGTCGACCGGCACGAACTGGTGCAGGCACCGATCCGGAAGGCGCGGTCCCAGAAGTGCGGCGGAACTACGGGTCCCGGTGGTGATGAGCGCGTGCAGGTCGGGCCGGCTGTCGAGGAGCCGGCGCAGCAGTTCAAGGATCGACAGGCTCTCGCCGACACTTGCGGCATGGAACCAGACCAGCGGCCCGTCCGGGCGCGGCACTTCGGTCCGGCCCAGCCGCTCGGGCAGACGCGCCGCATCTTCCTTGCCGCGCGCCTGCCGCCGTTTCAGCTGCCATCCTGCCACGCCCGTCATCCGGCGCGACAGCGCCAGATAGAGGTCAAGCAGGACGGAGCCCCGGTCCTCGGGGTCAGGACCGGGCATGTGTCAGCCCAGTTCCTCGGTCGGGCTGGCCGCCACTTCCTCGTCCCGCAGGCGGTGCAGGTGTGCGATGAAGTAGCGCATATGGGCATTGTCCACGGTCCGCTGGGCGGCCGATTTCCATGCGTCATAGGCAGCGGCATAATTGGGATAGATCCCGACGATATCGAGCGCGTCGACATCGCGGAACTGGGTTGTCTGCGGGTCGGTGAGCTCACCGCCGAACACGAGATGCAGGCGTTGCGTCATGGTGTCATCTGCTCCGTTTTGAACTGGCGCGCACATTAGCCACGCGCGGCGTCGCGTCAATGGGTCTGGGCGCTTGGGATGGGCCGTGGACCATGGGCCAGAAGCGCCGATGCGAGCGCCGCGGGCGCCACGATCACACCGGGCAGAAGCCGCGTCGGGCCGTTGAAGGACAGCGGCGCGCCGCTGCGATCCTGCACGTCGAGCCCCGCTTCTGCCGCGATGAGCGCGCCTGCGGCAATGTCCCATTCCCAAGCATCGCGGAGCGTCAGCATCGCATCGGCCGCCCCTTCGGCGGCCAGACACAGCCGGTAGGCCAGCGACGGCCGGAACATCTGTTCGACATCGGGCACACCGCCCGTCCAGTGCAGGTCTTTCATCTGCGCCTTGTTCACCAGTAGCCGCGCCCCCGCCAGACTGTCCTTGCGGGGCGGGGCGAGCGGCGCGCCGTTGAGCGTCGCCCCCTGACCCGCTGCCGCAGCATAGGTCAGCCCTTCCAACGGCAGGTGGACGACAGCGGCCGACACATGGCCGTTCCGCACGATGGCAAGACTGTGGGAAAAGCTCGTTTGCCCGTCAATGAAGGCCCGCGTCCCGTCGATCGGGTCAATGATGAAAACGGCCTCGCGCGACAGGCGCTCGGGCGTGTCGGGCGTCTCTTCGGACAGCCAGCCATAGTCCGGCCGCGCGGCGGTCAGGTCCCGCTGCAACATCCGGTCGATCTCCAGATCGGCCTGTGTGACGGGGCCGAGACCGCCGCCCTTGTCCCAGACCTCCGGGCCGGACCGGAAATGGCGTTTCGCGATCTCGCCGGCGGCCAGGGCGGCCTCGGTCAGCAGATCGAGATCACGCGCCGGCAATCGTCAGCCCCTCCACCAGAAGGCTCGGCACCACGCGGGACAGATGGGTGCGCGCGTCATTGGCGGCCTGCAACCCACGCAGCATGTCGCGCAGATTGCCCGCAATGGTGCATTCGTTGACGGGGCGGGTGATCTGCCCGTTCTCGACCCAGAAGCCCGATGCACCCCGCGAATAATCGCCCGTGGTCGGGTTGATCGACGATCCGATGAGCGAGGTGACGAGCAGGCCGGTTCCCATGTCGGCCAGCAGATCATCGCGGCTCTTGTCCGACTGCGTCAGGGCGACATTGCCGATACCGGGCGATGGCGGCGCGGAGGTGCCGCGCACGGCGTTGCCGGTGCTCTCCAGCCCCAGTTTGCGCGCCGTGGCAAGGTCCAGAGTCCAGCTTTTCAGGATCCCGTCCTCGACCACCATCCGGCGGCGCGCGGGAAGGCCTTCGGCGTCAAAAGGTTTCGAGCCGCCGATCCGGGGACGCGACGGATCTTCCACCAGATCCATGCCAACCGGCAGAACCTGCTCGCCCATCGCATCCTTCAGCCAGCTGGCACCCCGCGTGATCGCACTGCCGCTGATCGCCCCGAGCAGATGTCCGATCAGACCCGAGGAAATCCGCTCGTCATAGAGCACCGGATAGGCACCTGTGGGCGGCTTCGATGCGCCGGCGCGGGAGACAGCCCGCTCGCCTGCCAGCCGACCGATCTCCTCGGGCGACAGGAGGTCCGCACCGTAAGTGCGGCTGTCGCCATAATAGTCGCGCTCCATCTCCAGCCCTTCGCCGGTGATGGCCACGCAGGACATGCTGCGCGAACTGCGCGCATAGCCGCCGGTAAATCCGTTTGTCGCTGCCAGATGGATACGGGAGCGCCCAAAACCGGCGCCTGTCGCATCGACCTGCGACACGCCGGGCACGGCCCGTGCTGCAGCCTCGGCCCGCAGCGCATCCGCCTCCAGCTCTGCAGCGGCGGGGTCGGGCGCTGGGTCGTTCAGGTCGAGCGCCGCCACGTCCCAATCCTTGGCCAGCTGGTCCGGATCAGCCAGTCCGCAGGTCGGGTCCTCGGGCGCTTCGCGGGCCATGGCGACCGCGCGTTCGGCCATCGTCTCCAGCGTGTCAGAACGGATGTCGGAAGCCGAGACGCAGGCTTGCCGGCGGCCGATCAGCACGCGCAGGCCGAGGTCGATTCCCTCCGACCGTTCGGCATGTTCGAGCGCCCCGCTGCGGGTCTCGATCGACAGGCTGTCACCGGCCACCGCGATCGCATCGGCGGATTCGGCACCGGCCTTGCGTGCCGCGGCCAGAAGCGCCGACGTCAGTTTTTCCAGATCCTGTGCCATCCTGTCTCCTCTCCGCGCCAAACGACCGCGTGGTGCGGCGGTCCGGTGATGATCCGTCTGTCCTTACCTAGGGAAGCGAACCGTCAGCCGCCAGTGGCCGACGGCACTTTCACCTGACCATCTTCGATTTCCACAAGCCCCATCCGGTTGCCCGCCGGGTCAAGAAACAGACCGAGGATCACACTCCCCGGCACTTCGAATCGCGGCACGTCGATAGTGCCGCCAATGGCTGCGATCTTGTCGAGCGTCGCGGCCACATCCTCCACCCCGATATAGACCAGCTTCTCTGCCGGATCGCTGCGCAGGGCCGCCGGCATGGGCGACTGGACCGGCACCGAAAAGCGCCCGTCGGCGCCGATTTGCCAGTCGAACAGATGGGCATAGAAAGCACGCTGGCCGGCATCGGCGGGTCCAGCTATGTCGAGAAAGACGATCGGGGCAGGCATTGGGTCTCCGGCGCTTGATAAACATCGCGCTAGAACCTAGCAGAGAGCGACCGCGATCAGATAGACTGAAATGAAACCGGGCCAGACGGCCGACACAGGGGAGCCGCAAGACCATGACATCGCTATCGGGCAAAGCCGCCATCATCACGGGTGCCAGCCGCGGCATCGGCGCCGCGACCGCGAAAATCCTTGCCGCAGAGGGCGTGAAGGTTCTGCTTGCGGCCCGCACCGTGCGCGACATTGACGCCGTCGCCGCCGAGATCCGCGACGCGGGCGGCACGGCAGAAACACTGGCCTGCGACGTGAGCCGCTATTTCGGACTGCAGGCGCTGGTCAAACGCTGCAAGGAACAGTTCGGCAGCGTCGACATCCTGATCAACAATGCCGGTGTCATCCAGCCGATCTCGATGCTCGGCAAATCCGACCCCGAGGATTGGGGCCACGCGATCGATATCAACCTCAAGGGCGTCTATTACGGCATCCGCGCCGTTCTGCCCGACATGGTTGCGCAAGGGTCCGGCACCATCATCAACATCTCGTCGGGCGCGGCCCATGCCCCGCTGGAAGGCTGGAGCGCCTATTGCTCCTCGAAAGCCGGTGCCGCCATGCTGACGCGTTGCGCCGACCATGAAGTGGACAGTTCCAAGATCCGGGTGATTGGCCTCAGCCCCGGCACGGTCGCGACCGAAATGCAGGTCGCGATCAAGGCGAGCGGCGTCAATCCGGTCAGCCAGCTCGACCCGTCCGTGCATATTCCTGCCGACTGGCCTGCGCGCTGCATCGCCTGGCTTTGCGGGGACGCCGGAAACGAGTTCACCGGACAGGAAGTGTCCCTGCGGGACGAGGATATCCGCCGCCGCATCGGGCTGATCGACTGACACGGTGACGCTGGCGACACCTGATGCGCTTGTCATCGGCGGCGGTCCGGCCGGGCTGATGGCCGCCGAAACGCTGGCCGCAGCCGGCCGGTCGGTTCTGGTGGCCGAAGCCAAACCGACGCTTGCCCGCAAGTTCCTGATGGCCGGCAAGTCGGGCCTCAACCTGACGATGGATGAACCTGCTGCGCAGTTTCGCGCCGCCTTCCGGCCCTGCCCGCCGGCGCTTCACGATGCGCTGACCGCCTTCGGACCGGAGGAGGTGCAAACCTGGGCCCGCGGTCTCGGCAGCACCGTTTTCACCGGCACATCGGGGCGGGTCTTTCCCACCGAGATGAAGGCAAGCCCGCTCCTGCGGGCGTGGATCGCGCGGCTTCGAAACGCCGGGGTCGAGCTGCGCACCGGCTGGCGCTGGACCGGGCAGCTTGGCGCATGCCCCGTGCCTTTCGACACGCCCGAAGGCGCGCAACACGTCCACCCGCGCGTGACACTGCTGGCGCTCGGCGGCGCAAGCTGGCCGAGACTGGGCTCCGATGGCGTATGGGTTGGCCAGATGCCGGGTCCGTCAGACTGCGCGCCCTTCCGCCCCGCCAATATGGGCTTCCGACGGACGTGGAGCCGCCATATGGAGCCCCATTTCGGCGCGGCCCTGAAACAGGTCCGGCTCTCATGCGGGCCGGACAGCGTGCTCGGGGAATGCGTGATCTCGAAAGCCGGGTTTGAGGGCAGCGCGATCTATGCCCTGTCCCGCGCCTTGCGTAAGGGCGGTGCCGGAGATGAAAGCGGTTGCGAGGGCGGTCCTGTCACGCTGCACATCGACCTGATGCCCGACCGCACGGCAGACCAGTTGGCCCAGCGGCTTCACCAGATGCCGAGCAAAACGAGCCTTTCCAACAAATTGCGCAAACTCGGATTGCCGCCGGCAAAACTGGCTCTCCTGCAGGAATGCGCCCGCCCCCTGCCCGGTGATCCCGCCGCGCTCGCGGGTCTACTCAAGGCCTTGTCGGTGGCGCTCGACGGTCCCATGTCGCTCGACCGCGCCATTTCGACCGCGGGCGGCCTGCGGTTCGAGCGGCTGACCGGAGACCTCGAACTCGCAGCCCATCCGGGCTGGTTCAGCGCCGGAGAGATGCTTGATTGGGAAGCACCGACAGGCGGCTATCTTCTGACGGGGTGTTTTGCGACCGGGCGCCATGCGGCGCGCGGCGCACTGAAGCGGCTCGATGCCGCGAAGCGCGGCCCCGATGCAGGTCCGAATTAGCTCTGAAAGGCCGCCGCGCGCTCCATTGCGCGGGCCAGCGCGGGACGCGACCGGACCCGTTTGAAATAATCCGCGACGATGCCATCCGGCACCGCAAAAACGGCATTCACGGCCCAGCCGCCGCAATGGCCTAGGATCAGGTCCGGCACGGTCGGTGCATCGCCCGTCACATAGTCCTTGTCGCCCAAGCGCGCCGCGAGCGTCTTCATCGCCAGCCCGAACTCATACTGCGCCACCGGCTCCACTTCCGGCATCCGCATCTCCTCGGGGTGGACATAGCGTGCCTTCGACATGGTCCAGAGCGGACCCTCGACCTCTTCACAGGCAAATTGCGTCATCGCATCCTGCCGCGCCCGCGCGATCGAGCCGGGCGCATGGGTCAGACCGCCATGGCCGTCGGCAAGAAACTGGATGATCGCCACGCTGTCGCTCAGCGCCTCGCCGTCGGCCACCAGCACCGGGATCTTGCCGGTGCCGTTGAGCGCGCGGGCCTCTTCCGACCGCGGCCCGGCCGGGATCCAGTCATAGGGCTGTTCCAGTTCCTCCAGCGCCCAGGCAACACGTATGGTGCGGCTGCGCGGTGTTCCGACAAGTTTGTACATATCCGGGTCCTTCAGCGTCCCGACATCATCGCGATGCGGATGAGGGCGCGTTCCATCAGCGCCATGTCCGGCGCGCGTGACGATGAACGCAGGGTCAAGTCCGTGTCCGTCAGTTCGCGGATCGCCCGCTCCACGCTCGCCGGCCGCCACCGTTGGGCCTGGGCCTTCAACCGTGCCTTGCGCGGGCCGAACACCGGCGGGCGCAGGGCGCCGATGCCGGCCTCCACGCCGCCGGGGTGGAACACGATCCCGTAAATCTGGCGGAAGGCGCGTTCCAGCGCGATGCAGAGCGTCGTCGGCGGCACGCCGCGCGCCGACAGGCGGTGCAGGTGGCGGCAGGTTTCCTCCACCTTGCCTTCGGCCACGGCGGCGGCCAGATCGTCCGCGTCGCTGTCGATGGTGCGCGGCAGGCAGGCCTCGACATCCGCCAGCCCCGCCGCCGCATCCGCGTTCCACATGTAGAGCGACAGTTTCTCCAGCATCTGGACCAGGTCCGTCGGCTCCAGATCCTGCGCCAGCTCCTGCAGGCGCCGCTTGGCTGACGGATCGACCTCGATCTTGCGGCTGGCCAGCCACTGGTCGATCTCGGCCGCACTTGGCGCGTCCGTGTAGACGGCAATCGACAGGATGCCCGCCGCGGCGCCCTCGAAGAACTTGCGCAGTTTAGACCGCGCAGGCAGCAGTCCCGCGGTCACGACAAGGGTCGCATCCTCGGGCGATGCATTGCCGAGCGCTTCCTCGAAAATGGCGAGCATGCCGTCGGTTGCATCCTCGACCACCGTAACACGGGGCCCGGGGAAGAACCCCTGTGCGCGCAGCGCATCCTGCAGCGATGCCGGATCGCGGCGGACCTCGTCGGCGCCGAGCCGCACGAGCCGCATTTCCTCCTCCGCGTCCTTGCCGCCAAGCGCGGCGACAAGCTCGCGCCGCTTCAGCGCTGTGCGCGCCTTGTCTTCTCCATGCAGAAGCACGGCACGCGTCGCGGGATCGGGCGTGCGCAAGAAGCGCGCGGCATCTGCGCCGTTCAGCTTCACCGCGGCCGCTCCACCGTGGCGGCGAGCCGGACGGCAAGCTGGTCGGCCAGGCTGATCGCCAGCCGTTTCTCCGCATCGCGGCGTGCGACACGAGTTGCATAGGCGCTCGAGGTTGCCGAATAGGCGGTGAAAGTCCGCACCTGCCCCTCGGCCGCCGCCGCTCCGGTCGCCCGTTCGGTCAGCCTGTAGGTGGCCGTACCGGTCAGGTTGTAGCGGGTGATGTCGTTCGACTGGGTGATGCCGATCCCCTCACGCTCGACCGTCAGGTCGACGCGCAGGTCATATTCGGCACCCGAGGGCAGGCCGAACTGCCGGATCAGCTGTTCGCGGAACGTGAACCCCGCCAGCCCGTCGATGGGCGCGATCTCGACGCGGCCGGCAAGCCCCTCTCCGGCAGCGCGGTCCTGATAGACAGGCGAGAAACCGCAGGCGGTGAGCAGAAACAGCAGGAGGGCCGCGACGGGCGCGGCCCCGAAGCGCGGCTGATGCCCGCGCCTAGACGACAAGATTGACGATCCGTCCCGGCACCACGATGACCTTCTTGGGCACCGCGCCGTCGAGCACCCGCTGCACCGCCGGATCGGCAAGCGCCTGAGCCTCGACCGCCGCCTTGTCGGCATCGCGGGCGACCGAGATTTCGGCCCGCCGCTTGCCGTTCACCTGAATAGGCAGGGTCAGCTGGTCCTCAACCAGAAGCGCGGGATCGGCTTTCGGCCAGGGCGCGGCGCTCACGAGCCCTTCGCCGCCGAGCAGCGTCCAGACCTCTTCGGCCAGGTGCGGGGTCATCGGCATCATCAGCTGTGCCATGGTCCGGAGCGCCACGCGGCGGGCGCCGGCCGGCGCTTTGGATTTCGCGAGAAGGTTCGTGAACTCGTAGAGTTTCGCCACGGCCTTGTTGAAGGCAAAGCTCTCGATCCCTTCGGTCACATCATGAATGGCCCGCGCAGTCGCGCGCTCCAGATCGGCGTCGGTCGCATCCGCGCCGCCCGCCTCCGCCACCTCGGAGGCCAGTCGCCAGACCCGCTGCAGGTGCCGCCATGCGGCCTCGGCCCCGGATGCGGTCCACTCCACGTCCCGCTCGGGCGGGCTGTCGGACATGACGAACCAGCGCGCCGTGTCGGCCCCGTACTGGTCGATGATGTCCTCGGGGTCGACGACATTCTTCTTCGACTTCGACATCTTGATGGTCGGACCGACCGTCACGGCGCCACCGCCGTCGCGCAGGGTCGCGCCGCTCTCGCTGCGCAGCACCTCGTCGGGCGTGTGCCAGACCACCCGCTCGCCGCCGTCGGGATGCGGCGTCGAATAGGTTTCATGCGTGACCATGCCTTGCGTGAAGAGCGCATTGAACGGCTCGATCGCGCTGTCCGGCAAGTGCCCGGTCTTCGCCATCGCACGGGCGAAGAACCGCGAATAGAGCAGATGCAGAATCGCATGCTCCACACCACCGATATACTGGTCGACATTCATCCAGTAGGCCGCGGCCTCGGCATCGGTCGGCGTGTTCGCCCGCGGCGCGGTGAAGCGGGCGAAATACCAGGAACTGTCGACGAACGTGTCCATTGTGTCGGTCTCGCGCCGTGCCGCACCCCCGCAGGCCGGGCAGGCCACGTCGCGCCACGTCGGATGCCGGTCGAGCGGATTGCCCGGCTGGGAGAAATTCACATCCTGCGGCAGTTCGACGGGCAGGTTTTCCTTCTTCTCCGGCACGATGCCGCAATCCGGGCAGTGGACGATGGGAATCGGACAGCCCCAGTAGCGCTGGCGGCTGACGCCCCAGTCCCGCAGCCGGTATTTGGTCACGCCCTCGCCCACGCCCTCGGCCTCGATCCGGCGGATCACCTCGGCTTTAGCCTCCTCGATGCTCATTCCGTCGAGGAACTTGGAATTGATCAGGTGGCCGGGGTCGGTATAGGCCTCGGCGCCGATCTCGAACGTGGCGGCCAGCGCGTCGGCGGGCGCCACGACCGGCGTGACGTCGAGCCCGTATTTCCGAGCGAAATCAAGGTCTCGCTGGTCATGCGCGGGGCAGCCGAAGATCGCGCCCGTGCCGTAATCCATCAGGATGAAATTCGCCACATAGACCGGCAGCGTCCAATCCGCATCGAACGGATGGGTCACGGTCAGACCGGTGTCGAATCCCTTCTTCTCGGCTTTCTCCAGATCTTCCTCGGACGTGCCCGTGCGCCGGCATTCCGAATTGAATGCGGCCAGATCGGCATTGTCCTGCTCCAGCCGCCGCGCCAGCGGATGGTCGGGGGAGATGGCGGCGAAACTTGCGCCGAAAAGCGTGTCGGGCCGGGTTGTATAGACTTCCAGTTCGTCGATCCCGTCCGGCGCGCCGTGCAGCGCGAAGCGGAATTGCAGGCCCTGGCTGCGCCCGATCCAGTTGCGCTGCATCAGGCGGACCTTTTCCGGCCAGTCGGTCAGGCCGTCAATCGCGTCCAGCAGCTCCTGCGACATGTCAGAGATGCGGAAGAACCATTGGGTCAGTTCCTTGCGCTCGACCAGTGCACCGGAGCGCCAGCCGCGGCCGTTCTCCACCTGCTCGTTGGCGAGCACGGTCATGTCGACCGGATCCCAGTTCACGACCGCATTCTTGCGATAGACCAGTCCGGCCTCCAGCATGTCGAGGAACAGGGCCTGCTGCTGGCCATAATATTCCGGGTCGCAGGTTGCGAATTCGCGGGTCCAGTCGAGGCTGAAGCCCAAGGGCTTCATCTGAGTCTTCATGTCCTCGATATTCTGGTAGGTCCAGGTGCCGGGGTGGACGTTCTTTTCCATCGCGGCATTTTCGGCGGGCATGCCGAACGCGTCCCACCCCATCGGATGCAACACGTTGAAACCACGGGACGATTTGTAGCGCGCCACAACGTCGCCCATCGTATAGTTGCGCACGTGGCCCATGTGGATGCGCCCCGACGGATAGGGGAACATCTCCAGCACATAGTATTTCTCCCGCGCCGCATCGGGCGCGGCGGTGAAAATCCCGGCCTCTTCCCACGCGGCCTGCCATTTCGGCTCGACCGTGCGCGCATTATAGCGAGACATAATCCATTCCTTGTATTCTCGGTCTCCGGCGCCGGTCGGACGTGCCGCCGCGCCGTGATGTTGTTTCAGCCCTCGGCCGCGATCTTGAGCTGCCGTGCCCGGGTCAGGATCGCATCCTCGATCTGGCGCACCGCCTGCGGCGGCACCGGCACCGAACTCGACCCCGACTGGCGATAGGCCGCCACGCGCAGCGAGCGGGCATCGAGCGCCCCGTCCTGAATGAGCACGGTCGCGCGATAAAGGCCGGATGTGCCCGCCACGCGGCCCCAGCCGGTCACGATCACGCCGGAGAAGGGATCGGCCCCTTCGAGCGGCAGGAATTTCAGCACATCGAGCGTTGCGATCCACAGATAGCGGTTCACCTGAATGGTCGAGTCGCGGTCGGGCGAGTTGAACAGGTCGAGCAGCGTGTCCGAATCCTGTGCCTGCGCCCATTCGGGCGCATTCTGGAACTGGGCCTCACTCGAGGTGCTGCCGCAACCGGCCAGCAGGCCGGCCAGGATCAGGGCGAAAATCCGAAACAAGTTCGACAAAACAAGGCCTCCCGCAGACTGGCGATCGAAATTCTAGTATCGGCTCGCCCCCTTTGGGACAAGCCAAAAGCGCGAAACCGCCCCGCAGCGGGCCGATCCGGGCGCCTGATCCCACTGTGGCATGTCTGCATCACGGATATGCGCTTTTATTTAAGGGGGGCGGGTCGCGGTTGCCTTTGAATCGGTCAGGAGTAAAACACACTCACACTCAATTCGGTTTTCCCCGGGTTGAGGTGCACCTTAAACACTCACGAGGGAAAACGATGAAAAAAGCTCTCTTCGCAACGTCCGCGCTGCTCGCAGCCTCCGTTGCTGGCTCCGCGTTCGCGCAGGGCATCTCCTTCTCCGGTTCTGCTGAACTGGGTATCACCAACAACTCCCGCGACTACGTACTGCCGCTCGGCCTTGGTGTCCGTCCGTCGGACGACCGCACCGTGTCCGGCACCAAAGGCACGAAGTTCGTCAAAGACTTCGACTTCGACGTTGCCTACTCCGGCACCTCCGACAACGGCCTGTCCTTCGGCGCCAACGCCGACCTGGACAACAACACCGTTGCTTCCTCGGTCTCCGCTTTCGTTTCCGGCGGCTTCGGCACGATCACCCTGGGTGACACCGACGGCGCTTACGACAAAGGCATGATCGAAATCGCTGGTGGCGGTATCGACGACGAAGCTTCCTGGGAAAACGGCCATGCCGGTCTTGACGGCCTGGGCGACGCTGAGCGCGTTCTGCGTTACGACTTCTCGGCTGCCGGCTTCACCGCCTCGCTGTCCGCTGAAATCGCTGGCCAGATCAACAAAGACGCTGGCGCATACGGCGACGAAATCTTCGGTGTCGGCCTCGGCTACGCTTCCTCCACCGGCACTGTCGACTGGGGTGTAGGCGCTGGTTACCAGCAGGGTAAACTGAAGTGCTCCGCGACCGCGGCTGCTTCCTCGCTCTGCGGCACCACCCTGTCCGGCGCTGCTGGCGGTGCTCTGGATGAGACCCTGAAAGTCTACGGTATCTCCGGTTTCGTTGGCTTCTCGGGCTTCACCGTGAACGCAGCTTACGAAAAGCGTGACGCTGACTTCTCCGACGCTGGCTTCCTGGATCAGTCCGGTGAATCCTATGGCATCTCCGGCACCTACACGACCGGCGCTGCCACCATCGGTGCTCAGTACTCCCACTACAAGACCGACAGCAACGTGTTCGCTGACGGCACCGGCTACGGCCTGTGGGTTGACTACGACCTCGGCGGCGGCCTCGTGGCTTCCGTTGCTGCCGGTCAGGCTCAGTCCTCCGACAGCTCCGTCGACGACGTCACCCGTATCGGTGCCGGTCTGTCGATGTCCTTCTAATCCTTACGGATCAGAAGACCATTCAGGGAAGAGCGGGCCTAGTGCCCGCTCTTTTCTTTTGCGCGGCCCCTTTTCGGCCCTTCGGCTTCACGGCATAAGTGGGCGACCGAAACCGATGCCAAGGCCCGACCGCGCCCATGTCCCTTTCCGATATCCAGTCCCGCATCGACGCCGCCGCCCGTGCCGCCGGGCGCGCGCCTGAAGACGTCCACTTGATTGCCGTCTCGAAAGTGCAGCCGAATGCGCGCGTCGAAGCCGTGTTGCGCGACGGACATCGCCTGTTCGGCGAGAACAGGGTGCAAGAAGCGGCGTCGAAATGGCCCGACTTCCGCGCGGCCTTCCCCGATACGCAGGTGCATCTGATCGGCCCGTTGCAGACCAACAAGGTCAAACAGGCGCTTGACCTGTTTGACGCGATCCATTCGCTCGACCGTCCGAAACTCGCCGCGCGGCTTGCACGAGAGGTTCAGGCCCGCGGCACCTGTCCCGACCTGTTCGTGCAGGTCAACACGGGTCGCGAGGCGCAGAAGGCCGGCGTGTTGCCCGAAGAACTCGACGCATTTCTGGAGAGTTGCCGCCGAGACTATGACCTGCCGGTATCGGGCCTGATGGTCATCCCGCCGGTCGAGGAGCATCCGAGCCTGCATTTCGCACTGTTGCGGACCATGGCGGAGCGCAACGGCCTGCGCGGCCTGTCCATGGGGATGAGCGGCGATTTCGAGGCGGCAATTGCGCTTGGTGCGACCCATGTGCGGGTCGGCTCGGCGCTTTTCGGGGCGCGCAGCGCAGGCTGACGCGCTAGCCTCGAACGACGACGCGGGACCCTTCGGTCCAGCGCTCCAGAATCCAGACCAGATCGACCCGCGCGAACGCGATGCAGCCCGCCGTCGGCACACGCGGCCCGCGCCAGACATGCAGGAAGATCGCGCTGCCCTTGCCCGGCCGCACGGGCGCGCGGTTGAAATCGAGCACACCGACAATGTCGTAGAGCGGGTCGGGCCGGTGCATTCGCTCGGCAGACGCGCCGAACGGCGCCTGCACTTGGGTATTGTAGTCCGGATGGTCCGGCGCGTCGCACCAGAGGGCGCGCGGCCCGATTACCCTTGCCCCGGGAAGCTGCAGCCTGTCGCCGCGCACATAGACATCGGTCAGCCGGTGCGTGCCGACAGGCGTGACATTGTCGCCCTCGCCCCGCTTATGCCCGATCCCGCCGCGCCCGATGGCACAGGCAAAGCGCCGCCCGCGATAAAGCGCGCCCCAGCGGGTGACGGTCAGGTCCGCGAATCGGGTCTGCGTCACAGAAGGTGGCCGCTCTTGCGCGCCTTGGTGTCGAGATAGGCACGGTTGTGCCGCGTCTCACCCACCCGCAACGGCACGCGTTCGGCCACCGCGACCCCGCAGGTTTCCATCATCCGCACCTTGGCGGGATTGTTGGTCATCAGCCGAACGGACGAGAATCCCATGCTGCGCAGGATCTCCGCGCCGATCTTGAAATCGCGCTCGTCATCCTCGAAGCCGAGCCGGTGGTTGGCTTCCACCGTGTCGAACCCCTCATCCTGCAACTGGTAGGCACGCATCTTGTTGGCCAGACCGATGCCGCGTCCCTCCTGGTTGAGGTAGAGGAGCACGCCCGCGCCCTCGGTCCCGATCTGGGCCAATGCGGCGCGCAATTGCGGCCCGCAATCGCATTTCAGAGAACCGGCCAGATCGCCGGTGAAACAGGCCGAATGGAGCCGCGACAGCACGGGCTCGGACCGGTTCGGCTGGCCGATCTCGATCGCATAATGTTCCTCGCCCCCGTCGCGGGGCCGGAACACATGCACGCGCGAGGCTTCGCTCACATCAAGCGGCACGCGGGCGGCGGACACGGCCAGAAGCGGGCTGGAGCGGTGCAGGATCGGCCCGATCACGTCGAGCGATTCGCACGACAGGCCCGCGTCACGTGCCAGAGTGCGGGCGGCATCGGCGGGCAGGGTGGCAATCAGGATTGCGGGCAGCAGATGCGCCTGCTTGCACAGCAGAAGAAGCGCCGCGTCGAGCGCCGGCGAGCCACCGCGCAGGCTCGCATAGGGGCCTTTCATCGGATAGCGCAGATCGTCGGCAGGGTTGGCGGTGGCCTTCAGCCAGTCGAGCCCGGCATCGGCGGGCAATGCGATCCGCGCCAGATCACCGTCATAGACACGGGCGTGCAACGTCTCGGCCCGCCGCGCGGTGACCGCCGCGTGCAGCGGCCAGCCGCCGTCGCGCAGATCGCCCAGCCGCACGGCGTCGAGCGTTTCCACCGCAAGAGCGAGTGCTGCGCTCTCTCCGTCGGTCAGCACCACAGGCGCGCCCATGCGCAGGTCCGCGCGCAACCGCGCGAGCCGTTCTTCCGTGCTCAATGCCAGCAAAGCGGGGCCCCGATCTGTTTCAAACCCAGCCGCTCTTATAGGCCCCTGTCAGGGAAAAGTGAAACATTTGGCGCATTCTCCACACAGCTGTGTGAGTTCACGACACCGGTCACTTGTTCACAACGTAGTGCGCTCTCAGCTAAGGATTGTGAAACAGGAGACCCGCAATGAACGCACTGAAGAAGATTTTGCTTGTCGATGATGACGGAGACCTTCGGGAAGCGCTTGCCGACCAACTCGTGCTGACCGAGGAATTCGACGTTTTCGAGGGGGAAAACGGTGCAGACGGGCTGGAGAAAGCCAAACAGGGCCATTACGACCTCGTCATCCTCGATGTCGGCCTGCCGGACATGGACGGGCGCGAACTGTGCCGCCTGATGCGCAAGCAGGGCGTGAAATGCCCGATCCTCATGCTCACCGGTCACAATACGGATGCGGACACGATCCTCGGGCTCGATGCGGGCGCGAACGACTATGTGTCAAAACCGTTCAAATTTCCGGTTCTGCTCGCACGGATCCGCGCCCAGCTGCGCCAGCATGAACAGAGCGAGGACGCGGTCTTCACGATCGGGCCCTACACGTTCAAGCCCGCCGCGAAGATGCTGCTCGACGAGACCGAGCGCAAGATCCGCCTGACGGAGAAGGAAACCAACATCCTGAAGTTCCTTTACCGCGCGACGGACGGTGTCGTGGCGCGTGATGTGCTCCTGCACGAGGTCTGGGGCTACAATGCCGGTGTGACCACCCACACGCTGGAGACCCATATCTACCGGTTGCGCCAGAAGATCGAGCCCGATCCGTCGAATGCGCGGATTCTGGTGACCGAATCGGGCGGCTACCGGCTCGTCGCCTGACCGTCTGCGCGGCGGGTGTTTCGCGGGTTGCGGCCCGCGCCCGCCGCGGTCTAGGGTCTGGCAGCCAACCTGCCGGAGCACCCGATGACCCTGACCGTCTGCACCTGGAACATCAATTCCGTCCGCCTGCGCGAGCCGATCGTGCTCGACCTGCTGGCCCGCGAGACGCCCGATGTCCTGTGCCTGCAGGAGATCAAGTCGCCGGTCGAGAAAATCCCGACAGAGGCCTTCACCGAGCTGGGCTACGGTCACATGGTCGCCCGCGGCCAGAAAGCCTATAACGGCGTTGCCATCCTGTCGCGCCTGCCGCTGGAAGACGTGACCGACCATGCCTTTTGCCGCGAGGATCACGCCCGCCATGTCGCGGCAAAGCTGCCGGGCGGCACCGAGATCCACAATTTCTACGTGCCCGCCGGCGGCGACGTGCCCGACCCGGTGGAGAACCCTAAATTCGCCCACAAGCTCGACTTTCTCGACCGCATGGCCGACTGGGGCCGCACCGCGAAACCGCAGCGGTCGATCCTTGTCGGCGACCTCAACATCGCCCCGCGCGAGGATGATGTCTGGTCGCACAAGCAGCTTCTGAAGATCGTGTCGCACACGCCGATCGAAGTGGAACGGCTGACGGCCACGCAGAATGCCGGAAACTGGGTTGATGTCACGCGGCAGGACATTCCCGAGGGGCTGCTCTACAGCTGGTGGTCCTACCGGGCGCGGGACTGGGACGCGGCCGACAAAGGCCGCCGGCTCGACCATATCTGGGCCACGCCAGATCTGGCAGCGCGCTCCACCGGACAAAGCCGCGTCGCGCGTGATGTGCGCGGTTGGGAAAAGCCGTCCGACCACGCGCCGGTTTTTGCCAGCTTCGACATCGACCCGTGATCGTTGCGGCGGCCGCGGACGGGATCGGCCGTATCCGGCTCGACGCGCCGGAGCGTCACAATGCATTGACCCAGGGCGCGATGCGGGACCTGTCGGCGCTCCTCGATCGGTGGGCGGATGACGGGGTCAAGGCGCTCAGCCTCACCGGAACAGGCCGCAGCTTCTGCGCCGGTGCGTCGCTCGATGAACTCGACAGTGCCGACTGGGCCGACAATCCGCTGACGGCCCTGTGCGACCGGCTACAGGATTTCCCGGCTCCGACGCTGGCGCTCCTGAACGGCGGGGTCTACGGCGGCGGGGTCGAACTGGCGGCTGCGTGCGACATGCGCATCGGCGTGGACGGGATGCGCGCCTTCGTGCCGGCGGCCGAGCTTGGCATCCACTACAGCCCCGAGGGGATGGCGCGCGTGCGCCGGATCATCGGACCGCAGGCCACGCGGCGGCTCTTTCTTCTGGCAGAGCGGTTTGATGACGCAGCGCTGGCAGCAACGGGTTTTGTCGACCGGCTGGTGTCGCAGGCGGATCTGGACAGGGCGGGCGAGGACTGGCTCGCCCATGCGGTCACGCTCGCGCCGCTGGCGGTGCGCGGCATGAAAGAGAGCCTCAACGCGCTCGACCGGGGCGTGGATGATCCGGACGCGCCGGCGCGCATCCGCGCGGCTTTCTCATCTGAAGATCACGCCGAAGCCCGCGCGGCGCGGCGCGAGAAACGCCCGCCGCGCTTCACCGGGCGCTAGCCTTTCTGGTAGTTCCGCGCCGCCAGATCGATGTTGAAGAGCCCCATGTCGATCTGGCCACCGATCCGCACCTCGGTCAGCGAGATCTGCGTCTCCTTGCCCGCCTTGTCGCGGATGATCCAGCCGTCGAGCAGCAGCGGGTCGTTGCGGAACAGCATGGTGATGGAACCGATCTCTCGGCTCGACGGATCGACAAGCGTGATGCGCGTGCGCTGGTCGTTGCTGCCGAAACTGCGCACGAGCGCCGAACTGTTGAGGTTCACATTGTTCCGCAGGAGCACCGACAGCGGCGAGCTGCGCAGCGGATAGCGCTGGGCGCCGGTGTTGGATTTGGCATCGATCACCCCGATCGACACGCCATCCGCGACGACGAGCGCCTTCGGCTGCCCGTCATATTCGAACCGGATGCGGCCCGGCTTGGCGAGCAGGAACCGCCCAGACGAGCGGGAGCCGTCGGGATTGGTCTGCCGGAACCGCCCCTCGGCCCGCTGCAGGCTGTTGAGGTAGTTGGACAGCTGGGTCCGGTTGACGGGCGCTGCTGCGGCCGGCCATGCCAGGCCGAGAAGCGGGGAAAGGGCGCCGAGCGCCAGAAGATCGCGTCTGTTCATGCCCTAGATGTAGCGAACCCGCGCACCTGTTCCAGCCCCCATCCGCGCAAGCCCCTGACGGGCGGCGATTTTCCGCCCGTCCGAAGGATGCCGGATCAGCGTTCCGGCAGCAGGATCTCGCGCTTGCCGACATGGTCCGCCGCGCTGACCACGCCTTCCTCCTCCATCTGCTCGACGAGCCGCGCGGCCTTGTTGTAGCCGATCGCCAGTTTGCGCTGGATGTAGGAGGTGGAGCATTTGCGGTCCCGCGCGACGATGGCCACCGCCTGATCGTAGAGCGCATCCTCGCCATTGGTGTTGCCGCCAAGACCGAGCACCTGATCGATCTGGCTCTCGGCCTGCTCGTCGGGCCCCTCGACCACGCCGGACACATATTCCGGCACGCCCTGGCCCTTGAGGAAGGTCACGACCTCCTCGACCTCCTCGTCGGAGACGAAGGGCCCGTGCACACGCGTGATCCGCCCGCCGCCGGCCATGTAGAGCATGTCGCCCATGCCGAGCAGCTGTTCCGCGCCCATCTCTCCCAGAATCGTCCGGCTGTCGACTTTCGAGGTGACAGAGAAGGAAATCCGGGTCGGGAAGTTGGCCTTGATCGTGCCGGTGATGACATCGACCGAGGGCCGCTGCGTCGCCATGACGATATGGATGCCCGAGGCCCGCGCCATCTGTGCAAGCCGCTGGATGCAGGCCTCGATCTCCTTGCCCGCGACCATCATCAGATCGGCCATCTCGTCGACGATTACGACGATGAAGGGCATTTTCTCCGGCGTGAATTCCTCGGTCTCGAAGATCGGCTCGCCGGTCGCATCGTCAAATCCGGTCTGCACCGTGCGGGTGAACCCCTCGCCCTTGCGCAGCGCATCCTCGACCCGGGCATTGTAGCCGTCGATGTTGCGCACGCCCATCTTGGACATTTTCCGGTAGCGCTCCTCCATCTCCGCCACGGTCCATTTGAGCGCAACGACCGCCTTTTTCGGGTCGGTCACCACCGGCGACAGGAGGTGGGGGATCCCGTCATAGACGCTGAGTTCCAGCATCTTCGGGTCGATCATGATCAGCCGGCATTCCTCGGGCGAGAGCGAATAGAGCAGCGACAGGATCATCGTGTTGATCGCCACCGACTTGCCCGATCCGGTGGTCCCGGCGATCAGCAGGTGCGGCATCCGGGCAAGGTTGGCCACGACCGGCTCGCCGCCGATATCCTTGCCGAGCGCCAGAGGCAGCTTGTGGTTGCTCTCGCCATAGGCGCGGGCCGACAGGATCTCGCGCAGGAGCACCTTCTCGCGCGATTCGTTGGGCAGTTCGATACCGATGACAGAGCGGCCCGGCACGGTCGACACACGCGCCGCCAGCGCCGACATGGAGCGCGCGATATCGTCGGCCAGTCCGATCACGCGGCTGGCTTTCAGGCCCGGCGCCGGTTCGAGTTCGTACATGGTCACGACCGGGCCCGGTTTCACGGACACGATCTCGCCCTTCACACCATAATCGTCGAGCACGCTTTCCAGCATCCGCGCATTTTCCGCGAGCGCATCGTTGCTCATGGTCTGGCGCACGATCTCGGTCGGACTTTCGAGCAGCGTGAGCGGCGGGATCTGGTACTGGTCGCCAGTATCCTCGAGCGCCAGTTGCGGCTGTTCATCGGCCTTGGCGCGGCGGCTCTTGGCCACGCGGCGCGGCTCGTTGCCCTGCACCAGCGCCGGCGCGGGCTCCGGCGGGGGGGCCGCGGCAGCCGGCGCGCCATAAGGATCGCCTCCTGCGGCACCGTGGCCATGGGCATCCGCCATGGCCGGCACGGCTGCGTCATAACCTGCGTCATAACCTGCGCCACCACCATAGCCGCCAGTGTCCGCCGTCAGCGGCGGATCCATGTCGCGCGACACGCCGCCGAGCGCGGGCAGGCCCTGTTGGCCGTCATCATAAGGCGCACCATGGTCGGACGGGTCGATCAGGTGATCCTCCGTCCCGTCCGCATAGGTGCCGTTCGCCATGTTCTCTTCCTTGCGCGCCCGCACAGCCGCGCTGATCCGCGCCATCAAGCGGTCCTCGTTGGCGGACGCCACGCGGGGATCATGGGTCGGGCGCTGCGGGGCAGGCTCCTCGACGCCCGCGCGCAACTGGTCGAACCGGCTGTTGACCGCCGCTTCCTTGGCGGCGCGGCGTTCGGCCGACTTGGCTTTCTGGACCTGTCGCGCCTCGCCCGCTTTCACGGCGGCGCGGCGGGCGCCGACGCCCATCAGGGACAGCAGAGTCAGGATCCAGGACCAGGCAATACCAAGCCCGCGCCGGAACCCGCGCCAGAGCGCTGCGCATTCCGCCTTGTCGAGCCCGAGCGCGTAGCCGGAAATGACGATGAAGGCGACCGCCAGCGCGAGCGTCGCGACCAGAAGCGACAGGCCTGTGTCGAGCGGCAGGAGCGACAGGATCATGCCAAGGACCGAATCGCCGAACATGCCGCCCAGACCGTAGCTGAAAGGCCAGTCGGCCGGCGGCACATGCGCGGCGGCAAAAACCGACGCCACCGCGAATGCGATGGGGGCCAGAATGGTGCGGGACAGGACCCGTTCCTCGCCGCGATGGCGGATAAGCCGCCCGCCCCAGACAAAGGACATGACCGGAAGCCCGTAGGCCGCCCAGCCGATGACACGGTGCAGCGGGTCGGCCAGCGACGCCCCGAGCAGGCCCAGCGCATTGTTCGGCGCATCGCCCGTCGCGTTGAAGAAGCTCGGATCGGTGGGGTCGTAGGTCCACATCATCGCGGCCAGCGCGCCTGCGAGAACGACAAAGGCAAGGCCCAGAGCCTCCCTGCCGCGTTTGCGGAGCGCCTCGCTCGTCTGCGATTCCACAAGCGCCTTGCGGCTCTTGCTCGCCCGTTTGGCCTTTTTCGGCGCCGTCAGAGATACCATGCCTTACTCCACGCTCCCGTAAAGACAGTCCCGCAGGGCGAGAAGCCCGCGTTCCACGTCTTGCGCGGCAGCAACCAGCGCCACGCGAATATATTGCGCTCCCGGATGACTGCCCCCAAGCACCGGATCTGCTGGCCGGGACAGATACGCCCCCGGCAGAACTCGAATGCCTGTCTCTCGCCACAGACGCACTGTGGCGGCCTCGCCGTCCCCGACATTCAACCAGAGAAAAAACCCGGCCTGCGGAGACTTGTATCCCGGCATGTTACCAAGAATCCGGTCCGCAAGGTCAAATTTTTCACGGTAGAGCGCCCGGTTCGCGGCCACATGTGTCTCTTCGGCCCAAACAGCGGCGGACACGCGCTGCAGCGCATTGGGCACCGGCGCGCCGCTATAGGCCCGCAGGCGGCGCATCTCGGCAATCGCGCCCGGTCCGCCGGCGGCGAAGCCCGAGCGCAACCCCGGCAGGTTCGACCTTTTCGACAGCGAATGGAACACGACCAGCCGTTCGGGGTCGCCACCCATGTCCGCCAGCGCGGCCAGCGCGCCGTCGGGCGCGGCGTCCGGATCGGTCGTGCGGTAGATCTCGGAATAGCATTCGTCGGCCACCACCCGGAAATCGTGCCGCTCGGCGAGGGCAAGCAGGTTCCGCCAGTAGGCACGGTCGGCCACAGCGCCCTGCGGGTTGCTCGGCGAGCACATGTAGACAAGCGCGGTCCGGTCAAGAAGCGCGCGCGGAACCGCGTCGAAATCGGGCAGGAAGCCCGTCTCCTCGGTTGCCGGCACGAACACCGGCTCAGCCCCGACGGCAGCGGCGGCCACGGCATAGCACTGGTAGAAGGGATTGGGCATCAGCACGACCGGGCGCGCACCGGACTTTGCCTCGGGGCAGAGCGCAATTCCGGCGTTGAAGAGCCCCTCCCGCGTGCCGTTCAGCGACAGGATCTGCCGCTCCGGATCGAGCGTGACGCCGTAGCGGCGCACCAGCCAGTCCGCAATCGCCTCGCGCAGTTCCGGCAGCCCCTCGTTCGACGGGTAGACGCCGAAATCGGCGCTGTGCTGCGCGATCAGGTCGGGCACGAAGTCGGGAAACGGATGCTTGGGCTCGCCGATCGACATGGCAAGCTCCGGCCCGCCGGGCGGGATCGGCGCCAACAGGGCGCGCAAGCGGGGAAAGGCGTATTCCGGAAGATCCGAAAACCGCGCGGGGTTCTGCATTGGTGGCCTCAATATCTGGGGGTCTGTCGCCCCTCTTGATCCGCCAGACTAGCCGCGCAGCGCAGACCGGTCCAGCGGCGCCGGTCAGGTTGCGCGAAGGGCTGACTCAACCGCCACACCCAGCCGCAGGAGCCGCTCCTCCTGCCCGGGCAGGGCCAGCAGCATCAGCCCGCAGCCCGGATGGCCGGTCGGCAGGGTCAGGCCACACAGGTCGAACAGGTTGCCGATCCGCGTGTTGCGCAACGTCATCAGGTTCTCGGTCACATAATAGGCCCCGTCCGATTCGAGCCGCGCCCGGTCGGGCGGCAGGTTCGGCGCCGTCGGCAGAATGAATGCATCCACGCCGGCGAGCTTTGCATGAAGGCGCGCGCGCAACCGGTCGAGCCGCGCCCATGCGGCCACATAATCCGGCCCCGAATGTTCCGCGCCGGAGCGGAACCGGTCGCGGATGGGCGCGTACATCTTCTCCGGCGCGGCCTCGATCCGGTCCCGCCAGAGCCCGTAGGCTTCGGCCGTGAACAGGCAGGCAGAGAGCGGCATCGCCTCCTCCACCTCCGGCAGGTCGAGGTCGAACAGGCGGGCGCCAGCGCCGCCCAGACGCTCCGCTATGTCCGCGAAAGCTGCCGCCGGTTCGGGGCGGATATCGTCAAAAGCGGTGCGGGTGCAGATCGCAAGCCGCGCGCCCCCGATTGCGCTGCCCGCCAGATCGGGGGCCCGGTCCACCCCTTCCATCGCCGCCATCAGATGCGCGGCATCGGCCACGCTGCGGGTCAGGGGGCCGACCGTGTCGAACCGCTTGCAGAGCGGCACCACGCCCTCGAGCGAAAGCCGCCCGTGGCTCGTCTTCAGGCCGACCAGATCGTTCCAGGCGGCGGGGATGCGCACCGACCCGCCCGTGTCCGACCCGATGCCTGCCGCCGCCAGCCCGTGGGCCACCGATGCCGCCGCGCCGGAGGAAGATCCACCCGGCGCGCGGTCGAACCCCGCCCGGTTCGGCGGGGTTGCGGTGACCGGGTTGATCCCGAGGCCAGAGAAGGCCAATTCGGACATATGGGTCTTGCCGAGGCACACGAGCCCCGCGCGGGTCGCGTTTGCGAGCACACGCGCATCGCGGTCCGGCACGCGGCCTTGCAGAAGCGCCGATCCGGCTTCGGTCGCGCATCCGGCCGTATCGAACAGGTCCTTCCAGCTGATCGGCACCCCGTCGAGCGGCGAGCGGCGCAGCCCGGCTTTGGCGCGCGCAGCCGCTGCTCCGGCCTCGGCGCGGGCGCGGGCAGGCGTCGTGCGGGCATAAATGGCAGGTCCGGCGTCCGACGCCGCAACCGCGTCGAGAAACGCCTCCGTCAGGTCGCGCGGGTCGAGCCGGCCGGTCTCGATCGCATCGCCCATATCGACCGCAGTGCGGGTGAGCCAGTCTGACGCCATCGAAACTCCTCCATCTGTCTGGCCGCGCACGGTAGCGACGGAATGGCGTCTGGACAATCGCTCTGCGCGATCCATAGTGCGCCTATGGATCGAGACAGTGACATTCTGATCGTGGGTGGCGGGCTGAACGGCCCGGTTCTGGCGCTGGCGCTGGCGCAGGCGGGGCTGACGAGCACGGTGATCGATGCCCAGCCGGCACAGGTGCACCGCAACGCCGATTTCGACGGGCGCGGCTACGCGCTGTCGCTGACGACCGTGCGGATGCTGACGGCGCTGGGGCTGTGGGAGGCGGTGGCCGACCGCGCCGAGCCGATCCTCGATATTGTCGTCTCCGACGGACGGGCGGGCGAGGGCGCATCGCCATGGCACCTGCATTTCGACCATGCCGAGATCGAAGAAGGACCGATGGGCCACGTGCTGGAGGACCGTTATCTGCGCCCGGTCCTGCTCGACGCGCTGCGCGCCGTGCCCGGCATCACGCACCTGACCGACGAGACCGTGACCGCACAGGCAACCTCGCCGCAAACGGCGGAGGTAACCTTGGCCTCCGGCCGGACCTTGCGCGGCGGGCTGCTCGTCGGCTGTGACGGACGCCGCAGCGGCACGGCAGAGCGTGCGGGCATCCGGCGCACCGGCTGGGGCTACGCCCAGACGAGCCTTGTCTGCGCCATCGCGCATGAGCGCCCGCATGGCGGCGCGGCGCACCAGTTCTTCATGCCCTCGGGACCGCTCGCCATCCTGCCATTGCCCGGCAACATGTCCTCGCTCGTCTGGACGGAAACGACAGAGCGGGCCGCGCAGATCATGGCGCTCGATGATGCAGGCTATATGGACGAGCTGCGCCCGCGCATCGGCGCGTTTCTGGGCGAGATTGCGCTGTGTGGAAAACGGTTTGCCTATCCGCTCGATCTGACGATCGCAAACAGCCTGACAGGCGAACGGCTTGCGCTCGCCGGCGACGCGGCCCACGGCGTCCACCCGCTGGCGGGACAGGGGCTGAACCTCGGGCTGCGGGACGTGGCAGCGCTGGCTGAAGTGCTGGTCGATGCGACCCGGCGGGGGGAGGATTTCGGCGCGCGCGACGTGCTTGCCCGCTACCAGCGCTGGCGCGGCGTGGACGTAACCGCTCTCGCGGTCGCCACCGACGGGATCAACGCGCTTTTCTCGAATGACAATCCGCTCCTGAGGCCGCTCCGCGACCTTGGCCTTGCGGCAGTCAATGCCGTCCCGGGCTTGCGGCGGGGCCTGATCCGGGAGGCCGCGGGCCTGACCGGCGACCTTCCGCGCCTGCTTCAGGGCGTGCCGCTCTGAGGCGGCGCCGCACCGTTCGGTGCGGCATCGAGCGGTCGCGCCTCGTCCACCAGCATCACCGGCACACCGTTGCGGATCGGAAAGGCCAGACCGGCCGCCGCTGACACCAGCTCCTGTCTGGATGCGTCATAGCGCAGGGTCGCACGGGTGACCGGACAGACCAGCCGTTCCAGCATATGCCGGTCGGAGACCGGCGGATCGGCCGGGCTCATTGGAGCGCCCCCTCATCCCCGCCGCCGGTCGCCATGGAAAATTCCATCAGCGCCTGCAGGGTCTGCCGGCGCTCGGTCAGATGCGGCGCTTCGAGCAGGGCCTGTTTTTCCTCCTCCTCGAACGGAAGGAGCATGGAGAGCGAATTGATGAGCAATTCGGTGTCGGCCTGTTTCATCGTTTCCCAGTCGGACGTCAGGTTCGACTGGGTGAAATACTGCTCCAGCACCCTGAAGAAAGCCGCGCGGTCGAAGCCCGGATCCTGCTCCTTGCCGCCAAGGTCAGCGGAAAAATCGGACCATTCGACCCGCGCCTTCAGATAGGGCGTGAACCCTTCCTCGACCGTCTGGATGCGAAACCGGCTGACGCCGGCCAGCGTGATCATGTAGCGCCCGTCCTCGGTCTCGGAGAAGGAGACGAGCCGGCCTGCGCAGCCGATCGCATGGAAGCTCTGTGCGCCTGGCTGGCCGCCCGGGCCGGAGCGCGGCTGGACCATGCCGATCATCCGGCTCGGATTGGCCAGCACATCGTCGAGCATGGCCAGATAACGGGGTTCGAAAATGTTCAGCGGCAGCCGTGTGCGCGGCAGAAGCACCGCGCCGGGCAGGGGGAAGACCGGAACAATGTCCGGCAGATCCGCAAGACTGTCCGTCTTCACCGCTTCCCCCCGTCAGGCCCGGCGCCGCGCGTGCTCAGGCAAAAATCATGGAGGACAGGCGCCGCCGTCCCCTCTGGGCATCCTCATTCTTGGGACCGAGCGAGTCCAGAAGTTTCAGCAATTGGGTCTTGGCCGCCGCGTCGTTCCACTCGCGGTCGCGGGCGAAAAGATCGAGCAGCGTGTCGATCGCATCCGCATTGCGCCCGTCGGAGATATAGGCCGTCGCGAGATCGAGTCGCAGCTGCATATTGTCAGGGTCAGCCGCCACCTGCGCCTCGATCGCGCCAGCCTCGCCCGCGCCCGCGCTGTCGCTGGCCAGATCGAGCTGCGCGAGCGCGGCTGCGAGAGCCGGATCGCCTTCCTTGCCTTCGGGAACGAGCGCGCGGAGCTGTTGTGCCTCTTCAACCTGACCGACAGCCAGTTGCGCCCGGATCATGCCGCCCAGCGCCTTGAGATTGTCGCGGTCCTCGGCAAGGATCGCGGCAAAGGTCTGGGCCGCGTCGGTCGCATTGCCTTCCGCCAGCATTTCCTCGGCCATCTCGATCGCCTCGTCGAGACCGCCACCGCCGCCCTGTGCGATCAGACCGTCGATGAATTGCTTGATCTGGGCGGGACCCTGCGCGCCCATGAACCCGTCGACAGGCTGGCCGTTGACGAAACCGAAAACGGCCGGGATCGACTGGACCCGCATCTGTCCGGCGAGCATCTGGTTCTCGTCGACATTGACCTTGACCATGCGGACCTTGCCGCCGGCGGCCTGCACGGCGCTCTCCAGAGCCGGGCCGAGCGTTTTGCACGGGCCGCACCAGGGCGCCCAGAAATCGACGATGACCGGTACCTCGCGCGAGGCTTCGATCACATCCTGCATGAAGGTGGCTTCGCTGCTGTCCTTGACGAGCTCGGCCCCTGCCGCGCCCCCGGCGGCACCCTGTCCGAATTCCAACATCCTACTGTTCCTTTCCCGCGCGGCGCTTCGGCGCGCATCTGGCATATGCTTGCCGCAGATATACGGTGCGCACGGCACGAATTAAACCCGTGGCCATGCGTGCCGTCGTCAGAGCGCCGACAGGAGCTCCCTATGTCGGTCAAGAAACGCCCGGCGCACATCGGCGGGCGGCGCCGCACTCAGCATCCGGTCGGCGACCGGTGCCACCGGACGGGTGAAGAACCTGTCGGCCTCGGCCTCGGAGAAGCCGGCTATATGCACGGCCTCCATCCAGGCGGACATGCGGTCGGCTTTCTTGATCTGGCGCTTGACGGTCGCCGGGATCTCGGCCGGCAAACCGTAGCGCAGATGCACGGCGGCCATCAGGCGCGCATCCATCGCCTTGTAGCCCGGTCCGACAGCGGCCTTTACCGGCGAGATCATGTCCCCGATCACATATTCCGGCGCATCGTGGAGAAGCGCCGCGAGCCGCCAGCGGACCGGGGCTTTCGGCGCGATCAGGCCGAAAAGTTCCTCCACCAACAGCGAATGTTCGGCGACCGAATAGGGGAAATCGCCCCGCGTCTGGCCGTTCCAGCGCGCCACGAAACTCAATCCGTGGGCGATATCCTCGATCTCGATATCGAGCGGCGACGGGTCGAGCAGGTCGAGCCGTCGGCCGGACAACATCCGCTGCCAGGCGCGGGCAGGTGGCATGGCGGGCAACTCCTTCGTGAACCTCCCCTTACCTAGTCGCGCGGGGCAGCCCTTGTCGATACCGCGCGGCGGGTGGTAAGGGGGCTGCTGTAACTTCCAATGGGAAAGGGGCCTGGCCCATGTCGAACGACTATATCGTCAAGGATATCGCGCTGGCGGATTTCGGGCGCAAGGAACTGGACATTGCCGAAACGGAAATGCCGGGCCTGATGGCGCTGCGTGCCGAATATGGCGACAAGAAGCCGCTGAAGGGCGCGCGGATCGCCGGGTCGCTGCACATGACGATCCAGACCGGTGTGCTGATCGAGACGCTGGTCGCGCTCGGCGCGGAAGTGCGCTGGGCCTCGTGCAACATCTTTTCCACGCAGGATCACGCGGCGGCGGCCATTGCCGAGGCCGGCGTTCCGGTCTTCGCCATCAAGGGCGAAACGCTGGAGGAATATTGGGACTATGCGGACAAGATCTTCGATTTCCCCGAAGGCACCGCGAACCTGATCCTCGATGATGGCGGCGACGCGACCATGTACATCCTGCTCGGCGCACGGGCAGAGGGCGGCGACACGGCCTTCCTCGACACGCCGGGTTCCGAGGAAGAGGTCGCGCTCTTCGCCCAGATCCGCAAACGGCTCGCCGCCGCGCCGGGCTGGTTCACCAAGCAGCGTGACGCGATCCAGGGCGTGTCGGAGGAAACGACAACCGGCGTCAACCGGCTCTACAAGCTGGTCGAGCGGGGCGAACTGCCCTTCCCGGCGATCAACGTGAATGACAGCGTCACCAAGTCGAAATTCGACAACAAATATGGCTGCAAGGAATCGCTCGTCGACGGCATCCGCCGCGCGACCGACACGATGATGGCCGGCAAGACGGCGGTCGTCTGCGGCTATGGCGATGTCGGCAAGGGCTCGGCTGCATCGCTGCGTGGCGCGGGTGCGCGTGTCAAAGTCACCGAGATCGACCCGATCTGCGCGCTTCAGGCCGCGATGGACGGGTTCGAGGTGGTGACGCTCGAGGATGCCGTGTCCTCGGCCGACATTTTCATCACCACGACCGGCAACAAGGACGTGATCCGCATCGAGCATATGCGCGAGATGAAGGACATGGCGATCGTCGGGAATATCGGCCATTTCGACAATGAAATTCAGGTCGCCGCGCTGAAGAACCACAAATGGACCAACATCAAGGACCAGGTGGACATGATCGAGATGCCGTCGGGCAGCCGGATCATCCTGCTCTCCGAAGGGCGGCTCCTGAACCTTGGCAACGCGACCGGACACCCGTCCTTCGTCATGTCGGCCTCCTTCACCAATCAGGTGCTCGCGCAGATCGAGCTCTGGACCCGTGCGGATGCCTATGAGAACAAGGTCTACATCCTGCCCAAACATCTCGACGAGAAGGTCGCTCGCCTGCATCTGGAACGGATCGGCGTGAAGCTGACCGAACTGTCCGACGATCAGGCCGACTATATCGGCGTGACGCCCGCGGGCCCGTTCAAGCCGGAACATTACCGCTACTGATCCGGCACGCGCAGAACCCCTTCAGGAAACGGCCCCCGCGCGGGGCCGTTTTCGTTGGTTTCGAACCGAATTTTAAGGACTATGCGTTTGCCCGTCCCGCCCAGCTCTGGCATCGTTTCAGGGTCGGGATCGAATTTGTAAGCCCCCACGCGTCAACGAGATCCTGGCCGGCTGGTGGTCGATCCAAGGTGACCTGACCGCCGAAAACACAGAAGGGAACCCGTGTTGAACCGGGTTCCCTTTTTTCGTTGGGTCCTGCGTTTGAGTCGGCCTCGCGGGCGTCAGCCCGTGTAGCCCCCCATCCCGCAGACGATGGCCCATTCCTCGGCCGTGACCGGCTGCACCGACAGGCGCGTATTGTTGACGAGCACCATGTCGGACAGGCGCGGCTCCGCCTTGCAATCGTCCAGCGTCACCGGTGTCGGGAAAGACCCGACGGCGCGGATATCGACACATTCCCAACGTGCATCATCGGTGGTGCTGTCGGGATGGGCCTCGGCGATCACCTCGACCACGCCGACGATCCGCTTCTCGTTCACCGAATGGTAGAAGAAACCAAGGTCGCCGACCGACATCTCCCGCATATTGTTGCGCGCCTGATAGTTGCGGACGCCGTCCCATTCCTCGCCCGCGTCGCCCTTGGCCAGCTGGTCGTCCCAGCCCCAGGTGTTCGGTTCGGATTTGAAGAGCCAATAGCGCATCGTCCCGTTACCCCACCACCCGGTTCCAGGCCTCGATGGACACATTCTCGAAAAGACCGGCCTTCGCATAGGGGTCCGCGGCGGCCCAGGCTTCCGCCTCGGCGCGGGTCTCGACATCGAGGATCAGGAGCGAGCCGCACATCTGCCCGTCCGCATCAAGGAACGGACCGGCCTGCTGGACGACACCCGAGCTGCGGATATGGTCCAGATGCGCCTCGCGGTTGGCCTTGCGGGTTTCAATGGCGCCGGGCTTGTCGCGGCAGATGAGGGCATAGAGCATGGGTTCAGGTCTCCTGTCGAAGGGGGCGGGACAGTAGCCTGTCCATCGCCTCGTGAATGGAAAGGTGTCCGGCGAGCACATCGGCAACGGCGGCGGCAATCGGCGCCTCCTGCCCGTGGGCCTGCGCCAGCGCAACGGCGGCGGCGGCGGTGGCCGCGCCCTCCACAGTCTGGCCCTCGGCCGGCACGGCGCCCGACGCGCGGTCCATGCCAGCGGCGAAATTGCGCGACTGGCGCGAGGTGCAGGTGAGCGCAAGGTCGCCAAGCCCCGACAAGCCGGTCAGCGTCTCGGCCCGTGCGCCCATCGCCGCTGCGAGCCGGGTCATCTCCGCGAACCCCCGCGTCATCAGCGCGGCACGGGCGCTTTCCCCGAGCCCAGCGCCAACCGCCAGCCCGCAAGCGATGGCGATCACGTTTTTCAGCGCGCCGCCCAACTGCACGCCGGTCGGATCGTCGCTGAGGTAGAGCCGCAGACGGTCTGTCGACAGCGCCTGCTGGAGCATAGAGGCGCATGCCGCGTCATGGCCGGCGAGCGACAGGGCGGTCGGCAACCCGCGCGCCAGCTCGCTCGCGAAACCGGGGCCCGACAGGACGGCAATACCGTCCTTCGGCCAATGGTCGGCGGCGATGTCGGACATGAGCGCACCGGTATCGCGCTCGATCCCTTTGGCGCACAGGACGAGCGGGACCTTCGGCAGGGCTGCGGCATGCGCTTCCAGAAAACGTCGGGTCGCCTGCGCGGGAACCACGCACAAAAGCAGGTCCGCGCCCGAGAGCGCATCGAGCGCTCCGGTCACGGCCAGCCCTTCGGGCAGGGGGAGGCCGGGCAGGTAGCGCGCGTTTTCCCGCGTCCTGTCCATGGCAGCGACCTGGTCCGCGTCACGACCCCAGAGCGTGACTGTCGCGCCGCCGCGGGCCAGCGCAATCGCCAGTGCCGATCCGAAGGCCCCGGCCCCGATGACGCCGATGCGGTTCATGCTTTCGCGCCCTTGCGGCCCGACCCGACGAGCGGCCGGGCGGCTGCGTCGAGCGGCCAGCGCGGCCGGGCGGTGATCGATGCGTCAAGCGCCGCGCCGTCGGCGATCCGTTCGATCCCGGCCCATGCGATCATCGCCGCATTGTCGGTGCAAAGCGCAAGCGGCGGTGCGGTGAAGGCGAAACCGGCATCGGCGGCCACCTGTTCGAGGCCGGCGCGGATTGCGCCGTTCGCCGCCACCCCGCCGGCCACGGCAAGTGTCGCGTCGCGCCGCCCTGTCCGGTCGGCAAACAGGCCGATGGCACGGCGGGTCTTTTCCACCAGAACGTCACGCACCGCGGCCTGAAAGCCCGCGCACAGATCGGCCCTGTCTCTCCGCGTCAGCCCGCCCTTCTCGGCCACGATCCCGTCGCGGGCCCGGCGCAAGGCGGTCTTCAGACCTGAAAAGCTCATATCCGCGCCCGGTCGGTCCAGAAGGGGGCGCGGAAAGGCGAACCGCTCGGGGTCGCCGTCGCGCGCCTCGGCCTCGACCAACGGTCCGCCGGGATAACCGAGCCCGAGAAGTTTCGCCGTCTTGTCGAACGCCTCGCCCGGCGCGTCATCGATCGAGCCGCCCAGACGCGCGAACCGGTCCGGCCCCTCGACCGCGAGAAACTGGCAATGGCCGCCGGAGACGAGCAGCATCAGAAAGGGATAGGTCACGCTATCGGTGAGCCGCGGGGTCAGCGCATGGCCGGCCAGATGGTTCACGCCGACGAGCGGCAGGTCAGCACCGGCGGCAAGGCCGCGCGCGCACATGACACCCGACAGGACGCCGCCGATCAGGCCCGGACCGGCGGTGACCGCGATCGCATCGAGATCGGACAGGCTGCACTCGGCGTCGGCAAGGGCCCGCGCAACGCACAGGTCGAGCTGTTCCGCATGGGCGCGGGCGGCGATCTCCGGCACGACGCCACCAAAGGCGGCATGAAGGTCGGTCTGGCCTGACACGACAGAGGACAGGATCCGCGGCGCGTCGTTGCCGCCCGGCCAGCCGGTCACCACAGCCGCTGCCGTGTCATCGCAACTGCTTTCCACGCCGAGCACCGTCAGCGGGCGCCCTGTCATGTCTATGATCCGTTTGCCTGTCATCCCCGCGAGCGGTAACACCATGGTCATGAACACGCAATCCTCGCGCCGGCCCTGCCTGCTCCTGACCCGTCCGCAACGGGCGGCTGACGCGTTTGCCGCCGCGACCGAAGCCGCGCTCCCCGGCCGGTTCGAGATCCTGATCGCGCCACAGCAGCGGATCGTCCCGCGACCAGACCCACTGGCGGGCATGGACCTGTCCGGTCCGGGCACGCTCATCCTGACATCGCGCAACGGGGTGGCCGCCGCTGCCGCATTGTCCGGCCTGCCCGACCTGCCTGCCGTCACTGTCGGGGAAAAGACCGCGGAGGCGGCCCGCGGAGCCGGGATCGCGGTTCGCGCTGCCTATCCCGATGCTGACGCGCTGGTGGCCGCCTTGCGCGATCCCGGACCGGAGCCGCGCCCGATGCTCCACCTGAGCGGCGCGCACCACCGCGGCGATATCGTGGAACGGTTGCAGGCGGCCGGGCAACCGGCATCCCGGATCATCCTCTATGATCAGCCGGAGGTGCCGCTCTCGGATGCAGCGCAGCGCGCCTTGCGGAACGGGCGCGTGGACCTTCTGCCGCTCTTCTCGCCACGCAGTGCGGCGCTCTTCGCCAACGCAGCCCGCACCGCAAACTGGCCCACAGACGACCTGACCCTGATCGGGATGAGCAGCGCCTGTCTGGACCCTCTATCGGACCTGCAGGTCCGTGCTCGCCACACCGCCGCGCGGCCCGACGCAGCTTCCATGCTCGACGCCCTGCGTCAGTTCGCCCAACAGATTGGCGGGGAACCGCTTTAACCTTTGCCAAGTTGACCTTGAGATAGACCTCGGGAGTCCATACTCTAAACGAAAAGCACCGTGCCCGCGTATTTCAAGGCACGCCTTCAGGACAGGTTGATGGCCAGAACACCCAAGACGCCCGAAGAGGCGACCGATCCGGACGCGCTCAAGGACCCGAAAGACAGCAAATCGACACCCGACACCGCGGCCGACGCCACGGACGGGGAGGCTGTGACAGATACCAGCGATGCGGGATCGGACGCGCCGGCTGAGAAAGCGCCGAAGCCAGCCCGCAAGAAACCGGCGTCCAGCCGGTCGAAAAGCAGCACGGGCCGCAAGAAGGTACCCGCACCGGCCGATCCGTTCGCGCAGGGCGAAAACGGCGCCTCGGACGCTGCGTCCACCGACACGCCGGACACGGAACCGCTCACGGATGCCGTGGAGGCTCCGGCAGAAGAAGCGGCGCCTGCCGAAGCGGAACTGGCCGATATTCCCGCTGAAACACCTTCAGAGGCGCCCGACCTCGCCGCCACCGCCTATGCCGAGGAGCACCATGCCGCGGACGCGGCGCTGGAGGCGGAAGAGGACCATTCCACAAGCCTTGCGGCCCGCGCGCTCCAGATCATCGCGCTTCTGTTCATCGGCGCGCTGATCGCGCTTTGGGCCGCGCCGAAGATCGCGCAGAACCTGCCCGCGGGCATGGCGCCAGTCGCCGAGTGGTTGGCGCCAGGTCAGGCGGAGCTTGCCGAACGGCTGGAGGCAGAAAATGCCGCCCTCGCCGCCCGGATCGCCGCGCTGGAGGAGGCACCGGCCCCCGAGACGGGCACGCCTGCGGAAGTGGAAACGCTGCGCGCCGAGCTTGACCAGTTGCGCGATGCGCTGCAATCGAGCGGCGCCGGTGATCTGGAAAGCCGGATCGCGGCCGCGGAAAGCCGGATCGACGGGCTCGTCGGGGCATTCGGGTCGCTGGAACAGCAACTGACGGACGCCGCGGCCTCCGAAGGCGGCACGATCAATTCCGCGCAACTGGCCGCCATGGCCGCAAATGTCGACGGGCTGAAAGCAGAGATCGAGACGCTCCTCTCGCGCAACGAGGATCTGAACCGCCGGATCGGGGAAATCGCGGCCACCGCCAGCGACCGGGCCGAAGCTGCGGAGGAAAGCGCCGCCCAGGCCTCCCAGTCGGCCGAAATCCGCACCGGACTGGCCGCGGTATCCGCTGCGATCACGACGGGACAGCCGTTTGCGAGCGACCTGTCGCGGCTCGAGGAGGCGCTAGGCACGGACGCGCCGGATGACCTGACATCCGTGGCAGACAGCGGCGTGGCGACCATGCCGGCCCTGCGCGCCAGTTTCGGCGGGGCCGCTCATGATGCGATCCGGGCCTCGATACGGGCCGGGTCCGGCGACGGGGCGGCTTCGAAACTCGGCGCGTTCCTGAAAGCGCAGATGGCCTCCCGCTCGCTGGAGCCGCAATCGGGCCTGACACCGGATGCGATCCTGTCGCGGATGGAGGATGACCTGCGGCAGGACAATCTGGCCGCGGCCCTCGACGAGGCAGACGACCTGCCGAGCGAGGCGCAGGCCGCGATGCAGGGCTGGCTCGACCGCGCACGGGCGCGGCAGGCCGCCGTGGCCGCACTGGCGGAGCTTGAACGCTCCGCCGCTTTGAACTGAGCGAGGGGGAAGGCCGATGCTCTGGTCGATCGTCAAGGTCACTGTCTATGTCGCGCTCGTCGCGGTTCTGGCCTATGGCGCCGCCTGGCTCATGGACGCGCCCGGGGAAATCTCGCTGGCCTTCGCGGGGCGGGAATGGACCCTGTCGCCGCTCGGCTTCGTCATCCTCGGCATTCTCGTCTTCGTTCTGGTCTGGGTGCTGATCCGGCTCGCCGGTCTGGTCACCGCCACGATCCGGTTCCTGACCGGCGATGAAACCGCTCTGTCGCGTTTCTTCGACAAGAGCCGCGAGCGGAAAGGCTACCGCGCCCTGTCGGACGGGATGATCGCACTGGCCAGTGGCGACAGCCGTGCCGCGATGGCGCAGGCAACCAAGGCCGAGCGGCTGTTGCAGAACCCGCGCATGACCCGGCTCCTGAACGCACAGGCCGCCGAGATGGACGGCAACACGGTCCGGGCCACGGGCTATTACAAGGAGATGCTGCAGGACGATCTGACGCGGTTCATCGGCATACGCGGCCTGATGCGCCAGAAGCTGGAGGAAGGCGACACAGAAACAGCCGCCAAGCTGGCCCAGAAGGCGCTGGAAGTGAAGCCGAAGAATCTGGAAGTGATCGACACGCTCTTCGAGATCCAGGCGCAGGAACAGGATTGGGGCGGCGCCCGCCAGACGCTCGACGCCAAGGTGCGCGCAGGCGGTCTGCCGAAGGATGTCGGCACGCGGCGCAGCGCGGTCCTGTCCCTGGCCGAAGCCATGGAGCAAGCGCCCGACAGCGAAGCGGCCCGCAGCGCGGCGATCGAGGCCAATCGGCTCGCCCCGACGCTTGTTCCGGCGGCAGCGCTGGCCGCCCGCGCGCAGGTGGCCCGCGGCAACAGCCGTGCCGCCCGCAAGACGATCCTGAAAGCCTGGGCGACAACCCCGCATCCGGATCTGGCAGCCGCCTATGCGCAGCTCGAACCCGGAGAGACGCCCGGGGAAAGGCTGACCCGGTTCGCGCCCCTGTTCAAAGCCGCGCCCGACCATCCCGAATCGGTCATGCTGAAGGCCGAACTACAACTGGCGGCAGAGGAATTCCCCGCTGCCCGAAGCACGATCGCCCCGCTGGTAGAGGAAGACCCGACCGCCCGCAGCCTCGCCATCATGGCGGCGGCGGAACGCGGCACGGGCGCCGAGGACCGCGTGGTGCGCGGCTGGCTCGCCAAGGCGCTCGAAGCGCCGCGCGGCCCGCAATGGGTATGCAGCAAATGCCGCGCCATTCACGCCCAGTGGCACCCGGTCTGCGCCAGTTGCGAGGCATTCGACACGCTGAGCTGGACCGCGCTGCCGAAACAGGAAGCGGACGGACAGGCCCGCTCGGCCATGCTGCCGCTGATCGTCGGGCTCCTGTCCGAACAGGATGCCGACACGGCGGATGCGATGGCCAGCGAGGGTGCGGAAGAGGAAATCGAGGATGCAGAGGAAGTGGCGACCGGCTGAGCCGCCATAACCGCTGGACACGCCCCGCGAACTGGCATAGAAACCGCCCCGGTTGGCCGCTGTAGCTCAGCTGGTAGAGCACGTCATTCGTAATGATGGGGTCGGAGGTTCGAGTCCTCTCAGCGGCACCAGTTTTTCCCGAAAGTATTAAGTAGCGGACTTTATGGTCCGGCGAGATCTGCCTGACTTTCCAACGCCATGGCGCGCGCGAAACCGGTCAATGTGTGGAACTTCAGACCGCGCCTGCGGATCATGGCCAGCGCGCGTTCGAGGTCTTCAAGCGTCGCGTAGCGGCCCGGGCCGTCATTGCGCAACCTTATGTCATGACCGGTGAAAATACCGACGCCGCCCCCGTCGGCAATGGAGTCCAGAATCGTGGCAAACCACCCGGTGCCACCCTGTCCGACATGACGGAAATCCACCGATCCGATATTGTGGACCATCCGATGGCGACCGGTTTGCCGATAAACGCGGCGGGGCAGACGGTCTGCCGTCAGGCCTCTTGGCCCCTTGGTCCGAACAATCTCGAACCGCGTGCCCAGCGCGCGGCGCGTGTCATGGGTCGAGGCGTGATAGGGGCAGGCGAAGCTGGTTGCCGGAAACCCGGCAGCGCGATGCTCGCGGATGCCGGCATCCACTTCTTCTGCCAGCCAATGCTCGATCCCATGGCGCTCGAGATAGGGCCTTAGCCTTGGGTGGGTCCGGCTGTGCAGCGCGATTTCGTGCCCGTCATTCTGAAGCTGGTGCAGCCCGTCAAGCTGCGCCTCGGTCGCCATGTGGAGCATCGTCACGCAAAAGGTGACACGCGCATCAAACCGGTCAAAGAGCGGACGCGCCGCCAGCCAGTTCTCTACAAACAGATCGTCGAATGTCAGGCAAACGCCCGGTTGGATCGCGGTCATCGGGGGCCTGATCGTTGCATTTTCTAAGCGCATTCAGCCAACAACAGACCCCGCTCTGGATCAAGTTCGCGCTTTCTCGAATGCGGCCCATGCTTCGGCAAACGCCTCGATATCGAACTCCGGCCTGCGGGCGGGTTCCAGGATCAGAGCCTCGGCTTGCTGCAAGGTCCGGATCGCCGTGGCCATCCGGTTGATCAGCTCTGCCGGGATGATAAGCGCGCCGTGGCGGTCGGCATGGACCAGCTCGCCCGGACGGACCTCCATCCCGAAAATCCGCACCGGCTCGTCGATCGCGGTGACGTGTACGAAAGCATGGCTCGGGCCGACCGACCCGGCCACCACGGGAAACCCGTCGGGCAGGTCGCCGAGGTCCCGCATCACACCATTGGTCAGCGCTCCGCTCAGGCCCAGCCCCTTGTGAACGGTGGTGTTGATCTCCCCCCAGAAGGCGCCGACAGCGTCCGCGCCGTCCTCATCCTCCACCACTGCGACAGACGGATCCGGGCCGCCCGCCATGTAGCGGTAATAGTCCATCCGGCGCGCTTTCAGGACGTCCGCCGGTTCGGCCGGCGGATCGGCCGCGCGGATGCGGGCGGTGCGCGCGAAGCCGACAATGGGCGGTGCAACGGGATCGGAGCAGAGCATCGTGCCGCGGGTGAACCGGTCGAACCCGCGCCGCCCCTCTGCCGTCTCGATCGCGTTGCAAACCGTTGGCGTGTCGACGCTGCGCAGGAGCGCCAGCAGATCGGGATCAATGGACATGGGCAAGCCAGCCTTCCAGCGCCGCGGTCACATCATCCGGCGCTTCCAGAGTTGCAAGATGCCCGATGCCGGGCAGAATCGTCAGCGTGCTGTCGGGGATGAGTTCGTGCATCATCTCGTGCCGCGCCACCGGGCACAACAGGTCTTCCGACCCGCAAAGCACCAGCGCGGGCACATCGAGCGCGCGGAGCGTCTCTGTCTGGTCGGGCCGCGACTGGAGCGCGCGCGACTGGCGTACGAACACGTCCGGGCCCAGTTCCACCGCCATGGTCATGCAAGTGTCGAGCACCTCCTGCCGGTGCGGCACGTCCGAGACGTAATTGGGCTTCAGTTCGTCCCGCATAACCCGTTGCAGATGCCCGGCCTGAACGGCCTCGATCTGCGGTTCCCGCCAGAGGCGGATTGTGTCCGTCTCTGGCAGGGGATTGGTGCTGAGAAGCGCCAGCCCGGCCACTCGGTCGGGCGCCTGACGCACGATCTCCATCGCGACGATCCCGCCCATCGAGACACCGCCGAGCGCGAACCGGTCGGGCGCGTCGGCAAGCACGGCCGCCGCCAGTTCCGTCATATTGTCCGCTCCGCCAATCCCCGGCACCGATACGGTGCGCGACGGCGACAGGGCCGCCACCTGCGGGGCGAAGAGCCGCGCATTGCACATCATGCCGGGCAGGAGGAGGAGCGGCAGCGTCATGCGCAATCTCGCGCCAGCGCCGCCCCTTCGGACAGGGTCGCCAGTTTGGCATAGGCAATGTCGGGATCGACCGCGCCGAATCCCGCGAATGTGCCGAACCCGCAATCCGTGCCTGCCATCACGCGGTCGGCTCCGACAATTCCGCCAAAGCGGGTCAGCCGCTCGGCCACCAGTTCGGGATGTTCGACGAAATTGGTGGTCGTATCGACGACGCCGGGCACCAGCACGCGGTCATCGGGAATGTCCGCCCGCCGGTCACGGAACACGGTCCACTCATGGGCGTGACGGGGGTTCGAGGTCTCGAACAAAAGATACCGCGCCTTCGCTTTCATCAGGATGGGAAAGACTTTCGCCATATCGATATCGCAGCAATGCGGCCCCTCGTAATTGCCCCAGCAGATATGCACCCGCACCCGGTCTTGCGGGACATTGGCCAGCGCATGGTTCAGCGCCTCGACATGCATCTCGGCGACCTTCAGGAACTCATCATCGGACAGATCGGTAAAGAGCATGTGACGCGACAGGGCGAGGTCGGGACAATCGAGTTGCAGGTCGAGCCCGGCACTGGTGATCGTCTCATACTCGTCGCGCATCGCGTCGGCGAGCGCGGCCAGATAGGCCTCTCGGTCGGGATAATGCTGGTTCTGCAGGAAGAGCGAGATCACGCCCGGGGATGCCGCGTTCATGAAGCCGCGCTCGACCCCGGCCGCCGCCATTCCGGCTTTCAGATTGTCGATATCCTTCTGCAATTCGCCCTGACCCTTGGAGCGCACCTCGCCCGTGCACATCGGTCGGGCATATTTCGGCGTGCCGCCATCGTTGGCGAGTCGCTCGAGAAAGCCGGGAAACATCTTCAGATCGGCCGGCGCATTGCGGGGGCTGTCACCGGAGAAGCCCGTATAGCGGTCCTTCACATAGGTCGCGTAGGAGATTTTCGATGTCTCCCCGTCGCTGACCACATCGACCCCGGCCTCCTTCTGGCGGGCGACGGTCGCGGCGACGTTGCGGGCCATGCAGGCGTCGAAATCGGCCCCGTCATAGTCTTCGCCTCGTTCCCGCGCGAAGATGAAATCCACCACCTCCTGGCTGCGCGGCAGGCTGCCGACATGGGTCACGGCAAATTTGGTCATGTTCAGTTCCCCCAGACGCGGCGGAGGAGCCGCCGCCAGTTCGCATTGCAAATCTTCTCGATGAGCGGTTCGCCGAACCCGTGGTCCCGCATCGCCCTGCGCAGGTTCGGCAGGTCCGCCGCGGAGCCAAGCCCCTCGGGCATCGGCGCCCCGTCGAAATCGGAGCCGAGTCCGACATGGTCGTCCCCCGCGAGCGACACCATCCGGTCGAGATGGCGCATCGCGGCTTCCATCCCGCCAGCCGGGTCGGCGCGCCCGTCCTCACGCAGGAAGATCGTCCCGAAATTGAGTCCCACAATCCCGCCGGTCTGGCCGATTGCGCGCAACTGATCATCCGTCAGGTTGCGCGCACCGGGCGACAGGGCATGAGTGTTCGAATGGCTGGCAACAAGCGGCAGTCCGGCATCGGCCACATCTTCGAACCCCGCCATATTGAGGTGGCTGAGATCGACGATGATCCGAAGCTCCGCGCAGCGCGCCACCAGCCGGCGCCCGGCTTCGGTCATCCCCGGACCGGTATCGGGGCCCGATGGAAACCGCAGCGGCACGCCATGGCCGAAGATCGTCGGGCGGCTCCAGACCGGCCCGAGCGACCGCAACCCCGCCGCATGAAGCGTGTCCAGCGCCAGCAGATCGGCATCGATCGCCTCCGCGCCCTCCATATGCATAACGGCCGCCAGCCGGCCCGCGCCCATTGCGGCATCGATCTCGGCTGCGGTGCGGCAGAGCGACAGGAGCCCGGCGCGGTCGAGCCGGTGCAGGATCGCGGCCTGTTCCGTGGCGACACGCAGGGCGCCGTCCTGCGCGACCGGATCGGGCAGCGGAATGTCATAGCCCTCCTGCAGGAAGGCCGCGAAATCGAGCCCTTCGGGGCTTGGCACAAAGATCGCGAAGAGCCCGCCTGCGAACCCGCCTACGCGGGCCTGCTCCAGCGACAGATGCCCGCCGTCAGCCGCTCGGAACCGCTCCTCGACCCCGTCTGCGCCGCCCGACCAGAGCCGCAGGAGCACGTCATTGTGCCCGTCGAAAACGGGCGGGTCCTGCACGCCCATCGCGGTCAACCGGTCCAGGTCGGGCCGGCCGCATCGGCCGTGTTCGTCACCCGGTAGAGGCTCGCCTCGCCCGTCATGGCGGGGGCCAGCGTATGGGTCAGACCGGGCGGGACGGCGCAGGTGTCCCCTGGCGCGAGCGTCGCCGCGCCACCGTCCCAGGTCAGCCGCCAATGGCCGCGCATGACCATCAGGATCTCGTGCCGGTCGAGCGCATAGGCTGACGGAGCGATGCTGTCACGGCTGAGGAACTCCACCTCGAAGCCCGGCCGGTCGCGCAATAGCGCATCCGTGCCGATCACCTTGGCCGGTTTTTTGCCCGACAGCGCCATCAGATCCCAATAGCGGGCGACATAGTCGCGGACGACCTCCTCCACCGGTGTTTCGGGAAATCCTGCCAGTTCAGCCTCCGACAGGAGCGGCATCGGGCCGACCCCGTCCGGCAGGGTTTCACCCTTCTTGCTGTCGTAGAGCTTGCCATTCTCGCCCAGCACCAGCCCGTGGTCGCGCGCATCCTCGATCACCTGCGGCGCCCAGATCACACCGCCGCCCGCATCATCCCCGCCGAGGATCGCCATGATCATCCCGTAGTCGGTGCCGATATTCTCGAAGCCGCGGAATATGCCGGTCGGAATGTTGAAAATGTCGCCCTCTTCGAGCACCACCTCGCCAGCCGTGCCCCAGCGCCCCCAGAAGAAGCGCCAGCGCCCCTTGAGGACGAAGAACACTTCCGCCGTGCGGTGCGAATGGAGCGAGTTGCGGCATTTGGGCGGCTGGCCCGCCGCGCCGATGTTGAAGCCCGGCGTGTCCTTGATATGGACATGCTGGTCGGGGCTTTCCGACACACCGCCGCCGATGATCGTGAAATTCTCCTTCTGGTCCGAGCCCGGCGTGTGGGCGTCGATGAAGGCCGTCTTGCAGGGCACCAGATCGCCATAGCGCACGATGCGGGTTTCCATCTCCTGCGGGGTCATGTCCTGTCCTCCGGATTGGCGGGCGCGAGCCCGTGTTCGGCAATGTCGGCCTCGAACCGGTCGAGCAGCCAGGCCCAGCCCTGTTCCTGCTGCTCGCCCGGGTCACGGCCGCCCAGATCGGTCGCCTGGGTGACGGCCTCCAGCCGGCTGCCACCCTTATGCGCGCTGAACCGGACGGTGAGTTGCATCATCATCGTGACAGCGCCGCCGAAATGGCCTTCGACCGAAACGGCCAGAAGGCGCGGCGGGTCCACCACATGGATCCGCTGGACCATGTGGCCGACCCCCTTGCCCTCATGGGTGATATGCACGGTCTCGACCCCGCCCGGACGGGTGTCGAAGCCGGCGTATCGCATGCCCGTGTCCGGTCCGGCTTCCCAGCGCGCGCGGGTGGCGGGGCTGGTCCAGTGGGCAAAGAGCCTGTCGACCGGATGGTCGAAATTGCGCGCGACGGTGACCGTCGCATGGGCCGGCGCGGGCATCAGACTTCCCCCGTGGCGAGCAGAATCTGCTTCCAGATCGCGGTTTCATCGAAGAGCGCATATTCGCGCCGCAGCCCCCAAGGGCCGAACTCGGCATGAGCGGCACCCATGACATGCACTTCCGCCCCCGTCGGTGCGCCGAACATGCCCCAGCCGGAATGCCTGCCCTGCAGGCTCCAGCGCAGCGCGGCGCGCGGCGGCATCATCGGGTCGTCCCGCCCGATCCGGTGGTGGATCGTGAACGTCGCATCGGGAAAACTCGCCCGCAGCCCCATCCAGAACCGGTCGGCCCCGTCATGGCTGAGCGCCTCCACCCCGCCCGGATAGGCGAGTTGGCTGGCCCGGTCATATTCCGCCGGGATCACGCCCATATCGGCGTCCATGATCCGGTTCAGGATATCCGCGTAGCGCTGGCCCCATTCATTGTCATTGCCGCTGCCCGTATAGGGTCCGGCAACATCGCGGTCGGGTGTGAACGGGTGCACACAGGCTTCCGGCCCGCCCTCGCGCGCGATCAGGTCACGGGCATAGTCTTTCGGGTCATGGCCAAGCTGGCGCACGATCGCGCCCTGATCGCGGATCAGCCATTCATCGTTGATCTGGTTCGCAATCGCATGACAGTCGGCAATGATCCGATAACGCAGCGTCTTCCCGGTGGCACGGCCATAGACCCCGTCGCCGCTATGGGTGGCCGTGGAAATGATCCGGTGGGACGAAAGCATCCCCGCCTCCGGATCGCCGGACCAGATCACATCTTCCCCCAGGAGCCGCCGGTCGGGAAACTCCGCAAGGGTCGCCATGGTCGCGCCAATCACGTCGCGGTTGCCGACCACCACCGAAGCCGGCGAGCGCACGACGATATCGGGAGCGTAATAGTCATGCAGCGTGGCGATCCGGCGGTCCTCCCAGATCTCCTTGGTGATCCCGATAATATAGTCGGGGAAATCGCTGAACTTCGGATCGAACCCTTTCATGGCGTCCACCCTTCCGGTTTGCGGGCCGATCCGCGCACGATGAGCGGCCCGTCGATGGTTGTGCGTTCCGGCGCGCTCGCCGCGCCGTCGATCCGGCCGAGCAGCATGCGGACGGTTTCCGAAACCATCCGCCGCGCCGGCTGGCGCACGGTTGTCAGATCGAAGCTTGGCCAGGCAGAGGCCATCACGTCATCATAGCCGACGACCGACACGTCGTCCGGCACCGACAGGCCCAACTCGAAACGCAGCGTGTCCATGACGGCGAAGGCCATATGGTCATTGCCGACAAAAACCGCGTCCGGCCGGTCGGCGCCCGCGAACATCCGCCGTGCCGCCGCCTGGGCCGCGGGATAGCTGAATTCTCCGCAGTCGCGCGCCCAGAGTGTCTGCCCAGCGGCCTCAAGCCCGGCCCGGAAACCGGCTTCGCGGTCGCGCTGGGTGGAGGCTTCCTCCCACCCGGCAATATAGGCGATCCGGCTGTGACCGCCGGCCACCAAAAACTCTGCCAGCTTGCGCCCGCCTTCCACATTGTCCGACGTCACCGCCGAGAGGCGGGCATCATCCTGACTGCGGTTGAAGAGCACCACGGGTATGCCGGCATCCGTGCAGCGTCCTGCCAGGTCGGAGGACAGGCCGACCGAGGCCAGCACGATCCCGTCCACCTGATAGTCGAGGATCTCCTGCACGACCGTCTCGATATTATCGGAACTGTTGGACGCCATGAAAACAAGGACATGGTAGCCCTCGGCCTGCAGAGCGTTCGACAGGTTTTCCAGCGCTTCGGGGTAGAAGAGGTTTTCCAGATAACCGACCACCACGCCGATGATCCGCGACCGGCCGGTGATCAGCGACCGGGCCAGAACGTTCGGCCGGTAGCCCAGTTCGGAGGCCGCGCGGCGCACCTTGTCGATCGTCTTCTGCGAGGCCGACGCGCCGGGGGTGAACACCCGGCTGACGGCGGATTGGCTGACGCCCGCGCGGCGGGCCACTTCGAGCGAGGTGACGCGGTCTGTCGATTTCTCCTGCCCCATGGCGCTCACTCCGCCGTCCAGCCGCCGTCGATCATCAGCGCCGAGCCTGTGATCATCGCGGACGCATCGGAGGCAAGAAACGTCACGGCGCCCATCACATCTTCGATCTCGCCCACACGGCCGAGCTTGATCCGGGCTTCGACCCAGGCGCGTTTCTCCGGGTCTTCCAGCGTCACGGCAGCAAGCGGCGTGCGTATGAAGGTCGGGCAGATCGTGTTGACGCGGATGCCCAAGGGGCCCCATTCGATCGCCATCGCTTTCGTGAAGCCCTCGACCGCATGTTTGGTGGCGCAATAGACCGACCGGTCGATCCCGCCGACATGGCCCATCTGACTGGAAATGTTGATCAGCGATCCGGCCTTGCCTGCGGCCGCCAGTCCGCGTGCCACCGCGCGGGTCAGAAAGAAAGCCCCGCGGACATTGCCGTCCATCACCGCATCGAAATCGGCCACGGTGGCGTCGAGCGCCGGCGCATGGCGGGCCAGTCCGGCACTGTTCACCAGAATGTCGAGCGGGCCGAGACCATCCACACAGGCCTCGATCGCGTCCGGGTCGGTGATGTCGAGCGTGCAGGCCTCCACCGAATGGCCGGCCCCGGCAAGAGCGCCCGCGACGGCATCGAGCCTGTCGCGGCCGCGCGCCGCCAGCACAACCTGCGCCCCTGCTTCCGCCAGCGCCGCGGCGCAGCCCAGACCGATGCCGGAGCTTGCACCTGTCACAAGTGCGCGGCGGCCGTCGAGGCGGAAGGAAGGTGTGCGGGGCAGGTCGATCATGGGGCAAGGCCTTCGGGCAGGGTGAAGCCGGGCGTCCGGCGGGCGGAGACATATTCCCGCATCCGTGCCAGCACATCCACGCCCAACTGGTCGAATGCGTGCAACAAATCGACCATCACCCAGTTTTCGCGAATCCGGTCGCCTTCGAGCCGCCAGAAATCGAGCGACCGCATCTCGATCCGCTTGTCAGACGGCGCGATGCCGAGCCAGCCGCCCGCGCTCACGGTCTGGATCATGTCGGGCCAGCCGGTGACCGCCACATAGTCGCCGTCGCCGAAGAAATGATAGTCGATCTCGTCCACATAGCGGCCACGGTCCGGCATGCCGTTAAGGAACGGGATCTGGTGCCAGTGCCGGAACCCGCCGATACCGCGCCCGGTGCCGATGCCGCTCGGCCCGTACCAGCTCATCCGTTCGTGCCAAAACCGCTCCATTTCCATCACGTCCGGTCCGCCCTGCGCCGGGTGCCGTTTCATATGCTCCAGCATGTCGATCACGCGGTCGCGGCTTCGCACGGACCGCGCTTCGTCGTGCGGTCCGGGCACCAGCCCGTCCTGCGTCGCGGGCCCCGGAATATGCCATTCGCGGCCGAGACTCGGCCCCATCGGCCAGGCGCCCGCCTGCATGATGAGTTCCGGAATGTCCCAAAGCGCCTGCATCTCCACGACACGGTTATCCTCGAAGCGGAAAAACTCGTGAAAACGCATATGCGCCATGTGACCGGTCGGCGGGATGTCGAGGAAGGGCGCGGCGAAGGTGCCGCAATAATAGCCGCCGCACCCGACCCACTGCGCCCCGTCCGTATCCGCGCCGGCCATGACGATATGGTCCCGCCGCTCCAGATCGGGCATCGCTGTCTTGAGCGGGCCGAGCGCATCGCCAAGCCAGCCCGCGGGACCGTCAAGCGTCTCGAACGGGAAAGCCAGGTGCATCGGCGCATCGGGCGCGACAAGTTCGGACAGGCGGTCCCGCACAGTCTCGGTCGCAAACTCGTACATGGCGGCCCGCAGCGGGGCGATCAGCGCCTTGTGGCGGCTGTGGGGATCGGCCGTCATCTGCGTCACTCCACCGTTCCGCCATAGGGCACGTTGCGCTTGCCATAGCGGCGGACCCGAATGTTGGCTTGCTCCGCATGGCCGACGAACCCTTCCAACTGGCAGAGGCGCGAACAATAGGCGCCCATATCGGCCGCGGCCTCGTCGCTGGTGATCCGCTGGTAACTGTGGGTTTTCAGGAACTTGCCGACCCAGAGCCCACCAGTGTAGCGGCCGGCCCGTTTGGTCGGCAGCGTGTGGTTGGTTCCGATCACCTTGTCGCCATTGGCCACATTGGTGCGCGGGCCGAGGAAGAGCGCGCCATAGGCCGTCATATTGTCCAGAAACCAGTCGTCACGATCCGTCATCACCTGCACATGTTCGCTGGCAATCTCGTTGGCGACTTCCAGCATCTCCTCGTAGCTGTCGCACAGGATCACCTCGCCATAATCGCGCCAGCTTGCGCCTGCCGTCTCGGCGGTCGGCAGGATGGTCAGGAGCCGGTCCACTTCCGCCAGTGTGGCCTCCGCCAGCTTGCGGGAGTTGGTCACGAGCACCGCCGGACTGTCATAGCCGTGCTCCGCCTGCCCGAGCAGGTCAGTCGCGCACAACTCGGCATCGACCGTATCGTCGGCGATGACCATGGTCTCCGTCGGGCCGGCAAACAGGTCGATGCCGACACGCCCGAACAACTGGCGCTTGGCCTCGGCCACAAAAGCGTTGCCGGGGCCGACGAGCATGTCGACCGGCGCGATGGTTTCGGTCCCGATTGCCATGGCGCCGACAGCCTGAATGCCGCCAAGAATGTAGATTTCATGCGCACCGGCCATATGCATGGCCGCGACCACCGCCGCGTTCGGCTTGCCGCCGAACGGCGGGGTCATGGCGACGATCCGCGGCACGCCGGCAACCGCGGCCGTCAGCACAGACATATGGGCCGCGGCGACCATCGGGAACTTGCCGCCCGGCACATAGCAGCCGACAGATTGCACCGGAATATGACGGTGTCCGAGCACGATGCCGGGCAGCGTTTCCACCTCGATATCCTGCATCGAGTCGCGCTGGGCTTTCGCGAAATTGCGCACCTGTTCCTGAGCGAAACGGATATCCTCGATGTCGCGGTCGGGCAGGGTCGCGATCAGCGCGTCGATCTCGGCCTGCGACAGGCGGAAACTGTCCGGCGTGTAATTGTCGAACTTCTGCGCATAGTCGCGCACCGCCGCATCGCGTCGCGTCTCGATATCGGCCAGCGTCGCCTCCACGATGGAGCGGATCTTGCTATCATCGGAGGAGCGGTCGGCATCGGACCGGCCGCTCTTCAATTTCTGGATCGCCATCAGCGCGCCTCCGGTTGGCCGGGTCGCGGGGGCACCCGTGACCCGTTGTCGAAATTCTCCCATCCCTCGCCGTTGAACACGTCCACGCCGAGCTGGGCCAAAACATGCGGGAAATCGACCATCACCCAATTGTCTTCGATCCGGCCGTCCACCACTTTCCAGAAATCCATGTAGCGGATCTCGACCCGCTTTCCGGTCGCGGCAATGCCCATGAACGGGCCGGAATGAACCGCTTCCTGCCGCCCGAAGGCCGCCGCCCATTCGCCCATATAGAGCCGCGCCTCGTCGATGCAGACCTTGTCGCTGAATGCCGCCTGGAACGGGCGCTGCCAATTGTCCTGAAAGGCCTGCAGCCCGATCTTGGTGCCGCAGCCCTGATTGCCCATCCAGCGGAAACTGTCGGCGAAGAATGCGCCGATATCGTCGATCCGGTGATCGTTGAGCCCGTCGACCATCGCCTCGATCACGGCCCGCGTCTCGTCTGTCTTGCTCAGGTCCGTATCGCGGCTGAGTGCTGCCTGTTCCGGTCGCGCGCCCTTCATCCCTTGACCGCCCCGGCCGTCAGGCCCGACACGATCTGGCGCTGGAAGATCATCACCAGCAGGAAGAGCGGCGCCGTGATCGACACGGCGGCGGCCACGGCCACAACCTGATCTGTCGTCGTGGTTTCCATGTTGAACATGCCCGCAATCGCCGGAACCATCGTCTGGTTCTGCGCATCGAGCAGGAGCGAGGTGACAAGGAAGTCATTATAGGCCAGCAGGAAGCTGAAAAGGCCGGTGGTGATCACACCGGGCCACATGACCGGCATGATGACCCGCCGGAACGCCTGAAAATGCGAGCAGCCGTCCACCCGCGCAGCTTCATCCAGGTCGGCCGGGATATTCTGGAAGAAACTCCGCAACATCCAGATGGTGAAGGGCTGGTTGATCGCGACGAGCACCGCGATGGTGGCAGCGGGCTTGCCGTAGAGCGTCGGTGCGGCATCGCCAAGGATCGGGCGCAGGATCTCGGCCGAATTGATGAAGACCGGAAGGTAACCGGCAACGAGCACCGCATGGGGCAGGGCCCGGAAAATAAGCGCGATGATCAGGATCCAGAAGGCGAGCGACGAGCCCGACCGCGCCAGCCCGTAACCGGCCAGTGTGCCGAACGTCAGGGAAATCGTGACAACGCCGGTCGTCACCAGAAGCGAGTTCTGGAAATTGCGGGTAAAGCCGCGCTCGATCCAGACCGTGTGATAATGTTCGGTCGTCAGTCCGATCACGTCGCGCCCGAGCGGCCCGGCAATGCCGTTCAGCAGATCCATGACCGGCGGCAGCACGCCGAAAAGCACAACCACGAAGGCCAGCCCCGTCACCAAAGCGCCGATGATCCAGCCGATCCAGACCTGACCGCCCGGAGACCATTCCCGGACCGCGCGCGGCAGCGGACCGATGGCAATGCGCCACGTGGCGTAGAAGAGCGTCAGCCCGGCAAGAATATCGAGGGTCGACAATCCCTTGCCGCGCGCCCGTGTTTCCGGCCCGAAGATCACGTTGAACGGATTGGCGTCGAACGCATCGACGGGGGCCTTGAAGCTCATCACCGTGATCCAGAAGATCGGGAAGGCCGCGACGAGGCACCAGAAGGCCAGAAAGGCGGCCGAGGAGATGCGGAGCAGCGCTGGCTGGCGCAGGGCGCGTGGCTGGGACATCAGTGGCCTCCGCGATGGTCGCGCCAGGTCCGGCGCAGGACGGGCACGAGCAGGATGACAATGCCGATCATGGTCAGCATGGCGCTGGCGGAGGCACGGCTCACCGACCGGTTCCCGGCCTGGTCTGGCACGAGGAAGTCATAGGTCAGCCATTGCAGCGAGATCACATGCGCCTGCGAGGAAAAGCCGACAACCTCTTCGAAGACGCGGTAGGCATCCATCAGGTGGATCAGCGTCACAAAGACGATGAGCGGCATCAGATGCGGCACGATCACGTAGCGCAGGCGCTGCCAGCGGCTCGCCCCGTCAATGACCGCGCTTTCCAGACTGTCCTGGTTCACGGTCTGCAGACCGGCATAGAAGATGATCGCGGCAAAGGGCGCCACATGCCAGACGCGGTAGAACATCATCATCAGTTCCAGCGTCCAGGCCTGCGCGAACATGGCGATGTCACGCTCCAGCCACCATTCCAGACCGGCGGTCAGGATCCCGTCTCCGATAAAGAGCCAGCGGATCGACAGGGCGCCGATCACCGGCGTGATGATCATTGGCAGAAGCGACAGGAAGATCACCGGCCCCCGCAATGCGCGGGTGGCATTGTTGATCACAAGCGCGATGCCAAGCCCCATGCCGAGGATCAGCGGCAGGGTGATGAAGGTGAAGGTGAGCGTGAAACGCAGCGCTTTCCAGAAATCGATGGTCTGGAACTCCGACCAGCTGCGCTTGGCCCAGGCGGCCTTGACCCGCCCGAATTCCAGCACGTTCTGGTAGGATTGCAGGCCGACGAATGTTGTTGTCGTGACGATCTTGCCGAACTCATCCAGCTGCGGCTGGGCCTTGGTTTCGGTCACGCAGGTCTGGGTCAGGAAACCCGGCGTGCAGGTTTCGACCTCGACCATCTCGTAGACGGGCTGCGTCAGGTAGAAGCTCTGTTTCAGCACGCTGACAAGCGGGAAGGCGATAAAGAGGAGCATCATCAGGATCGACGGCGCGACAAAGGCGGCGAAGGTGCGGAACTTCATGCGCGGTCTCCCTGTTGGATGCACCGCCCCGGGGCGGGCGTAGGTGCGGTTGGAACCGCCCCGGGGCGGTAGAGGTAACTGTGTCGGGGAAGGACGGGCCGGGACAGATGCCCAGGCCCGCCCGGCTCGCCAGGGGTTACTGGACCAGTCCGGCCTCCTTGGCCGCGGTCGTATATTCGGCTTCGATATCGGCCAGCGTCGTTTCGGCATCCTTGTCGCCGGTCAGGAAGGCCGCGACGCCATTGCCAAGCGCGGTGTGCATGATGCCCATCGGCCCGCTGGCCGGATAGGGCAGCGCACCGGCCGCAGCCGTGGCGGCGGCACCCATGGCAACCTCACCCGGCTCGTAGCCGTTGATCAGCCAGACAGCCGTGTCGTTGTTGGCTTTGACCATTTCCTCGTCGATGCCTTCCATGGCGACACGGAAGGCCGCGTCGGCTTCCTCGTCGGTCATGTTGGTGGCGAACACGAGACCGTCCCACCAGAGCGTCGTGGCCGGCGCGGCGGAGCCCATCGGGGCGGCCGCCATTTTCACCTTGCCGACGACCTGGCTCTCAGCCTCGTCATCCATGGCACCTGCGCGGCTGGCCCAGAGGTTGGCAATCGCGATCTTGCCCTGCTGGAACTGCTGCTGGACATAGGTGCTGTCGGACACGAGATATTCCGGGTCCATATATTCGGTGAGTGCCTTCAGCATCTCCAACGACGCAACGCCCTGCTCGTTGTTGATGGCCGGCATGTTGCCCTCGCCGAAGAAGCTCCCGCCCTCGCCGATATACATGTTGATGAATTCCTCGCCGAGGTTCCAACCCGACTTGAACGTGCCGCCGATCGGATATTCGACCACGCCGGCCTCCTGGATCTTGGCCGCGGCGTCGAGCATCTCCTGATAGGTGGTCGGCACTTCCAGCCCCAGATCGCTGAAGATATCCTCGCGGTACATCAGGTGCTGGGTGTTGACCATCATCGCGATGGCCATGGTCTGGCCGTCCACCTTGATGAGCTGGTTCGGCGTCAGGTTCTGGCCGTATTTCTCGACCAGATCGTCGAGCGGACGGATCGTGCCGGCATTGAGCAGCGGCACCATCGTGGAGTTGGCCACGCCACCGATATGATAGAGCGAGGGATTGGCCTCGAACGCGGAGGGCTGCTTCTCGCGGAACTCCTGATCGAGCTCGGCTTCCACATTTCCGCATTCGGCCATCGCATCGGTCACGGCCTTCCAGGCTTCGAATCCGGCCGACAGGGATTTGATCGGCACGTCATTCTCAAAGGCACACCCGGCCCAAGCACCGGTCGAGATCAGCGAAACGGCTCCGGCCGCAAGCATCGTCTTGAGTTTCATTGGTCGTCCTCCTTGTTGCGTTGCGGTCCGTCGTCGACGGCCGGACCGATTATCCGGCCATGCCCGGCATGGCCGTTTGTGGCGGGGTTTCCCCCAGTCGTTCACCACTCTGCCGATCGAACAGGTGGCAGATCTCCGGCGGGACCGAGATCCCGACGGGCGTGCCGATCTCGGCACGGAAATTCTTGTCCGCCTTGACGGAGACGAGCGCGTCGGCGATGCGCACGGTGATCATGGTCGCGTCGCCGAGCAGTTCCAGCGTGTAGATGGGCGCTGTGATGTCGCCTGCACCATCGGCCGCGAGCGTCGCATCCTCGGCCCGGAAACCGAGGGTCACGGGACCGTCGGGCACATCCAGCCCGCCTATGTCCGTGGAAGGTGCCGTGAACCGGCCCGCCGCCATGTCCCCGTCGATCAGGTTCATCGCGGGCGATCCGATGAAAGACGCCACGAACGTGTTGGCGGGATTGTCGTAGATCTCGGTGGGTGACCCCACCTGTTGCACCCGGCCCTGTTTCATCACCACGACCCGGTCGGCCAGTGTCATCGCCTCGATCTGGTCGTGGGTGACATAGATCGTCGTCACGGCCAGTTCGTGGCTCAGGTTCTTGATCTGCGCGCGGGTGGAGACGCGCAGCTTCGCATCGAGGTTGGAGAGCGGCTCGTCCATCAGGAAGACGTTCGGCTCGCGGACGATGGCGCGCGCCAGCGCCACGCGCTGCCGCTGGCCGCCCGACAGTTCCGCTGGCTTGCGATGCAGGAAATCGGTCAGCTCTACCATCCGGGCGGCGCGCTGCACCTTCTCTTCATGCGTGGACGTATCGACCCCGCGCACCTTCAACGGGAAGCGGATATTCTCGTAGACATTCATGTTCGGGTAGAGCGCATAGGACTGGAACACCATCGCAACGTCGCGGTCCTTGGGTTCCAGATCGTTGACGACGCGCCCGTCAATCGCGATCTCGCCGTCGGTCACATCCTCCAGCCCGGCGATCATCCGCATGGTGGTGGTCTTGCCGCAGCCCGAGGGTCCGAGCAGCACCAGAAACTCGCGGTCTGCAATGGTCAGGTCGAATTTGTGGACGCCGACGAAACTGCCCCAGCGCTTGGAAATGCTGCGCAACTGAATCTCGGCCATGGCGCGAAGGCCCCCCGTTTCCGTCCCTGTTTCCGTTGCTCCCGACGCCTGACGCCGCCGGGGAATCGCTTTTTGCATACGATTGCAACAAATCGTAGACTCGCGGTAAACGCTATGGCAAGGGATTTTTGCATACGATTGCAAAACCAACCGGACGGACGGGGGACAGAATGATCGATCCAGCACATCACAAGGCGCGGGTTCACGGCATGATCGATGCGCTCGTCAGCGGGGCCGCGGTTGACGAGGTCTACCACCCCGATGCGCTCTGGTTCGGCGCGCACCCGTTCAACGAGCGCACCGGACATGCCGCCATCGCCGAGGTCTGGTCCCAAATCCGCACCGCCTTCCCGAAGCTGGAGCGGCGCACCCATCTGCTGGCGGCAGGCATCTCAAAACCCGACGCGCGCACTTCGCCGGGCTCCGAGGGCCAGGCACTGGTGGCGAGCATGGGTGTCTATCAGGGGCGGTTCGACGCCCCGTTCTGCGATATTCCCGCCACCGGCGGTCTCGTCGCTCTCCGCGTCTGCGAGGTGCACATGCTCCAGGGCGACCGGATCATGCGAAGCTGGGTCTTGCCGGATCTGCTCGACCTGATGCGGCAGGCCGGGGTCTGGCCCTTTGCACCCTCGCTCGGGACCGAGGGTGCGTGGCAGCCGCCCGCCCGCGGCGCGCTCGAGCCCTCGCAGATCAATGCCGCGCTCGGCGACCGGAACTACCAGACCGTGCTGGACATGCATGGCGCGCTCCTGTCCTTTGACGGGCGGAGCCTCGACTCGATGGATCATGGCCGGTACTGGAGCGAGGATTTCCTCTGGTACGGACCGGCGGGCATCGGAACCACGATCGGCATGGGCGGTTTCCGCACACATCATCAGATCCCGTTCCTGATCGGCTTTCCCGACCGCACCGGCACCGGCCACTATATCCGCATCGGCGACGGGCCGTTCGTCGTGACCGGCGGCTGGCCGTCGGTCCGCGGCACGCATCTGGGCGAATGGCTCGGCCTGCCGCCGACCGGCCGCCCGATCGACATGCGGGTGATGGATTTCTACCGCCTGTCGGACGGCGTGATCGAAGAAAACTGGGTGCCGATCGACGTGATCCACATGGCGCTGCAGATGGGCTTTGATGTGTTTGCCCGCATGCGCCACCTGACCGGGCATCCGCAGACAGACCTGCCGACCGATTACGGGGCGCGCTATGGCAAAACGAAAGCGTGGGACTAAAATTTCTTTCGTTTTGTCGCGAATCTGCTAGGGTTCGGGTTCGTTTCAGGTGAACCGAAGGGCGAGGCCCATGTCCCTTTCCGCGCGTCAGGCCCAGATACACGCCCATGTGCTCAACGCAGGGCGCGCCACGGTGGATGCGCTGGCCCAGCGGTTCGACACAACCCCGCAGACGATCCGGAAGGATCTTCAGTCGCTCGCGGATGCGGGACTGGTCGAGCGATTCCACGGCGGCGCACGGGCGGCGCTGCGCGCTGAATATATGCCCTACGAGTTGCGGGCCGATCTGGCGCGGGCGCAGAAAGCCCGGATCGGACAGGCGGTCGCCGCGCTCATCCCGAACCAATCCTCGGTCTTCATCAACGCCGGCACAACGACGGATGAGGTCGCCCGTCGCCTGACCAGCCATTCCGGCATCAAACTCTTCACGGACAATATCAACACAGCCAATGAAATAAGGTCATATCCGGGGCTAGAGGTGATCGTGGCAGGCGGCGTTGTCCGCGCGTCCGACGGCGCCATCGTGGGTGAGGAGGCGGTCGAGTTCATCCGGCAGTTCAAGGTCGATCTGGCGATCATCGGCGCGGCCTCCATCGATCCGGACGGCACGCTTCTGGACTATGATTTCCGCGAGGCCGCGGTCGTGCGCGCGATAACCGGCAATGCGCGCCATGTCATTCTGGCCGCCGACAGTTCAAAGATCGGGCGCGCCGCCCCGATCCGCATCGGCCACCTGTCGCAGGTGGACAGTTTCGTGACCGACCGGTTGCAAGATCCCGGCCTGCGCCAGCTCTGCGCCGACCATGGCGTCGCGCTTGTCGAGGCCAGGTGATGTGACACCGGCAGCGGGAAAAAGATTGACTCGTGCTTTCGTTTTCTCAAACGTAACGAAACCGTTTCGCAAATACCGCACCCGACAAGAGGAGCGGATGGGGGCGGTTCCGGCTGCGGCCCGTCCGCGGCGATGGTTTTGGGAGGAACCGTCTTGGCCCTGATTTCCGCCCTGTTGCGGCCCTTGTCGGTCCTCAACACCTGGCTTTTGCGGCTGGGCCGCGCGCTGGCATGGGTGGCGCTCGGCCTGATGGTAGCGATCATCCTGGCGCAGATCTTCTTCCGCTATGTGATCGGTGACGCGCAGAACTGGACCGAAGAAGCCGCCCGGTTCCTGATGCTCTGGATGACGGGACTTGCCGCGCCGAGCGCCTATCGCTGGGGCGGGTTTGTCGCCATCGACATGGCCGTGACCAGCCTGTCGCGCATCCCGGGCCTGATCCTGCAGCTTTTCCTTCTGGCGATCTGCCTCGCCGTCTGCCTGACCGGCGTCTATTTCGGCTGGGACCATGTGACGGGCTTTGCCGGACGGTTCAATTCCTCCAGCCTGCGGCTGCCGCTCGATCTGGTCGGCGGCGAGGCGGTGAAGGTCAAGCTGGCCTATATGCATGCAGCGCTTTTCACCTGCATGGTCCTGATGGTGCTCGTGACACTGGAGTTGATCCTGTCGCGGATCGTGGCGCTCTTCGATGCGGATGCCGATCCGGTCTGGGACCCGGACCGCCGTGTGGTGGAGACGGATTGATGCTGGTCTGGTTCCTCCCGCTCTTCCTGCTTCTCTTGCTGATCAGCCTGCCGGTCTTCTTCGCGCTTCTGGCCGCACCGGGACTGCTCCTGTGGATGGACGGGCAGGAGAAGCAGCTCGCCGTGCTCTACCGCAATGTCTACAACGGGATGGACAGTTTCCCGCTGATGGCGCTGCCCTTCTTCATGCTCGCGGGCGAATTGATGAACCGTGGTGGCATCACGCTCCGGCTTGTCGAATTCAGCCAGGCGATGATGGGCCACCTGCGCGGCGGGCTGGCGCATGTGAACATCCTCTCCTCGATCCTCTTTGCCGGTCTGTCGGGCTCGGCCGTGGCCGACACGTCGGCGCTTGGCTCGACCCTAATCCCAGCGATGGAGAAGAACGGCTACTCGCGCAAATTCGCCGCCGCGATCACCGCGGCTTCGTCGGTCATCGGGCCGATCATCCCGCCCTCGGGCATCATGATCATCTATGCCTATGTGATGGGGGAAAGCGTCGCGGCGCTCTTCCTTGCCGGCATTGTGCCGGGCATCCTCGTGGGCGTCGGCCTGATGCTGATGGTGCGCCTGCTGGCCGACCGCTACGACCTGCCGAAGGCCGAGCGGATCGTGCGCAAGGGGCACAGCCTCGGCCGGGTGGAAGACATGCTCGCCCGCATCCTTGCGCGGATCAACATGATCGGCGCGCTCTGGCTTCTGATGCTGCTCGTCGGTCTGGCGGTGCCTGCGGTCCACAGCCTGCCGGTCTGGCTCATTCTGCTCGTTTTCGCGCTGGTGAGCGAGGCGATTTTCTACCGCCAGCGGCAGCGGATGGACGCCGAGTTGCGCATCGTCTGCAAACGCGCTGTCGTGCCGCTGCAAACGCCGATCATCATCCTCGGCGGCATCCTTGCCGGTGTCTTCACCCCAACCGAAGCCTCGGTGATCGCGGTGGCCTATGCGCTCCTGATCTCGCTTCTGCTGTTGCGCTCCATGTCGCTGCGCGACCTGCCCGCGATCCTGACCAAATCGGCGCTGGCCTCCTCCACCGTCCTGCTTCTGGTCGGCGCGGCGGTCGCCTTCAAGACCGTCGTGTCGCTCAGCCATGCGCCCGAACATATGGCGGATTTCATCCTCGGCCTGACCGACAATCCGCTGGTGCTGCTCTTCCTCATCAACATCCTGCTCTTCGTCGTCGGCATGTTCCTCGATGCCGGACCGGCGATCATCATCCTCGGGCCGATCCTCGGACCGATCTTTGTCGATATCGGCGTGCACCCGGTGCATTTCGCCATCATCATGAGCGTCAACCTGACCGTCGGACTGGCCACGCCGCCGATGGGTCTGGTGCTCTTTGTCGCCTCCTCGGTCTCCGGGGAACGCGTGGAGACGATCTCCAAGGCCATTCTGCCATTTCTGGCCGTGGAGGTTCTGGTGATCTTTCTGATCACATTTGTCCCGGCACTGTCGCTGACCGTGCCGCGCCTGACAGGGTTCATCCAATGAGCGCTGAAACAGATAACATAGGGAGAAGACCATGAAACTGAACAGGATTCTGCGGTCGGTTCTGCTGGCCACCGCCTTGGGCGGTGCGGCGGCAACGGCAGCGGCGGCGGCGGATTACACGGTCCGCGCGACGGCCAACTCGAACGAGAATGACGAAGATTATGACGGGCTCGTCGTCTTCAAGAACTTCGTCGAAAGCGCATCGAACGGCGCGATCGAGGTGGAACTCTTCATCGGCACCCAACTCTGCGCCAACGGGGCGGAATGTCTGCAAGGCGTCGCCGACGGCACCATCGATGTCTATATCTCCACCTCCGGCGGGGCCGCGGGCATCTTCCCCTATGTGCAGGTGCTCGACCTGCCCTACCTGATGCGCGACGACCGCGTGGCCGAGGCCGTTCTGTCGGGCGATTTCACCCGCAAGATGCGCGACATGGCGCTGGAAAGTTCCGGCGGTGCGATCCGCCTGATGACCATCGGTAACACCGGCGGCTGGCGCAATTTCGCCAACACCAAGCGGCGCATCGCAGCCCCGGCCGACATGGAAGGCCTGAAGATCCGCACCGTGGTCGCCGACCTGCCGCAGGAACTGGTGAAAGCGCTTGGCGCCTCGCCGACGCCGATCCCGTGGCCGGAACTTTTCACCTCCTTCCAGACCGGCGTGGTTGAAGGGTCGAAGAACGGCATCACCGACATCATGGGCATGAAATTCCCCGACGCGGGCCTGCAATACGTGACCCTCGACGGCCATGCCTATATGGGTGCGCTCTGGTGGATGAACAACGAGAAGTTCACCTCCATGCCCGAGGATATGCGACGTGTCGTGGTGGATGGTTTCGTTGCGCTCCAGCAGGCGACCTTTGCTTCGCCGAAGCGCAAGTCGATCCAGGCTTACGAGGATTTCGTGGCCGGTGGCGGTGACCTCTATGTCCCGACACCTGAAGAGAAAGCCGCGTTCAAGGCGGCGGCCGAACCGGTCTATGAATGGTTCAAATCCAATGTCGATGGCGGGGAGGAAATCTTCAACGCGCTGACCGAGGCCGTCGCGTCGGCCGAGGAGCAGATCGACGCGGATCTGGCCAAGGACCTGAACTGACCGCCTGACTTCAGGTCCGGGGCGCGCGCGGTCAACCACCGCCGCGCCCCGGCCGTCCCGCTGCGCCCCGCGCGGCGACCCAACCAGACCATCCGGAGAAGATTCGCGTGCCGCGTATTTCGCAACGACGCACAGGACCAACCATGCCCGCAGGACCGGACCGATGACCGGACTTCTCGTCACCGGCATGACGGCCATGGACCTGTTGATGCAGGTCCCCGACCTGCCGCGCGCCGGGGTCAAGTACCGCGCCACGGATGCCGCGCTGCGGCTTGGCGGCTGTGCGGCCAATGCCGCTGTCGCCGCCGCGCGTCTGGGCGGACAGGTGCGGCTCGTCAGCCGGATGGGCGATGATCTGCTGTCAGGCGCCGCCCGCGCAGCACTCGGGGCGGAAGGGATCGACCTGTCCGGCCTCCATGTCACGCCGGGCGCGCTTATGCCCGTCTCATCGGTGCCGATCGACAGTGCCGGCCAGCGACAGGTCGTCAATTTCCGCGGCGCGGGCCTGTCGGAAACGCCTGACCCGGCCTCCCTGTCGCTTGACGGCATCAACGCGGTGCTCGCCGATACGCGCTGGCCCGAGGCAGGTCTGGCGGCACTGGCCGCCGCGCGTTCTTCGGGACTGCCCGCCGTGCTCGACGGGGAGGCGCCGGTGCCGCGGGCCATGGCCGAGGCCGCGACCCATGTCGCCTTTGCCCGGGCCGGGCTGGCCGAATTTACCGGTATCGACTCGCCGGACCGTGCGCTCGAAGCCGCCGCGGCCACGCTTGATGCCACACTCATCGTTACGGACGGGGAGGCCGGCCTCTGGTGGACCGATGGCCGCGCTGTTCGCCACATGCCCGCATTCGACGTGGATGTGCGCGACACGCTCGGCGCGGGCGATGTCTGGCACGGCGCCTTCGCGCTTGCGCTCGGCGAGGGCCAGCCGCTCGACGCCGCCCTGCGCTTTGCCTCCGCGGCAGCGGCTCTCAAATGCATGGGCACCGGGGGCGGGTCCGCTGCGCCCGACCGTGCCCGCACCCTCCAGTTCCTGAAGGACATGACATGACCCATCTTTCGCCCGGCAAACTCTGGGGCATGCGCCGCATGGCCGATGCCGACGGTTTCTTTCTGATGACGGCCGTGGACCAGCGGCCGCCGATCAAGGGACCGATTGCGGTCCATTACGGTCAGGAGGAAGCCCCCTATGATGATGTGGCCGGGTTCAAACGGCTCCTGATCGAGACGCTGCAGGACCAGAGCAGCGCCATGCTTCTCGACCCGCATTTCGCCATTCCGCGCGGACTGCCGGCGCTGTCGCCGGCCAAGGGGCTGATCGTGACGCTGGAAGATTCGCTCTTCGAGGATACAGGCCGCGGGCGGCGGAGCGCCGAGATCGACGATTGGTCGGTCGGCAAAATCAAGCGCATGGGCGGCGATGCGGTGAAAGTGCTCGCCTGGTATCGCCCCGATGCGGACCCGGGGATCAACCAACATCAGCGCGACATGGTCGCCCGGATCGGGGATGCCTGCGCGCGCCACGACATTCCGTTCCTCTTCGAACTGCTCGTCTATCCGCTCGCCAGCGACGCAGAGCAGACCGGCGACTATGTGGAGATGCGCTCAAAACGCGCCGAGCATGTTCTGGCGTCGGTCGAAACCTTTGCCGCGCCCGATTTCGGCGTCGACGTGTTCAAGCTCGAAAGCCCGGTGGCGGCAGATGATATTCTGGCTGCGGACGGCGCGACTGACAGCGCCCATCAGGCGCTTTTCGACGAGATGGGCCGGCTTGCGGGCCGGCCGTGGGTGATGCTGTCGGCCGGGGCCGGCAAGGCGGCGTTCCGGAAAATCCTGACCCACGCCTATGCGGCCGGCGCATCGGGCTATCTGGCCGGTCGCGCCATCTGGCTCGACGCGTTCGCCGCCTTTCCCGACTGGGCGGCGATGCGCCGCGATCTGGAGTCCGACGGCCGCGCCTATTGCGCTGAAATCGCCGCTTTGACCCGCGCGGACGCCACGCCGTGGCACAAGCATGCATGCTTCGGCGGCACCGGGCTCGACTTCCACCCGGCGGATGCCAGTTTCCGCCATACCTATCCGGAGGCCTGAGATGAAGATCGGAGTGCTGCCGCTCGCGCGATCGACCTTCGATGTCGCCTATGCCGAGGACCGTCTTGCCGCGATGCTGGCACATCTGGATGGAACTGATCACGAGTTGACCGGATCACGTACGCTTCTGATGGAGCCCGATGCGTCCCGCGCCGCGCTCGACGCGCTTTTGGCCGATCCGCCAGACCTGATCCTTGTCCTGCAAGTCACCTTCACCGATGCCGCTTTCCTGATGGAGGTGGCGACGCGCACCGACCGGCCGCTCGCGATCTGGGCCGTGCCAGAGCCGCGGCAGGGCGGCAGGCTGCGGCTCAATGCCTTTTGCGGCCTCAACCTCGCGTCCCACGCGCTGGGACGGAACGAGCGCGGCTTTTCCTGGCTCTACACCGATCCGGACGCGCCGGACACGGGTGCCGCATTGGCCGAACTGCTCGCAGGCGAGCGACAGGTGCAACCGCGCGCGCTTGCCGACGCAGCACCGCCGGACGGAGAATTGCCGCGAGAGCTTCAAAATCTGCGGATCGGGCGGATCGGCGCCCATCCCGACGGGTTCGACACCTGTGCCTACGATGCCGATGCGCTGCGCAGCCTGATCGGGGCGGAGGTGGAACCGATTCCGCTCGACGGGCTGTTCGATGCCGCCAAGGCGCTCGCGCCGGAGGCGACCGCCGGGATGCAGGCGCGCGCCGCGGACGGCACGACCGGTCTCGACGCGCTCGACGCCGGTGAGTTGGACCGGTCGCTGCGTCTGGCAGAGGCCCTGCGCCGGTTCGGGCAAGACCGCCGCCTCGACGCGCTGGCGATCCGCTGCTGGCCGGAGACATTCACCGAATATGGCGCGGCGCTCTGCGGTCCGGCCGCGCTCATGGGGGAGGCCCGTCTGCCCTGCGCCTGCGAGGCCGATGTCTATGGCGCGGTCACGCAACTCATCCTGCAGCATGTGGCGGACGCGCCGGTCTTTCTTGCCGATCTGGTGGATGTCGACACCGCCGACGACAGCGCGGTCATCTGGCATTGCGGACAGGCCCCGCGCGACATGGCGGCGCCGTCGGGCGGCGTCTCCTCCACCGTGCACACAAATCGCAAGATGGCGCTCCTCTTCGAATTCGCGCTGAAACCCGGCCCTGTCACCGGTGTCCGGTTGAGCCAGGCACGCGGCCGCACGAGCCTTATCCTTGCGCGCGGGGAGATGCTCGACCGCCCGCCGGCCTTCACCGGCACATCCGGCACACTGCGCTTCGATTCCCCTGCAGGTGCAGTCATGGCCGACGTGATGGACAGCGGGCTCGAACATCACATGGCCTTTGCCTATGGCGATCATACAGCGGCGCTTGAGCATATCGCCGCCGCACTCGGCCTGCCGGTGACCTATCTGGGACACCGGCCATGAGCGGGCTGCGCTACGGGATCATCGGCGCAGGCATGATGGGGCAGGAGCATATCCGCAACATCGCTCTGCTCGAAGGCGCCACCATCTCGGCCGTGTCCGACCCCGACCCGGGCATGCGATCTGCGGCCCGCCATCTGGCTGGCGGGGCGGACGCCTTTTCCGACCACCGCGCACTCCTGTCGGCGGATGTCTGCGATGCCTACCTGATTGCCGCACCCAACGACCTGCACCTGCCGATCCTGCGCGACGTGCTCGCCACGCCGAAGCCGGTGCTGGTGGAAAAACCGCTCGCCATCCGGTCGGAGGATTGCCGGACCGTGATTCAACTTGCCGTGGGGCGCACGGCGCCGGTCTGGGTGGCGATGGAGTATCGCTACATGCCGCCGGTGGCCCAACTGATCGCGGATGTGCATCGCGGACGGGTCGGCGACGCGCGGATGATGGCGATTCGCGAGCACCGCTTTCCCTTCCTGTCCAAGGTCGGCGACTGGAACCGGTTCAACGCCCGCACCGGCGGCACGATGGTGGAGAAATGCTGCCATTTCTGGGACCTGATGCGGCTGGTGCTGCGCAGCGATCCGGTGCGGGTCTATGCCTCGGGCGGGGCGGATGTGAACCATCGCGACGAATCCTATGACGGTCAGCGGCCGGACATTCTCGACAACGGGTTCGTCACGCTCGACTTTGCCAATGGCAGCCGCGCGATGCTCGATCTGTGCATGTTCGGCGAAGGCAGCTACTGGCAGGAGGAAGTGAGCGTCACAGGGCCCTTGGGCCGGATCGACGCCCGTGTGCCGGGACCGGCGCGCTTTTCCGCCGACGGGGAGGAGCGCGCCTCGGAGGTCGAGTTTTCAGACCGTCAAACCAAACGGCAGGAGAAAGCTGTAATCGAGGTCGATCCGCGCATCCTGCAGGCGGGTGACCATCACGGCTCCACCTTCTACCAGCATCAGCGGTTTGCCGATCTGGTCCGCCGGGGCGACGGCCAGCCGGAGGTCGGGCTGGAAGACGGGTTCTGGTCGGTGCTCGTGGGCGAGGCGGCGGAGGAGAGCGCCCGCACCGGACAGGCCGTTTCACTGGAGGGGCGTGGCCCATGATCCTGATCACCGAATTCATGGATGACAGCGCCGTTGCCGCGCTGCGCAAGCAGCACAGCGTCGACTATGCGCCGGAACTGGCCGACGATCAGGCCGCGATTCCGGGCCGGCTGGCCGGATGCCGCGCGCTCATCGTGCGCAACCGGACACGGGTGACGCCGGCGTTGCTTGAGGCGGCGCCGGACCTGACCTGCGTCGGGCGGCTCGGCGTCGGGCTCGACAATATCGACCAGAGCGCCTGTGCCGCGCGCGGGATTGCTGTCTTCCCTGCCACGGGCGCCAATACACGGTCGGTCTCCGAATATGTGGTGACGAGCGCGATGATGCTCCTGCGCGGCGCTTACATGATGGGGCCGGAGATGCGGGCTGGTGACTGGCCGCGCGGGACGGCGGCGGGACGCGAGGTGGCGGGCCTGACGATGGGCCTTGTGGGTTTCGGTGCGATCGCGCGCGACACGGCGACACTGGCACAGGCGCTCGGCTTTTCCGTGGTTGCCCACGATCCGATGGTCGCGCCCGAGGACCCGGCCTGGGCGCAGGTGACATCCCTGCCGCTCGATGCGCTTCTGCACCGGGCCGATGTGCTCAGCCTGCACGTGCCCCTGACAGACGGGACGCGGCATCTGATCGACGGGGCGAAGCTCGACCGGTTGCCGCCACAGGCCGTGGTCATCAACGCCGCGCGCGGCGGTGTGCTCGACGAGGACGCGCTGGTAGCGCGGCTCAGGAGCGGGCGGCTCGGCGGGGCTGCACTCGACGTGTTCGAGGCCGAACCGATGACCGCGGAGACAGGTGCGGGCTTTCCCGACATGCCGAACCTCATCCTGACCCCGCATATTGCGGGTGTCACCAAACAGTCGAACAAGCGGGTCTCCGACCTGATCGCGCGCCGCGTGGCCGACCATCTGGCGGCGCTGCCGGACTAGCGGCTGAGGCTCACCGCATAGCGCCCGGCATCCGTCAGGTAGTAGCTGAGCCGCCGCTCCACCGGATCGCCGGCCGGATCGAAACTCGTGCGCCGCACTTCCAGAAGCGGCGTGGCGGCCGCGACACCGAGCGCCTGCGCCTGTTCGGACGTGGCGCAGACCGCTGCGAGCGCTTCATCCATAGCGGTGATCGACAGCCCGAACCGGTCCTGGAAATAGGGGTAGAGCGAATTGGGCAACGGTCCCTCGGGGAGCGTGAACGCACCGCCCGGACTGCCGCCGGCCAGCCGCCCGACCGGCAGCCAGATCAGTTCCAGCGCCAGCGGTGCACCACGCGCCTGACGCACGCGGCGGATATGGAAGAGCCTCTCCTCACCGGGCCAGAGCGCATGATCGGCTTCGGTGGGCGTGCTGAAGGCCAATGTTTCGCTGAGCGGTTCGGGCACCAGCATCCGGCCCTTGTCGTCGCGCATACGGAAGAAGGCGAAAAGCGCCTCCTCCTCGGTTGTGCGGGCCACGACCGTGCCGCGCCCGGGTGCACGGGTCAGCAGCCCGCGCGCTTCGAGCGCGCCCAGCGCCTTGCGGATCGTGCCCTGGCTGACGCCGAACTCCTCTGCCAGATCGAACTCGTTGGGCAACCGCATCCCCGGCGCCCAGATCCCCGAAGCGATATTTCGGATCATCAAGTCCGCCGCTTGCCGATAGAGCGGTTCCGCCGCCAGTTTCATGCTGCCTTCGCCGTTTGCCATGCACCCTCTCGACCGCGCGCGCCTTTTGCGCTACTTCTTATATAAGATATAAAAACTATCATCACAATCGGGAGGTGACGATGACCCATCCGCAACTTCTGGTCCATGACCGCGACGACAATGTGGGCGTCGTCGTGGTGGAAGGCCTGACCGCCGGCACCGACATGCTCTGCGTCGTGACCGCTGACAATTCCGACTTCCGCCTGACCGTTACCGACGATGTGCCGATCGGCCACAAGGTCGCGCTGGGCGATCTGTCCGAAGGCGACACGGTTATCAAATACGGCGCGGATATCGGCCGGATGGTCGGCCCCGCCGCCAAAGGCAGTCACGTGCATACGCACAATCTCAAGACCAAGCGCTGGTAAGGGGGCGATCATGGGCAATTCGGACCAGAAAATTCAGGCCTGGCGGCGCGAGAATGGCCGCGTCGGCGTGCGCAACCATGTCATCATCCTGCCGGTGGACGATATCTCCAACGCAGCCTGCGAGGCGGTGGCGAACAATGTGAAGGGCACGATGGCCCTGCCCCATGCCTATGGGCGGCTCCAGTTCGGCGCCGATCTGGACCTGCATTTCCGCACCATGATCGGCACCGGCGCCAACCCCAATGTGGCCGCCGTGATCGTGATCGGGATCGAACCGGACTGGACACAGGTGATCGTCGACGGGATCGCGGAGACGGGCAAGCCCGTGACCGGCTTTTCCATCGAGCAGAAGGGCGATTTCGAGACGATCCGGCAGGCGAGCTGGAAGGCCAAGGAATATGTCCATTGGGCGACGGAATTGCAGAAGGAAAGCTGCGACCTGTCGGAGCTGTGGGTGTCCACCAAATGCGGGGAAAGCGACACCACCACGGGTCTCAGTTCCTGCCCCACGGTCGGCAACATGTATGACAAGCTGCTGCCGCACGGCCTGACGGGCGTTTTCGGCGAGACCTCCGAGATCACGGGCGCCGAGCATATCTGTGCCAAACGCGCCGCCACGCCCGAAGCGGCCGAGAAATTCATGAAGACCTTCCAGGCCTATCAGGACGAGGTGATCGAGGCGCACAAGACCTCCGACCTGTCGGACAGCCAGCCGACCAAGGGCAATATCCTCGGCGGGTTGACGACGATCGAGGAAAAGGCGCTCGGCAATCTGGAAAAGATCGGCCGGACCTCGCGCTATATCGACGTGCTGGAACCGGCAGAGGCACCGGCCATGGGCCCGGGCCTCTACTATATGGACACCTCCTCGGCGGCGGCGGAATGCGTCACCCTGATGGCGGCGGCAGGTTATGTGATCCACACGTTCCCGACCGGTCAGGGCAATGTCGTGGGCAACCCGATTGTTCCGGTCATCAAGATTTCCGGCAACCCGCGCACCCTGCGCACCATGGGCGAGCATATCGACGTGGATGTGACGGGCGTGCTGACCCGCGAACAGACGATCGATCAGGCCGGAGATGCGCTTATCGACATGATCCGGCGCACCGCGAATGGCCGCCATACCGCCGCCGAAGCGCTGGGCCACCGGGAGTTTGTGATGACCAAGCTCTATCGCAGCGCTTGACCATTTCGACCGGTCCGCTACGACGCGGATGCGCCCCGAAGAAGACGGGGCGCATCACCAGAAAGGCGGATGCAGACGCATGGACACCGAGACCATCTTTCCCGACGAGGGCCGCGCGCTGATCGCCCGCACGCTGGTAGCCCATGATGTAAGCCCCGCCAATGCCGCCCGCGTGGCGCAGGCGCTCGTTCAGGCCGAGGCCGAGGGCCTGTCAGGCCACGGGTTTGCCCGTGTGGCGGCCTATGCGGCGCAGGCCCGGGCGGGCAAGGTGCGCGGGCAGGCCACGCCCGCCGTAACGCGCCCCCGGCCCGGCACGATCTGCGTCGATGCCGGCCTCGGTTTTGCCTATCCGGCGCTCGACGCGGCGCATGATCCGCTTGTGTCTGCCGCGCGCGAGCTTGGCATAGCCTGTGCGGCCATCGTCAATTCGCACCATTGCGGCGCGCTCGGCCAGCCGGTTGAACGGCTTGCCGAAGCCGGGCTGATCGGACTGATGATGGCCAATGCGCCGGCCTCCATGCCGCCCTGGGGCGGCAGCGAGCCGCTCTTCGGGACCAATCCGATCGCCTTTGCCGCCCCGCGCCACAACGGCGCGCCGCTGGTGATCGACCTGTCGCTCTCGAAAGTGGCACGCGGAAAGATCATGGCGGCGGCGAAGCTTGGCAAGCCTATCCCAGAAGGCTGGGCGGTGGACCGGGACGGCCGGCCCACGACGGATGCCAAGGCCGCGCTTGACGGGGCGATGCTGCCCGCGGGCGGCGCCAAGGGCGCGGCGCTGGCGCTGATGGTGGAGATTTTTGCAGGCGCACTTGCCGGTCCGCATTTCAGTTATCAGGCCGCGTCCTTCTTCGATGCGGAAGGTCCCGCGCCCGCCGTCGGCCAGTTCCTTATCGCGATAGACCCCGGCGCATCGCGCCCCGAGGCGCTCGACCGGATTACCGCGCTCTTTGCAGAAATCGACGCTCAGGACGGCGCGCGCCTGCCCGGACGGCGGCGTCAGGACGGACGCACGGATGCCGACCGCAACGGGCTTCAGGTCCCCAGGGCGCTTCTGGATGAAATCCGCCGGATGGCCGGCTGACCTGCCTGTGCGGCGTCAGAACCGCTGCCCGACATAGACATAGGTGGTCAGGTCGCCATCCACATTGGCCGCCGCGTCGATGGAGAAATCGAGGCCGAAATCCTTGGACAGGCGGAAGCGGAAACCCGCGCCGCCCGCCAGCGCCGGATCACGCGACCCGAAACTGCCAAAATCTGCCGCGGTCTGGCCCGCGCCGACAAAGGCTGTGAACCCGATCCGCTCGGTCAGGCGGCTGCGGAACTCGGCCTGCGCGGACAGAAGCGCATAGTCGCGGAACTGGCCGACCGGATAGCCGCGGAACCCGTCGGTTCCGCCGATGGTGCAAAGCTCGTAGAAGGGCGCGTCACCGTCGACGCCGCAGGCCGCAAGGCGTGTGGCGACCATCATGTCCGGCCCGAATGGCAGGTAGTTTTCCATCCGCGCCGAGGCGACGGTGAAATCGAGCGTGTCGCTTTCGAGCGGCGCGCTTTGCAGCAGCTCCAGATCGGCATGGAACCCGTCGGTCGGGTAGAAATCATCGTCGCGGAAATCAAGCTCCACCGTCGGCCCGGCCAGCAGGCTCTCCACCCGCGGGCGCAGATCGGGCGGCAGGCCGCTGCCGAGATCGAGGTCGATCTCGCTGTCAATATAGCGGGCCTTCAGGCCAAGAAGGATATCGGGGGTAAATCCGTAGGCCGCCGTCACCTGGGCAAAGAGCGCATCCTGCGCGATCGGCAGCCGCAGGTCACTGCGCCCGATACCGAAGAAATCATAGTTGACCTCGGCCTTCCCGAGCAGGAGGCCGAGCCGCCAGCGCCCGTCTCCGAACCCCGTCTGGGTGCCGAACCCGTACCCCTGACTGCCATTGTTAGTCCGGAACCCGCCAATGCCGAGATAGGATTTCGGCGAGTCCGCGTCGAGTTGGTAGAGATACCCCACCACCCCGGCCAGACCGGTGCCGATGGTCGGGTTGTTGATCGGGATCGGCGCGACGATCACGTCGCCCTGCCGGAAGCCGTACCGGCTTTCGTCGAGACTGCGCACCGTTGGCAGGGTGGCATTGTAGATCGCGTCATTGGCCTGCGCCGCCGGCGCCGAAATGCCAAGCGCCAGAAGCGCGGCGCCCAGCAGGCGCGTCAGGAATTGGTGCCCGCTGCCGGACTCGAACCGGCATGACCGAAGGTCGAGGGATTTTAAGTCCCTTGTGTCTACCAATTTCACCAAGCGGGCCTTTCGCTGACGGATCAGTGTCTTGGTGTCCTAGCCGGTGGCGGGTCAGGGGGCAAGCGCGGCAACATCGGCCGCCGCGGCCTCCACCGCGGCTTCTGGCAGGCCGCGCACAACGACAACTGCGCCGTAGCTGCCCTCACGGATATAAGGATAGGACCCGATCGACAGGGCCGGATGGCGCGCGGCCACCTCCGCCAATGGGCCGGCCAGTTCGCCCTCCGGCAGGGCGATGTCGACAGAACGCGACGCGACCGCCTGCCCGTGGCGCAATGTCGGCAACACCGCATCGAGCATCGCGTTGAAGACCTTGGGCACCCCGGCCATCACATGCACATTGCCGATCCGGAACCCCGGCGCCTTCGACACCGGATTGTCGATCAGCGTCGCCCCGTCGGGAATGCGCGCCATGCGCAGCCGGGCCGGGTTCAGGTCGCGCTCCGGATCGGCATAGTTGGTGGCCAGGATCGCGCGCGCATCCTCGCGCACATCGATGCCCACACCGAAGGCCGCCGCAATGGCATCCGCAGTGATATCGTCATGCGTCGGGCCAATCCCGCCGCTGGTGAACACATAGTCGTAGGACCCGCGCAGCGCCGTCACCGCCGCGACGATCGCCGGTTCCTCGTCCGCGACGACCCGCACCTCTGCCAGCCTGATGCCGGCTGCGGTCAACTGGCCCGCCAGATGGTGCATGTTCGCGTCCCGCGTGCGGCCCGACAGGATCTCGTCCCCGATCACCAGCATGGCCGCGGTCGGGTTGGTGCCGCCTATGCTCTGTCCCGTTTCCGTCATGTCCGCCCCTTTCGCATGGCCGCCATGCAGCCCGATGATGCCCATTTGATAAACCGCTCTGCGGGGATTATGTAGGCTTCCGGAACGCAAAAAGGAGAGCGCGCGTGAAAGGTCCGTCTCATGGCCGTCTGAACAAGGACGGGATCACCCTGCACGACCCCGAGGATTTCGAGGGTATGCGCCGCGCTGGCAAGCTGGCGGCAGAGGTGCTCGACATGATCGCCGATCATGTGCGCCCGGGCGTGACCACGGCGCATCTCGACCAGCTCTGCCATGATTTCATTCAGGATCACGGCGCGGTTCCGGCCACGCTCGGCTACAAGGGCTATGCGCATTCGAGCTGCATCTCCATCAACCATGTGGTCTGCCACGGTATCCCGTCGGCCAAGGTGCTCAAGGATGGCGACATCCTCAATATCGACGTGACCGTGATTCTCGATGGCTGGTTCGGGGACACGTCGCGCATGTATGTGGCCGGCAAACTGTCCCGCAAGGCTGAACGGCTGGTCGACGCGACCCATGCCGCGCTCTTCAAGGGGATCGAGCAGGTCCGCCCGGGCAACACGTTCGGCGATATCGGCGCGGCTATTCAGCGCTATGCCGAAGCGCAGGGCATGTCTGTCGTGCGCGATTTCTGCGGTCACGGGCTCGGGCGCGTCTTCCATGCCGCGCCCAACGTGCTGCATTACGGGCGCTGGGGCACCGGTCCGGAACTGGAACCCGGCATGTTCTTCACCATCGAGCCGATGGTCAATCTCGGCCGGCCCGACACCAAGGTCCTGTCGGATGACTGGACCGCCGTGACCAAGGACCGGTCCCTGTCGGCGCAGTTCGAACATTCGATCGGCGTGACCGAGGACGGGTGCGAGATCTTCACCCTGTCTCCGGCCGATCTCTTCCAGCCGACCAAACGCGGTTAATCCCCGATTAACCCCTGACCGCCACTCTGGGTGGCGGCCGGGTGGTCACCATTCCTGTGCACCACGCGCCGCTCTGCGTCCCGCTTATGTCTCGTTGGCATCAGCGCGGCTGCGGAACTGCGCACGCCCGGTCGTGATGCCTGATTGTTTGCCCGTTCGTTTGACAGTTGGAATGCCGCCTGATGGCCCGCTCCGGATCCGGATCAGACAGGACCGACCCGCCCCTGCCCGGTCTGAGCGACACCGGCGCTGCCGGATCATTTGCGTCCGACCCCCAGATGCACCAGCAGCATCGAGAACGGTTGCGGGCCAAGCTGATGCGTGCGGGGCCGGAGGCGCTTGCCGATTACGAGCTTCTGGAACTGGTGCTGTTCCGCGCCATTCCGCGCCGCGACGTGAAACCGCTCGCCAAGGTTCTGATGGGGCGGTTCGGCAATTTCAACCATGTGATGAGCGCGCCGGTGCGGCAGCTTGAACGGGTGCCGGGCGTCGGCCCCGCCGTCATCCGCGAGTTGAAGATCGTGGAGGCCACGGCACACCGGTTCGCGCAAGCCGGCATCCTCGGGCAGGAGGTCCTGTCCTCCTGGGATGCCGTCGTCGCCTATTGCCGCGCACGCATGGCCCACCTCCCGACGGAGGAGTTCCGGATCCTTTTCCTCGACCGGCAGAACGTGCTCATCGCCGACGAGGCACAGCAGAAAGGCAGCGTCGACCATGTGCCGGTCTACCCGCGGGAGGTGGCCAAACGGGCGCTGGAACTGAACGCGTCTGCCCTGCTTCTGGTGCACAACCATCCGTCAGGCGACCCGCGCCCCAGCCAGGCCGATATCAAGATGACGCGGCAGGTGGAACAGGCGCTTTCAGCGCTCGGCATCACGCTTCATGACCATCTGATCGTCGGTAAGGCCGGGGCCACGAGCCTGCGCAGCCTCGGCCATATCTGACGCCCGTCTCAGATCTTGTCGCGGATCCAGACCTCGACGCGGCGGTTTACGCTGCGCCCGCGCTGGGTCTCGTTGCAGCCGAGCGGCGACAGTTCGCCGAAAGCCTCGACCGACAGGGTCTGGTCGGCCAGCGTGCCCTCGCCCGCCGCGATCACCAGCCCCTCGCGCACAAGTTCGGCACGGGCCCGCGATAGCACGAGGTTGCGCCGCGCATCACCGACCGTGTCGGAGAAGCCGATCAGCATGACCTCTTTTTCCGCATAGATGCCCGTCGCCAGATCGGCCGCAAAACGCTTGATGTCGGCCTTGGCCTTGGTGTCGAGCACCGCGCCGCCGGGCAGGAAGCGGAACGTGTAGGACAGCCGGTCGGCACCGACGAGCGTCTCGGTCATCTGGCGCAGCCCGTCGAGCGAGACCGACCCCGTCCGGTCGAGGATGGCCGCGGCGAACCGGAACCCCTGATCGCCGGGCGAGGAGACCGTCACCGCCTGATCGACAAACCCGCTATCGGCAATGACCGGCTGGGCCGCATCCGACAGGGCATAGTCGACAAAGTCGCGCGCCGCAGCCGGCAGTTTCTCGTCCGGTCCGTAGATGTAGATGCGCCGTGTCAGCGGATATTCTTCGGTCTGGATGGTAAACGGCGTCGGCGCGGTGCGGATATCGCACACGCCGCGGATCGCCAGCGCCTTGGCATTGCGCTCGGCCGAGAAACTCGTCACGCCGATGCCGAATTCATCATTGGCCACGGCGTCCGACACGTCCTGATCGCTCGCCAGCGCCACGGCGCCCGCGGACACAACAGTGTTTTCCGGCGTCATGATCAGGTCGTTGAACGCCTCGATGAGGCCGCTGTCAAACTCCCGCACATAAAGGGTGATGGGCGCATCCGGTCCGCCCAGATCCGACCAGTTCGAAATCTGGCCCGAGAAGACAAGGGCGATTTCCTTCTCGCTGATCGACTTGAGCAGATTGTCCTGATGGGTGACGACGATCAGCCCGTCGAGCGCCAGCACGTTTTCACGTCCCTCGGCGGCGGGATTGCCCTTGCCGGCAGCCTCGGATGCGGCAATCTCCTTCTCCCGCACCGGGCGGGTCGTGATCGCCATATCCGCCTCGCCCGCTATCAGCGCCTCGATCCCGCCGGTCGAGCCGACCGGATCGATGGTGATCTGCGCGACCGGATCGGGCGCGGCGCCTTTCAGGTCGAAACGCGTGCGATTGCTGCCGGCTTCGGCCGTCTGCATCAGGTCCGTGTCGGACTGGAACGCATAATCCTCGGCCAGCGCGGGCAGGAGGCTGGCGCTGATCGACCGCGATCCGGCAATGGTGAAATCGGTGCGCTCGGGGATGATCTCGGGGCAGGGGGCGCCGGTACATTCGACCTGCGCGGCATCGATGGTGATCGTGCCGATCGCCGTATCGATCTCGTAATTCTCGCCGTCATAGCCAAGGAACTCGCCCGACACTTCGATCGTCCCGTCGAAGGACCGCAAGGTCACCGTCTCGGCCAGTGCCGGCATGGCCAGCGCCAGCGCGGCTGCGGCCACGGCGCCGCGCCATGTGGTGGAAATTCTGCTCATCTTAACCCCCAATAATCGTCAACTCGCGTTGCCCGCGATGTTCCGGTTCAGCGTGGGGGCGTTCTTTCCGGGTCAGCGACCGGCGACGCGGATATCCTTGACCGCATTGCGCACAACGAACCCGCTGGCCCCTTCGCCGCATTCCCGCAACGAGAACAGGATATCACGCTGGTCCGGTCCTGTCCCGTCCTCGACGCGGATCACGTTGATGCCGATCTCCTGACCGCAGGCCGAGCCGCCATTGGCGACCTGCAGGGTCATCGTCACCACGCCGCGATCCTGACGCGAGGAGAGCGGCAGCGTGTAGACCTGTGCGCGCTCCAGTCCCTCTTCGCCCAGTTCCATCAGGAAGCCACCACCGCTGCGGCGGGCTTCGCGGTAGGAACTCGGCTTACCGGCCCAGACATGGCCTTCGCTGTTCGGGCGGGCGCCAAACTCCAGCGCATGCAGGTCAAGCTGCGCATCGCCGTTCCACGCCACCACGACACGGGCCAGACGGTCGATATCGTCGATATAGACGTCGCGTTTGGCCGCCGCACCATCGTCGAAACGCACCGACACGGTGGCGTCCTTGGTGAGTGCGGGCAGGTCCATCGCCAGATGGCCCTTGGAATTGGTCCGCTCGGTGATGACCATGCCGGCATGTTCGATATGCAAAAGCGTCGAGGGCCGGCATTTGCTGTCGAGATCGAGCGCGATCATCCCGCCGGAAACGGCATGCAGGTCCAGATCGACACGGCAGTCGGGTGCATCGGCCACGGCATCGCGGGTCGGCAGCGCGTTGGGATCGACGGCAGCCACGTCAAAGCCGGCCTCAGAGGCGGGAATGATCTCGATCTCGATTTCCGGCTCGCCGGCATCGGCCAGTTCGGCATCCGCCGCGCTGTCCTGCACCAGCGCGCCACCCGGATCGGCCGGAGTTGCGGGCACGCTGTCTGACAGGGCGGCCACCTGCTGTTCTTCCGCTTCGGGCAGCGGGGCGGGCACCAGATCGGCCACGAAAAGCCCGTCCGTCTGGGACTGTTCCAGACCCGGGGTCTGGCTCATCCGGGCGCGGGCCTGCAATTCGTCGCGGGTCAGCGGCACGATGATCTGGGCAGCGGTTTCGGTCGGCATCGCCTCTTCAGGCAGTTCGGCCGCAGTCAGGCGCACGGCCTCGGTCCGCGCATTTTCGGAACTGACAGTGCCGGTGTCGAGCGCCGGCTCGTCATCGCCGAAGAACGAACCAAAGGCGCTGGCGGTGCGGGCGAAGAAGCCGCTTTCGGCCTCAGCATCCGCTTCCGGTGTCACGACATTCGATTCGCCCACGGATGCCATGACCGTCGGGCCGGCTTCCGCACTGTCGGTCGGTGCGATGACGGGGGACTGTTCGGGTGCGGGCTGCGCGGCGGCAAGCGCCTGCGGTGCAGCAGGCGGCGCAATGGCCGGCGCTTCGAGCGAGACGGCGCCGAAGCTCGGCGTGGCCATATCGTCGGGCGGCGCGATCAGGCCGCTTGCGGCGGCCGCCACCTGTGTCGGGGCCTGCGGGTTCTCCTGCTGCGCCACGGCCTGATCGGGCTGGTCGACCACGGGGGCGACCGTATCGGGGCGGGTCCGGATTGCCGCCATGGCTTCGGACGGCGAAATCTCACCCACGTTCGACGGCGCGGCGAGGCCCGGCGCGGCCGGGGCTGCGGCCTGCGCGCCGATCTGGACATTTGCGGTGGTCTCGGTCACCGGCGCGGCCGCCTTGGCCGAAACGTCGGCCGAGGCGACCTGCGTCGTGTCGGGAATGACATTGAGCACGACCTGTGCGGTCGCCTGACTGTCGCCGCTGCCGACGCCATAGGTCAGGACGGTACGGCCCTCACACCCGTCGGATTGCGAGAAGACGAGCGTGCCGTTCACGATCTGGGCCGTGCCACAGGCGGGACCATCGACGATCACCGGCTGCCCGCCGAGCAGGGCCATTTCCTCGCCATTGTCGTTGGAAAACACGTCGAGCTTGGCCTCGCGGCCCGCGCGAACGGTATAGGCATCATCGGTCAGAACACCCGGCGGCTCGTCCTGAAACGATGCCATGATCGGTTCGGAAAACTGCGCCAAGGTGCCGATCCCTACGGTCAGCACCAAGCCTGTCAGCAATGTCATGGTGCGATCGTCGAGGCGCACGGGGGGACTCCAAACCTGGTTCGGACCCTTCAGATACTAGTTAATTTATCGATCAGAAACAGGGGCCTAGTGCCATTGTGCGCTATGTGGGTGTTTGGTGCAACACACCGCAACACCTAGGGGACACAAGGGCGGTTCTTCAAGATTTAGTCGCAAACTGCGGCGGTTTCATGGCGGCGCGCCGAATCAGCGCACCACCCTGTTCATCGCCCGTTCACGCAGCCGGAGATCAGGCCGCGCCGTGGCAATGCTTGTATTTCTTGCCCGACCCGCAGGGGCAGGGTGCGTTGCGCGGCGTATTGGCCCAGGCCGGATCGGCCGGCAGGCTGGCCGGGTCGGCATCACCGCCTTCGGCCGCACCGCTGGCGGCGTCGGCGGCTTCGAGCGCGGCCGCGCTCTGGGCCGCAAGCATGGCACGCTGTTGCTCGATCAGTTCCTGCTGCTCTTCCTGCGTCAGCACTTTCACATGGCTCAGCTGGCCGGTCACATCGGAGCGCAGCTTGTTCAGCAGCCCTTCAAAGAGCGTGAACGCCTCGGACTTGTATTCGTTGAGCGGATCGCGCTGCGCATAGCCGCGGAAACCGATGACCGATCGCAGGTGGTCGAGCACCAGCAGATGTTCGCGCCAGTGCCGGTCTATCGTCTGCAGCAGAACCTGCTTCTCGATCACGCGCATCGTCTCCGGCCCGTAATGGGCGGCTTTCTGTGCCATCAGCTTGTCGGCCTCGCCGGTCAGGCGCGCGCGCAGCTCGTCCTGATCGACGCCATCTTCCGCAGCCCAGTCCTCGATCGGCAGATCAAGGGCCAGATGCTTCTGCACATCGGCCTTCAGACCCTCAACATCCCATTGTTCCGAATAGGTTTTCGGCGGCGCATGTTCGTCGACCAGATCCTCGATCACCTGATGGCGCATATCCTGCACCACCTCCGACAGGTCCTTCGATTCCATGATTTCGCGGCGCTGCGAGAAGATCGCCTTGCGCTGGTCGTTCATCACGTCGTCATATTTGAGCAGGTTCTTGCGGATGTCGAAGTTGCGCGCCTCGACCTTGCCTTGCGCCCGCTCAAGCGCCTTGTTCACCCACGGGTGGACGATGGCCTCGCCCTCTTTCATCCCGAGCCGCGACAGCATCTTGTCGAGCCGGTCCGACCCGAAAATCCGCATCAGGTCATCTTCAAGGCTGAGGTAGAAATCGGTCCGGCCCGGATCGCCCTGACGGCCTGAGCGGCCGCGCAGCTGGTTATCGATCCGGCGGCTTTCATGGCGTTCGGTGGCCAGAACGAAAAGGCCGCCGGCTTCCAGCGCCTCTTTCTTCAGACCGGCGATCTCGGCCTCGACCTGCTGGCGGATCGCGGCAGGGTCGGCGCCCTCGCCGGCCGCCTCGATCTCGTGCAGCACCTTCATGTCGGGGTTGCCGCCAAGCTGGATGTCGGTCCCGCGGCCCGCCATGTTGGTGGCGATGGTCACGGCGCCCGGCACGCCGGCATCGGCAATGATTGCGGCTTCCTGTTCGTGGTAGCGCGCGTTCAACACGTTATGCGGGACGCCTTCGGCTTCCAGCATCTTGGAAATCAGCTCGGACTTCTCGATCGAGGTCGTGCCAACCAGCGTCGGCTGGCGGCGCGCATGGGCGTCCTTGATCGCCTCGACGATCGCGGTGAATTTCTCCTGCGCGGTGCGGAAGACCTGATCGTCATTGTCCTGACGCTGGATCGGCTTGTTGGTCGGCACCTCGACCACGCCAAGCCCGTAGATTTCCTGAAATTCCTCGGCCTCGGTCATGGCCGTGCCGGTCATGCCGCCGAGCTTGTCGTAAAGGCGGAAATAGTTCTGGAAGGTGACGGAGGCGAGGGTCACGTTCTCCGGCTTGATCTCCACGCCTTCCTTGGCCTCGATCGCCTGATGCAGCCCGTCAGACAGGCGGCGGCCGGCCATCATGCGCCCGGTGAACTCGTCGATGAGCATCACCTCGCCGTTGCGGACGATATATTCCTTGTCCTTCTGGAACATCTTGTGCGCGCGCAGACCCTGATTGAGGTGATGCACCAGCATCGTGCTCTCGGGGTCGTAGAGCGTGGCGTCATCCTCCAGCAGGCCGGCATCCTTCAGACGAACCTCAAGGAACTCGTTGCCCTCTTCTGTCAGCGTCACGGCGCGGGACTTCTCGTCCATCTCGTAATGCTCTTCGGCAAGCTCGGGGATGATCTTGTCGATGGTGATGTAGAGCTGCGACTTGTCCTCGGTCGGACCGGAAATGATGAGCGGGGTGCGGGCCTCGTCGATCAGGATCGAGTCAACCTCGTCGACGATCGCGAAATAATGGTCGCGCTGCAGGATCTGGTTGAGCTCGGACCGCATATTGTCGCGCAGATAGTCGAAGCCCAGCTCGTTGTTGGTGGCATAGGTGATGTCCGCCGCGTAGCCCGCGCGCTTATCCTCTTCCTCCATGCCCGGCACGGCAAGACCAGTGGTCATGCCGAGCGCCGAATAGACCTGGCCCATCCATTCCGCGTCACGCTTGGCCAGATAGTCGTTGACCGTCACCACATGCACGCCGCGCCCGGTGAGCGCGTTGAGATAGACCGGCAGGGTCGCCATCAGCGTTTTGCCCTCGCCCGTCTTCATCTCGGAAATGTCACCGCGATGGAGGAAGATGCCGCCGATCAGCTGCACGTCGAAGGGCCGCATCCCGAGCGCCCGCACCGCCGCTTCGCGCGCATTGGCGAAGGCCTCGGGCAGCAGGTCGTCCAGCGTCTCGCCCTGTGCCAGACGATCCTTGAATTCCTGCGTCTTTTCCTTGATCTGCGCGTCGCTCAGCGCCTGGAACTCGGGCTCCAGCTCGTTGATCCGGGCCACCAGCGGGCGAACGGATTTGATCAGTCGGTCATTCGGTGTGCCAAAAACCGTTTTGGCGAGCGTTCCAAGGCCCAGCATCGAAACTCCGTTCCGCGTTCTAAAGACCCGTGGCGGCCGCCAACAGGCTGTTTCCGAACCGTGTCGCCCGCCTGCGGTCGCAAGACTGCTTGTGACCCCGGCCCGCCTGTCCTAGATGTGACAGGGTCCGCCGCACGGCCGTTCGTTCGCGAATGGATGTAAGCGGCAGGTCTGACAGTGTCAACGGCACCCTGCCGCGACGCTCCAAGGCAAAAACGCCCGCACCAGCAGGGCAGCAACAGGAGAACCCCATGCGCAACCTCATCGCGGCCGGCTGCCTTTGTGCCGCCACCGCCCTCGCCCTTCCGGTCACCGCACAGGATACCGACTATTCGGCCGACACGGTCCTTGCCACCGTCAACGGAACCGAAATCACGCTGGGCCATGTGATTGCGCTGCGCTCCAAACTGCCGCAGGACTATCAGAGCATCCCCGACGAGATCCTCTTTCCCGGCATTCTCGACCAGCTGGTCGACCAGACGCTCCTGAGCCAGAAAATCGAGGAAGAGCGCGGCGGCGTGCCGACCGGTGTGCGCCTCTCGACCGAGAACGAGCGCCGCGGCCTGATGGCGGCACTGGCACTGCGCGAGCTGGAACCGCCCGCGCCGAGCGACGCGGAACTGCAAGAGGCCTACGAGACCTACATCCTGTCCGAGGAGCCCACGCCCGAATTTAACGCCTCCCACATTCTGGTGGAGAGCGAGGACGAAGCTGCCGCGATCGTGGCCGAGCTTGAGGGCGGCGCGGATTTCGCGGAACTGGCGATGGAGAAATCGACCGGCCCCTCCGGCCCCAATGGGGGCGAGCTTGGCTGGTTCGGCCCGGGCATGATGGTGCCGCCCTTCGAGGAGGCCGTGATGGCGCTGGAGGCAGGCGGCATTTCCGCCCCTGTCCAGACCCAGTTCGGCTGGCATGTCATCAAGCTGAACGACCAGCGCATGACCGAGCCGCCGTCGCTCGAAGACGCCCGCCCCGAGCTTGAAAACCTGCTCCGTCAGGAAGGGGTCGAAGCGGCGCTGGACGAGATCCGTGAAGCCGCAGAGATCACCCGTGACCTCGAGGCCGTGCCCGCGGATGCATTCCGCAATACTGACCTGATCATCGACTGACGGGGCCGCAGATGGCGACGATCGACAAAGTCTCCCCACTTGCGCCGAAAGGCGGGTTTCCCGACCTGCCGGCAGTGGGCGGGGTCCGGTTTTCCACCGTAGAAGCCGGTGTGCGCTACAAGGGCCGCCCGGATGTGATGCTGGCGGCCATCGATGCGGGTGCGACCATGGCGGGTGTGTTCACCCGGTCGCTGACCCGCGCCGCGCCGGTGCTCTGGTGCGAGGATGCCCTCGCGCGCCTGCACCGCGACGGACCGGAAAGCGCGGACAAGGGGTTTGCGATCGTCGTCAATTCCGGCAATGCCAATGCCTTTACCGGCGCGCATGGCCGCAAGGGGGTCGAGGCCACGGCAGCTGCGGCGGCTGAAGCGCTCGACCTTCCGGCCAGCCATGTGTTCCTGTCCTCGACCGGCGTGATCGGCGAGCCGCTTCCGGCAGAGAAGATCACCGCGCGAATGGGCGATCTGGCCGCTGCACTGTCGGGCGACGCGATCGAACCCGCCGCGCGCGCCATCATGACGACCGATACCTATCCGAAAGGGTCGGGCGAGACGCTCTCGCTCGGCGGAACGGACGTGCGCATCACCGGTATCGCCAAGGGATCGGGCATGATCGCTCCGGACATGGCGACGATGCTCGTCTACATCTTCACCGACGCGGCAGTGGCCGCGCCGCTTCTGCAGGAGATGCTGCGCGACCTAACCGACCGCAGCTTCAACTGCATCACGGTGGACAGCGACACCTCCACCTCCGACACGCTCCTGCTCGCCGCCACCGGTGCGTCGGGCATGGACCCGATCACCCGGTCCGACGACCCGCGCGCACCGCATTTTAAGGCCGCGCTCGGCCGGGTCATGCTGGACCTTGCGCATCAGGTGGTGCGCGACGGTGAGGGCGCGACGAAATTCGTCGAGATCGACGTGACCGGCGCCGCGTCGGACGCGGAAGCCCATCAGGTCGGCATGGCCATTGCCAACAGTCCGCTGGTGAAAACCGCCATCGCGGGCGAGGACCCGAATTGGGGCCGTATCGTCATGGCAGTCGGCAAATCCGGCGCCGAGGCCGACCGCGACCGCCTGACCATCCGGTTCGGTGACCTTCTGGTGGCCGAGAAAGGCTGGGTGGCGGAGAGCTACCGCGAGGAAGACGGCGCCGCGATCATGCGCGAGGACGAGATCACGATCCGGGTCGATCTGGGCATCGCGGACGGCCATGCCACGGTCTGGACCTGCGATCTGACCCATGCCTACATCTCGATCAACGCGGATTACCGCTCGTGAAGATGCTGCTGGTCTCGGCCGTGGCGCTCATCGATGCGGACGGGCGGGTGCTGCTCGCCCAGCGCCCCGAGGGCAAGTCGATGGCGGGCCTCTGGGAGTTTCCCGGCGGCAAGGTCGAGCCCGGAGAGACGCCGGAAGCCGCGCTGATCCGCGAGTTGCACGAGGAACTGGGCATCGACACATGGGAAAGCTGTCTGGCGCCGCTCAGTTTCGCCAGTCATGCCTACGAGTCGTTCCACCTGCTGATGCCGCTTTTTGCCTGCCGCAAATGGAAGGGCACGATGCAAGCGCGCGAGGGCCAGACCCTCGCCTGGGTCCGGCCGAACCGGCTGCGCGACTATCCGATGCCGCCCGCCGACCTGCCGCTCATTCCGGTGTTGCGCGACCTCCTCTGACCGTGTCGCGATAACCACATGTGCGACCGGCTACAGAATATTAGCCAAATTGCAGCCACAATCATTTGCATAGTGAAGGCTGTCCCGTTGCGCGGCATGGGCCGGCGCGACACCCCCGAACGGGCTGAACCGACTGATGACACGTAATTTTCGCCTGATGGCCCTTGTCGGCCTGACGCTCTGCACCGGCAGCCTTGCCGGGGCCGCGCCGATTCTCCTGCCGGGCACGACGGGGGCGAAAACCATCACGGTCGCCACGGATGCCGACCCGACATCCGTTTTGCGCGCGGGTGTGGATGACCTGCATCTGCGGCTCGAAGACAGCCGGGGGGAAAGTGTGACCGCCGCCCGCGACGCGGTCGATTTCCTGCACCGCGCCGGCAACTGGCTCTTCGGTCCGGCAGAGGGCTGACTGCTCAGCCCGCTTTCGGGCTGACCCATCCGGACAATTCACGCGTCACGATATCCGCCATCATGGCGACATGCGCATCGCTGTCATTGAGGCAGGGGATGTAGGTGAAGCGGGTGCCACCAGCTTCCTCGAAGCTTTCCTTGATCTCCTCGTTGATCTCTTCGAGCGTCTCCACACAGTCGGAGGAGAAAGCCGGTGCGATGATCGCGATATCCTTCTTGCCCTCTTCCGCAGCGATCCGCGCCACCTCTTTCACCGTATAGGGTTTCAGCCACTCTTCGCGCCCGAAGACCGACTGGAAGGTCGTGCGCACCTCGCCCGTCTCCCATCCGAGCCGTTCGGTCAGAAGGCGCGTCGTCTTGGCACACTGGCAGTGATAGGGATCGCCCTGCATTAGGTATCGGATCGGCATCCCGTGGTAGGAGGCCACCAGCAGGTCGGGCCGCCGGTCAAGCTTGGCATAGGCCGCCTCCACCGACCGCGCCAGCGCATCGATATACAGCGGATTATCGAAATAGGCCGGGACGGTGCGGATCGCGGGCTGCCAGGCAAGCTCCATCAGAGCGCGGAAAGCCTGATCGTTGGCGGTCGCCGTCGTGGCGCCGGCATATTGGGGATAGAGCGGGAAGAAGAGGATCCGCTCGCAGCCGGCCTTCTGCATCTTCTCCATCACCGACTTTGTCGATGGATTGCCGTAGCGCATGCAGAATTCGACCATCACATCATCGCCGAACAGGTCCGCCATCCGCTCGGCCAGCCGGTCGCGCTGCGCCCGCGTCGTCGTCAGGAGCGGGCTTTCGTCCAGTTCCTCGTTCCAGATGCCGCGATAGGCCTCGCCCGAGGAAAAGGGCCGCTTGCTGAGGATGATCAGTTGCAGGAGCGGCTGCCATTTCCAGCGCGCGATATCGATGACGCGCCGGTCGGACAGGAACTCGTTGAGATAGCGCCGCATAGACCAGTAGTCGGTCGCGTCCGGCGTGCCCAGATTGGCGATCAGGACGCCTGTTCTGGCGCGCGGGACAGGCGGGTGGTCCGACGGGGCATGGGCCAGACGCCCCGCGCCCGGGTGATCGATCTCCGGCGTCGCCGTCTCGTGCTTCGGTCCTGTCTCGCTGTTCATGGTCATCCCGTCTCAGGCGCTTGTCGCGCTTTTCCTTGCCCTAGCATTGGTTGCCGGACCGTCAAAGCGGGTTTCGGACGGCAGGACCGCGCGGATCACTCTGGAGGGGTGCGCAAATGGCCGCAGGCGAGTGGACGGCACCTGTCAGCCGCCCGCCTTCTCGCCGCCAGATTGCTCGACCGTGCCCAGCGCATCGGCCAGCCGCGCCGTTGCGCTGCCCGGCCGCAGCGGTTGCGGCTGATCCGCCGACGGCGCCCAGCCAGTCAGGAACACAAGCTCGAATGTCGCGATGACCCGGCCCGAGCCACCCGGTTCGGCGAAATGCCGACCATAAATCTCGACCGCGCTGGCAAGTGTCGTGCGGCGCAGGAACTGCTTGCGCCGCGCGGCCATCACGTTTGTCTCTCCCATGGCGCGCAGGTCCTGCATCAGATGCAGGGCGGACTGGTAGCTCACCGTCAGCGTGTCGCTGTCCGCGACCGGCAGGGCCAGGCCCGCGCGCTGCAAGAGGCCACCCAGATCCCGCAATTCGCCCATCGGCGCGACGCGCGGTGACAGGCCGCCCTCGCAAAGGGTTTCCGCCTCGGCCATGGCACGACGAAGTTCCGACAGGGTCTGTCCACCGAAGAGCACGGCCAGTGCCAGACCGTCGGGGCGCAGCGCACGGCGCATCTGCACAAGCTGACCGACGGGATCGTTCGCCCAGTGCAGCGCCAGACCGTGGACGATCAGGTCCAGAGACCCCTCTTCAAGATCGAGCAGGTCGGTGTCCGACAGTGTCGCAACGGTGCCTACGGACGGAACGCTGCGAAGTTCGTCCGCCCAGAGCGCTGCCTTTGGGCCGATCACCGCGCAGTCCTGAAATGACTTGTTAACCTCGTTCAGTCTTTCTGAAACCTGCGCGGCAGCCGCCTCGTGCAGGAAAGTGGCAGACGCAGGGCCACGCGCCGCGCGGGCGCGGCGCTGATCCAGAAGGGTGCGGTCGAACAGATCGGGCGGTCGTGTCATGTCCCCCGTCTAGCCCGCGCCGATAGCGGAGGAAAGCCCATGCTGCACACGTTCGCGGGACCGGCGCGCCTGGGGCTGAACCTGATCTTCCCCCCGCGCTGCATGGCCTGCACCGCGCCGGTCGGCGGCCCCGGCGGGCTCTGTCCCTCCTGCTGGCGGGACCTGACGCTCCTGTCCGGCCCCACGTGCGACCGCTGTGCGGTGCCGGTTCTGGCCGATGCACGCGCTCCCGGGGACGCACCGCTGCTTTGTGACAGCTGCACCACCGCACCACCAGCGTGGGACCATGCGCGGGCGGTGCTTCTCTATGGCGGGACAGGGCGCGCACTGGTGCTGGCGCTCAAACATGCCGACCGGCTCGACATTGCGCCGGTGCTTGCCCGCTGGATGGCCCGCGCAGCACCGGACCTGCTCTCGCAGACCGACCTGATCCTGCCGGTGCCGCTCCACTGGCGGCGGCGGCTTGGCCGGCGGGCGAACCAGTCGGCGGAGCTTGCCCGCCACCTGTCGCGCGCAACCGGCTGCCCGTGGTCGCCTGACCTGCTCCGCCGGTGCCGCTCCACGCCGAGCCTTCAGGGTCAGGACCGCGCGGAACGGCAGCGCACGGTCGAAGGCGCTTTCGTCATCCGCGAACGGCAGGCGGGCCGGATCGCGGGCCGGACCCTCCTTCTGATCGACGATGTGATGACCTCGGGCGCGACACTCGCCGCCTGCACCCGTGTCCTGAAAGGCGCAGGCGCGGCGGGCGTCTCGGTTCTGGTCGCGGCACGCGTTGAACGGCCGGTCTGACGCCCTATATTGGCGATGGTGAGCCCGCACCGGGACCGGACCAGAGGACTGCCAGAATGAAATCCGTCGAGCTATATACAACGCCCATCTGCGGCTATTGCGCCGCTGCGAAACGCCTGCTGAACGGCAAGGGTGTCTCCTACGTTGAAATCGACGTCATGCAGAATCCCGAGGCACGGGCCGAGATGGTCCAGCGCAGCCAGGGTGGCCGGACCGTGCCGCAGATTTTCATCGGCGACATGCATATCGGCGGCTTTGATGACATGAACGCGCTCGACCGCGCGGGCAAGCTCGACCCGCTTCTGGCGGCCTGACGCGATGCGCGCCGGGCTCATCCAGCTGTCGAGCGGGGAGGAGCCGGCCGCCAACATCACCCACTGCACCGAACTGGTACGCGAAGCCGCCGCAGGTGGTGCTGAGGTTCTGCTGACGCCCGAAAACAGCAACCTTCTGACCGCCGACCGCGCGCTGCAGCGCCGGATCGTGCTGCCCGAGGGCGACGATCCTTTCGTGGCCGCCATGCGCGAATTGGCGGCGGACCTGTCGGTCTGGCTGCTTCTCGGCTCGGTCGCCGTGCGCGGCGATGATCCCGACCGCCATGCGAACCGGTCGCTCCTGATCGCGCCCGATGGCCGGATTGCAACGCGCTATGACAAGATCCACATGTTCGACGTCACCCTCGGATCGGGGGAGAGCTACCGCGAAAGCGATGCCGTGGCTCCGGGTGACCGGACCGTGCTGGCGCATGCCGCCGGTATGACGCTTGGCCTGACGATCTGCTACGACCTGCGGTTCGGTCTGCTCTACCGGATGCTGGCGCAAGCAGGCGCGCAGATCCTGACCGTGCCGTCCGCCTTCACCCGCCCAACCGGAGAAGCCCATTGGGAGGTGCTGTTGCGCGCCCGCGCGATCGAGACCGGTTCCTATGTGCTTGCGCCCGCGCAATGTGGCGTGCACCGGTCGGCCAATGCGCCGGACCGCAAGACCCACGGCCACAGCCTTGCCGTAGACCCGTGGGGGCAGGTGATCGGAGATGGCGGAACCGCGCCCGGCGTCACGCTGGTTGAAATCGACCGCCAAGCGGTGGATGCTGCCCGCAGGCGCATTCCCAGCCTGATCCATGACCGCCCGTTGCCCGCGCCGGAGGGCGTCTGAGGGACCCGCATGAACCAGACCACGGTCAATGACCCGCTCGTCATTGCACTCTTCAGCGAGATCGCCGCAACCGAGCAGCTTGCCCGCACGCGGCTTTCCCGCGCGCTGCCGCCGGGGATGGAACTGTCACATTTCATCGTGCTGAACCATTTCGCCCGGCTGCGCGGCGAGAAGACCCCCGCACAACTGGCGCGGATCTTCCACCTGACAAAGGGCGCCATGACCAACACGCTGAGCAAGCTGGAACGGGCGGGCTATGTGCATATCCGCCCCGACTGGGACGATGCGCGGCGCAAGCTCGTGTCGATCAGTCCCGCAGGCCTTGCGGCGCGGGAAGCCGCCGTGTCGGCCATCTCTCCGGTGTTCGAGGACATGATGCGCAAGCTCGGTCCGGAAAAGATCCGCGCGGCGCTGCCGTTCCTGCGCGAGCTGCGCGAACATCTTGGCGATGGTCTGGACTGACGACGCCTGATCGGGGGCGCTATGCGGCGGGCCGGGTGCTCGCGGTGACGTAATTCACGCTCAGGTCCCGGTCGGACAGGCGCCATGACCAACTGATCGGGTTGAAGACAAACCCGGTCCGGTCCTCGGGCGTCAGGCCCGCGCGGCGCAGCAGGTCGAACAACTCATCGGGCGTGATGAACTTGCGCCAGTCATGCGTGCCCTTGGGCAGCCAGCGCATCACATGTTCCGCCCCGATGATCGCCATGGCAAAGCTTTTGGGATTGCGGTTGATCGTGGAGCAGATCATCAGCCCGCCGGGCTTCAAAAGGTCGTGACAGGCGTTCAGGTAGCCCAGCGGATCGGCCACATGCTCGACCACTTCCATGTTCAGCACCACGTCGAACTGCTCGCCCGCCGCGGCCAGTGCCTCGGCCGTTGTATGGCGGTAATCGATCGCCAGACCCGACTGTTCGGCATGGACGCGGGCGACGGGAATGTTGCGCTCCGCCGCATCTGCGCCGACAACCTCCGCACCGAGCCGTGCCATCGGCTCCGACAGCAGCCCGCCGCCACAGCCGATATCGAGAATACGCAATCCTTCAAAGGGCTTGGGCGCTTTCGGGTCGCGCCCGAACTCGCCTGCAATCTGGGTCACGATATAGTCGAGACGGCAGGGATTGAGCATGTGGAGCGGCTTGAACTTGCCGTTCGGATCCCACCATTCCGCGGCCATCGCCTCGAACTTGGCGACCTCGGCCGGATCGACCGTGCCGGAATTCTGGGATTGCGTTGCGCTCATGGGTCCAACCTGCCATTCTTGATCCGTTCATTACAGGACATAGTGCATCCATGCGAGAAAACGCGCGCCAAATTGGCGCAGCCCTGCGCCGCACCGTCTATCCGCCCGTCGCACCGTTTCATCAGATGATGATGGATGTGGGCGACGGCCACCGGATCTATGTCGAGCAATGCGGCAATCCCGATGGCGTGCCGGTGCTCGTCCTGCATGGCGGGCCGGGCGGGGGCTGCTATCCCGGCATGCGGCGCTTTTTCGATCCAGACCATTACCGGATCGTGCTGTTCGACCAGCGCGGCTGCGGGCGGTCCACCCCCCATGCCAGCGTGGAGCACAACACGACATGGGACCTCGTCACGGATATCGAGGAGATCCGCGCGGCCCTTCGGATCGACGCCTGGCTCCTGTTCGGTGGGTCCTGGGGCTCAACGCTTGCACTTCTCTATGCGCAGGCCCATCCGGACCATGTTCTGGCGCTGGCGCTGCGCGGCATCTTCACCATGACACAGGCGGAACTCGACTGGTTCTACGGCGGCGGGGCCGGACGGTTCTTCCCCGAAGCCTGGGCCCGGTTCATCGCCCCGATCCCGGAGCAGGAACGCGGCGACCTGATCGCGGCCTATCACGCACGGCTTTTCGGTGACGATCCGCGCGAACTGATGCGCTGCGCGACGACCTGGTCGGCCTGGGAAAGCGCGCTCGCCGTGCTGGAGGGCGAGGGGCGGACCGCCGGTCCCGGCGGCGACTATGCCCGCGCCTTCGCCCGTTTGGAAAACCACTATTTCACCCATAATGGCTGGCTGGAGGAAGATGGCCAGATCCTGCGGGACATGGACCGGATCGCGCATCTGCCCGGCCATATCGTGCAGGGCCGATACGACATGATCTGCCCGCCCGCGACTGCCGTGACGCTGGCCGACCGCTGGCCGGCGGCACGTCTGCATATGGTGGGCGCGGCGGGCCATGCCCTGTCGGAGCCGGGCATCACGGCCGCACTCGTTGCGGCGATGGAGGAACTCAAAGGCGTGGCCGAGCGGGGCTGAAACGCCGCCGGTCCCGCCCGATTGCGTAGCGAAGGAGGGACCGATGGAAAAGGTAGACGGGTTCGGGGGACTGTTCTTCCGCGCGAAAGACCCGGCCGCGCTGGCCGCATGGTATCACGAGCATCTGGGGATCGATCCGGTCCCGTCAGACTATGAGAGCCGGGTCTGGGAACAAGCCGCGGGGCCGACCGTCTTCGCGCCGTTTCCTGCGGACAACGACTATTTCGGCAACCCTGCGGCGCAATTCATGCTGAATTTCCGCGTCCGCGACCTCGACGCGATGGTGGCGCAACTGACCGCAGCAGGCATCGAGGTTACGCCGCATCCCGAACCCCTGCCGAACGGCCGGTTCGCGCGGCTGGCCGATCCCGAGGGCACGCCCATCGAGCTTTGGGAACCGGCGGACCCGTCCGCCGGCTGACCCGCGCGGATCAGAGCGTGGCGGCGAGCCGGCTGCCCTGATCGATCGCGCGTTTCGCGTCCAGTTCGGCGGCCACATCCGCGCCGCCGATTACATGCACTTCCGTACCGCTGCCGGCCAGCGCGTCGGCGAGGCTGCGCTCCGACAGTTGCCCGGCGCAGAGCACGATCGTGTCGGCTTCGACGAGCGTCGGGCGCTCGCGGGCCTCGCCGAAGGAAATATGCAGGCCATCCGCGTCGATCCGCTCGTAATTGACGCCCGCGACCATCTCTACATCCTTCATTTTCAACGCGGCACGGTGAATCCATCCGGTCGTCTTGCCGAGCCGCTTGCCGGGCTTCTCCGCCTTGCGCTGCAGAAGCGTCACCTTGCGCGCCGGTGCCTCGGGCTGCGGCCCTTCGGGTGCAAGCCCGCCGCGCACTTTTGCCGGATCGCTGACACCCCATTCCGCGCGCCAGAGCGCCGGATCTTCGGTCGGCGAAGTGCCTTCATGGACGAGGAACTCCGCCACGTCGAAGCCGATCCCGCCAGCGCCAACGATGGCGACCCGGTCGCCCACCGGAACCTTGTGGCGCAGCACGTCGATGTAATCGACCACGTTGCTGCCTTCCTGTCCGGGGATCTGCGGGTCACGCGGCACAACGCCCGTGGCAATCACGACCGCATCGAAACCGTCCAGCATCTCTGCCGTGGCTTCGGTGCCAAGCTGCAATTCGATCCCGCGCCGCTCGACCATCGTGCGGTAATAGTCGACAAGTCCGTGAAACTCCTCTTTGCCGGGGATCTGCTTGGCCATGTTGAGCTGGCCGCCAAGCTCCGCTGCGCGGTCAAACAGCGTGACTGCGTGCCCGCGTTCCGCCGCGACGAGCGCGGTCGAGAGGCCCGCAGGCCCGGCGCCGACAATGGCAATCCGGCGCGGCGCTTCCACCGGCGCATAGACAAGCTCCGTCTCGTGGCAGGCCCGCGGGTTGACGAGGCAGGAGGTCAGTTTCATCGAGAATGTATGGTCAAGGCAGGCCTGATTGCAGGCGATGCAGGGCGCGATCTCGTCGGCGCGGTCCTCCGCTGCCTTGTTGACGAAATCGGGGTCGGCAAGGAAAGGCCGCGCCATCGACACCATGTCCGCGCAGCCGTCCGCCAGCACCTCTTCGGCCACGTCGGGCATGTTGATCCGGTTGGAGGTCACGAGCGGCACGGAGACCTTGCCCATCAGCTCCTTCGTGACCCAAGCAAAGGCCTTGCGCGGGACCGAAGTGGCGATGGTCGGCACGCGGGCCTCGTGCCAGCCGATACCGGTGTTGATGATGGTCACGCCGGCCTCTTCCACGGCGCGGGCAAGCTGGACCACTTCCTCATGCGTGGAGCCGTTCGGGATCAGATCGATCATCGACAGGCGGAAAATCAGGATGAAATCCGGTCCGACCGCGTCGCGGCACCGGCGCACCACCTCCACGGCCAGGCGCATCCGGTTCTCGTAGGACCCGCCCCAGCGGTCGGTCCGCTTGTTGGTGTGGGTGACGAGGAACTGGTTGATGAAATAGCCCTCGGACCCCATGATCTCGACCCCGTCATATCCGGCCTCGCGGGCGCGGGCGGCGGCGGTCGCGATATCGGCGATCTGCTTCTCGATCCCCTCTTCGTCCAGTTCCTTGGGCGGGAAGGGCGAGATCGGGGATTTGACGGGCGAGGGGGCAACCGCCTTCGGCGAGTAGGCATAGCGGCCCGCATGCAGGATCTGCATGGCGATCTTTCCGCCGGCTGCGTGGACCCGGTCGGTCACCTGCCGGTGATTGTAGATGTCGGTCTGCGAGAAGAGGCCGGACGCGCCGGGGAAGACCGCGCCTTCCTCGTTCGGGGCAATCCCGCCCGTGACGATCAGCCCGACACCGCCGGCAGCCCGCGCCGCGTAATATTCCGCGATACGGTTCCAGTCGCCCACCTCTTCGAGATTGGTGTGCATCGACCCCATCAGCACACGGTTCTTCAACGTGGTGAAGCCGAGGTCGAGCGGGGCGAGGAGATGCGGGTAACGGCTCTCGGTCATGGTCGGTCCTCCGATCAGGGTCGCGGGGCGGTTCTGGCGCCACCTTTCCCGAAATGCCCACCGGAGTCACGCCGGACGCGGCGTCAGACCGCGCAGCAACCCCACGTCAGAGCGTGGCGCGCGGATGCCGCTGAAGGGCAATATCCTCGACCGCCAGATGGTCCGCCAGCGGCGCCTCGAAGATCAGGTCGATCCACGCCTTGTCCAGAACCCGATTGTCGAATGCCATGTAGAACAGGTCGAAGGCAAATCGCGCGTCCGGTGCTCCTGCGGGCCAGGCTTGGGTCTGCTCCCCGACATTCGGACCCCAACCGAGGTTGAGCCGCAGGAAAACCGGCGCATCGGGGACAGTGCCAAGGTCCACATCGATGCTGAGGATATCATGCCGCGTGATCCGCGCCGCGTCGGCCAGTGGCAAAGCGCTGGATAGCGACAGGTAGCGCGCCGCGCCCGGGTCGGTGAGGTGCAGGTCGATCCCGAACGCGCCGCTCTGGGCCGGCCGCTGCGACAGGCTGGCGGTCAGTCTTGGATCATCGGAATGGAGCGTGACATCTCCCGACAGGGCCTGCCATGGCTGGAACCCGTCCTGAGCGGCGGGTTTGCGGGCAGCGGCCCAGAGGTCGGGCCGCCAGCCCCAGATCAGACCCGGAACCGGCGCACAGCCCGTCAAAGGCGCGGGCATATGCTCCGGATCGGGCACGGGCTGCGGCGGGCGACGCCGGGAAAAGGGCCAGAGCGCCACGCCACCGCCCTCCTGCGATCAGAGATCGGCGTAGACGTGTTTTTCGGCTGCGCCGCCCGGATGGGTCACCGCGCCGCGATAGGTCTCGCCCACCTGCTGGGCATATTTCCACAGCGCGCCGGACGCATAGATCGTGTCGCGCGGACCGCTCCAGGCGTCCTTGCGCGCGGCCAGTTCCTCGTCCGACAGCGCCACGGAAATCTCTCCGTTGCGGGCATCGAGCGTGATCATGTCGCCGTTCCGGATCAGGGCGATCGGACCGCCATGCGCCGCTTCGGGGCCGACATGCCCGACACAGAAACCGCGGGTTGCGCCCGAGAACCGGCCGTCGGTTATGAGCGCCACTTTCTTGCCCATGCCCTGACCGGACAGGGCGGCGGTGGTGGCGAGCATCTCGCGCATGCCGGGACCGCCCGACGGACCCTCGTTGCGGATGACGATCACCTCGCCTTCCTCATAGGCGCGCTCCTGCACGGCGGCGAACGCATCTTCCTCGCATTCGAACACCCGCGCCGGACCGGTGAAGGTCAGCTGATCCTCGGTCATGCCGGCGATTTTCACGATAGCCCCCTGCGGGGCCAGATTGCCCTTCAGGCCAACCACACCGCCCGTCTTGGAGATCGGCGTCTCCACCGGATAGATCACCTTGCCATCGGCTTCGCGCTCCACAATGTCGATCTCTTCCCCGATGGTGCGGCCGGTGACGGTCATGCACTCTTCGTGGATCAGACCCGCCTTGCGCAACTCCTTCATCACCACCGGCACGCCGCCGGCTTCGTAGAGGTCCTTGGCGACATAGGCGCCGCCGGGCTTGAGGTCGACGAAATAGGGCGTGTCGCGGAAGATCTCGCACACATCATCGAGGAAGAACTCGATCCCAGCCTCATGCGCGATGGCCGGCAGGTGCAGGCCCGCATTGGTGGACCCGCCGGTGCAGGCCACAACGCGGGCGGCATTTTCCAGCGACTTGAGGGTCACGATATCGCGTGCGCGGATGTTCTTCTCGATCAGGTTCATCACCGCGCGGCCCGAAGCCTCGCTATACTGGTCGCGGCTCTCGTAGGGCGCGGGCGCGCCCGAGCTGTTGGGCAGCGCCAGACCGATCGCCTCGGACACGCAGGCCATGGTGTTGGCGGTGAACTGGCCGCCGCAGGCCCCGGCGGAGGGGCAAGCCACGGCTTCGAGCTTTTCCAGCTCGCAGGTGGACAGGTTGCCGGCCTGATGCTGGCCCACGGCCTCGAACACATCCTGCACGGTCACGTCACGGCCCTCGTAGCGGCCCGGCAGGATCGACCCGCCATAGACGAAGACCGACGGCGTGTTGAGCCGCACCATCGCCATCATCATGCCGGGCAGCGACTTGTCGCAACCGGCCAGCCCGACGATCGCGTCATAGGCGTGGCCGCGCATGGTCAGCTCGACCGTGTCGGCAATCGCCTCGCGGCTGGCGAGCGAGGACCGCATCCCCTCATGCCCCATGGCGATCCCGTCAGTGACGGTGATGGTGGTGAATTCGCGCGGCGTGCCCATGGCGGTCTTGACGCCGAGCTTGACCGACTGTGCCTGACGGTTGAGCGCGATGTTGCACGGCGCGGCCTCGTTCCAACAGGTCGCCACGCCGACGAGCGGCTGGTGGATCTCGGTCTCCGACAGGCCCATCGCGTAAAGGTAGGACCGGTGTGGTGCGCGGGCCGGACCCTCGGTCACGTGGCGGCTGGGCAAACGGGACTTGTCAAATTTCGGGGCGTCCATCGCGCGGGTCTCCTGTCAGTCGGACTGTGCTGAGACGTGCTTAGGCGAGCCCATACCAAATCTCAAGGGAGATGGCGGTGCGGGACATGTATGGATGGGGTGTGATGACGGGCTCCGAAGGAAAAGTGGGGCAAAGGACCCAACGGAGCCCGCCACTGCTCGTGCCTCACTAACCTTGCGGCCAATGCGCACTGACAGGCGCGCCCGGCAAACGGGAACAGGGAAAACCCGCTTGCCGGTAAAGACGCTGGTCGGCGGCGCGAAGCGGGAGATCCTACCGAGGGGAGAGGCGGATCAATCCCGGTCCGGGCGAAAGTTCGCAGGCTGTCCGCCCGTCTGTCTTGCGCCCCGATCAGCGTCTTGCAAGGCGCATATATGGGCCGGGGGACCGGGCAGACAGCCCCGCGCATCGGGCCACGCAATCGCGTGACAGAACCATGGATGTCGGATGTCGGGAATTCGGGCCGGTTCAGACTTCGCCGTGGATCAGGCCGGAGCCGAGCCCGCGAATGGCCGCCGTCACCCTGTCGGACGTGCCGAGCTTGAGGAACACGCGCCGCAAATAGGCGTCGACCGTGTGGACCGATACGCCCAGGATCGTGGCAATGTCCATGTTGCTCTTGCCGCGCGCGACCCATTCGAGCACTTCATTCTCGCGCCGTGACAATTCCACCACATTGGGCCGGATCTCGTTCAGCATCTCGCAGTAGCGCAGGTGGCCAAGCTGGCAGACCCATTGCATCTCGCGCACCTGTTCGGGCGGATGCTCGGTCGGGTCTGCACCGAAGCCGAGCCCGAAATAGCCGTTGCGCCCCGCCGGTCCGAAAACCTGCACCGCCAGCCCGTCGCAATGGATATAGGCCCGAGCCTCCGCCAGATATTCGCGCTCCTCGGGACCGAGCTGCATCTCGGCCAGGATCTCGCTCCAGCGGGCGGGCCGGGTCGCGGTCTTGGCGAATGCCGGGATCGGATCGACCTGATAGAGCCGCCGCTGGGTGTAGATCCCGACCCATTCGGGCGGGAACCCCTCGGCCACGACCAGAACCTGCCCCTGATCGTCCGCGCCGACGGGCGGCAGGTGGTGGTAGCTGACCATGTCGATCCGCTGGGACGCGAAATAGGCAATGGTCAGGGACCACAATTCGGAAGGTGCCTCAGCGCTCTCCACCGCGGCGACATAGTCTTCCAGCGCAGTTCTGTTCGGCAAAGTCACCGGCGATCCCCTCATCGGCTCCGGACCCTGTATAGGGCAAAGGCTCGCCCGCTTCGAGTTGATTTGACCCGCCGGAAGTGCAACTCCTTGCGATGACGCTTTTTCCGTTCCGAAAGGCACCGCCCCTTGTCCTCGATCTTTCCCGGCCAATCCCCTGCCTTCGACGCCTATGTCGACCCCGCCCGACCCCGTGCCGAACTGTGGCGCACGCTGCTCGGGCTGGTGCTGATCGTCATCGGCTGGATCGCGATGGCGGCAGGGCTCGTGATGATGGCGCGGCTCGGCTCGCGGCTGCTGGGCACCGACGATCTGGTGGCGCGGATGATGACGGACGCGGACGGGCCGGGCGTGACGGCGGCCTTTCTGGCTTCCTTCCTCGCGCTGACCCTGTCGCTGATGCTGGTGATGCGGGTGCTCTTCCGGCGCAGCCTGCTGACGCTGATCGCGCCGTCGCGGCGGGTGAATTGGGGGCTATATCTCAAGGGTGTGTTCTTCGTGGCCGTCTTCGGGTTGCTGACCACGGGGCTTGCCTCGCTCGCCGATCCGCCGAACCAGCAGATGGCGTTCGGGCGGTGGCTTCTCTGGGCGCCCTTGGGTCTGCTGCTCCTGATGCTGCAGACCGGCACCGAGGAACTGCTTTTCCGTGGTTATTTCATGCAGCAGCTGGGCGCGCGGTTCCGCTCACCCTGGCTCTGGTGGGTCTTACCGTCGCTCCTCTTCGGGCTGCTGCACTGGAACCCCGGCACTTTCGGGGCCAATGCGCCGCTGGTCGTGCTCGCAGCATCGGTTCTGGGGCTGATCCTTGGCGATGTGACGGCCCGGACCGGCTCCCTGTCGCTCGCCATGGGCCTGCATCTGGCCAACAATCTCTCGGCGGTGCTGATCGTCGGGATGCCGTCGCAAATCTCCGGCATGGCGCTCTTTCTGGCCGATGTGGACATGAGCGACACGGCGGCTGTGCGCACCGGACTCCTGATCAATCTGGCGACTATTCTGGTCGCCTACGGGATTTACCTGATGGTCATGGCCCGCCGCCGGACCTGACGCGGCAGCGATTGCTTTTGCGCCTCTCAACGACTATCTACGGCCCGTCACAGGAAAGAAGAGACTGCCGGACATGAACTGGATTTCGAACTATGTTCGCCCGAAGATCAATTCGCTGTTCTCGCGGCGCGAGATCCCGGACAATCTGTGGACCAAATGTCCCGAATGCGGGCAGATGCTGTTCCACCGCGAACTGTCCGAGGCGCTGAACGTCTGCCCTTCCTGCGACCACCACCTGCACATTTCCCCGCGCGAGCGGTTCGAGGCACTGTTCGACGGCGGCGTTTTCGTCGAGATCGACGTGCCGCAGCCGATCGCCGACCCGCTTCAGTTCAAGGATCAGAAAAAATATCCCGACCGGCTGAAGGAAGCGCGGCGCAAGACCAACGAGGCCGAGGCGATGCTGGTCGCCGAGGGCAAGATCGGGGATCTGCAGATCGTCGCGGCCGGACAGGATTTTAGCTTCATGGGCGGGTCCATGGGCATGTATGTTGGCAATGCGATCATCGCCGCCGCCGAACGGGCGGTGAAGAAGAAATGCCCGCTCATCCTCTTCTCGGCCGCCGGCGGCGCGCGGATGCAGGAAGGTATCCTGTCGCTGATGCAGATGCCGCGCACCACGGTCGCGGTCGAGATGCTGAAGGAAGCCGGCCTGCCCTATATTGTAGTCCTGACCCATCCGACCACGGGCGGCGTCACGGCCTCCTATGCGATGCTGGGCGATGTGCAGATCGCGGAGCCGAACGCGCTCATCTGTTTCGCGGGACCGCGCGTCATCGAACAGACGATCCGTGAAAAGCTGCCCGAAGGGTTCCAGCGGGCCGAATATCTGCTCGACCACGGGATGCTTGATCGGGTGACCCACCGGCAGGAACTGCGGCGCGAGCTGATCACCATCGCGCGGATGCTGATGAACCAGCCGCCGGCGGTGGTCGCGAACCTGCCGAGCCCCGAAGTGGCGGCCGCCGTGCCGGCCGAACCGAAGGCCGAGGCGGCGCCGAAAGCCGCCGCGCCCAAGGATACGGACGCGAAGCCCGCATCGTGAGCAGCACCACCAGCGACGCCATCCTCGAACGGATGATGGCGTTGCACCCCAAAATCATCGACCTGACGCTCGACCGGATGCACCGGCTGCTGGCGGCGCTCGGCCATCCCGAGCGGAACCTGCCGCCGGTCATCCATATCGCGGGCACGAACGGCAAGGGCTCGACCCAGGCCATGATCCGCGCCGGGCTCGAAGCCGCGGGATTGCGGGTGCATGCCTATACATCACCGCATCTGGCGCGATTCCACGAGCGGATCCGGCTCGCCGGCACGCTCATATCCGAGCCGGACTTGCAGGCCGTGCTCGACGAATGCCTTGCGGCCAATGGGGACGCGCCGATCACCTATTTCGAGATCACGACCTGCGCCGCGCTGCTGGCATTCTCCCGCGTGGACGCCGACGCGACGCTGCTGGAAGTGGGGCTCGGCGGGCGGCTTGATGCGACAAATGTCGTGGACGCGCCGCGTCTGACGCTGATCACACCCGTGTCGCTCGACCACCAGCAATATCTGGGCGACACCCTGACCGAGATCGCGGGCGAGAAGGCGGGCATCCTGAAGGCGGGCGTGCCTACGCTCATCGGCCCGCAAGCGGCGGAGGCGGAGGACGCGATCCTGCGCCGCGCCGCAGCGGTGGGTGCGCCGGTGACGCTCGCGGGGCAGGATTTCCAGACATGGGAAGAACGCGGACGCATGGTCTATCAGGACATGGACGGGCTCCTCGACCTGCCATTGCCGGTCCTGCCCGGCGCACATCAGGTCGGCAATGCCGGCCTTGCCATCGCCGCTTTGCGCGCGCTGGGGCTGACCGACGAGCACGTCGCCGAGGCCGCCATCCGAAAGGCCGAATGGCCGGCGCGGATGCAGCGGTTGCGCAAGGGGCCGCTTGTCGACGCCGCCACGGCGGGCGGTGCCGATCTCTGGCTCGACGGCGGGCACAATCCGGCCGCCGGCATCGCGCTGGCGGAAACCCTGTCGCGGCTGGAACCGCGCCCGCTGCACCTGATCTGCGGAATGCTCAACACCAAGGATGTCACCGGCTACCTCGCGCCGCTGGCCCCGCTGACCGACCGTTTGCACGCTGTGTCGATCCCGGGCGAGGCGGCGACCCTGTCGGCGCGGGAAACAGCCGATGCTGCCCGCGCCGTTGGCATGGAGGCTGTTTGCGCGCCATCCGTCGCGGATGCGGTGGGCCAGATTGCGGACACGGCGCCGGGCGCCCGCATCCTGATCTGCGGATCGCTCTATCTTGCCGGTCGAATCCTGCGCGAAAACGGCTAGCCAAACGAAAAACGGGAGCCGAAGCTCCCGTTTCCCAAATCCACCGGTCTGACCGGGATCAGAGCGCGCTCTTGATCCAGTCGTTCAGCGCGGCCTTCGGGGCAGCGCCGGTCTTGTTGGAAAAGACCTGACCGTCCTTGTAGAGGAACAGCGCCGGAATGCCGCGGACGCCAAGCTGGCTCGGCGAGACCGGATTTTCATCGACATTGACCTTCACGACCTTGATCTGGCCTGCATATTCGTCGGACAGCTCTTCCAGAGCCGGACCGATCTGGCGGCAGGGGCCACACCACTCCGCCCAGAAATCCACCACGACGGGGATATCCGATTTGACGACTTCCGCCTCGAAACTGTCGTCGGTCACCTTGACCGTTGCCATGGGAGTGCCTCCTGCATTGCCCGTATTGCGTTGAGCCGAATCTAGGTATCCCGACTGAAAGGGTCAAGGAGTGGCAGCCTTGCGCAGGGCGCAGATCACATCTGCGTGCGGCAACGGCATCAGCGTGGCGGTCCGAGTCCAGAGGATGGCCGTCTCCACCCTGCGATCGGGATAGATCAGGCCGAGAGCCTCGGCATAGGCGCCCATCTGTCGCAACAGCGCGTCCGGTACCTCCGCCGCACTGTCCGGCACGTCCCGGTTGGTCTTGAAATCGACCGCCATGACGCGGTCGGACGCCACCAGAAGCCGGTCGATCCGCCCCAGGATCGGGGTGCCGCCCAATGTATCGAGCGGTGCGGTCACGGCGACTTCCGGCAGGCTGTCGGGGCCGAAAACCGCGCCGAGCGCCGGATCGGCCAGAACGGCCAGCGCCTCGTCCATGACCTGTTGCTGCCGGTCCTCCGGCACACCAGCGCGGGCAAGCAGACGCCGTGCCGCCGTTGCATGGGTGGTCCGCGCCTGCGGGTCGTGCGGCAGGGTCTCCAGAAGCAGGTGCACCCACGTGCCGTGATCAAGCGCGGCGGCGCGCAACTCCGGATCGGGCAGGGCACCGCCCGCGGCAATCACATGCGCGCCCCCCAGATCCGACGGCGCGCGCGGGGCCGGCCGGCCCGCAACAGGCGGAGCAGGCGCGTCGATCCAGCGCGGCAGAATCACAGGATGTTCATCCCCGCCGAGGGGCGGTGTGTCCTGCGCGGCAGGCGCGTCCCCGGCGGCATGTGTCTCCAGCAAGCGCACCGGCCCGTCGATGCCCGGCACCGGATCGGCCTCCACCGCGCCCAGCGCCGTCATGGCGGCCTCGACCAGCTGGTACCAGCCCGGTTCGGCGCTGGCGCTCTGCATCCCGCCACCGCAGACGATGAGCCAGTTCTCCGCCCGCGTCAGAGCCACATAGAGAAGCCGCAGCGATTCCCGCCGCTCGCGGTCGCGGCGCTCGACCTCCATGTCCCGCAGCGGCTGCGGACTTTGCGCATCGGCCATCGTCCAGACCGGCATATCCGCTGCGAGTCGCCCGACGGCCGGTTTGGACGAGGCCCGCCGCTGGGCGGTGTCCGGCAGGAAGACGATCTTCGATTCCAGCCCTTTCGCGCCATGCACCGTCATCACCCGCACCTCGCGCTGGGCGCCGTCCGACAGCCGCTTCACCTCGATATCGTCGGAGGTGATCCAGGCAAGGAATCCCGTCAGCGAGGGCGGCTCGACCTGCTCGTAGGCCAGCGCCTGGTTGAGCAGTTCGTCGAGCCCGTCAGCCGCGACCTGCCCCATGCGGGCCAAGATCCGCCGCCGCCCGTCATGATGCTGCAGGAGCCGGTCGATCAGGTCATAGGGCCGCTCGAAATCAACCCGGTCGCGCAGGTCGCGCAAAAGCGCATGCGCGGCCGGATAGCGGTCCTTCGCATCCTGCACAGCGCGCCAGAGCGTGCGCTTGCCGCGCCCATGTGCCAATTCAAACAGATCCCGCTCGTCCAGCCCCAGAAGCGGCGAACGCAACGCCTCGGCCAGCGCCAGATCGTCCTCCGGCAGGGCCGCGAACCGCAGGAGCGAGAGGATATCGCGCACCGCCAGTTCGTCGGTGATGCGCATCCGGTCAGCCCCCGCAACGGGAATGCCACGGGCCTTCAACTCGCGGATCAGGTCATGGAAGAGCGCCCGCCGTTTCTGCACAAGAATGACGATGTCGCCGGCATGGACCGGACGGCCCGCACCGGGCAGGGCCGTATCCTCCGCCAGCATGGCTGCAATCCGGTCCGCAACCGCGCGCGCCACGACACGCTCGGGCGCATTGCGCGGACGCTGATCCACCGGCTCGAACCACGGCGCCTCCTCCTCGGCATCGGGTTTCGGGACGAAAGGCCACAACTCGACCCGCCCGGGCCGGCTGTCATGGAACGCGCGATGCTCGATCTCGGCCTGCTGGACAGCGATATCCTGCCCTTCAAACACCCGGTCCACCAGGTCCAGCACCACCGGCGCAGAGCGGAAACTGTAGAGCAGATCGGTCAGTTGCAGCGTTTCCCCGATATCGTCGAGCGCTGCGCGGAACCGCTCCCGCTGCGCCCCGAATTCGACCGGATCGGCCCCCTGGAAGGAATAGATCGACTGTTTCTCGTCGCCGACGACGAAAATCGTGCGGGCAATGTCACGTGCACCGGCGCCGGCGAAGAAATCGGCGGTCACCGCCTGCACCACCTGCCATTGATCCGGGCTCGTATCCTGCGCCTCGTCGACAAGGATATGATCAATCCCGCCATCGAGCCGATAGAGCACCCATTCGGCCATGTCGGACCGGGTCAGCAGCGCCGCGGCGCGGGCGATCAGGTCGTCATAGTCGAGCAGACCCTGCCGCGCCTTCACCGCGTCATATTCCGCCACGAACGCCCCGCCGAACGCATGCAGGCAGAGCGTGCGCTCCACTGCGGACAGGGCCAGCCGGTCGGCGCGCGCGCGCTCCACCCGGTCCGCCAGCGCATCGAGCGCCGTCGTATCGTCCGGATGGGCATCGCGCAGCCCTTTGGTGGGAAATTTGCCGGCCTTGGAGCCGAAGGGCACTTTGGCGGACCCTCCGGTCAGCAGGATCCCCTCCAGCCCCTGCAATAGCCCCATATCCGAACCGGCGCCCAGCGCGTCGGCCAGTTTCGCACCCGCCTTGGCATCATTCGTGGAGGAGCCGAGCAGGCGCGTCTGCCACCGCGCGAGCAGCGCCCGTTCGCTGCCGTCAAAAACACCGCGGAGCAGGTTGTCTTCGGTCACGCCATCGGCCAGCCCGAAAGCGCGGCGGACCGTGGCCGGGTCTGGCAGGTCACGGAAGGCAGCGGCATGGGGCAGGATCGCGGCGATGAGCGCGTGCGGGTCGTCGCCCGACAGGTGCCGCGCCATGCCGTCGAAAATCGCGCGGCGGGCCGGATCGTCGGCCATCGCCTCCAGTATCTCGTCGCTGATCTGCACCTTGCGGCGCGGATCGATGAGCTGGAATTGCGGCGGCAAGCCGGCTTCGAGTGGGAAGCGCCGCAGGATGGCATCGCAGAAAGCGTGGATCGTCTGGATTTTCAACCCGCCCGGCGTCTCCAGCGCCTGCGCAAAGAGCCGCCGCGCCGCGTCGAGCGCATCCCTGTCGAGCGCCCTTGGGTCCTCGCCCAGTTCCACAAGTTCCGCGCGCAGATCGTCCTCGGACATCATCGACCAAGTGCCAAGCTGCCTGTAGAGCCGGTTCTGCATCTCGCCCGCGGCCGCACGTGTATAGGTCAGGCAAAGCACCTTGCGCGGATCGGTGCCGTTCAGCAAAAGCCGCGCCACCCGTTCGGTCAGAACGCGGGTCTTTCCCGATCCGGCATTGGCCGACACCCAACTCGACCGACCGGGTGTCGCGGCCACATGCTGGGCCAGCCGCGCGGCATCGGGTGCGGAGCGGGTCACAGCGGCACCTCCACCGGATCGTCGCCATCATCCCATTCACCGCGCCGCGACAGCTGATCATAATCGCTGTCATAGGTGATCTTGTGCGGACGCGTCCGCGCCGGATAGGGCTGTGCCGGGTCCTGATAGGCCGTCAGAAGCCGCACAAGGTCCGCCCGATGGGTTTCGATCTCGTCTGGCGATGCGTCGAGACGGCGGAGCGACCCCGTCCCGCCGAGCCCGATATATTCGAGCCGCCCGACCGGCGTCGCCGCCAGCGTGTCAAACCCGCCGGCCTGGGCGATCAGCGCTTCGAGATAGAGCTGCTTGTCGAACTGGCGCACCTGCGCGTCCGAGGGCGGCGTTCCGGTCTTGTAGTCGAAGATCGCGAGCGACCCGTCCGCCAGAAGGTCGATCCGGTCGACCCGTGCTTCCAGCGTGAAGGGCGCCGACAGGCCCGAGACCGCCCAGCGCCCCCAGACCTCCTGTATCAGGACCTTGCCGTCCGCGCGCCGCTCGGCCTCGGTCGCCACGAACCATGGCGCGATCCGGTCGAGCCGCGATTTCCAGATGCGGCGCACCGCGGGCCAGGGCACGATCTCTTCCAGTGTCTCTGCCGCGATCCGGCGGAACCGGTCCACCTCGACCTCGGGCGGCTCGTTCTCAAACGCCGCGACGCATTTCTCCAGCACCTCATGCAGGGTCGTGCCGCGTTCCAGTGCATCCGGCTCCTTGCCCGGCGGCGCCACCGCCCGCAGGTTCAGCACGTAGCGCGCATAGATCGAATAGGGGTCACGGATCAGCGCCTGAATGCGGGTGGCCGACAGCTTGTCGGGCCGCGCCGCGCGGGGGGGACAGGGGGCCGGGCGCGGTGCGGCGGGCACCTCGGCCAGCGGCCTGTCGACAGCGGCCGCAAGATCGGTCCAGACCCGGCCACGCGCGCGCAAATCATCCATATGGGACCAGGCGCCCGCACGCCCATCCGCGACGGCGATCCGGTCGATCCCGTCGACAAGATTGCCGAGCCGCACGAGCCAGCGCGCGGCCACACTCGGCGCCTCGGCCTCGCGGACCGATCGCGTCAGGACCACCTCCGGCGCATTGGCGGCCTGCTGGAAATCATGGGCCGCGAGCCCGATACGGCGTTCGGGCAGCGGCAGGTCCAGCTGCCGCCGCATGTCGCGGTTCATCCACGGATCGACACTCGTGCTGCCAGGCCAGACGCCTTCGTTCAATCCGCCGAGGATCATCACCTCCGCGGTTCCCACGCGGGCCTCCAGCGTGCCCCAGATCGACAGGAGCGGATGGGTCTCGAACGCTTCGTCGCGCACGTCCTGCGCCGACAGCAGCCGGTTCAGAAGCACATCGAAGTCGCCGGCCGACATAGGTGCCCCGCGGTCGCCTGCCTCCTCGAGTTTGCGCAGGACCTCCGCGGCGCGCGCGCCGGCCGCCTTGTCCCAGAGGCTGACAACCGCATCCGGACCGGGTTCCGCGCCGCGGGACAGTGCTTCTGCCGCGACCCGCAGGCGGGCAGCATGTCCGCCCACATTGAGCTGCGCATCACCGGCAAGCGGATCGAGGCTGGCCGCCAGATGCGCCGCCCAGGCGGGCGCTTCCTCCATCCGGGCCTTCGGACTTTCCGCCCAGGCGCGGAGCGCCGCGCCGTCGATGAAAGGCGGTCCGCCGCGCAGGAAACTCAAGTCCAGCCGCCGCGACAGGACGAGATGCCGCCGCCGCGCGTCGCGCAGGCCGCCGACCAGCGGACTGCCGAGGATCGGCAGGAGCGCGTTCGGCGTCAGCCGCCGGCCCGCCAGCGCGGCCAGTTCGCGCAACAGAAGGCCCGGCGGGGTCAGAGACAGGGGCCGCCCGGCGGAATCGTCGGGCACGATCTGCCAGCGGTCGAGCATGGCGGCCACTCGGCGTGCAAGAACACGGTCGGGCGTGATGAGCGCCGCGGAGCGCCCGTCCTCTGCGGCGGCCCGCATCCGGCAGGCAATCGCACCGGCTTCGAGCCTTGCGGTATCGGCCTCGACCAGCGTGACGCCCGACAGGCTCGCATCCAGCGCGTCCGCATGGGCCGGCCCGTCGCGCATCCACTGTTCGGTCACCGGCGCAGGCCGGAGCGACAGCGACAGCAGCGCCGCCCGGTCAGGCACAGGAGAAGCGACAGGCCCAAAGGCGGGTAGCGCGGCCATATCCACGCCGAGCCGCCGGCCGAGGCGGGCAAATCCGAATTGCGGATGGTCCTGCTCGCCATCGATGGCCTGCCACTGATCGGGGCCCTGTTGCATGTCCACGCCGGGCAGGATCACCGCGCCCTGCGGCAGGTTTGCGACGATTTCCATGAACCGCGCCGTTGCGCCGCGCGACCCTGTTGATCCGGCAATGAGGATCGGTGTGTCCGGCGGCTCTTCCGCCCAGATCCGGCCCAGCGCCTCGACCAGCCGGCGCTGGCGGTTCTGCCCCGACGGATCGGTTCCGGCCTCGTCGCCATCGTCCGAACCGGCAAGGATTTTCAGAAACGTCAGGCTGCGCTGCCAGTGACCCGACTGGTGGCCGACATCAAGGGTCTCGAGCCGTGACAGCGGCACGGCCTCTCCGCCCAGTTCGTCCTGAAAGAGCGCGATGCTCTCGGCCAGATCGAACCGCGCGGATTGCGGCGCCAGATCGGGTTCCAGATCCAGAAGCCGCGCCACCAATTGCGACATGTCGAGCATCCGGTGCAGCGGATCGGGTGGCGACGGCAGGTCGACAAGCAACGGCACATCCGCCTCGAGATCTTCCAGAACCCGGACCTGCGGCAAGAGCGCCGCGCCACCTGCGACGAATGCGGCTTCGAGCGCGCGGGCCGCTCGCCGCGTGTTGAGATAGATGCGCACCCGCGCCGCGGCTTCGGGCGGCTGGCCTTCGAGTCTTGACCGGAGCCCGTCATAAAGCGCCTGCGTCGGATCGCAACCAAGCGGCAGGCCGAAGAGGCGCGGTCCCTCCTGATCGGGGAACAGGCGGGTCATCGGGCCAGCTCCGCTTCGGCAAGCGCTATGCCCTCGGGCCGTCCGACATCGACCCAGCCGCCCTCATGGGTGATAGCCCGCAAGGTGCCGTCCGCGATCATCGAATCCCAGAGCCGGTTGAGCGAGAAGGCGCCCGGCGGCATCGCGGCGAGCCGCCCGGTCCGCAGAATCTGCGTGCCGCCATAGATAAAGGGGGCAGTCGGCGCATCGCCGCGCCGTCGTGGCAGGCCGTCATCGACAAAGAAATCCCCCGGCGCGACATGGCCTGCGGCGCGAGCGCGCGGCACGACCATGAGCACGGCTTCGGCTGCCGGATCGGCCTCCATCGCCGCGATCAGCCGCGGCAACGGGTTCGGACCGGTCCAGACCGTGTCGGGGTTCAGCGTCATCACCGGATCAGCTTCCAGAAGCGGCAGCGCCCGCTGCAAGCCGCCGCCGGTTTCCAGAATTTCGCCGCTCTCGTCAGAAAATCCGAGCGTCGGTGCGGCCCTGCCAGCCAGATGGTTGCGGATCATCTGCCCCTTGTAATGCAGGTTCAGAACGGCCCGCGTCAGACCCGCTTCCGTCACCAGATCGAGCGCATGGTCCAGAAGCGGTCGGCCGGCAACCTCGACAAGCGGCTTCGGCCGGTCGGCCGTCAGGGCGCCCATGCGGGTGCCGAACCCCGCGCAGAAGATCATCACCGGCGGCGTCATCCGGCCTCCGCCACGCGGCGCCGCGCGCGGATCCGGTCCTGCCGTTTTGCATCGGGCGGCGGGATCAACGCCCGGACCCGCGGCGCGAGGTCGCGCAGCACGGGATGGGCAAGGTCGGTTTCGATATGGGTCCAGACACGCGGCATTTTCGACAGGTAGCCCGCCTTGCCGTCGCGGGTCGACAGTCGCGCGAACAGACCGAGAATCTTGAGGTTCCGCTGCAGCCCCAGCACGGCCATGTCGGCCAGCACGTCCGCCTCTGACCGGCCGCTCCGGTCGAGATATCGGCGGATCATCCGGTCGCGCAGGCCCGGTGACAGGTCGCGCCGCGCATCTTCGAGCAGCGAGACGAGATCATAGGCCGGGTGGCCGGCCAGCGCGTCCTGATAGTCGAGCAGCCCAACGGCGGCGAGTTCGGACCGGTCCGGCAACCAGATCAGGTTCTCCGCATGATAGTCGCGGTAGATGAGCACCGGCGGCCTTGCCGCGCGTTCAGCCACAAGGTCCGACAGGGCGGCATCGAGCGCGTCCCTGTCGCCGGTGGAACCCCCGTCCTCCGGATCGAGATACCAGTCGAAGACGAGCCGCCATTCCCGCCGGTAGGTTGCCATATCATAGGGCGGCAACCTGTAGGCAGGTGCCGCGTCCAGCCCCGGCAGGTCCGGCAGGGGCAGGTCAACGGGGCATGGCCGGTCCTGCAGCGCGGCCAGAAGGTCGATGGCGCGGCTGTAGCTGGCCGCCTCGATCGCGGGATCCACGGCCACCCGCGCGACAAGCGCATCGCCCAGATCCTCCAGTAGCAGAAACCCGTTGTCCGGATCGACGACAAGCGGCGCGGGCACGCTCCAGCCGGTTTGCCCCAGCCATTGGCCGACCGCAAGAAAGGGCCGCAAGTCGGCCGCAATACCGTCTTGCGGCGGACAATCCATCAGGATCGCGCGGCGGTGCCCGTCCGACAGGCGCGCATATCGGCGGGTGGACGCATCACCGGTCATCGGATCGACGGTCGTCCCCGACCAACCGGCCTTCGACAGGAAGCGGGATTGCGCGGCCATGCGGTCCATCAACGGGCCCCTCCGGCAGTCAGGGCAGTGACCGCGGCGTCCCACCCCGGTCCGGTCGCCGTGATATCCAGCCCACGGCGCCCAACTTGCGCATCGATATCGAACCGCAGATCCAGCCGACGCGCGGGCAAGAGACCGCCCAACCGGTCTGGCCATTCGATCAGGCAGATCGCCGTATCGAATGCCTGATCGAGGCCCAGTTCGATTGTCTCGTCAGGGTCGGTCAGCCGGTAGAGATCGACATGCCAGATCTCTGTCTCCGCCAGATCATAGACCTGAACCAGCGTGTAGCTTGGCGAAGGCACATCTTCCCAGCGATCCTCGGCGTCCAGCCGCGCCTGGATGAGCGCGCGCGCGAAATGGGTCTTGCCGGCACCGACCGGTCCGGTCAGGCAGATCGTATCACCCGCACCCAATAGCGGTGCGAGCCGCACGGCGCGCGCGGCAGTGTCGTCGGCATCGGTCAGGGTGGTCTGCGGCACAGTCCGGTCCGGTCAGGGTTACTCCGCCCTTTGTGACCGTTTCACCGTGACGTTGCAACATTGTGCAGGGCCGCGACACGCACCGATCCGGTATCCCGGCGGCGCGGCGCAAACTGGCAGAGCAACGCCCCGTCAGGCAGATCCTGCATCCGCAATTCGAAACAGCGCTGGCCCGCCATGAGCCGCACATTGACCGGATGACCCGACCGGCCGCCGAGAAGCCGCGTCTCGGCCTGCTTGTCGAGCCGCTCGCCCGTGGCTTCCTGCAAGACGGTGAGCAGGTCCGTCGCCGTGGCGGTCGGCAGAACGGGATCGGTGCCGAGCAGCTGTGCCAGCAGGTCCAGTTCACCACCGGATTCGACCAACCCGCCGGTCTGGTCGAAGACGAGAAACGGCTGGCGCAAATGCGTCAGGATCGCCCGCAGCCGGCCGACCTCGCTGTTATGATGGCGCTCCGCGTCGATCCGTTCGGAAATATTCTCGAAATGAAAGGCCACCGCATCCTGCGGATGGGGCTGGCCCGAGACGCGCAGGATGCGCCCGTCCGGCAGGGACCAGTCCTCATTGTAGCGGCCCCGTTCGGCCTGCGACTCGAGCGCCAGCAACTGGTCGCGCCAGCCAAGGAAATCGCGCGGCTCCGGGATCAGCCGGTTCTGCCGCAGATTGTCGATCCAGTCCTCCAGCGTCGGGCGCTCCGCAAGCCAAACCGGATCGTGGCGGAACATCTCGGCCAGTGCCGGATTGAAGAGGCTGAGCCGCCGGCTCGCGTCAAAAATGGCCAGACCTGTATCGAGATGCGCGAAGGTTTCGGTGAGCGTGGTCATCATCTCGTCGAGATTGCGCTCCGCCCGCACCCGCGCGCTGATATCGACCGCGCGGTTGAGCGTGATCCCGTCGCGGCGGACATGGTTGCGCACCTGATAGACGCGCGCACCTGTCGGACCATCCATCTCCACCCGGCGACGTGTCTCTTCCGCAGAATCGGGCACGCGGCCCGCCGCGTCGAGCCGGTTCTGGTCCACGACCGGAAGGGTCCGCCAGGCCCGGTTGCCCCAGCCGACACTACCCCCCGAAGAGACCTGCCAGATCGGTTCGGGATAATTCTCGATCTCCTGCACCAGCACCGAGACGTCGATCATCCCGTCGGCGGTCCGCAGCGGCCGCTCCCCGCCGTTGAAAAGCAACAGAGCGGCGACCACCACCACAATGGTGATGGCAAGCACAAGCAGTCCGATCTGGGCATCGTTCAGGGTGGCCAGAACAGGCGGCCAACTTGATACAAGCGCGTGCGACATTTGCTGCCCCGAATGCACGTCGCCCCCACGGCTCCCACGGTCGGTCTCAAGTGTTAACGAAAGATGAACTCTCGTTGGGCGGGTTGTCGCCAAGGGCTGCGCGCGTGCGCTCCCGACCGGCCACGATCTGGTCAAGCGGCCAGAGCACTTCCACCACGGCACCGGGTGGCCGCGCGAGGTCCACCGGACCGGTCTGCATCTCGGCCGCCATGCGCGGGCTCTCCGCCCCGTTGGCAAAGGTCAGTTGCGCGCCGGTCCGCTCCAGAAGCGTCTTGGCAATGAACAGGCCCATGCCCATGCCCTCATAGCCCGGTCGGCGCTCGGACACCCGGCCGCGCCGCACCCTGCGCAGAAACGGCTCCCCGATCTGGTCGATCTGATCGAGCGGATAGCCCGGCCCGTCATCGCCGACGGTGATCCGCAACTGCGTGTCGGTCCAGTCCACGTCGATCCAGACGGTCGAGGCACTGAAATCGACGGCATTCTGGACGAGGTTGCGCAGCCCGTGGATCAGTTCGGGCCGGCGCGCGATCTCCGGTTGGTCGCGCCCGTCCTCGGGGCCCGGCACGGTCCCCGCGACACGGGTGACGATCTCTTTCCCGCGGTCGATATGGGGCTCGGCGGCTTCCTCGATCACCGCCAGTACGGGCGCATGGTGCAGGTGCGAATCATCCTTCCCCGACCGGCCCATGTCGCGCAGGATGTCGCGGCACCGGTCGGCCTGGCTGCGGATCAGCTCCGCATCCTCGCGCAGGTCCGGCCTGTCGGCCAGTTCCTCGGCCAGTTCCGCGCTGACCAGCTTGATCGTCGCAAGCGGCGTGCCGAGTTCATGCGCGGCAGCCGCGACAACGCCGCCCAGCGCCGTCAGCCGTTGCTCGCGGCCCAGCGCCATCTGCGTCGCGGTCAGCGCCTGCGACATGGAGAAAATCTCTGTCGTGATCTTGCGGGCATAGGACGCCACGAAAATCACCGAGATGACGAGCGCCACCCAGATGCCGTTGATGAAAAGGCCCGGCAGTTCCAGAACCGCACCCGACGCATCGACAAGCGGGCGGTTGTAGACCGCCAGCGCCGAGATGAGCAGGATCGCCAGCAGGCTGACCGCAACCGTCGGACGGGCCGAAAGCGCGGTCGCGGAGATGGCCACCGGCGCCAGCACCAGCATCGCGAACGGATTGGAAAGCCCGCCCGTCAGGTAGAGCAGCGCCGCCAGTTGCACGAGGTCGAACATCATCGACAGCATCGCATCGCGCTCGCGCAACCGTTTGGTGCGCGGCAGCAGCAGCGTCGCGATGATGTTGAAGGTCACGGATGCCAGCACCGCGATCAGGCAAAGGTCGAGATCGAGCCTGATGCCCACGATCTGGCTGGCCACATAAACAGCGGCCAGCTGGCCCGCCACGGCGAGCCAGCGCAACAGGATCAGGGTCCGCAATCGAACCCATTCCCCACGGGCGGCATTGAAGCTCGGTATGATCGTCGGTTCGGCCATCCGCCCTGTCTATCCGAGCGGTCCGCCTTCACAAAATGGTTTCAGCCTGCGACGCCGGCGCAGCTTGACCTCGGCCCGCGCATGTTGGAGAGCGGGCCCGAATGACACGCAGCCTGACGGAGGCCCCGATGACACGCACAGCAGCCCTGCTTGCCGGAACCGCACTTGTGGTGGGCCTCGCCGCGACGGCGGCGGTTGTCCTCTGGCCGCGCGACGCCGACCGGTTTGCCGACTGCCGCACGGCGGCCATCGCCGGCGGTGCAGCGATCGGAGGACCCTTCACACTCACCGACCATACCGGCCGCGAGGTGACGGAAGCGGATGTCATCACCGGGCCGACGCTGGTCTATTTCGGCTATACCTACTGCCCCGATGTCTGCCCGCTCGACACGACCCGCAATCTTGACGTGGTCGACCGGCTGGCCGAACGCGGAATGGAGGTGAAGCCGGTTTTCATCACGATCGACCCGGCACGCGACACGGTCGAGGCGCTGGCCGAATATGTGGGCTACCTGCATGAGGATCTGGTGGGTCTGACCGGCACGGACGACCAGATCGCAGCCGCCTCGAAAGCCTACAAGACCTATTACGCGAAAAACGGTGAGGGCGAGGATTACCTGATGGATCATTCCACCTTCACCTATCTGATGGATCCGGAAGAGGGTCTTCTTGCGTATTACCGGACGGCCGGGCAGGAAGAGGCGGACGCAATGGCCGAGAATGTGGCCTGCTACGTCGAACGCCTCTGAGGATTGCGATCACGCACAGGTTTGACCTGAACCCGCCCGCCGCCTATTGATGACGGAAGAAGATTTGAGGTGAGGCATGGCAGACCCTGCAGCCCTGGACATCGGTCCGGACCCGACACTCCTGTTGATGGATGATGACGAGCCGTTCCTGCGGCGGCTGGCGCGCGCAATGGAAAAGCGCGGCTTCGACGTGAAGACCGCGCTCAGTGTGGCCGAAGGCACCGCGATCGTGGAAGGTGGCGCTCCGGCCTATGCCGTGCTCGACCTGCGGCTCGAGGATGGCAACGGGCTCGACGTGGTGGAAAAGCTGCGCGAGAAACGCCCTGACAGCCGCATCGTCGTGCTGACCGGATATGGCGCGATCGCCACGGCCGTTGCGGCCGTGAAATTCGGCGCGACCGACTATCTGTCGAAACCGGCCGACGCCAACGACATTACAAACGCGCTTCTGGCGGGCGAGGAAGACAAGCCGCCGCCACCGGAAAATCCGATGTCGGCCGACCGCGTCCGCTGGGAGCATATCCAGCGCGTATTCGAACTGTGCGACCGCAATGTCTCGGAAACCGCACGGCGGCTGAACATGCACCGGCGGACCCTGCAGCGCATCCTCGCCAAACGCAGCCCGCGCTGACGGTTCGGTGGCCGGTCTCAAGACCCGCCCCACCGACCGGTCCGTGCCGGACTATCTGGCCGGCGTCGCCCATGCGGCGCGGCGCGCGGATGCCGAAGCACTAACGGCAGACATGGAAGCGGTCACCGGCATGCCGCCCGTCCTCTGGGGCGACAGCCTGATCGGCTTCGACCGCTATCTCTATGAACAGAAGAACGGCATGCGGGCGATCTGGCCGGTCACGGGGCTCGCGCCGCGCAAGACCAATCTGGTCGTCTATATCATGCCGGGATTCTCGCGCTATGGCGCGCTGCTGGACAGGCTCGGCCCGCACAAGACGGGGGCATCATGCCTTTATCTGGGGCGTCTGTCAGGGATAGACCGGGATGTGCTGAATGAGCTGGTCGCGCGCTCTGTCGAGGACATGCGCGCGACCTACCCCACCGGCATGACCCTCACCGCGGACTGAATGCAGTCGACCCCCGATGCGGTGCGGGGCATGCAAGGCCCGTCCGGTCGGGCCCCGAAATTCTCTGGATCGTTCGGAAACGGATCGCGGATCAGGCGCGCTCGGCGGCCGCGTCTTTCAGTTCCATCAGGCGCTTGGTCTGGGCCAGGCGATAGCTGAACTTGTCCAGCGCGGTCTGGTTGCGGCGGGCAAAGAGGATGCCGGACAGCATGTTGGTCGGTTCGGCGATCAGGGTTTTGACGATATGCGACATGACGCAAAGCCTTTTCAAATCTTGTTACTCACTGGTGTCGGCCCCCGTCGCCACCGTTTACAGCTTCCTTTTCGCTCCGGAATTGGCGCGCAATGGGATGAAATTGTGACCATTTCTGGATCGGGTCGCTTTTTGTCTGCCTGCGGCGCGGTTCCGTGGAAGGGGGGCGAGGCCAGCGCCCGCGCGTGATCCCCTTGTCTTCCGCGGGATTCGGGCGTATATGCCTTGCCAACAGCGGCGGGTGGCTTCCAACCCCACCCCCACCGGAACATGTCACGGGCCGCGGGCCCGTTTTTTTGTTTTTAGAGGATCCATGTCCGATCTGATCGCCAAAGCTGCCGTCGACAAGAAGCTCGCCGCGCTCGTCACCCCGACGATCGAGGGCCTGGGCTATGAGCTTGTGCGCCTGCGCTACATGGGCGGCAAGAAGCCCGTTCTGCAGGTCATGGCCGACAAGCCCGACGGCGGGATCGAGGTCGATGATTGCGCGAAAATCTCGCAAGCCCTGTCGGCGGTGCTCGATGTCGAGGACCCGATCGAGGCCGAGTATGCGCTTGAAGTGTCGTCGCCCGGCATCGACCGGCCGCTCACCCGGCTGAAGGATTTCGAGGCTTTCGCCGACTATGAGGCGAAGATCGAGACCGAGGAACTGATTGACGGGCGCAAGCGCTTCAAGGGCGTTCTGCGCGGGGTCGAGGATGACGAGGTTCTGATCGAGATCCCCGAGGGCACGATCGGACTGAAATTCGACTGGCTGGCCGATGCCAAGCTGGTCCTGACAGATGACCTGATCGCCGAGATGCTGAAGGCCCGCAAGGATGCCGGCATCATCGACGAAAACGCATTCGACGAAATAGAAACTGACGACAGCGAAGAGGACGCATCATGAGTGTAACGTCGGCAAACCGGCTGGAGCTGCTGCAGATCGCAGATGCCGTGGCCCGCGAAAAGCTGATCGACCCGGCACTGGTGATCGAGGCGATGGAAGAGAGCCTCGGCAAGGCCGCACGGTCGCGCTATGGCGCCGAATATGACATCCGCGCAAAGATCGACCGCAAGACCGGCGAACTGGCGATGACCCGCGTGCGCGACGTGGTCGAGGAAGTGGAGAACCACTTCACCGAGATGACCGTCGAGGAAGCCGGCGCCTATCTTGACGATCCGAAGGTCGGTGACCAGGTGATCGACCCGCTGCCGCCGATGGATTTCGGCCGGATCGCGGCCCAGTCGGCCAAGCAGGTCATCATGCAGAAGGTCCGCGAGGCCGAGCGCGAGCGCCAGTATGAAGAATTCAAGGATCGCGTCGGCACCATCATCAACGGCACCGTCAAGCGCGAGGAATATGGCAACGTCATGGTCGATATCGGCCGCGGCGAGGCGGTTCTGCGCCGCGACCAGAAGATCGGCCGCGAGGCGTTCCGCATCGGCGACCGCGTGCGCGCCTATGTCCGCGACGTGCGTTCCGAAGTGCGTGGCCCGCAGATTTTCCTGAGCCGCACGGCGCCGGAATTCATGGCCGAACTGTTCAAGATGGAAGTGCCCGAAATCTATGACGGCATCATCGAGATCAAGGCCGTGGCCCGTGACCCGGGCTCGCGCGCGAAGATTGGCGTTGTCTCCTATGACAGTTCCATCGACCCGGTCGGCGCCTGCGTCGGCATGCGCGGCAGCCGCGTTCAGGCCGTCGTGAACGAGCTTCAGGGCGAGAAGATCGACATCATCCCGTGGAACGAGGATGCCGCGACCTTCCTTGTGAACGCATTGCAGCCCGCCGAAGTGGCCAAGGTTGTCATCGACGAGGATGCGGAGCGGATCGAGGTTGTCGTGCCCGACGACCAGCTGAGCCTCGCCATCGGCCGCCGCGGCCAGAATGTGCGTCTGGCCAGCCAGCTGACCGGCTTCGACATCGACATCATGACCGAGGCCGAGGAAAGCGAACGCCGTCAGGCCGAGTTCGCCGAACGCAGCCAGCTGTTCATGGAAACGATGAATGTCGACGAGATGGTCGCACAGCTTCTCGTCTCCGAAGGCTTTGCAACTCTCGAAGAGGTTGCCTATGTAGAGCTTGACGAACTGCTCTCCATTGACGGGTTCGACGAGGCCACCGCAGAGGAACTGCAGGCCCGCGCCCGTGAAAGCCTCGACGAGATCAACGCCAAGGCACTCGAAGCCGCCCGCGAAATGGGCGTCGAAGACAGCCTTTTCTCTTTCGAGGGGCTGACGCCGCAGATGTTCAAGGCGCTGGCCGAGGACGGGATCAAGACGCTTGAGGATTTCGCCACCTGCGCCGACTGGGAACTGGCCGGCGGTTACACGACCGTCGACGGCAAGCGGGTCAAGGATGACGGTGTGCTGGAATCCTTCGACGTGTCGCTCGAAGAGGCGCAGGAACTGATCATGCGCGCCCGCGTGGCGCTCGGCTGGGTCGATCCCGAGGAACTGGCGGCCGAGGAAGCCGCACAGGCCGAAGGCGACCAGTCCGAGGCCGAAGGCGAAGGTGACGCCGCCGAGGGTGAGGACGCCTGAGCATCGCGACGGACCGGCAGAGCGAGGACGGGGATCGCGCGATGAGCCGCGGCGGACGGACAAAGGATCGCAGCACGCCCGAGCGGCGCTGCATCGCGACCGGAGACACGGCGCCCAAGGCGGGTCTGATCCGTTTCGTCGCCGCGCCTGACGGGCAGGTCGTGCCCGATCTGTCGGGCAAGTTGCCGGGCCGCGGGCTCTGGGTTTCGGCTGACCGCGCCGCGATCGACCTGGCGGTGCGCAAGGGGCTTTTTTCGCGCGCGGCGCGGCAGAAGCTCGACGCGGACCCGGATCTGGCCGACCGGGTGGAGTCGCTTCTGGCGCGGCGGGTCATCGATCTGCTGTCGCTCGGACGCAAGGCCGGACTGGCGGTGGCGGGGCGCGAAAAGACCCGCGATGCGCTCGTTTCGGGCGACGCGGCCCTGCTTGTGCAGGCCCATGACGGGTCGGCACGCGAAAAATCGGCATTCCGGCCCCCGAACGGGCCGGAATCCCACGTGACATGCCTTTCGGCCAAGGAATTGGGCTTGGCCTTTGGGCGCGAAACTGTGATACATGCCGCGCTGAAGGCCGGAGGGATCACGAAAACGCTCCGCGCCGAGGCCATGCGCCTCGCGGGACTGCGACAAGGCCAGGGCCAGGGGGCCCCGGCAGGACGGACGGACCGGACAGGCTCCGGCGATGAAGGATAGAGATACGCATGAGTGACAAGACCGGCAATGACGGCAAGGGCAAAACGCTCGGACTGCGCGGCGGTGGCACGGAAACCAGCCACGTCCGCCAGAGCTTTTCGCATGGCCGCAGCAAATCGGTGACCGTGGAGCGGAAACGCAAGCGCGTGGTCGTTCCCAAGCCCGGCGCGGCCGGGTCGGGTCAGGGTGGCGGCCGGTCCAAGGGCGGAAAGCCCGCGGTCCCGGACGTGGAAATGCAGCGACGCCTGAAGGCGCTCGAGGCCGCGCGCGCCGAGGAACAGGAGCGCAGCGCCCGCGAACGCGAGGAAGAAGAGCGTCGCAAGGAAGAGATGGACCGCCTGCGCGCCGAGAAGGAGCAGCGCGAGGCCGAGGAGCGTGCCCGCGAGGAAGCGCGTCTCGCCGCCATCGAGGAAAAACGCCGCAAGGCCCAGGAAGCCACGGCCGAGAAGGCCAGCGGCTCCGCCAAGCCCAAGCAGCGCCGCGCCCCGGCAGAGGAAGCCGCGCCCGATCCGGCAGCCGCCCAGGCCCAGGAAGCCCGCGTGGCATCCGGCAAGGTTGCGCCCAAGACCGGCCACGGCACCGCGCCGAAGAAGGAAACCAAGGAAGCCCCGCGCAAGCCGGCCCGTGGCAAGGGCGATGACAATCGCCGCCGCGGCAAGCTGACGATTGCGCAGGTCACCGGCGGTGCCGCCGGTGGCCGCCAGCGGTCCATGGCCGCGATGAAGCGGCGGCAGGAGCGCGAGAAGCGCAAGATGTCCGGCGGGAGCCAAGAGCGGGAAAAGGTCATTCGTGACGTTCAGATCCCCGAGGCGATCACGGTTCAGGAACTGGCCAACCGTATGGCCGAACGTGTCGCGGCAGTCGTGAAGGCGCTGATGACCAACGGCATCATGGCCACCCAGAACCAGACGATCGACGCCGACACGGCGGAACTGATCGTCGAGGAATTCGGCCACAAGCCGGTTCGCGTGTCCGACGCAGACGTGGAAGATGTGATCGTCACCGAGGAGGACCGGGAGGAAGATCTCCAGGCCCGTCCGCCGGTCATCACGATCATGGGCCATGTCGACCACGGCAAGACCTCGCTGCTCGACAAGATCCGTCAGGCCAATGTTGTCTCCGGTGAGGCCGGCGGCATCACCCAGCATATCGGCGCCTATCAGGTGACGACCGAGGGCGGGGCCGTGCTCAGCTTCCTCGACACGCCGGGCCACGCCGCCTTCACCTCGATGCGTGCCCGTGGCGCGCAGGTGACGGATATCGTCGTGCTCGTCGTCGCCGCCGATGACAGCGTCATGCCGCAGACCATCGAAGCGATCTCGCACGCGAAAGCGGCGGGCGTTCCGATGATCGTCGCGATCAACAAGATCGACCGGCCGGCCGCGGACGTGAACAAGGTCCGCACCGAACTGCTGCAGCATGAGGTGATCGTGGAAGCCATGTCGGGTGACGTGCTCGACGTGGAAGTCTCCGCCCATACCGGCGAAGGCATCGACAAGCTCTTGGAAGCGATTGCGCTGCAGGCCGAACTGCTCGACCTGAAAGCCAATCCCGACCGCGCGGCCGAAGGTGCCGTGATCGAAGCGCAGCTCGACGTGGGCCGCGGTCCGGTCGCGACCGTTCTGGTCCAGAAGGGCACGCTGAAGCGCGGCGACATTTTCGTCGTCGGCGAACAGTGGGGCCGGGTCCGTGCGCTCATCAACGACAAGGGCGAGCGGGTCGAGGAAGCCGGACCGTCGGTGCCGGTCGAGGTGCTCGGCCTGAACGGCACACCCGAAGCCGGTGACGTGCTCAACGTGGTGCCCGACGAGGCCCGCGCGCGCGAGATTGCTGCCTATCGCGAAGGTCTCGCCAAGGACAAGAAAGCCGCTGCAGGCGCGGGCACCTCGCTCGACCAGCTGCTCGCGCAGGCCAAGGCCAGCGAAAATGTGTCGGAACTGCCGATCGTCGTGAAGGCGGATGTGCAGGGCTCGGCCGAGGCGATCGTCCAGGCGATGGAGAAGATCGGCAACGACGAGGTGCGCGTGCGCGTGCTCCATGTCGGCGTCGGAGCCATCACCGAAAGCGACGTGACGCTTGCCGAAGCCTCCGGCGCGCCGATCATCGGCTTCAACGTCCGTGCCAACGCGCCGGCCCGTGAAAGTGCCAACCAGAAGGGCGTGGAAATCCGCTACTACTCGATCATCTACGATCTCGTGGATGACGTGAAGAAAGCGGCCTCGGGCCTCCTGTCCGCCGAGATCAAGGAAACCTTCATCGGCTATGCCGAAATCAAGGAGGTCTTCAAGATCACCGGCGTCGGCAAGATCGCAGGCTGTGTGGTCACCGAGGGCGTTGCCCGCCGCGACGCCGGCGTGCGCCTGCTGCGCGACAATGTGGTGATCCACGAAGGCAAGCTGAAAACGCTCAAGCGCTTCAAGGACGAGGTCAAGGAAGTCCAGTCCGGTCAGGAATGCGGTATGGCCTTCGAGAAATACGAAGACCTGCGCGAAGGCGACGTGATCGAGATTTTCGAGACCGAGGAAATCGAACGCGAGCTCTGAGCCCCGCGCGATACGAGATCAGGAAAGGCCCCGCCAGTGTGCGGGGCCTTTGTTGTTGCGCAGGCGGGCTGTCACAGGTCGAGCACCACCCAGGCCGGGTCATGGTCCGACCCGTCGCCGCCATGGCGCGTGCGGCGGTCGATATGGGCCGAGACGAGATGCGGCGCCAGCCCCTGTGACAGCCAGATCTGGTCGAACAGCTCATAGCGCGGCGGCTCCGGTCCGCTCGGGTTGAACCGGTGGGTCCATTGCGGCCGCGCCGGACCCGGCCCTTGCCCCGGCGTCTCGGGCTTCGGCGGGCGGGTTTCTGCGGCCGCGGCCAGCCCGTCGACGAGCGGCTGGCCGTCCACCACCAGCATCGGCGCAAGATCGGCGGAATCCTCGGGGTCGTTCATGTCGCCGGTCAGGATGAACTTGCCGCCCGCACGTTCCTGCCGGCTGATAATGTCGGCCACCATTTCTGCCTGTCGCCGCCGCCGTGCATTGGCCGCCGCCGCACCCGCCACGGGATCCTGATCGTGGGGCACGAAATGGCTTTTCAGATGCGTGTTGTAGAGCGTGAACGCCTTGGATCCGTCCGGTTTCCGGATTTCCACCTGCAAGAGGTCGCGGCCGAAGACGCGGCGGCCCGGATCACCCGGATGCCGCGCGGCCTGATGCGAGGTGATCGGGCCGATCGGCAGTTTCGACAGGATGCCAACATCGATCATGCGCGGATCGTTGCCTTCAACGAGCGCCACTTCCGCATAAAGCCCGTTCAGATTGTCGCGGTTGAACTGGCGCAGGATGTCGACATGCTCGACCTCCTGCACGGCCAGCACATCAAGATCCATGTCCAGGATCCGACGGGCCACTTCCGCCGTCGCATCCGCGGGTTTGGCCTTCACCAGCCGCCCCATGAAGGTGCGCACCGCCACCTGATCGGGCAGGAAGGTCAAAGCGATCCCACCCGCTTCCTGCGGCGGTATCCCGTCAATGTCGGCCTGAAAATTGAACCGTGAGAAGAGGTTGTTGAGGTTGAACGTCCCGACGCTGATCTGCATGTCTGCTCCTTCGCCTGATCCGTGAAGCCGGCAGAATATCACCCAATTGGGCCGGCTTATGTGACGCTTCTGGCAAATTGCGGACAGCAGACATATATCAGCCCGAACGAAGGAGAGGGACATGAGCGAAACGGATCGGTTTCCCGGTTGGCACGGCACCACCATCGTCGCGGTGCGCAAGGGCGGAGAGGTGGTCGTTGCCGGCGACGGGCAGGTGAGCCTCGGCCAGACGGTCATCAAGGGCTCGGCCCGAAAGGTGCGGCGCCTGTCACCCGGCGGGCAGGATGTGGTCTGCGGCTTTGCCGGATCGACCGCCGATGCGTTCACACTTCTGGAGCGGCTCGAAGCCAAGCTCGAAGCGACGCCCGGGCAACTGGCCCGCGCCTGTGTCGACCTCGCCAAGGACTGGCGGACGGACAAGTATCTGCGCAACCTCGAAGCGATGCTGATCGTGACCGACGGGACCGAGTTGTTCGTGCTGACCGGTGCGGGTGACGTGCTGGAGCCGGAAAATGATATCGCCGCCGTCGGCTCGGGCGGAAATTTCGCGCTGGCCGCCGCGCGGGCGCAGATGGACACGGACCGCAGCGCCGAGGAGATCGCCCGCCGCGCGCTCGAAATCGCCGCCGAGATCTGCGTCTACACGAACGGAAACATGGTCGTGGAACGGATCGGTGGCTGACAGGATCAGCTTCAAGCCGGTGCATCGGGATGATTTTCCGCGCCTGCGCGACTGGTTGTCCCTGCCGCATGTGCGCCGCTGGTGGGGCGACCCGGAGCGCGAGATCTCGCTCATCGAGGGCGATCTGGGCAATCCCGACTGCAACGGCTACCTGGTCTACGAGGATGACCAGCCGGTGGGCTATGTGCAGGCCTGGCGCGTCGGCGCCTATGCCGATGCGCCGGAGGAACCTTGGCTCGCCACGCTCGATCCCGATCTGGTGGGCATCGACATTTTCCTCGGCCCGGTCTCGGCGCTTGGTCGCGGGCTCGGACCCGAGGTCCTGAGCGCCTTCGTGGCGAAACTTGTCGACGCCGGCGCCGACCGGCTCATCATCGATCCGGATCTGGCCAACGGCCAGGCGGTCCGCGCCTACGAGAAAGCCGGCTTCCGCCGCTTTGCGTTGGTGGGCGAGGCCGAGGACACGCTCCTGATGGAGCTCAACAAGGAAACGGATAGGCAGAATGACTGATCTGACGCCCCGCGAAATCGTGTCTGAACTGGACCGGTTCATCATCGGCCAGAAAGATGCCAAACGCGCCGTGGCCGTTGCCCTGCGCAACCGCTGGCGCCGCCAGCGCCTGACCGACGAGCTGCGCGACGAGGTCTACCCCAAGAACATCCTGATGATCGGCCCGACCGGGGTCGGCAAGACCGAGATATCGCGCCGTCTGGCAAAGCTCGCCCGCGCGCCCTTCATCAAGATCGAGGCGACCAAGTTCACCGAGGTCGGCTATGTCGGCAAGGATGTGGAGCAGATCATCCGCGATCTGGTCGATGCCGCGCAGATCATGGTGCGCGAGCATATGCGCGAGGATGTGAAAGCCGCTGCCCACACGGCTGCCGAGGACCGCGTGGTCGAAGCACTGGCCGGCCGCGATGCACGCGACCAGACCCGCGACATGTTCCGCAAGAAACTGCGCGACGGTCTGCTTGACGACAAGGAAATCGAGCTTGAACTGACCGACACGTCCAACCCGCTCGGGATGATGGAGATCCCGGGCCAGCCGGGCGCAAACATGGGCATGATGAATCTGGGCGACATCTTCGGCAAAGCCCTTGGCGGCCGGAAGACGCGCCGCAAGATGAAGGTGGCCGACAGTTACGAAGTCCTGATTGCCGAGGAGGCCGACAAGCTGCTCGACGAGGAAAGCGTGACCAAGGCCGCGATCCATGCGGTCGAGCAGAGCGGCATCGTCTTCATCGACGAGATCGACAAGGTCTGTGCCCGTTCTGACGCGCGCGGTGCCGATGTCAGCCGCGAAGGCGTGCAGCGCGACCTGCTGCCGCTCATCGAGGGCACGACCGTCAGCACAAAATACGGGCCGGTGAAGACGGACCATATCCTCTTCATCGCATCGGGCGCGTTCCACATCGCCAAACCGTCGGACCTGCTGCCCGAGTTGCAGGGCCGGCTGCCGATCCGGGTCGAGTTGCGCGCCCTCACCGAAGAGGATTTCGTCCGCATCCTGACCGAGACCGACAATGCGCTGACCCTGCAATACAAGGCACTTATGGGCACGGAAGAGGTCACGGTGACATTCGCCGAGGATGGCATCCGGGCGCTCGCGCGGATCGCGGCGGAGGTCAATACGAGCGTCGAGAATATCGGTGCGCGGCGGCTCTACACGATCCTCGAACGCGTGTTCGAGGATCTGAGCTTCTCCGCGCCCGACCGCGGCGGCGAGAAGATCACCATCGATGCGGCCTTTGTCGAGGAACGTCTCGGCAATCTGGCCCGCTCCACGGACCTGAGCCGCTACGTGCTCTGACAGGCTCGACCCGCTTTCTCAAAAGAAACCGCCGCGGCAATTGCCCCGCGGCGGTTTGCGTTCTACGATCCGGCCAAAACCCGACATGGCCAACAGGATCGATCAGATGACACGAATTGCCGGCGCTCTTCTGGCGCTGTCCCTCGCCTTTCTGCCCGCCACCGCGCCGCAGGCGCAGGAACAGCTGGAACTGACGCTCGACGCCTATGTCGCGGTGATGAAAGCGCAGGGCAATCGCGTCGCTTTCGCCGACAAGTCGGTCGCCGACGATGACAGTGTCACCTATAGCGAATTTTCCTACACATCCGCCGACGGGCAGGTGTCGCTCGACGCACCATGGATCCGGTTCGCCCCGACCGGCACCGAATGGACGACCCGCATCACGCTTGCAGACATGGCAGAACTGACCGTCACGCCACTCAACCCCGACGGGTCGGAAGGTGCGCCGCTGGCGTTCGACCTGGCCAATAGCGGGCTGGAGATCGACACGAACGCGATCGTGCCCGACCCGACCATCCTAGACCGGATCGACGTGGCACTGCGTGCCGGCCAATTGAGCATTGCCGGCGACAATCCCGCTTCACCTTCGCTGAAAATGCTGCTGGCGAGCTTCGAAGCGCTGGAATCGAATTTCTCCTACGACGCGGTCGCGGACCGTGTGGCCGGTGAACTTGTCACCGACACGCTGGCGCTCGATTATGATTTCGCTTCCGAGGTGGAAGGGATGCGGTCGGTTTCCGCCAGCCGGACCGACGATGTACGGCTCGACTATGCGTTCGACATCGGTCGGACCGAGGAAGAGTTCAAGGACTACCTGACGGGCTACATGTCGGGCGAACTGTCGCTCGATGCGGGCAACAGCAGCTATACCGGCACGACCGAGCAGGATGGCAGCAGCTTCGCCTTCTCCGGCACGGCGACCGGATCGCAGCTCGAAGCGGCGATCAAGAATGCCGTCCTGACCTATGCCGGCACGTTCGGCCCTGCCAACTATGCCTTTACACAGACCGGGGGCACGATGCCGCTGCCGCCGATCGATGCGGATATTGGCGGCGGGTTTTTTGACCTGCGCCTGCCGCTGATGACCGGAGAGGGCAGCGACGAGATCCGGCTGGGTCTCGGCGTGTCCAAGGTGGCGCTGAATGACGAGATCTGGGCGCTCATCGACCCGTCGAGCGCAATCCCGCGCGAACCGGCCGATCTGGAACTGCGCCTGAGCGGCCTGAGCAAGATCAACGTGCCGCTGTCGGTCGAGGAACAGATGGACGCCGAGACATTCGGCGAGATCGAGAAACTCGACATCGGCGTGGCCACCCTGTCGGCGGCGGGTGCCAGCGTCGATGCGACCGGCGGTGTCACCTTCGACAATAGCGGCGATGTGCCGAAACCGCTGGGCGATGTGCGCGTCACATTGCGCGGGCTAACCACGCTTTCGCAAGCGCTGGTGCAGGCCGGGATCATCGACCAGATGCAGGCCGGCATGGCCATGGGCATGATCATGGCTTTCGGCAAGCCGGGCGACGGTCCGGATGAATTCGTCACCGACATTACCTTCACGCAGGACGGTATCCTCGCCAACGGCACGCCGATCCCGCAGTAACCCCGCGCCCGGTCCCGGGCGCTCCGCACACAGGCTGACGCCATGTCCTATTTTGCCTTTCTGCGGGCCAACCTCCGTTGGCTCGCGGCCGGCTTCATGCTCATGTTTGCCTCCAGTTTCGGGCAAACCTTCTTCATTTCGATCTTCGCGGGCGAGATCCGCGCGACCTTCGGGCTGAGCCACGGGGCCTGGGGCGGCATCTACACGATCGGCACGCTGGCCTCGGCGGGGCTGATGTTCCTGTCGGGCGGGCTGGCTGACCGGATCCCGCCGAAGCGCCTGACGCTGATGGTGCTGATCCTCTTCATTTGCGCCGCCCTCGCCATGGCGGCAAATCCGGTCGCAATGCTTCTGCCCGTCATCATCTTCGCTCTGCGCTATTGCGGGCAGGGGATGATGAGCCATATGGCCATCGTCAATGTCGGGCGCTGGTTTGCCGCGCGGCGCGGGCAAGCCGTGTCCGTCACCTCGCTCGGCTTTTCCGTGGGCGAGGCATTCCTGCCAATCATCTTCGTGCTCATCATGGGCGTCATCGGCTGGCGCGGCGGCTGGGTCGTGGCCGCGCTGATCCTTGTGGGGCTCTGGCCGGTGCTCGCCGTTCTTCTGCGCGCGGACCGCCAGCCGGTCGGGACCACCGGCGCGGAAGCCGACCAGACCGGTATGGACGGCCGACACTGGAGCCGCCACGATGCGCTCTCGCACTGGCTCTTCTGGATCTGCCTGCCGGCACTCATGGCGCCGCCCGCCTTCGGCACCGCCTTTTTCTTCCAGCAGGTCCACCTGACGGAGGTGAAGGACTGGCCGCTTGAGGGGTTCGTGGCGCTTTTCCCGATCTATACCGGCAGCGGGGTGGCCTCAATGTTTCTGTTCGGCTGGATCGTCGACCGTTTCGGGTCGAGTCGCATCCTGCCTTTCTTCCTTGCGCCGCTCTGCCTCGGGCTGGTGCTGGCCGCACGTGCCGACACACTCCTGTCGGTGCTGCCCGCCTTCCTGTTCCTTGGCATGATGCACGGGATGAACACGGCGCTTTTCGGCGCGTTCTGGCCGGATGTCTACGGCACGAAACATCTGGGATCCGTGCGCGCGGTCGCGAGTTCGCTCGGGGTGTTTGCCTCCGCGATCGGGCCGGGGATCACAGGGTTGATGATCGACCGAGGCATCGGATTCGAAACCCAGCTTCTGATGATGGCGGGCTATTGCCTGATCGTCAGCCTGCCGCTTTTCACCGCGATGATGCGGCTGAGGCGGCACCTAGTCCGTGCGGCGTAGATAGATGTAATAGGCGCCGCCGCCGCCATGCCGACGGTGCGCTGGCGCCAGTTGCAGAACGATCTGGGACAGGGGCGGCTGGTCCACCCAATGCGGCAGGTTGTGGCGCAACACACCGCGTTGCGGGCCGAGGTGATGCGCCTCCGGCCGTGCGGTGTTGCCCTTGCCGGTGATGACGAGCACCAGCCGCATCCGTTCCGCATAGGCGCGCAGAAGAAACCCCTGCAAGGCACTGTGCGCACGGCTCAGCGTCATGCCGTGCAGGTCGAGGCGCGCTTCGGGCCGCAGCTTGCCCTGCGACATCTGCCGGTACCGTTTGCGGTCCATCCCGATGGACGAGGGTGCGGGTGCGGCCATCGGGTCGGGCGCAAGGTTGACGCGCGTGCGCGGCTCCCGGCTGATCGGTGCGGGGCGCAGGCTGATCTGCGGCGGACGGGATTTCGGCTGCGGGTCGGGGATCGGCGGCGGCACGGGCGCGGCACCCGCGCCGGTTTCCGCGTCCGGCGCTGTCAGGCGATTTCGCTGCGCGTCCGAGAGGGGCACCGTGCTGTCGGCCACCTTCGACCAGAGCGCCCGGTCGTCGTCTGACAGTTTCTTGCGCCGGCGCCCCATCGGCTCATCCCCCGAGCCCGAGACGCGCCACCGTGCCGCGCGGCAGCAGAAGCACCATCCGTCCGCCATGCTTGATCCGGCCAGCACGCTGTCCGGCCTCGACACCCGTGCCGAAGAAGAGATCGGCGCGCTGCGGACCCTTGACGGCCGAGCCGACATCCTGCGCCACCATCAGCTGCCGGATCGGGTTGGTCGCGCGGTCAAGCTCGATCCAGACCGGCGCGCCGAGCGGCGTATAGGCCGGATCAACGGCCACGGAGCGCAATGTGGTGATCGGTTTGCCCATCGCGCCGAGCGGCCCGAGAGATTCGTCGAGACCCTTGATCTCGCGGAAGAAGATGAAGGAGGGGTTGTGATGCAGGATGCGGGTGCGAGCCTGCGGGTCTTCCGCCACCCAGGCGCGGATGGCCTGTGCCGAGCCTGACTGGATCAGGCCCTGGCGCAGCATTTCCTTGCCGACGGAGCGGTATTTGTGATGGTTGCGCCCGCCAAAGCCGAGCCGCATCGATCCGCCCTCGACCAGCCGGATACGGCCCGAGCCCTGCACATGGAGGAAAAACGCATCCACCGGATCGCGGAGCCAGACAAGTTCCAGCCCCTTGCCGACCAGCGCGCCTGCTTCAATCTCGGCACGCGTCTTCCACGGCTTGCGGTCCTTCGGCATGTCGGGCGGCAAACGGTAGACCGGATATTTGAACACCGCATCACGCTTGCGCGACCCTTGCAATTCCGGCTCGAAATAGGCGGTGAAAAGGGTGCGGGACGCATTTTCCAGCAGTATCGGCTGGAAGAGCGTCTCGAAAAAGGCTTTCGCATCCGTCACCGATTTGGCCGCCACGCAGGGCGCGGCCCAGTCTTCCGCAGGCACAAGCGCGGTCTTGCGCGGTTTCTTGCAAGTTATCCGGAAAGCGGCAAGCGCGGCGGCATGATCATCCGCCGCCCAGCCGCGCAGATCGTCGAAATCGAGGAGCGAAATCTCCAGATCACCCGCCACGGCGGGCAAACCCGTTCCGGCCAGCGCAGCCGCCAGCAGAAGGCTGCGCAGCCGTCGGATCATTCACCCGTGGCCGTCAGGAGCCAGTTGGGATCGTCGCTGCCCATCACGCGCGAGAAAGTCCAGATGTCACGCTGGCGCCGTGCCGTGGTGGCGTCACCCTCGACAACATTGCCTTCCGCATCGCGCACGACGGACGTCAGCTCGCCCACGAATTTCATCGTGATGTCAGCCTCGCGGCTGTCCTCGTCGAACTTCGCATCGACAAGACGCAATTCGCGAACGCCGATGAATGTCGCATCCACCTCAAGCCCCTTGTCGGCCCGGTCCTCGACCACGGCGCGGAAGCTTTCATAAACTTCCGGCGACAGGAAGGTCTCCAGCGTTTTCAGATCGCCGTTTTCGAAGGCCATCAGGATCATCTCATAGGCCGCCCGGGCGCCATGGGCGAAATCATGCACCCGGAACCCCGGTTCCACGGCTTTCATCTTGGTGATGGCCTGGCCGGCGGGGCCGTCAGCCTCGACATAGTCGGCAATATCATGGTCCACGCCGCCGCCGTCGATCACCTCGAACCGGCCATTGTCGGCGGGGCTTTCGGGGATGGCGGGTTTTTGTGCCTCGGGCGGCGCCTCGAAACCGTCGCGGGTGCCCAGAACACTGCGCAGGCGCAGCACCAGAAAGACCGCGATCGCGGCGAGAATAAGGATCTGGACCATTGCGGATCCCATCGAGAACCTCGTTATTTTGGTTTGCCCGTGGAAGATCGGGCCGTTGGGGCTTATGTAAGCACTCACCATCGGCAAGTCCAATGGATCCGGGGAACAGGAAACAGGAACAGACCCATGATATGGCTCTTTTTCGCATTTGTCGCGGTTCCGATCCTAGAGATCGCGCTCTTCATTCAGGTCGGCGGGCTGCTCGGCCTGTGGCCGACGCTCGCAATCGTGATCCTGACAGCCGTCGCCGGCACGGCGCTGATGCGGCGCCAGGGCCTGTCGACGCTCGCCGAATTGCAGGACAGCATGGAGCGCGGCGGCGATCCGACCGGACCGATCGCCAATGGCGCGCTCATCCTCGTGGCCGGTGTGCTTCTGCTGACGCCGGGCTTTTTCACCGATTCCATCGGCATCGCGCTGCTGATCCCGCCCTTCCGCAAGGCGCTGATTTCATGGGGGGCTTCGCGGGTGGCCGCGCAATCCTATGTCTACATGTCGCACCAGACGGGAACGGGACGCGCCGCGCCGCAGCCGCCGCGCGGGGACAGTTCCACCATCGACGGCGATTTCGAGATCCTCGACGATGTACCGCCTGATGCCCGCCGCGGCACCTCCGGCTGGACCCGCGACCCGCATTGAGCCTTTAAAAACAGGCTGCGCATTGTTCCCCGGCGCCGGGGATGATACACCCAGCGCTGAAAAAATGTTTTGAGCAAGGAACCATCCATGGCCGAAGAGAACGCCGCCCAGCCGGCACAGCAGACCCCGCCCCGCATGAAGGTGCTGACCCAGTATGTCCGCGACATGTCGTTCGAGAATGTCGCCATCCAGAAGGGCCTGAAGGTCGAGAACAATCCCGAGATTTCGGTGCAGGTCAGCCTTGATGCGCGCAAGCTTGCCGACGACCAGTTCGAGGTCATCAATCGCGTGAAGATCGAGAGCAAGGCCGGCGATGCAACCGTCTTCATCCTCGAGCTTGACTATGCCGGCCGGTTCGAGGTGCAGAACGTGCCCGAAGACCAGCTGCACCCGTTCCTGCTGATCGAATGCCCGCGGATGATCTTCCCTTATATCCGCCGCATCGTCAGCGACGTGACCCGCGATGGCGGCTACCCGCCGCTGAACCTCGACAGCATCGACTATCTGGCACTCTACCGTCAGGAACTGCTGCGCCGTCAGGCCCAGTTGCAGGAAAAACAGGCTGACGCGCCGGTCAACTGACCGTCCGCACCTAGACCAAACTCAACAAGGCCGGGCCGTATGGTCCGGCCTTTTGCGTAGCAGCGCCAGTTAACTCGCGGAGAGTTTCTTCCAGAGCGCACCGTCGCCCAGCCCTTCGACAAACGCCTCGTGAGCGGCCTGCTCGTCCGGCGAGAGCCGATCCGGCAGGGGCGCGGGTCGCGCTGGCGGTGTCCAGTCGGCGCTCGGCGCAGCACCCGTATCCGACCGGCTGCTGACGGCCAGTGTCAGGTCAGGCTGGCGGCCCCCGATCAGCTCCAGATAGACTTCCGCCAGAATTTCCGCATCGAGAAGTGCGCCGTGCTTTTCGCGCATGCTGTTGTCGACACCGAACCGGCGGCAGAGCGCATCGAGCGAGTTCTGCGCGCCGGGAAAGCGCCGCCGCGCCATGTCGAGCGTGTCGATCGCCTGATCCATCGGCAGGAGCGGAAGCCCCATCCATTTCAGTTCCGCGTTCAGAAACTTCATGTCGAATGCGGCATTGTGGATGACAAGCTTCGCATCACCCGCGAAATCACGGAATGCCTGCCCGACCTTGGCAAACACCGGCTTGTCGGACAGGAACTCTTCCGACAGCCCATGCACTTCGAACGCGCTTTGCGGCATGTCGCGTTCGGGATTGATATACTGGTGATAGGTGCGTCCGGTCGGCATGTGATTGACCAGCTCGACACAGCCGATTTCCACAATCCGGTCGCCGCCATCGGGGTCGAACCCCGTGGTTTCCGTATCGAGCACGATCTCACGCATCCTGTTGCCCCCCGATTTTTGCAATCACGTCCATTACCGCTTCCCGCGCCGCATTTAGGCCGCCTGACGTGTCGATCACAAAATCCGCCCGCGCCCTTTTTTCCGCATCCGGCATCTGGCGTGACAGGATGGTGTCGAACATCTCATCGGTCATGCCCGGACGCTCCAAAACGCGCTGTCGCTGAACCGCAGCAGGTGCCGTCACGACGAGCACGCCCGACATGCCGGCCTCTCCGCCGGTTTCATAAAGAAGCGGAATGTCACAGACAATGAGGGGCACGCCATCCGCCGCATGCCGGTCCACAAATGCCGCCCGGTCGGCGGCCACGAGCGGGTGCACGATGGCTTCGATCCGGGACAGAAGCGCCGGATCGCCCGCCATGGCGGCCTTCAACGCGCCACGGTCAATGCCCTTTTCGGTTGCCGCGTCCGGCACAAGCGCCGCAAGGGGCGCAACCGCCGCACCGCCTGCCGCGTAGAGCCTGTGAACAGCCGCGTCCGCATCCCAGACCGGCACACCAGCATCACGAAAGAACCCAGCCGTCGTGGATTTTCCCATGCCGATCGATCCGGTCAGCCCGAGAATATAGGGGCTGTCACTCACGCGCCGAGGATCTCGGCCCGAAGCGCCTCATCCACCTCCGGCCGCTTGCCGAACCAGCTTTCAAACCCCGGCACGGCCTGATGCAGGAGCATCCCGAGCCCGTCGACCACGGGCAGACCCTGCGCGCGCGCCTGCGCGAGCAGCGGGGTTTCGAGCGGGGTATAGACGATATCGGTGACGAGTGTCCCGTCGAGTGCGGACAGATCCACCGTCAGGTCCGGATTGCCGACCATGCCGAGCGTCGTGGTGTTGACCACCGTGGCAACCTCGGCCGGCACCGATTTGGCGGCATTCCAGTCCATCACCGTGACCTTCGCTCCGAACTGGTCCTTCAGCGTCTCGGCCCGGGTCCGTGTCCGGTTCGTGAGCAACACCTCCGGCGCGCCTTCGGCCAGCAGCGCCGACACGATGGCCCGCGCAGCACCGCCCGCGCCAAAGACAAGCGCCGGACCCGAGCGGGCCGACCAGTCCGGACTGGATTGCCGGAGATTCTGGATGAACCCGTAACCGTCTGTATTATCTGCATGAATTGAACCGTCTTCGCGAAAGACAATCGTGTTTGCCGCCCCGATCAGCGCCGCGCGGTCCGACACTTTCTGTGCCAGCGCCAAAGCGGTTTCCTTGTAGGGCACTGTCACATTCACACCCTTGAAGCCCAGTTTCGGCAGGACGTGCAGCGCTTCGGCGAAATCCTTCTGCTGGATGGCGAGCGGCACGTAATGGCCCGGCAAACCATAGGTCCGCAGCCAGTAGCCATGCAGTTGCGGCGACCGGCTGTGACCGATAGGCCATCCGATCACGCCGGCGAGGGGCGGTGCTTCGCTCATTCCACAATCACTCCACGCGTCCGCAGGAAGCCGAGCACTTCCAACAGGGGTAAACCAAGAACAGAAAAATAGTCCCCCTGCACCCGCGTGAAAAGCTGAGCGCCGCGCCCTTCAAGCTTATAACTGCCCACTGTGGCCAAGGTGCCATCGCCCTCAGCCGCCAGATAGCCTTCCAGAAACGCATCGGAGAAGGGACGCATCATCAGTTGCGCGCGGCCGATATGCCGCCAGACCGGACGGCCTTCCTCGAAAATCACGGCAGCCGAAAGCAACTCGTGGGTTTGGCCGCGCAAGGTGCGAAGCTGGTCCGCTGCTTCGTCGATCGAACCCGGCTTGTCGAAAATTTCTCCTTTGAAAACAAGTATCTGGTCTGCGCCAAGCACCAGGGCTTCCGGATGCTTGCTGGCCACCCGCATGGCTTTGGTTTCCGCCAGAGTGTCGGCGATGTCGCGCGCCGGGGCCCCTTCGGCGAGCATCGCCGCCTTGATCGCTGCCTCATCCACGCGCGCCACTTGCGTGTCAAACGTCAGGCCCGCGCCGCGCAGCATATCCGCCCGCGCGGCAGATCCGGAGGCCAGGATCAGGGGTCGTGTCATGAGCGGCTCTTTCTCTTGTGCAGCTCACCGCGGATCGCGGCGGCGGTTTCCTCGATCGACCGGCGGGTCACATCCACGACCGGCAGATCGTGGCGTTCAAAGAACAGGCGCGCATTGGCCAGTTCTTCCTGAATCCCCGCGCGATCGGCATAGGTGTCAATCGCCGTTTCCCCGAGCGCCTGCAAGCGGTTCTGGCGCACCTGCACCAGACGTGTGGGACTGGCGGTCAGCCCGATGACCGGAACACCGACCGCAATCGCATCCAGAAGCGCGGGCGGCACCGGCTGGCCAGGAACCAACGGCACGTTGGCCGCGCGAACACCCTGATAGGCCAGATAAATGCATGTCGGCGTTTTCGAGGTGCGGCTGACACCCACCAGAATGACGTCAGCGGTAGCCAGTCTGTCCGACCGCGTCCCGTCATCGGACGACATGGCATAGTCGAGCGCTTTCACCCGGTCGAGATACCCGCGATCCACCTTATACTGCTGCCCCGGCCGGGCCCGCGGCAGGTTTCCGGTCAGATCGGTCAGCGCTTCGAGGATCGGATCCAGCAGCGCCACCGTTCGGATGCCGCGCTGGCGCGCCCCGGTCTCGATCCGGTCAATCAGAACCGGATCGACAAGCGTATAGAGCACCAGATCGAGCGGCGTTTCGGCAAGGGCTGCATCCACCTGCGATCCGTGGCGGATGAACCGATGCACTGACAGGTTCGGCGCCTCGACCCCGAACTGGCTGAGCGCCGCCCGCGCCGCCGACTGGGCCGTGTCCGCGGTGGAATCCGACAAGACGAGGACATGCAAACTCTGGGGCAAAACCGATCCTGTGGACAGTTCCGTGGACATCCTGCGGATCAACTGTGAAGCCGGTGTGGACCAGATCCGCTTTTCTCGACAGTGACGATATTCTGTCGCCGGGTTTCAGACGAGTCCACCAGATTCATTCCTGTGAATCCGGACACAGGGGTCCGGTGTGAACAATTTTCATGTTCCAGAGTCGTTCTTCCCGCGGCGGCCGGAATAGCCCTGAGTCCCGTTTACGTAAGACCCGCTGTTTTTGCTTATAAATCTGACTCTGAACGAAATTTTCGGCTTGTGTTCGGCATCTGCACCCCGGCAGCGCGGAGATGTGAATATGTTGATAACTCGGTGGATAAAGACGGCAAAGGCGGTGATCCACAGGATTCACAGCACCTATCTACAACCACTTCCTTTCTCTCTCTTAGAGTCTGTATAGGTGGATGGGCACCACTTTCCCTAAAGGACCCCCGATGGGCGATTTTCTCAGCACGCTTTACCCTTGGACCAAGGCCCTTCACGTGATCGCGGTCATCTCCTGGATGGCTGGATTGCTCTATCTTCCACGGCTCTTCGTCTATCATGCAGAGAATGCCCCTGCGGGGTCAGAGAAGTCCGAACTCTTCAAAGTGATGGAACGCAAGCTCCTGCGGCTCATCATGAACCCTGCAATGATCGTGACGTGGGTGGCCGGGCTGATGCTGGCCTTCACGCCGGGCATTGTCGACTGGTCGTCCGACATCTGGTTCCATGTGAAATTCGCGGCCATTCTCGGCATGACCTGGTTCCACCACTGGCTCGGCTACCGGCGGAAGGAATTTGAAAGTGATACAAACACGCGCCCGGGCCGTAGATACAGGGTGATGAACGAAGTCCCGACGCTTCTGATGATCGTGATCGTCATCATGGTGATCGTGCGCCCGTTCTGAGCGTGAATTGACATTTCGGGTGATCGGTCACATATAAGGGCCAAGCATCGGGCGTTCTGCCCGCAAAGATGTATTCCCTGACAGTTGACCAGATGGCGCATGCCGCGCCACGAGAGGCACGCAATGGAAGAATTGATGGAGTTGTCGGAACTCTCTCTGGCCGATCTGAAGGCCAAGAGTCCGGCAGACCTGCTGAAGATGGCCGAGGTTCTCGAGATCGAGAATGCCTCGACCATGCGCAAGGGCGACATGATGTTCGCCATCCTGAAGGAAATGGCCGAGGAAGGCGTCGAGATCTCCGGTGACGGGGTGCTCGAAGTGCTTCAGGACGGGTTCGGGTTCCTGCGCTCGCCGGAAGCCAACTATCTGGCCGGGCCGGACGACATCTATGTCAGCCCGAAACAGATCAAGCGCTACTCCCTGCGCACCGGTGACACGGTGGAGGGCGTGATCCGCGCCCCGAAAGAGGGCGAGCGCTATTTCGGTCTGGTGAAAGTCAGCCAGATCAATTTCGAGGATCCCGAGAAAGCCCGCCACAAGATCCATTTCGATAACCTGACCCCGCTCTATCCCGACGAGCGGCTGAAGATGGAAATCGAGGATCCCACGATCAAGGACAAGTCTGCCCGCGTGATCGATCTTGTCGCGCCGATCGGCAAGGGGCAGCGGTCGCTCATCGTGGCACCGCCGCGCACGGGTAAGACCGTGATTTTGCAGAATATTGCCCATTCGATCGAGAAGAACCATCCGGAATGTTTCCTGATCGTCCTGCTCGTTGACGAGCGACCCGAAGAGGTGACGGACATGCAGCGTTCGGTGAAGGGGGAGGTCGTGTCCTCCACTTTCGACGAGCCGGCGACGCGGCACGTTGCAGTGGCCGAGATGGTGATCGAGAAAGCCAAGCGGCTGGTGGAGCACAAGCGCGACGTGGTGATCCTGCTCGACAGTATCACGCGCCTGGGCCGGGCCTTCAACACGGTGGTGCCGAGCTCGGGCAAGGTGCTGACCGGTGGTGTGGATGCCAACGCGTTGCAACGCCCCAAGCGCTTCTTCGGTGCTGCACGCAACATTGAGGAGGGTGGCTCGCTCACCATCATCGCGACCGCGCTGATCGAGACCGGCAGCCGCATGGATGAGGTGATCTTCGAGGAATTCAAAGGCACCGGCAACTCCGAGATCGTGCTCGACCGCAAGGTGGCCGACAAGCGCGTCTTCCCGGCGATCGACATCCTCAAATCCGGCACCCGGAAAGAGGATCTTCTTGTCGACAAGGCGGACCTTACCAAGACCTTCGTGCTGCGCCGGATTCTCAACCCGATGGGCACCACGGATGCAATCGAGTTCCTGCTCGGCAAGATGAAGCAGACGAAGACCAACTCGGAATTCTTCGACTCGATGAATACCTGACGCGGGCATCCGTGCTAGAACCGATACCCGGGCCTGCATGGGCTCGGGTATTTTCTTTTTGAAACAGTGAGTTGAACGTGAATCAGCCGGACACGATCTTTGCCAGGGCTTCTGCCGCCGGTGCCGCCGGCGTAGCGGTTCTGCGCCTGTCCGGCGGGGCGGCCAAGGCTGCTGCCGCGGAATTGGCGGGCGATCTGCCGCCGGCGCGGCAGGCGGGGTTGCGGCTTTTGCGGGACCCGGGGGACGGGTCCGCGATCGACCAGGCGCTGGTTCTTGTGTTCGACGCGCCGGCCTCTTTCACCGGAGAGGATGTGGTCGAGTTCCACCTGCACGGCTCGCCGGCCGTGGTCGCGGCCGTGGGCCGTATCCTGGCGGCGCAGCCCGGATTGCGGCTTGCCGATCCCGGAGAGTTCACCCGCCGCGCGCTCGACAACGGGCGGCTCGATCTGGCGCAGGTAGAGGGGCTTTCCGATCTGGTGGTGGCCGAGACGGAGGCTCAGCGGCGCCAGGCGCTTCGGGTGATGCGCGGTGCCTTGTCGGAGAAAGCAGGCCGCTGGCGGACCGATCTTGTGCGGGCGATGGCGCTCATCGAGGCGACCATCGACTTTGCCGATGAGGAAGTGCCCGAGGATGTGACGCCGGAAGTCGAGGCGTTGATGGCCGCGACCCGCCATGCGTTGGAGGCCGAACGCGACGGGGGGCGCGTGTCCGAGCGCATTCGTGACGGGTTCGAGGTCGCGATTGTCGGCAAGCCGAACGCGGGAAAATCAACGCTTCTGAATGCGATTGCGGGTCGCGATGCGGCGATCACCTCGGAAATAGCGGGCACGACGCGGGATGTGATCGAGGTCCGGATGGACCTGAACGGTTTGCCGGTCACGTTGCTGGACACGGCCGGACTGCGGGACAGTGATGACCGCGTGGAGCAGATCGGCGTGGCCCGTGCGCGTGACCGGGCGGATGCGGCTGATCTGCGCTTGTTCTTGTTGGAAACACCAGATGAGGTAGAGGAACTTGGTGTTTCCTCTAGGGATGGTGACGTGATGGTGCTTGGCAAGGCTGATCTGGGCGGGGAGCAGGTCACGGGCATCGCGCGTGTGTCCGGAAAAACCGGCCTTGGCGTGGATGACCTGCTCGACCGTTTGTCCGAAACCCTGGCCGCGCGGGCCAGCGGCGCGTCGGCAGCCATTCGCCAACGGCATCGCGATGCGCTGGATGCGGCAGCAGCATCTTTGGTTCGGGCCGAGAATCATGTAAGGAACGGCTCTGATTTCAGCGAACTGGCGGCGGAAGACCTGCGGCATGCGGTCCGAGCCCTTGATAGCCTGATCGGCCGTGTCGATGTGGAGCATGTGCTCGACGAGATTTTTGCCAGTTTCTGCCTTGGGAAGTAGGAATGTTTCACGTGAAACAATCTGATTGGGATGTGATCGTGGTCGGTGGCGGCCATGCCGGAGCAGAGGCCGCACAGGCCGCCTGGCGGATGGGTGCGCGCACCCTTCTCGTCACCCATCGCTTTGACCGGATTGGCGAAATGTCCTGCAATCCTGCGATTGGCGGCCTGGGCAAGGGCCACCTGGTGCGGGAGATCGACGCGCTCGACGGCGTCATGGGGCGTGTCGCCGACCGGTCCGGCATCCAGTTCCGTCTGCTCAACCGCCGCAAGGGTCCGGCGGTTCAAGGCCCGCGCACCCAATCCGACCGCAAGCTCTACAAGGCTGCAATGCAGGCCGAGTTCCGCGACCGCCCCGGTCTGACTGTTCTGGAGGGGGAGGTGCGGGACCTGATCCAGACCGGCGCGAAGGTGACGGGCATTTCCATGGCAGACGGATCGGAGCTGACGGCCGCCGCGGTGATCCTGACCACGGGCACCTTCCTGCGGGGCGTCATCCATATCGGTGACGAGACCCGCCCGGGTGGCCGGATGGGTGATGATGCCTCGGTGCCGCTCGCGGACCGGATCGACGCGATGGGCCTGCCGCTGGGCCGGCTCAAGACCGGCACGCCGCCGCGGCTCGACGGGCGCACCATCGCGTGGGACCAGCTCGACATGCAGCCCGGGGATGAGGATCCGGCGCTCTTTTCCTTCCTCTCTGACGCGCCCTTCGTGCGCCAGATCGCCTGCGGGATCACCCATACCAATGGGCGCACGCATGAGATTATTCGCGCCAATCTGGAGCGCAGCGCCATGTATGGCGGGTATATAGAAGGCGTGGGGCCGCGCTATTGCCCGTCGATCGAGGATAAGGTGGTCCGCTTCGCGGAGAAGGAGTCGCACCAGATTTTCCTTGAACCGGAAGGACTTGACGATCACACCGTCTATCCGAACGGGATTTCGACCTCCTTGCCGGTCAATGTGCAGGCGGACTATGTGGCCTCGATCCGGGGGCTTGAAAATGCGACGATCCTCCAGCCCGGATATGCCATCGAATATGATTATGTCGATCCACGCGCGCTGACGCACGGGCTTCAGGTCAAGGATGTGCCGGGCCTTTACCTGGCCGGGCAGATCAATGGCACCACAGGGTATGAAGAAGCCGCAGCCCAGGGTCTGGTCGCCGGACTGAATGCGGCGCGCGCCGCCAAAGGGGCGTCGCCTGTCATCTTCGATCGGGCGGACGCCTATATCGGTGTGATGGTCGATGATCTGGTGACGCGCGGCGTGTCGGAACCCTACCGCATGTTTACAAGCCGCGCCGAGTATCGCCTCGCGCTGCGGGCTGATAATGCGGACCAGCGCCTGACGCCGCTCGGCATCGAATGGGGTTGTGTCGGCGAGGCGCGTCGCGTTGCCTTTAGCGAGAAGCGTGAGGCGCTCGAGCACGCCCGGACCCGCGCGGCGGCCTGTCAGGTCACGCCGCGGGAAGCCGTCGCGGCTGGGATCAAGGTTAATCAGGACGGGGTCCGCCGTTCGGCCCTCGACCTTCTGACTTATCCGGACGTGGAGTTCGAAACGCTCCTGACACTTTGGCCTGACCTGACCGACACGCCGGATCCGATCCGGCGACAGGTCGAGATCGACGCGCGATACGCATCCTATGTCGAGCGGCAGAAACAGGATGTCGCGGCGATGCGCCGGGATGAAGCTCATGAAATTCCAGAGGATTTTTCCTATGAGGGGATTTCCGGCCTGTCGAATGAGCTCGTGTCGAAACTGTCGGCCATTCGCCCTCGGTCGCTCGGACAGGCGGGGCGGATTGACGGGATGACGCCGGCTGCGCTGACCCTTCTGCTCGCCAAGATCCGTCAGGCCGGCGCGCGGCGGAGCGCCTGATGGCCTCTAAGGGTCAGCCGGGCCGGGGGGCCTTCCTCACATCGCGGAATGTTTCACGTGAAACAATTGATCGGCTCGACACTTATGCCGCGTTGCTCGACAAATGGTCCCGCAAGATCAACCTCGTGGCCCCGTCGACGCTGGATGCGCTCTGGACCCGGCATTTCGAGGATAGCGCCCAATTGTTCGACCTCGCACCGGACAGGACCGGCCTGAACTGGGTCGATCTGGGGTCCGGAGGGGGGTTTCCGGGGCTGATCGTGGCGGCTTTGGCGGCGGATGCGGGGCGCGACTGGTCTTTCACGCTCGTCGAGAGCGACACGCGGAAATGCGTTTTCCTGATGACAGCAGCGCGCGAGATGGGCCTCGACGTCGCGGTCAAAACCGAACGGATCGAATCCGTGCCGCCGTTGCAGGCCGATATCCTGTCGGCAAGGGCGCTGGCGTCGCTCGACCAGCTGCTGGACTTTGCCGAACGGCACCGCAAGCCGGAGGGGATCTGCCTTTTCCCGAAGGGTGCGCAGCACGAAAGGGAATTGACCGAAGCGGGCGCCCGTTGGCATAGTTCGGTGACGACAATTCCCAGCACAACCGACCCCCGGGCGGTCATCCTGCGCATAGGAGAATTCCACCGTGTCTGAGGCACAGAAAACCGGTCCGAACGGGCCGCATGTCATGGCTGTTGCCAATCAGAAGGGCGGGGTGGGCAAGACGACAACGGCGATCAACCTCGGCACGGCCCTGGCGGCGGTCGGACGCAAAGTACTGCTCGTTGATCTCGACCCGCAGGGCAATGCCTCGACCGGACTTGGCGTCTATGCGCAGGATCGCGGGCCGACCACTTATGATCTGATCATCGGCGAAGCGGACTTGCCGGACGTGGCTGTGCCGTCGGGTGTGCCGAACCTCGATCTGGCACCTGCCACGGTGGACCTCAGTTCTGCAGACGTCGAACTGGTGACGGACCGGCAGCGCGTGCTTCGGCTGCGCAATGCGCTCGGCCGCGATACGGCTCTGGCGCAGGGCTATGACTATATCATCATCGACTGCCCGCCCTCGTTGAACCTGCTGACGGTCAACGCGCTGGTGGCCAGCGATTCCGTCCTTGTGCCGCTGCAATGCGAGTTTTTCGCGCTGGAGGGCCTGTCGCAGCTGATGCTGACGATCCGCGAAGTGCGACAGACGTTGAATCCGAAGCTGCGCATACAAGGTGTTGTGTTGACCATGTTCGACATCCGCAATAACTTGAGTTCACAGGTGGAAGAGGATGTGCGCGAAAATCTTGGAAAACTCGTCTACGAGACGAAGATTCCGCGCAATGTTCGGCTGAGCGAGGCGCCGTCCCATGCGGTGCCGGCGCTCATTTACGATCACACCAGCAGCGGTGCGGTTGCCTATCAGAAACTGGCGGCGGAACTGCTCCGCCGCATGAAGGACAGCGTGGCTGCCTGAGCAGCCGGCGCGAGGAGGGGGCATGAGCCAGAAACCAGCGAAAAAGGGTCTCGGCCGGGGTCTGTCGGCCCTTTTGGCGGATGTGGACCTTGGCGGGGATGCGGGCGCGAACACGCCGGCGCAGGCGACCGGCGGGGCTCCCCGTGGCGAGCTTCGTGTGCCGATCGAGCATCTGTCGGCCAATCCGGACCAACCGCGCCGCGACTTTTCCGAGGCCGATCTGGCTGACCTGACCGCGTCGATCAGGGAGAAAGGCGTCTTGCAGCCGCTGATCGTCCGCCCGGATCCGGGCGCGGAGGGGCACTATCAGATCGTCGCGGGCGAGCGACGCTGGCGGGCCGCGCAGCGGGCGCAACTGCATGACCTTCCTGTGCTTGTGCGCGATCTCGACGACACGGAAGTGCTCGAGGTCGGGATCATTGAGAATATCCAGCGCGCGGACCTGAACGCGGTGGAAGAGGCGATGGGCTATCGCCAACTGATGGACCGGTTCGGGCACACGCAGGAGAAGCTGGCCGAAGCACTCGGCAAGAGTCGGTCGCATATCGCGAACCTATTGCGGCTTTTGAACCTGCCGGAGCCGGTTCTTGCGCTTCTGCGCGACGGTCGGCTGTCGGCCGGTCATGCCCGCGCACTGGTGCCTGCTGACGACCCGCATGCGCTCGCGCGAGAGGTTGTGTCGCGGGGCCTGTCCGTGCGCCAGACCGAGCAGCTGGTGAAGGCCGAAGGGGCACCGAAACCGGCGCGCAAGACCGGCGGCGCGCCAGCCAAGGATGCCGATACGAAGGCGCTCGAAGAAACGCTGAAACTGTCTGTTGGCCTGCCGGTGGCGATCCATCACAAGCCCGATAGCGAGAAGGGCGAATTGCGGATCAGCTACAGTTCGCTCGACGAACTCGACGCGCTTTGCGACAAGCTTTCACAGGGCGGCTAGTTGCGCGGTTTTTCCGGGCGTGTCCAGATGAAGATGGACACGCCGGCCAGAACAACTATCTGAATTAAAAGTATTTTTACCCCTGCGCCGAAGATCGCAGCGAGCAGGAACGCCGCCAGGATGGACAGGCTGGCGAGCCATTTCACCCGTCTGCGGATAACGCCGTTCGCCCGCCAGTCATGGATCGGCGGACCAAGCTTCGGGTGGCCGAGCAGCCAGTCATGCACCCGCTCAGAGGAGTTTCCGAACCCGATGGCTGCCAAAAGCAGGAACGGCACCGTCGGCAGGAGCGGGAGCGCGATGCCGATGACGCCGAGCAGAAGTGCCACGCAGCCCAGCAGGAACCAGGCCGCCCGCAACATCAGGCCACCCGGTCGAGCATCAGCTCGCGCAGGATCGCGTTCAGGACAGGCCGGCCTGTATCGGTCGCCCAGAGCCGCGCGTTTGACCGGCCGATGAACCCCATCTCCTCCAGATCGCGCAGCACGCGGTCGTCGAGCGGTGCGCCGCGCAGCGCGTCGAGCCGGTCAAGTTCCACGCCCTCGCGCAGGCGCATGGCCATCATGAGATATTCGTCGGCGCAGTCTTCAGGCGACAGTTCCATCTCGTCCGCGACCGCACGGCCCGTCGATTCCACGGCGTCGAGCCAGGCCCCCGGTGCCCGCAGCGCGGCTTCCGCACGGCGCGTGCCGCCCGCACTCAAACGGCCATGGGCGCCCGGACCGATGCCCAGATAGTCGCCATAGCGCCAGTAGATCAGATTGTGCCGGCTCTCGGCACCCGGGCGGGCATGGTTCGACACTTCATAAGCGGGCAGGCCGGCAGCCGCACAGATGTCTTGCGTATCGTGATACATGTCCGCCGACAGCGTATCGGGCGGCAGTCCTCGCAAGCGCCCGCGCGCATGCAAGTCCCCGAAACGCGTGCCATCCTCGATGGTCAACTGGTAGAGCGACAGGTGATCGACCGCCATGGTCAGGGCCTCGCCCAGTTCCGTCCGCCACGCGTCGCGCGTCTGGTTCTGGCGCGCATAGATCAGGTCGAAGCTCACACGATCGAACAGGCCGCGCGCGATATCGAAGGCCGCGCGCGCTTCCGCCGCGCTGTGCAGCCGGCCCAGAGCCTTCAGATCGGCATCATTGAGCGCCTGCACGCCCATCGAGATCCGGTTGACGCCCGCCGCCGCATAGCCGCGGAACCGTCCCGCTTCGACCGATGTCGGGTTGGCTTCAAGAGTGATTTCAATATCTTCTGCGGGCGCGAAATGGCTGGTTGCCGCGTCGATGACGGCCCCCACGAGCGCCGGGTCCATCAAGCTCGGTGTGCCGCCGCCGAAGAAGATCGTATCGAGCCGGCGGGGGCCGATCCGCGCGGCTTCAACCTCCAGATTGCGCAACAGGGCGGCCTGCCACCGGCTTTGGTCGACCGTGGCACTGACATGGGAATTGAAGTCGCAATAGGGGCATTTGGCCTGACAGAAAGGCCAGTGGACATAGAGCCCGAACCCGGCCGCCTGCAAGTCCTCAGCCACGGAAACAGCCGTCAACGAGCAGGCGGAACGCCTCCGCCCGATGGCTCATCGCATGTTTCTGCGCCGGGTCCATTTCACCAAAGGTTTCCGCGTGGCCATCGGGCTGGAACACCGGGTCGAAACCGAACCCCTGTTCACCGCGCATCGGCCAGACGACGCGGCCCGACACCTGACCACGGAAGATTTCGTCATGGCCGTCGGGCCAGGCGAGGCACAGCGTGCAGACAAAGCGAGCGCGGCGCGGCTCGGGCGCAGCTTTCTCTTCCAGAAGCCGCCAGACCTTTTCCATCGCCATCGGAAAGTCCCGGCCGTTGCCTGTTTCCGCCCAGTCGGCCGTATAGACACCGGGCGCATTGTCGAGCGCCTCGACCTCGATGCCGCTATCATCCGACAGGGCGGGCAACCCGCTTTCACGGGCCGCAAAATGCGCCTTGATCCGCGCATTGCCGGCGAATGTGCTTTCGGTTTCCTCGGGTTCCGCCAGCCCAAGATCGCCCGCAGAGGTGCAGGCGACGCCGAACGGCTCGACGAGTGCCGCGATCTCTCGCAGCTTGCCGGCATTGTGCGAGGCAATGACCAGCCGGTCGCCGGTGAAGCGCCGCACCATGGCTCAGGCCACCGCGTCTTTCTGCGCGGCCACCAGAACGTCGCGCCCGGCTTCGGCCAGATCGAGCAGCTGGTTGAACTGGTCCCGGCTGAAGGTCGCGCCCTCGGCGGACCCTTGAACCTCGACCAGTCCGCCGCTGCCGGTCATCACGAAATTGGCGTCGGTGCCGGCCTCGCTATCTTCTGCATAGTCGAGGTCGAGAACCGGCGTGCCGCCATAGATACCGCAGGAAACAGCGGCAATATGATCGGTCAGCGGATCGGTTTTCACATCGCCCGCGTCCATCAACTTGTTCACGGCCAGCCGCAGCGCAATCCAGCCGCCGGTGATCGAGGCACAGCGCGTGCCGCCATCGGCCTGGATCACGTCGCAATCGACGGTGATCTGACGCTCACCAAGTGCGACCCGGTCAACACCAGCGCGCAGCGAACGACCTATAAGTCTCTGAATTTCTTGAGTTCTTCCGGACTGCTTGCCCGCTGTCGCCTCCCGCCGGTTGCGGCTGTGAGTGGCGCGGGGAAGCATGCCATATTCCGCCGTCACCCAGCCGAGCCCGCTGTTGCGCAGCCACGGCGGGACGCGCTCCTCAAGCGACGCGGTGCAGAGCACATGGGTGCCTCCCATGCGGATCAGGCAGGAGCCCTCGGCGTGGCGGGTGATCCCGGTTTCAACGGTGATCTCGCGCATGGCGTCGGGCTGGCGGCCGGAAGGGCGCATCGGTCTCTCCTTTGTCTGGACGTGCTCCTGCCTCTTATCGGGCGGGGCCGCGTTGGTCCAGCATTCCCTGTCTGGACGGCTGCGCCGGGGGATGGTCTAGTCGTTGGAAAATACCTATCTGATTGACCATGAGCACAGAGAAGACACCCCTGTCCGAGTTGAACGACCGCAGCCGCGAAGTGTTCCGGCGGGTCGTCGAAACCTATCTGGCCTCCGGCGAGCCGGTGGGCTCGCGCACCCTGTCGCGAGCGCTTGAAGAACAGGTCTCCGCCGCGACCGTCCGCAACGTGATGCAGGACCTGGAATATCTTGGCCTGCTCGGCAGCCCGCATGTCTCCGCCGGCCGCGTGCCGACCGATCTGGGCCTGCGCCTCTTCGTCGACGGGCTTCTGGAAGTGACTGACGTGAGCGGGTCCGAGCGCGACCAGATCGACCGTTCGCTCGGGTCGACCGGCCCCGACGCGGTGACCGACGCGCTCGACCGCGCCGGCACGCTTCTGTCGGGGCTGACCCAGGGGGCGAGCCTTGTGCTGGCCCCGAAGGAAGAGGCCCCGATCCGGCATATCGAATTTGTCTCTCTCGCGCCCGACCGCGCGCTCGTCGTGCTGGTCTTTGCCGGCGGTCAGGTGGAGAACCGGGTTTTCAAACCGCCGCTCGGGCTGACACCTTCCGCGATGCAGGAAGCCGCGAACTTCCTCAATACCGTGCTCGAAGGGCGCACGCTGGCCGAGGCACGCGGGATCATCGCGAAAGAGATCAAGAGCCAGCGTGCCGCGCTTGACGAGATCAGCCAGCGCCTGGTGGAAGAGGGCGTCGCCACCTGGGCCGATGCCGGAGAGGATCGCGACCGTCTGATCGTGCGGGGGCGCGCCAACCTGCTGGATGAGGCCCGCACCGAGCAGGACCTTGCCCGGATCCGGATGCTCTTTGACGATCTGGAACGCAAGCGCGACCTCGAACAGCTCCTGTCGCTCAGCGAAGGCGGCGAGGGGGTGCGCGTTTTTATCGGCTCGGAGAATAAACTCTTCTCACTTTCCGGTTCCTCTCTGGTCGTTTCTCCCTATATGAACACCGAACGCAAAATCATCGGCGCTGTGGGGGTGATCGGGCCGACCCGGCTCAATTACGGACGCATCGTGCCGATCGTGGATTACACCGCCCAGCTGATCGGAAAACTGGTTTCCCGGCAGAGCGGCTGACGGAAAGAGGCATCAGATGGCCAAATCGAAAGATATTGACGAGATGATCGAAGACGCGTTCCTCGACGCGATCGACGAAGAGGAACAGGAAGAGGATCCGGTCGAGGCTGCGGAAGAAGAAGCCGCGATCGAAGCGGATACGATCGAGGCGCTGGTCACCGAGCGGGACGAGTTGAAGGACCGGCTTCTGCGCGCCTATGCGGAATCGGAAAACATGCGCAAGCGTGCCGAACGCGACCGCCGCGACGCGGAGCTTTATGGCGGCTCGCGCCTGGCCCGCGATCTTCTGTCTGTCTATGACAATATGGGCCGCGCGCTCGACCTTGTGACAGACGAGATGCGCGAAGTCGCAGGTCCGGTGCTCGAAGGGATCGAACTGACCCAGCGCGAGCTTCTGTCGGTCTTTGCCAAGCACAAGATCGACCGTGTGGCTCCGGAACTGGGCGACAAGTTCGACCCCAAGAAGCATCAGGCGATGTTCGAGGCTCCGGTACCGGGCACCAAGGCGGGCGAAATCATTCAGGTGATGACCACCGGTTTCATCATCGGCGACCGGCTCCTGCGCCCGGCGCAGGTCGGGGTCAGCTCCGGCGGGCCGGACCTGCCCAAGGATGCCGGCGACACGGACGCCTGACCGCGGCGCGTGATCGGGCATCTCCGCATACGGGGCTATCGCTCGATCCGCGCGCTCGACCTGCCGCTGTCGCCGCTGACGGTCATCCTTGGCCGCAACGGGGTGGGCAAGACAAACCTCTATCGCGGGCTGGAACTGGTGCAGATGGCGGCATCGGGCCGGCTCGCGACCTCGCTCGCCGCCGAGGGTGGCATGCCGCTCGCGCTCTGGGCAGGTGACGGCCAGCATGCGGGAGAGGATGCCACCGAGAAAGCCCGCGCAATGCGCAGCGGGCCGCGCCGGATCGAGCTTTCTGTCGATATCGACCATCTGCGCTACGACATCGCCATCGGAATGCCGAACCGCATTTCCGATCCGGCTTTGCCGCTCGATCCGGTGATCCGTGAGGAACGGATTTCCGCGCGCGCCGGCGGGCGGCGTGTGACGATGCTGGAACGGAAAGGGCCGGCCCTGTCACTGCGCGACGGCGACGGCCGGATGCAAAGTTTCGCCAGCGACCTTCTGATGGGGGAAACTGCGCTTGCCATGGGCCTGCCGCCCGAAGCGCGCCCCGAAGCGCTGGCGCTCCAGAACGAGATCCGCGGCTGGCGCTTCTACCACCAGTTCCGCGCCGACCCGGCATCGCCCTTGCGCCAGCCGCAATTCGCTCTTTGTGCTCCGAGCCTCGACAGTGACGGCGGCAACTGGATCGCCACGCTGATGACGCAGGCCGATCTGGGCGAGCCCTATCCGATCGACCGGGCCGTCGATGCGGCTTTCCCGGGTAGCCGCCTGACGATCACGAGCGACGGCACGCGGGCGGAACTGTCCCTGCAGATGCCGGAGTTCCACCGGCCCTTCTCGGCGCTCGAACTGTCGGACGGGATGTTGCGCTACCTCTGCCTTGTCGCGGCGTTGACGGCCTATCGCCTGCCGCCGGTCATCGTGCTGAACGAGCCGGAGACGAGCCTGCACAGCGGTCTGATCGGGCCGCTTGCTGCGCTGATCGCCGAGGCGTCGGAACGGTCGCAGATCATCCTCGTGACCCACAGTCCGGAACTGGCCGAGCGGCTCGATCTGGACTGCGCGGCCGATGTGTTGCGGCTGGTGAAGGATCGCGGCGAAACGCGGCTCGACATCTAGCCGCCGGTCCCGCGCCCTTCGTCCGCATCGAGCGCGGCGCGCAACTCGTAGATCAGGTCGAGCGCCTCGCGCGGGCTGAGAAGGTCCGGCTGGATGTCGCGCAACCGGCTTTCCAAAGGTCCTGGCGCGGAGGACGCGGGCGCAGCAGGGGCCGCAGGCGGCGCGGCCGAGAAGAGCGGCAGGTCGTCCACCAATGTCCGCACCTTGCCACCGCCATCGCGGTCATTTTCTTCCAGCGCGTCGAGGATCGCACGGGCGCGGTCCACCACGGCGGGCGGCAGCCCCGCCAGCCGGCCGACCTGCACGCCGTAGGACCGGTCGGCGGCACCGGCACGCACCTCGTGCAGGAAGACCACATCGCCCTCCCACTCGCGCACGGCCACGGTCGCATTGTGGAGCCCGTCGAGCGTCTCCGCCAGCGCGGTCAGTTCGTGATAGTGCGTCGCGAAAAGCGCGCGGCACCGGTTGCCGTCATGCAGATGTTCCAGCGTCGCCCACGCGATCGACAGCCCGTCATAGGTGGCCGTGCCGCGGCCGATCTCGTCGAGGATCACGAGCGCTTTCGGCCCCGCCTGGTTGAGGATCGCGGCGGTTTCCACCATCTCGACCATGAAGGTCGAGCGGCCGCGCGCCAGATCGTCGGCCGCACCCACGCGCGAGAAGATCTGGTCCACAATGCCGATCCGTGCCGCGCGGGCGGGAACGAAACTGCCCATCTGCGCCAGAAGCGCAATCAGCGCGTTCTGGCGCAAGAACGTGCTTTTACCGGCCATGTTCGGGCCGGTCAGCAGCCAGATCGGGCGCGGCTCTGACCCGTCGGCGGACAGATCGCAATCATTGGCGACAAAACTCGCCCCCTGCCGCCGAAGCGACTGTTCCACGACCGGATGCCGCCCGCCCTCGATCTCGAAGGCGCGGCTGTCCTCCAGCACCGGGCGGGTCCAGTCCTCCGCCGCCGCCAGATCGGCCAGCGCGGCAGCCAGGTCAAGCTCGGCCAGCGCTCGGGCCGCATCAGCGATCCGGTCGGCATCGGCCTCCACCGCGTCGAGCAGCGTATCGAAGACCTGCAACTCCAACCCCAGCGCCTGACCGCCTGCATTCACGATCCGGGTTTCCAGATCCGACAGGTCGACGGTCGTGAACCGCACGGCATTGGCCGTGGTCTGGCGGTGGATGAACGTGGCCGAGAGCGGCTCGGACAGCATCTTCTTCGCATGGGTCGCGGGCGTTTCGATGAAATAGCCGAGCACATTGTTGTGCTTGACCTTGAGCGCCGACACACCGGCCTTGTCGGCATAGTCGGCCTGCATCGCCGCCACACGGGCGCGCCCGCTGTCACGCAGGTCCCGCGCCTCGTCAAGATCGGCCGAATAGCCCGCGGCGACGAACCCGCCATCGCGGGCCAGAAGCGGCGGTTCCTCGACCAGCGCGGAATCGAGCAGGCCGGTGATCTGCCCGTGACCGGTCAGGGCGCTTGCAATATCGGTCAGCCCGTCGGGCAGGTCGGCAAGGGCGGACAGGCGGTCCGACAGGATGCCAGCCTGTTTCAGCCCCTCGCGGATCGCCGCCAGATCACGCGGACCGCCGCGCCGCAGCCCGAGCCGCGACAGGGCGCGCTCGATGTCGGGCACTCGCCGGAGCGCGTCGCGCAGCGCATCGCGCAAGCCCGCGTCACCGACCAGATGGGCCACCATGTCGTGGCGGCGGGCCAGCAGACCGAGGTCGGTCGAAGGGCTTGTCAGCCGGCTTTCCAGAAGCCGCGCGCCCGCACCCGTGACGGTCCGGTCCACGGCCTGCAACAGGCTGCCGTCCCGTCCGCCGGACAGGGACCGCGTCAGTTCCAGATTGCGCCGCGTGGCCGCATCGATCTGCACCGCTTTCCCGGCACTTTCGCGCTGCGGCGGGTGCAATCGTGGCAACTGCCCGCGCTGGGTAATGTCGAGATAGTCGACCAGCGCGCCCATCGCGCCCAGATCCGCGCGGGAAAACTGTCCGAACGCATCGAGCGCGCCGGTGCCGAAGAGCGTGTTGAGCCGTCCTTCCGCCGCCTGGCTGTCGAAACTCGCCGGCGCCAGTTCGGTCAGCGTGGCGCCGGCCTCCTCGACCTGTTCGCGGATCTCTTCCGCCAGAGGCCCTGTCGCGAGAAGCTCGCGCGGGGACAGTCTTGCCAGCATCGGGCCGAGCATCGGGCGCGGGCAGGGTGCCACGTGAAACGCGCCGGTCGACATGTCGGTCCAGGCGAACGCGTGGTCGTCGCGGACCTTGGCATAGGCTGCGAGGTAATTATGGCTCCGTGCGTTGAGCAAACTGTCCTCGGACAGGGTGCCCGGCGTCACCAACCGCACCACGTCGCGTTTCACGACCGATTTCGAGCCGCGTTTCTTTGCCTCGGCGGGGCTTTCCAGTTGCTCGCAGACCGCGACGCGGAACCCTTTGCGGATCAGCGTGAGCAGATAGCCCTCGGCCGCATGATGGGGTACGCCGCACATGGCGATATCCTCGCCCCTGTGCTTTCCGCGCTTGGTCAGGGCAATGTCGAGCGCTTCGGCTGCGGCCACCGCATCGTCGAGGAAAAGCTCGTAGAAATCGCCCATGCGATAGAAGAGGAGCGCGTCCGGATAGCGGCTCTTGATCTCCAGATATTGTGCCATCATTGGGGTGACAGCGGAAGATTTGGTGGTTGCCATGGGTGTCCGGTGCGTCTGCTCTGTGCCTGTCCTGACTAGCAAATCCCGCGCCTGAAAGGAACCGAAAGCGCGGCCTGTCCGCCTCGGGCGGCGCTTGGTTAACCTTGCCCCGCGCAAAGGCCTTCACTATCCCTGACACAAGGCCGGTCAGCGGCCGCGACAGGGAGACGACAAGGCCATGGCCAGCAAGCAGAAATTCACCGCTGAAGAGGCGCTCGCCTATCACCGCAATCCCGCCCCCGGCAAGCTGGAGGTCAACGCCTCGACCGCCATGACCACCCAGCGCGACCTGTCGCTGGCCTATAGTCCGGGCGTGGCCGTGCCGGTGCTTGCCATCGCCGACGATCCGGGCACGGCCTATGACTACACGACCAAGGGGAACATGGTGGCCGTCGTCTCGAACGGGTCCGCGATCCTTGGGCTGGGCAATCTCGGCGCGCTCGCGTCCAAACCGGTGATGGAGGGCAAGGCCGTCCTCTTCAAGCGGTTTGCGGATGTGAACGCGGTCGATATCGAACTCGACACAGAGGACCCCGAAGCGATCATCGAGGCGGTGAAGCTGATGGGGCCGACCTTCGGCGGCATCAACCTCGAGGATATCAAGGCGCCGGAATGTTTCATCATCGAGCAGCGTCTCAAGGAAGAAATGGATATTCCGGTCTTCCATGATGACCAGCACGGCACGGCGGTAATCTGCGCGGCCGGCCTCATCAACGCGCTGAAACTGTCGGGCAAGAAGATCGAGGACTGCCGCATCGTCCTCAATGGTGCGGGTGCAGCCGGCATTGCCTGTATCGAGCTTCTGAAGGCGATGGGCGCGCGGCATGACAATTGCATTGTCTGCGACACGCGTGGGGTGATCTACCAGGGCCGCACGGACGGGATGAACCAGTGGAAATCGGCTCATGCCGCGCGAACGGAAGCGCGGTCGCTCGAAGAGGCGATGAAAGGCGCGGACGTGTTCCTCGGCGTGTCGGCCAAGGGTGCGGTGACGGCTGAAATGGTCGCCTCCATGGCGCCAGATCCGGTGATCTTCGCCATGGCCAATCCGGATCCGGAAATCACGCCGGAGGATGCGCATGCGGTGCGCGAGGATGCGATCGTGGCGACGGGCCGGTCGGATTATCCCAACCAGGTAAACAATGTGCTCGGCTTTCCCTACCTCTTCCGCGGGGCGCTCGACATCCATGCCCGCGCCATCAATGACGAGATGAAGATCGCCTGTGCACAGGCGCTGGCCGAACTGGCGCGGCTCGACGTGCCGGACGAGGTGGCAATTGCCTATGGCAAGAAACTGGCCTTCGGCCGCGACTATATCATCCCGACGCCGTTCGACCCGCGGCTCATCCATGTCGTGCCGCCCGCGGTGGCCCGCGCCGGGATGGATACTGGCGTGGCGCGGCGACCGATCGAGGATATGGACGCCTATGAACTGACGCTGAAGTCACGGCTCGACCCGACGGCGGCGATCCTGCAGGGCCTCTACACGCGGGCGCGGCGCGAACAGGCACGGATCGTCTTTGCCGAGGGCGATGACGAGCGCGTGGTGCGCGCCGCCGTGGCCTACCAGCGCGGCGGGCTGGGGCAGGCGGTCGTCGTGGGCCGCGAGGATGAGGTGGCGGGCTTTCTTTCCGCCGCCGGAATGCCCGAGGCCGTCAACGAGATCGAGATCGTCAACGCGGCCACCATTCCGAACCTCGACGATTATAAGGCGTATCTCTATGAGCGGTTGCAGCGCAAAGGCTATGACCAGCGCGACTGCCATAAGCTGGCCAGCCGTGACCGGCATGTCTTCTCGGCCCTGATGGTCGCCCATGGCGATGCCGATGGTGTGGTTACGGGCGCAACGCGCAAATCCGCTCATGTGCTGCGGCTCATCAACCATGTGTTCGACGCAACCGCCGGCGACGGCGCGGTCGGCGTCTCTGCCGTTCTGTTGCGCGGGCGGATGATCCTTATTGCCGACACGTTGGTGCATGAATGGCCCGATGCCGAGGATCTGGCCGATATTGCCGAGCGGGCGGTGGAAGTGGCGCGGAACCTCGGCCTCGACCCGCGCGTGGCCTTCGCGAGCTTCTCCAACTTCGGCTATCCGGTGTCGGAGCGGGCGGTGAAAATGGAACATGCGGCCCGTGTGCTCGACACGCGCGACGTGGATTTCGAATATGATGGCGAGATGACGGTGGACGTGGCGCTCAATCCGGACGTGATGGCGCAATATCCGTTCTGCCGCCTGTCGGGTCCGGCCAACATCCTCGTGGTGCCGGCCCGCCATTCGGCGTCGATTTCGGTCAAGCTGTTGCAGGAGATGGGTGGCGCGACCGTGATCGGTCCGATCCTGACCGGCATCCACAAGCCGGTGAAGCTCTGCTCCACCACATCGACCGTGAACGATATCCTCCAGATGGCGGTGCTGACGGCCTGCAAGGTCGGCTGACGGAACGCAAACGGCCGCACCCGTCGGGGCGCGGCCGTCCTGAATGTCAGTATCGCGTGGCGGTCAGGTTTTCATCCCGTCCCAGAACCCTTTCACGCGGGAAAAGAAGTCCTGGCTCTGCGGGCTGTTGTTGCCGCCAATCTCGTCGAACTTGCGCAGAAGCTCTTTCTGCTCCGCGCTGAGGTTGACCGGTGTTTCCACCGCCAACTCGATATAGAGGTCGCCCGTGCCTTGCCCGCGCAGGGCCGGCATACCCTTGCCGCGCAGGCGCAGCTGCTTGCCGGACTGGACGCCCGAAGGCACTTTCACCCGGCTGCGGCCGCCATCGAGTGTCGGGGCCTCGATCTCTCCGCCGAGCGCCGCCGTTGTGATCGCCACGGGGATCCGGCAATAGAGGTTCGGACCTTCGCGCTCGAAGATCTCGTGCGGCTGGACCTCGATGAAAATATAGAGGTCGCCCGACGGTCCGCCGCGCGCACCGGCCTCGCCTTCGCCGGCAAGCCGGATCCGGGTGCCGGTCTCCACCCCTTTGGGGATGTTGACGTTGAGCGTGCGGTCCTTCTGAACCCGTCCCGCGCCGGCACAGGCCGAACAGGGGTTCTTGATGATCTGGCCGCGGCCCGAACAGGTGGGGCAGGTGCGCTCCACCGTGAAGAAACCCTGCTGAGCGCGCACTTTGCCCATGCCCGAACAAGTCGGGCAGGTGCTCGGCTCCGCGCCGCCTTCGGCGCCGGTGCCATTGCACGTGTCGCAGGCGACGGAGCCGGGCACGGTGATCGTGGCCTGCTTGCCGTTATAGGCTTCCTCGAGCGTGATGCGCAGATTGTAGCGCAGGTCGGAGCCGCGCGTGGCCCGTTGGCCGCCGCCGCGACGCCCGCCGCCCATGAAATCGCCAAACAGGTCGTCAAACACATCCGAGAAGGCCGACGAGAAATCGCCCTGCTGGCCGTGGAAACCGCCACCCTGTCCCGCGCTCGCACCGGTGCCACCCTCGAAGGCGGCATGGCCGAACCGGTCATAGGCGGCCTTCTTCTCCGCGTCCTTGAGGATATCGTAGGCCTCGTTGACCTCCTTGAAATCCTCTTCGGCGGTGGGATTGTCGGAATTGCGGTCCGGGTGCAGGGCTTTCGCCTTGGCCCGATAGGCTTTCTTCAGCTCGTCCGCCGAAGCGCCCTTGGACACGCCCAGTACATCGTAATAATCGCGTTTTGCCATGCATCCGTCTCCTGGAAACGGCAGGCCGGTCCGCCGGAAAATGGCGGACCGGCCCGGTTACCTGTCCGGATCAGGACTTCTTGTCGTCGGACCCGAGATCTTCGAAATCGGCGTCGACAACATTGTCGTCACCATCTTCCGAAGCGCTCTCGCCCTCGGCCGCTTCAGCCGCCTGGGCTTCCTCGGCCTGGGCCTTGTAGATGGCCTCGCCGAGTTTCATCGCGGCTTCGGTCACATCCTGAGCGCGTGCCTTGATCTTCTCGGCATCGTCGCTCTCCATGGCCTCTTTCAGCACCTTGATCGACAGTTCGATCGCCTCGATCGTGGTCGGATCAACCTTGTCGCCATGCTCCTCCATCGATTTCTCGGTGGTGTGGATCAGGCTCTCGGCATGGTTCTTCGCCTCGACCAGCGCCTTGCGCTCGCGGTCGGCCTCGGCATTGTCCTCGGCTTCCTTGATCATCGACTGGATGTCGTCATCCGACAGACCGCCGGAGGCCTGGATGGTGATCTTCTGCTCCTTGCCGGTGCCCTTGTCCTTGGCGGACACGGACACGATGCCGTTGGCGTCGATGTCGAACGTGACCTCGATCTGCGGCAGGCCGCGCGGCGCGGGCGGAATATCTTCCAGATTGAACTGGCCGAGCATCTTGTTGTCGGCCGCCATTTCACGCTCGCCCTGGAAGACCCGGATCGTCACCGCGTTCTGATTGTCTTCGGCGGTGGAGAAGACCTGGCTCTTCTTCGTCGGGATCGTCGTGTTGCGGTCGATCAGGCGGGTGAAGACGCCACCGAGCGTCTCGATGCCGAGCGACAGCGGGGTCACGTCGAGCAGGACCACGTCCTTCACGTCGCCCTGCAGAACACCGGCCTGAATGGCGGCGCCCATGGCGACAACCTCGTCGGGGTTCACACCCTTGTGCGGCTCCTTGCCGAAGAATTTGGTGACTTCTTCCATCACCTTCGGCATGCGGGTCATCCCGCCAACGAGCACAACCTCGTCAATGTCGCCCTTGGACAGACCGGCATCCTTCAGCGCGGCCTGGCAGGGTTTCAGCGACTTGGCGATCAGGTCCGATACCAGCGATTCCAGTTTCGCGCGGGTCAGTTTCATGACCATGTGCAGCGGCTGGCTGGTTTTCGGGTCCATCGAGATGAACGGCTGGTTGATCTCGGTCTGGGTCGAGGAGGACAGCTCGATCTTCGCCTTCTCGGCGGCTTCCTTCAGACGCTGGAGCGCCATCTTGTCCTGCCGCAGGTCGACGCCGTTCTCTTTCTTGAACTCGTCCGCGAGATATTCGACGATCCGCATGTCGAAGTCTTCACCGCCGAGGAACGTGTCGCCGTTGGTGGATTTCACTTCGAACAGGCCGTCGTCGATTTCCAGGATCGACACGTCGAACGTGCCGCCGCCAAGGTCATAGACGGCGATGGTCTTGCCACCTTCCTTGTCGAGGCCATAGGCCAGCGCGGCCGCGGTCGGCTCGTTGATGATGCGCAGCACTTCCAGACCGGCGATCTTGCCGGCATCCTTGGTGGCCTGACGCTGGGCGTCGTTGAAATAGGCGGGCACGGTGATGACGGCCTTGTCGACCTTTTCACCGAGGTAGCTCTCGGCGGTTTCCTTCATCTTCTGCAGGATGAAAGCAGACACCTGGCTGGGGGAGAATTTCTCGCCGCGTGCTTCGACCCAGGCGTCGCCATTGCCGCCGTCTACGATCTTGTAGGGCACGAGGTCCTTGTCCTTCTCGACCATCGGGTCGTCGAGCCGGCGGCCGACGAGGCGCTTGATCGCGAAGAGGGTATTTTCGGGGTTGGTCACGGCCTGGCGTTTCGCGGCCTGGCCGACAAGGCGCTCGTCATCGGTGAAACCGACGATGGACGGGGTGGTGCGGGCGCCTTCGGAGTTTTCAACAACCTTGGCCTGGGTGCCGTCCATGATGGCGACGCAGGAGTTGGTGGTGCCGAGGTCGATACCAATAACTTTCGACATGTGTCTTCCTTTCTTGCGGCGATGTGAGGTGCCGGGTCCGGGTTCGGCCCCCGGCCTCCATCCCAAGGGTGGGCTGCGCTCTCGCGCAATTGTGAAGTTTGGACGGTATATAGGTGTCACAATTGAACGCTGCAACCGTGCGGACGCCGCGTCTGCCCGGGTTTTTTTGCTCATTTCGCTGCGCCGTCAGCATCTGTCGTGGCACGCGTGGCTTTCGACAGATTCAATGCGTGCCCGGGCAGCCGGGCGCAAGAAATCGGACCGGAAGGAGGTGCCCTTGTCTGACGCGATCGACCTCAATGGCGTGACGGTGCTGAAAGGCCGCCTCGATCGCGCGGCGCAGGCGTCCCTTGTCGAGGAGGTGCGCACTATAGCCCGCGCCGCACCGCTCACGGCCTACGAGACGCCCGGCGGGCGGCGCATGTCCGTCCGGATGACGGCGGCGGGTCGCGTCGGCTGGGTGTCGGACCGGAGCGGCTACCGCTATGCGCCAACCCATCCGTCCGGCATACCCTGGCCGCCGATCCCGGCATCCATCCTGTCGATCTGGCGGGCGGAAACCGGCGTGGATCGCGATCCGGATTGCTGCCTCGTCAACTATTATGCCGAGGGTGCGAAGATGGGCATGCATCAGGACCGGGACGAGGGCGACCTCTCATGGCCGGTCCTGTCGATCTCCTTGGGCGATACGGCCCGGTTCCGTGTTGGTGGCACGACGCGCGGCGGGCCGACGCAATCGCTACTGCTGGAAAGCGGTGATGTGGCGCTTCTGTCGGGCGCCGGGCGGCTCGCCTATCACGGGATCGACCGGGTGCTCGACGGGTCGAGCCGATTGTTGCCGAACGGCGGCCGGATCAACCTGACGCTCAGGGTCGTGGCCTGACCGCTCCGGTCAGGGCAGCGGGCGTTTCGCGCCGTTCTCGTCCACCGCGACGAAGACGAACCGCGCTTCGGTCACCTTCACTTCCCGTTGCGAGGGCTGGCGCGTGACCCAGACCTCGACCCCGATCTGCATCGAAGTCGTACCTTCGCCCAGAAGCCGCGCATAGATCGACACGACATCCCCGACATGGACGGGCTTGTGGAAGGTCATCGCCTCCACCGCGACGGTGGCCACACGCCCGCGCGCCCTTGCCCGCGCCTTGACCGAGGAGCCCAGATCCATCTGCGCCATCAGCCAGCCGCCGAAAATGTCCCCGTTGGCGTTGGTGTCGGCCGGCATGGCAAGGGTCTGGAGCGTCAATTCTCCGATCGGCGTGTCGGCGGTCATGTTCGGTCCTTCTGCTCTGGTCGGGCGCATGTCCCGCCACCCCGACGTTGCCACCGGACCCGCAGCCGATCAAGGGCGCGGGCTTGACCGCAGGAGGGGCGATTCCTAGACTCGCGCCCATGACCCGCTGCGTGCTACATTCCCCGTCAGACACGGCCCGTCCGCGCTTCGTTTCGGTGGAGATCATGCCGAACCTGTTCGGCGAATATTCGGTGGTGCGCGAAAGCGGGATCGTGGGCTGCATGGGCCAGCAGACAGCCGCCCTGTGCGAGGACTTGCTGACTGCATCCCGCCGTGCCGATCAGGTGCGCGAACGCTGCCTGAAACGCGGCTATGTCCGGCTGAACTGACAGCGCCAGTGCCGGTCAGATCGACCGCGCCCCCCAGCTCGCCGACACGTTCCGCCGCAACCAGAAATCCCCCAGCAGACCCAGCACCACTACCGTTGCGGTGAAGACCGCCGGATAGGTCAGGTTCGAATAGTGCGGGAAATAGTTCACGAAAGCCGCGCCGCGTGCCTGATCGATCGTGTGGAAAAGCGGGTTCCAGTCGAACCAGGCGACCATTTTCGCGCCCATCAGGTTCGCGGGCACCAGCTTGCCCGAGGTGATCATGTTGGCGCGGCGGTAGATCATGGAGATCATCGACACGGCGCGGGGGGCCAGCGGTTTGAAGGCGCGGAAGATCATTCCGATGGCGCAGCCGCTCGACCAGCTGAGCAGATAGGGCAGGATCAGACCGCGCGCGTCGTGAATTTCCAGCCCGCCGCGCAGCACATAGACCATCAGCACAAGCACGAGGAGCGCAATGGTCTGCTGATAGAGCACGCCGAGCGCGGCCGAGATCATCGAGATCAGGGTTGTCATCGGCGCGTGGAGCATCATGACCGACGTGGCGGCATCGGCCCCCATCATCGCCTGGATCGATTTGTTGTGGGTGAGGAAGAGGAATATCCCCGTGAGCAGAAAGACCACGAAATCGCCGCGGATCATCATGCCGCGCAGGCCAAGGAACGAATACATCGCAAAGAAGATCGCGACCATCAGCAGGGTCTGGACGATCGGGATGATGATGCCGAGCGTGGCATTGCCGCTCGACTTGCGCACGTCGCGCACGACGGAATGGTAGACAAGCTCCACCAGCGACACGGCGCTGTCGATCAGGTTCCTGTTTCTCAGCTTGCCTTGCATGCGCTATACCCTGCGGAAACGGCGGGCCGTTCGGTCCGCGAGTGTAGCTGTGCGGGCGTTAAAGGACAATTGCGCCGCATCGGAACGGGGAATTGCGGATGGATTATGCGGAGCTGAGCCGCGTGCTGCGGCGTCTGGCGCTTGAGGCCGGCGACCTGATCATGGAGGTCTATGGACGGGACGATTTCGACGTGCGGGCCAAGTCGGATGACAGTCCGGTCACCGAAGCGGATGAAGCCGCAGACCGGCTGATCAGCGCGGGCCTGCGCGCGGCCTTCCCCGACATCGCTCTCGTGACGGAGGAACAGGCGGCGAGCCATTCTGTCACCGCGACCACTTTCCTGATCGTGGACCCGCTCGACGGCACCAAGGAATTCATCCACCGCCGTGGCGATTTCACCGTCAATATCGCGCTTGTCGAGGAGGGCCGCCCGACGCGCGGCGTGGTCTATGCCCCGGCAAAATCCCGCATGTTCTGGACCGATGCGGAGGGCCGGACGGTCGAGGAACTGGGTCCGTTCGACAAGGACCGCGTCGGGGAAACACGTCCCTTGTCGGTCACCACGCCCGACAACGGGGCGCTCACCGTGGTCGCATCGAAGTCGCACCGCGATCAGGCGACGGACGATTATATCGCCAAATATGCGGTTGCCGATTTCACCTCGGCCGGATCGTCGCTGAAATTCTGCCTTGTTGCAGCGGGAGAGGCGGATCTTTATCCGCGGCTCGGGCGCACCATGGAATGGGACACGGCCGCCGGACAGGCGGTTCTGGCAGGCGCCGGCGGACAGGTCGTCCGGTTCGACGATCACAGCCCGCTCGGCTACGCCAAGTCCGGGTTCGAGAACCCGTTCTTCATCGCCTATGCGCCGGGCGTCGAGCTGAAGGCAGCAGGCTGATGCCGGTCCTCCTTGTCATTCCCGCCCGCTATGCCTCGACCCGCTATCCGGGCAAACCGCTGGTCGAACTGACCGGCGCGACCGGAGAGGCCCGCTCGCTCATCCGCCGCAGCTGGGATGCGGGCATGAGCGTCAGCGGGATCGACCGCGTCGTGGTGGCGACCGACGATGACCGCATCCGCAGCGCCGCAGAGGCGTTCGGAGCAGAGGTCGTGATGACCTCGTCCGATTGCGTGAACGGCACCGAACGCTGCGCCGAGGTCGCCGCGAAGCTGGGTGACGCCTACGAGATTGTCGTCAATTTGCAGGGCGATGCACCGCTGACACCGGCATGGTTCGTCGAGGATCTGGTGGCAGGTCTGCGGGCGGACGGTGCGGCCGAGGTCGCCACACCGGTTCTGCGCTGCGACGCAGATGCGCTCAACGGGTTTCAGGAAGACCGGGAGAACGGCCGCGTCGGCGGCACGACCGCCACTTTCGACGTGAACGGCCGCGCGCTCTATTTCTCCAAGGAGGTCATCCCCTATACCGGTCGCCGGTTCGAGGAGGGCGAGCTCTGCCCCGTCTTCCACCATGTCGGCGTCTATGCCTATCGGCGCGACACGCTCCTGAAATATCCGGACTGGCCGATGCGGGATCTGGAACGGTGGGAAGGGCTGGAACAGCTTCGGTTCATGGAACATGGCCACGCGGTGAAATGTGTCGAGGTGGAAGGGCGCGGCCAGAAATTCTGGGAGCTGAACAATCCGGTCGACGTGGCGCGGCTGGAAGGCATCTTCAAGGCTCAGGGCATCGCGTGACGCCGCTGCCGCCGGTCTCTCTGGTGATTGTCAGCCGGGACCGGGCGGCGGAACTGGACCGGCTCCTGTCGGCGCTGCGGTTCCAGACCGTCGGCAATGTGGATCTGGTCCTCGTGACCAACGGGCCTGCGCCCGACGGTCCGGCACCGGCATTCCGCCACATCCGGTTTGACGCGGCGAATATCGCTGCGGCGCGCAATCGCGGCTGGCAGGCGGCGCGCGGGGACCTCGTTTTCTTCATCGACGATGACGCGATCCCCGAGCCGCGCTGGCTGGAGCGGATGATCTCCGGCTTTGCCGACCCGTCTGTCGGGCAGGTGGGGGGCCGGACACTGCGCCGCAACGGGGTCGACATACAGTTCGATGCCGCGCTTGTCGGCCCGGGCGGGGCCGACCACCCCGCGCCGCGCGGCCGCGGCAAGGTGCGGGTCCTGAACCCGGCCAACGGGCTCTTTCCACGCGTCATGGGCACCAATATGGGATTCCGGCGCGACACGCTGCTGATGCTCGGCGGTTTCGACGAGGGCTACCGTTTCTTCCTCGACGAAACGGACCTGTCGCTGCGCCTCGGACGCGCGCGCTGGGCCACGGCCTATGTGCCGTCGGCGCAGGTCCAGCATTTTTCCGCGTCGAGCAACCGTCGCTCGCCCGCCCGTGTGCCGCGTGACCTGACCGAGATCGGCGCGAGCATGGGGCTTTTCCTTGCCCGCCATGCCGGCGCGCATGTCGATGCGGCACGGGACCATTTCCTTGACCGGCAGGAGGTGCGTTTGCGGCGCTTCTTCGCGCTGGGCTACATGTCGCCTGCCGCGCTCGCCGCGCGGCGGCGCGAATTGCGCGATGGGTTGAAGGCGGGTGCAGACAGGGCCCGGACGCCGCCGCCGAGTGCGCTGGACCTGCCAGCACCGTCCGGCGCCCGCCCGGCCACGATCCGCAACGTCCGCGAGGTTGCGCTTGTTCCCGCGGGCCCGCGGTCCCGCCGGGCGGCACGGGCCGAAGCAGCACGGCTGGCGGCGGACGGCATCGCGGTGACCTGTCTCGATTTCCGCCCGTCTCCGCTCTTTTTGCAGGTTCGTTTCGATCCTGCCGGATTTTGGTCACATCGCGGCGGTATCTGGGGGCGTGGGAATCGTCGCGATCCCCTCATCGCTGTTGGCGGCCGGACCGGACGGGTCCAGCGGGAATTGGCCCGCCTTGCCGGACAGCGGAAATTTTCGGAAATCCTAACGGATTTCGGCAATTGATGTCATGAGTAGGGGCAGCCTGTCCCGGCAGGGGCGGACGCCGCCGCGCGTTATTGGGGTTTGATAGAATGAAAAAAGTCACCAAGGCCATTTTTCCGGTTGCCGGTATGGGCACGCGGTTTCTGCCCGCCACGAAAAGCATCCCGAAGGAAATCCTTTGCCTCGTCGACCGGCCGTTGATCCAATATGCGATCGATGAGGCCCGCGCCGCCGGGATCACCGAGTTCATCTTCGTCACCTCGCGCGGGAAATCCGCGCTGGAGGATTATTTCGACGGCTCGCCCTATCTGGAAAATATGCTGCGCGAGAAGGGCAAGACGGATCTTCTGACCGCTCTGCAGGAAACCGACATGGAAAGCGGCGCCATCGCCTATGTCCGCCAGCGGGAAGCATTGGGCCTTGGCCACGCTGTCTGGTGCGCGCGGCGGCTGCTCGGCGACGAGCCGTTTGCCGTGCTTTTGCCGGATGACGTGATCTGCGGCGCGACCCCCTGCCTACAACAAATGGTGGAGGCCCATGCAGAGGTGGGCGGCAATATGGTCGCCGTGATGGAAGTGCCCGAAGAGCGGACATCGGCCTATGGCGTGGTGGACGCGAACGGCCATGACGGGACGGTCGTGCCGGTGAAGGGGATGGTGGAAAAACCGGCGCCCGGCACGGCGCCGAGCAATCTCGCCGTGATCGGCCGCTATATCCTGACGCCGGCGGTCATGTCGGCGCTCGACGCCAAGCAGACCGGCGCTGGCGGGGAAATCCAGCTGACCGACGCGATCGCCAAACAGGTGGACACGGCGGACGGCGTGACCGGCTTCAAGTTCGAGGGCCAGCGGTTCGATTGCGGCTCGAAAGCGGGGTTCCTGCAAGCTACGGTCGCTTTCGGGTTGGAACGCGCCGATCTGCGCGACGAGTTTGGCGGGTTCCTGAAGGACCTCGCCACGCGGATCTGACCGCGCGGTCGGCGCAACGCGCGGGGGCGGAATGCAGGGCCGGTTGCTCGACATCACGCGCATGGCGAACCGCGCCGACCTGCGGCACGCCACCGGCATCGACCGGGTCGAACTGGCCTATGCCCGACATCTGAGCGACGGCGCGGCACCGGCCTGTTTCCTCTGGCGCGGCCCGCGGCGCTGGGCGCTTCTCGACGCAAGCGGACTGGCGGCCATGCTGGCCGTTCAGTCCGGCCACATGGATATGGCACCGGACCTGCTCGGGCGGATCGACCGGCGGCTCGGGCGGCGCACGGCGCTGCGTGCGGCCGCGGAAAGCGCGGTCCGCCGGCAAGCGCTTTCTCTCGGACCACCGGACCGTGTGGCGCGGCAGGCCGGTCGCAGGCTCGGGCAGGGGTTCGAGTTTCTCTCGGTCGGGCACGCGCCGATCACGGCAGTTGCATATGCGCGATTGCGGCGGGCCGGCGCGGGGCGGATCAGCACCATGGTCCATGACCTCATCCCGCTGACCCATCCCGAAGAGTGCCGCCCCGGCACAGCGGAGAGGTTCCTGCGCTTTCTCGACCCCGCGCTTGCCGCCTCGGACCGGATCATCTGCAATTCGTGCGCCACGCGGGACGCGTTGCAACGCATGCGCGGGGCGTCGGGATTGCCGGACCTGACCGTGGCCCATCTCGGCACCGATCTGCCGCCGCGCGCCGCCGCTCCTGATCCGGGGGACCGGCCCCTGTTTGTCATCCTGTCCACCATCGAGCCGCGCAAGAACCACGCGCTGCTCCTCGACATCTGGGAGCGGTTCGCGGCAACACTGCCGGCCGACGCCTTGCCCCATCTGCACATTGTCGGCCGGCGCGGTTGGCGGAACGAGGACCTGTTTGCACGGCTCGATGCCTCGCCGCTCGTCGGACAGTGCATTTTCGAGCATGGCGACCTCGGCGACGCGGCGCTGGCGCAACTGCTCGACCGGGCAACAGCACTATTGATGCCGAGCCGGGCGGAGGGGTTCGGCTTGCCGGTGGCAGAAGCCCGGATGCGCGGCCTGCCGGTGATCGCGTCCGATCTGCCGGCTTTGCGCGAGGTGGGCGGCGATGCGGCGCTTTACATCCCGCCGGCGGAGCGCGACACTTGGGCAGCCGCCATTCTGGAGGCCGCGACGGCAGATCGCGGACCGGACATGGCCGCAGGCGGGTCGGGGGACTTTACCTGGGCCGCGCATTTCGAGCAGGTGTTCGGACCGTGACGGCAGCAGCGCCAAACGGGCCGGCCGGGTGGATGTGACGATGCTGCAAGCCTATTCCCTGCGCATGGAGCGCCGCATGCGGCGGCTCCGCTCAGCCCGCAAGTCCCGCGAGCTTTCGCTTGTGGCCGACCGGCGGGCCACGGTCGCGCGGGGCGACATCCTGCTCTTCGCCACGCTCCGCGACGAGCGGATCAGACTGCCCTATTTCCTGCAATATTACCGCGATCTCGGGATCGACCATTTTTTCATGGTCGACAACGGTTCCTCGGACGGCAGCGACAGCTATCTTGCCGCGCAGGAGGATGTGACGCTCTGGCGGACCGAGGGCAGCTACAAGAAATCCCGGTTCGGGGTGGACTGGCTGAACTACCTGCGCAACCGCAATGCCAGCGGACACTGGGTGCTGACCGTCGATGTGGACGAGTTCCTCGTCTATGCGCATAGCGACACAAGGCCCCTGCGGGCGCTGACCGACTGGCTTGACACATGCCAGCTGCGCGCCTTTGGCACGTTGCTCCTCGACATGTATCCGCGCGGCCGCGTGTCGGAAACCGTCTATCGCGAGGGTGACAATCCGTTCGCGCAGCTGCGCTATTTCGACAGCGGTAACTATCTCTACCGGCGCAACCCGCGCTACCAGAACCTCTGGTGCCAGGGCGGGCCGCGCCAGCGCGCCTTCTTCGCCGACGCGCCCGAAATGGCGCCTGCGCTCAACAAGGTGCCTCTGGTGCGCTGGTCGCGCGGCATGACCTATGTGAGTTCCACCCATATGCTGCTGCCGCGCGGGCTGAACCGGGTTTATGACGAATGGGGCGGCGAAAAACCCACCGGATGCCTCCTTCACGCCAAATTTCTGAACATTTTGAACGATAAATCCGTGGAGGAACTGGAACGCAGGCAACATTATGCGGCGAGCCGGGAATATCGGGCCTATCTGCGGCAGGACGGGCTTGGGCGCAGCCTCTGGACAGAGGAGTCCAGCACCTACAAGGGCTGGCGCCAGTTGGAAGAGATGGGCCTGATGTCGGCAGGCGGGTGGGTGTGATGCAGATCGGGATCGTCATTCTGGCGCATGAACGGCTCGACCGGGCGGCCGATCTGGCGCGCGCTCTCGCAGCCCAGGGCGCGGCGGTTGCGCTTCATGTGGATGCGGCGACACCGTCCCGCGATTTCGCTGCCATGCAGGATCGCGTGGCCGGATCCAACACCGTGCATCTGGTGCCGCGCCGCCGCTGCGACTGGGGGCAGTTCTCCATCGTGCAGGCCACGCTCGACAGCGTGGCGCATCTCTTCGAGCGCGCACCCGACGTCACCCATGTCTGCCTGATCAGCGGCGCATGCCTGCCGCTCCGGCGCCTGTCCGCGCTGGAGGCGCATCTGGCCGCGCATCCCGATACGGATTTCATCGAAAGCTATGCTGCGCGGGACGGCAACTGGGTGCTCTCGGGCCTGGGCGAGGAACGGTTCACCCTGCGGTTCCCCTTCTCGTGGCGGCGGCAGCGCTGGCTCTTCGACCGCAGCGTGGATGTCCAGCGAAAGCTGGGAATAACACGCCGCGTTCCCGATGGGCTCGACCCGCATCTCGGGTCGCAATGGTGGTGTCTGACGCGCCCGACGCTCGATGCCATCCTGTCGGACCCGCAGAAGCCGCGGTTCGACCGGTTTTTCCGCCAGTGCTGGATCCCCGACGAGGGCTATTTCCAGACCCTTGCACGCCGCCATGCCCGCCGGATCGCGGGGCAGAACCTGACATTCTCCCGCTTCGATGCCGAAGGCCGGCCGCATGTTCTCTATGACGATCATGAAGAGGCGCTGGCGCGCAGCGGTGCCTTTTTTGCTCGCAAGGTCTGGCCCGATGCGACGCGGCTCTATGCGCGGTTCCTTGCACCGCCGGCGGCAAATGTCAGCGATCCGGAGCCGGACGCGGCCGTCCGGCACGCCTTTGTCTCGGCCCTGCAGGCCTCGGCGCGGCGCCGTTGCGAGGGGCGCGACGGGCTGGTGATGATGGGGCGCTGTCCGGCCGGCGCAAGCCCGCACAGCAAGCGTCTGGCCGGACCGGTCGCGGCCTTTCTTGGTCATGGCGTTCTGTTCGAGGGATTTGACGGCTGGCTGGAAGCGCATAGCGGCACAGAAGCCCATGGCCGGATTTTCCGCCCGCGCGATGTGGAACTGAGCCACGGACGGCCGCGTGATGCGGGCGTCCTGCGCGCCTCTGCAGCTCAGCGGGATATCGACCCGCAGGCCTATCTGCGCGCGCTCGTCTGGAACGGCCGCGATCGACACCAGAGCCTGCAACTGGCAGCAAGCGACCTGACCGAAGGGCGGCTTTTTCTGGCGTATCTGCCTGATCTCGATCTGCATGCGTTGCACGGCGCGTGGCTTCTCGACATGCTGCAATTGCCGCGTTTGCCCGACGATGTGCTGGCCAGCCAGGCGCGCACCGCCCAGCGGCGAGAGAAACGGTTCCTAAGCCTTTGCGCCGACCTCACGCAGCAGCGGCAGCGCCGTCCGCGCATCCAGCCGCTCGCAGATGCGATCGCTGCACCCTATGACTGCCTGGCACCGCTGCCGGCCGCGATCCAGCGGAGTGGAGCCTTCCAGCCGATCCTGATGCCGGAATTGGCCGACATGTCAGGTCTGCCAGATCTGCTCGACCGCCTTCACCGGCTCGGGATCGACACGCGCGATGCGGGCGATTGCCGGGCTGCGGTCGCGTTGCGCCAGCGGACGCCGCAACCGGCGGCGCGCTGGCTCGCGGTGGCCGGCGGCTGATCAGGCCACATCAGCAGACACGAAAAAACCGGCCCGAATGGGGCCGGTTCTCCATGTTCTCGGCGGTTCGAACGGTGTCAGGCGGCCTGCGAAGCCTGCGGCTCGGTCAGGATCGCGAAGAGCGCACCCGCATCGTCGGTGGAGCGCAGCTTGATGCGGATATCGGCATCGCGCAGCGTCCGCGATACACGGGCCAGCGCTTTCAGATGGTCCGCGCCCGCATGCTGGGGGGCAAAGAGCGCGAAGACCAGATCGACCGGCTGGCGGTCGACACTGTCGAAATCCACCGGCTTGTCGAGCCGTGCGAAGACGCCGACGACACGGTCGAGATCGGGGATGCGCGCATGCGGGATGGCCACGCCATGACCCATGCCGGTCGGGCCAAGCGTTTCACGCTCCATCAGGGCGGCGCAGACGGTCTTCTCGCACAGTCCGTAGCGTTCGGACGCGATCTCCGCCAGCTCCTGCAGGAGGCGCTTCTTGCTGGTGGCCTTCAGATGCGGATGAATCGCATCCGGCGACACAATTGTCGTAAGCTCCATCGCTCGATGATCCTCGTCACACCCGTCTCGCGGGGTGCTTAGCTATTGTTGGGGTCGATCCAACCGATGTTTCCATCGTCTCTCTGGTATACCACATTCACGTTGCCAGAGGACTCGTTTCGAAACACCAGCATCGGGGCGCCGGCCAGTTCCATTTGCATGACGGCCTCGCCAACCGAGAGGGATTGGACCTGGGTTTTGGTTTCCGCGATGATGATCGGCTGGAGGCTTTCAGGCTCCTGGCTCTCTTCCTCGTGGCTGGTGCCGGCAAGGACATAGGCCGCCGCGTTCATCGCTTCGATCGGGTCGGGGCGCGACCGGTGATGGTCCTTCAGCCGGCGCTTGTAGCGGCGCAGCTGTTTCTCCATGCGGTCCAGCGCGCCTTCGAAACTGTCATAGACTTCGTTGGCGGCGGATTTCGCTTGGGCGGACATGCCGGTCGACAGGTGGACGGAGGCATCACAGATGAATTCGTGGCGGTCCTTGGAAAAGGTCACGACAGCTTCCACCGGGCGCTCGGCATATTTGCCGACCACTTCAGTAAGCCTGTCTTCCACATGGGTCCGCAACGCATCACCCACGTCGATCTGTTTTCCGTTAACCTGAATTCTCATGATCTCTCCCCGCGATGGTCCGAACGAATGCCCGGTTGGGTTTCTGGGATCGGTCCCGCGGCGCGGCGGAACCTATGAGCAGACCTTCCAACTGTCAACCGCGGGTGGATTTCGATCACGATCCAAGCCGCGGTGCCCGGAATTCCGGGTCCGTCAGTGTTTTGCCCGTCGGACAATCAGACTCAGTTTGCGCATAAGATGAAGGTAGTCACACCACCCCCGGAGCGCAATATCCCGCAGACCGCCGGCTGCACCGCGCCAGTTTGCTGCGCCTGCGCAGGCCGACGCGCAGGATTGTAACCCGCGCCCTGAAAACAAGTGCTCCAGACCTGATGCAGGTGCGAGCGCGACACCCCGGAAGGCCAGCGCGGGCCGTGCATAAATTTCGACTGAAACAGTCTTTCACCTGCCGGCACGGCCGCGTGTGCAACCGCTGCGCGAATGCGGACCGATGATTCGATCTCAGATGCGGAAACTGTCGCCCAGATAGACGCGGCGGACATTGGCATCCTCGACCACATCCTCGGGCGTGCCGCTCATCAGGACACAGCCGTCATGCAGGATATAGGCGCGATCCACGATCTCCAGCGTCTCCCGGACATTGTGATCGGTGATGAGCACCCCGATGCCGCGGTCCTTCAGGTGCGACACCAGCCCGCGGATCTCGCCCACAGCAATCGGATCGACCCCGGCGAAAGGTTCATCAAGCAGCACATAGCTCGGCTGGCCGGCCAAGCAACGGGCGATCTCCACCCGGCGCCGTTCGCCGCCCGAGAGCGACAGGGCCGAGGCGCGCCGAAGGTGGGTGATGGAAAACTCCGCCAGCAATTCGTCGAGCATCTCTTCCTGCCGGCTCTTGTCGGATTCCGACAGCTGCAGGATGGCGCGGATATTGTCTTCCACCGAGAGGCCGCGAAACACGGAAGCCTCCTGCGGCAGGTAGCCGATGCCGAGTTTCGCGCGGCGGTACATGGGCAGGAGCGTCACGTCGCGCCCGTCGATCGTCACCGTGCCCTTGTCGGGCGGCACCAGTCCGGCCACGGCATAGAAACAGGTGGTCTTGCCCGCGCCGTTCGGGCCCAGAAGCGCCACCACCTCGCCGCGGTTCAGGTCCATGCTCACATCGCGCAGAACGGGGCGCTTCTTGTAGCTCTTGCCAAGGTTGCGCACATGCAACCCGCCTTCACCGTCGGCGGCGACAAGCTGCGGGCGGCTCACTGGCTGTCCTCGTCCGATTGCGGCTGGAACACGGTGCGCACGCGGCCTTCCATCCGCGCGGTGCCGCTGTCGAGCTGGATCGTCAGCGCCTCGCCCGAGATCACGTTGGGGCCTTGGGTCAGGATCACCGCGCCTTCCATTGTCACCGTGCCCGCCGACACGTCATAGGTGGCGCGTTCCGCTTCGGCGGCTTCCGCACCATTGGTCAGTGTAACCGCACCGCTCGCCACCAGATGGGAAATGCCGCCCGCGCCTTCGGCCTCGGCCTCGTCGTCAGACAGGTAGAACACGTCGACCCGCGCGGCGCTCAGGACCATGTCAGCCTGCTGCGCGAGCACATTGCCGGTAAAGACAGCGGCACCGGTGGCTTCGTCCACCTCCAGCAGGTCGGCGGTCACCTCGACCGGCGCGGAAGCGTCATGGTCCTCCCCCCCAAAGCCGAGCTGGATGCCCTGCGCCCATACAGGTGCTGACGCGAAGAGCGCCGCGACGAGACCAATCAACTGCATCAGCCGCATCACGGGCTGTCCTCCGGAGCAAAACATCATCGGGACCGGTTCGGTGTGAAGACGAGCTTTACGTTGTTTTCGAAGCGAATCACATTTTTTTCTGCTTCGAAATCCGCCCCTTCGCCGGACCGGATGGAGAAGGCATCGGACGAGATCCTGCCCATCGGGGCCACGGCCGTGACCGGGTCCGGACCCGTGATGACCCCGGCCTCCAGATCCGCGTCAATGCGGTCTGTCGCCAGATCATAGCCCTCGTCCGTTGTCAGACGGACCGCGCCCTCAAACTGCGCCTTCTGGGTGCCGAGGTCGAGTTCGGCACTGTCGGTCCGCAGATCGAGCCCCTGACCGTTGGCGAAATCGATCCGGCCGCGCAGGTTGCTGGCCACAGCCCGCTGGACCATCAGACTGTCCGGCACCACCGTGTCCGCGGTGAAACGGAACAGATCGCCGCGCGCATTCTGTCCGGTCAGCACCGGTGAGGTGACGCTCAGGCCCTGCTGCATGGCTTCGAGGTCGGCTTCGGTGAAACTCAGCCCGATCCCGTCGAAATCGTCGCGGGTGGAGACAAGGAACAGGGTCGAGAGGATCAGGATCGCCAGTAGCGGCAGGCCGATCTTCGTCGCGCGGACGAAGCGGGAGTAGGCGCCGGGGCTTTGTCGCATGGCCGCGCCGCCGGCTCAGACGAGCCCGGCGCGCAGGCAGTCATGCACATGCAGGATGCCGGAGGCGTAGCCGGGCCGGTCCGGGTCCTCGGCAAAAAGCGAGGTGATCTTCTTCTCGTTCATGATGCCGAGTGCCTCGCTCGCCAGTGCGGTCGTGGCGACGGTGCGCGGGCCACGGGTCATGACATCGCCGGCCTTGCGATCGAGAAGCCCCTCCATGCTGCGCCGAAGGTCGCCGTCGGTGATGATGCCCGCCAGTTTTCCGTCCGCCGAAGTGACACCGGCCACGCCGAATCCCTTCTGGCTGATGGCGATCAGCACTTCGGGCATCGGCATGGTTTCGGGGACGAGCGGCAGCGCCTCTCCGCCATGCATCAGGTTCGCGACCGTGGCGAGCCGCGCGCCGAGCTGCCCGCCGGGATGGAAGGAGCGGAAATCGTCGGGTGTGAAATGCCGGTGGTCCATCAGCGCGACGGCCAGCGCGTCGCCGAGCGCCAGCGTCAGGGTGGTGGAGGTTGTCGGCGCCAGCCCGTTCGGGCAGGCCTCGGGCGCCTGCGGCAGCACGATGGCAATGTCGCTTTGTTGCAGAAGCGTGCTGTCGGCACGGCTTGCCACACCGATCATCGGGATGTCGAAACGGCGGGTGTGTGCAATGATGTCGGCCAGTTCCGGTGTTTCTCCGGAATTGCTCAGCACCATCACCACGTCGGCGCGCGTGACCATGCCAAGGTCGCCATGGCTGGCTTCGGCCGGGTGCACGAATTGTGCAGGGGTGCCGGTCGAGGCCAGTGTCGCGGCGATCTTGCAGCCCACATGACCCGACTTGCCCATGCCCGACACGATCACCCGTCCCTTGCAGTCGAGGATACATTCCACGGCCTGCACGAAACTGTCGCCCAATGCATCGGCAAAGGCGGACACGGCCGCGCCTTCGGTGGCGAGCACCCGGCGGCCGGATTCGATCAGGGTGGCGCTGTCGACCTCGGTCATCGGAAGCTCCTGCGGCTGGCGCGTCTGTTCAGTGGGAAAATATGTCCTCTTCCGGCCAGCCTTCAAGGTCAAGCCGGGCCCGGTGCGGCAGGAAGCGGAAACAGGCCGCTGCCAGTTCCGTGCGGCCCTCGCGTTCCAGACGGATGTCGAGCGCCTCGCGCAGCCGGTGCAGATAGAGCACATCGGACGCCGCATAGGCGACTTGCGCATCGGTCAGTTTTGCTGCGCCCCAGTCGGAGCTTTGCTGCTGTTTGGAAATGTCGATATCGAGCAATTCCTGCAGCAGGTTCTTCAGCCCGTGACGGTCCGTATAGGTCCGCACGAGTTTCGAGGCGATCTTGGTGCAATAAACCGGCGCCGCCAGCACACCGAACCGGTGCTGCATCACGGCAATATCGAAGCGGCCGAAATGGAAAAGCTTCAAGACGTTCTCGTCACCGAGCAGGCGGGCGAGATTCGGAGCTTCGGTCTGGCCCTGATGGATCTGCACCAGATGCGCGTCCCCGTCGCCGGCCGACAATTGCACGACGCAGAGCCGGTCGCGATGCGGGTTCAGCCCCATCGTCTCGCAGTCGATGGCGACCACGTTGCCGAGGTCGAGATCGTCCGGAAGGTCTTTCTGATGTACGAAATTTGCCATTGCACTTGGTCCTGCTGACGTTCCCTGATCGGAACCGCCTGTGCCAGTACTCGACCCTGAGGGAGGGTGGTGCCCAGGAGAAGACTCGAACTTCCACGTCCATACGGACACTAGCACCTGAAGCTAGCGCGTCTACCAATTCCGCCACCTGGGCAGGTGCCGTTTCGTAGCGGCGGATATATGCGGGGCGAAAACCGGTGTCAACGACCGAATTGGGCGGTTTGCGGCTTTTCCGGTCACGGGCCGTCCGGACCGGCGCGGAGCGCCTGCCGCCCCTTGCGGCCAAGATGGGCCGACAGGCCGGCAATGGCCAGAAGGGCCGCAAGGACGCCCGCCCATTTGGCGACGGTGAAGAGCGATGTCACGCCAAGGGGCACCATCGGCGCGTCCGGATAGGAGATGAGCAGCGCCGCGATCTGGGCATTTTCGGCAAGATCGAGCAGGAGCGGCACGAGCATCAACAGCTGACCCGCGTGGCGAACGCGGGCGCTGATCCCTGCGCGGCGCGCGAACCATGTCCAGACCGACCAGAGGGCGGCTGTGTAGATGAGCGGGAACGGAAGGTCATAGGCAAGGAACCGGCGCAGATAGATTTCGCGCCCCGTCTCGCCCAGACCGGAGAGGAGCGCCTGCACCTCGCGCGGGCTGTAGCCGGTCACCCGCTCGTCGAGAAGCGGCAAGCCGGCGATCCGGTGCAGCTCCGCCACGGGTCCGGTCAGCATCAGAACGGCCCAGATCGCGGTTATCCCGACGGAGGCCAGTGCGATTCGTCCCAGACGGCGCGTGGCGGGGGCTTCGGGTCGGGTCTGCGGCATCTCATGCTCCACTGCGGCAACAATCGCCGGGGCGCGGCGGAAAAGCGCCTTGTTCGCTTGGCCGGTCGGCTGTATCTGGAGGGCATCAAATGTTGCGGAGGCCCCAATGTCCAGTGCTGCCCCTCTCGTCACGATTTTCGGCGGGTCCGGTTTCGTCGGGCGCTATATCACCCAGCGGATGGCTCGTGCCGGCTGGCGCGTGCGCGTCGCCGTGCGCCGCCCCGAGGAAGCCGGCTTTGTCCGCCCCTATGGCAGCGTCGGTCAGGTGGAGCCCGTTCAGGCCAATATCCGCGACGAGGCATCGACCCGCGCGGCCATTGCCGGCGCGCAAGCGGTGATCAACTGCGTCGGCATTCTGGCCGAGGACAAATGGCAGAAATTCGAGACGGTGCAGGCCGAAGGCCCGGCCCGCGTGGCACGTCTGGCCGCTGAAGCCGGCGTTGAGCGGCTCGTGCAGATCTCCGCCATCGGCGCGGACGGGGACAGCGACAGCGCGTATGGCCGCTCCAAGGCCGAGGGCGAGGCTGCCGTGCTCGACGCATTCCCGGGCGCGGTCATCCTGCGCCCGTCCATCGTTTTCGGCACCGAAGACGGGTTCTTCAACAAATTCGCCGGCATGGCGCGCCTGTCGCCGGTCCTGCCGGTTGTCGGTGCGGACACGAAATTCCAGCCGGTCTTCGTCGATGATGTCGCCGCGGCCGCGGCTGCCGCCGCGCAAGGCACGGGCGCGGGCATTTACGAGCTTGGCGGCCCGGACGTGGAGACGTTCGATGAGCTGATGCAGCGGATGCTCAAGGTGGTCCAGCGCCGCCGCATCCGCCTGCATGTACCGTTTTTCGCGGCGCGGATCCTTGCCGGTCTGCTCGATTTTGCCCAGACGGTGACCTTCGGGCTTTTCAAGAACACGATGGTCACCCGCGATCAGGTCAAGCTTCTGAAGTCGGACAATGTGGCGTCGGGTGCGCATCCGGGACTGGAGGCGTTCGGTATCGAGCCGACGCCGATGGATGCGGTGCTCGACACCTATCTCTACAGCTACCGTCCCTACGGCCAGTATGCCGAGATCACCCGTTCGGCCAAGAACCTCAAGGCCTGACCGGCGCGCCGGTCAGCCGTAGGCGATCAGCAAGAGCACCGCGCCGAGCGCGAAACGGTAGATTACGTAAGGCGTGTAGCTGACGCTGCGCAAAAGCCGCATCATCAGGGACAGCGCGACGAGCGCCGCGCCGCAGGCCATGGCGGCGGCAATGGCCGCGTCGCGCCAGATCCCGGCATCGCCCTCTGCCGCCAGATCGGCGCCGAGCAACACGCCCGACGCAATGATCGTCGGGATCGACATGAGCATCGCGATCCGTGCCCCGTCCTCGCGCCGGTAGCCGAGCGCCCGTGACCCGGTGATCGCCGCGCCCGAGCGGGACGTGCCGGGAATGAGGGCCAGCGCCTGCCAGAGCCCCATGCGCCAGGCATCGCGCAGGCTCCAATCCTCCTGCCGTTTTTCCTGCGCGCCGCGCTGGTCCATCAGCCAGAGCAGCACGCCGAACAGGATCATCGCCCAGCCGATCACGGCAACGGAGCGCAGATGCAGGTAGAGGCCCGTCACCTTCAGGACCAGACCGCCGATCACCACGGGGATAGTGGCGATGACCAGCCCCAACGCCAGACGTGCGCCCGCCGTGCCGGTCCGGCCGCGCAAAAGATCAGCGGTGCCGCGCAGTGCCTGTGCCACCTCTGCGCGGAAGAACAGGATGACGGCGACGAGCGTGCCGACATGCACGGCCACGTCGAGCGCGAGACCCTGATCATCCGTGCCAAGCAGGCGCGGCAGCAGGATCAGATGGGCCGATGAGGACACGGGCAGGAACTCCGTCACGCCCTGCACCAGTGCGAGAATCAGCAGGTAGAGCAAGGACATCAGGGCGCGCTCCGGCGGTCGCGGAAAATTAGGTAAACTTTTATGACATAAAAAATTGGCAAATCTGCCATACTCTGCCCGATCCAGCCGGAATTATGATATATAGGTCAGTTTTGCTGACTTTTATTTGTCCGACCCGCAGAGTAAACACGGCTCCAAACGGGACACCCCCCTTCTACCATACCTTCGGGAGGACAGGCCATATGGGCCAGCAGCGGATGCTCAAATTCGTCGATGTCGAACGCGATATGCCGGAAAAGCGCAGCGCGGAAGACCGCCGCGACGACCATCACGAGATCTATCGCCAGTTTGCGGACGAGAAGGCCAAGGAGCAGGCCGCGCGCTGCTCGCAATGCGGCGTGCCCTATTGCCAGTCGCACTGCCCGCTGCACAACAACATCCCCGACTGGCTGCGGATGACGGCCGAAGGCCGCTTGCGGGAGGCCTATGACCTGTCGCAGGCCACCAACACATTCCCCGAGATCTGTGGCCGCATCTGCCCGCAGGACCGTCTGTGCGAAGGCAATTGCGTCATCGAACAGTCGGGCCACGGCACCGTGACCATCGGCGCGGTGGAGAAATACATCACCGACACGGCTTGGGAAGAAGGCTGGGTGCAGCCGGTTACGCCTGCGCAGGAACGCGCCGAGAGTGTCGGCATCATCGGCGCCGGTCCGGGCGGACTTGCGGCCGCCGACATGCTGCGCCGTCAGGGCATTCAGGTAACGGTCTATGACCGCTACGACCGCGCCGGCGGGCTGCTGACCTACGGCATTCCGGGGTTCAAGCTGGAAAAGGACGTGGTCATGCGCCGCAACGACCAGCTGGAAAAATCCGGCGTGAGCTTTGAACTCAATTGCGAGATCGGCCGCGACGTGAGCTTTGCCGAATTGCGCGACCGTCATGATGCCGTGCTGATCGCCACCGGCGTTTACAAGTCGCGGGATCTCGGCGGTCCGGGTGCCGGACTTCCGGGCATCGTGCGTGCGATCGACTATCTGACCGCATCGAACCGCGTCACCTTCGGCGACAGCGTGCCCGAATATGACAGCGGCGAGTTGAATGCATCGGGCAAGAAGGTCGTCGTGATCGGCGGCGGCGACACGGCGATGGACTGCGTGCGCACCGCCGTGCGGCAGGGCGCGACCAGCGTGCAGTGTCTCTACCGCCGTGACCGCGCGAACATGCCCGGATCGGTACGCGAAACCGCGAATGCCGAAGAGGAAGGCGTCGAGTTTGTCTGGCTCTCTGCCCCCAAGGGTTTCACCGGCGATGACAGTGTCATTGGCGTGAAGGTTGCCAAGATGCGGCTCGGGGCACCGGACGCATCGGGACGCCGCGCGCCCGAGGAAGTGCCCGGCGCCGACTGGACGGCCGAGGCCGACCTCGTCATCAAGGCGCTCGGCTTCGAGCCGGAGCCGCTGCCGAGCCTTTGGGACGCGCCGGGTCTGGAAGTCACCCGCTGGGGCACCGTGAAGGCCGATTTCCAGACCAAGCGCACCGCACTCGACGGCGTCTATGCCGCCGGAGACATCGTGCGTGGCGCCTCGCTCGTCGTCTGGGCGATCCGCGACGGACGCGAAGCGGCACAGAGCATCATCGACGATCTCGACCGCCGGGCCTCGGTGCCCGTGGCGGCGGAATAACAGGATAGCGGGCCGGGCGCGTCGCCGGAGGCGGCACGGCGCTCGGAACAAGAGGGTAGAACATGACCAAATTCGATCGCGACTGGGCGCTGCGCCACGAGGCCGAACGGGCAAAACTCGCCGAAATCGGCATGTACCGGCAGGAAGATGAACATTCCTCTTGCGGCGTCGGTTTCGTGGTGGCCGAGGATGGCAAGCCGCGCCGTCAGGTGGTGGAGAACGGGATCAACGCGTTGCGTGCAATCTGGCATCGCGGCGCGGTCGATGCCGACGGCAAGACCGGCGATGGCGCGGGCATCCATGTCCAGATCCCTGTCGACTTCTTCAAGGATCAGGTCCGCCGCACCGGCCATGAGCCGGGCGAAGAAATGCTTGCCGTCGGCATGGTCTTCCTACCGCGTGCTGATTTCGGCGCACAGGAACGCTGCCGCACGATCGTCGAATCCGAAGTGCTGCGGATGGGCTACTATATCTATGGCTGGCGCCATGTGCCGGTGAACACGACCGTGCTGGGCGTGAAGGCCGCCGCCACCCGCCCCGAGATCGAGCAGATCCTGATTGCCAACTCCAAGGGCGTCGACGAGGAAACGTTCGAGCGCGAGCTTTATGTCATCCGCCGCCGGATCGAGAAGGCCGCCGGACAGGCGCAGATCAACGGGCTCTATGTCTGTTCGCTGTCCTGCCGGTCGGTCATCTACAAGGGCATGATGCTGGCCGAGCAGGTGTCGGTCTTCTATCCCGATCTGGAAGACGAGCGCTTCGTCTCCGCCTTCGCGATCTACCATCAGCGCTACTCGACCAACACATTCCCGCAATGGTGGCTGGCCCAGCCCTTCCGGATGCTTGCCCATAATGGCGAGATCAACACGCTGAAGGGCAACTTGAACTGGATGAAGAGCCACGAGATCCGCATGGCCTCGGGGACGTTCGGCGACCTGGCCGAAGACATCAAGCCGATCGTGGCCAACGGCTCGTCCGACAGTGCTGCGCTCGACAGTGTCTTCGAGGTGATGGTGCGCGCCGGCCGGACCGCGCCGATGGTGAAGACCATGCTGGTGCCCGAGAGCTGGTCGCACAGCGAGACCTCCATGCCGAAAGCATGGCGGGACATGTATTCCTATTGCAACTCGGTCATGGAGCCGTGGGACGGCCCGGCGGCGCTGGCTATGACCGACGGGCGCTGGGTTTGCGCGGGGCTCGACCGGAACGGTCTGCGCCCGATGCGCTATGTGGTGACCGGCGATGGGCTCGTGATTGCCGGCTCGGAAACCGGCATGGTTCCGGTGGACGAGATGGGCGTGCGCGAGAAGGGCGCACTCGGCCCGGGCCAGATGCTTGCCGTCGACATGGTAGAGGGCCGGATCTGGCGCGATGGCGAGTTGAAGGATTCGCTCGCGGCCTCCCTGCCCTTCTCCGACTGGGTGGCGTCGATCACCGATCTCGAAGAAACCATGGCCGAGAAAGAGGAACTGGCGGAGTTTTCGGGCGCCGAATTGCGCCGCCGCCAGCTGGCCGCCGGCTATTCCATCGAAGAGCTGGAGGTGATCCTTCACCCGATGGCCGAGGATGCAAAAGAGGCGATCGCGTCGATGGGCGACGACACGCCCGCGGCCGTCCTGTCGAACCGTTACCGGCCGCTCAGCCATTACTTCCGGCAGAATTTCAGCCAGGTGACCAACCCGCCGATCGACAGCCTGCGCGAATATCGCGTGATGAGCCTGAAGACGCGTTTCGGCAACCTGAAGAACGTGCTCGATCAGGACAGTTCACAGACGGAGATCCTGACGCTCGACAGCCCGTTCGTGTCGAACGCCGGCTTCAAGGCGATGCAGGACTATTTCGGTGAGAGCGCCGAGGTGCTCGACTGCACCTTCCCCGCCGATGGCAGTTCTTCGGAGCTGCGCGAGGCGCTGGACGGTCTGCGCGCAGCGGCAGAAGAAGCCGTGCGCGCCGGGGCCGGCCACCTGATCCTGACCGACAAGGGCCAGAACGAGGACCGCGTCGCGATCCCGATGATCCTTGCCACCTCGGCCGTGCACAGCTGGCTGACGCGCAAGGGGCTGCGGACCTTCTGCTCGCTCAACGTGCAGTCGGCGGAATGTATCGACCCGCATTATTTTGCCGTGCTGGTTGGTTCCGGCGCGACGACGGTCAACGCCTATCTGGCACAGGATTCGCTCGCCGACCGGATCGAGCGCGGCCTGCTCGACATGTCGCTCGACGAAGCCACCGCGCGCTACCGCGAGGCGATCAACCAGGGCCTTCTGAAGATCATGGCCAAGATGGGCATCTCGGTCATTTCCTCCTATCGCGGCGGTCTGAACTTCGAGGCCGTGGGCCTCAGCCGCGCGATGGTCGCGGAATATTTCCCCGGCATGGTCAGCCGGATCTCGGGGATCGGCGTCGCAGGTATCCAGAAGCAGGCGCGCGCGGTCCATGCACGCGGCTGGAAAGGCGGCCAGGACGTGCTGCCGATCGGCGGGCTCTACAAGGCGCGCAAGTCGGGCGAAACCCACGCCTGGGAAGCGCAGACCATGCATATCCTGCAATCGGCCTGTGACCGTGCGAGCTTCGATCTGTGGAAACAATATTCCGCAGCGATGCGGGCCAACCCGCCCATCCACCTGCGCGACCTGCTCGATTTCAAACCGGCCGCGAAGCCGATTCCGATCGAGGAAGTGGAAAGCATCACCGCGATCCGCAAACGGTTCGTGACCCCGGGCATGAGCCTCGGCGCCCTGTCGCCCGAGGCGCACAAGACGCTGAACGTGGCGATGAACCGGATCGGCGCCAAGTCCGACAGCGGCGAAGGCGGCGAGGATCCGGCGCATTTCACGCCGGAAAGCAACGGCGACAACCCGTCCGCCAAGATCAAGCAGGTGGCCTCCGGCCGGTTCGGCGTCACGGCCGAATATCTCAACCAGTGCGAGGAACTGGAAATCAAAGTGGCCCAGGGCGCCAAGCCCGGCGAGGGCGGCCAGTTGCCCGGCATCAAGGTGACCGAACTGATCGCGCGGCTGCGCCATTCGACGCAGGGCGTGACGCTGATCTCGCCGCCGCCGCACCATGATATCTACTCGATCGAGGATCTGGCGCAGCTGATCTACGATCTGAAGCAGATCAACCCGCGCGCCAAGGTCTGCGTGAAGCTCGTCGCCCAGTCGGGTGTCGGCACGATTGCCGCGGGTGTCGCCAAGGCCAAGGCCGATGTGATCCTGATCTCGGGCCACAATGGCGGCACCGGTGCATCGCCCGCGACCTCGATCAAATATGCGGGCCTGCCCTGGGAAATGGGCATCACCGAGGCGCATCAGGTGCTGTCGATCAACAACCTGCGGGACCGCGTGACGCTGCGCACCGATGGCGGGCTGCGCACCGGGCGTGACATCGTGATCGCCGCGATGATGGGGGCCGAGGAATATGGTATCGGCACCGCCGCGCTCATCGCGATGGGCTGCATCATGGTGCGCCAGTGCCAGTCGAACACCTGCCCTGTGGGCGTTTGTGTGCAGGACCCGCGTCTGCGCGCCAAGTTCACCGGCACGGCGGACAAGGTCGTCAATCTCATCACCTTCTATGCGCAGGAAGTGCGCGAGGTGCTCGCCTCGATCGGTGCGCGGTCGCTTGACGAGGTGATCGGCCGCGCCGACCTGCTGACGCAGGTGAGCCGCGGGTCGGCCCATCTCGACGATCTCGATCTGAACCCGCTTCTGGTCTCTGTCGATGAAGGCACGGCCACGGTCTACGACCGCGCTCGCGACCGCCAGCATGTGCCCGACACGCTCGACGCGCAGATCGTCAAGGATGCCGGACCGTTCTTCTCCGACGGGGAGAAAATGCAGCTGAGCTATGCGACCCAGAACACGCTGCGCACCGTCGGCACCCGCGTGTCGAGCCATATCGTCAAGCGGTTCGGGATGCGCAACGACCTGCAGCCGGATCATCTGACGGTGAAGCTCGAAGGCTCCGCCGGCCAGTCGCTGGGCGCTTTCGGCGCGCCGGGGCTGAAGATCGAGGTCTCGGGCGATGCCAACGACTATGTCGGCAAGGGCCTGTCGGGGGCGACCATCGTCGTGCGTCCGCCGCTCGGCAGCCCGCTCATCCCGCATGAGAATACGATCATCGGCAATACGGTGCTCTACGGTGCAACCGCGGGCCGGCTCTTTGCCAATGGCCGCGCAGGCGAGCGTTTCGCCGTGCGCAACTCGGGCGCGGAGGTCGTGATCGAGGGCTGCGGCTCCAACGGTTGCGAATATATGACCGGCGGCACGGCGGTGATCCTCGGCTCCGTGGGTGAGAATTTCGGCGCCGGCATGACCGGCGGCATGGCCTTCATCTACGACCCAGACGGGAAGCTGTCGGAATATATGAACCCCGAAACGCTGGTTGACGTGCCGGTCACCGTAGATCATTGGGCCGAGCGGCTGAAAGCGCTGGTCGAGGCCCATTATGAGGAAACCGGCTCGCCCAAGGCGCGGGAGATCCTGCGCCACTGGGAGGAGGAACTGCCGGCCTTCCGCCAGATTTGCCCGAAGGAGATGCTCCATCGCCTGCCGGTGCAGATCACGCAGGAAGAAGCGCAGGCCAGCGCCTGATCTTGGCTCCGGACCTGGGACATTGTGGCCGCGCGGCATCGCTGCGCGGCCACTGTCGTTGGGGCGATTGCGGCCAGCGGTTCAGGCGCTAACCTGACCGCCTTGCCCACCGCTCCCCCGCGTTTCCCTTCCACCGATCAGTGACCGGAGATCCCGAACCGCCCATGGGCCGCGCCAAGAAAGCCCCGTCCCGCACGCATCGCAAGGTCGTGCAGCGCCGCCGCAAGCGCATCCGGCAATTGCGGGCGCGGCGCGGCTGGCGCGGGCTGTTGCGGTGCCTGCGGATCTGGCTTTTCCGTGTCGCGCTGGCGGTGTTCCTGATCGTGCTGGCGCTGCGCTGGATCAACCCGCCCGTCACATATCTGATGGTGCGCGACTATCTGGAGCATGACCGGCTGGAGAAAAGCTGGCGCAGTCTGGACGAGATGACGCCTTGGCTGCCCCTTGCCGCAGCCGCCGGAGAGGATGCCAATTTCTGCACCCATCACGGGTTTGACGTGGCCGCGATCCGCGCGGCACTGGCCGATGAGCGTCGCTTGCGCGGCGGCTCGACGATCAGCCAGCAGACGGCGAAGAATGTTTTCCTCTGGCCCGACCGGTCATGGCTGCGCAAGGGGCTGGAAGCCGGATTCACCGGTTTGATCGAGCTCTTCTGGCCGAAAGCGCGGATCATGGAGGTCTATCTCAACGTGGCCGAATTCGACGCGGGTGTGTTCGGCGTGGAGGCCGCTGCGCAGCATTATTTCGGTGTCAGCGCGGACCAACTCAGCCTGCGGCAGGCCAGCCTGCTCGTCGCGATCCTCCCGGCCCCCAAGGCGCGCTCCGCAAGCCGCCCGACCGATTTCATCAGCCGGCGCGCCCGCCAGATCGCCGCAGGGGCGGAAACCCTGCGAGTCGATCCGCGTGGCGACTGTTTGCGCATCCCCGACACATCCGGTTGAAAAGCCCTGCGGGCGTAGGCATTAAGGGGGTCTCAACCCCGGATCGGACCTGCCCATGCGCCGCCTCTACCACATGCCGCTCTCCCCCTTCTGCCGCAAGGTGCGCCTTGTTCTGGCGGAAAAGAAGATCGAGGTTGAACTGGTCGAGGAACGCCCGTGGGAAAAGCGCATGGATTATCTGCGCCTGAACCCGTCGGGGCAGATCCCGATGCTGCGGCTCGACGGGCTGACGCTGGCCGACAGTTCCGCCATCTGCGAGTATCTGGACGAGAAATATCCCGCGCCGCCGCTCCTGCCGCGCAACCCCGCCGACCGGGCCGAGGCGCGCCGGCTGGCCGCATGGTTCGACGACAAGTTCCACCATGAGGTGACGAAGAACCTGCTCTACGAGCGGGTCAACAAGCGGATTGCCAAGTCGGGCTATCCCGACAGTGCGGCAATCAAGGCCGGGGCGAAGAACATCAAATATCACATCGATTATATCGGCTGGCTGATGGACCAGCGCCGTTGGCTGGCGGGCGACGAGATGAGCATCGCCGATTTCGCCGCCGCGGCGCAGCTGTCCGCACTCGACTATATCAACGATGTGGACTGGGCGCGGTCGCCCGCGATGAAGGACTGGTATTCCAAGATCAAGTCGCGCCCCGCCTTCCGCACACTGCTTGCCGATCTGGTTCCGGGCTTCCCGCCACCCGCCCATTACGCGGATCTGGATTTCTGAGATGGCGGGCCAGCCGACACTGGCCGATCGCATCCGCGACGAAGCGCTGGCGCTGGGCTTCACCGACATGGGCATCTGCCGTCCCGACGCGATCCCGCAGGCGGCCGGTCGGCTGAAAGGCTTTGTCGAGGCCGGATATCACGGCCAGATGGGCTGGATGGAAGAGCGGATGGGCTGGCGCGGCGATCCGGCGGCGCTCTGGCCCGAAGCGCGCTCGGTCATCATGCTGGCGGAAACCTATACGCCCGACGAGGACCCGCTGACGCTGCTCGATATGCCCGAGCGGGGCAATATCTCGGTCTATGCGCGCAATCGCGACTATCATGATCTGGTCAAGAAACGGCTGAAGCGGCTCGGGCGCTGGCTTCTGGCGCAAGGGGAGGCTGACGGGGCTGCGATCAAAGTCTTTGTCGACACGGCACCGGTGATGGAAAAGCCGCTCGGCGCGGCGGCTGGCCTTGGCTGGCAGGGCAAGCATACCAATCTCGTGAGCCGGTCGCTCGGCAGCTGGTTTTTCCTCGGCGCGGTGTTCACGACGGTCGAGTTGCCCGTCGACGCGGCGGAGGTCGACCATTGCGGCAGCTGCCGCCGCTGCCTCGACATCTGCCCGACGGATGCATTTCCCGCACCCTACCGGCTCGATGCGCGCAAATGTATTTCCTATCTCACGATCGAGCATGATGGTCCGGTCGATCCCGACCTGCGCCCCCTGCTCGGCAACCGGATCTACGGCTGCGACGATTGTCTGGCCGTGTGCCCGTGGAACAAGTTTGCGGAAACCGCGCAGGAGGCCGGCTACTGGGCGCGGGTGGAACTGACCCGCCCGAAACTGACCCATCTGGTCGCGCTCGACGATGCGGGCTTCCGGCAGGTGTTTCGCGGCTCGCCGATCAAGCGGATCGGGCGCAACCGGTTCGTGCGCAACGTGCTCTACGCGTTGGGCAATTCCGGCGATCCTGCGATGCGCCGCGCTGTCCGCCCGCTGTGCGACGATCCCGACCCGGTGGTGGCCGACGCTGCGCGATGGGCCATGGACCGCCTCGGGGGGGATGCATGAGCCATCTCCTCTCGTTCGGCCACGGCTATTCCGCGCAGGCGCTCGACCGGATCCTGCTCGGGCGGGGCTGGCAGGTCACCGGCACGACCCGGTCGGCGGAGAAAGCTGCCACGCTGCGGTCGCGGGGCGTTGCGCCGGTCATCTGGCCGGGCAGTGACATGGGCGCGCATCTCGACGGCGCCACGCATCTGCTTCTGTCGGCCGCGCCGACCGAAGCGGGTGATCCGGTGCTCGGCGCATTGGGCGACGCGATTGCAGCCCGCGCGCCACGCCTCGAATGGGTCGGCTACCTGTCCACAACGGGCGTCTATGGCGACCGCGATGGCGGTTGGGTCGACGAAGGGTCGGACCTGCGCCCCTCCACCCGGCGCGGGCGCTGGCGGCAGGACGCAGAAGCCGGCTGGCAGGCGCTCGCCGCTCAAAGCGGGCTGCCGCTCCATATCTTCCGGCTGGCCGGCATCTACGGTCCGGGCCGCGGCCCGTTTGCCAAGGTGCGCGCGGGCACGGCGCGGCGGATCGTGAAGCCGGGCCAGGTGTTCAGCCGCATCCATGTGGAGGATATCGCCCAGGCGCTCGCGGCCTCCATCGACCGGCCGCGACCGGGTGCGATCTATAACCTGTGTGACGACGATCCCGCGCCGCCGCAGGATGTGATCGCGGAGGCCGCGCGGCTTCTTGGCTGCCCGCTGCCGCCCGAAGAGCGGTTCGAGGCGGCGGAGATGTCCCCCATGGCGCGCAGCTTCTATGCGGAATCCAAACGGGTTTCGAACCGTCTTCTGAAAGAGGAGCTCGGCGTGACCCTGCGCTATCCGGGCTACCGGACGGGGCTGGCCGCGCTCCTGAAAGCCGCTCCAGACGGCTGAAACCGTGGCAAAACGGCTCCGACTGTCGCGAAACTGGGACAGATCGCGCCGATCACGGACAAGTCGCTTGCCCCGGCGCGCATCGCGATGCCAAATGAGCGGATAACATTCGACCGGGCGCAGAGCAGGCGCGGCCCGGCTTGGGGAAACAGGCAGGAGCCCGGCGAGAACAGCCGGGACAGGGGCATGAACCATATGAGACGAAAATCCGCGTTGCGGGTGGCGTTCCTGACGACCGCCAGCCTTCTGGCCGGCACGGCGGTTGCGCAGAACAGTCTGACCGGCGTCCGAAACTCTCTCTCCCTGATGGGCAATACGGGTCTGATCGACATGCCCTCGGCCGAGGTGCAGCCCGATTTCGAGACCAGCTGGTCCTTTTCGGGATTTTCGAACACCCGCCGGGCGACGCTGAACTTTCAGGCGATCCCCAATCTGGAAACCACCTTCCGCTACACGCAGGTTGAAGAGTGGAACCCCAACGGGTCGCAGACCTTCCGGCCCGGCTTCGATCTGAAATGGCAATTTTTGGAAGAGGACCGTCAGGGATGGCGGCCGGCCATGTCCGTGGGCTTGCGCGACTTCATCGGCGAAAGCGTCTACGGGTCGGAATTTGTCGTGGCGACCAAACATGTGACCGACTCGCTGAAGGTCACCGGCGGCCTCGGCTGGGGGCGGCTCGGGTCGCTCAACGGGTTCGACAATCCGATCGGGCTGATCTTCCCCAACGCAAATGATCGTCCGGTCAATGACGGCTCGTCGGGCAGCGTCCGCTGGGACACGCTCTTCCGTGGCGATGCGGCCTTCTTCGGCGGCGTCGAATGGCGGACGCCTGTCGCGGGCCTCAACGTGAAGGCCGAATATTCGTCGGACGCCTATACGCAGGAGCAGCTCTATAGCGACTTCGAGCGTAAATCCCCCTTCAATGTCGGGATAGAATACCAGCCGGGCAACCGGTTCGCGCTCGGCGCCTACTATATGTATGGCAGCGCGGTCGGCCTGCGGCTGACCCTGTCGGGCAATCCAAATGATCCGGTAACGCTTCAGGATTTCGGTGCCGGCCCGCCGCCGATCAACCGCCGGAACCCCAAGGCCGTCAACCAGACCGACTGGGCGCAGAACCCGAAGTCGCAGGAACGGTTGATGAAAGCCCTGTCGGAGGCCGCGCGGTCGCAGCAGATCGCCATCGTGAAGGGTGACATCGGCGCCCGCGAGGCGGAAATCCAGATCGCCAATGGCCGGTTGCGCAACCATTCCGAAGCCATCGGCCGCGCTGCCCGGCTCATGGCTATCGGCATGCCGCCGTCGGTCGAAACCTTTCGGATCACCATGGTCGACAATGACGTGCCGATCACGACGGCTGTCATCAAGCGCAGTGACCTCGAGGCGCAGGTCGATACGCCCAATGCGGGGATCAAGAGCTGGGAGACAACGGTTCTTGAAGATGGCAAGACCCTCAAGGGCGACGATATCTGGGATCCGCGCGACTATCCGCGCTTCCGCTGGTCGTTCAACCCGCGCATTCCGCTGCAATTCGGCTTCGGGGACGAACCGGTCCGCTACGATGTGGTCCTCACCGGCCGCGCCCGGGTCAATATCGCTCAGGGCTTCTCCATCGCGGGCCAGGCGTCGCAGCGTGTCTTCGGGACGCTCGACAACCCGCCGGATGCCCGGCCGGAGGACAATCTCTATCCGGTCCGCTCCAACAGCTTCCTCTACCGTGCGCAGGCCGGCCCGTCGCTTGACCGGTTGACCGGCGACTATGTGTTCAAACTCGCACCGGCCATCTACGGCAGCGTCACCGGCGGCTATCTGGAACGCGGCTATGGTGGCATCGCGGGGGAGGTCCTGTGGAAACCGGTCAGCCAGAACTGGGGCATCGGCGCCGAGATCGCCTATGCGCGGGAACGCGACTATTACTCCAAGCTCGGCTTCAACGATTATGACACGATCACCGGCTTCGCCAGCTTCTACTGGGATCCGGATTTCTATGGCATCCAGACGCGCGTCGATGTGGGCCGCTATCTGGCCGAGGATTGGGGTGCGACCATTTCCGTGTCGCGCCGCTTCATCAACGGCTGGGAGGTTGGTGCCTTCTTCACCAAGACCGAGGCGTCGAAGGAAGAATTTGGCCGCGACGGGTTCGACAAGGGGATCAGGGTGCGTATCCCGCTCGGCTGGACCTTGCCGTTCGAGAGCCGCTCGACCATCGGCGCAACGCTCAATTCGCAGGATCGCGATGCGGGCGCCCGGCTGCGGACACCGAACAATCTCTACGGGATCGTGCGGGAATATGAGGCCGGCGATCTGAAACAGGGCTGGGGAGGGTTCTGGCAATGAGGTATCTCGCAACAGCGATCTCTCTGCTGGCGCTTGCCGCCTGTTCAAGCGGCGGCCGCGTCGATCCGGTCTATTCGGCCGTCGGTGGCGCACTTCTGGAGGCCACGGGCATCCGCGGCGAGGGTGGCGGCGAAGGGGGTGGCGGCGGCCAGCCCCGAGGCCAGCGTCTGACGCGGGCCAGCATCGAAGCTTCGGGCCTCGCCATGATCCGTATCCGGGTCGGCGAGGAGGAAGGCTTCAACATCATGCTGGCCTCGGCCAAGAACGGGCCTTATCTGACCCATGTGTCGAAGTTCCAGCAGAGCGTCACGCTCAACGGCGGCTGGGTCACCGGCACGCGCGGCATCGGGCATGACCTCATGTCGGCCACATCGTCGAAGAACGATCCGGTCAAGGGGCAGATGCCGCCGGGCCAGTGGGAAGCGCAGAAGATCGAACGCGAATATGAGTTCCCCGGCGTCGGACCGGCGGGGCGGCGCGTGCGCGTCGACTGTTCCTTCGAGGCGATGGATCAGGGCGAGATCACGATCGTGGAGCGCAGCTACTCCACCGTGCGCTTCATCGAGACCTGCGAGGGCGAGGAGATCACCTTCCAGAACACCTATTTCGTGGACGGGCGCGGCAGCGTCTGGCGGTCGCGCCAGTGGATCGGCTGGCGGCTTCCGCCGCTCGATGTGGATATTCTGGAGCCCTATACCGGGTCGCGCTGACCCGGAGCGGCCTCACTGCCGAACCAGATGCCCGGACGACCCTGTCGTGCCGGGCATTTTCTTTGCCTGCGCTCTGCCCGTTCATGTGCCTCTTGTGGATGCCGGCGCGCAGGTGCCTGACATGCAGGCACAAAAAAACCCGGGCTGCGGTACAGCCCGGGTTCTTCTATTCAGTGAGTCGAACGACTTAGGAGTCGTCGTCGTCGTTGTTCTGGGTCACGGCATAGGCCACAGCGGCCAGTGCGAGAACCGGGATAACCCAGCCCCAGGAACCAGCGGACGAACCTGCCGGCTCTTCAACAACAACCACTTCTTCCATCGGCTCTTCGAAGGTCATGTTGCCTGCCAGAGCAGAGGTAGCAACCAGAGCGGCTGCAGAGGTCAGAACGATTTTCTTCATCTCAATCTCCTGTTTTCTTGTGACATCGACAGCCAAAAAATAGACGGTCGCGGGTCGATCAAGTTTGCCTACGCATCAAATTCTAAAGCACGGAAACGCGTTTCACGCAAGAACCGGCTTCGACAGAAAACGCCAAACCGCCCTCTAAGGTCCCGATTTTGGCGCATTTTGCCCGGTTTTGGGCCAGAGCGTGATTTTTTTGCATCGGTTTTTCCACAGCCCTGCATCTGCTCCCCTGCCTCCGGCCTCTTCAGATGACGCGCACCTGTGTGCCGACTCCAACGCGCCCGAACAGGTCGGCAATATCCTCGTTATAGAGCCCGATACAGCCGTTCGACGATTGCCGCCCGATCTTGCGCGTGTCGTTGGTTCCGTGGATCCGGTAATAGGTCCATCCGAGATAGAGCGCATGCGTCCCGAGCGGATTGTCCGGACCGGGCCCGACATAGCGGGGCAGCGTCGGATCCCGACGCAACATGTTGGCGGTCGGCCGCCAGTCCGGCCCGACGCGTTTCTGCACGACCGAGGTCCGGCCGCGCTTCGTCAGGGACTCGGACAGCGGCACGCTTGTTGGGTAGATCTTGTAGAAACCCGGCGCCCAATAGTGGAGTGATCGGGTCTGGGTATCGACCAGAATTTTGCCGCTGCCGATCGAGCTGAAGTGATTCTGCCACCTGTGGGTGGAAAAGCCCGAGATCCGCCTTCGGATGGTTCCGGCCGACTGGGCCTGTGCGCCTGTCGGCAGGGCGATTTGCGTTGCGATTGCCAGAGCCGCTCCGGTCCGCAGAAAATTGCGGCGGCTGACTGCGGTCCGGGTGTCGGTGTCATGGACCATGATCCTGTCCCCCCAATACGGCAGTAAAGGCGCCATCTTAGGTTGCAGCCCCCCTTGTGGCAATTGTCACGCAGGTTGCACGGAACCGGCGGAAATCCCCGCGCGGGGTTTGTGTTTCCGCCAGCAACAGGCTAGACCCCAAGAAAATAAAGGATTTCGGGTGACGGTATGTTTTTGATTCGAGCCTTTCTCATCGCGTCCGCATTGATCCTCTCTGCCTGTGCCAGCGGCACGGGTGGCGGCATGATTTCCGGTGCGCAGACCGATTCGATCCGCATCAAGATGCAGGACAGTGTGAACGCGCTGCGCTCGGCTTCCGGGCTGACGCCGCTCACCTATTCCGCGGCGCTCAATGCCGCTGCGGCGACCCATGCGCGCGACATGTCGGTGCAGCAGCGGGCCTGGCACTTCGGATCGGACCGCACCTCGCCGCAGGACCGTGCAACCCGGGCCGGCTATCCGGGCCTCATCCGGGGCGAGGTGATCTCCGAGAGCTCCGACGCGGTGCTGACGCTTCTGGAAAGTTGGATGGCGACGAGCACCACGCGCAACATCATCATGGACCCGGCCGGCAATGCGATGGGCTTCAGCTGGTTCCAGGAAAGCAACGGCAAGATCTGGTGGGTGATGATGGTGGGCGGCTGACCGCCCCTTCCATCACCGCAGCAAAAAGGGGCCCCGTGCGGCCCCTTTTCTTTTTGTCTCATCTTTCGCCGGCGTCAGGGCTGGATGAAGACCGGTGTGCCGACCGGAACATAAGACCAGATTTCCCGGATCTGCCGGTCGCTGACGGCGATACATCCGGCCGTCCAGTCCGACCGGTCGCGGTCCGCGCGACGGTTCGGACCTCCGTGGATGAAAATGTCCCCGCCCGGATTGACGCCCTTGGATGCCGCCCGCGCCACGTCCATTTCGTTGGGATAGGAAATGCCGAGGCTCAGCCAGTAGGCCGAATTGGGATTGCGGCGGTCGATGATGTAGCTGCCCTCCGGCGTGCGCCCGTCGCCGCGCGCTTCCTTGTGCCCCTCGGGTGTGAAGCCCAGATGCATCTTGTACTTCTTGAAGGCCACACCGTCGCGCACCAGAAGAAGCTCGCGCTCGGTCTTGCGGATCAGCACCATGTCGGCGGGATTGCGCGACATGGGCGGCACGCGCTGGGCACAGCCTGCAAGGATGACGAGCGCAAGTGCGCTCAGAACGATGGATATACGGAACCTGCTCATGTCCTGCTCTCACTCAATAAACGCATGGCGGTTGATCCGCCTTTGTGGGCAAGAAAATGCCAGAATCCGCGCCCTTTCTCAAGCCGGCAGGACCCCGCGCCGGCCCCGAAACCGTTCACATTTTCAGCATCAGCGCCAAAGCGGCCCCGGCCCGTTGCGCTGGACAGGCGCAAACCAGCCCGTATTCTGACGCGGAAGCCTTGGGGGAAGTGCATGCAGGCCGACATTCGCGTCACCAACAAATGGCTGCTTCATGTCGCGGCTTACCTGCGCCGCGAGGGACAGGGTGCCGTGCACGAAGCCGCCCTTCTGGATGCCGACCTGTCGCCCGAGGAAGCGCAACTCGATGAGCCGCTCGCCATCCCGTTGCAAAAGGAAATCGCCTATTTCGAAAGTGTCGCGCGGCGGACGAGCGATCCGATCTTTGCGGTCAACGCCTCGCAGATGCCGTTCGACCAGCTGGAATTGCCGGGCTATGTGCTGAAATATTCGCAGGACCTGCGCAGCGGCATCCGGCAGGCCTCGCGCTTTTCCCGTATCGTCGACAAGTCGACCAAGGTCACGCTCGTCGTGGCGGGTGACGAGGAGATCGTGCGCCTCGACGTGATCAACGGCCTTCTGTCGCTGGCGCGGCACCATCGGGAGTTTCAGGTCTTCCTTGTGCTGGCCATGATGCGCCGGATCACCGGACAGCCGATCCGCCCGACAGAAATCACCTTCCGCCATGACCGCCGGACCGGTGTGGCCGAGATCGAGCGGATAGCCGGCTGTCCGGTGCGCTTTTCAGCCGGACAGGTCGAGATGCGGTTCCGGCCCGACACCCTGTCCACCCCGATCCGGTCATACGATCCGTCGCTCTGCGACATCCTGATCGCCCATGGCGAAACGCTTCTGGCCGAACGCCGCCGCGACCAGCCCGACCTGCGCTCCGAGGTCGAGGCGCGGCTGGTGGCCGCCCTGCCCGACAAGCTGCTCGATGCGGATACGGTCGCGGCCGACCTCGGCATGAGCCGCCGCACCCTGTCCCGCCGGCTCACGGCGCTGGGTCTCAGTTTCCGCAGCATCGTCGAAGAGCTGCGCTACGCGCTCGCGCGGCGCTATCTCACCGATCCCGGTTTCTCGCTGGCGGAAACGGCCTTTCTCGTCGGCTATACCGATCAGGCGAGCTTCACATCCGCCTTCCGCCGCTGGTCGGGCAGCACGCCCGGCCAATGGCGGCGCGAACTGGCCGAAACCGGATAGGCGCCGCCCATGATCGATGTCATCACCCATCCCTCGAGCCTGCTTGTCGTTCTGCAGTTTGCCGCGCTTGCGGCGGTCGTGATCCGGGTGATCATGCAGCGGCCGGGCCCGGGTGTGGCTTTGGCCTGGCTCCTGCTCGTCGCGATCCTGCCGCTGGTGGGCGCGCTTCTCTATTTCCTGATCGGCGAGCGGCGCATTCATGGAGACCGGCTCGCACGGATGGACGAGCTGCGCGCGGAATATGCCGCCCTGACGGAAGCGATGCGCACCTCTGGCATGCATGATGTGGACTGGTCTCGCCATCCGCCTGCGGCCAGACGGCTCGACCGGATCGGTGGGCGCATGACGAACCTCTTCGCGGTGACCGGCAGCGATCTTGTGCTTTATGACGACACGCAGGAGATCCTTGCGGCGATCGCGGCGGATGTGGATGCGGCGCAGACCAGCATCCTGATGGAGTTCTACATCTGGAACGAGGGCGGATCGGCCGACAATGTGCTCGAGGCCGTGAAGCGCGCCGCCGCGCGCGGCGTGACCTGCCGGCTCCTGATCGACGCGCTGGGCGCGCGGCCCTGGTGGCGCAGCGACCAGATCGAGGACCTGCGCAGCGCCGGGGTGCAGGTGCTGCAGGCCCGCCCCGTTGGCACCTTCCGCAAGTTTGTCGGCCGCACGGACCTGCGGTTGCACCGCAAGATTGTTGTCGTAGATGGCCGGGTCGCCTGGACCGGATCGATGAACATGGTCGATCCGGGTTTTTTCAAACAGGATGCCGGGGTTGGCGAATGGGTGGACGCGATGGTCCGCGTGCAGGGGTTCGCGGTCGCTCAACTGGCCGCCGTGATGCTCGGCGACTGGCTGCTGGAAAGCCCGGAATCGCTGTCCGAGACAGTGGCGGATGCGGGGCTTCACGGGCTGACCGGCGTGGGCGACACGGACCTGCAAGTCCTGTCATCGGGTCCGGGAGAGTCGGATGATGCGCTCCTTCTGATGCTCAATGCGCTCATCCACGGGGCGGAAGAAACGCTGACCCTGACCACCCCCTATCTGGTGCCTGACGAGTCGCTCCTGCGGGCGCTCCGCGCGGCCTCGCTCCGCGGCGTGCGGATCACCCTCATCCTGCCTGCTGCGGTCGACAGCGTGATGACCCGCTATGCGAGCCGCTCCTATTACGATGACCTGATGGACGCGGGCGTGGATGTCTGGCTCTACAATGGCGGGCTCCTGCACACGAAATCGATCCTTGCCGACGACCGGATGGCAATGTTCGGCACGGTCAATCTAGACATGCGCAGCCTGTGGCTGAACCACGAGGTTGCGCTCTTCGTCTACGGGCCGGAATTCGGAAGCGACCTGAAGGCGCTGCACGACAGCTACCTGGCCGACGCGACCCGCCTCGACCCGAACACATGGCTCCGCCGTCCGGGCTGGGAGAAGTTCAAGGAAAATGCCTTCCGGATCGCCAGCCCGCTCTTGTGAGGGGCGGGCTTCTCGATTGGCATGGCCCTCAAGCGAGGAGCGTATCTGCGAACCTCGACCAGGAATAGTGATCCGCATCAGCCGCGATGTTCGGCCGGAGCGCGCGCGCTGTCTCCGCCGTCACCTCTTTGTCGAGGATCTGCGTCAGCATCGGGACATCGCCATTGTCGAAAAGCCATCCGGTGTGTCCGTGCCGCACCCGGTCATTCAAGCCGGGAATGTCGCTGGAGATGATCGGACGCCGGTAATGTTGGGCCAGTGCATGCACACCGGACGCGCTCGCGCTGCGATAAGGCGTCACCACCGCGTCGCAGCGATGGAAATATTCGGCGGCCTCTTTGTCCGACACGTAGCGCGCGACCAGTTCCACCCGATCCGCGATCCCAAGCCGCGCGATCAGCGCTTCCGTCTCCTCGCGCCCGGACCAGAATTCACCGACGATCGACAGGTGGATATCCCTGTTTTCCGCGCGCGCCATTGCCTCCAGCAATAGGTCCAGCCCCTTGTAGGGCCGCACGATGCCGAAAAAGAGCAGCTCGACGGACCCGCGGCGCGCCAGCCGCCCCTTGGCTTCGGGATAGTCATCATAGAGCGGGTGCGGAGAGACGCGGGCCGGCACATCCGGAAACTGGGAATGAAGCGCTTTGAACAGGTTGGAATTGTGGGTCAGAAAGTAGCTTGATTGCGACAGCTGGAACCGCGAGACGCCCGCTTTCCAGCGGCTGGTCTCATGGTCCTCGGCATTGTGAACGATGGTGGCAATCCGCGTCCCGCGCCGCCGCAGAGATCGCGCGACATAGCCGAGGCCCGGCGCGACAAAGAACGTCCATGCGGGGAGAACCAGAAGCTCTGGCCGTTTCGCGGATATCTCCGCTGCCGTTCTGCGCCAGCTCAACGGCGAAACGGAATTGAGGCTGTATCTGGTGCCCAGCGGCGAGGCATAGGTGCGCACGTCCGCAAGCGTGTCCGAAGCGCCCGGAAACAGCAGCGGCGGATACTGTTTCGAGAAGGAAAACACCGAAAGGTCCACATCGGCGCGCGCGGCCAACTCGCGCGCCAGTGCCGTGCTGTGCCGCGCGATACCGCTCCGGTAAGGGGCCACGGGTGCAAGCAGGCACACGGGTCTGGGGCGTTTCGCGTCACTCATGTGCGCAATCCACAGACAAGCGTGTTGGCAATCGAATGTTGGCTGACCGGCATCAGGTCTTCGCTATGCCTTTCAATGATTTCAGGGCAAGGCGGGGTTGCCGCGCCACTTCCGAGACGAGGTAGGGAAGATGGCGCCGGCCGTGAAGCAAAAAAGCCTGAACGGTCGAGTATCCTCGGATACCTTCGCCGCGCGTCAGGCAGGCATCGGCAAGAAGGCTTGCGGTCATGCGCCGGAGCCAGCTCCGGTGGCCCGACGTCGGCGCGCTGTCCAGATCATGCTGCAAAAGCGCATCGCAGCCCGCCACCGCAGCCCTGATCATGTCGGGATCTGCCTTGCGCTGGTAGGTGAACATCTGCAGGAGCGGCTCGAGACCCTCGACCAGAGGAGCCGGCAGGCGTGCGTTCAGGTTCCCCAGGGACGTGACCCTGCTGTATTTGACCTGCTCGAGCCGTTGCAGCGCCGTATTGGCGTTTGCGTGGCGGCGATATTTCACGAGCGGTTCCCCGAATAGATGCATCTTCCCATGTGCGCTCAGGGTCGACCAGAAGGCAAAATCCTCGGCCGTCGGGAAGGACTCATCGTAAAAATGCCGGTCCCCGTTGCGCTTCACTCGCCTGAAGAAATAGGTCGGAGCTGCGGCCGGCGGATAGAAGCCGTTGACCCATCTGATCTGCCAATCGTCCAGCGTCCGGTTGCTGACGCGGATGGTGCGGCCGTTTGCGTCGATCAATCTGTACCCGCAGGCGACCGCTTCATGGTCCGGATGGTTTTCCAGAAATTCAACCTGACGCTCCAGCCGGTTTGGCAGGCACACATCGTCTGCGTCGAGCCGGGCGACATATTTTCCGGTGGCGGCATGCAGGCCGACATTCAACGATCTGGTAACACCAAGGTTCTTCTCGTTTTTCAGCAGGCGGATGCGGCGATCTGCCAATTCGAAATCCGCCAAAATCTCTGGGGTTGAATCTGTGGATGCGTCATCGACGACAATGAGTTCAAAATCCGAAAACGATTGAGAAAGAACGCTCTCCATCGCTTCGCGAATAAAGTCCGCACCATTAAATGCAGGTATAATTACAGATACAAAAGGCATGTATCAAAAGCTAAAATTTTTTGTGATTTTTCTCATACGGAAAAACAAAAACTCCCTCTCTTCAATAATTCTTGCCGTCAGCGACAGGACATATTCACGGCAATACCACAAGAAAGCTGCAAAGGTGGCCGGGTGACGAATGGCTTTTCCGCGGACGAGGAAAGCATCAGTCAGCAGTCCGGCTGTCAGCTTTTTAAGCTGTCTGGACTGTTCCTTCTGGTCGCCCGTTTCGATCCGGATCATCTGCCTCATGGCGACCGCACCGATCCGGATAGAGTTTGAAGTTGCCGCCTCTCCGAGAAAGTAGCTTTTCGAAACAGAGTCCCACCCTTCGATGGTTGAAGCCGGCATTGTGCTCATATGAAAATCCCTCGCAAATGCGTAGCCATTCTCGCGCTGAACGGTTCGGTTGTTGCTCGTGATGTTTGCATCATGCGTCCGGTAACTGATCAGCGTCTCCGGCAGGACGCAGGCCTTGCCCGCCGCTATGAGCCGCAAACAAAGTTCGTAATCTGCCGCCACCCTCAGGTCATCCCGGTACCGAACCGGCGTCCCGTCCGGAAAAGCGGCCCGGAAGCACATGCTGGGATGCTCGACCGCCATACGGAACCGAAACACCCACCGGACGAGCGGGTCTGCGGCGCCTTTCAGTTTCCGGTAGCGGACCGCGCCGTTCTCATCGATCGACTCGTAGCTGGACGCGACAAGCATGTGATCGGGATGCGCGTCCAGAAATCCGACCTGCTTGGCCAATCGGTCCGGTCGCGAGATATCGTCTGCATCCATTCGCGCAATGAGCGGCGCCGCGGCCAGTTCCAGGGCCCGGTTTGCACTGGCATAGGCCCCGACATTGCTATCATTGCGGATGACGCGAACGCGGTCATCGCGTGCCGCATATCCTGCGAGAATCCCCTGCGTCCCGTCGGTCGAACAGTCATCGACGGCAATGATCTCGAAGTCTTGCAGCGTCTGGGCCAAAAGGCTGTCCATCGCCTCCGGCAGGTACCTTTCGGCATTGTAGGCGGTCAGGATGACGGATACTCGAGGGCTCATGCCGGCTTTCACGTTCGTTCTGATTGCCTTTCAGGACGCTGTTGCCGCAGGAAATACAGCGGCTGTCCAGCCCTGCCTTTGCGGCGCGTGGGTCGCCCCTTGACGATGATGGAGACCGGGCAGGACCGTCAATTCATTTCTGGCGCACCATGAACTGCAACACCGACGGGTCGAACCGCAGCTGCGACCTGACGGCCGCATAGAGGAACAGGTTGGACGCTGCGATCCCCGCGACCAAGGCCCAAACCGCACCGGCGACGCCCATGTCCGGTATCAACAGGAAACCGACCAGTAGATGAACCAGCAACGCCACGAACTGGCCGGCGAGTGCCGTTTTCGTCGCGCCCGTCATGGTCAGCAGAATGGCGACGGGCCCGCAGGCGGCGCTGAAAACCTGCGCGGCGACGACAAGCCAAAGGAAGCTTGCGCTAGTGACAAACGCCTTGCCGAAGACCAGAAGCAGGATCGGGCCGGAGCCTGCGATGAGTATGCCGAGGACCGCCGTTACAACGGTGGTTGCGACCGTGAAATAGCGCGTGAGCTTCCGGAGTTGCTCATTGTCGCCCCGACTATGGCAGGCAGCGATGCGCGGCGCATAGCGCATGCCGACAGCCTGCACCCCGATCAGGATAAGCGGTGCGATGCGGGCAATGGGCTGGTAGAGGCCTGCAGCTTCCGCCCCGGCCAGAGATGCCAGCAGGATCGTATTCAACTCGATCTGCAAGATCGCCAGAATCGACAGTCCGGCGAACGGGAGCGCAAGTCGGATGTCTGACACCTCCACCTTGCCCGGCCAGCCGATCAGGCCTTTCGATTTCATCATCAGGAAGGTCGACAGCGCGACCAAAAGCAGAACCGTGGCAGAGGCCAGCAGGACCGAAATCGGTCCGAATTGCCGGCCGCTGGCGAGCATCGCCAGAATGACGAGCGAGACAAGCGCCGGGCGGAGAACGTCAATCGGACCCTGGGAGAGCAGGACATTCTGGTGGCCTTGGGACACGCCACGCAGAAACAGCAGAACCGCAATCGGCGTAACAAGAATTGCCGACAGCACGGACACAGCGCGAATATCGTCGTCGACAATGTCCGACCCGAGGAAGGTCACGGCAATCAAGGCGGAAACAACGATTGCCGAAACGAGTGTCGAGGACAGGGCAGACCCGAGAAACTTCGCCAGAGTCTGCGGGTCGCCTCTGACCTGAAGAAAGGCGATCTGTCGAACGGCCAGCTTCCCCAAACCGAGAGTTGCAACGGTCGCGGCCACGGTCGCGACCGACAGGCCGAATGCCAGCGTTCCGTATCCTTCCGGCCCCAACAGGCGTGCCGTCAGGACAGCCTGACCGAACAGGATGCCGATCGAGATCATACGCGTGACAATGCTCGTTATGGCCCCTCTGGCGATGGGCCCTTGAAGCAATTCCCGTGATCTCGACATTCTGGGCGTCATGCGTCTGGTATCATTGGCATCAGGATGGTGTGCGCTCCTGACTCACCTACCAGCTATCTGGGCGGAAATCGTTAGGCAATTTCGTGGCGGCCGGTATCCTCTTTTGTCCTTCCCCTTTGAAACCGGGCCATAAAGCCGGGCACAGAAACGGGACATTGGATGGCGCAGACCCTGCTAGAATGACCAATGCGCACGCGGCGTGTATCGGTCATTTTTGGAGGGGAAGAGATGGAAATCCATGAGGGCGGATGCCTCTGCGGACAGGTCCGGTTCCGGACAGCCGGCCAACCGCTTCGGGTGACGATCTGCCATTGCCGTTTCTGCCAGAAGGCGACCGGATCAGCCTATATGGTCGAACCGATCTTCAATGCGGGCGACCTTGCCATCACCGCGGGCGCGCCCAAGACGTTTGACCGGGTATCGGAAGGGTCGGGCCAGGCGGTTCACGTCCATTTCTGCGCGCGATGCGGCACCAAACTCTGGCTGAGCTTCGACCGGTTCGCGGACGTGGTGGGTGTCTATGCGGGCGTGTTCGACGACCCGTGCTGGTTCGAGATCAGCCCGGCCACGGCACGGCACATCTTCGTGGATGCTGCACGCGAGGATAGCGTCCTGCCGCCCGGCTTTCCGGTCTATCGCCAGCATGCCGTCACGAATGACGGCGCACCCTGTGAAGCAACCGTCCATGACGGATTTCACTTGGTCGGGAGAGGAGGTCGCTGATCGCTGTCTCCAACAGCCGCACCAGTCAACGCTGGAACCGATGCTCGGGAAAACTGGCTGGGGTGGTAGGATTCGAACCTACGGTACACGATACCAAAAACCGTTGCCTTACCACTTGGCTACACCCCAGCAGCAGCGTCTTCATAATCAAGTGCGGGTGCGGCTTCAAGCCGGAAACGGGGCGGCTTGCGGGGCAGGGCGCGGCGGTTTAGGCAGGGCGGATGGCACAAGCGCAGGCAGAAGCGGACAGGTTCGACGCGATCGTGATCGGCGCGGGTGCGGCCGGACTGATGGCAGCCGCCACGGCGGCGCAGCGCGGGCGGCGGGTGCTGCTCGTCGACCATGCCCGCAATCCGGGTGAAAAGATCCGCATTTCCGGCGGCGGACGCTGCAATTTCACCAATCTCGGAGTCGAACCGGCACGCTTCCTGTCGGGCAATCCGAAATTCTGCATCTCGGCTCTGAAACGCTACACCCAATGGGATTTCATCGATCTCGTGACGCGGCACGGGATCGCTTGGCACGAAAAGACGCTCGGACAGCTTTTCTGCGACGGCTCGGCCCGACAGATCGTCTCGATGCTGGTGGGCGAGGCGCAAGCCGCCGGCGTGCGGCTCATCCTCGGCCGATCCGTCTCGGATATCACGCAGAGCGACGGCACCTATCGCGTCACGCTGGACGGCGGCACCGTCTCCGCGCCGAAACTCGTTGTCGCCTGCGGCGGCAAGTCGATCCCGAAAATGGGCGCATCGAGCTTCGGATATGAGGTCGCTGCGCGGTTCGGCGTTCCGGTGACGGAGACGCGCCCGGCGCTCGTTCCGCTCACCTTCGCGCATCAGGAACTCGACCATCTGAAGCCGCTTGCGGGCCTGTCCTGCCCGGCGCGGGTCGGTTGCAACGGCACCACATTCGACGAGGCGCTCCTCTTCACCCATCGCGGCCTGTCCGGCCCGTCGATCCTGCAGATCTCCTCCTACTGGCGCGAGGGCGACAGCCTGCGGGTGCAACTTGCGCCCGAGACGGACATTGCAGATGCGTTGCGGCTGGCGCGCAGCCGGCGGGGCGGGCAGATGCCCGCGACCGTCCTCTCGCGGATCCTGCCCGAACGGCTCGCGCAGCATGTCTGCCAGCGCTGGGGCGGCACCGGCCGGATCGGGGACCAGAGCGAGACGCAGATTACAGCGCTTGCCGATGCGGCGGCCAACTGGGTCGTGACGCCGGTCGGATCAGAAGGGTACCGCACCGCGGAAGTCACGCTCGGCGGTGTCGATACGGATGCGCTCGACAGCCGCACGATGGAGGTCCGCACCGTCCCGGGGCTCCATTTTATCGGCGAGGTGGTGGACGTGACCGGCTGGCTCGGCGGCTACAATTTCCAGTGGGCCTGGTCGTCCGGCTGGGCGGTCGGGCAGGCGCTCTGACGCCGCGCCCGGCGCTCAGAGCCGCAGCGGGTCGGCTTTGGCGAGCGTGTCGAACTGCATCAGGCTGCCGACAAGCGCGTCCATCCGGTCGAGCGGGATCATGTTCGGCCCATCCGACGGCGCATTGTCCGGATCTTCGTGGGTCTCGATGAAGACGCTGGCGATGCCGAGGCTGACCGCGGCGCGCGCCATGACCGGCGCGAACTCGCGCTGTCCGCCCGACGAGCCGCCCTGCCCGCCCGGCTGCTGGACCGAATGGGTGGCGTCCATGACGACGGGAAAGCCGCTCGCCGCCATTTGCGGCAGGCTGCGCATGTCGGCGACCAGCGTGTTGTAGCCGAAACTCGTGCCGCGCTCGGTGAGCAGGATCCGGTCATTGCCCGAACCGGTGATCTTGTCGATCACGTTGGGCATGTCCCACGGTGCGAGGAACTGGCCCTTCTTGACGTTGATCGCGGCACCGGTCTTCGCCGCCGCGACCAGAAGGTCGGTCTGACGGCAGAGAAAGGCGGGGATCTGCAAGACGTCGATCGTGTCCGCCACGGTCGCGCATTGCTCTTCGGTATGGATGTCGGTGAGGACCGGGCAGCCAAGTTCCGCCTTCACGGCCTCCATGATCCGCAGGCCCTCGTCGATCCCGACACCGCGCTTGCCTGACAGCGACGTGCGGTTGGCCTTGTCGAAGGACCCTTTGAAGATGAACTGCGCACCGGTGCGGGCACATATCTCCTGCACCCGCGTCGCGATCATCAGCGCATGGTCACGGCTTTCGAGCTGGCAGGGACCGGCGATCAGGGTCAGGGCTTCGTCATTGCCGACCGAGACATTGCCGATGGCGACGGTTTTCATTTCCGGCATTCAGACACTCACTTGTTCGCGCAGGACCGACACGGTCAGGCTGACAAGAATGTAGATGGCAAAGAAGATCAGGAATGCCAAGAGCGTGTTTTCCAGCCGCTTCGGGTGGCTCGCCACATCGGGCGCGATCGGGGCGACCCCCATCGACAGGTAGAGCACCTGCCTGTTGGCTTCCACGCGGGAGGTTTCAAGCTGGGCCACGGCCTCCTGCAACAGAAGCTGGCGGGTGGCCAGTTCGGCCTCGGCTATGCGCAATTCCGCCGTCACGCGGGCGAGCGACTGGCTGCCCTCTCCGGTTTCCGTCAGCTGGCCGCGCAACGTGTTGATCCGGTTCTCCAGCCGCGCGATCTCCCCTTCGGAGAAGGCCACCCGAGCCGCATTGGGGCGGGCATTGGCCTGGATCTCCGCCAGGGTCAGATACTCCTGCTCCAGTTCCAGTTCCAGCGAGTTGATGACCGACATGCGCGCGGTCAGCTCCGCTTCCGAGCTGACGACGCCCAGTTCCTCTTGCAGGGACAGGACGCGGGCCTGCGCATCGCGCATGTTCTGCTCGGCCCGGTCGACGCTTTCCAGCGCGCCCTTCATCTGGTCGTCGCGCACCCGCTGAGAGCTCTGGTCGACCTTTTCCTCCGCATAGGTGATGAGCGCCTCGGCAAACTCCTGGCTTTTTTCGGGCGAGGCCGCTTTCACGCTCATCTTCACGATCCCCTCGGACGGGTCGAACCCGACGGTGACCGCGTCCTCATAGGTCTTGAACGCATCTTCCATCGACGCATCGGCCGGCAGGCGCTGGATCGGGTCGATGCTTTCCTGCTTGTAATGGTCGATGAATGCATGTTCCCCGTCGAGTCGCAGCATCGCCTCGCGCGAGGTCAGGTAGCCCTGCACCTGCATCGAATCCTTGGAATTGGCGAAACCGGTGCCCGACAGAAGGCTGGAAAACCCGGCAACCTGGTTCGGGCTGCCCGACTGGTGGATGACGAATTCGGTCTTCGTCTCGTAAATGTCGGTCGCGATGTTGAAATAGTAGTAGCCCACGACAGCCGTCGGCAGAAAGACGAAGAGCGTCAGGCGCAGCAGCATCCGCCGCAGACGGCTGCGCCGGCGCTTGACCAGATCGCGCTGGATGCGGGCTATTTCCGCCTCGCGCTGGGCGTCGGTCTGAAGAAGCGCATCGACCTTGTCCTGCGGCAGCATCACCTGCCCGGTCTCGGCCGTGCCGTCCTGCACCACGTCGGGCGTATGTTCGAGCAGATTGCGCCGTTTGGCCGACACGTCGATGCCGCGGTCGAGCAGCATCCGGTAGGCTTCCCGCCCGTTCTCTGGGTCGAGTCCGTTCTGGCGCGCAATCCGCAGTGCGCGGCGGAAATCGCGCGGTTTCAGGCCCGGCGGAAGGTCCTGCCGGGGCTGGTCATTTCCCTGCGGTTGCACATCATCGGGCATGGATACATCCCTGTCGTCTGTCACTGATCATACTGATACATGAGTTTGGCGCTACCAAGGCTGTCGAACATATGCAGCTTGCCATCCCGCAAGACGGCGGCAGTGCGGCAGAATTTCTCAAGAATATCAGCCTGATGGGATACGATGACCACCGTGGCGGTTTTCAGCCGCTGTTGCAGGATCTGCCCCGCGCGCTGGTTGAATGCGGCATCCGTGGTGCCGGGCATGCCTTCATCGATCAGGTAGATGTCGAAATCGAGGGCGAGCAGGAGCGAGAATGTGAAACGTGCCCGCATGCCCGAGGAGTAGGTGGCGATCGGCATGTCGAAATATTCCTCGATCGCGACGAGGTAGCGGCAGAAACTTTCCACATAGTCGGCGTCAAGTCCGTAGAGCCGCGCCACGAAGCGGGCATTTTCCGCCGCCGAATGGGCCGGGTTCACCCCGCCCATGAACCCGAGCGGGAAGGAGATGCGCGACGAGCGGATGATCTGCCCCTCATCCGGTTTTTCCAGCCCGGCCATCATGTTGATGAGCGTCGATTTTCCCGTGCCGTTGGGTGCCAGAATGCCCATCGAGCGGCCCAGTTCGATCCGGAAACTCGCCTGGTCGAGGATGACCTTGCGGCGGGTTCCGGTCCAGAAGGACTTGCTGACATTCTTGAACTCGATCATCGGGCGTCAGTCTATCGTTTTACAATCACGCGGTCAGGCTATCGGTCGAACCATTGCGGAAGCTTGAAGACCGGACCGGCCCCGTTGAACCCCGGTTCTCCGGCCTGACGGGCTGCATCCTGCACCGGACGCGGCGCGAAGGCCATGGCGCAATGCGCCGGCTTTCTCAGTTTGCACGGTCCTGTGGCCTCGCGTAGACCGGACGGATGCAGGGTGATCTTGACCATTTCGAAGCGGAGATATCCCGCTGCCGGATTTGTGCGGACCGGTTCGCCGCCACCCGCACGGCGCATGTGCCAAGGCCGGTGACGCGCCTGTCGGACCGCGCGCCGATCCTGATCGCGGGGCAGGCACCGGGCGCACGGGTGCATAACAGCGGTCTGCCCTTCGACGACCGGTCGGGCGACCGGTTGCGTGACTGGCTCGGCGTCGACCGCGCGACCTTCTATGATCGCGATGCATTTGCCATCCTGCCTATGGGCTTCTGCTTTCCCGGCTATTCAGCCAGCGGGTCGGATCTGCCGCCGCCGAAAATCTGTGCAGCCACCTGGCGGGACCGGGCGCTGGACCTGATGCCGCAGATCCGGCTGACGCTCCTTGTGGGCGGCTATGCGCAGGGCTGGCATATGGCGGGCGACCGGCGCAGTGTCACGGACCGGGTGGCAGGCTGGCGCGCGAACTGGCCCGCGCGGGTGCCGCTGCCGCACCCGTCCTGGCGCAACACCGGCTGGCTGAAGCGCCATCCCTGGTTCGAGGCCGAACTGGTTCCGGCCCTGCGCGACAGGGTCGCAACCCTGTTGCGGACCCCCGATAGGGGTTGATTGCCCGGCGGGCCTGCGGCATCGGTCGGGGGCAAGGAGCCCTGACCATGACCGACACACCGCTCGACCGCGCCCATGCCGCGATGGAGGCCGATCCGGCCAATGATGCCGCGCGGCTGCGCTTCTACGAACGGCTGGCCGACAGCGAATTGCACCTGCTGCTCGATGCCGAGCCCGAAGGCGACCGCGCGCGGCCGCTCGTCTTCGAGCTTGAAAGCGGCCCGACCGTGCTGCTCTTCGACCGCGAAGCGCGCATGGCGGCCTTTCTCGACGCGCCCGCGCCCTATCTGACGCTGTCGGGCCGCGCGCTCGTGACAATGCTCGCGGGGCAGGGCATGGCGCTCGGCCTCAACCTCGGTGTCGCGCCCTCCTCGATCCTGTTGCCGGCCGATGCGGTGGACTGGCTCGCCGCCACATTGCCGGATGCGGGGGAGGCCCTGGCCCTGCGTCCGGCGCGGTTCCTGCCGCCCGGCACCCTGCCTGAAGCGATCCTGACCGCGCTTGATACGAAACTTGCCAACATGTCCGCCGTGGCATCCGCCGCGTGGCTCGTGCAGGCCGAATATGAAGACGGGACGCGGCAGCATCTGCTCGCCCTTGTCGATGTGCCCGAAGGCGCGCAGGACGGCATTTCCAGCGCGGTGGCGGAGGCCTTGCGGTTTTCGGGTGTGGAGGCCGGCAGCCTCGACGTGACCTTCCTGCGCCGCGACGATCCGTTGATGGACCCGCTCGGACGGACCGGCTTGCGCTTCGACCTGCCGGAGTTGCACATGCCCAAAGCCGCCCCCCTGGCGCCCGGCATGGACCCGTCAAAACCCCCGAAACTGACCTGAAACGCGGCGATCAGTAACCGGCGCTGCGGTCGACCTGATGCGCCAGCGGCGCGCCGCGTTCATGGTTTGCAATATTGGCGATCACGCTCTGGGCCGCGGTATCGGGCCGGGTGGCCGACGCGATATGCGGTGTGACCGTGACGCGCGGGTGCGCCCAGAACGGATGGTCGGCGGGCAGGGGTTCGGTGCGGAACACGTCGAGCGTCGCATGGTCCATGCGGCCCGCATCGAGCGCGGCAAGAAGCGCCGCATCATCGACCACCGAGCCGCGCCCCGGATTGATGAAGACCGCGCCCTTCGGCAGCAGTGCCAGCGCATCCGCGTCGAGCAGCCCGTCGGTGGCCGCCGTGGCAGGCAGGAGCGAGACGAGGATCTGCGCCTCGGCCAGCGTTGCCGCCAGCCCGTCCGCGCCGTGGCGGCAGGTGATCCCGTCGAGCCTCTTTGCGCTGCGCGACCAGCCGTGGACGGGAAAGCCCAGCCCGACAAGCGCCCGACCCACAGCCGCGCCCAAAGCGCCGAGGCCGAGCAACCCGACCGGCCGGTGACGGGCCAGGGGCGGCACCACCTCGTTCCGCCAGACGCCATCCTGCCCGAGGATATGCCGGTCCATGCCGAGATGGTGGCGCAGCACATGGCCCGTCACCCATTCCACCATCCCCTCGGTCAGGCCGGGATCGACCATCCGGCAGAGCGGGACGGTCAGGCTCGGCGTGTCGACAATCGATTCGACCCCGGCCCACAGGCTCATCACCGCTTTCAGCCGCGTGTAGGGTGCGAAGTCGCGCAGGCCGCTGTCGGGCGCATAGATGATATAGTCGATCTCGCCGGGCGCGTCGGTGGCGGTGACCAGCCGCGCGTCGAGCCCCTCTTCTGCAATTGCAGCATCGAGGTGTGGGGCATAGTCGGTCCAAGCGTCGCCACCGGCGGCGAAAAGCAGGGTCAGGGTCATGTCGGGGGCCTATCTCGGTCGGTGGATATGGGCGCTTTGCACAAGGCCGAAAGCGCCAAGAAGCACCAGCATGGCCGACCCGCCATAGGACACGAGCGGCAGGGGCACACCGACGACCGGCGCCAGCCCCATCACCATTGCCATGTTGACGGCAAAGAAGAAGAAGAAGGTCGCGCCGAGCCCGCCCGTCAGCAGCGCGCCGAACCGGTCCCTGTTGGTCATCATCGACCAGATGCAGAAGATCACGATCAGCGCGTAGAGCGCCAGCAGGGTGATCCCGCCGGCGAAGCCGAACTCCTCGGCCAGCGTGGTGAAGATGAAATCGGTATGTTTCTCGGGCAGGAAATTGAGGCGGCTCTGCGTGCCTTCCATGAAACCGCGCCCCGTCATCCCGCCCGAACCGAGCGCGATTTTCGACTGGGTGATGTGATAGCCCGCGCCGAGCGGGTCGAGCGACGGGTCGAGGAACGTGTCGATCCGGCGATACTGGTAGTCCTTGATGAGCTGCCAGCTTGTCCCGCGGGAGGACATGACCGCCGACACGAGCCCGACACCGCCGATGATCGCGGCGCTGAAATACCACCAGCTGACCCCGGCGAGGAACATCACCACCGCGGTGCCGGCCACGAGCAGAAGCGCTGTGCCGAGGTCTGGCTGCGACAGGACTAGTGCTGTCGGCACGGCGGTCAGGACAAGCGGGATCAGGACCCAGAGCGGGCGCGACACTTTCTCCGGCGGCAGCCAGTCATAGTAGAGCGCCAGCACCATCACCATCGCGACCTTCATCACCTCGGACGGTTGCAGGCGCATGAAGCCGAGGTCGATCCAGCGCTGGGCGCCCATGCCGACCTCGCCGAACAGCGACACGACGACGAGCAGCCCCAGACCGCCGACATAGGCAAAAGGCGCCACACCGCGCCAGAACATGATCGGCGTCATCGCCACGATGAACATGATCACCATGCCCATGCCGAAGCGGATCATCTGCGGCCGCGCCCAGGGGTCGAAACTGCCGCCCGCGACCGAATAGAGCATCAGGAATCCGAAGGAGGAGACCGCCGCCAGCAGCAGCGCCAGCGGCCAGTTGAGGTAGAGGAGCTTGCGAAAGCCCGTGGGGACGCGCAACTGCTTGTGATCGAAATAGGTCATGCGCGGTCCGGATTGTCGGGCAGGGTTTCCGGATCGCTCTGCGAGACCGAGGGCGCGGCGTCCATATCCTCATGCATCTGGCGGATCTTGTCGCGCTGGCCGGCCGGATAGGCTTCCAGCGGCACCTCGCCCCCATAGAGCGTGCGCAGCATCACGTCGCGCGCGATCGGCGCGGCCGCCTTCGACCCGCCGCCGCCATGCTCCACCACGACCGAGATGGCATAGCGGGGGTTGTCGCTCGGCGCATAGGCCACGAACAGCGCATGGTCGCGGCGGTTCCACGGCAGGTCCTCGTTGCGGGTCACGCCGCGGCGGCGTTCGTCGGCGGTGATGTTGCGGACCTGGCTGGTGCCGGTCTTGCCGCTCATCATCATCGCCTTTTCCGCTATCCGCGATCCGTAGGCCGTGCCGCCCTGCTCGTTGGACACGGCAAACATGCCGTTGCGCACGGCAGACAGAACGCCCGGCGCCAGATCGAGCGGCTTCGGCTCGGGCGCCGGCACGCTCTGCCCGTCGACCGAGCGGATGATGCGCGGCGCCACATCTGTGCCCGATCCGATCCGCGCCGCCATGACCGCCAGTTGCAGCGGAGACGCCAGCACGAACCCCTGCCCGATGCCCGAATTGAGCGTGTCCCCGATCAGCCAGCCCTCGTCGCGGTTGGCCCGTTTCCAGCCCTGCGTCGGCACCAGACCGCGCGACACGGCGGGCAGGGGCAGGTCGTGCTTCACCCCGAGGCCGAGACGGTTCGCCATCTCCGCGATCTTGTCGATCCCGACACGGCGGGCAATGTCATAATAATAGACGTCGCAGCTTTTCTTCAGACTGTCCTTCAGCGCCACATGGCCGTGGCCGCCGCGCCGCCAGCAGTGGAAACGCCGGTTGCCGAGCTGGTAGTGACCCGGGCAGTAGACCGTGTCGCCGATGCCCACGACACCGGCTTCGAGGGCGGCCATCGCCACCACCATCTTGAAGGTGGAACCGGGCGGATAGCCACCCGAGACAGGCTTGTTGGCAAGCGGGCGATACTCGTCTTCCAGCAGCGCCTTCCAGTTCTTCGAGCTGATCCCGAGCACGAAATCATTGGGATCGAAACTGGGCGCGGCAGCCATGCACAGGATGTCGCCGTTCCGCACATCCATGACGACCGTCGCAGCACTTTCGCCCTTGAGCCGCTTCATCGCGTAATGCTGCAGGTCATGGTCGACGGTCAGCGCGGTGTTGGCGCCGGGCGTGCCTGCATTGCGTTCCAGCTCGCGCATGACGCGGCCTGCGGAATTGACCTCGATCTTCTTCGTGCCGGCCTGCCCGCGCAGCGCCGCTTCTTGATCCTTCTCCAGCCCGGTCTTGCCGATCTGGAATTTCGGGATTTGCAGGAGCGGGTCGGGATCGTCGAGCTGTTGCAGGTCCCAGTCGCTCACCGGCCCGACATAGCCCGCCACATGGGCATAGTCGCCGCCCATCGGATAGTGGCGCGACAGGCCGACCTCCGGCGTCACCCCGGGCAGGGCCGGTGCATTGGCCGCGACGCGGCTGAAATGTTCCCATTCAAGCTGTTCGGCCACGGTCACCGGCACGAAGGCGCTGCGGCGGTACATCTCCTTCAGCGCTTTTTCGCGATCGTCCGCATCCATCGGGATGAGCTGCGCCAGCCGGTCGAGCACAAGTTCCGGGTCGCGCGCCTGTTCGCGCACCATCACCACCCGCAGGTTCTGGCGGTTGTCGGCGATCAGGATGCCGTTGCGGTCGGTGATCAGCCCGCGCTCGGGCGGGATCAGCCGGATGGAGATGCGGTTCTCCTCGGCCAGAAGGCGGTATTTCTCCGCTTCCTCGACCTGCAACTGGCGCATCCGCCAGCCCAACAGCCCGACCATGCCGAGCTGTGCGCCGAGCAGGACGAGCCCGCGGCGCGTCACGGACGGGGCGGCGGGTCCGGTCTTCTTCTTCATGGCACCCGCCCCAGACGGTCCGGGCCTCCGACGGCGCCGGGTGTGCGCAGGCGCATGCCGAAGCGCAGCGCCAGCACCATCAGCGGATAGACAAGCGCGGTCTGGACCAGATGCCACAGATAGACGCTCATCGCCGATACCGGCGCGAAGGACAGTTTGAGCGCGATATAGCGGCCGAAGAGCATCGCCGCATAGACGAGCGCCACCATCAGCCACTCCAGTGCGAAAGGCCGGTCGGCCTGCGTGCGCGCCTGCATGCGCAGGAACTCGGTCCCGAGCAGCAATGTCGCCGCGCCGAGCCCCATCGGCCCGCCGAGCAGCACATCCGCGCCGATGCCCAGAAGCGCCACCAGCCAGAGCGGTGCCGTGTCGGGGCGGCGCAGGATCCAGGCGGCAAGAAGCAGGTAGAGCAGGTCCGGCAGCGCGCGGGCGTCGGCTGAGATGCCGAGCGGAGCGCTGTGCACCAATAGGGCGGCGATGCCGAGCGCCGTGACAGAGGCCGTCCGGACCAGTTTGCGGGACCGTGCGGTGGCCATCAGCGCCCCCCGCCGAGCGGACCCGCCCGGCTCTGTTCTTCAGACGGCGGCAGGATCAGATTGCCCGGCCCCTCGATCCGCGGCTGCTCCACGGTGCGCAGCACGCGCAGATATTCCAGCCGGCGGAAATCGGCCGCCGGACGCACCAGCAGCCGCCCGTCGGCGGCGCGCAGCACCTGTCCGACGAGCAGATCGGAGGGAAAGACCCCGCCATCGCCCGAGGTGATGACCCGGTCGCCCGCCTGCACCGCGCTTGCCTCTTCGAGGAACTCCAGCACCGGCAGTCCGCTATTGTCGCCCGACACGATCCCGCGCTGGCCAGACGGCTGCACCAGCACCGGCACGCGGCTGTTGATGTCGGTGATGAAGACGATCCGCGCCGAACGCTGGCCGATGCCCGATATCCGCCCCACAAGCCCCAGATCATCCATCGCGGCCATACCGTCCGAAATCTCGTCCTGCAGGCCGATATTGATAAGAGCGGACTGGTGGAACGGGCTGCCGCTGTCGGTCAGGACCTCGCCCGTCACATAGGACAGGCGCGGCGAGAGCCGCACATTGTTGAGCGCGCGCAGCCGGGCATTCTTCTGTTCCAGCTGGATCGCCACTTCCTGCCAGTCCCGCATCCGTTGCAATTCGCGGCGCAGTTCCTGGTTCTGTTCGTAGACCCGCGCATAGGACTGGAAGTCGCTCACGATGCCGGCCGCGAAGCTGAGCGGCGACAGGGTCCAGTCGAGCAGCGGCACCGCACGGTCCACCATCGCCATGCGGAACCGTTCGACACGCGGACTGTCGATGCGCCAGATCAGGAAGGTGCCGAGCAGAAGCAGGCACAGGCCAGCCAGGAGCAGCCGGCGCAAGACCAGCCAGAATCCCGGAATCGCCTCTGTCTTCGATGACAAGCCTGTCACCTCCTGCTTGCGGCACTGGATGCGGGCGGGCTGCCCGGCACCGGGCGGCCGCCTGTCAGTTGCCGAAGTCTATCACATGAGCGAGCTGTTTTTCGTATTCCAGCGACTTGCCGGTGCCGAGCGCGACGCAGTTGAGCGTTTCGTCGGCGACCGAAATGGCCAGCCCCGTCTGCTCGCGCAGGGCCAGATCCAGATCGCCCAGGAGCGCGCCGCCGCCGGTCAGCATCACGCCGCGGTCGACAATGTCGGCGGCCAGATCGGGCGGCGTGCTTTCCAGCGCCTGCATCACGGCCTCGCAGATCTGCTGCACCGGTTCGGCCAGCGCCTCGGCCACCTGGGCCTGGGTGATCTCGGTTTCCTTCGGCACGCCGTTCAACAGGTCGCGGCCGCGGATCTCCATCGCCTGCCCGCGCCCGTCATCGGGCATCCGCGCGACGCCGATCGAGGTCTTGATCCGCTCCGCCGTGGCCTCGCCGATCAGCAGGTTATGCTGGCGCCGCAGGTAGGAGATGATCGCCTCGTCCATCCGGTCACCGCCGACGCGGACAGAACGGGCGTAGACGATGTCGCCGAGCGACAGGACGGCAACCTCGGTCGTGCCGCCGCCGATATCGACGACCATGTTGCCGGTCGGATCGGTGATCGGCATGCCCGCCCCGATGGCCGCGGCGATCGGCTCCGCGATCAGGCCGGCCTTGCGGGCACCGGCCGACAGGACGCTTTCGCGGATCGCGCGTTTTTCCACCGGCGTCGCGCCGTGCGGCACGCAGACGATGATCTTCGGTTTGGCGAAATTGCCGCGCTTGTGCACCTTGCGGATGAAATGCTTGATCATCTCCTCGGCCACGTCGAAATCGGCGATCACGCCGTCGCGCAGCGGGCGGATGGCCTCGATCGAGCCCGGCGTGCGGCCCAGCATCAGCTTGGCATCCTCGCCCACGGCGAGCACCTGCTTCTTGCCGTCCTTGGTGTGATAGGCGACCACCGACGGCTCGTTGAGGATGATCCCGCGCCCCTTGACATAGACCAGCGTGTTGGCCGTCCCCAGATCGATGGCCATATCCGCCGAGAAGAGGCCCGAAAGTGCACCTAGCATTGATTGTTCGCCTTGTATTTCCTGACCCCCGCGCGGGGTCGCGACTGCTCGATCCTGTATACGGTTCACGCCCGACGAAGGACAAGGCCGGCCGGGGCCCTTCGGGGCCCGTGTGCCGCACCGTCAGGGTGCCGTTCGCGGGATTCTGCCTGTTCGGGGGCTTTTTGCCAAGGAAATAGCGCCCGGACGGGTCTTTGGACCGCCCCGCGCCACGGCAGGACGGCCCCAATTGCGACTCAGCCGCGAATCACTCCGCCGACAGCGCGTCCGGCGCGGTCTTCTCGCGGCGGACGAGCAGCTTGTTGAGCGCGTTGACATAGGCCTTGGCCGAGGAGACGACCGTGTCCGTGTCGGACGACTGGCCGGTGACGATCTTGCCCGCTTCCTCCATCCGCACGCTGACCGTGGCCTGCGCGTCGGTGCCTTCGGTGACCGCATGGACCTGATAGAGCGCCAGCCGCGCCTCATGCGGGAAGAGCTGGTTGATCGCGTTGAAGGTCGCGTCCACCGGACCGTCGCCGGTCGCCGTGACCTGATGGTCGGTGCCGTCGATGGTCAGCGTCAGGTCGGCCGATTGCGGTGCCTCGGTGCCGCAGATGACCCGCAGGAACTTCACCTTGATCCGGTCGTTCGCGCTGTTTGTCGACTGGTCGGTCATCAGCGCGATCAGGTCGTCGTCATAGACTTCCTTCTTGCGGTCCGCGAGCGCCTTGAACCGCACGAACACGTCGTTCAGCTGGTTGTCGCCCAGCTCGTATCCGAGGTCGGACAGTTTCGAGCGCAACGCCGCACGGCCCGAATGTTTGCCCATGGTCAGCGTGGTTTCGGTCAGGCCCACATCCTCGGGGCGCATGATCTCGAACGTGCCGGCATGCTTCAGCATCCCGTCCTGATGGATGCCGCTCTCGTGGGCAAAGGCGTTCTTGCCGACGATGGCCTTGTTGTACTGGACCTGGAAGCCCGACACGGTCGCCACCATGCGCGAGGCCTGCATGATCTTCGTCGTATCGATGCCGGTCCGGTAGGGCATGATGTCATTGCGCACGCGCATCGCCATCACCACCTCTTCGAGCGCGGTATTGCCGGCCCGTTCGCCCAACCCGTTGATCGTGCACTCGATTTGCCGCGCGCCGGCCTCGACCGCCGCCAGCGAATTGGCCGTCGCCATTCCCAGATCATTGTGGCAGTGGGTGGCGATCACGACCTCGTCCATGCCCGGCACACGCTCCAGCAGCATCCGGATGATGTCGGCGCTCTCGCGCGGGGCGGTATAGCCGACCGTGTCGGGAATGTTGATCGTGGTCGCGCCGGCCTTGATCGCGGTTTCCACCACCTGGCAGAGGTAATCCTCCTCGGTGCGGGTCGCATCCATCGGCGACCATTGCACATCGGCGCAGAGGTTGCGCGCATGGGTCACGGTCTCGTGGATCTTGGCCAGCATATCCTCCTTGTTCATCCGCACCTGAAACTCGCGGTGCAGCGGCGAGGTGCCGATGAACGTGTGGATGCGCGGCTTGTTGGCGTTGCGCACCGCTTCCCAGCAGCGGTCGATGTCGCGCAGGTTGGCGCGCGCCAGCCCGCAGATCACCGTGTTGGGGGCGGCCTTGGCGATCTGGGTCACGGCCTCGAAATCGCCGTCGGAGGCGATCGGAAATCCGGCCTCGATAATGTCGACGCCCATCTCGTCGAGCAGGCTGGCAATCTCCAGCTTCTCCTCGAGCGTCATGGTCGCGCCCGGCGACTGTTCCCCGTCGCGCAGCGTCGTGTCGAAGATCAGCACGCGATCCTGTTCGCGCGCGGTCGTGTTGGTCTGGTCGGTCATGTCCGTAAATCCTTAGCTTCTGTCCCGGAGGGTGTCCTTTGGCGCGTCACGAGGTCCCCTGAGCGCGCGCGCCAAGTCCCGGCACGCTCAGAGGCGGCTAAGGAATAGAAGAGCGGCGGCCGGGCGCTGGGCGTCCCGCCGGTCGGTCGTGCCGATATGCTCTTCGATCCACATGCGGGGCATCATACGTAGGAAAGTCGAAAGATAAAGCCGAACTTGACGCAACGGAGGGTGAAAATGACGGAATCCGCTGTGCTGCGCGGCCGCGCGCTGGTGATCGGGGCGTCGGGCGGCATCGGTCGCGCGGTTGCCGACGCTCTTCAGAATCGTGGCGCGGAGGTAACCGGCCTCAGCCGGTCGCAGGACGGGCTCGACCTGACCGATCCCCGATCCGTTGCGCGCGCGGCCCAAGGTCTCGACGGCAGGTTCGACCTGATCTTCAATGCCACCGGCGGGCTGGAAATCGGCGGCATCGGGCCGGAGAAGAGCCTTGCCCAAATCGAGGCGGATGCGATGGCGGCGCAGTTCGCGCTCAACGCCATTGGCCCCGCGCTCCTTATGAAACATTTCCACCGGCTTCTGCCGCGGGACCGGGCCAGCATCTTCGCCTCGCTCTCGGCGCGCGTCGGCTCGATCGGCGACAACCGGCTGGGCGGCTGGACGAGCTATCGCGCGGCCAAGGCGGCGCAGAACCAGATCATCCGCACCGCGGCGATCGAGATCGCGCGCAAATGGCCCAAAGCCGCCGTGGTCGCGCTCCACCCCGGCACGGTGGAAACGCCGCTCACGGCAGACTATGCCGCCCGCCATCCCACCGTGGCGCCCGCCGAGGCCGCATCCAACCTGCTGGCCGTGATCGACGGGCTGCAGGCGCGAGACAGCGGCCGGTTCTTCGCGTGGGACGGGTCGGAGATCCCCTGGTGACCCGGCTTGTCCTCGTGCTCGGCGACCAGTTGACGCCCGACCTGTCCGCGCTCGCGGAAGCCGACAGGGCGCGGGATGTTGTCGTCATGGCGGAGGTCGCGGCAGAGACGGAATATGTCTGGCACCACCGGCAGAAGATCGTCCTCTTCCTGTCGGCCATGCGCCATTTCGCACAGGAGCTGGAAGAGGCGGGCTGGAAGGTCGCCTATACGCGGCTCGACGATGAAGGGAACAGCCAGTCGATATCGGGCGAGCTTTTGCGCCGGGCCGAGGAACAGGGCGCCGGAGAGGTCCTGACGACGCTCTGCGGGGACTGGCGCCTGCGGACCGAGATCGAGGACCTGCCGCTTTCCGTCACCGTGCTGCCCGACCGCCGCTTCATCTGCGACCGGCCCCGTTTCGAGGCCTGGGCCGAAGGGCGCAAGTCCCTGCGGATGGAATATTTCTACCGCGAGATGCGCCGCGAAACCGGTCTGCTGATGGATGGCGACAAACCGGCCGGTGGCGAATGGAACTATGATGCGGAGAATCGCAAGCCCGCCTCGGACGATCTGTTCATCCCGAAACCCTTCACCGTCAGCCCCGATGCGGTGACGCAGGGGGTGATCGACATGATTGCCGACCGCTACCCGGACGGCTACGGCACGCTCGACGGGTTCGGTTGGGCGGTGACACGCGGCGATGCCGAAGCCGCGGCCGTGCATTTCTTCGCAGAGTGCCTGCGCGATTTCGGGACCTATCAGGACGCAATGCTGCAGGGCCAGCCGACGCTCTGGCACGCGGTCCTGTCGCCCTATCTGAACCTCGGCCTTCTGGACCCGCTTGACCTGTGCAAGCGGGCCGCGGCGGCGTGGGAAGCCGGCGACGCGCCGCTCAACGCGGCGGAGGGGTTCATCCGCCAGATCCTCGGCTGGCGCGAGTTCGTCCGCGGGGTCTATGACCTGCAGGGGCCGGACTATCTGACATCCAATGCGCTGGGCCAGAGCCGCGACCTGCCGGAGTTCTACTGGACGGCGGACACGGAGATGGCCTGCATGGCCGATGCGCTCGGCCAGACCCGCGACCGCGCCTATGCGCACCATATCCAGCGGCTGATGGTCACCGGCAATTTTGCGCTGCTGGCCGGGATCGACCCGGCGCAGGTCCATGCCTGGTATCTGGCGGTCTATGCCGATGCGGTGGAATGGGTGGAGGCGCCCAACACGCTGGGGATGAGCCAATTTGCCGATGGCGGGCTCTTCGCCTCGAAACCCTATGTCTCGTCGGGCAAATATATCGATCGCATGTCGGACTATTGCAGCGGCTGCACCTATGCCGTGGGTCAGCGCGCCGGAGATGGGGCCTGTCCGTTCAATGCGCTCTACTGGTATTTTCTCGACCGCCAGCGCGACCGGATGGAGGGCAATCCGCGCATGGCGATGATCTACCGGACATGGGACAGGATGGCGGAAAAAGACCGGGCCGATGCGCTGGCATCGGCCCGGGACATTCTCGACCGGCTCGACCGGGGGGACCCGGTCTGAGCGGACCTACTGGCTGTTGGCCGCCGCCGCGTCAGCTGCTTCGGCCTCTTCCTGCGTGGCCTGTTTGCCGTTCGCCCAGTAGCCGTCATATTCCTCGCCGGTGGCGTATTTCATGACGCCCTTGCCCTGACGCTGGCCCTTGGCAAAGCGGCCCGAATAGACGTCGCCATTGGGATATTTGGCTTCGCCCTCGCCGTCGATCTCGCCGCCTTTCCAGGCGCCGGTATATTCGAACCCGTCGGGCATGGTGATGGTGCCGACCCCGTCACGCTGGCCGTTGGAGAAGGCCCCCTTGTAGACCGTGCCGTCCGCATAGGTTGCGACGCCTTCGCCGTCGCGCAGACCGTCCTTCCAGTCACCGGAATATTGATAACCGTCCTCATAGGTCATCTTGCCCTTGCCGTGGTTCTTGGCGTTCTTGAACTCGCCTTCATAGACCAGACCGTTGGCATAGCGCGCGATACCGGTGCCCTCGATGATGCCGTTGTTCCACTCGCCTTCGTAGGAACCGCCATCGGGATAGGTGATCTTGCCGGTGCCATGGGCCACATCGTTGAGGAAGCTGCCCTCATAGACCGACCCGTCAGGATAGGTGACCTTGCCCTGGCCCTCGATCCGGCCGTCGACCCATTCGCCGTCATAGACATAGCCGTCCGCGCCGCGGAACACGCCCTGGCCGTTGCGCTTGTCACCCGAGAAGCTGCCTTCGTAGACGTCGCCGGACGCATATTTGGCAATACCCTGACCTTCGCGCTGGCCGTTGACGAGTTCGCCTTCATACGTGTCGCCATTGGCCTGCACGAGAATCCCCGTGCCATTGATCTGGCCCTCGCGCCATTCGCCGGTATAGCTCAGGCCGTCAGGCAGGGTCAGCGAGCCGGTGCCGGCGCGGATGTCGCCTTTCAGCTCGCCTTCGTAGATCGCGCCGTCGGGATAGACGATCTTCCCCGATCCGTCCTTCAGCCCGTCGACCCATGTGCCCTCGTAGCGGTAGCCGTTGGGGCTGGTCATCACGCCGGTGCCATGATGCACCGCATCCTTGAACTCGCCCTCATAGGTGACGCCGTTGGCATAGACGGCGATGCCGGTGCCGTTGATCTTGCCGTCGGCCCACTGGCCCTCATAGGTGCCGCCGTCGGAAAAGACGATCTTGCCCTGGCCCTCGGGCCGGCCGTTGACGAAGCTGCCCGTATAGACCGACCCGTTGGGAAATTTCGCGACGCCGTCCCCCTCGATGCGCCCCTCGACCCAAGTGCCGGTATATTCGTAGCCGTTGGGCAGCCGGTAGGTGCCCTGGCCATGCTGCTGTCCGTTCAGGAATTCGCCTTCATAGACACCGCCGGTGTCATATTGTTTGGTCTGAACCGTGGTCTCGTTCTGCGCCATGCCGGAACCGGCAGTGGCGAGCAGGACGGCAAGAACCACAGATGAAGTGGGGACTGGTTTTTGCACGTTTACTCCCTTGGGCCCGAAGGCCGAATTAGGTCTTGCTCGATACGGGGTCGCCGCTTTGGCCGGACTTTAGGGTCTGGGCTTGGGGCTGACAACGAATTTATCCTTTGTGAAAGGGTGGTTTCAGCGGCCTGTGTTGTAAATGCCTTGTCATTCCGCCCGCCACGATTGTATGCCCCAAGGCACGTCCCAACGGTCGGAGTTCCCGCGTGACCAACCGCTTCCGCATCCTGATGTGCCAGCTCAATCCGACCGTCGGTGATCTGGCGGGCAATGCCGCGCAGGCGCGCGAGGCCCATGCCCGCGGCACCGCTGCCGGTGCCGATCTGGTGGCCCTGCCGGAAATGTTCCTCTCGGGCTACCAGACGCAGGATCTGGCGATGAAACCGGCCTTCTGCGCCGCAGTCAAAGCCGGGCTGGAGGCGCTCGCCGCCGACGTCGCCGATGGCCCGCCGCTCACCATCGGCGGCCCCTGGATGGAGGGCGGGCGGCTCTACAACGCCTATTTCCTCTTGCGCGACGGCAGGATCGACGCGGTGATCCGCAAACACGAGCGCCCCAACACCCATGTGTTCGACGAGGTGCGTGTCTTTGACGAGGGGCCGATTTCGGGGCCCGTTTCCATCGGGCCTGTCCGCGTAGGCTTTCCGATCTGCGAGGATGCATGGCACCGCGATGTCTGCGAGACGCTGGCCGAGAGCGGCGCGCAGATCCTGATGGTGCCGAACGGGTCGCCCTATTATCGCAACAAGCTCGACCGCCGCGTGAGCATCATGGTCAGCCGGGTGATCGAGACCGGATTGCCGCTTGTCTATCTCAACATGGTGGGCGGGCAGGATGACCAGATTTTCGACGGCGGGTCTTTCGTGCTCAACCCCGGCGGGCAGCTGGCGCACCAGATGCCGGTCTTCGACACGGGCGACCGCTTGATCGCGTTCACCGAAACCGCCGAAGGCTGGCGCGCGGATGCCGGCGACCGGCTGACCTACCCGGACGAATGGGAGCAGGATTACCGGGTCATGGTCACGGGTCTGCGCGACTATTTGCGCAAGACGGGCTTCGGCAAGGTGCTTCTGGGCCTGTCCGGCGGCATCGACAGCGCGCTTGTGGCCACCATCGCCGCCGATGCAATCGGGGCGGAGAACGTGCGCTGCGTGATGCTGCCGTCCGAATATACCTCCGCCCATTCGCTGGAGGATGCGGCCGCACTTGCCGCTGCGCTGGGCTGCCGGCTCGACGAGGTGTCGATCGGAAGCGCGCGGGCTGCCGTCACGGAAACACTCGCGCCGCTCTTCGAGGGGCAGGAGCCGGGCCTGACGGAAGAAAACATCCAGTCGCGCCTGCGCGGGCTCTACCTGATGGCGCTGTCCAACAAGTTTGGCGAGATGCTGCTGACCACCGGCAACAAGTCGGAGGTCGCGGTCGGCTATGCCACGATCTATGGCGACATGGCGGGCGGCTACAATCCGATCAAGGACCTGTACAAGACCCGCGTCTTCGAGACCTGCCGCTGGCGGAACCGGAATTTCCGCGACTGGATGATGGGTCCGGAAGGCGCGGTGATCCCCGAGCGGATCATCACCAAGCCGCCTTCGGCCGAGTTGCGCGAGGACCAGAAGGACGAGGACAGCCTTCCGCCCTATGAGACGCTCGACGCGATCCTCGACCTGCTGATCGAGCAGGATGCGTCCGTTGCTGATTGCGTGGCCGCCGGGCACGATCCCGAAACGGTGCGCCGCGTGGAGCATCTGATCTATATCTCCGAGTATAAGCGGTTCCAGTCTGCGCCCGGCCCGCGCCTGTCGCACAAGGCCTTCTGGCTCGACCGGCGCTATCCGATCGTCAACCGGTTCCGCGACCCGTCCTGACCGTTCATTGCCCCGGCCCGCCGCGCGGCCGGACCGAACTCCCAAAGGGGACCCGCCATGACCACCACCCGTTTCGCCCCGTCGCCCACCGGCTATCTGCATGTCGGCAACCTGCGCGCGGCGCTCTTCAATGCGCTGATTGCCCGCAAAGCGCCGGGGGGGCGGTTCATCCTGCGCCTCGACGATACGGACCCGGAGCGGTCGACGGACGCGTTCAAGGATGCGATCCGCGAGGACCTGCGCTGGCTCGGGCTCGACTGGGACGAGGAAGTCATCCAGTCCGACCGGCTCGACCGCTATGCCGCGGCCGCCGACCGGCTGCGGGCGGACGGGCGGCTCTATGAATGTTTCGAGACGCCGGTGGAACTGGACCTGAAACGCAAGAAGCAGCTCGCGATGGGCAAACCGCCCGTCTATGACCGTGCGGCGCTGGCACTCAGCGACGCAGAGAAGGATGCGCTGCGGGCCGAGCGTCCGTCACACTGGCGTTTCAAACTCGATCATGACCGGATCGAATGGGACGATGCGATCCTCGGTCCGCAATCGGTGGATGCGGCGAGCCTGTCCGATCCGGTGCTGATCCGCGGCGACGGGCAGGTGCTCTATACGCTTGCCTCCGTTGTCGATGACAGCGAGTTGGGGATCACGGATGTGGTGCGCGGCGCGGACCATGTGACAAACACCGCCACCCAGATCCAGATCATGGACGCGCTGGGCGCAACCCCGCCGCGGTTCGCGCACCATTCCCTCCTGACCGGTCCGGGCGGGGAGGCCTTGTCGAAACGACTCGGCACGCTGGCGCTGCGCGACCTGCGGGCCGCCGGTGTCGAGCCGATGGCACTCCTGTCGCTGATGGCACGTCTTGGTTCCTCCGATCCGGTGGACCTGCAGACCGAACTGGCCGCGCTTGCCGACGGGTTCGACCTGTCGCGGTTCGGGGCGGCCCCGACGAAGCTCGACCCCGACGACCTGCCGGCCCTGTCGGCGCGGCTTCTGCACCAGTTGCCGCTGACGGCGGTCGCGGACGACCTGGCCCGTGCCGGCGTGCCGGACGATCTGGCCGCCCCGTTCTGGGATGCGATCGGAGAGAATGTCGCCACACGGGCCGAAATCGCGGATTGGTGGGCGCTCTGCCGCGACGGCACGGCACCGGTTGTGGCCGATGAGGACCGCGACTTCGTCGCAACCGCGCTGACACTCCTGCCCGAACAGCCCTGGACCGAGGCCACATGGTCCGACTGGACGGGTGCGGTGAAAGCCGCGACGGGCCGCAAGGGCAAGGGACTCTTCCTGCCGCTGCGCCGCGCGCTCACCGGACGCGACCATGGGCCTGACATGCGCAAGCTGATGCCGCTCCTGATGGCGCCGCCGCAACAGGCAGGCTAGGCTCGGCCGGACGCGCGAGCGAAAGGGGGGCGGTCATGGCGCAGGACGGACAGAGCGAACGGGCGGTCTTCTTGGACGGCAGCCTGATGCGCCACGTCTCCACCATGTCTTTCACAGCCTCGATCGGGCTTCTGGCGATCTTTCTGGTCGATTTCGTCGACATGATCTTCATCTCGATGCTCGGCAATGACGCGCTCGCCGCCGCCATCGGCTATGCCGGTGCGATCCTCTTCTCGACCACCTCCGTCTCGATCGGTGTCTCGATCGCGGCCGGCGTGCTGATCGCGCGGTCGCTGGGCGCGGGCGATCTTGAGCATGTGCGCCAGCGCGCGACAAACATCATGGTCTTCGGGGTGGTGGTCGGCATCCTCGTGGCAGGGCTCGTATGGCTGAACCTGCGGCCCCTGCTCGCGCTGGTCGGCGCGACAGGGGAAACCGCCGATCTGGCCCTGCGCTACCTGCGGATCATCATTCCCTCCATGCCGCTCCTGATGGTGGGCATGGCCGGCGGCGCGATCCTGCGCGCGCATGGCGATGCGCGGCGCGCCATGTATGCGACCGTTGCGGGCGGAGCGGTCAATGCGGTGCTCGATCCGATCCTGATTTTCGGGCTGGGGCTGGGGCTCGACGGGGCGGCCATCGCCTCGGTGCTGGCGCGGGTGACGATCCTGTTCGTCTCGCTCTATCCCGTTGTCCGCCACTATGGCGGTTTCGCGCGGTTCGACGGGGCGGCGCTCCGGGCCGATATCGCGCCGATCGCCGGTCTGGCCGTGCCCGCGATCCTGACCAATCTGGCAACGCCGGTCGGCACGGCCTATGTGACCCGCGCCATGGCGGCCTTCGGCGAGGATGCGGTCGCGGGCATGGCGATTGTCGGGCGGCTGACGCCTGTGGCGTTTTGCGTGATCTTCGCGCTCTCGGGCGCGATCGGGCCAATCGTCGGCCAGAATGCAGGTGCCGGCCAGTTCGACCGGGTGCGGTTTGCCTATCGCGAGGGAATCCTCTTCACCGGCCTCTACACGCTGGCCGTCTCGGCAGCCCTGTTTGCCCTGCGCGAGCCGCTGGCCGCCCTGTTTCAGGCCGAAGGGGAGACGCGGGTGCTGCTCTTCCTCTTCTGCGGGCCGCTGTCGCTGGCCTGGTTCTTCAACGGGGTGATCTTCGTCGGCAATGCGGGGTTCAACAATCTTGGCCACCCGTTCTACTCGACGCTCGTCAACTGGGGGCGGAACACGCTCGGCACGGTGCCGCTCGTCTGGCTCGGCGCGCAGTGGTTCGGCGCGCCCGGTGTGTTGATCGGCCTGATGGCCGGCGGGGTGATTTTTGCCGCGCTATCGGCCCTGATGGTCCGCCGCGTGATTGCGGAAAGCGCGGCTGGCGGGACGGCGGGGCCGAAACACCGCTTCTCTGCCCGCATCCGCTGGCTGCAGCTGTTCGGTCACCGGCGCTGACGCGCCGGTGCCGTGGCCCATGCCCGTCAGCCGGGCTGCTTGGTCTTGCGCAGGTAGGGCAGCACGGTCTCGAAATCGCCGAACCGCTCGGCCGCTTCCTCGTTCGATACGGCAGCGGTGATGATCACATCCTCCCCCTGCTTCCAGTTGGCGGGCGTTGCCACCTTGTGGTTTGCCGTCAGCTGGATCGAGTCGATCGCGCGCAGAAGCTCGTCGAAATTCCGGCCCGTGGTCATCGGGTAGGTGAGCGAGAGTTTGATCTTCTTGTCCGGACCGATCACGAAGACCGACCGCACCGTCTGGTTGTCCGCCGGTGTGCGGCCTTCGGACGTGCCGGATTCGCTGGCGGGCAGCATGTCATAGAGCTTCGCGACCGCCATGTCCGTGTCGCCGATCATCGGGTACCCGACCGCGTTGCCGGAGACTTTCTCGATATCATCCTTCCATTTGCGATGATCCTCCACCGGATCGACGGAAATGCCGAGGATCTTGGTGTTGCGCGCCTTGAATTCGTCATGCAGTCCGGCCATCACGCCAAGCTCGGTCGTGCAGACCGGCGTGAAATCCTTGGGATGGCTGAAGAGCACGGCGTAGCCGTCCCCGATCCAGTCGTGAAAACGGATCGGGCCATCGGTCGTATCGGCGGTGAAATCGGGAGCGGTATCGTTGATGCGCAGGGTCATGTGCGTCCTCCTGTCAGATGGCGGGCTACCGGCTGCGACGGCCGGCGCCCTTGGGTGTGTGTCCGATTCTCTAGGTGACCGTTCGCACCCGGCTTTCAAGGATCGCGCAGGAACAAAATCGCGGAAATATCATCGCTGTCTTCTGCCGCCGGGCAATGGTCGCGGAGCCGCGCATGGAGCCGGTCGAGCAGTCCGGGGGCGCGGAAATCCGCACCCGACAGCAGCGCGATCAGTCCGGCCTCTCCCAGTTCCGCGCCCTCCCGGTCGAGGCACTCCGTCATCCCATCCGAGACGAGCAGCAAACCGCCGCCCGGAGGCACCCGGGCAGTGAACATCTCGAACGGGACATGCTCCACCAGCCCGATCGGCGCGCCCCCGTCGCCGATCGGCGTGATCGCCCCGTCCGGGTGCAACAGGAGCGGGTGCGGATGCCCCGCCTGCACCAGCCGCGCCGCGCCGCTATCGAGGTCGATATCGGCATAGGCGAGCGTGAAATAGAGGTCCGTGTCCAGTTCCTGGAACATCCGCTCCGACAGGCTGCGGGCAATCGCGTCGGGGCGGCGCAACCCCGGCGTGCCGTCCGCCCTGATTTCCACCGCGATATTCTGGCGCCGATTGTTGGGGCTGAAATAGTTGGACAGGCGCGCGGTCAACAGCGCCGAAGGGATGCCGTGCCCGGACACGTCGATCGCATAGATGACGACCTGTTCGCGGGTGATCTCGAACGTGCCGACCAGATCGCCGCCGATATGGTGCGCGGGCTGCAATAGCAGTTCCACCCGCCCGCCGCGGACCTCGATCGCGCGCTCGGGCACCAGCGAATGCTGGAGCCGCGCCGCATCCTCCAGATCGCGGTCGATCCGGCGGTAGAGCGCCTTGACTTCATGGAGGGCCTTCTCTGCTTTCAGGCGCGCGGCCGACAGCGCGTCGCGCGCATCGAGAATGCGCAGCCCGGCCCGGACGCGGGCATGGAACTCCGACGGGTCCACCGGTTTGCGCAGGAAATCGTCCGCGCCCGCATCGAGCCCCATGGCCGGGTCTGACTTTTCCTCCCGCGCGGTGACGAGGATGACATAGCCCTGTTTCTCGGGCGGATGCCGGCGATAGGCGCGGCAGAAGTCGAGCCCGTCCATATCGGGCATCATCCAGTCGCTCAGCACCAGATCGACGGGCGTTTGCGCCACCAGATCGAGGGCGGCGCGTCCGCTCTCCGCCTCCTCCACGGCCAGACCGCGCCCCTCCAGCAGGTAGCGCATCATCCGGCGCTGCGAGGCGCTGTCATCGACGACGAGCACCCGGCGGGGCGCATGCGCCATGGCTGCCCCATCCTCCTCCTGCGTCTCATCCGACATGCATGCGCCGCTCCTGCCGCTCTGCCCGGCTAGGACCGGACCGCCCGCATCCTGCGGCGGCATCGTGAACAGGCGGTAAAACGACACGCGGCCTTAAATCTTGATTAGGAGATCGCGCGCCACTCTCGCATCAGGGAAGGAGGGCGCGACAGGGTGACCGAGCAGAGCGAGACACATCTTTATTGCCGCGCGTTCGAGGACCGGCGCCCCCCGCCGCCGCTGCGCTATTCGCGGCGGCATGAGGCCATCTGGCAGGTGCTGGCCGCTGCTGCGGGCGGGCTCGGGCTCTGGTATCTCGTCTGGCGCTGGACGGCGTCGCTGAACCCCGATGCGCTCCTTTTCTCGCTCGCGGTCGTGATGGCGGAAACCTGTGCCTTCATCGGCATGTGCCTCTATTTCCACAATCTCTGGTCGATGCGTGACCCCGCGCCTGCACCCCCGCCGGAGCGGCGGTCGGATCTGGTGCCCGGCGGGGGCGACGGTCCGGTGTCCGTCGATATTTTCCTGCCGACCTATGACGAGGCGCCCGAGTTGGTCCGCCTGTCGATCCGCGATGCCTGCGCGGTGGACCGGCCGAACGGGCTTCGGGTGACGGTTCATGTGCTCGATGACGGCAACCGCGCCGCCATGGCCGCCGTCGCGGCCGATGAAGGCGTGAACTACATCACGCGGGACAGCAATATCGGCTTCAAGGCGGGCAACCTGCGCAACGCGATGGAGCAGACCCATGGCGATTTCATCCTGATCTGCGATGCCGACACACGCGTCTTTCCCCCGATCCTCGCCCGGACACTCGGCTATTTTCGCGATCCTGATATGGCTTGGGTGCAGACGCCGCAATGGTTCTATGACCTGCCGCCCGGCCGCCCGCTTGATGTGGTCTGGGACGGGCTACTGGGGGCGTCCGGGCGCTGGGCGGCGAAGGGGCTTCAGGCGGTGGTCGGAACGGTACGGCTGGGGGAGGACCCGTTCATGTCCGATCCGAAGCTGTTCTATGACGTGATCCTGCGCCGCCGGAACTGCGTCTATGGCTCTTTCTGCTGCGGGGCCGGCTCGCTCCACCGCCGCGATGCTGTGATGGAGGCGGCGCTCCGCGCCTGGGCCGACCAGATCGAACAGAGCGTCAGTGCCGTCACGCGGGAGGTCGCGCATCCGGAACTGCTGGCCGACCTGGAAGGGTCGCTGCGGCAGGCCCATGCGCTCGACACAGAGATGACGCCCTACAAGTTCCACGTGTCGGAAGATATTTTTACGTCGCTCATCCTGCATGCCGACACCGATCGCGCCTGGAAATCCGTGCTCCACCCGGAACCGCTCACGCGCATGCTCTCGCCGCTCGACCTGCAAAGCTGGGCCGTGCAGCGGTTCAAATATGCCGGTGGCACCATCGACATCATGATGCACGAAATGCACCTGTTCCGGCGCGGCCTCTCCCTGCGGCGCTGGCTCATGTATGGCATGACCTTCTGGTCCTATCTCTCGCCGCTCTGGACGGTGGTCTTTCTGGCCGCGCCGATGATCGCCATGGCCACCGGCGTGGCGCCGGTCGCCGCCTATTCCACGACATTCTTCCTGCATCTTCTGCCCTTCCTTCTGATGCATGAACTGGCGCTTCTGGTCGGCACATGGGGGGTGGAAACGACGCGCGGGCGCAAACTTGCCATCGCCTTCTTCTCCTTCAACCTGCGCGCGCTCTGGACCGTGGCGCGCGGCCAGAAGATCAGCTTTCCGACCACGCCCAAGGAGCGTCAAAGCGGGGATTTCGTGCATCTGGCACTGCCGCAGATCGCGGTCATCTTCCTGACGGTTTCGGCCTTTGCGATCGGACTTGCGCGGGTCATGCACGACCCGAGCGGGGAAGCGGTTGCCAATCTGACGGTCAACGGATTCTGGGGTTTCAACAATATCGCGGCGGTCTGGGTGATCGTGCGTGCCGCGCTTTGGGTGCCGGAGCGGGACCCGGTGATGCAGGCTGCGCTCGCGCCCGCCGCGCCGGATGGGGAAAGGCTGGCTGCATGAGCTTTCGGGACGGGCTGTTGCGCGCGCGCGGGCAGATCACTTTCATCACCGGGCTCCTGCTCGCGGTGGCCGTCGTCTTTGCCATCGAAGCCGGGTCCCGGACCCTGCCATCCTATCTGTCGGCACAGCCCGAGATCGCACTGCGCGACGACCCGCTGCCCCTGCCGGCGCCGGCGCCCCTCTCCGCCCGCGACCGGGAAGCAGCGGCGCGCGCATGGCGCTATTTCGAGGCCAATATCCAGCCCGACACGGGGCTTGCCAATGCGGCGGACGGGTATCCGTCCGCGACGCTCTGGGATCAGGGGTCCTTCCTGCTGGGGCTCGTCGCGGCCGAGCGGCTTGGCCTGATCGACCGTGCCAGCTTTGATGCGCGGGCCGCACAGGCGCTCGACAGTCTCGCGCGGATGCCGCTTTTCGACGGGAAGCTGCCCAACAAGGCGTTCGACACCCGCACGCTGGCGATGACCGACTATGACAACAGCCCCGCGCCGGAGGGGATCGGCTGGTCCGCCATCGACGTGGCCCGGATTTCGGTCGTGCTGAACGTGCTGCTTTACGACTATCCGCAACATGCTGCATCGGCGTCGGCGGTGCTGGCCAGCTGGGATCTGCCGGCCATGCTGCATGGCGGTCAGTTGATCGGGACCCGCAGGGCGGAGGATGGCAGCATCGAATATGTGCAGGAAGGGCGCCTCGGATATGAGGAATATGCCGCCCGGGCGGTCGCGCTTCTGGGGCTCGACGCGCTGACCGCGCTCCGCGTCGACGATTACCTCAAACTGGTGGAGATTTCGGGGGAGGAGATTGCCGTCGATAGCCGTTCGCACCTGCTCTATGACGCGCACACGTATGTGGTGAGCGAACCCTATCTGCTGACCGGTGTGGAATTCGGCTTCGACCAGACGAGCCGCGAACTGGCCGAACGCGTCTATCGCGCGCAACTCGGCCGCTATACGGAGACCGGCATCCTGACCGCGGTGAATGAGGACAATGTCGATGAGCCGCCCTATTTCGTCTACAACACCGTCTATGCGGACGGGCAGGCATGGAACGCGCTGGGCGAGGACGGGTCGCCACAGGACGCGCTGCGCGCGGTCAGCACCAAGGCCGCATTCGGATGGGAGGCGCTCTACCAAACCGACTATGGCGCGCTGTTGCGGGACCATGTGGAGCCGACGGCCACGGAATACGGTTTTGCCTCTGGGATCTACGAGCGCAACGGCGCGGTCAACAGCGTGGTGACGGCCAACACGAACGGCATCATTCTGGAATTGCTGCTCTACAAGGCCGAAGGGCCGTTGATCGCGGGCCGGTTCGGGCGGCGGGGCGCGCCCGACTGACAGGGCCGGTATACGGTGTAGCCGGCTAGTTTTCCGTGTCCGGCGGGCCGCTTCCGTGCCACCGTCCCACGAGATCCTTCAGCAGATCGAAACTGGCAGCATCTTCCGCATCCGGCCAGAGGCGTGCTTCGAGCGGCGCGAGCGGGACCGGAGACGCACAGTCCGGATCGCCTGCCGGCCCGATCCGCCCTTCGGCATCGAAAACGAGCGGCGGTGGCGCGCAAGGCGCGGTGAGCGCATCCGTCGAGAGGTCCGGGTCGCGGGACAGGGGCGGCGCGCTCGGCGGCTGCGGTCGGGGCAACATGGCCAGCCGGCTCCGTTCCGGCTCCGCGCCTGCGCGCGACACGGTCAACCCGGCATGAAGCGCGTCCGACAGGTCCGGGACAGGTCCGAGCGTGACATGGAGGTCAGGCGCGTCCACCGGATCGGCGATCAGGGCCTGCAACCCGTCGGGCGGCGCGCCCTCCGGCTCTGGCGGATCGGCAGGCACACCGCCATCGAACCAGCCCGGCCAGGCACCGAACGGCGGCTTGCCGGAAACGGATTGCCCCGCCCCGGCCCAGGCCAGCCAGGCGAGTGCGGGCAGGAGCGCGGCCGGGTCGACCGGATCGTGGAGCCCCGGATCGGGCGCGGGCACCAATGCCCGCGCGGCCACCAGAAGGCTCAGGTCTGCCGGGTCGACCGGGCCGGCCGGCAGGATCCTGTCCGCCACACCGGGGATGTGCAGCCGCAGCGCAGGTGACAGACCATCGGCCACCGCAATGGCCCAGATCCCTTCGCCGTTGACCCGCACCCTGAGCGCGCCGAAATCGGCGGTGCACTGCCCGTCGCCACCCGCGCAGGTGAGCCTTGCCAGCGGCCGGTAAGGATCGTCGCGCCAGATGGCGCCGATCCCGTCTGCGCCGAACCGGTAGCTGAGCGCGCCGATGCGCCCCGTCTGGACGGTGGGCGCCCCGCGCGCGCCGCGCAATTGCACATCCTGTTCGACCGCGCCGGTCGCGAAGGGCAGGCCGGTGTCGAGGGCGGTTGCCCCGTCCGCTCCGCCCCCGTCATCGCCGCGGACCGGACCGGCCAGCAGGGCAAGAAGCGGCAATGTGGCCTGTATCAGTGGCCGGCGCCGGGCGCGTATGCTCATCTTGTGCGCGCAGCCGGACTGTCGGCCTGCAAGGGCTGCGGGGCCGAAGAGAGCCGTGCCGGCCCGGCCTCAATAAGTGGCAGGTTCCGGGCCTCCCGTATGCCGCGGCCGCGATAGGCGGTGTACCAGACCTCGGCACCATCGGAGCGCGGCGGCGTCAGGATCTTGCCCTGCGCCTTGTACAGGAGCGCGGCCAAGAGAATACCGTTATTGTTCGCGGTCTGCAGGATGATCGGCCCTTGCCCGCGTTCGTAGAGCCCTTCGTAGAAACCGCGCTCCGGATCGCGGAGCGAAATGGTCGCGCCATAGAGCGCATCCGTATAGGGCGTGTCCCAGAGCGCCCAGAGCCCGAGCGCCGCCTTGGTCGCAATGGCGGCATGGTCCGGCGCATAGTCGCCGCTCGGGGTGACCGTGTTCCACGCGTATCCGTCGGAAAAGATCGTGTCATAGGTGAAATAGGGCGGCCCTTTGACATTATGTTCGGACCGGGCGGTCAGGAACCCTTCCTGCTGGTAGCGCGCTTCCTGCACGCGGTAGATCCGGTCCGCAAACTCGGCTCGCCATCCGTCTGTATGGACGGCGTCCGAGCTTGTTTCATCCTGCGGCAGGTCCCAGTTCAGTTCCATCCCGTCGAGAATATAACCTTCCGTCACCACGTAATTCTGGGCATGGAAGACGCGGGGATCGCGCCCGTCATAGGGGACGTCGACCTCATAGATTTCGGCGGTCTGGTAGGGCTCGGGCCGGTGCGCCGCCGCGGCGTCGAAGCCCCAGAGCGCAAACCCCTTGGCGGCATATTCCTCATAGCCGAGGCGCCCCTCCTGGTCGTATTTCGTCTCCCCGCTGTTGCGGTCGACGCGGGCGCCGTAGAGCGTGCCTTCCGCATCGATGACGTTGGAATAGTCCCAGCGCAGCAGCACCGCGTCGATCGTGTTGCCGAAATGCGGATAGCGGTTCTTCACGATCCGCATCCAGACGAGGAACCGGCCGATATCGAGCGCGGAGAACCCGATCTCGCCCGCGGCATTGGTGTAGTCGACCTTGGCGCCGGTCTCGGTGTGGTAGACCTTGTTGGGCAGTTCGCCACGGAACAGATCGAGCGTCGCGAATGTGGCAAGGAGCTTGTACATCCGGCTGTCGAACTCGGCCCGTTCGATGATGCAGAGTTCATAGGCCGCGACGAGGCCCGAGATGTAGGAGGCCGTGTCCCAGAGCGTCGTCGACGGATAGCTGCCGACGGAATTGGCGAGGCCCGTCGACTCCTGGGTGAATGTTTCGAAATAGGTCCATGCGACGCGTGCGGCGGCCAGTTCCTCCTCCGTCAGGGGGCCGCTGCGGGACCGGTAGGGCCGGACATAGGCACCGTCGTCGCGATAGCCACCCGCCAGCCGTGAGCGCGCCGACCGGGCGGGCGGCGCGCCGCGGTCGCAATCCGCCGCCTGTGGGCTGCCAGCGGTGCCAGCGGGACCGCCCAGACCAAGAACCGGGGGGTGGCTGGCGATCGAGCTGGCAAGGAGCGACACCGTCCCCGCCGCGAGCAGCAGCAGGATCACGAATCCCACACCCAGCCAGACAAGGCGCGACATGTATCGAATGGCAGGCATCTTCCCCTCCGCCTTTCAGAACCCCGGTGACCGCGCCGTGGCGCGGACCGCCTACCCCTAGAGCCAGCGCTGCGTTCTGCGGCCACCGGGAGGACAAGACTGGCGCTGTGAGAGTAAAGGATCGGATAACGGCCGCCGGAGAAAGAGCGAAACAAGTTTATGAAAATTATAGATAAATAGAGGTCTCCCGCGGTGCGCGCGAAAGGGTTTGGTAACCGAAGAGCGGCAGCCTTGGTTGCCTGTTTCGTGAGCCGACCGAGGGAGCCATTCGTGCCGAAGCCCGGCCATATTCCGGACACCGACCCGCGACGGGGGGCAACTGCCGTGCCGGACAGTCTGATGGCCGCCGGCGCGGCGGGCGTGGCGCCTGATGCGCCGCCGGCGACAGCGCAGGGGCGGATGGTCTGGCTCGATGTGCTCCGGCTGATGGCCGGGATCTCGATGGTCGGCCTCCATGCAAGCTCCGACTTTGCCGGCCAGCCCTTTCCCGACTATCCACCGGATGAGCGCATCGTGCCGGTGCTTTTCCGCTCGCTGGTCTACATTGCACGGACAGAGCTCTTTCTGGTGATCTCGCTGTTCCTTGTCACGCTGGCGCTGGACCGCCGGCCGCGCCCCTATCGGGTCATGGTGGGCGAACAAGCCCGCCGCCTGCTCGTGCCCTTCGCTTTCTGGGTGCTCTTCTACGCCTTCTACCGGCTCATCAAGGCCGATGCGTTCGGATATGCAGACGCGATCCGCGCGCAACTGGCCGATCCCTGGTCGTGGCTCGGCTATGTCCTGCTGGGCGATGTGCAGTATCACATGCATTTTCTGCCGACGCTTTTCGGCCTGATGCTGATGGTGCCGCTCTACCGGGTCGCGGTGCGCATGCCTGCGGTCGGGCTGGCGATTCTGCTCTGCCTCTTCGCCAAGCGGGAGATCGAAATCTGGCTCTGGAGCAGCCTCGCGGACGCACCCTATTTCGACTATCTGCTGCGCTTCGTCAAAATCCTGACCTATGGCGGCTACGGCCTGGTCGGCGCGTCCTTCTATGGCATCATCCGGCGCGGATACACGCCGGACGCCGCGCGCGACTGGGCGCGGCTGGCGCTTTTCGCGGGGCTGCTGCTCTACGGGCTGAAGCTGGTCTATTCCGCCCGCGTCGTGGCCGCCGGCGACTGGCAATACGGGTATGCCCCGGCCTATTGGGCCGATTTCCTGATGCCGGCAGTGCTTTTCGGCGGGGTCATGGCCCTGTCGTGGAAAAGCTGGCCGCCGATCCTGCACCGGCTCGCGCCCTACAGTTTCGGCATCTATCTCGTTCATCCGGCCTTCATGGATCTGGTGGAAATCCGGATTGCCGGGCTCGACCTGACACCAACCGCGCAGGTGGGCGCAAAATTTTTCGGCGCGCTGGCCTGCACCAGCATCGCGGTCGCGATCATCGCGCGTGTGCCGCCGCTCGCCTGGACCATCGGCCTCGGTCCGCTGAAATTCTGGCCCTCGCCCGCGACCATCAAACCCGACCGGAACCGCCTGTCCGAGCCTGCGCCGCGGCAGGCCGAGTGACTGAGCCGGCCCTGCCGGTCGCCAATTGAAAGGAACATCCATGTATCTCGATCAGGAACATCAGGTCGACACGTTGATCCTGTCGCCGCGATTGGCCCGGCTCGATGCCTCTGTGGCGGTCGACGTGCGCAATGCCGCCCTGCCGCTCATCGATACGGCCACGGGCGACATCCTGCTCGATCTCAGCCAGGTCGTTTTCATGGATTCGAGCGGCCTCGGGGCGATTGTCGGCATGATGAAACGGGCTGGCCGCGAGCGTCGGTTCCAGCTTTGCGGACTGACACCGGGGGTGGAGAAAGTGTTTCGCCTGACGCGGATGGACCGCGTGTTCGAGATCAGCAGCACGAGGGCCGAGGCACTGTCCGGCGAAGCCGCCGCCGGTGCACCCGGCGCAGGCGGGTGAGGGCGGTCCTTCTTGCGGCAGGCGAAGGCAGCCGCGTCCGCCCGCTGACCGCGGATACGCCGAAGCCGCTCCTGCCGATCTTCGACCGTCCGATCGCGGATCATCTCCTCGGGCGGCTCGCGTCCTGCGGCGTCACGGAAGTGATCGTCAATGTCGCCCATCACGGCCAGCGCATCATCGATGCGCTCGGCACGGGGTCTCGGCACGGGCTCTCCATTGCCTATTCGCGCGAATATGGCTGGGCGAGCGGCGGCACCGTGCCGTCACCGCTCGGATCGGCCGGTGCGCTCCGCCGGATCCATGACCGGATCGCACCGTTCGACCAGCCCTTCATCGTGCTGTGTGCCGACGCACTCATCGATGCCGACCTGTCGGCTGCGATGGACCGGCACCGGGCCAGCGGCGCGCAACTGTCCATCCTCGCGCAGGAGGTGCCGGATTCGGATATTCCCAAATACGGGATCATCCGCGCGCGGCGCACCGGACGCGTGGAGGGATTTCAGGAGAAACCGAAGGTGGAGGATGCGGCCAGCAATCTCGCCAATGTCGGCATCTACATCATGTCGCCGGAGGTACTGTCGCATCTGCCGCAGGGCGGCACACCCGATATCGCGCAGGATCTGATCCCGGCACTCCTTGCCGCCGGCGTGCCGGTCAAGGTGGACCGAACGCCGTTCCAGTGGATCGATATCGGGTGCATCCGCGATTACGGGCAGACGATCGCGCGCGCGCTCCACGGCCGGATTGCGGGCCTGTCCCCGCCGGGCCATCAGGTGGGCGAGGGACTGACGCTGGCGCCTTTCGCGCAGGTCGACCCGGAGCGGTTGAACTGGCGCGGGCCGCTCTTTGTCGAGGCCGGCGCGCGGATCGACCCCGCGGCGCGGATCGAGGGACCGACATGGATCGGAGCGGATTGCGTCATCGGTCCGCGCTGCCACGTCTCGGCCTCGATCCTGCGGCCGGGCGTGCGCCTGTCACCCGGCGCCATCGTGGCCGACCAGCTGGTTGACCCGAACTGGAGCGTGACCATGCCGCTGGCGCGCGACGGCGGGGGACCTGCGCCGCCGCTCGACCGGAGCGGCCCTGTCTGGCGTGGCAAACCCGCCCGACCGTTACGGCTGGCCGCATCGGCGGCCAACGCCTGACATGCGCACTGATCCCGCCCTGCCGCGCCATTTCGACTGGCAGTTCCAGTCCGACCTGCGCCGGGTCTCCGAAATCGCGGCGGCCATCGGGCGGCTGATCGCGCGGACCCCGGCCTGGGCGGACCGGCAGGAAGAGGTGGAACTTGTCTCGGCGGAACTCCTCACCAACCTGTCGCGTCACGCCTATGGCGGAACCGCAGGGCCGATCGACTTGACGATGACGCTGGCTCCGTCCTTCCTGCGGTTGCGCAGCGAGGACAGGGGGAGGCCCTTCCGCGCACCGGACGCGAAACCTCCGGCGGAAAATCCAAACAGCTCTGGTACGGAGACCTTGCGCGAAGGGGGGTTTGGCCTGTCGATCATTCACGAGATCGCCGACACGGTCAGCTATGCCCGCAACGGCCAGCGCAACATCTGGACACTCACGCTGGTGCGCGAACGGGCAAAGGCAGGCTAGGGGAAAACCGGCGTCAGGTGCGCCCGAAGGTCTGGACCGCGTAGATCATCCCGTCCGCGATCATCACGCCACAGCCGAGGTCGCGCGCCTTGCGCGACGCCATGTTCTTGCGGTGGCCGGGCGAATTGATCCACTGGCCGACGAGCAATTGGCCGACATTCGGCTCCGGCGCGCCGCGATAGGTGCGTCCGGCGATGTTCTCGGCAATATACATGGCGCGATAGCCGGCCGCGCGGGCGCGCAGCATCGGCCGTTTCCCGTCGACCGAATGTCCGAACCGGTTGGTGCGATGCATATATTCTGCAAAATCCTGTGCCGAACGGGTCAGCGCGCGCGATTGGGCAAGGTTTGACAGCCCGTTCTTGCGCCGCCACTGGTTGGAATAGAGGAACATCTCCTGCGCTACGGCCCGCGCGGCCTCTGCCTCGGAGGCAAAGAGCGACAGCGCCGGCAGGGACAGCACACCTGTCAAAGTCTCGCGTCGGGTCAGCATGGGGGGCGGGGGTCCTCCTGTTGCATTGCGTTGAATATGGCGGCCGGAATCGACGAAACCAAGGTGCAAATGTGGCGCGCAGGCGGCATTCCGCCAACCGTGGCTGACTTGACAGCCCGTCAAGTTGCAGTGAAAAGGACGCTGTCGGGGCCGTAGCTCAGTTGGGAGAGCGCGTCGTTCGCAATGACGAGGTCAGGGGTTCGATTCCCCTCGGCTCCACCATCCACCCTAATAATTTCAATGACTTAATTGGTGTTTACTCGTTGCGCCCATCATGACACACCTCGTTTTCTGGGTGGTGTAGATAGTGGTCTGCTGTCAGCGCCATGATATCTGCGCCCCACCCTCCGGATCAGCTTAGATGCAGGGTCGGTTCTTTGGTTGGACTCAGTGACTGCAAAAAAAATTGCTTCCCGAATATTAAGGTGATAACAATAAATATTACATTCGTGAATTTATCAATGGATATCAATCTCAAATTTTGAATTACTTGATATATTTTCTATATACGTATACTTTTATTATTTTTTTCGCCGGCACGCTGAAAATTTCGCTGATTGAGTGCTTTCTAATTTGGTGTTTCGCCTCAATGATAGATTCTTATTGGATCTAAGATCTTCAATCACCTTCACGCCTCCACCGCGAAGGCGCCAAACCCGTCCACCGTCGGAACGCACGGGAAAAATTGGACACGTCGGTGTAGCCGAGCCTGTCCGATATCTCCTCTACTGACATGGCCTGCGCGTCCAGCAGCTCGCAAGCCAGTTTCTGCCGCTCTTCCTCGATCAGGTCGGACAGGCCGGAACCACGATCGCGGAGGTATTTCTGCACCGCGCGGCGGTTGAACCCCATCTGGGCAACCAGCGCCGGCACACCTAAACCGGGATCAGCCATGTTGGAACGGATGTTCGAGCGGATGGCCGCGATCAGCGACTCCGAAGGCGGTTTGTTGGTCAGGCGCGGCGATGCCGCGTCGCGGTCTTGACGGATGGGCAGCACCAGCCATTCGGACGGGAAGGAAAAAGCAAACTTCCGGGCATCCCCCTTCATCAGCGCGCACTGACCCAGTGCCGGTATGCGCGCCACCTCGGGGGCACAGACCCGGAAGAGCATCTCCCTGTCCTGAAAGCCGTCGCCCAATACAAGTCGGAAGATGTTCACGAAGAGGCCAACCGACAGAGCGTCGATCTGCGCTGGGCTGTCGGCCGGCATGAAGCCGCGGTCGCGCTCGAACCAGGACGTTTCCGCACCGATCCGGAGGTGAAACTCTACGCGCGTCGTGAACCTCTGCGCGTCGAGCAGAAACCGCGAGAAGAACTCGACCATCACGTTCGATGCCGAAAATGCATCCGCAATGACAGGCCATTTGACGATCCGCGGATCCAGTCCGAGCTTCACCCCCAGATGGGGATCGCCCAGTTCCTGTGCCGCCAGTTCCGCAAACCGGTAGATCGAATTGGCCGGCGCAAGGGCAGACGGATCGGCAAGCATGTCCGCCGTGCCGCGCGGCAGAATTTCCGTGCCGGCGCCACCCAGATCAAGGTGATGGCCGGCGGCGGGGTTGCCAGCCAGTTCGACCCGATCCACGCCACCCAAATGTCGGTCGAGGAACTGGAGGCCATTGTCGAGGTGGCGAAGGACTATGGCAGCTATGTGCTGGTCCATGCCTATCACGACCGGTCCGTGAACCGCGCCATCGACGCCGGGGTGCGCGTCATCGATCACAATTTTCTGGTTTCGGAGGAGACCATCATCCGGATGAAGGAGGAAGGCGTGGCGCTGTCGGCGCAAGCCGTCATGTCGCTCGAAGCCTTTGCCGACCCGGAAGGCATCACCTTCTTCAGCGCCGACCAGAAGGCCAAGGCCAAATCCGTGAATGCCGGTGCGCAGCAGATGTTCGAATGGGCGATCAAGCATGATGTGCTCATCGTGACCGGCGGCGACATGTTCGGCCCTGACGTGGTGCGGCAGGCCGAAAATGTGCTCTGGTTCAACAAGGTTGCGAACAACAACCTGCTCTCGCTCAAAACGGCCACGTCGAACGCGGCGGAAGTGCTGAGCTGGAGCGGCGGGATGAATCCCTACAAGGACGGGACGCTCGGCACGATTGCAGAGGGCGGCTATGCCGACATCATCCTTGTCGATGGCAACCCGCTGGAGGATCTGGACGCGATCCTGCGCCAGAATGTGGATTTCGTGATGAAGGACGGTCTGGTCTACAAGAACTGGCTGCCCGACGAGAACGCGCCCGCTTTCCAGCCGGCCGGTCCGCAACGCGATGCCTATTTCGGCAATCTGTGAGGTGGGCGGGCCGCGCTAGTTTCGGCGCGCCCGCCATTTCTGCCGAGTTGGGGGAACCGGCCAACGGTGAACATGTGTCCACCCGTCCGGATGTGGAGCCACGCGTCCGTCTCGACGGAGCCCGACTGTCTGGCCGGCAACCGATCCGCAGTCCCGAGGACAGTCTGCACCACGACGGAAACGAACTGGAGTGATGATGACCCAAAGGTTCCTTCTGGCCCTTGCCTTGCTCCCGGCGGCTCTCATGCCGGCGGCGGTCCAAGCGCAAGGCGGGCTTTCCGGCCCTTCCTCGGTCGCGGCGGACCTGACGCCGGGCGATGGCCTGACCGATCCGCAACCGCGCAGCGATTTCCCGCGAAGCGTTATGCAGGAGGGGTTTGCCTGGAAGGACGGGCTTGCGGAACAGGGTCTCCGGTTCAATCTCGATTATCTCGCGCTCGGCCAGTGGAGCGACAGCGACCTCGGGGAAGATCGCGCCGGCGGTGGCATCCTCCGGTTCTATGGGGCCTGGCAGGCGACGGACACCGGCAGCCTCACCTTCAAGGTCGAGAACCGGCAGGCCTATGGCGCGGTGGCGCCGCAGTTCCACGGCTTCGAGACCGGCGCGCTTTCCATTACCGGCACCGCGTTCAATGACAGTGGCACGATACTGACAAACCTGTTCTGGACCCAGCGCGACCCGGACGGACGCTGGACCCTGCAATTGGGCCAGATCGACGTGACGGATTTCCTTGATGTCTACGGAATGGTCAGCCCCTATACCGCCTTCCAGAACCTTGCCTTCAACACCAACCCCACGATCAACGCACCCAATCCGGGCCTCGGCATCGCCGGTGGGGCAAGGATCGGGGACAATTTCTATGCTGTCGGCGCAATCGCGGATGCCAATGGCAACCCGGCCGAGCCGGATGCACAAGTTTTCCGGACCGGCGAGACGTTCAAATCCCTCGAACTCGGCTACACGAGCGGGTCCGACCGGCTCTATTTCGACAATATCCACCTCACGGCATGGCAGTCGGATGCGGCCGAGGACGGCTCCCGCGCAGAGGATAAGGGGCTGGCCCTCTCAGCCGCCTGGTTCATCGACAACCAGTGGATGCCCTTCCTGCGCGCCGGCTGGTCGGACGGCACGGCGGCGCTCTACGAACGGTCCCTCTCGACCGGGTTGGGCTGGTATCGCCGCAACACGGACCTCGCCGGGATCGGCTTCAACTGGGCCGAAGCGCGCGGGATCGAGGACACACAGTTCACATCGGAGCTTTTCTATCGTTTCAACATCTCGCCCGATGTCCAGATCACCCCATCGATCCAGTATATCTCGAACCCGCTCCTCGATCCGGCGTCGGATAACCTGACGATCCTCGGTTTGCGGGCGCGGGTTGTTTTCTAGCGCCAACTCCGATCTTCGCTTGAGCTCCCTCCCACGAGGAATCCAATTCTGAACCGGGTAAGAAATGGTGATGCCAATTGATCGGCACGCTGGTTTTTTTCAGAATATTTCGTTTCAGAACGCAACGTGACGGCCAGATGGCCACGTGGGTGTGCAGAAGAGAATTTAGGGCGAGCCATGTCGCAAATCGGCCATGAAAGGCGCGAACGTTTATGTTGCGCATATTGGCTGGCGGAAATGTCGGATAATCCGTTTTGTTTTAGGCATCCAAATTCCGGGACGAGGCATGCTTCCGAATTTGCTGGCAATCCATAGTGAAAAGCTTGGTCGCCGGATCGTGGCTGCGCTCATGCAGGTGCGGCCTCTCAAGCCTTAAAATCCTTGTGTTGCCGGTACAGGACCGAAAGTTCGGAATGTTCCGACCAACCAACCGATCCCCTCAGAACTCGCGTCTGTAGGAGATGCCCAGCCGGTCGCGGCTGCCGAAACTGTTGTCGATGACGCTCGCGAAAACGGACAGGGTGTCCTGCTCCGTGAAATGGTAGGACAGGCCGGTGCCGAGCGATATGCCGGTGAAATCGTCGGTGCCCACAGTGCCCACGGCGCCGCTCAGAAGCGTGAACTGTTCGTTGAACGGATAGATCGCGAAGAGGCCGGTATAGCCGCTGCGGCTGTTCACATCGACGAAGAACGGGTCTTCGATGCCAAGGGCGGACACCACGACCTCGCCTTCCGTGTAGGTGTAGCCGAACGGTACGAAAACCTGCCAGTTGCCGGTCCGGACACCCATGGCCGTGACGGGGATGAAGCCGCCGAGCGAATAGCGCGTCTGCGACGCTTCATTGTCGAACTCCAGGCTGGAGGCCGAGAAGGTCACGATGCCGAACGGAAAGAGGTAGGACGCGCCGAGCGACCATTGCCCGCTCTCGGAGATGCGCGCATTGACCTTTGTGGCCGGACCGAAGGCCAGTGACCCGGAAATCGCCGCCTCATCGGTGTAGGAAATGCCGGCCTTCGTGGCGATCTTCGTCGGATCGTCAGAGGATTTTTCCTGCTCTTGCGCGGACGCGGTCGTCGCGCAGATGGCGCCGGCCAGCGCCAGTGCCGCGCAGCGACCTGATACCGCTGCGATAGGAACATCTGGACGACATGCGAAAGGCTTGTTGCTGGACACGGGGACGCACCTTTGATCTGTTGCCGGGGTCGGGGGAGTGTGCACGCAGGCAGTGACCCCACCTTGTCACAAGTTCGTGCCCGCCGCCAATGCATCGCGGCCTGCCGCCCGGTCGGGTGGGTGCGCCCCGCCGAACCGCACGGTCACGCGCAGGCCCGGCCCATTGTCCGACAGGTTGATCGTCGCATCATGCAGCCGCAGGATCGCCGCAACCAACGCAAGACCCAGGCCGCTGCCTTCGGTCGAGCGGCTCTTTTCCAGCCGGAAGAACCGGCGGAACACATCGTCGCGTGCCTCCGCTTCGATGCCGGGGCCCGTGTCGGCCACGCTGACCTCGACCGCATCGCCGGTGCGTGCCAGCGCCAGAGTGATCTCCGCGGGATCGGGGCAATGCCGGATCGCGTTCTCCACCAGATTGGTGATGGCCTGCGCGAGCATGTCGCGGTCGCCGGTCACATGCATGTCGCCCGTGCCATCCGCGAACCGGAACCGGTGGCCCTGATCCTCGGCCACCGGCAAGAGCATCTCATGCAGATCGGCGCAGAGCTGCCGCAGGTCCACCGCGTCGAGGCGCGGCCGTGCCCGCCCGCTCTCGATCTGGCTGATCCGAAGCACCGCGTTGAAGGTGCGCACCAGCGTGTCGAGTTCGGCCACGGCCAGATCCAGTTCCTGCGCCGCGCCTTCGGGCAGGTCATCGCGCACCAGAAGCGGCTCCAGCCGCGCCCGCAACCGCGTGAGCGGCGTGCGCAGATCATGCGCCACATCGGTGGAGACCTGCCGCAAACTGTCGACTGAGCGGCCCAGACGGTCGAGCATGTCGTTCATCGCATCCGCCACCCGGCTGATATCGTCGGGCCAGCCCGGGTCATAATCGAAGCGCAGTGCCATATTGCCCGCCGCCACCTGATCGAGCATCGCGTTGAGCCGCGCAATCCGCCGCTCCGACCGCCGCCCCAGCCAGAGCGCGATCAGGACCGACAGGGCCAGCGCCGCCCCGAGGCCCCAGGCCAGCGTCTGGATCACGATGCGGCGCGTGTCGGCGATCCAGCGCGTGTTGCGTGCGGTCAGGATCCAGCCGGCCGGAATCTGCAGACCGTAGGCGGCAAAATTCTGCCCCTCGATCCCCGGCGGGGCGCCGACAAGCGAGATGTCCCGCCCGGCCACGAGGTCGCGGGAACCGGTGAAGGGCTGGCGGACGGAAAAATTGCCGAAGACCGCCGCGCCGCTGCGGTCGATAAAGAGGTAGAGGTTGCTGAAATCCCGGGTCGTGATGACGTTGGTCGCGATCTGGGCATGCAGTTCCGGCAGGCCCGCCACCTGATAGGTGGCGGCCAGATTTTCCGCCATTTGCTGCGCGTCCGCGCGGTGCCGCCCCGCCAGTTCGCCCGACAGGAGCAGGAAGGATACAGCCGCGGCGGTCAGGGTGGAGACGACGAAAAGCGCCGACAGGGTCAAAGCCAGCCGCATGGAGGACGAAGCCGCCCAGGCGGGCACGCGCGTGCGGCGGCCGCCCGCCTCCGCCGTCCCGCTCACGCGCGCACCATGTAGCCCGCGCCGCGCACCGTGTGCAGGAGCGGCGTGTCGAACGGTTTGTCGATCTTGGCGCGCAACCGGCTGATATGCGTCTCCACGACCGATGTCTGCGGGTCGAAATGGAAGTCCCACACGGCTTCGAGCAGCATCGTACGGGTCTGCACACGCCCCGCATTGCGCATCAGATGTTCCAGAAGCCGGAATTCACGCGGTTGCAGGTCGATCTCCTGCCCCTCGCGGGTGACCTGCCGGCGCACAAGGTCCATCCTCAGCGGCCCCACTTCCAGCACCGTCACCTCGCCCTGTAGGGCGGGCCGGCGTGCCAGCGCCTGAATGCGCGCCGACAGTTCGGCAAAGGCAAAGGGTTTGACCAGATAGTCGTCGGCTCCGGCCTGCAGCCCCTCGACCCGGTCATCCACCCCGTCCATCGAGGTGAGGAACAGGATCGGCACCGCGACCTTGGCCGCGCGCAGCGCGCGCAGCGCGGCCAACCCGTCCAGTTCCGGCATCATCCGGTCGAGCAGGATCAGGTCGTAATTCTGCAAGGTCGCCTGCACCAGCGCGTCGCGCCCGGTGCCCACCACATCGAGCGCGTGGCCCTCGGCGGTGAGCCCGTCGCGAATGTAGCGCGCGGTCTGCGCATCATCTTCGGCCAGCAGGATCTTCATGGGAATTTGCTAGCATGTCCGCGCCCGATTGCGAGCGAATTTCCCGCGCTTTCCATGGCGAAACCGTGCGGAAACGGCGAAATCGGGCGTTTCTTACGAAACTGTAATCCTGCGGACAGGACGGCGAAACCTCGGCGGCGCATCTATCAGCCAAAGCCGGGATGACACCCGGTCCGTCTGACGCAATGAGGAACCAGATTCAGATGACACAGATCCCGACCCTGACCAAATCCGTGCGCGCGCTCGCCGTGGCCTCGGCACTCGGCCTGACCGCGCTGACCAGCACCACGGCCATTCCGGCCTATGCCCATGTGCCTGAAGGCGGTTATGCCGACCTTGTGGAACAGGTCTCCCCTGCCGTGGTCTTCATCGAAGTGACCTCCACCAAGCCGACCCCGGCGGCCGGTCGCGCCATTCCCGATCTTCCCTTCCCGCCGGGTTCTCCGTTCGAGGAGTTTTTCCGCCAGTTCGGCAATCCCGGCATGGGCCAGCCCCAGCAGCCTGCCCCGGCCCGTGGCCTCGGGTCCGGTTACATCATCTCCGACACGGGCGAGATCGTGACCAACAACCATGTGGTCGAAGGCGCGACCGAGCTGAAGGTGACGCTCGAGGACGGCCGCGTGTTCGAGGCAACGCTTGTCGGCTCCGACCCGATGACTGATATCGCCCTCCTGCAGATCGAAGGCGCGGAGGACCTACCGACCGTGCCCTTCGGCGACAGTGACGAGCTGCGTGTGGGCGATGCGGTCGTGGCGGTGGGCAACCCGTTCGGTCTGGGCGGCACCGTGACTTCGGGCATCGTCTCCGCGCTTGGCCGGAACATCAATTCCGGCCCCTATGACAGCTACATCCAGACCGACGCAGCGATCAACCGCGGCAATTCCGGCGGCCCGCTCTTCAACGAGGATGGCGAGGTCGTGGGCATGAACACCGCGATCTTCAGCCCGTCGGGCGGCTCGGTGGGCATCGGTTTCTCGATCCCGGCCAAGACGGTGCAGGGCATCGTCGACCAGCTGCGCGACACCGGCACGGTCGAACGCGGCTGGCTCGGGGTGCAGATCCAGACGGTGACGCCGGACCTGGCTGGTGCCATGGGCCTCGACACGGCGCGCGGCGCGCTCGTCTCGGACGTGCAGCCCGACAGTCCGGCCCTGAAGGCCAAGCTGAAATCGGGCGACCTGATCGTCGCCGTTGACGGCCAGCCCGTCGAAGAGATGAGCGACCTGCCCGGTCTCATTGCCGCGATCCGTGCCGGCACCACGGCGGAGCTGACCATCATTCGCAATGGCGAGGAGATGGTCCTGCCGGTGGAAATCGGGAAACTTGCGGCTGCGGAGTCCGGCGCCCCGGCGCAGGTCGAGCCGGCCAGTTCGCCGCTCGGCATCACCGTGGAGCCGCTGACAGCCGATCTGGCGCGGCAGATGGGCCTCGATGAGGACACGTCCGGCGTGCTTGTTGCCTCCGTGGCGCCCGATGGGCCGAACGCGGGCAAGCTTCTGCCCGGCGACGTGATTGAGGAAGCCTATGGCAAGCCGGTCACCTCGCCCGCCGATCTGGCCGCAGCGATCAAGTCGGCCGATGCACAGGACAAGGTGCTCCTGCGGGTGAACCGTGGCGGGAACGCGCTCTATGTCGGTGCCGAAGTCGCCGTGTCCTGACGCACCCGGTACCGGCATCGGGCCGGATCCGGAGCAGGGATCCGGCCAGCGACCGGGTCGGCGGGTCAGTCCCGTCGGCCCGGTTGTCGTTCCAGCAGGCGGCGAGGCCCCTCAGAGCGCCGCGCCGCCTGCGAAAATTTCCTCCGACGCGGTGACATGACCGACAAGCAGGTCGCGGCGGTTGCGCAACTCGGCCTTCATCCGGCGCTGCACCGCCGGATGGTCGGCCTCGATCTGGCTGAGCCGCACCAGAAGCGCCGCAATGGCCGCTTCGGACGCGCGGGTCGCGCCATCCTCCACCTTCAGCGCAATCCCGAGCCCGCGGTCGGGCAGGATGCCCAAGTAGACCCCTTCCGCGCCCGTCTTGATGACCGTGCGCCCGTCCATCGCCGCAACCAGTTCCGAACAGCCGCGCCCCTCGCCCGCGATCAGGAGCGGGTGCCGCCCCATGGCCGCAACCAGCCGTTCGGCCGCTGCCGCGCGCACAGGGCGCAGGCCCGACGTGTCGGCCATCCGCGCGGCGGCGCGCGCAAGACCGGTCAGGCTTGTCGTGAAATTGGGCGCCGAACAGCCATCGATCCCGTAGCCCGCGCTGCGCTCGCCGGTCATGTCCTCGAACGCGTCGCGGACCGCCAGCTGCACCGGATGGTCCAGTTCGCAATATTCCGGTCCGGCCTGAAGATGCTTCGACAGGGTCAGGAAGCCCGCATGCTTGCCCGAACAGTTGTTGTGGCACTGGCAGGGGGCGGTGCCGTCGGCACGCAGCCGGTGGCGCTCGGTCCGATCGCCGGGCATCTGGATGCCGCAGCGCAGGTCCGCCTCGCTCATGCCAAGCCCCTTCAGCCAATCCTCGACACGGGTGACATGCATGGCCGCACCGCTGTGCGAGGCACAGGCGAGCGCCAGATGTTCCGACGTCAGCCCCGCCCGGTCCGCCGCGCCGCTTTCCACGAGCGGTAGCGCCTGGATCATCTTGCACGAGGAGCGCGGATAGATCACCGCTTCCGGGTCGCCCCATGCAGCCACCGTGTCCCCGCCTGCCGTGCAGATCACCGCATGGCCGCGGTGCCGCGACTCGATCCGGCCGCCGCGCCAGACATCGGCCAGTATCACGGGTTCGCTCATCTCGTCTTCCTTTCGATCGCGCTTCACAAGCCTGCCAGCAGGTGCATTGGGGGTGGAAACATCTCTTGCTTTCGGGGTAAATACAAGCAGGCAAGACATGGCGCGCCGGTCCGGCAAAGACCCGATCACGGGCAGGGACCCCAGCACGCAACCGAACCTCTGGAGGCTGAGTAGTAGATGACCCGATCCACCCGCAATCCGGCCCGTTCCCTGTTCCGCACGCTGGTGCTGGCTGCCGGTCTCGGCCTTGGCGCCGGGGCCGTGTCCGCGCAGGACGCCACCCAGTTCAACGATTGGTACGCCAAGAAAACGGGCGCGCCGGTGGAATGTTTCATCGTTTCCGCACCCTCGTCGAGCACCGCCAAGCGCAACGGTTCCACCGTGTCGGTGCGGCGCGGCGATATCCGGCTCTATGTGGTTCAGCGTCCCGGCAGCAACGTGACGGAGGTCAGCTTCGCCGCCGGCTACCCGCTGCGGCAGGGCAGCACCGTGAAGATCATCATCGATGACGAGGAATATTCGCTTTATCCCGACAGCAGCGTCGATGCCGAATGGGCCTGGGGCGACCCGAACCGCGAAGCTGCGCTCATCGCCAAGATGAAAGCCGGTATCACCGCAAGAGTTGTCGGCGTGTCCTCCCGCGGGACCACGACGACCGACAGTTTCTCGCTCAAGGGCTTCACCGCCGCGATCGAGAATGCCGCGAACATGTGCAAATAGGGCACCTCTGGCATCTGCCCGCCGTCAATGCTATATAGATGGCTGTTCACGCCCTCCGGCATCCGGGGGGCGTCGTCATTTTCACGCTTTGAGATCCGCCGGAGCCCCGCCATGTCCGCCACTGCACCGATCACGCAGGACCTTCTGACCATTCCCCGCAAGTCGGAGGAGGGCGCGCGCCCGAACCTGATCGGGATGACCCGCGACCAGTTGCGCGCGGCCCTCATCGAAGCGGGCACGCCAGAGAAACAGGCGCGGATGCGCGCGGGGCAGATTTGGCAATGGCTCTACGTGCGCGGCGTGCAGGATTTCGACGAGATGACGAACCTCGCCAAACCGTATCGCGCGCTGCTTTCTGAGGCGTTCGACATTGCCCGCCCCGAGATCGTCACGCGTCAGATTTCCGAGGATGGCACCCGCAAATACCTTCTGCGGATCGCCGGCGGGCACGAGGTGGAGGCCGTCTATATCCCCGAGGAGGATCGCGGCACGCTCTGCATTTCCAGCCAGGTCGGCTGCACGCTCACCTGTTCCTTCTGCCACACCGGCACGCAGAAACTGGTGCGCAACCTGACCGCCGCCGAGATCGTCGGCCAGATCCTTGTTGCGCGCGACGATCTTGGCGAATGGCCGAAAGCGGGCGAGCGCCCGTCGGACCGCCGGCTTGTGTCCAACATCGTTCTGATGGGGATGGGCGAGCCGCTCTACAATCTCGACAATGTGCGCGATGCGATGCAGATCGCGATGGACAATGAGGGGATTTCCCTCTCGCGCCGCCGGATCACGCTCTCGACGTCGGGCGTCGTGCCCGAGATCGCCCGCGCGGGCGCGGAAATCGGCTGCCTGCTCGCCGTCAGTTTCCACGCGACCACCGACGAGGTGCGCGACAGGCTGGTGCCGATCAATAAGAAATGGAACATCGAGACGCTGTTGCAGGCATTGCGCGACTATCCGCGCCTGTCCAATTCCGAGCGCATCACCTTCGAATATGTGATGCTGAAGGATGTGAATGACAGCGATGCGGATGCGCGGCGTCTGGTGAAACTGATCGCGGGCATTCCGGCCAAGATCAACCTGATCCCCTTTAACCCGTGGCCCGGCGCGCCCTATGAGCGGTCGGACTGGGACCGGATCGAGGCCTTTGCGGAGATCGTGAACAAGGCCGGCTATGCCTCGCCCGTCCGCACGCCGCGGGGCGAGGATATCATGGCGGCCTGCGGGCAGCTGAAAAGCGCGACCGAGCGCGCGCGCAAAAGCCGCGCCCAGATTGCCGCGGAAACCGGCGCAGCCTGATCCCGTCAGCTCTGTCGTGCGGCCCTCTGGGCTGCCCGGCGCTCGAAATGCAGAACGGCGAGGCCGGACCCGGTGATGAGCGCCGTGCCCGCCAGCGCCCGCCAGCTCGGAAAATCGCCCCAGACCAGGTAGCCCAGCAGGATCGCCCAGACGATCGAGCTGTACTGGAACGGGGCGACCAGCGACGAGGGCGCGATCGAGACCGACTGGTTCATCAGATAGTGTGCTGCCAGCGCCACCACGCCCAGCACCGCCATCTGCCCGAAGACCAGCGGTGATGCGGCGACATAAGCAAAGGGCAGGGTCGCGGCACCGGCCAGCCCCACGACCAGAGTCTGGAGCGCGAGCAGCCCAACCGCATCGCTGTGGCGCAGCATCCGCGTGAGCACCAGCATCCCCGCGAGCGACAGCGAGCCTGCAAGCGCCACGAGCGCCGGCAGCGACAGGGCCGCGCCCGAGGGCGGGAAGACAAGCACCACCCCGACCAGCCCGAGGAGCACCGCCGTCCAGCGGCGCGGTCCCACAGGCTCGCGCAGGACCACCGCCGACAGGATCGTCAGGAAGAGCGGCGAGGCCATGTAGAAGGCGAACACATCCGCGAGCGGCAGGTAGCGCACCGACCAGTAGAAGCAGGCCGGCTCCGCCGCGACGAGCGCCAGCCGAAGGGCCGACAGGGCGGGATCGGCCTTGATCTGGGCCACCAGCGCGCGCGGCTTCAGACGGCCGATCAGCGCCAGCAGGGCCAGCGCGGCGGCACTGCGCACGGCAAGGATCTGGCCCACCGGCATATCCGCCACCACCCATTTCCCGAGCGCGTCATTGGCGGTGAACAGGAACATCGCGAGCAGCATGAACGCGATCCCGATCTCCGCATCACGACGGCTCGGCGTGGCGGGCAGGTCGCTCATGCGGCGGCCGGCCTGTTCAGCGCAGCTGTCAGGATACGCAACCGGCTGTCCCACTCGCCGCGGTCGACATAGGCGCCCCGCAGGTGCCGCCGCCCTGTCGCGGGGTCAAACGCGCTCCGCCCGTGCAGCACGCGGCGATTGTCGAACACGACCATCTCGCCCGCGGCGAGCTTCAGTTCCAGCCGGAAAGCCGGGTCGCGCGTCAGCGCCATGAACCGCCGGTAGGCGGGGTAGAAGCGTGTCATCTCGTCTAGGCCCATATCGGCTATATCTGCGATATGGGCGTTGTAGCAGACCTCGCGCAGCCTGCCATCCCGGTCGCGCACCAGCACCGGCTTGCGGCTGCGAATGTCGAATTCCGAATCGTGGAACCGGAACGGAATGGCGATGTCGGCGAGCGCATCGGCGGCGTCTGGTGCCGCATTTGCCAGCGCTTCGGCCAGCGCGAACCCGTCGGCAAAGACCGATCCGCCGCCTTCGGCCTCGTTGGCGAGGCAATGCAGGAACTGCATGCCGGGCGGCAGATCCTGATTGGGCAGGTCCGTGTGCAGCGGCAGCGCATCGGCCGTGTAGGCCAGATTGTTGGGATCGGGTTTCGACATGACCTCGAAGGTCCGGCCGAAATTCGTCTCGCGCAGGAAACCGACCCGCCGTGCCACATCGAGCCCGGCCTCCCGGTCGTCGGCAAGCCCGGTGACAAGCGCCAGCCCGACCCGCTTGACCGCAACGATCCAGTCGAGAAGCGCCGCATCATCGGTGAGCAGGTCACAGGCCGCGGCGCGCGGAATGCCCGCCGGGGTCAGATCTGCCGTCCAGACATGCGGGGCGACATCCGCCGGATCGGGGCGCCTGTGCCCGGGCCTATGCGCGGCCAGCCAGTCGAGTGCGACACGTGTCTCGGCCCCGTCCGGCCAGAACAGGTGCAACATCCCGTCCGCCACCGAGGCCGTTTGCGGCGCCAGATCGGGCGGCACGCTCAACAGATCGAAACTCCGCTCGCCGGTCTGCGGATGGAAGCCGGCAGGGTCATTGTCCCGCAGCCAGAGATAGGGGTAGGCATCGGCCGTGCCATCGGGCCGGATAAGGCGCAGGCATCCCTGCGCTGGATCGAAGCGAATTTCCGTCATGGTCGGTCTCACATCCCGTGGCCCGCGCGGGGGCAACCCCGGCTGCGGGCGGTCAGTATCACGCGCCCGCAGGCGCGGCGAACCGGGTTGCGGGCGGCGGCCACCAGTCATGGACCTTGCGGTGCGGCGCGCCGGGATGGCGCCCAATGGCCGCGGCCTCTGTGTGCGACATAGACATGGGGCCCATTGGAGGGCGCGATCGGCGGTCGCGCAAGCTTTTTGCGCCCTGCGGGATGCGCGGTCAGCGGCTAGGAATCTGGGAAATGGCGACCCCTGAAGGACTTGAACCCTCAACCTGCTGATTAGAAGTCAGCTGCTCTATCCAGTTGAGCTAAGGGGTCGCAGACCGTCAATGCGTCCAGGCGTTGCGACGGTTGGAGGCGAAATTGTCACCATAGCCGGCGCGGCGCAGAATGTGCTTGCGCGGCTTCGGCTCCTCGATCCGGTAGGCGATCCCGTGCCGCTCGGCATAGGTCACCGCGGCATCCTTGCTGTCGAACCGCAGCGTCACCTGCCGGTTCATGTCGCCTGAACCGGTCCAGCCCATCAGCGGATCGATGCGCTTGGCCTGCTCCGGCACGAATTCGAGAAGCCAGACATGCGTCTTGGCCTGACCGGATTGCATGGCGGTTCTGGCGGGCTGGTAGATACGGGCGAGCATGGGACGGAATCCTCTCGGTCAATTCTGACCGCTTATCGCCAATTTGTGGGGCTGTTTCAAGCGGCGCGGAGCCGCATCCGCGGGCTTTCGGGTCCGCCGGTCGACCACGCTATGGGTGCGAGGTGTGCTTGGTGTGGACTGCGCAACCAACCGGCGGAATCCGACTATGCGAACAGATTGCGGTTAAATCAACCTAAAAGTGTGCGCTCCTGCCAGACCCTGTCAGTAGACCGCCTTCCGGTTGCGCGCATCGGCCTTGAAAATCGGCGCGTCGGGCCCAACTATGGGGCTTCGGAACAGGGGGTGAACATGGCGAGCGACACGGCTTTGGCGGAACCGGCACGCAGCAAGCTCGAGGGCGGCCGCGAGATTGTTCTGCATACCGAGTTTTCCCCTGCGGGCGACCAGCCCACGGCGATTGCCGAACTGACCGGCGGCATCCGCGACGGCGAGCAGAATCAGGTGCTGCTCGGCGCGACCGGCACCGGCAAGACCTTCACCATGGCCAAGATCATCGAGGAGACCCAGCGCCCCGCGATCATCCTTGCGCCGAACAAGACGCTCGCGGCCCAGCTCTATGGCGAGTTCAAGGGCTTCTTTCCCGACAATGCGGTCGAGTATTTCGTCAGCTATTACGACTATTACCAGCCGGAAGCCTATGTGCCCCGGTCCGACACGTTCATCGAGAAGGAAAGCCAGATCAACGAACAGATCGACCGGATGCGCCATTCGGCCACCCGGGCGCTGCTGGAACGCGACGATGTGATCATCGTCGCCTCGGTCTCCTGCATCTACGGCATCGGTTCGGTGGAAACCTATACCGCCATGACGCAGGACCTTGTGCCGGGCCGTGACTATGACCAGCGCAAGATGATGGCCGATCTGGTGGCGCAGCAATATCGCCGCAACGATCAGGCGTTCCAGCGCGGCAGCTTCCGCGTGCGTGGCGACAGTCTGGAAGTGTGGCCCGCCCATCTGGAGGATCGCGGCTGGCGCTTCTCCTTCTTCGGCGACGAGCTGGAAAGCATCACCGAGTTCGACACGCTGACAGGCCAGAAAACCGACGAGCTGGACAAGGTCCGCATCTACGCCAATTCGCATTACGTCACCCCGCGTCCGACGCTGCAGCAGGCGATCAAGGGCATCAAGGCGGAGCTGAAACTGCGCCTCGACCAGCTGATCGCCGAGGGCAAGCTTCTGGAGGCCCAGCGGCTGGAGCAGCGCACCAATTTCGATCTGGAAATGCTGGAGGCGACCGGCTCCTGCAACGGGATCGAGAACTATTCGCGCTACCTGACGGGCCGTGCTCCGGGCGAGCCGCCGCCGACGCTGTTTGAATATATCCCCGATAATGCGATCGTTTTTGCCGACGAAAGCCATGTGTCTGTGCCGCAGATCGGCGGCATGTATCGCGGCGACTACCGGCGCAAGTTCACGTTGGCCGAACACGGGTTCCGCCTGCCCTCCTGCATGGACAACCGGCCGCTCAAGTTCGAGGAATGGGACGCGATGCGCCCGCAGTCGATCTTCGTCTCGGCCACCCCGCAGAAATGGGAGCTGGAGCAGGCGGGCGGCGTCTTTGCCGAACAGGTGATCCGCCCGACGGGCCTCCTCGACCCGGAGGTGGAAATCCGCCCCGTGGACACGCAGGTGGACGATCTGCTCGACGAGATCCGCAAGGTGGCGGCGGCGGGCAACCGCGTGCTCGTCACCACGCTGACGAAACGGATGGCAGAGGATCTGACCGAATATCTGCACGAACAGGGTATCCGCGTGCGCTACATGCATTCCGACATCGACACGATCGAGCGGATCGAGATCCTGCGCGACCTTCGGCTCGGCGCGTTTGACGTGCTGATCGGGATCAACCTCCTGCGTGAGGGGCTCGACATTCCCGAATGCGGGCTGGTGGCCATTCTCGATGCGGACAAGGAAGGGTTCCTGCGCTCCGAGACCTCGCTCGTCCAGACGATCGGCCGCGCCGCGCGCAACGCGGACGGGCGGGTCATCATGTATGCCGACCGGATCACCGGATCGATGGAACGTGCCCTGTCGGAAACCAACCGCCGGCGCGAGAAGCAGATGGCCTACAATGCCGAACACGGGATCACGCCCGAGACGGTGCGCAAGAATGTCTCGGACATTCTGCAGGGACTGTACGAGGGCGACACGGATCAGGCCCGGATCACCGCCAAGGTCGATGCGCCGCAGGTCGGTGCGAACCTGCAGGCCCATCTCGACGGGCTGCGCAAGGACATGCTGAAGGCGGCCGAGAATCTCGAGTTCGAGGAAGCCGCGCGGCTGCGCGACGAGATCCACCGGCTGGAAGAAGTGGAACTGGCCGTCGCCGACGACCCGCTCGCCCGTCAGGCCGCCATCGCCGCCGTGTCGGAAAGCAAACCGTCAGCCCGCTCAACCGCCGGCCGCCCCGGCCAGCGCGGCGGGAACGTGAAGCGGCGGAAACGGTAGGTGATCCGCTCTCCGGAGCGCCCTACCTGATCCAGTCGTCCACGATGCCGATGGCCTCGACGACCGTATTGGTATCGTCGATCACCTCGTAAATCTCGTTGTCGAGCCGGACATATTTGTGCCCGGGCTTCAGCGGATCGAGCTTCCATTTCGACAGATCGTCGATTGTCACCCAGTCGAGGTCGGCGGGCAGCACGTCGCCCTTCAGCCATTTCTTCGCCTGCCCGGGCGGGATCGGTTTCGCGCCGCTCGGGGTGAGTTGCCGTTTCACCTGGCCGGGCGGCACCGGCTTGTTCTTCTTGTCCTTGGCCAGAGCTGCCGGTCCGGCGGCCAGTGCCACCATCAGCAGCGGTGCAATCCATTTCAGCATGGCAATTTTCCTCCGTAATACGCTCAAAGCCTAGAACACCGCGCCCACGTCATACATGACCGGCTCGAAGCTCTTGCACAGTTCATTGAAGCTGCGGTTGCGCTTGCGCATTTCCGCGCTGCGCAGCATCGCCAGAAAATCCTCCCGCTTCTGCCATTGCGAATAGTTGGCGATGCGGGTCTGGGCGTCGTTCACATGCAGGCCGGCCCCGATGAAGCCCGGCTGATGCCGGATGAAGGCGTCATAGGCGTCCTTCAGCGCGTCGAGCAGATCCTGACAGGTGCCTGGCGTCACTTCGAAGGTCGTGATCACTGTCTGGCAGTCGCGGTCGGTCGAGATCGAAAGCATGGGCGTCCCTCCTCTGGCCGGCAGAATAGCAGCTTTTTAACCCTATTGCGTCTTTCCGTCACTGGTGCGTCAACCAAAGGTGACTTGGCGGCGGGCGGCGGGCGCGGATAGGTTGAAGCGAACCGCGAAAGGAGAGCGCCATGCGCAGACCGATCCTTCTGACCCTGTCCGCCGCCGCCTGCACCGCCTTCACCGCGCCGGCATCCGCCCAGTCGTGGCAATGCACGCAGCTGGAAATGACGATCAAGCTGAAGCCGCAGGAATGCGGGCTCTACTCGCTCAGCCAGCAGACCCATATCAAGGGCATCATCGAGAACCCGAAATTCGGCTACAATGACAAGAAGCGGCGCGTCGACAGGATCAAGGCCGACCCGCAGGGCCCGCGCGCGACCGGACAGCCGGCGGGCTGACCGGCGCCAAACGACGGCCGGTCAAACTCTTGGCGGAACCGCCCGCGCGACATCCGCGTGGGCGGTGTCCGTTCTAGCGGGCGAGGTCGCAGCGCAGTTCCACGAGCGCGCGCCCCTTCACCGCTTCCGGCCAGCGCAGGGTTGCATCCTGCCCGCCCGCACCGGCTTCAAGCTCCAGCGCGGGGGACAGGAACCGGTCCTGATTGCCGCCCGTCTGCAGAATGCCCACAACCGTGACAGCCCCCGCCGACCGGCTGCGGCCAAGGAACGGCAATGCGCCGAAACTCGGAACCGTCCAGCTGGTTTGCGCCACCGTCTGCGTCACGTTGAGTCTCAGCGGCGAGGCCGAGCGCGTATCGACGCCGGAGAAGCTGTTGGAATGCATCTCCAGATTGCGGGTCAGCGTCACATCGACCGTGCCGCGGCTGTCGTCGATATCGTCCACGCGCGCGATGGTTGTGGTGAGCGACTTGAACGCGTTTCCGGTGATCGTCAGCCCGTCGATACGGTGGCCGGTTCCGTAGGGGGCCAGCCGGATGAAGGTGAACCAGTTCGGTGCGCCATTGGCGGTGAAGATGTTGCCGGTGATGGCCAGCGACCCGATGGATTCGGTGTTGGAGCCATAGTTCGGCGTGCTGTCATGCTCGTTGTTCACCTCGATCCAGCTGTTGTCGATATAGTTGCCGCTCAGGATCGTCTTGGAATTGACCGCGTGCAACAGCAGCCCCGCCGTCCGGTCGGGCGTGCCGCTCGCGTCATTCTGCCAGAAATGGTTGCCCTGGATGATATGCCCGCCGCCCAAGATCGAGGCAAAATGGCGGAACCGGACGGCGCGGTTGCCGCGGATCTTCATATCGTTGCTGTTGGTGTTGAGCGCCACGCTGGAGCGGTTCGCGACATCGACATCCATCTCGTCGGACAGGAACTCGTTATGGTTCACCGACATGCCGTTGCAGCCCGATCCGATCGAAGTGATGCCGCGGTCCTTCACGCCGGCGAACCAGCAATGTTCGATATGCCAGGCGATCCCGTCTTTCGGCAGCATCAGCGCGCTCGCCCGCCCGTTGCAGGCAAACTCCACCCCGTCGATGGTGAAGCGGGTCAGCCGCGTGAAGCCGGAGAAGTCGAGCAGGTAGCGGAACCGGGTGAACGTGTAGCTCTGGCTGCCGGCGGCCCCGTGCAGGCGGCGCGACAGGGTGACGGTCTGGGCGGCGACATTCTTGTCGGTCACATAGACCTCGCGCCCGACGCCCTGACCGGTGACGAGCGACCCGATCTCGATATTGGCGACATTGGTGACATTGGTGATCTGGTAGCTGTTCGACACGGCATAGCTGCCGGTGGAACTGGTCGAGCCCACGGTCCAGCCGCTGCCGTTCACCGCCTCGATCTGGCCGTTCACCAGGGCGCGGCGGCTGTTGAAATTGTCGACATTGCCGACGGCAGCATGCACGTCGAGCGGGGCGGAGAGCTGCACGCGGCGCCCCGACAGGTCGAGCGACGCATGGTCGGAATAGTTGAACAGCGCCTGGAAGGCTTTCTTCAGCGCCAGCGTCTCGTCATCGAACGCCTCGACATATGTGGCTAGGTCGAGGTTGCGGGTGAGGGAGAATACCTCTGCATCGGGCATCGAGATCGTGCCCTGGAAACGCACCGGCGCCGTCATGGTCACCGACTGGGTGAGCCGGAACGTGCCGTCAGGCACCAGCACCGTGCGCCCGTCAGCGGCCGCATCTGCGGCAAGAAAGGCGGCGCTGTCATCCGTCACCCCGTCGCCGAGCGCGCCATAGTCGCGCACATCCACCCAGTCCATCAGGTCACGGTGGAAGACCGAGGTCAGGTCCTCGACCCGGATCGATTCGATGCGGATGATCCCGCCATTGGCGCCGGTCAGGTCGATCCCGAAATGCCCGTATTCGGGCGTGACGCCCCAGGGCATATCGACGCCGCCGCGCGCGCCCGACCCGATCAGGGCCGAGACGGTGAAGACCTTGCCATAGGCGTCAAGCTGGACCGACGGACCCGATTGCGGGATGCCGCCGACCATCGATCCGCCGCTTTGCCCGGGCCAGCCGCCGATGCGCACGGCCGGCAGGGGCCCGGAAATGACTTTCAGCCGGGCCGACACCCGCAGATAGCAGCCGGCGGCAATGGGAATCTCGCCCTTGTAGCGCACGCCTTGAACGGAATCGGTCTTTTCCAGTTCCAGACAGGTGCCGAAATCGGCGTCTGCTGCGACAAGACCCGCATCGAGGTCCATGTCGTAGGCGGGCGATCCGGGCGTGCCATCGGTGCGGGACCAGTCGGCAAGGCCGGCGGAAAAGGGCGGGGGCATCAGGTCGAGACCATCGGTCACGGCTTTGTTCATCTGGGCAGACCTCCTTGGTCGGTCCCCGGGAACAGATGGCCGGATCAGCCGCGCGATTGCGGTTTCCGCCCGCCTCCCGGGCGGACCGGAATGGGTGGGAAACTCGCATATGCGTTTGGCGCGCGGCCAACGGGGGCGGGCGCTACCACAAATTGCGTTAAATTGGAGTTAGTCAGGCAGCGATACCTTGCCCGAGATCAGACGCCCTGCTGCGCGTCGCGTTCCAGCGCCACCCCGTCGATCCGCCATGCGCCGCCGTCACGGATCATCTGGTAACGCGCGATGTGCAAGCGTCCGTCCGCGTCGGTGAAGAGCACGCGCTGCACCCATCCGTCCGGCGCCTCGATCAGCGGCGCAAACTGCACGGACGCCGGACGCCAGACCATCGGATAGCCCTCGCGGACCATCTGCCCGAACCGGTCGGGTGTGCGGAAAATGCGCCGGATGTTGGGAGAAGCGAAGGTAAAGGCCGTGTCGAAATCATCGGCACGGAACGCGTCGATCTGCGACAGGATCACGGCTTCGATGGCCGCCGGATCGTCGGCGCGGGCCGGATGGCTGAAGCTGAGGCCCGCCAGAAACAGCATGGCGGCAATCATCGGTCGAAACATGTGAACCCCCTGTCTGGCGCAGAAATCTGCCAGACAGGGGGCACACAGACAATTCACGCTTCGGTGCGCAGGCTCCCGTCGAGGCCGCGGTCGATGAGCGCCATGGTCTCGGGCAGGCCGTAAAGCGCGATGAACCCGCCGAAGCGCGGCCCCTGGCTGGCGCCGAGCAGCACTTCGTAGATCGCCTTGAACCAGTCGCGCAGCGGCTCGAACCCGTGCTCCTTGCCGACCGCAAAGACCATGGATTGCAACTCTTCGGCGTCGAGCGGGCCGGTCCACTGGCCGAGCCGTTCGCGCAGGTCGAGAAGTGCCGCCGTTTCCTGTTCGGTCGGCGCGCGGAACTGTTTCGCGGGCTTCACGAAGTCATGGTAGTAGCGCACCGCATAGCCCGCCGCCGCATCAAGGCCCGGATGGGTCTCGGGGGAGGCGTCGGGCGCATATTTGTTGATGAACCCCCACATGGCGTCCTTGTCCTCGGCCGAGGAGGCAGAGGCGAGGTTCAGCAGCATCGCGAACGGCACCACCATGTCGCTCTGCGGGGGCTGGCCCGCATGGATGTGCCAGGCCGGATTGGTCAGCCGTGCCTTGTCATCCTGATCGGGGAAGGCCCGCAGGTGCTGGTGATATTCGTCCACCGCCTTGGGAATCACATCGAAGAAGAGCCGCTTGGCGGTCTTGGGCTTCTGGAACATGAACAGGCTGAGCGATTCCGGGCTGGCATAGGTCAGCCACTCCTCCATCGACAGGCCATTGCCCTTCGACTTGGAGATTTTCTGGCCCAGTTCATCGTTGAACAGCTCGTAGGTCAGCGTCTCGGGCGCAGGCTTGCCGAGCGCGCGGCAGATCTTCTTGGCCTGCGTCACGCTGTCGATCAGGTCCTTGCCCGACATTTCGTAATCCACGCCCAGCGCGGCCCAGCGCATCGCCCAGTCGGGCTTCCACTGCATTTTCACGTTGCCGCCGGTGACCGGAACTTCGACCCGCTCGCCGTCCGGCTCCTCATAGACGATCGTGCCCTTCTCGACATTGCGCTCCAGCGTCGGCACCTGCAGCACGTGGCCGGTCTTGGGGCTGACGGGCAGAAAGGGAGAATAGGTCGCCTGCCGCTCCGCGCCGAGCGTGGGCAGCATGATCTCCATGATCTTTTCATATTCGGCGAGCGCCTTCAGAAGCATCTCGTCGAACCGGCCCGCCCGATAATATTCCGTCGAGGAGGCAAATTCATATTCGAAGCCGAAACTGTCGAGGAAGGCACAGAGGCGCGCATTGTTATGCGCCCCGAAACTGTCATGCGTTCCGAACGGGTCGCGCACATCGGTGAGCGGCAGGTTCAGGTCCTCGGCCAGCGCCTCGCGGTTCGGCACGTTGGTCGGCACCTTGCGCAGCCCGTCCATATCGTCCGAGAAACACAGGAGTTTGGTGGGAATGTCGCTGATCGTCTCGAAGGCGCGGCGCACCATCGTGGTGCGGGCCACTTCGCCGAACGTGCCGATATGCGGCAGGCCGGACGGGCCGTAGCCGGTTTCGAACAGCACATAGCCCTTCTCCGGGGTCTTGCCCTGCACGCGTTTGAGCAGCTTGCGCGCTTCTTCGAAGGGCCAGGCTTTGGACTGCATCGCAAGATCACGTAGATCGGACATTTTTATCCCCGCAGGAATCACCCCCGGATGCCTATCATCCGGCGTTCATGATCGCCGCTTCCTATTGAACCGCTTGGGTCGGGTCAATATTGTCGGGCGCAACAGGCGGGCCAGCGGCACCGCCCATTTGCGAAGGGACACGCCATGGCCGACACCCAGTCTCCGCCGATCATTTTCACCGCGCAGGATGCGCTGATCGCCATCATGATCGCCCAATCCGCCTCGGACGAGGACATGACCGCCATCGAGCTCGTCTCGATCAACCGGATCGTGGAATATCTGCCGGTCTTCATCGGCTATGACACGGACCGCATCCGCACGGTGGCGCAGGTCGTGTTCGACCTGTTCGAGGAAGAGGACGGGCTCGACGCGCTCTTCGGCCTGATCGGGCCGGCCCTGCCGGGCGAACTGTCGGAAACGGCCTATGCGCTGGCCTGCGACGTGGCCGCGTCCGACGGCGAGTTGCACGAGCCGGAGATCCGTTTGCTGGAGGAAATCCGCTACGCGCTCAATATCGACCGGCTGCATGCTGCCGCGATCGAGCGCGGCGCGCGGGCCCGCCATCTGCCGATGCCCGCATCCTGATCCATCCTGCCCCCGTCACAGACGGCGTCAGCCATACATGTCGATCCAGCGCCGCAGGAGCAGCTGTTCCTGCCCCTTGGCCTTGCTCGACCAGCTGCGCGACCCGCGCGGGCGGAACCCTTCCTGAGAGGGATTGGCCGCCCGCAGGTCGAGATCGGCGGCAAAGATCGCGAAACCGAGCGTCTTTTCGCCCGACCGGATCAGCCCCGACAGGCCGCGGGTAAAATGCATCGTGCCGGTCTTGGCCTTCACGAAGGCCCGACCGGCCGCATATTCGCCGCCCGATCCGTCGGACACGCGATGCGTCCGCATCAGCTCGATCAGCGCCGCGCGGTCTGCGGGCGACTGCATCGAGCGGACCATATCCATCGCGGACAGGCGGCTCTGGTCGGACAGGCCGGAATGGTTGACGAGCCCGACATTGGCGCCGCCGAGCCGCGTTGCCATCCAGTCCGACATGGCCGCGCCGGATTCCGCGATGCTGGTGATCCCGGCGCCATTGTTGATGCTGGCGCTCATCCCCACGACCTCGGCCGTCAGGTTGGTCGAGTAGATCAGCATCGAGCGCAGGATGCGCGAGAGCGGGATCGAATGGTGCTCGGCCACAACCTCGCCGCCCATGGCGACCGGAGACAGGATCGCGTCGGGCAGGCGCAGCCCGTACTGGCTGGCGACCGCGCGGAACGTCTCTCCGGCGTAAAGCTCGGGCGTGCGCACCGGCAGCCACTGGCCGCCGGCCGATTTCAGGGCGGGCCGCGCCACCGTCCAATGGTCGCGGCCCTCGATCGAGCGGTAGTTGAAGACCGGCGACGCCCGGTCCACCGCGTCGATCCGCACGGTGCGGATGTCGGGCTGGTGGCGCTCGGCCTGCGCCTTCAGCGTGAGAAGCAGGTCCGCGCCGGGTTTCCACTGGAAAAACACCCGGTTGAAATTGAGGTTCAGCCCGCCAACGGACGGGTTGTAGCTCGCTGATGCAGGCTGGGTCGGGTCGATATGGCGGCTGAAGGGCAGGGCCGAGCCGATGACGATGAAATGACCGTTCACGCCATGGATGCCATTGGCCACCACCTGCCGCGCCAGAAGCGCAAGGTGGTCGCTGTCGAGATGTGGGTCCGCGCCGCCCACCAGCACCAGATCACCGTTGACCCGCCCGTCCTGCACCGGACCGGTGGCGAGGATGCGGGTGCGGAACGTGTGGTCCGGCCCGAAACTGTCGAGCGCATACATGGCCGTCACCGCCTTGGCGACGGAGGCCGGTGGCAGGGTCTTGGCGGGCTGGTGGGTTTCGAGGATCTCGCCGCTGTCGAAATCAATGAGCGCCACGCCGGTCTTGTCGGCAAGGCCCAGCCCCTCCATCACGCTGCCGAGCATTTGCGGCGCAGCTTTCGGACCACCGCCGCGCGGGATCGGGCGGTCAAACCGGAGGCTGGCCGCCGATGCCGCACCGGGCAGGGCCACCGTAGCGGCCCCGAGGCCCGCCAGAACATGTCGACGGGACAGGCGGCGCTTGCGGCCGGGCTGTTTCTGGTCGGGGGCGGGTCTGGATCGCGTCATGGGACCGGATAATGCGCCCCGTCCGCAGCCCTGTCCAGTTCAGCGGGGCCAGTGTCCGGCGTCACGAATCCGTGTGGAGCTTTCCTGCACCATCCGCCCGGTCAGCAGGGTCCAGGCCGGCGCCTCGGCAAAGGGCAGGCCGCGGGCGCGGCGCGCATCGCGGCGGTAGCGGGCGTATCGGCGCGCGGCGGGCGACAGGCCAGCCCGGATCTGTTCGCCGGGACGCGAGAGCACACCGATCGGCACATTTTCCATGATCCAGTCCCAGCTGTCCCACTTGTGGAACTGCACCAGATTGTCGGCCCCCATCAGCCAGACAAAGCGGGTGCCGGGATAGTGCCGGAATATCCGGTCGAGCGTCTGGGCGGTGTAGCGGGTGCCGATCCGGGCCTCCAGATCGGTGATGACGACCTTGGGATGGTCGATGATCGCGTGACAGGCCGCCATCCGGCGCTCCAGGCTTGCCGGCCCTTCCGCTTTCAGCGGGTTGCCGGGTGACACGAGCCACCAGACCTGATCGAGATCGAAACGCCGCAACGCCCAGCGGGTGATATGCACATGTCCCGAATGCGGCGGATCGAAAGATCCCCCCAATAGGCCCACGCGCAGGCCCGGCTCAGCAATGGGAAAGCCGTGCATCACGGGTCCGCCCTGGTTCTCGTCTCGTGCCGCCGATGGGCGGATAACCCCTCTTACGGTCCCCGCGGCTGCTGTCAATGCGCAGCCGCGTTGCGCCCGTGCGTGGCTTTCGCTAAAACGCGGCCACTTCTTCACCCGATCGCATGGCAAAAGGACGTAGTTTCATGGCCGCTTACCAGTATGTCTATCACATGGACGGGGTCTCCAAGACCTATCCCGGTGGCAAGAAATGCTTCGAGAACATCCGCTTGTCCTTCCTGCCCGGCGTGAAGATCGGCGTCGTGGGCGTCAACGGCGCGGGTAAATCCACCCTGATGAAGATCATGGCGGGGCTCGACAAGGATTTCACCGGCGAGGCCTGGGCCGCCGAAGGCGCAAAGGTCGGCTACCTGCCGCAGGAGCCGAAACTCGACGAGAGCCTGAATGTGCGCGAGAACGTGATGCTCGGCGTGGCCGAGAAGAAGGCGGTGCTCGACCGCTACAACGAGCTCGCGATGAACTATTCCGACGAAACGGCGGAAGAGATGGGCAAGCTGCAGGACGAGATCGACGCGCAGGATCTGTGGAACCTCGACGCCAATGTCGACATCGCGATGGAAGCGCTGCGCTGCCCGCCTGATGATGCCGATGTCTCGACCCTTTCGGGCGGTGAGAAACGCCGCGTCGCATTGTGCAAGCTGCTCCTCGAAGCGCCTGACATGCTGCTCCTCGACGAACCGACCAACCATCTGGATGCGGAAACGATCGCCTGGCTGCAGAAGCACCTGATCGACTATAAGGGCACCTGCCTGATCGTGACCCACGACCGCTATTTCCTCGACGATATTACCGGCTGGATTCTGGAACTCGACCGTGGCCGCGGCATCCCCTACGAGGGCAACTATTCCGCCTGGCTGGAGCAGAAGGCCAAACGGCTGGAGCAGGAAGCGCGCGAGGACAGTTCCCGCCAGAAAACGCTGGAGCGCGAACTGGCCTGGATCCGGCAGGGCGCTAAGGCGCGGCAGGCCAAGCAGAAGGCCCGTATCAACGCCTATAACGAACTGGCGAGCCAGTCCGAACGCGAGAAGGTCGGCCGCGCGCAGATCGTCATCCCCAACGGGCCGCGGCTCGGCTCCAAAGTGATCGAGGTGGAGAACCTCTCCAAAGGGTTCGGTGGCAACCTGCTGATCGACGACCTGTCCTTCTCGCTGCCGCCCGGTGGCATTGTGGGCGTGATCGGGCCGAACGGCGCGGGCAAGTCGACGCTCTTCCGGATGCTCACGGGGCAGGACGCGCCCGACAGCGGCGAGATCAGCTATGGCGACACGGTGAAGCTGTCCTATGTCGACCAGTCGCGCGATGCGCTCGATGACAAGAAAACCGTCTGGGAAGAGATTTCCGACGGGCAGGACATCATCAAGCTGGGCGACGCGGAGATGAACAGCCGTGCCTATTGCGGGGCGTTCAACTTCAAGGGCGGCGACCAGCAGAAACCGATCGGCCTTCTGTCGGGCGGTGAACGCAACCGCGTGCACATGGCCAAGCTGCTGCGCTCGGGCGGCAATGTGCTCCTGCTCGATGAACCGACCAACGATCTTGATGTGGAAACGCTGCGCGCGCTTGAAGATGCGCTGGTGGATTTCGCGGGCTGTGCGGTTGTCATCAGCCATGACCGGTTCTTCCTCGACCGGATCTGCACCCACATGCTGGCCTTCGAGGGCGACAGCCAGGTCGAATGGTTCGAGGGCAATTTCGAGGATTACGAGGCCGACAAGGTCCGCCGACTGGGGCCGGATTCGATCGAGCCCAAGCGGATCAAATACAAGAAATTCGCCCGCTGATATCCGGTTCCGCACGCGCTGCCGGAAGGGTGCTGTCAGCCTGACCGGGGCGCCGCCCGGCCCGGATCGACCGGGCCCGGCCGGCGGGCGGGCCTAGCGCCCGCCATCGCCCCCGTCCCCACCGTCGTCGCCCGGCGCGTCGGTCGCTTTCGACACATTCGGCTTCTTCGACTTGCCGGGCCGCGGCTGGGTGGCGGTGACCTCCGTTGCCGGATCGTCGCCATCGCCGGCCAGATGGGCTTCCAGCTGGATCGGGATCGGCGGCATCGCGTCCTTGTCGTCGGCGCGATAGTAGATCGTCCGGTGCGGATAGGGGATTTCGATGCCGCGCTCGTCGAATATCTTCTTCAGCCAGCCGTTGTAGGCCCGCCCCGTAGCCCATTGCCGCCCGGGTACGGTCTTGATGCGCGCCCGCAGTACCACGGCGCTGTCGCCGAAGGTTTGCAGGCCAAACCATTCCATTTCGTCGAGGATGTCGTTGCCGACATCGGGGTCGTTGCGCAAGTGCTGGAACGCGTCGATCATCGCGGTCTTCACATTGTCCACTTCCTCGCCATAGGCGACGCCCATGTCGCAGAGGAAATAGGAGAAGTCCTTGGTGAAGTTGGTCACGAGGTCGACCGACGAGAAGGGGATGATATGGAAGGCCCCTTCGACGTCGCGCAGGCTGACCGACCGCACCGTCAGCCGTTCCACCGTGCCGGTAATGCCGGCCACCTGCACCACGTCACCCACATTCATGGAGTTTTCCAACTGGATGAACACACCGGTGATGATGTCCTGAACCAGCTTCTGCGCACCGAAACCGATGGCGAGGCCCAGCACACCGGCCGAGGCAATGAGCGGCGCGAGGTTGATGCCCATCTCCGACATGATCGACATGAGCGCGAGCACGACGATGGTGATCGTCGCCGCGTTCTTCACGAGGCTCAGGATCGTCATCCGTCGCGAGGAGACGATATGCCCGTCAGACGGGTTCAGCCGCGCGTCGATGAAGGCATTGACCGCAGCCCAGATCGCCAGCGACGTGATCAGGATCATCGCAATGCTGAAGATCGACCGCGACACTTTCTGGCCGATGGCCGAGGAAAGCCAGCCGCTGAGGTCGATCAGCCCGAACACGTCGAGCGCGATGCCGAAGACCAGCAGAAGCACGACCGCCCGCAGGATGCGCAACGTGCGCGGGATCAGGTAGTTGAGCTGACGCTCCAGATTGGGCGCCACGTCGCGGACCGTATGCGGGATGCGGACGCCGCGCTCGATCCATGTCGTCATGGCGGTCAGCACGTTGATACCGATGATGAGAAGGAACAGGTTGGTGAACGTGTTCCCGATCATGTTGCCGATCACCTCGTCGGACTGGGTGAGGATGATGAGGACCCCACCCACCAGATAAGCCAGCGCGAACCAGTGCCAGTGGGTGGCGAACCAGTGGGTCAGCTTTTCCTGCGGCTTCTCCACCTTTCGCGGCGACATCCACGCCGCCACATCCTCGCGGTATTTCAGCACCCGCTGCATCACGATGAAGGTGACGACGAGCCCGGCAAGGATGGTCACACCGCGTCCCGTCTGCGGCAGGCCGCGTTCATTGAGGAACGGGACCAGCATCATCCGCGTGTAGCCCATGATGTAGATCATCTGGCTCACCAGCCGGAACAGGACCGAAGCCGCCGCGGTGGGGATGGTGAAGAGCCGCAGGCCCGGCAACGACGGCGCAAGGATCATGCGGGCGAAGGCCCGCATCAGTTCGACAACGAAGAAGGCGATCGTGAAATGGACCTGCACCGGATAGAGGTCGCCGTTCGCGTCCGTATTGGTGAGCGCGCCGAGGAATCCCGCCATCGTCGCGACCGTCACGGCAATCACGGTCAGAAGTGCCGCGACGATGCTGATCAGGAAGGTGATGATGATCCCGTGCTTCTTCGCCTTCTCGTTGAGCCAGGCCCGCGCGCGCCGGTTGATCCGCGTCAGCGGAAAATAGACCGCGAAAGCCGCGAGGGCCATCGGGCCGAGCCGTGACAGCGTGTCCTGGAAGAATTGCGCGTTCAGTTCGCTGACGATATCGGCGGCGGCTTTCGGGGCGGCGAGCAGGGTCGCGATCGCATCGGTAACGACATCGCTTGTTGTCGTCAGGGCCGTAAAGAGCCGTTCGCGCAGCACGGTGCCGACCTTGCGGAAGAGCTTCTCTGCCGGTGGCTCATAGTCGCCGGCGGCTGCGTCGCCGGAGCCGGAACCGTCACTTGTCTGCTGTTCAAGCTCGTTGATCAGTTCCTGCCGCGCCTGATCGTCCTTGAGGATGTCGAGCAGCTGTTCGGTCGGCGTCGCGGCACTCTCGCCCGATCCGAGCTCGCCCGATGCGCCGTCGCCTGATCCATCCCCGGATGCGCTGCCGCTGCCGCTTTCGCCGCCCGCTCCATCGCCGGATCCGGATTGCGAACCGCCGCCGGTCAGTTGGTCGAGCCCGGGAATCGGGATCTGGGCGGAGGCGCGTTCCGGCGCAAAGCCCGCGCCGGCAGCAAGGATGATCAGCAGGCAGAAGAGGCGGAAAAGCACCACAGGACGCGGCTCCGGTCAGGTTGTCGATTGCCGTCCTGCATGGCCCAAAGCCCCCGCCGCGTCAATTGCGCGGCCATGCGCGACCGCTTGCCCCTAGGGCCAAACGGCGCTAGATCATCCCCATGAGACCGGTATTTGACCTTGATGACAGGCAGCGGCTCCCTTGGCGGTTCTATGCGCAGGGGCTGGCGCCCCTCGCCGGTGCGTGATGCGTCGCGCGCCCATGGCGGGCGCGCATCCGATCCCGATTGACCCAGAAGACACACGGATTCCACGGAGACTTCCATGTCCAGCCCGAAAACCCTCTATGACAAGATCTGGGACGCGCATGTCGTCTCTGAAGCCGATGACGGCACCTGTCTGCTCTATATCGACCGCCACCTCGTGCATGAGGTCACCAGCCCGCAGGCCTTCGAAGGTCTGCGGATGGCCGGCCGCCCGGTCCGCGCACCGGAGAAGACCGTCGCGGTTCCCGACCATAACGTGCCCACCACGCCCGATCGCGTGAACGGCATCGACAATGAGGAAAGCCGCATCCAGGTCGAAGCGCTGGAAAAGAATGCCGAAGAGTTCGGCATCGAATATTACGGCGTGAACGATGTGCGTCAGGGCATCGTGCATATCATCGGCCCCGAGCAGGGCTGGACCCAGCCCGGCATGACCATCGTCTGCGGCGACAGCCACACCGCGACCCACGGCGCGTTCGGCGCGCTGGCGCACGGGATCGGCACCTCGGAGGTCGAGCATGTGCTCGCGACCCAGACGCTGATCCAGAAAAAGTCGAAGAACATGAAGGTCGAGGTCACGGGCGAGTTGCCCGCAGGCGTCACCGCGAAGGACATCACCCTGTCGATCATCGGCGCGACCGGCACGGCCGGCGGCACCGGTCATGTGATCGAATATTGCGGCGAGGCCATCGAGGGCCTGTCCATGGAAGGGCGCATGACGCTCTGCAACATGGCGATCGAGGGCGGTGCCCGCGCCGGTCTGGTGGCGCCCGACCAGAAGACCTACGACTATCTGAAGGGCCGTCCGCACGCGCCGTCGGGCAGCGACTGGGACGCGGCTCTGGCCTATTGGAAGACGCTCTATTCCGATCGCGGTGCACAATATGACCGCGAACTGGTGCTCGACGCGGCAGAGATCGCGCCGGTCGTCACCTGGGGCACCAGCCCCGAGGATGTGCTGCCGATCACCGCGAAAATCCCCGCGCCCGAGGATTTCGAGGGCGGCAAGCGCGATGCCGTGGCCCGGTCGCTCGAATATATGGGTCTGACCCCGGGCACCGCGCTCGAGGATGTGGCCATCGACACCGTCTTCATCGGGTCCTGCACCAATGGCCGGATCGAGGATCTGCGCGAAGTGGCGCGGATCGTGGAAGGCAAGAAGGTCAAGGATGGGCTGCGCGCGATGGTCGTGCCGGGATCCGGCCTCGTGCGCCAGCAGGCCGAGGAGGAAGGCATTGCCGAGATCCTCAAATCGGCCGGCTTCGAATGGCGGATGGCCGGCTGTTCCATGTGCCTAGCAATGAACCCCGACCAGCTGGCTCCGGGGGAGCGCTGCGCCTCCACCTCCAACCGCAATTTCGAGGGCCGGCAGGGTCGGGGCGGACGCACGCATCTGCTCAGCCCCGCCATGGCCGCTGCCGCCGCCCTGACCGGTCGCCTGACCGACGTTCGCGCGCTCTGAGGAGATCGGAAAATGGACAAGTTCACCACGCTCACCGGGGTTGCGGCACCGATGCCGCTGATCAATGTCGACACCGACATGATCATCCCCAAACAGTTCCTGAAAACCATCAAGCGCTCGGGTCTGGGCAAGAATCTCTTTGACGAGATGCGCTATGATGATGACGGCAACGAGATCCCCGATTTCGTGCTCAACAAGCCGCAATACCGTAATGCGCAAATACTCGTCGCCGGAGAGAATTTCGGGTGCGGGTCTTCGCGTGAACATGCGCCCTGGGCACTGTTGGATTTTGGCATCAGGTGTGTCATTGCCCCCTCGTTCGCGGATATCTTCTTTAATAACTGCTTTAAGAACGGTATCTTACCCATCGTCCTTCCTCAGGAAGAGGTGGACAAGCTGATGGCGGATGCCGAACGGGGCGCCAACGCCGTGCTGACGGTCGATCTGGAAAACCAGACGATTCAGGGGCCGGACGGTGGCGAAATTGCCTTCGAGGTCGACGCTTTCAAGAAAGAGTGCCTGTTGAACGGGTTGGACGATATCGGTCTGACCCTGCAAAAAGTCGATCAGATCGACGCGTTCGAGGCTCAGTACGCCAAACAGGCACCCTGGCTGTAAACCGGTCGCGACAACAACGCCTGTCGTGACCCGAGGGATGGGGAGCGACAGGTGTTCAAGCGTCTACCGGGCGCATTTGCCCGCGCCGTGCTGGTGGTCATCGTCCTGTCGATGCCAGCCTTCCTGCTGCCGGACATCAGCCGTGCGGCGCAGGAAATCTCGCTCATCATCGGCGGGATCGTCGCGGCATTCACGCTTTTCGAATATGCCTCGACCCATCCGGGTCTGGTCGATTTCCGCTTTGCCCCGCCCTACAACCGGATCCGCTTCTTCACCTTCTCGCTGCAGGTGCTGCTGCTGGTGTTTCTGGCCCGCGCGACGATGGAGCTCGATCCGTTCTCGCCCGACATTATCGCCTTTGCCGACTGGTGCGCCTCGCTCCTGAACTTCCCGCTCTCGCCCGTGAACATTGCCGTCGCGATGGTGGGGGATGACGGGGATGCCGATTTCCGCCTGCTGATCGAGCGGGCGGCGGCCCTGTCCTATGCGGTCGCCTTCTCCTCGATGATCTTCTTCGCGCTGGTGCTCTGGCTCTTCAAATGGCCGGTCGGGCGCGACAATTTCAACCTGTGGGTCAACCTGCCGACATTCGAGCCGGCTTCGGGCCATGATGTGGAGCGCCGATTGAACCGCGACGGGATGATCAACATCCTCGTCGGCATCGGCCTTCCCTATGTGATTCCCGCTTTCGTCTCGCGGGCATCGGGCTGGTTCGACCCGTCGGTGCTGGACAACAGCCAGCCGCTGATCTGGGGCTGCACGATCTGGTCCTTCCTGCCCGCGAGCCTCGTGATCCGTGGCGCGGCGCTGCTGAAAGTCGGCTATCTGGTGCGCCGGTCGCGCCCGACAGGCGGCTAGGCGGCCCCGGATGGTCCTGCGGGTCGGGCATCTGCTGCGCGGCCTGCTGCTTGCACCGTTCCTCCTGTCGATCGATCCGGTCAACGCCGGCGCCGACACGCTGCGCGTCGCCACGTTCGATGCCGGCCTGTCACGCGCAGGACCGGGGCGCTTGATCCGCGATCTCCAGCGCGATGAAAATCCCGCGCTGGCGGCGCTCTTCGAGACGATCGAAACGGCAGGGGCCGACATTCTCCTTCTGACCGGCACGGATCATGATTTCGAAGGTCGCGCCGCCGCGCTTATCGCCCGGCGTGCGGGCTTTCCGGTCCATCTGTCCGTGCCGCCCAATGCAGGTGTGCCAAGCGGCCATGATCTTGACGGCGACGGATCGGTGACCGGCGCGGCGGACGGGTGGGGCTACGGGCGGTTCCCCGGCCATGGCGGGATGCTGCTCCTGTCGCGCCATCCGTTCGTGGCGGGCAGCCTGCGCAGCTATCAGACCTTCCGGTGGGCCGATCTGCCGGATGTGCCGATGCCGGTGCAGGCGGACGGGACGCCGTTTTTCACTGCGGAAGCGGACGAGGCGCTGCCGGTCAGTTCCAACGGACTCTGGACGGTGCAAATCGACCTGCCGGCCGGTCCGGTGACGCTGGTTGGCATCTCTGCCAGCACGCCGGTCTTCGACGGGCCGGAGGATGCGAACGGGCGGCGCAATGCGGCCGAACTGACGCTCTTGCGGCAGATTCTCGACGGTGCGCCAGTGCCCGATGATGCCGGCAGCACGGCACCATTGGACGGTGGACCTGTTATTCTTGCGGGAAAACTCAATCTCGACCCGCTGGACGGGGCCGGCCAGCGCGCGGCGGTGCAGGCCCTTCTGAGCCATGCGCGGCTTCAGGATGCCGGACCGGAAGGGCCGCCACCGGCGGTACCCGACAAGGACCATGCGGGCGATCCGCGCCGGGACACGGCGCGCTGGGCCGCACCGCCGGACGGACCGGGTGCGCTGCGGGTCGACTATGTGCTGCCCGACCGTCGCCTGTCCGTGGCGGGGGGCGGCATCGTCTGGCCATCGAGACCAGACGATGCCGGTCCGCGTTTCACGCGGCACGGGCTCCTGTGGCTCGATCTTGTGCTTCCGTGACCGGCGCGCTGTCGAGACGCGGGGCAATCGCGTCCGCCAACGCCGTGACGAGGGGCGTCGGGCGGAACCCCGGCAGGGCAGTGGCGAGCGGGTCCGGCGACAGGCGGTGCGGCACACGCCAGAGATAGCGCATTTCCAGCACTTCGCGCATCATCCGCGAGAAGGGCGCGGCCGCGTAGAGCGCCGGCCAAGGGAAAAGGCGCCGCCGCACCAGACGCCCTGCGGCATCCTCGAGCGCCGCGCGCAATTCTTCCCCGGTCAGCGTGAAACCCGCAAACGGCATGTCGGTGAAAGGGGCCCAATCGGCATGATCGCGCGCCAGCGCTTCGGCGGCACGGGCCAGATCTGGCAGATAGGCCCAGGCATGGGCGCGGCCCATCGGTCCGGGATAGGTGAAGCGGCCTGCGCCGATCTGTTTGGTCAGGATCGAATCGAACCAGTTGCCTGTGGTCTCGGCCTCGATGAAGTCACCGGCGCGCAGGATGAGTGTGCGCAGGCCCGGCGCGCGGCGGAATCGCTCCTCCATCTCGACGCGCAAACGTCCTTTGCGGGTGGTCGGGGCGTGCGGCGTGTCCGGTCCGAGCCGGTCCGGCATCCCGGCGCCGAAATTGTAGACATTGCCGGGGATGAGCACTGCCGCGCCGCTGGACTGGGCGGCCGCGATCACCGCTCCGGTGATGGCGGGCATCTGACGTTCCCATGCGGGATAGGGCGGGTTGATCGCATGGACGATCACGTCCTGACCCGCCGCCGCGCGGGCAAGGGCCGGCAGGTCCGTGACGTCGGCCGTGACCGGCGACACCCCGGCGGGCAGCGATGCGCGGGCAGGGTCGCGGACGAGTGCGGTCACGGTCCAGCCGCCGTCGAGAAAGGCGCGGGTGGTAGCACGGCCGAACCGGCCGGCAGCACCGAGAATGAGGACATTGCGGGTCATGGTGTGGCTCCCTTGATGAGCGTCGGGGCTGCCCCCGACCTGATACATCCAGAGTTGTCCATTCATCCAAGAATAGAAATTGCCGTGATGTGACGATATGATATTCAGAAATGAATAAGTACGAGCCGATAGGAGCCGCGATGGACTGGAATCTCGTGCCGGCCTTCCTTGCCGTTCTCGACGAAGGGTCGCTCTCGGGCGCGGCTCGGCGGCTCGGGGTGAGCCAGCCGACGCTCGGGCGGCAGGTCCGCGCTCTGGAACAGGGGCTCGGAACCACGCTCTTCCGCCGCCATGCACGCGGCCTGTCGCCGACAGATGAAGCGCTCGATCTGCTGCCGCAGGCGCGCCGGATGGCGGATGCAGCGGCGCGGCTTGCGCGCGCGGCGGAAAGCCGCGAAACGGCACTGACCGGAACGGTGCGGATCACCGCGAGCGTCTTCGTCTCCCACCATATCCTGCCGCCAGTAGTCGCCGGGATCCGTCGGTCCCTGCCCGAGCTGGAGCTGGAAATCGCCCCGTCCGACAGTTCGGAGAACCTGCTGTTCCGCGAGGCCGATATCGCGCTGCGCATGTATCGTCCGACACAACTCGATGTGGTGGCACGGCACTTAGGCGACCTGCCGCTGGGGCTCTTCGCGCACCGCTCCTATCTGGACCGGCGCGGACGGCCCGAGGACCCCGCGGCGCTCTCCGGCCATGACCTGATCGGCTACGACCGCTCGACGCTGATCATCGACGGGATGCGCGCGATGGGCTTCAATGTGGACCGCAACTTCTTCGGCCTGCGCTGCGACAGCCAGACCGTCTATTGGGAACTGGTGCGGGCAGGTTGCGGCATCGGCGCCTGCCAGAGCGGCGTGGCGATGCGGACCGACGGGATCGAGCAGGTTCTGCCGGAACTGGTCATCCCGCCGCTGCCCGTATGGCTGACCCTGCCCGAGCCGCTCCGCCACGTGCCGCGAATCCGCGCGGTGGCCGATGCGCTGGCGGACGGTCTGGCGCCCTGGTGTGCGCGCACGGGAGCGTCAGGCGGGCCTGCGGCTTGACCCGACGTGAGCGACGGGCTAGGCGGTTTGCAACTTAGTCCAGCTGACGAGGCATCCCATGAGCAACCCCTCCCTCCTGATCCTGCCCGGCGACGGGATCGGACCCGAAGTCATGACCGAGGTTCGGCGCGTGATCGACTGGTTCGGCGCCAAGCGGGGGCTTGCTTTCGATGTGACCGAGGACCTTGTGGGCGGCGCGGCCTATGACGCGCATGGCACGCCCCTGACCGACGAGACGATGGCCAAGGCGCAGGAGGCCGACGCGGTCCTGCTCGGCGCTGTCGGCGGCCCGAAATATGACGAACTGGACTTTTCCGTGAAACCCGAGCGCGGCCTTCTGCGGCTGCGCAAGGAAATGGACCTGTTCGCCAACCTGCGTCCGGCACAATGTTTCGACGCGCTCGCCGACTTTTCGTCGCTGAAGCGCGATGTGGTGGCGGGGCTCGACATCATGATCGTGCGCGAACTGACCTCCGGCGTCTATTTCGGCGAACCGCGCGGCATCACGCCCGACAATGAGGGCGGACGCATCGGCGTCAACACCCAGCGGTACACGACGGACGAGATCCGCCGCGTGGCGCGGGCCGCGTTCGAACTGGCCCGGCGGCGCAACAACAAGGTCTGCTCGATGGAGAAGGCCAATGTGATGGAGAGCGGCATCCTCTGGCGCGAGGAAGTGCAGCATGTCCATGACGAGGAATATCCCGATGTCGAGCTGAGCCACATGTATGCCGACAATGGCGCGATGCAGCTTGTCCGCTGGCCCAAGCAGTTCGACGTGATCGTGACCGACAATCTCTTCGGCGACATCCTGTCCGACTGCGCGGCGATGCTGACAGGCAGCCTCGGGATGCTGCCCTCCGCCAGCCTCGGCGCGCCGCAGGAGAACGGTCGCCCCAAAGCGCTCTACGAGCCGGTACACGGCTCCGCGCCCGACATTGCGGGCCAGGGCAAGGCCAATCCGATCGCCTGCGTGCTCAGCTTCGCGATGGCGCTGCGCTATTCCTTCGACCAGGGCGCGGAAGCCGACCGGCTGGAAGCGGCGGTGGAGAAGGTTCTGGCCGATGGCGTGCGGACCGCAGACCTGATGCAGGCCGAGGGCGGCAGCCCGGTCTCGACCACCGGCATGGGCGACGCGATCCTCGCCGCGCTCGACGCGAGCCTCTGACACGGAGTGTGGCCGGAGCCGGCATCGCGCCGGCTCTGGCCACCTGTGCCCTGCAGGGCGCGGGACATGGGCGGCCGCTGACAGGAATCCGCAGGCCGGTCAAAAAGAGGATTGAACTCGGGGCGAAAGCAGCGTAGATGCTCGCCTCGGTCACGGAGTGTAGCTCAGCCTGGTAGAGCACTGTCTTCGGGAGGCAGGGGCCGGAGGTTCGAATCCTCTCACTCCGACCATTTCATTCGACATGTTGGGTTTCCGCAGGCGATACAATCATCGCCTTTCGGCGGGATTGCGCGGGGTTCGCACTTTTCCGCTATGCTGGATGGACCGGACGCAATTGCGGAGGATCCCATGGCCATCACCAGCGGCGCGCATCACCTGACGCTCTTCACCGCCGATATCGGGCGGCTGATCGCCTTCTACGAGACCCATTTCGACGCCGAGACGCGCTTCGACATATCGGAGCCCGGGCCGGGTGGCGCAGCGGTGCGCCATGCGCTCATCGACCTCGGGCAAGGGTTTGCGCTGCATCCGTTCCAGATGCCGCAGCCGACCGGTTTCGAGGCCGGCTCGACGGAACTTGGCCGGCGCGGCCATATCGACCATCTGGCGCTCAAGGTCGATGACGAGGAGAGCCTGCAGACCCTGCGCCGCCGGCTGGTGGAGGCCGGTGCTTCGGACGGGAAGATCACCGATTTCGGCGCGGTGCGCCTGATCACCTTCACGGATCCCGACGGGATGGAAGGCGAGGTTGCGCTCTGGACCGGAGCGGAAACGGTGCTGGGGTTTGGCGAGAAACGGGAGGAGCCGTTTCTGGGGTGAGGGGGTTTACTCCATCAACTCCGCCAGAACGTCCGCCAAGATCTCCATCCCTTTGCCCCAGCCCTGGTCGAGGCCGGACATGGCGCCGGCGAAGCAGGCGATTTCGGCGTCTGTGGCCTTATGCGGTGTCCAGGTCAGGCGCAGGAAGGTCTTGTCGCCGCGTGCTTCGAAGGTGACGACCGTCAGGAGGGTGCGGGGCCAGTCGGGCATCATCGGGTTCGGCGCGGGCTGCCAGTCGGCATCCGTCACCGTGTGCAGCCAGACGAGCCGTTCGGGCTCCACCACTTCGGTATAGTCCGCACGCTGGAAATTGGCATTGTCGCCCCAGCGCATCTCGCAAAGCCACGCACCACCCTCGCGCACCGAAAGCGCATGGATGATCGTCTCCACCCCCGGCCCGTACCAGCGGGCGAGCAGTTCCGGATCGGTCCAGGCTTTCCAGACCAGCGCCCGCGGCGCGTCGAAATTCCGTTCAAGCACATAGGTCGGCACGTCGGTCATGTCCCTGTTCCTTCCTCGGTCGGGTCGGTTGTTGCCTTCAGTTCTTCAAGCAGGTCATCGAGCCGGTCGAGCCGGCCGGTCCAGACCCGCTCCAGCGCCTCGATCCAGCCGATGGCGGGCACGAGCGGTGCGGCATCGAGTGTCGCGGGGCGGCGCTGACGGTCCTGCCCGCGGGTCACGAGGCCGGCTCCTTCCAGCACCTTGAGATGTTTGGATACAGCCGGCTGGCTCATCGGCAACGGCGCGGCCAGTTCGCTGACGCTGGCGCTGCCGCGGGCAAGACGTTGCAGGAGCGCGCGCCGCGTCGGGTCGGCCAGCGCCGCGAAAACAGCGTCGAGCTGGTCGTCCTTCTTGTGATGGCTTCCGCTATTCATAACCATACGGTTATATAAAAAACCCGCCAAAGTCAACCGTGGTCGTTGTCCAGTGCGATGGGGCAGGTGTCAGTCGGGCAGGGTCAGGCGGAAGCTTTCTTCCGCCCAGCCGTGGACCGTGTCGCGGGCGCGGATGATCAGATGGTCGGCCCCGTCGGGCACCATCACGCCGATCAGCGACCGGGTGAAGGGCTGTTCGTCCACATGCGGGTGCAGGAGCTTGCGCTGGCCGAGCCCGGTGCCGTCGGGCGCTTCGACGCGCCACGCATCGGCATAATGGTCCCAGCCCGTATCGGCATGTTCAAGGGTGACGGAAATGGTCCAGCCGGCACCCTGCCGCTTGGCGGATGCGTCTAGGATGCGGACCGTGTCGGCAAGGCAGGCGGTGCCCGTTGCCGCCAGAATTGCGGCGGCCAGGAATTGTCTCATTTCGGCACCTCCGCCCCCACTATGGACCGAACTTGCCCTTGCGTCACCCGAGCGCATTTCACAATCGCGAAAGGATAGGTTAGAAGCGCGCGTCCAAAACCCTTATTTCAGGAGAAAACGGAGATGGGTTACCGAATCGTCATCGCGGGCGCCACGGGCAATGTGGGCCGCGAAATGCTGAACATTCTGTCGGAACGCGCGTTCCCGGTCGACGAGATTGCCGTGCTTGCGTCGCGCAAGTCGCTGGGCACCGAATGCAGCTTTGGCGAGACCACCCTGAAGACCGAAGACCTGGACACCTTCGACTTCACCGGCTGGGACATGGCGCTGTTCGCGGTCGGCTCGGAAGCGACGAAGAAATATGCCCCGAAGGCCGCGGCCGCCGGGTGCGTGGTGATCGATAACAGCTCGCTCTACCGCTACGATCCGGATGTGCCGCTGATCGTGCCCGAGGTGAACCCGCAGGCCGTGCACGGCTATGCCAAGAAGAACATCATCGCCAACCCCAACTGTTCGACCGCACAGATGGTCGTGGCGCTGAAGCCGCTCCATGACCGGGCGCGGATCAAGCGCGTCGTCGTGTCGACCTACCAGTCGGTCTCCGGCTCGGGCAAGGGCGCGATGGACGAGTTGTGGAACCAGACCAAAGGCAAATATGTCCCCGGCCAGGAGGTCGAGCCCGACGTCTACACCAAGCAGATCGCCTTCAACGTCATTCCGCATATCGACGTCTTCATGGACGACGGCTCGACCAAGGAAGAGTGGAAGATGGTGGCCGAGACCAAGAAGATCGTCGACCCGTCGATCAAGGTCACGGCAACCTGCGTGCGTGTGCCCGTCTTTGTCGGCCATTCCGAGGCCGTGAACATCGAGTTCGAGGATTTCCTCGACGAGGACGAGGCCCGCGACATCCTGCGCGAGGCGCCCGGTATCCTCGTCGTCGACAAGCGCGAGGACGGCGGCTACATCACGCCTGTCGAATGTGTGGGCGACTATGCGACCTTCATCAGCCGCATCCGTCAGGACAGCACGATCGACAATGGCCTGAACCTCTGGTGCGTGTCGGACAACCTGCGCAAGGGCGCGGCGCTGAACGCGGTGCAGATCGCCGAACTGCTTGGCCGCGAGGTCCTGAAGAAAGGCTGACGTGTGTCAGCCGTACCAATGCAAAAGGCGGCCCCATCGGCCGCCTTTTTTCGTGTCGTCATGTCGCCGGGCGTCAGACGCGCGTAAATTCCTTCTTGTCGGCATCGTAGCATTCAAGGCTGCCGGATCCGATTTCATGCCAGAGCCCGTGGAGCGACAGCTGGCCTGATTCCACGGCCTCCTTCACGAAGGGGAAGGTCATCAGATTCTCGAGGCTGACGAGGATGCTTTCATGCTCCAGCGCCGTCAGCTTCGCCTGCTTGTCGCCCTCGTTCTTCTCGATCCGCTCGAAACCGGGTTTGAGGATGTCCATCCAGCGGCCGACGAAACTGCTTGCTTCCTGCAATTGCGGTGCCTCGCCGGTGCACATCTCGTAGCAGCCCTGCACGCCGCCGCATTTGGAATGGCCGAGCACCACGAGGTTCGACACCTTGAGCGCCGTCACCGCATATTCGATCGCGGCAGAGGTGCCGTGGATCGTCTTGCTCACCTCGAACGGCGGGACAAGGTTGGCGATGTTGCGGTGGATGAAGAACTCACCGCTGTCGGCGCCGAAGATGGAGGTCACATGCACCCGGCTGTCACAGCAGGAAATGATCATCGTGCGCGGGCGCTGCCCCTCGTCGGCAAGTCGCGAGTACCAGGACTTGTTCTCTTCGAATTGCGTGGCCTTCCAGCCCTTGTAGCGCTGGACGAGGAAGCGAGGCAGCGGTTTTGCATGATGCATGGTGCACGGGTCCCTGTATTGAAGTCGGTTCTTGTTGGGCGAAGTAAAGCCCCGTGACAAGGGTTTTCAAGGCCGGTCCGGCGCTCCGCGCGCTGTCGTGATGCGGATTTTCAATCCCCGCCGGAGCAGATACTGTCGGCGCGAACGGCTCAGGAGAGAAGCATGACCCCGACATTCGCACCGGCATCCGCGGACGCGATCCCCCTCACCGCGCTGGCGCCCGATGCGCTGGACGGTTGGCTGGCAGAGGCACCTGACACGCAAGCCGCATGGGTCCGTGCAAGCGGCTTCACCGCAACGCCCGGCAGCCGGATCGTGCTGCCCGCGCCCGATGGCGGGATTGCCGGTGTGCTGGCTGGTCTCGGCGATGCGGCGGCACGGGCGCGGAGCCGCTTTCCGCTCGCCGATCTGGCCAACAGCCTGCCCGAGGGCACCTATGCGCTGGGCGGCGTCGAGGATGCGGCACTGGCGCGCGAGATTGCGCTCGGCTGGCTTCTGTCGAGCTACCGGTTTACCCGCTACAAGCAGGCCAAGCCGGCGCCTGCACGGCTCGTCGCGCCGGACGGTGTCAATGCGGCCGAGACCGAGGCGATCGCCGCTGCGGCGATGCTCAGCTTCGATCTGATCAACACGCCTGCCAACCAGATGACGCCGGCCGCACTGGAGGACGCCGTGACATCGCTCGCGTCCGAATTCGGCGCCACCTGCGCGGTCACCAGCGGCGATGCGCTCCTGACTGAAAACTTCCCGATGATCCACGCGGTCGGACGGGCCTCGGACGTGGAGCCGCGGCTTCTGGACCTGCAATGGGGGCCGGAGGACGCGCCGAAGGTCACGCTCGTCGGCAAGGGCGTCTGTTTCGACACCGGCGGGCTGAACCTCAAGCCCGGCGGCTCGATGGCGTTGATGAAGAAGGACATGGGCGGGGCTGCGAACGCGATCGGTCTGGCGCGGATGATCATGGCGCTGCGGCTGAACCTGCGGCTGAGGTTGCTTGTGCCGGCGGTGGAGAACAGCGTCTCGGCAGGCGCGTTCCGTCCGGGCGATGTGCTCATGTCGCGCAAGGGGCTGACGGTCGAGATCAACAATACCGATGCCGAGGGACGGCTGGTGCTCGCCGATGCGCTGGCGCTGGCAGACGAGGAAGCGCCCGCTGCGATCTTCTGCCTCGCCACGCTGACAGGTGCCGCGCGGGTCGCGCTCGGGCCGGATCTTATGCCCTTCTACACCGATGATGAGGGGCTGGCCGATGCACTCGGCGCGGCATCGCGCGCGGTGGCCGACCCGCTCTGGCGGATGCCCTTCTGGGATCCGTACGAGCCGATGATCGAGCCCGACATTGCCGATCTCGACAATGCGCCAAAGGGCGGGATGGCTGGATCGGTGACGGCCGCGCTTTTCCTGCGCCGGTTCGTCGAGCGGGCCGAACGGTTCGCCCATCTCGACATTTACGGCTGGACGCCCGCGGCCGCGCCCGGGCGCCCGCGCGGCGGCGCGAGCCAGGCGGCGCGCGCGATCCTGCACCATCTGGACGCCACCTATGGCCGGCAGTGACCCGCGCCTGACGGTCGCGCGGCCGGACCTCGCCGCGGCCAGCCTGCGCGGGCTGGTCGACGCCGACCGCTACGTCACGGGACGCCCTGCAATGGTGACGGTGCCGCTTGCCGATCTGCGGGACCGGCCCGACGCGCCCGCCCTGTCGAGCCAGCTTCGCGCCGGTGCGATGGTGACGGTCTACGAGGAGGATGAAAGCACCGGCATGGCATGGGTTCAGGCGGGGGCGGACAGTTATGTCGGCTATCTGGACCGGACCGCGCTCGGCGTGCCAGTGGAACCGACCCACATTGTCCATGTCCGCCAGACCCATGCCTATCCCGAAGCGAATATGAAGCGGCGGCCCGCCCTTGCGCTCAGTCTCGGGGCTGCCGTGACGGTGGTGGGGGAAGAAGGGGATTTCCTGCGCACGGGCTTCGGCCACGTGCCACGCCAGCATCTGGCGCCCATGGGCGCGCTTCCCGACAGCGATCCCGTCACGGTGGCGGAGCGTCTTGTCGGCACGCCCTATCTCTGGGGCGGGACATCGGCCTTCGGCATAGACTGTTCGGGGCTTGTCCAGCTGGCGCTCGCGATGGTCGGGCGGGACGGCCCACGCGATGCCGACCAGCAGGAAGCGGCGGTAGGTGTGCGTCTTGACCCGGACGCGCCGCTGCGGCGCGGCGATCTCGTCTTCTGGCGCGGTCATGTCGGCTGGATGGCGGACGACAGGACGCTGCTCCACGCCAATGCCCACGCGATGGCCGTCAGTTTCGAGCCGCTGCGGGATGCGATGGCGCGGATCAGGGATGCGGGAGAGGGCGACGTGACGGCGGTCCGGCGGCCTTGAGCGGCCCTCAGTCCGCGACGGCGCGGATCAGCTTGCGTTCCAGCACGCGCAGGACGGTCGGCAGATCGTGGCCGCGCTTCAGGATCCGCCCGTCCATCCCGATCACCGCATAGATGCCCTGCCGCTGCGCAAGTTTGGGGCGTTTCTCGATCCGGTAGATCGGATGTTCCGCCGTGTGCCGGAAGATGGAGAAGATCGCCACGTCCCGCAGGGCGGAAATCCCGTAGTCGCGCCATTCCCCGGCGGCGACCATGCGGCCATAAAGCCCGAGGATCACCGCCAGTTCCGTTCTGTGAAAACTGACCGGCAGGGGCGCGGAAGGAAATGTGCTGACGGTGCCTGTTGTTCCGTGATGCATGATCGAAGTGTGCGGAATGCGCCGCGTCATTGCAAGGTCAACATCTGTTGCAGCTTTGCCGCGCCTTCCGATCAGTTTGGAAAGACTGGATTTTTGCCGATGACAGCCGGAATCCGTGGCTGTACCAGTTTGGCCTGTAGCTTTTAAAGCTTCAGACCCGGTGTCCGCCGTCAGCCCCCACCTTGACTGGCAGGCACCGGGTAATTTCTTGGGCGCGACTGCGGCTATTGATTCCCAATAGATTCGCAGTCCCCGTTTCAGCCCCGCTTGGGGCAGGAATTACCGGAAATTGGGCAAAAAAGACCTGAGAACACTGTCAGGTTCACGCTGCGTTCACCTGCGACCACAAAATGACCACAATTTCGGCGCGGTTCGGTCCTGATTGAACGCAATAACTTTCCAAGCAGTTTTCTGCACCGGCGTCGTTTCGTTTTTGCCCCCACCCTAAACGTCACGACGCCGGAATTACCCCCCAACCCCCTCCCCCACACCCCCCTGCCGATAAGCGCCTGTTGCCGGTCTTCACTGCGCCGACGCTTCGGTGTGTTTCGCGTCTGGAAATCGCCCGCCCGCGCCGATACGGTGAGCGCGATTTTTCAAGGATGCCCGACCCATGCGTGATTTCCACCTCCCTGGACGTTCCGTCGTCCTGTCCACCAACGGCATGTGCGCCACTTCCCACCCTCTTGCGGCCAAGGTCGCAGTCCAGATGATGGAGCAGGGCGGCAACGCCATGGATGCGGCCATTGCGGCTGCGGTGCTTCTGGGCTTTTGCGAACCGCAGATGACCGGGATCGGCGGCGACCTTTTCGCACTTGTCCAGCCCGCGGGGGAGGACCGGATCGTCGGGCTGAACGGGTCGGGCCGCGCACCGGCCGGGCTCGACGCCGCACGGCTGCGGGACGCCGCCCACACGACCATGCCGGCCTTTTCGGCCGATGCCGTCACCGTGCCGGGCGCGGTGGATGCTTTCGTGCGGCTCTCGGCAGATTGGGGGCGGCTCGGTCTGAAGACGGCGCTGGCGCCCGCCATCCACTATGCCCGCGCCGGCGTGCCGGTCGGCCCGCGGACGGCGTTCGACTGGGCGCTGGCGGCGCCGGACCTGAAGGGCGCGGCGCGGGATTTCTATCTGGTGGACGGTGCGGTGCCGAAGGTCGGCACGCTCTTCCGCGCCCCGAAACAGGCCGAGGTTCTGGAAAAGATCGCCATGGACGGGCGCGCCGGTTTCTATGAGGGCGAGGTGGCCGACGATATGGTCAATTCGCTGCGTGCGCTCGGCGGCACCCACACGCTTGACGATTTCGCGGCGACGGCGTGCGACTATGTGGAACCGGTGAGCGGCGACTATCGCGGTTATGAACTTGTCGAACTGCCGCCGAACGGACAGGGCGCGACGGCGATCCTGATGGCAAATATCCTCAAGCAGTTCGATATCGGGTCGCTGCCGCCGCTTGGCGCCCGCCGCGCCCATATCGAAGCCGAGGCGGCGAAGCTCGCCTATGACGCCCGCAACCGGTTCATGGCCGAGGCCGACGCACCGGGCGCGCGGCTCGATCACCTGCTGTCGGAAGACACAGCCAAGGCTTTGGCAGGGCTCATCGACCCCGAACGCGCCATGCGGTCGCCGGCTGCGCTTTCCGAACAGGTGCACAAGGATACGGTCTATCTGACGGTTGTGGATGCGGACCGGATGGCCGTGTCACTCATCTATTCCATCTTCCACAGTTTCGGCTCCTGCCTCGCGTCGGAGAGGTTCGGCATCGGCTTCCAGAACCGCGGCGCGGGCTTCACGCTGGAGCAGGGCCACCCGAACGAGGCGGGCGGCGGCAAGCGGCCGCTGCACACGATCATCCCTGCGATGCTGCGCAAGGAAGGCAAGCTTCTGATGCCGTTCGGCGTGATGGGCGGGGCCTACCAGCCGAACGGGCATGTCCGGCTTCTGTCCAACCTTGTCGATTACGGTATGGAATTGCAGGAAGCGGTCGATGCGCCGCGCAGCTTCAACCGCGACGGGTCGATGGAGGTCGAGCGCGGCTATCCCGAGAGCGTGCGCGAACAGTTGGAAGCCATGGGCCACTCGGTGACCATTCCCGAGGTGGCGCTCGGCGGCGCGCAGGCGATCTGGATCGATCCCGATACCGGCCTGCTCAGCGGCGCCTCCGACCCGCGCAAGGACGGTTGCGCGCTGGGCTACTGATGGCGGGCGCGGCTGAATTGCGGGTGGCGGGACCGGCTGATCTGGCGGCCGTTCTGGCCATAGCCGAGGCCGCCTACACGCCCTATGTGGCGCGGATCGGCCAACGCCCCAAGCCGCTCGATATCGACTATGCCGCGCAGGTGGCGGCGGGCGAGCTGCGCGTGCTGGACGGACCGGACGGGCGGCCGCTCGGCTTCATCACCTGGCATGTCCAGCCTGATGGAGACATGCTGCTTGAAAATGTGGCCGTGCATCCCGACGCCCGTGGTCAGGGGCGTGGGCGGCAGATGATCGCCGCTTGCGAAACGGCCGCGCGGGACGCGGGCTGTCCGGCCGTCACGCTCTACACGCATGCACGAATGACAGAGAACCGCGCGCTCTATGCCCGCCTCGGCTACACGGCCATCGCCCGGCGCGAGGATGAAGGATTCGACAGGGTGTTCTTCCGCAAGCCGCTCTGACAGGCATCACCGCCCGTCCAGACTGGCCAGTTGCAGGTCAGTGGTAAAGGGTCGACGAATTGTAGTGGCCGCCGGCCATCTCCCCGAACAGTTCTTCGACCTCGGGATGTTCCACCGGCTCGCCCGACGGGTCGGGCAGCAGGTTCTGCTCCGACACATAGGCGATGTAGTAGCTCGTCTCGTTCTCCGCGAGCAGGTGGTAGAAGGGCTGGTCCTTGTGCGGGCGGATTTCCTCGGGGATCGACTCCCACCATTCCTCGGTGTTGTTGAACTCCGGGTCCACGTCGAAGATGACGCCACGGAACGGGTGCACGCGGTGCTTGACCACGTCACCGATTCTGAATTTTGCCCGTGTTTTCAGCATTTCTATTCAGGACCTTCCTTCTTCGACCTGCCTACTTATCCGCTGGTTGACATATTGTCCACAACGCGGGATTCCAACGGGTGGCGAACAGGGCGGACGCATGCTGGCACTCTTTCTTCAGGTCCTTGAAATCGTGGCCCCCGTGCTGGTGCTGGCGGGCCTTGGCGTGGGCTGGGTGAAGCTCGGCTGGGACTATGATGTGGCCTTCGTCACCCGGCTCTCGATGACCGTGGCGGTGCCCTGCCTGATCCTGACCGCGCTCATCCGGACCGAGATCGACCCTGCCGCTCTGCAAGCCACGATCTATGCCACTATCGCGGGCTACGGGCTGGTGACGGTGGGGGCGCTTCTGCTTGTCCGGCTGGCGCGGCTCGACATTCCGACATTCCTGCCGCCTGTCATTTTCGGCAATACCGGCAATATCGGCCTGCCGCTGGCGCTTTTTGCCTTCGGGCCGGCAGGGCTCGACTATGCGGTGGTGATCTTCGCGCTCATGGCGATCTATTCCTTCACCATCGGCGTCTGGATCGTGTCGGGCGGCGGATCGATCCGGCCGGCGCTGCGTGAACCGATGGTCTGGACCACCGTGCTCGGGCTGGGCTTCATGTTCACCGGCACGGGCCTGCCGACATGGTCAATGAACGCGCTCGACCTGATCGGGCAGATGGGCATTCCGCTGATGCTGGTGACGCTCGGGGTGGCGCTGGCGCGGATGGAGATGCGCGCCTCGGGGCTTGCGCTTCTGATCGCGCCCCTGAAGCTGCTGCTCTGTTTCTCGGCCGCCGTGTTTGTCGGGCGCTGGTTCGATCTGCCGGACCTCGCTTTCGGCGCGCTGGTCTTGCAAATGTCGACGCCGGTGGCGGTCACCTCCTACATGCTGGCGGCGAAATACGGGGCCGGATCACGGGATGTGGCGAGCCTTGTCGTCGTCTCCACGCTCATGTCGATTGTGGCCCTGCCGCTCATACTCGGACTGTTGATCTGACACAGGCTTGATTCGTCAGCCGCTTTTCCGCACAATTGCCTCATAAAAAGAACATCGAGCAATAATTGAGGCAGATGACATGCGACGCATGGCAATCCTTCTGGTGCTTGCCCTCGCATCCTGTGGCGCATCCGGTCCACCGAGCAATCTGGACAATGCATGTGCCATCAAGGACGAGCGACCTGGCTGGCACAAGGCTATGACCCGGACGGAACGCAAATGGGGCGTGCCGGTCGAGGTCCAGATGGCGACCCTCTATCAGGAATCGAAATATGTGCATGATGCGCGCACGCCGCGCAAATATGTGCTCGGGTTCATTCCCAACGGGCGGCGGTCCACGGCCTATGGCTTCTCGCAGGCCATCGACGGGACGTGGGACTGGTATCAGGACGATACCGGCAAGCGGCGCGCGAAACGGACCGACTTTTCCGATTCCTCCGACTTCATCGGCTGGTATATGCACAAGAGCTGGGAAAAGAACGGCATCGCCAAGAATGATGCCTATAATCAGTATCTTGCATATCACCAGGGTCACGCAGGCTATGCCCGCGGCAGCTATCGCAACCAGCGCTGGCTGATCAACGTGGCGCGCAGCGTGCAGGATCGGGCGGTGATGTACGGAACCCAGCTCAACTATTGCAACGGTTGAGCCGGTCGCAGGGCGTCAGGTGACGGGAACCGCCGGGGATCAGCTCCGGCGGAAGAAGTTGCACACGCCGAAGAGGATGAGCGCGTTCAGCAGGATGCAGCCGCCGATCGCCGCCGTGTTGACGATCACATTGTCGCCGAGCACATCGGACAGAAGGATTGTCCAGGGCATGGCCACGGTCACGGCAAAGATGGCCGACAGCGGATCATCGCCCGGATCAATGAAGATCAGGGCCACCGCAACAGCGGAAATCACGAGATAGGCAATGGTCACGAAACGGCACATGCAGGCAGCATGAGTCGCACCGCCGCCCTCTGGCAAGAAAAAATTCACCAAGATTTCATCTTCCGCGACGGTTGTCGTCGGTTGACAATAGGCCGCTCGAAACCATGTTGACGCCATGATGGAAACGAAAGGCTAAGCATGGACCGTTTGAGCGAGATGGAAGCCTTCGTTTCCGTGGTGGATCAGGGCGGCTTCACCGAGGCCGCGCGGCGGCTCGGCATGTCGAAGAGCGCCGTATCCAAACATGTCGCTTCGCTGGAGGACCGGCTCGGCGCGCGGCTTCTCAACCGGACCACGCGCCGCGTCAGCCCGACGGAGATCGGCCTCATCTATTATGACCGTGCGATGAGCGTCCTCAACCACGCGCAGGAGGCCGACGATGTCGTCACCGCCCTGCAGGAAGCGCCGCGCGGGACGCTCCGTCTCTCGGCACCGGTGTCCTTCGGCACCAGCCACATCGCGCCGCTTGTCGGGCAGTTCCTGCTCGACCATCCGGAAATGAAGATCAACATGGAGCTGAGCGACAAGTTCGTCGATCTGGTGGACGAGGGGTTTGACCTCGCGATCCGGATCGGCAGCCTGCCCGACAGCAGCCTGCGCGCCCGCAAGCTCGGTGAGGCGGGCGGCCTGCTCGTCGCGGCGCCCTCCTACATTGAAAAGCACGGTGCGCCGGAACGGATCGAGGACCTCGCCTCGCATACGCTGCTGCACTATTCCAACATGTCGACCGGCAATTTCTGGCGCCTGACCTCGCCCACAGGCGAGGAACGGCAGGTCCGGGTCGGCGGTCCGCTCACCGCGAACAACGGCACGGCGCTGCGGATCGCGGCCGAGGCGGGCCTCGGCATCGCCATGCAGCCGAGTTTCATCCTTGGCGATGCGCTGCAGACCGGCAAGCTCGTGCAGGTTCTGCCCGACCTCGCCAACCCGCTGATCAGCATCTATGCGGTCTATCCGGCGGGCCAGTTTGTGCAACCGAAGCTGCGGGTCTTCATCGACCATCTGGCCGCGGCGTTCAAAGGCCGGACGCCCTGCGACTGGTTCATGCCTATCTGACGACGATCTCCACACGCCGGTTGCGGGCGCGGCCCGCGTCCGTTGCATTGCTGGCCACCGGCGACAGGAATCCTGCCCCTTGCGCGTCGAGCCGCGCGCCATCGATCCCGTGATCCTCGATCAGGGCGCGCCGCACGGCCTCGGCCCGGGCGCGCGACAAGGCGATATTCTGCTCCAGCCCGCCCTGATTGTCGGAATGACCGACCAGCAGGAGCCGCGCATCGGGATTGGCTTCGAGCCACGCGGCCACCGCGCCGAGCCGGTCCTCCGGATCATCGAAGCGCAGCGCTTCTCCGGCGATGAATGCCAGCCCTTCGAGCACGGCAAATCCGTCGCGCGCCAGCTGCTGGTCGAGCGTCGGTGTTTCGACCTCCGCCGGGGCCGTGTCGGCAAGCGGCAGGGTTTGCACGGCCTGCGGTCGGATCTCGGTCGCCTGCGTGTAAATCCCGCGGGGAGAGCGGCTGATGACCACTTCCAGATAGGATGTGCCGCCCGCAAAGGGACGCTTCGCGCTCAGGTAGCGGAAATCGGATATGTCGCTCTCGAACCGCGGCGGCGATTCCACGTCGAGTGCGAAACGGAAATCGAATCCGCCGCAATTTTCCGTGTCACATTCGAAAAGGATCTCGTAGCCGAGCACCCGGGCCTCGTGCCGGGCATATTGCAGCGCCGAGAGCGTGGATCCGTCGCCGCCCTCTCGGCGCCAGATGCGGCGCAGGGTCTGGCCCTCGACCCGTTCCCGCGGAAGCGTGCCGGCCTCGAACGGGCCGGTAGCGAGCGCGTAGCTGTCGAGCCCGCTGTCATGGGACCATGTCTGGACTGACCCTTCCACGGGCCGAAAATCCTGAGCCCGGACCGGACCGACAGCTGCAAGAAGCCCGCAGGTCAGGGCGGCGGCCAGACCCGCCAGCCCCCGCGCCAGTGCCGCGCGATGGCGCGTCACGTGGTCCGTGCCTCGGCGTGATAGTCGCGGTTCGGGCGCATGGCGGTTGCAGAGGCAACGCGGTTCGACATGTTGAAGAAGCCCGCCACATTGGCCACGTCCCAGATCTCCCGGTCGGACAGGCCGGCCTCGCGCAGGCGCGCGCGATCCGCTTCCTCGATCGTGGCCGAGGCGCGGGTCACCAGCACCGCGAAATCGAGCATCGCCTTCTGGCGAGTGTTCAGGTCGGCCATCCGGTAGTTGGTGGCCAGTGTCTCGCCAAGAACCGGGTCGCCCGACAGGCCCCGCACCGCCGCACCATGGGCCACAAGGCAGTAATGGCAGTGGTTCTCCGCCGAAACGACGACCGCGATCATCTCGCGTTCCAGTTTGCTGAGCGGGCTGTCGCCCAGCATCAGCGCATTGTAGAGCGCGGTGAACCCGTCCAGTTGCGCGATGTCATGCGCATAGGCGCGCAGCACGTTCGGCACCAGCCCCAGTTTCTCGGCGCAGAGGTCGAAATAGGCCTGCGTCTCCGGCGGAAGCGGGTCGAGCGGCGGCAGATCTAGGGCGGTCGTCAGGCGGTCGGTCATCGGTCCCGGGGCGGTTGCGTCTGGCGCTGACGATAGTGGTACTGGGCCGCCGCTTCCATCCCCATCGCCCGGTAGAGCCCGTTGGCGGCGGTGTTGGCGCGTGTTGCCAGCAGGCTGAGCCAGCCCGATCCCTGCTCCATCGCCCATTCTGCTGCGGCGGCGGTCACCAGACGCCCCAGCCCGCGGCGGCGGAACCGCGGCGCGACCTCCATCGCGTGAAGCATGGTCACGTCGCCATCGGCAGCGATGAAGGCGCAGGCGGCGGGCTGGTTGTCGCACCGCGCCAGCAGGAAGGTTTTCGGCGCGGTCACCCGCTCCATCGCGGCGATCCGTTCCGGCCCGACACCGCCCGCGGCCCAGATATCGCGCTGGATCGCCAAAGGCGCGTCGCAGCGGATCACGCTGTGATCGGGATGGTCCATCCGCGACAGCCGGTCGGCACTGGCCACGAAAAGCGTGACCGGATCGACGATGCGATAGCCGATCGCGCCCAGCCGCGCGTCCAGCAGCGCATCGCCGTCGCGGATCATGAAGAGCGGTTCCTGACCGATGCCGGACATGGCCTCTTCGGCCTGTTCGATCGCGCGGCTCAGGTCATCGATATCGCGGCGGTTCAGCGTCGCGGCGGAAACACGTTTGCCGCCGCCTTCGCCGCGCCGGATCGTCCAGGGGCCTTCGGTGATCACGTCAGCCGGCGCCCAGGTCCGGTCCACGGCGCGATACAGTTCTTGGGGCGTCGGTGCCATGTCAGGCCCGGCGGCGGCGCGGGCCGCGTCCCTTGGCGGTGTGCATCACGTCGCACATGACGATGATCCTTGCGTTTTTCCCTGATGTTATGCCGCGTTTGCCATGTTGCAAAGCACCATCTGCGCGCTGCGGGATGCGACAAAATCAGCCCGCATCTGCGGTTCAGATGATGTTGCGCTCCACGAGCAGGTCGCCCGCCGCAATCCGGTCGGGGCGGAGCGGCGACAGATCGAGGCTCTGCCAGGTGCCGGTCGCCAGATGTTCCGCAAGCCCGCGGCCGACGGCCGGTGCCTGCTGCAACCCGTGGCCGGAGAAGCCGCAGGCGACATAGAGGTTCGGCACCTCCGCCAGAGGTCCGACCAGCGCATTCGCATCCGCCGTGCACATGTCGTAATGCCCGGCCCAACCCGAGGCGACGCGCAGCCGCTCGAAAGTCGGGATCCGGTGGGCCAGCGCGGGCCAGATGGCTGCCTCGAACTGGTCCCAGTCCGGATCGAAATCGTCCGCTGCCACATCCGGGTCCGGATCGGGCGCGGTGCCGCACAGGAATCCCGTGCCTTCCGGCCGCACGAAAGTGCCCGACGGATCGACGATGAGCGGCAAGCCGGCGGGCACCGGATCGGGGCAGGTGACGAGGAAATTGGTGCGTTTGCGGCGCCTGACCGGCAGGTCGATGCCAAGCGGCGCCAGCAGTGCGGCGGATGCCGCACCCGCCGCGACCAGAACCTGGCCGCAGTCGAGCGCAGCGCCGCCGTCCCGCGTGACGGACACGGCCCGCCCGCCGCGCAGGGTGATCCCTGTGGCGCTGTCCTTCAGGTAGGTGACGCCGGCGGCGCGGGCCTGTGTGCGGAAGAGCGACAGCAGCCCCATATTGTCGAACCAGCCCTCGCCCGTCGCGCCCCAGGCGCCAAGCCGGATATCCGCAACATTCATATGTGGCCAACAGGCGGCGATCCTGTCCGGCTCGAGCAAGCGAATGTCGCCGCCATGCGCCGTCTGCACGCGATGGTTCGCGCGCAGCAGGTCCGCGCCCGCCTCTGTCGCGGCCAGCGTCAGGTAGCCGTTTTCGTGGAACATCAGGTCCTGACCGAGCCGCTCCGGCGCTGCGCGCAGGAAGTCGCGCCCGAAGACCCCGATCGCGACATTGACGGGCTGGGAAAACTGCTGCCGCAGCCCGCTCGCGCTGAGCGCGGTGGCCGCGCGGGCATAGGTCGGGTCGGGCTCCAGCACCGTGATCCGCCCGCGATAGCCCTGTTCGCAGGCCAGGAACCAGGCCGTCGCGCTTCCGGTGATCGCACCGCCGACAATGACAATGTCGGGTGCGCCGCTCATGCGCGGCGCCCTATGCAGGTGTGGCCGGCCCTGTCGCTCACTCCGCGTCGTCGGGATGCGGGAAGTTGGTGAAGAAACCGCCCACATTGCGCACGAGGTCGCTCTCATGGTCGGCCAGCGGCTGGGCCTCGATCTCGTCCCGGAACGCGTCGGCAGTGTCCTGCGGGTCGTAGCCGATATGGGTCGCGTGCGCGTTCGACACGGCCTGCATGCTGTTGGCCGAGGTGCCGAAGATGATCGAATGGCCCGTGCGCGGCGCGGTCAGCGACCGTTCCACCAGCCGCACCGTGTCGGGGAAGCTGAGCCAGGACCAGAGATTGCGCCGCTCTTTCGGAGCATCGAGCGCCGAGCAGATGCGCAGACAGACCGATTCCACGCCGAACTTGTTCCAGTAGAGGCTTGCCAGATCCTCTCCGAAACATTTGGCCATGCCGTAGAAACTGTCAGGCCGGTGCGGCTGGCGCGTGTCGGGCACCTCTTCCAGCCGGTAATAGCCGACCGCATGGATGGAGCTTGCGAAGATGACCCGCTTCACGCCGTTCTTCCGGGCGCCCTCGAACATGTTGTAGGTGCCAGGAATCGTGTCGGTCATGATCTCGTTGAAGCTCTGCTCGCGCGCGACACCGGCAAAATGGACGATCGCGTCCACGTCGCGGGTGATCTCCATCCCGACCTCCGGGTCAGACAGGTCGCACTGGACGAGTTCCTCATGCGCGGCGGCCGTGCCCATGTCGGCCCGGTCGGCCAGACGCAGGTGGGTGGTCAGATGCGCCAGACCGGACCGCAATTCGCGGCCGAGGCTGCCGGCCGCGCCGGTCAGGAGAATACGATTGAACTGCGGCATGACCTACCCCCGGATGGTTTCCAGCATGATGGAGACATGGTCGGGATCGGCGTCGGGCGTGATCCCGTGACCAAGGTTGAAAATATGCGGACCGCCGGAGAAAGCGTCCACGATGGCGCGGGTTTCGCGGCGGAGCGCGTCGCCGCCTTCCACCATCAGAAGCGGGTCGAGATTGCCCTGCACGCAGACATGGGGCTGGAGCGTCGCCGCAGCCCATGCCGGATCGACGCTCGTGTCGAGCGCCAGCCCGTCGACCCCTGTGGCTTCGGCAAAGCCGATCGCATGCCCGCCCGCACCACGCGGAAATCCGATCACGGGCACATCGGCATGCCGCGCTTTCAGTTCGCGCGTGATCCGCGCCACGGGCTCCACGCAGTAGCGCGCGAAATGGCGGCCGGGCATGGTGCCGGCCCAGCTGTCGAAGATCTTCACCACTTCCGCACCTGCCGCGATCTGGCGTGACAGATATTCGATCGTCGCATCCGTGATCCGGTCGATCAGCCGGTCGAACGTTTCCGGATCGCCATAGATCATCCGCCGCGCGGGGGCCTGATCGGGCGTGCCGCGGCCTGCAATCATGTACGTGGCCACGGTCCAGGGCGCGCCGGCGAAGCCGATGAGCGCGGTCTCCGCAGGCAGGGCCGCGCGCAGGTTCGACACGGTCTCGTAGATCGGTGACAAGGTCTCGTCGATCGTGTCGACGCCGCGCAGCTGGTCCATGTCGGCCTTGCCGGTGATGGTGGACAGGCGCGGGCCTTCGCCTTGCACGAAAGTCAGGTCGGCCCCGAGCGCCTGCGGGATCAGCAGGATGTCGGCAAAGAGGATCGCCGCGTCGAACCCGTAACGGCGGATCGGCTGGAGCGTCACCTCGGTCGCGAGATCGGGGTTGTAGCACAGATCGAGGAAGGACCCGGCCTGTTGCCGCGTGGCGCGATATTCCGGCAGGTAGCGCCCGGCCTGACGCATCATCCAGACCGGCGGCACCGGCAGCGTTTCCCCGCGCAGGGCTCTCAGAAGGGTCTTGTCGGCGCTCTTCATCGGCGGCTCCCCATATCATGTCGGGCCGGACCCTACCTGTTGCGCCGCGCGGGCAAAAGGGGAGATTGGGCGCAGACTTCCCCGCCCGGCCTTGCGGCGTGATAGCCCATTGCCGCTTGGCGGTGGCGCGTCTAGGGTCCGCGCCATGACCGACCGACCCGACATATTGCGCATCGGCACGCGCGGATCGCCGCTGGCGCTCGCCCAGGCGCACGAGACCCGCGACCGGCTGATGGCCGCCCATGACATTCCGCAAGAGGCGTTTGAGATCGTCGTCATCAAGACGACCGGCGACCGCGTCCTTGACCGCCCCTTGGGCGAGATCGGCGGCAAGGGGCTCTTCACCAAGGAAATCGAGGATGCGCTGCTGGCGGGCGAGATCGATCTGGCGGTCCATTCGATGAAGGACATGCCGGTCGCGCAGCCCGCGGGGCTGTTGCTCGACTGCTACCTCCCGCGTGAGGATGTGCGCGATGCGTTTGTCGCGCCGCATGCCGGCGCGATTTCCGATCTGGCGCAGGGCGCGACGGTCGGGACCTCGTCTTTGCGGCGGCGCGCGCAGCTTTTGCACCGGCGGCCCGACCTGAAGGTCGTCGAGTTTCGCGGCAATGTGCAGACGCGCATGCGCAAACTGGCCGACGGTGTGGCCGAAGCCACCTTCCTTGCCATGGCGGGTCTGAACCGGCTGGGCCTCAGCGATGTGCCGGCCGCGCCGATCGAGGTGACGGACATGCTGCCGGCGGTCGCACAAGGCGCAATCGGAATCGAGCGGCGGCAGGACGATACCCGTATCGCCACGCTGCTGGCGGCGATTCATGACACGCCGACGGGCCACCGTCTGGCCGCGGAACGCGCGTTCCTAGCCGGTCTCGACGGCAGTTGCCAGACGCCGATCGGCGGGCTGGCGGTGCTCGATGGCGACCAGGTGCACTTGCGCGGCGAGATCATCCGCCCCGACGGGTCCGAATGCTTGACGGAAAGCGGGGCTGCGCCTGTTGCGGATGCAGCACGTCTCGGGGCGGATCTGGCCGCCGCGTTGCGCGGGCGCGCCGGACCGGGCTTTTTCGACGGCTGAGCGAAACGGCCCGCAAACCGGTTGCAGTCGCCGGTGGTGGAGAAGGTCGAATTTGCTCACATCCCGAGGTGTGGGAAATTCGGGATTGCTCCAAGAGCGCCCGACAGCGCGAAGGCCGCGAGCGCCGGCATTGGTTTTCGTGGGTTTCAGGGTACCCTGATGGGCGTTCCAAAGGGGGAGGAGCGTTCATGCCTGCATATTCGGTTCAGGATTATGTCGAGGACATTCGCGCCATCGTCGCGGAAGAGACGGAAGTCGGCGTGATCACCGAGAAGATCAAGCCTCTCGCTTTGCGGCTCGCGTCCGATCGAAGCTGGTTCAAGGACAAGTACCGCTTCACCGACCCTGAACAGGGCGTTGGGCTGCACCTTCTGCATGAAGAGGACAATCACGACCTTGCGGTCTTCGCCATCGCATGGGCACCGGGTCGCGGCGTCGAAGCCCATAATCACAAGACCTGGGCCGTCGTGTCCGGGATCGAAGGCCAGGAACATGAAATCAACTACAAGCGGCTCGACGATGGTTCCAAACCCGGTTTCGCGGATCTTGTTCCGACCAAGGAAGAGACGCTCTATCCCGGAACCGCAGTCTGCTGTCTGCCCGAAGACATACACAGCGTGGTCAACAACGGGGACAAAGTGGCGGTTTCGCTTCATACCTATGGCCGCCACCTGAACCATACGGGGCGCTCAACCTTCGATGTGGACGCGAAAACCGAAACGCCGCTGATCCTCAAGGTCGAGCCGTAAACGTCCGCCGCGTCCCGCACACGAGACATAGGCCCCCGAGCAGAATCCGAGCGCCGATCCGGTCCGTTTTGGCGCGAGCGCGGTCCCGTGTTACCCTTCCCCCGAGGCAGCGTGTCGACCCGGCGAGCATAGGGGGGAAACGGATGACATTGGTCTGCGCGGTATCCAATCCGAATTACGCGGATTTCACGGTGAAAGTGGTGGATGAACCGGCGCTGGCCGACCTGCTCGTCTATCGCGACACGAGCCAGGCGGCGGCGATGAATGACGAGGGGCTCTGGTGTTTCCTGCCGAGCCGCATCTCGGCCAAGACGGCCGTGCATTTCTCCGACCACAATGATTTCGCCGATCTGCGGATCTGCTATGTCGCGGACCGCCACCATGCGGGCTGGCTGAAGAATCACCCGCTCGCGGGGCAGTTGCACCCCGGCTGAGCGCCGCGTCAGAGCGGCAGGGCGGTGGTCGACTTGATCTCTTCCATCGACAGGGTTGCGGTGACGTTGAAGAGCTTCACCTCGGAGATGAGTTTCTGGTAGAATTCGTCATAGCCCTTGGCGTTCGGCACCCGCACTTTCAGGATATAGTCAATGTCGCCCGCCAGCCGGTGCGCTTCCATCACTTCGGGGCGATTCCTTATGACATTCAAGAACTTGTCCTGCCACCCCTCCTCATGCTCCGAGGTCCGGATCAGCACGAAGAAGCAGCTCTCGAACCCCAGCAGGTCCGGGTCGAGGATGACCGTCTGCTTGCGGATCACACCCTGATTGCGCATCTTGCGAATCCGGTTCCAGACCGGGGTCTTGGAGGCCCCCACCCGGCGGGCGATCTCGTCGAGCGGCAGGCTGGCATCCTGCTGCAGTTCCGAGAGGATTTTCCTGTCGATCGCGTCGAGTGAGACTTCCATTGTGCGGCTCCGCCGTATTTGAGAACTGTGTTTTCTTTTCCGGCTTATCCCAGAACAAATCTGCTTATTCAAGGCCGATATGGTGAAAGATTCGGAACAAAGTTCTATATCTGAGGGACTGAACAAGAGCATTTCCGAGGACCCGCCATGGCCCGCGCATTCAAGCCCGCCGTCATCACCGCCAATGACCTTCTGGAAGGGGACGTTGTCTACCTGACCGCGGATTGCGGCTGGACCGGTGACATCGAGGAGGCGTTCGTCGCCGCCGAGGAAGAGGTGGCGCGCCGAATGCTTGCAACAGCGGAAAGCCAGCATTCCCGCGTCGTCGGCGCCTATCTGGCTGAAGTGTCGGTCGGATCCGACGGCCGGCCGAGCCCGGTCCATTTCCGCGAAGCCTTCCGCACCCGCGGCCCGTCCAACTATTTCCACGGCAAGCAGGCGGAGGTCTGACCCATGTATCGCTACAATGATTTCGACCATGATTTCGTCCGCACCCGTGTCGACCAATTCCGCTCGCAGGTGGAGCGCCGCCTTGACGGGTCGCTGACCGAGGACGAGTTCAAGCCGCTGCGGCTGATGAACGGTCTCTATCTCCAGCTTCATGCCTACATGCTGCGGATTGCCGTGCCCTATGGCACGCTCAACGGCCGCCAGATGCGCCAGTTCGCCTATATCGCGGACACGTGGGACAAGGGCTATGGCCATTTCACGACGCGCCAGAACATCCAGTTCAACTGGCCGAAACTGAAGGATGTGCCAGAGATTCTGGACGCGCTCGCCGATGTCGAGATGCACGCCATCCAGACCTCGGGCAACTGCATCCGCAACGTCACCGCGGACCATTTCGCCGGTGCCGCGGCCGATGAGGTCGAAGACCCGCGCCCGACCGCGGAACTGTTGCGCCAGTGGTCCACCGACCATCCCGAATTCCAGTTCCTGCCGCGCAAGTTCAAGATCGCCGTCTCCGGCGCGTCCGAGGACCGCGCCGTGACGCGCGCCCATGATATCGGCCTCGTGCTGAAGCGTGATGATCAGGGCAATCCGGGCTACGAGGTGATCGTGGGTGGCGGACTCGGCCGCACGCCGATGGTGGGCAAGACGATCCGCGAGTTCCTGCCCAAGGCGGACCTTCTGCCCTATCTCGAAGCGATCCTGCAGGTCTACAACCTCAACGGGCGCCGCGATAACAAATACAAGGCCCGCATCAAGATCACGGTGCACGAAAACGGCATCGACAAGATCCGCGCCCAGGTCGAAGAGGTGTTTGCCCGCAATCGCGACGTGTTCACCGGTCCGCCGGCCGACCTGCTGGCCGATATCGAAGCCGCATTCGAGCCGCCGGAGTTCGACAATACGCGCTCTGCAACGCTGGAGGAGGCGCTCAACAGCGACGCGATCCTGCGCAGCTTCGTCGACACGAATGTGGCCGAGCACAAGAACCCGGCCTATGGCATCGTCACCGTGTCCCTGAAACCGGTCGGCGGCACGCCGGGCGATGCCACGTCGGACCAGATGCGCGTGCTCGCCGATCTGGCCGAGCGCTACAGCCATGACGAGCTTCGCGTGAGCCACGAGCAGAACATCATCCTGCCGCATGTGCGCCGCGCCGACATTCCCGCGGTCCACGCCGCGCTGCGCGAAGCGGGGCTCGCAACCGCCAATATCGGGCTGGTGTCGGACATTATCGCCTGCCCAGGCATGGATTACTGCGCTCTGGCCACGGCGCGCTCCATTCCGGTCGCGCAGGAGATTTCGCAGCGGTTCGACGAGTTGAAACTGGAACAGGATATCGGTCCGCTGAAGATCAAGATCTCGGGCTGCATCAATGCCTGCGGTCACCATCATGTCGGCCATATCGGCATCCTCGGCCTCGATCGTGCAGGCGTGGAAAACTACCAGATCACGCTCGGCGGCGACGGGACGGAAACAACCGCCATCGGGGAACGGGTCGGTCCCGGTTTCTCGGCGGAGGCGATCGTGCCGGCCATCGAAACGGTCGTGAACACCTATCTGGCAGAGCGTGAAAGCCCCGAGGAAACCTTCCTTCAGGCCTATCGCCGCCTCGGCGCCGCGCCGTTCAAGGCGGCGCTCTACCCCGATCAGGGAGTGAAGAGCCATGCCGCGTGATACACAATTGGAAACGCCGGTCGCGGACCGCGTCGCCGCGCTGAACCTGAAGGCCAAGGAAGAGACCGCGCTGCAGCGGCTCGACGAAGTGCTGAACGGCAACGCGGTTGGTCGGGTGGCGCTTGTCTCCTCTTTCGGGGCGGAATCGGCCGTGCTCCTGCATCTGGCCTCGCGCCTGCGCAAGGATGTGCCGGTCATCTTCGTGGACACGCGGATGCTCTTTCAGGAAACGCTCGACTACCAGCTGGAACTGGCGGAAGCCTTCGGGCTGACGGATATCCGCCGCATCACGCCGGACAGCGAAGCCGTGCGTCGCGACGATGTGTTCGGACGCCTGCACCTGAAGGACACGGATGCCTGCTGCGCGTTGCGCAAGGTGGCGCCGCTCGACGCCGCTCTGGATGGGTTCGATGCCTGGATCACCGGCCGCAAGCGCCACCAGACGGATGCGCGCCGGAACATGGACCTTTTCGAGGATGAGAACGGCCGCCGCATCAAGGTCAATCCGCTCGCCTTCTGGCAGCCCGAAGATTTGCGCGCCTATATGGACGCGCATGACCTACCGCGCCATCCGCTGACCCGCCGGGGCTTTGCGTCCATCGGCTGCGCGCCCTGCACGCGGCCCGTGGCCGAGGGCGAGGACCCGCGCGCTGGGCGCTGGGCGGGCAGCGACAAGACCGAATGCGGCATCCATTTCGACGAAAACGGGAAAGTCGTGCGTCCGGCGGCCTGAGGCCGCGGCGCACGAGACGAGGAGCAAGACGATGAGCATCATCGTACGGGACGACGGGTTCCATGACGACAATCTGGCCGCCGCGACGGAAGCGGGCGCCTATCTTCTGGTGCCGCTCGAAGAGGTGAAGGCCGCGAACCGCGCCAAGGTGGAGGCACCGTTCGGCGTGATCGTCGACAATGCCACCCCGGCCGCCGAGCTGGTCGATGTGTTCGACCGCGCGGACACTATCCACATTCCCTTCCCGAGCTTTGCCGACGGGCGCGGATTCAGCCTTGCGCGCCAGTTGCGGGCGCTGGGCTATCAGGGCCGGTTGCGCGCCGTGGGCCACGTGATCCCCGACCAGTATCCGATGGCCCGGCGCTGCGGCTTCGACGAGGTGGAAATCTCCGACGATCTGGCCAAACGCGCGCCGCAGGACCAGTGGCTCGCCCGGTCCGACTGGGACCGCACCAGCTATCAGGATGTGGTGGGCCGCGCGGTCTGAGCGCCGCTCCGCCAGATCCGAATGACACGCCCCGCGCAAGCAAGGACGCATCAGATGAACGACCAGACCCCGATCGCCGCAGCCGCGCGGCCGCAGCCCGTATTGCCCGATGCCCAGACCGTGACGGAAGTCACCCACTGGACCGACCGGCTCTTTTCCTTCCGCGTGACACGCCCGCGCAGCCTGCGGTTCCGCTCGGGCGAGTTCGTGATGATCGGCCTTCTGAAGGACGACGGCAAACCGCTCCTGCGCGCCTATTCCATCGCCTCGCCCGCCTGGGACGAGGAACTGGAATTCTACTCGATCAAGGTGCCGGACGGGCCGCTCACCTCGAAGCTCCAGAAAATCGCGGTCGGCGATCAGGTGATCGTGCGGCCAAAGCCCGTGGGCACGCTGGTGCTCGACGCGCTCCTGCCCGCGCAACGCGTCTATCTGGTCGCAACCGGCACCGGCATTGCGCCCTTTGCCTCGCTGATGCGCGATCCTGACATTTACGAGCGGTTCGACGAGGTCATCCTGACCCACACCTGCCGCACGGGTGACGAACTGGCCTACGGGCGCAGCCTGATGGACCGGATCGCAGATGACCCGCTTATCGGTGAGGAAGCGGCCGAGAAGCTCCGCTACTATCCCACGACCACGCAGGAAGACAGCGCGGTGCGCGGCCGCGTGACCGACCTGATGCGGTCGGGCAAACTCTTCGACGATCTGGGCCTGCCGCCCCTGTCGGCGGAAGACCGGGTGATGATCTGCGGCTCGATGGGGCTCAATACCGAAGTGAAAGCGATCTGCGAGGCGGCCGGACTGGAGGAAGGGTCCAACAGCCAGCCGGGCGGATTCGTTCTGGAAAAAGCCTTCGTCGGCTGACGGCGGGCAGGACCGGCAATCGGACGGCGTCGGGGTCAGGCCTCCGGCGCCGTTTTCGTGTCGGCCGCCGGTTCCGCGCCCGTTTCCGCCTCGGCCAGTCCGAGGAAGAGCGACGCATAGAGGGGCGAGCGTTCCGACAGTTCCGCATGGGTGCCCGTCGCCACGATGCGCCCCGCATCGAGCACGATGATCTTGTCGGCCTTCTCGATCGTGGACAGGCGATGCGCGACCACCACGGTGGTGCGGTTTTCCATCAGGCTGTCGAGCGCGCCCATCACGGCGGTTTCCGATTCGCCGTCGAGCGCGGACGTGGCCTCGTCCATCAGGAGGATCGGCGCATCCTTGATGAGCGCGCGCGCGATGGAGATCCGCTGCCGTTGGCCGCCCGACAGAAGGTCGCCGCTGTCGCCCACTTCCGCATCATAGCCGCCCGGCAGGCGTTCGATGAAATCATGTGCGTTGGCGGCCTTTGCAGCGGCTTCCACCTCTGCGTCTGTTGCGTCCGGCCGCCCGAAGCGGATGTTCTCGCGCACCGTGCCTGAGAACAGAAACGTGTGCTGTGCCACGAAAGCCGTGGACCGGCGCAAGCTGTCGAGCGTGACCGTATGGATATCGGTGCCGTCGATGGAAATGGTGCCCGCATAATCCTGCATCATATGCAGAAGCAGGTTCACGATCGTGGTTTTCCCCGCGCCCGACCGCCCGACGAGCGCCACGCGTTCGCCGGGTGCGATGTCGAAGCTCACATCGGTCAGCACCGCGCTCTGGCCGGGATAGGTGAAGGACACATTCTCGAAGCGGATCGCACCTTCGGGGACCTGCAGTTCCGCTGTGCCCGCAAGCGCCGCTTCCGGCTCCATCGTGTCGAGCACCTCATACATCTGCTGCACCGGCACGATGGCCTTCTGCACCTGAAGGTTCATGCGCGCCAGCCGCTTGGCCGGTTCATAGGCGAGCAGGAAAGCGGTGATGAAGGCGACAAACTCGCCGGGGCTCTTGCCGAGCGTCAGGCTCTGCCAGGCCGCATAGACGATGAAGGCCGCGATCAGGATGCCGCCCAAGGTTTCCATCAGCGGGCTGGAAATCGCCTCGGTCCGGGCGAGCTTGTTGATCCGCGCCTCGCGCGCTCGGATCGCCTTGCCCACGCGGCGCATCACCTCGCTTTCCAGAAGGAAGCTCTTGACCACGCGGATGCCCTGCAGCCCTTCGGTGGCCGAAGAGATCACATTGGCTTCCAGATCGCGCTGGGCAGCGGCCAGCTGCTTGATCCGTTTCATGATCCGCGACAGGCCGCCCATCACCAGCGGCGCGATCACAAGTGCGAAGACCGACATGATCGGGTCCTGCGACACCATCACCGCGATCAGCCCCGCAAGCGTCAGCCCGTCGCGCACGAGGTTTGTCGTCACCGTCATCAGGACCGTGCTGGCCGAGGCGGCCGACAGGTTGATCTTGGCCATGAACTGAGCCGGGCTGGCGCCCGAGAAGACAGATGCGCTCTGTGCGAGATAGGCGGCGAACTGGCGTTCCTGCAGGCTGGCGACGATGGCCGCCCTGATCTTTGTCATCAGCACGGTCTGGCCGTAGGTCGCGAAACCGCGGATGATCGACAGGCCGATCACGGCCCCCACCACACCGCCGATCGCGGCCTTGTTTTGCGCCACGAACACGTCATTGACGATTTCCCGCGTCAGCAGCGCCAGCGCGGATGTGGAGGCCGCGATGAGAACCATGGCCACCACAGCCAGCGCATAATTGCGTTTGTGGGCGGGCATGTTTTCGCGCAACAGCCGCATCACGGTCTGCCGGAAACCGGTGTCCATCAATTTGGGGCGATCCGTCGGGGCCACGCGCAGCCTTCCTGTTCCAAAAGGGCGTCCGGCGGTCCAATCTGCCGGACGGTCCGGTCTATTAAGGGCTTTCGTGCGGCCGGTTCAACCTGTGGCAGGCTGCGGCACTGACCGCGCCGGGGCATTGTTCAGCCGGCGGGCTCCTGCAGGATCCGGTCGGTCAGCCCCTCCATGGCGAGCGCGGCAGCCCCTTTGGCCCAGAGCAGATCTTCCCATGTGTGCACGGTGATCCGCGCCGGATCGCGGTCGATATCGATGATGTTCTGTGCCAGCCGCTGGCGGAACGTCTCCTCGAAATAGCTGAAGAAGCGCATCCGTTCGCCCGACAGGATGATCAGTTCGGGATCAAAGATATTGATCACATTGGCGACCCCGAGCGAGAACATTCGCCCCGCGCGGTCGATGATCGACTGGGCGGCGTGGTTGCCGCTCTCGGCCAGTGCGATCAGGCTGTCGATCTGTTGCGGCGCGCCGGTGCCATCCATCTGGTCGGCACCGATGGCCGCCCCCGCCTCGCGCAAAAGGGCATAATCGGCAATGTAGGCCTCCAGGCATCCGCGCTGGCCGCAGCGGCAGAGCGCGCCGTCCAGTTGCACCTTGATATGGCCGAACTCGGCCCCAATGCCGCGCGTGCCGCGGAACAGGCGGTTGTCGAGCACGATCCCCATGCCGACGCCTTCCTCGATCGTCAGTACGATGAAATCCGACATGCCGCGTCCGGCCCCGAACCACAGTTCCGCCAGCGCGGCGAGGTTGGCGTCATTGTCGATCTGGACCGGCACACCGAGCCGGTCGGTCAGAACGTCGCGGAAGGGCACGTTGCGGGTGCTGAGCGTCGGGCTCCAGTGAACCTCGCCGCTTTCGGCATCGACGAAGCCTGACAGGCCGACCCCGATGCTGGCAAGGTCGGCCACATCCTTGCCGATGGGCGCCAGCGTCTCTGTCAGGGCGGCGTGGACGTAATCGGCCATATCGCGCGCGGTGCCGCGTGCCCGGGGCAGGGGCATCACATGGTCGGCCACCAATTCGCCGCCGAAATCGATCACGGCGACGGTGATATGGTTGTTCGAGATTTTGGCCCCTGCGAGCAGAAAGGCGTCCGAGTTGAGGGCGAGCAGCACACGCGGCCGGCCGCGCTTGGTGCCGCTGTCCGGTTCGGCCAGAACCTCGGCCACCAGCCCCTTAGCAAGCAGTTCTGCGGTGACCGTCGTCACCGTGGCCGGGCTGATGCCTGTGTCACGGGCAATATCGACGCGGGCAATGCCCGAGCGCGCGCGGATATGCGCCAGAATGGTGCGGCGCGACCCGCGCGTGTCGGTGCGCGGGCTCACTGGGACACCGCCTGTTTCGCGCCGTCGGGTGCTGCACGCTTGTCAATCCGATGGACCTGTCCGGCCTCCAGTTCCACCCAGTCGCCAAATGTCCCGTCGGGCCAGCGGATCCGCAGGCGTGCCGACCGTGCGTCGCCCAACCCGATATGCAGCGGCAATAGGCTGCCGCCCGCATGGCCCCCGCCGACAAGGCGGGTCCGGCTGCGCGGTCCGAGCGCCGTTTCAACCTCCACCCGCGCGCTCACCGCGAACGGGTTGGTCCCGGTCTGGCGCGGGTCGATGGCAATCCAGTTGCCCAACGCTGTCCGGTTGGCGAAGAAGCGCACCGGCTGGTTGCGGTTCACCGTCAGAATGTCGAGCGCGCCGTTGCCCGTCAGATCCTCGAAAAGCCCGCCGCGCCCTTTCGTATCGACGGCAATGCCAGCCTCGAAGCCGGCCTCAACAAACCCGTCCGGTCCGCCGAGCAGAAGGTTGTCCGGGTCGAAATTGGCCATCTTCGGCATTTCGTCCACATTGCCCTTCACGATGAACAGGTCCGAGTATCCGTCATTGTTCGCGTCGCCGAAGGCCGTGTGCCAGGCGGTGGAGGGGCGCGCATCGGGTCCGGCATAGGGGCGCTGGGCGGTGCTGTTGAGGTCGCGGGCGATATTCTCGAACTTGGGCTGGCCGGAGTCGGGACTTGTCAGCGCCTCCAGCCGGTTGTCGGCCATCGAGGTGACGAGCATCTCGGGCCGGCCGTCACCGGTCAGGTCGTCCGCCGCGATGCCCATGCCCCAGAGCGAGACATCGTCCCAGCCCTCTGCCTTGCCGAAGGCGCGCGCGGTGCCGCCCTCGACCGTCCAGAGCTGTTCGCTCAGGCCGCGGTCGTAATATTCGCGGTCATTGGCGAGCCGCAGGTCGAACCGGCCGGTCCCGCTCCAGTCCACAAAGAGCGCCGAGAGCGTGCAGGCACCGGGGCCGAGCGGTTCGGGCGCGCCGTAGGTCGCAGCGTCCGGTCCCGACGGGCGCAGCAGGTAGTTTTCCTCGCAATTGCCGCTCTTCTGAAGCGGGCGGTCGCGGGGCACATAGTTGCCGATAAAGAGCGTCGGCATCCGGTCGTCGCCGAACCAGTGCGCGGCAAAGGCCGTCGTCCAGTCGGCGCGATCGGGCAGGCCGAATGCCGATGTCGCATCGGTAAAACGGCAGTTGCCGAGCCCGTGCAAGATCATGTTCTGCCCGAAGCGCAGCACGAACAGGTCGAGCTTGCCGTCGCTGTCCATGTCGAGCGGATAGACGCCGGTCGCCCCCGTCACCGGGCGGCGCAGGGCACGGTCGAGCCGCGTGAAGGCCGGGCGGCCGGGCGCGGATGCGTTGCGATAAAGCGCGAGCGGTTCCTCGGCGCCCGCCAGCGCGAGGTCCGCGCGACCGTCATCGTCGCAATCGAACGCCGCCGCGCCGCCGCCGACCACATAGTCGGTGCTGCCGCTGTAGCTATGGGACAGACCTGCGACGCCCGTAGCATCGACATAGTGGGGCACGGCATAGAGCGTGCCGGCCGTGTCCTCATTGGCCGATCCGGGCGTTGAGAGGGTTGCGCACAGCGCAAGCGACAGCAAGGCCGTCCTGCGGGCGCGGCCCGCACGCGCCTGCGCACGCCATTCCTTTTGCAGCGAGTGTCCCCCTCTGGCCACGCTGTCGGTCCTCCCGGTCTGCCGGGGTTCGATGCCCCGGTCTCCGATCAAGACTAGCGCCGGAACCGACGCAAGGTCAAAATAAATTTGACAACCAAATTAAATGGCGCATGCTAGGTGCCGCAGCAATGCAGAATACAGATTCGAAAGAAGGTCCGAAGCATTGCCGTCGCGATTATCGCAACTGGAGGAACAAACATGAAATCCCTGAAGTTTCTGGCAGCAGCCATGCTGTCGGGCGCTGTGGCTACGGCTGCGTTCGCCCAGGATATCACCGTCGGCGTGAGCTGGTCGAATTTCCAGGAAGAACGCTGGAAGACCGATGAAGCCGCCATCAAGGCCGCACTGGAAGCCGCCGGCGCCGAGTATATCTCCGCCGATGCGCAGAGCTCGTCCGCCAAGCAGCTGTCCGATGTGGAATCGCTCATCTCCCGCGGGGCCGATGCGCTGATCATCCTCGCGCAGGACAGCGCCGCGATCGGCCCGGCCATGGATGCCGCTGCCAACGAAGGCATTCCGGTGGTTGCCTATGACCGCCTGATCGAGGATCTGCGCACCTTCTACCTGACCTTCGACAATGTCGAAGTGGGCCGCCTGCAGGCTGCTGCCGTGCTCGAAGCGGCGCCGGAAGGCAACTATGTCATGATCAAGGGCTCTCCGACCGACCCGAACGCGGACTTCCTGCGTGGCGGTCAGCAGGAAGTGCTGCAGGAGGCCATTGATGCCGGCAAGGTCAACATCGTGGCCGAAGCCTATACGGACGGCTGGCTGCCGGCCAACGCCCAGCGCAACATGGAGCAGATCCTGACCGCGCAGGACAATAATGTCGATGCGGTCGTGGCCTCCAATGACGGCACCGCCGGTGGCGTTGTCGCTGCGCTGACCGCGCAGGGCATGGAAGGCATTCCGGTCTCCGGTCAGGATGGCGACCATGCCGCCCTGAACCGCGTGGCGCTCGGCACCCAGACCGTGTCGGTCTGGAAAGACGCCCGTGAACTGGGCCGTCAGGCCGGCGAGATTGCTGTCGAACTGGCCAAAGGCACGCAGATCACCGAGATGGACAACACGGTGAAATTCGTGTCGCCGGGCGGCAACCAGCTGACCGCGCGCTTCCTGGCGCCGAACCCGATCACCCGCGACAACCTCAATGTCGTGGTGGATGCCGGCTGGATTTCCAAAGACGCGCTCTGCGCCGGTGTTCCGGCCGGTACGGTCGAAGTCTGCGGCTGATCCGCTGAACCTCCGGTCCCTGCCCAGGGCCAAATCGGGCAGGGACCGCTTACGCAGGGCGCGGCGGGATCCGACCGGGCCAACCTCCCGGACCGGACCCGTCCGTCCCTGCGTCACTATCAGAATCTAGCGCGACGCACCCCGGTGCAGACCCCAGCCACAGGCGGAGGAACAATTCATGGCGCGCGGCCTCAAATCCTTTTTCCGGCAGCTTCAGATCGACACGCGCCTGCTCGGCATGGTCGGCGCCCTCGTGGTGCTCTGGATCCTGTTCGATCTCGTCACCGGCGGGCGCTTCCTGACGCCCCGCAACCTCTTTAACCTGTCGGTCCAGACCGCGTCCGTGGCCGTGATGGCCACCGGCATGGTCTTCGTGATCGTCACCCGCCATATCGACCTTTCCGTCGGCTCGCTTCTCGGACTGCTCGGCATGATCATGGGCACGCTGCAGCTCAATATCCTGCCCGACATTGTCGGCTCCGGTCACTGGAGCATCTGGATCATCACCTGCCTTGTGGGCATCGCGGTCGGCGCTCTTGTCGGCGCCTTCCAGGGCTGGCTGATCGGCTATCTGGCGATCCCGGCCTTCATCGTGACACTGGGCGGGCTTCTGGTCTGGCGCGGCGCGGCCTGGTGGGTCACCTCCGGCCAGACGGTGGCGCCGCTCGACCCGACCTTCAAACTGCTCGGCGGCGGGGCTGAAGGCACGCTCGGCGCCACCGGCAGCTGGATCCTCGCGATCATCGCGGCGGTGGTTGCGGTCGTGCTGATCTTCCTGTCGCGGCGGCGCAAGTCGACCCACGGGTTCGCCGTCAAGCCGCTCTGGGCGGAATATGTGCTGGCCGGGGTCAGCGTCGCGGTGATCCTCGGCTTTGCCTTCGTGATGAACAGCTACCCGATCCCCGAACGCGCCGCGATCCGGATGATGGAAGCACGCGGCGAGGTGATCCCCGAGGGCGGGCCGACGCTGGTGCACGGGATCGCCATTCCGGTGGTCATCCTGCTCGTCATCGCCATCGCCATGACCGTGGTTGCAAGGCGGACCCGGTTCGGCCGCTATGTGTTTGCCACCGGCGGCAATCCGGATGCGGCGGAACTGTCGGGCATCAACACCAAATTCCTGACGGTCAAGATCTTCGCGCTGATGGGCGCGCTGACCGCCGTCGCGTCGGTGATCGCCTCGGCCCGCCTCGGCGCGGTCGGCAACGACCTAGGCACGCTTGACGAACTGCGCGTCATCGCGGCGGCGGTCATCGGCGGCACGGCGCTCTCGGGCGGGATCGGCACCATCTACGGCGCGATCATCGGGGCGCTCATCATGCAGTCCCTGCAATCGGGTATGGCCATGGTCGGCGTCGATGCGCCGCTCCAGTCCATCGTCGTGGGCGTCGTGCTGGTGCTCGCCGTCTTCATCGACATTGTCTATCGCAAGCGCACCGGAGGCTGACATGGCGACACCACTCGTAGAAATGCGCGACATGCAGATCTCGTTCGGCGGGATCAAGGCGGTCGATCACGTCTCGGTCGATCTTTATCCGGGCGAGGTCGTGGGCCTCCTGGGCCATAATGGCGCGGGCAAGTCGACGCTGATCAAGATCCTGTCCGGCGCCTACAAGGCCGATGGCGGCGAGATCCTGATCAACGGCGAGAAGGCCGTGATCAATTCGCCCCGCGACGCCCGCGCCTACAATATCGAGACGATCTACCAGACGCTTGCTCTGGCGGACAATCTCGACGCGGCATCGAACCTCTTTTTGGGGCGCGAGATCGTCACCCCGCTCGGTTTTGTAGACGATGACAAGATGGAAGCCGAAACGCGCGAGATCATGGGCCGGCTCAACCCGAACTTCGAGAAGTTCTCGGCCCCGGTCTCGGCCCTGTCCGGCGGGCAGCGCCAGTCGGTCGCGATCGCGCGCGCGGTCTATTTCGATGCGCGCATCCTGATCATGGACGAACCCACTGCCGCGCTCGGCGTGCACGAGACGCAGATGGTGGCGGAACTGATCGAACAGCTGAAGGCGGAGGGGATCGGCATCTTCCTCATCAGCCACGACATTCAGGACGTGTTCAAACTCTGTGACCGCGTTTCCGTGATGAAGAACGGCCAGCTCGTCGGGACCGAGCGGGTGGAAGACGTGACCGAGGATGATGTGCTCGGCATGATCATTCTTGGCAAACAACCGGACAAGAACAGAAAAACGGAGGAACCGGCGACATGAGCGACTTCTTCAAGGGCATCGACCCGATCAAATATGAAGGCCCGGACAGCAGCAATCCGATGGCCTTCCGCCACTACGATCCGGACCGGGTGGTCATGGGCAAGCGGATGGAAGACCATCTGCGCTTCGCGATCTGCTACTGGCACAATTTCTGCTGGCCGGGCAGCGACCCGTTCGGCGGCCAGACCTTCGAGCGGCCGTGGTTCGACGACACGATGGAGGCCGCCAAGCTGAAGGCCGATGTCGCGTTCGACATGTTCACCACGCTGGGCGCCCCCTATTTCTGCTGGCATGACCGCGATATCGCACCCGAAGGCGCGACGCTGGCCGAGAGCAACCGCAACGTGGCCGAGATTGTCGACCTGTTCGGCGAGAAGATGGACGAGACCGGGCTGAAGCTCCTCTGGGGCACGGCCAACATGTTCTCCCACCGCCGGTTCATGGCTGGCGCCGCGACAAACCCCGACCCGGACGTGTTCGCCTATGCCGCCGCGCAGGTGAAACATGCGATGGACATGACCCACAAGCTGGGCGGCGAGAACTATGTGCTCTGGGGCGGCCGCGAAGGCTACGAGACGCTCCTCAATACCAACATGCAGGCCGAACTCGACCATATGGGCCGCTTCCTGCAGATGGTCGTCGAGTACAAGCACAAGATCGGTTTCGAGGGCACGATCCTGATCGAGCCGAAGCCGCAGGAACCGTCCAAGCACCAGTATGATTTCGACGTGGCAACGGTCTACGGGCTGCTGAAACGCGCAGGCCTCGAGGATGAGGTGAAGGTCAATATCGAGGTCGGCCATGCCGTGCTCGCCAACCATAGCTTCGAGCATGAGATCGCGACCGCGCAGGCGCTCGGGATCTTCGGGTCGGTGGATGCGAACCGCAACGACTACCAGTCGGGCTGGGACACCGACCAGTTCCCCAACAACGTGCCGGAAATGACGCTGGCCATGTATTACATCCTGCAGGGCGGCGGCTTCACCACCGGCGGGTTCAACTTCGATGCCAAGCTGCGGCGCCAGTCGCTCGACGCGGAGGATCTGATCCTCGGCCATATCGGCGGCATGGATGTCTGCGCGCAGGCGCTCACGGCTGCCGCGGCCATGATCGAGGACGGCACTTTCCCGCGTTTCGTCGAGGACCGCTATGCCGGCTGGCAGAGCCCGGAGGCACAGAAGATGCTCGACGGCACCCACGGGTTCGAGGAAATCGCCGACCGTGTTCATGCCGAAGGGATCAATCCCGAGCCGAAATCCGGAAAACAGGAATATCTGGAAAATATCGTCAACCGCTTCTGCTAAAGCGACTAGGCGAACGGCAAACAGCGGAATAGGCTGGGCAGAAATGCCCGGCCTTTTTCTTTGGAGCCCACGCCAGTGACTGCGCCCGATCTGCCGTTCGACCGTCCGGAATACAACCGCCGCCTGCGCCTTGTGCGGGCCGAGATGGAAGCGCGCGAACTGGACCTCCTGTTCATCGAGGACCCGTCCAACATGGCCTGGCTCACCGGCTACGACGGCTGGTCCTTCTATGTCCATCAGGGCGTGATCGTCCGCCGGACCGGCAACCCGATCTGGTGGGGCCGCGCGATGGATGCAGCCGGCGCGCGGCGCACCGTCTGGATGGGGGAGGAATGTATCGCGGGCTATGATGACAGCCATGTGCAGAACCCGTCCAAACACGCGATGGAGGATCTGGCTGCACGCATCCACGATCTGGGCCTGTCGGCGGCGCGGATCGGGGTGGAAATGGACAATTACTATTTCTCCGCCCGCGCCTTCCTGACCCTGCAGCGCGACCTGCCGAATGCGGTGCTGGTGGACGCGACGGGGCTGGTGAACTGGCAGAGGCTGGTGAAATCGCCGGCCGAAATCACCTTCATGCGCCGGGCGGCGGCGATCAGCGAACATATGGTCGATGGCTGGCTGGACCGTGCCGAACCGGGCATGGCGAAGAACGATCTGGTTGCGGGCATCCTGTCGGATGCGGTCCGCGGCGCGGACGGGCACTGGGGCGACTATGCCGCCATCGTGCCGATGCTGCCGAGCGGGGCCGATGCCGCCGCACCGCATCTGACGTGGAACGGGGCCGCATTGCAGCCGGATGAGGCCACATTCTTCGAACTGTCGGGCTGCTACCGCCGCTATCACGCGCCGCTGTCGCGCACGCTCTATTTCGGCACGCCGCCTGACGAGATGCGCCGCGCCGAAGCGGCCGTGGTGGCCGGGCTGGAGGCCGGCATTGCAGCGGCGCGTCCGGGGGCGACCGCAGGTGACGTGGCCGCCGCGCTTTTCGACACGTTCGCCGCCCACGGGATCGAGAAGGACAGCCGCTGCGGCTATCCCGTCGGCCTGTCCTATCCGCCCGACTGGGGGGAGCGGACAGCATCGTTCCGGCGTGGCGACGGAACGGTGCTTGAACCCGGCATGACCTTCCATTTCATGCCCGGTGTCTGGAGCGACAGTTGGGGGCTGGAGATCACCGAAACCATCCTGATCCGCGAGGACGGCCCGGCGGAGGCGCTCTGCGACCGGCCACGTGCGCTTTTTGTGAAGTAAAGCGGCCCGACGGGGCATTTCACGTCACTTGATCGGGCGGCTAAAGGCTTCTAACGTAAGGTCATCTGCGGCTGACGCAGGAATCTCTGACCCGGCGCAGACCGGGCGTGACACAACAGGGGGATGCGGATCACGAGAATCCGAACAGGCGACCGGCGCGCCCCGCGGGGCACACGGTCTTTCGCCGCATGACTTCCAAGACCGAACATAAATTGCAGGAGAGAGAATGATGAAGCATCTGAAATCACTCGCCCTCGCGACCACATTGGCCGTGTCCAGCACGGCCGTTTCGGCGCAGGAAAAGTTCATCACTATCGGCACAGGCGGCCAGACGGGCGTCTATTTCGTCGTCGGCCAGTCGATCTGCCGCCTCGTCAACCGGGGCACGGCGGAGCACGGGCTGAAATGCACCGCACCGTCGACCGGCGGGTCGATCGCCAATATCAACGCAATCAAGGCCGGCGATCAGGATATGGGCGTGGCCCAGTCCGACTGGCAGTTCCATGCCTATAATGGCAGCTCGCAGTTCGAGGGCGACAAGTTCGACAAGCTGCGCGCGGTCTTCTCCGTGCATGGCGAGCCGTTCACCGTCGTGGCCCGTGCCGATGCCGGCATTTCCAGCTTCGACGACCTGAAGGGCAAGCGCGTGAACGTGGGCAACCCGGGCTCCGGCCAGCGGGCGACCATGGAAGTCGTGCTCGATGCGCTCGGCTGGTCGATGGACGATTTCTCGCTCGCTTCCGAGCTGAAACCGGCGGAACAGTCGGCCGCGCTCGGCGACAACAAGGTGGACGCGATCATCTACACGGTCGGCCATCCGAACGGGTCCATCCAGGAAGCCACGACGACCGTCGACGCGACGCTCGTGCCGGTGACCGGCGCGGCGATCGACACGCTCGTGGCCGACAATCCCTACTATGCCACCGCAACCATTCCGGGCGGCATGTACAAAGGGTCCGACGAGGATGTGCAGACCTTCGGTGTGAAGGCGACCTTCGTCACCTCCGCCGATGTGGATGAGGAAGTTGTCTATCAGGTGGTGAAAGCGGTCTTCGACAATTTCGACCGGTTCAAGCGCCTGCACCCGGCCTTCGAGAACCTCAAGGAAGAGGAAATGATCGCCGACGGCCTGTCCGCACCGCTGCATCCGGGTGCGGAGAAATATTACAAGGAGCGCGGCTGGATGTAAGCCGCGCCGCCGGACCGCAGGCGCGGTCCGGCCAGCATCACGCGGTGCGGCGGCTCTGACCGGCCGCCGCACCGCAGTCGACCAGCCAGCCAAGCAGGAGACAGGCGATGCAGGACACGACCGACCATTCCAAGGACGGGCAGCTCACGCAGGAGGAACTGGACGAACTGGTTGCGGCCTCCGACACTGGCGGGCGGTCGCCCTCGGGGCCGATCGGCACCTTCATCATGCTGGTGGCGCTGGCCTGGTCGCTGTTCCAGCTCTGGTTCGCCTCGCCCATCCCGTTCATGGTCGGGTTCGGCGTCTTCAACGACACAGAGGCCCGGTCGATCCATCTGGCATTCGCCATCTTCCTTGCCTTCTGCGCCTATCCGGCGGTCCGCAGCCGCGGCCAGCTTGTGCTTGGCATCACCGTCCCGGTCGTGCTCGGCATCCTTTTCATGATCGGTGCCAAGGACGGGGTCTCGACCTGGTGGATACCGGTCATCTCGCTCCTGATGGTGGCCGCCGTCATCCTCGGTTCCCCGCATGACAAGATCGCGCCCTGGGAATGGCTGCTCGCCATCGCGGGGGCAGGCTGTGCGCTCTATCTCTATGTCTTCTACCGCGAGATTTCGGGCCGCGTCGGTGCGCCCATCCCGCAGGATTTCGTCGTGGCCGTGGCGGGGCTGATGCTGCTGCTCGAAGCCACCCGCCGTTCGCTCGGGCCGGCGCTGATGATCGTGGCCTCGGTGTTCCTTGCCTATACGTTTCTCGGCCCGAACATGCCCTCGATCATCGCTCACAAGGGCAACAGCCTGTCTGAGGTGGTGAACCACCAGTGGATCACGACCGAGGGCGTCTTCGGCATCGCGCTGGGTGTTTCGACGAGCTTCGTCTTCCTCTTCGTCCTGTTCGGGTCGCTGCTCGACAAGGCGGGGGCCGGCAACTACTTCATCCAGGTCGCCTTCTCGCTGATGGGGCACCTTCGCGGTGGCCCGGCCAAGGCGGCGGTCGTTTCCTCGGCCATGACCGGCCTGATCTCCGGCTCATCCATCGCCAATGTGGTGACCACCGGCACATTCACCATTCCACTTATGAAACGCGTGGGCTTTTCGTCCGAGAAGGCGGGCGCGGTCGAAGTGGCCTCCTCCGTCAACGGGCAGATCATGCCGCCCGTGATGGGGGCCGCGGCCTTCCTGATGGTGGAATATGTCGGCATTCCCTATTTCGACGTGGTCAAACACGCATTCCTGCCCGCCGTCATCTCCTATATCGCGCTCGTCTATATCGTCCATCTGGAGGCGATGAAGGCCGGGCTGGAAGGGTTGCCGCGGGCCTATGAACCCAAACCCATCTTGCAGCGCCTGATCGGGATCGCGTTCGCGGTTGCCGTCATCTGCGCCCTGTCTTTCGGCGTCTATTACGGGATGGGCTGGATCCGACCGACCTTCGGGGCGGCCGCGCCCTATATCATCTTCGCGATCCTGACCGCGGTCTATGTCGGCCTGCTCTATGTGGCGAGCCGCGAGGAGCCGCTGGAACTCGACGATCCCAACGAGCCGGTGACCGCCCTGCCGCTGCCCGGCCCGACGGTGCGTTCCGGCCTGCATTTCCTGCTGCCGGTCGTGGTGCTGGTCTGGGCGCTGATGGTCGACCGTCTGTCGCCCGGTCTCTCGGCCTTCTGGGCCGCAGCCTACATGATCTTCATCCTCGTGACCCAGCGCCCGCTTCTGGCGCTCTTCCGGGGCGACATGTCCTTTGGCGCGGATGTGATGGAAGGGATGCGCGATCTGCTCGAAGGGCTGGTCGCCGGCGCCCGCAACATGATCGGCATCGGCATTGCCACGGCAACAGCAGGCATCATCGTCGGCGTGGTCAGCCAGACCGGCGTCGGTTCCGCGCTTGCCGATGTGGTGGAGGTCCTGTCGGGCGGCAACATCCTTGCCATCCTCTTCCTGACCGCGATCCTGTCTCTGATCCTTGGCATGGGGCTGCCGACAACGGCGAACTATATCGTCGTCTCGGCCCTGCTCGCGCCGGTGATCGTGACGCTCGGCCAGCAGAACGGGCTGATCGTGCCGCTCATCGCGGTGCATCTCTTCGTCTTCTATTTCGGCATCATGGCGGATGTGACCCCGCCCGTGGGTCTGGCGAGTTTCGCCGCGGCCGCCGTCTCCGGCGGCGATCCGATCCGCACGGGTCTCGTGGCCTTCTTCTATTCGCTGCGCACCGCGGCGCTGCCCTTCCTCTTCATCTTCAACACCGAACTGCTGCTGATCGGGGTCGGATGGGTGCAGGGCATTTTCGTCTTCATCGTGGCCACGGTGGCGATGCTGCTCTTTGCCGCCGCCACACAGGGCTTCTTCTTCGCCCGCAACCGGATCTGGGAGACGGTGGCGCTGCTGCTCATCGCCTTCACCTTCTTCCGTCCCGGCTTCTGGATGGACATGGTTTCGCCGCCCTATTCCGAGGAGGATCCGGTCGAACTGGTCCAGACCGCTGCCGACACGCCGGCCGGTTCGGACCTGCGCATCCGCGTGGCCGGTGTGGACGATGTCGGGGAGCCGATCGAGTTCGTGGCGATCCTGCCGATTTCCGACGGCGCGACGGGCGAAGAAAAAATCGACGCAGCCGGCATCCTTCTGCGGGAGGAAGGCGACCAGATGTTCATCGACGATGTGGCCTTCGATTCGCCCGCTGCCAAGGCCGGGTTCGACTGGGACCAGGAGGTGCTTCAGGTGTTGCGCCCGGTCGACCAGCCAAGCAAATACCTGATGTTCCTGCCTGCGCTTCTGGTGCTGGCGCTCATCATCTGGATGCAGCGGCGGCGGGTGGCCGCCACGCCGCGGTCTGACGCGGCCGCAGCCTGAGGGAGGGATCGCATGTTCAAGGATATCCTGCTCGCACTCGACCTGACGCATGAGGAAAGCTGGGACAAGGCCTTGCCCATCGCGGTCGATCTGACCCGCGCAGGCGGTGGCACGCTCCGGGTCTTCTCGATCGTGCCTGATTTCGGCATGACCATCGTGCGCGACTTCTTCCCCAAGAATTTCGAGGAAGACGCGCTGCGCCACGCCAAGGAGCAACTGGCCGAACTGGCGGCGCAGAACATTCCCGATGGTGTCGACTACACGGTCCATATCGGCCACGGCTCGATCCCTGAGCGGATCATGGCCAAGGCTGCCGAACTTGGCGTCGACCTGATCGTCATGTCGGCCCACCATCCGGACCATCATCGCGAGTTGCGCGTCGGCAGCCATGCCGACCGGATTGCGCGCCGCTCGCCCGTCTCGGTGCTTGTCGTGCGCGACTGAGCGTCGGGGCCTCCGCGCCCGGGGGAGGGGCGCAGCCCATGAGCCACGTCTTTCCACGCCATTGCCATGCCGACCTGCCGGCCGCCACGGGCGGCGCGGGCTGCTACATCCATGATGCCGCAGGACGGCGCTGGCTCGATGGTTCGGGCGGCGCTGCCGTCTCCTGCCTCGGCCACGGCGACAGGGCCGTGCTGGACGCGATCAAGGCGCAGCTCGACGCGCTGGCCTACGCCCATACCGGCTTTTTCACCTCCGAGCCGGCCGAGGCGCTCGCCGACCATCTGATCGCCCGCGCGCCCGAGGGGCTGGAGCGGGTCTATTTCGTCTCCGGCGGGTCGGAGGCGATCGAGGCGGCGCTGAAACTGGCACGGCAATATTGGGTCGAGCGCGGCGAGCCGGACCGGCGGCATCTGATCGCGCGGCGCCAGTCTTATCACGGTAACACGCTCGGCGCGCTGGCCGCGGGCGGCAATGAATGGCGCCGCGCGCAATTCTCGCCGCTCCTGATCGACGTGCGGCACATCGCGCCGTGCTACGCCTATCGTGACCAGCGGCCGGACGAGCGTGCCGAGGATTATGGCCGCCGCGCCGCCGACGAGCTGGAAGCCGAGGTTCAGCGCCTTGGCCCCGAGAATGTGATCGGGTTCATCGCCGAGCCGGTCGTGGGGGCCACCGCAGGTGCGGTGCCGCCCGCACCGGGCTATTTTGCCCGCATCCGGGAGATCTGCGACCGGCACGGGCTTCTGCTGATCCTCGACGAGGTGATGTGCGGCATGGGACGCACCGGCACGCTCTATGCCTGCGAGCAGGACGGGATCCGGCCCGACATCCTGTGCATGGCCAAGGGCCTCGGGGCGGGCTACCAGCCGATCGGGGCGATGCTCTGCTCGGGCACGATCTACGACACGATCCGTGACGGGTCGGGCTTCTTCCAGCACGGCCACACCTATCAGGGGCATCCCACGGCGGCAGCCTGCGGTCTTGCTGTGGTGCAGGCGATCGAGGAACGTGGGCTGCTCGACCGTGTGCAGACGCAGGGCGCACGGCTGCAAGCAGCTCTGGAGGACCGGTTCGGCCAGCACCCGCATGTGGGCGATATTCGCGGCCGCGGGCTCTTCCGCGGACTGGAACTGGTCGAGGACCGGGAGACCAAGGCGCCGTTCGACCCTGCTCGGCGGATCGCCGCGCGGATCAAGTCCACCTGTTTCGACGGCGGGCTCGTCTGCTACCCGATGCCCGGAACGATCGACGGCAAGCGCGGCGATCATGTTCTGCTCGCACCGCCCTACATCATCTCGGATACGGAGATCGACGAACTGGTGGACAAGCTCGCGGCGGGAATAGAGGCCGCCCTGTCGGCCTGACGATCAGCCTGCGGCGCGCTGGGCGGCGATCTGGCCCGCCGTCGGGCTGGAGGTCTGCGCGCCTTCGGTGAGGCAGGCAAGGCTGCCGCCGATGATGCCGGTGCGGATCGCCTCCTCCAGTCCCGCACCGCTGCTGAGCGTCGCGCAGAGCGCACCGACGAACGCGTCGCCTGCGCCCGTTGTGTCCACCGGTGTGATCGTGGGGGCGGGGAAAGGCGTCAGCGCGCCGTTTTGCGCCAGAAGCGCGCCCTCCGGCCCGAGGGTCATCACGATGGCCGCGCCGAGCCGCCGCGACAGCGCTGCGGCCACCGCATCGGGCGCGCCGGTCTCCAGACCCAGTTGCGCGGCGACCTGCTGGCCTTCGGTCTCGTTGACGATCAGCACATTGACTAGATCGTAGATCGCGGGGTCGAGCGCCTTGGCCGGCGCTGCATTGTGCACAACCGTCAGCCCTGCATCGCGGGCCAGCGCCAGCGCCTTGCCGATCTCCGCCTCCGGCACTTCGTTCTGGATCATCAGAATGTCGCCCTCGCCTGCAGCGGACAGGTCAAGCTGGCTGGCGGCCACATGGGCATTCGCGCCGGGCGCGACAACGATGGAATTCTCCCCCGATGCGGCAACCGGGATGAGCGCGATACCGGTCGGCGCATCGACCCGCGCGACCGCGCCGAGATCGGCGCCGGACTGTTCCAGCAGCGACAGGGCGATGTCCGCGAACGCATCCTGCCCGACCGCACCGGCAAACCGCACGTCGCCGCCTGCGCGGGCCGCCGCGACGACCTGATTGGCGCCCTTGCCGCCCGGGATCAGGCGATAATCGCTGCCCGAAACGGTCTCTCCCGGTCCCGGAAGATGGTCGACGCGGGTGACGATATCGACATTGATCGATCCCAGCGCATGGATCATCGGGCTGCTCCTCGGATGGCCTGTGGTTCGGGAGCGCACAGTAATGCCACGCCGCGATCGGCTGCAAGAGCTTGAATTTCATGGCCGCGCCCACAGCTATTCTGGCAGACTGGCCCGGGACCGACACCGGAGCCAAGATGGAGGAGATGCAGATGAAACGGATATCGAACCTGTTGCGCGGCGCCTGTATCGCGCTGGCCGGACTGGGCGCGACCGCCGTCCCGGCGCTTGCGGAAATGAGCGAGATCACCGGCAGCGCTGCCTATCGCGAGCGGATCGCCCTGCCGCCGGAGTCGCTCCTGCGGGTCGAGTTGCGCGACGTGTCGAAGGCCGACGCGCCGTCCACGCTGATCGCGGCGCAGACCGTCTATACCGACGGGCGGGTGCCGATCGCTTTCAAGCTGCCCTATGATACGCGGCTCATCAATGACCGCCATTCCTATGCGGTGAGCGCGACGCTGTCCCATGACGGGCAGGTCCTGTTCCGCACCGACACGGTCTATCCCGTCATCACTCGCGATGCTGGCGAGGAAGTGGATCTGCTGCTCGTGAAGGCCAGCGCACCTGCACCTGAAACTGATGCCGCGGCCGGTTCGGCCGCCGACTTTGCCGGCACCTGGCTGGCCGAGGATCTGATGGGTCAGGGCGTGATCGACAATCTGCAAAGCACCCTGGAAATCCAGGCCGATGGCACGGTTGGCGGTCTGGCCGGCTGCAACCGGTTCCGGGGTGACGTGGATATCGAGGGCGCGACCTTCCGCGCCGGCCCGATGGCGCTGACCCAGAAAGCCTGTATTCCGGCCGTGGGCGAGCAGGAACAGCGGTTCATGAAGGTGCTGGGTGCGGCCAACCGGATCGTCATGGACGGTCCCTACATGAAGCTTCTGGCCCCGAACGGCACGGAAATCGGCCGGTTCACCAAGATGAACTGACGGACGCTCGGCGTGCAATCGACTGATGCGGCCAGCTTTTTCGCGCCTCGGGGCGGAAAAGTCTGGCCGCAAACCTGCCTGAACCGTTAGACTCCACCCCGAACGGTCGCAATTTCGGCCAGACTGACGGGGATGGGATTCAGGAAGATGCGGAACAGGATTGCCGGGCTGGCCAGCGCCGGATTGCTTGCCTTTACACTTGCCGCTTGCGATGGCGAGGATGACAGTGCCCAGCAGGAAGAAGCCGCGCCGCCGAAAGTGACGATCGCGGCCGCGTACACCCAGGACGTGAACGAACAGATGAGCTTCATCGGCCGCGGGGAGGCGATCGATGCGGTTGATATCGTGGCCCGCGTGGAAGGGTTCATCCTCGAACAGCCCGGCATCGAGGGCGAATATATCAAGCGTGGCGAGCCCATTTTCCGGATCGAGCGCGACCAGTATGAGGCGACGCTCACCGCGCGCGAGGCCGATCTGGCCCGGGCCGAAGCCAATCTCGACCTTGCCGGGATCGAACTGGACCGCAAGCAGCAACTGGTGAGCAAGGGGGCCGCGCCCGAAAGCGAATTGGATGTCGCGCGCGCCAACGAAAAAGGGGCCGAGGCCGATATTCTGGCCGCGCAGGCCGCCATCGATCAGGCCAAGCTCGACCTCTCCTATACCGAGATCGTCGCGCCCTTTGACGGGCGGCTTGGCCGCGCGCAGCACAGTGTCGGCGATATTGTCAGCCCGACCTCCGGCCCGCTCATCTCGATTGTCCGCGAGGCGCCGATCTACGTCACTTTCTCCTTGTCGGAAAAACAGCTGACCACCGTGCTCGAACAGCTCGACGTGGAACTGGCGGACCTGCATACGAACCGCGCCCAGCCGGATGTGTTCGTCACATTGCCCAACGGCTCGCTTCTGGACGAGGCCGGCAAGGTCGTATTCGCCGACAACCGGATCGACCCGCAGACCGGGACGATTTCCATCCGTGCACAGTTCGAGAACGATCGCGGGCTTATCGTTGACGGCAGCTTCCTCAATGTCTCGATCCAGGCGATCGAGCCGGAGACCAAGCTCCTTGTGCCGCAGGCGGCGGTGCAGCGCGACCAGAAGGGCGATTTCGTTCTGGTCGTGAACCAGCAGCAGATCGTCGAGCAGCGCTATGTCGAGCTTGGCGGCCAGGTGGAGACCAACAGCGTCGTGCGCAACGGCCTGCAGGAGGGTGAAAGCGTCATCGTCGAAGGCCTGCAGCGCGTGCGGCCCGGCGTGCCGGTCGAGACTGTCCTCAACGCGACCCCGACGGAGTAGGCGCGATGTTCTCCTCGATCTTCATCTCGCGCCCGAAGACGGCTCTGGTCATCTCGCTGGTGCTCTCGATCATGGGGGCGATCGCCTATATCGTCCTGCCGGTCGAGCAGTTCCCCGAAATCACCCCGCCCGTGGTCAATGTGAGCGCCAACTATACCGGCGCCAACGCGGAAACCGTGGAAAATACCGTGGCCGCGCCGATCGAGGCGCAGGTCAACGGGGTGGACGACATGATCTACATGTCGTCGGACAGTTCCGCGAATGGCAGCTATTCGCTCAACGTCACATTCGAGGTCGGCACCAATGCGGATATTGCCTCCGTCAATGTGCAGAACCGCGTGGCGCAGGCCATGGCGACCCTGCCCTCGGAGGTGACGGCGAACGGCGTCGTGACGCAGAAAAGCTCGACCAACATGCTGCTGATCGTCGTTCTGACCTCGCCCGAGGGCACCTATGACGAGGTTTTCCTGTCGAATTACGCATCCATCAACCTCAAGGATGCGCTGGCCCGCGTGAAAGGCGTCGGCCGCGCCGACGTGATGACCAACTTCGCCTATGCGATGCGCATGTGGATGAACCCCGACAAGATGACCTCGCTCGGGATCTCGCCGGGCGACGTGATATCGGCGATCCGCGAACAGAACATCGAAGTGTCGGCGGGTCAGCTCGGTTCCAATCCCGCGCCCGAAGGGCAGCAGTTCCAATATACGATCAAGTCGAAGGGCCGTCTGACCACGGCCGAGGAATTCGGCGATATCGTGATCCGGACCGGCGATGCGGGCTCGATCGTGCGGGTGCGCGACATTGCCCGGGTCGAACTGGGCGCCAACTATTACGATGCTTCGGGCCGCTATCAGGGCAAGCCTTCCACCGTGCTCGCCATCTATCAGGCGCCGGGGGAGAATGCGCTCGCCGTCTCCGAAGGTGTGCTGGCCGAACTGGAACGGCTCTCCATCGCCTTCCCTGATGATGTGACCTACGAGGTGCCGTTCAACACGACCGATTTCGTCGAGGCATCGCTGAACGATGTTGTCACCACGCTGATCATGACCTTCACGCTGGTGGTCGCGGTGGTGTTCATCTTCCTTGGCTCGCTGCGTGCGACCGTCATCCCGGCCGTGGCCATTCCCGTGTCCCTGATCGGGACATTTGCCTTCCTTCTGCTCTTCGGCATGTCGCTCAACACCATCTCGCTCTTCGCGTTGGTGCTGGCCATCGGGATCGTCGTCGATGACGCGATCGTGGTGGTGGAAAACGTGGAGCGGATCATTGCCGAGGAGGGGCTGTCACCGGCCGATGCCACACGCAAGGCAATGGGCCAGATCACCGGACCGGTGATCGCGACCACGCTGGTGCTGCTCGCGGTTTTCGTGCCCGTCACATTCATGCCGGGGATCACCGGGCGGCTCTTCTCGCAATTTGCCGTCACCATCTCCACCGCGGTTGTCATTTCCTCGATCAACGCGCTGACCCTGTCGCCGGCGCTCTGCGCGCTGGTGCTGAAGCCGCGCTCCGGGCCGCCGACCGGCTTGCTCGCCAAGTTCGAGGACGGGATCAGCTTCGTGCGCCGCGGCTATGTCGGCATCGTCACCCGTTTCGTGCGCGTGGCGATTTTGTCGCTCGTGGCGATCGGGGTCGTGGTCGCGGCCATGGGCGGGCTGATGAAAGCCACGCCGGCCGGCTTCCTGCCGCTGGAGGATAACGGGTATCTCTTCGTCGACTACCAGTTGCCCGATGCGGCTTCGCTCGGCCGGACCGAGGAAGTGACCGCGCGGGTCGAGGAAAGGATCCTGCAGATTCCGGGCGTCAAGACGACGGTGACGGTGAACGGGTTCAGCCTGTTGAACGGGTCGGGATCCAATGGCGGGATGACCATCGTGTCGCTGATCCCGTGGGAGGAACGCCAGACGCCCGAACTGTCGGCCGACGGGATTCTGATGCAGATACTGGGGCTCGCCAATCAGGAGGTCGCCGCGAGCATCATTGCCTTCAACCCGCCGCCCATTCCCGGACTCGGGATGAGCGCGGGCGTGGAAATGAAGGTGCAGCAGACCGGCGGCGGCACGGCACAGGATCTGTCCGCCGCGCTGGGCTCGCTTGTCTATGCGGTGAACCAGCGTCCCGAGATCAGCCATGCCTATGCCACCTTCCGGGCGAACGTGCCGCAGGTCTTCGTCGACCTCGACCGGGAGAAGGCCAAGACGCTGAACGTGAGCGTGTCCGAAGTGTTCCAGACGATGCAGGCGCATCTTGGGTCCGTCTACGTGAACGATTTCAACCTGTTCGGCCGCGTCTACAAGGTGATGATCCAGGCCGACGGCACCTATCGCGACAAGATCGAGGATATCGGCAACCTCTATGCCCGCAGCACGACAGGCGAGATGGTGCCCCTGTCCACGCTCATCAACGTGGAACGGGTGCTCGGGCCGATGCTGCTCAACCGCTACAACATGTTCCGCGCCTCGACGGTGACGGCGGTTCCGGCGGAGGGCTATTCCACGGGCGATGCGATCACCGTCCTGCAGGAGGAGGCCGAGACTGCGCTGCCGCCGGGCTATGGCTATGAATGGACCGGCACCGCGCAGCAGCAGCTGGAATCGGCGGGGCTGGTCACGATCATCCTCGGGTTGGCGATCCTCTTCGGCTATCTGTTCCTCGTCGCGCAATATGAGAGCTGGACCATGCCGGTGGCGATCCTGCTTTCGGTGACGGTGGCGCTGTTCGGAGCGGTGGCGGCGGTGGCGGTCACCGGCAGCGACATCAACCTCTATACGCAGATCGGGATGATCATGCTGGTGGGGCTGGGCGCGAAGAACGCGATCCTGATCGTGGAGTTTGCGATGGAGCGCCGGCGCGAGGGGCTGAGCATCGCGGAGGCCGCGGCCATGGCGGCGGAACAGCGGTTCCGGGCGGTGATGATGACAGCCCTGTCCTTCCTGCTCGGCGTGGTGCCGCTTCTGGCCGCCAACGGCGCGGGGGCGGCGAGCCAGAAGTCCATCGGCATTGCCGTGTTCGGCGGCATGCTGCTTGCGACCGTCGTGGGCGTGATCCTGATCCCGGTCCTCTATGTGGTGATGCAGTCCGCACGCGAATGGGTAAAGGGCGGTGGCAAGACGCCGCCCGAGACACCACAGGCCGAGGCGACTGCTGCGGACACAAGCCCGGCCTCAGGCAGCGCCTGACCGGTGTGCCTGATTGACCATGCGGCGGGGCTTGCGGGCCCCGCCAGCCACCGCTAGCGTGCGCGCCATGTCCCGCTCCGACCGTCCTGAACGCCCCTATCTGCGCATCGGCCTGATGGCCCTCTTCATCCTCGTGGCCGACCGGATCACGAAACTCTGGGTCGTGGAATGGATGGAACTGGACCGGTTCGGCGTGATCGACGTCTGGCCGCCCTACCTGCGCTTCACCATGGCCTGGAACCGGGGGATCAATTTCGGCCTGTTCGATTCGGACGGCGATATGGGACGCTGGATCCTGATCGGCGTTGCGCTGGCGATCACCGCCGTGCTTCTGGTCTGGGCGCGCTCGGTCCGGGGCTGGCTTGTGCCGCTCTCGATCGGGCTCGTGGTGGGCGGAGCGATCGGCAATGTCTGGGACCGGATTGTCTATGGCGCGGTGGCGGATTTCCTCAACATGAGCTGCTGCGGCATTTCCAACCCTTACGCGTTCAACATTGCCGATATCGCGATCTTCGCCGGCGCCGCAGGTCTGATCCTCTTTTCCGGCAAGGAGGCGAAGGGGGCGTGACCTCGGGCGCAAAAGGCACTAAAGCTTCCATGCTGGAACGCGGAGGAGAAGGCGGCATGCGCGGCGCGAAGCTCTTGGGGCTGATACTGGTGGGGGCGACCCTTATCCTGTCGGGCTGCGACCGCAACGACCCCAACAACAAGCGATTCCTGAAATTCCGCGGCGCGGAGGACAATTCGCCGGACGAGTTCCTTGTGATGCCGCAGAAACCGCTGGAAATCCCCGCCGACCTGACCCGCCTGCCGCCGCCGCGACCGGGGGCGCAGAATCGCGCCGATATCGACCCGATCGCGCTGGCCCAGTCGGCCCTGTCGGGCGCGCCGGCGCGGCCCATCGCGGGCACGTCTGCCGATGCGGCTTTCGTCGCTGCCGCCAGCCGGAACGGTGTCGGGACCAACATCCGTCAGGTGACGGCGGTCGAGGATCAGGCCTATCGTCGCGACAATCCGGGCCGCGTGCTGAACCGGCTCTTCAGCACCTATGACGAATATGAAATCTATCGCGATATGGCGCTCGATCCGGTGGCCGAACTGGCCCGCCTCCGGGCGCTGGGCGTCTACACGCCAGCCGCCCCGCCCTCGTCGCGCTAAGCGGGCTGCGGGTCGTACGCGACCCAGAAAGAGATTTCAGAATCGCATGATCCCATGCTAATTCTTGTGGAATGAACGCATCCACCCACAAGATAGAGGTTTCCCGCGCCCCGATCCGCCAGCTTGACGAAGCGGCGGCGAACCGGATTGCGGCCGGTGAAGTGGTCGAGCGGCCGGCCTCGGCGGTCAAGGAACTGGTGGAGAATGCGCTCGATGCCGGCGCGCGGCGCATTTCGGTCGACTATGCCGATGGCGGCAAGACGCTGATCCGGGTGAGCGATGACGGCACCGGGATACCGGCCGAGGAATTGCCGCTTGCGCTGTCGCGGCACGCCACCTCCAAGATCGACGGAACGGACCTTCTGAACATCCACACATTCGGTTTCCGGGGGGAGGCGCTGCCCTCGCTCGGCGCTGTCGGCCGGCTCGGCATCACCTCGCGCCCGCCGGGCGCGGCGTCGGCCTGCCGGATCACGGTGGATGGCGGGCGCATGTCGGACGTGCTGCCGGCAGCGGGCAATCCGGGCACTGTCGTGGAGTTGCGCGACCTTTTCCATGCCACGCCGGCCCGGCTGAAGTTCCTGCGCACCGACCGGGCCGAAGCGCAGGCGATCGGCGATGTGGTGCGGCGGCTCGCCATGGCGGAGCCGGGTGTCGGCTTCACGCTGCGCGATCGGGGCTCCAACCGCACGCTGTTCCGCGCAGACCCGGAGACGGGAGATCTTTTCTCCGCGCTGCACGGCCGGCTGCGGCAGGTGCTTGGCCCGGAATTTGCCGACAATGCGGTTCGGGTCGATGCCGAGCGCGACGGGGTGCGCCTGACCGGCTTCGCGGCGCTGCCCACCTATTCGCGCGGGGCAGCCGTGTCGCAGTTCCTCTTCGTCAATGGCCGCCCGGTGAAGGACCGGCTGCTGCTCGGCGCGTTGCGGGCCGCCTATTCCGACGTGCTGAGCCGCGACCGCCATCCCGCGGCGGCGCTGTTCGTGACGGTCGATCCCGAGCGGGTCGATGTGAATGTCCACCCGGCCAAGTCGGAAGTGCGCTTCCGCGATGCCGCTTTGGTGCGCAGCCTGCTCATCAACGGGGTGCGTGCGGCGCTGGCAGACGCGGGTCACCGCGCATCGAGCACGGTCGGCACCGCGATGCTGGGCGCGATGCGGCAGGAACCATCCGCCGCGCCGCAAGCGGACGACCATCCGGACACGGCGCCGCGCCGCTACCAGATGCCGCTGGCGGCTCAGGAGCGCCGTGCAGCCCCGCTCCGCCCCGTGCGCGAGGACATGCCGGGCTTCGGCGATGGCGCGGCGCTCTGGTCCGCGCGCGTAGAGCCGGACGGCGCGGACGAAGCGGTGCCGGATACGGATGCGGAGGCCCGTCCGCTCGGCGCAGCGCGGGCGCAGATCCACGAAAATTACATCATCGCCCAGACGCCGGACGGTATGGTCATTGTCGACCAGCATGCCGCGCATGAGCGGCTCGTCTACGAACGGCTGAAAGCCCAGCGGGCGGAGCATGGCATCGCCGCGCAGGCGCTGCTCATCCCCGAGATCGTCGACCTGCCGGAGGCCGACCGGACACGGATTCTCGATCATGCGGAAGAGTTGGCCGCGCTCGGCCTTCAGGTCGAGCCGTTCGGCGGCGGCGCGGTCTGCGTCCAGTCGGTGCCGGCGCTCCTCGGCAAGGTCGACGCGGGAGCGCTTCTGCGCGACATGGCGGATGAACTGGCCGATGCGGGCCGCAGCCAGCTCCTGTCGGACCGGATCGACGCGGTGTTGAGCCGGATTGCCTGCCACGGATCAGTGCGGTCGGGCCGCCGGATGAGCGCCGACGAGATGAACGCGCTTCTGCGCGCCATGGAGGCGACGCCGAAATCGGGCCAGTGCAATCACGGGCGCCCGACTTATGTGACGCTGGGCCTTGCGGATATCGAGCGACTGTTCGGGCGCAGCGGATGACGGGGGTCCTGGACATGATGCGGGCCGATCCGGTGCTGGCCGCGCTCACGCTTGGCGGGGCGGTCCTTTTGTTGCTGTTCCTGATGGTCTGGCTCGTTCTGCGCGCGCAGATCCGTGCCACCTCTGTGCTCACGCCGATGCAGGGCGAGATGCAGGCGCAGATGCAGGCGCTGGGCGAGACGGTCCGCAGCCTGTCGATGGGCCAGCAGCAACTGGCGGGAGGATTGCAGCAGGTGGCCGAAGCGCAGACCCGTGCGCAAAGCCATTTGCAGCAGAATATCGACAGGCGGCTCGAAGAGGTGCAGCGCGGCATGGCAGAGACGCTGCATGGCAGTTCCACCCGGACCGCGCGCTCGCTGGGCGAGTTGCAGCAACGGCTCGAAGTGATCGACCGCGCCCAGTCCAATATCGAGAAACTGTCGGGCGACGTTCTGAGCCTGCAGGATATCCTGTCCAACAAGCAGACCCGTGGCGCGTTCGGGGAAATCCAGCTGAATGACATCGTCTCGAAAGCGCTGCCCGCCGACAGCTACGCGTTCCAGGCGGTGCTCGGAAACGGCAAACGGGCGGATTGCCTGATCCACCTACCGAAACCGCCAGGTCCCATCGTCATCGATTCGAAATTCCCGCTGGAGGCTTACGAGGCCCTCCGCGCGGCGGGATCGGAGGCCGAACGACAGGCGGCGGCGCGGGCGCTGCGCACGGCGGTGCGGACCCATATCAGGGCGATTTCCGAACGCTATATCATCGAAGGCGAGACGGCCGACGGCGCACTGATGTTCCTGCCCTCGGAAGCCGTCTATGCCGAGCTGCACGCGAATTTCGGCGATGTGGTCCGCGAAGGGTTCGCGGCGCGGGTCTGGATCGTGTCACCGACGACCTGCATGGCGACGCTCAACACGATGCGGGCGGTGCTGAAAGACGCGCGGATGAAGGAACAGGCGGGCGCGATCCGCCGTGAGCTCGGGCTATTGCACAAGGATGTGGACCGGCTGGAGGCCCGAGTGGGCAATCTCGACCGCCATTTCGCGCAGGCCGCGAAGGATGTGGACGAGATCAAGATTTCCGCCGGCAAGGCGGGAAAACGCGCCCGCGCGCTCGACCGGTTCGAGTTCGAGGACCTGCCGGGCGCGGACGAGGCCGTGCGCCCGCTGCGGTTGACCCCGCAGGACTGAGTGCAGGGTTGACGGGCGCGGAAACTGTGCAACAGTCTGATCTGCAAGGCCGCGCAAGCGAAACCAAGCTTGCGGCAACGCGTTTCCGCGTCCTAAGGTAGCAAAGACTTAACCAAAAAATTGCAACTTGCCGTGCCTCATGTCCCTTTCCGGCCGGTAGATGCAATGGCAGGTCGCCCCGGTCGATGCCGGCGGACAAGGCCACGGAGCGAAGGTGCATGGACCGACAGGCACTCAAAAACGACTGCTTGGAGATCGTCGCGGCAGCGGCGGATCGCGGCTATGTGCTCTATCTGGGGCACGAGACCGACATCCGCAATGCGCTGTCGACCTATCCCGAGGCCTGGACCGACCGCTATGTGGCCAAGGGTTATTTGGCCGTCGATCCGGTGCTGCAATGGATGAGCGCGCATATCGGGCAGGCGACCTGGGCGCAGTTGCAGGACCAGCAGATCGAGGCTCAGGCCGCCTTTTTCGAGGATGCGGCCGCGCACGGGCTCCAGAACGGCACGATCATCTCCGCGGCGCTCAATGGCGACAAGGTGGCCTGTTCGCTCAGCCACACAGCGGATGCGCTGCCGCAAGACGTGTGTGACGAGATCCGCCGCGCGCTGCTTCTCTACCTCGCCCTGTCGCCCGCGCCGAAACCGCCGTCCGAAACCAAGCCGGAGATCTATTTCCTCAGCGCCTGCTCGCAGGGGCTCACCGACAAGGAGATCGGCCAGATGATGGGCCTCTCCTCGGTCAAGCTGCGCCAGCTCAAACAGGCTGCGATCGAGAAATTCGACGCGAAAAGCCTCGGCCAGGCCGTGGCCTTTGCCGTGGGGCGGATCATCTGAATGTCGTTTCTTGGCCAGAACAGCTTCGCGCTCGACCGCTTCCAGGTGGAATATGGGGACGGCACCGTCTCGCGGGTGATGAGCTTCGATGAGGTGATGGCCTGCCCCGTATCCCGCCACTATTTCCAGCTGCGCCGCGAGGTGTTCGTGGAGGCGATGGAATGGGACCTGCCGGTCACTGAAGCCGGTGAGGAAATCGACCAGTATGACGGCGATGACGCGATCTATGTCATCACCACAAAGGGCGGGGAATGTGTCGGCGGGTGCCGCCTGATGCTCACCAATGCAGTGCGGGTAGGCGACGACGGGCAGCCGGTCACCTACATGATCCGCGATGCGCTGGAAGGCCGCCTGCGCGACATTCCCGAGGATGTCAGCCAGATCAAGCCGGTCGATCCCGGCGTCTGGGAAATGACGCGGGTGATTTCGCAAAATCCCGTGACCTACAAGCTGTTCATGGCTTTCGTGATCGACTTCATGCGCTCGCGCGGGGGGGAGATCTGTATCTTCCTCAGCCGTCCGGCCTCCGCGCCACTTTGCAACCGCTGGGGCTACGAGGTCTATGAGGTCGGCCCGCGTGTCGGGCTCGGACGTGCGCAATTCGTGGCGGTCTGCTGTTTTCTCGCGCGGCCGGATGTGCGTCAGCCTTACGAGGCCTACAAATGCCCGCCGCGCAGCCTGATCGAGCGGTTCGGCACGCCGGTTGCGCAGGCAACACTGGACCGGCTCTACGCGCAACCGGCGGAATAGGTTCCAGACAGGTTTGACAGACAGACAGCGCTGTTGCGTGCTGCGTCACGCTCAGGACACGGACCGGAGAGGGGTGCGTCAGGGCGCAATGCGGTGCCGTTATGCCTCCGGCATTGACGGGCGGCAGGTCTCCGCTCGGAGCGGATCCGCCGGGCAAGCGTCCTTGCTGAGATTTGGTGGCGCGTCTGGCGGAGGCGCGAGCGGTCTGACAGGTTGCGCGGGTGGCCTTCCGAAACGTGGGACTGCCAGATCGCGAAAATTCAAGGGGAGGCGTTTGAAAGGCATCAGTCCGTTGCTTGTCCACGCGCCAATGGGTTTTGTGCGTCTGGCGCGGCACTTTGCCTTGTTTTTTTGCGGCAGGGGTGCCTTCCTGCGGGGGGCAACCAATCCGGGCTTCGATCATGCGGCTTCCTTTCAATTTTTTGCTCATTCGGCGGCGACGACCGTTTTATTCCGGCCCGGAAGTTGCCGAACTGGAACCGGGCATGCTGGAGGGTGCACGGTTGCTGCCGACCCGTGAGGAACTGATTTCGCTCCTGCCGCCTGACGCCGTGGGGGCGGAGATTGGCGTGGCCTTCGGCGATTTCACGAAACGCCTGCTTGAAATCGCCCGCCCGTCGGAACTTCATCTCATCGATCTCTGGCAGGGAGAGCGCTATTCGGCCGGACGGGAAAGCGTGGAGAGACTTGCGGCGAAAGAGCCTGATGGCCGCTGCCGGATCCACATCGGTACGTCGCTGGAAATGCTTGAAAAGCTGCCGGACCGGTCATTGGACTGGGCCTATCTCGATACAGATCACACCTATGCAACGACGGCGGCTGAACTGGCCATTCTGGCCCGAAAGCTGAAGCCTGACGGCATCCTTGCCGGCGACGATTACAGCCATGGAAACCCTGGCGTTGCGTTTGAGTACGGGGTTCGGCCAGCAGTGAACGAATTCTGCCTTCGCGAGGGGTGGAAATTCATTGCCCTGACGATGGAACATGACCGGTTTCCGTCATTCGCACTGAAAAAGATGTGACGGCACTGTTGGACAATCGCTGGTCCTTGTCGCGCGGCAGGCTGCATCTGACCTTCCGGTTGGGCGACAGGACAATAGCCTATGCCTATATTCGCAAGAACGGCTGCTCGACCTTCAAGCAGGCTCTTGGCTACACTTGGGACCAGAGAATAGACGCAGTTTCAGAGGCTTACCCTTACGGTCCGCATGACATCGCGATTTTTGTCTACCGCTGCCCGATGGACAGGCTGGTCAGCATCTGGCGGAACAAGATCCTGACCGATGCGCCCCATGCTGCCGACCTTCAGGCAGATTACCGGTCGACGATGGGGGAAGCGCCAACCTGTTTCGAACGCTTTTGCGACTATGCTGCACGGGGGCGCGATCCGCACCTCTGGCCCCAGTCCGCGCACCTGAAGCGCCTTCGCTATCGACCGATCGCGCTGGCACGTCTCTATGAAGATATGTGCGATCTTGTCGGGCGCGATGCAGCGGCGCCGTTCCGTCACAGGGCCAATGTTTCCAGGAAGGCGCCGGTCCAGATCACCGAGCGGTCGCGCAGCCTTGTCCGGAAGATCTATGCCGCCGACTACAAGCTGGTTGATGCCTGCGAGCGGTTGAGGAACAGGTAGCAGGTCCTCGGGGGCATCGCAGATCATTCGCGCCCGATCACTCGGGTGCTTGCGGCATTTTGCGTGTGCATGCTTTGAAGGAAATGGTGAGCCCGACAGGATTCGAACCTGTGACCCACTGATTAAAAGTCAGTTGCTCTACCAACTGAGCTACGGGCCCGACCGAGGCCGTGATCTAGGCGGTCCTTCCGATGGGGTCAAGAGCGTTTTTTCCGATTTCGGTGAAATCCCGGGCAGCCGGGCCGGTGACGGCGCGGCAGGGGCCCGATGTCGCGGCACTGGCAATCTGCGGGGGGCAGGCGTATATAGCCGCGCATGATGGACCGGAGCACCCAAGCTGGCCTGCCCTTTCGCAAGATGCACGGGCTGGGCAATGATTTCGTCGTGATCGACGCCCGAGTGGGCGACGATCCGATGACGCCTGCGCGCGCGCGGGCGATCGGTGACCGGCATTTCGGTGTCGGCTTCGACCAGCTTGCTGTGATTCTGCCCGACGAGACGGCGGCGGCGCGCGTCGTTTACTGGAACGCGGACGGGACGACGTCGGACGCCTGCGGCAACGCGACCCGATGCATCGCGCATCTTCTGATGGCGGAAAGCGGTGCGGACGCGCTTCTGTTGCGGACCGGGCGCGGGCTTCTGGAATGTGCGGATGCGGGCGGCGGTCTGGTGCGGGTCAACATGGGGCCGCCGCAGACCGGATGGCGCGACATCCCGCTGGCCCGCGACGTGGACACGCTCGCCCTGCCGCTCGACGGGGCGCCCGTGGCGACCGGCATGGGCAATCCCCATTGCAGCTATTTCGTGGAGGCCGCGGATGCGATCGATCTGGCCACACTCGGGCCGGAGACCGAACATCACCCGCTCTTCCCGGAGCGCACCAATGTGCAGGTCGTGCAGGTCACGGGCCCCGACCGGTTGCGGGTCCGGGTCTGGGAGCGCGGTGTCGGGCCGACGCTTGCCAGCGGGTCGAGCGCCTGTGCCGTGACGGTTGCGGCCGTCCGGCGGGGCTTGACCGGGCGCGAGGTTGCTGTGGAACTCGACGGCGGCACGCTGCAGGTCGCGTGGCGCGAGGATGGCGTCTGGATGACCGGGCCGGTGGCCACCGTGTTCGAGGGGCGGCTCGATCCGTCGCTGATGGAGGCGGGGCAATGACCGCGCGCCCGCCGATCTTCGAGACCTTCGGCTGCCGGCTCAATGCCTACGAGACCGCGGCGATGAAGGAGCTGGGCGAGGGCGCCGGACTCGACAATGCCGTCGTGGTCAACACCTGCGCGGTCACCGCCGAAGCCGTCCGTCAGGCACGGCAGCGCATCCGGCGCCTGCGGCGTGAAAATCCCGAAGCGCGGCTCATCGTGACCGGTTGCGCGGCGCAGACCGAGCCCGAGACCTTTGCCGCGATGGACGAGGTCGATCTGGTGATCGGCAATCTGGAGAAGATGCAGCCCGGCACCTGGCAGGAGCTGGGGCGCGGTCCCGATTTCATCGGCGAGACCGAGAAGGTCCGGGTTGACGACATCATGGCCGCGACCGAGACGGCGGGCCATCTGATCGACGGGTTCGGCACCCGCGCGCGCGCCTATGTTCAGGTGCAGAACGGCTGCGATCATCGCTGCACCTTCTGCATCATTCCCTATGGCCGCGGCAATTCGCGCTCGGTGCCGGCAGGCGTTGTGGTCGAGCAGATCACGCGGCTGGTCGCGGCGGGCTATCACGAGGTGGTGCTGACCGGCGTGGACCTGACCTCCTGGGGGGCGGATCTGCCGGCGCAGCCGCGGCTCGGTGATCTGGTGCAGCGGATCCTGAAGCTCGTGCCCGACCTGCCGCGGCTCCGGATCAGCTCGATCGATTCGATCGAGGCCGACCCAGCGCTCATCGAGGCGATCACCGGCGAGCCGCGCCTGATGCCGCATCTGCACCTGTCCTTGCAGGCGGGTGACGACATGATCCTGAAGCGGATGAAGCGGCGGCACCTGCGCGACGATGCGATCCGCTTTTGCGCCGACATGCGCGCGGCGCGCCCCGATATCGTTTTCGGGGCGGATATCATCGCGGGTTTCCCGACCGAGACCGAGGCGATGTTCGAGAACTCGCTGAAACTGGTCGAGGAATGCGGGCTGACCTGGCTGCACGTCTTCCCCTATTCGCCGCGCAAGGGCACACCTGCGGCGCGGATGCCGGCGGTAGACGGGGCAGCGATCAAGGAGCGGGCAGCGCGGTTGCGCGCGCTCGGCGCGGAACGGGTCGCGGCGCATCTGGCGGCGCAGGTGGGGCGGGTCCAGCCGGTCCTGTTCGAGAATCCCCGCATGGGCCGGACCGAAAGCTTCGCCGAGGTGCTGTTCGATGCGGACCAGCCGGTGGGAGAGATCCGGCCGGCGGAGATCCTGTCGGTCGCGGGCGAGCAGTTGCAGGCCCGCGCCGCCTAACCTGTCCGGTCCGGTCCGCTTCCAGCGATATAGCCGCGCAGCGCGGCCAGCGCCGCGCTATGGAACTGGTCTTCGAAGGGCAATTTGAAAGCGGCAAACTCGGGTGCTTCCAGAACGCGGGCCAGCGCTGGTCCGGGATGGGTCATCGGCCAGAGGCCGGCCGCCAGCACAAAGACCATATTCGTCCATTCCGCCGCCGCGTCCGGGCGCAGATCAGGGCAGCGCGCGCAGACGCTGGCGACCGCGCGTTTCTGTTCGGACAGAAGCTGCAGCTTGATGGCCCGCAGCCGTTCGGGCGAGATATTATGTTCCAGCGTCGGCGCAAGGAGCGAGACGAGCAGGCAGAAGCGGGGCCGCGCGACGAACGCGTCCGCGATGCAGCGCGCGGTGGCCTCGGCGCCCCGGTCGGCACTGTCCATGTCGGCCAGCGCGTCGTTCATCTCCGCCATGTCGCTCAGGAGCAACTCGACAAGAATGTCTTCGCGGCTCTCGAAATAGCGGTAGATGTTGGACTTCACGATGCCGGCCCGGGTCGCGATTTCCTGAAGCGTGACCGCTTCGCTGCCCTCCTGGTCAAGAATCGCGCGCGCTGCCGACAGGATATCTGCACGGCGGCGGGCCTTGGCCTCGGGCGAACGGGCGCGCTGGAACGGGGCATCGGTCATGGCTCCGGTCTAGCCCGCGCTCACGAAAAGATCAATAAGTGACCCGCAGTCTCTTATTGACAGGCGCGTGATCGCCGCTAGGTTACATGACCGATGGTCACTTAACCGATTTTCAACCGACGGGGACGCCGATGAAACTGACCGTGAACGGAACCGAGCGCGAGTTCGACGCTCCGGCCGATATGCCGCTACTCTGGGCGCTGCGCGACATTCTTGACATCAAGGGGCCGAAATTCGGCTGCGGCGTCGCGGCATGCGGGGCCTGCACGGTGCTGGTGGACGGGGCGCCCGTGCGCTCCTGCTCTTACGCTGTGGGCGATGTAGAGGGCGCGGTGACGACGATCGAGGGCCTGCCGCAGGATGACCGGTTGCATGCGGTGCAGGAGGCGTGGATGCGCCATGACGTGCCCCAGTGCGGCTATTGCCAGTCCGGCCAGATCATGGCCGCGGTGGCGCTGTTGGAGGAAACCCCCCAGCCCACGGACGAGGATATCGACCTCGCCATGACGAACCTGTGCCGCTGCGGCACCTATCCGAAAATCCGCGCGGCGATCAAGGATGCCGCCGGCATCGTGGAGGGCTGAGCCATGGGTCGAGCCGGAAAGATCACCCGCCGCGTCTTTCTGGGCGTTGGTGCGGTTGCCGCAGGTGCGGTGGCCTTCGGGTACTACAAGTACAAGAAACCCTATGCCAACCCGCTGGAGGCTGCGGCCGCCGAAGGCGATGCGGTCTTCAACCCCTATGTGGTGATCGCGGAAGATGGCACCGTGACCATCATCGCCCCGCGCGCGGAGATGGGTCAGGGTGTGCAGACGACGCTCGCGGCGCTTGTGGCCGAGGAGATGGACCTGACGCTCGATCAGGTGAGTGTCGTGCACGGTCCGGCCAGTGCGGCCTATTACAACGAGGCGATGCTGGTCGAGGGCGGCCCCTTCCCGGTTTTTGACGAGGGCTGGATGGCGGAGATGACACGCTCCACCATGCGGATCATGTCGAAATTCCTTGCCTTGCAGGTCACCGGCGGATCGTCGGCCACCGTGGATGCGTTCGTGAAAATGCGCGAGGCCGGGGCCGCGGCGCGGATCATGCTGGTCGAGGCCGCAGCGGCCGAATGGGGCGTGGCGGCGGACGGGCTTGTCACGGCAGACGGGCAGGTGACCGATCCGGCCAGCGGACAGAGTTTGGGATATGGCCCGCTGGCGCAGGCCGCCGTGGCGCTGGCGCCGCCGGCCGATGTGCCGCTGCGCCCGCGCGCGGACTGGAAGCTTCTCGGACAGTCGCAACCCCGTGTCGATCTGCGCGAGAAGGTCACGGGCGCGCCGATCTTCGGGATCGACGTGGAATTGCCCGACATGCTCCACGGCACGGTGAAAATGTCGCCCCGCTTCTGGGCCGGTGCGGCATCCGTCGATGACAGCGCGGCGCTGGCTGTGCCGGGCGTGCGGGCGGTCGTGCCGATCGAGACGACAACGGGCCGGGGGTTCGGGATCATCGCGGACAATACCTGGGCCGCCTTTCAGGGCGCCGAGGCGCTCGACGTGACATGGGAGGACGCCGCCTATCCGGCCGATACCGAAGGCCAGCGCGCCGCACTCGACGCGGCCTTCGCGGCCGATCCGTCTTTCTCGCTTGGCGGGTCCGGCGATGCCGAGGCGGCGCTTGGTGCCGCGGCTGAGGTGATCGAGGCCGAATATGAAGTGCCCTATCTCGCCCATGCGACAATGGAGCCGATGAACGCAACGGCGCAAATCACCGACGGCAAGCTGGAGATCTGGACCGGCACACAGGCACCGGGCATCGTGCAGATGGCCTGTGCCGGGCTGCTCGGGATCGAGAGCGAGGATGTGACCGTTTACACGACCCGTCTGGGCGGCGGCTTCGGACGCCGCGGGGAGGTCGATTTCCCGCTCTATGCGGCGGCGCTGGCGCGCGAGACCGGTGGCCGTCCGATCAAGGTCACCTGGACCCGTGAGGAGGATACCCGCCACGACACATATCGCCCGATGGCAAAGGCACGCTATCGCGGCGCGCTTGGCGAGGACGGGACGCTGGCGGCGATGGAGGTGCGCGTGGCCTCCCCCTCGATCCTGAAAAGCGTGATGGCGCGGACCTTCCCCAGCCTGTCGGCGGGCGGGCCGGAAAAGATCGTGCTCGAAGGCGCGTTCGACCAGCCGGTCACCGTGCCTGACAGCGCCTATCACGCGCATCTGGCCGATCTCGACATTCCGGTCGGGTTCTGGCGCTCGGTCGGCAACAGTTTCAACGGGTTCTTCCACGAGAGCTTTCTGGACGAGGCCGCGCGGGCCGCGGGCAAGGACCCGCTCGATTTCCGCCTCGCGATGATGGGCGACCCGGCCCATGCACCGGCGCGCGCCGTGCTGGAACGCGTGGCCGACATGTCGGGCTGGGGCGGACCCGCCGTCCCGGGGCGCGGGCGCGGGATCGCCCATACCCTGTCCTTCGGGACATGGGTCGCACAGGTGGTCGAGGTGGAGATGCAGGATGAGGCGGTGAAGATCGACCGCGTCTGGTGTGCCGCCGATTGCGGTCTGGTGCTTGATCCGCAGAATGTGCAGGCGCAGATGATGTCGGGCATCGTCTTCGGCCTGAGCCAGGCGCTCGGGCAGGAGATCACCTTTGTCGATGGCGAGGTGGAGCAGGGCAATTTCTATGATTTCGATGCGATGCGGATGCATCAATGCCCCGAAATCGAGGTGGCGCTGCTGGAGACCGCACCGAAGATGGGGGGTGCGGGGGAACCGGGCACGCCGCCTGCACCGGCGGCACTCGCCAATGCGATCTTCGACGCGACGGGCTTGCGCATCCGCCGCATGCCGCTGTCCCACGAGATTGATTTTGTCTGACAGGCATGGCACCTCCTGAGCATGACTTCAGGAGGTGCCCGTGCATCCCAATCCGATATTCCGCCGCCGTGACCGCGCCGCGCATCTGGAGATGGCGCGCGATCGCGGCTTCGGCGTCCTGACGCTCGGGCAGGGCGACCGCCCGCTTGCCGCGCATCTGCCGTTTCTCCTGTCCGATGACGGGCTCTGGCTCGAAGCACATATGGCCCGCAGCAACCCCGTCCTGCGGGAACTGGATGAACCGCGCGAGGCGCTGCTCGTGGTCAATGGACCGGATGCCTATATCTCGCCCGACTGGTACGGGGTGGAGGATCAGGTCCCGACCTGGAACTACACGGCCGTCCATCTGCGCGGTCCGCTGGAGCGCTGCCCGCAGGAGGAGCTGCGCCCGCACCTGCGGCGGCTTTCCGACGCGTTCGAGACACGGCTCGGGCCGAAGCCGGTCTGGCGGCTCGACAAGGTCGGCGCGGAGGCGCTGGCACGGCTGGAGCGGATGATCGTGCCGGTCCGGATGCATGTGCGCGAGGTCGACGGCACATGGAAACTGTCGCAGAACAAGCCCGATGCCGCGCGGCACGGTGCAGCTGACGGGGTCGCCGGCGGCACACCGGGGCTGGAGACGGGCCGGATTGCCGAAATGATGGCCGACCTGCCGCCCGACGCGACCGACCCTGCCTGAGCGAACCCCGAAAGGAGCCCGACGTGATCCTCTATCACAATCCCGCATCGCCCTTTGTGCGCAAGGTGCGCATGCTGCTTGCCGAAACCGGACAGACGGCGTCGGTCGATCTGAAAAGCGCGGTCGGCACGCCAACCGACAGTGGCACGCTGCCGCTGGCCGAAAACCCGCTGGGCAAGATCCCCTGCCTGGTGCGCAATGACGGGCCGGCGCTCTATGACAGCCGGGTGATCTGCCGCTATCTCGACACGCAGCATACCGGGGCACCGCTCTATCCCGGCGCGCCGCGGCTCTGGGACACGCTGGTGCTCGAAGCCACGGCAGACGGGATCATGGATGCAGCCGTGCTGATGATCTACGAGGGCCGCACCCGCCCCGAGGATCGCCGCCACGCCCCGTGGGTGGAGGCACAATGGGCGAAAGTCACGCGCGGGCTCGACGCGCTCGAAGGGCGCTGGATGGCGCATCTGCGCGGACCGCTCGATATGGGGCAACTGGCCGTGGCCGCAGCCCTTGGCTATCTCGATTTCCGTCATGCGGACCGGGACTGGCGCAGCGGACGCCCGGCGCTGGCCGCATGGGAAGAAGAATTCCGTGCCCGGCCCTCGGTTCAGTCTACGATCCCCGAAGGCTGAGCCTGCGCGCCCTCCGGGAAGACATGCACATCGCGGCGGGGGAAGGGAATTTCCACCCCGTCGCGCTTCAGCGCATCCCAGAGCGCCAGATAGACGTCGCCGCGCACATTGGTGAGTCCCTGCGCCGGATCGCGGATCCAGAAGCGCAGGATGAAATCGATCGAACTGTCACCGAACCCGACAATATGGCAGACCGGTGCCGGACGGGACACGACGCGCCCGACCGTGGCCGCGGCTTCCCGCGCCAGCACACGCACCTGATGCGGATCGCTCGCGTAGGACACGCCGAAATATATATCGAGCCGGACATTGTCATCCGAATGGGTCCAGTTCACCACCTGACCGGTGATCAGGTCCTCGTTCGGGATCAGGAATTCGCGCCCGTCGCGGGTGACGACGGAGACATAGCGGGCGCCGAGCGATGATATCCATCCGAATGTCTCGCCGAGCGAGATAACGTCGCCCGGCTTGATCGACTTGTCGACCAGCAGGATGAGGCCCGAGAGCAGGTTCGACACGACCTTCTGCAGGCCGAGCCCGATGCCCAGTGCCACCGCACCCGACAGGAAGGTGAGCGTCGTCAGGTCGAAACCGATCGCGCCCATCGCGATGAAGAAGGCGGTGACATAAAGCGCCAGCGCGACCAGTTTCTCGGTCAGTACCTTCATCGAGGGCGACATGTCGCCCACGCCCTGCAGGCGCCGGTGAACAAGCTTGCTCAGCCAGTTGGCCAGCAGCATCAGGAGCGCCAGCGTCACAATGCCCTGAAGCACCAGAAGCGCCGTCAGCCGCACCGACCCGAAGCTGAAGGAGATGCTGTCGAGCAGCATCTCGATCTCGCCCCGCAGGTTCAGGATCGCAATCGTCGCCACGATCAGTGCCGTCCATTGCACGACCTTGCGCAACAACCGGTTGCGGATGAGCCGCGAGGCGATGGCAATGACCAGCCATGCGGTGGTCAGGTTGGCGACCAGCACGATCAGGTAGGACCGGCTCGGCCAGGTCACCTCCAGCATGATTGCGGCGAGGATCCAGACAAGGATCACGAAGAAGATCATCCGCAGGCGGCGGGCAAAGACGAGCAGGAACCGCAACTGTGCGGGGCGCATGCCTTTCAGGCTGCGCATCCAGGCGTCGGCCTTGGGGCTGAGCCAGCCTGCGAGCAGGTGCGCCACGGCATGGCAGCCGAGCAGCATCAGCACCTGATAGAGCGGCCAGGGACGGAACAGGCCACGCACGAAGATTTCCGCTTCGTGCCAATAGGGCTGCAACTGGGCGATGATGCTGTCCAAGACGGGCCACTGCTCCTTTCGGCCAATCTTGGACGAGCCGCCGCGTTTGTCCAGTCACATGCGCGGGTTGGACGGCCGGATCAGGCCAGCAGAAGGATCGCCGACTGACCGCTGTCGCGCCGCAGGGCATGAACCTCCGCCAGCGCCGGATCGGCATGCCACGCGCGGGCTGCCGCCGCATCGGGGAATTCGAGCACCGCGGCCAGATCGGCGTCGGGCAGCGCCCCTTCAAGGGTTGCAGGCTTCGGCGCGGCAGAGGCCAGTTTCCCGCCATGACGCGCCAGCGCGGCGGCGGCGTGTGTGCGATAGGCGGCGAGCTTCTCGGGGTCGGAAATCACCATGTGGACGAATGCATGAACGGTCATCTGTCTCTCCTGTTTCGGACTGGATGCAGGATGGCGTCAGGGTGTCCGTGTGAAAATGGACGATTGTGAAGAACATCTGTGCAATAATGAACGGATGGAGAAATGGGATGACATGCGGCTGGTGCTGGAGGTGGTCCGCGCCGGCAGCCTGACGGAGGCGGCCGCGCGGCTCAAGGTCAGCCACGCCACCCTGTCGCGCCGCATTGCGGGCTTCGAGGCACGCAGCGGGCGGCGGTTGTTCGACCGGCAGCGGTCGGGTGTCGTGCCGACGCCCGAAGGGCGCGCCGTGGCCGAAGCCGCACTCCGAATGGAGGATGCCGCCGACCGGCTCGACCGCCTGATGGCGGCCGGGGATCACCGGCTCGAAGGACCGATCACCTTCACCGCGCCGCAACTCCTGATGGAGACCCATCTGAACCGCATTTGCGGCCGGTTTCTCGATGCGCATCCCGGGATCGAACTGACCGTCCTTGCGTCCAACGACATGCTCAATCTCGCAAAGCGGGAGGCCGATGTGGCGCTGCGGGTCACGGCCAAGCCGCCCGACACGCTGGTCGGGCAGCGGCTTTGTCCGCAGCGGACGGGCATTTTCGGCCGACGCGACTATGTCGAGCGGTTGCGCAGTCCGGGCAACCGGCGGGCGGACTGGATCGGGTTCACATGGTGGGGCGGTGTGCCGCCGCGGTGCCGCACTATCTGGCCCGACGCGCGGCTGCACATGCGGTTTGACGATATGGTGGCGGCGCGGGCGGCGATTGCCGACGGGCTCGGGATCGGGCGCATGCCCTATTTCCTCGGAAATGCCACGCCGGGTCTTGTGCCAGTGCCGGAACTCGGGTCCGAGGACTATCCCGATGTCTGGCTCCTGACCCATCGCGACCTGCGACGGGTGGACCGGTTGCTCACCTTCCGGCGTTTCGTGGCCGATGCGATGCGCGCGGTCCGTCCGGCATTCGTTGGTCCGGTCGACAGGGCGGCGGATGCCGCCCCGACAGATGCCGGGGCCGCAAGCGCCTGAGCCTCAGACGCTCATGCAGAGATATTTCATCTCGATATAGTCCTCGATCCCGTGGCGCGAGCCTTCACGACCGAGGCCCGACTGTTTGACCCCGCCGAACGGCGCCACTTCGGTGGAGATGAGGCCCGTGTTGATCCCGACCATCCCATATTCCAGCGCCTCGGCCACGCGCCAGACACGGCTCAGGTCGCGGGCGAAAAAATAGGAGGCCAGACCGAAGATCGTGTCATTGGCCTGAGCGATCACGTCGGCCTCGTCCTCGAAGCGGAAGAGCGGCGCGACAGGGCCGAAGGTTTCGTCCGTCGCCACCTGCATCTCGCGGGTCACGCCGGTCAGGATGGTCGGCTCGAAGAAGGTGCCGCCAAGCGCGCTGGGCTTGCCGCCGGTGGCGACCTTGGCGCCCTTCGACACAGCGTCGGCAATATGTTCCTCGACCTTCTCCACCGCGTCGCGGGAAATGAGCGGACCTGTCGTGACCCCGTCCTCGAACCCGTCGCCGAGCGTCATCTCCTGCACCTTGGCGGCGAGCTTTTCTGCAAACGCGTCATAGACGCCGGCCTGCACATAGATGCGGTTCGCACACACGCAGGTCTGCCCGTTGTTGCGGTATTTGGAGATCATCGCCCCTTCGACAGCCGCGTCGAGATCGGCATCGTCAAAGACGATGAAGGGCGCGTTGCCGCCCAGTTCCATCGACATTTTCATCACCTGCTCGGCGCCCTGCCGCAGCAGGATGCGCCCGACTTCGGTGGAGCCGGTGAAGGTCAGCTTGCGCACGGTCGGATTCTCGCAGAACTCCTTGCCGATCTCGGCACTGGAAGAGGAGGTGATGACCGAGAAGAGGCCTTTGGGCAGCCCGGCGCGTTCCGCCAGAAGCGCCATGGCAAGGGCCGAGAGCGGCGTTTCGGCCGCCGGTTTTGCCACGAAGGCGCAGCCCGCGGCCAAGGCCGGTCCGACCTTGCGGGCGATCATCGCGTTGGGGAAATTCCACGGCGTGATGGAGGCCACGACGCCCACCGGCTGCTTGATGACGATGAGCCGCTTGTCGGGCTGGTGGCCGGGGATCGTCTCTCCATAGACGCGCTTGGCCTCCTCGGCGAACCATTCGATGAAGCTGGCGCCGTACAGGATCTCGCCCTTGGCTTCGGCCAGCGGTTTGCCCATTTCCGCGGTCAGGATCGCGGCCAGATCGTCGGCATTCTCCACCATCAGATCATGCCAGGCGCGCAGGATCGCGGCGCGGTCCTTGCCGGTGCGCGCGGCCCAGTCGGCTTGCGCGGCTTTGGCCGCGTCGATGGCGCGCGCGGTTTCGGCGCGGCCCATATCGGGCACGGTCACGATCACGTCGCCCCGGGCCGGATTGGTCACATCGAAGGTCGCCCTGCTGTCGGCCCCCACCCAGTCGCCGCCCAGATAGGCCGCGTCGCACAGAAGCGTCGGGTCTTTGAGACTGGTCTTGAGATCGGTTTTGTCGAGCATGGGAACCTCCGCTGTCCGGGCGCCGGTCGGGCGCCGTGTTGCCCCCTGTCTAGACCCGCCCCGAAGCGGTTGCAAACGCTGTCGATCACAGCCCCGCGAAGGCCTTGTGTTCACGGCCGAAACGGCTCAAGTTAACGGCACTGTGCCGGGCCTGTTGCCCGCGGTTTCAACAGGATGGAGTTCGCCCGTGTCGATGACTGCGCCACTGATCATCTCGGTTGTCGGTCTGGTGGGGCTGGCGCTCTATATCCTCCTGCGCCGCGAATCGGAGAAGGACGAGGCCGCAATGGCCGATCGTTCCAAACTCTCCAAGGAGGAGAAGGCGCTCCTGAAAGCCTATGCGATGGATTATATCCTGCCGCCGGGACATGAGGATGTGCCGGTGCTGGAACGCGACGGGTTCGCGTTCCGCGACGTGGCCTGGATGGCGACCGAAGCGCCGCTTGACCCGCCCGCCCCGCGGCTGGCCGCGCTGGAGGGTCTTGGCCATGGCAACGGCGTGTCCTTGCTGGCCCGCCTGCCCGACGGGCAGGACGTGACGGTTCCCGCGCGGATCATCGAGCCGGTCGAAGATGGCTATCTGCGGGCCGAAATCCTGCAGAGCGTGAACGAGGCTGTGGGGCTCGAACGCGGTCGCGGCGTGACCATACACCGCAACAATGTGCGGGCGTTGCTCGCGTAGCATTGGTGCCGGGCTGGGTCAGCCTGTCCGGCGCAGGGGACGAAGATGAAAAAAACACTGGTCGGACTGGTGATCCTTGCCTTGGTGGCGGGCGCGGTCTTTCTGGTGCGCGGCGGATCGACGCCTGAAACCGGTGCGGCCAACGCCGCGGGCGGACCGATCGTGGCGGATATCGCCCTGCCTGCGGACCTGACCGAGCTTCAGGCGCGCGGAAAATCGGCTTTCGATGCGATCTGTGCCGACTGTCACGGCGCGAACGGCGCTGGCGTGGACGGCGCCGGACCGCCGCTCGTCCACAAGATCTATGAGCCGTCGCACCATGGGGACATGTCCTTCCTCGTGGCCGTCCGCCGCGGCGTGCGGGCCCATCACTGGGATTTCGGCGACATGCCGGCGGTGGGCGGCCTGTCCGATGGCGACGTGGCGGCCATCGTGGCCTATATCCGCCGCGTCCAGAGGGAGAACGGGATCGAATGATCGGGACACACCGAAAATCCATGCGCCTGCTGGCGCTCGGGCTCTGCCTCTCGGCCGGTCTCGCGAGCGCACATCAGGGCGCGAGCGGGATCGTGAAAGAGCGGATGGACGCGATGAAGGCCATGGGCGCCGCGATGAAGGCGATGGCCCCGATGGCGCAGGGCAACGCGCCCGTGCAGCCGCGCGCGGTGGCTGAACTGGCGGCGCTCCTGCGGGAAAATGGCGGCGCGGCGCTGGTCGCGCAATTCCCCGAAGGCAGCATCGACCATCCGAGCGAGGCGCGGGAAACGATCTGGGACGATCCGGAGCGGTTCGCGGCGCTGGCAGACAGCCTGACGGTGCTGGCAGACGAGCTCGACCGGCTCGCCGGACTGTCAGATATCCCCGTCACCCGCACCATGGCCACGCTGCCCGCACCCGCCGAGCTGGCTAACAGCCGCGGCCAGATGGCCAATGCGAGCCTCGGCGATCTCTTCGTCCAGATAGGCCGAAGCTGCATCGCCTGCCACGAAGATTTCAGGATCAAGAAATAAGGCAGGGAACGGCTTCCGGATCTGGCAGGTCAGCGGCATCGGGGGACGGTGAAGGACAAGGTGCCTTTGACCGGTCCCTGCGACGGGCCTCCTGCCACGGCGCCCATTCGCTGGTGGTCTTGTCACTAACGGACAAGTGATCGCGGTAGACGGGCAGAGCGGGATAGGGTCGCATCTGACGTCGGGGTGGCTGCCAAGGGGCGTTGCACCCTGCTGATAACTCAATAAACTGAACTGACGTGCCGCAATACGCAGCTTGATCCCGTCACACGCCCGAACCGAGCGGTCGAGCGTCGTCCCAAGGAGTTTGATCAGACCGTGACCCAACCAACCGAAGCATCGCGCACCGCACGCAGCGCAACACGCCTGCTCGGCGCCAGCATGAAACACGCAGTTCCGGCCTGCGCTTTGGCTGTTTCCATGCAGGCGGCACCGGTGTTTGCGCAGGACGGGTCGAATCTGCCCCAACTCCAGCGCGAACTGGAGGAGGTCAACAACGGGACCAATCCGACCTTGCTGACCACGCAGACCGGGCTCCAGTACCAGTTCAACAAGATCAATCCCAATCTGGATACGGGCTTGATGGAAGCCTTCTATACCCAGCCCTTCGGCGACGGCACCCGCGCGTTCCGGTTCACGGTTCCCTGGTCGGACAGCGAGTTCAATGCGAACCCGTTCTTCGGCGATGCGACGGCATCCAACGCTGCCAATCCGGATGTCGGGTCGGAATTCGCGCTCGGCGATATCAGCATGACCTATATCGACGTGTTCCACCTCACGGAGAAGAACGGCGCCGCTTACACGGTCGAGCTCTTCCTCGACACCGCCAAAACGGACTTTGCCGGATACGGACAGCTCGCCGCGGAAACGTCGCTCTTCTATGCGTGGTTTCGCGAGGACGGATCGATCTTCGCACCGGCCTGGGTCCAGACATTCGGGCTGGAGGGCGGTAATGACCAAGGGGAAGACGTGAATGTCACGACGGTGGATTTCTATTATGTCCCGAAGCTGCCCAACCCGAGATATTTCTTGACCTTCGATCCGGCCATCATCCACGACTGGGAAAAAGGCGACACATTCGGCAGCCTTCAGGTGACTGCGGGGATGATGACAGGCCGCCTTTTCGGCGGGGATAGTCAGGTCTTCATCAAGCCTGGCGTGCTGATCGGTGGAGAGGCGCCGGCGGACTGGTCGGTTCAGGTCGGCTTCAAGATCCTGAATTTTTGACATCTACTCGGCTATCGGTACCAGAATGACTAGCAGCGACCATTTCAAACGAACCATTTAGGGGATTTCAGATATGAAAAACAAAGCGCTATCATTGTTGCTCTGCAGTACGATCGCGGGCGCGCCGGTCAGCGCAATTGCCCACGATGCAAATCACAGCGTCATCCCGGAAGGTGTGGTGGGTGAAATCGAAACCACGACCACAAAGATCAAATTCGACAATGTGCTCATTCGCGGCGCACAGGTGTTCAACGGCTGCGACGAAGAACTGTCGGATCTCGATGTTCTTGTCAGCGGCAACCTGATTTCCGCCATTGGCACCGATCTGGAAAAGCCTGAGGGCGCGATGGAAATCGATGCCGAAGGCCACACGTTGATGCCGGGCCTGATCGATGCACACTGGCACGGTGTGTTCGCTGAAGCCACGATCGGACAGCTCGCCCTGACCGGAGAGGGGTACTGGAACCTGCTGGCGGCCAAGGCGCAGAACAATGCGCTGTCCCGCGGGTTCACCACCGTACGAGACGTGGCCGGACCGATGTTCGACATTGCCCGCGCGACGGATGAGGGCCTGATAGACGGACCGCGGGTGTTCCCCTCTGGTCCGGCCCTGTCCATCACCGCCGGACACCAGGATTTCCGCATCACGCGCGATGTTCCGACACCGAGCGGCGTCTTGCACTCGTTCGAGCAAGGCAACATGTTCTACCTCACAGATGGCGTGCCGGACGTGCTCAAGCGGACGCGTGAAAACCTGATGCAGGGCGCAACGCATATCAAGCTGATGGCCGGCGGTGGCGTAACCTCGTCCTATGATCCGATCCACACGATCCAGTTCACGAATGAGGAATTCAAGGCAGCGGTCGAAGCCACCGAAGCCTGGGGCACCTATGTCACGACGCATGCCATCAACAACGAAGCTGTGGTCCATTCCATCGAGAACGGGGCAAGAAGCGTCGAGCATGCGCATATGGCCACCCGCGAAACCCTTGAGCTGTTCAAGGAAAAGGACGTCTGGCTGAGCATGCAGCCGTTCCTCGACGATCAGGACGCGCCCGCGCTGAACGATTTCCAGAAAGAGAAATACAAATTTGTCACCGACGGCACGGATTTCGTCTATCGCACGGCCAAGGAACTCGGATTGAAGATCGCTTTCGGGACCGACACGCTCTTCAGCGCCGATCTGGCCAAGCGGCAGGGCGCGGTGCTCGCCAAGATGCAGCGCTGGTTCACGCCCTACGAGACATTGAAAATGGCGACGTGCGACAATGCCGAACTGCTCAAGATGTCGGGCAAGCTGACGCCCTATCCGCTCGGCCCGCTCGGTGTGATCGAGGAAGGTGCCTACGCTGACATCATTCTGGTGAACGGCAACCCGCTGGAAAACCTTGACCTGATCGGCGATGCCAAAGCGAATTTCGGCATGATCATGAAAGACGGGATCATCTACAAGTACGACATGGACTGACCTGTAGAGTTTTGAAAATGGAAGCCGCCTCGGGAAACCGTGGCGGCTTCTTTCGTTTTAGGGCTGTGGTTCTTCTTGGCGCGCCGTCAAAGGCGGACACACAGCACCGCACGCGTCAATGCAATACGGTTCCTCGCCCGTCTTCGGTTCGGTGAAGGGGCACGACGGTCCGGCCGGACCGTTTGCGACGACGTGTTTCCGGCAAAAACATCGGCCATCGACGCCCGAAAGGCGAGCAGGCTGGCGAATTTAGAAGGGTGGATGGTGGAGCCAAGGGGAGTCGAACCCCTGACCTCTTGCATGCCATGCAAGCGCTCTCCCAACTGAGCTATGGCCCCTTCCGACCGCGCATCCGCGCGGTGCGTGTGCTTCTATTTCCGGCCCAAGCGGAGTGCAAGCAGAAAATGCACCCCGCCGCCGAAATCAGGTGTCGTCCTCGTCGTCGCCGGCGACGTCGCTGATCTCCTCGAGATCGACCGTATCGTCATCGTCGTCATCGTCGAGCAGATCATCGTCCAGATCGACATCCGTATCGTCATCATCAACGACCAGATCGTCATCGGTGGACGCGGCCTTGCTGTCATCGGCAACGGCCGAGCCCGTGTCCGACCCGCTGGTCTTGGCTTTGGTCAGCGTGGCCACGTCAAAAACCGACCCGCAGGCGGGGCAGGTCATCGGATCCTTCTGGAGGTCGTAGAATCGCGTCGCGCATTCGGGGCAGGCACGTTTTACACCCCATTCTTCTTTGGGCATGGAACCCCCCAAGTCATTTGCAAAGAGTCGAAAATCCGCTGCGACGTGCCATAGCACGGGCGGATTGTCAAAGCCTTTGCCGTTGTTTTTTTGTCCCGCACGCGCTTGTGCTGCCGCAGCAAACTTGCCGCAGTGCAAAATGCGCTCTAACCTGCACGTAACATTGCTGACATATATCCGGAGCATCGGATGCTGTACCACGCCTATGAACTGACACATGCGGCCATCGGCCCGTTCCGCGCCGCCGCGCGAATGGGGCAGGAGGCGTTCAGCAGCCCGTTCAACCCGCTCTCGGAAACCTATGGCGCACGCGCCAGCGCTGCGGCCTGCGAGATGTTCATCAATGCCACCCGCCGTTACGGCAAGCCGGAATTCGGCATCGAGGATATCGAGGTGGACGGGATCCTGACCCCGATCGTGGAGGATGTGGTCTGGTCCGCGCCCTTCTGCGACCTCGTGCATTTCCGCCGCGATTCCAAGGCGGCCGAGAAGCGCAATGACCCGAAGGTGCTGATCGTCGCGCCGATGTCGGGCCATTATGCGACGCTCCTGCGCGGGACGGTCCAGTCGATGCTGCCCGACCATGATGTCTATATCACCGACTGGACGGATGCGCGCGACGTGCCGCTGGCCGAAGGGCCGTTCGATCTCGACGATTATACCGACTATCTGATGGACATGTGCCGCTTCCTCGGCACGGACGGGGCGCGGCCCTCTGTCATGGCGGTCTGCCAGCCCGGTGTGCCGATGCTCGTGGCCGCCACGCTGATGGCGGCCGACAAGGATCCGGCGCGGCCGGCCTCTGTGGTGCTGATGGGATCGCCCATCGACACGAGCCGTAACCCCAAGCAGCCCAACGAGCTTGCGGTCAGCCGTCCGCTCAGCTGGTTCGAGAACAATGTCATCACCACCGTGCCCTGGCCGAACCGGGGCTTCATGCGGCGCGTCTATCCGGGCTTCCTGCAGCTGTCGGGCTTCATGTCGATGAACCTCGACCGCCATGTCGAGAGCCATATGGACCAGTTCCGCCACCTGATCGAAGGCGACGGGGACAGTGCAGCGGCGCACCGCAAGTTCTATGACGAATATATGGCTGTGATGGATCTGACGGCGGAGTTCTACCTGCAGACCATCGAACGGGTGTTCCAGAAGCGGCTCCTGTCGAACGGCAGCTACATGTACCGCACGCGCAAGGTCGATGTCGGCGCGATCCGCGATATCGCGCTGATGACCGTCGAAGGCGAGAAGGACGATATTACCGGTCTCGGCCAGACCGAAGCGGCGCATGATCTGGCCGTCAACCTGCCCGATGCGCTCAAGACGCATTACGTGCAGGAAAAGGTCGGCCATTACGGCGTGTTCAACGGCTCCCGCTGGCGCCAGCATATCCAGCCGAAGGTCGCAGCCTTCATCGCGGAGCATCGCAAGGACCGTCCGAGCTGAGAGCCGGGCGGGGTCGTGCCGTGACCACCAGTTTCACCATCGGACAGCCGCCGATCCCGATCAGGGTGCGGCGCAATGCACGGGCGCGGCGCCTGACGCTGCGCCTGTCGGCGGCCACCGGTGAGGCGGTGCTGACCATGCCGAGCCGCGCGAGCGCCACGGCCGCGCGGGATTTCGCCATGCGGCAGGAAGGCTGGCTGCGGCGCCAGTTGGCGGACCAGCCGATGCAAGTGCCCGTCCTGCCCGGTGCCGTCCTACCGGTCGCGGGCCAGCCCTGCCGGATTGTCTCCGGCACCGGGCGGCGGATTGTCCATGATGCGGAAGCCGGGACGCTGGCCGTGCCGGGGCCGGACCATCTGGTCCCGTCCAAGGTGAAGGGCTGGTTGAAGGCGCAGGCGCGGACGGCGCTCGATGAGGCGAGCCAGACCTATGCGGCGCGGATTGCCCGGTCCTACACGCGGCTCACCTTGCGAGATCCGGTGTCCCGCTGGGGGTCCTGCACCAGCGACGGGGGGCTCATGTACAGCTGGCGGCTGATGCTGGCGCCCGACCATGTGCTCGACTATGTGGCCGCACACGAGGTGGCGCATCTCGTGCATATGAACCACGCGCCGGCCTTCTGGGACCTCGTTGGGAAGCTGCGGCCCGACTATGCGGGCAGTCGGGACTGGCTCCGCACGAATGGCCGCGCGCTGCACCGTTACAGGTTCACGGCGGACGACGTGGTCTGATCCCTTACTGAGCCGCCGTCAGCAGCGGCGCAGCAGCGGCATCGCCGGTGGTTGCAAGCGCCGTCAGGCCCTGACCGGCCGTGGCTGCGGGCAGTTCGCGCAACTCGGCAAAGCCGCCATGGATCCACATCGGCGTGGAAAGCGGGTCGGTGCGCACTTCGATCCAGACACCGTCCATCAGACCTGTCGGCTCCAGCATGTCGCCACGGCTGGCTTGACCGACGCGTGCCGTATCGACGCCCGGTCCGGCGCGCAGGTTCACGGTCGAACCGGTCACGGCAACCATCTGCTGCGGCTCGTCGAGCGTCTTGCGCGGGGCGTCCAGTCCGACCGACTTGGTGGACAGGGTCAGGATGGAAAGATTCTGCTCCGACGGCTGGCCGGCTTCGGGAATAGCCACACCTTCTGCGGCAGCGAGCGCCAGCATTTCAGGGTCGGACTGAATCTGCGGGAGTTTCGAGGACGGGCGCTTCAAAGGCGCGACCGGCGTGAAGCCTTTGGTCGGCTCGGAGGCGAGTTTCACTGGGACAACATCGGTCGGCTGGCCGGCATCCGCGGACGCGCCACCGGTGGTCGACCCGGCATGGGCCATCCGGTAGAGCCAGGTTTCCGTCTGCGGCACATCCTCAAAGGCGCCCTGGTTCTGGGCTGTCAGGATCAGGGCGAAGAAAATGCCCAGTGCAGTGCCCCATGAAAAGAGATCTGAATAAAAGTCACGCATAATACCACCCAAACAATAAAGTCCTCATGGTATCACAACGCGCCGATTCGGAGTCGGTTCCCGGTCTTGACAATCCCGAATTTGTGATCACAGTCCGGCCATGTCCTTGAAAGAACGCCTACCCGACCCGCAAATTCCGGCCCATGAACGTGTTTACCGCGCCCTCCGGGCACGGATCATGCACGGGGAACTGGCGCCTGCTCAGGCCATGACCCTGCGCGGGATCGCCGGCGAGTTCGACGTCAGCATGACCCCGGCGCGCGAAGCGTTGCGGCGGCTCGTGGCCGAAGGCGCATTGACCGTATCCGCCAGCGGGCGCGTGGCGACCCCGCAACTGGCGCCCGAGCGGATCGAGGAACTCGCGGCCCTGCGCGCCCTGCTGGAGCCTGAACTGGCAAGCCGCGCCCTGCCGCGCGCGCACATCGCACTCATCGACCGGATGCAGGCCATCAACGCGACCATCGGGCAGATGATCACCAATGGCGATGCCACCGGCTATATCCGCTCCAATCTGGAGTTTCACCGCGCGCTCTACCTGCGCGCGCAGGCCCCGGCGATGCTGGCGCTGGTGGAAACCGTCTGGTTGCAGATGGGGCCGCCGATGCGGGCGCTCTATGCCCGCACCTCCACCCCGCAGGCGCCTGCGAACCACCGCAAGATCATCGGCGCGTTGCGCGCGGGGGACGAACCGGGCCTGCGGCTGGCGATCCGGATGGATGTGACGAACGGGCTGCGGATGCTGGTCGCCTGACGGCAAAGCAAAAGCCCCGCCGCTTGCGCGACGGGGCTTCCGGTTTTCGGGACTGCCCTGCTCAGGCGTGGATCGCGCCGTCACCGCAGGCGAGCGCCGCTTCGCGCACCGCCTCGGAGAAGGTCGGATGCGCATGGCAGGTGCGGGCCACATCCTCGGCCGCCGCGCCGAATTCCATCGCCACGCAGATCTCGTGGATCAGGTCGCCCGCGGCCGGTCCGATGATATGGCAGCCGAGCACGCGATCGGTTTCCTTGTCGGCGAGGATTTTCACGAACCCGTCGCCGGCGAAATTGGCCTTGGCGCGGCCGTTGCCCATGAAGGGGAACTTGCCCACCTTGTAGGCGCGGCCCTCGGCCTTCAGCTGTTCCTCGGTCTTGCCGACATTGGCCACTTCCGGCGCCGTGTAGATGACGCCCGGGATCACATCGTAATTCACATGGCCCTTCTGGCCGGCGATGGTCTCTGCCACGGCCATGCCCTCATCTTCGGCCTTGTGGGCGAGCATAGGGCCGTCGATCACGTCACCGATCGCGTAGACGCCATCGACATTGGTGCGCCAGTGCGCGTCGGTCTTGACCTGTCCGCGCTCCGACATCTCCACCCCGAGATCGGCAAGTCCCAGCCCGTCGGTGAACGGTTTGCGGCCTGTGGCCACCAGCACCACATCCGCGTCGAGCACGGCGTCGCTCTCATCCTTGCGCAGCTTGTAGTGGACCTTGGCCTTGCCGCGCGCTTTCTCCACCTTCTGGACGGCCGCGCCGAGGATGAATTTCATCCCCTGTTTCTTCAGGATGCGCTGGAAGGTCTTGGAGACCTCGGCATCCATGCCCGGCGTGATATGGTCGAGATATTCCACCACGGTCACTTCCGCGCCGAGCCGTGCATAGACCGAGCCCATTTCCAGACCGATCACGCCCGCGCCGATCACGACGAGCTTGTTGGGAACCTTCTTCAACTCCAGCGCACCGGTGGAGGTCACGACGGTTTTCTCGTCCACCTCCACATTGGGCAGCGACGCCGCTTCCGAGCCGGTGGCGATGACGATATTCTTCGCCGTGTGGGTCTCCTCGCCCACCGTCACCTCGCCCTTGGCGCTGATCTTGCCCCAACCCTTGATCCAGTCGACCTTGTTCTTCTTGAACAGGAATTCGATGCCTTGCGTGTTGCCGTCGATGACCGACTGCTTGTAGTCGAGCATTTTCGGCAGATCGACCGACGGGCTTTTGCCCATCAGGCCCATCTTGGCGAAATTGTGCTCGGCCTCGTGATAAAGCTCAGAGGCATGCAGCATCGCCTTGGACGGGATGCAGCCGACGTTGAGGCACGTGCCGCCGAGCGCATCGCGCCCCTCGACACAGGCGGTCTTCAGACCCAGTTGGGCGCAACGGATGGCGCAGACATAGCCGCCCGGTCCGCCCCCGATGATGATCACGTCGTAATTGGCCATGACTGTCTCCTCGATCTTGCCCGGGCGGCCCGGCGGCACGCCCCTGTCAGGCTCCGTTCAGTGTTACGTCAGATAGTCTTCCCGCCGAAGATAGGCCAGAACCAGCATCGGCGGGATGAAAAGGACCGCCATCGCAAGGATGGACGGGGTGAGGGGCCGTGCGGCCTCGGCCGCGAGCAGGACGTGGCGCAGCCCGAAATCGAGCGCGAGGCAGGCATACATCCAGAGCGCGAACGCATTGTGTTTCCACATCATGGCAAGGAACAGGAACACCAGCACCGGCGATTGCAGCTTGCCCCAGACCCAGAGCGACTTGGTGGCCCAGTGCGACATGGCATGCATTTCCGCATAGTCGCGCCAGATGGCCGCAAGCGTCCAGACGAGCAGCAGGACGGTCACCGCGATCGTGCCCCGGTAGAGCAGGTTCGCCAGCGACCGTCCGGTCTGCATGGCTCAGAGGTCCATCAGCAGGCGGCGCGGATCCTCCAGCGCCTCCTTGACCCGCACGAGGAAGGTCACGGCACCCTTGCCGTCGACGATCCGGTGGTCATAGCTGAGCGCCAGATACATCATCGGCCGGATCACCACCTGACCGTTGATCGCCATCGGACGTTCCTGGATCTTGTGCATGCCGAGGATGCCCGACTGCGGCGGGTTCAGGATCGGCGAGGACATGAGCGAGCCGTACACGCCACCGTTCGAGATGGTGAAGGTGCCGCCCTGCATGTCGGCCATCGACAGTTTCCCGTCGCGGGCCCGTGTGCCGAGGTCGGCAATCGTCTTCTCGATATCGGCGAATGACATGGCATCCGCATCCCGCACCACCGGCACCACAAGGCCCGACGGTGTGCCCACGGCCACGCCCATATGGACGAAGTTCTTGTAGACCACGTCGGTGCCGTCGATCTCCGCATTGACCTCGGGCACTTCCTTCAGCGCGTGGCAGCAGGCCTTGGTGAAGAAGGACATGAAGCCGAGCTTCACGCCGTGCTTCTTCAGGAACAGGTCCTTGTACTCGTTGCGCAGTTCCATCACCGCGGTCATGTCCACCTCGTTATAGGTGGTCAGCATGGCTGCGGTGTTCTGCGCATCCTTCAGGCGGCGCGCGATGGTCTGGCGCAGGCGGGTCATCCGCACCCGCTCCTCGCGGTCGGCATCCTGTGCGGCGACGGGCGCACGCGGCACGGAAGCCGGCGCTGCCGGAGCGGCTGGGGCTGGCGCCTTGGCGCTGGTTCCTGCGGCAATCGCCTTCTGGACATCTTCCTTCATGATCCGGCCGTCGCGACCGGTGCCGGTGATCTGATCGGCCGACAGACCGGCTTCGGCCATCATCTTCTTGGCCGAGGGCGCGTCCTCGACATCGCCCTTGGCGCTGCCGCCGGACGTGGCGCCGGCCGCGGCTGCGGGCGCTGCCGCCGGGGCGGAGGCCTTGGCCGCGCCGCCGGCCTCGATCACGGCCAGCTGGCCACCCGCCTGCACGGTCGCACCGTCCTTAGCGAGGATCTTGGTCAGCACGCCGGGTGCGGGAGCCGGCACCTCGACCGACACTTTGTCGGTTTCCAGCTCGCAGAGCATCTCGTCCTGCGCGACCGTGTCGCCCTCGGCTTTGAACCACGTCGCCACGGTGGCTTCTGTGACGCTTTCGCCGAGCGCAGGCACCATCACGTCGACAGCCGCGCCGTCGCCGCCCGATGCGCTGTCGGCGGGGGCTGCGAGTTTTTCTTCGGCAGGGGCCGTGTCCGCCGCCTTGACCGCGCCGGCACCGTCGCCCTCGCTCAAGGTCGCGAGCAGCGCGTCGACGCCGACCGTGTCGCCTTCCTTGGCGACGATCTCGGCCAGAGTGCCGGCGGCAGGCGAGGGCACCTCGACCGTCACCTTGTCGGTTTCCAGCTCGCACAGCATCTCGTCCACCGCGATGCTGTCACCGGGTTTCTTGAACCAGGTGGCGACCGTGGCTTCCGTGACGCTTTCCCCCAGAGTCGGTACGCGAATTTCCGTCATGTCTCGGTTCCTCAGGCTGTGAGCGCGTCGTTCACGAGCGCCTCTTGCTGTTGCTTATGTTCACGGGCGAGCCCGGTTGCGGGCGAGGCGGCGGCGGACCGGCCGGCATAGACCGGGCGGCCGTGCTTGGCCTTGATACGGTTGAGCACCCACTCGATGTTCGGCTCGACAAAGGACCAGCCGCCCTGGTTCTTCGGCTCTTCCTGACACCAGACGATCTTCGCATCCTTGAAGCGCGACAGTTCCTTGGTCAGCGAATGGGCCGGGAACGGGTAGAACTGTTCCAGACGCAGCAGGTAGGTGTCGGTCAGGCCGCGAGCGTCGCGTTCCTCCAGCAGGTCGTAATAGACCTTGCCCGAACAGATGACGACGCGCTTGATCTTCTCGTCCGCCACCAGTTCCAGATCGGAATTGCCATATTGCGCATCGTCCCAGAGGACGCGGTGGAAGCTCGATCCGGTCGACATCTCGTCGAGTTTGGACACGGCGAGCTTGTGGCGCAGGAGCGATTTCGGCGTCATCAGCACGAGCGGCTTGCGGAAGCTGCGGTGCAGCTGCCGGCGCAGAATGTGGAAATAATTGGCCGGCGTGGTGCAGTTGGCCACGATCCAGTTGTCGCCCGCGGACATTTGCAGGAACCGCTCCAGACGTGCCGAACTGTGTTCGGGGCCCTGGCCCTCGTAGCCGTGCGGCAGCAGCATCACCAGCCCCGACATGCGCAGCCACTTGGCTTCGCCCGAGGAGATGAACTGGTCGATCATGATCTGCGCGCCGTTGGCGAAATCGCCGAACTGGGCTTCCCAGAGCGTGAGCGCGTTCGGTTCCGCCAGCGAATAGCCATACTCGAAGCCGAGCACGGCATATTCCGACAGCATCGAATCGATCACCTCGTAGCGCGGCTGGCCCTCTTCCATGTGGTTCAGCGGCTTGTAGCGGCGTTCCGTCTTCTGGTCGATCCAGCCGGAATGGCGCTGCGAGAAGGTCCCGCGCGTACAGTCCTGACCCGACAGGCGCACCGGATAGCCCTCGAGCAGCAGCGTGCCGAAGGCCAGCGCCTCGGCCGTGGCCCAGTCGATCCCTTCGCCGCTTTCGATCATCTCGCGCTTCTGTTCCAGAATGCGCAGGATGGTCTTGTGGGCGTTGAACCCGTCCGGCACAGCGGTGAGCGCGTCACCCACCTTGCGCAGTTGGGTCTTTTTGACGGCCGTCTTGCCGCGCTGGTATTTCTCACCCTCTTTCGACAGGCCCGACCAGCGCCCGTCGAGCCAGTCGGCCTTGTTGGGCTTGTAGACTTTGCCGGCCTCGAACTCCTCGTTCAGATGGGCCTGGAAGGCGGCCTTCATATCCTCGATCTCGCCCTCGGGGATCAAGCCGTCCTTGACCAGCCGCTCGGTATAGAGCTGCAGCGTGGTCTTGTGGCGCTTGATCGCCGTGTACATGGCGGGCTGGGTGAACATGGGCTCGTCGCCCTCGTTATGCCCGAAACGGCGGTAGCAGAAGATGTCGATCACGACATCCTTGTGGAACTTCTGCCGGAACTCGGTCGCCACGCGCGCGGCATGGACGACCGCTTCGGGATCGTCGCCGTTGACGTGGAAGATCGGTGCCTCGACCATCAGCGCGATGTCGGTCGGATAGGGCGAGGAGCGCGAATTGTGCGGCGCCGTGGTGAAGCCGATCTGGTTGTTTACGACGATATGGATCGTGCCGCCGGTGCGATGGCCCTTCAGGCCCGACAGGCCGAAACATTCCGCAACCACGCCCTGACCGGCAAACGCCGCATCCCCGTGCAGGAGGATCGGCAGGACCTGGCTCCGGTCCTCATCATTCAGCTGCGCCTGTTTGGCGCGCACCTTGCCGAGCACGACCGGGTTCACCGCTTCCAGGTGGGAGGGGTTCGCGGTCAGCGACAGGTGGACCTCGTTGCCGTCGAACTCGCGGTCCGAGGAGGCCCCGAGATGGTATTTCACATCGCCCGAACCCTCGACCTCGTCGGGTTTGTAGCTGCCGCCCTGGAACTCCGAGAAGATCGCGCGGAACGGCTTGCCCATCACGCTGGCCAGCACATTGAGCCGGCCGCGATGCGGCATCCCGATCACGATTTCCTTCAGCCCGAGCGCACCGCCGCGCTTGATAATCTGTTCCATCGCGGGAATGAGCGCCTCGCCGCCATCAAGGCCGAACCGCTTGGTGCCCATATATTTGACGTGGAGGAACTTCTCGAACCCTTCGGCCTCGACAAGCTTGTTCAGGATCGCTTTCCGTCCGCGCTGGGTGAAGGCGATTTCCTTGCCGAGCCCTTCGATCCGCTCCTTCAGCCAGGCCGATTCCTCGGGGTCGGAAATATGCATGTATTGCAGGGCAAAGGTGCCGCAATAGGTGCGTTTGACCAGCGCGAGGATCTCGCGGATCGACGCGGTCTGGAGGCCCAGAACATTGTCGATGAAGATCGGCCGGTCCATATCGGCTTCGGTGAAGCCGTAGGATTTCGGGTCAAGCTCGGGATGCGGCTCCGGCGGGTCCAGACGCAGCGGGTCGAGATCGGCGATCAGGTGGCCGCGGATCCGGTAGGCGCGGATGAGCATCAGCGCGCGGATGCTGTCGAGCACCGACTGGCGCAGCTGCTCTTCGGACACGGCGGCGCCCATATCCTTGGCCTTGGCCTGGATCTTGTCGCCGATCGCCTTGGCGTCGGCCGGCCACTGGCCGTCAAGGGCTGCGGTCAACTCGTCGGTCGGCGCCGGCGGCCAGTCGGCCCGCGCCCAGGAGGGGCCGGACGCTTCGGCGCGCACCGTGTCGGCACTTTCCTCCAGCTCCGCGAAGAAGCGCTGCCAGCCCTCGTCCACCGCGTTGGGATTGTCCGCGTATCGGGCGTAAAGCTGTTCGATGAACTCCGCATTGTGCCCCTGGAGAAAGGAGGATGCGTGAAAGACCTGGTTCGGACTCTGGTCTGTCATGTCATTGACGGGCGTCGTTGGCGGCGTCCGCTCCCTGAAACGACCCTCTGCGGGCCATGAATGGGTGTCAGGCTGCGCGAAAACGCGCCGCGCAGCCAGTCAGGTATCTGTTACCCGATCGCTTTCAAGACCGCCTCGCCCAGACCGGCAGGGCTGTCGGCGACGACGATTCCGGCGGATTTCATCGCCTCGATCTTGTCCTCTGCGCCGCCCTTGCCCCCGGCGACGATCGCGCCGGCATGGCCCATGCGGCGGCCCGGAGGTGCCGTGCGGCCGGCGATGAAGCCAGCGGTCGGTTTCCAGCGGCCCTTCTTCTTCTCGTCGGCAAGGAACTGCGCGGCTTCCTCTTCGGCCGAGCCGCCGATCTCGCCGATCATGATGATGCTCTCGGTTTCCGGATCGGCCAGGAACATCTCCAGCACGTCGATATGTTCGGTGCCCTTGATCGGGTCGCCGCCGATGCCGACCGCCGAGGACTGGCCGAGGCCGAGGTCGGAGGTCTGTTTCACGGCCTCATAGGTCAGTGTGCCGGAGCGCGAGACAACGCCGCAGGAGCCGCGCTTGTGGATATGGCCGGGCATGATGCCGATCTTGCAGGCGTCCGGCGTGATCACGCCCGGGCAGTTCGGCCCGATCAGGCGCGAGGAAGATCCTTCGAGCGCGCGCTTCACCTTCATCATGTCGAGCACCGGGATGCCCTCGGTGATGCAGACGATCAGTTCCATCTCCGCGTCGATGGCCTCCAGGATCGCGTCGGCCGCGAAGGGCGGTGGCACGTAGATCGCGGTCGCGTTTGCGCCGGTCTGTTCACGGGCATCGGCCACGGTGTTGAAGATCGGCAGGCCGATATGGCTCTGGCCGCCTTTGCCCGGGGTCACGCCGCCGACCATCTTGGTGCCGTAGGCGATGGCCTGTTCGGAATGGAAGGTGCCTTGCGAGCCGGTCAGGCCCTGGCAGATCACCTTGGTGTTTTCGTCGACGAGAACGGCCATGGCTCAGGCTCCCTTCACTGCTTTGACAATTTTCTGTGCCGCATCGCTGAGGTCGTCAGCCGCGATCACGTTGAGGCCGGACCCGTTGATGATGTCCTTGCCCTTCTCGACATTCGTGCCTTCGAGCCGCACCACGAGCGGCACCTGAAGGCCCATTTCCTTGACCGCGGCCACCACGCCCTCGGCGATCACGTCACAGCGCATGATCCCGCCGAAAATGTTCACGAGGATGCCTTTGACGTTCGGGTCGGAGGTGATGATCTTGAAGGCTTCGGTCACCTTCTCCTTGGTCGCACCGCCGCCCACGTCGAGGAAGTTGGCCGGTTCCGCGCCGTAGAGCTTGATGATGTCCATCGTCGCCATGGCAAGGCCCGCGCCGTTGACCATGCAGCCGATCTCGCCGTCGAGCGCGATATAGTTCAGGTCGAACTTGGAGGCCGCGAGTTCCTTCGGATCCTCTTCGGTCTCGTCGCGCAGCGCCATGATGTCGGGCTGGCGGTAGAGCGCGTTGCCGTCGAAGCCCATCTTGCAGTCGAGGCATTTCAGATCGCCGCTGTCGGTCACGATCAGCGGGTTGATCTCCAGCATCTCGCAATCCTTCTCGACGAAGAGCTTGAAGAGCGTGTTGATCAGCTTGACGCACTGTTTGACCTGCGCGCCTTCAAGGCCGAGCGCGAAAGCCACGCGGCGGCCGTGGAACCCCGAGATGCCGGAGGCCGGATCGACGGAGAAGGAGAGGATCTTGTCCGGCGTGTTGGCGGCAACTTCCTCGATATCCATGCCGCCCTCGGTCGAGCAGACGAAGGAAATGCGCGAGGTCTGGCGGTCGACGAGCAGCGCGAGGTAAAGCTCGCGCTCGATGCCCGAGCCGTCCTCGATATAGATGCGGTTGACCTGCTTGCCGGCGGGGCCGGTCTGGTGGGTCACCAATGTGCGGCCGAGCATCTTCTGGGCTTCTTCGGCGGCTTCGGAGACCGACTTGGCCAGACGCACGCCGCCCTTCTCACCGGCTTCCGCTTCCTTGAAGCTGCCCTTGCCGCGACCGCCGGCATGAATCTGGGCTTTCACGACCCAGAGCGGACCGTCCAGTTCGCCCGCGGCGGCCTTGGCCTCTTCGGCCTTCAGAACGACGCGGCCGTCCGAGACAGGCGCACCATACTCTTTCAGCAGTTTCTTGGCTTGATACTCATGAATGTTCATGGAGCCGGTTCCTCTTTTCGCGCAGGCCCCGCCTGCGGTTCCGTTCCGCCCGGTCGGGCGTCTCGCACGAGCCATAGGCGCGTTGCGCGGACCGGGCAAACGAAATACCCCGAAAAACCAAGGAAAGCGACAGGATCGGCAGGTTTGTGATCACAGCAGAAAATCATGTGATCACATAATCAGGGCGCGACAGATCGGGTGATTCGCGCCTTGATGCAAAACGCCCGGCACATTGGCCGGGCGTTGCATTTCTTCGGGTCCGCGCCGGGCATACCGGCGCAGAGGGCGATCAGGCGAGCGAGCCGTCGATGCCCTTGCAGGCTTCCACGAGGCCTTTGACCGCGTCGACCGACTTGTCGAACATGGCCTGCTCTTCCTTGTTGAGCTTGATTTCGACGATTTTTTCGATGCCGCCGGCACCGATGACCGTCGGCACGCCGACATAGAGGTCGCTCTGGCCATAGGCGCCGTCCACATAGGCCGCGCAGGGCAGAACCCGCTTCTGGTCCTTGAGGTAGGCTTCGGCCATCTCGATTGCGGAGGCCGCGGGGGCGTAGAACGCGGAGCCGGTCTTCAGGAGGCCCACGATCTCGGCACCGCCGTCACGGGTGCGCTGCACGATCGCGTCGAGCTTGTCCTGCGTGGTCCAGCCCATGTCCACCAGATCAGGGAGCGGGATGCCCGACACGGTGGAATAGCGGGTCAGCGGCACCATCGTGTCGCCATGGCCGCCGAGCACGAAGGCGGTCACGTCCTTCACCGAGACGGAGAATTCGTCGGCCAGGAAATGGCGGAACCGCGCACTGTCGAGGATGCCTGCCATGCCGCAGACCTTGTGGTGCGGCAGGCCGGAGAATTCACGCAGCGCCCAGACCATCGCGTCGAGCGGGTTGGTGATGCAGATGACAAACGCGTTCGGCGCGTTGTCGCGGATGCCTTCGCCCACGGATTTCATGACCTTGAGGTTGATGCCGAGCAGGTCGTCGCGGCTCATGCCGGGCTTGCGGGCGACACCCGCGGTCACGATGCACACGTCGGCATCGGCGATATCGGCATAGTCTGTGGTGCCGCTCATCGCCGCGTCGAACCCGTCGACCGGCGCGCTCTCGGCAATGTCCAGCGCCTTGCCCTGTGGGGTGCCGTCGGCGATGTCGAACAGGACGACGTCGCCCAGTTCCTTGAGGGCCGCCAGATGGGCCAGGGTTCCGCCGATCTGGCCGGAACCGATCAGGGCAATTTTCGCTCGTGCCATTTTCTGAAGTCTCCCGTGAGCGTGAAAATCGCGCTTGGCGTAGCGGCAAACGGGAATTTTCGCAAGAGCGCGACATGGCGCAGCCGCCGCGCGGCGGATTTGATCTTGACGCAGGGTCAGGATAGAGAAGGGCAAAATCGCCCCGGCAGACCGCCATTTTTTCAGGACATCATCCCCGTGGAACTCGACGCGACCTTCTTCGCCTTCGCGATTCCTGCCGTGCTCTTTGCCGGCATGTCGAAAGGCGGCTTCGGCGGCGGTGCGGCCTTCGCCGCGTCCCCCTTGCTGGCGTTGATTCTGCCGCCGCAATACGCGATCGGGGTGATGCTGCCGCTGCTGATGGTTATGGATGTGACCGCGATCCGCGCCTATTGGCGGCTCTGGGACTGGCGCAATGCCCGCGCACTCATGGCCGGGGCCGTGCCGGGCATCCTTCTGGGCAGCGCGATCTACTCCATCGCCGACCCTGACCTGTTCCGGCTGCTTATCGGGCTGATCGCGGTGGGATTCGTCTGTTTCCAGATCGCCCGGGGCCGGGGCTGGATTTCCGTCGCGCCGCGGCCCTTTTCTGCCATACGCGCGGGCAGCTGGGGCGGTGTGGCCGGTCTGACCAGTTTCATCAGCCATGCCGGCGGCCCGCCGGCGGCGGTGCATCTGCTGGGCCAGAATCTTGGCAAGACCACCTATCAGGCGACGACCGTGCTCACCTTCTGGTGGATCAATCTGGTGAAAGTGCCGCCCTATGCGATGCTCGGCATGTTCAGCCGCGAGAGCCTGACCGCGAGCCTGATGCTTGCGCCTGTCGCGATTCTGGGCGTGCTTGTCGGCGTGGTGGCGCACCGGGTCGTGCCGGAACGCCTCTTCTTCCAGATCACCTACACATTCCTGCTGATCACCGGCAGCAAGCTGATCTTCGATGCACTGACCTGAGGGTCAGACGCCCGGCGTGGTCGGGCGTGCGGCCGTGTCCGTCCAACCATTGCCCGAGGCGACAAGGCAGGACCGGCCGTCGGGGGCCGAGACAAGCAGCGTCCAGCTGCCGGTGGTCGCGGAGGCAAACAGTTCCAGCATCTGCCCGCGTGTCAGGCCCGCACCGACCCGCGCCTCGCCATAGCGGTCGTGAAGCTGGGTGACGATGTCGGTCCGGTCACCGCATTGCCCGCCCTGGGCCTGCGCGGCACCGTGCCAGAAGGCGAGCGCCCCGAATCCGAGCGACAGGGCCAGGCTCATGTGCAGCTTGTTCATCATCGGTCCATCCTTTCCCGCGCGACGTCGAGGCGACGGCACAGGCAAGGAGGTCCGGACCGGCTGCGACCTCGCAATTGCATGTGGCGGCCGGACCTAACAGAATCGGGTTAAGAAATTGCATGTGCAGAGCAGCAATTTTGTGTTGCGACGCAACATCGGTTATGGTTTACAGGTCCTCACGCAATAATATTTCGCCGAGGAGTCTCGTCCTGTGTCGGTTCTCAATCGCCCCCTCCGCTCACTGCTCTACATGCCCGGCTCCCGGGCGCGCGTGCTGGAAAAGGCGAAGGGCCTGCCGGCGGACGGGCTGATTTTCGATCTGGAAGACGCGGTTGCCCCCGACGAGAAGGCGGCCGCGCGCACAACCGTTGCCGAGGCCCTCGCGGCCGGTGGCTATGGCGCGCGCTTGCGGCTTGTCAGGGTGAACGGGCTCGACACGGAATGGGGCGCGGCGGATCTCGATGCGGCGGCCACGATGGCGTGCGATGCGGTGCTGTTGCCTAAGGTCGGCGCTCCCTCTGAGCTGGACGCGGCCGCCGCGCGGCTCGATGCGGCCGGCGGGGAAGGGCGGGCGCTCTGGGCGATGATCGAAACCCCGCAAGGCGTGCTCAATGCCGCTGCGATCGCTGCCCATCCGCGCCTTGAAGGCTTCGTGCTCGGCACCAATGACCTGCTGAAGGATCTGGGTGGACGGGCGACGCAGGACCGGATCGCCCTCATGCCGGCGCTGGCCATGGCGCTTCTGGCGGCCCGCGCGCATGGGGTTGCCTGCATCGGCGGGGTCTATAATGCGTTCCGCGATCTCGACGGTCTGGCGCAGGAATGCCAGCAGGATCGCGACATGGGATTTGACGGAAAAACGCTGATCCATCCCGGACAGGTGGAGGTTGCAAACAGCGCTTTCGCGCCCGACGCGGCGGCGCTTGACGAAGCACGGCGCCAGATCGAGGCCTTTGACGAAGCGGTTGCATCGGGCTCCGGCGTGGCGGTGCTCGACGGGAAGATCGTGGAAAACCTCCATGTGGAAACCGCGCGGACGCTCATTGCACGCGCAGAAGCTATTGCCAAATCGGCTGCGGAAACCGCCTAATGCGCCCCGAGAAACCATAGAAAATATCCGGGGAGCGGAAACATGATCTATCTGGTGGCGGGGCTGATCCTCTGGAGCGGCGCACATCTATTCAAACGCGTGGCCCCGGGCGCGCGCGACGGGCTGATCGAACGGATCGGCGCTGGGCCGGTGCGCGGTGTCGTGGCGCTGTTGCTCCTTCTGTCGGTCGTGCTGATGGTCATCGGCTATCGCAGCTATCTGGCCCCGCAGGTCTATGTGACGCCCGGCTGGACCGTGCATCTGAACAATCTGCTGATGCTCATCGCCGTCTTCCTGCTTGGCATGGGCTCGTCCAAGGGCCGGGCGCGGTCATGGCTAAGGCACCCGATGCTGACCGGTGTGCTCGTCTGGAGCGTGGCGCATCTGCTGGTGAACGGCGATCTGGCCTCGATTCTGCTGTTCGGCTGGCTCGGCGTCTGGGCCATTGTCGAAATGCTGGTCATCAATGCCGCAGAGGGCGCTTGGGAGCGCCCGGCGCCCGGTCCGGCCTCGGGCGATCTGCGGCTCGTCATCATCTCGGTGGTCGTCTTCGCCGTGATCACCACCATCCACTATTTCATCGGGCCATCGCCCTTTCCGACCTGACCGAGAGGAGCTTCCATGCTTGCCTACCGCCTGCTGACCGAGGATGACACATCCGCCTTCTGCCACAAGGTGACCGAGGCGCTCGACAAGGGCTGGTCGCTCCATGGCAGCCCGACCTATGCATTTGACGCCAAGCGCGGCGTGATGCGCTGCGGTCAGGCCGTCGTGAAGGAGGTCGAGGGGCGCTACGATCCCGAACAGAAGCTGGGCCAGCTTTGATGGCGGGCAGCGCGGCAGGCCTGTTTTTCGAGGATTACAGCGTCGGTCAGCAGTTGCATCACGCGGTGCCGCGCACCGTGACGGCGGGGGAGCGCGCGCTTTATACCGCGCTCTACCCGACGCGCGTGGCGCTCTATTCCTCCGACGAAGTGGCGCGGGCGAGCGGTCTGCGCGAAAGCCCGATCGAGGATCTGGCAGCCTTCCATATCGTTTTTGGCAAGTCGGTGCCCGATGTGTCGCGCAATGCCGTGGCCAATCTGGGCTATGCCGAGGGGCGGTTCCACCGGCCGGTTTTCGCGGGCGACACGCTGTCCGCGCGGTCCGAGGTGATCGGGCTGAAGCAGAACAGCAATGGCAAGACCGGGATCGTCTGGGTCCGGACCGAGGGACAGAACCAGCATGGCGAGACGGTCATCGATTTCTGCCGCTGGGTGATGGTGCGAAAGCGTGACCTGGACGCGCCGGCACCGCAGACGGTCGTGCCCGATCTGGCCGGTGCCGTCGCTGTGAGCGACGTTCCGGTGCCGCAAGGGCTCGATTTCACGGGGTTCGACACGGCTTGGACGGGCGATGCGCGGCGCTGGGCCGACTACAAGACCGGCGACGTGATCGACCATGTGGACGGTGTGACCGTCGAGGATGCCGAACATATGATGGCGACGCGGCTCTGGCAGAACACGGCCAAGGTGCATTTCGACAGAAGCGCGCGCCCCGACGGACGGCGGCTCGTCTATGGCGGCCATGTCCTGTCGATGGCCCGCGCACTGGCCCATGACGGGCTGGCAAACCTGCAGATGGTGGCTGCGATCAATGGCGGCGCCCATGCCAATCCCTGTTTCGCCGGCGACCGGATATCCGCTTGGTCGGAAGTGCTCGATGTGGCCGAGACCGGCGCGCCGGGTGTCGGCGCCCTGCGCCTGCGGCTGGTCGCGGTGAAAGATGAAGGACCGGCGGGGGCGTTGCGCGACCCGGACGGGCGCTATCGTGACGGTGTGCTGCTCGATTTTGATTATTGGGGCCTCATCCCGGTCTGAGCGGTCGGAACGGCAATCTGTGATCACAAGAAAAAATCTGTGATCACAGATTGGATCACATTTGCCCGATTCCCGGTGAAAATCCCCGAACCCGCTTGTGTTAGGGGTAGGACTCGTGGGCCAAGCGCGATATTCTCGCGGCGATTTCTGGGTGTCTCCGGTGTGACGGACGGACCCGATCGCAGCGCTGCTCAAACTGGAAGGACAGCATATGGCTGACGTCAATCGCGGAAACCGGCCCCTGTCGCCCCACATGACCGTTTGGAAGTTCCGGGCCAATGATATCACCTCGATCCTGCACCGGATCACCGGGTCGGCCCTGACGCTGGGCGCGGTGCTGATCGTCTGGTGGTTCCTGGCAGCGGCCATCGGGCCGGACTATTTCGCAGTCGCCGACTTTGTGATCACAAGCTGGATCGGAACATTGGTGATGATCGGATCGCTCTGGGCGCTCTGGTACCATACCTGCACCGGCATCCGGCACCTGATCTGGGACACGGGCCGCGGCTATGACCCGGAACTTGTCGCCCGTTCGGCCTGGATCGTGGTCGGCACGTCGCTGGGCCTGACCCTGATCACCCTGATCATTGCCATCTGAGGAGGCGGAGATGAGCTACAAGACAGATCGCGCCCGTGTGTCCGGCCTCGGCTCGGCCAAGGACGGCACCCACCATTTCTGGAACCAGCGTCTGACCTCGGTCGCGCTCATTCCGCTGACGGTGCTTTTCGTCATTCCGCTGGCCTACAATCTGGGCGGCGATCATGCCCGCGTGGTCGAGGCCTATTCCCACCCGTTCAACGCGCTTGTCGCCGTGCTTTTCCTGGTCACCGGCTTCCTGCATCTGCAGCAGGGTCTGCAGGTGGTGATCGAGGATTATGTCCATGGTCCCGCGCTCCGCACCGCGCTCATCGTGGGCAACACCCTGTTCTGCTGGCTCTTCGGCCTGACCGGCGTTTTCGCTGTTGCCAAGATCGCCTTCGGCGCCTGATTGGAGAGATTGATGTCCGCTTACGATCTGATCGAACATGAATATGACGTGGTCGTCGTCGGCGCCGGCGGCTCGGGCCTGCGGGCCACGCTCGGCATGGCCGAGCAGGGGCTGCGCACCGCCTGCGTGACCAAGGTCTTCCCGACCCGCAGCCACACGGTGGCCGCGCAGGGCGGGATTGCCGCGAGCCTCGGCAATATGGGCCCCGACAGCTGGCAGTGGCATATGTATGACACGGTCAAGGGCTCGGACTGGCTGGGCGACACTGATGCGATGGAATATCTCGCCCGTGAAGCGCCGAAAGCCGTTTATGAGCTGGAACATTACGGCGTGCCCTTCTCCCGCACCGAAGAGGGCAAGATCTACCAGCGCCCGTTCGGTGGCCACACGACCGAATATGGCGAAGGCCCGCCGGTGCAGCGCACCTGTGCCGCCGCCGACCGGACCGGCCATGCGATCCTGCACACGCTCTACGGCCAGTCGCTGAAGAACAACGCGGAATTCTTCATCGAATATTTCGCGCTCGACCTGATCATGTCGGAAGACGGCGCCTGCCAAGGTCTTCTGGCATGGAAGCTCGATGATGGCACGCTCCACCTCTTCAACGCGAAGATGGTCGTGCTTGCCACCGGCGGCTACGGCCGCGCCTATTTCTCCGCCACCTCCGCCCATACCTGCACCGGTGACGGGGGCGGCATGGTCGCGCGGCAGGGGCTGCCGTTGCAGGATATGGAGTTCGTCCAGTTCCACCCGACGGGCATCTACGGATCGGGCTGCCTGATCACTGAAGGCGCCCGCGGCGAGGGTGGCTATCTGACCAACTCCGAGGGCGAGCGGTTCATGGAACGCTACGCGCCCACCTACAAGGATCTGGCCTCGCGCGATGTGGTGTCGCGCTGCATGACCATGGAGATCCGGGAGGGCCGCGGCGTCGGACCGGAGAAGGACCATATCTTCCTGCACCTCAACCATCTGCCGCCCGAGACGCTTGCCGAGCGCCTGCCCGGCATCTCGGAATCGGCGCGCATCTTTGCCGGTGTCGACCTGACCAAGGAGCCGATTCCGGTTCTGCCGACGGTGCATTACAATATGGGCGGCATCCCGACCAATTACTGGGGCGAGGTGCTGAACCCGACGGCCCGGTCGCAGGACCGCGTGCAGCCCGGCCTGATGGCCGTGGGCGAGGCCGGCTGCGCCAGCGTGCACGGCGCCAACCGCCTCGGCTCCAACTCGCTGATCGACCTTGTGGTCTTCGGCCGTGCCGCGGCGATCCGCGCCGGCGAGGTGGTGGACCCGAACAGCCCCAATCCGGCGATCAACCGCAAGTCGGTGGACAAGGCGCTCGAGCGGTTCGACGCGATGCGCCACGCCGATGGCGGCACGCCGACGGCGGACCTGCGGCTGAAGATGCAGCGCACGATGCAGCAGGATGCCGCCGTGTTCCGCACCGACAAGACGCTCGCCGAAGGGGTGGAGAAGATGAAGGAGGTCGCTGCCGGTCTCGACGATCTGAAGGTCACCGACCGGTCGCTCGTCTGGAACTCCGACCTGATGGAGACGCTGGAACTGGCCAACCTGATGCCGAACGCGGTGGCGACGATCACCGCCGCCGAGGCCCGCAAGGAAAGCCGCGGCGCCCATGCGCACGAGGATTACCCCGACCGCGACGACGAGAACTGGCGCAAGCATTCGCTGGTCCGCTTCGACGCGAAGGGCAAGGCCAAGCTGACCTACCGGAACGTGCATCTTGATCCGCTGACCAAGGAAGACGAGGGTGGGATAGACCTCAAGAAGATCGCGCCGAAGGCCCGCGTCTACTGACCGGGCCGCCCCCGCGCGGCGACAGGGAGAACCGAGGATGACGAAGACCGCTCTTGCATTGTCCGTGGCCGCCGTGGCGCTGGCCGCCTGCACCGAAGGTGCCGATCCGTTGCCGACAACGATGGCCGAGGTGCAGCGCTACTGCCTGAAGCAGGCCGAGAAGGAGGCCGAGGCCCGCCTTGGCACCGATGTGACGGTGGCGCTCAATTCCAAGGGCCAGTTTGTCGGCACCCAGCGCATCGACGGCATGTCGCGCGCCACGGTGAGCAGCGCCTATTACGAAGCCTGCTACGCCCAGCAGGGCCGCATCGTCCGGTCGGGCGGCGGGACCGAAGTGGCGCCGGGTGTCTTCCTGACCCCGGCCGAGCTTGAAACCTACAACAGCCTGACGCCTGCGCAGCAGCAGCGGGCACAGGAATTCATCCGCAATGGCAGCACGCTGAGCGCGTCGCTGGGAGACAAGTAATGGTGGAACTGACCCTTCCGAAAAACTCGCGCGTGGTGGTGGGCAAGACCTGGCCCAAGCCCGAGGGCGCGACCAACCTGCGCACGTTCAAGATCTATCGCTACGATCCCGATTCGGGCAGCAATCCGCGCGTCGACACCTATTTCGTCGACCTCGACACATGCGGGCCGATGATTCTGGACGCGCTCATCAAGATCAAGAACGAGATCGATCCGACGCTGACCTTCCGCCGTTCCTGCCGGGAGGGGATCTGCGGCTCCTGCGCGATGAATATCGACGGGATCAACACGCTGGCCTGTATCTACGGGCTCGACGATGTGGATGGGGACGTGAAGATCTATCCGCTGCCGCATATGCCGGTGGTCAAGGACCTGATCCCCGACCTGACCCATTTCTATGCCCAGCATGCCTCCATCATGCCGTGGCTGGAGACCAAGACGAACCGTCCGGCCAAGGAGTGGCGCCAGTCCATCGAGGACCGCAAGAAACTCGACGGGCTCTATGAATGTGTGATGTGCGCCTCCTGCTCCACCTCCTGCCCGAGCTACTGGTGGAACGGAGACCGCTATCTGGGACCGGCCGCGCTTCTGCATGCCTATCGCTGGATCATCGACAGCCGGGACGAGGCTACGGGCGAACGGCTCGACGAGTTGGAGGATCCGTTCAAACTCTACCGTTGCCACACGATCATGAACTGCGCGCGGACCTGCCCGAAGGGGCTGAACCCCGCCAAGGCGATCGCCGAGATCAAGAAGATGATGGTCGAACGGAAAATGTAATCGGCTGACCGCCAGAACGATTGAAAAAAAGGGGCCCGTCGCGGCCCCTTTTGTCTGTCAGCTGTCTGCGAAGGCGGCTTCGAGGGAGATCTCGACCATCTCGCCGAAAGACCGCTCCCGCTTGTCTGACGGCAACGCCTCTCCGGTCTTGAGGTGGTCGCTCACGGTCAGCACGGCCAGAGCGCGGGCCTTGTGACGCGCGGCGAGCGTGTAGAGCTCGGCCGCCTCCATCTCGACCGCCAGAACGCCATGCCGCTCCATCTGTTCGTTGAGGTCGGGGCGTTCGTCATAAAAGACGTCCGATGAATAGATATTGCCGACATGGACCGGCCGGTCACGGCGCTCGGCCGCAAGGACAGCGGCCCGCAACAGCGGCCAGTTCGCTGTCGGGGCATATTGCAGTTCGCGCAGGATGCCGCGCGACGGCGTGGAAATGGAGGTACAGCTCATCGCGACCACGATGTCGCGGATGCCCACATGATCCTGCATGCCGCCGCAACTGCCGATCCGGATGAGCGTCCGGGCGCCATAGTCGCGGATCAGTTCGTTCACATAGATCGACAGGGACGGCATGCCCATGCCGGTGCCGTGGATCGTGACAGGGTGGCCCTTCCAGGTGCCGGTGAACCCGAGCATCCCGCGCACCTCGTTCACGAGCCGCGCATCGTCGAGAAACGTCTCTGCCGCCCAGCGGGCGCGATAGGGATCGCCCGGCAGCAGAACGGTTTCGGCAATATCACCCTGCTTGGCGCCGATATGTACGGTCATGATGCGGTCCTCCCTGATGAACCGCTCCAGTCTGCCCGCAGGCGGGCGCGAGGGCCAGTGCGATCAGCGCCCGGCGCGGCCCCGGTCGGTCGTGTCGTCGCTATATGGAATATCGGGCAGGGGCTGGCCTAGCCGCACGAAGCGACCGCCATAGGTCTCGTCGGTCACGAAGAGCCGCATGCGCTGGCCGTTCTCCAGCGGGGCAACCTCCTCCTGCGGCAGGTCGCACACCCGCCAGCGGCGCGGGTCGGCCGGCGGCACACTGTCAACGATCACGACATTGGAACAGCCCCGGCGGCGGCCGAGCACGCGGTCATAGACGGTGACGGGGATGCCCTTTTCCTCGCCCGGCTGCACATAGCTCATGGCCATCGGGACGCCGTAGACGAGCATCGGGCGCAGAAGATAGGCGGAGACAAGGAAGCAGACCGCAAACACCACTCCAAGCCGCACAAACGGGCTTTGCATCGGACCGGTGATGCCGTTCGCGTTGCGCGGCAGCACGGCAATCCCGCAATAGAGGCCAAGCCCCGCGGCAATGTACCAGCGGTTCTCCGCGATGAAGCGGGCATGGTCGGGATCGGGATAATATTGCCCCAGATAGCGGTGGCCGATCGCAACGCCGACGAGCGCGAACCAGGGCAGGAGCAGCAGATTCGACAGGCGCGATCCACCCTTGCGGACCTTCGGCTTGCGGGCCTTTTCCGCACTGATCTGGTGCTGCTGGGACACCCAGCTGTCTACGGCGGTCGACCCGTAGCGTTTCACGTTCCGATCTTCGGTCTGGACGAGATAGCTCGGCTCCCCGTCCGCGCGCGGAACGGTCGGATCGACGGTCACCGGGGCGGACAGGTCCTCGAACCCTTCGGGAATTTCGGTCAGCGACGGATCGGGTTCGGCCGCCGTTGCTGCCGATGCCGCTCCGTCCGTGGACGGGTGGCTCGTATCGACAGTGGCTTGCGGTGCCGTGTCCGCCTTTTTTGCGGCAGGGGCGGTTGCAGGACCCGCGAGACGGCGGGCATAGAAGCCCGGCAGCACGAAAAAGAGCGCTGCGAGAAGCCAGAGCCCGCCCAGTCCCATCAGGATATCGGACCCGGCAAGCGGCAGCGGCGCAAGCGGTTGCAGGGCTTTCAGCGCCAGCAGAGCAAAGACGAAGACGAGCGCCAGCCACAGGAGCAGCGCGAAGCCGAAAACGAGGTCGGAGGAGATTTCACCACGTTTGGCCAGAATCCGCCGCGTCGCGCGCGGGCTGAGGAAAATGGCCGCTGTGATCATGAGCGCGATGCCGAAGCCAATGGCGAGCGGGCTGTCGGGCAGGGCCACCTGTTCGCTCGACAGGAAGGTCAGCGCAAGTGCGCCGAGCAGGGGAACAAGCGCGGCCAGCCCGACAAGACGGGCCAGAAGTGCACCAAGGAAATCGATCAGTCGGGACATGCACCACCAGGGTCGGACTGCAACAAACGGCTTTTGCGCGACTGCCGCCCCACGGCCCGACGGGCCACCCCTGGCATTCGCAGATGCAGCGAAACTAAGCGATTACGGTGATTCCGGCAATGGCAGAGCATGGCGGCAACAGGGCCTGTGGCCGCTGTGCCGCAGCCGTCGGTTCCGACCTTGCCCGGTCAGGCCGCCGCACGGGGCGGGCGGGTGACCGACAGGATGTCGAGCATGATCCGGTTCAGATCGAAATCCTTGGGCGTATAGACCCGCGCGACCCCGCCCGCGCGCAGCGCCTCGGCATCCGTGTCAGGGATGATGCCGCCCGCGACAACCGGCAGATGCCCGAGCCCCGCCGCATCGAGCCGTGCCAGCACGTCGCGGATCAGCGGCACATGGGAGCCCGACAGGATCGACAGGCCGATCACATCGACATCATGCTCGGCGGCGGCCGCCACGATGGCCTCGGGCGTCATACGAATGCCTTCATAGATCACCTGCATGCCGCAGTCCCGCGCCCGCACCGCGATCTGCTCGGCCCCGTTGGAATGGCCGTCGAGCCCCGGCTTGCCGACGAGGAACCGGATCGGACGGCCGCGCGTGTCGGCATCCGCCCCGACGGCCGATTGCACTTCTTCCAGCCCTTCCGAGCGGTTCGACCGGGCGGTACCGACACCGGTCGGCGCACGATACTCCCCATGGACGGCGCGCATGGCCGCGCCCCATTCACCGGTCGTCACGCCCGCTTTGGCGCAGGCGATGGAGGCCGGCATGATGTTGCGTCCGGCCTCGGCATCCGCCCGCAGCTGGGCCAGTGCACCTGCCACGGCTGCATCTTCGCGGGCCGCCCGCCATGCATCGAGCCGGCCGATCTGTTCCGCCTCCACCGCCGGATCGACAACGAGAATGCCGCCGCCGCCATGCAGAAGCGGGCTTGTCTCCCCTTCGGCGAAGCGGTTGACGCCGATCACGACCGTTTCCCCCTGTTCGATCCGCGCGATCCGCGCGGCGTTGCTGTCGACAAGCTGGGTCTTCATATAGTCGATGGCCGCGATCGCGCCGCCCATCGCCTCGATCTGTTTCAACTCGCGCCGCGCGCCGTCGGCCAGTGCGGCCACCTTGGCGTCGACCGCCGGATTGCCGTCAAACAGGTCGTCATATTCCAGAAGGTCGGTCTCCAGCGCCATGATCTGCTGCATCCGGAGCGACCATTGCTGGTCCCACGGGCGGGGCAGGCCGAGCGCCTCGTTCCAGGCCGGCAGCTGCACCGCGCGGGCACGGGCGCGTTTCGACAGGGTCACGGCCAGCATCTCGATCAGGATGCGGTAGACATTGTTTTCCGGCTGCTGCTCGGTCAGGCCGAGCGAGTTGACCTGCACCCCGTAGCGGAAGCGGCGCAGTTTCGCATCCTCCACCCCGTAGCGCTCGCGGCAGATCTCGTCCCACAGGGTGACGAAGGCGCGCATCTTGCACATCTCGGTCACGAACCGGATGCCGGCATTCACGAAAAAGGAGATGCGGCCCACCACGGTCGGGAAATCCTCGGCCGGCACCCGCTCGCGCGCATGGTCGAGCACGGCGATGGCCGTGGCGAGCGCGAAGGCCAATTCCTGATCGGGCGTCGCGCCGGCCTCCTGCAAATGGTAGGAGCAGACGTTCATCGGGTTCCAGCGCGGCACCTCGCGATAGCAATATTCGGCAATGTCGCCGATCAGACGCAGGCTCGGCTCTGGCGGGAACACATAGGTCCCGCGCGAGAGATATTCCTTGATGATGTCGTTCTGGACCGTTCCCTGCAGCTTGGTGATGTCCGCGCCCTGCTCCTCGGCCACAGCGATATAGAGCGCCAGCAACCACGCCGCGGTGGCGTTGATCGTCATGGACGTGTTCATCTGCTCCAGCGGGATCTGGTCGAAGAGCGCACGCATGTCGCCCAGATGGCTGACCGGCACGCCGACCTTTCCGACCTCGCCCCGTGCCAAAACATGATCGCTGTCATAGCCCGTCTGGGTCGGCAGGTCGAAGGCGACCGACAGGCCCGATTGGCCTTTCGCCAGATTGGAACGGTAGAGCGCGTTCGACGCGGCCGCGGTCGAATGGCCCGCATAGGTCCGGAACAGCCACGGGCGGTCGGCCTTCCGCTGGGTCTGCGCGTCGGTCTCTGCGGTCATCCTGTCCTCCGTCCGGCGAATCGATTTTGCACTGCATCCAACATTCTTGCCCCATTTCTATTGCAGCGCAGAAAAATCTTCCAGCAATAAAATTACCAATGATTGCACAGATCTTTCCGCAAATTTCCGCAATGGCAGTCAGATGGGTGCGAAAAAGCCCCTTGCAGCACCCACCGTAAAATGTAATGACAATTTCAGACTTGGAAACGACAGAAAATTACTCAAAATTTTCGCCACAGCGGATTATTCTGGAAGGAGAGCAAAATGGCGCCCCTGGATACGGAGATCACTTCCATGGCCTATGATGCAGTGCAAAAGGACCTGTACGAGATCGGGGAGATCCCGCCGCTCGGCCATGTGCCGAAGCAGATGTATGCCTGGACCATCCGCCCCGAACGGCAGGGCGAGCCGGAGCAGGCCTTTGCCTGCGAAGTGGTCGACGTCCCCAAGCTGGACAGCCACGAGGTTCTGGTCCTCGTGATGGCGGCGGGCGTCAACTACAACGGCGTCTGGGCCGGTCTCGGCAAGCCGATTTCCGTTTTCGACGTGCATGGCGCGCCCTTCCACATTGCCGGTTCCGATGCATCCGGCATTGTCTGGGCGGTTGGCGACAAGGTGAAACGCTGGAAGGTCGGAGACGAGGTCGTCATCCATTGCAATCAGGATGATGGCGATGACGAGGAATGCAACGGCGGTGACCCGATGTATTCGCCGAGCCAGCGGATCTGGGGCTACGAGACGCCCGACGGTTCCTTTGCCCAGTTCACCAATGTCCAGTCGCAGCAGCTGATGCCGCGGCCCCGGCACCTGACATGGGAAGAAAGCGCCTGCTACACGCTGACGCTCGCCACGGCCTACCGGATGCTCTTCGGCCATGAGCCACATGACCTGAAGCCCGGCCAGAATGTGTTGGTCTGGGGCGCATCGGGCGGGCTCGGATCCTACGCGATCCAGCTCATCAACACCGCGGGCGCCAACGCGATCGGCGTGATATCCGAAGAGGACAAGCGCGACTTCGTGATGGGGCTCGGCGCCAAGGGCGTCATCAACCGCAAGGAATTCAACTGCTGGGGCCAGCTGCCCAAGGTCAACACGCCGGAATACAAGGACTGGTTCAACGAGGTCCGCAAGTTTGGCAAGGCGATCTGGGACATCACCGGCAAGGGCAACAATGTCGACATGGTGTTCGAGCATCCCGGCGAGTCCACCTTTCCGGTCTCCACCTTCGTCTGCAAGAAGGGCGGCATGGTCGTCATCTGTGCCGGCACAACCGGATACAACCTAACGATGGACGCGCGCTATGTCTGGATGCACCAGAAGCGCATCCAGGGGAGCCATTTCGCCCATCTCAAGCAGGCGAGCGCTGCCAACAAGCTGATGGTGGAACAGCGGCTCGACCCCTGCATGTCGGAGGTTTTCCCCTGGGCGGAGATCCCGGCGGCCCACACGAAGATGATGCGAAACGAGCACAAGCCCGGCAACATGGCCGTGCTCGTCTCCGCGCCCCGCACCGGTTTGCGCACCTTCGAGGATGTGCTCGAAGCCCGCGGGTGATTGGCCCCACCCGCGCACTGGCGCCCCGCCGCCCTTGCCTTTAGACAGGGCAGACGGGCAGCGGGGCGACCAGGGACGGGTGCATGAAATTTTCCGACGATCAGGCGACCGCGCATGACGCGATCGCGGGCGCGCTCCGCAGTGCCGGTGTCGATATCGACGAGGGTGTCAGCCTGCCCGCGACCGATGGCAAGGCCCGCGTTCTGGCGGTCATGGGCAAGGCCGGATCGGGCAAGACGGTGCTGCTGGCCGAACTGGTGAAAGCCGTCACGGACGCCGGGGTGGACCTTGTCTCCGGCGATTATGAGAACCGCAAGCGCAAGGACCGCCGCACGCTGGCGGTGCTGGCCCCGACAAACAAGGCGGCGAGCGTTCTGCGCGGGCGCGGTGTGCCGGCGACCACGATCCACCGGATCCTCTATACGCCGATCTACGACCCCGATTACGAGAAGGTCGCCGAATGGCTCGCGGGCGATGCCGAGCGGCCCAAGGTCGAGGGGCTGACCGATGCCGCGCTCGACCGTGCGGCGGAATTCTACAAGCTGCACAAATCGATTCCGGGCGCGCTCGCGGCCGCCGGACTGCGCGGGTCGGACTTCATCACCGGCTGGAAACGGCGCGAGGATCCGCTCGATATCGGGTTCGTCGACGAAAGCTCGATGCTCGATGACACGCAGTTCGAGGATCTGCGCGAACTGTTCGACACGCTGGTGCTCTTCGGCGATCCGGCACAGTTGGCCCCCGTGGGGCAGAGCGGGTCCATGTGTTTCGACAAGCTCAAGGACAGCCAGAAGCTGGAACTGCACCGCATCCACCGGCAGGCGGCGGACAACCCGATCCTCGATCTCGCCCATGCGCTGGGCGACGATGCGCTCGATTTCTCGACATTCGAGGATATGGTCGCCGATGCCGCGTCGCGGGACGACCGTGTCGTGCTGGCGCCGCGTGTGGATGCCGATCTGATGGCCCGCTCGCCGGTTCTGGTCTGGCGCAATGCGACCCGCATCCGCCTGATCCATGCTTTCCGACGCGCCTTCGATGCCCCCGAGACCGAGCTTCTGCCCGGCGAGCCGCTCATCTGTGACGGGGTGGAACTGCCGCTCAAGCACCGCAAGAAGCGGATCGATCTGGAGGCGCGCGGTCTCGTGAAAGGGGCGCAGACCATCTATCTCGGGCCGGGGCGAAAACCCGGTTTCAGCCGGTTGCATGTGATCGGCATGGAAGATCCGCGTGTCTCGGTCGCGACCATCATCAAGATCGAGATGCCCGACGAGGAAGAGCCCTTCATCCCTTCGGCCGCGCGGATGGGGGCCGCCTTCCTGCACGGGGCGGCCTGCACGATCCACAAGGCGCAGGGCTCGCAATGGGGCGAGGTGCAGGTGTTTGCGCCCGACCTCTATGCCGCGTCCCGCGCGGGCCGCAGCGAGGCGGGCATCCCGCTTTGGCGGCGGCTCGCTTATGTCGCGATCACACGTGCCGAGCGACGGCTTCACTGGGTGCGCCGCTACGCGCTGCAACGGCCCTCGGCGCCGCTTACCGTCGCGGACCTGCCAAGCGAGCCGGCAACGCTCGAACTACGTCCGACGGATGGCGGCTGACAGGATGCACAGCCATTCGAACAGGAGCGAGGCCGCCAGATAGGCGGTGCCGCCCGACGCATCGAAGGGCGGGGACACTTCGACCAGATCGAAGCCGACAAGGTCGATCCCGTCGAGGGCCCGGATCACCTGTTGCGCCTGAAAGCTGGACGGGCCGCCGATCTCCGGCGTGCCGGTGCCCGGAGCATAGGCCGGATCGATGAAATCAATGTCGAAACTGCCATAGACGGGGCCGGTGCCGATAATGTCCCGCGCCTCGGCCATGACGGCATCCGGCCCGCGGTCGAAAAACTCCTCGATCGTCACGATCCGCACCCCTGCCGCGCGCCCGAAGGCGATATCCTCGCCATCATAGCCGGTGCCGCGAATGCCGATCTGGACCATGCGTTTCGGATCCAATAGCCCTTCCTCGATCGCGCGGCGGAACGGCGTGCCATGCGTGTAGCGGAACCCGCCGAAATAGCTGTCATAAAGGTCCGTATGCGCGTCGAAATGGATCAGCCCGAGCGGCCCGTCCTGTGCGAGCGCCCGCAGGATCGGCAGGGAGGTCAGGTGATCGCCGCCGACCGATGCGGGGCGGATGCCGGCATTTGCAAGCTCGGCATAGAAAGCCGTGATCCGGTCGAGACTGTCCTGAACATCCGCCGGATTGGGGCCGACATCGCCAAGGTCCGCGCAGGCGGTCTGGCCGAACGGGTCGGCCCCCGTCACCGGATGGAGCCTGCGGATCATGGTGGAGGCATCGCGCACCTGCCGCGGCCCGTGGCGCGCGCCGGGGCGGTTCGTGGTGCCGCCGTCCCACGGCACGCCGACCAGACCGATTTGCACGTCTTTGAAGCGCGGATGGCCGGGCGGGACATGGGGCAGGCGCATGAAACTGGGCACGCCCGCGAAGCGCGGCAGCTGGTCGCCCGGCTCCGGCAGGAAGAAACTGTCGGTCATTTCCGTCCTCTGCTGTTGACGTGAACCGGTTTAGCATTGCAGCTTCGCGGCAAACGGCAAGACCGAACAGGGATGGAGTAGACGATGGACAAGGTGGCATTGGTAACCGGCGCAGGGTCCGGGATCGGGCGGGCGGTGACGCGCCGCCTGCTGGAAGATGGCTGGCGTGCGGTGCTGGTCGGCCGGCGGCTGGAGCCGCTGCAGGAAACCGCCGCAGGCAGCGACCGGGCGCTGTGCCTGACCTGCGATGTGTCGGACCCGAGCCAGGTCGAGGACACGTTCGCACAGGCCGTGGACCGGTTCGGGCGGCTTGACCTTCTGTTCAACAATGCCGGCGGCAACGTGCCCCCCGCGCCGATCGACGAAATCTCGGTCGAGGACTGGTACAAGGTGGTCGACGTGAACCTGAACGGCGCCTTCCTCTGTGCCCGCGCCGCCTTCGGCCAGATGCGCAAGCAGTCGCCGCAGGGCGGGCGGATCATCAACAACGGTTCGATCTCGGCGCAGGTGCCGCGCCCCGGATCGGTGCCCTATTCCACGACCAAATTCGCGATCACCGGCCTGACCAAGACCCTGTCGCTTGACGGCCGCCCCTATGACATTGCCTGCGGGCAGGTCGATATCGGCAACACCGCCAGCGACATGACGACGAAAATGGCCGGCGGCGTCCCGCAGGCCGACGGCTCGATCAAGCCCGAACCGGTGATGGATGTGAAGAACGTGGCCGACACGGTGGCGCATATGGCTTCCCTTCCGCTCGACGCGAATATCCAGTTTGTCACGGTGATGGCGACGAAAATGCCCTTTATCGGCCGCGGTTAGGCTTGCCTTCCGCGCCCGGCGCAATCATATCCGCTGCAACGGTGGCGCGGTCGCGGATCGCGGCGGCGGCGATGGGCAAGTGAACGGAAGGGCAGCACAGGCATGACAGCGCGGGAGACGGTGGCACTCTGGCTCGACAGGGCGCAGGTGCGGTATTTCATCCTCGGCGTCATCCTGTTCAATGCGGTCATTCTGGGGCTGGAAACATCCGACGCGCTGATGGCCGATTACGGTCCGGTGCTGAAGGCACTCGACCGCGCCTGCCTCGTGATCTTCATCCTCGAGATCCTGCTCAAGCTCTTTGCCCACCGTCTGGCCTTCTTCCGCAACGGCTGGAACCTGTTCGATTTCACCATCGTCGGCATTTCCATCTTCCCTGTGGGCGAGGGCCTGTCGGTGCTGCGTGCGCTGCGCATCCTGCGCCTGTTGCGCGTCGTCTCGGTGGTGCCGAGCCTGCGCCGTGTGGTCGAGGGGCTCTTCAACGCGCTGCCCGGCATGGGGTCGGTCTTCATCCTGATGGCGGTGCTGTTCTATATCGGCTCGGTCATGGCCACGAAAATGTTCGGTGACGCCTTCCCCGACTGGTTCGGATCGCTCGGGCGCAGCGCCTATTCGCTCTTCCAGATCATGACGCTGGAAAGCTGGTCCATGGGCATCGTCCGCCCGGTGATGGAGGTTTACGCCTGGGCCTGGGCTTTTTTCGTGCCCTTCATCATGGTCACCACTTTCGCGGTGGTGAACCTTCTTGTCGGCCTCATCGTGAACTCGATGCAGGAAGCCCATGCGGAAGAAACCGATCAGGCAACGGGCGCCTATCGCGATGACGTGCTCCACCGGCTCGACGGGATCGAGAAGCAATTGTCGGATATCGCGCGCGCCACGGATGCGGGCGCGAAGAAATAGCGGTCAGCGGCGCAACAGCCGGAAGGCCTCGGACGCGCCCCAGCCGGCCAGCAGCGCCACCGCGAGCGACAGGAGCCCGTAGAGCAGCGGCTGTTCGTGCGCCAGATTGTAGATCCAGCGCTCCAGCCCCGATTTGCGCACCGCGATAACCCGTTCGCTCACGTCCACCACCTCGCCGCCGCGCGCGAGGAAGATGCGCGTGCGATAGTCGCCCTCGACCAGATTGGCGGGCAGGGCGATGTCGGTCCTGAAGAGCGTCTCCTCGGTCAGTTCCACGCCCTCGCCGCTTTCAGAATAGAGCCCGTCGCGGGTCCGGATGCGCACGAGTGCGTCGGTGAAGCTCGACGTGTCGGCCACTTCGGGCGGCGGACCGGCCACCCGCACCACCTGATCCGTGCCGACCCCGTAGCGCAGCTGTTCGGCCGGTGAAATCACCTCGTCGAGCGGGCCGGTCGTGGCGAGCGAATAGAAGCTCGGTGCAAGGTTCACGTCCACCGCGTCGCGGTTGGCCCAGATCCCGAGCACACGCTCCTTGCGCCGCACTGTGACGGGGTTCGACGGCCCCGTGACCTCCACGATCACGTCGAGCGGCCCGTCCTCTACCGGGGCGGGGGCCTCGCGCCCGACCGCACCGAAGACAAGGATTTCCGACCCGTCGAAATTGGCGGTGATCGCGACCCGGTTCTGGCTCAGGCCTGACACAACCCGCTCGGACGCGCCGAGGCCGGAGCCAAGGGCAAGGAGTGCCGCTGCGATGATCCACACACCGCGCATCAGTGCCCCCCGCTGCCGAGCGTGTAGAGCTCGCTCGGCGTCACCACAAGGTCGAACAGGAGCTTGCCGCAGACCGCCAGCACCATGAGCGCCAACAGGATGCGCAACTGTTCGGCCTTCAGCTTGATCCCGATGCGCGTGCCGATCTGCGCCCCCACGACCCCGCCGAGCAGCAACAGCACCGCCAGCGCCATGTCGACCGTATAGTTCTGGGTCGCGTGCATCAGCGTGGTGAAGGCGGTGACGAAGATGATCTGGAAGAGTGAGGTGCCGACGACCACCTTGGTCGGCATGCCGAGCAGGTAGATCATCGCGGGCACCATGATGAACCCGCCCCCGACACCCATGATCGCCGCCAGAATGCCGACGACGAAGCCCACCATCACCGGCGGGATGGCGGAGATATAGAGGTTGGACGCGCGGAACCGCATCTTCAGCGGCAGCCCGTGCACCCATGTGTGGCGCGTGCGCTTGGGCGGCGGGCCGGGGCGCTTGCTGCGCCGGATCGCGTTCAGGCTCTCGATGAACATGAGCGTGCCGATGACGCCAAGGAAGACCACATAACAGAGCGAGACGAGCAGCTCGACCTGGCCGATCTCCTTCAGCGCCTTGAACAGTTGCACGCCAAGCGCCGCCCCGGCGAGGCCGCCGATCAGCAGCACCCCGCCCATCTTGAAATCCACCGTTCGCCGCTTGAAATGCGCCAGCACGCCGGAGAAGGAGGAGGCAACGATCTGGTTCGCCTCGGTCGCCACGGCCACGGCGGGCGGAATGCCGATGAAGAACAGCAGCGGCGTCATCAGGAAGCCGCCGCCCACGCCGAACATGCCCGACAGTACGCCCACGATCCCGCCGAGACCGAGCAACAGGAACGCATTGACCGAAACTTCGGCGATGGGAAGATAGATCTGCATGAAACACCCGCGGTTCGGGATTCGGTCTAGCCTATATTCGCGCGGGCGGTCAGGCCAGCCATGTGCGACAAATCGGAGCGGCGGACGTGCCGCTCAGAGCGCGGCGAGGAAGCCGCGCAACACCTTTTCCAGCTTTGCCGCACCCAGCGGTGCCATGGCCTTGGTATGTTCATGGCTGATCGCCTCGTCGCTCATGCCGGCGGCCATGTTGGTGATGGTCGAGATCGCCGCCGCCCGCAGGCCGAGGAACCGCGCGAGGATCACCTCCGGTACGGTCGACATGCCGACCGCATCGGCGCCCAGCCGGTGGATTGCCCGGATCTCGGCCGGGGTCTCGAAGGACGGGCCGGAATACCAGGCATAGACGCCGGATTTGAGCTCGATGTCGGCCGCATCGGCGGCCGCGCCCAGCTGCTTGCGCCAGTCCGGGTCATAAGCGTCGGTCATGTTGACGAACCGCCGGTCCGTCGGCTCGCCGATCAGCGGGTTCAGGCCCGAGAAATTGATATGGTCGGACAGAAGCATCAGGTCGCCCGGGGGAATGTCGCTGCGGAAACTGCCCGCCGCATTGGTCGCGATCACGCCTTCGGCGCCCAGCCCTTTCAGGACTTCCAGCGGTGTGCGCATTACGTCGGCCTTGCCGCTTTCATAATAGTGCGCGCGCCCGCCGAACACCGCGACGCGCTGGCCTTCCAGCGTGCCGATCACCAGTTTCGGATTGTGGCCCGACACGCCGGCATGGGGGAACCCCGGCAGGTCGCCATAGTCGATGGCGACACCGTCGACAGCGTCCGCCAGATGCCCGAGCCCCGAGCCGAGGATCAGGCCAAGGCGCACCGGCGCATCACCGGCACGGTCGCGGATCAGGTTGAGAAGCGCATCGGTCGACATGGGTCCGGTCTCCGGCAATAGGGCAGAGGCACCGCCCCGGCAGGTCCGGGACGGTGCGGCTCAGCGTTCTTTGGTATAGGGCACGCCGCCGGCTTTCGGCGGGATCGCCTTGCCGACGAAGCCGGCGAGGATCACCACGGTCAGGATGTAGGGCAGTGCCTGCATGAACTGGACCGGGACGATGAAGAGCCCGAAGAAATCGATGTTCTGGTACTTGTTGCCGATCGCCTCCAGCAGGCCGAAGAGCAGACAGGCCCAGAGCGCGTTCCACGGTTTCCACTTCGCGAAGATGAGCGCGGCGAGCGCGATGAAGCCCTTGCCCGCCGTCATGTCCTTCACGAAACCCGCCGCCGATGTGCCGAGCGACAGGTAAGCGCCGGCGACACCGCAGAGCAGTCCGCAGATCAGCACCGCCGAATAACGCAGCCGGATGACCGAAACGCCGGCCGTGTCCACCGCGCCCGGATTTTCACCCACGGCGCGCAGCCGCAGACCGAAGCGGGTCCGGTAGAGCACCCACCACGTGGCCGGAACGGCCAGAAAGGCGACGTAGACCAGCAGGTTGTGCCCCGAGATCAGGTCCGAATAGATCGGGCCGATCAGCGGCACGTCGGCCAGCGCGGATGCGCCCGGCCAGTCGAGCGACTGGAAGCGCGCGTCGCCGCGCAAGGCCGGTGTCTGGCCGCCCTGACGGAACCAGTTCTGCCCGATCAGCGCGGTCATGCCAGAGGCAAAGAAGTTGATCGCCACACCGGAGATAAGCTGGTTGCCCTTCAGCGTGATCGAGGCAAAGCCGTGAATGAGCGCAAGGAACAGCGACGTGCCCACGCCGGCCAGAAGCCCGATCCAGGCCGAGCCTGTGACCGCCGCCACCGCGCCCGCCATGAAGGCTGCGCCCAGCATCTTGCCCTCCAGCCCGATATCGAAAATCCCGGCCCGTTCGGAGAAGAGCCCCGCAAGGCAGGCGAGCAGGAGCGGCGTGGAGAGCCGCATGGTCGAATCGAGCAGCTGGATGATGACATCGATATCCATCACGCGCTCCTGCGGTCGAGTTTCAGCCAGGCCCGGGCCACTGGAATGCGGACCATGTTTTCAAGCGCACCGGTGAACAGGATCACCAGCGCCTGAATGACGACGATCATGTCGCGCGAGATCTTGGGCATCTCGAAGGCCAGCTCCGCGCCGCCCTGATACAGGATCCCGAAAAGGATTGCCGCGAGCAGCACGCCCACCGGATGCGACCGGCCCATCAGCGCCACCGCGATCCCGACAAAGCCCGCGCCCTGCACGGCGTCGAGCACCAGACGCTGCTGGTCGCCCATGACCGTGTTGATCGCCATCAGGCCCGCCATCGCGCCGGACAGGAGCATCGCGATCATCGTGATCTTGACCGGATTGATGCCGGCATAGACCGCTGCCGGTTCGGAGAAGCCGAAGGCGCGGATCTCGTATCCGAGCCGCGAACGCCAGATCAGCAGGTAGGTGAAGACACAGCAGATGAGCGCGAGGAAGAAGCTGATATTCATTGGCGTGCGTGCCATTTTCAGCCCGAACCAGCCCGCCATTTCATGCACGAAGGGGATCTGCGCCCCTTCCTGGAACTTGCGGGTTTCGGTCGCCATCGACCCTTCGACCTTCATCACGTTGACGAGCAGGTAGACCAGCAGCGCCGAAGCGATGAAGTTGAACATGATCGTCGTGATGACGATATGGCTGCCGCGCTTGGCCTGCAGATAGGCCGGAATGGCCGCCCAGGCCGCACCGAAGAGCCCGCCCATCACGATCGCCGCGGGCAGGGAGATCAGCCAGTGTGTCTGGTCAAGCGTCAGCGCCGCGAGCGCGACCCCGATCCCGGCAATGCTGGCCTGCCCCTCGCCACCGATGTTGAACAGGCTCGCATGGAAAGCGATGGCCACGGCCAGACCGGTGAAGATGAAATTGGTCGCGTAGTAGAGGGTGAATCCGATCCCGTAATCGGAACCGAGCGCCCCGCGGATAAGGATCTGGACCGCGCGGATCGGGTCCTCGCCAATGAAGATCACGACAAGGCCGGCCACAAACAGCGCCAGCGCCAGGTTGATCAGTGGGATCAGGCCTATATCGACCCATCTGGGAAGCGTGGTGTTCATGCGCTCTGCTCGGAATTGGGGTCGACGCCGGCCATCAGCAGGCCGAGTTCCTGTTCATTCGTCTCGGAGGTGATGCGCTCACCCGAGATCGTGCCGTCGAACATGACAATCACCCGGTCGGACAGGCCGAGGATTTCCTCCAGCTCGACCGAGACGAGCAGGATCGCCTTGCCCGCGTCGCGCAGCGCCACGATCTGCTGGTGGATGAACTCGATCGCGCCGATATCGACACCGCGTGTCGGCTGGCCGACGAGCAGCACGTCGGGATTGGCCTCGATCTCGCGTGCCAGCACGATCTTCTGCTGGTTGCCGCCCGAGAAATTGGCGGCCTTGAGATAGGGATCGGGCGGGCGGATATCGAACCGCTCGATCTTGCCGCGCGCATCCTCCATCATTGCCGCCTGGTTCGCGAGCCCCATCGGACCGCGGAACTGTTCGGCATTGTGGTAGCCGAAATTGGTGTTTTCCCAGGTCTTGAAGGGCATCACGAGCCCCTTGCGGTGCCGGTCCTCGGGCACATGCCCGATACCGCGCCGCCGCCGTTTGGCGGAGTTGGCGCTGGGCGTGATGTCGATCGGATCGCCACGGAAGCGGACCTCGCCGCCCTGTGCCGCGCGCGTGCCGCCCAGAACTTCGAGCAGTTCCGACTGGCCGTTGCCCGCCACGCCCGCAACGCCGAGGATCTCGCCCGCCTTCAGGTCGAGCGAAATGCTCTTCAGCTTGGCCACACCATTGGCGCGCACGTCGAGATCGCGCACCGACATGATCGTCTCGCCGGGCTGGGCCGGCGTCTTGTCGACCCGCAGAAGCACGCGCCGGCCGACCATCAGTTCGGCAAGCGCGGACGGGTTGGTCTCGGCCGTTGGCACGGTGGCCGTCATCTCGCCGCGGCGCATGACGGAAACCGTGTCGGTCACGGCCATGATCTCGCGCAGCTTGTGGGTGATCAGGATGATCGTCTTGCCCTGGTCCTTCAGGTTGCGAAGGATGCGGAACAGGTGATCGGCTTCGGCCGGCGTCAGCACACCGGTCGGCTCGTCGAGGATCAGGATTTCCGCCTGACGGTAGAGCGCCTTGAGAATTTCCACGCGCTGCTGCAGGCCGACCGACAGATCGCCGACGATCGCGTCGGGATCGACCTCCAGCTCATATTCGTGAGCGAGGTCCTGCAGAATGCCGCGCGCCTTGGCGAGCGAGGGTTTCAGAAGCGCGCCATCCTCGGCCCCGAGGACGACATTTTCCAGCACCGTGAAGGGCTGGACGAGCATGAAATGCTGGTGGACCATCCCGATCCCGGCATCGATCGCATCCTGCGAGCCGGTGATATGCTTGAGGTCCCCGTTGATCCGGATATCCCCGCTGTCGGCGTGGTAGAAGCCGTAGAGGATCGACATGAGCGTCGATTTCCCTGCGCCGTTCTCCCCCACGATGCCGTGGATCGCGCCCTTGGCGACGGTCAGCGAGATGTCCTTGTTCGCTTGAACCGGACCGAAGCTCTTGGAGATGCCGGTCAGTTCGATGGCAGGGGCGACAGGGGCGGGCGCAGCGGCCCGCCCCTGAAGCGTGGTATCGGTCACGTCGGACATGGATCCTGCCGGGCCTTAGCTGACCGGGCAGGAATTGTCGGACATGAAGTCATGGACCGTGATCTCACCGGAGATGATCTTGGCCTTCGCGTCTTCCACGGCGGCACGCATCTCGTCGGAAATCAGGGCTTCGTTATGCTCGTCAACGGCATAGCCGACGCCATCTTCGGCCAGACCCATCACCTGGATGCCCGGGGTAAATGCACCCGCTTCCACATCGGCAAAGGCCTGGTAGACGGCATTGTCGACGCGCTTGAGCATCGAGGTCAGGACCGAACCGGGCTGCATGTAGTTCTGGTTGCTGTCCACGCCGATCGACTTGACGCCGGCATCGGCAGCTGCCTGCAGAACGCCGCGACCGGTGCCGCCGGCGGCCGCGTAGATCACGTCAGCGCCCTGGTCGATCTGGGCTTTGGTCAGTTCACCACCGCGCACCGGGTCGTTCCAGGCCGCAGCCGTGGTGCCGGTCATGTTCTGGAACACTTCCGCGTCCGGGTTGGTGTCCTTCACGCCCTGCACATAGCCGCAGGCGAATTTGCGGATGAGCGGAATGTCCATGCCACCGATAAAGCCGACCTTGCCGGATTCGGAAGCCATCGCGGCCAGAACGCCGACGAGGTAGGAGCCTTCATGCTCGTTGAAGACGACCGACCGCACGTTGGGCTGGTCGACGACCATGTCGATGATCACGAAATCCGTGTCGGGGAATTCGGACGCGACCGTGTCCATCGCGGCGCCATAGGCGAAACCGGCGACGACAACGGGGTTGTTGCCCTGCTGGGCGAAGCGGCGCAGGGCCTGCTCACGCTGGGATTCGGACTGGATTTCGAATTCGCGATATTCGACGCCCTTTTCCTCTTTGAAGCGCTCGGCGCCGTTATAGGCGGCTTCGTTGAAGGATTTGTCGAACTTGCCGCCCATGTCGAAGATGACTGCCGGGTTGAACTCCTCGGCAAAAGCGCCCGTGCTCAGGCCGAGAAGCGCTGCGGCTCCGACGAGTGTTTGGGTGAATTTCATGTGTACGCCTCCACTGCGTGTCAGATTATCTTCTGTTCCAGAGTCATCGGCCAGTTTGACCAAACGGTCAAGGACCAGAAGAGAAAGGGACTTTCCGGCGAGGAGTAAAGCGGGATGGACTTGCAACGGTCAATCTCTTTTTCCCCTCGGGGCCGCAGCGTCAGTTGGGGACGTCGCTCATGTCGCGGGCCGGTGCGGCTGGCGCAATATCCTTGCGCAAAACCAGCGCATCATGGCGCGTGCCGTCTGCCGGGTCGCGGAAATAGCCCGGTCGCAGGCCCGCTTGCGTGAAACCGGTCGCCCTGTAGAGCGCAAGCGCTTCCCCATTGCCGGCCGCCACTTCGAGGAAAATCTGTACAGCGCCTGACGCGCCGAGCCTGTCGAGCCCGTCCAGCAGTATGGCCTGCGCCAGCCCTTGCCGCCGCGCGTCCGGTGCGACGGCGATGGTCAGCAACTCGGCTTCCGTTCCGGTCTGCCGGAACAGGGCAAATCCCTGCGGGCGGGTGATGGCAAGGACGGCCGGGTCGGCAAGAAGGCGGGCGAATTCCGCGGCGCTCCACGGGCGCGGCACGGTGAAGCTGGCTGCGTGGATCGTGGCCATCGCCTCAGGCGTCATCGAGGATCACCGGCGGCGGATCGGCGGGCAGGGCGGCATCGGGTGCGCGCAGGTAGAGCGGCGCTGGCGCCGGCGCATCTGCGGGCGCGCGGCGCGCCAGCCGGACAAGATCGGCCGGCGCGGGCGTGATACAGCGCACCGGGACGGGCCAAATGTCCGCTATGGTCGCCGGAGCATCCGTCAGCCTGAGGCCGGCAAAACCGGGGTCGAGCGAGACTAGCGCGGTCTGGCGCGGATCGCCCGTCGCGGCGCCATCCACGAACGGTTGCACGAACACACGGTCCTGCCGCGCATCGACCATCGCCTCGACGGGGCCGTGCGTGCCATGCGCAATCCAGTCGAGCCGCGAGACGCCGACAGCGCGGCAGCCGAGCGACAGGGCCAACCCGCGCGCGGCGGCGACGGAAATCCGGATGCCGGTGAAATTGCCCGGTCCGGTCCCGACGGCGATCAAGTCCAGATTACGCCATGCGGCGCCTGCTTCGGCAAGCATCTCTTCGAGCATCGGGAAAAGCCGTTCGGCCTGTCCCTTCATCATCGGCTCGATCCGTTCCGCGAGCACCCTGTCCCCCGACAGCAAAGCGGCCGCGCAATGCGCGGCCGATGTGTCGAAGCCGAGGGCGAGGGGCGCGTCAGGTTGCAACGGGCCGGACCTCCAGCACTTCGGGGATATAGTGGCGCAGAAGGTTCTCGATGCCCATTTTCAGGGTCATGGTCGAGGAGGGGCAGCCCGCGCAGGCCCCCTGCATGTGCAGGTAGACCACGCCGCGGTCGAACCCGTGGAAGGTGATGTCGCCGCCGTCCTGCGCCACGGCAGGGCGCACCCGCGTGTCGAGCAGTTCCTTGATCTGGTTCACCACCTCGCCGTCCGGCCCGTCATGTTCGGCATGGCCGACCGCGCCGGACTCGTCCTCGATCACCGGCTGGCCGGACTGGAAATGTTCCATGATCGCGCCCAGCAGCGAGGGTTTGATATGGTCCCACTCAGCCCCATCTGACTTGGTCACTGTCACGAAATCCGGGCCGAGAAACACGCCCGTCACGTCACCGGTCTGGAACAGACGATGCGCGAGCGGCGATTTTTCCGCAGCTTCCGCCGTGGGGAAATCTGCCGTGCCCGCAGGCAGGACGGTCTGCCCGGGCAGGAATTTCAGCGTTGCCGGGTTCGGCGTGGATTCGGTCTGGATGAACATGGTGCGCGAGCCTTTCTTGCGTGAGGTTTAGATGCGCTTTCCGAACAAAAAAGTCAAGTTATCTGGAATCTTTCTAAATCGCCGCGGGCAGAGCGCGCCCGCCCGTCAGGATACGGCGATGATATCTTCTTTGCTCATGCTGCCGGGCACCACGGTCACGGGCACTTTCATGTCGGCGGCCATGCGGCCGGCAAGCTGGCTGACAAGCGGGCCGGGACCGTCGCCGCGCGCGCCAGCGCCGAGCACCAGCACGCCGATTTCGGGATCCTCGCGGATCTGGGCGAGCACTTCGGTCACTTTCTCGCCCTCGCGGATCACCAGTTCGGGGGTCAGCCCCTCCTTGTCCTGCATCCATTTCGCGAAAACGGTGAAATGTTCCTCGATCCGCTCGCGCGCTTCGGCGCGCATGGTTTCGGCCACGCCGATCCAGTGCTGGAACTCCTCCGGCGCGATGATCCCGAGGATCTCGACCGCGCCGCCGGTCTTGTTGGCGCGGATTGCCGCGAACCGGAGCGCATTCAGGAACTCCGGGGAATCGTCCATGACGACCAAGAACTTACGCACAATTTTCCTCCCGCTCGTGCGGGGCGAGTGTGCCGGATCGGTCCTGTCCGATCAAGCGTGCCGCACGGTGGCTTGCCGTCGCAGGCGGCGGGTCCGGTGGTTCACGGATCGCTCAACCCAACGTCACAAGGGTGTGAGGCACGAAACCGAATGGAGGCTGGGGCGTATTGGTTCCATTCGATCCCATTCCGATCCAACTTCGCGGAGAGTTAAAATGTTGAAACCCATTCTGGCGATGACGACCGCCGCTGCGCTCATGCCGGCCGTCGCATCGGCCGATCCGCTCTTCTACAACGGCTTCTATGCCGGTGTGCAGGGCCAGCTGACCTACAAGAATTCGCAGGACTTCACTTTCGCGCCCGGCGCGGACATCAAGACCGACCTCGACACCGGCTATGGTGCGGGTCTCGTGCTCGGCTACGGCTTCGGGGATTTCGGGGCCGGTGGCGCCCGTGGTGAACTGGAACTGGCCTACACCAAGGCTGATGTGGAAAGCCACGCGCTGAACGGCGCCAAGCAGGACGGGTCGCGCGGTACGGTCACGACCACCGCGGCCTTCCTGAACGGCTATTACGACTTCCGCATCGCCAACCCGCGCGTTTCGCCCTACCTCGGCGCCGGTATCGGCTATGGCGAGGTGAAATTCGACGATTACGGGATTCCGGGCGTCCAGGCGCTGAACGACAGCACCCGGACATGGGGTTACCAGCTGATGGGCGGTGTCTCCTATGCGCTGAACGACCGTTCCGCGCTCTATGGCGATATCCGGTTCAAGTCGTTCCCCGGCACGTCGGTCACGTCCGAAGGCGGCGTGAACAATGATATCGACGTGAACTCCACGTCGCTCAATATCGGTGTGCGCTTCGGCTTCTGATCCGCAAACCGTTCGGAGCCGGTTCGCCTGAACAGCCTGCGCAGGCACACCGGTCCAAAGAGTTGCGCCCGCTCCGGTTCCCCCGGGGCGGGCGCATCTTGTTCGGGCGGCGCAGGCGCCGGATCAGATCTGTCGCGGACGCACGAAGCCGACAATGTCATAGGTGCGGTCGAGGATCGGGTCGGCAATCGCCCGAGCCTTGTCCGCGCCCATCGTCAGGATGCGGTCGATCTCTGCCGGGTCCTGCATCAGGTCGGCCATCCGGGTCGAAATTGGCTCCAGCTTCGCGACGGCCAAATCCGCAAGCTTCGGCTTGAACTGGCCGAACTGCGCGCCGGCAAACTCGCCGAGCACCGCGTCGGGCGTGCTGTCGGAGAGCGCGGCATAGATCTCGACCAGATTGCGCGCCTCGGGGCGGTCGTCCAGCCCCTTCACCGTGTCGGGCAACGGGTCGGGATCGGTGCGGGCCTTGCGGATCTTCTTCGCGATCGTGTCGGCATCGTCGGTCATGTTGATCCGCTCCATGTCCGATTCGCCCGACTTGGACATTTTCTTGGTCCCGTCGCGCAGGTTCATCACCCGCGTCGCCGGGCCTTCGATGATCGGCTCGGGCTGCGGGAAGAAATCCGGCACGCCATAGTCGGTGTTGAACTTGGCCGCGATGTCGCGGGTCAGTTCCACATGCTGCTTCTGGTCCTCGCCCACCGGCACGTGGGTCGCGTGGTAGATCAGGATGTCGGCCGCCATCAGCGACGGGTAGGCATACAGCCCGAGCGAGACCTTTTCGCGATTCTTGCCGGCCTTGTCCTTGAACTGGGTCATCCGGTTCATCCATCCGACCCGCGCCACGCAGTTGAAGATCCAGCCCAGTTCGGCATGGGCCGCGACCTGGCTCTGGTTGAAGAGCGTCGAGCGCGTAGGATCGATCCCGGCGGCAAGATAGGCGGCGGCCAGTTCGCGGGTCGCATGTTTCAGGTCGGCCGGGTCCTGCCAGACCGTGATCGCATGCATGTCGACGACACAATAGATCGTCTCCATCTCTCCTTGCATGTCGACAAAGCGCTTGATGGCGCCAAGATAGTTCCCCAGTGTCAGGCCGCCGGACGGCTTGATCCCGGAAAAGACACGAGGCGTGTGGACCGCATCGGTCATGGTGTGGACCCTTTCAATACTGCAACTCGCGACCTTATCGCCGCAGGACGGGACAGCGTCAACAGACGGCGGAGCAGGGGAGTCATGGACGCACAACGCCAGCCGATCTTTCTGCCGGTCCCGTGGCCGGTCTGGCTTCTTGTGGGGCTGATCCTTGTCCCCGAGATCATTCTCTCCGGTGCGGGTTTCGGGCTATGGGGCGGGGCCGAAGGGATCGGCTGGCGGAGCGAGGCGCTCGTCCGGTTTGCCTTCTTCGATGCGCATTTCGAACATGTGCGGCAGACCGGAAGGGACATGGCCGGTCTCGTCACGCGGACCTTGAGTTACAGTTTCGTTCATTTCGCACCGCTCCATGCCGGGCTGGCGGCGGCGATCGCGCTGGCGCTCGGCACCGCCGTGGCGCGTCGGTTTGCGCCCCTGCCGTTCCTGATGCTCCTGATCCTTTCGGCGGCCGCCGGGGCGATGGCCTTCGGGCTGGCCACGCAGGCGCGCGTGCCGCTCGCCGGCGCCTACCCGATGATCTACGGGCTCATCGGCGCCTATAGCTGGACGCTGTTCCTCGCCGCCGGAACCGACCGGCGCAAGCAGGTGGCGGCCTTCCGTCTGATCGGCGTGCTGGTGGTGCTGCAATTCATCTACCGCGCGATCCTTGGGGGCGGGCCGGACTGGGTGGCCGATCTGGCGGCCTTCGGCGCAGGGTTCCTTTTGTCCTTCGGGCTGGCCGATGACGGGCCGGACAGGTTGCGCGGCTGGCGCGACCGGCTGCGCCAGCGCTGAGCGTCAGCCCTTGCGGCGGCGCAGGGCCGTGGCCAGTGCCGCGCGATCGAGACCGCCCAGGGCGATCGCGAAAGCCGCATAGCCGGCCATGCCCGCCGCCACGAGGATCAGGAGCGCCGGGTAGCGCAGCACCGCATCCGCGAGCCATGGCGCGAGCAGCCGTGCGACAGCGAGGAGCAGCCCACCCATCAGCAGGCTTGCCAGCGCAAGGCGCGGCGCACGTCGTCGCAACTCATCGTCGATGCGCGCCGCGTCCCCCATGCCGCGGGCGTTCCACCACAGAAGGCCGGTATTGATCCAGCCCGCAAGACTCGTGCCGACGGCGGCGGCGGTATAGCCGATCACCGGGGCAAGCCCGACGGCCAGCACCACATTCACCAGCATCGCAACCAGCGCGAAATAGAACGGGTGCTTCGTGTCCTCGCGGGCAAAATAGAGCGGCGACAGCACCTTTTGCAGCACGAAGGCCGGCAGGCCCACGCCGTAGATCGCAACCGCAATGGCGGTCTTGACCGTGTCGTCTGCGCTGAAGGCGCCCCGCTCGTAGAGCGTCGAGACAAGCGGCGTCGCGACCACCACGAGCGCGACCGCAGCCGGCAGGGTCAGCGCAAGCGAAAATTCCGCCGCGCGGTTCGCGGCCCAGCGGCTGCCCGGCACGTCATCGGCCTGCAGCCGGCGTGACAGATCGGGCAGGAGCACCACCCCGACCGCGATGCCCACCACGCCGAGCGGCAACTGGTAGAGCCGGTCGGCATAGTTGAGCCAGGCGACTGCCCCGTCGAAATAGGAGGCGACCTGCCGACCGACCACCAGATTGACCTGCACGACCCCGCCGGCAAGCGCGGCCGGCGCGGCGATGATCGCGAGCCGCTTCAGGTCGGGGGTAATCTGTGGCAGGCGCGGGCGGATGCGCAGGCCGATCTTCTCCGCCCCCCACCAGACCAGCGCCAGTTGCACGATCCCGGCCACCGGCACAGACCATGACAGGGCCCAGCCCGTGTCCCAGCCATAGCGGCGGGACATCAGGATCGCCGAGATCAGGATGAGGTTGAGGAACACCGGCGCGGCGGCGGCGAGCGCGAAGCGTCCGGCGGCGTTCAGAACGCCCGACAGAAGGGCCGCGAGCGAGATGAAAAGGATATAGGGGAACACCACCACCCCGTAGCCGACGGCCAGCCCGAACCGTTCGTCGCCGGCAAAGCCGCTCGCGAGCAGCATCACCATCCAGGGCATGAAAAGCTGCGCCACCAGCGTCAGCAGGATCAGGATCATCGCCAGTCCCGACAGGGCGTCGGAGGCAAATTCCTCGGCATCCTTGCCCGCCTCCAGTTTCTTGGAGAACATCGGCACGAACGCCATGTTGAACGCGCCCTCGGCAAAGAAGCGACGGAACATGTTGGGCAGGGTGAAGGCGACAAGGAACGCCTCTGCCACCGCGCTCGACCCGAGTGTGCCCGCGATCAGAACATCGCGCAGAAACCCGAAGAGCCGGCTTGCGAGCGTCCAGCCGCCCACGGTCAGGAACGCGGGCAGAAGGCGGATGCCCCGCACGCTCACGAGATCATCATCTCCACACCCCGCGCGATGGCCGAGCGCAGCCGCTCTTCGATCATCTTCTGTTTCGCCTCGGAATGGATTTTCAGACCGAACAGGTCCTTCACGTAGAACGCATCCACTGCCTGTTCGCCATAAGTGGCGATGATCGCGCTGGAAATGGAGATGTTGCAGTCGGTCATCGTCCGCGCAAGGTCATGCAGAAGCCCAGGCCGGTCGCGCGTGTCCACCTCGATGATGGTGAAAATATCCGATCCCTGATTGTCGAAGGTGATCGCCGTCGGCACTTCGAAATCGCGTTCGCGCTTCTTGACCTTGTCGCGGCTGCGCAATTCGTCGCGCGGCACCACCTCGCCCAGCAGCGAGCGGTCGATCATCCGCCGCAGCCGGTCGAGGCGCTGGGCCTCATAGGGGTGGCCCTCGCCATCCTGGATCCAGAACACGGCCGTCGCCAGCCCGTCATTGGTCGTATAGGTCCGTGCATCGACCACGTTCGCGCCGACCAGCGCGAGCGCGCCTGCGAGCCGCGCGAAGAGGCCCGGATGGTCCTGCATCATGAAGCAGATGCGGGTGGCGTCGCGGTCGAGATCGGGTTCGATCGCGGAGGCAAAGCCGCTGTCCGCCAGCTCCTTCTGGAGCCGCGCGAAGACCAGATGCGTGCCGCCATCCAGCCCGAGCCAGTAGGGCGCGTAATGGCGCTCGATCTCGGCCTCGATCTCGGGGTCCGACCAGTCGCCGTCCAGCTTGGCCCGCAGGTCGGCCTTGGCCTCGACCTCCAGTTCCTTGCGGGTCTGGCTCTCGTGCCCGTCGGTGAGCATGTCCATGGTCTGGGCGTAGAGGTCGCGCAGGAGCATGGCCTTCCAGTTGTTCCACACGCCCGGTCCCACGCCGCGGATATCGCAAACGGTCAGAACGGTCAGAAGCTTCAGCCGCGCGGGGCTTTGCACGATACGGGCAAAGTCGCGCACGGTGCGCGGGTCCGACAGGTCGCGTTTCTGCGCCACGTCCGACATGAGCAGATGGTTGCGCACCAGCCAGACCACCGTGTCGACCTCATGCTCGTCGAGACCGAGCCGCGGGGCGAGTCGTGTCGCGATTTCCGCGCCCACGACCGAATGGTCCTGCGGCAGGCCCTTGCCGATATCGTGGAGCAGGAGCGCCACATAGAGGATGCGGCGATTCACGCCCTTGCTCAGAATGTCGGAGGCAACGGGCAGTTCCTCCACCAGATCGCCATGTTCGATCTCGCTCAGCGTCGAGATGCAGCGGATCGTATGCTCGTCCACCGTGTAGTGGTGGTACATGTTGAACTGCATCATCGCGACGATCCGGCCGAACTCCGGCAGGAAGGTGCCGAGCACGTTCAACTCGTTCATCCGCAGGAGCGCGCGCTCGGGATTGCCGTGGTCGAGCAGGAGCCCGAGGAAGATGCGGTTGGCCTCGGGATCGTCGCGCACCGTGTCGTCGATCAGGTCGAGATTGGCCGCAACCAGCCGCATCGTGTCGGGATGGATCAGGATGCCGGTGCGCAGCGCAACCTCGAAGAGCCGCAGAATATTGACGGGATCGGCCAGAAACGCGTCCGGATCGGCCACGTTGAGCCGCCCGTGCAGTTCCTCGTAGCCTTTCGGCATCTGGTTGCGCCCGAAGCCGATGGCCCGCGCGATCGAGCGGGTCAGGTTCGGGCGCTGCTTCACGTGACGAGCTTCAAGCGCGGCCAGGAAGATGCGGGTCAACTCGCCCACATGGCGGGCATGCGTGTAGTAGAGCTGCATGAACCGCTCGACCCCGCGCTGCCCGTCGGCATCCTCGAACCCCATCGCGGCGGCGACCTCGACCTGCGCGTCGAAAGTCAGTTGCTCGTTGGCGCGGCGGCTCATCAGGTGCAGGTTGCAGCGCACCGCCCAGAGGAACTCCTCGGCTTCGGCAAAGATGCGGAACTCGTCTTCGGTGAAGACGCCGCTGTCGATCAGGTCGGTCGGTTCCTTGACCTGATTGATGTATTTCGCGATCCAGAACAGCGTCTGGAGGTCGCGCAGTCCGCCCTTGCCCTCTTTCACATTCGGTTCGACCAGATAGCGCGATCCGCCCGTGCGCCGGTGGCGTGCAGCCCGTTCCTCGAGCTTGGCCTCGACAAATTCGGGCCCGGTCTTGAGGAAAATCTCGTTCCAGAGCCGCTTGTCGAGGTCGCGGGCAAGCCCTTCGTCGCCGAGCAGGAACCGCTGTTCGAGGAGCGCCGTTCGGATGGTGATATCCTCCCGCGCGAGGCGCAGGCAGTCTTCCACCGTGCGGGTCGCATGGCCGACCTTCAACCGCAGGTCCCACAGCGTGTAGAGCACACTCTCGATGATGCTCTCGCCCCAGGCGGTCTGCTTGTAGGGCGTCAGGAAGAGCAGATCGACGTCCGAGAAAGGCGCCATCTCGCCGCGCCCGTACCCCCCCACAGCCAGCAGGCTGATCCGCTCGCCCGCCGTGGGGTTCGGGTTCGGGTGCAGCCAGCGTTCGGCCAGTTCCATCGTCAGCAGCACGATCTGGTCGGTTAGCCACGCGTAGGAGCGGACAACGGGTGCTGCGTGGAACGGATGCGCGGTCACATAATCCGCAATCATCGCCCGTGCGGCCGTGTTGGCCGCGCCAAGGATTTTCACCGCCGCCGTGCGCAGCGCGGTCAGGTCCTTGGCATCCTGAGCCGCGGCCTCGATCTCGGCGCGCAGCGCGGCACTGTCGAACAGGATGTCAGGCGCCGCGACCAGATCGAAAGGCGTGGGCGGCGACGCCGTCTGGTGGATCGGAGCCATCGCGTCAGGACGCTTCCGCGGCAAAGCTGCGCGGCGCGGGAGCAATCACGGTGGCGATGCCGCCTTCGCCGACCTGCATCACGGCAAGACCCCGCTCGTTGCCGCCATTGTCGCGGAAGCGGAAGATGCCGGTGACACCCGCAAAGCCGGACGGATCGGTGATCCGGTCGGAGGAGAAGGGCGTCTGGTCGCCAGCCGCGCGCGCGTCGCGCAACATGGTGCCGATTGCCGCGATCCCGTCATAGGCCAGACCCGACAATTCATGCGGCGGCACACCGAACTGGCCCTCGTAGCGGGTCGCAAACGCCGCGCCGAGGCCCGGATCGGGCAGGGCGAACCAGCCACCGCGCAGACTCGGCTGCTGCATCACCTCGCGGCTTGCATCCCAGCGGGTCAGGCCGAGATATTGCGCGTCGCGCGGGCTGAGCCCTTCGGCCCGCAGGCTCGATGCAATGAAGGGCAGGCCACCTGTGGGCGTGTCGGTCAGCACCACGGCCTGCGCGCCCTGTGCGGTCAGGCCGGCCGCAATGGACCCCGCAGCGGAACTGATTCCGTTGAAGCTGAGCGGATAGGCGCTGGCGCCGGTGAAGGTCGCGCCCGACCGTGCTGCCGCGGCCTCGACCGCATCGCGGCCAAGCCGGCCTTCCAGACTGTCGGGATGGACCGCGGCCACGCGGCTCAGGCCTTGCCCGACGCCATAGCTGACAACGCGGTTGGCCACGTCCTCGAAGGTGACGCCGAGCAGGTAGAGCCCGTTGCCCGCGATCGCGCTGTTGTTGGACAGGCTGAAGACCGGGATGCCCTTGGGCCGGGCCACCTCGGCCGCGGCCGGTGCAGCGCTGGAGAAGAGCGGCCCGAGGAACACGGTCGCGCCCTCCTCTACCGCTTTCGTCGCCGCCGCGCGCGCGCCTTCGGCGGTGCCTTGGGTGGAATAGGTGGTCAGCTCGATCTCGACGCCCGACAGGTCGGATTGGGCCATGCGCGCGGCATTGACGAGGCTTTGCGCAAGCTGTTCGCGGCTCACATCGTCACTGCCGAGCGGCACCAGAAGCGCCACCTTGACCGGTTTCGCCGGATCGACCCGCGCGCCCGACGTGGGGCCGGTGGCGACATCACATCCCGCAAGGCCGAGGGTGGCCAATGCCAGAAGGGCCGGAACGAGCCGGAAAGGGCGGAGCAGGGTCTGTTTCATGATGCCTCGTCGGTGCTTGCAAGCCCGGGCCGGAGCCCGCAAACTGTGCGCCGCACACTAGTCGGCACCCCCGGTCAAGTAAACGGGCGCCGCGCAGCGAAAGGCCAAGCGTGACCATATCGACACCCGAGCTGACGCCCGGCCTCTATCTTGTGGCAACCCCGATCGGAACCGCGTCGGATATCACGCTCCGCGCGCTCGATATCCTGCGCCATGCCGACGTGATCGCGGCCGAGGATACGCGCAACACGCGGCGGCTGCTCGACCTGTTCGGCATTCCGCTCGGCGACCGCCCGCTTCTGCCCTATCACGACCATAACGGCGCGGCGCAACGGCCGAAGCTGCTCGCCCATATCGCGGCGGGCCGGACGGTGGCCTATGTGTCGGATGCCGGCACACCGCTCATTGCCGATCCGGGCTACCAGCTGGCACAGGCCGTGCGGGACGCGGGCCATCCGGTCACGGCAGCGCCGGGCGCATCGGCGCTGCTGGCCGCGCTTTCGGTCGCGGGGATGCCGACCGACCGGTTCATGTTTGCAGGCTTTCTGCCGAACAAGGGGGCCGCGCGGCGCAGCACGCTGGCCGAACTCGGGCCGGTGCCCGCTACACTCGTCTTCTTCGAATCTCCGAAGCGCCTTGCGGCCACGCTGCGCGACATGGCGGAGGTGTTCGGCCCCGCGCGCGAGGTCGCGATCTGCCGCGAACTGACAAAACGGTTCGAGGAGGTGCGCCGCGGCCCGCTCGGCGACATGGCGGGCGAACTGGCGGAGGTACCGGCCCCGAAAGGGGAGATCGTGCTCGTCCTCGGCCCGCCTGTCGCGCGTGAGGTGACGGATGAGGTGATCGACGAGGCCCTGCGCACAGCGCTTGCAACCGCCCGCGTGAAGGATGCGGCGGCGCAGGTGGCAGCGGAGCTCGGCCTGCCGCGCAAGACGGTCTACAGCCGGGCGCTGGCCCTGTCGGGCAAGTGAGCCGCGCGTGACCGGCACGGGCGCGCATCTGACCGGGGAGGCCGCCGAACGGGCGACCTGCGCGGCCTATGAAGCCGAGGGATATCGACGCGAGGCCGCGCGCTGGCATGGCGGCGGCGGAGAGATCGACCTGATCGTCTCGCGCGGCCCGCTTCTGGTCTTTGTGGAGGTGAAGGCGCGGCGCAGCCTGCGGAAAGCCGCCAACGCCCTGACTGCAGCGCAGAAGCGGCGCATCCTGCGCGCCGCACAGGCCTACCTGACCCAGCGCGACGCCGACCCGGACGAGATCCGGTTCGATCTGGTTGCGGTCGACCCGTCCGGGCGCTGCGCGCGGATCAAAGCGGCGTTTGATGCCGGTGAATTGGGTCTCGACAGTTGAAACATCGCGGCCGCTGGTCCAAGTGAGATCGGAACGGGATAGGCCAAGGACGGACAGATTATGGGATTGAAGGTTGCGTTTCAGATGGATCCGATCGACCGGATCGACATCAATGCCGACAGCAGCTTCCGGCTTGCCGAGGAAGCCGCCGCCCGCGGCCATGAGCTTTTCTACTACACGCCCGACCAGCTGGCCTATCAGGAAGGGCGCATCACCGCGCGCGGCTGGCCGCTCACCGTCCGGCGCGAGGTGGGCAACCATTTCACACTTGGCCAACGGCAGGAGGTCGATCTGGCCACGATGGATGTCGTCTGGCTGAGGCAGGATCCGCCCTTCGACATGGGCTATATCACCACGACCCATCTGCTCGACATGCTGCGCGGCTCGACCCTTGTGGTGAACGACCCGTTCTGGGTACGCAACTATCCCGAGAAGCTGCTGGTCCTTCAGTTTCCCGACCTGACGCCCCCGACCACCATCGCCCGCGATCTCGACACGCTGCGTGCTTTCAAGGAGAAGCACGGCGATATCATCCTCAAGCCGCTCTACGGCAATGGCGGGGCGGGCGTGTTCCGCCTGACGCCGGAGGACCGGAACCTCAATTCGCTGCACGAGCTTTTTGCCGGCATCAACCGCGAGCCGCTCATCGCGCAGAAATTCCTGCCCGACGTCTCGGCAGGTGACAAGCGGGTGATCCTTGTCGACGGGGAGCCTGTCGGCGCGATCAACCGTGTGCCGGCCAAGGGGGAGACCCGGTCCAACATGCATGTGGGCGGCCGGCCCGAAAAGGTCGGCCTGACCGCGCGCGACCGCGAGATCTGCGACCGGATCGGGCCGCTCCTGCGCGAGAAAGGCCAGATTTTCGTCGGCATCGACGTGATCGGCGGCAATCTGACCGAGATCAACGTGACCTCGCCCACCGGCATTCAGGAACTGGAGCGGTTCGACGGGATCAACGTGGCCGCGCAGATCTGGGAGGCCATCGAAGCGCGTCGCGCGACGCGATGAGCTTCCGTCTCGAAACCCTCAACCTCTGGCTTCGCTTCATCCAGAAGCCGCAGCTGATGCGATTGCGCGATCCCCAGCGGTCGCGCGACCTGTTCGAGCGGCAGGCGCGGCGCTATTTCCGCCCGCCCGCGGACATGCATGCCCAGGAGGATGCGCTGCGCCATGACGGGCGGCAGGTGCCGCTCCTCTGGGTCAGCGCCGGGCGGCCCGACCGCCGGCGGGTGCTCCTCTACTTTCACGGCGGGGCCTTCGTGACCGGCAGTCCGCGCACCCATGCCGCGCTGGCCGGTGCCCTGTCGGTGGTGAGCGGTATGCGTGTGGCGCTGCCCGCCTACCGGCTGGCGCCCGACCATCCTGCGCCTGCCGCGCTCGACGATGCGGAGGTCTGCTACCGCGCGCTGCTCGATGCGGGCTATGCGCCGGCCGACATAGCCTTTGCGGGCGATTCCGCGGGGGGCGGGCTGGCCTTGGCGCTCCTGCACCGGCTGCTCGCGCGGTCGCTGCCGGTGCCCGCCGCGCTTCTGCTCCTGTCCCCCTGGACCGATCTGACCGGATCGGGCGACAGTGTCCGGCGCAACGCCTTCGCGGACCCGACTCTGCCGTCCGCGCGCCTGCCCGATATCGCCGCGCTCTATGCCGCTGGGCGGGACCTGACCGATCCGGACCTGTCGCCGCTCTTCGGAACCTATACCGGCGCGCCGCCGGTCATGGTGCAGGTCGGCAAGTCGGAGATATTGCTCGATGACAGTGTCCGGCTGGCGCGGCAGTTGCGCCATGCAGGCGTCGATGTGCGGCTCGATATCTGGCGCAAGGCCCCCCATGGCTGGCAGCTCTTTTGCGGCTGGCTGCCCGAGGCTGACGAGGCGGTGGCACAACTGGGCGCTTTCCTGCGCGACCGGGTGGGTGCACCGGCGTCTTCGCGTGCGGAAGCTCCCACAGCTAGAGCGACCGGTAGCTGATCGCCTCGGCCACATGGGCGCGGTCAACCATCTCTGCCCCGTCGAGATCGGCAATCGTCCGCGCCACCCGCAAGACCCGGTGATAGCCCCGCGCGCTCAGCGACAGGCGCGCGCAGGCGTCCCGCAACAGGTGCAGCGCGGCCTCGGTCGGATCGGCGATGCGCGACAGAAGTTCCCCTTCGGCATCGGCATTGAGCCGCACATGGCTGCGCTCGGCAAAGCGTGCCGCCTGCCGGTCGCGAGCGGCGGCGACCCGCGCCGCAACCTCTGCGCTGCCCGGCCCCTCCGGCGCGGCAGCGACCAGATCGTCGGGCGACAGGGCCGGCAGGTCGATTGTCAGGTCGAACCGGTCGCGCAAAGGACCGGAGATGCGGGACAGATACTGTTCCGAACAGGCCGGCGCGCGGCTGCAGGCGCGTTCGGGATCGCCCAGATGCCCGCACCGGCAGGGGTTGGCCGCCGCCGCCAGAAGGAAGCGGCAGGGATAGCGCAGCCGGGCCGCCACGCGGGCGACTTCCACTTGCCCGGTTTCCAGCGGCTGGCGCAGCGTGTCGAGAATCTCCCGCCCGAATTCCGGCAGTTCGTCGAGGAACAGCACCCCGTGATGGGCGAGCGATATTTCCCCCGGCCCGGCCTTCCGTCCGCCGCCGATGAGCGCCGCGGCGGACGTGGTGTGATGCGGCGCGCGATAGGGTCGGGTCCGGCTCATGCCCGCGCGCGGCAGCTTGCCGGCCACCGACAGGATCATCGACAGTTCCAGCATCTCCGCTGCTGAAAGGGGCGGCAGCAGGCCCGGCAGGCGGGCGGCCAGCATCGATTTTCCGGCCCCGGGTGGGCCCATCATCAACAGGTGGTGGCGTCCGGCCGCGGCGATCTCGAGCACACGCTTCGCGCGGTCCTGCCCGCGCACGTCGCGCAGATCGGGCAATTCCGCGCCATCGGCAAGGGCCGAAGGCTCGGCTGGCGCCAGCGGTGCCTTGCCGGAGAAATGGTTGAGCAGCGCCAGCAGACTGTCCGCCCCGATGACGGATGTGCTGTCGATCCACGCGGCTTCGGCCCCGCAGGCGGCGGGGCAGGCAAAGCTCCGCCCCTCACCTGCGGCTGCGAGTGCCGCAGGCAGCGCCCCCGCGACCGGCAGCAGCCGCCCGTCGAGCGCCAGTTCGCCCATTGCCACGGTCTCGGCCACCAGTTCCGGCGGAATGACCTCCATCGCGGCGAGGATGGCGAGTGCGATCGGCAGGTCGAAATGCGCGCCCTCTTTCGGCAGATCGGCAGGGGCCAGGTTGATCGTCACCCGTTTCGCGGGCATGGCGATGCCAAGCTGGCCGAGCGCGGTGCGCACCCGTTCGCGGGCTTCCGACACCGCCTTGTCCGGCAGGCCCACGACATGGAAGGCCGGCAGCCCGCGGGTCAGCGAACATTCCACGTCGATCAGGCGGGCATCAATCCCGTCAAAGACAACCGACCGCGCCGCCGCGACCATGATCCACTCCCTCTCTCCGCCCGTCCTGACCGCCAAATAGGGGCAAACATGGCAAAGAAAGGGTTAACCGAACGGGCGTATCGGGGTCATATCGCGGGGCAGGGCTCGGGCCAGGGCTGCGGTTCGAGGTCAAGATCATAGCCGGGCTGAACGTATTTCTCCGCCAGTCCGGCCTCGCGCCATTCGCGGAAGGGACCGCTTTCGATCACCCGCGTCACATAAGCCGCGGCTGGCTCGGAAACAGGCAATGCATAGGTGGTGATCCGGCTCGCAACTGGTGCGTAGAACACGTCCGCCAAAGAATAGGCGCCGAAGAGCCAGTTGCCCTCCATACCGGCTGCGTCCCGCGCCGCAAATGCACCGGTCCAGAGCCGGTCGATCCGCTCCACATCCGCCATCACCGCCGCCGACGGGCGGAAATCGGGATAGGTGTGGCGCAGGTTCATCGTGCAATCGGTGCGCAGGTCGGTGAAGCCCGCATGCATTTCGGCCACCATGGACCGGGCCATTGCGCGGAGCGCCGGATCCGCGGGCCAGAAGCCGCGCTCGGGATGCCGCTCCGCCAGTGTCTCGGCCATGGCGAGACTGTCCCAGACCACGCTGCTCTGCCCGCCCGCGTCGATCCGCATCGCGGGCACGAGTTGCGCTGGCTTGTAAGCGTCCAGCATGTCCCGGAAGGCTTGTGATTTCATCCGTGCCCGGTCGATCTCCACCGGCAGGCCGAAGCCCGCGAAGAGGAGCCAGCCGCGCAGCGACCAGCTTGAATTGGTGCGATCCCCGATCGCGAGATGATAGGTCATCATTGGTCCTTTCCCTGTTGCGCCAGAGGCTAGCCGCAGGGCGCGGCACCGGTCCAATCAGCTTTTCTGGTCTTTCGGATCACGCGCCATGATCGGCGTGGCGGTCAGGGGCAATCGTTGACGCGTGCCACACGCCATTGGCCGGGACCGAGCGCGTCGATCCGCGTTACCGACAGATTGTCGATCCGGAAGGAGAAGACCGCAGCGGGCGGCATGCCGGTCGCGATCTGGAGCGCGGCAAGGATGGTGCCGAAATGGGCGTGGACCACAAGGTCCTCTGCTTTGTCTGTCCGGGCGTCGAGCGCGGAGATGCCCGCGGCCACACGGTCTCGGAACAGGTTCCAGCTTTCCCCGCCGGGCGGTGCCGTATCACCGGGCATTTCCCAGAAACGTCGCGACAGATCGGGCGCGTCCCGCGCCACATCGGCGAAGCTCCGGTTTTCCCAGTCGCCGAAATGCATCTCGCGCAGGTCGGGCAGCCGGAGCGCCAAATCGGGTGCCTGCCCGTGGGTCGCTGCTGCTGTCTGGATGCTGCGCTGCAGGGTGGAAGAGGCGACAGTCGCGCCGCCGGGCAGGGCGGCCGCCAGCCGTGCAATCCGGTCCCGGTCGCTCAGATCAGCGGGCAGGTCGGTCCAGCCGACCATGTTGCGCACGCCGGTCGGACCATGCCGCACCCACCACCAGCGGCGCATCAGGTCCACATGGCCGGGTCCGGCCCCTTGAGTGCGATCGGCAGGCCCGCAGCCACGAAGACGACGCGCTCGGCGGCTTCGGCAACCTGCTGGTTGAGCCGCCCTTGCGCGTCACGAAATGCGCGTCCGAGTGGAGTTTCGGGCACCAAACCCATCCCGACCTCGTTGCTGACGCAGATGACGGGCGCACCGGTGCGGCGGGCTGCAGCGGCAAGAAAGGCGTCGGTTTCCCGTGCGATATCCGCCTCGGCAAACATCAGGTTCGACAGCCAGAGCGTCAGGCAGTCGATCAGCACCGGCTGGTCCGGCGCGCAGGCATCCAGCGCGCCCGCCAGGTCGCGCGGCTCTTCGATGGTCACCCAATCCGGACCCCGCCGTGCGCGGTGTGCCGCTATCCTGTCGGACATCTCTCCGTCGAGCGCCGCGCCAGTGGCGATATAGGCCGGTCGCGGTCCCATGGCCGCCACGCGCGTCTCGGCCCAGCCGGATTTGCCGGACCGCGCGCCGCCAAGCACCAGCCCGAGCCGGAAACCGGCCTGTCCGTCCGCGTCGCTGCCCATGATCGCCTGTCCTCTCCCCGTCCGGTCCGCCCCTTTCTGCTAGCAGGTTGGCGGCGGGGCCGGAAGCCCGCGTGCTTGTGTCGCCCTGTCCGATCCCATAGACATCAGGAGAAGTGTCGCAAAGGACGCAGCATGCTGAACGGACGCAGAATTCTTCTGATCATCGGGGGCGGGATCGCGGCCTACAAGGCGCTCGACCTGATCCGGCGTCTGCGCGAGCGCGGCGCGGCGGTCACGCCGGTCCTGACCCGCGCCGGGCAGGAGTTCGTCACGCCCCTGTCGGTGTCCGCGCTGGCCGGCGAGCGGGTCTATACCGATCTGTTCGACCTGACCGACGAGGCCGATATGGGTCATATCCAGTTGTCCCGCGTGGCCGATCTGGTTGTCGTTGCGCCCGCCACGGCCGATCTGATGGCAAAGATGGCGCAGGGGCATGCCGACGATCTGGCCTCGACATTGCTGCTTGCGACCGACACGCCGGTGCTGGTCGCGCCCGCAATGAATGTGCGCATGTGGGACCATGCCGCGACGGCGCGGAACCGCGCGCAACTGGCCGCCGACGGCGTTGCTTTCGTCGGCCCGAACGAGGGCGACATGGCTTGCGGCGAATATGGTCCCGGGCGGATGGCGGAACCGATGGAAATCGTCGAGGCTGTGGGCGCGCAACTGGGCACCGGTCCGCTGGCCGGCCGCCATGTGATCGTGACCTCCGGTCCGACACATGAGCCGATCGACCCGGTGCGCTACCTTGCCAACCGCTCGTCGGGCGCGCAGGGCACCGCGCTGGCGCAGGCGCTTGTCCGTCTGGGCGCGCGGGTCACCTTCGTGACCGGTCCGGCGCGGGCCGCGCGGCCCGTCGGCTGCACGGTGGTGGAGGTGGAAACCGCGATCCAGATGCAGGACGCCGTGACCGCAGCCCTGCCGGCCGATGCGGCCATTTTCGCGGCGGCTGTGGCGGACTGGCGGATGCAGGCGGAGACCGGCTCGAAGATCAAGAAACAGGCGGGCGGTGCGCCACCGTCGCTGGACCTGACCGAGAATCCCGACATCCTGAAGGGCATTGCCGGGCTGGAGTCCGGCCGGCCGCAACTGGTTGTCGGGTTCGCGGCCGAGACCGACGATGTGGTCGCCCATGCCACGGCGAAGCGCGCGCGGAAAGGGTGCGACTGGATCGTCGCCAATGACGTGCGGCCGGAAACAGGGATCATGGGCGGGACCGACAATGCGGTGACCCTGATCACGGAGGACGGGGCCGAGGACTGGCCGCTCATGTCGAAGCGTGACGTGGCGCGCCGGCTCGCCGACCGGATTGCAAAGGCGCTCGGCTGATGCGGGTCGTGCCGGCCCCGATGGATCAGGCCGTTGCCATCGCGCGGCTGCCGGAAGCCGATCCGGCCGTGACGTTGCCCGACTACCAGACGGGGGGCGCCGCCGGCATGGACGTGCGGGCGAATTTCCCGCCGGCCGACCGAGATGCGGGTCTGGTGCTGGCGCCGGGTGCACGCGGGCTGGTGCCGGCAGGCTTCAGGGTCGCCATTCCGGACGGGTATGAGCTGCAAGTGCGTCCGCGCTCGGGTCTTGCGCTCAAGCAAGGGGTGTTCCTGATCAACGCGCCCGGCACGATCGACAGCGATTATCGCGGGCCGGTCGGCATCCTGATCGGCAATTTCGGGGACGCGCCGGTCGCCGTGACCCACGGGATGCGGATCGCGCAACTGGTGCTGGCACCCGTCACCCGTTGCCGCTGGCAGGAAGCCGCCTCGCTTGACGAGACCGCGCGCGGCAGCGGCGGTTTCGGCTCGACCGGCGTCTGACCATGGGATTTACCCCCGAAGAACTGGAACGCTACGCCCGCCATATCGTCCTGCGCGAGGTGGGCGGGACCGGCCAGCAGCGGCTGCGCGACGCGCATGTGCTGGTGATCGGCGCAGGCGGTCTCGGGGCGCCTGCGCTGCTCTATCTGGCGGCGGCAGGTTTGGGACGCCTCACCCTTGTCGATGACGACACGGTCAGCCTGTCGAACCTGCAGCGGCAGGTTCTGTTCCGCACCGGTGATATCGGCCGGCCCAAGGTGGAGGCAGCGGCAGAGGCGCTTGCGGCGCTCAATCCGCATCTGACGCTCCGCGCCGTGCCGGAGAGGTTCGGGGCGGAGACTGGCAAGGCGCTTTTTGCCGGGGTGGATCTGGTCATCGACGGGTCGGACAATTTCGCGACCCGACATGCGGTCAATGCGGCGGCGGTCGCGGCGGGGGTGCCGCTTCTGTCGGGTGCGATGAGCCAGTGGGAGGCGCAACTGTCGCTCTACGATCCGGCACGCGGCGCGCCCTGCTATGCCTGCATCTTCCCCGATGTGCCGGCAGACGGGCTCGTGCCCTCCTGCGCCGAGGCCGGGATCATCGGGGCGCTGCCGGGGGTCATCGGCGCGATGATGGCGCTTGAGGCGATCAAGGCGATCAGCGGTGCGGGCGAGGACCTGCGCGGCACGCTCCTGCTCTATGATGCGCTGGGCGCATCGATGCGGCGGATTTCCGTGGCGCGCCGCGCGGACTGTGCGGTCTGCGGTTAGGGGCGACCTGCCTCAGCCGCGTCGCGGCACCAGTCGCGCCAGATCGCGCCAGAATCCGGCCAGATCCCCCTTGAGCGCGGCCCATGTCAGGCGCGGCATCAGCGCTTCGATCTTCATCAGCCGGTAGAGCGCCCAGATGACAATGGTCGCGATGACCACGGCAAAGATCGTGTCGGACAGGAAATGCCGACCCTTCAACACCCGCAGGCCCGCGCCGAGCAGGGTCAGACCCGTCGCGCCGGCGACCAGCCAGAGTTTCGCGCTGCGCGTTGCCAGCATCGGCGCGATCACGATCACCGCGAGCAGGCAGAGCGTCGCGATGCCCGAGCCTTCTCCGGAGACGAAGGAGCAATTGTGCCCGCACTGGTCGCTCATCACGATCGGCGGCGTGAAGCGCAACTCTCCGCCGAACGCTTCCACGTCGGCGGGACGGGCGCGGCCCCAATTGTTCTTCAGGATCACGTTGACGATCAGGCCGGGGCCGATGGTGAAGGCCAGCAGCACTAAGCCCCAGAGCCGCGCCGGAATGTTGGTCGGGCGCAGGCAGGCGCGCAGGAACAGCGCGAGCGCTGCCGCGATGGTCAGCCCCATGGCCCAGCCGAAAATGGCGCGCAGATGTTCGGCCCATCCGGCGGTGGCGACCGGAAAGCCCGCGCCCTCCCGGTAGAAGAGCCGCGCGACAGCTATGTCGATCTGCGGCAGGGCAAGGAAGAGACACGCGGCCAGAAGTCCCGCGATCACGGCGGCGCGGGCGAGGCTGTCGAGATGGTGCTGCATCAGGTGGCGCTGCGCTGTCAGAGCATCGCCGGCACGACCTGATCCGGCGGTCGGTGGCCATCGGCGAAGGTCTTGATGTTGACGATCACCTTCTCGCCCATCTCGACGCGGCTTTCCTCGGTCGCGGAACTCATGTGCGGCAGCAGAAGGACATTGTCGAGTTCGCGCAACCGCGGATTGACGCTGGCCCCGTGCTCGTAGACATCGAGGCCCGCCCCTGCGATCTGGCCCGCCCGCAGCATGCGGGTCAGCGCATTCTCGTCGATCACCTCGCCGCGCGACGTGTTCACGATATAGGCCGTCGGCTTCATCAGTTGCAGGCGGCGGGCATTGAGCAGGTGGAAGGTGCTCGGCGTATGCGGGGCGTTGACCGACAGGATGTCCACCCGCGCCAGCATCTGGTCGAGGCTTTCCCAGTAGGTGGCTTCCAGTTCCGCCTCGATCTCGGGGCGCAGGCGCTTGCGGTTGTGATAGTGGATCTGCAACCCGAAGGCGCGGGCGCGCCGCGCCACGGCCTGCCCGATCCGCCCCATGCCGAGGATGCCGAGCCGCTTGCCGGTGATCCGGTGGCCCAGAAGGGCCGTGGGCGACCAGCCCTCCCAGTCGCCATAGCGCATCAGCATCGCGCCTTCCTTCAGCCGGCGCGGCACGCCGAGGATCAGCGCCATGGCCATGTCGGCCGTGTCATCGGTGAGCACGCCGGGCGTGTTGGACACGAGAATGCCGCGCTGCAGCGCGGTCTGCACGTCGATATGGTCGAACCCCGCGCCGAAATTGGCGATCAGTTTCAGCCCGTCACCGGCCTGTGCCAGCAACGCCTGGTCGATCCGGTCGGTCAGGGTGGGCACCAGCACATCGGCCCGCGCCATCGCGTCGGCCAGAGCTTCACGCGTCATCGGCGTGTCGCTGTCGTTCAATTCGACGTCGAACAGTTCGCGCATGCGCGTTTCGACGGGTTCCGGCAGGCGCCGGGTCACAATCACCTTGGGTCGCGAAGCGGCCATGATCTTTCCTGATTCACCTGATGTGCCGGGTCTGCTAGGATGCCAGCATAGTCAGACCGGGCGGGGCATAAAACCCGAAAATCCGGCACAAGCAGCAGAGGCAGCCAGGGGAAGCAGGGTCGCGTGAAACAGTCGTGTGCGTCGGGCAGCGTATGCCGCAGCAATGCGGGGGCCACGGGGGCAAATCCAGATCGAAGGAGCGGGACGATCAGTCGCGGCAGTCTGGCGGTGGCCGCGCTGTGCGCGGTTGCGTTTGCCGGGATGTGCGGTGCCTCTGCGTCCGCCCAATCCGACACGCAGGCCGCGGCACCTGCGGCGGAGACCGCGCCCGAGACCCGCCCGATCGCACGGCCCGAGTCGGACGGGTCTGCCGACGCCGCGACCGCTCCGGCCGAAACGGCGCCGACGCGCGGTCCCGTCACCAACCTGCCGATGCCGCGCTATGTGTCGGTCAAATCCTCGCGCGCCAATGTCCGCCGCGGTCCGAGCCGCGCGCATCGGGTCGACTGGATTTTCCGGCACCGAAACACGCCGGTGCGGATCACCGGTGAATACGGGCACTGGCGGCGGATCGTGGACGTGGACGGGGCCGGCGGCTGGATCCACTATGCGCTTCTGAGCGGCACCCGCAGCGCCATCGTTTTGCGCGACGGTCAGCAGATCCTGTCCCAGCCGGGGCAGGGCGGCACGCCGGTGGCGCTTGCCGAACAGGGCGCGCTCCTGCGGCTTCAATCCTGTGACCGGGACTGGTGTTCGGTGCGGGCGGAGGGCATCGACGGCTGGATCGAGAAGGCCGCCATCTGGGGCGTTGATCCGGGCGAGACGTTCGAGAAATAGGCGGGCGCGACGCGCCGCTTCGGGTTCAGCCCTTGCGGCGCAGGCGGATCACGACCTCGATCTTCGCAATCTCGGTGCCCGCGGGCGCGTCCATCATCTGGTGGATCTGCACGGCACCCGCCGGCGCGTCCGTCAGCAGGTTTTCATCTTCCCAGAAATAATGGTCATGCGCGTCCATGCGCGTGTCGAAATAGGAGCGTGTGCCCTCGATCGCGATCTCGCGCATGATCCCGACATCACAGAAGGTGCGCAGCGTGTTGTAGACCGTGGCAAGCGACACGGGCGTTTCGCTGTCCTGCGCGGCCTCATAGAGGCTTTCGGCGGAGACATGGCGGTTCTGCCCGTCGCCGACCAGAAGTTCGGCAAGCGCCAGGCGCTGGCGCGTCGGGCGCAGACCGGCATTCACGAGCCACGCCGAGGCAAGGCGGGTGCTGTCGCCGGAGCGTTTCGCATGCATGTCGGTCATTCAGGCCCTCCCTTCCATCGCCTGCCGGTCCGTGGCGGTCGCCGCGACACCGGACCCGGCACGGGACCGGCCCGCACCGCCTTCTGCGCGACTTTCGCAGCAGATTATGCGATTTTGACGCGGAGGTGAACCTGTGGCGCGGTCGCAGGCACATCCGGCCGCTATTGCGCCCTGTCACGGCGGGGTGATAGGGGTGTCCGATCACGAGATAAGCAGGAGCAGAGCCCATGTCCGATCGTCCCACCAGCATCGATTACGAAGGTCTGATGCAATGCGCACGGGGCGAGATGTTCGGCCCGGGCAACCCGCAGCTGCCGGCGCCGCCGATGCTGATGATGGATCGCGTGACCGAGATTTCCGCGGATGGCGGCGAGCATGGCAAGGGCCATGTGGTGGCCGAATTCGACATCAAGCCGGACCTCTGGTTCTTCGCGTGCCATTTCCTCGGCGATCCGGTAATGCCGGGCTGCCTCGGCCTCGACGCGCTCTGGCAGTTGACCGGTTTCAACCTTGGCTGGCGCGGCATGCAGGGCAAGGGCCGTGCGCTGGGCGTGGGCGAGGTCAAGTTCACCGGCATGGTCACGCCGGACGTGAAACTCGTCACCTATCATGTGGATTTCACCCGCGTCATCGACCGCAAGCTGAAACTCGGCATGGCCAACGGGGTTATGAAAGCCGATGGCGAAACCATATATACCACCACGGACATGAAGGTCGGCCTCTTCCAGGAGTGAAGCAGGCCGGACGGACACAGACTTAGGACAGGAGCCCAGGATGCGGCGAGTCGTCATTACCGGGATCGGGATCATTTCCTCGATCGGAAACAATCAGGAAGAGGTCGCGGACGCGCTCAAGGCCGGCAAGTCGGGGATCGTTTTCGCGCCCGATTATGCCGAGCACGGGTTCCGCTGTCAGGTGCATGGCGCGCCGGATATCGATCTGGCGGAGAATATCGACAAGCGCCAGTTGCGCTTCATGGGCGACGGGGCGGCCTACAACTTCCTGGCCATGCAGCAGGCGATCGAGGATAGCGGGCTGGAAGAGAGCGACGTGTCCAACGAGCGCACCGGCCTCGTGATGGGGTCGGGCGGACCGTCCACCCGCAACTTCTTCGACGCGCACAAGATCGTGGTGGAGAAAGGCGCGCCGAAGCGCATGGGGCCCTTCATGGTGACCCGCTGCATGTCCTCGACCAACTCGGCCTGTCTGGCGACGCCCTTCAAGATCAAGGGTGTGAACTATTCGATCACCTCGGCCTGTTCGACCTCGGCCCATTGCATCGGCAATGGCGTGGAGCAGATCCAGTTCGGCAAGCAGGATATCGTCTTTGCCGGCGGCGGCGAGGAACTGGACTGGACCCTGTCCTGCCTCTTCGACGCGATGGGCGCCATGTCGTCCAAGTACAACGACACGCCCGAGACGGCCTCGCGCCCCTTCGATGCGACCCGCGACGGGTTCGTGATCGCCGGTGGCGGCGGTGTCGTCGTGCTCGAAGAGCTGGAGCATGCCAAGGCGCGCGGCGCCAAGATCTATGCTGAGGTGACGGGCTATGGCGCGACCTCGGACGGCTATGACATGGTCGCCCCGTCGGGCGAGGGCGGCGAGCGTTCGATGAAGCTTGCCCTGTCCACCATCGGCGACCGCAAGGTCAGCTACATCAACGCGCATGGCACCTCCACGCCTGCGGGCGATGTGACGGAAGTGGAGGCGGTGCGCCGCGTCTTCGGCGCGGACAATGTGCCGCCGATCTCGTCCACCAAGTCGCTCACCGGCCACTCGCTGGGCGCGACCGGCGTGCAGGAGGCGATCTACAGCCTGCTGATGATGCGTGACGGGTTCATCGCGGCCTCGGCCAACGTCACCGAGCTCGACCCGGCCTTGAAGCCGGAGGAAATCGTCACCGAGCGGCGTGACAATGTCGCTTTCGACACGGTGATCTCCAACAGCTTCGGCTTCGGCGGCACCAACGCGACGCTGGCGATGAGCAAATACGAAGACTGAGACCACCAAGCGCAACACGGCACAGAAGACCGGAAAGGCTGAGGGACATGGCGGATCTGATGAAGGGAAAACGGGGTTTGGTCACCGGCGTGGCCAATGACCGATCCATCGCCTGGGGCATCGCGAAGGCGCTTGCCGGACAGGGGGCCGAACTGGCCTTCACCTATCAGGGCGAGGCGTTCGGCAAGCGGGTCAAGCCGCTGGCCGAGAGCCTTGGCTCCGATATCGTGCTGGATGCCGATGTGCAGGACGAGGCGTCGCTCGACCGGGCCTTCGACACGCTGAAGGACCGGTGGGGCGGGCTTGATTTCCTTGTCCACGCGATTGCCTTTTCCGACAAGGAGGAACTGACGGGGCGGTTCGTGAACACGAGCCGGGCAAACTTTGCCCGGTCGCTCGACATTTCCTGCTATTCCTTCATCGACCTGACCCGCCGCGCGGTGGAATTGATGCCCGAAAGCGGTGGTTCGGTCATCACCCTGACCTTCCAGGGGTCGCAAAAGGTGACGCCCTTCTACAATGTCATGGGCGTGGCCAAATCGGCGCTGGAAAGCTCGGTGCGCTACCTTGCAAACGATCTCGGGCCGCAGCATGTGCGGGTCAACGCGATCAGCCCCGGCCCGATGAAGACATTGGCCGGCGCAGCGATCGGCGGCGCGCGCAAGACCTATCGCGCGACCGAAGCCAACGCGCCCCTGCGGTCCAATGCGGCTTTGGAAGATGTCGGAGGCGCGGCGGTCTACCTCTTGTCCGACCTGTCAGCCAGCACCACGGGCGAGATCATCCATGTGGATGGCGGCTACCATGTGCTCGGGATGGCGCAGCCGGAGAACCTCTGACGCCGTCTGACAGGCCCCACCAGATCGACATGCGGCCCGGCTTCTGCCGGGCCGTTTCTATTCGGGACGCCGGGTCTGCACCCTCAGCCCGGTGGCACGACCGCGTCCACCTCGATCTCGATCAGCCATTCCGGGTTCACGAACCCGGTCACACCCATGATCGTGTCGACGGGTTTGGCATCAAGACAATAAGTGCGCCGGACCTCCACCGCCTCCCTCCAGTGGCCGAGATCGGTGAGCAGGAGGCGGGTGCGGATCACATGCGCCCAGCCGCTGCCCGCGTCGCGGAGCGCCTGATCCGCAATTTCGAAACAGCGTGTGGCCTGCGCCCGCATGTCGCCCGGACCGACGGTGCGCCCGTCCGCATCGACAGGCGCGGTGCCGCCGATGGCGAGCACGGGACCGACCCGCACCGCGCGCGAGAACCCCACCACATCTTCCATCGGATTGCCGTTGGAGACGCGCTGGCGGTCCCAGAGCGGGCCTGTCATCCGTCGTCGGACGGGGTCATCAGGCCGATCGCGGCGCCGGTCGGGTCCTTGATGATGGCGATGCGACCGACGCCGCCCACATCCCACGGCTCGCGCATGACGGTGCCGCCGCCGCTGCGGGTCTGGTCGACCGCCTTGTCGACATCATCGACCGCGATATAGGAAAACCAGTGCGGCGGGACATCTTCCATGCCCGGCATCTCGGCCATGTTCATCATGCCCGCAACCATGTCATCGCCTTTTTTGGCGACGTAATACATGCCCTCGGGCATCTCCATTCCGTCGACGGACCAGCCGCAGACCTTGGTGTAATAGTCGATGGCCCCCTGCACATCGCGGGTCATCAGTTCCGTCCAGTGTATGCGTCCATGCAAGTCAGACATGTTCAGATCCCCCTTTGGTTTGTACATCCACGCTAGCAGGGTCGCATGAGTCGCACCAAGCGGCTTGATCCGGCCTTGCACAGGGCCGCCGCCCGATGTTGAGTGGGCGCGACCGGAACGAGCGGCACGGGAGTGAGGCATGACAATCACCACCTGCGTATTCGATGCCTATGGCACGCTGTTCGACGTGGCGGCTGCCGCGCGGATTGCGGCGGCGGAGCCGGGGCGTGACGCTCTGGCCGGTGCCTGGCCGCAGATCGCCCGGGACTGGCGGCTGAAACAGCTGCAATACACATGGCTGCGGGCCGTCGCCGATGCGCATGCGGATTTCTGGGACGTGACGGCAGACGGGCTGGACTATGCGCTCGAAGCGGCGGGGTTGGATGGTGACGCAAGCCTGCGCCAGCGGCTCCTCGACCTTTACTGGGAACTGCCCGCCTATCCCGAAGTGCCGCAGATGCTGGCCGCGCTCAAGGCATCGGGCCGGCGCGTGGCGATCCTGTCGAACGGCTCGCCCGGCATGCTGGACGGCGCGGTGAAATCCGCCGGCGTGGGCGCGCATCTCGATGCGGTCCTGTCGGTGGAGAGCGTGGGCGTCTTCAAGCCGCACCGCAAGGTCTACGAGCTGGTCGGCGAGCAGTTCGGCACAGAGCCGGAAGAGGTGCTTTTCGTGTCCTCGAACGGCTGGGACGCAGCCGGTGCCGCGGGCTTCGGCTTTCGCACCGTCTGGGTCAACCGCGCCGGCGAACCGGTCGACCGCCTGCCCTGGCGCCCGCACGCGCAACTGCCGGACCTGACCACGATCCCCGATCTGGCGGAGGTCGGCCTGTGAGCCGCTTCGTCACGCCCGACGGGATCGGGTTGCACTGGGAGGAGGCGGGCGAAGGGGTGCCGGTGCTCTGTCTGCCGGGTCTGACCCGCTCGCTGGAGGATTTCGACGAATTCACCGCTGCCGTGAACGACCGGGCGCGGGTCATCCGCCTGACTTTGCGCGGGCGGATGGGGTCCGACCATGCGCCGGACTGGCGGAGCTACAATATCGGGCAGGAAACGCAGGATGTGCTGGCTTTCCTCGATCACCTCGGGCTCGACCGGGTGGTGGTCGTTGGCACCTCGCGGGGCGGTCTGGTGGCGATGACACTGGCGATGGTGGCGCGCGACAAGCTGGCCGGCGTGCTTCTCAATGATGTGGGTCCGGAGATTGACCGGACCGGATTGCACCGGATCGTGGACTATGTCGGGCACAATCCGCCCTATGCCGACCATGAAGAGGCCGCACGCGGCATGGCCGCGACATTCGGACCGGCCTTTCCCGACTTTACCCATGACCGCTGGCTGCATTTCGTGCGCCGCTGGTGGCGGCAGGGACCGGAGGGGCTCGAGATCACCTACGATCCGAAAATGCGTGACGCGCTGGTGGAGCAGATGCAGGACCTGCCGGACGATATCTGGCCGGTGTTTGATGCGCTCGCGGGCATCCCGCTGGCCATCCTGCGCGGTGAACATTCCGATATTCTGAGCGCGGAAACCTTCGCCCGTATGCAGGCGCGCCGCCCTGACGCGATCGCTGTCACGGTGCCGGATCGAGGCCATGTGCCGGTGCTAGACGAACCCGAGGCGCTGGCCGCCTTCGACCAATTGCTTGAACAGGACATTGTATGACCGACATCCGGATGATCGAGGCCGCCGCCGCGCGGCTGGACGGACACGTGCGGAAGACCCCGCTCCTCACCTCGCCCTTTCTCGACGATCTTGCCGGGCGGCAAGTTTTCGTGAAAGCCGAATGTCTGCAGCATACGGGCAGCTTCAAGTTCCGCGGCGGCTGGTCGGCGATCTCGGCGCTGTCCGATCAGGCCCGCGCCCGCGGCGTGATGGCCTACAGTTCCGGCAATCATGCACAGGGCGTGGCGCTGGCCGCAAAACGCCACGGGGTTGCCGCGACGATCCTGATGCCGGCCGACGCGCCCGCGCTCAAGATCGCCAATACCCGCTTCTACGGCGCCGAGGTCATCACCTATGACCGCGAGACAGAGAGCCGGGAGGAGATCGGAGAGGCGATCGCCGCGGAACGCGGATTGACGCTGATCCGCCCCTATGACGAACCGCTGGTCATCGCGGGTCAGGGCACCTGCGGGCTGGAAATTGCGGCACAGGCGCATGCGGCGGATGCAGGTATCCGCGATGTGCTCGTCTGTTGCGGCGGCGGCGGGCTGACGGCCGGGATCGCGCTGGCGCTGGAAGCCCGTGCGCCTGATTTGCGGGTGCGTCCGGTGGAACCGGACGGGTTCGATGACACGGCCCGGTCGCTTCAGACCGGCACCCGCCAGCGCAACGCGAAAATGGCCGGGTCGATCTGCGATGCGATCGTCACGCCCGAGCCGGGGGAGATCACCTTCCCGACGCTCAGGCGGCTTTGCGGGCCGGGGATCGTCGTGTCCGACGACGAGGTGCTGCGCGCCATGGCGCTCGCCTACCAGCGGCTGAAGATCGTGGTGGAGCCCGGCGGCGCGGTGGCGCTGGCCGCCGCTCTGTTCCATCCCGACGCGGCCGAGGGCGACGCCGTTCTGGCGGTCGCCACTGGTGGCAATTGCGATCCGGCAATCTTTGCCCGCGCATTGGCGACACTCGATGCCTGATAGGTGCGACATCCTGATCCTTGGGGGCGGGATCGCGGGCATGAGCCTTGCGGCACATCTGCCCGGCGGGCTCGATGTGCGGCTCTGGGAAGCCGAGGACCATCTGGCGACCCACACGACGGGGCGCTCGGCGGCCATGTTCGAGCCGAATTACGGCAATCCCGACATCCGCGCGCTGGCCGAGGCCAGTTTTCCGGTGCTCGAGCGCCTCGGCGTCCTGTCCCCGCGCGGCGTGCTGATGGTGGCCAATGACACGGAAGTCGGGGACTTCGAGGCGGAGTTGCAAAAAGGCGTGCTCGACGAGATCAGCCTCGACGCGGCCTGCGGCCATGTGCCGATCCTGAACCGTGATGCCATTGTCCGCGCAGGCTACTCGGCACAGGCGCGCGATATCGACGTGATGGGGCTCTTCGGCCATTTCCGGAAGACCGCGCGTGACCGGGGCGTGATCATCGAGACGGGATGCCGTGCCACGCGGATCGAGGCCGGGTCCGATGGCTGGACCGTCGAAGCGGGCGACCGGGTGGTGACGGCGGGCAAGCTCGTCAACGCCGCTGGCGCATGGGCCGACGATGTGGCCGAGATCGCGGGTGTCGCCCGCAAGGGGCTGCAACCGCTGCGGCGCTCCATCGCCGTGCTTCCACCGCCCGGCGGCCATGATGTACGGCGCTGGCCGATGCTGCTGTCGGCCAGCGAAAGCTGGTACGGCAAGCCCGAGGGCGGATCGTGGCTAGTCTCCCCTGCCGAGGAGATGCCCGTCCCGCCGCATGATGCCTATGTGGAGGATCTGGACCTTGCCGAGGGGTTGGACCGATACGCGGCCCATGTCACCGTGCCGGTCACGCGGGTCAATGCGAGTTGGGCAGGCCTGCGCAGCTTCCTGCCCGACCGGCGTCCGGCGGTGGGGTTCGAGCGCGGCGCTCCGGGCTTTTTCTGGCTCGCCGGACAGGGCGGCTACGGGATCATGACGAGCCCAGCGCTGGGCGCATTTGCCGCCGCTTGCCTGACGGGTGGGAGCCTGCCCGATACAGTCGACCCGGCGGCGCTGGCGCCCGAGCGCCTCGGCTGGACCGCCTAGCCGTCGACGCGAATGCGCGCGTTGGTGGGGTCGTAGGGGCAATCTTCCAGGACGGTCGCAGGCCAGAGTTTGCCCTGCATCATCACCTGCAACGCGGTGCCGGGCGCGGCACGGTCGGGCGTGACATAGCCCATGCCGATGGACTTGCCGAAATGGACGGAATAGCCGCCCGAGGTCAGCCGCCCGACCCGCGTGTCCCCGTCGAACAGCGCCTCGCGGCCCCAAGGGTCGGCATCGTCCGGCCCGTCGACGAGCAGCGTGACGCAGGTCGAGCGAATGCCCTTGGCGAGCATGGCGGCCTTGCCGAAGAATTCCTTGTCGAGGTCGATGAACCGGTCCAGACCGGCCTCGGCCGGTGTCGCGTCACGGCCCAGTTCGGTGCCGAAAGCGCGGTAGCTCTTCTCCTGCCGGAGCCAGTTCTGCGCCCGCGCCCCCACAAGACGCATCCCGTGTTTCTCGCCCGCCTCCAGAAGCGCGTTCCACAGGTAACGCTGCATTTCGATCGGGTGGTGCAATTCCCAGCCAAGCTCGCCCGTATAGGCCACGCGGATCGCGTTGACCGGGCACATGCCAAGCTCGATCTGCCGGGCGGACAGCCACGGGAATCGCTTGTTGGAGAGTGCCGTGTCCGGGTCCGCGTCGCGGATCAGTTCTTTCAGCACGTCGCGGGATCTGGGGCCGGCGATGGCGAAGACGCCATACTGGCTGGTGACATCCTGTACGATGACGGGCACGCCATGCTCGGCGCTGAAATCCTCTGCCGCCTTGCGCAGGTAATCCGCATCATAGGCGGACCAGGCGCCCGCGGAGACAAGGTAATATCTGGTCTCGCCCTGCCGCACGATCGTGTATTCCGTGCGCGTCGTGCCGGCTTCGGTGAGCGCGTAAGTCAGATTGATCCGGCCGACCTTGGGCAGCCGGTTGCAGGTGAACCAGTCGAGGAATGCCGTCGCGCCGTCCCCTGTCACCACGTGCTTGGCGAACGCCGTGGCATCGATCAGGCCGACACCGTTGCGGATCGCGTCGGCTTCCTGACGCGCGAAATCCCACCAGCCGCCACGGCGGAAGGACCGGCTGTCATGGTCTGAAAAATCGGCAAGCGGCGTGCCATATGCGGCAAATGCGTCGGGCGCGTCATCGCCTGACCTGTCGAAGGTGACCGCATAATAGTTCGGACGTTCCCATCCGTTCACGCAACCGAACCGCGCCCCGCTTGCGGCTTGGGCGTCATAAGCCGGTCCGGTGCGCAGCGGACGGCAGGCTTCGCGCTCCTCGTCGGGATGATGCAGCACATAGACATGGGCGTAACATTCCTCGTTCTTGCGCGCTGCATATTCGGTCGTCATCCAGTCGCCGTACCGTTTCGGGTCGAGGCTCGCCATATCGATCTCGGCCTCGCCCTCGACCATCATCTGCGCCAGATAATAGCCCGTTCCGCCGGCTGCCGTGATGCCGAAGGAAAAGCCTTCCGCCAGCCACATGTTGCGCAAGCCCGGAGCCGGGCCGACGAGCGGATTGCCGTCGGGCGTGTAGCAGATCGGCCCGTTGTAATCGTCCTTCAGCCCCACCGTTTCCGACGAGGGAATGCGGTGGATCATCGACATATATTCCTCCTCGATCCGGTCCAGATCGAGCGGGAAGAGGTCGGCGCGGAAACTGTCGGGCACGGCATATTCGAACCGCGCCGGCGCGCCCTCCTCGTATGGGCCGAGGATCCAGCCGCCGCGTTCCTCGCGCACATACCATTTCGCATCCGCATCGCGCAAGACCGGATGCTCGCCATGGGCTTCGCGGTATGCGACGAGCGCCGGGTCGGGTTCGGTGACGATATACTGGTGCTCGACTGGAATGGCCGGGAACTTGATGCCGAGCATCTGCGCCGTGCGCTGGGCATGGTTGCCGGTGGCGGTCACGACATGCTCGGCATGGATCTCGAACGTCTCCTCGCCGGCGAGCAGGTTGCCGCCCTTCTCCACCATGCGACGGCCGCTCACGACCCATTCCGAGCCCGTCCAGCGCATGGCATCGACCTGACAGCGGCGGTGGATCTCCACCCCGCGCTGCCGCGCGCCCTTGGCCATGGCCTGGGTCACGTCCGCCGGATTGATATAGCCGTCGGTCGGGTGGTAAAGCGCCCCGCGCAGATCCTCGGTCCGAACCAGGGGCCAGCGCGCGCGGATCTCGTCGGGCGAGAGCCATTCATAGGGAATGCCGACGGTCTCGGCCGTCGAAGCGTATAGCTCGAATTCGTCCATTCGTTCGCGGCTCTGCGCCATGCGCAGGTTGCCCACGACGGAAAAGCCCGCGTTGAGGCCGGTTTCCTCTTCCAGCGTCTTGTAGAACTTCACCGAATAGTCGTGGATGTGGCTGGTCGCGTAGCTCATGTTGAAGAGCGGTAGCAGACCCGCCGCGTGCCATGTGGAACCGGCGGTCAACTCGTCGCGTTCCAGCAGCATCACGTCAGACCAGCCGGCCCGGGCGAGGTGATAGGCGATCGACGCGCCGATCACGCCTCCGCCGACGACAACTGCGCGCGCATGGGTCTTCATACCGGGTCTCCGCCTCTCATGGTCAGATACCGTTCTAGCGCCCAGAGGCGCCGCAGGTCACCATCTGCCGACAGATCGGCGCACAAATCCGACGCCGCCCCATGGCAAAGCCACCCGGCAGGGGTTACATGCAGGTCAAAGCGAGGAGCACCAGATGACCGCACTTCTGTCCGATTGGGATACACCGTTCGAACTGCCGCCGTTCGACCGGATCGAGACCGCCGATTTCGCCCCGGCCTTCGATGTGGCCTTTGCCGAGGCACGGGCCAATATCTCGGCGATTGCCGACAATCCCGCTGCGCCGACATTTGCCAACACGATCGAGGCGCTGGAGCAGGCCGACGCGACGCTCGACCGTGTCGGCGGCGTGTTCTTCAACCTCGCGAGCGCCCATACCTCGCCCGAGATCCAGGCGCTGCAGCGTGATCTGGCGCCGCGGTTCGCGGCCTTCCGGTCCGAGGTGATGCTCAACAGCGCGCTTTTCCGCCGGGTGGATGATTTGATGCGCGACCGCGCGAAGCTGGGGCTGAGCGCGGAGCAGGACCGTGTGCTGGAGCTGACCCACCGGATGTTCGTACGTGCCGGCGCGCGGCTGGAAGGCGCGGACCGCGAACGTCTGGCGGAGATCATGGGCCGGCTCGCGACGCTTGGCACGGCGTTCTCGCAGAACGTGCTGTCCGACGAGAGCAACTGGTCGATGGCACTGGCGGAGGCCGATCTGGACGGGCTGCCGCAGGACCTGATCGACGCGGCTGCAGCGGCGGCCGCCGAGCTCGGGCAGGAGGGGCATGTCATCACCACGTCGCGCTCGCTCATCATGCCGTTCCTGGCCGCCTCGCAGCGCCGTGATCTGCGGGAACAGGCCTTTGCGGCCTGGACTTCGCGCGGGGCGCGCGGCGGCGAGACCGACAATGGCGCGATCGTTGCCGAGACGCTGGCACTGCGCAAGGAACGCGCCGCGCTCCTTGGCTATGACAGTTTCGCCGCCTTCAAGCTGGAACCGGAAATGGCCGCCCGGCCGGACGCGGTCCATGACCTCCTCTCAGCGGTCTGGACGCCAGCGCGCGATGCCGCCCTGCGCGATGCGGAGGCGCTGACCGAACTGATGCAGGCGGACGGGATCAACGACGCGCTCGCGCCATGGGACTGGGCCTATTACGCCGAGAAGCTGCGCCAGCAGACTTTCGATTTCGACGCCGCCGAAGTGAAACCCTATTTCCAGCTCGATGCGATGATCGAGGCCGCGTTCGACGTGGCGGCCCGCCTGTTTGGGCTGAACTTCCGGCCGCTTGATGTGCCGCTTTACCATCCCGACGCCCGCGCATGGGAAGTGCGCGACGGCGACCGCCACATGGGTGTTTTCATCGGCGACTATTTCGCGCGTCCGTCCAAGCGCAGCGGTGCCTGGTGTTCGCGCTTCCGCGACCAGTCGCGGATCGACGGGCAGGATGTGCGGCCCATCGTGCTGAACGTCTGCAATTTCGCCAAACCGCCCGCCGGCAAGCCCGCGCTCCTGACCTATGATGATGCGCGCACGCTGTTCCACGAGTTTGGCCACGCGTTGCACGGGCTCCTGTCGGATGTGACCTATGCCAGCATTTCGGGCACCAGCGTTGCGCGGGACTTCGTGGAACTGCCGAGCCAGCTCTACGAGCACTGGCTAAGCGTGCCCGATATCCTGAAGACCTATGCCCGCCATGCGGAGACGGGCGAGGCGCTGCCCGACGCGCTTCTGGCCAAGCTGGAAGCGGCGGAGAATTTCGGTCAGGGTTTTGCCACGGTGGAATATGTGGCCTCCGCGATGGTGGATCTGGCCTTCCATTCCGGTCCGGTGCCGCAGGATCCGATGGCGCGGCAACGGGAGGTTCTGGCCGAGCTCGGCATGCCCGATGCGATCGTGATGCGCCACGCCACGCCGCATTTCCAGCATGTCTTCTCGGGCGACGGCTATTCCTCGGGTTATTATTCCTACATGTGGTCCGAAGTGATGGATGCCGATGCCTTCGCGGCATTCGAGGAAACCGGCGATCCGTTCGATCCAGCAATGGCAGCAAAGCTGCGCCAGCATATCTATTCGGCGGGTGGCTCGCGGGAAGCGTCCGAGCTTTACACCGCCTTCCGCGGCGCGATGCCGGGGGTGGAAGCGCTCCTGCGCCAGCGCGGGCTCGACAGGGCAGCCTGACCGCTCAGGCCGGGTCTTTGTGAATGATGACCTCGGCGTCCGGCAGGGCGTCGAGGATATCCTGACGCAGCGCCGCTCCGGTCGCATGGGCGTCGTGCAGCGACCGCGACCCGTCAAGCTCGATATGCATCTGGATGAAGATGCGCGTGCCGGCGCGGCGGGTTTTCAGGTCGTGAAAGCCGAGCACGTCCGGCCGGGCTGCGACCAGCCGCGCGACCGTGTCCTGAACGTCGCGTCCGGCGCCGCGATCCATCAGCGCATCCACCGCGTCGCGGCCGATGGTCCATGCCCCGCGCAGCAGGATCCCCGCAGTCAGCAGCGCCACGACCGCGTCGATCTGCGCCCAGCCGAAACGGCGTGACAGGGCCAGCGCGGCGATCGCCCCGATGCCGGGCAGCAGGTCCGACAGATAGTGCAAACTGTCCGCGGCGATCACTTTCGAGCCGGTCCGCCGCGCCGTGGCCCGCTGGACGAGAACGAGTCCGAGCGTGAGCAGAACAGCCGCCAGCATTGCCAGGATGCCCTCGGTTTCGGCTGTCAGGGGGGCGGGCGCACCCAAAAGCCTGCGAAAGGCCGTGAGCGAGATGGCGATGGCCGACAGGGTCACGAAGGCGGCCTGAGCCAGCGCCGCCAGATCTTCAGCCGAACTGTGCCCGAACCTGTGTTCGTCGTCGGCGGGCCGCGCGGCATAGAGGATTGCGGCCAGCCCCGCACCCGAGACGATGAGGTCGAGCAAGTTGTCGACAAGGCTCGCCGCCACCGACAGGGCTCCGGTCACCCACCAGGCCCAGAGCTTGAGCAGCACGAGCAGCGCCGCGACACAGACCGCCAGCAAGCCGACGCGGGCGTTCAGCCGGTCTGCCGCCTGCCGGTCCATCGGCTCAGAACCACTGGCCGGGTTCCATGAACCCGTGCTCCATCAATTGCATCGAGGACCAGCGGAACGGCTCCGACCCGCTCCAGCGGAAATTGGTCACATGGGCGCGCGAGCCAGGATTGTGGCGCAATGCCTTGGCAACGCGGAACGAGCAGACGCACATGGTCATATTATGGTGCCACGGGCAGGATACTGTATCATGTTCAGGGGTGCGCAGCTGGAAATCCGTGTCGAGTTGCAGGTCCGGGGCGGCGATGAAAAGCGAAATCCGGTCGATGCGCCGCCGGTCCCACGGGATATGTTCCTCGAACCGCCAGCGCAGCCCCCCGTACACGTCCACCTGCTGCGGCAGCGGCACGCCGTCCGCGTGCCGTGTCTGGGCGTAATAGCCGCTCTTGTCGAAACAGGCCCGCGCCCGGTCGACGCCGCCCGGTGCAACCGACAGGTCGTCCGCATAGAGGTCGATCGCGCAGGTGAAGACCGACTGCCGGCGCTCTTCCTCTACGAATGTCAGCGCGTCGCTGATCGAGCGGGTTTCAAGAAACGGGAAGTAGAGATACTCGGCGTTGAAACAATAGTGGATCCAGCGGCCTGCAACGGCGGGAATCACCCTGTTGAGGAGCGCGATACTGTCCTCCAGCCGGGTCAGCCGGTGCGGAACCGACAGGAGCGACACGCCCTCCGGTGCGTCCGGCTCGGGCTGGACCGCCCCGAGCAGCAGGATTTCGGTGAAACCGATCCGGGCAAGATGGTCGAGACTGCTTTTCAGTTCGACCCGGTCTTCCGCCAGCAGAACCGCCAGCGGCGTGCGCGTCGTGGAAGCGGACAGGTGCGACAGCGCCGCGTCGAGGGTCGAGTAAACGGTCATGCTTCCCTGTTGGCACAAGCCGGCATGCCTTGAAAAGAGCGGAGCTTCAGGCGGCTGTTCGGCTGAAATTCGCGCGTTCACAATCACGTTCCGAACAACGTTATTGCTTGGCAGTTGAAATATTCTAGTTCAGACAATATTAGTGACTTAACGAAGAAACATTTTTCAACTTCGTTAATAACCGCAGGGCTATTTTTCCAACCTGCATCGGATAACACGGGAAGGGGTATCCATGGAGACAGAAATCGCTATCGAGAAGGCCGACCTTCTGGCGCTCACGTCAGAAATCGTTTCATCTCACGTTGCCAACAATGCTGTAGATGCAGCACAGCTGCCGGACGTGATCCGGTCGGTCTATGACGCATTGAACGGTCTGGCCGATGTCGGCGCCGAAGAGCCGGTGGAGCTTGTGCCGGCCGTACCGATCAAGAAATCGGTGACCGACGATTACATCATCTGCCTTGAGGACGGGAAGAAGCTGAAGATGCTCAAGCGGCATCTGATGACCGCCTATGGCATGACGCCGGACGATTATCGCGCCAAATGGGGCCTGAAGGCCGACTATCCGATGGTGGCGCCGAACTATGCCAAGCGCCGTCAGGAACTGGCCAAGAAGATCGGACTGGGCCGCAAGCCCGCCAAGGGCGGCCGCAAGAAGGCCAGCTGAGGACGCGCCGCGGGGCTGATTGCCCTTTGCGGCCAGTTTGTGTAGAAGGCGGCGGCCCCACCGATGGTTGGGGCCGTTTCCTTTTCCAGCGCCACGGAGCCGGTCATGTCGGACGCCAAGAAGCTCTTTGTCAAAACCTACGGCTGTCAGATGAATGTCTATGACAGCGAGCGCATGGTCGCGGCCATGGGGGCCAAAGGGTATGAGGAAACCGACCGGCCCGAAGAGGCCGACATGATCCTGCTCAACACCTGCCACATCCGCGAGAAGGCGGCGGAGAAGGTCTATTCCGAGCTTGGCCGCTACCGTGGCCTGAAAGAAGCAAGGCCCGATCTGAAGATCGGTGTGGCAGGCTGTGTCGCGCAGGCCGAGGGCGAGGAGATCATGCGCCGCCAGCCCCTGGTGGATATCGTGGTGGGCCCGCAGGCCTATCACCGTCTGCCGCAACTGACCGATGCTGCAGCGAAGGACGGGCGGGCGATCGATACCGACTTCCCTGAAGAGGACAAGTTCGACCATCTGCCGCGCGGCCCCAAAGCCCGGCGGGCCCCGGCGGCGTTCCTGACGGTGCAGGAAGGCTGTGACAAGTTCTGCGCCTTCTGCGTCGTGCCCTATACGCGCGGGGCGGAAGTGTCGCGCCCGGCAGACCGGATCCTTGCCGAAGCCCGCGATCTGGTGGAGCGCGGCGTGGTCGAGATCACCTTGCTCGGCCAGAATGTGAACGCCTATCACGGCGCGGCCGCAGACGGTGACTGGTCGCTCGCACGGCTCATCCGTGAACTGGCTGCCGTCGACGGGCTGGAGAGGATCCGTTTCACCACCTCGCATCCCAACGATATGGATGACGACCTGATCGCAGCCCATGGCGAGGTCGAGAAGCTCATGCCCTACCTGCACCTGCCGGTCCAGTCGGGCAGCGACAGGGTGCTGAAGGCGATGAACCGCAAACACACGGCGGAGGATTACCTGCGCCTGCTGGAACGGATCCGTGCCGCACGGCCCGACATCGCGCTCTCGGGCGATTTCATTGTCGGGTTCCCCGGCGAAAGCGATGCCGATTTCGAGGACACGCTCGCGCTTTGCCGCGAGGTTGCCTACGCGCAGGCCTATTCCTTCAAATATTCACCCCGTCCGGGGACGCCTGCTGCTGATCGCGCCCATGTGGACGAAGATGTGAAATCGGAACGGCTCCAGCGGTTGCAGGCGCAACTGACAGCCGATCAGGTGGCGTTCCAGCAGTCGATGGTGGGCAAGACCCTGCCCGTTCTGGTGGAGAAACCGGGGCGCGAACCGGGGCAGATGGTCGGACGGTCGCCCTACCTCCAGGCCGTGCATTTCCAGGCTGATCCCGCGCTGACGGGACGGCTCCTTCCGGTCGAGATCCGCGCTGCGGCACCAAACTCCCTGAGCGGAGCGCTTGCAGAATAATCCCCTCGGCTGTTGACCGATTCGCGCCCTCAAATTAACAAATTTGCAGGGGAAGACTGTTCCCGTGGCCGAAACCGGCCATGAGGGATGGGATGTGCAGGTGGGGACCAATGAATTTTTCCAGAAAAGCGAGCCGAGTCGCGCTGACATTTGGCGTGGCCGGAGCTCTTTTATCCGGGGCCGGAGCCACATTCGCAGGCGAACGGATCGCGCCAGGCGGCGTGTCGGCCAAGGCGACAGCCGCCGCGCCGGATCAGGTGGTCGATGAAAATGTCCGCGCGGGCATCTGGGTCGACCCGCAGGGCTGCGAGCATTGGGTGATCGACCGCGGCGCGGAAGGGTACATGTCTCCGCGGCTGAACCGTCAGGGGAAACCCGTCTGTTCCAGCCAGTCAGCCGCCCGGTGCGAGAAAATCGGCCAGAACGCCCTCTTCGACACCAATATCGACGAAGTGTCCGCGGCGGATGTGGACCGGCTGCGCGCTTTCATCACGGCCGGGCTTGGCGGGCGCAGCTGTGCGCTTCTCGTCGATGGCCACACGGACAATGTGGGCAGTGCCAGCTTCAATGAGGACCTGTCGATGCGCCGGGCGCGCGCCGTGGCGGCACTGGCCACGGCACTCGGCCATACGGCAACCGCACGGGCCTTTGGCGAAAGTTCGCCAATGGCTTCCAACGATAACGAATCCGGTCGGGCGATGAACCGCCGGGTAGAACTGTACTGTGCTTGTGAGGGGAGTTCGGGCGAATGAAAAATCTGGTCAAAGGGGCGGGGGTCATGCTGGGCCTGACGCTGGCAGCGGCGGGCTGCACGCCATCCAATTCGGCAAGTGACGCCTATATCGACGGGGACGGGCCGAGCCGGACGCTCGATGCCGGTGTCTGGACCGATCCGGACGGCTGCGATCACTGGATCGCCGATGACGGGGTCGAGGGGTACATGTCGCCGCGGCTGAACAAGGATGGCACGCCTGTCTGTCGTCCTGAAGCGGTGCCGGGCCAGATCACCGGCAACTATCGCGACCTGCTCTTCGGGCGCGCCAACAACTGACCGGCAGCTTGCGGGAAACTCGACCGGCGCACGGGGATTTGCCTTGCGCCGGGTCGCCTGCATGAGGCACCATGATGTCAGGCATTCGAAACCGATCGGGACATTGACATTGGCGCCATCTGCCCTGCCACCGGCCCTCGCTGACGCGGACTCCTCTGAATTCGTCGTCGACTTTCCTGACAATCGCCTGCTGATCGAACTTTGCGGAGAATTTGACCGCAACCTCGCCCAGATCGAACAGGCCCTGTCCATCGTCATCACCCGGCGCGGCAACCAGCTGGCGCTGCATGGCGAACCGGCAGCCTGCCAGCGCGGGCTGGCGGCGCTGAACGCGCTCTACCGCCGGCTCGAACAGGGGCGGCAGGTGGAACCGGGGGACGTGGACGGTGCGATCCGCATGGGCGGCTCAGACGAAGGCACGGGCGCACAGGCCGGCGACCAACTGGAAATGTTCCGTGGCGGCGAGATCGAGATCCGCACCCGCAAGAAAGTGGTCGAGCCGCGGACCAAGGCACAGAAAGCCTATGTGCGGGACCTGATGTCCCATGAACTGGTCTTCGGGCTCGGGCCCGCGGGCACCGGCAAGACCTATCTGGCGGTCGCGGCCGCCGTGGCCATGTTCATCGACGGCTATGTCGACAAGATCATCCTGTCGCGTCCGGCGGTGGAAGCGGGCGAGCGCCTGGGCTTTCTGCCCGGCGACATGAAGGACAAGGTCGATCCCTACATGCAGCCGCTCTACGATGCGCTCAACGATTTCCTGCCTGCGCGCCAGGTCGCCAAGCTGATCGAGGAAAAGCGCATCGAGGTCGCGCCGCTGGCCTTCATGCGCGGGCGCACCCTGTCGAACGCCTTCATCGTGCTCGATGAGGCGCAGAATGCCACGACCATGCAGATGAAGATGTTCCTCACCCGTCTGGGCGAGGGGTCGCGCATGGCGATCACCGGCGACATGAGCCAGATCGACCTGCCGCGCGGCGTCGACAGCGGTCTGGTGGAGGCCGAGCGCGTGCTGCGCAACGTGGACAGTATCAAATTCACGCGGTTTACTGCGGTGGATGTGGTCCGGCACCCGATGGTCGCCAAGATCATCGAGGCCTATGACGCGGATGCGCGCAAGGCATGACACCCCCGCTGGTCGAGATCGACCTGAGCATCGAGGATCCGCGTTGGGACGCCTATGACCTGCCGGCCCTGTGTGCGACAGCGGCGTCGATGGCGCTTGCGGCCGCGCGGGTGCCGGATGCGGGGTATCTTGTTTCCGTCCTTGCCTGTGACGATGCGCGGATCACCGAATTGAACGGCACGTTCCGGGACAAGCCGCGCCCGACGAACATCCTGTCATGGCCGGCCACGGAACTGGCGGCCGGTGCGCCGGGCGACTGGCCGGCACCGCCGCCACCGCCCGACGATTTCGACAATGAATTGGGCGATCTGGCGCTGGCCTTTGAAACCTGCATCGCGGAGGCGGAGGCCGCCGGGCTGCCCGTGGCGCATCACCTAACGCATCTACTGTTGCACGGATGCCTCCATTTGCTCGGCTTTGACCATGAAACCGAGGCGGATGCCGCGCTGATGGAGGGGCTGGAGATCAAGGCCCTTGCAAGCGCGGGCATCGCGAACCCATATTAAAGGAGCCGGCGTCTGGCCGGTCTATTCGGATAAGGAGCCATGGGCGACACGACGGACGGATCTTCTAGCGCAGCGCACAGCGCGCAGCAGGAGACTATCACCGAGGACGGGACGCGCGGATTGCTGAGCCGCGTCTTCGGATTTTCGCAGCCGGAGGACGAGGATCCGGCCCCTTCCACAGGTCAGGTCAACGGCGATCGCGCCGCCCCGCAGGACATGTTCGGCAATCTGCGCCGGATGCAGGACCAGCGGGTCGAGGAGCTTTATGTCCCGAAGGCCAGCATCGAGGCCGTGGAAGTGTCCACGCCGCTCCCCGAGATCGTGGAAGCCTTCCGCCGCAGCGGTTTCACCCGCCTGCCGGTGTTCGAGGACCGGCTCGACAATCCGCTGGGCTTTCTCCACCTGAAGGATCTGGCGCTCAATTACGGGTTCGACGCAGGCGCGCGCGAATTCGACATCCAGCCGCTGATCCGCACGGTGTTGTTCGCGCCGCCCTCCATGCCGTCCTTCGCGCTTCTGCAGAAGATGCAGGCGAGCCGCGTGCACATCGCGCTCGTCATCGACGAATATGGCGGCGTAGACGGCCTGATCACCATCGAGGACCTTCTGGAACAGATTGTGGGTGAAATTGTCGACGAGCATGACACGACCGAGGCCGAGCCGTGGATCATCGAAGCGCCGGGTGTATTCCTCTGTCAGGCCCGCACCCCGTTGGAGATGTTCGAGGCAGAGGCCGGCGTCGATCTGCTGGCCGATGATCTGGATGAGGAAGTCGACACGCTCGGCGGCCTTGTCTTCATGATGACCGGTGCCGTGCCCGCGCGGGGCGAGGTGATCGTGCATCCGGACGGGCACGAGTTCGAGGTGGTCGATGCCGATCCGCGTGCCATCAAGCGGTTGCGTGTGCGCCTGAAACCCGCCGTGCTCGATCGGGCGGCGGAATAGTCGCGCACGGTGGCGGTCGCCCCCAAACCTGACCCAACCGAGAAAGAGACCGGCCCGGCACGGGCCCGCAGGACAGCGGGCGCGCGCCTTGTGGGATTTCTCGGCCCCGTGTTCACTGGTGCGCTTCTGGGCCTCGTGCAGGCGCCGTTCGGGCTCTGGCCGTTCTTTGTGGTGGCCCTGCCGCTTGCCTATGTCGCGATAGCGCGGACAGCGCGCGCGCGGTCGGCCGCCTGGACGGGCTGGCGGATCGGACTTGGCTATTTTGCAATCACCCTTTTCTGGATCGTCGAGCCGTTTCTGGTCGATCCGGTGCGGCACGGCTGGATGGCCCCGTTCGCGCTTGCCGGCATGGCGGGCGGGCTGGCGCTGTTCTGGGCGGCGGGGTTCGCACTGGCGCGCGCCGTCGCGCGGCCCGGCCCGTGGCTGGCGCTGGCGCTGGCCGCCGGATGGGCGCTGTCGGATTTGGGCCGCGCCTGGCTCCTGACGGGCTTTCCGTGGGCATTGCCCGCCTATGGCTGGATCGGGGTGCCACCCGCGCAAATGCTGGCGCTGGCCGGACCGCACGGGCTTGGCCTCCTGACCCTGCTGGCGGGGCTTTTGCCGGCGAGCTTTGCGTTGCGTCGCACCCGACTGGCGGCCGCAGCCTGCGCGCTTGCCTGCGTGGCGCTGCTTTGGGGCTGGGGTGCCGCGCGTATCGCGGACACGCCGGAACCCGCCACGGACGCGCCCGTCTTGCGCATCGTCCAGCCGAACGCGCCGCAGCGGCTGAAATGGGATCCGGACTGGATCCCGACCTTCTACGGCCGACTGCTCGACCTGAGCGCGGCACCTGCCGATCCGCCGCCCGATCTGGTGATCTGGCCGGAGACGGCGGTGCCGGTGCTGCTGGGCCGCAATCCGGAGGTGCAGGCGGAAATGGCGGCGGCGACCGGTGGCGCGCCGCTGGTGACGGGCATCCGGCGGGTCGAGCCAGCGGGCGAGATCTATCGCTGGTTCAACACGCTTGCGGTGCTGGGCGAGGGCGGCGCGGTTCTGACCCGGTTCGACAAAGCGCATCTGGTGCCGTTCGGCGAATATATGCCCTTCCGCCGCACGGCCGAGCGTGCGGGTCTCGGCGCGCTCGTCGGTCTGGCGGGCTCCTTCTCTGCCGGGCCGGGTCAGGCGCGGATCGACCTGCCGGGCGTGCCGCCCTTCCAGCCACTCATCTGCTACGAGGCGATTTTCCCGCAGGAGATGCTGCGCGGGCCCGAGCGGCCGGACTGGCTGCTGCAGATCACCAATGATGCCTGGTTCGGCACCTATGCCGGCCCGTTCCAGCATCTGGCGCAGGCCCGCGCACGGGCGATCGAGCAGGGATTGCCGCTGGTGCGGTCCGCCAATACCGGGATTTCCGCGGTCATCGACGCGTCAGGTGTGCTGGTGGACGAACTGCCTCTGGGCGAGGCGGGGCGGATCGACGCGCCCCTGCCGCCCCCGCGCGCGCCGACGCTCTATGCGCGGGCTTCGGACCTGCCAATTCTCGTCCTGATGCTTCTTCTTCTCGGCCTTTCCGGTGCCATGTCGCGAAAAGCGGTCGCGCGGTCGCGATAGAGCGTTGACGCTTTAATTTTAACTGCGTTACGCATGAGGCCTATCATTGAGGGGATTGTATGACCCGTAAGAACTATTTCTTTACCTCCGAGAGCGTCTCGGAGGGCCATCCGGACAAAGTTTGCGACCGAATTTCCGACGCCGTGCTCGACGCGTTCCTTGCCGAGGATCCCGAGAGCCGCGTGGCTTGCGAAACCTTTGCCACGACCGACCGCGTGGTCATCGGCGGCGAGGTGCGCGGCCCCGAAAGCGTGGTGCTGCACGTGGAGGATATCGCCCGCGAATGTGTCCGTGACATCGGCTACGAGCAGGACGGGTTCCATTGGGAAACCGTCGACATCCAGAACTACCTGCACGAGCAATCGCCGGAGATCGCCATCGGCGTCGATGCGTCCGACACGAAGGACGAGGGCGCGGGCGATCAGGGGATCATGTTCGGCTATGCGGTGAACGAGACGCCGGAACTGATGCCGGCGCCGATCCACTATGCGCATGCGATCCTGAAAAAGCTCGCCGAAGTGCGCAAGAACGGCAGCGAGCCGAAGCTCGGCCCCGATGCCAAGAGCCAGCTGACCCTGCGCTACGAGGATGGCCTGCCGGTGGAGGTTGCCTCCATCGTGCTCTCTACCCAGCATCTCGACGGGTCGATGAGCTCGGGCGATGTGCGCGATCTGGTGGAGCCCTATATCCGCAGCGAACTGCCCGCGGACTGGCTGACCGACAAGACCGTCTGGCATGTGAACCCGACCGGCAAGTTCGTCATCGGCGGTCCCGACGGGGATGCGGGCCTGACCGGACGCAAGATCATCGTGGACACTTATGGCGGCGCGGCCCCGCATGGCGGCGGTGCCTTTTCCGGCAAGGATCCGACCAAGGTGGACCGGTCCGCGGCCTATGCGGCGCGTTATCTCGCGAAAAACGTTGTGGCCGCCGGTCTGGCGGAACGCTGCGTGATCCAGCTGAGCTATGCGATCGGCGTGGCCGAGCCGCTCTCGATCTATGCGGACACATACGGCACCGGCACCGTGTCCGAGGCCGAGATCGAGGCCGCCATCCCGCAGATCATGAACCTGACGCCGCGCGGCATCCGGCAGCATCTGAGCCTCAACCGGCCGATCTACCAGCGCACCGCGGCCTACGGCCATTTCGGCCGCCAGCCCGATGCGGATGGCGGGTTCAGCTGGGAACAGACCGACCTTGTGGAAGCGCTGAAAAAGGCCGTCTGACCGTCGGGTTAACCCTTCGGAAAGGCAGTTAAAACTTTCCAAGACGCCACGCGCATGACACCCTCCCAAAAAGACTTCGGGAGGGTGTTCATGTTGGTCGATGTCGGATTGCCACTGTCGCTGGCAATCATCATGTTTTCCTTGGGCTATGGTCTGACCTTCGGCGATTTCGGCCGCGTGCTGACCATGCCGCGCGCGGTGCTGACGGGGATCGTCGGACAGGTCGTCCTGATCCCACTGGTGGCCGTCGGCCTTTTACAGATCTTCGACCTGCCACCGGCGCTCGCCTTCGGCCTGCTGCTCCTGTCTTTCGCGCCCGGCGGCGTGACCTCGTCGATCCTGACGAAACTGGCGGGCGGGACGGTGGCGCTCTCGATCACGCTGACGGCGGTGGTCAGTCTCCTGTCGGTGCTGACCGTGCCGTTCCTCGTGGCCTGGGCCGCAAGCACGACGCTGGGGGCGGCCGCGCCGCCCATCGACGTGGCCGGCATCGGCATCGCCATGTTCGCGATCACCGCGGTGCCGGTGCTTCTCGGGCTGCTCGTGCGCCATTTCGCGCCCGGTTTCGCAGCACGGACCGAGCGGCTCGTATCGGGCATCGCGCTTGTTCTCTTCGTCCTGATCGTGATTGCGGCCCTCGCGGCCAACTGGACAATCTTTGCGACCAATTTCCCGAAGCTCGGGCCGGTGCTGATGCTGATGAACCTCATCCTGCTCGGTCTCGGGCTGGGGGTTGCACGGCTCCTGCGCCTTGGCGGCGGGGACGGCATGTGCATCTCCATCGAGATGGGGGTGCAGAACGCAACTTTGGGCATCGCGGTGGCGGGGCTCGTCGCGCAGACGGGCGGCATTCCGGACTATGCGCTGCCCTCGGCGGTCTACGGGATCACCATGTATCTGGTTACGGTTCCCGCCGTGCTGATCCTGCGGCGGATTTTCAGCGGCGCTTGACCCGGCGGCCCGCAGGGTGCATTCCGCGGGCCGTCAACAAACGAAGCGGAACTGTCCATGTCCGAAGGATCACACCCCTCCGGCGCCCCGTGGCGCAATTTCTACGGCCGCCGCCACGGCAAGAAGCTGCGCAAGGGCCAGATCGAACATCTGGAGACCACGCTGAAGCGGCTCTCGCCGCCCGGTGTGACGTGGGAGGACAATCCTGACCGCACCCTTCTCGATCTGAATACGCTCTTCGGCGATGACCGGCCGGTCTGGCTGGAGGTCGGGTTCGGCGGCGGCGAGCATATACTGCATCAGGCGAAGGAAAATCCCGATGTCGGCCTGATCGGCTGCGAGCCGTTCGTGAACGGGGTCGCCATGCTGGTGCCGCGCATCGCCGAGGACGGGGTGGAGAACATCCGCGTCCATATGGGCGACGCACGCGACATGCTCGACGTGCTGCCGCTGGCGAGCCTCGACCGGGCGTTCCTGCTCTATCCCGATCCCTGGCCGAAGAGCCGGCACCATCGCCGCCGCTTCGTCGTGCCGGAGAATATCGACCAGCTGTCGCGCGCGCTGAAACCCGGTGCCCGCTTCCATGTTGCGACCGATATTCCCGACTATGTCCGACAGACGCTGGAAGTGGTCGTGCCGCGCGCCGATTTCGAATGGCTGGCAGACGGGCCGGAGGACTGGCGCGAACCATGGTCGGACTGGCACCGGACCCGCTACGAGGCCAAGGCGGTGCGCGAAGGCCGCACGCCGCACTATCTGACCTTCCGGCGGACCGATGCACCGGCGCCGCCCGCGCCGCTGGCCTCGGACGGTCAAACAGGCTAAACCGCTGAAAACTTCGGATACAGGACACTCTATGTCAGGTCACGGTCCCGCGCGCCCCATGTCCGCGCTCGCCTCTCCGCCGCTGCGCGGCACAGCGCATGTTCCCGGCGACAAGTCGATTTCGCACCGCTCGCTGATCCTTGGCGCGCTGAGCGTCGGCGAGACCCGGATTTCCGGTTTGCTGGAAGGGCAGGACGTGCTCGACACGGCCAAGGCCATGCAGGCGTTCGGGGCGGATGTGGTGAACCATGGCGGTGGTGACTGGTCGGTGCACGGCGTCGGCGTAGGCGCGCTGGCCGAGCCAGAGAATGTCATCGATTGCGGCAATTCGGGCACCGGCGTGCGGCTCATCATGGGGATGATGGCCACCAGCCCGATCACCGCGACATTTACCGGCGATGCCAGCCTGCGGTCCCGCCCCATGGGACGGATCACCGACCCGCTGGCGCTCTTCGGTGCCACGGCGCATGGCCGCGATGGCGGGCGGCTGCCGCTGACGCTCGTCGGTGCGGCCAACCCGGTGCCGGTCCGTTACACGACGCCCATGCCCTCGGCGCAGGTGAAATCGGCCGTGCTGCTGGCCGGCCTGAACGCACCCGGTGAAACCGTCGTGACGGAGACCGAAGCCACGCGGGACCATACCGAGCGGATGCTCGCAGGGTTCGGGGCCGATATCACCGTCGAGGAAGACGGCCAGTCCCGCATCATCCGCCTGCAGGGCCAGCCCGAATTGCGGCCGCAGACGATAGCCGTGCCGCGCGACCCGTCCTCCGCGGCCTTTCCGGTCTGTGCGGCACTTCTGGTCGAAGGGTCGGACGTGCTCGTGCCCAATATCGGTCTCAACCCGACGCGGGCCGGGCTCTACACCACGCTCAAGGAAATGGGCGCGGACCTGACTTTCGAGAACCTGCGCGAGGAGGGCGGCGAGCCTGTGGCGGACCTGCGTGCGCGGTTCGGACCGCTCAAGGGGATCGAGGTGCCGCCCGAGCGGGCCGCGAGCATGATCGACGAATATCCGATCCTGTCCGCACTTGCCGCCACGGCCGAGGGCAAGACCGTGATGCGCGGCGTCAAGGAATTGCGGGTCAAGGAAAGCGACCGGATCGACGCGATGGCGCGCGGGCTGGAAGCATGCGGTGTCACCGTGGAAGAGGATGAGGACACGTTCATCGTCCACGGGATGGGACCGGGCGGCGTGCCGGGCGGGGCAACCTGCGAAACGCGGCTCGACCACCGGATCGCCATGTCCTTCATGTGCCTTGGCATGGCGACGCAGAAGCCGGTCAAGATCGACGATGCGGGCGCGATCGAGACGAGCTTCCCGATTTTCATCGACCTGATGGGCGACCTTGGCGCGGTGTTCCGGAGGGAGAATGCGTGACCCATCGCGGCGGCTGCATCTGCGGCAGGGTCCGCTACGAGGTTGACGGTCCGCTCCGTCCGCCCGTGGCGTGCCATTGCGAGCAGTGCCGGCGCGGCAGCGGCCACTACACGGTCTGCACCAGTGCGCCGCGGGATGCGGTGACGATCACCGGCAAACTCAGCTGGTATCAGTATAATGACACCGCGAGCCGCGGCTTCTGCCCGACCTGTGGCGCGCAGCTTTTCTGGTCGAGTACGGCGGATGATACGCTCTCGATCCATATGGGGTGCCTCGACCAGCCGACGGGGCTGGCGCTGTCCGGTCACATCTATGAGACCGAGAAGGGCGACTATTACGAGATCGCGGAGGGGCGCAGATGACACGGTTCACGGTTGCCATCGACGGGCCGGCCGCATCCGGCAAGGGCACAATTTCCCGCGCAGTGGCCGAGACGTTCGGCTTTGCGCATCTCGACACGGGACTGCTCTACCGCGCGGTGGGCAAGAAGGCGCTCACCTTCACCGACGGGCCGCTCGATCCCGACTTGGCAGGCAATCTGGCTGCCCATCTGACAGAGGCCGATCTGGCAGCGGATGACCTGCGCACCGCGCCGGTGGCGCAGGCGGCCAGCCGCGTCGCGGCGATCCCGCAGGTGCGCGCCGCTTTGCTCGACTTCCAGAAACGGTTTGCGCGGCGCGAGGGTGGCGCGGTGCTCGACGGACGCGATATCGGCACGGTCATCTGCCCCGATGCAGAGGTGAAGCTCTTCGTCACCGCCAACGACCGGACCCGCGCGGAACGCCGCTTTGCCGAACTGACCGCCAACGGGCACGAAACCGATCTGGACACGGTGCTTGCAGACCTGCGTGCTCGGGACAAGCGCGACGCGTCGCGCGATGCAGCGCCGCTCAAGCCTGCGCCAGATGCGCACTTGCTCGATACCACGGAATTGTCTATAGACGCCGCTGTCGCCGAGGCGGTGACCAAGATCAAGAAAAGAATCGGGCAGGGTCGGGACTAATCCGGCCCTTGTTTGTTTCTTGAACGGACTTATCTCCGCCTCTGACCCGTGAAATCAAAGACCGGCGGACCCAACCGCACGGCCAGAAAAACATGACAAAGGAATGTGAATGTCTGCAACTGCAAGCATGGACGAGTTTGAAGCTCTCCTGAACGAAAGCCTGGAACTGGCAACGCCCGACGAAGGCGCTGTCGTCAAAGGCACCGTCCTGGCCATCGAAGCCGGCCAGGCCATCGTCGACATCGGCTACAAGATGGAAGGCCGCGTCGACCTCAAGGAATTCGCGAAACCGGGCCAGGATCCCGAGATCGAAGTCGGCGACACCGTCGAAGTCTATCTCGAGCGGGTCGAGAATGCCCGCGGTGAAGCCGTCATCTCGCGTGACAAGGCCCGCCGCGAGGAAGCCTGGGACCGCCTCGAAAAAGCCGCCGAGAAGGAAGAGCGCGTCGAAGGCGCCATCTTCGGTCGCGTCAAGGGCGGCTTCACTGTCGACCTCGGCGGTGCCGTGGCCTTCCTGCCGGGCAGCCAAGTCGATGTGCGCCCCGTGCGCGATGCCGGCCCGCTGATGGGCATTCCGCAGCCGTTCCAGATCCTGAAGATGGATCGCCGCCGCGGCAACATCGTCGTTTCCCGCCGCGCGATCCTCGAAGAGTCGCGTGCCGAGCAGCGCGCCGAAATCGTCGGCAAGCTGAAAGAAGGCGACACGGTTGACGGCGTGGTCAAGAACATCACCGAATACGGCGCCTTCGTCGATCTCGGCGGTGTGGACGGCCTGCTGCACGTCACCGACATGGCCTGGCGCCGCGTCAACCACCCGTCGGAGATCCTGTCGATCGGCGAGACCGTGAAGGTCCAGATCGTCAAGATCAACAAGGAAACCCAGCGCATCAGCCTCGGCATGAAGCAGCTGCAGGCCGACCCGTGGGAGAATGTCGAAGAGAAATACCCGCTGGAATCGCGCCACACCGGCCGCGTGACCAACATCACCGACTACGGCGCCTTCGTGGAACTGGAGCCGGGTGTCGAGGGTCTCGTCCACGTCTCCGAAATGTCCTGGACCAAGAAGAACGTCCACCCGGGCAAGATCGTCTCCACCTCTCAGGAAGTGGAAGTCGTCGTGCTCGAGATCGACACCGCGAAACGCCGCGTGTCGCTGGGCCTCAAGCAGACCCAGGGCAATCCGTGGGACAACTTCGCTGCGTCGCATCCGGCCGGCACCGAGGTCGAGGGTGAAGTCAAGAACATCACCGAATTCGGCCTGTTCATCGGTCTGGAAGGCGATATCGACGGTATGGTTCACCTGTCGGACATCGACTGGAACCGCTCCGGCGAGGAAGCGATCCAGGACTTCCGCAAGGGCGACATGGTCAAAGCCGTAGTCACCGATGTCGACGTCGAGAAGGAACGCATCTCGCTCTCCATCAAGGCGCTCGAAGGCGATCCGTTCGTTGACGCCACCACCGGCGTGAAGCGCGGCGCGGTTGTCACCGTCGTCGTCACCGCGATCGAAGATGGCGGCATCGAGGTCGAGTATGACGGCATGAAGTCCTTCATCCGCCGCTCCGACCTGAGCCGTGACCGTGCCGAACAGCGCCCCGAGCGTTTCTCGGTCGGCGACAAGGTCGACGCCCGCGTCACCAACATCGACAAGAACGCCCGTCGTTTGGGCCTGTCGATCAAGGCACGCGAGATCGCCGAGGAGAAGGAAGCCGTGGCTCAGTACGGTTCCTCCGACAGCGGCGCGTCGCTCGGCGACATCTTGGGCGCAGCGCTCAAGAACAAAGAAGAGTGATGGCGGTTTGAAGCTCGATGAGCTTTGAACAGCAATATCTGGAGGAGCGGCGTCGCAAAGGGCGCCGCTCCGCCTTTATCTGGGGGTTTGTCGCGGCGATCGCGCTCGGCATCTTCCTGTCCGTCCTGGGCGTGATGATGGCCCCGGACGAGACCGAGGGCGATCACATCGCCTGGTATGGCGTGGGCGGGCTCATCACCGATGACCCGTCGCGCGACGATCTTTTTCAAGACATGGCCGAAAGCGACGCCAAGGCGCTGATCCTCCGGATCAACTCGCCGGGCGGCACCACGGCCGGGTCAGAGGCGCTCTTCGCCTCCATCCGCCGCGTGGCCGAGGACCGGCCCGTTGTCGCCGTAATGGGCGAGGTTGCGGCATCGGGCGGCTATATCGCCGCGCTCGGCGCGGACCATATCATTGCCCGCGGCAACACAATCACGGCCTCCATCGGCGTCATCATGGAAGTGCCGGACGTGACCGAGGTGATGGACCGGATCGGCATCGACATGTGGACGCTGCGCTCGTCGGAACTGAAGGCCGAACCGGCCCCATACCGCCCCTACAATCCACGCGCGCGCCAGCTCGATCAGGAGATGATCGAGGAAGGTTATGAATGGTTTCGTGGGCTTGTGGGCGAGCGGCGCGGGCTGGACGATGCCGCGCTCGACGCGGTGGCGGACGGGCGGATCGTCAGCGGATTTCAGGCGCTCGATGCCGGTCTGATCGACGAAATCGGCGGCGAGGCAGAGGCGCTGGCGCATCTCGAATCACTCGATGAGGCACTGGCCGACCTGCCGGTCGTTGTCTGGGAAGTGCCGGTCGAGGAGGGTGCTTTGAGCCTGCTTCTGGGCAAAATCCCCACCGCAGAGGGCCTGTGGCAGCGCTTTTCCACCCTTGCAGGACCGCGGCTCTATTCCATCACCCGGTGATTTCTGCCACAATGCCCGATACTTGCAGGGGAACGGCAGGCAATTTCAAGGCCTCTGGGCAAGTGGGGGCCAATCAGGGAGAGGTGCGTGGAATGATCAAGTCCGAGCTGATTCAGAAAATAGCCGACGAGAACCCGCATCTGTACCAGCGCGATGTCGAGCGCATCGTGAACACATTCTTCGAAGAGATTATCGGCGCCATGTCCGAGGGGCATCGGGTCGAACTGCGCGGCTTTGGCGCCTTCTCCGTGAAGAAGAGAAATGCGCGCACCGGACGGAACCCGCGCACGGGTGCAGCCGTTCATGTCGAAGAGAAGCATGTCCCGTTTTTCAAGACTGGTAAGCTTCTGCGCGACAGACTAAACGAGAAATAACGGATCTAAGTCGGAAAGGGCGCCCATGCGGTACCTGCGGATCGGCCTTCTGGTCGTGGTGATGCTGTTCGTGATCTTCCTCGCGGTGGCCAATCGCGGGATGGTGACGCTGGTGCTGGTGCCCCAGGCGCTGAAATCCGTCTTCCCCTACGACGTGACGCTGCCGCTCTTCCTCGTGATCCTCTTCTCGGTGCTGCTCGGGCTGATCTTGGGCTATCTGCTGGAGTGGCTGCGCGAGCACAAGCACCGCCGCGAGGCTTCGCAGCGCAAGCGCGAGGTGAAGAAGCTTGAAAAGGACATTGACGGTCTGAAGAAGAAGACCGGCCATGAAGAGGATGATGTCCTCGCCCTTTTGAACTGACGGCCGGCGGGCGCAGGACGCGCCCGCAGAACTGGGCCGAAGCGCCCCCGACGGCCACGACAGGAAGACCCCAATGCGCGTGAAAATCTGTGGACTGACCCGTGAAGACACGGTCCTGCATGCGGCCGCGGCTGGTGCGGCTTATCTGGGCTTTGTCTTCTTCCCCCGCTCGCCGAGGAATATCGACCCGGCCCACGCGGCGGATCTGGCGGGCCATGTGCCGCCGGGCCTGTGCAAGGTGGGTCTGGTCGTCAACGCCTCCGATGTGGAATTGGAGGCGCTTCTGGAGACCGTGCCGCTCGACATGCTGCAACTGCACGGCACAGAGACGCCCGAGCGGGTGGGCGACATCCGTGCGCGGTTCGGCCTGCCGGTGATGAAGGCGGTCGGTGTCGCGGACGAGGAAGACCTGCCTGCGATCGCGGACCATGCGGCGGCGGCCGACCAGCTTCTGATCGACGCCAAACCGCCGCGCGATGCGACCCTGCCGGGCGGCAACGGGCTCGCCTTCGACTGGCGGCTGTTGCAGGGCCGCCGCTGGACGAAACCGTGGATGCTCGCCGGTGGACTGACCCCCGATAATGTGGCAGAGGCAATAGGCCTGACCGGTGCGGAACAGGTCGATGTGTCTTCGGGCGTCGAATCCGCGCCGGGCATCAAGGACAATGAGATGATTACCCGCTTCATCGCGGCGGCAACGGGAGACGCCTGATGGCATCCGACATGCGCAATTCCTTCATGACCGGTCCCGACGAGCGCGGCCGGTTCGGCGATTTCGGCGGGCGGTTCGTGTCGGAGACACTGATGCCGCTCATCCTCGATCTGGAGGCCGAGTATGACCGCGCGAAGGAGGATGACAGTTTCTGGGCCGAGATGGACGATCTGTGGAAACACTATGTCGGCCGGCCCTCGCCGCTCTATTTCGCGGAACGGCTGACCGAGCATTTCGGCGGGGCGAAAATCTACCTCAAGCGCGACGAACTGAACCATACCGGCGCGCACAAGATCAACAACGTGCTGGGGCAGATCCTGCTTGCGCGGCGCATGGGCAAGACCCGCATCATCGCGGAAACGGGCGCCGGCCAGCATGGCGTGGCGACGGCGACGGTCTGCGCGCGGTTCGGGCTGAAATGCGTGGTCTTCATGGGCGCGACGGATGTGGAGCGTCAGGCCCCCAACGTCTTCCGCATGAAACTGCTCGGCGCGGAAGTCGTGCCGGTGACTTCGGGCCGCGGCACGCTGAAGGATGCGATGAACGAGGCACTGCGCGACTGGGTCACCCATGTCGACGAAACCTTCTACTGCATCGGCACGGTTGCAGGCCCGCATCCCTATCCGGCCATGGTGCGCGATTTCCAGTCGATCATCGGCAAGGAAACCAAGGAACAGATGCAGGCGCGCGAAGGCCGTCTGCCCGACAGTCTGGTGGCCTGCATCGGTGGCGGCTCGAACGCGATGGGGCTCTTCCATCCGTTCCTCGACGATCCGAGCGTGCGCATCATCGGCGTGGAAGCCGGTGGCCACGGTGTGGATGAGAAGATGGAGCATGCGGCCTCGCTGACCGGCGGGCGTCCGGGCGTGCTGCATGGCAACCGGACCTACCTTCTGCAGGACGATGACGGTCAGATCATCGAGGGCCATTCGATTTCCGCCGGGCTCGACTATCCCGGGATCGGGCCGGAACATGCCTGGCTGCACGATATGGGCCGGGTGGAATATGTGTCGGTCACAGATACGGAAGCGCTCGACGCGTTCCAGCTCTCCTGCCGGACCGAGGGGATCATCCCCGCTCTGGAGCCGAGCCATGCGCTCGCCCATGTCACCAAGATCGCGCCGGACCTGCCGTCCGACCATCTTCTGGTGATGAACATGTGCGGCCGTGGCGACAAGGATATCTTCACGGTGGCCGAGGCGCTCGGCGTCGACATGTCCTCCTGACGGGCGCGCTTACCGGTCGGAACGAATTCGCTGCCGCCGCACGGCGCTTGCACGAATCCGCTTTTCACGGCGGGCCTGCAGGCGTATAGGCAGCGCTTCCGTCAGTATGAGACAAAGGATTCATCATGTCGAATTTCGAGATCGGCGACATTGTCGTCCTCACCGCCGGCTCCATGCGCATGGCGGTCGAAGCAGTTGAGGGCGACGAGGTCAAAACCGTCTGGGCCCATGAAGGCTCGGTCGGACGCGACAGCTTCAACGCGAAGCTGCTGCGCAAATGGGAAGCACGCGAAGATGATCGCGGCGGCCGCTCCGGCGGACGCGACTTCGGCAACAAGGGCGGTGGCGACCGCCGTCCGTCCGACAAGCCGCGCGGCAAGCCCGGCTGGGACGGAAAGCCGCGCGAGAAGAAATTCTTCCGCAAGGACTGAGTGTCAGTTGGTTGCTGCGCCGGATCCGTCCGGGGCAGCAGCCCCTGCCAGCGCGCGGAACGCGGCCATGTTCTGCGCGAAGGCCCCCGGCTCGCGGAACCCGCGATCCGCACTGTTGATCGCGACGACGACCCCGCGGTCGCGGTTGATGTAGATGAACTGCCCGTAAATCCCGCGGGCCAGAACCTCATCCTCGTCGCTGTCCTGCGGCACCCACCATTGATAGCCGTAGCCGATCTCTCCGGGCGCCGTTTTGGCGCTGGGGGCCGTGCTCTCTGCCAGCCAGTTGGCGGGGATGATCTGCGCCGGCCCGCGCCGCCCCTTCTGCAGCACAAGCAGTCCCATCCGGGCATAGTCGCGGGTCCGCAGGTTGAGCCCGCCGAGCACGAAGGCCACCCCCTCGCCGTCCGTCAGATAGACCGGACCGGCCTCGAGGCCGAGCGGGCGGATGAGTTTCTCCTCCATCAGGTCGGGCACGCTGCGGCCGGTTGCACCGCGCAGCACCATCCCGATCACATGCGTGTCGATGGAGACATATTGCCAGGCCTCGCCCGGCGGGCGGTCCTGTCCTTCGAGGCCGGCGGCGAACGCGTCCATCGAGCCGCCAAGGGCCAGCACGCGGCCCATCTTGTTGATGTCGGAATGGAAGTCGAGATAGTCCTCGTTGAAGGTGACGCCGGATTCCATCTGCAGCACGTCGCGGATCGTGGCGTCGCGGTAGGCGCTCTTGGCAAGCAGGGGCGCGTAATCGGTAACCGGCGCATCGAGGCTCTCGATCGCGCCTTCCTCCACCAGGATGCCGGTCAGGGCCGACAGGAAGCTCTTGGCGACCGACCATGAGATGCGCAGATCATCGGCGTCTGTGCCCTGGAAATACTCTTCCGCGACAATCTCGCCATCCTTCAGCACCACAAGGGCGGTGAGGCTGCGTTCAGCCGCCCAGGCGGCAATGTCGAGCGTGCCGCCCGTGCCATCCGGCACCTGCGCGGGCAGGGGCGTGGCCGCCTGTGGCAGGTCCCATGGCAGCTCATTGCCGTTGGTCATCTGCTGGTGGAAGAAGAGCGACGGCATGTCGGAGAAATTCGCGACGATATGCGCCTCGTCGAAGAGCGTGTTGACGGCGAGCAGCCGTTCGATCCGGTCGCGCTGCCAGATGGCCAGAACCGCCAGAAGGGCAAGTGCGGCCAGAAGCACGACAAGCGTGCGCTTGATCCACCGGGGCATGGATCATCCTCCCAAAGATGTTTTGACGGAGCCTAGTCGTCGGAGGGGGGCACCCCAAGCGTGACGCAGCGTCAGGAGAACTTGTCGACCAGCCGCTGGAGCGCCGAACGCGTGTCAGGCTCTGGCTCCGGGGCTTTGGCCGGGCGCGGGTCTTTCGACAGCCGCTTTTCGCCACGCGGCTCATGCGCGCCCGTGTCGGCCTTGTCCGGCTTTCCGCCCGTCGAGGGGCGGGCCGGCGCCAGCCGCCGCGCCACGGCATTCATGAAACGCCCGCCATCGCCTTCGGCCAGATCCGGCGCACCATCGGAAATGCCGCGCAGCAGGTCGTCGAGCCAGGCCTGATCGGCCTTGGTGAAATCCTGCAGCACCCATGCGGAGACAAGTTCCTTGCGACCGGGATGGCCGACGCCGATGCGGACGCGCGTGTAAGCGTCGCTGACATGCTGGTGGATCGAGCGCAGCCCGTTATGGCCCGCATGGCCGCCGCCGGTCTTCACGCGGCATTTGCCGGGCGCGAGGTCAAGCTCGTCATGCAGCACGATCACCTCGTCCGGCCCGAGCTTGTAGAAGCGCATGGCCTCGCCCACGCTTTGCCCGCTGAGGTTCATGAAGGTGGTGGGCTTCAGGAGCAGCACCTTCTCGCGCCCAAGCCGCCCCTCGGACACAAGGCCCTGAAACTTGGCCCGCCATGGTGCGAACCCGTGATCTTCGGCGATCCGGTCGACGGCCATATACCCGACATTGTGCCGGTTGCCTTCATATTTGCCGCCCGGGTTGCCAAGGCCGACCATCAGTTTCATCGCGCGGGGTCCTTCCAGCAGTCGCAAAGAAAAAGGGCGCATCCGCAGATGCGCCCTTGGGGTAGCACGAATGGGCGGCGCCGCAAATCCGGCGCCGGCGCTCAGCCCTCGGACTCTTCAGCCGCCTCTTCGGTGGCCTCGGCCTCGGTGGCTTCGCCTTCACCAGCATCCTCGTCCTCTTCGGAGCGCAGGCTCGACGGGGCGGAGATGTTCGCGATCACGAAATCGCGGTCGGTGATCATCGGGCGGGTGCCTTCGGGCAGCTCGATGTCGGAAATGTGGATCACGTCGCCCACGTCGAGACCGGTCAGGTCCACGGTCAGGTGATCGGGAATGTTGCCCGCGGTCACTTTCAGTTCGACCTCGGAGCGCACGACGGTCAGAACGCCGCCCTTGCGCAGGCCAGGTGCCTCTTCCTCGTTCACGAACTCGACGGGGATATAGAGGTTGATGCGGCTCTTCTCGGTCAGACGCAGGAAGTCGATATGCGTCGGCAGATCCTTGACGACGTCACGCTGCACGGCGCGGCAGATCACGCGGTTGTCCTTGCCGTCGACCTTGACGTTCTGCAGGGTGGACAGGAACTTGCCGGCCCGCAGGCGGGTCAGCAGGACGTTGAAGGGGACGTTGATCGCTTGCGGGTCCGCATTGCCACCGTAGATGACGCCGGGAACCATACCTTCACGGCGTGCGGCGCGGGCGGCCCCTTTGCCCACTCCTTCGCGTGCCGTCGCTTCGAGAATCGGAAGCTCTTTTGCCATTGGCTTTCTCCTAATTGCACAGGCGGGACGATCCTCCAGGGGTGTAAGCGCCCGCCGAAGCCGCGCGTATAGGGGATTCCCGGCCTGTTGGGAAGCCCTAAAACCCTTGATGCGCTGGGCCGCGGCGGGGTGGGGCCGGGCAAGTGCGCGGTGGTGCGGGCTTGATTTGCGATCCTCCACCCGCTATTCGCTGTTTTGGTAAGGTTTCCGAACCAATTTGACCTATTTGCCCCGAACAGGATTTCCCCGACATGAGACCGATCGCCTGTATCGAAGACCTGCGCATTCTGGCCGAGCGGCGCGTGCCGCGCATGTTCTACGACTATGCCGACAGCGGCTCCTGGACCGAACAGACCTACCGCGAAAACGAGAGCGATTTCGCCCGTATCCGGCTGCGCCAGAAGGTGGCGGTGAACATGGAAGGGCGCACGACGGAAGCCACGATAATCGGCCGCAAGGTGGCGATGCCGGTCGCCATCGCGCCGACCGGGCTGACCGGCATGCAGCATGCGGATGGCGAGATCCTCGCGGCCCGCGCGGCGGAGAAATTCGGCATTCCCTTCACCCTGTCCACCATGTCGATCTGCTCGATCGAGGATGTGGCCGAGGCGACGAACACGCCCTTCTGGTTCCAGCTCTACGTGATGCGGGACCGCGAGTTCATCTACCGGCTGATCGACCGTGCCAAGGCCGCCGAATGCGAGGCGCTGGTGCTGACGCTCGACCTTCAAGTGCTGGGCCAGCGGCACAAGGACGTACGCAATGGCCTGTCCGCGCCGCCGAAGTTGACGGTGCGCAACATGCTCAATATGGCCACCAAGCCGCGCTGGTGCATGGGCATGCTCGGCACCAAACGGCGCGAGTTCCGCAACATTGTCGGCCATGTGTCCAATGTCGACGATATGGGAACACTTGCGGAATGGACCCACAGCCAGTTCGATCCGCGGCTCAGCTGGGATGATGTGAAATGGATCAAGGACCGCTGGGGCGGCAAGCTGATCATCAAGGGGATCAACGATCCCGACGATGCGGAGAAGGCGGTCGAGTCCGGGGCCGATGCGATTATCGTCTCGAACCATGGCGGGCGGCAGCTTGACGGGGCGCTGTCCTCCATCGCCATGCTGCCGGAGATTGTGGAACGGGTCGGCGACCGGATCGAGGTGCATTTCGACGGCGGCATCCGTTCGGGTCAGGACGTGCTGAAGGCCGTCGCGCTCGGGGCCAAGGGCACCTACATCGGGCGCGCGTTCCTCTACGGGCTCGGCGCGATGGGCGAGGAGGGCGTGACCAAGGTGCTGGAGATCATCCACAAGGAACTGGAGACGACCATGGCGCTCTGCGGCCGCACCAACATCGCCGATATTGACCGGTCGAACCTGATCCTGCCCAACGAGCGGACCGACATTTTCGCCTGATCCCCGACTGCGCCGGGGCGCGCGCGGCCGTCAGGCGGCGTGCGCGCCGTCGGCAAGGCTGCGCACGAAGCCCAGCACCTCGTCGGTGGATTTCCCGTCACCGACCATCGAGACAATGGCCGAGCCGACCACCGCCCCGTCTGCGACAGAGGCAATGTCGCGCGCGCTGTCGGCGGTCTTGATCCCGAATCCCACGCAGACCGGCAGGCCCGACGCATCGCGGATTCGCGCCACTTCCGGCGCAACGGCATCGGCATTGGCACTGGCCGAACCGGTGATGCCGGTGATCGAGACGTAATAGACGAAGCCGGACGTGTTCTGCAGCACGCGCGGCAGGCGCCGGTCGTCTGTCGTCGGGGTTGCCAGCCGGATAAAGTTGAGCCCCGCCTTCTGGGCCGGGATGCAGAGTTCCTCATCCTCTTCGGGTGGCAGGTCGACGACGATCAGCCCGTCCACGCCAGCGGCGCCGGCTTCGGCCAGAAATCTGTCCACGCCTTTGGAATAGATCGGGTTGTAATAGCCCATCAGCACGATCGGTGTATCGCTGTCCCCCTCGCGGAAGCGGCGGACCAGTTCGAGCGTCCGGTCGAGCGTCATGCCCGCTTCAAGCGCACGCTGGCCGGCCAACTGGATCGCCGGTCCGTCGGCCATCGGGTCGGTGAAGGGCATGCCGAGCTCGATGATGTCCGCGCCGGCACCGGGCAGGCCCTGCACGATCTCCAGCGAACGGTCGAAATCGGGGTCGCCCGCCATCACGAAAGTGACGAAGGCGCTGCGGCCTTCTGCCTGCAGCCGTTCGAACGTGGTGGTGATACGTGTCATCGGGGACCCTCTTTCTGCCTTTGGTTCCACATGCAGAAAGATCGGGGGAAAATCAATCCGGCAGCGCGGGCGCAGCCCGGTTTAATCGCAATTGATCATCCATTGGATGCCGAACCGGTCGCGGCAGGACCCGAACCCCCGTGCCCAGAAGGTGGGCGCGAAGGGCATCTCGACGCTGCCGCCCTCTGCCAGCGCATCGAAGGCGCTTCGGGCCGCTCCAGGGTCCTCGAAGGGCACCTGAACCGACACCGCGCGCGCCGCACCCGTCTGGCCGCTCGGGTCGTCCGATGCCATCAGGAGCGCATCACCGACCCGCAGCCGCACATGCATGACAAGCTCATGCGCGGCTTTCGGCACATGGTCCTTTATTGGCCCTTCCCCGAAGGTGGAGAGCATTTCCAATTCGCCGCCGAAAATCTCGGCATAGCGGGTCATGGCCGCACGGCAGGTTCCCGGGAAAGTCAGGTAGGGATTGAATTGCATCGGATCGCCCCCGTCATGCGTGTCAGAGCCGCCATTCTAGCAGAATGTGAGGGATTCGCGGCCGGTGTCCGCCCGGCACCGCTTGCAAGCCTGCGCCTGCGGGCCTAGAAGCGGCCCGACACGAGACGAGGATCAGGTCATGGGTTTCAAAATGGGTATCGTCGGGCTGCCGAATGTCGGCAAATCGACGCTCTTCAACGCGCTGACCCGCACGGCGGCGGCACAGGCGGCCAACTTTCCCTTCTGCACCATCGAGCCCAATGTGGGCGAGGTGGCGGTGCCCGATACGCGGCTCGACCGGCTGGCGGGCATTGCCAGTTCCAAGGAGATCATCCCCGCGCGGATGACCTTCGTCGATATTGCGGGCCTTGTGAAAGGCGCGTCGAAGGGCGAGGGGCTTGGCAACCAGTTTCTGGCCAACATCCGCGAATGCGACGCCATTGCCCATGTGCTGCGCTGTTTCGAGGATGATGACGTGACCCATGTGGACGGGCGCGTCGATCCGATTGCGGATGCCGAGGTGATCGAGACCGAACTGATGCTCGCCGACCTGGAAAGCATCGAGAAACGGCTGCAGAACCTGTCCCGCAAGATCAAGGGCGGGGACAAGGAAGCCGTGGCGCAGGACCGCCTCCTGCGCGAAGCAAAGGCCGTGATCGAGGATGGCCGTCCCGCCCGCACGGTGGAGGTCGCGGCCGACGATGCCAAGGCCTGGGCCATGCTCCAGCTCCTGACCGCCAAGCCGGTCCTCTATGTCTGCAATGTCGAGGAAGACAATGCTGCCGACGGCAATGCGCTGTCGGCCAAGGTGGCCGAGATGGCCGCCGAGCAGGGCGCGGGCACGGTCGTGATCTCGGCCGCGATCGAGGAGGAGATCAGCCAGCTGGAGGATGAGGAACGCGACATGTTCCTGAGCGAAATGGGGCTGGAGGAAGCCGGCCTCGACCGGCTCATTCAGGCGGGCTACCAGCTTCTCGGCCTGCAGACCTATTTCACCGTCGGCCCGAAAGAGGCGCGGGCCTGGACGATCCGCACCGGCACGACCGCGCCGCAGGCGGCCGGCGTGATCCACGGCGATTTCGAGCGCGGGTTCATCCGTGCCGAGACCACGGCTTACGAGGATTTCGTCGCCTGTGGCGGGGAGCAGAAGGCCCGCGAGGCCGGCAAGCTGCGCGCCGAGGGCAAGGCCTATGTCGTGCAGGATGGCGACGTGATGCATTTCCTCTTCAACACCTGATCCTCTGCGGCGCCGTCCCTTGACGGCTTGTTAACCAGGATTGCCCCACCCTGACCGGATCAGGCGGGGGTGGGGATGGCGCTGCAGTTCACAGCCGGTCAGACGGTTTTCGACGATCACACGCTCCTTTTGGAAGGGGCGAATGCGCTTGGCTTCGCGCGGCGCGGCGGCAGCGACTATCTGATCGTCGGCGCGGGCGCTGTCGGGGCTCTGTCGGTGCTGGAACGGCTGGCCGACGGCAGTTTCGTGCTAAAGTCCGAAATCCCCTACAGCAGTGACAGCGGCACGCGGGTGCTCAACGACATTGCGACCTTTTCCTTCGGGGCGGCGCTGCATGTGCAGGTGGCCGGACGGCGGGATGACAACAGCACGACCTACCGGCTGGAGGATGACGGCTCGCTCACGACGCTGGGCCAGTTTGGCGGCGTGGCGGCCGCGATCAAATGGTCGGAGCTGGCGCTGAGCGGCAGCGGCACGTCAACGGTGCTGACGGTGGCGCAATGGGGCATAGCGGGGTTGCAGCGCTTCACACTCGATGCCGACGGCGTGCCGGAGCATCTCGACACGCGGCCGGACGCGGCCGGGCCGTATCTCGGCGACGTGACCGCGATGGAGGTGGCGACCCTGTTCGGAACCGAGTTCCTCGCCGTGGCGTCGGCGCTGGACAGCGGGCTGCAGCTGTTCGCGCTTGACGGCACAGGCGTGCCGGAGTTGCGCGGCAGCATAGCACCGGGACCTGACAGCCCGTTCGGCCAACCCACGGCGCTCGATCTGGTCGACCATGGTCCGCGGGCCTTCGCCATCCTTGCGGCACATGGCACCGACTCGCTCACTGTTCTGCGCGTGTCCAGCGGCGGCAAGCTGAACCCGGCCGACCACCTTCTCGACGATCTGGTGACCCGCTTCGGCGCGCCGTCGGTGCTGGACCATGTCACCTATCAGGGGCGCGTTCTGGTGGTGGCCGGTGGCGCCGATGGCGGGATGACACTTCTGGAACTCTCGCCGCTGGGCGACCTGTTTCCGCATGCGGTTGTCATCGACGATTTCGATCTGGCGCTGGGCGGTCTGTCGGACATGGTGCTGGAACTGCGCGGCAGTCTTCTTCACATCTGGGTCACGAGCGAGACGGAACACGGGCTGACGGAGTTGCGCGTCGACCTGTCAGGGCTGGCTGCGCCGATCCGCGGGGGTACGGGCAACGACGTGCTTCACGGCAGCGCATCGGATGACTTCATCTTCGGGCACGGCCACAAGGACATGATCTACGGCCACGGCGGCGATGACATGCTGGTCGACGGGCGCGGGCGGGATGCGCTCTGGGGCGGACCGGGCGACGACCTGTTCATTTTCGTGCCGGACGGCTCGATCGACCGGATCCATGATTTCGAGATCGGGCGCGACCGGATCGACCTGTCGGACTATGGCCTGCACGGTATGGGCAGCGTCGTGATCGAGGACCGGCCGCTGGGCGTGTCGATCTGGGCTGACGGCGATCTTCTTCGGGTTGATGCGGCACCGGGGACGGACTTGACCCCCGGCCTTTTCGAGGCCGACGATTTCATTTTCGGATAACAAGTGACCAGGGGCGTATGCCGCGCCGCCCCTTGCCGGGAACGGTTTCCTGTGGCAGAGCCGCAGGGAGGCGACCTGTCCGGGTGATCCGGCCATCGTGCGCCCCCGCGTTCAACCGTTCCCTGACCCCCACGCAACCGGAGCCGGACCATGGCCTCGACAGCAGAAGCACCGCGCACGGCGCCCCATGTCATCGAATCGCCGCTTGGCTGGCGGCGCGAGCTTGCCGCCACATTGCGTCTGGCATGGCCGCTGATTGTGGCCCAGCTGGCCCAGATCGGCCTTGGCACGACCGATGTGGTGATGATGGGCTGGCTCGGGCCGGAGTTTCTTGGCGCCGGGACTCTGGCCAACTCGCTCCTGCATGTCGTCCTCATCATGGGGATCGGCACGGTGCTGGCTGTCTCGCCGCTCCTCAGCCAGGCCATTGGCGGGCGCGACTACCGGTCCGTGCGCCGCACGACGCGGCAGGGGCTCTGGGTGGCCATAGCCTTCACGGCGGTCTTCACGCCGGTCCTGATGCAGCTGGAGATGATCCTGCGGCTCTTCGGACAATCCGAGGATGTGGCGGCCCTTGCCGCGACCTATTCCACCGCGGCGCTCTGGCTGCTCTTGCCCGCTTTGTCCTTCATCATCCTGCGCTCGCTGCTGGCCGCGCATGGCGAGAGCCGGATCGTGCTCGTCGTCACGCTGGTGGGCCTCGTGATCAATGCGCTCGGCAATTACGGGCTCATGTTCGGAAATTTCGGTCTGCCGCGGCTGGAGTTGCGCGGCGCGGGCATCACGACCGTCTTCGTGAACCTCGCCATGTTCCTGTGCCTGCTGGCCTATATCCTGACCCACCGGCGCTACCGCCGCTACCACATCCTCGTGCGGTTCTGGAAACCGGACTGGCCGCGCTTCCTGACGGTGCTGAAGCTCGGGATGCCGATCGGGATGATGCTGCTGGCCGAGACGGCCATGTTCGCGGCTGCCGCGCTCTTGATGGGCTGGCTGGGGGAGGACCATCTGGCCGCCCATGCCGTGGCGCTGCAACTGGCGGCCATCGCCTTCATGGTGCCGCTCGGCCTCAGCCAGGCGACGACGGTGCGGGTGGGGCTTGCCTATGGCCGGCGGCATGAGGCCGATGTGCGGATGGCCGGCTGGGTGTCGATCCTGGCCTGTCTGGGCTTCATGTCCTGCACGGCGCTCCTGTTCTGGACTCGCGCGCCGCAGCTTGTCGGGCTGTTTCTCGATCCGGCAGACCCTGCGGCGGCAACCTCGATCGCGCTCGCGACCGGGTTCCTCGGCGTCGCGGCGCTGTTCCAGCTGGTGGATGGTGCGCAGGTCGCAGGCGCGGCGGCCCTGCGCGGAATGAACGACACGAAGATCCCGATGTTCGTCGCCTTCTTCGGCTATTGGGGCGTCGGCCTGCCAGCGGCCTATCTGCTCGCCTTCAAGGCCGGGCTGGGAGGCACCGGCATCTGGTTCGGACTGGCCGCTGGCCTGAGCGCGGCGGCCGTTATCCTCCTGTCCCGCTTCGCGATCCTGTCGCGGCGGCTCGAATTTGGTCCGGTTGCACCCAAGAGCGCAGAATTGCCTTGAACTTCCCGGCCCACAAGCGATAGACCCGTCCGCGGAGACGTGGCCGAGTGGTCGAAGGCGCTCCCCTGCTAAGGGAGTAGGCGGGAAACCGTCTCGAGGGTTCGAATCCCTTCGTCTCCGCCACTATCTTTCGTCTCAAATCCTTATGTCCAACTCGTGTCGATTTCTGGCGCAACTCCCGTGGCTTACCTCATCGCCATGCGACCAGAGACGCACTTCTCTGGCCGGAAATCACGATCATCGGGCGAACTTCGTTCGCGTTTCTCCGCTGCGCTTCAGTAAACCAGCGGAAGTTAATAGGCGCCAAGGCGTTCAGGGAGAGTTGATCTGCGCGTATCGTTGCCTTGCCTGAGAAATTGTGCGCCAAGGTTTCCTAACATTTTTGCGTTGTGTGTCTCTTCGGCGCTATTTATTTTCTGATCAGCGTTTTAAAATTTCATATATTATAATTAGAAGGGCAAATTTATTATGCTAAAAATAATAATAATGCTTCCTAAAGATTATATAAGTTCAAACATACGCGTAATAATTTTAGCGATAGCAGTTTGGTTATTCATTTACTTTATGCTTTCCGAATTCAGCCATCTAATCGATGTGGAGCGATACAAAGCCCCCCTCGAGTTTTGCCTCTATATCTTACTACCGATCACCTTTGCGATTGATTTCATACAGTTTGCTATTAAGCGCTGGTCAAAATGAAGCTGAAGGCTAACTCGAAGTCTTTCAGGCTGCTGAAAATAACCCTGATATCGATGGAAATCTCCCTTTCAATTCGGCGCAGTCATGTCCGACACAAATACGGTAACGTTTTCATTTTCCGAACCACAAACAAATACCTTCGTCATTGATGCCTCCATCGGGACAATCCCGACCGCAATGTCTGAGTTCGATGCCGAACACAATTCAGGTAAAATTTTTGGCAAAACGCCCGTTTGCCACCAACCGCACGTGACTTTCTTCTGGCTCGACCTGCCAACGGGCCCCATTCAGCGGTCGGCGGGACCCATCTCCCGTCTCAAAGAAACTCGCCGCCGTCGATCACGAAGGCCTGTCCGGTCATGAATGCGGATTCGTCGGATGCCAGATAGACGATCCCGGCGGCGATTTCGTCTGTCGAGGCCCAGCGGCCCATCGGAATGGCCTCGCTGATGTATTTTTCCAGCGATGCGCGGCCGCCCATCTGTTTCTCGAATCCCGCATTGAACGGCGTATCTACGAAACCGGGGCAGAGGGCGTTGAACCGGATCGCCTCGGCCGCATAGTCGGCCGCCATCTGGCGCACCATCGCAACGGCCGCATGTTTGGTCGTGGCGTAGGCGATCATGCCGCGGTCATACTGGACGCCGGAATTTGACGCCGTGACGATCACGCTGCCGCCGCCCTGCGCCCGCATATGCGGGACAGCAGCGCGCGCCGCGATGAAATGGGCGCGCACATTGAGCGCCCAGGATGCATCCATGCCGGACGGGTCCACGTCTTCGAGCGTTCCCTCGACCTGAAGACCCGCATGCGAGTGCAGGATATCGATCCGCCCCAGTTCCCGGACCGTTTCGTCGATCGCAGCTTGCAGGGCGGTGTCGTCGGTCACGTCGAGGGGCAGGGAACGGGCCCGGTGGCCGGCGGCGGTGATCTCCGCCGCGGCGGCATCCGCCAATGCCACATCGCGGTCGGTGACGACCACATGCGCGCCTTCCCGCGCCATGGCCAGAGCGCCCGCCCGCCCGATTCCCGACCCCGCGCCCGTCACGAGCGCGACCTTGCCTGCAAGTCGCATGGTTCCTGTCTCCCTTGTTCTGATTTTATGCGGGTGGCTTCGATGCGCCGCGCCGGAGCAACAGTTGCGCCATCACGAGCAGCAGCAGAGATGCCGCCATGACCATCGTGCCGATGGCATTGATCTCGGGCGTCACACCGCGCCGGATGGATGAGAATATGTAGATCGGCAGTGTCGTTTCCGAACCGGCCACGAAAAAGGCGATGATGAAATCATCGAACGAGAAGGTGAAGCTGAGCAGAAAGCCCGCGAGGATCGCGGGGGCGATCAGTGGCAGCGTGACCTGCCGGAACGTGCCCCAGGGGGTCGCGAACAGGTCCGCCGAGGCTTCGACAAGCGCGCGGTCCATACCCGCAAGACGGGCGCGGACGATGATGATGACGAGCGACATGGTGAACATCGTGTGCGCGGCAACCAGCGTGGGCATGCCCATTGACAGCTGTGGCGGGGTCGCGCCATCGGGCCAGAGCGCGGCCAGAAGCGGATTGAGCCAGCCGAAGACCGTGACGAGCGCAATCAGCGTGGCGATGCCGATGACGATGCCCGGGATCATGATCGCGATGTAGATCAGCGCATCGAAAAGCGTGCGCAGCCATCCCCGGACACCTTGCAGCGCAATGGCGGCCATCGTGCCCAAGGCAGAAGCGAGGCAGGCGGTCAGGAAGGCTGCGATCAGGCTTGTTTCCAGCGCATCCATCACGAACGGGTTGTTCAGCGCCTTGCCATACCATTTGGTGGAAAAGCCCGTGAACTGGCTCGCATGGCGTCCGGCGTTGAAGCTGAACAGCGCGATGATGCCAATCGGGATGTAGAGGAACAGGTAGACGCAAAGTGCGTAGAGGCGCATCGGATCCTCACATCAGGGAGATATCGTCGCGCTGGCCACCCAGACGCGAGATGAATTTCATGTAGACCGAAACCGTGACCAGCATCACGGCAACGAGGGTCATCGCGACGGCAGAGCCGTAGGCCCAGTTGCGGGACTGCAGGAACAGGTCCACGAGCGCATTGCCGACAAAGAACACCTTTCCGCCGCCCAGGATCGAGGGGATCAGGAATTCGCCCATCAGCAGGATGAACACCAGCATGCAGCCGGTTGCGACCCCGGGGATAGAGAGCGGCAAGGTCACCTGAAGGAAGGTCCGCCACGGGGTCGAGCCCAGATCGGCCGACGCTTCGAGAAGCCGTTTGTCGAGCTTGTCGAGGCTGACAAAGATCGGGAAGACCATGAGCGGCAGGTAGCCGTAGACGATCCCGACCAGCACCGCGAAGGGCGTGTTGATCAGGCGGACATCGTCGAGCCCAACCGTTTCGAGCAGCGCCGGCAGCCCGCGGCCGCCCAGGATGAAGATCCATGCGTAGGACCGGATCAGGATCGAGGTCCAGAACGGGACGATGACAAGGATGAGCAGCGATGTGCGCCAGCGGGGCGCACATCGCACGGCCAGAAAATAGGCGAGCGGGTAGGCGATCACCAATGCGGCAATCGTGCCGAGCGGCGCGAGGATCAGCGTGTTCTTGAACGCCGTCCAGCGCGCCGGCAGGTTGGCATATTGCTCCAGTGTGAAGGCGGGAACATAGCCGCCTGCAGCACCGCGTTCGCCAAAGGAAAAGACGAAGACCACCAGCAACGGCAACACCAGCATGACCAGCAGCCAAAGTCCTGCCGGCGTCAGCAAGAGCGCGTTTCTGCCCTTTTGGGTCATATGGTCTTCGTCCTTTTCCCTGTCTCGGCTGGCGGCGTCAGGCCGACTTGAACCGTGCGAGCAGTTCCGCGCGGTTCGGGTCGGTGAGCGTCGCAGCGGCGCCGAATTCGAGCGCGTTCAGGAGGTCGGCGGCCGGGTAGAGGATCGGGTCTTCCAGCAGGTCCGTCGGCAGCAGCGCATTGGTGCGGGCATCTGCGGATGGGTAGCCGTGGGCCAGAACCTCCTTGGCGTTGACTTCCGGGTTGAGCAGGAAGTCGATCAGCGCATAGGCCGCGTCCAGATGCGGGGCGCCTTTCGGGATCGCGTAATAGTCCGACCAGAGCTCGCCACCTTCCTTGCCGAGCACATAGGCGATTTCCGGCATGTCGGTGTTCAGCTGTTTGCCGTCGCCGGTCCAGCACATGGTCATCCAGGCGTCGCCATTGCGCATCGGCGGCTGGTAGTCCGACGAGATCGCGAACAGGTGCGGCTTGGCTTCAAGCAGCAGTTTCTCCGCGTCCGCCAGCTCGTTCGGATCGACCGAGTTGAAGGAGTATCCGAAATATTTCAGCGCGTTGCCGATGGTGGTGAGCTGGTAGTCATGGACCATCGTGCGGCCGGAATAGCCGTTCATGGTCAGGTCCCAGAATTCTTTCCAGGTGGTGGGGACAGGCGCGCCGTCAAGCTTGCTGGTGTTGACCGCGAAACCAGTCGTTCCCCAGTTCTTCGGAACCGCATAGAGCGTGCCGTCGACGGTGCCGGCGTCGGAGAAACGCTGCTCGAACGCAGAGGCGTCGTAGTTCGGCAGGCGCGCGGTATCGAGCGGCGTGATCAGGTCTTCGCCGACATAGGTCGTGATCGTGTAGTTGGTCGGGACGAACACGTCCCAGCCCGATCCGCCGGCCTGCAGCTTGGCGAGCATCTCCTCGTTGGAGCCGAAGACATTGACCTGCACATGCGCGCCGGTGGCTTCGGTGAAAGCCTCGAAATTCATCTCGTCATGATAGTTCGGCCAGGTGGCGAGGATCACGCGGTCGCCAATGTCACCGGCCGCGAAAGCCGGGCGCGGGCGAAGGCCGGGCATGGCAGCGCCGAGCACGGTGGTGGCCACGCCAAGGCCGGTCACGCCGAGGAAGTGCCGCCGCGACACCGAGCCTTTCTGGTAGCGGCGAAGCTCTTCCATGAACTTCTGTTTTGAAATGGTCCCATTATCCTTGGTCATCGAGAGCCTCTCTGTTGTCTGATGTCGGGAGTTTTCATTTTTCCAGGACAAGCTGGGCGGTATCGTTCCAGGAAACGAATGCCTGCTCTCCTGCATTGAACGTTCCCTCGTTCAATTCCGCTTGGCGCGGCACCAGCACGAGGATGTCTCCAAGTGCATCGCTGTGCGCCAGATACTCTGTATGTTCGCCAAGGAAGATCCGGTTGCGGATCGCGACCGGGAAGGCGCTGCCCGTGGCCGGCGCAGCCCGGGTCAGGGCAATCTGTTCGGGCCGGATGCTGACGCAGACTTCTTGTCCGGGCGAGAAGAGCGTGTCGCTTGTGCCCTGAAGGGTCGGTCCGCCCTTGAGCGTCAGTGTGACGCTGTTCCCGGCCGTGTCGGCAACCGTCGCGTCGAAGAAATTGGAGGTGCCGACGAAGCCCGCAACATAGCGGCTGCGCGGCGCGTCATAGAGATCGCGCGGACTGCCGACCTGTACGATCCGGCCACCCTCCATCACGCAGATCCGGTCGGACATGGACAGGGCTTCTTCCTGATCGTGGGTGACGAGGACGAAGGTGATTCCCAGCTGCCGCTGCAGATTTTGCAGCTCGAACTGCATTTCCTTGCGCAGCTTCCGGTCGAGCGCGGCCATCGGCTCGTCGAGAAGGAGCAGTTTGGGCTCGTTCACGATGGCGCGGGCCAGAGCGACACGCTGCTGCTGGCCGCCGGACATCTCCCAGATGCGGCGCGGTCCGAAATCGCCGAGCCGGACTGTTTCCAGCGCCTGTTCAACCTTGGTCGAGATTGTCGAGCGGTCGATCCGGGGGCGGCGCTGGCGCAGCCCGTAGGCAATATTGTCGAACACGCTCAGATGCGGAAACAGCGCATATTGCTGGAAGACCATGTTGACCGGACGGTGATGCGCGTCGAGGTCGTTCACAACCTGACCATCGAGCAGCACCTCGCCCTCGGTTGGCTTTTCAAACCCGGCAAGCATGCGCAGCGCGGTGGTTTTCCCGCATCCCGAGGGGCCGAGGAATGACAGGAACTCGCCTTCGCCGATGGTCAGGTTCAGGTCTTTCGCCGCGACAACATTTCCGAATGTCTTGGTTACTGCGCGGAGTTCCGCGATGTGGCGCGTGGCGGCGCGGTCTTCAAGGCCCATATATATTGCCGTTTTCCCATTGTCTGAATTTCGGGCGCCGGACGGCATACCACTTCAACGGAAAAAAATTAGCAGTTTTCCGAAAGTAATGTATATACCACAAATAGGGTATACGGGGCAGAACCGGGCAGGGAGCAGGAAGTGTACGAGTGGATGGACGAGGCCGGCCGTATCGTCTCGCAGATCGATGATGCCACCTTTCCGAACCAGTTGTCAGCGGGGTTGCGCGCCGTCGCGCCCTTTGACTTCACAGTGGTGTTCGGCCATGTGGGCAAAGAGGCGCCGATTGATCTCCATGACGATTTTCCGCGCAGCAAGCGCCGCATCTTTGTCGAGGATTATCAGGCCGGTCCCTATGTGCTCGACCCGTTCTTTCTGGCAGCGACCGAGCCGGTTGAGCCCGGGCTCTACAGGATGCGGGACATTGCTCCGGACCGCTTCTATCAGGGCGAATATTTCCGGAGCTACTACAAGCGCACCGGCCTTGCCGAGGAGGTTGGATACTTCATCGATGTGCCGCGTGTCGGGATGGTTGTCGTTTCGCTCATGCGGGCGGCAAAACCGTTTTCCGCCAAGGAGATCCGCAACCTGCGCGCGCTGTGGCCGTTTGTGCGCGCCGCCTGCCAGAAACACTGGGCGGACTTTCCGAACATGGCGGATGGACATGGAAGTGTTGACGGGCGCGTCGACCATGCGTTTCAGGCGTTCGGCAAAGGCGTGCTGACGCCCCGCGAACGGGAGGTTGTCGAGTTCACCCTGAAAGGCCATTCCGCCGACGCCGTTGGGGACATTCTGGGGATCTCGCCGGGGACCGTGCGCATCCACCGCCGGAATATCTACGGCAAGCTGCGGATCAATTCGCAAGGCGAACTCTTTTCCCGATTCATCGAAACGGTTCTGTAGAGGACGTGCGCCTTTCCGCCAATGCGCTAAAGGGCTGTGGCGGCGGGTCCTATCTGTCAGGTTCCCCCCGACGGCAGTCGACGCCAGATCAGTCCCGCGTCAGGCGGGCACCGACACGCCGAACTGATGTGCAAGACAGCCTTTGGCGCCGACATCGACCGCGACCAAGGCGCCTTCGGCCGGGCGGTCGCGGAGCGCGTCCGGACCCATCGTGAAACGGGCAGACGTGACGAAGAGCCGGTCAAGGCCGGGACCTCCGAATGCGCAGCTTGTCGGCCAGGTCACGGGCAGATCGACCTCCGACAAAACGGTGCCGGCGGGTGTCATGTGCAGAAGGCTTGCCCCACCCACCACGCGGCAGTTCCAGATATTGCCATCGGCATCCTGAGCCGACCCGTCAGGCAAGCCGCGCGGGTGATCCTCCAGAAGGATTTGGCGGTCGGAGAGCACGCCTGTCCCGGGGGCGCATGCGAAGGAATAGATACAGTTGGTCAACGTGTCGGCAGTGATCAGGCGTCCGTTCGACCAGATCAGAGTGTTGGTGATCCCGAAGGACGGTTCGGAGATTCGCGTCACCCCGCCATCTGCCGTCACTCTGTAAAGGGCGCCGGTCGATGCCGTCAGATCCCTCGGTGAGCCGTCGCGATTCAGGTTGTTCTGCATCGTCCCGACCCAGAAGGCGCCGTCCGGTCCGACAACCCCTTCATTGAGGCGGTTGTCCGGCTTGTCGGGCTCGGGGCGGGCAAACAGTGCGAAGGCCAGATCTGGATGCCAGCGCGCGATGTCGCGGCTGAGGCCGACGACGAACCCGCCATCCGCGGCCAGCCCGATCGAGGTGACGAAGTCCGGCGCAGGCCATGTCCGGTGCCGCGCCCCGTCCGGATCGCAGGCGTGAATCGCCCGGCCCACAATATCGACCCAGAACAGCTGGTTGCGGCGGTGGTCCCAGATGATGCTCTCACCAACCGTATTTTCCACCGCCAGCAGGATTTTGGCGTCTCCGTCCATTCAGGGCCTCTTTTCGAAAGTTTTTGACAGACAGGTATACGGTAACTTATATCCGAAAATATGCAAACCTGTATGATAGGTTTGATCGAGCCAGAAAGAGGAGCGGCGGTGCAAGCAGAGGTGCCACAGGCGAAGGGAAATACCGGACTTGTCGGCGGAGCGATCAGCGCGATCACGGCGCATATCCGCGACGGCGAGCTGTCGCCGGGGGACAAGCTGCCCTCGGAAAGCGTCTTCGCCCGGGACCTGGCGGTCAGCCGGACCGTGGTGCGGGAGGCTTTCCGCAGTCTGGCTGCCATGCGCCTGATCGAGGTCAGCACCGGCAAACGGGCAACGGTCGCCAAACTGGATCACACCGCGATTTCGCCCCTCATCGAACATGGGGTCTCGACCGAGCAGATTTCGATCCTTCAGGTCTATGATGTCCGGCGGACCATTGAGACCCGCACGGCGACGCTGGCCGCCCTGCACCGGACCGGCGCGCAGTCGCGTGAGATCGCGGCCCTCGCGGAGACGATGCAGAACAGCTTCCTCGACCCCGCGGCGATGATGGAGGCCGATATCGGCTTCCATCTGGCCATTGCCCGGGCCGCGAAGAACCCGATCTATCCGCTTATCGTCGGCGCCTTCGAAGGCGTGACCCGCCAGACATGGCCGGTCGGCTGGAAGAGCCGCAGCAGCGAAAGCGAGCAGCATCACATGCTCGACATCCACAGCGATCTGGCGTCGGCCATCGCGGCGGGCAATCCGGAACAGGCGGCCGAACTCATGGCCCTGCATTTTGACGCAAGTGTGCGCGCCCTGCTCGCCGCGGGCATCTCCTGAAGGCATTCGAACTGATGAAGATCACCAAGATAGAAACCATTCGCATCGAAGAGCGGCCCAATCTCTTGTGGGTTCACGTCCATACTGACGAGGGGCTGGTCGGCCTCGGCGAGACGTTCTTCATCGCCGAGACGGTCGAGACCTATCTTCACGAATATGTCGCGCCGCGGGTCATCGGCCGCGATCCGCTGCAGATCGACCTGCTGGCCAGCGAGTTGGTGGGCTATCTCGGTTTCCGGTCGTCCGGAGCGGAAGTGCGCGGCAACTCGGCCTTCGACATCGCCTTGTGGGACCTGTTCGGCAAGGTGACAGGCCAGCCGGTCGCCCAACTCCTTGGCGGGTTCTCCAAGCCCGAAATCCGTACCTATAACACTTGCGCCGGAACCGAATACATCAAGAAGGCGACAGGCCAGCAATCGGACAATTACGGGCTGGCGGCCAGCACCGACTATGACGATCTGAACGGCTTCCTGCACCGCGCCGACGAACTGGCCCTGTCGCTCTACGAGGAAGGCATCACGGCCATGAAGATCTGGCCGTTCGACATGGCCGCCGAAAAGTCGCGCGGACAGTATATATCGGGACCGGACCTTGATGCCGCGCTGGAGCCGTTTCGCAAGATCCGCGAAGCGCTGGGCAACAAGATGGACATCATGGTCGAGTTCCACTCGATGTGGCAGCTGCTGCCGGCCATGCAGATCGCGCGCGAGCTGGCGCCGTTCAAGACCTTCTGGCACGAAGACCCGATCAAGATGGACAGCCTGAGCAGCCTGAAGCGCTATGCAGAGGCCAGTACGGCCCCCATCTCCGCATCCGAGACACTCGGTTCGCGCTGGGCGTTCCGCGACCTTCTGGAAACCGGTGCCGCGGGCGTGATGATGCTCGACATTTCATGGTGCGGCGGGTTGAGCGAGGCGCGAAAGATCGCCGCCATGGCAGAGGCGTGGCATCTGCCCGTGGCCCCGCATGACTGTACCGGACCGGTGGTGCTTGGCGCCTCGACGCACCTGTCGCTGAACGCGCCGAATGCGCTGGTACAAGAGAGCGTCCGGGCTTTCTACAAGACCTGGTACCGCGATCTGGTCACCGCCTTGCCCACCGTCACCAACGGCATGATCACGGTTCCGCCCGGCCCCGGGCTGGGTATGGATCTCAATCCCGAACTTGACAGGGCCTTCACCGTCCTGCGGCGGGAAACAACCGCGTCCGACATCTGACGCATTACTCTGGGAGGAGAAAACTGATGAAGAAACTGCTCGGTGCAACAGCGCTGGCCACCGCGCTTCTGGCGGGGCCGGTCGCGGCGGAGGGGCCGATGAACATCGTGTTCACGCACCATTCCTCTGCATCCAACCCGTTCTGGCAGGCCGTGAAGAAGGGCTTTGACGATGCCTGTGCCAAGATCGAGGCGAACTGCCAGATGATCTTCACCCAGACGGAAGGTGCGATCGACCAGCAGGCGGCGAACATGATGGCCGCGCTGGCCGGCAACCCTGACGCGCTCCTGACCTCGATCGTCGACAATAACGCGTTCGACGACATCATCCAGCGGGCCGTGGACAATGGCGTCATCACCATGGCGGTCAATGTCGATGATACAGAGGGCGCGGACGGCAATGCGCGCGCATCCTTCGTCGGTCAGGGCTTCATTCCGGCCGGCTATTCGCTCGGCAAGAAAATGTCCGAATTCTTCCCCGCCGAAGGGCCGATCAAGGCCGTGGTGGGCATTTCCGCCCCGGGCCAGAACTGGTCCGAGCAGCGCGGTGCCGGCGTGATGCAGTTCCTGGAAGAATTCAAGGCCGCCAACCCTGACCGGGAGGTCGAGATCGTCCGCCTCGACACCGGCACGGACGGTGCTGTCGTGGCCGAACGTGTCGGGGCCTACCTGAACGCAAACCCCGACACGACCGCTTACTTCGATACAGGCCTCTGGCATGCCTACGTCGCTCAAGTCCTGGCAGACCGCGGCGTGGAACCTGGCACAGTCCTGATGGGCGGTTTCGATATCGTAGCCGAAGTGCTGCAGCAGATGGAAGCCGGATACATTCAGGTCCAGGTTGACCAGCAACCCTACATGCAGGGCTTCATTCCGGTCATGCAGGCCTATCTCGCCCATACCGTCAACCTGTCGCCGGCTGATGTCGACACAGGTCAGGGCATTGTTCTTGCAGAAGATGTCCCTGCGCTTTGGGACCTTGCCAAGCAGGGCCTCCGCTGACGGACCGGCCGGACCGCAGGCTGTCTCCGTTGCCTGCGGTCCGGTCCCGCTTTCCCAAGGACCAACCTTTCATGAAACGTTTCCTGAAAATCTATCTGGAGAAGCCGGAGCTGGCCGGCGTGGCGTTCCTTCTTCTCCTGACCGTTGTGTTCCAGGCGCGCTCCGGCGGCGTCTTTCTGAGCGCGGCAAACCTGCAGGGTATTCTCGGCCTGTTGCCCGAGGTCGCGCTCGTCGCCGTAGGCGTGACGCTTCTGATGATCTGCGGAGAGTTCGACCTGTCCGTCGGATCTGTGTTCGCCCTCACCCCGATGGCGATGGCGGTGACGCTGGAAGCGGGTTGGCCGTTCTTGCCCGCCTTCGCACTCGGTCTTTGCGTGGCGCTGCTCGTGGGGCTGGTGAACGGTGTGCTGACGGTCCGCTTTGCCATTCCGAGCTTCATCACGACGCTTGGTATGCTTTTTGTCGCCCGCTCGATCACGGTCGTGATCTCGGGGGGCTTTCCGCCGCTCCTGCCGAACGGCGCCTTTCCCAAATGGCTCTTTGTCGCCTATGTCGGACCGGGCGACATGTTCCGCATGTCGTTCCTCTGGTTCGTGGCGATTGCCGTGCTGGTCACGCTTCTGCTGTCGCGCACGAATTTCGGAAACTGGGTCCGGGCCACGGGCGGTTTCCTTCCGGCGGCGGAATCCATGGGCATTCCGACAAAGCGGGTGAAAGTTGCCTGCTTCATGATCTGTTCGCTGCTGGCCGGATTTGCCGGCTCCTTGCAGGTGATGCGGCTGGGCGCACCGCTGCCGTCGATCGGCGAGGGACTTGAACTGCAAGCCGTCGCGGCGGCCGTTATCGGAGGCACGGCCCTGACCGGCGGGATCGGGACGATCTTCGGCGGCATTATCGGCGCGACGCTGATCCGCGTGATCGACAACGGGCTGGTCCTGTCGCAGGTGGATGCGAACTGGTTCAAGATGGTGCTCGGCGCGCTGACGGTCTTTGCCGTGATCCTGAATGCCTGGCTCCGGCGCAAGGCGAAATCCATCAAGGTGGAGACGGGCAAGTGAGCAACGAACCGATCATCCGGGTCAGGAACCTGCACAAATGGTATTCGGGCGTTCACGCGCTGAAAGGCGTGGATCTGGACTTCCATCGCGGCGAAACCGTGGGCCTTGTCGGGGACAATGGCGCGGGAAAATCCACCCTCATCAACATCCTGTCGGGCACGCAAGCGCCAACGGAGGGAGAGATTTTCTTCGAGGGCAAGAAGGTCCGGTTCAAGGGACCTGCCGATGCGATGGAAGCCGGGATCGAGACGATCTACCAGTACAATTCGATGGTCCCGACAATGTCGATCGCGCGCAACATGTTCATCGGGCGCGAGCCGTTGAAATGGTCAGTTGGCGGGATCGGCATCCTCGACACCAAGAAGATGGCGGCGGAGTCGGTTCAGGCCATCGCGGATGTGGACCTGCATCTGCGCAGCCCCGATGCGCTCGTCGGCGAACTGTCCGGCGGCCAGCGTCAGGGGGTCGCAATCGCGCGGGCGATGCATTTCAAGTCCAAGGTGATGATCCTCGACGAGCCGACCAACCATCTGGCGGTCAAGGAGACACAGAAGGTGCTGGGCTTCGTCAAGTCACTGAAAGAATTGGGAATACCCGGCATCTTCATCAGCCACAACATCCACCATGTCATGGAATGCAGCGACCGGATCGTGGCGATGGCGCGCGGGGAAGTGGTGCTCGACAAGCGCGTGGACGACACGAGCATGGATGAAATTCTGGATGTGCTTTGAGGGAGGGGACATGTCACGACATCAAGGGCGGAAGGTACTTCTGACAGGCGGGCTTGGCTCGCTGGGGCGGGCACAGGCCGCCAAACTGGCCGCGGATGGCGCAAGGGTCACGGTTCTGGAGCATCCCGATATCGAGGATGGCGCGCGGCGCGCCAGCGCGCTCGGGGCCGCGTTCGTCCCCTGCGATCTGAACGATCTGGACGCCGCCAGCGAAACGGTCCGTGCGGCGGCGCGGGATGCCGGCGGGTTCGACATTCTCATCAACAATGCCGCGCTCATCATCAACCGGCCCTATGATGCGTTCACCCTCTCGCAATATGAGGACCAGATCCGGGTGAATAGCTCGGCCGCCTTTGCGCTCACCACCGTCTGTGCGGAACATATGAAAGCGCAGGGGTGGGGCAGGGTGATCAATTTCACCTCCGTGACACTCAAGGGGATCCTTGACGGATATGTGCCTTATGTTGCGTCGAAAGGTGCGCTCCTGGGGCTGACGGTGACGCTGGCACGCGAGCTCGGGGCACACGGGATCACCGTGAACGGCGTCGCGCCGGGTGCCGTGGTCAGCGAGGCCGAGGCACGGGTTTTTGCCGACAAGGCACAGGACTATTCCGACTGGGTGCTGGAACAGCAATGTCTCAAGACGCGGATCGAGCCGGAGGATATTGCCGATCTGGTGTCGTTCCTCGTATCCGACGAGGCACGCCATATCACCGGGCAGAATATCGGCATCGACGGAGGCTGGCAGGGTGGCCGCGCTCCTGGAACTTGAAGATGACCGGTCGAAGGTCGCGCTTGCGCCCGAACTGGGCGGCGCGGTGGCCGGCATGTGGGCCAAGACAGGCGGGCAGGCGGTTCCGGTCCTCCGGTCGCTGGCTGGTGCTGCGTCTTTCGACCTTGCATCGAATGTCCTTGTGCCCTTCTCCAACCGGATCGGCGGCGGAGCATTCACATTTGAAGGCCGCACCTACGATGTGGCTCCGAATCTGGAAGGCGAGGCCTGTCCGATCCATGGCGACGGGTTCCAGCGCGGCTGGCAGGTCGTGCAGACGAGTGCGGCGCACGCCGTGCTCGTTCTCGACAAGGGTGACATCGGACCGTGGCGTTACTCGGCACGCCTCGACTACAGGCTTTCGCACGGTGCGCTCAGTGCCAGTCTGGCCGTGACCAACACCGGCGAACGGCTGCCCTTCGGTGGCGGGTTTCACCCTTGGCTGCCCCGGTATCAGGACACGCGCCTTGCGTTCGAAGCGAAGACCGTCTGGTTGCAGGATGTCCGATATCTGCCAACTGAAGAAGTGCCCGCGGCGGGCGATTGGGACTATGCGCAGGGACGCGCTCTTCCCGAAGGCCTGATCAACAATGCCTTCTGTGCGTGGTCCGGATCTGCCTGTGTGGAGCAACCGGCGCTCGGCATCGATGTTGCGATTACATCGCCTTTGGACACGGCCATCGTCTATTCCCCGTCATCGGCGGCGGATTTCTTCTGCTTCGAGCCGGTCAGCCATCCGGTCGATGCCCACAACATGCCGGAATTGCCGGGGCTGACAGTTCTGGAGCGCGGCGCGTGTCTGAGCCTTGTCATGGAGATAAATTGGGCCGGTCGTGACGCGTGATGATCGGGTGGCCGACCGGCTTGGAGGTGATCCCAAGCGTGCGGTTCCGGCCGATTGACGTGGCTTCATGCGTATCTAAGCCGATGGTTGGTCGAAATTGGGTATTCAACTGACCGGCCGCGCCCGTCACGAGCGTTTTTCACGACAACAAAACCTGCGGCCCAGTCGGGCATTCTCAACCAGACTAGAGGTCGAAGGACATGGCGGTTTTTTGCAGAACCGATGGAAGACCTATCCGGATTGACGTGTGCTCACGGTGTTCAAATACCAGTTGTAGGTCTCGGCGATACCCTGTTCCAAACCAATGTCCGCGCTCCAGCCAAGGCGCTTCAACCGGCTGACATCCAAGAGCTTGCGCGGGGTGCCGTCGGGTTTGCTGGGGTCGGTTTCGATCTTGCCGTCATAGCCAACAATCCGCGCAATCATTCGAGCTAGCTCCAGTATCGTGACATCTTTGCCGCTGCCCACGTTGATGTGGCTGAGCATCGGGTCCGTTTCGCGATCGTATGTTTCCTTGGGCAAATCCAGTACGAAGAGGCTTGCCTTCGCCATATCGCTCACATGGAGAAATTCACGGCGGGGCGTGCCGGTGCCCCAAATCTTAACCTCCGGCAGACCGGACATTTTCGCTTCATGGAAGCGGCGAATGAGCGCGGGCAGAACATGTGAGTTTTCAGGATGGAAATTATCGCCGGGGCCGTAAAGGTTTGTCGGCATGACCGAACGGTAGTCACGTCCATATTGCCGGTTGTAACTTTCGCAGAGCTTGATGCCGGCGATTTTTGCAATCGCGTACGGCTCGTTCGTGGGTTCGAGTTTGCCCGTCAGCAGCGCGTCCTCGACCATCGGCTGAGGTGCGAACTTGGGATAAATGCACGATGACCCAAGCTGCAAAAGCGTCTGGACGCCTGCCTCATGAGCCTGATGGATCACGTTGGCCTCGATCATCAGGTTTTCATAAATGAATTGAGCCGGATATCTTGTGTTGGCGTGGATGCCGCCGACCCTGGCAGCGGCGAGGATTACCTGATCGGGGCGTTCCGAAGCCATGAAATCGCGGACGGCCGCTTGGTGGGTCAGGTCCAACTCTTCGCTCGTTCGGGTGATGATCTTTACCCCGTCGCGCAACGCCAATGCCTGACATATCGCGTTGCCGACCATGCCGCGATGACCCGCTACATAGACCTTCATGTGCTTACCCTTCTGTGCTCACGGGCGTTTCCAGCCCATGGTCCCTCAGGAGCGCATGGCGGCGGGCGGTCTTTAGATCCTCGGCCACCATTTCGGCACACATTTCCCGGGCGGTGATTTCCGGCGTCCAGCCTAGACCTTCCTTGGCTTTGGTTGGGTCGCCGAGGAGCGTGTCCACCTCGGCGGGTCTGAAATAGCGCGGGTCGATACGCATTAATATGTCGCCGACCTTCACCGCCGGTGCCATGTCGGATGTCACCGCTGCAACCGTTGCGATCTCCTCTACGCCGGTGCCGCTGAACGCCAGTTCGATGCCCAATTCGCGCGCGGCCCAGGTGATGAACTCCCTTACGGAATATTGCACACCCGTCGCGATCACGTAATCTTCGGGCTGGTCCTGCTGGAGCATCAGCCACTGCATGCGAACATAGTCTTTGGCATGCCCCCAGTCGCGCAAACTGTCTATGTTGCCCATGTAGAGGCAGTTCTCGATCCCCTGAGCAATGTTGGCGAGCCCGCGTGTGATCTTGCGGGTGACGAACGTCTCCCCGCGCCGGGGGCTCTCGTGATTGAAGAGGATGCCGTTGCAGGCGTAGAGCCCATAGGCTTCCCTGTAGTTCACGGTGATCCAATAAGCATACAACTTGGCCACCGCATAGGGCGAGCGCGGGTGGAACGGCGTGGTTTCCTTTTGCGGAGCCTCCTGCACCAGACCGTAGAGTTCCGACGTGGAGGCCTGGTAGAATCTCGTTTTCTTTTCCAGCCCGAGAAACCGGATCGCTTCCAGCAAGCGCAATGTGCCGAGCGCGTCCACGTCGGCGGTGTATTCGGGAGCCTCGAAACTCACTGCGACATGGGACTGCGCGCCCAGATTATAGACCTCATCCGGTTCCACCTCCCGCAGAATGCGGGTGAGGTTAGACGTGTCCGACAGGTCGCCATAGTGCAGACGGAACCGCGCATTGACGGACTGCGGACCTTCGTAAATGTGGTCAACCCGGCCCGTATTGAACAACGATGCCCGCCGTTTGATCCCGTGAACCACGTATCCTTTTTCCAAAAGGAGTTCGGCGAGATAGGAGCCATCCTGACCGGTGATTCCCGTAATAAGCGCACATTTGGACATTTTTGAATATTCCCAAAGTGATGAGTTCGCTGAATGACAAATGCTACATCTGGAACTGCGAAAAGTATTGCGGAAAGGAGCCGCACGGACTTTCTGAAATAGGAAACCGAATTGAGCAGCGGCATTGTGTTTGGTGCACGTCCGTTCGAATTTGCGATTGTTCTGTTCAGGATTTGACGGTGATTTAAGTGAATCTTGTCCTAACCCGGATCTACGAAACTCGGACTTGAGACGCTCTGAAGCCAAGTCCGATCAGCTGTTCTTGATGGTCAGGGTGGAAAGCGTCGTTGACCGCAACGGCGTGACGGAAGCTTTCCAACCGGCTCAGAGGCAAGGCACGGTTTCAGCTCCCCCTCGGGCCAGACCGTTAAGTCTGATTTGCTCGGAGTTATCGCGGCAAGAATTGTTTCAGCTTTGACACGTTCTTCATCATCAAGGTGATCGGCCCACCCACCCCATTGCGGCGGATCGCGCGATAATCCTCTGTCGATTTGCGCATGATCCGCCCGACGTCGCGGTTGCTTTCGCCGCCGAGCCGCATCTTGTAGAGCACCTCCGGGATGTAAGCGGATCCGGATCCTGTCTGCGAGAAGTACCGCAAAATGAAATCGTAATCCGCAGCGATCCGGAAACCTGTGTCGAACTGTCCGAACCGATCGTAGACCGAACGGCGCAGGTAGAGCGTGGGATGCGCTGGCATCCAGCCCCATTTCAGGCGTTTCGGTGAATAGGGTCCGGTGGCCCAGCGCCGGACGATGCGTGACGTATCTGATTGAGAGACATAGTCGAGATCGCTGTATACAGCTTCGACGGCGGGGTCGGAAAAAGCCTCTGCGATCCGCGACAAGACACCTGGATGTGCCAGATAGTCGTCGCTGTGCAGGAACCCAACCACATCACCGGACGCCTGCGCGATCCCTTTGTTCAAAGCGTCGTAAATGCCCGTGTCCGGTTCACTGACCAGAACCATCCGGTCATGCGCGGCGGCGTCTATGGCCGCCAGTGATCCGTCTTTGGATTTGCCTTCTATGACCAGATGCTCGACGTCCCGATAGTCTTGTATCGCGACACTGCTAATGGCTTCGCCTACGGTGCCCTCGGAATTGTAGACCGCTGTGACAATCGATATTTTCATCGTGCGCGTTCCAAAAGTCGGTTCACCCCAAGACCGAAGTCCATAATGCGTGATCCTCTCACCGTCTGAACCAACTCTAGCCGGTTTTCACGTGAGGCGGGATTGCGAGTGCCAAACTCCTTTGGCGCATTTTCGGGGTGCCTTCTGTAAACCGTTCGGACCGTGTTCTATTTCTTTCCCGACTAAAATTTGGTTTCCGCCGTGTAAAACGCGCGTTTGACCATTGCTTTTGTGTCCAACGTCCCTGCTTTCTCACTGGGAATGATCGCTCCTCCCCCCTATCCCTCCCAGCGCCGATCTGCTAAAGGCATAATGTTATAAAGTGGAGAGTCGCGTTGCCCGACCTGCAAACCGTGGATACGTCGCCGGACATCGAGGTTCGGGCTCTGGACCGCAAGAGCGCGGTGCCGCTTTACCACCAGCTCTTCATCGACCTGCGCCGCCAGATCCTCGACGGGCGCTGGAAGCCGGGGCATCCGTTTCCGAAGGATAGCGACATCGAGGCCGCCTATGATGTCAGCCGTATCACTGTGCGGCAGGCCGTGTCGCAGCTGGTTGATGCGAACCTCGTTCTGCGGTTTCGTGGGCGGGGATCGTTCGTCTCCAGCCTTATCCGCTCTGACGCGCCGGTGAACCACCGCCTGGTGCGCGACGAGATCCGCGCGCTCGGCATGAAGCCGAGCCACAGGAACCTCGGCCCGATCGAGATTTTCGAAGTGTCCGACCTGACCGCCAAGCAGATGCATTGCGAGATCGGCGACGAGGTGCAGATCCTGCAGCGGCTCCATCTGGCTGATGACCGGCCGTTCTGCACGGAATCCATCATGCTGTTGAAGGACCGTTATGACGGGATCTTCGATCGCGTCGTGAGCGGCAAGGAAGAACTGACCGACGCCTACAAGCGGTTCGGTGTGAATGTCGTGAAGAGCGAACAGACCGTCAACGCGATGATGCCATCCGAGGAGCGGCGCGAAAAGCTCGGCATGCCCGATGGTGTGCCGGCGCTGGTGGTGGAGCGAATCGGCTTCCTCGACACCAACGAACCGGTGGATGTGCGCCGACTTTATTATCGCGGGGACCGGTTCTCGCTGCGGCAGGAAGTGCTCTGGCCGTCACCGGAAGACACTCGAATCTAAGCAAAATTCGCTCCCTGAGGATCCTCGGACTTTGGGCTTTAAAAGATATAACTTTATATCTAATATAAGTTTTAGATAAGGGAGGACCACCATGATAAAATCCACGAGCTCGCTGCTCGCCATCCTTGCATTCGCGGGGACTGCCGTTGCGGCCGATTTCAACGAGGCGCCGATGCTGGCCGAGCAGACGGCGTCGGGCGCGCTGCCGCCGGTCGAGGAGCGGCTGCCTGCCAACCCGCGCGTGCTGGAGCCCGTGTCCGAGGTCGGCGTCTATGGCGGCACGCTCACGCGCGGCACGGCCTGGCTCGGAGCCTACCTGACCGAGAACTTCACCCGCGAGCCGCTCTTCATGTGGCAGCTGCCCGACACGTCCGTCGGGGCCCCGGTTCCCAACCTTGCCGAGAGCATCACCTATTCCGAGGACGGCTCCTCGGCCACCGTCAAGCTGCGCGAGGGCATCCGCTGGTCGGATGGCGCGCCGTTCACGGCCGCCGATATCGAGTTCTACTGGAACGACATCATGCTGAACGAGAATGTCGCGGAAAGCTTCCCCGGCATCCTGCTCGTCGACGGCGAGGCGCCGAAGCTGACGGTTCTGAGCGACACCGAAATCCAGTTCGACTTCGGCAAGCCCTTCTATTTCTTCGAAGAGGCGATGGCCTCGATCTGGGAAATCGCATGGCCGAAACATTACATGGGCCAGTTCCATCCCGATCATACGGATGGCGCGACCTATGACGATCTGAACCAGCGGCTCGAATTGCAAAGCGGCCGTGGCAAGGTCACGCTGCAAGCCTGGATGCTCGACGACTATGTCGAGGGCGAGCATTACCGGCTCGTGCGCAATCCCTACTACTGGAAGGTCGACACGGCCGGCAACCAGCTGCCCTATTTCGACCGGGCCAATGTGGAAATGGTCGAGGACCGTCAGGCCGTCGCGCTCGGCAACACGACCGGCAAGTTCGACCTCGACAGCATGTGGGTCGGTCCGCAGCATCTGGGTCTCTTCAGCCAGGCGATCCAGTCGGGCCGCGACATCTCGGTCATCTTCGGTGACGTGCCGGGCATGGCGATCTACTTCAACTTCGACCAAGAGGATGAAACGCTCCGCAACCTGTTCCGCGACGTGTCCTTCCGGCGCGCCGTGTCGGTCGCGATCGACCGGGACGAGATCAACAATGTCTTCTACAACGGGCTCCTGTCGCCCGGCGGCTCGGCCTTCAGCCCGGTCACGCCTTACTTCCGCGAAGAGGACTATGCGCTCTGGGCAAGCCATGACACCGAACAGGCCAAGCAGCTTCTGGCTGATGCCGGCTACAAGGATCTCGACGGTGACGGGTTCGTGGAAACGCCGGACGGCGAGAGCTTCAACATCGTCGTCGATGTGGCGCAGCACGACCTGTATACCGGGATCGTGGAACTGATCGTGACCGACCATCTGGCCGATGCCGGGATCAAGGCCACGATGAACGTGCAGGACCATACCGCCACGCGCGACCGGTTCGACGCGGGCGAGTTCCAGATGCATGTCTGGGACTATGAGGGCTCGTCCTTCCCGCTGGCGCAGAATTTCGACGAGCTTGCCCCGGGGGCGCCCAACATGCCACCGTTCCATCCCAAGGCGAGTTCCGATCCGGTGGATCCGCAGTTCGTGACCTTCGGCGAGCTGATGAACGGCGCGACGACCAAGCCCTTCGAGGAGCGCAAGGTCGACATGCAGGAAGCCAGCCGCCTGATGGCTGACAATGCGTGGATCGTGCATCTGGGCTATTTCGAGCGTCCGTTCATCCACAACAACCGGTTGGGCAATGCGCCGAAACGGCTGACGCGCTCCGATCAGGTCAATGACCAGCCGGCATGGCAGGCCATGATGCTGTTCGACGCGACGCAGAAGTAAGTTCCTCCCTGTCCGTCCGCCCTGCAAAGGGGCGGACGGAACCCAGTCAGGACGCCCAATGTTCAAGAATCCGGTCATCAATCGCATCCTGTCCGCGCTGTTCACGCTCTGGCTGATCTCCGTCATCAGCTTCATCGTGATCCAGCTGCCGCCGGGCGATGTCGTGTCCAACTTCGTGCGCCAGCAGGAACTGATCTCCGGCGCGAGCGTGCCGCCCGAGACACTCGAATTCCTGCGCCAGCGTTTCGGGTTCGGCGAACCTGTCTATGTCCAGTATCTCAAATGGATCGCGGGCTTCCCCAAGGGCGATTTTGGCTTCTCCGTCATCTATGACGGGGCCGAGGTGGCCGATATCGTCGCGCGGCGGATCGGCATGACCCTGCTGCTTGCGATCCTCGCGCTGTTTCTTTCCTGGGGGCTGGCCATTCCGCTTGGCATCTATGCCGCCACCCACAAGAACCGGTTCAGCGACTACCTGATGTCGAACGTGGCACTGTTCGGTCTGTCGATCCCCGACTTCCTGATGGCGGTGGTCTATCTGTTCATTGCGATCTTCGTGATGGGCAGCGACTATACCGGCGGGCTCTTCTCCGAGGCATATGTCGATGCCGCATGGAGCGTCGAGCGGTTCTGGGATTTCCTCAAACATCTTGCGGTGCCGCTCCTCATCCTGTCGATCGGCGGGATGGCCGGCACCTTCCGGATCATGCGGGCCAACCTGCTCGACGTGCTGGGCCAGCAATTCGTGGAGACGGCGCGCGCCAAGGGGCTGCGCGAGCGGGTCGTCATCTACAAGCATGCCGCCCGGATCGCGATCAACCCGCTCATCTCGCGGCTCGGCATGCAGCTGCCGGTGCTCCTCAACGGCACAATCATCATCTCGATCGTGCTCGACCTGCCGACGCTCGGTCCGCCCTTCTATCGCGCGCTCATCGCGCAGGACATGTATCTGGCCGGCACCGTTCTGATGCTGCTCGCCGTGATCCTTCTCATTGGCAACCTGATTGCCGACCTGCTGCTCGCATGGTCCGACCCGCGGGTGCGTGATGGCTGACACTATGACCGATACCGTATCCAACACCCCGGCCACCGCGGCCCCTGCCGCAGAAGCGCCGCTCGCCGAGCACAATTACCAGCTTCTGTCGGTGCGCCAGCTCATGTGGCGGAAGTTCCTCGCCAACCGGCTCGCGGTCCTCTCTGCCCTTGTGCTGATCCTGCTCTATCTGGCGACAATCTTCGCGGGGTTCGTGGCGCCCTACGGACCGCAGAATGGCAAAAGCCGCCTGTCCTATGCGCCGCCGACGCCGATCCAGTTCTGTGACGATGCGGGCTGTTCGCTCCGGCCTTTCGTCCATCCGGTGAAAGCGGAACGCAGCCCGGTCACCTTCCTGCTTGAATTCGTCGCAGATGAGGAGGTGCGCGAATATATCTACTTCTTCGAGCGTGGCGACAGCTACAAGGTGCTCGGCCTTGTGACCTCCGACCTGCACCTCTTCGGATTGCGCAGCGATGATGCGCGCATTGCGCTGCTCGGCCACGACCAGCGCGGCCGCGACCTGTTCAGCCGCATCGTCTATGGGGGGCAGGTGTCCCTGACCGTCGGTCTGATCGGCGTGCTCATCATGGTGATGCTCGGCGCGGTGATCGGCGCCCTGTCGGGCTACTATGGCGGCTGGTTCGACAATTTCGTCCAGCGGTTCATCGAGACATTGCGGGTCTTTCCCGAAATTCCGCTCTGGATGGCGCTGTCGGCTGCGATCCCGCCGCTCTGGCCGCCGGAATGGGTCTATGCGGGCATTGTCGTCGTGCTGGCATTCCTCGGCTGGACCGGGCTGGCGCGCGAGGTGCGCGGCCTGACCCTGTCTCTCAAGAAGCGCGATTTCGTCATGGCGGCGGAAGCCTCCGGTGCCTCGACCGGCTGGATCATGCGCAAGCACCTGATCCCCAATATGCTGAGCCATATCATCGTGACCGCGACCCTCGCAGTGCCGGTGACGATCCTGGGCGAGAGCGCGCTCTCGTTCCTCGGCATCGGGGTGCGGCCGCCGATGATCAGCTGGGGGCTCCTGCTCTCCGATGCGTTCAAGGTGCAGGTCATCGCGCTCTATCCGTGGATGCTCTTCCCGGCCGCCTTCATCTTCATCACGGTCCTTGCCTTCAACTTCCTCGGCGACGGGCTGCGCGACATGGTGGATCCGTTCTCATGACCCTACTCAGCGTGCAGGGACTGCACACCCATTACCATGTCGAACAGGGCACGTTGCGCGCCGTCGACGATGTGAGCTTCGAGATCGCCGAAGGTGAAACCGTCGGGGTGGTCGGGGAATCGGGCTGCGGAAAATCGGTGACGGCACGGTCGATCATGGGCCTGCTGCCCCGCCGCATCGGGGAAATCGCCGCCGGAGAGATCCGCTTTGCCGCACGGGGCGGCACGCTCGATCTGGCGCAGCAGGACCCGCTCGGTCCGGTGATGCGCGACATTCGTGGCAACGACATCGGCATGATCTTCCAGGAGCCGATGACCTCGCTCAATCCGGTCTACACGATCGGGGCGCAGATCGTGGAGGCGATCCGCCTCCATTCCGACCTCAGCAAGGCCGACGCCTGGGCCAAGGCCGAGCAGCTGCTGGAGCGGGTCGGGATCAACGAACCCGCGCGGCGGGCCAAACAGTACCCCCATGCCTTCTCGGGCGGGATGCGCCAGCGCGCGATGATCGCGATGGCCCTGTCTTCCGATCCGCGCCTGCTGATCGCCGATGAGCCGACCACGGCCGTCGACGTGACGGTGGAGGCGCAGATCCTGGCGCTTCTGGAAGAGTTGAAGCGCGAGCGCAACATGGCGCTCATGCTCATCACCCATGACCTGAACGTGGTCGGGGAAATCGCCGACCGTGTGATCGTGATGTATCTCGGCCGCGTGGTCGAGACGACGACCGCCGCGCGGGTCTTCGACGATCCGAAACATCCCTATACGCGCGGGCTTCTGGCCTCGCTCCCGTCGCTGGGGCGCCGCACCCGATTGACCCCGATCGAGGGCACGGTGCCCGGCCCGCACCAGCGCCCGGCCGGCTGCCCCTTCGCGCCGCGCTGCGCGCAGGCGACGGAAAAGTGCAACACCCAGCCGCCTACGTTCAGGATCGATGCGGAAACCTCCGTTGCCTGCTGGCTCTACGATGACGCGGAGGCCGGCCATGCGTGACGAGCAGATCCTTGACGTGACAGACCTGACCCTGCGTTTCGGTGCGGACAAGTCCGGGCAGGGCGGCCTTCTGGCGGTGAACAATGTCAGCTTCGGGCTGAACCGGCAGGAAACCCTGTCGATCGTGGGCGAAAGCGGTTCGGGCAAGACCACGATCGGCCGCTGTATCGCGCGGCTCTACGAGCCGAATGCAGGGCAGATCACCTTCCGGTCGGAGGGCGGTGAGGTCGATCTGACACATATGTCGAAGGCAGAGCTTCGCCCGATCCGGCAGCAGATCCAGATGCTGTTCCAGGACCCCAATGCCTCGCTCAATAGCCGGATGCGGATCGGGGATCTCGTTGCAGAGCCGCTCAACATCCACCGGATCGGCACGCCTGCCGAACGCCGCGACCGGGTTGTCTCGCTCCTCGAGCGGGTCGGGCTTGGCGCGGATACCGTCAACCGCTATCCGCACCAGCTCTCCGGCGGCCAGCGCCAACGGGTCGGGATCGCGCGCGCGCTGACCGTCTCGCCGCGGCTGCTCATCTGCGACGAACCGGTGAGCGCGCTCGACGTGAGCGTTCAGGCGCAGGTCCTGAACCTGTTGCGCGATCTGCAGGACGAGATGGGGCTGTCCTACATTTTCGTCAGCCATGATCTGGGCGTGGTCGATTACATCTCCGACCGTGTGATGGTGCTCTATCTCGGCACGATCATGGAACTGGCGACGCGCGACGACCTGTTTGCCGCCCCGGCGCACCCCTACACGCGCGCGCTGCTCGACGCGATGCCCTCGCGGCGCGACGGACGGCACCGCAAGCGCAAGGTGCTGACCGGAGAAATCGCCGGTCCGACCCTGAAGCGACAAGGCTGCGTCTTTGCCGGACGATGCCCGCACGCGACCGATCTTTGCCAGCGCGAAGCGCCCGTGCTTCGCCCCTGGGCCCGAAACCCTGCGACCAGCGTTGCCTGCCATCACGCCGACGCGCTGGACCTGAGCACAGAAGAAACGACGATTTAGGAACGAGAAAATGACAGTAGAAATCAAACGGGGTTCCGGCTCCGAACGGTGGATCATTGCCGAACTGGGCGCCGCGACGCTCGACGGTCTGGGGCGTGCATTGGTGGTCGAGGATGCGGCGGGCCGCACGCTTCCCAGCCAGCTCGACCTGTTGCCGGACGGATCTGCCGAACTGGTTGTCGATGCAGATGGGGCTGCCGACGGACCGCTCCGCGTGAAACCGGGGCAGGCGCAGACCAAGGCACGGATCGCGGTCGACACGATCGCGGACTATGAGGGGCAGGAGACGCTGCGCTTCCAGATCGACGGCAGCAGCTGGTACTATCACAAGGCCGGCGGCGGCTTTGCCTCGATCATCGATGCGGACGGCAAGGACTGGCTGAGTTTCCGCCCCTGGGGCGGCAGCGACGGGATTTATCGCGGTATCCCGAACCTTGCCTATCCCGACAATGTCTACCACCCCGGCCATTTCAACTGCGAGACGAGCGCACCAATTGTGGGGCCCTTGCGCGCCACGTTCGAGACCTGGTCGAAGGATGAAGTCTGGGGCTGCCGATGGCATATCTTCCCCGACCATGCGGAACTGACGGTGCTGAAGGTCGGCCATCCTTACTGGCTCCTCTATGAGGGCACGCCATCGGGCAAGCTCGACGAGGCGGAAGATTTCTGCATCCGCTCCGACGGGCTCAAGCGGCCGCTGTCGGAAAGTTGGGACGAAGTGCTGCCCGATCCGAAATGGATTGCCTTCGGCAAGGAGGGTCGGGGGCGCTGCCTGTGGCTCTGGAGCCAGAGCCCTGAGAATGCCGGTTGCCGCGACAGTTTCTGGCCGATGGAAAAGAACATGACCGTCTTCGGCTACGGGCGGCACGACATGAACATCTACATGGAACATGTGCCGGCGCGCTTCGCCTTCGGTCTGACCGAGACGCAGGACGCGGTCCGTTTGCGAGCGGCGATCCTGTCGGTCGGTCAGAGCAAGACGGTCTCGCTCTGACCCCGTTCAACCATATGACTCTTGCAAAAGACATAAAGTCATAACATTATACAAAGCATGTCATGATTCGACGCACAGATTGACGAGGACATCATGGAATCCGCAGTGAAAACCCCGGTCATCAGCCATTTCAAGGCCGACTATGCCAATGACGGTGTGGTCATGTCGCCCGAGCAGGTGATCCGCCCCGACGTGGCGGCGGCTGCCCGCGACGCGCTTCTGGCCGTGTCCCGCGGGGAATATGCGACCGGCAAGCCGCCCCTGCCGATGCACGGCTGGACCCCGGATCAGGATCCGACCCACATGGCCACGATCCAGGAGGCCCACCGCGCCAACAAGGCGATCCTTGCCGTGGCCGAGGAGCCTGCATTCGTGAAATGGCTCTGCGATGTGCTCGACGCGGAATGGGTTCAGGTCTGGGGCATCCTTGGCACAATCAAGCCCGGCAAAGGCAGTAAATCGACCTTCGGCTGGCACCGCGACGGACCCTATTGGCGCTGGTTCAAGAACCCGATCGAGACCAATGCCGTCTTCGTGGCGCTGTCGGATTGCGAGGAAGAGCGCGGTGCGCTGCGCTATGTGCCGCGGTCGCATCTCTGGGGCGCGGGCAAGGATGGAAACTTCTTCCACGACCGCGAGGATAGCGACCTTGAATCGCGCCGCAATGAATTGCGCGTGCCCGATGGCGAGACCTGGACGGAATCGGTTGCGGCCATGGGGGCGGGCTATGCCGCCGTTCACAATGCCTACACGCTCCATGCAAGTGCCGCGAACACGCTCGACGAGCCACGCGTCAACCTGACGGTGACGGTTCGGACGAACCGCTCCGAGTTGAACGGGTTCGAGCCGGAGGAGGAAGATGTCTACAACTGGATGCGCGAACAGTGCGATCCGAGCGAATTCTACCCGCTGCTCCGGCCGTGATGCCGGAGGTGCGCGCGATGATGCGAAACACCGGTCGGATCCCAGGGCCGGTTCCTTCGGGGCAGGGGGTGCGTAGTCTCCCCTCTGTGCGCCGCCTGCCCCTTCTTTTCATTTCTTCTGCCACCCTCTGCCACCGGATCGGACACACATGCCAACCGCTTATGTAACCGGCGCTGCCGGCGGGCTCGGAACCGCGATCACAGATGCGCTCGTGAGCGACGGGTATTCCGTTGCCATGTTCGACATCGACCGGTCCCAGTTGCAGGACCTCGCCACCCGTCACGGAGACGCGGTGCGTGCCTTCGAGGCGGATGTGTCCGATGCGGCCAGTGTCGATGCGGCTGTCACGGCAGCCGAAGCGGCCTTCGGTCCATGCGAGTTGCTCGTCAACAATGCCGGCACATTCAGTGTTTGCGCGCCCATGTGGGAATGCGATCCCGACCTCTGGCAGCGCGATGTGCGGATCAACCTGATCGGCACGTTTCTCATGTGCAACCGGGTCACCGGCGGCATGGTCGATCGCAAGCTGGGCCGGGTCATCAACATCGTATCCTCTGGCGGCGTGCTCGACGGCCATCCCTATGGCACGTCCTACGCGGCGTCGAAGACCGGCACCACGCGGATCACCGAAGGACTGGCCATCGAATTGGCCGAGCATGGCTGTCAGGCCTTTGCCGTCGGCCCGCCCGCGGTGGCCACCGCCATGACGAAATGGCTGGTCGAGGACGGGCAGGCGCGGACCTACCGTCCGCTCATCAAGGAGATATTCGAGCGCGGAGAGGACCATCCGCCCTCGGTCGTGGCGGACTGCGTGCTGGCGCTTGCGTCGGGCCGCGCCGACCGGCTGTCGGGGCGCTATTTCCTGCCGCACGAAGATTATGAGGCCGTGATCGACGCGGCGGACGAGGTGCTGGACCGCGACCTTTGGGCGTTGCGCATCACCGGACATGAGAAAGGATGATCCCATGGCGGACAGGAAAGTGAAAATCGGGGTCGTGGGATGCGGCGTGGTGGCTTCGGCCTATTACCTGCCCTTCCTGATGGACCATGAACCGGCCGATCTGGTGGCGGTCTGCGACCTGACCGAGCAGCGGGCTAAGGATTGCGCGCGCCTCTTCGGCGCGAAGGAAATCTACACCGACTATCACGACATGCTGGCGAAAGCCGATATCGAGGCGGTCTGGATCCTGACCGGACCCGGCACGCACAAGGCGTTCGCCGTGGCTGCCGCGGAAGCCGGCAAGCACATCCTTCTGCAAAAGCCGATGGCGACCACAAAGGCCGATGCCGATGCCATCCAGGCCGTCGTGAAAAAGGCCGGGGTCCATTGCCTTGTGGAACCTTCGCAGCAATCGCCCCTTCAGCCGCCATATCCGCGCCTGCGCGAGCTGGTGAAACAGGGCGCGCTCGGCGATCCCTACTGGTTCTCCTTCATCTGGACCGGTCCCGACCATGACAATGGCGGTTTGGGCCACAACCCCTACGGCGCGGCGGCCTTCCTGACCAAGGAAAGCGGCGGGATGCTCTATGACTATGCCTACGGGCCAAGCCAGATCGTGTCGGTGCTCGGGACCTGCAAGTCCGTCATGGCCATGGCGGCGCTTCAGGTGCCCGACCGCCCGATCGTGCCGGAAAGCGACTATACCAACTACCTGTCCAAGGCGACCGACCCGTGGGACGCCAACTACTGGGACGCGGTGGTGAAGGCGCCGAAAACGGATTCCGCCCGCACCGAAGCGCCGGACGTCTACAATATCCTCTACGAGATGGAAGAAGGCTGGATCGGCATGTTCCATGTCGGCCGCCCGTTCCAGCCGATCCCGAAAGGTGTGCGCGGCGGGTCCATGGAAGTGTTCGGCACCGAAGGGAATATCTATTTCGACCCCTATCCGGGCATCCATTCGACCGTGTCCTCGACCAACCGGTCGCTTCTGAACAATCCGGATGAAAACGGCTGGGAGACGCATCCGAAGGATGGCGACCTGTCCAAGGCCAAATGGCCCAAACCGGTGCCGGGCGGGTTCAACTATTACCACGAATCCAGCCGTGAATTGATCGACTGCATCCTCACCGGACGCCGCACCATGATCGACGAAGACTGGGGCGCGCATATCAACGAGATGTTGACCGGCGCGCAGGAAAGCGCGGAGACCGGCCGCAAATACGAGATGCAGACACGGGTGAACTGGTAATGGCTCTGCGCGTCGGAATTGCCGGACTCGGCTTCGGCATCAACCATCTGCACAGCTGCCTGACGCGGGATGATTGCGTCGTGGTCGCTGTCGCGGATGGAGCCGCAGACCGGCGCGCTCCGGCCGAGGCGCTGGGCATCGCGGGCTTCGACCGGGCCGAGGATATGGTCGAGACCGCCGGTCTCGACGCGCTCATCATTGCGACGCCGCCGCACACGCGGGCGGGCACCATCGACGCGGCCAAGGCAAAGGGCGTGCCGCTTTTTCTGGAAAAGCCGATTGCAGGCACGCCGGCGGCGGCCGAGGCCGTGGTTGCCCAACTTGACGGGCACCGGGCCATGATGGGTTTCTCCTTCCGCTTCCACGCGCCGGTCCAGACGCTGCTCGCGCGCATCAAGGGTGCCGACCTTGGCGCGCCGCAGCTCGGGTTCGGCAGTTACATGTTCAACTGGCTGCCGCCGTCGGGCAACTGGCTCTGGGACCGCGAAACCGGCGGCGGGTTCTTCAACGAGAATTCCTGCCACCTGATCGACATTGTCGAAGCGGTCATGGGACGGATCGAACGGGTCTATGCGGAGCCGTTTTATGGCGGCGACCGGCCCGGACCGACCGGTGCGTCGGTCACCTTCGCGATTGAGGGCGGGGCATCGGCTGCGGTGACGATCGGCGGGCATGGCGTTTCCGGTCAGTCGCGCTTCCCGCTTCTCGACGTGACCTTCGAACATGCTCGCGCCCGGCTAATCGGCGCTGACCATAAATGGACAGGGCTGGAACTCGCGGTGGGTCAGGGCGACGTGATGTCGTTCCATGCCGATCCCGAAACGCTCGGGCGCACCCGCTACTCGGCGGCGCTCGACCATTTCTTCGGCAGTGTCCGCGATGGCCGGCCGTTCGAGGCGACGCCCGAGGACGGGGTGCGCGCGGTCAGGGTGGCGGATGCGATCTACCGGTCGATCGATGCGGGCGCTCCGGCAGCGGTTCTTGATACAAAGGAGACCGGCAGATGAGACTTGGGATCGAAGCGGGCGCAGACACAATCGAAGCCGCCGTCGAACTTGGCATCCGCGGCGTGCCCGTCGATGCGGCCGAGCTTGCATCGAAAGGGGTCGGGGCGACCCTGTCAACGTTGAAGAAGCACGGGCTGGAGGTCTGCCAGATCGGCGCTTTCGGGTTCAACCCGCTGTCGGAGGACGAAGCGGCGCAGGAGACCCAGAAGGACCTGCTCAGGGAAGTCATCCCGATGGCCGCGGACACCGGCTGCCCCTATATCGTCATTTGCGGCGGCAACCATCACCCGTCCGGCTTCGGGGATTTCGACCCGCGCAACTGGACCGAAGGTGCGTTCGACGAGTTGGTCGTGACGCTCCAGCCCTTTGTCGCGCTCGCGGCACGGCACGGGGCGAAGATCGCGATCGAGCCCTATCTGAAAACCGCAATCAACCATCCCGAACGGTTCCACCGCCTGCGCGAACGGCTGAGCCACCCCGAGGCGCTGGTGGCCAATGTCGATGTGACGAGCCTCTATGATTTCCGCGACTATGCCCGCCCGGACCAGATCTGCCGCGAGGTCTGCCAGGGTTTCTCGGGTGTCTACGGGCTCGGCCATATCAAGGATATCGGGCTGGAACCGGGCTTTCACCTGCAGATGGGGCTGGCGCCGCTCGGCACCAGCCCGACCAACTGGATCGAGGTTCTGCGGATGATGGAGCCGCATATGCCGAAAGACAGTTGGCTCATCCTCGAACATCTATCCGACATCGAAGAGGCACGGCGCAGCACGGCGAAGCTGCGCGACTATGCCAAGGAAGCAGGAGTGAGCCTGACATGACCCATCGCGCGGCACCCGCCCACCCCGGACGCAAGGTCCGGATGGTGCTCGACACCGACACGTTCAACGAGATCGACGACCAGTTCGCGCTGGTCTACGCGCTCCTGTCGCCGGAGGCCGTGACGGTCGAGGCGATCTACGCCGCGCCCTTTTCAAACAGCCGCGCCGCGACGCCGGGCGAGGGGATGGAACAGTCCTATGACGAGATCCTGCGCCTCCTCTCCCGCCTCGGCCGGGACCATGACGGGTTCGTCTTCAAGGGTGTCACGGACTATGTCGGCCCTGCGAAAGAAGCCCGCGAAGCCCCCGCCGTCGACGATCTGATCGCGCGCGCACGGTCCGCCACGCCGGACGATCCGCTCTATGTCGTGGCGATTGCCGCGATCTCGAACGTGACTTCCGCGCTTCTGAAAGCGCCCGAGATTGCAGGCCGGATCGTGGTTGTCTGGCTCGGGGGGCATGCGCTCCACTGGCCGCACACGCGCGAGTTCAATCTGCGGCAGGATATTGGCGGCGTTCAGGTGCTGCTCGATTGCGACGTGCCGCTCGTGCTCGTCCCCTGTGAAGGGGTCGTCACGCACCTCACCTCCACGCCGGCGGAGATCGAGCGCTATGTCGAGCCGCACGGCGACATCGGTGCGTTTCTTGCGCAACGGTTCAAGGATTACTCCGACGACCATCTGGGCTGGGCGAAAGAGATCTGGGACATGGCGGCTGTCGCATGGCTGGTCAATCCCGACTGGTGCCCGGCGGTGCAACGGTCGCGCCCGATCCTGTCGGACAATGGCACCTGGTCCTATGATGATGACCGCGCGCCGATGCGCTATGTGCGCCATGTTGACCGCAATGCGATCTTCCGCGACTTTTTTCTGAAGTTGCGCGATTTCGCCGGAGTGGAGTGATGCAGTACGACCTGCCGCTGGAGGAACTGCGCCGATACGCGCCGGACCTTTCGGGCATCGTCGCCCCCGACTTCGACACATTCTGGACCGCGGCATTGTCGCGGGCCGAACAGATGGCCGCACCGCCGGTGCTGGAACCGGTCGAGACCGGCATGCCGATGATCGAGGCTTACGACCTGACCTTCTCGGGCTTTGACGGCCAGCCTGTGCGGGGCTGGTTCATCCGTCCGGCAGGTTTGGTCGGGCCGCTGCCCTGCATCATCCAGTATCTCGGCTACGGCGGCGGACGCGGGCGGCCGGAGGAATATCTCCACTGGCCGGCGACGGGCTATGCCTGCCTCGTGATGGACCTGCGCGGGCAGGGGGCCGGCTGGACCGGCGGGCGTGGCTCGACGGGGGCGACGGACGATCCGTCCGGCTCTGGCGGGCCGCAAACGGCGGGCTTCCTGACGCGGGGGATCCGCGCGCCGGAGACGAGCTATTACCACCGGCTTTTCGTGGACGCGATCATGTGTGCCCGTGTTGCATCCCGGATCGACGGGGTGGACCCCGACAATATCGTTGCGTCCGGCGCCAGCCAGGGCGGGGCGCAGGCGCTTGCCGCCGCGGCCTTCGCGCCCGTGGCCGCCGCGCTCGTCGACGTGCCGTTCCTGTGCCATATCGCGCAGGCGATCACGATGGTGGACAGCGATCCCTATTTCGAACTGGTGCGCTACCTGCGCTGGCAGCGCGGGGCCGAGGCGGATGTGATGCGCACCCTGTCCTATATCGACGCGGTCGGCTTCGCCGCGCGGGCAAAGGCCCCGGCGATGTTTTCCGTTGCGCTGATGGACCGGATCATTCCGCCGCGGACGGTATTCGCGGCCTACAATGCCTATGCCGGTGCGAAAGAGATCGAGGTCTACCCCTACGCCGACCATGAGGGCGGCGAGGCGGACCAGTTGCAAAAGCAGCGGCGCTTTCTCTCTGCGCTTCTCTGAACCCGCTCAGCTTTTCGTCGGCAGGGCGACGGGGCCAAGCTCCTGCGGGTGCGGCCCGATCCGGCCCTCCGCGCCCTTGTCGAGCGTCGCGATCCGGTCCATGTCGTCCGCATCGAGTTCAAAGCCGAAAATATCGCGGTTGGCGGCGATGTTCGCGGGCGTTTTCGAGCGCGGAATGGCGACGAGCCCCTGTTGCAGATGCCAGCGCAGGATCACCTTGGCCGCCGTCACGCCATGTTTCGCGGCAATGTCGGTCAGGATCGGGTCCTGCATCATGTGACCCTGTCCCAGCGGGCTCCAGCTCTCGATCGCGATCCCGTTGTCGCGGTGGAAGTCGCGCACGTCGCGCTGCTGGAAATTGGGGTGGAGCTCGATCTGGTTGAGGCTCGGCGCAACGCCGGTCTCGCCGATCAGGCGCGTCAAATGCTCGGGCTCGAAATTGGACACGCCGATCGAGCGGATCCGGCCCTCGTCGCGCAAACGGATCATCGCCTTCCAGCTGTCGACATAGAGGTCTTCCATCGGCACCGGCCAATGGATGAGGTAGAGGTCGAGCGTCTCGAACCCCAGCCGCTCCATCGTCGCGTCGAAATTTTCCAGCGCGCGGTCATAACCGTGCCGGTCGTTCCAGAGCTTCGAGGTGACGAACAACTGGTCGCGCGGGACGCCACAGTCGCGCAGATAGGCGCCGAGCGAGGCTTCGTTCAGATAGGCATGGGCCGTGTCGAAATGCCGGTAGCCCTCCTCCAATGCGCAGCCGATCACGTCGGGCACGCGGTTGTCGGGCAGTTGCCAGGTCCCGAATCCGAGCGCCGGAATGTCGACACCATCGTTCAGCCGGATCGTCGGAATGCGCATCTCTCTACACCATATGTTATAAAGATATAATCTTTAATCTGTATAGCTCGAGCCAACGACAAAGCCAAGCAGATTAGTGGCGGCATCTCTAAGTTATTGAAGTATATGCATTCGTGATCGAAATCTCCCCGCGCTTGAGAGATCGACGCCGTATATGCTGCTTTCCGATTGCTGCCAGAACCGCATGAAATATATTTCAATTATTGACATATAAATCGATTCGCGTGAGCCTCTTTCGTGCGACGCAAGAAATCACGACTCAGGTCATGTCCCTTCTTGTGATGCCAAAAGCGCGCAGGCGAGGAGGCCTGCCGGTCCAGAACAGTGGAGGAAACAACATGCGGACCCAGGGAGTGAAACGGCTGCTGGCAGGGGCGATTGCCTCGACAGCGCTTGTAGCGGGCACGGTCGCGATGGCGGATGACGGCAAGCGGATTGCCTTCTTCGTATCGGACCTGTCCAACGTGTTCCATCAGTCGCAGGCGGCCGAGGCCGAACGCTACGCGAAGGAAAAATACGGGGCCGAGGTCGTCGTCTTCGACGGGCAGGCCGATTCTGCGGTGATGACCCAGAATGTCGACCAGATCATCGCGGGCGGCTTCGACGCGGCCACGCTGCATATCTGGGACGCCGAGGCGGCGACGCCGGGCGTCACTGATGCGCTGAACGAGGGGATCGTGATGACCTCCTTCTTCAGCCCGATCACCGAAACGGGTATCCCGACCGCGCGCAGCGACGAGGCGGCCGTGTCTTTCGAGATGGGTGCCCAGATGGCCAAGGCCTGGAAAGAGGCGCATCCCGACAAGCCGATCGTGATGGTGCAGCTTGGCTGGCCCAACCACACGGAAGTCAATTCCGGCCGCACCGCCCCCTTCGTCGAGGGTGTGCTCTCGGTCGATCCGGATGCGGAAAATCTCGGCGCGCTCGATTCCAGCGCCGGCCAGGAAGCAGCCAAGCAGATCATCGTCGACCTGCTGACCCAGCGCCCGGAAGTGAACCTGATCTATTCCGAAGCGTCGAACCTGACGGTTGGCACCATGGCCGGCCTGTCGCAGCTCGGCCGCGGCAAGTTCGAGGATGGCAAGCCGCTGACCGAGATCGTCGCCAGCGTCGATTTCGACGCGGTGGAGTACGAGCAGGTCTTTGATCCCAATTCGAGCCTGAAAGTCTCCATGGGTCTGCCGCCGGTGGAAACCGCGCAGGGGCGCATCGATCTGATCATGGATGTTGTCGACGGCAAGGTCGCCCCGTCCAATGATCCGGCCGAGGAGTTCTTCTACAAGGCCTACACCATCTCCTACTGGTCGATGGAGCAGGACGAGGCGAAGGCCTGGCTCGAGCAGCAGTTCGGCAGCTAAGCTGGACACGGCAACCGGTCCGGCGGTGACAGTGGCAGTCTAGCCGCAACACCGCCGGGCCAACCGGGACTCCGCGCGCGGCACCGCGCTGCGCCACCGAAGGATCAGGGATCCATGCAAGAGACACCGATCTTGGACAGCGACGGGGCCGCACCTGTCCTGCGCGTCGACAGCCTGACACGGGACTATCCGGGCGTCCGCGCGGTCGACACAGTGAGCTTCGACATCGCTCCGGGAACCGTCCATTGCCTTGTGGGCGAGAACGGCGCCGGCAAATCGACGCTGGTCAAGATGCTGACCGGCGCACTGGAGCCGACGAGCGGCACGATGCAGGTTCTGGGCCGCGACTATGCGCCGGCCAACCCGCAGGAGGCCCGAGACGGCGGCCTCGCAACGTTATTCCAGGAATTGCACGTGGTGGAGGAACTCACGGTTCAGGAGAACCTGACGCTCGGGATGGAGCAGAGCCGCTTCGGCTTCCTCGTATCGAGCGACCTCGACCGCCGGGTGGTGGAGACGTTGAAGGCGATCGAGCCCTCCATCGACCCCAAAGCCCGCGTCTCGGCGCTCAGCGTCGCCCAGAAACAGATCGTGGAGATCGCCCGCGCGGCCTCATCCGGGGCCAGCATCATCATCATGGACGAACCCACCGCCGCCCTGTCGGAGCGTGAAGTGGAACGGCTCTTCGGCGTGATCCGGCGGCTCAAGGCGTCCGGCGTGACGGTGATCTACATTTCCCACAAGCTCGACGAGATTTTCCAGCTGGGCGACATGGTGACAGTGCTGCGCGACGGCAAGCATATCGCCACACAGCCGCTCTCGGAGGTGGACGGCCGGTCGGAGCTGATCGAGATGATGATCGGCCGGACGGTCTTTCAGACCTACGAGCCGCGCACGGCCGTGACCGACGAGGTGATGCTGTCGGCCGAGGGGTTGAGCAACAGGCTCCTGAAAGACGTGTCATTCGCGATCCGCAAGGGCGAGATCGTCGGTTTCTACGGCCTGATCGGCGCCGGCAAGACCGAGATCGCCCGTGCCATTTTCGGCGCCGACCGTGTCTCTGGGGAGATCCGCTTCAAGGGCGCGCCGGTTGCGGCGTCCCCGAAAAAGGCGCTTGCGGCCGGCATTGCGCTCGTGCCCGAGGAACGGCGCACGCAGGGGCTCTTCACCAGCCTGTCGATCCGCGAAAACATCCCCGTCATGAACCTGCGCAACATGTCGGAGGCCGGGCTCTACCGGTCGGGGCTGGAGCGCGACGCGGCGGACGACTACGTCCGCCGGCTCAACATCGCGACCAGTTCGATCGACAAGCACACGGAAAAGCTGTCGGGCGGCAACCAGCAGAAGGTCGTCTTTGCGAAATGCCTCTTCTCCGAGGCGGACCTGCTGCTTCTCGACGAACCGACGCGGGGTGTCGATGTCGGCGCCAAGACCGAGATCTATGACATCATCCGCGACCTCGCCGATGCCGGCAAGGCGGTGGCTGTCTTCTCCTCGGAACTGGAGGAGGTTCTGGGCATCTGCGACCGGGTGTTCCTGCTCTTCGACGGCGCGGTGCAGGAAGAGATCACGAACGGACCGGATGTAGACATTGCCCATATTCTCAACGTCGTCACAGGTGGTCAGGGAGCGGTCCAATGATGAGCGAAACCGTGCCCCGCCCCGCACCCCACACGCGCCGTCGGATGAGCGACGAGAGCTTCATCACGCTGCTTGTCGCGGGTGTCGCGGTGGGGCTGTTCCTCTTTGCATCGCTGATGGTCCCGAACTTCTTTCAGGTCCAGAACATGATCAATCTGGTGACCAACAACTGGGCGGTGATCTCGCTCGGCATTGGCGTCACCTTCCTGCTCGTGTCGGGCAATTTCGACCTGTCGGTAGGCGGCATCGTGGCCCTGTCGGGCGTCTTGTCGGTTTGGTTCGCGCAGGCCGCGGGCGACGGAAACCCGCTCTCGGTCGGGCTCGGGCTGCCCTATCCGCTGGCACTGGCCTGTGCGCTGGCCGGTGCGATGGCGATCGGCGCGCTCAATGCGCTCTTCGTCGTGCGCTTCGGCATCCCGTCGATCATTGTCACGCTCGGCACGATGATGGTGGCCCGCGGCATCGCGCAGGTCATCACCCACGGATCGCAGCGCAACACCAACCTGCCTCCGGAGTTCGGCTATCTTGGCAATCTGAGCATGTTCGGCACATCCGTGAAATTCGCGGTGGTGCTGATGGCGGTCCTGCTGCTCGTCGCGGTCTTCATCGAGAAGCGCATGGTCTTCGGCCGGATCACCTATTGGATCGGCACCAACCCGGTCGCAGCCACCCTGTCAGGGATCGACCGCGGCTGGCACATCACCAAGCTCTACCTGTTCAGTTCGGCCATCGCCGGGATCGTGGGCATCCTGCTCGCCTCGGAATTCAAGTCGGGCTATTCCAACCGCGGCACGCTGATGGAGTTCGACGCTCTGGTGATCGCGCTCCTCGGCGGGGTGGCGATTGCGGGCGGGTTCGGATCGGTCATCGGCATGTTCTTCGGGGCGATCATTCTCGCGGTCGTTACATCGGCTGCGACCGGTCTCGTCCTGTCGCCCGACTGGCAATATATCCTGAAGGCCATTGCCGTTTTCCTTGCCATCGTGGCGCAAACCTGGGCGCTTGCCCGCAGGAACCGGTGAGGCCCATGTCGGACATCCAGACCAGCACCCACGCCCAAACGGGCCTTCTGCCGAAGGTCGGGGCCTTCCTGCGGGACTATTACATCTACTTCGTGCTCGTTGCGGTGGTCCTGCTCCTCAGCACGGCCAATCTCGACAAGTTCGACCTGTTCGAGCGGGGGAATTTCCTCAACAAGAACAACATCATCAACATCTTGCGTGTCTCCGCGCCGATCCTCGTGATCGCGGGTGCATTCACCATGCTGATGATCTCGGGCTATATCGACCTGTCGGTGGGCAGCGCGATGAGCCTCAGCGCGGTCGTCTATGCGTTGCTGGCGATCAACGGCGTGCCATTCCTGCTCGCCTTCGTGCTGACGGTCGTCGTCGGCATCGGGCTCGGCGCGATCAACGGGTTCCTTGTCGTGCGGCTGAAGATCACGCCGGTCATCGCAACGCTGATCACGCTCAGCCTCTACAAGGGTGTGGCGCTCTTGCTGGTCGAGGATGGTGTCTCGGCGATCAAGTCGGGCGGCGGATTGAAGATGCCGGGCTGGTTCAACGGCTATGGCCGTTCGGGGATCTTCCTCGGGCTGCCCGCGGCCTTCTGGGTGGCCATCGCCGTCACGATTGCCTTCGTCGTGATCCAGCGCCGCGGCGTGCTCGGCAAACATGCGGCGGCCACGGGCGGCAACCCGACCGCAGCGAAACTGAGCGGCATCAATACGGGCCGCGTGGTGTTCCTGCTCTATATCCTTGTCGGCGTCACAGCCGCGCTCGCGGGGATCGCCCGGTCGAGCTTTATGTCGCTCGGCGACCCGCTCTCGGGCGACGGGATGGAACTGACCGCGATCCTGGTCGTGCTACTCGGCGGCACCGCCTTCAGTGGCGGCGAGGGGCGGGTCCTGCGGTCGTTCGTGGGGGCACTCATCATCATGGCCCTGACGGTCGGCATGCTGACGCTGGTGCCCGCCTATTACCAGACGCTTGTCATCGGCGCCGCGCTCCTGGCCGCGGCGGCCTCCAACCATGTCATCACCCGGAAAGGCCGAGCAGAATGAGCGCCGCCATGCTGACACCCGAACAGACGTTGCTGATCGCCAAGGTGCTGAAACTGCACTATGAGGAAGGCCATCCGCAGTCCGAGATCGCCAAGGACCTGCGCCTGTCGACCGCCAAGGTGAACCGCCTGATCAAGCAGGGGCGCGACCTCGGGATGGTGCAGATCACGATCAAGACCCCGCTCATGCGGCTCTTCGATCTCGAAGCCCGTCTGACCGAACGCTGGAAACTGCACAATTGCATCGTGCTGCCCGCCGTGACCGGAAGCCCCGAGACGACGCTCAACGAGGTCGGGCGCGGCGCGGCGAGCCTGCTGCTCGACAATCTGCGCGACGGCGACCAGATCGCGATCTCCGGCGGCAAGACGCTGAGCGCGATCATCGCCAACGTGGCGCCGAACCGGACCTATGACGTGAATGTCGTTCCCGCCACCGGCGGGGTGCAGGGGCATCACTATACCGATGTGAACCATATCGCGACCGAGTTGGCGAACCGGCTGTCGGCCCGCGCCACGCTCATCCACGCGCCGCTGCACGCGGAATCGCCCAAGGAGAGGGACATGGTCATGTCGGTCAAATCCGTCCAGTCTGTGATGGACCAGGCCGGGCAGGCGGCGGTCGCGCTGGTGGGCGTCGGCGCCGTGGCGGGCGAGAACCCGACCTATTACGAGGCGCATCCGGTTTCCGCGAGCGAACGCAAGGCGCTCTATGACGGCGGGGTGCGGGGCGAGTTCCTCGGCCATCTGATCGAGGCAGACGGGGCGCTCTCTGCCCACCCGTTCAACTCCCGTCTGGTGGCCCTGTCGCCCGCGCGGTTGAAAAATGTGCCCGTGGCAATCGGTGTCGCCTCGGGACGGGAGAAAGTCGAGCCGATCCGCGCCGTTCTGAACGGCGGCTATATCAACGCGCTCGTCACCGACGAAAACACCGCTACAGCGATTTTGGAGAAGGAACCCGAAGATGCTTGAGACCGTGCGTGACACGCAGTTGAAACGCCCGATCGGCCGGTCGGGGATCGAGGCGACGGCGGTCGGGCTCGGAACCTGGGCGATCGGCGGCTGGATGTGGGGCGGGACCGACGAGGCCGCGTCGATCCGCGCGATCCATGCTGCCATCGATGCCGGCATCACGCTCATCGACACGGCGCCGGCCTATGGTCAGGGACTGGCCGAGGAGATCGTCGGCAAGGCGCTCAAAGGCCGCCGCGACAAGGTCGTGCTGGCCACCAAATGCGGACTGGTCTGGCACACGCAGAAGGGCAACCATTTCTTCGATTGCGATATCGGACCGGTGCACCGCTATCTCGGCCGCGACGGGATCATCCACGAGGTGGAGGAGAGCCTGAAGCGGCTCGGCACCGACGTGATCGATCATTATATCACCCACTGGCAGGACCCGACCACGCCCATCGCCGAGACGATGGAGACGCTGTTGATGTTGAAGGATCAGGGCAAGATCCGCTCGATCGGAGCGAGCAATACGGCGCCCGACGAGGTGCGCGCCTATCTGGCCGCGGGCCAGCTCGATGCGGTGCAGGAGGAATATTCGATGGTCAAGCGCGACCTCGAAGCCGAGATGCTGCCGCTCTGCCGTGAAAACGGTGTGTCGGTGCTGAGCTATTCCTCGCTCGCGCTGGGGCTTCTGAGCGGCAAGATGGGGCCGGAGCGCAGATTCGAAGGCGACGACCTGCGCAAGGACAATCCGCGCTTCTCGCTGTCCAACCGTGAGAAGGTCGCGCGCCTCATGGCGGCGATCACGCCGGTTGCCAGCGCGCATGACGCCTCGCCATCGCAGATCGTGATTGCCTGGACGCTGCAACAGCCCGGCATCACTTTCTCGCTCTGCGGCGCCCGCAACGAACAGCAAGCCATCGAGAATGCCCGCGCAGGCTGTCTGCGCCTGTCCAAGGAGGAGATCGCGGCGATTGACAGCGCCGCCGCCACGCATCTGACCGACCTCGACGGCTAGACCCCGTCCCGACCGACCTTTCAACGCCACCGGACCGCGATCCGGTGAACAGGAGCCCTATGTCTGACACGCGACAGGACAGGATTGACCGGATCGACGCCGATGGTGCGTTCGACGTCGTCGTCGTGGGCGGTGGCGTCAACGGGATCGGGGTCTATCGCGATCTGGCGCTGCAGGGTCTGCGGGTGCTTCTGGTGGAGCGCAACGATTTCAGCTCCGGGTGCAGCGCCGCGCCGTCGCGGATGATCCATGGCGGGCTGCGCTATCTTGAAAATGGCGAGTTCGATCTGGTGCGCGAGTCGCTTGGCGAACGTGACGCGCTGCTGCGCAACGCGGCCCATATGGTGCGGCCTCTGCCGACCGTGATCCCCGTCGCGAGCTATTTTTCCGGTCTGCTCAATGCGCCTGCCACCTTCTTCGGCTGGACCGACCGGCCTTCGGCGCGCGGGGCGGTGCCGATCAAATTCGGCCTCGCGCTTTATGACTGGGTGACGCGGAAGCGGCGGATGCTGCCGCCGCACCGGTTCCTGTCAGCCGCCAAGGCACGGGCCCGCTGGCCGGAACTGACCCGCGACCTGCGGCTCGCGGCGATCTACCACGATGCGTGGATCTCGCATCCCGAGCGGCTCTGCATCGAGATGGTGCAGGATATGGAGACGGCCGCGCCGGATTGTGTCGCGCTCAACTATGCCGAACTGCAACCCGACGGGGCGGGATACATGCTCCTTGACCGGCAGACCGGCAACCGCCTCGCGCTGCAACCGCGCGCCATTGTCAACGCCACCGGCGCCTGGCTCGATGCGACCCGCGCGGCGCTGGGCGCGCCCGAGGGCGACCGGATGGTGTCCGGCACCAAGGGCTCGCACCTCATCCTCGACAATCCGGCGCTGCACGACGCGCTCGCCGGCCATATGGTCTATTTCGAGAATGCGGACGGGCGTGTCTGCATCGTCTTTCCCTATCTGGGGCGCGTGCTGGCAGGATCGACTGATATCAGGGTCCGCGATGCCAGCCGTGTGCGCTGCGAGCCCGAAGAACTGGACTATATCCTCGACAGTCTGCGCCTGATCTTCCCCGGCCTGCCGATCGACGCCGGACAGGTCGTCTTCAGTTTCAGCGGCATCCGTCCTCTTCCCAAGAGCGACCATGATTTCACCGGCCGGATTTCACGCGGGCACTATACGCGCAAGCTCGACGGTCCGGTGCCGCAATTCTGCATGGTGGGCGGGAAGTGGACGACCTTCCGGGCCTTCGCCGAACAGACGTCCGATGAGGTGTTGGCCACGCTTGGCCGCGATCGTCTGGTCTCGACACGCGACCGCGCCATCGGCGGCGGAGCGGGCTATAACGGGGATACCGAAGCGCATCTGGCAGAAACCGGAACGCCGCCCGCGCGGGCCGCGGCGCTCGTCGCCCGCTATGGCGCGCGCGCCGGACAGGTTCGGAATTTCTGCGCGAGTATGCCCGACGACGCCCCGCTTGCGCCGGACTGTGCCTACACAGAGGCCGAAATCGTCTGGCTGATCCGCCACGAATTTGTCGAGTCCCTGTCGGATATCATCCTGCGCCGCACCGACCTTGCGATCACGGGCGCGGTCTCGGCAGAGATCATCGCCCGAGCAGGTGCCATACTGGCGCGGGAACGCGGGATTTCGCCGTCTGACCTGGCGGCCCAGTCGGAGACGCTGATCGGCGATCTGGAGACATATCACGGAGTGTCGCGCGACACTCTCAACGACCGCAACAAGGAACGGAGATTGCAGTGCGTGTAAGTTCGAAAGCCCGGATGAACCGGATGTTCACCAACGGCGGATGCCTCGACGTGGCGGTCGATCACGGGGTCTGCAACGAGCCGAGCTTCATGGTCGGGCTGGAGGATATGGCCGCGGTGATGGACACGCTGATCGGCGCGAAACCGGACGCGATCCAATGTGCCTACGGTCAGGCCGATCTGCTGCAGAGCCGCCCCGAGAAGGACAAGCCCGCGCTCGTCATGCGGATCGATATGGGCAACCCCTACAATGACCAGCGCCACCGCGAGATGTGGTCGATGTTGCAGAACCATGACGAACCGATCATCGGTGCGCTGGAAATGGATGCGGCCGCGGTTGTGGTCAACCTCTTCATGTTGCCCGACGAGCCGGAACTGTTCCGCCAGTGCGTGGAAAACATCAGCCGCGTGCGTGATGCCTGCCAGCGCTATGGCATGCCGCTCATGATCGAACCGCTTGTGATGCTGCCCAACGAGGTCCGCGGCGGCTATCAGGTGGACGGCAATGCGGAGAAGATCGTGACCCTGGTGCGGCTCGCCAGCGAGATGGGCGCCGACATTATCAAAGCCGACCCGACGGAAAATCCGGAGGATTTCAACCGTGTGATCGAGGCGGCCCGCGTGCCGGTGCTCGTGCGCGGCGGCGGCAAGGAAGACCTGAAGACCGTGCTTCAAAAATCCGCGGCCCTGATGGCACAGGGCGCCAAGGGCATGGTCTACGGGCGCAACATCTACCAGCATGACAATCCCAAGGCGGTCGTTGCCGCGCTCATGGCGATGATCCATGACGGTGCGGATGGCGAGGAAGCCTGGGACATTTACAACCGTGTCTGAGGCCGGCGCATATTTCCTTGGCCTCGACGCGGGCAACACGGTCATAAAGGCGGTGCTGTTCGACGGAGAGGGGCGGCAGGTGGCGCGCCACGGGCTCGACGGCCAGTCCGCGACGCCTGCACCGGGCCATGTGGAACGCGACCTGAACGAGCTCTGGGCGAATGCGGGCACGGCGATCCGGTCCTGCATCGCCGCTGCCGGTGTCGATCCGGCACAGATCAGGGCGGTCGGGTGCGCGGGCCACGGGAACGGGCTCTACCTGCTCGACCGGGCCGGTGCGCCGCTTGCGGGGATCCAGTCGCTCGATACGCGGGCCGCCGGACTGGCGGCGGAACTTGTCGCAGACGCAGGCGACGCGCTGCACGCGATCTGCCTGCAAAAGCCCTGGCCCGCGCAGACGCCGAACCTGCTCGCCTGGATCAAGCGCAACCGGCCCGAGGTCTACGCACAGGCCGGCACGCTCCTTCTGTGCAAGGATTTCATCACCTACAGACTGACCGGCGAGCGGGTGAGCGACCTTTCGGATATGTCAGGCTGCGGACTGCTTCAGATGGCTGACGCGACCTATGACGATGCGTTGCTCGACCTCTACGGCCTGTCGGATGCTTCCGCACTTTTGCCGCGTCTTGTCGCACCGCACGAGATCGCGGGCACCGTGACGACGGAGGCGGCGGAGGCCACCGGGCTCGCCGCCGGCACGCCGGTGATCGGCGGCTATTTCGACGTGGTGGCCAGTGCGCTCGGCTCGGGCGTGGTCCGGCCGGGCGAAGCGTCGGTCATTGCCGGCACCTGGAGCATCAACCAGGTCTTTTCCGACACTGCCGTTCGCGACCCGTCCATGTTCATGGTGTCGGCCTTTGCGCCGGACCGGTTCGTCAACATCGAGGCAAGCGCGACCTCGGCCGCCAATCTCGAATGGTATGTGCGCGAACTGGTCGAGCGCGGCGGCCATCACGATGATCCGTTCGGCCAGTGCAACAAAGCGGTCGGCGAAGTCACGCCGCGCCATGACGACCCGATCTTCCACCCGTTCCTCTACGGCTCGGGGGAGGATGCGGGCTTTCGCGCGGGCTTCTACGGGCTGGCGGGCTGGCACGGCGAGGGACATCTGTTGCGCGCAGTGTTCGAGGGCGTGATGTTCGAGCACCGCCGCCATATCGATGTGCTGCGCGGAGCCGGGCTTGCCTTCGATCGTGCGATCCTGTCCGGCGGCGGCTCGCGCAGCCCGCACTGGCCGCAGATCTTCGCCGACGGGCTGGATGTCCCGATCTCGGTGGCCGAGGCTCAGGAAACCGGCGCGCTGGGCGCAGCCATCGGCGCCGCCGTCGCGACGGGCCATGTCGCGGGCTACGAGGACGGGGTCGCGCGGATGACACGGCAGAAGACACATCACCAGCCCGATCCCGCGATGCGGGACCATTATGACCGGCGCTTTGATGCCTATCGTGCAACGACCGAGGCAATGCGGGGCATCTGGGCGCGCCTGCAATCTCAAGGAGCAGCGCCATGAAAGCTGTCGGGTTCCTTTCCTCCAAGCCGGTCAGCGACCCGGACTGTCTGCAGGTGTTCGATCTGCCGGAACCGGACCTCCGGCCGACCGATCTGCGCGTCGCGGTCGAGGCCGTTTCGGTCAATCCGGCAGATGCCAAGGTCCGCCAGCGCACCGCGCCCGATGCCCCGCTCGACGCGCCGCGCATCCTCGGGTTCGATGCGGTCGGCATCGTGGAGGCGGTCGGCGCCGACGTGACCGGTTTCCGGACAGGCGACCGCGTCTGGTATGCGGGCGACGCGAGCCGTCAGGGCAGCAACGCCGAATTGCAGGCCGTGGACCACCGGATCGCAGCGCTTGCGCCGACATCCGTTTCCCCCGAAGCCGCGGCATCCCTGCCGCTTGTGTCGCTCACCGCGTGGGAGATGCTTTTTGACAGGTTGCAGGTGCCGACCGGAAACAGGCCGGGCACGCTTCTCGTCATCGGCGGGGCCGGCGGGGTCGGGTCGATCACGCTGCAGCTTGCACGGCGCCTGACCTGCCTCGATCTGGTGGCCACGGCCTCGCGCAAGGAGAGTGCCGACTGGTGCCGGGAGATGGGCGCCCATGCCACCGTCGATCACCGCGACCTCTTAGCGGCCTATCGCGCATCGGGCCGGAACTATGCCGGGTTCATTGCCCAATATGCGGACCTGTCGCAGCATTGGGCGGCCATGTGCGAGCTTGTCGCCCCGCAGGGCCGGATCGGCACGATTGTGGAGACGCCCGACAGGATCGATATCTCCGCGCTTCAGGCGAAATCCGCTGCACTGATGTGGGAGCTGATGTTCACCCGCTCGGCATTCGGGACGCCGGACATGGCCGAACAGGGGCGTATCCTGTTCCGCGTCGCGCGGCTCGTCGACGACGGGGTCATCCGCACGATCGACACGGACCTGCGTCATGGTCTGACAGCGGAAACATTCCGGGCAGCGCACGAGACGGTCGAAATCGGCGCCATGATCGGTAAGCTGGTCGTGAAATACTGAAAGCGCGGACAGGCATCATGACCGAAGAAGCGACGCTCGAAGGGCGGTACGATTACATCATCGTGGGCGCGGGCACCGCGGGCTGCGTGCTCGCCAGCCGCCTGACCGAGGACCCGGGCACCCGCGTGCTTCTGCTCGAGGCGGGCGGCAGCGACACTTACCACTGGGTGCATATTCCGGTCGGATATCTGTACTGCATCGGCAACCCACGCACCGACTGGATGATGAAGACCGCGCCGGAGCCGGGGTTGAACGGGCGCAGCCTTGTCTATCCGCGCGGCAAGCTTCTGGGCGGCTGTTCGTCGGTCAACGGCATGATCTACATGCGCGGGCAGGCGGCCGACTATGACCAGTGGCGGCAGCTTGGCAATCCGGGCTGGGGCTGGGACGATGTGCTGCCCTATTTTCTGAAGTCGGAGGACCATCACGGCGGCGCAAGCGACATGCACGGCGCGGGCGGCGCGTGGAAGGTTCAGAAGCAGAAGCTCGACTGGGAAATCCTGCGTGCTGTGCAGGAAGGCGCGCGCCAGTTCGGGATCGAACCGCGGGCCGATTTCAACGATGGCAACAATGAAGGGTCGGGCTTTTTCGAGGTCAACCAGAAGGACGGGGTGCGCTGGAACACGGCCAAGGGCTTCCTGCGGCCTGCGATGAAGCGGCCCAATCTGCGGGTGCTGACCCATGCCCATGTCGACCGGCTGATTCTGGAGGACCGGCAGGTCAGGGGGGTCCGCTTCGAGCGTCAGGGCCGGATCTTCGATGCGCTGGCCGAGGCAGAGGTTCTGCTCGCCGCGGGTGCGATCAACTCCCCGAAGATCCTTGAATTGTCGGGCATCGGGCGCGGCGACATCCTGTCCGCGCACGGGATTCCGGTCCGCCATGCGGCACCCGGCGTGGGCGAGAATCTTCAGGACCATCTGCAGATCCGGACCGTCTTCAAGGTGCGGAACACGGCGACGCTCAACACGCTTGCCAATTCGCTCTGGGGCAAGGCGCGGATCGCGATGCAATATGCACTGACACGGTCGGGCCCCATGTCGATGGCTCCGAGCCAGTTCGGCATGTTCACCAAATCGGCGGACCATCTGGAAACACCCGATCTGGAATATCACGTCCAGCCGCTCTCGACCGACCGGCTGGGCGACCCGCTGCATCCGTTCCCGGCGATCACCGTCTCTGTCTGCAACCTGCGGCCCGAAAGCGTCGGCTCCTGCCATATCGCGAGCGGCGCGCGCGCGGCCCAGCCCGACATCCGGCTCAACTACCTCTCGGCCCCGCGCGACCGCGATGTGGCGCTCGCCGCCGTGCGGCAGGCGCGCCGGATCATGACCGCCGACGCGCTCGCCCCCTATGCGCCCGAGGAGATCCTGCCCGGACCGAAGGTCGAGAGCGAGGCGGACCTGCTCGCCGCGATCGGTGATATCGCGACGACGATCTTCCACCCTGTCGGCACCTGCCGGATGGGCGTGGATGCAGAGGCCGTGGTTGACCCCGAATTGCGGGTGCGCGGTCTGGACGGGCTGCGCGTGGTCGACGCCTCGATCATGCCGCGCATCGTGTCGGGCAACACGGCCTCGCCGGTCGTCATGATCGCGGAAAAAGCCGCTGACATGCTTCGCGACCGGACGCGGCAGAGTTCGGCACCAACGCCGCGTGCCGTTCCGGCCTGAGCCGCGGAACCGCGCCCCACTCGACATCACGAGAGGTTCTAGCCGCGCATTCGAAGCGGGATTCCGCGGACGAGATCATCAAGGCCGGCGGCACATTGGCGCGTGCTATACTCCCAGTCGGGACAAGCGCTCCGTCAGAAGCTGTACTTGACAGCGACCTGAAGGCGGCTCGTGTTGAAGCTCGCACCGTCATCCTGTTCGCGGTCACCGACGAAAACCTCGGCCATGAAGGTCGTGTTCTCGATCGGCGTGTAGAAGGCGGACATGTGCAGCGTCGTCAGCGTTTCCGTGTCGACCCCGACGGCTTCGGGAAAATCGACCCAGGTGGCCGTCAGGGCACCGGTCAGCGTGTCGGTGAAATCATGCGTGGCCGACAGCATCGCTGCGTTGACGCGCCCGTGGTCCGCATCGCTCGTCAGGTCGGATTGCGAGAAGCCGACCGACAGGTAATCCGCGATCCCGTCACCGGTGGAGGCCGTGGCCCGCAACGATCCGCCGTCCCATGCGTTCCAGACGCCCGACAGGTTCACGCCCCAGCCGCTCACCTGATCGCCGGCAATTTCCGTATCGCGGGTGATAGCGGACGCGAAGACCGATCCCTGATCGAGCGCATATTTGGCCGACAGGGCGAAAGCCGGATCGCCGTTTTTCTGCACATCCTCCTCCAGCGCGGCGGAGACGGTCACGCGATCGCCGGCCGGCACCGTCACGCGGAACATCGGCACGCGGGCAAAAGGCGTCGCGGCCGATCCCTGAAAGTCGACCGTCTTCGGCAGGACGGCGGTCGACATGAAAGTCGTCCAGTCCTGACCGATGCGCAGCCAGCGCCAGTCGAGATAACCCAGACGCAGGCGCAAACTGTCATCCTCGCCGTAGAAATCGCCTTCGAGCTTGAAGAGCGCCTCTCCGGCATCGACATCCACGCCGATCCGGGTCTCGTTGAGGAACGCATCCTCGGCCGGCCCGTCTGCCGGCCCGTCGGCAAGGCCGATGTCGCGGATCGGGGCGGTGGTGCGCCCGAGCACATACTCATCGTCACCCACGATATCGAGCTTGATATAGCCGTAGGGTGTGACGGTGATACCTTGCCCCACATCGAAGGCGAGCGGCGACCGCCCGTCCTGCGCCTGCACGGCGGTTGCGGCGGCGGTGACAAGAACAAGACTGCTGAGATAGACCTTCATCGCGCGGCTCCCTTGCGATCCGGAAAGGTTGTCGGGAATTAGAGCAAAGCGCGGCCGCATCTTCAAGTTTTCCGGCAGGGGACAGCCCGAAGCGTCGTCGGGCGTTGCGTCCGGGCCACCGGGCTTTGACCGGCTTTGTGACTTGCCGCATTTCGGGTTGGCGGCCATACTCGCCTGACAGAACAGGGGTTTTGAGCGGTGGGCCGCAGGTGCCGATGCGTGTTGTGCCTGATGCGGCCGCCCCCCCGACCGACGCCTTTGAAGACCTGACGGAGAAAGACAGCCGACCGACCACCAGCCGCGGATAGGGGGATGATCCATGACCGCCAGACGCATTTTGCCCAGTGCCGTGATGAGCCTGTTGATCGGTTTCGGGTCCCTGTCCGCGCCGCTTCTCGCCCAAGATGCTGCACAGCCCGCACCTGTTGCGCTTGTCCAGACGGTGGAGGTCGTCAGCCTGCGGCCGTCCTTCAGCCATCCGGCGCGGATCGAGGCGATCGACACGGCCTCCGTCCGGCCCACGATCAAGGCGATCGTGACGGCCCTGCATATCGAGGCCGGCAGCATCGTGGAGGAAGGCGACCTGCTCGTCGAACTGGACGATACGGATTTCCGGATCGCGCTCGCCACGGCGGAGGCCAACCTCAAACAGCAGGAAGCCGCCACGCTGAAAGCCGATCTCGATCTCGACCGCGCGCAGCAACTGGTGAAGAACAACACGGTCTCGCAGCGGGAGGTCGAATATGCGCAGGCGCAGGCTGACGTGGCCCATGCCCGGGTCGATGTGGCCCGCGCGCAGGTCGATCAGGCCGAGGCCAATCTGAAGGATACGAAAGTCTATGCGCCGTTCGGCGGACGGATTTCCGCCGCCCAATATGCGGTGGGGGACCTCTTTTCCCCCGGTGACCCGACCCAGCCGCCCTATATCGCGACCATCGTGCGGCTCGACCCGATCTACGCGGTCGGGCTGGTGGATCAGGCCAACTATTTCACCTTTCTTGCCCGGCGGGTGGCGTTTCTGGAATCGGGCCGGTCGATCCCGCCGCTCGAGATCGATCTGATTCTGCCAGGGGAGAATGTCTATCCGCTCAAGGGGCGGTTCCAGAACTGGGACAATACCGCGGTGTCGAGCACCGGCACGATTGCCGCCCGGATCGAGTTTCCCAATCCCGACGGGGTGCTGCTGCCCGGCCAGACGGTGGTGATCCGCGGGCAGGTGATCGAGCCGATCGAGGCGCCGCTGGTGCCGCAACGCGCCGTGTCGCTCGACCAGCAGGGGCATTTCGTCTGGGTCGTGGACGGGTCGAACATGGTGACGCGCCGCAACATCCAGGTTGGTATCCGCAGCGGTGCCGACTGGACGGTGCAAGAGGGGCTGGATGCCGGTGACAAGGTGGTGGTGGAAGGGCTGCAAAGGATGCGCGAGGGCGTGACCGTCGACCCCAAGCCTTACGAAAGCTGAGCCCGCAACCGGCAACCAGTAGCGGAGACACGCATGGGACCGTCCTTCTTCATTCGCCGACCCAAATTCGCTTTCGTCATCTCGATGTTGATCACGCTCTTCGGTGTGCTGTCGCTGGTCGTGATGCCGGTCGACCAGTATCCGGACATTGCCGCGCCGAAAGTGCTGGTGAAGGCGGTCTATCCCGGTGCCGACGCGCAGACCATTCTCGACACGGTCGGCACGCCGATCGAGGACCGCGTAAACGGCACGGAAGGCATGGTCTACATGTCCTCCAAGGCGGCATCGGATGGCACCTACACGCTCACTGTGACCTTCGAACTCGGCACCGATCCGGATCTTGCCAAGGTGGATGTGCAGAACCGGGTGGCCTCGGCTGAGGCCGGCCTGCCGCCCGAAGTTCGCCAGCGCGGCATTCAGGTCTTCAAGAGCAGCCCCGACATGCTGATGGTCGTCAATATCGTCTCGCCCGACGAGCGGTTCGACGGGGTCTTCCTGTCGAATTTCGCGACGATCAACGTGGAAGGGGAGCTTGGCCGTGTGCCCGGTGTCGGCGTGGCCGAGGTGATCGGCGCGCTCGACTATGGTCTGCGGGCGTGGATCGATCCGTTGAAGCTGGCCAATCACAACCTGACGATCCAGGAGGTCGTCGCCGCCATCCAGGAACAGAATGCGCAGGCAGCCGTCGGCCAGTTCGGCGCGCCGCCGCTGCCCGACGACACCCAGTTCCAGTATGTGCTGACGAGCCAGGGCCGTGTGCAGAATGAGGAACAGTTCGGCGACATCATCCTGTCTGCCACCGATGCGGGGTCGGTCGTGCGCCTGCGGGACGTGGCGCGGATCGAACTCGGCGCGGCAGCCTACAAGGGCTATGGCGAGGTCAACAACGCGCCCGGCGTGTTGCTGGCCATCTACAAGATCTCCGGCTCCAACTCGCTGGAAGTGGCCGAATCCGTGCGCGAGAAGATGGAGGAGCTGAAGGAGTTTTTCCCCGAAGGCGTCGACTATATCATCGGCCATGACACGACGCTCTTCATCGAGGTGTCACTGGAAGAAACCATCCTGACCATGTTCTTCACCATCGCGCTGGTGATTGCGGTGACCTATCTCTTCCTTGGAACGGTCAGGGCGACCCTTATCCCGACCATCGCGGTTCCGGTCTCGATCCTCGGCGCGCTGGCGGTGCTGTTTCTGGCCGGCATGACGATCAACACGGTGACGCTGTTCGCGCTCATCCTCGCCATCGCGATCGTGGTGGATGACGCGATCATCGTGGTGGAGAATGTCGAGCGGATCATGCACGAGGATCCGTCGCTCGATCCGTCCGACGCGGTCGGCAAGGCCATGTCGGAGGTGACGGGTCCGATCGTCGCGACCTCGCTCGTGCTCGTTGCCGTGTTCGGCCCGACGCTCCTTCTGCCGGGGCTGACGGGCCGCATGTTCAGCCAGTTCGGCGCCACGCTGACGATCGCGGTCCTGATTTCCATGGTGAACGCCCTGACGCTGAGCCCCGCGCTCGCGCGCGTGCTGATGCGGCCGGGGCATCACAAGCCAAACATCGTGATCCGGGGATTCAACGCGGTCTTTGCGCGGATCACCGACGCCTATGCGGCGCTTGTCGATTTCCTCTGCCGGTTCATCTGGCTGGGGCTCGCGATCAGCGCCGCGCTCTTTGCCGCGCTCTACCTGCTCTTCACCACGATCCCGTCGAGTTTCATCCCGACCGAGGACAAGGGCTTTTTCATGGTCGATGTGCAACTGCCGAGCGGCGCGTCGCTCAACCGCACCGAAAAGGTCATGGACCGGATGACCGAGATGCTGGGCGCAGAAGAGGCCGTGGAAAACGTATTGTCCGTCAACGGTTTCTCGCTTCTCAACAAGGCGCTGCAATCCAATGCGGGCATGATCATCGTCAAGCTGAAACCCTGGGACGAGCGCGTCACAGAGGAAACGAGCCAGGCCTATCTGCAGCAGAAGTATCAGGGCATTTTCGGCGCCATGCCGGAGGCGCAGGCAATCGTCTTCGGCGCACCCGCAATCCCGGGGCTCGGTGCCGTGGAAGGCTTCTCCTTCGTGCTGGAAGATACGCAGGGCCGCCCGCCCGAAGTGATGGAGAAGGCGCTCGGCACATTGGTGGCAGAGGCCAATGCGACGCCGGAGATCACGCGGGCCTTCTCCACCTTCCGGGCCGATGCGCCCCAGTTCGACCTGCAAGTGGACCGGGTGCGCGCCAAGACGCTCGGCGTCCGCATCTCGGACATTTTCCTGACCCTGCAGGCGCAACTCGGCGCGCTCTATGTGAACGATTTCAACCTGTTTGGTCAGACGTTCCGGGTCATGCTACAGGCTGACAGCCAGTTCCGGCAGGATGAGCGCGCGCTCGACACGCTTTATCTGCGGAACGCCAAGGGCGAGATGGTGCCGATCTCGGCGCTGGTGCGTCCGGTGCCGAAGGTCGGGCCGGATGTGCTTTATCGCTACAACACCTACAATTCGGCGACGATCAACGGGTCGCCCGACACGTCGGCGGGGTTCAGTTCCGGCGCCGCCATGGACAAGATGGAGGAGGTGGCCCGCGCGGTAATGCCCGACGGGTTCAAGTTCGAATGGACGGGCTCGTCTCTGGAAGAGCGGGCCTCGGGCGCGGCGGTGCCGATCGCGCTCGGCCTCAGCCTTGTCTTCACCTTCCTGTTCCTAGCCGCGCTCTACGAGAGTTTTCTGACACCGGTCGCGGTGCTCCTGACCGTGCCCTTTGCCGTTCTGGGGGCGCTGGCCACCCTGATGATCGCCGGGGCGCCACTCAGCCTTTACGGGCAGATCGGCTTGCTCATGCTGATCGCGCTCGCCGCCAAGACGGCCATCCTGATCGTGGAATTCGGCAAACAGCAGCGCGAGGCGGAGGGGCTGGAGTTGCACGCAGCCGCGATGCAGGCTGCGCGGCTCCGGTTCCGGCCTGTGATGATGACCGTTCTGGCCTTCGCGGTCGGGGTCTTCCCGCTGGTGATCGCCACAGGTGCCGGGTCGGCCAGTCGCGTGTCTCTGGGGCTTGCCGTCTTTGGCGGCTCCATTGCCTCGGCTGTGGCCGGATCGATCTTCGGACCGGTCTTCTTCAAGGCCATTCAGGGCCTGCGGGAACGGCTCCACGGCGGGCCGACACCGCCCGTCACCTGATCCACGGCCCCCGCGTGCCCTCTACGCGAACCGGTAGCGGTCCAGACTTTCAGGCTTCATCTCGATGGAAAAGCCCGGTGCCTGCGGTGCGCGGTAGGCGCCGTCCTCCACAATGCAGGGGTCCAGGAAATGCTCGTGCAGATGGTCGACATACTCGATCCGCTTGTCGTCCTTTGTGCCGCTGATCGCGACATAGTCGATCATCGACATATGCTGCACATATTCGCACAGGCCCACGCCCCCGGCATGGGGCCAGACTGGCAGCCCGTGCTTGGCCGCCAGCAGTTGCACAGCCAGCACCTCGTTCAGCCCGCCCATGCGGCAGCTGTCGATCTGAACGATGTCGATGGCCCCTGACGTTATGAACTGTTTGAACATGACCCTGTTCTGGCACATCTCGCCGGTCGCGACCTTGACCGGCGCGACACCCTCGCGGATCGCCTTATGGCCGAGCACATCGTCGGGGCTGGTCGGCTCCTCGATGAAGAAGGGTCTCGCGAAGGCCAGTTCGCGCACCCAGTCGATCGCCTGCGGCACTTCCCAGACCTGATTGGCGTCGATCATGATGACCATTTCCTCGCCAAGCTCCTCGCGCGCGATGGTCAGGCGGCGGATATCGTCGGCCAGATCGCGGCCGACCTTGAATTTCGTGTGCGTGAAACCGGCGGCCTTGGCCTCGCGGCAGAGCCGGCGCAGCTTGTCATCGGGGTAGCCGAGCCAGCCGGCCGAGGTGGTGTAACAGGGATAGCCTTCGGCCTTGAGCGTGGCGATCCGCTCGGCCTTGCCGGCGGCGGCGGCCTCCAGCATCGCACGGGCCTCGTCTGGCGTCAGCGCGTCATGCATGTAGCGGAAGTCGATCAGACGGACGATCTCCTCGGGCGACATCTCGGCCACCAGTTGCCAGACCGGCTTGCCGGCCTCTTTGGCCCAGAGGTCCCACGCCGCGTTGACGACGGCGCCCGCGGCCATATGGATCGCGCCCTTCTCCGGCCCGATCCAGCGCAGCTGGCTGTCGCCGGTCACAAGACGCCAGAACCGCCCCATATCGGCAGCGATCCAGTCAAGCTCCAACCCTGTGACGAGCGCGCCAAGTGCCTCCAGCGCGGTCACGCAGACCTCGTTGCCGCGCCCGATGGTGAATGTCAGGCCGTGGCCTTTGTGCGGGCCGTCGGTTTCCAGCACGACATAGGCGGCGGAGTAATCCGGATCGGGGTTCATCGCGTCCGAACCGTCCAGTTGCGCGGATGTGGGAAAGCGCAGATCGACGGTGCGGAAACCAGTGATGCGGGTCATGCTGCACCTCCCGGGTGCGAAGCGACGGGCAGCGGCGCATCGGCGCGGATCAGCCCTTCGCCCTGCAGATCGGACCAGAGGCCGGACGGGATATCGGTTTCCAGAACCGCCACATTCGCGGCGACCTCCTGCGGGGTCATCGCGCCGGGGATCACGGTTTTCACGGCCGGATGGCCGAGCACGAACTGCAGCGCGGCCGCGATGATCGGTGTGTCATGGGATGCGCAGACCGCCGCGATCCGGCGCACCCGGTCGAGGATTTCCGGCGGCGCATCCGCGTAATTGTACTTGGCGCCCGGCACCGGCCCGGTGGCGAGGATGCCGGAATTGTAGGGGCCGCCCAGAATGATGCCGACATCGCGCGCCACGCACAGCGGCAGGAACGTGTCGAGCGCCTCCTGTTCGAGCAATGTGTAGCGGCCGGCCAGCAGGAACCCGTCGAAATCGGCAAGGCCCAAAAGCCGTTCGCAGACCTGCCATTCATTGACGCCCGCGCCGATCGCGGCGATCTCGCCGGCGCTGCGCAACTCGTCGAGCGCGCGGTAGCCGCCAGCGTCGAACAGTTCGCGGACCCGCGCGTCGCTCGCCTCTTGGCTGCCATGGCTGAACACGTCGACATCATGGACAAGCAGGATGTCGGGTTTCGCCCCGCCCATCCGCATCTGGCTGTCCTCGAAGGACCGCATCACCCCGTCATAGCTGTAGTCGAACTGGATGCGCTTCTGCGGCACGTCGACAAAGCCGCCCGGCGTTGCCTCTTCCGGCAGACAGTCGAGCAGGAGCCGCCCGACCTTGGTGGAGAGCTGCACCGTGTCGCGTCCGAACCGGTCGAGCGCCGTGCCGAACCGCATCTCCGACAGGCCGAGCCCGTATTGCGGCGCCGTGTCGAAATAGCGGATGCCTGCATCATAGGCGGCCTGAAGGGTCGCCTGTGCCTCCGCGTCCGTGATCTTGCGGTAGAGATTGCCCAGGGGCGCCCCCCCGAAGCCCATCGCGGTCAGGGTCACGGGCCGGGCCGTCCGGCCGTTCAGGGTGCGGGTGTCGGTCACGTTCATTGCAGGGACTTTCAGCTGGAAAACAGGTCGGGATAGGCTTCGGCCAGCGGCACGAGCCGGGCCGGCAGTTCGCGCACATGGCGGCGCATCGCCTCTTCGGCGGCGGCAACATCACGGTTGCGGATCGCGGCCACGATCTCGCTATGCTCGGCCACGGTTTCGGCGAGCCGGCCTTCCTCAGGCAGGAGCAGGCGCCGCGCGCGGTCGACATTTTGCGAGACGGCGCGCACGGTCGGCCAGAGCCGCGAGACATTCGTGGATTGCATGATGATCTCGTGGAACGCCGTGTCCGTGGCAATGAACGTGTCATCGTCCATCTCTTCGACCATCTCCAGCTGCACGCCGATATTGCGGTCGAGCGCGTCGAGCATCGCGTCCGTCACATGTTCGGTGGCATGCCGCACGGCGGCGACCTCGAGCGCCTCGCGCAGAAAAGAATCCTCATGGATGGCCGCCACCGAGAGCCGCGACACGCGCGACCCGGACTGCGGATAGATATCGACGAGCCCCTCTCCGGACAGGCGCGACAGCGCGTCCGAAACAGGAGAGCGCGACAGGCCCAGATGCGTGCAGACAGAGGATTTGCGGATCGTTTCCCCGGGCAGGAAATCGAGCCGCAGGATTGCCGATTTCACGGCATCATAGACCCGGTCGGCAAGGGGGCCGTCGAGTTCCTTCACATCCTTCAGCTTGTTTACATCTGCGTCGGGCATCGGATCACTTCGATTTTTCAACTGACATGTTAGTTGACAGAAGATGTTGATACAAGTAGCGTTTTTTCATCGGCGCCGCATATGCCCTTGAAAATCTCCGTTCCGGAGGCGGTAGGACAGAAGCACTGCCCAACATATTGCACGGCGGAAAAACCGTCGGCGACAAGCCCTGTCGAGCACAAGAATCGAAGGGTTTCGCATTGCGAAAAACAGTGGAGGAAGAAGATGTTGAAAAAGCTCATGACAGGGTCGGCGCTGGCGCTGGCGACAGCCCTGACGCCGACCGTCGGGTCGGCTGATGGCCATTATGACGGGGTGGTGATTAACATCCTGACCCGTCCCGGTCCGGTGATCGCCGGCCGAATCGCCGAGCGCGGCGAGGAATTCAAGGAAATGACGGGTGCAGAGGTCCGCGTGGCCGAGGTGCCCTTCTCGGAACTGTTCCAGAAGATCCTGACCGACTGGGCCACCGGCACCAACTCGATCGACGTGGGCGTCTTTGCCTCCGGCTGGGGTGTGGAGCTTGTGTCCGGCGACCTTGTGGCCAATCTCGACCCGTTCATCGAGGCCGATGACAAGATCGACCTGCAGGACATCGCGCCCTATTTCCGCGATTTCAACCAGAAGGTGCAGGGCTCGACCTATTTCATCACGCTCGATGGTGATTTCCAGATGCTCTACTACCGCACGGACGTGCTGGAAGAAGCCGGTCTGGAGCCGCCGAAAACCTGGGAAGAGTATCTCGAGGTTGCGGCCGCGATCCATGGCAAGGACATGAACGGTGACGGCGAGGCCGATTTCGGCTCCTGTATCTTCAAAAAGCGCAACGCGCAGTCCTATTTCGCCGTCCAGTCGATGGCGGCGAGCCGGGTGCAGACCAAGGGCACGTCCGAGGGGCTCTACTTCGACCCCGAGACGATGAAGCCGAAGATCAACAACGCCGCCTGGAAGAAGGCGTTCGAGATCTACAAGGCAACCGGTGAATACGGCCCGCCCGAGGAACTGAACCACGATATCGGCGACACGCGCGCGCTGGCGATCGGCGGCCGCTGCGGCCTGATGATCGACTGGGGCGATATCGGTCCGCTCTCGATCGAAGAGGGCAGCCAGATCCGCGACAAGGTCGGCGCCGTCATCATGCCGGGTTCGACCGAAGCGCTCGACGTGGAAACCGGTGAGTTGAAAGCCTGCGATGCGGATCTCTGCCCGCATGCGGTTGACGGGATCAACTACGCGCCCTTCGCCGCCTTCGGTGGCTGGACCGCCGCGATCTCGGCCACGGTCGACGACCAGAAGAAACAGGCAGCCTATGACTTCCTGAGCTACATGAACCAGGCGGCACAGTCGAATGTCGACGTGACGCTCGGCTGGACGGGCTACAACCCCTACCGGAATTCGCAGCTCGAAAGCACGGCGGCATGGGTCGAAGCCGGCTTCAGCGAGGAAGCGGCCGAAAACTATCTCGGTGCGATCAAGGAAAGCCTGAACCATCCGAACATGGCGTCCGACTTCCGCATCCCGGGTGCACAGCAGTACACCGGCGTTGTGCTCGATCGTGAACTGGCCCGTTACCTGGCGGACGAGATCACCGTCGAGGAAGCGCTCGAGAATATCGAGGAAGGTTGGGAAGAGATCACCGAAGATTTCGGTCGTGAGGAACAGGCCGAGATCTACGCCCTGTCTCTCGGCATCACCAACTAAGAAAACGGGCGCGGGCGGGTCTGTCCGCCCGCGCCCTGATTGCAGGAACCCCGGACATGAATGAATGGCTCGACCGGCATATGGGACGCCTTTTCCTGGCGCCCGCCGTCACCCTCATCCTCATCTTCTCGATTTTCCCGCTGGTGGCGTCGCTGATCCTTGCCTTCTCGCGGCTGCGGCTGCGCGGCGGCGGCTTCACGATGCGCTGGGTCGGATTCCGGAATTTCGAGAAGCAGCTGTTCGGGTCCGAACAGTTCCATCTGCTGGGCACGTTCACGACCGTCTCGATCCTCGGCTGGATCGTCGGACTGGCGGGCACCGGCCTCCTCATCTGGTGGATGGTGCGCTATGCGCGCACCCGGTTCCACTGGGTCGGGTTCCTTGGCCGGATGATCACCTTCGGCATTGCCGTCGGTCTGCTCTGGCTTTTCTGTGCGACGCTCCTGAGCGGCAATCCGTTCGGCACCGTCGGCACCACGCTTTTCTACGTCTTTGTCGGCTGCGGCATCCAGTTCCTGATCGGAACCGCGCTGGCCTTCGCCTGCAGCCAGAAATTGCGCGGGCGCACGACCTTCCGGGTGATTTTCTTCGTCCCGATGATGGTGACGCCGATCGGTGTGGGCTACACGTTCCGGATGCTCGCCGATGTGACCAAGGGCCCGTTCGCGGGCGTCTGGCAATGGGCGGGTCTTGGCGATTTCGCCTGGGCGACCGACCCGTGGGCGGCGCGGATCTTCATCACCGTGGCCGACAGCTGGCAGTGGATCCCCTTCGTCTTCATCATGATGCTGGCCGCTTTCGAGAGCGTGCCGCGCGATCTGGTCGAGGCCGGCGATCTGGACGGTGCGAGCCCGTGGCAGAGCTTCCGCGAGATCACATGGCCGCATGTGATGCCGATTGCCGCCACGGTCATGCTGATCCGCGCGATCGAGGCCTTCAAGATCGTCGATCTGCCCAACATCATGACCTCCGGCGGTCCGGGCATTGCGACCGAATCCGTCAGCCTTCAGGCCTATTACGCCTGGCGGTCCCTCGACCTCGGGCAGGCCTCGGCGGTCGCCTATATCCTTCTCTTCGTCACGGTGGTGATCTGCGTGAGCTTCTTCAACCTTGTCGTCCTGAGCCGCGTGAGGGCCCAGAAATGAGCACGCGTCGACCCGGCCTGTTCGAGCCCCGCGCCATCGGCCAGATGGCGCCGGCCACGAAAATCCTGCTCTACACGATCCTGATCGTCTGGGCGGCTTTCGTGCTCTTTCCGATCTACTGGCTGCTCATCACGTCGGTGAAGACGCCGGCAGCGGTCAATCAGGGGCCGTTCTTCTTGCCCTTCATTGATTTCGAGCCGAGCCTGCACGCGTGGAAGGAACTGTTCGTCATCGACTACGAGGACACGCTCCGCGCTTATATGAATTCGATCATCATCTCGCTGTCGGCCACCGCTCTGTCGGTGCTGGTGGGCTCGATGGCGGCCTATGCGCTGAGCCGCGTGGACTATGCGCCGAACCTGATCACGATCCTCTATTTCGTGGCGCTTCTGGCTGGTGTCGGCGTGGCGGTGGGCATCTATGATGTGGACTGGATGCTGGCGACGGCCGTTGCGGTCGCGCTCTTTTTCCTGCTCGCCCGCGCCGTGGGGCGCATCTACGAGGTGCGGCTGGGCAACGGGGATATCCTGTTCTGGATCATCTCGCAGCGCATCCTTGCGCCTATCGTCGTGGTGGTGCCGATCTACATGATGTTCCAGTCGGTCCGGCTTCTGGACACGCATCTGGCGATCATCCTGACCTATGCGGTGGTCAACCTGCCGATCGTTGTCTGGCTCATGTACGACTTCTTCAACTCGATCCCCCGCGATCTGGAGGAAAGCGCCCAGATCGACGGGGCCACGATGATCGGCACCTTCCGGGAAATCATCCTGCCGCTGTCACGGGCCGGTCTGGCGGCCACGACGCTGCTGGTGATGATCCTCAGCTGGAACGAGTATCTGCTGGCGCTGTTCCTTTCCACGACCAAGGCCCAGACCATGCCGATCCTCGTCGCGGCGATGAATGCCGGCGAGCGCGGCGTGCTCTGGTGGACCATGTCGGTGACCATTGTGGTGATGATCATCCCCGTGGTCGTGCTGGCCGTCATCTTGCAGAAATACATAACCAAGGGGCTCCTCGTCGGGGCCGTCAAAGGGTAGGACCATGAGCAGCGACCACGCAGCCAAAACGATCTCCATCCGGGAGATGAACAAATATTACGGGAACTTCCATGCGCTGAAGGGCCTGTCGCTGGAAGTGGAGGCGGGCGAGTTCCTCGTGCTGCTCGGCCCGTCGGGCTGCGGCAAGTCCACGGCATTGCGGATGATCGCGGGGCTAGAAAGCATCTCCTCGGGCGAGCTTCTGATCGGCGATCAGGACGTGACCGAGGTGCTTCCCAAATATCGCGACATCGCGATGGTTTTCCAGTCCTACGCGCTCTATCCGCACAAGACCGTGGCCGAGAATATCGGCTTCCCGCTCAAGATGGCGAAGGTTCCGCAAGCCGAGATGGACGAAGCGGTGCGCGCCGCTGCTGCGCAGGTGGAACTGGACGGGCTGCTCGACCGGTTGCCGGGGCAGCTTTCCGGCGGCCAGCGGCAGCGCGTGGCGCTTGCCCGCGCGATCATCCGGCGCCCCGCCGTCTTCCTGATGGACGAGCCTCTGTCGAACCTCGACGCGAAGTTGCGGGGCAACATGCGCGCCGAACTGAAACACATGCAGAACGAGCTCGGCATCACCACGATCTATGTGACCCACGACCAGATCGAGGCGATGACGCTCGCGCATCGTGTGGCGATCATGAAGGATGGCGAGCTGCAGCAGCTCGGCACCCCGAAGGAAGTCTATTCCAATCCCGCCAACCTGTTCGTCGCGGGCTTCATGGGCTCTCCGCCGATGAATTTCGTCGAAGGGGAGATCAGCAGCGGCCAGTTCCGCGCGGCGGGCATGTCGCTGCCGGTGACGGGCTTTGCCGACAATGCAGCGGTCACGATCGGCTTCAGGCCGGAAGACTGTCAGGTCGTGGAAGCGGGCACGGGGCAGGTGGATGCGTCCGTCTACACGTTCGAGATGACCGGCGACCAGTCGCTGGTCACGTTCGAATATGAGGACCGGCATCTGGTGGTGAAGATGCCCAAGGATTTCGAGATCGCTTCCGAGAGCCGCGCGGCCATCGCTTTCGATCCGGCCGAGGCCAACTTCTTCGATACCGCATCGGGCAGGCGGCTTCTGCCCGCCGCCTGATTGTTCGCAATCAGAACAAAAAAGGGCTCCGCCACGTGGTTGGAGCCCTTTCCTTTCCAGGGTGTTCCCGGGATCTAAAGTCTTTGCAGCGTCAGCCCGCCATCGGGCCGCAGCGTCTGGCCGACGCAATAGGGCAGTTCGCCATTGGCCGCCGCCGCCACAGCCTTGCCGACCTCTTCAGGCTGGCCGAAACGCGGGATGAGCGTGATCCCGTGATCCTCGATCAGCTTGCCATAGGCTTCGAGCACCGGGCGCGACAGGTCGGTCTCAATGATGCCCGGCTGGATGTCGAACACCTGAATGCCCTCTGGCGCGAGTTTCTGCGCAAAGCTCTTGGCGACCATCCCAGCGGCGGCCTTGGAGATGCAATATTCCGCCTTGTCATGGGAGGCCGCGAAGGCGCTCACCGACGAGATGACGGAAATGGTCCAGGGCAGTTCCGGGTCACGCGCGCGCGCCAGAAGCCGGTTTGCGAAGCACTGGGTCAGGAAGAAGACCGCCTTGGCATTCTTGTCCATCACATGGTCCCAGCTGTCGGCCTGGGTGTCCAGAATGTCGGCCTTGCGCAGGGGGCCGACGCCGGCATTGTTCACCAGCGCACAAAGCGGCCCGCCCAACGCGTCTTCGGCCGCGTCGAGAAGTGCGGCATGGTTGGACGGATCGGACACGTCGCCCGGCACTTTCACCGCCCGCACGCCAAGCGCCTCTATGGCGGCGCATGTGTCCGCCATTGCCGCGCCGTCGCTGCGCCCGTTGACCGCGACATTGAACCCCTTGGCCGCGAGCGCGAGTGCGATGCCCCGTCCGATCCCGCGGCTCGATCCCGTTACGAATGCGTTTTTCATGGTTCCTCCCTTGGGCCCGTTCAGGCGCCGTTCTTGAGCAGTTCGCGCCCGATGATGGTGCGCTGGATCTGGTTCGTGCCCTCGTAGATCTGGGTGATCTTGGCATCGCGATAGAGCCGTTCGACCTCGAACCCCTGAATGTAGCCCGACCCGCCGAACACCTGCAGCGCGTTGGCGCTCTGGGCGACGCACATGTCGGAGGCGAAACATTTGGCAATGGAACAGGCTTTGCCTGCGGGCACCTCATTGTCGAGCCGCAACGCCGCGTCGCGCACGAGCGCGCGTGCGGCCGCGATCTCTTTGGCCATATCGGCCAGCATCCATTGCAGTCCCTGATTGTCGACGATTGGCTTGCCGAACTGCTTGCGCTGCTGTGCATAGTCGAGCGCCGCCTCCAGCCCCGCCTGCGCGATGCCGGTGGCAAGCGCGGCAATGCCGACGCGGCCCTTCTCCAGCACGCTCATCATGATGTAGAAACCGCGGTTCAACTCGCCCAGAAGCGCGTCCTTGGGCAGATGCACATCCGTGAAAGTGAGCGCGCCGATCTGGCTCGCGCGCTGGCCGAGCTTGTGCTCTTTAGGGCCGCGTTCGACGCCGTCCGCGTTCAGATCGACGATGAAGATGCTCATGCCGCGATGGCCGAGGTCGGGATCCGTCCGGGCCAGCACGAAGCCGAGATCGGCCACGGGTGCGTTATGGATCCAGAGTTTCGAGCCGTTCAGCACCCAACCATCCGCCGTCTGCGTCGCGGTGCTGCGCAGGCCCGCCACGTCCGATCCGGCCTCTTCCTCGGTGATGCAATAGGCAATGACCGTCTCTGCCGACAGGACACCGGGCAGGTGCCGCGCCTGCTGGTCTGGCGTGCCGTAGCGGGTCAGAAGCGTGCCGATCAGTTCCACCACGCCGCACTGGTCTGCGACAGATGCATAGCCGCGCGACAGTTCCTCCATCACGATGGAATAGGCGAGCGCGTCCATGCCCGCACCGCCCAGTTCTTCGGGAACGGTGATCCCGAACAGTCCAAGTTCGCCCATCTGCCGGTAGAGGTCGCCCGGGAAGGCCGAACTCCGGTCCAACTCTTCGGCGATGGGGCGGATCTCGCCATCTGCGAAACTGCGCACGCCGTCGGCAAGCTGGGCGTAGGTCTCGGCGTCGTTCTTGGGGAAAAGGATCATTCGTTCACCTGTCGGGCATGGGTCGTCGGGTCAGGGCGGCGCTCAATTGTGCGCGCCGCCGTCGATGAGCAGGGCCTGCCCCGTCATGAAAGCGGATTCGTCGGAGGCAAGATAGACGTAGAGCGGCGCGATCTCCTCGGGTCGGGCTTGCCGGCCGAGTGGCACGCCTTGCGCGATCGCGGCCATCTGCGCCTCGGTCCCGCCGAGATTGGCGATGGCGGCGGCGTTGAACTGCGTGTCGACCCAACCGGGGCAGAGCGCGTTGACGCGGATATTGTCGGGCGCCAGTTCCAATGCAAGCGCATTGGTGAAGGCAACGACCGCGCCCTTGGAAGAACAGTAGGCCGCCAGACCCGCGCCGCCGCGTTTGCCCGCGTTGGACGACATGTTGACGATCGCGCCACCCTGTCCGTGGGCGCGCAGATGCGGGATTGCATGTTTGGCGCCAAGGAACTGGGCGCGGATGTTGATGGCGAAAATCCGGTCCCATGTCTCGACATCGAAGCTGTCGGTCGGTCCGGCGCGCTGCAGGCCGGCATTCTGGCAGAGCACGTCAAGACCGCCAAGCCAGGCGACACCATCGTCGACGAAGCGGCGGATCGCCTCTTCCCCGGCCACGTCGACGGGCAGGAAATGCGCGTTCAGGCCAAGACTGTCCGCAAGGGCCTGCCCGTCCGCGGCGTTCACGTCGCCGATGACCACGCGGGCCCCTTCGGCGACAAAAGCCTCCACCGTCGCGCGGCCGATATTGGTCGCTCCACCGGTGAAGAGCACACGTTTTCCGTCCAGCCGTCCCATGGTTCCGTTTCCTTCCCGATGTCGCACCGTTTCCCGGCGCGCCTGTCTGTTGTGGTTTTTCCCTGCATAGACTTAAACGATTAATCAATCCAGTCTAGAATTGATCTCCAGGTGCGCGGCACGCTCTGTAGACTGCAATTGCGGGACTTTTGCAGAATGCCTGAGCTGTTGAGGCTTTGGCGAATTCGAGACTCGCAACCGAAACGGCCCATAATTCACTAAATTGTTTTATCGATCGATCCCGCGATTCGGACCTCTGCCCGACCTGGCCGTGCGGCGCCTGTTACCGCCGGACTTGTGCGGCGGCCGGTCGCGCCGTAACAGTTAAGCGATGAAAAAGCGTGTCAGTATCAAAGACGTGGCCGATCATGCCGGCGTATCCGTGGCCACCGTCTCGCTGGTGCTCAACGACAAGGGGCGCATTTCGGAGGCAACGCAGCGGCAGGTGCACAAATCCGTGGCCGCGCTGGGCTTCATCCCGAACAAGAGCGCCTCGCGCCTGCGCTCCGGCCGCTCGCTTCTGATCGGGCTCATCGTCAACGACATCTCCAACCCGTTTTTCGCCGAACTGTCGGCGGATGTGGAAAAGGAGGCTTCCGCCAAGGGGTTCCTGCCGGTCATGGCCAACACCGGCGAGGACCTGTCGCGGCAGCAGAAGGTCATCGAGACGATGATCGGGCAGGGTGTCGCCGGCTTCATCATCAGCGCGGTGACCGGATCGGATGCGCAAAGTTTCGCGCTCATCCGCGAGCGGGGCATCCCCTATGTGCTCTGCGTCCGCGACGTGCAGGATTTCGACGCGGATTTCGTCGGGTTCGACAATTTGCAGGGCGGCCAGATCGCGGGTCAGCATCTGGTGGATCTCGGCCACCGCGAGATCGGCTTCATCGGCGGCGAGGCGGCGAACATCAACCGGATGCGCCGTCTTGAGGGCGTGCGCAGTGCCATGGCCTCGGCAGGGGCTGATTTGCCGTCCGAACGGGACATATCGGGCGCGGCCACACAGACTTTCGGGGTCGCTGCGGCCGGGCGGCTGCTCGATGCGGACAGGCCGCCGACCGCGATCGTCTGTTTCAACGACAGTGTCGCTGTCGGGGCCTTTGCCGCCGTGGCGGAGCGGGGGCTGAAGGTCGGGGTGGATGTGTCCATCGTCGGCTTTGACAATGTGCCGGAAGCGGCAGCATGGTCGCCGCCGCTGACAACGGTGGAGCTGTTCCCGCGTGCGGTCGGCGGGCGGTCCGCCCGCGCGTTGCTCGACCGGATCGCCGACCCGTCGGTTGCGGCCGAGCGGGTCTATCTCTCGCCCAAACTCATCCTGCGCAAGTCGACCGGGTCTGTCGCTGACAGTTGACTGGCGCTCCTCGCGGAGGATTCGTCGCGGAGCGATCTAACCCATAGATTCGATCAAACGATTTAACCATTTTATCGCATTGCTGCCTTTGACCAGCCTGCGTCAGGCTTGGTCTTGGCCATCACCCCAATCCGCGCCTGTGCGTTCGGGGGTTGCCATACCCACTTTAAAATAAGCGCTTTCTGTGCCGGAAATGCTACGCGCAGCCTCGCTGGCCGCGTTTCCTGGCCCGATCGCGGTGCTCAATGCGGCTTGACAGAAATCCGACTCAGTTGTTTAAACGTTTTATCGCGCCATTGCGGCGACGACCAACGGGAGGACAAAATGAAATTCTTGCGGACAACCACCGCGCTTATCGCATCCGGCACCATCGCCCTGAGCGCTGCGACGAGCGCCATGGCCGAGGGCAAGCTCGACATCATCCACTGGTGGACATCGGGCGGAGAACTGGCCGGGATCGAACTTCTGCGCAGCAACATCGAAGCCCAGGGCATCGAATGGATCGACGCGGCCTCGGCCGGCGGCGCGGGCACCAACGCGCGCACGCTCTTCCGCACCCGCGTGCAGGCCGGCGATCCGCCGGCAGTGATGCAGGCGCTCGGCACCGAGGTGAACGAATGGGCCGAGACCGGCATTCTGGGCGATCTGACCGCTCTGGCCGAGGAAGAGGGCTGGTACGACCTGGTGCCCGAGCCGCTGCACCCGTTCATGAATGTGGATGGCAGCACCGTGGCCGTGCCCGCCGTCTGGTCGCAGATCAACTGGGTCTGGGGCAACAAGGCGATTTTCGACGAACATGGCGTGGCCGTGCCGCAGACTTGGGACGAGCTTGTCGCCGCGGCCGAAACCTTCAAGGCGGCCGGCATCACGCCCATTGCCCATGGCGGACAGCCCTGGCAGGACACGGCGATCTTCGACGGTATCCTTGTCAGCTTCGACGACCCAGACTTCTACCGCAAGGTGGCGTTCGAGCAGGATCGTGAAACCCTCGAAGGGCCGATGTTCCGCGAGGCGATGGAGCGCCTGCGCTGGTATTCCCAGCAGCTCGACGAAGGCTCGCCGGGCCGCGAATGGACCCAGGCTCAGGCCATGGTCCTGAACGGCGAGGCGGCCATGTCCTGGATGGGCGACTGGGCCAAGGGCTGGCGCGTGGCGCAGGGCCAGCAAGCCGGTGTGGATTTCATCTGTTTCCCGACGCCCGGATCCAACGACATGTTTGTCTGGCTGGCCGACTTCTTCTTCTTCCCCAAGATCGAGGGCGAAGCCGACAATGCCGCGCAGCAGGCTTTTGCCTCCGCCGTCATGGAGCAGCAGTTCCAGCATGATTTCAGTCTGATCAAGAACGGGCTGCCGGTCCGGACCGATGTGGACAATGCCGACTGGGACGATTGCACCCGCGACTCGATCGCGCGGGCCGAACGGGCCAATGCGCGCGGCGGCCTTGTCGCCTCGCTCGGCTTCGCCCATTCGGCGCGCAGCGACGTGCAAGGTGTCTTCCGTGACACGCTGTCGGAATTCGTCAACACGCCCGACATGAGCGTCGATGAAGGGATCGAGATCCTGATCGACGGGCTCGACAGCCTCTGACGCTTCCCCCGGGGCGCCGCCCTCCTGCGGCGCCCTTCTCCTGACCGGGCCGGTGCGGTTCCCTAGGCGCGCTGGTCCGGTTCACGACTTTCCAGCGAAGCACGGACAATGGCAATTTCTGAGCATCTCCCGGCCGCGGCAAAAGCGGCCCCGAAGCCCCGGACCCTGCGCACGGGCACAACATGGGTCGGCCGCAACCTGCCCTGGCTGACGCTCCTGCCCACGGGCATCCTCGGTGCGGTGTTCATCTACGGGTTCATCGCGCTGACGATCTATACGTCTATGAGCGCATCGAAGCTCATCCCCGACTACACGTTCGTGGGGTTCGAGCAGTGGGTGAAGCTCTGGTCGATGCGCCGCTGGGGCATCGCGGTCAACAATCTCTTCGTTTTCTCGGGCCTTTTCATCGCCATCGCGACCGTGATCGGGCTGGTCCTTGCGATCCTGCTCGACCAGCGCATCCGGCATGAAGGCACGATCCGCACGGTGATCCTCTACCCGATGGCGCTCAGCTTCATCGTGACCGGGACGGCATGGAAATGGATCCTGAACCCCGGGCTGGGGATCGAATCGCTCCTGCATGACTGGGGTTTCGTGGAGGCGCAATTCGACTGGCTCGTGCGGCGCGACAGGGCGATCTACACGGTCGTTCTGGCCGCCGTCTGGCAAAGTTCCGGCTTCATCATGGCGATATTTCTCGCGTCGCTGCGCGGCATCGACCCTTCGATCATGCAATCGGCGATGATGGACGGGGCCAGCACATGGCGGATCTATCGCCGGATCATCATTCCGCAGTTGCGCCCGGCCTTCTTCACCGCCGTCGTGATCCTGCTGCACATGGCCATCAAGAGCTATGACCTTGTCATCGCGCTGACCAATGGCGGGCCGGGCACGGCCACCGATCTGCCGTCGACCTTCATGTACGACTATGCGTTCGACCGAAGCCGCATCGCGATCGGCGCGGCCAGCGCCACGATGATGCTCTTCACCATTGCGGCCGTGATCGTGCCCTATCTCTACAGCGAGCTGCGCTCGCACAACCGGAGCCGCACGTCATGAACGATATTGTGCTTGGCCAACGCAGCCTGACCGACCGGCTTTTGCGCGTGGCGCTCTACGGGGTGCTGATCGGCTTCATGCTTTTCTATCTCGCGCCGCTCTACGTGATGGTCGTCACCTCGGTGAAGAGCCTCGAGGAAATCCTTGCGGGCGGATTGATGAACCTGCCGAAGAAACTCGATTTCTACGGCTGGTCGGAGGCGTGGAACAATGCCTGCGTCGGCACGGAATGCCGGGGCATGGCGCCCTTCATGTGGAATTCGCTCATCGCCTCCACCGCGGCCACGATCATCCCGACCGCGATCGGTGCGCTCAACGGCTATGCGCTCTCGCTCTGGCGGTTCAAAGGGTCGGAGCTCTTCTTCGGGCTGCTGCTCTTCGGGGCCTTCATCCCGTTCCAGATCGTGCTCCTGCCGATGGCCTCCTTCCTTGGCTGGATCGGCTGGTCTTCCTCGCTCGTGGGGCTGACCTTCACCTACATCGTCTACGGTCTGCCCTTCACCACGCTCTATTTCCGCAACTTCTTCGTCAGCTTCCCGATGGATCTGGTGAATGCGGCCAAGATCGACGGGATCGGCTATTTCCGCTTCTTCTGGCGGGTCGCGCTGCCCAGTTCGGTGCCGATCATGATCGTCAGCATCATCTGGCAGTTCACCAACACGTGGAACGATTTCCTGTTCGCGAGCACCATGACCAAGCTGGAAAGCGCGACGGTCATGGTTGCACTCAACAATTTCGTCGAGGTCGCGAACGGGGTCAAACGCTACAATGTCGATATGGCGGCAGCCATTATCGCCGGTCTTCCAACCCTCGCTGTCTACCTTGTCGCAGGACGTTACTTCCTGCGCGGGCTGATGGCGGGCGCAGTCAAGGGCTGAACCATGGCTACTCTTGAAATTGTCAATGTACGCAAAAGCTTCGGATCGGTGGAGGTGCTCAAGGGCATCGACATCGCGGCCGAGGATGGCGAATTCCTGGTCCTTGTCGGGCCGTCGGGCTGCGGGAAGTCGACGCTTCTGAACGCGATTGCCGGACTGCAGGCCAATGACAGCGGCGAGATCCGGATCGACGGGCGGGACGTGAGCGGGCTGCACCCCAAGGACCGCGACATCGCCATGGTGTTCCAGACCTACGCGCTCTACCCGAACCTGAGCGTGTGGGAAAACATCGCCTTTCCGCTCGAAGCGCGGGGCGTCAGCAAGGCCGACCGCCGGGCCGAGGCCGAACGTGTGGCGGAGCTTCTGCACCTGACGGACTATCTCGACCGCAAGCCGCGGCAGCTCTCGGGCGGGCAGCGCCAGCGCGTGGCGATGGGCCGTGCGCTGGTGCGCGATCCCCAAATCTTCCTGTTCGACGAGCCGCTCTCGAACCTCGACGCCAAACTGCGCGTCGTGATGCGGACCGAGATCAAGAAACTGCACCGGACGCTCGGCACGACGATGGTCTATGTCACCCATGACCAGATCGAAGCCATGACGCTGGCGACCAAGATCGTCGTGCTGCGCGGCGGCGAGGTGCAACAAGTCGGCGCGCCCGATGACGTCTACAACCTGCCTGCCAACATGTTCGTGGCCGGGTTCATGGGGTCGCCCTCGATGAATTTCATGGAAGGGGTGCTGGCGGCGGATGCCGGTGGCGCGACGCTCGGGATCACCCGGCCCGACGGCGGGTCTGTCAGTCTGCATCTGCCGGTGCCCGATGCGCTTGCCGCCCGCTATGACGGCAAACGCGTCGTGATCGGCGTGCGGCCCGAAGCCATGGTGGATGCGGAATCGGAGACCCGCGACGGCACCTACCAGCAGATCGAATGGCCGCTCGAAATCCTGGAGCCGACAGGCGCCGACACAATCGCGGTGCTGCAGTCGAACCTCACCGGAGGGGAGGAGGAAATGGTCGCGCGCTTTTCCGCCCGCACATCGGCGCGCCCCGGAACGGTGGTGCCGCTCAACGTCGACACGCGCGCGGTGGTGCTTTTCGATCCGGACAGCGAGGAGGCGATTTTCCATGCCGCAGCCAGTGGCTCGGCCCCGCCCGTGGCCCTTGCCGTCGCCAACGGGAGCGGCGCCTGAACGGGTATGGCTGCGCAGCCGCGGGCTTGCCGCGAAGGGGGCTTGTCTGCGACACCGGAGGCAGGGCTATCCTGCCTGGCAGGTGAAGGGCGACGACAGGAACGCAGAGCGTGACACAGGATTATGATTTCATCATCGTGGGCGGCGGCTCCGCCGGGTCGGTTCTGGCCGCGCGCCTGTCGGAGCGGCCCGAGGCCCGCGTGCTTCTACTCGAGGCCGGACCGCGCGACCGGCATCCCTACTACCACCTGCCTGCCGGTTTCGCGAAAATGACGAAGGGCATCGGCAGCTGGGGCTGGAAGACAGTCCCCCAGCGCCACATGAAAGACATGGTGATCCCCTTCACCCAGGCGAAGGTTCTGGGCGGCGGTTCGACCATCAATGCGCAGATCTACACGCGCGGGAACGCGCAGGATTATGACGATTGGCGGCAGATGGGCTGCGAGGGCTGGGGTTATGAGGACGTGCTGCCCTATTTCCGCAAGTCCGAAGACAATGACACGCATGACAACCGCTATCACGGCACGGGCGGGCCGCTCGGCGTCAGCCAGCCGGCAGCCCCGCTGCCGATCTGCGAGGCGTTTTTCGAGGCCGCGGCCGCGCTCGGCATTCCGCGCAATCACGACCTGACCGGCGAAAGTCAGGATGGGGTGGGCTATTACCAGCTCACCCAGCGCAACCGTCGCCGCTCGTCTGCCGCCGTGGCGTTTCTTGGTCCCGCACGGCACCGGCCGAACCTGACGATCCGCACCGGCGCCCAGGTCGCGCGGATCGTGGTGGAGGACGGCCGCGCCGTCGGCGTCGAACTGGCCGGCGACGGCGTGGTCCGCGCCACCGGCGAGGTGATCCTCTCCTCCGGTGCGTTTGGCAGCCCGCGACTCCTGATGCTGTCCGGTATCGGGCCGGCGGACCATCTGTCGGCGCTCGACATTCCGGTGCGCTTCGACCAGCCGTCCGTGGGGTCGAACCTGCAGGACCATCTCGACCTGTTCGTCATTGCCGAATGTTCCGGCCCGCATACATACGACCGGTTTGCCAAACCACATCTGTCTGCGCTGGCAGCACTGCAATATATCTTCACACGGTCCGGTCCCGTGGCCTCCAGCCTCTTCGAGACGGGGGGCTTCTGGTATGCCGACCCGGACGCACGCTCGCCCGACATCCAGTTCCATCTCGGCCTCGGGTCCGGGATCGAGGCAGGTGTCGCGGCCATGCCCGACGGCGGGGTCACGCTCAACTCAGCCTTCATGCGCCCGCGCTCGCGCGGCACAGTGCGGCTGGCATCCGCCGATCCCGCCGCAGCACCGCTCATCGACCCCAATTACTGGCAGGACCCGTATGACCGTGACATGGCCATCCGCGGGTTGAAACTCGCGCAGGAGATCATGGCCCAGAAACGGCTGGCGCCGTTCGTGAAGCAGGAACGCCTGCCGGGGCCGGATGTGCGAACGGATGCGGACTATTTCGACTATGCCTGCGCGCATGCAAAGACCGACCACCATCCTGTCGGCACCTGCCGGATGGGCATCGATGATGCCGCGGTCGTCGACACCGCGCTGCGCTTCCGTGGCATTGACGGGCTGCGGGTGGCGGATGCGTCCATCATGCCCGCGCTCATCTCCTCCAACACCAATGCCGCCACGATCATGATCGCGGAAAAGGCTGCCGACCTTGTGCGCGCAGACCACGGGCTCCAATGACCGGGCGCGCGCCCGCACGACCAGAAGGTTCCGACACGTGACCAATGCCGTTCCCCAAGAGATCCTCGACGCGCTGACCGATGTGGACATGCCGCGCCTGCCGCCGGAAGCGGGGTTCGATGACACGGTCGAGGTCGGTGGCCACAGGCTGCCGGTCCTGTCCTGCGATTGTGTCGTGGTGGGCAGCGGTGCGGCGGGACTGCGCGCCGCTGTCGAAATGAAGCGCCGCGGGGTCGACGTGGTGGTGGTGAGCCAGAGCGCCTGGGGCGGGACCTCGGCCTGTTCGGGGTCGGACAAGCAGACGCTGCACACGGCCAACACGGCTGACCGCGGCGATGACTACAAGGCCATGGCCCGCGCGATTCGCGCAGGTGGTGCGATGGATGAGGACACGGCCTATATCGAGGCGGTCGGATCCGGCCGCGCCATGGCCTCGCTGCAATATCTGGGCCTGCCCCTGCCGCAGGACCGGCTCGGCGGCACGTTGCGCTACCAGACCGACCATGACGAGGTGGGCCGCGCGACAAGCTGCGGGCCGCGCACCTCTCGCCTGATGGTCAAGGTGCTGGCCGAGGAGGCGCTGCGTCTGGGTGTGCCGATCTTCAACCACACGACCGGGCTGACGATCCTGACCGAAGGGGAAGGGGAGGCGCGCCGCGCCACCGGCCTTCTGGCCGCGCGACCGAAAAACCGGTCGGAGGACAATCTCTTCGGGCTGGTGCTGTTTCAGGCGCCGACCTTGGTTCTGGCGGCGGGCGGGCCCGGGGAGCTTTACCGCGACAGCGTTTTTCCAAACAGCTGTTTCGGCTCTCTCGGCATGGCGCTGGAAGCCGGGATCACCGTCACCAACATCACCGAGGCACAGTTCGGGATCAGCACGCGCCGCGAAGGCTTCCCGTGGAACCTGTCGGGCACCTATGTGCAGGTTATCCCGCATGTCTACTCGGTCGATGCGGACGGCGTGGAGCACCATTTCCTCGGCGACTATTACCGGACGACGCAGGAATTGGCCTCCAACATCTTCCGCAAGGGCTATCAGTGGCCCTTCCATGCCTCGCGTATGCTCGATTTCCAGTCGAGCCTCGTCGATCTGGCCATCGCGCGGGAAACGCAGGCCGGCCGGCGGGTCTACATGGATTTCAACCGCAACCCGGAGCCGGTGCCGGGCGACATGCCCTTCAGCCTCGACCGGCTGGATGATGACGTTGCCGCCTATCTCGAAACGGCCGGTGCCGGACAGGCGCTGCCGATCGACCGGCTGCGCCACATGAACCCGCTCGCGATCGAGCTTTACCGCCGCTACAAGGTCGACATTGCGGCCGAACCGCTCGAATTTTCGGTGAACAACCAGCATATGAACGGCGGCGTGAAGGTCGATATCTGGGGGCGCTCTTCCTTGCCGGGCGTCTATGCCGTGGGCGAGGCTGCCGGCACGCACGGGGTCACACGTCCGGGGGGTTCGGCGCTGAATGCCGGACAGGTTTTCGGCACGCGCGCGGCGGAACATATTGCCGGCACGCTGGATGGCGATGCGCCATACTCGGGCGACCCAGTGGCCTCGGCCGGTCCGGCGGTGGCCGCCGTCGAGGCGCTCGTCAATCCCGCCAGTTCCCATTCCGTCCGCGCCGTCCGAGCCGCGGTGCAGGCCCGGATGAGCGACAGGGTCGGCATCATCTGCACACCGGACGGGGTGCGCGCGGCGCGCGACGCGGCGCGGGCGCTGATGGGGGAGATCCGCCGCGATGGGATCAAGATTGCCCGCCCGTCCGAGGTTGGCCGTGCCGTGCAATGGCGGCAAATGGCGCTCGTGTCGGAAGCGGTGACGACCGCGCTCGACCATTACATCGAACAAGGCGGTGGCAGCCGCGGGGCGCGGGCGATCTGTTCGGACGATGGCGATGCCTTGCCGGAGGGGCGTCTCGGCCCGCTGACAGATGTGCGCTTCCGGTCCGAGCGGACCGAAGACCAGAGCGAGCAGATCACCCTGCGGATGGTCGGAGACGGTTTCGAGCTTCGCACCCGCCCGAACCGGGCGTTTGACGAAGAGGCAAAAAGCTTCTTCGAGCGGGACTGGCCCGCCTGGTTGACGGGCGCCATCCATAGCGACCCGGGCGGAGCAGGTGACGGATGAGTGCCGCGCGACACCTGACTGTGCATCGCGCATTTGCCTTTGCGACTAAAAGGTTTAAGTCGTGGGGCCATGACCGCGCGGCGCGGTCCGGAGGCGCGACGTGCAGAAGAAACGGGTAAGCATCAAACAGGTGGCGGAACATGCCGGCGTGTCGGCGGCCACCGTTTCGCTGGTGCTGAACGACAAGGGCAGCATTTCCGAGGAAACCCGCCGTCAGGTGCGCCGCTCCGCCAAGGCGCTGGGCTTTATCCTCAACAAGAATGCCGCGCGCCTGCGATCCGGCCGGTCCTTGCTGATCGGCCTCATCGTCAATGACATATCGAACCCGTTCTTCGCCGAACTGTCGGCCAATGTGGAACTGGAAGCCGCGGGCGCGGGTTACCTGTCGGTCATGGCCAACACGCAGGACGACCTCGCCCGCCAGCAATCCGTGATCGAGACGATGATCGGGCAGGGGGTGGCAGGGCTCATCATCTCGGCTGCGACCGGATCGGACGGGTCTGCCTTCGACGTGATCCGCGAACATGGCATTCCCTTCGTGCTGTGCGTGCGTGACCTGCCCGGATATGGCGCCGATTTCGTCGGTTTCGACAATTTCGAGGCCGGTGTCCTTGCCGGGCGGCGCATTCTCGGTGCGGGGCGGCGCAACATCGCCTTCATCGGCGGTGCCGCGGACAATACCAACCGGATTGGGCGGTTCGAGGGTGTGAAATATGCGATGCGCCAGGCGGATCCCGACCTGACGCTTCTGGCCGATCTGGCCGGACCGGCGACGCGCCAGTTCGGGGACGAGGCCGCCACCGACCTGCTGAACCGCATGCCTGACGTCGAGGGGATCGTCTGTTTCAACGACTATGTGGCCATCGGCGCTTATGCGGCCATCCACGCGGCAGGCCGGAAAGTCGGTTCCGATGTGGCCGTCATCGGATTCGACAATGTCCCGGAGTCCGCGGCCTGGAACCCGCCGCTCACGACGGTTGAACTGTTTCCGCGCGCCATCGGCGGGCGAGCGGCGAAGACATTGCTCGACAAGATCGCGCATGAGAACGCCGCGCCGGAGCGTGTGCGCCTGACGCCGCAACTCTTTCCGCGCAAGTCTGCCTGAACCATTCTGTTGTGGAAAGTGAACGTTTAACTGGATCACGGATTCGGGTGCGCGCACGCGATCCTGGGGGCAGCGCGATTGGCCCGCATCAGTTTTTCGTCGACCCATCCAGTACGGCACGTAGTCGGATATGGCGGCAGTAGTCTGATTTTATTTGATAATATTTCACACAATCGTGCCCCGTCTCGACCGGCCCGACCAGCGCCAATGCGCAATCTTTTCCTTGACTTCAGGCGGGTGATGGAGAATAAAACGTTTAACTAAAACGTTTGAGGGCCATATCTGACAGGCCGCGTTCCCCGCCGGCATCGCATTCCACACATGCATCGCCCCGAATCCGACCGGAACGCCACGCCGTCTGACACGCACATCATCCTGACGAAAAATGAACGCAAGGGAGGAACTCATGTTCATGAAAGTCACCGTCACCGCCGTTGCACTTTGCGGCACGCTCATCGGCGGGTCCATCGCCGCACAGGCCGAGACGCTCCGCGCCTCGCTGATCGGGCCGATCGAGACCGCACAGGGCCAAGGGCTCCAGAAATTCGCCGAACTGGTGAAGGAACGGTCCGGCGGCGAGCTGGAAGTCGAGATCTACCCCGATGGCCAACTCGGCAACCTCGCCGAGAGCGTCGAGCAGGTGCAGAGCGGCATCATCGACATGACCACGGCCGTCCCGAGCATTCTGGCCGAATTCGTGCCCGAGCTTCAGGTCTTCGGCGTGCCCTTCCTGTTCCGCGACTATGACCACTGGACCAAGGTCGTCGACGGCGAGATCGGGGCCGAATTTTCCGAAATGACGACGGCCAAGGCCGACACGGTGATCCTGGGCTATTTCGGCGGTTCGGTGCGCAACCTCGTGACCCGCAAGAAGGTGGAAACGCTCGACGATGCGGCCGGTCTGAAAGTCCGCCTGCACCCGACCGAAGTGCTCTCCGCGGCGTGGAGCTCGGTCGGCATCCAGCCCACCGTTCTGGCCTATGGCGAGATCTATAACGGCCTGCAGCTCGGCGTTGTCGACGGGCTGGAGAACGAGCCGGAATGGGTCAAGCGCATGAAGTTCTACGAACAGGCGCCCTATATCACGCTCACCCAGCATGAAATCGTGACGCGGCCCTTCATCTTCAGCGCCAAGACGATGGACCGCCTGACCGACGAGCAGAAGCAGATCATCCTCGAAGCCGGCGCGGAAGCGGCAGCCTATGAGCGCGAGATCGAGCACGGGCTCGATCAGGAGACGCTCAACGAGCTGATCACCGAGCTTGGTGCCGAGGCGCAGGAGATCGACAAGGACAAGTTCCAGGCCACGGCTGCTGCCGCCCTTGAACCGGTGCTTGAAAATGCCGGCCTGACCGCCACCGTCGAGAAGATCAAGGCCGTCGAGTAAACGTGCCTTCAGGCGAAGCGGCGCATGCCCCGCGCCGCTTCGCCCCCGTCAATTCCTGCAAGCGAGGTCCGTCATGTATGCGGCCACCCTGTCGCTGTTGAAATGGCTGCTGGTCATCGTGCTTGGCCTGCTTGTCATCCTGATCAGCGCCCAGATCATCTTCCGCCAGCTGCCGGTCGGCGCGTCGCTCGGCTGGACCGAGGAGGCCTCCCGCGGGCTTTTCGTCTGGATGGTGATGCTCGGCGCCGCGCTCGGCGTCGCCGAACGGTCGCATTTCGCCATTCAGGCCATCGCGAAGCTCTTTCCCGAGAAGCTCGCCTTCATCCCCCGCGTGATCCGCTTCGGCTGCATGGGTGCGGTGGCGCTCATCTTCGTCATCAAGGGATGGCCCTTCCTCGTGAAGGGGCTGGCGCGTGTGTCGCTCGTCACCGGCCTGCCGCTGACCTGGACCTTCGCCGCGATTTTCGTATCCGGCCTGATGATGTGCATCTTCCTTGTGCACAACCTGTTCCACCCCGCCCCGGACACCTCCGCCGGCGACCCGACCGACAAGGTCTCCTGACATGTCTTTTGAAGTTGTCCTTCTGATCGGCGGCCTGATCGGTCTCGTTGCGCTCGGCGTGCCGATCGCCTTCGCGCTGGCCGTCGCCTGCCTGCCGCTGATCCTGCTCGACCCGCGTCTCGATTTCGGGATCGTCGTGCACCGCTCCTACAATGCGCTCGACAGTTTCCTCTTGCTCGCCGTGCCCTTCTTCCTGCTCGCCGGAAACCTGATGAACGAGGCCCGCGTGACCGAGAAGCTGGTCCGCATGGCCTACGGGTTCGTCGGCCATCTGCGCGGTGGGCTTGCGCATGTGAACGTGCTGGTCTCGATGCTCTTTGCCGGCATTTCCGGCTCCTCCACCGCCGACACGGCGGGCGTTGGCAGCGTGCTCATCCCGGCGATGAAGGAAAAAGGCTATGACGTGCCCTTTTCAGTCGCGATCACGGCGGCATCCTCGGTGATGGGGATCATCATTCCGCCAAGCCTCGTGATGGTGGTCTGGGGCGCGATCACCGGAACGTCCGTGTCCGCGCTTTTTGCCGGCGGCATCCTGCCCGGCATCCTTGTCGGTGTAGGCCAGATGGCGGTGATCGTCTGGCTGGCCAAGCGGCGCGGTTATCCGACCGAACCGCGCCAGAGCCTGCCCGAGGTGGCGAGCAACACCCGCCAGGCGATCCTGCCGCTTTTGATGCCGCTCATTATCCTTGGCGGGATCATGTTCGGCATCTTCACACCGACGGAAGCCTCGATCCTCGCGGTGCTCTACGCGCTCTTCCTCGGTGTTGTCGTCTATCGCACGATCAAGTTCCGCAACCTCTATTCGGTGCTCCTGAACACGGTGCGGATCTCGAGCCTGTCGCTCTTTTGCGTGGCCACGGCCGGCGTGTTCGGCTGGATGTTGGCCTATTACCGCGTGCCCTACGAAATCGCGCAGCTCTCCTCGACCATCGACAACCCGATGCTGCTGCTTGCCGCCATCGCGCTGACCTTCCTCGTGCTCGGCACATTCCTCGACGGGCTGGTGGTCGCGATCATCATCGGGCCGATCTTCCTGCCCTCGATCGCGGCGCTCGGCATCGATCCGGTCCAATACGGGATCATCGCCACCGTGTCAGTGTCGATCGGGCTGGTGACGCCACCCTACGGGCTTTGCCTGTTCCTTGCCTCCACCATCGGCGGGATCGAGGTGGAGGATGCGCTCGCGGACACGCTGATCCTTGTGGGGGTCATGATCGTGATCCTCGCGCTGCTTATCATCTTTCCGCAAATCACGATGTTCCTGCCCGGATTGCTGCTGGGCTGAGGGCAGGCGTGCCGCCCCGGCGTGGCGCTGGAAACCAGAAGAAGGATCTGACCAATGTCTGACGGTGATGCCCCCCGCGTGGCGGCGCTCAAGACCAAATTGAACACGGCGCTGATCGGAGATGTGCTCGACGCGATGGGCCTCACGCACCAGTTCCTGCCGCCGCATATCCGGCCGCTGCGACCCGAGGACAAGCTTGTCGGGCGTGCCATGCCGCTTCTGGAAGCCGCCGCGTTCGACGATGCGAAGCCTTTCGGGCTGATGTTCGATGCGATCGACGATCTGGAACCGGGCGAGATCTATCTGGCCACCGGAGCGCCCTTGCCCTGCGCCATGTGGGGCGGGCTGATGACGACGCTGGCCGCCCGCAAGGGCGCGACGGGGGCTGTGCTGAACGGCTATTACCGTGATACGGCGGAAATCCTGCAGATGGACTTTCCGGTCTTCGGTCACGGCCCCTATGCGCAGGACCAGCGTGTCCGCGGCCGCGTCATCGACTACGGGGTGCGGGTCGAACTGGGCGGCGTCACGGTCGATCCCGGCGACATGCTGGTCGGTGATATCGACGGTGTCGTGGCGATCCCGTCGGATCTTGTGGACGAGGTGATCGAACGCGCGCTTGAAAAGCAGGCCACGGAATCGGCCGTCCGGCAGGACATCCTGTCGGGCATGGGCGCCGCCGAAGCCTTTGAAAAATACGGAGTGATGTGACCCATGCCGGCAGATGTGCAGGACAAGACCCTTTCCCATACCGACCTTGCCCGCCGCGTGGCCGACCGGCTTGTGCGGGACACGGCGAACAGCGACATCATCACCGACTGGGGCGAGGCACTCGCCATGTTCGGCCTGCTCGAATTCGGGCGTCGCCTCGACAACCGCACCTATGTGGACACGGTCGCGGGCTGGGTCGACGGGCACCTGAAGGGCGGTATGAGCCTGCACGACCACTGGCGCGACGCGCTGGAGATCAAGCAGGGCATCCCCGTGACCCATTTTTGCGGCAGCTGGGGGATCATGCTGCTCGCCAAATCCCTGCACGAGGTGACGGGCGACCCGCGCCTTGTGGACCTTGCAAAATTCATCGGTGATTTTGTCACCGACCGCGCGCAGCGCACCTCCGTCGGTGGTCTGAAACATACGGAGGACATTCCGTGGCTCTTTGCCGACACGGTCTACTATTCGATCCCGGGGCTTGTCGCGGCGAGCGAGCTCACCGGTGATCCGCGATATCGGACCGAGGCGCTCAAACAGCTCGATATCCACCTTTCGCATCTGGCGGCCAAAGGGTCGGACCTGTTCCACCAGTCCTTCAATCCCGAAACGGGCGAAACCAGCCCCGGATACTGGGGGCGTGGCAACGGCTGGATCGTGATGACACTGGCGGAGATTGCCGACCGCGTGCCGGAACCGCAGAACGGGCAGATCAAGGCGCAGCTGCAACGCATCTTCGCGGATATCTGGCCGCTCCAGACCGAAAACGGGCTCTGGCGCACGCAGATGGAACGGGCCGACAGCTACGAGGAGACATCCTGCGGGCTGCTCTTTGCCTATGCTGCGCAGCTGGCGTCGTCCAAAGGCGTCGATCTGGGCGAAATCGTACCCGCGTTCGACCGCTGCTGGGACGGGACGCGCCCCTATTTCACCGCGGATGGCGAACTGTTGCAGGTGTCGGGTGAAACCTGGCTTCGCTGGCAGGACCCGAACGGCTATGAATGTATCGAGACCGGTCATCGCCCCTGGGGCACGGGCGCGGTCCTTCTGGCCGCCGCGACCGAGAAAGAGGTGCAATGACCGACAGGCTGCAAATCGAGACTACGGATGGCATCGTCACGATCCGGCTGAACCGGCCGGAGAAACTGAACGCGATCGACCCCGACATGATGGCCGCGCTCGACACTGCCGTCAGCGCAATCGAACGCGATGCCAGCGCCCGCGCCGTGATCGTCACCGGCACCGGCAAGGCCTTCTCGGTCGGGGCGGATATCGGCGCCTTCAGCGCGCTCGGCCCTGCGGATACGTGGCGCGACTGGGTGCGCGGCGGTCACGCGCTCATCGACCGGATCGCCTCGCTCCGCGTGCCGGTGATCGGGGCGCTGAACGGCTACACGCTTGGCGGCGGTCTGGAACTGGCGCTGGCATTCGATTTCTGCATTGCCGCGGACACGGCGGTCTTTGCGAGCCCCGAAGTCCGGATCGGCACGGTCTGCGGCTGGGGCGCGACGCAGCGCCTGCCGAAACTGATCGGCCGCGCGCGCGCGTCTCAGATGATCTATACCGGTGACACGATCCCTGCCGGACAGGCCCGCGACTGGGGGCTGGTGACGGAACTGCATCCGGCCGACGCATTGATGGACCGCGCGCAGGAACTGGCACAACAGATCGCCGCCAATGCGCCGCTTTCGGTGCAGGTGTCCAAACAGCTTGTCGACGGGGCCGGCGGTGTCCTGCTCGGTGCGACGCTTGAAAGCCTCGCCGGCGGGTTCTGCAAGGCCACCGAGGATGGGCAGGAGGGTCTTGTCGCCTTCCTCGAGAAACGACCCCCCAATTACAAAGGGCAATAAGACATGTACGACATGCTCAAGGATATTCGCATCGTGGATTTCACCCATGTCTGGCAAGGGCCGGTTGCGACATTGCTGCTGGCCGACCTTGGCGCGGACGTGATCAAGATCGAACGGCCGGGACGGGGCGACTGGTCGCGCGCCTGGGGGCCTTTCGTCGGCGATGTGAGCATGCCTTTCGCGGGGCTGAACAGGAACAAACGCTCCATCGTGCTCGACCTGAAGGCCGAGAGCGGGCAGGCGGCGCTCGATCGCCTGCTGGAGACGGCCGATGTCGTCGTGCACAATTTCCGCCCCGGCGTGGACCGCAAGATGGGCATCGACTTCGAGACGCTGCACGCGCGCTTCCCGCGGATCGTCCATGCTTCGGCCTCCGGCTGGGGCGAGCAGGGACCGGATGCAGAGCGCGGCCGTGCCGGCCATGCGCAGATGGCCGCGGCCGAAGGCGGGCTCTTCTCCGCCGGTGACGCGAACCGCCTGCCCGCACCGCCGACCGTGTCGGTCGATCACGTCGCAGGACTGGTGCTGGCCAATGCGATCCTCGGGGGGCTGGTGAGCCGCGCCAGCACGGGCAAGGGCTGCCAGGTCTTCACCGATCTGCACAGTGCCGCGCTCACCGCCCATGTCTGGGACGGGCCGCAGGCGCTCAACCCGGCCGCAGCCGATGCGGGCGACGTGAACCTGACCCTGACCGAAAAGACCCTGCCGCATGCCTGGCGGACCGCGGACGGCTATATCGAGATCTCGCCCGTCTTTACCGACAATCCGGTGCAACTGATCTGCAAGGGTCTTGGCCTGCCGGACCTGACGCAGGAAGACCGGTTTGCGACGCCGGTCCTGCAATATGAGAACCGTGACGCCCTGCGCGCCGCGATTGCCGAGCGGCTGGTGCAGAAATCGACCGGCGACTGGCTGCCGGCGCTGGAAGCGCAGGGCATCCTGTGCGCGCGGATCGTCACGCCTGCGGAGGCGCTGACCCGACCCGAGGCGGGCGTGAACGGCATGATCGTGGACGTGACCCATGCCGAAGCCGGGCCGATGAAACTGATCGGCTGTCCCATCCGCACCAACGCCGCGCCGCGCGCCTCGACCCCGCCGCCGATGCAGGGTGAACATACCGAAGAGGTCCTGCGCGAACTGGGTCTGGCCGAAGCCAAACGCGCCTGATTTCCGCGGTTGAGCCCGTCCGGCACAGGCCCTTTGCGAACCACACCGCGCCCCGATACGGGCGCGGTGTTTTCGTTTCAGGGCCTGTGTGTGGTGCGAAACCCAAGCCTGCAAGGCGCGGACCGGGAGGGGCTGCTGGCCGTTACGTAAGGGGAAGGTAAATCTCCGGACCGGGTCTTGTGATTCCTGAAAATTTGGCGAACAGTGTCCGCCGATAACAATAATGGGAGTTCTCATGAAAACCGTATCAAAAGCCGTCATTGCGTCTTTCGCAGTCGCGATGGCCGTTCCCGCAAGCGCCGAAACCCTGCGCTGGGCCCGGGCCGGCGATGCGCTCACCCTCGACCCGCACGCACAGAACGAAGGGCCGACCCATACCATCCGCCACCAGATGTACGAGCCGCTCATCATCCGTGACACCACGGGTGCGTTCGAGGCCGCGCTGGCGACCGAATGGGCGCCGAGCGAAGCCGACCCGAATGTCTGGGTGTTCAAGCTGCGTGAAGGCGTCAAGTTCCACGACGGTGCCGACTTCACCGCCGAAGACGTTGTCTTCAGCTTCGAGCGCGCCAAACAGCCGAACTCGGACATGAAAGAGCTGATCGGCTCGATCACCGAAGTCCGCGCTGTGGACGACTACACGGTCGAAATCGTCACCGATGGTCCGAACCCGATCCTGCCGTCGAACCTGACCAACCTGTTCATGATGGACAAGGGCTGGACGGAAGCGAACGACACGGTCAACGTGCAGGACTTCGAGGGCGGCGAGATCACCTTCGCGACCACCAACGCGAACGGCACCGGTCCCTATGTGCTCCAGAGCCGCGAGCCGGACGTGAAAACCGTCATGGTCCGCAACGAGGATTACTGGGGTCGCAACGACTTCCCGCTGGAAGTGAGCGAGATCGTCTACACCCCGATCCAGAACGCCGCGACCCGCGTCGCAGCACTTCTCTCCGGTGAACTGAACTTCCTTCAGGACATGCCGGTGCAGGATCTCGACCGCGTCGAATCCGCGGACGGTCTGACCGTGAAGCAGGCGCCGCAGAACCGCGTCATCTTCTTCGGCATGAACCAGGGTGCCGACGATATCGAAGCTGACAATGTCGACGGCGCGAACCCGCTCGCCGACGTGCGCGTCCGCAAGGCCATGTCGATGGCGATCAACCGCGACGCCATCCGTCAGGTCGTGATGCGCGGCCAGTCCCAGCCGGCCGGCATGATCGCGCCGCCCTTCGTGAACGGCTGGACCGAAGCGATGGATGCCGAAAGCACCACCGACATCGAGGCCGCCAAGGCCCTGATGGAGGAAGCCGGTTACGGTGACGGATTCTCGATCCGCCTCGACTGCCCGAACGACCGCTACATCAACGATGAAGCGATCTGTCAGGCTGCCGTCGGCATGCTCGGCCAGATCGGTATCACGGTGAATCTCGACGCCAAACCCAAGGCGCAGCACTTCCCGCTGATCACCGACAGCAAGACCGACTTCTACATGCTCGGCTGGGGCGTTCCGACCTACGATTCGGAATATATCTTCAACTTCCTCGTGCACGGTCGTGAAGACGATATCGGCACCTGGAACGGCACCGGTTTCGACAATGACGAAATCGACGCGAAGATCGAATCGCTGGCCTCCAACACCGATCTGGAAGCCCGGAATGCCGACATTGCCGCCATCTGGCGTGTCGTTCAGGACGAGCAGCTCTACATCCCGATCCATCACCAGGTCCTGAACTGGGGCATGGCCGAAGGTGTCGGGATCGAGGTCGATCCCGAAGATCAGCCGAAGGTCAAGTACTTCACGATGAAATGACGTTCATCGCGAAGCGACTGGCATAACATCTGTCCCGGGGAAGCTTGCCTTCCCCGGGATGGTTTTTTCGGGTGGAAGCCCGGAACGGCTTGAATTACACCGCTGCCCCGGTCCGGGTGGTCACTCAACCGAACAGGATGAATCTTATGAAACGAACGATCTTCGCCTTTCTTGCGTCAACCGTTGTCGCGCTGCCCGTCGGGGCGGCGGAATTCACCTGGGCTGAAACCACCGATCCGCAGACGATGGACCCGCATGCCGTCAACTCGACGCCGGTGCTGGGATTCCTCAACAATGTCTATGAAGGGCTGGTGCGCCGCGGCAAGGACATGAGTGTCGAACCGGCGCTCGCCACCGACTGGGAGCCGATCGGCGACGGCGAAGGCTGGCGCTTCACGCTCCGCGAGGGCGTGACCTTCCACGACGGGGCGGAATTCAATGCCGACGACGTCATCTTTTCCTACGAGCGCGCGTCCGACGAAGGGTCCGACACGCGCAGCTGGTTCGCGCCGATATCCGAGGTCGTGAAGGTCGACGATTACACCGTCGATTTCATGACCAGCGCGCCGAACCCGATCTTCCCCTCCTCGATCGCCAACTGGATGATCATGGACAGCGGCTGGGCCGAGGCCAACAATGCCACGCTGCCCGACAAGGAGAATGGCAACTACGCCACGATCAATGCCAATGGCACCGGGGCCTTCAAGGTCACGGCCCGCGAGCCGGGCCTGCGCACCGAACTGATGCCGCATGACGGCTGGTGGGGCGATGTCGAGCACAACATCACCAAGGCCACGCTGACCCCGATCCAGAACCCCGCGACCGCGCTGGCCGCGCTCCTGTCGGGGGATGTGGATTTCATCAACCCCGTCCCGATCCAGGATGTGGCGCGCCTGCAGAGCGATCCGGACGTGAATGTCATCCAGGGCATCGAGGCCCGGATCATCATGCTCGGTTTCCCGCATGAGGCCGACGCGCTGAAATATTCCGCCGAAACCAGCGACAAGAACCCGTTTGCCGATGTCCGCGTCCGGCAGGCCGTGGCCCATGCGGTCAATGTGCCGGCGATCCTGCAGACCACCATGCGGGGCAATGCGGAGCCTGCGAGCCAGCTCGTCTCTCCGGCAATGAATGGCTATTCCGAAGGCCTGTCCGAACGTCCGGCCTATGACCCGGAAAAGGCCAAGGCGCTGCTGGCGGAGGCCGGCTATCCCGACGGGTTCTCCTTCGGGCTGAAATGCCCCAACAACCGCTATCTGAACGACGAGGCCGTCTGCCAGGCGATCACCGGCATGCTGGCGCAGGTCGGCATCACCGCGACGCTCGACGCGATGCCGGTGCAGAACTACTGGCCGGAACTGCGGGCCGACAATTACGACATGTACCTGCTGGGCTGGTCGCCGGGCACGTTCGATGCCGAACATCCGATCCGCTTCCTTGCTGCCACGCCGAACGAGGAGAAGAAACTCGGCTCCTGGAACTTCGGCGGCTTTTCCAACGCGCGTGTGGACGAGCTTCTGCCGATGATCCAGTCGGAGATCGACGCGGACAAGCGGCAGGCGATGCTCGACGAGACGGCCAAGATCCTGCAGGACGAAGTGGCCTATGTGCCGCTTTACGTGCAGCCGCTCGTCTGGGGCACCCGCAGCAATATCGAACTGACCCAGCGGCCGGACAATTTCTTCATCCTGCGGTGGGTCACCGTCAACTGAACATGAAAACCGGTGCCCCGGTCCTGCCGGGGCATCCGCCGGGCGCCTGTCCGGCCTCAAGGAAAGGCAAAACACCTCAATGCTGGCCTTCGTCATCCGCCGCGTCGGGCAATCGATCCTCGTATTGCTGATCGTCGGCCTCGTCGCCTTCTCGATGTTCCGCTTCGTCGGCGATCCGATCGACAACATGCTCGGTCAGGAACGCACCATCGAGGATGTGGAGCGTCTGCGCGCGCAGCTTGGGCTCGACCAGCCTTTCCCGGTGCAATATTTCCGGTTCCTCGAAGGGGCGATCCAGGGCAATTTCGGCGTCAGCTACCGGCAGGGCCGCGAAGTGTCCGAGATCCTACTGGAACGCGCGCCGGCAACGCTGGAACTGGCCTTCGTCTCGGGCGTTCTGGCGATTGCGATCGGGATCATGCTCGGGGTCTTCACGGCGATACGGAGGAACGGCGCCACGGCGCATATCATCATGGCCGCGTCGCTTATCGGCGTGTCACTGCCAACCTTCCTGATCGGAATCCTGCTCATCTACCTCTTCTCGGTGGAGCTGGGCTGGCTGCCTTCCTTCGGGCGGGGGGAGACCGTTTCCATAGGCGACTGGTGGACGACCGGATTCCTGACCGAAAGCGGCCGCAAGGCGCTGATCCTGCCGGCGATCACGCTCGGGCTCTACCAGATGACGCTCATCATGCGGCTGGTGCGCTCTGAGATGCTGGAGGTCTTGCGGCAGGATTACATCCGCTTTGCCCGCGCCCGCGGCCTGAAGGAACGCGCCGTCAACTTCCACCATGCGCTGAAGAACACGATGGTGCCGGTGGTGACCGTGATCGGCCTGCAGCTCGGCGCAATCATCGCCTTCGCGATCATCACCGAGACCGTGTTCCAGTGGCCGGGCGTCGGCCTGCTCTTCATCAACGCGATCCAGTTCGTCGACATCCCCGTGATGGCGGCCTACCTGATGCTCATCTCCGTGATGTTCGTGGGCATCAACCTGCTGGTGGACATTCTTTACGTATTCATCGATCCCCGCTTGCGGGTCGATCGGACAGGGGGCCATTCGTGACCGATACCCAAACAAACCAGGCCGCCCCGCCGGAGGCCGTGGACAAGAGCCTCTGGCAGGATTTCCGCGAGAGCGATTTCTTCTACGCGTTCAAACGGTCGCCCGTGGCGCTCGTTTCCTTCGCGGTGGTCTGCATCCTTGTGCTGTCGGCGGTCTTCGCGCCGCTCATCGCACCGACCAATCCGTTCGACCCTGCGAGCCTGAACCTGATGAACGGCTTCACCCCGCCGCTGGAGCCCAATGCCTTTACCGGCGACGCGTTCCTGATGGGGACCGACGATCAGGGGCGCGATGTTTTCTCCACGATCCTCTACGGGATGCGGATCTCGCTCTTTGTCGGGGCGTCGGCCGTGCTTTTCGCGATGGTGCTCGGGATCACGCTGGGCCTCGTCTCGGGCTATTTCGGCGGCTGGACGGAAACGATCATCATGCGCGTCGCCGACGTGCAGCTGACCTTCCCCTCGATCCTTGTCGCCATGCTGATCTTCGGCATCGCCAAAGGGTTCACGCCGGTCGAATATCGCGACCAGATGGCGATCTGGGTGCTGATCCTGGCCATCGGCCTGTCGGATTGGGTGCAGTTCGCGCGTGTCGTGCGCGGTGCGACACTGGTCGAGAAGAGCAAGGATTACGTGGCCGCGGCGCGGTTGATCGGGCGCAGCCCCTGGGCGATCATGCTCAAGCATATCCTGCCCAACGCGCTGTCCCCGGTTCTGGTCATCGCGACCATCTCGCTGGCGCTGGCGATCATCGCAGAGGCGACGCTCTCTTTCCTCGGTGTCGGCGCGCCGCCGACCCAACCTTCGCTTGGGACCCTCATTCGCATCGGGCAGGGATTTCTGTTCTCCGGTGAATGGTGGATCCTCTTCTTCCCCGCCTGCACGCTGCTTGCGCTGGCGCTGAGCGTCAACTTGCTCGGCGACTGGCTGCGCGACGCATTGAATCCGAGGCTCCGGTGACCACGCCCGTTCTGTCCATTCGCAACCTGTCGGTCGAGATCCCGACCCGGCAGGGCATCCTGAAACCCGTCGACCGCGTCAGCTACGACATTGCCGCGGGCGAGATCCTTGGCGTCGTGGGCGAGAGCGGCGCCGGCAAGTCGATGGCCGGCAACGCGGTGATCGGCCTGCTCAACCGTCCGGCCCACATTGCCGGCGGCGAGATCCGGCTGAACGGCGCGCGGATCGATCCGCTGGAGGGCGAGGAGATGCGCCGGATGCGCGGCAAGGAGATCGGCATGATCTTCCAGGACCCGCTCACCTCGCTCAACCCGCTCCTGACGATCGGCGACCAGCTGACCGAGACGATGCTGACGCATCTGCCGATCGGCCGCAAAGAGGCCGAGAAGCGGGCCGTGGCCGCGCTTGACGAGGTCGGCATTCCCGGTGCGAAGGAGCGTATCGACAGCTATCCGCATGAGTTTTCGGGCGGCATGCGGCAGCGCGTTGTGATCGCGCTCGCGCTCTGTGCCGAGCCGAGCCTTGTCATTGCCGACGAGCCGACCACCGCGCTCGACGTGTCGGTGCAAGCCCAGATCATCGCGCTTCTGAAACGGCTCTGCCGCGAGCGGGGCACGGCGGTCATGCTCATCACCCATGATATGGGTGTGATTGCGGAAGCCGCCGATCGTGTGGCGGTCATGTATGCCGGCCGTCTGGCCGAACTCGGACCCGTCCGTGAGGTTCTGACGGAACCGCGCCACCCGTACACGCATGGCCTGATGGCTTCGACGCCGCTCGCGTCGCAGGGCCAGACCCGCCTGCACCAGATCCCGGGATCGATGCCGAAACTGAATTACATGCCCGACGGTTGCGCCTTCCATCCGCGCTGCCCGCGGGCCGCTGACAAATGCCGCACGGCACCGGCGCCGACGCTCACGGACGGGCGTGCCGCCTGCTGGTTCCCCATGGTGACGGAGGCCGCCGAATGACCGCTCATGTGACTGTTCGCGGCCTGACGCGCATTTTCGACGTGTCGAAACCGCTCCTGAACCGGATTCTGGAGCGGCGCGGAAAGGCCTTCCTGACTGCCGTGTCGGAGGTTGATTTCGAAATCGAGGAACGCACCACCTATGCGCTCGTCGGCGAAAGCGGGTCGGGCAAATCGACCATCGGCAAGATGCTCGTCGGGCTCCTGAACCCGTCGGGCGGTGATGTCGAGGTGGAGGGCGTGAACCTCGCCAAGGAAACCGACGGCGACAAGGTCGCGGAGGTCCGGTCGGACATCCAGATGATCTTCCAGGACCCCTATGCCTCGCTCAACCCGCGCTGGCGGGTGCGCGACATCATTGTCGAACCTGTGGCCTCGAAAGGCGGCGACACGAAGGGGCTGGCAGAGAAACTTCTCGAACAGGTCGGGTTGCATCCGTCGGATGCGGGCAAGTTTCCGCACGAATTTTCCGGCGGCCAGCGGCAGCGCATCTGCATCGCGCGGGCGCTGGCGTCGAACCCGCGGCTGATCGTGTGCGACGAGCCGACCTCGGCGCTCGACGTGTCCGTGCAGGCGCAGGTTCTGAACCTGATGAGCGACCTGAAGGACGAGCTTGGTCTGACCTATCTGCTCATCACCCACGACCTGACGGTCGTGCGCCACATGGCGGACCGGATCGGCGTGCTCTATCTGGGTCGACTGGTCGAGGAAGCGGACCCCGAGACGCTCTTTACCGACCCGAAACATCCCTATTCGCGGATGCTGCTCGACGCCGCGCCGCGGATGGACGGGTTTGGCCGCGAGGTGCCGCCGCCGACGGGCGAGATCCCCGATCCGATCGACCCGCCGTCGGGCTGTGCCTTCCATCCGCGCTGTCCGCTGGCCGCGGATATCTGCAAGGCCGAACGCCCGCAGATGCGGCTGATCGGCACCAGCAAGGTCGCCTGCCACCTGGCCGAGTAGGCGCGCTCCGACGAGGGCATTTGACCCCCCGTGGCCGGACGCTGCGGGGGTGATCTTTTCGTTCGTAGGCCTGCCCCAAGGCTTTTGACTATCGCCGCGGGGCACCTTGGACAGTATGCAATGAGGCACTAAAAAGCGTTTGAAAGCAGGTCTATTCAAAGCGGCTTTTCTGCTTTAAGTTGTTTTCTGCTGTGTTGGGGAACACCTGCTATGAACGACCACAAATCGAACGTGACTGTAGATATGGGATCGGAACGAAACTTCGGTTTTGTTTTTGCGGTTGTCTTCAGCCTGTTTGCTTTTTTTCCCGTGTTGCGCGGCCATGATCCACGCTGGACACTTGCGGCAATCGCCGCGCTGTTCGCCCTTCTGGCCCTCTTTGCGCCGGCGGCCCTCAAATGGCCGAACCGCATCTGGTTCCGGTTCGGATTGATACTCGGGGCCATCATTGCGCCGATCATCATGGCGCTTGTCTTTCTTGTTGCCTTCATCCCGACCGGCCTTCTCCTGCGCCTGACGGGAAAGGACCTCCTGTCGCTGCGGCTGGAACCGGAGGCGGAGAGCTATTGGATCGAGCGGACCACGCCGCCCATGTCGATGCGTCTGCAGTATTAACGAGTAGGATTGAGGTGTTTCATGTCGATGTTCGCTGAACTTTGGGGATTTTTGAGGCAGCGCAAGAAGTACTGGCTCTTCCCGATCGTGATCGTGTTGGCCGTCTTCGGCGCGCTGATCGTTCTCAGCCAGGGCTCTGCCGTGGCGCCGTTCATCTACACGCTCTTCTGATCGATGACCTATATCCTCGGGGTTTCGGCCCTCTACCATGACAGCGCCGCTGCCCTCCTGCATGATGGGACGATCGTCGCGGCGGCCCAAGAGGAACGGTTCACCCGCGTCAAACACGACCCGCGGTTTCCGGCCGAGGCGATCCGCTACGTGCTTGCCGAAGCGGGGATCGGGCTCGAAGACGTCGCGCATGTGGCTTTCTATGACAAGCCGTTCCTGAAGTTCGAGCGGCTGCTTGAGACCTACCTCGCGGTAGCACCGCGGGGCTTCAATTCCTTCCGGATGGCGATGCCGGTCTGGCTGCGGGAGAAGCTGTTCCTGAAGGATCTGATGAAGAAGGAATTGCGCCGGATCGATCCCGGTTTCGACGATGCCAAACTCCTGTTCACGGAACACCATATCAGCCACGCGGCCAGCGCCTTCTATCCCTCGCCGTTCGCGGAAGCCGTGGTCCTGACGATGGACGGTGTCGGGGAATGGGCAACCGCAAGTGTCGCCATCGGGCGCGGCAACGGGCTGGAGATCGTCAGGGAACTGCATTTTCCCCATTCGCTCGGCCTGCTCTATTCGGCTTTCACCTACTATATCGGTTTCAAGGTAAATTCCGGCGAATACAAGGTGATGGGGCTGGCCCCGTACGGCGTGCCGCGATTCAAGGATCTGATCCTTGAGAAGGTGATGGACCTGAAACCGGACGGATCCTTCCGGCTCGATCAGCGCTATTTCAACTACACCGCCGGGCTGACGATGACGAGCAAGGCGATGGAGGACCTGTTCGGCGAACCCGTGCGCCAGCCCGAGAGCGACAGGCTGACCCAGTTCCATATGGATGTGGCCGCCTCGATCCAGGCCGTGACCGAGGAGGTGATGCTGCGCATGACGCGCGCGCTCGCCGCCGAATATGGCATTGCGAACCTGTGCATGGCGGGCGGGGTCGCGCTCAATTGTGTCGCGAATGGCAAGATCTTGCGGGACGGCGCGTTCGAGCATCTCTGGGTCCAGCCCGCATCCGGCGACGCGGGCGGCGCGCTCGGCGCGGCACAGGCGGCGTGGCACATGGAACTGGGCGAGCCGCGTCAACCGGTTGCACCTGATGCGATGCGGGGCAGCTATCTCGGACCCGCCTTCTCCGATTCCGAAAGCGCGGCGGAGTTGTCCGCGGCCGGTGCGCGGTTCGAACAGATGGACGAGGATACGGCGCTCGCCCGTGCGGCGGCCGCACTGGCCGACGGCAAGGCGATCGGCTGGTTCCAGGGGCGGATGGAATATGGGCCGCGGGCGCTCGGCGCCCGGTCGATCCTCGGCGACCCGCGCTCGCCCTCCATGCAGAAGGTGCTGAACCTGAAGGTCAAGTTCCGCGAGAGTTTCAGGCCCTTTGCGCCTTCGGTTCTGCGGGAGGATGTCGCCGACTGGTTCGAGATCGACGATGACAGCCCCTACATGCTCCTCGTCGCCGACGTGCAGGAGGAGATCCGCCGGCAGATGAGCGCGGAAGAACAGGCGCTCTTCGGGATCGAGAAGCTGAATGTGGCCCGGTCCGACATCCCGGCTGTTACCCATGTGGACTATTCCGCCCGCGTCCAGACCGTGCACCGCGACACCAACCCGAAATATCACGCGCTCATATCGCGCTTCAAGGCGCTGACGGGCTGCGGGCTGGTGGTCAATACCTCGTTCAACGTGCGCGGCGAACCGATCGTTTGCACGCCGACGGATGCATTCCGCTGCTTCATGGGCACCGGTATCGACGCGCTTGTCATCGGCAACCTCTATCTTGAAAAATCGGCCCAGGATCCGGCACTCATGGAGAGCTATGAGGAGAAGTACGAGCTTGATTGAGCGGTTATCGGACCGAAGGGCGCTGTCACGGAAACCGGCCACGGATGGTTAGGGACGGCGCGCCATCCCGCGCGGCGCTCTGGCTGTGCCTGCTGCCAGCCGCTTATTTTGCGCTGGTCGCGCTTTATGCCGCCCTGAATTTTTCCGACTACGCATCCGACACGCCGCGCCTGTTGCGCTACATTGTCGGACCGCTCGCGATTTCGGCCATGCTTGTGCTGTGCGCATTTTTCCTTTCATCGGAAGCGGCGCTCAGCGTCGGGATCACGGCCAGTTCGATCCTCTTTGCACTTTTCCTCTTCGAAGCGGTGATGACCTATCGCCTCCTGCCGAAACAGGCCGGACTGGCGGGGATCGTTGACGGGGAACTGGACGCCGATCGGTTTGCCGACGGCTATCCGCCCGCCGTCACGGTGAAAGCCATGAACCGGGACCTCGGCGTCGAGACCCTGTCCGACGCCATCCTGACCGGCATTCCGGAGGCGGAGGTGCTCCTGTGCAGCAAGAATGGTGCGCCTGTCTCCTACCGCGCAGATGCACTGGGGCTTCGCAATCCGGCACCCGAGGCAGACGCGCCTGTGGAGATTTTGCTGCTCGGGGACAGTTTCGCGGAAGGGATCTGCCTGCCTGACGGCACCCATCTGGCGGACCGGATGCGCGCGTCGGGCCTGTCGCTGGTGAATACCGGCAGCCGTGGCATGGGCCCGTTGCTTGAACTTGCAGTGCTCAAACGGTTTGGACCGCATTTCCGGCCTGACATGACCCTGATGCTCTTCTTTGAGGGCAATGACTGGACCAATCTGGAGAACGAGTTGCAGCGATCCTGGCTGTCCTCCGTGCTCGACGGGGACGTGGATGCCGGCCCCGTCAGGATGACCGATGCGCAAGAGCAGGCGGCCCGCGACATGGTCGGCCGCTGGTGGGACGGGTCGGCCGCGTCCATAGGCAGTTTCCTCAAACGCCAGTCGGTGTTGCGGAATTTTCTGGCGCTCCACCACGTCGCAACGGCGCTGGGCCTGCATTATCCGAAGGCGCTGCCCGAAATCCCCGCCTTTGCTGATGTGCTTGTGTCCGCGAAAGAGACGGCGGCGGTCTGGGGTGGCGAGTTCACCGTCATCTACCTGCCGGCTGTCGACCGGTTCGGCGGGCTCCTGCCGCATGATTTCGTGCATGACCCGTTGCGGGAGATGGTGGCGGATGCGGCGGCAGGGGCAGGTGTCGGACTGATCGACCTTGTCCCGCCGTTCGAGGCCACGGGTGCGCCGCGGGACCTCTATGCGGCGGACGCGCATTTGAACGCCGCAGGCGCGCAACTGGCTGCGGACCACATTCTGCGCGCCCTGCGGGACCAGCCGACCAACTAACCGACGTCAGCTCTCGCCGAGCGCCTCGACCATCAGGCGGGCGACCGCGTCGCTCGACATGGGGTTCTGGCCGGTGATGAGGCGTCCGTCGCGGACCGCTTTTTCCGTGAACGTGTCGCCGGCCTCGAAATGCGCACCAAGCTGGCGGAGCCGGCTTTCCAGAAGGAAGGGCACCACCCCGTCCAGTTCGACGGCGCGTTCCTCCGCATCGGTGAAACTGTTGACGCGGCGCCCCTCGACCAGCGGCGCGCCGTGGGCGGTCTTGGCATTCACGAGACCGGCAGGCCCGTGGCAGACGGCGGCGACGATCCCGCCTTGATCGAACACCTGTCCGACCCGCTCGGCCAGTGCATCGCTTTCGGGAAAGTCGAACGCCGTGCCGTGCCCTCCCGGCAGGAAGATGGCGTCGAAACCGGACACATCCGTGTCCGCAATCGCCTTCGTCTCCGCAAGTTTCGTCATCGCGGCTTTGTCGGCAAGAAACCGGCGGACGGGGGCCGGCCGTGCGTCCTCATCCGCGTCGAGGCTGCCCGGGTCCGGGTCCGGTGCACCGCCCGCGATCGATGCGAGCGTGACCTCGTGCCCCGCATCGGTGAGCGCATAATAGGGCGCGGCCATCTCCTCGAAGTAAAAGCCCGTGGGCTTGCCGGTGTCGCCCAGATCGGTGTGCGAGGTGAGGACGAAAAGTATCTTCTTCATGAAAGCCTCCGTTTGAAATCCAAGGGTGCCGCAGGGCAGCTTTCCCAACCAACAGAGCGGGGGCCGGCCAGGTTCCGCCGCGCCCTGTCACAAGCGTGCGATCCCGGCTGGCCTGTCGGAAACCGTTGACGTGGGTGCGTCAAAGCCCTTGACGCAAAAAGGAAACAGCCCGCAGGCTCGGGCAGGATCGGAGGGAATGCCATGACCAGATTGACGGGCAGGAAAGGAATGACCATCGGACCGGACGCGCAGCGGGACGGCGCCAGCCGTGGCTGACCCGCGCAAGGTCATCGTCAGTTGCGCGCTGACCGGCGCCATCCACACGCCGTCCATGTCGCCGCATCTGCCGGTAACGCCGGCGCAGATCATCGCGGAGGGCCGGCGCGCGGTCGAAGCCGGCGCGGCCATCCTGCACCTGCACGCGCGCAACTCCGACACGGGCGCGCCCGACCAGTCGGTGGCGGCCTTCCAGGCGATCCTGCCTGCGCTGAAGGAAACCGGTGCGGTCATCAACATCACCACCGGCGGCAGCCCCTACATGACGGTAGAGGAGCGCACCGCGCCGGCCCGCCATTTCGCGCCTGAACTGGCATCGCTCAACATGGGGTCGATGAATTTCGGCCTCTATCCGATGCTGGCTCGCTACCGCGACCTGTCACAGGCGTGGGAGCGCGAGCATCTGGAAAAGTCCCGCAGCCTTGTCTTCCGCAACAGCTTTGCCGACATTGCCACGATCCTGAACACCGTCGGGGCTGGTGGCACGCGGTTCGAATGCGAATGCTACGATATCGGTCACCTCTATACGCTGCACCATATGATCGCCGGCGAAGGGCTGACCCCACCTTTCTTCGTGCAATCCGTCTTCGGGCTGTTGGGCGGGATCGGCGCCCATGCCGAGGATGTGCAGATGATGCGGCGCACGGCCGACCGGCTCTTCGGCGACCGCTACCTCTGGTCGGTGCTCGGCGCGGGTGCGCACCAATTGCCGCTGGCGGCCATGTCAGCCGCGATGGGCGGGCATATCCGCGTCGGGCTGGAGGATTCGCTCTGGGCCGGTCCCGGCCGGATGGCCAGATCATCCGCCGAACAAGTGGCAGCGGTCGCGTCGATCCTGTCGGGCGTCGGCCATGTGATGGCCACGCCGGACGAGGCCCGCGACATGCTTGGGCTGAAAGGCGACGATCAGGTCAATTTCTGATCCGGAAGGGTCAGGTGTCGATTTCGAGATCCGGCAACTGGTCGAGCGCGGACTTGAGCGCGTCGCCCCATGTGGCCGATATGGTCGCGAGATAGGGATCGTCCGCCTCGAACCGCATTCGGTGCCCCTCGGACAGGCTGTCCTCCTCATAGACCATCAGGTCGAGCGGCGCGCCCACCGACAGGTTGGCCTTGATCGTGCTGTCGAAGCTGACGAGCAGGAGTTTCACCGCCTGCGCTACGCTCATGTCCGGGTCGAAGGCCCGCACGAGGATCGGGCGGCCATATTTGGTCTCACCGATCTGGAAGAAGGGCGTCTCCAGTCCGACCTCGATGAAATTGCCCTCCGGATAGATCAGGAAGAGCCGCGACGGACCGCCCTTGATCTGGCCGCCGAAGACGAGCGTTGCGTGAAAGGCGCTGTCCGCCCGCTGGCCGGTGGCGGCATTCTCGTCGATCACTTCCTTCAGGGTCTGGGCTATGATCCGTGCCGCCTGGAACATTGTCGGCGCCTCGAGGATCGACGGCGCCCGTTCGGCTGGGGCCTTGGTGCGTTCCGCAAGCATACTGACGCAGGCCTGCGTCGTCGCGAGGTTGCCCGCCGTCAACAGCGTCATTGTCCGGTCCCCCGGCACGTTCCAGGAAAACATCTTCCCGAAGGTCGAGATGTTGTCTACGCCCGCATTGGTGCGCGTGTCCGACATGAAGACCAGACCGCGGTTGAGCCGCATCCCGACTGCATAGGTCATTCGAAGGGTTCCGTTACTGCTGCGACACCTCGAGCCGCACCGACAGGTCTTCGCCCGCGGTGCCGGTCCGGCTGCCTATTATCGGTGCGGCCTCGCCATAGTCCAGCCCTGTTGCGACGCGGACGTAGCGGGCATCGGGTGAAATGCCGTTCGACACGTCGAACCCGACCCAACCGATCCCGTCAACATGGGTCTCGGCCCAGGCGTGGGTGGCCTCCTGCACCTCGCGGTCGTTCATCATCAGATAGCCCGACACGTAGCGCGCGGGGCAGCCGAGCGCGCGCGCAGCGCTGATAAACACATGGGCATGGTCCTGACAGACGCCGCGACCGGCTTTCAGCGCATCCTCCGCCGTCCAGTCCGGGTCTGAGGCACCGGTCTCGTAGGTTACGGCCTCGTGGATGAGGTGCGACAGCGCATGCAGGCGGTCGAGCGTCTCGCCTTCGGGCAGGTCGCGCAGGAGCGCCTTCACACCGGCACCGGCCGCCGTCCGGTCGGTTTCGCGGTCGAAGAGCCAGAGCGGCACGGCACCTTCATGCGGGCCGACGATGCCCGACGTGTCCGCAATTTCCACGATGCCGGAGGAGACAAGCTCCACATGGTCGGTGTTCGGTTCGAAACTGACCAGTTCCACCGTGTTGCGGTGGCAATCCTCGAACGCCAGTTCCTTCCGGCCGCCGGTGACCTCCGTCGTCCATTCCAGCACCTTCTGGTTGCGGAAACTTTTCGGCGTCTTGCGCAGCTGTTGCAGGCCGAACGGCACAGGCGCGTCGAAATCATAGCGGGTCACGTGGCGGATGCGCAGTTGCATGGGATCACTCATAGAAACGGTAATCCACTTCGATCTGGCGGCCGAGCTGGCCCAGATCGGAGAGGAACTCCTCGATATATTCGTGCAGGCCGCGCTCGAAGATCGCGTCGATCGACTGGCCCTGGAACCGCTCGTAGAGCGCGGTCGCAAGCCCGGCCGAGGGCGGTTCTTGCCCGTAATCCTTCGTCAGGTAGCCCAGATTTTCGACAATTGAGCGGCAGCAGAAGCTGAGGCTGCGCGGCATCCGCTCATCAAGGATCAGGAACTCCGCGATCTGGCGCGGGGTGGTGCGCTGCCCGTGGGTCATCCGGTAGCCGCCACCGGCCCCGACCGAGCGCAGGATCACTTCCCATTGCACATTGTCGAGCGACGATCCGACGGAGAAGGCCGTCGGCAGCAGCACATAATATTTCACGTCGAGGATGCGGCCCATATTGTCGGCCCGTTCGATGAAATTGCCCAGCCGCAGGAAATCGTAAATATCGTTGCGGAGCATGCTGTTGATGGTTGCGCCGCGCACCAGCGTCGAATGTTCGCGCACCAATTCCAGCACCGCGGGCAGGTCGCGTTCGCCGACCTTGTGCGCAAGGGCCGCATCGATCCGCATCCAGGCGGAATTGACCGCGCTCCACACCTCGTAGGTCAGCGCCGTGCGCACCAGACGCGCATTGTCCCGCGCCTGCTTGATCGAGGCGCGGACCGACGAGCCGTTGGCCGGATCGCGCAAGAGCCAGTCAATCGCATGATCCTTGGTGACCTCGCCATGGCGGGCCGTGTAGCCCTGAAGCGCGCCGGCGGTCTGCAGCACCGACCCCCATTCCTCGTCACTGTCATTCGCGCGTGTCAGCGCCATACGCTGGCCCGTTTCCAGAAGCCGCGTCGTGTTTTCGGCCCGCTCGAGATAGCGCGCCATCCAGAAAAGCCCTCCGGCTGTCTTGCCCAGCATCGCTCAGTCCTCCAGCACCCATGTGTCCTTGGTTCCGCCGCCCTGGCTCGAATTGACGACAAGCGAGCCCTTCTTGAGCGCGACCCGCGACAGGCCGCCCGGTGTGATCTTCACGCCCTCGGGCGAGACGAGCACGAAGGGGCGCAGGTCGACATGGCGCGGGGCCAGCCCGGACCGGGTGAAGATCGGCACCGTAGACAGTGCCAGCGTCGGCTGGGCAATGTAATTGCCGGGCCGCGCCTTCAGCTTGGCGCGGAAGGCCGCGATTTCCCGCTTGCTGGCGGCCGGGCCGATCAGCATGCCGTAGCCGCCGGACCCGTGCACTTCCTTGACCACCAGTTCGGTCAGGTTGTCGAGCACATAGGCCAGCGAGTCCGGATCCGCGCAGCGCCATGTCGGCACATTCTGAAGGATCGCCTTCTCGCCGGAATAGAATTCCACGATGTCGGGCAGATAGGAGTAGATCGCCTTGTCGTCGGCGATCCCGGTGCCCGGCGCATTGGCGATCGTGATCCCGCCCGCGCGGTAGACGTCGAAAATGCCCGGCACGCCGAGCGCGCTGTCGGGATTGAAGTTTAGCGGATCGAGAAATTCGTCATCGACGCGCCGGTAGAGCACGTCGATCGGCTTGTAGCCCTGCGTCGTGCGCATGCAGACCCGCCCGCCCGTCACCCGCAGGTCATGCCCTTCCACCAGTTCCACGCCCATCTGGTCGGCAAGGAAGGAATGTTCGTAATAGGCGGAATTGTAGATGCCGGGTGTCAGCACAGCGACCGTCGGATCGCCTTCGGTCATGGCCGGCGCGGAAGCCGCAAGCGACCGGTGCAGGTTGCGCGGATAATCCGACACGGCCTGCACCTTCGTGGCGCTGAACAGTTCGGGGAACATCTTCAGCATCGTCTCGCGGTTCTCCAGCATGTAGCTGACACCGGACGGCGTGCGGGCATTGTCCTCCAGCACGTAGAACTCGTCCGGTCCAGTCCGCACAAGGTCGATGCCTACGATATGCGTGTAAATGTCACCCGGCGGGGCAACGCCGAGCATTTGCGGCAGAAACGCCTCGTTGCGGGCGATCATCTCGGCCGGAACACGGCCCGCGCGGATGATCTCTTGCCGGTGGTAAATGTCATAGAGGAAGGCGTTGATCGCCTGCACCCGCTGCTCGATCCCGCGCGACAGTTTCTGCCACTCGCGATGCGAGATGATGCGCGGGATGATGTCGAACGGGATCAGCCGTTCTTCGGCCTCTGCCTTGCCATAGACGTTGAAGGTGATGCCGGAGAGCCGGAACACCTCCTCCGCCTCGCGCTGCTTGGCGCGCAACCGCGCCACATCTTCCTCGCCGAACCAACGGCCGATTTCCCGGTAGGGCGCGCGGAGCGTCCCGTCCGGTGCGGTCATCTCGTCAAAAAATTCTGTCATTCTCTCAGCATGGCCAACTTCTCTCCTATTTCAACAGGCGAGTCGGCGGATCGTTCCGAAACCGGTGGATGTTTCAGGTCGCGGTGGCCGCGCGGATCGCTGCGAACCCGTCCCGAAGCGCCTTCTGCAGGAGCCAGATATCGCCCAGATAGGCGACCAACTTGCAGCCCTGCGCATGCACGGCGGCGGCTTCTTCCGCGCTGCCGACCAAGCGGCCCACGGGCACGCCTGCAGCCTGGGCGGCGGCCATGATCCGGTCGACCGCGCCCGTGAAGGCCGGGTCGTCAAAGGCGCCCGGACAGCCGAGCGATGTGCTAAGGTCGAGATGCCCGATCCAGATCGCGTCGAGACCCGCGGTCGCGGCAATATCCTCGCAGGCTGCGACACCCTCGGCCGTTTCGATGAGCGCGACCAGACCGGTTTTCGCGTTGGCCGCGGCCAGCGCGTCCGCCACGGGCGCGGCGCGGTAATCGTCATGGGCCAGTCCGAGCGCGACGCCGCGCCGGCCCTCGGGCGGGTATTTGATCCCGGCGACCGACCGCGCGGCCTCCGCCGCCGAGCCGACCATCGGCACGATCACGCCTTGCGCGCCGATATCCGCAGCGCGCTGCAGGTTTTCCTGGCTGCCCGACGGCACCCGCAGCATGGTCGCAAGCCCGGCCCCGTGCAGGTTCCGCAGGACCTGCGCCGCCGTCTCGAAGGTGAAGCCGCTATGTTCCATGTCGACGAAGACGAATTCGCAGCCCGTCGCGGCAAGGATGTCCCCGATCCCGGGCGTGGCAAACTCGCCGATATAGGTGCCGAGTTTCAGACCATCAGCGGCGACAAGATCGCGAAACCCGCTCATTGCGCGGCCAGCCATGACCGGCCGCCCGCTTCGGCGGTCTGCCCGTTGCCGGTCGCGTGGATCAGCCCGTCCTTCATGATCATGGTGAGCTTCGACTTGTCCTGAAAGAGCGTGATGTCTGACAACGGGTCCCCGTCGATGAGCAGCAGGTCGGCCAGAAAGCCCTCGCGCACCTGACCGATACTGTCGGCCATATCCATCGCACGGGCGCCGATCATCGTCGCGCAATGCAGCGTCTGCGCTTCCGAGAACCCGTAATGTTTCACGAAATGCTCCAGATCATTGGCATTGGTGCCCTGGGGGTTGACCGAGAAGCCGTAGTCGCCGCCGACCACGATCGGTATGCCGCGTTTCATCATCTCGCCATGGGTCCAGCAATTGTCGTCATAGAGGGTCTGCAACTCGTCGATCTGCGGTTGCAGGGCAGGATCGTCGGCAGCCTTCAGCATCTCCAGCGACTTGATGATGACGCCGATGGCCGGGCCGGTCAGCACCCAGTCGCGGGCCTCCTCCAGCATGTCGAGCGCCTCTTCGTCCGCATGGTCGCAATGGTAGATCATGTCGACCCGGTTGCGCACGGCGCGCTTGACCGAATCCGCCGCGCGGCAATGGGCGGCGACCCGCTTGCCGTGGGCATGGGCCGTCTCCACCGCTGCGCGCACCTCCGGGTCCGCCATGACTGTCGAAAAACTGTCCGCGTTGGGCATGAACACGTCGCCCGAGATGTTGAGCTTGATATTGTCCACCCCCTCGCGGATGCACATGCGGACCGTCGAGACGACCTCGTCCACGCCGTCGACCACCAGCCCGAACGTATGGAGCTTCACATGCATCCGGTTGGCATCGCCAAGGCCGCTTGTCACGGTGATCTCGGGGCTGGCGGCGCGGAGCCGCGGGCCGGGGATGCGCCTGGCCTCGATCTCGTCGCGGATCACCGCATCGAGCCGCACCTTGGCGGATGCCGCGCTGTTCACGCTGGTAAATCCGGCCTCCAGCAACTTGCGGGCATTGTGCATGGTCGCGAGCGTGTGTTCTTCCACACCGATCACGGCCAGGTCCATCAGGTCGGCCTGATCGATAAAACTGATATGGCCGTGCCCTTCGATCAGGCCCGGCATCAGAAACGCGCCATCGGCGTCGATCACCTGCGCACCTTCCTGCGGCACCTCATCCGTGCCCCGCATCACGGCCGCAATCCGGTTGCCCGAGACCCGCACATGGCCACGGAACGGCGCGTCGCCGCTGCCGTCGAAGATCATGGCGTTGCGGATGAGTATGTCGGTCATCTGTGCTGCCTCCCGCCGGTCACGCCGGTTCGCTGACGGTCCATCCGCGCCCTTCGGCGCCGAACAGTTCGAACCCATCTTCGGTGACCGCGAGCGTATCTTCCAGCTTTATGAAACCGCGCGTCGGGTGGAGCATGGTCGTTTCCACCGACAGGACCATCCCGGCTTCAAGCGGCCTGTCGGCATCCGTGCCTTCATAGGCGACCGGATGGTTGGTCATCAGGAAGGGCGCCTCGTGCGAAATGAGCCCCATCCCGTGGGCGAAGAAATCGGTCGAGTTGGCATTGGGCTGGCTGGCCATATGGTCGGTTGCAAAGGCGATGGCCTCGCCTCCGCTGGCGCCGGCGCGGATTTTCGAGAAGGCCGCCTGCTGCGTGCTCTCGACCTCGTCGAGCAGGTCCTGCAGTTCGGCATCCGGCTCGCCCAGCACGCCCATGCGGCAGATATCCCCGATATAGCCGTGCAGGTTGCCGCCGGAATCGATCGACAGCACCTCTCCCTCGGCCCATGTCTGCGGGCCGGCGGCGCGGTTGTGGCTCGCGCCGAGCGTCAGCAGGCAATATTCGAACATCAGTTCGCGGCTGGTTTCCTCCTGACGCAGCCGTTCGATGATCTGGTATTTGCTGTCGCCCGCACCCGCGCCGCGGATCGTGGCCTGCATCGAGGCCGAAATCCGCTCCGTTGCCTCACGCAGGAGCGCCAGTTCCCCGGGGCTCTTGCGGGCCCGCAGCCGTTCCAGAACATGGGTCGCATCGGCAATCCGCGCGTCGGGGAATGCATCTCGCAATGTGGCGCCCGCATCGGACGGCAGGAAGGGCGGCTCGACGCCGATCGCGGACGGCGCCACGCCCTGCGCCTTCAGATGGCCGATCGCCGCGCCCATCGCATCAACCGAACCCCAGGCCACGGGCAGGAAATGCGGCACCCAGAACGGATGGTTCTGATGTTCCCCACCCTCCATCTTGTTGGCGACATAACCGGTCTTGTCCGACTGGCCGCGCACATAGGCGAAGACCGGCATGTAGCGGCTGTGCCCGATGGCATCCATCGCGGAGAAGAAGATGAACTGGTACCCGCCGAGCAGGTAGCGGACATTGTGCTTGGACGTGGCCAGAAGCACGTCGATACCGGCTTCCTCCATCAACCGGTCGAGATGGTCGAAATCATAGACGAGCGCGTCGGCGCTGCTGGCGTGCAAGGGTCTCATCGGATGGGCCTCTTCATGTCAGGTCGGCGGCGGGAATGATGTGGAAGTCGGGCAGGTCGCGCAATGCGAGCTCCGGCCCGGCAGGCGCATAGACAAGGAAAATCCGCATTGTCTCGTCGCCAGTATTGAGCGTGGAATGGAAGCGGCTTTCGGGCACGAAGACCGAACAGCCCGGACCGACCTCCCGCGTGACGGGCGTGCCGGTCTCGTCCTCTACCATCTGTTCGCCGCGCCCTTCGAGGATGAAGATGATCTCCTCCGCGCCGGGATGGTTGTGGCGCGCATGGCCCTGTCCGGGCGGTACGGTGACCACACCTGCGGAAAACTGGGTGGCGCCGTTCACCTCCGGCGCGACGGTCAGCGCGAGCCGCCCCCAGTCGAAGCCGAAATTGTCGACATCCTCGGGGTAGTGGAAATAGCGGTCTGTGTCGGGCATGGTCTGTCCTCCTGTGGACTTGGGCCGGTCACGAGCCGTCCGTCGTGATCGACTTGAAAGCTCGGATCTGGTCGCGGATCGCCACCTCTGCGGGCAGGCGTTCGGCGGAACTGGCGCCGTAGAACCCGTGGCACCGGTCGCAATGGCGCAGCACATGGGCCGCGTCCTCGGGCATGGAGATCGGCCCGCCGTGGCACAGGATGATCACATCGGGGCGCACCTCGCGCGCGGCGGCGGCAATGGCGTCGATCTCGGCCACGCAATCGTCCAAACTCTTGGCCGACGTGGCGCCGATCGCGCCCCCCGTGGTCACACCCATATGTGCGACGACAATATCCGCTCCGGCGCCGGTCATCGCGCGGGCCTCCTCGGGGTTGAACACGTAAGGAGAGGTCAACAGGTCCTGCCGGTGGGCTTCCGCGATCATGTCGACCTCCAGCCCGTAGCCCATGCCGGTTTCCTCGAAGCTCTGCCGCATCGTGCCGTCAAAGAGCCCGATCGTGGGAAAGTTCTGGATGCCCGAGAATCCCATCGCCTTCAACTCGGACAGGAACTGCGGCATCAGCACGAACGGGTCCGTGCCGTTCACCCCGGCCAGAACCGGCGTGTCGCGGACCACCGGCAGGACCTCGACCGCCATTTCGCGGACGATCTCGTTGGCATTGCCATAGGCGAGCAGCCCGGCGGCCGAGCCGCGTCCGGCCATCCGGTAGCGGCCGGAATTGTAAATGATGATCAGGTCGATCCCGCCGGCTTCTTCCGATTTGGCGGACAGGCCGGTGCCGGCGCCGCCACCGATGATCGGGCGGCCGGCGTCGATGATCGCGGTCAGGCGGGACAGTATCTCGGCTCTGGGAATGGCGGGCATCAGGTCTGGCTCCCTGTGATCTCGTGATAGGCGGCAAGGGCGGCTGCGGCGAAGTCCGGGTCGTTGATGTGGCAGGGCAGGACTGCCACACGGCGATTGTCGGTCTGCTCCACACTGCGCAGGACGGCGGTAAAGAGCGCCTCGTCGGCAGCGGGGTCGGAGAAGGGCCCGCCCTCCACGTCGAGCGCCGAGACGCCGTTCTGCGGGATCAGGAACCGGACCGGCCCGTCGCAGGCATTGAGCTTCTGCGCGATCCAGGACCCGATCCGGTCGCATTCGGCCGGCGTCGTGCGCATCAGCGTCACATTGGAATTGTGAACGTGGAAGCGGCGCGCGCTGAACCGTTCCGGAACCGTCTCCTGCGCGGCGAAATTCACCATGTCGCACGCCCCGAGCGAGCCGATATAGGGGATGCCCGTCTGCGCCACCACGTCGAGCCGGTCGGGCAGGGCGGGCAGCACGCCGCCGACGAGCAGGTCCGCGATCTCGGTCGTCGTGATGTCGATGAGCGCGTCGATCTGGCCGTCGCGCACCAGCCGTTCCATGATCTGGCCGCCGGTGCCGGTGGCATGGAAGATCATCGGTTCCGCCGCCTCGCCGAGGCCGGCGGCGATGGATGTCACGGCCTCGGTCGTGACACCGAACATCGACAGGCCGACTGTCGGGCGGTCCGTATCGTCGGCCCGCGGTTCGGGAGCCGCGAGCATGCCAGCCAGCGCGCCCGCGCCATTGGCGAGAATCGTGCGTGTCAGCCGGTTCAGGCCGGAAATGTCGGTGACGGAGGGCAGCATCGCGATGTCGGACATGCCGACATAGGGCGCGACATTGCCCGACGCGAGGGTCGAGACGATGAGTTTCGGGACACCATAGGCCAACTGCCGGAATCCCGCCGAGACCATGGCTGTCCCGCCACCGCCCCCGAGCCCGATCGCGCCGCCCACGCGAGGGCCGTTCTTCTGCACATAGGCCTCGAACGCCTGCTGCATCGCGCCGACCGCCGCGCCGCGGTCGGGCGCGCCGAACACTGCCGCCGCGCCGTCCGGGTGGTGCGCTGCCACGTCCCCGGCCGCAATATCCGCCGGCCCGTCATGAGAACGGGTGGACAGATCGACCAGTTGCGCGTCCCATCCGGCGCGCGCCAGCCGGTCGCGCACATAGGCCATTTCCGCGCCTTTCGTGTCGGCGGTGCCCACAACCCAGACATCAGAGGCACTGCTCCGGCTCATGCGGCTGGTTCCTTCTGGCTGATCGTCACGAGATGATTCCCAATCTGGTCCGGCCAGTTTCGATCAATTTTGAACTTCGATCAAGCGGTCCGAGATCAGGTGAAAGGCGCGCAGGCCCTTGTGCATATGCGAAAAACGGCGATGTATGGGCAAATCGAAGCGCTGCGCCCTGTTTCCCCTGCGTCAAGAATCCGTTGACAGGTCGTCCGGATGCACGCTTAATCTGGTCTTACCAAATATGGCACGGAAGCCGAAAAGAGCCCGATGTCCGGATGTCCCGGCATCAGAGGTGGCACAGTGATTTGGTGTTTCTCGGCATTTCATGTCGAAACGGGAGGAGATGAGGAATGAATGCGAAGATCAAAGGGGTGGCCGCCGGTGTCGCGCTGACAGCAATGTCCGCAAGCGCCGCTATGGCCGAAGACCTCGTAATTTTCTGGGCCGAATGGGACCCTGCCAACTTCCTTCAGGAACTGGTCAACGAATATGAGGCCGAGACCGGCATCTCGGTAACGGTGGAAACCACGCCCTGGTCGGACTTCCAGACCAAGGCCTTCACCGAGTTCAACGCCCGCGGGTCCGCCTATGACATGATCGTCGGCGACAGCCAGTGGCTCGGCGCGGCCAGCGAAGGCGGCCATTATGTCGACCTGACCGACTTCTTCGCCGAACATAATGTCGGGGAGATCATGGCCCCCGCGACGGTGAAATATTACGCCGAATATCCGGGCAACTCGGGCAAGTTCTGGGCGATCCCTGCCGAGGGCGATGCTGTCGGCTGGTCCTATCGCAAGGACTGGTTCGAAGATCCCGACGAGATGGCGGCCTTCAAGGACAAGTACGGCTACGACCTTGCAGCGCCCACGACATGGGCCGAGCTGCGCGACATTGCCGAGTTCTTCCACCGTCCCGACGAGGACCGCTACGGCGTCGCGATCTACACCGACAACAGCTATGACGCGCTCGTCATGGGTGTGGAGAACGCGATCTTCTCCTATGGCGGCGAACTGGGTGACTTCGAGACCTACCAGGTCGACGGTATCCTGAACTCCGCCGAGAATGTCGCCGCGCTCGAAGCCTACAAGGAGCTTTACAGCTTCACACCTCCGGGCTGGGCCAAAACTTTCTTCGTGGAAAACAACCAGGCGATCACCGAGGGCCTTGCGGCCATGTCGATGAACTATTTCGCCTTCTTCCCGGCCCTTCTGAACCCCGCCACCAACCCGCATGCGGAAAATACCGGCTTCTTCGCCAACCCGGCGGGTCCGACCGGTGCACAGCATGCCGCGTTGGGCGGGCAGGGCATCTCGATCGTCAGCTACTCCGACAATATCGACGAGAGCTACAAGTTCCTTGAATGGTTCATTCAGGAAGACGTGCAGAAGCGCTGGGCGGAACTGGGCGGCTACACCGCACACGCCGCCACGCTCGAGAGCGAGGAATTCCGCAACGCCACGCCTTACAACGAGGCCTTCTACCAGACCATGTTCAAGGTGAAGGACTTCTGGGCCGTGCCGGAATTCGCGGAGCTTCTGACGGCAGCGAACCAGCGGCTCTATCCGTTCATCGTGGGCGACGAGGGCACCGCGCAGGAAACGCTCGACGCGCTGGCTGCGGACTGGAACGAGACCTTCCAGCGCTACGGCCGCCAGTAATCAGGCTCGACCTACTGAAGGGGGCGGCAGGTCCGCCCCCTTCATCCCCAGAATGACAAGTCCCGGACAGGAGCAGGCACCGTGACGGACAGTGTGATGACCCGGCTCGACCCCAATTCGCGGGCGGCTGCGCGCGGATGGAGCGATCTGACGATCCGCAACCTTTTCATCATCCCGACGATCGCATTCCTGATCATCTTCAACATCTTCCCGCTGCTCTACTCGCTGGGCTATTCCTTCACCGATTTCCGCGCCTCGACCAATGCGCCGGCCAAATTCATCGGGTTGCAGAATTACCGCGAGCTTCTGAACGACGAGTTCATCTGGCGGAATTTCACCATCACGGCAAAATATGTGATCGTGTCGGTCGCGGGGCAGGTGATCGTGGGCTTCGGCCTGGCGATGCTGCTCAACCGCGACATTCCGATGAAGGGCCTGATCACCACGCTTCTGCTTCTGCCGATGATGCTGTCGATGGCGGTCGTGGGCCTTTTCTGGAAGCTGCTTTACGACCCGAGCTTCGGGATCATCAACTACGCGCTGGGCTTGGGCAAATTCGAATGGCTGGCCGATCCGGACATGGCGCTTTACGCGATTGCCATCACCGACATCTGGATGTGGTCGCCCTTCGTGATGCTCCTGTCGCTCGCCGGCCTGTCCGCGGTGCCGAAGCACCTGTACGAGGCCGCCGAGATCGACCGGGCCGGGCCGTTCTACACGTTCTTCCGCATCACCCTGCCGCTGGTGCTGCCGATCCTGATGATCGCGATCATTTTCCGCACGATGGAAGCGTTCAAGACCTTCGATCTGGCTTACATCATGGCCAGCCAGCCGACGACGGAGCTGATCTCCATCCGGCTCTACAAGATGGCCTTCCTCGAATGGCAGACCGGCAAGAGCTCGGCCTTCGCCTATATCGTGCTCGTGATGGTGGTGGCGATCACCAACATCTACGTCAAGTATCTCAACAAGGTGAAGGAGCGCTGAGATGTCGGCCGTTCGCACCCCGCGCGAGGTCCTCCTGAACCGGGTCGCCGTTGTGGCGGTCTTTGTGGCGCTGTTCATCATGCTGGCGCCGATTTACTGGATCGCCTCCACCTCCTTCAAACCCCGCAATCTGGCGACCACCGTGCCGCCCACGATCCTCTTCGAGCCGACGGTCGCACCCTATGTGAAGACCTTCGTCAAGCGCAGCCAGCTGCGCGGCCCGGTGGAGGAAGAGGTCTACGAGGCCGCACCCTGGTGGGAGCAGCTGGTCCTTGACGGTGGCGAGAAGGTCGTCCGCAGCCCATCCGGAGAAGTCAAGCCGTCCGGTTACGGGCAGCGGTTCATGAACTCGCTGATCGTCGCCGTTGTCTCGACCATTTTCGCGGTCTCGATGGGCACGCTGACGGCCTATGGCTTCTCGCGCTTCAAGGTGGCGGGCAAGGATGACTGGCTCTTCTTCATCCTCTCGACCCGCATGCTGCCACCGGTCGTGGTCGCGATCCCCATGTTCCTCATGTATCGTGTTGTCGGCCTCAACGACACGCATCTGGGGCTGATCATTCTCTACACCGCCTTCAACCTCTCCTTCTCGGTCTGGATCATGAAAGGGTTCATCGACGAGATCCCCCGCGAATATGAGGAAGCGGCGCTTGTCGACGGCTACACGCGGATGCAGGCATTCTTCAAGATCGTCCTGCCCGAGGCGATGACCGGCATCGCCGCCACGGCCGTCTTCTGTTTCATCACCGCATGGAACGAATATGCGTTCGCGCTCATCATGACGAACCGCAACGCCCAGACCGCGCCGCCCTTCATCCCCTCGCAGATCGGATCGGGCCTGCCGGACTGGACCGTCATCGCGGCCAGCACGGTGCTCTTCCTGATCCCGGTCGCGATCTTCACCTTCCTTCTGCGCAACCACCTTCTGCGCGGCATGTCCTTCGGAGCGATCCGCAAATGACCTTCAAGGAGATCAACCAGGCCTATCTGGTCCCGCTCGCGCAATGGACGATGATCTTCGGGATCGTGGCACTCTGCCAGCCATGGAGTTCGCTCCTGCACCGCTACGGGCTGACGATCACGCTGATCGGGCTCGTCGGCTTCCTGATCGTGATGCACATCCCGCCGGAGCCGGAGGCCGATCACGGCGACGCGGATGATGATGACGGGATCGACGGACCGATCGACATGCTGGAAATCAACGGAAATGCCCCCGACACGGGGCCGGACAATCGGTCGGGGATCGTCTGATGGCTGAAATCGCGCTGCGCGACGTGCAGAAATTCTTCGGACCGAACCAGGTCATCAAGGACATGAACCTCGTGATCGAGGATGGCGAGTTCATCGTGATGCTGGGCCAATCGGGCTGCGGCAAGACCACCACGCTGCGCGCCATTGCCGGTCTGGAAACCGTGACCGAGGGCACGATCACCATCGACGGGGAGGAGGTGCAGGACCGCCGCGCCGCCGATCGCGACATTGCCTTCGTCTTCCAGTCCTTCTCGCTCTATCCGCATATGACGGTCTACGAGAATATCGCCTTTCCGCTCCGCGCGGTGGGCATGAGCACCGAGGAACGCGACCGCGAGGTGCGCGAGGTGGCCGAGGTCCTGCGGATCACGCCGCTTCTTGACCGCCGCCCGTCGGCCCTTTCGGGCGGAGACATGCAGCGCGTCGCGATCGGGCGGGCACTGGTGCGGCGGCCGAAGGCGCTTCTGATGGACGAGCCGATCGGTGCGCTGGACGCCAAGCTCCGCGAGGAGATGCGCGCCGAGATCAAGCGGCTGCACATGGCGCGCAACTCCACAAGCGTCTACGTGACCCATGACCAGATCGAGGCCATGTCGCTCGCCGACCGGATCGTCATCATGCATGACGGCGTCCTCCAGCAGATCGGCGCACCCGACGAGGTCTACCTGCGGCCGGCCAACCTGTTCGTCGCGCAATTTGTCGGCTCGCCGGTGATGAATGTCGAACCGGTGCAGCTGTCCGCCAATGGCGACGGGGCGCATGTGCATCTGGCCGGCGACGGCACGGGCTTCCATTTTGATGAAGGCCTTCTGTCTGCGGTGCCGCGCGACGCAGGGCGCGTATCGCTCGGCATCCGCCCCGAGGCGGTGCATCTGTCGCATGAGGAGAGCGCGGGCGCGCTCGGCGGCGTGACGACGAATATCGAACCGCTCGGAAGCCATGATATCGTCGATGTGCGCATCGGGGAGGCGCGGCTCCGCGCCCGCACGCCCGCCGGATTCGTTGCCGCCGAAGGCGCGCCGGTCTGGGTCTCTCTCGACACGGGCGAGGCGCATTTCTTTGACAATGAGACGGGCCTGGCCCTGCGGGAGGCGCACTGATGGCCAGCATCACGCTCAGCGGAATCACCAAGTCCTTCGGGGGCAACAGGGCCTTGCGCGGGCTCGACCTCGACATTGCCGATGGCGAGTTCTTCGTGCTGCTGGGTCGCACCGGCGCGGGCAAGACGACGACGCTGCGGATCATCGCGGGGCTGGAGCAGCCCGACAGCGGCACGGTCGCGATCAATGGCCAGGATGTGGGCGGGCGCAATGCGGCGGAACGCGACGTGGCGCTCGTTCTCCAGCAATATTCGCTCTATCCGCGCCTGACGGTGCGGGGAAATCTCGAATTTCCGCTCCGCTCGCGGATCCGCAAATTTTCCGAGGATGAAATCGCGGCACGGGTCGAAAAAGCCGCCCGCACGCTCCAGATCACCCCGCTTCTCGACCGCAAGGTGGAACGCCTGTCCGGCGGCGAGATGCAGCGTGTCTCGATCGGGCGCGCCATCGTGCGCGAGCCACAGGTCTTCCTGATGGACGAGCCGCTGTCCGCGCTCGATGCGAAGCTGCGCGAATCGCTGCGGGTGGAGTTGAAAGCCCTTCATGCCGACCTCGGCGCGACGTTCCTTTATGTGACCCACGATCAGGTCGAAGCCATGTCGATGGGCGACAAGATCGGGGTGTTGCGCAACGGGCAGCTTGTACAGGTCGGCACGCCGACAGAGGTCTATACCCGCCCGCGCAACACGTTCGTCGCCCGCAGCGTCGGCACGCCGCAGATGAACCTGATGCATGCCACGATGGGCGCGGGCAGTGCGCGGATCGACGGGCAACCGGTCGATCTGCCGGTCGCGGTCGGGGAAGGGGAGGCCGGCCGCGCGCTGACGCTCGGCATCCGGCCCGAAGATCTGGTGCTGGAAGGTGGCGCGCCGCTCGAGGCCCGTGTCTTCGACGTGGAGGATCACGGTGTCATCAAGATCCTGACGCTCGATATCGGTCCGGCGCGGCTGCATGCGACCGTGTCGGCCAAGACCCATGTGGCGCTCGACGAGGTCGTGCGGCTGGGCTGGCGTCCCGACAAGGTTCTGCTTTTCGACCGGGCGACCGGCGAAAATCTGGCCTATGGCTGAGCCTTCGGCACGTCGCGGCGGGCCGCGTAGCGCGGCCAGACGTCTGGGTTGACCAGATTGTCCGGCCGTTCGCCGGCTTCGAGCCGCCGGATCTCAGCGACGACACCCTGACCCATGCGCAGCATGCTTTCCTCTGTGATGCCCGCCATATGGGGCGTGAGGATCACCGTGTCGCGGTCAAGGAGCGGGTGATCCGGCGGCAGGGGCTGCCGGTCGAACACGTCGAGCGCGGCCCCCGCGAGATGGCCGCTGTCGAGCGCGGAGAGGAGCGCTTCCTCCACCACCACCGGCCCGCGGGAGACGTTGACGAGCACCGACCCGGGGCGCATCGCGGCCAGTTCCGCCGCGCCGATCAGGCCGCGCGTCGCATCGTTGAGCGGGCAGGCCAGCACAAGCACATCCGATGCCGCAAGCAGGTCCGGCAGCGAACAGGCAGTGACGCCGTCGGGCACCTTGTCGGGACTGCGCGTGTGGCTCAGCACCTGCATCCCGAACCCCTGACCTGCAATGCGGGCAAGTTCACGCCCGATATTGCCCATGCCGACAATTCCGATGGTCCGCCCGGCCAGTTCGCGTCCGGCGTCCGAATGGCGACGGGCGGCCTCCCACCCGTCGCGCCGCAGACCGGCATGGACCTGCGGATAGCGCCGCAGAAGCGCCAGCGCGGACCAGATCGCATGTTCGGCCACTGTCACCGCATTGGCACCGGGCACATTGGCAACCACGATGCCTGCCTCCGTTGCCGCATCGACCGGGATCATGTCGAGACCGGCGCCGTGGCGGACAAGCGCCCGCAAGCCGGTCTCGCGGGCGATGATCTCGGGCGCGATCGGGGCGCGGACGACGATGTACTGGGCGCCCGCACTGTCGCGGGCGATGGCCTCGGGGGTCGGGCGTTCGGCGACGCGGTAGCGGCCGATCTCCTCCAGCGCGGCGGTGACCTGCGGATGCAGGAGGTGGGTGGAGAAGATGACCGGCCGTTCGCCCATGTCAGCTGGATCCGCTCGTGTCGAGCAGTTCCGTCCAGTAGCTCAATGCCCCGCGCAAATGGCTTTGCATCAGCGCCTTGGCCAACTCGCTGTCACGGCGGTAGAGCGCGTCGAAAATCTGCTGGTGCTCCGCATGGCTCTGGGCGTTGCGCTCGGGCTTGTCGAAATAGACCGGCAGGCGCTGGCGGCTCAGCCGGTAGAAAGTCGAACAGATCTCGTAGAAAATCGAGTTCTGCGTGGCGCGCACGATTTCCAGATGGAAGGCATGATCGATCTCGGCCAGTCCGGTGCCGTCCTTGATCCGCTCCTCGGACTGGGCGAGCAGGTCCCGCAGCCGGTCGAAATTTTCCGTCGTGGCGCGTTCGGCGGCAATCTCGGCGGCCTTGATCTCGTGGATCTTGCGAACCTCGACCGCCTCGAACACCTGACGGCGCTCCAGCGGAATTCCGGCCTGCGCATAGAAGGCGAGCGTCTCCAGCCCGGTGCCCTCGGGCGTGAGGTAGATGCCCGACTTGGCGCGCCGTTCGATGACGCGCACCGCTTCGAGGATGGCCAGCGCCTCCCGGATCTGGCCGCGGCTGACGCCGAAATGATCCGCCAGTTCCCGCTCCGACGGGGCCTTGCCGTCGCGTTCCTTGGCCACCGCGACGATATGGGCGGTCAATTCGGGAATGAACTGGTCATGCTGCATCTGTCATCCGGTCCTGGCAAATTTCCGGACCAGATCCCCGGCCATGTCGAGCCCCAGTCCCGGCCCCTCCGGTATCGCGATCTCGCCGTCCGAGACAAGCACCGGCTGCTGCGACAAATCGTGGATCATCGGATTGGCGCCGAGCGAGAACTCCACCGTGAAGCTCGCGGGCGAGGCCGCGCAGACATGCAGACCGGCAAAGAAGCAGGGCGCCCCGGCCCAGAGATGCGGCGCAAGCCGCAGGTTGTGCGCATTTGCGATGGCGCCGATCCGCATCGCTTCGGTGATGCCGCCGCAATAGGCCGGATCGGGCTGGAAGATGTCCGCCGCACGCATGGCGGCCAGACGGGCGAAATCGAACCGTCCGGCCTCGCTTTCGCCAATGGCAACGGGGATGTGGGTGGCCGCGCGCAACTCGGCGATGCCGGCCGGATCGTCGGCCGTCACCGGCTCCTCGAACCAGGCAATATCGCTGTCGGCGGCCAGATGTGCGAAACGCTTTGCCTCGGCCACGGTAAAAGTGCCATGCGCATCGACCATGATCGCCACATCTGGCCCGAGCGCCGCCCGCGCAGCCGCCACACGGGCTGCCGAATGGGCCGGCGAGCGGTCCATCGCGCCGACCCGCATCTTGACCGCGCGGAACCCGCCCGCGTCGATATAGGATTGAAGCTGGTGGCCGATCCCGTCTACATCGGCCCATCCGCCGGACGCATAGGCCGGCAGCCGGTCGGCCTTGCGCCCGCCCAGAAGCCGCCAGACCGGTTCGCCCTGCGCCTTGCCCGCAATGTCCCAGAGCGCGATGTCGATGGCGCTGATCGCGGCCAGCGTCAGACCACGCCGTGCCAGTTCGGGCATCGGGTGGCCCAATCGCCGGGCCTTGTCGGCGCGCACGCCGTTATAGAGGTCCTCCCAGATCCAGGTGATGTCCCGCGGGTCCCGGCCGATGATCTTCGGTCCGAACTCGTGGTTGAGCAGGTGGACGAGCGTGTCGTAATGGCCCGCGCTCCCGGCGGCATTCTTGCCCTCGCCCCAGCCGACGATACCGGTGTCGGTCTCGATGCGCAGGATCGCGGCATCGAAGGTCCGCAGCCGGCCGAAATCGCTGACATGCTGCTTGTCGTCGGCAATGGGGATCTGCACCCACCAGGCCTGCACTGACTTGATCTGCATACGCCCTCCTTGACCGGGCTGCGGCCGGCATGGCCGGACAGGCCGCCGCCCCCGGTCGGGTCCGGGGGCGGGGTGTGCCGCTACTTGATGAGCGGCAGCAGGGTTTCGGCGGTGATCCGCATCTGGTCGGCGTAGAACTCCTCGGTCAGGAGGCTCGACCCGTGATCCTGAATGAACTTCAGCTGCTCGGGCGAGATGTCGACCGGGTTGGTCTCCACCATGTTGGGATAGGGCGCTGCCGGCGTCCGGTCCACAGGCGCGACGAACTCGTTGGTCAGCGCACCGTCATAGCCGATGGATTTCAGCGTCTCGACGATCTTCTTCCAGTCCAGATGCCCGAGCCCCGCGGCAAAACGGTTATTGTCGGCCACGTGGAAATCGAAGAGCCGGTCACCGGCGAGCCGGATCGCATCATAGATGTCATCCTCCTCGATATTGAGGTGAAACGCATCGAGGCAGACGCCGCATTCCGGGCTGACCGCATCGGCCAGCGCAAGGGCCTGTGCCGCGCGGTTGAACAGATAGGTCTCGAACCGGTTGAGCGGTTCAACCGCGATTTTCACGCCGAGTTTTTGCGCATGGCCGAAACATTCTTTGGTCGCGTCGACCACCCAGCCCCATTCTTCCTCGGGCGTGGCGTCGGGCACGACCTTGCCGACAGTGGCGGGGACAAGCGTGACGATCTCCCCCTCCAGTTCCGACACCATGGTGATGACGCTTTTCACATAATCGACCGAGCGGGCGCGTTGGCCCTCATCCTTGGCGGCGAGGTTGCGGTCGCCCAGCGTCAGCGTGACCGCCCCCCAGCAGCGCATTCCGGTTTCCTTCAGAAGCGCCCGCGCTTCCTTGGTGTCATACTGGTCCGGCTCGCCGGAAATCTCGATGCTTTCATAGCCGAATTTCTTGATCCGCCGCACCGTGGTTTCCAACGGTTCGGCGCGCATCCAGTTGTGAGTGGACAGGTGCACGCGCGTTCTCCCTGAATTGTCTCTGTTGGGCGACGGTCGAAATTGCGGCTTTGCGCCCTCCGCCGCCATCTGGCCGGACCAGATTGCGCCAGACCTGTGCGGGCGTCAAGATTCTTCTGCCGGGCGGGACCACGGGGCTCCAACACGCCTCGCTTGACCATGGCTCAATGATTGCGGGGATTTGAAATCCAGTCTGTGCGCCCGGAACTGGCAGGGCGCTAGGCGGCGCAGGAATATTTTGGTATGACCAGATCAGGCGATTTTGGCAGCGCTCTGTGACGCGTGAGGAGGGACCATGAAGATCGGCATGTGCATGTTTCTCTGGACGACTTCGGTCGGACGGGACCACGAACCGCTTTTGCGCGACATTGCAAAAACCGGCTTTGACGGGGTGGAAATCCCGATCTTCGACGGCACGCCGGAGGACTATGCCGCATTGGGCCGAATGCTGGATGATCTGGGTCTGGACCGAACGGCCGTGTCGGCCAACGGTGATCCGGCGCAGAACCTTGTCTCGGCGGATGCGGCTGAGCGGCGGGCGGGCGTTGATCACGTCAAACGGGCCATCGACTGCGCGCAGGCGCTCGGCGCGCCGAAGCTGAGCGGGCCGCTCCATTCGACGCTGGGGCATTTCTCCGGCACCGGTCCGACAGAGGCGGAACTGGCGCGGTCCGTCGCCGCGCAGCGCGAGATCGGGGATCATGCGGCCGGCGCTGGCGTCACAGTTTGTCTGGAGGCGCTCAACCGGTTCGAATGTTACCTTCTGACCACCATGGACGGGCTGGCCGCCCATCTCGACGACATCGGCCACCGCAACATCCGCGCCATGTATGACACGTTCCACGCCAATATCGAGGAACAGGACCCGCTGGAGGCGCTGATCCGCAATGCCGGCCATGTGGCCCATATCCACATATCGGAGAATGACCGCGGCGTGCCGGGGCGCGGTCATATCAACTGGGATGCGACCTTCGACGCGATCGCGGAATCGGGCTATGATGGCTGGCTGACCATCGAGGCGTTCGGGCGCGGCCTGCCGGATCTGGCGGCGGCGACCAAGGTCTGGCGCGACTTTGCCGAAAGTCCCGAGGCCGTCTATCGCGAGGGCTACCAGATGATCCGCGCGCAGCTCGACCGGATCGGCGCCTGACCGGTCAGAAAATGTCCGGCTCGCCCGCCGCCGGTCCGAATCCGGATTCGAGGAAATCGAAATCGCAGCCCTTGTCGGCCTGCGTGACATGGGCGGAGAACATGTAGCCCCAACCCCGTGCGTAGCGCGGTTCCGGCGGGGTCCATGCCGCGCGCCGCGCCGCCAGTTCGGCCTCATCCACCAGCATGTCGAGCCGCCGGTTCGGCAGGTCCAGCCGCACCGTGTCGCCGGTGCGCAGGAGCGCAAGCGGTCCGCCGACATGGGCTTCGGGCGCGACATGGAGCACGCAGGCGCCATAGCTTGTCCCCGACATGCGCGCGTCCGATATCCGCAGCATGTCGCGATGCCCCTGCGCGATGAGCGCCTTGGGGATCGGCAGCATTCCCCATTCGGGGAAGCCCGGTCCGCCCAGCGGGCCGGCATTGCGCAGAACCATGACATGGTCGGGGGTCACGTCGAGCGTTTCATCATCCACCGCGGCCTTCATCTCGGGGTAGCTGTCGAAGACGAGCGCCGGACCTTCATGCACATGGTAGGCCGGGTCGCAGGCGGCGGGCTTGATCACCGCCCCGTCGGGGCAGAGGTTGCCGCGCAGCACGGCGAGCGAGCCTTCGTGATAGACAGGGTTCGACAGGGGCCGGATCACGTCGTCATTGTAGACCTGTGCCCCGTCGAGCCCGGCGCCGAGCGTCTCGCCGGTCACTGTCAGGCAGGACAGGTCGAGCCGGTCCTCCAGCTGTTTCATCAATGCCCGCAAGCCGCCCGCATAGAAGAAATCCTCCATCAGATAGTCCTTGCCGGAGGGGCGGACGTTGGCGATGAGCGGGGTGACGCGGCCAAGGGCGTCCAGTTCGTCCAGCTGAAGGGTGATACCCGCGCGCCCGGCCATCGCGATCAGGTGCACGACCGCATTGGTGGAACATCCGGTCGCCATGGCAACGATCGCGGCGTTGCGGACCGAAGCGTCCGTCACGATCCGGTCGGGCGTCAGGTCTTCCCAGACCATGTCGACGATGCGGCGCCCGCAGGCGCTGCCCATGCGCTGGTGGCCTGCATCCGCCGCCGGGATCGACGAAGCGCCGGGCAGCGTCAGCCCCATCGCATCGGTGATCGCCGTCATGGTGGAGGCCGTGCCCATCGTCATGCAGGTGCCAACCGACCGCGCGATCCCGCCCTGAATCCCGTTCCATTCCACGTCGCTGATCTTGCCCGCGCGGCGTTCGTCCCAATATTTCCAGGCATCCGATCCGGAGCCGAGGATCTGCCCCGCATAATGGCCGCGCAGCATCGGTCCGGCCGGCAGGTAGATCATCGGCACGCCGGCCGAGATCGCGCCCATGACCAGCCCGGGCGTGGTCTTGTCGCAGCCGCCCATCAGCACCACCCCGTCGAGCGGGTGGGACCGGATGATCTCTTCCGTCTCCATCGCCAGCAGGTTGCGGTAGAGCATGGAGGTCGGCTTGGTGAAGCTCTCGTCCACCGACAGGGCCGGCATCTCGACCGGAAATCCGCCCGCCTGCAACACACCGCGTTTCACGTCCTTGACCCGTTCGGGGAAATGGCCGTGACAGCTGTTGAGTTCCGACCATGTGTTGAGGATGCCGATGACGGGGCGGTCGCGGAATTCCTCCTCCGCATAGCCCAGTTGCATCATCCGCGACCGGTGGCCGAAGCTGCGCAGATCGTCGGGCGCGAACCAGCGGGCGGAGCGCAGGTCGGCGGCGGTCTTGCGCGGGCGGTCGGACATGGTTTTCTCCGTTAGGTCAGGATCATGGCCTACGTGATAGCCCGCCGCCGCGCGGCCGGTCACGCAAAAATGCGGCTGCGTTGCCCGCGCGACCTGACGTTGCGCTTTCCTGCGGAATGCGGCGAGGCTATCGTCGGGCTGTTTCCCGATGAATGCATTGGACCAAGGGATAACCCCATGAAACCTGCTTTGTTTGCAACGCCATTGGCGCGGTTTTTGCCGGTTCGGCCCTCGCACAGGATGTTTCGGTGACCGCGATCACCAACGTGAATGTCTTTGACGGCACGTCGGAGGCGCTGGTCGAGGGGGCCACCGTCACGGTGACAGGAAACCTGATCTCCGGCATCGAGGTGGGCGGCGCAGTGCCCGAGGGCGCCACGGTGATCGACGGCGGCGGGCGGACGATGATCCTGGGCCTCATCGATGTGCACTGGCACACGCTCTATTGCTGCGCGGCGCAGAGCACGGTCGTGACCGGCGATATTCTGGAGGTGGCGATTCGCGGGGCAAACGGTTCGGAAGACACTCTGATGCGCGGGTTCACCACGGTGCGCGACGTGGGCGGCAACCCGTTTGCTACCAAGAAGATGATCGATGCTGGCGAACTTGTCGGTCCGCGCATCCAGCCGTCCGGTCCCCCGATCGGCCAGACGGGCGGGCATTTCGATTACCGGCCCTATCAGGCGGTGCCGACCAATCCGGGGGATTCCCAATGGTATTGGTATTCGGTCGGCCTGATGGCGATGGCGGACGGCGTGGACGAGGTGACGCGGCGGACACGAGAGGTGATGCGCATGGGCGCGAGCCAGTTGAAAATCTCCGGCGGAGGCGGCGTCTCGTCGGTCTATGACCCGCTTGACGTGCGGCAGTATACGAAGGCCGAACTGGAGGCCTTTGTCGAGGTGGCCGATACGTACAACACCTATGTTGCCAGCCATATCTTCACCGATGAGGCAGCGCAGATCGCGATCGAGGCCAGTATCAAATCGATCGAGCACGGGTTACTGATGAGCGAGGACACCCTGCAGATGATGAAGGAGAATGACGTCTGGCTTTCGATCCAGCCGCTTCTGGATGACGCGGACGGCTTTTCCTTCGACGATCCGGTCAGCCAGGCGAAATGGATCGCGGTGACCGACGGCACCGATGAGATCTACAGGCTGGCCAAGCAGGTCGGCGTGAAGATCGCATTCGGCACCGACATATTGTTCGACCCTGCGCTGGCCGAACGTCAGGGTGCGTTTCTGGCCAAGCTGCAGCGCTGGTTCAGCCCGTTTGAGACGCTGAAGATGGCAACCTCTATCAATGCCGAACTGCTGGAACTGTCCGGCCCGCGTCATCCCTTTCAGGAAGGGCCCTTGGGCGTGATCGCGGAGGGCGCCTATGCCGATCTGATCCTTGTCGACGGCAACCCGCTGGAGGATATCGACCTCGTGGCCGATCCACATGAGAATTTCGACCTGATCATGAAGGACGGGACGATCTTCAACTACAGTCTCGACTGACGGAGGGCGGTCCGGAATGTCATTCAAAAGGTTGCTCGCGGGCCAGTTGCTGTTCGGCCTCGCCGCCCTTGCCTTCCTGACGGCGAGCCTGATCTGGCGCCAGACCACGGGCGCGCCGCTGAGCGTGGCGCCCGTTTTGCCGTCGATGGCCATGTTCCTCGTCTATCTCGGCATTCTCGATCTCGGGCGGCGCGGATATGTGGGCTGGTACCGGATCGGGATGATCCCCGCGCTGCTTGTCTTTGGCGGCGGGGGTGTCATCGGCAATATTCTGCGCTATCTCGAAGCGGGGCTGGCGGATTATGCCAGTTTGCCCGTATTCGTCATCGCCGTCGGCATCAACAGCTTTGGAACATTGCTGAATCTGTGCGCGGCACTGGGGCTTTTTCAGAAGGACGACCCGTTATGAAAACTGCACTCCCTCGACAGGCCGGATGCGCCAGACCTGCCAACATCGCCGTTCGGCTGCTTGCGGTTCTTGCCTTTGCCGCTCCGGTTGCGGGCGGCCTGTTTGCGCCGGACAGCGCCCGCGCTCAGGACAGGTCTTACGATCTGGTCGAGTTCGACGGCACCGTCGTGCCCGCGCGCGAAGCCGTGGTTACGCCGCTCGTAGACGGCTGGCTGCAATCAATCACCTTCACGTCCGGCGAAATGGTCAGCGAGGGTGATACGCTCTTCGAATTCTTCGAACTGCCGGCGCAGCTGGAGCTCGATCTGGCCAAGGCGCAGCGCGATGCGGCCACGGCCCATCTGCACGAAGCGGAAGCTGACCTGAAACGCGCCGAAGCGCTGAAGGACCGGGACATCGTGGCGCGGGTTCAACTGGAGAAGGCGGAAGCCCAACGCGATATTGCAACCGCCAACCTCGCCGAAGCCGAGGCGCGGGTCGGCTTGGCCGAGCTTGTGCTGACGCAAATGGTGCTGAAAGCCCCCTTCACCGGGATCGTCAGCGCGCCGATGGTGCGTGAAAACGGCTGGCAGGAAGCGGACACTGACAATGTGATGGCCGTGGTCACACAGCTCGATCCCATCCATGTGATCGGCGAAGTGCCCTATGACATCTATGCTGCCCGCAAGCAGATGTTTGACTCGGATGCGGACCTGATCGACGCTGTGGTCCTGTCGATCGTGCTGCCCGACGGCACCCTTTTCGAGCATGAAGGCAAGCTCGTTTCCGGCGGCCATACGTTCGACGAGGAGACGCAGAAAGTCACCGTCTGGGGCGAATTCCGCAATCCTGACCGGTTCCTGCGGCCGGGTCTGAAGGTGTCGCTCCGGTCCCGCGTCGACACGGAATGAACCAAAACGGCCCCGTCGCAAACGGGCGGGGCCGGCACCTGAACCGAGGAGAGACACCATGCTGAAAAACACCGTCATCGCGGCAGGGCTTGGCGCCTGTCTTGCCGCCGCGCCCGCGCTCGCGCAGGACGATGCCACCGGCACGCTCATCACCAACGCGCGCATCTTCGACGGGGTCAATGCCGACCTGATCGAGGGGCAGGACCTGTTGGTGCAGGAGGGCAGGATCGCGGCGATTGGGGCGGACCTCGACGTGCCCGATGGGACCAGGGTGATCGACGCGGATGGCAGGTTTCTGATGCCCGGCTTTGCCGACATGCATGCGCATCTGATGTTCCAGATGCCCTTCGGCGTCGCATTCACTTCGGACCGCGAATATTGGGCCTATGTCGCCTCGACCAGCGCGAAACAGTATCTGATGCAGGGCTTCACGACCGTGCGTGACGTGGGAGGCAACTCCTTTTCTCTCAAACGCGCCATCGACGAGGGCGTTCTTGTCGGCCCGCGCGTCTATCCGTCCGGTCCGATGATCTCGCAAAGCTCGGGTCATTCCGACCACCGGACCGACGCGGAACAGCCGTCTACGCTGGAATTCGACCCCAGCACGCCGATGAAATATTTTCAGGCGGCGATCGCCGACGGTCGCGCCGAAGTTCTGCGCACAGTGCGCGAGGTGTTGCGCCGGCGGGCCTCTCAGATCAAGATTTCCGTAGGCGGCGGGACAGGCTCCTATGCCGACCCGCTCGACACGCTGCAATATACGGCTGACGAGATCCGCGCCGCGGTGGAAGCGGCCGAGGACTGGAACACCTATGTCACCGCGCATGCCTATAATTCCGATGGCATTATCCGCGCGGTCGAGAATGGCGTGAAATCCATCGAACATGGCAACCTTATGAGCGAGGAAGCCATGCGCGTGATGATGGAGAACGACACTTGGCTGTCACCGCAGGTGATCGTCTACACGTTCCATCCCGATGGCTATAACGAGGAGCAGAAAGCCCGGCACGACGAGGCCTATGACGGCATCGACCAGATGTTCACCATGGCCAAGGAACTGGGGTTCGAAAAGATCGTCTTCGGCACGGATGTCATCACCTCGCCCGAAATGCTTGCACGCGCGAACGAGGAGTTCATCTTCCGGACCGAATGGTTCGACAATCTGGAAATCCTGCGGCAAGCCACATCGAAATCGGCGGAACTGCTGAAACTGTCTGGCCCGCGCAATCCCTATCCCGGCGATCTGGGTGTCATCGCGGAAGGGGCCTATGCGGACCTGCTCCTGATCGATGGCAACCCGCTTCAGGACATGTCGGTGATGACCGAATATGAGGAGCGGTTCGACCTGATCATGAAAGACGGCGTGATCTACAAGGACACGCTCGCCGACGACTGAACGGAAGGGAAGGGCAATGTCGGACCCGGCGCGCAACAAGGCCAACGCGATTGCCTTCTACGAGATGATGTTCAACGACTGCCGGCCGCGCGACGCGGTCGCGCAGTTCGTGGGCGACACCTACATCCAGCACAATCCGCATGTGGAGAGCGGGCCGGACGGGTTTATCGCCTATTTCGAGCGCATGGCGCGCGAGCATCCGGGCAAACGGGTCGAGGTAAAGCGCGCCATTGCCGAGGGCGACCTCGTGGTCCTTCATTGCCACCAGATCTGGCCGAACGGGCCGGACTATGCCGGGATCGACATTTTCCGCTTCGACGCACAGGGCCGCGTGGTCGAGCATTGGGACGTGCTGCAGGAACTGCCCGCGACCAGCCGAAATCCCAACGGGATGTTCTGACCGTCAGTCGAGCCGCTTGCGGAACCTCAGCGACGCCACGATCAGCCCCACCAGCGTGAAGGCGCCGAGCCAGATCAGCCCGTCGGCCATGTCCATCAGGGCCGCGTCGCGCAGCACCACGCCCCGGATCATAAGCATGAAATGGGTGGCGGGCAGGAACTGCGCCAGCCATTGCGCGGGCACCGGCATCCCGTCGAAGGGAAACATGAAGCCCGAGAGCAGGATCGAGGGCAGGAGCACGAAGACCGTCATCTGCATTGCCTGCAACTGGTTTTTCGCGATCGTGGACAGGACCAGCCCGAGCGACAGGCTGGCGCCGATGAAGGCCAGCGTGACCACGAACAGCACCCAGAGGCTGCCCTGCACGGCCACGTCGAATAGCACGTAGCCGAGCCCCAGAATGATCGCCACCTGCACCAGCCCGATCAACAGATAGGGGATCACCTTGCCCACCATCAGTTCGATGGGGCGCACCGGCGTGTTGATGAGCATCTCCATATTGCCGCGCTCGCTTTCGCGCACGATGGCGGCGGATGTGAACATGATCATCGTCATGGTCAGGATGATGCCGACGAGGCCCGGCACGATATTCACCTCCGAGCGTTGCTCGGGATTGTAGAAGAGTGCCACCTCGAAGGTCGGCACGGGCGTGTTGACGGACTTGCGGAACAGTTCGCCGAGCGGCATGCCGCGCAGGCCGCGGATGCCGGCCGCGATCATCGTGTCGGACCCGTCGACGATCCATTGCGCGACGGGACGCGCGGCGGGCATGTCGGTCGCCGGCGGCGGGGCGGCGCCGATCGAGGGGCTGCGCACCGCGCGCGACAGCAGGTCGGGCGGGATGATCAGAACGGCCCGCACTTCAGAGACGGTGAGCGCCTTCTCGGCCTCTTCGGGCGTGGCATAGACATGGGTGAAATCCACAACCTGCGTGGCCTCGACCATCTGGGCCAGCGCCCGGCTGAGGCCGGTACGGCTCTGGTCGACAAGCCCCGCAGGGATATGCCGGATGTCGGTGTTGATCGCGTAGCCGAAGAGCAGAAGCTGCACGAGCGGGATCATGATGACCATGCCGAAGGTCATCCGGTCGCGCCGCAATTGCAGCAGTTCCTTCTTCATGATCGCGAGGATGCGGCGAGGCGAGATCATGCGGCCAGCTCCGGCGTTGTGGCGGCCACGAACACATCTTCCAGATTGGGATCGACCTGTTCGGCTGAAACATCTTCACGCGCACCGAGAATTGTCCGCACCACGGCTTCCGGCCGGTCGAGATCGGGCCGCAGCAGCACCCGCAGCCGCGCGCCGATTTGGGCGGTGGACAAGACCTCGGGCGCCGGATCGAGCCGCGCCTTGGCCCCCCGCATGTCGCGGCCTGTCACCTCCACCACCTGCGCGGGCAGGTCGCGCATCAGGGCGGGCGGCGCACCGTCGATCCGCTTCACGCCACGTTCCAGAATGGCGATGCGGTGGCAGCGTTCGGCCTCGTCCATGAAATGGGTGGAAACGATGATGCTCGCGCCCTCATCCACCAGATCGAACAGCTGTTCCCAGAAATTCCGGCGGGTCTCGGGATCGACCGCCGATGTCGGCTCGTCGAGAAAAAGAAGCTTCGGGCGGTGCAGGACAGCCGCGGCGAGCGCCATTTTCTGCCGCTGCCCGCCGCTCATGCCGCCGACCCGCTGGTCGGCCTGCCCGACAAGGTCATAGGTGACGAGCAATTCGTCGATCCGCGCCGACAGGTCCCGCCGCGGGACACCATAGATATTGCCCACGAAGCCGAGATTTTCCCGCACCGTCAGGTCGCGGTAGTGGGAGAAATTCTGCGTCATGTAACCGATCGCCTGTTTGAGCGGCTCCGCATTGCCCGGCAAGTCGGTGCCGAGCACGGTCGCGCTGCCCTCTGACGGGGTCAGAAGTCCGGTCATCATCCGCATGAGCGTCGTCTTGCCGGATCCGTTGGGGCCGAGGAAACCGTAGATCTCGCCGGGCGCGATGCGCAGGTCCACATGGTCGACGGCGGTCTTGTCGCCGAAGCGTCGGGTCAGGCCGCGGGTTTCGACAACCGTCCCGGTCAAGGCATGATCGCCTGTGCCGGCATGCCCACGGGCAGGTCCGCCGCGCTCTCGGGCAGGTCGATCTCGGCCAGATACATCAGGCGGCTCCGGTCCTCCTGATTGAGCGCGTAATAGGGGGTGAAGGCCGGCTCCAAGCTGATCCAGCGCACCGTGCCCTCGAACGGCGCGTCTATCCCGTCGACCCGAACTTCCAGCCGGTCGCCCTCTTTGATGCTGGCGCGGAACGGTTCCGGTACATAAACCCGCGCATAGGGCACCGCGCCGGCCAGAATGATCGCCACGGGGCTGCCGATTGTCACCCGTTCGCCAAGGTTCCACGGCAGGCTGTCGAGCATTCCGTCGCGCGACGCGGTGACGACCAGATCTTCAAGCCGGCGTTCCTCGGCGTTGACGGTTGCCTTGGCGGCGGCCAGTTCGGCCTCGGCGATGCGGATATCCTCGGGGCGCGCGCCGTTGATCAGTTCCTGCAACTGTTCGCGCGCACCGTCCAGTTCGGCCTGCGCCTGATCGCGGCGTGCAAGGTCGCGCAAGAGCCGCGCCTCGGAAATCGTGTCGCGTTCGGCCAGGATGCGGTTGCGCTCGTAATCGTCCTGCGCCTCGGTCAGCGTGGCCTGCGCGCCGGCCACGCGGGACCGCGCAATGGTGATTTCCTCGGGCCGCGCGCCGGTGCGCAGCTTCTCCAGATTGGCCTGCGCGCGCGCCAGTTCGGCCTTGGACCGTTCCACCTGCGCCAGCTGAATCCGGTCGTCGAGCCGCACCAGAACGTCGCCACGCGACACCTTGCTTCCTTCGGCCACCGGCAGGTCGACGACGGTTTCGTTGGCGGTGGCGGTCAGCGCGACACGTTCGCGCGCGAGGATACCAAGTGCCTGGTTCCCGTTCTGCCAAATGCACTGGTCGAGCACGAGGGCAGGCAGAAGGAGCGCCAGCGCAAGACCTGTCGGTGCGAGGGGCAGAGCCATGTCGGAATTCCATGCTTTTGCTTCACTGTCCGGGCAGCGTAGACTGGCGCTGCCTGATCCCGCAAGCCGTTACGATGGAACGGTCTTGCGGGCCTCAAACGGGTGGCGTCCGGACAGGAGACTTTGAACATGATGTCGTTTTTCATCACGCTGGGGCGGCTCCTGTCGGCGATCAAGGCCAGCTGGTCGCGGCCCTATTTCCGGGCCTCGCTCCTGCTCGTCATCGCGGCACTTGTCTCGGCCACGATCTTCTACAGCACGGTCGAGGGATGGGCGCCCGTCGATGCTTTCTATTTCGCGGTGATGACGGCCTCCACGGTCGGCCAGTCGCAACTGGAACCCGCAACCACCATCGGCAAGATCTTCACGACGCTCTATGTCTTTGCCGGGGTCGGCGTCTTCGTCGTTCTCTTCGCCCATTTCGCGCGGGCGATGCTGCATTACGATGGGTCCGATGCAACGGAGCCAAAGGGCAATGGGACCGACCTGCCGGATGAGACCGGCTCAGCCGACAGCCCTGTTGCGCCACGCGCCGGGCCGGCCGGCGGCGATGACCCGGGTGATGGTGACGGCAAATCCTGACCCGCTCCGCGCGACGCTCGCGGCGGGCGGGTGGTCTTCGGTCGGACCGCGCTTGAGACCCGACTTTTCGGCTTTTCAAGCAGATGCTCCGGTCCCCGTGCTGTGGCCTTCTGGTTGCGCCAGCGCCGCCTGCGGCGTTCAATAGGCGGGCAGGGAGGACCCGATGACCGATCACCGCTACCACGTGCCCGCAGGCGGCCTGCCGCCGCAGAGCCAGCTTCTGACCGACCGCGCAATGTTCACCGACGCTTATGCGGTGATCCCGCGCGGCACGATGACAGACATCGTGACGAGCGCCCTGCCGCATTGGGAGGGCGCGCGCTTCTGGGTCATCGCCCGCCCGCTGACCGGTTTCGCGGAAACCTTTTCCCATTATATCGGGGATCTGGAACCGGGTGGCGGGTCCGACCGGCCCGAGACCGAAGCCGGCGTCGAGGCGGCGCTTTTCGTCACGCAAGGCACGCTGGAACTGACGCTCGGCGCCGACGTGCACAGGCTGGAGCCGGGCAGCTTCGCCTATCTGCCCCCGTCGCAGGCCTGGCGCCTGCGCGCGACCGGAAAGGTGCGCGCGGGTTTCCACTGGATCCGCAAGGCCTGGCGCGCGGTGGACGGTCTGGACGAGCCTGCCGCCTTCGTGACACGCGATCAGGATATCGCGCCCACACCGATGCCGGATACAAATGGCGCCTGGGCGACGACGCGGTTCATGGACCCGTCTGACATGCGCCACGACATGCACATCACTATCGTGACCTTCCAGCCCGGCGGCACGATTCCGTTCGCTGAAACCCATGTGATGGAGCACGGGCTCTATGTGTTGCAGGGCAAGGCAGTCTACCGGCTCAACCAGGATTGGGTGGAGGTGGAGGCCGGCGATTACATGTGGCTCCGCGCCTTCTGCCCGCAGGCCTGCTATGCCGGCGGGCCGGAGCCGTTCCGCTACCTGCTCTACAAGGATGTGAACCGGCACATGGCGCTGGGCCTCTGACCCCAACCGGGGCCAGCGGACCGGGCCAGTGACCTCGCCACATCCGACCCGATCCGCCGCACCCGGCGCCCCTCAGCATGGCTTCGGGGAACCTTTGATCACGGTTTCGTGAAGTTAACCGCAAACAGATCATTTTGTTCCGGAGTTTTTCGGACAAGGTTCCGCAGGCGTCGCGTGCGGACATGAAAATGCCCCCGCAACTTTGGTTGCGGGGGCCGGTATTGAACGCTGCGAGCGGGATCAGCCGGGCAGAGAGCCCTTGCTGTCGCCGGCCAGACCGCCGGAGACTTCCTCGGTCGATTCCGCGCTCAGTTCCTGCGGCAGGACGAGGTTCAGCACGATGGCAAGGAAGGCGGCGGGCAGCAGGCCGCTCGTCATCAGGATGCGCAGCGTATCAGGCAGGTACTGCACCGCACCCGGTTCCAGCTGCAGCCCGAGACCGACCGAGAGGGAGATCGCGAAGATCACCATGTTGCGCCGGTTCCAGTCCACGTCCGACAGCATCGAGATGCCCGCGGCCACGACCATGCCGAACATCACGATCACGCCGCCGCCCAGCACCTCGATCGGCACCGTGCGGATAACGCCGCCGACTTTCGGGATCAGGCCGCAAATGATCAGGAAGATCGCGCCGATGGTGACCACATGGCGGCTCATGACGCCGGTCATCGCGATCAGTCCGACATTCTGGCTGAACGAGGTGTTGGGCAGGCCGCCGAAGATACCGGCCACGGCCGTGCCGAAACCGTCGGCATAGGTCGCGCCCTTGATCTCTTCCTCGGTCGCTTCGCGTCCGGCGCCGCCCTTGGCGATCCCGCTCACGTCACCGACCGTCTCAATGGCCGAGATGAAGGCCATAAGGCAGAAGCCGATGATTGCGGCTGCGGACATCTCGAACCCGTATTTGAACGGCATCGGAAGCGCGAAGGCAGAAGCGTTGTTCCACGAGCCTGCGATGCTCGCCACCGGCAGCATGCCGACAAGGATCGCATAGACATAGCCGACGATCAGGCCGACCAGCACGGCCGAAACCGACAGCATCCCGCGGGTGAAGAATTTCAGCCCCAGCGTCACGATGATGACGATGAGCGCAGCCGACCAGTTCAGGAGCGAGCCATATTCCGGTGTGCCGATCGCCGGAACACCGCCGGCGGCGTACTGGATGCCGACCTTCACGAGCGCGAGCCCGATCATCGTCACCACCAGCCCGGTCACGAGCGGCGGCAGCGCGAAACGGATCTTGCCGATCACGGTGCCGAGCGCGGCATGGAAAAGGCCGCCGATCAGGACGCCGGTGAAGAGTGCGGCGAGTCCGTCAACGCCCTTGCCCGCCACCAGTGGGATCATGATGGGCAGGAAGGCGAAACTCGTGCCCTGCACGATGGGCAGCTTGGCCCCGACCGGCCCGATGGACACGGTCTGCAAGAGCGTGGCGACGCCGGCAAAGAGCATCGACATCTGGATCATGTAAAGCAGTTCGGGAAAGTCCGGCGAGTTGGAGCCGAAACCGAACCCCGCCGCGCCCGCAACGATGATCGCGGGCGTGACGTTGGAGACGAACATGGCCAGCACATGCTGGATGCCGAGCGGCACGGCCCGCCCGAGCGAGGGTGTGTAATTGGGATCCTTCAGCTGTTCTGCGGTCCCGATCGATTGATCTGTCATGGGTGATGGTACTCCTGTCCACTGTTGGTGTGCCGGCCGCTTCTTGCGGCGGCCTGCATCAGTCCGGTCCGACCTCCCTTGGTGTATCGAACCAGTATTCCTCGAGATTGCTGCCCGGGCCGATCCGGTCGACAACGGCATAGATCCCGCGGAATTGCAGCGGGGCCAGCACGCCGTGCCAGACCCCGCGATGTAGGTTGATGCCCTGCGCCGCGCCGGTGACGAAGGCCGACACCGGGCCGGGCCGGGCGCCTGCGTCGGGCGCCACGGTCACAAGGAACGGCACCCCGTTCATCGGCACGAAGGCCTGGCTGCCGAGCGGATGGCGCTCCATCATCTCCAGCCGGTAGGGCAGGTGGCGGGGTTCGGCGTCGAAGATGCTGATGCCCGCACGCCCGTCCGCAAAGTCAAGCTGTGCGCGGTCGTGATGGCGACCGCACAGGCCCTGATTGATCATCTTGTCGGGCTGGCCTGCCACCTCCAGCACATCCCCGAAAGCCGCGAATGCGGCTGCGGTGAGCGGCTGGGGGGCGATCCGTGCCATCAGTCGGGCAACAGGCTCTGGAGCCGCAACTGCGCGATCCGCTCCACCTGACGGCAGGCTTCGGCAAATTCGGTCGCGCTGTCCTGATCGAGCCGCCGCTCGAAGGCCGCGCGGATCGACGCCTTGTCATGGTCGCGCACCGCGATGATGAAGGGAAAGCCGTGCCGGTCCACATAGGCTGCATTGAGGCGGGTGAAGGCGTCGCGCTCCGCGTCTGTCAGTGCGTCGAGCCCGGCACTGGCCTGTTCCGACGTGCTCTCGGCTGTCAGACGCTGGGCCTGCGCCAGTTTTCCCGCCAGATCGGGATGCGCATTGAGGACCGCAAGGCGTTTCTCGTCCGGCGCGGCGCGGAAGACGCGCGCCAGCGCGTTGTGCAATCCGTCCGCACTGTCATGCGCTGGCCCCAGTTCCAGCGCATGTGCGCCCTCCGCGATCCACGGCGAATGCTCGAAAATGCCGCCAAATGCCGCGACAAAGGCGTCGCGGTCCATCTGCGACGGGCGCAGCGCGGGCTTCGCGGGCGGATGGGTGCGCGCCCAATGTTCGGCAATCTCGATCCGCCGGGCGAACCAGACATCTGCATGGGACGCAGCGTGGTCGAGGAACCGTTCCAGCGCGCGGATCCGCCCCGGCCGCCCGACAAGGCGGCAATGCAGACCGACCGACATCATCTTCGGCTGTCCGGCCGTGCCTTCGGCATAGAGCGCGTCGAACGTGTCGCGCAGGTAGGCAAAGAACTGGTCGCCGGAATTGAACCCCTGCGGCGTGGCAAAACGCATGTCGTTGCAATCGAGCGTGTAGGGCACGATCAACTGGTCGCGGCCGCCTGCCTCCACCCAGTAGGGCAGGTCGTCCGCATAGCTGTCGGCGACATAGGCGAAGCCGCCCTCTTCCGCGGCGAGCGCTACGGTGTTGGCCGAGCAGCGGCCCGTATACCAGCCGGTCGGGCGCGTGCCCGTCACCTCCTGATGGAGCTTGACCGCGGCAAGCATGTCCGCGCGTTCGGCCTCCGGTTCCGCGTCCTTATATTCGATCCATTTCAGTCCGTGGCTCGCAATCTCCCACCCGGCCGCCTGCATTGCGCCGACCTGTTCGGGGCTGCGTGCAAGGGCTGTGGCGACGCCATAGACGGTGACGGGAATATCGCGGTCGGTGAACAGGCGATGCAGCCGCCAGAAGCCGGCCCGCGCGCCATATTCATAGATGGATTCCATGTTCCAGTGCCGCTGGCCGGGCCAGGGTGCCGCGCCGACGATTTCAGACAGGAAGGCTTCGGATGCGGCATCGCCATGCAGCACGCAATTCTCGCCGCCTTCCTCGTAATTGACGACGATCTGAACGGCGATCTTCGCGCCGTTCGGCCATTTCGGGTCCGGCGGGACCGGCCCGTAGCCGCGCATGTCACGCAGATAGCGGGGCAAGGCAATCTCCTTCGTTTTTAAGGTTATAGACGATGAAAACGGTTTCGGTCTTCTTGATTTTCCGAAAACTCCTGTCGCACCGCAGCGCAGATGACGCCGCTGGCAGCGCCCGTCAGGCCGCGGGGCGCGGTGCCGTTCTGGCCAGTTCCGCGCCGATATGGGCAACCACATGGTCGATGAAGAGCCGGCTCTTCGGATCCTGCTGGCGGTGGTGGCTGAAGAGGCAGGCCAACTGGATCGGCACCGGCGGCGTGTCGGGCAGAACCGGCACGAGCGCGCCGCTGTCGAGATGGTGGGCAACCTCGAACACGGGCTTGAGGATGATCCCGTGCCCGTCAAGCGCCCATTGGGTCAGCACATCGCCATCGTCGCTTTCAAAGGGGCCGGACACCGGCACCTGCCGCACCTGACCGCCCTCCTGAAGCGGCCACTGTCCTTCCGGAGCGCCGGGGTAGCGGAGCGTCAGGCAGACATGGTCGCCGCCTGCCAGATCGTCAGGCGAGCGCGGCGTGCCGTTGGCCGCCAGATAGCGCGGCGCGGCGCACAGGAGCCGCGGACAATCCGCGATCTTGCGCATCCGCAGGCTCGAATCCTCGGGCGTGCCGAGAAAGAGCACCAGATCCAGCCCCTCGGCGGCCGGATCGAGCTTGCGGTCCGACAGGCGCAGCCGCACCGATACGCGCGGATAGGCGGCCTTGAAAGCGGGGATGAGCGGCGCGACGAGCCGCCGCCCGAGCCCCAGTGGCGCGGCCACATGCAGCGTGCCCGAGGGCGCTTGCGTCACCGCACTGATCTCGGCCTCGGCCTCCGCCACACGGTCGAGGATCCCACAGGCCCCGCGGTAGAAGATCTGTCCGGCTTCCGTCGGGCTCAGCATCCGCGTGGTGCGCTGGAAGAGCCGCACAGACAGATGGTCCTCCAACTGCGCGATCCGGGCGGAGGCAACGGCTGCAGAGATGCGCTGGTCGCGGGCCGCGGCAGACATGCTGCCCAACTCGTAGACGCGGACGAATGTGCGGATATTGTCGAGATAGGCCATCGGGGCTGCGCGCTGTTTTATCGGCTTTTTTTGAAGCTGAATGGAGATTTTCTCCATACACTGAAAGCTCGCGCTGCGCTAGCGTGGCGCTGACCGGAACGGAGTGCCGCATGTACGAATTTGCCATCATCTGGGACTGGATCGGCTTTGCCGTCCGCTGGCTGCACGTGATCACGGCGATCGCGTGGATCGGCAGTTCCTTCTATTTCGTCGCGCTCGATCTGGGGCTGCGCAAGGCCCCCGACCTGCCGCCCGGCGCGCATGGCGAGGAATGGCAGGTGCATGGCGGCGGTTTTTACCATATCCGCAAGTTCCTCGTGGCGCCCGAGGCGATGCCCGAACATCTGACATGGTTCAAATGGGAGAGCTATTCAACCTGGCTGAGTGGTGCGGCGCTCCTGATGATCGTCTATTGGGCGGGTGCGGAACTGTATCTGATCGATCCGGCCAAGGCCGATCTGGCGGTCTGGCAGGCGATCCTGATTTCGGCCGCGTCGCTGACCGTGGGTTGGATCATCTATGACCGGCTTTGCAAGTCGGGGCTGGCGGAACGGCCGACGGTTCTGATGGTGCTGCTCTTCGTGCTGCTCGTCGCAATGGCCTGGGGCTATGACCAGATTTTCACCGGACGCGCGGCGCTCCTGCATCTGGGGGCCTTCACCGCGACGATCATGACGGCCAATGTCTTCTTCATCATCATGCCGAACCAGCGGATCGTGGTGGCCGACCTGCAGGCCGGCCGCAGCCCCGACCCGAAATATGGCAAGATCGCCAAGCTGCGTTCTACGCATAACAATTACCTGACGCTGCCGGTCATCTTCCTGATGCTGTCGAACCATTACCCGCTGGCCTTCGCCACCGAGTACAACTGGCTGATCGCGGCGCTCGTCTTCCTGATGGGTGTCACCATCCGGCACTATTTCAACACCCGCCACGCGCGCGCCGGCAACCCGACATGGACATGGGCTGCGACCGTGATCCTCTTCATCGGGATCATGTGGCTCTCGACCGCACCGTTGATGCAGGACGAGCCGCAGGAGGACCTATCCGTGCTGACCGGGGCCGCGCAGCATTTTGCCGAAGCGGACGGGTTCGAGGATGTGACCGATATCGTGCTCGGCCGCTGTTCCATGTGCCATGCCCGCGAACCGGTCTGGGAGGGAATCCACCGCGCACCGAAAGCCGTGCTGCTGGAAACGCCCGTCGATATCGCCCGTGCAGCCGGACCGATCTTCCTGCAATCGGGCGCGAGCCATGCGATGCCGCCTGCGAACCTGACCTACATGGAAGAGGAAGAGCGCCGCGCGATCCGTGACTGGTATCGGGCAGGGCGGTCCACAATGCCATTCCTGATGGCCAGCGACTGATCAGACGGGCGCGTCGGCCTTCGGCGGCGCCGCGATCCGCAGCCCCGCGATCCGGTCGGCCAGGTCTCCCTGGCCGGTGCGATCGAGCAGCCGGTCGAGCAGCATGTTGAAATGATCGGTCGCCAGACGGTCACCGGCCACATAGGCGCGGCTCGCCCCGAGCCCCGCGTCCAGCAGGATGGCCGCGTCGAGCTGGCGGTGGTGCACGCGCCCCGCCGGTGGCACCGACAATCCGCCGCGATGGCAAATTGCGGCCTCCGTTCCGGCATAGAGCCAGTCGAGGCAGGACATGGCGGTGAACGGGTCGTTGACCCCGGGCGAGAGGGCCCGGGCCAGCATCTCCACCAGTTGGGCGACGATGAATTCGAGATTCTGCGCCTCGGTCTGGATATCGCCGAGGATGAAGCTGCCGCGCAATTCCTCCAGCGGATCGTCACCGGGCGCGCTGGCCGTCCAGAGCCGCGCAACCGGCGTGTGGGGGCTGACGAACTGGCCCGGATCGGCGGTGATCTCGACGATCCAGCCTTCCTCCTCCGCCAGCCGGTCAATCCGGTCATGGTCCAGCGTCTGCACATAGCCTGCGCGGTCGAGGCGGACCTCCCTGTCGGGTGCGCGGTCCGGCAGCGCGACGGGTGCGGTCTCCGCCCGGTCGCGGCGGCTGTCGATCAGGGCGCGCACATCCGCGCAGAGCGCCTTGCCGAGTGCTGCGGTGATATTGGCGACATTGATTGTCTCGGGCACATGGTGGACGAAATAGATCACCGTGCCGACCGAAACGAAGGTGAGGCCGAGCGCCACGATGAGCGACAGTTGCGGCACGAACAGGTCCACATCCTCGCCCACCGGGCTCTGGACCGCGCGCAGGATGATGAGCGCATAGACGAAGGTCGAGATCAGGATGCCCAGCGACCATTGGTTTCCCCGGTCGCGCATGAAATTGCCGATGAGCCGCGGACCGAAATTGCCCGACGCGAAGGACACGGCCACAAGCGTCATGGAAAACATGACCCCGGTCACGCCGATCACCGATTGCGAGATGACCGCGAGCGTGGTGCGCGCACCCTCGGCCTGCGTGTCGCTGGCGCTGTCGGGCAGGAGCGTGTCCATCAGTTCCGTATCATGGTCGAACCAGATCGAGAACTGCGCCGCGACAATGGCAAGCACCGTCAGGACGGAGGGGATGAACCAGTAGCTTGCACGGATGTCCTGTGCGAGCTTCGGCAGCCAGCTGAGCGGGTTCATCCGTTGCCCGCCGCCGTGGGTGCGGGCGCATCACCGCCAGACCCGTCCGCGCCATCGCCGCCGCCCGCACCTTGCGCTTCGGGGCGCAGGGGCAGGGGCTCTTTGAAGGTGAGGGTCGTGTAGGGGAAGGGGATCTCGATCCCGGCTTCGTCGAGCGCACGTTTCACGGCGGCCACCACCTGGTCGCGGGAGCGGCGGATATCGACGGGCTTCGACCCCGTCCACCAGGACACTTCAAAGTCGATCGAGGAGGAATTGAAGGTCTTGGCGAAGACCTGCACATCCTTCACATCGTCCCGCACGCTGTCCACGGCCTCCACCGCGTCGCGGATGACGGTGCGGGCATCGTCCACATCCTCGCCATAGGCGACCCCGACAATGATCGTCGTGCGGCGCAATTCGCGATCCGTGCGCACGGTCACGGGGTTCTGGAACAGTTCGTGGTTCGGCATCACGACCAACTGGCCGTCGGTGCGGCGGATGCGGCTGTCACGGATGGTGATTTCCTCGATCTGGCCCTCCACATCCTCGCATTCCACATGGTCGCCGATGGCGAACGGTTCGCGGATCAGGATGAGCAGCCCGGCAAGAAAATTCTCGAACGTGTCCTTGAAGGCAAAGCCGATCGCCACCGACCCGAGGCCGAGCGTGGTCAGCGCGCGGCCGGGTGTGATCGACGGGAAGACAACCGTCAGCGCAACCAGCGTGCCCGCGATCCAGATCAGCAGACCGCTCAACATGGTGAGCACATCGACGAGATTGGTGCGGAACCGCATCCGGCGCGTGATCCGCTCCACCAGATATTTGACGGCACGTGCCGCAAGCCAGGTGATCGCCAGCAGGACAAGCGCAACCGCGAGCCGTGGCGAGGCTTCCACCGCGGCGATCCAGTAGCCTTCCACCTGCTCCTGCAATGTCAGTGCGGCTTCTTCCACCGGGCCCTCCTCCGCGCAACGTCGCAAGACAACGCGCGGAGGGTCGCAGTTGTTCCCTGACAGGCCGTTACCCGATCAGGAGCCCCGGCAGGAAGAGCACGATCTGCGGTAGTGCGATCAGGGTCGCGATGGTGAGCGCATCGGCCACGAAGAAGGGCGAGGCACCCTTGAACACATCCTGCACCGATATGTCGGGTCGGACACCGGCCACCACGAAACAGTTGAGCCCTATTGGTGGCGTGATGAGGCAGAGCTCCGCCATTTTCACCACGATGATCCCGAACCAGATCGCACAGCCGACGCCCGAGACACCGAAGGCGCTGTCCGCCGCGGTCACATCCGGCCCGCCATTGAGCGCGATGACCGCCGGATAGACGACCGGCAGCGTCAGGAGCAGCATCCCGATCGCGTCCATGAACATGCCGAGCACCGCATAGGCGAGCAGGATCAGGATCAATGTCAGCATCGGGCTCTGTTCCAGCCCAGAAATCCAGTCGGCGAACGCGCCCGGCAGGTTGGCAAAGCCGAGGAACCGCACATAGATCAGCACGCCCCAGATGATGGTGAAGATCATCACCGACAGTTTCGCGGTCTCCAGAAGCGCGTCGCGCAGCTGCGGCCAGCGCATCCCCCGCCAGAGCGCCATGCAGAAGACCACGAATGCCCCGAGCGCCCCGCCTTCGGTCGGTGTGCCCCAGGCATCGCCGCCGAACGGGTTGTAGATGAAGAAGATGATGATCACGACGACGAAGAGGATCGGCAGGGCCGGCGGCAGGGAGACGAACCGCTCCTTCCAGCTGAACCCGCCGACCGGCGGACCGAATTTCGGGAAGACGAGCGCCATGCCCACGACCAGCCCGCCATAGATGAGCGCCGAGACCGCACCGGGCAGGAAGCCTGCGAGCAGCAGCATGCCGACATCCTGTTCGACGATGATTGCGTAGATCACGAGGATGGCCGAGGGCGGGATGAGCGAGGCGAGCGTGCCCGCAGACGCCACGACGCCGGCTGCGAACCGCTTGTCATAGCCTTCCTTCAACATCTCGGGGATCGCGATGCGGGCAAAGACGGCGGAGGTCGCGACAGATGCGCCCGAGACGGCGGCGAACCCCGCCGTGGCGAAGACGGTCGACACGGCCAGCCCGCCCGGCAGCCAGCCGACCCAGCGCTTGGCCGCCTCGAACAGCGCCTTGGTCAGACCTGCATAATAGGCCAGATAGCCGATCAGGATGAAGGTCGGGATGAGCGACAGCGCCTGGCTCGCAATCTTCGAATGCGGTACCTGTCCGGCGGTCTTCACCGCCACGCCGAGCGCCCAGGTGAATTGTGCCGGGTCGTAGCCTTTCTTGGCCCAGAAAATCCAGATGAGGCCGGCAAGCCCTGCTCCGGCGGCGGCAAACGCGACGCGCATGCCGAGCACCACGAAGACGAGCATCACGCTCGTGACGACAATGCCGATATCAATCGAGTCCATCAGTCGGCTCCCCGTCCGTCACGCCGGTCACCAACCGCATCCGGCTCTTCGGCTGCCTCGAAGCCCGACACATGGGCGGCCTCGTTGGCCGCGACGGTCGCGGCATCCTCTATGAGCGGCACGGCCACAGGGGCCGGATCGCCCGTCAGGATCGCGCGGCCGTAGCCCCAGAGTTGCAGGACCAGCCGCGCGCAAAGCACCGAGAAGGCCACCGGCACCAGCAGTTTTGCGGGCCAGAGCGGCAGGCGGATGTCGAAGCTGCTGTCGCGGCTCCAGAGCGGTGCGTTGAAATCGAAGCTGCGCTGGAAATGCGCCCAGGAGCCCCAGACCAGCAACACCATCAGAAGAAGAATGACAGCCGTGGTCAGGAACTCGGTGATCCAGAGGGCGCGTCCGCGCAACTGGCCCACCAGAATGTCCATCCGGATATGCCCGCCAAGCCGCTGGCAATAGGCAATGCCGAGGAAGGCGATCAGCGGCATGGCCTGCTCGATCCAGTCGACATAGCCCGGCAGTGGCTGATTGAAGATGTTGCGCCCGCCGACGCTCACCACGGCAAGCAGCATGAGCGAGAATACGGCAAGGCCGCTGATGAGCGCGAGCAGGGTCTCGACACGGAACAAGGCGCGGTCGAGCCGGCTCAGAAGGGTGTCGTCCGTACGGACGGCGGATGCGCCGGCCATGGGCCACCTCCGGTTGGATCGGGAAAGGGGAAACGGCGCCCGGCAGCAAAGGGCCGGGCGCCGCAGTCAGGTCAGACGCCGTGCGATCACTCGCCGATCGTCGCGATCACCAGATCGTAGAGTTCCTGCGCGGGCAGATTGCGGGCGCTGTTCTCCTCGATCCAGGCGGCGGCGGCCGGTCCGGCTACAGCCTCGCGGAAGGCGGCCAGTTCCTCGTCGGAATAGGTGATCTGCTCGATCCCCTTCTCCTCAAGCAGCGGCCCCCAGGCCTTCATCGTCTGGTTGTTGTAATAGTCGACATAATGGGCGAGCGCCTCGTCGACGGAGCTCATCAGCGCTTCGCGCTCCGCGTCCGTCAGGGCGTTCAGCGCGTCGGTGTTCACCACGACCGGGCAGTTGACCGTGCCGGGGTTGAGGTTGGTGGTCCACCAGGTCGCGTTTTCCACGGTGCCGAAGGACATATGCGCGTGCGGGGCGAAGGACACGGCCTTCACCACGCCGCTGTCCATGGCCTGCCGGACCTCGGAGGCGGACATGGAGGTCGGCACCGCGCCGACAGCTGCCATGGCCTTGCCGATGCCGCCAGTGGCGCGCACGGTCAGGCCCTCATATTCGGACAGGGTCTTCGGACCGTCGCCCACGCCGACAATATTGTACTGCGGCAGCGGCGAGGGCATGAGCAGCGTGGCGTTCCAGCGGCCCAGATCTTCCTGTGCGGCGGGGTGGTTGTAGACCGCCATCGAGGCCTCGATCTCCTTCTCCAGCGAATCAACGCCGAGGAAGGGCAGCTCCAGCACGGTGATGGAGGGGTTCTTGTCGGCATGGTAGCCGGCGCAGAACTGGGCCATCTCGAAGGCGCCGATGGAGATGCCGTCGAGATTCTCCGTGTTCTTGGACAGGCCGCCATAGGAGATGTTGAGCGTGAACTCGCCGCCCGTCTTCTCGCTCACCAGTTCGGCCAGCTTTTCCACATGTTCCGTGAAGGCGCGGCGCTTGCCCCACAGGGACACGTTCCATTCGGTGGCCATCGCCTCTGTGGCGAAGCCGAGCGTCAGCGCGCCGATCGCGGCGGTCTTGAGCCAGGTGTTCTTCATTCCGTTTCTCTCCCTTGCAGTCATTGCCGGTCCGCGCGTTGGCGGACGGATGGCCAGACTTTAACCGCAAAACGGCCGGTGCGCGCATGAGATATTCCGCCTGCGGATTTCCGCAGGGCCTGCGGATTTCCGCAAAGTGCCGTCGCGCGGTGTCAGAGGAGTTCGTCTTTGTGGAGCCCGAGCTTCACAATCTTCTCGTTCAGCGTCCGCCGTCCGATGCCGAGCGCATCCGCCACCGCGTCCATGCGCCCGCCCTCGGCACGCAACGCACGGGCGATCATCTGCCGCTCGAAGGCGGCGACGGCCTCGCGCAGGGTCGCGGGCATGTCGCCGAGGTCACCGCCGGGCGACAGGATGTCGGCCACAGGCACCGCCGCGCGGCGGCGCGCCAGCACGGTCCGTGCCGCCACGTTGCGCAACTCGCGCACATTGCCCGGCCAGTCATGGGCCAGCATCGCGGCAATGTCCTCTGGCGTCAGTTCGGGCATGTCGCTGCCCAGCACCTCGGCCTGTTCGGCCATGAACCGGGTGAACAGGAGCACGATATCGTCGCCGCGCTCGCGCAGCGGCGGCAGGTGCAACTCCACCGCGTTCAGGCGGAACATCAGGTCCTCGCGCAGCCGGTTTTCCGCAACTGCACGGTCCAGCGCTTCGTTGCTGGCCGACAGGATGCGGATATCCACGCGTCGTGGGCTGTCGCTGCCGACGGGTGTGACCTCCTGCGTGTCGAGCGCGCGCAGCAGTTTCGGCTGCAGGTCGATCGGGCAGGCGGTCACCTCGTCAAGGAAAAGCGTGCCGCCATCGGCGCGGGCGAACGCGCCCTGTTGCGGGCTGTCGCCACCCACGCGCCCGAAAATACCGGCCTCGAAATGGTCGGCGGGCAGGGCGGCGCAATTGAGCGCGATGAACGGCCCCGCCGCCCGGTCCGACAGGTCATGGAGCGCCCGGGCCACCAGATCCTTGCCCGTCCCTGTCTCGCCCAGAACCATGACCGGCAGCGGCGCATCGGCCAGATCGAGCACTTCGCGCCGCAGATCGCGGATCGTGGGGCTGTCCCCGACAAGCAACCGGTCGAGCCCGCCGAGCCGTGCGAGCCGCGCCCGGAGCCGTGCATTGTCGCGCCCCAGCCGCGCCTGATCGGCGGCATGGTCGAGCACGGTCAGAAGGCGGCGCGGATCGAAGGGCTTTTCGAGGAAACTGTAGGCCCCGGCCTGCATCGCCTCGACGGCCAGCGGAATGTCGCCATGGGCCGAGATCAGGATCACAGGCGGCACGGCGGACGGTGCGTCGCGCAGGCTCTCCAGCAGATCAAGCCCGCTGCCGCCCGGCATCCGCATGTCCGACAGGATCACGTCCGGCGGGTCTGACGGCAGCGCCCGCGCCGCTTTGTCGATGCCTGCAAACAGGGTCACCTTCCAGCCGGCTGAGGTCAGCAGGTCCTCGAGCGCACCGCGCATCGCGCGGTCGTCGTCGATCACGAAAGCGTGGCGGATCATGCTCATGCCGTTGCCCCTTCCTGCTTGTCCCGCTGCGGTGCGGGATCATCCGCCACAGGCAAGGTGACGGTGAAAACAGCGCCGCCATCGGGGCGTTCGGCGGCGGCGAGGTGCCCGCCATGTTCCTTCAGGATCGCCGTCGAGATCGCCAGCCCGAGCCCCATCCCCTCACCCGAGGCGCGGGTGGAATGGAAGGGCTCCTGCAGCCGGTCGAGCGGCTGGTCCTGCAACCCGTGGCCACGATCCGCGACCCGTGCCAGAACAGTGCGGCCGTCCTGCGCCACCTCCAGATCGATCTGCGGATTGTCCTGCCCCCCCATCGCGTCGCGGGCATTGCGCAACAGGTTCACCAGCACCTGTTCCAGCCGGAAGCGCGACCCGCGAACGGCGGCCTGCACCGGCGCGCCGCTGCGCCGGATGGTGACACCCTGCGTCGCGAAATCGGCTTCGACCAGGTCCCGCGCACCGGCAATCACGTCCTCGAAGGGGACCGCGCGCATCGGATCGGTATCGGGTGCGGCGAAGAAACGAAGCTGGCGGGTGATGGCCTCCATCCGGGTCGCGATGCCCGACAGGCGGTCGAGCAGGCGGGGCGTATCGAGCCGGTCGCGCGCCATCTCCGCCGCCGCGATCTGGGTCTTGAGCGCCGCGATGGGCTGTCCCAACTCATGCGTGACGGAGGCCGAGACCTGCCCAAGCGCCGCAAGCTTGCTCGCGCGGTCCAGATCGGCGCGGGTGCGCGCCAGCGCGGCTTCCGCGCGGCGGCGGTCCTCCACCTCCTGCCGCAGGCGCATGTTGACGCGGCTCAGGTCCTGCCGGTCGCGGTCGGAGACGCGGAGCGCCGCGGCGATCCGCTCGGAACGCAGGAAAAGGCCAAGCGCCAGCAGCAGCGCCATCACGACCGCCGCGGCGATGGTCAGGCTCGCGGCCTGCTGCCAGACGCGCGCGCGGTCGGTCAGGAAATGGAGTTGCCAGTCGAGCCGCCCCACAGGCACGCTTGCCTGCAGGTAGCGCCGGCCTTCGACGGTCGGGCCCGTCCGGCCGGGCGTCCAGTCGAGCGGCGCCAGCGGTTCCTGTCCGAACTGGCGTTCCGCGGCGATGTCCGCCCGCCGGGCGGGATCGAGCGGCGTGATGCTGCGATAGGGCCAGTCCGGTTCCGTGGCGAGCACCACGATTCCGTCGCGGTTGGTGACAAGGACCGTCTCGCCCCCTGCCGCCCAGGTGTCGGTCAGCGAACTGAGGTCAAGCTTCAGCGCGATCACGCCCTGAATGTCGCCGGTCGGTCCGCGCACCGGATCGGCCACGAAATAGCCGGGCTGAGAGGTGGTCGCGCCGATGGCGAAAAACTCGCCATGGCCGCCTGCCGCGGCCTCTTTGAAATAGGGCCGGAACCCGTAATTCTGGCCCAGAAAGGTCAGCGGCTCGGCATGGTTCGAGGCGGCGATGGTCAGGCCCGACAGGGACATCAGGTAGATCGCGTCGAGGTCGGACTGGTCGGAAAATGCTGCAAGCCGTTCGTTCAGAATCGTCCGGCTGCGCTCGGCGCCAGTGGCGGCGGCGATCACGAACGGGTCGCGGGCCAGAATGAAAGGCAGGTGCTGGAACCGGTCGAGGCTGCCCAACAGCGTCGAGCGGTAGAGCGAGGCGCGGCTTTCCGCCCGCTGCGTCTCGGCCCGCAGCACATAGAGATAGGCCCCCCAGAAGAAGACGGCGAGCAGCAGAAGCGCGACCGCACCAAGCCCGGCAAACCGCCAGCGGCGGCGCCGTGTCGGGTCTTGCACCGCGCTTGTGGCACTGTCGGACGGCCCCCCCATGCGACCGGCTAACCGGCGAGCCGCGCGACCGCGTCGCGGGCCTGTGCGGCCAGCGCGCGCGGGTCGACGGTGGTGATCCGCCCGTCGGAGACGATTTCCCGCCCCTCGACAATCAGGTCGCGGACGGTGAAGGGCCCGCACAATACAAGAGCTGCCACCGGGTCCCATTGGCCCGCTGCCGCGACCGTGTCGCGCAGATCCCAGACGGCAATATCGGCGCGTTTGCCAACGGCGATCCGGCCGCAGTCGGGCCGCCCGAGCACATCCGCGCCGCCGCGCGTCGCGATCTCCAGCGCCTCGCGCGCGGCCATGGCGTCGGCCCCGTGCGCCACCCGTTGCAGGAGCATCGCCTGCCGTGCCTCCGACAGAAGGTGGGCCGCATCATTGGAGGCCGACCCGTCGACGCCGAGCCCGACTTTCACGCCTGCGTCGCGCATGGCGCGGACCGGCGCGATACCCGAGCCGAGCCGGCAGTTGGAGCAGGGACAGTGGGCGACACCGGTGCCGCTGCGGGCAAAAAGGTCGATCTCCGCCGCGTCGAGCCGCACGCAATGGGCGTGCCAGACATCCGCGCCCGTCCAGCCCAGTTCCTCGGCATAGTCGCCCGGGCGGCAGCCGAATTTCTCCAGACTGTAGGCGATATCCTCCTCGTTTTCGGCCAGATGCGTGTGCAGCATGACGCCCTTTTCGCGCGCCAGAACCGCACTGTCGCGCATCAGTTCGCGGGACACGGAGAAGGGCGAGCACGGAGCGAGCCCGATGCGCAGCATCGCGCCGTCGGCCGGATCGTGATGGGCGGCGATGAGCCGCTCGCTGTCCTTCAGGATATCGGCCTCGCGTTCCACGAGCGCGTCGGGCGGCAGGCCGCCGTCGCTTTCCCCGATGCTCATCGAGCCGCGTGTCGCATGAAACCGCAGACCGACCTGCACCGCCGCCTCGATACTGTCCTCCAGCCGGGTGCCGTTGGGAAAGATGTAAAGGTGATCGGAGCTGAGCGTGCAGCCCGACAGGGCCAGTTCCGCCAATCCGATCTCGGTCGCCAGCCGGAAATCTTCGGGCCGCATCCGGCCCCAGATCGGATAGAGCGTCTGTAGCCAGCCGAAGAGCAGCGCATCCTGCCCGCCCGGCACGGCGCGGGTCAGGCTCTGGTAGAGATGATGGTGCGTGTTGACGAGCCCCGGTGTCACCACGCAGCCGGACGCATCGATGATCCGCGCATCCGCCGCGGTCAGGTCCGGCCCGATTTCAGCGATCACGCCGTCGCGGATCAGGATGTCGAAATCGGCCAATTCGCGGCGGTCATCGTCCATCGTGACCAGATGGGCGGCCTTGCGGATCAGGAGGGTGGTCATGGGATTGCGCGGCTCCGGTTCGTGCTCGCGCGTCAGGAAACCAGCCCGTGGCGGGGCTGGCAAGCGGTCATGCCGGATCGCAGAAGATTTCGTAAAGCGTGGAGATCAGTTTGGCCACGCGCGGATCGGCAAGGCTGTAGAAGATCTGCCGCCCGTCGCGGCGGGTGGAGACGAAGCCCTCCTGCCGCAGCCGCGCCAGATGCTGGGACACGATGGCCTGGCGCGCGCCGGTCTCGGCCTCCAGTTCCGACACGGTGCGCTCGCCTTGCGAAAGCAGACACAGAAGCATCAGCCGCCCCTCATGCCCGAGCGTCTTGATGAATTCGGCCGCCTCCGCCGCTTGCGCGGCCATGGCCGGAGCCTTGTCCTGAATGTCGAGCGCAGCAGAATCGCGCATCGGATGCCTTCCTTTCCTGTGGCGCACACATGCGCCTCTGGGGCGACCGGCGCCCGTCATCGGGACATCACATAGAGATTTCGCTATGATTTTCAATGCCCGCGTTGTGCCGAGCATATTCTGCAAATTTATATATTGCAATATTTCTATCTATGACCATATTGGATCGGGACAGACAACCCATGGAGAGTGACATGGCACCTGAAGTTACCGCCTTTTTCGATGAGGCTACCAACACCGTTTCCTTTGTCGTGAAGGACCCTGAAAGCACGTCCTGCGCGATCATCGACTCGGTTCTCGACTTTGACCACGCTTCGGGCCGGACCGACACGGCCTCGGCGGACGAAATCGTCGCCTATGTGAAAGAGAAGGGTCTCACCGTCGACTGGATCCTGGAGAGCCACGTCCATGCCGACCACCTGTCGGCCGCGCCCTATCTGCAGGAGCGGCTGGGGGGCAAGATCGGCATCGGCGAGAAGATCACCGTCGTGCAGGACACGTTCGGCAAGATCTTCAACGAGGGCACGGAATTCCAGCGCGACGGCTCGCAGTTCGACCAGCTTTTTGTCGAGGGCGACACGTTCACGATCGGTGGGCTTGAAGGTGCGGTCCTGCACACGCCGGGCCATACACCGGCCTGCCTGACCTATGTGATCGAGGATGCCGCTTTCGTGGGCGATACGCTCTTCATGCCCGACTTCGGGACGGCACGCGCCGATTTCCCCGGCGGCTCGGCAGAGATGCTCTACGATTCGATCCAGAAGATCCTCGCCCTGCCGGACGAGACCCGGATCTTCGTCGGCCACGACTACAAGGCGCCGGGCCGCGACGATTATGCATGGGAAACCACCGTGGGCGCGCAGAAGGCCGCGAATGTCCATGTCGGGCAGGCCCGCGACAAGGACGAGTTCGTCAAGATGCGCACCGCGCGGGACGCCCAACTGGGCATGCCGAAACTCATCATTCCCTCGTTGCAGGTGAACATGCGCGCGGGCCAGATGCCCGAACCGGAAGAGAACGGCACCTCCTACCTGAAACTGCCTGTGAACGGACTTTGACATGATCGAGATCGACTGGATTTACGGCCTGATCGGCGGCCTGATGATCGGCGCCGCCGCGGCCACCTTCCTGCTCTTCAACGGGCGGATCATGGGCGCGAGCGGGCTGCTCGGCGGCCTTGTGGACGGCACCGGCCGCGGCAACTGGACCGAGCGGGCGGCCTTTATCGGCGCGCTCGTCGCGGTGCCGGCGGCGGTGACGCTTTTCACCGGTCAGCCCGACACGCATCTGACAAGCAATGTCGCGGTCATCATCGCGGCGGGCCTGCTCGTCGGCATCGGCACGCGCCTCGCCAACGGCTGCACCTCGGGCCACGGGGTCTGCGGGATCTCGCGCCTGTCGCTGCGCGGCATCGTCGCGACCGTTTTCTATCTGCTCGGCGGCGGCCTGACCGTTCTGGCCTTCCGCCATGTTCTGGAGGTGATCTGATGCGCCTGTTGATTTCCGCATTTTCCGGCGGCCTGTTCGGCCTCGGCCTGATGGTGTCGGGCATGACCGACACGACCAAGGTGCAGGGCTGGCTCGACATTTTTGGCAACTGGGACCCGACGCTGGCCTTCGTGCTGGGCGGGGCGATCATCCCGATGTTTTTCGCCTGGCGCTTCGCCGCGAAACGCGAAACGGCCGTGCTCGGGACACCCATCCCGGCGATGCCCGATCCTAAACTCGGGCGCAACCTGACCCTCGGGTCCTTCCTCTTCGGGATGGGCTGGGGTCTGGCGGGCCTGTGCCCCGGACCGGCCATGGCCTCGCTGAGCTACGGCGGCTGGAACGGCGCCCTCTTCCTCGTGGCGATGATCGCCGGTATGGTCGCGGCGGTGCCGGTCAAGTCCCGGCTCGAAGCCCCTGTCTGAGAAAGGAATCCCCATGCTTGTGAAATCCCTGACCGAGACGTTCAGCGTCGCTCCGCAGATCGCGGCGGAAGAGGTGTCGCATGTGGCCCAGACGGGCTTCACCACGCTGGTGAACAACCGCCCCGACGGCGAAGTGCCTGACGGTCTGCAAAGCGCGGACATGGCAGCGGCGGCCGAACGTGCCGGCCTTGCCTACCACTATATCCCGATCGTGCCCGGACAGATGGGCCCGGCCGAGGTGGCGGCACTGCGCGACGTGATCAAGGGCGCATCCGGTCCGATCCTCGCCTATTGCCGGTCGGGCACGCGCTCGGCCACGCTCTGGGCGCTGGCCGAAGCCCCGACCCGCGAGGCGGGCGAGATCGTCGACCGCGCCGCGAAAGCCGGCTACGACCTGAGCGGCATGCAGCCCATGCTGGCCGCGCAGGCCGCCGGCTGAGCCGCTGAGACCGGGCTGCGCCCCTCGCGCGGCCCGCCCCTGACAGACCAAGATATTCCGGCCGGCGCCCGTTCACGCGGCGCCGGACCGCCCCCGCTTTGCGCTGAGGAGCCTATCATGCGCCGTTTCTTTCCCATCCTCGACTGGGCGCCGGGCTACAACCGGCCCGCCTTCGCGCAGGACGCGATGGCCGCGCTCATCGTTACGATCATGCTGATCCCGCAATCGCTGGCCTATGCGCTGCTCGCGGGTCTGCCCGCGGAAGTCGGGCTCTATGCCTCGATCGCGCCGCTCCTGCTCTATGCCATCTTCGGCACCTCGCGGACGCTGGCCGTGGGGCCGGTCGCGGTCGTGTCGCTGATGACAGCGGCGGCGGTCGGCAACCTCGTGGCCACCGGCACGCCCGAATATCTGGGCGCGGCCATTGCGCTGGCGGCTCTTTCGGGCCTGATGCTCGCGGTGATGGGCATGTTGCGGCTGGGCTTTCTGGCAAACTTCCTCAGCCACCCGGTCATCTCGGGCTTCATCTCTGCCTCCGGTCTGCTGATCGCGGCGAGCCAGCTGGCCCATATCATGGGCATCTCTGCCCACGGCCATTCCCTGATCGAACTGGGCGGCGACCTGATCGCGCATCTCGGCGACATCAACCTGCCGACACTCGCCATCGGCGGCGGGGCCGTGCTGTTCCTTGTCTGGGTGCGCGGTGCGCTGAAACCGCTCCTGATGCGGTTCGGCCTGTCTGACGCGATGGCCGGCGGACTGGCCAAGGCCGGTCCGGTGCTGGCGGTGATCGTGACGACCGGGCTTGTCTGGATGCTGGGGCTCGATGCGCGCGGCGTGGCGATTGTGGGCGACGTGCCGTCCGGCCTGCCGACCCCGGCCCTGCCGCCGCTCGATGTGGCGCTCTGGCGCGATCTTGCGGTGCCGGCGCTCCTGATCTCGGTCGTGGGCTATGTGGAAAGCGTCTCCGTGGCCCAGACGCTCGCCGCAAAGCGGCGCCAGCGGATCGATCCCGATCAGGAACTGGTGGCGCTCGGGGCGTCCAACATCGGCTCGGCCCTGTCGGGCGGGTTTCCGGTCACTGGCGGCTTTTCCCGCTCGGTGGTCAATTTCGACGCCGGCGCGCAGACGCCCGCTGCTGGGGCTTTCGCGGCCGTAGGCATGGCGCTCGCGACGCTGTTCCTGACGCCGCTCCTCTTCTTCCTGCCGAAGGCGACGCTCGCGGCCACCATCATCGTGGCGGTGCTGACGCTCGTCGACCTCGGAGCGCTCAAGCGGACGTGGGTCTATTCCAAGGCCGATTTCTCGGCCATGCTTGCGACGATCCTCCTGACGCTCGGGATCGGGGTCGAGGCGGGCATTCTGGCGGGCGTGGTCCTGTCGCTGATCCTCTATCTCTGGCGCACCTCGCGCCCGCATCACGCCGTGGTTGGCCGGGTGCCGGGGACCGAGCATTTCCGCAATGTGGCGCGTCACAAGGTGGAGACCGTGCCGGGCCTGCTGTCGATCCGCGTCGACGAAAGCCTCTATTTCCCGAATGCGCGCTATCTGGAGGATCTGGTCAACGATGCCGCCGCGGCCGACCCCGCGTTGCGCGACGTGGTGCTCATGTGTTCGGCGGTGAACTTCATCGACAGTTCCGCGCTCGAGAGCCTCGAGATGATCGACCACCGTTTGCAGGATGCCGGCATCCGCCTGCACCTGTCGGAGGTCAAGGGCCCGGTGATGGACCGGCTGGAGCGGACGGATTTCCTGTCACATCTGAGCGGGCAGGTCTTCCTGTCGCAGCATGAGGCCGTGACACGGCTGGGTGCGGCCGGTGCGCCCGACCTGAAACTGGCCGGGGCCTGAACGGCCCCGGCGCATGTCGGTCAGATCGACGCCTTGAACAGGTCGCGCGCCGCGTCGAGCGTCAGCTCGACCGGGTTGCCGCCGGCGCTCGGGTCCTCGATGGCCATGGCGGCCATTTCGTCGATCCGGTCGGTGCCCACGCCGAGCGCGGCGAGCCGGTCCGGAATGCCAAGCTCCGCATTCAGCGCCACGACATAGTCGTAGAACCCGTCAAACCCGCCCGCGATGCCCAGATAGGCTGCAGCCTGCGCAATCCGGTCCTCGATCGCGGGCCGGTTGAAGCGCAGCACCGGCGGAATGACGACGGCATTGGTCGTGCCGTGATGGGTGTTGTAGACCGCACCCACGGGATGCGAGAGCGCGTGCACCGCACCCAGCCCCTTCTGGAATGCCACGGCGCCCATCGCGGCTGCGCTCATCATGTGGGCGCGCGCCTCCAGGTCTGTCCCGTCGGCGAAGGCGCGGGACAGGTTCTCCTTCACGAGCCGCATCCCCTCAAGCGCGATGCCCTGGCTCATCGGATGGTAGATGGGGGAAGAGAAGGCTTCCAGACAATGGGCAAACGCGTCCATGCCCGTGCCTGCGGTGATCGCCTTCGGCATGCCGACCGTCAGTTCGGGGTCGGCGATGACGATGGTGGGCAGGAATTTGGGGTGGAAGATGATCTTCTTCACATGGGTTTCGGAATTGGTGATGACGCTGGCGCGCCCCACTTCCGAGCCGGTCCCCGCCGTGGTCGGCACAGCGATAATCGGGGCAATCGCGTCAGCATTCGCGCGCGTCCACCAGTCGTCCACATCCTCGAAATCCCAGACCGGGCGGGTCTGGCCGGCCATGAAGGCGACCGCTTTCCCAAGGTCGAGCCCCGAGCCGCCGCCGAAAGCCACGACGCCGTCATGCCCGCCCGCCTTGAAGGCGGCGACACCGGCGGCGAGGTTCTTCTCGTTCGGGTTCGGGTCGACCTCGGAGAAGAGCGCACGCCCAAGGCCTGCCGCGTCGAGAATGTCGAGCGCGGTGGCGGTGACCGGAAGGCTCGCAAGCCCCCTGTCGGTGACAAAGAGCGGGTTGGAGATGCCTGCGGCCTTGCAGGCATCGCCCAGTTCCTTGATCCGCCCCGCGCCGAAGCGGATGGCGGTGGGATAGGACCAGTTTCCGACCAGATTCATGCGGTGACTTTCTTCAGGTGATAGGATTTCGGACGGGTGAGGTTCTGGAACCCGATGACCGACAGCGAGCCGCCGCGGCCGGTATCCTTGCAACCGGTCCAGCAGAGCGCAGGGTCGAGATAGTCGGCGCGGTTCATGAAGACGGTGCCGGTCTCGATCTGTGCGCCGATCGCGGCGGCGCGCGCGGCATCCTGCGTCCAGAGCGACGCGGTCAGCCCGTATTGGCAGTCGTTCATCAGCTCCAGTGCCTCGTCATCGTTCGACACTTTCATGATGCCGAAAACCGGGCCGAAGCTCTCGTCGCGCATGACCCGCATGTCATGGGTCACGCCGGTCAGGACCTGCGGCATCAGATAGGCACCGCCATCATCTTCGGGGAAAAGCGCGGGGTCGATCATCGCCGTTGCGCCATCAGCCACGGCTTCGGCCACCTGCGCGCGCACCTCGGCCGCGAACCGCTTGTGGGCCATCGGGCCGAGCGTCGTTGCCTCGTCGAGCGGATTGCCAAGCTTGTAGTCAGACACGGTGGCCACGGCCTTCTCGACGAATGCGTCATAGAGCGACTCGTGGACATAGATCCGCTCGATCCCGCAGCAGCACTGGCCGGAATTGTACATGCCGGCATCCACGAGCGTGGCCACGGCCGCGTCGAGATCGGCATCCTCCATCACATAGGCCGGGTCCTTGCCGCCAAGCTCCAGCCCGAGCGGGGTGAAGGTGCCTGCCGCCGCGCGCTCCATCGCCTGACCGCCACCGACAGAGCCGGTGAAGTTGATGAAGTCGAAAGCCCGTGCGCCGATCAGCGCAGACGTGGTCTCATGGTCGAGGAAGAGGTTGATGAACACATCTTCCGGCACGCCGGCTTCGGTAAAGGCCTGCACCATTCGCTCGCCCGCCAGAAGCGTCTGGCTGGCATGTTTGATGACGACCACATTGCCCGCAATGAGCGCCGGTGCGACGGTGTTGATCGCGGTGAGATAGGGGTAGTTCCACGGCGCCACCACGAAGACCACGCCATGCGGTTCGCGGATGATCCGGCGCTCGAACTGGTCGCTCTTCTCGATCACGATGGGGGCGAGCGCCTCGGCCGCGATCTCGCCCATATAGTCGGCACGCTCGACAACGCCGCCGAACTCGCCGCCATAGCGGACCGGGCGGCCCATCATGCGGGCAATTTCAGGCACGGCCTCATCGGTCATCTCGACCAGCCGCGCGACGCCCTTGTTCACGAGCGCGACACGGTCGGCCAGCGGGCGGGCGGCCCATTCTTTCTGGGCGGCGCGGCAATCCGCAATCGCGGCGGCGGCCTCGTCGAAGGGCAAGGCGGGCCGTTCGGCAAAGACGCTGCCGTCAACGGGAGAAATGCAGGTGATGGTCTTGGTCATGGTGACAGTCCTGGATGGGCCGGATGCCTGACATGTGCAGGCAGACGGCGGTCTTTAATTAATGTCGGTCGGGGTCAGCCGCGGTCAAAGCCGCGCAGCCGGTCCCAATCCGTGACCGTGCGGTCGGTCTCTGCCTGTTCCCAGCGCGCCGCATGGACATAATGGTCGATCACATCGTCGCCGAAAGCGGCGCGCAACATGTCGGACCGGTCCAACGCGACGGTGGCATCCCGCAGGGTGCCGGGAATCTCGCGCACGTCCCGTGCTTCATATGCGTCGCCCGAATGGGGCTCTTCAAGCGCCAATTCCTGCTCGATCCCGTCGATCCCGGCGGCCAGCTGGGTGGCCAGCGCCAGATAGGGGTTCAGATCGGCGCCGCCGATCCGGCATTCGATGCGGATCGCCTTGGAATTCTCCCCGCAGAGGCGGAAGCCAGCAGTGCGGTTGTCGTTCGACCAGATCGCCTTGGTCGGCGCGAAAAGGCCAGTGGTGAAGCGCTTGTAGCTGTTGGCATAGGGCGCGAGGAACCATGTGTTGGCGGCCGCATGTTTCAGCAGGCCCGCCACATAATGTTCCATCAGTTTCGACATGCCGAACCGGCCGTCCGGGTCATGGAACAGCGGCGTGCGCCCGTCGTCGGACCAGAGCGACTGGTGCACATGGCTCGAAGAGCCGGCGACCTCGGTGTCATATTTCGCCATGAAGGTGACGGCGCGACCATGCTGCCACGCAATGTCCTTGCAGGCGGTCTTGACGATCGTATGGAAGTCCGCCGTATCGAGCGCGGCGGCATAGCGGATGTTGATTTCCTCCTGCCCGGCATAGGCTTCGCCTTTGGAGTTTTCCACCGGGATACCGGCGCCGAAAAGCCCGTTGCGGATGTCGCGCATCACGGCATCTTCGCGTGTGGTCAGGTGGATCGCGTAATCCTGATTGAACATGCTGAGCGGCGTCATGTCGCGATAGCCGTTGTCGAACAGTTGCTCGAAGCTTTCGCGGAACAGGTAGAATTCAAGCTCGGTCGCCATCATGGGTTTCATGCCCATGTCGGCGAGCCGCGCGATCTGACGCTTCAGCATCTGGCGCGGCGAATGGGGCACCGGCTGGTGGCTGTGATGGTCGAGCATGTCGCACAGGACCATGGCCGTGCCGTCCAGCCATGGCAGGCGGCGCAGCGTGGACAGGTCGGGCTTCATCACATAGTCGCCATAGCCCGATTCCCAGCTGGTGGACTTGTAGCCCTGCACGGTTTCCATCGGCAGGTCGGTGGCAAGCAGATAGTTGCAGCTGTGGGTTTCCTCGTGGCCCGTATCGAGGAAGTTCTGCACGTGGAACCGCTTGCCCATCAGCCGGCCCTGCATGTCGACCTGGCAGACGAGCACCGTATCGATCTCGCCCGCGGCTGCGGCCGCTTTCAACGTGTCCAGAGTCAGGGTGCCGGTCATGGATTGTCTCGCTTGTCAGGGTCGGTATGGGTCCCGCATCGGAACCGTTCGGTGCGGAGGCCCGGCCAAGGCCGGACCTCCGGTTGCTGTGGTGCCTTCGCGCCCCCGCCATCGCAGACGTGGGGGTGCAAGGCTGCCCGTCAGGAGTAGCGGTACGGGCGGCCGGCTTTTTCCATCGAGGCGTTGTAGTCCTTCAGGATCTGCACGATCTTCGCTTTGGTTTCGCTTTCCGCGGCGATCTCGTCCCAGAACACTTTGGCAGCCGATTCGACCTGTGCCCATTCCTCGTCGGGGATAGTGGTCAGTTCCATCTTGGTGCCTTCGGTGCGCAGTTTTGCCTCGCCACCCCAGTACCAGTGCTGGCGGTAATAGTGCGAGCTGTCCATGGTCAGCTTGAGCAGTTCCTTCAGATGCTCGGGAAGCTCCTCGTACCGGTCCATGTTGGCGAAGAAGGAGCCGCACCATGCGCCGGAGATGTTGTTGGTGAGGAAGTAGTTGGTCACGTCGGCCCAGCCGACCGTGTAATCCTCGGTGATCCCCGACCAGGCGATGCCGTCAAGCTCGCCCGTCTGCACGGCCACCTCGATATCTTCCCACGGCAGGGTGACAGGCACCACGCCGAACTGGCTGAGGAACCGGCCCGCGGTCGGGAAGGTGAAGACGCGCTTGCCCTTCAGGTCCTCCAGCGAGTTGATCGGGTCCTTGGTGGCGAAGTGGCACGGATCCCATGCGCCGGCTGACAGGTGCTTCACACCGACCTTGGAATATTCCTCGTCCCAGATCTCGCCCAGACCCCACTGGTTGAAGAGCACCGGCACGTCGAGCGAGTAGCGGCTGGCGAAGGGGAAATAGCCGCCGAACACGGTCACTTCGGTCGGCGAGGCCATGCTGTCATCATCGGACTGCACCGCGTCGATCGTGCCGCGCTGCATGGCGCGGAACAGTTCGCCCGTCGGCACCAGCTGGTCGGCATAGTAGAGCTCGATTTCCATCTGCCCTTCGGCGACCTTGTTGAAGCTGTCGATGGCGGGCTTGACCACATGCTCGGCCAGCGCCGGGCCGGCATAGGTCTGCATGCGCCACTTGATGACGGACTGGCTGTGCACCGCCGGAGCGGCCAGCGTGGCGGCGCCGGCGATCCCGGCGGTTTTCAGGAATTGACGTCTGTTGGTCATTTTTACTCTCCTTGTTGGGTGGGGTCGCCCCCGGGGATTGCGTCGATCCTCCTTGTCGGGCGGCTCCGGTCCGTGCCGGGCTGCCTCTTATTTTCCATAGACGGTCTCCGGCAGCCAGAGCGCGATCTGCGGAAAGACGGTGACCAGCACCAGCCCGAGCAGCATCACCAGCACGAAAGGCACGATGGACCGGTAGATGTCGCCCAAACTCACTTCCGACGGCGCCATGGCGCGCATCAGGAAGAGGTTATAGCCAAATGGCGGGGTCATGTAGGCAATCTGGCAGGTGATCGTGTAGAGCACGCCATACCAGATCAGATCAAAGCCGAGCGCGCCGACAAGCGGCACATAGAGCGGGGCCACGATCACCAGCATCGCCGTATCATCGAGGAAGGTGCCCATGATCAGGTAGCTCAGCTGCATCAGGATCAGCACTTCCCACGGGCCGAGTCCGAGCCGGTCGAGGAAGAAGCCCTCGATCGCGCGCACCGCACCCAGCCCGTCGAAGACGGCGCCGAAACAGAGCGCAGCAAGGATAATCCACATGAACATGCAGGATATCGCGAGCGTCTGGCGGACGGTGGTCTCGAACACCTCCCGCGTCAGGCGGCGCTTGACGATGGCCGCGATGGTCGCGGTCAGCGCCCCGATGGCCGAGCTTTCCACCAGCGAGGTCCAGCCGTTGACGAAGGGCACCATCATCGAGGCGAAGATGATGATCGGCAGAAGGCCCGCGCGCAGCAGGCGCAGCTTCTCCGACAGAGGCACATTGCGTTCCTCGGGCGGCAGGGCGGGGCCAAGCTCCGGCTGGATGCGGCAGCGGATCACGATATAGAGGATGAAGAGCGTCGCCATCATCAGGCCCGGGAAGACGCCCGCGAGCCAGAGCTGGCCGACCGGCTGGCGCGCGATCATTGCATAAAGGACCAGCACGACGGACGGTGGCACGAGGATGCCGAGTGACGAGCCCGCCTGTATGACGCCGGTCACCATCCGCTTGTCATAGCCGCGGCGCAGAAGCTCGGGCAGCGCAATGGTGGCGCCGATCGCCATGCCCGCCACCGACAGGCCGTTCATGGCCGAGATCAGCACCATCAGCCCGATCGTCCCGATCGCCAGACCGCCGTTGAGCGGCCCCATCCAGACATGGAACATCTTGTAGAGATCGTCGGCAATCCGGCTCTCCGACAGGATGTAGCCCATATAGATGAAGAGCGGCAGCGTCAGCAGCGGATACCATTTCATCAGCTTCATCGCGGCGGTGAAGGGAATATCCCCGCCACCGGTGCCCCAGAGCAGGAGCGCCGCGCCGGTGCCGACGAACCCGATCGCGGCAAAGACCCGCTGGCCGGTCATCATCATCAGCATCATCGATGCGAACATCAGAAGGGCGATCATCTCGTAGGACATCAGATCTCGTCTCCGCGGATCTTGGCGATGTCCCGGAAGAAGACGGCGAACGCCTGCAGGATCATCAGGAATATTCCGACACACATCACGATCTTGATGGGCGCCATGTAGGGCCGCCATGCCGAATAGCTGCGCTCGCCATATTCAAGCGCATAGGCGGTCGAGGTCAGGCCGCCATAGAGCAGCACGACAAGATAGAAGATCAGGCACAGGATGGTGATCGCATCCGCCCAGGCCTTGGTCCGGTCCGACCAGCTGCCATAGAGCAGGTCCATCCGCACATTGCTGCCAAGCTGCAGCGAATAGGGGCCGCCGAGAATGTAGTAGGCGACCATGGTGAACTGCGCCATCTCCAGCGTCCAGAGCGAGGGGACGAAGAAGGTCTTGGAGATCGAGGAGTAGAGCAGGATGCCCATCATCACGAAGATCAGATACATCGCGGCCCGGCCCACGGCGCGGTTCACGCGCTCGGCCACGCGGACATAGCTCTTGATCCACTCAGGCATTTCCAGGCTCCGGTGACGGGCTGTCCTGACGCGTCGGCGGCGCCTTGGCGGCAGCTGTGGCAGTGAGGGCCGCTTGCGCGGCGGCGAGCGCAGGCGCGATCAGCCCGGCCATGGCATAAACCGCATCGGCATCGCCCAAGAGGTCGTTGCGGACCTCCAGCATCACGTTGGGCAGGCGGCGCGGCAGCGCGTGGCGCAGGAGCGTATGGGTCACGCCGTCTTCCGGTCCGTAGGGCGCGTTGCGGCGCACGATCCGGCCCTGCCAGTCATGGGCCAGCATCAGGTCCGCTGCACGGCTGTCCGCATCATGGAGGATGCCGATCTCGACCTCGCGCGGCGCGCCGTCATAGACCGGTGTGAAACTGTGCACGGTGACAAGAAGCGGGGTCTTGTGGGCGGCGGCGATCCGTTCGGCGGCGGCGCCGACCGCGGCCTCGAACGGACGGTACACCTCGGCAATCCGCGCCTCGCGGTCCTCGGCGCCAAGATGTGCATTGCCGGGCACGGCATGGATTTCGCTATGTGCCCGCATCGCCTCGGGCGACTCGGGCGGCCGGTTGCAGTCATAGACGAGCCGCGAATAGCTCTGTGCGACGAGGGGCGCGTCGAGCATGGCCGACAGGTCCTGTGCCAGCGCCATCGCGCCCGGGTCCCAGGCCACATGGCTCATCCGGGCTTCGGCCGACAGGCCCAGATCGCCCAGCGCGGCCGGGATCTTGCGGCCCGCATGTTCGCAGACGAGCAGGACCGGCGCGCGCCCCGTCTGGCGCACGATCTGCACCGGTGGCGGGTCCCCGCGACCGAGCAGGCCGTGGTTCGCTTTCTGGCTGTCCATTCCGCGCATGCTGTCCCTTTCGCCCGCAGGTTTCTTCAGCCGGGGTGCCGGTGTCAATTGGTTTCTGAAACTTTCATTACATTTTTCAGGCAAGTGAAAAATATTTGACATCCGTGCACTTCGGGTCGACGCTTCTGGGGTGAAACCACGCGAAGGCGAACCCGTGACAGGCGACCAGATTGCCAGCGAACAGACCATATCGGAAGCGATCCGCAGCCTCATGCCGACGCTGACGCGGGCGGAAAAACAGCTCGCCCATTCGCTTCTGGATAACTATCCCGTCTCCGGCCTCGGCAGCATCACGACCGTGGCCGACAATGCCAAAGTGTCCACGCCGACGGTCGCGCGGATGGTCAAGAAACTCGGATGTTCCGGCTTTCCGGAGTTTCAGGCCCGGTTGCGGCAGGAACTGGAAGCGGCGATTTCCAATCCGATCGCGAAACATGACCGCTGGGCCACGGATGTGCCCGACGCGCATATCCTCAACCGGTTTGCCGATGCGGTGATGGCCAACATGCGCCAGACGCTGGCCCAGCTCGACCCGAAGATGTTCGACGCGGCCGCCGACCTGCTTGCCGAAGAAGCCCATGCCGTTCACGTGGTGGGCGGGCGCATCTCACGCGCGCTGGCGGATTATTTCTTCACCCATATGCAGGTGATCCGTCCCGGCGTGACGCTGGTCGCGAGCAACTCGAACGCCTGGCCGCATTATGTGCTGAACATGCAGCCCGGCGATGTGCTGGTGATGTTCGATGTGCGCCGCTACGAACATGACATCCTGAAACTGGCGGAAATGGCGCAGGCACAGGGCGTGCGCATCATCCTTCTGACCGACCAGTGGGGGTCACCTGCCGCGCGGCATGCCGAATTTTCGTTCAACATCCGCATCGAAGCACCATCCGCCTGGGACAGTTCGGTGGTGACGATGACCGTCGTGGAGACGCTCATCGCCGCGGTCCAGAACCGGCTCTGGGATGACAGCCGCGACCGGGTCAAACGGCTCGAGGACCTGTTCGACCAGACCAAGATGTTCCGCAAGTTCGTCTGATCAGCCGAGGCTGGCAAAAAACCCTTCGGCAAATCCGGTATCCGCACGCAGCGGCTCGGCACGATGTGACCAGCGTGCCGTGCGCGGGTCGAACCGGTACTCATCGGCAAGCGCGGGCGCGATGCGGCTCAACTCGTTCACGGCTGCAATGACGCGCTCGGCGGCGGCATCGCTCATCGCGTAGCTGAGGTTCAGCCGCACCCAGCCGGGCTTGCGGTCTTCTGCCCCGGTCATGATGGCACGGCGGATATCTTCGGACACATCCTGACCGAGCCTGAGAAGCGTATGCGCATACGGTCCGGCGCAGGCGCAGCCGCTGCGCACCTGAATGCCGTAGCGGTCGCTCAGCATGCGGGTGAAAAGCTGGTGATGCACATGGCCACCGGCCCCGTCACGCACGCGGAACGAGTAGATCGGCAGCCGGTGTGCGTAGCCACTGCCGAAAATCTCCAGCCGCGCATTCTGCTGCCAGACCGCATTGGCCCGCGCCATCAACTGCGCCTCGCGCCGGTCGATCGCGGCCTGCCCGATCCGGTCTTTCAGGCCAAGCGCCAGCGCTGCCCGGATATCACCGAGGATGTTGGGCGTGCCGGCTTCCTCGCGCACTTCGAGCGACTTGGAATAGTCATGCGCCCAGGGCGAGACATAGGTCACCGTGCCGCCGCCCGGTGCGGTGGGCTTCAGCGACCGGGCAATGGCCGATTTCACGACCAGAAGGCCCGATGCGCCCGGGCCGCCGACGAACTTGTGCGGCGACAGGAAGACGGCATCCTTTTCCGCCCCCGGCGGGTTCATGTCGATCTCCAGATAGGGTGCACCGGCCGCATAATCCCAGAAGGACAGGGCGCCGTGTGCCTTCAGGATGCGGGTCACGGCATCGACCTCTTCGAGAACGCCGGTCACGTTGGACGCCGCAGAAAAGCTGCCGATCTTCAGGTCCGCGTCGCTGTGGTCGAGAAGTGCGGCGGTCAAGGCCGCCTGATCGAGCCCGCCCGATGGCAATTCGGCAATCTCGACAACCTCTGCGCCCGATTCGCGCCACGGCAGGATGTTCGAGTGATGCTCGTAGGGTCCGATGAAGACGGTCACGCGGCGTCCGCGGGCCAGCATTTCGCGCAGGCCCGACAGGGCGACCAGCCGGTTGACGGCAGCCGTCGCGCCGGCGCCCGTGAAAATCACCGCGTCGCGCGGCCCGGCATTGACGATCCGCGCAATCTCGGCGCGGGCGCTTTCACGCAGCCGCGTGGTCGCCGCACCGCAGCGGGACGCCTCCGAATGGGTGTTGGCATAGAGCGGCAGCACCGCGTCGCGGATGTGATCCTCGATCATGTCGAGCGCGCGGCCGGACGCGGTATAGTCGGCATAGGTGAGAGGCACCGGCCCGAAGGGTCCGTCGAGCATCCGGCCTTCGCCGATCACGCCGGACTGGATGCGGCTCAGGAGCGGGCGGGCGTCGGATGTGGTAGCGGCTTCGGGGTGCATGCGGGTCTCCGGGGCAGTCTGGGTTCAGGTGACCCGACAATGCCGCATGACTGCGCAGAGCATGTCCCAAACATTGGTGGGATTGCCGATTTATTGGGATGAAATCTTTCGTTTCGAAAATTTTCCGGGATTAAAGTATCGCCTGCAGAACAATCGCGTTGGCGATGTCCACGAAGAAGGCGGAGACCAGCGGCAGGATCAGGAACGCCTGCGGCGCCGGTCCGTGCTTCTCTGTCACCGCAGTCATGTTGGCGATTGCTGTCGGCGTCGCGCCAAGGGCGAACCCGCCGAAACCGGCGCTCAGGACCGCGGCATCATAGTTGCGCCCCATCAGCGGATAGACGAGCAGCAGGATGAAAGCGGCCGTCATAACGACCTGCGCGCCGATTGCCATCAGCATGGTCCCGGCCAGATCGGCAATGGTCCAGAGCTGCATCGCCATCAGCGACATGCTGAGGAACAGGCCGAGCGAATATTGGCTGACCAGATTGAGCGCCGGGCTGTTCGCGGCCCGCCCGGACGCCGGCAGCCAGCGCCCGAGCGTGTTGGACAGGAGAATTGCGCAGAGCAGGCAGGAAACGAAGAGCGGCAGGCGGATGCCCGCATATTCGAGTGCCTCGTTCAGGAAAGACCCCGCGATGATCGCGAGATGGAGCGCCAGAAGCGCCCGGAAGAAATCGTCGACGGAAATCACCCGGTCGGTCCCGCCACGGGCTGTCGGTTCCTCGGTGATCGGGTCGAGGTCCGGGCCGTTGAGCCGGTTCCGTGCAATCAGGAAGGTGGCAATGGGCCCGCCGATCAGGCTGGCTGCGACCAGCCCGAGCGTCGCGGCGGCGATGCCGATTTCCATCGCGTTGGGCACGCCGGTGAGCCGTGCCACTTCGGGCGCCCATGCAATCGCCGTGCCATGCCCGCCGAGAAGCGCCGCCGATCCGACAAGGACGCCAAGCTCGCGCGGCTGCCCCGAGACGCCCATCACGGTGATGCCGACAATGTTTTGCGCCACGATGAACGTGACCGTCAGCCCGACGAGGATCGCCAGCGCCTTGCCGCCCGCCAGCAGGTCGCTCACCTTGGCGTTCAGCCCGATGGCGGAGAAAAAATAGAGCAGGAGCAGGTCGCGCGTTTCCATCTCGAAACTGACGGAGATGCCGGTCACAAGGTAGAAGCCGAGCATCGCCAAAGCGGTCAGAAGCCCGCCCGAGACCGGTGCAGGAATTGTGAAGCGGCGCAGGACGGCCAGCCGGCTGTTCAGCCAGATGCCCAGGAAATAGACGACGATCCCGAGCGTCATCGCCATGAAATCGTCCACGACCCATTCGGTCATCCTGTCCTCCGGTCCGATCTTCCTGCCCGCCATAAGGCGGCAGCTTCCCGATTTTGGCAAGGGTGGCGGCGGGTTGCGCTTGCGCCGCCCGGCAAAGCGCCTAACATCGGTCCCCAGACGCGCCCGCTTTCGCGGACCGGCGCGACCCGATTGCCAGCCAAGCCCCGGACCCAGAATGCCTGCTTCATCCGCACCGACCGATCCCGATGCCCGTGCGGCGGCGTTGCTCGCCCATCTGGTGGCCTTTCCAACCGTTTCGGACCGCAGCAATCTCGACCTGATCGCCTATGTGGAGGACTATCTGGCCAGCCACGGGATCAGCGCGACGCGGGTGCTCGACGAGACAGGCGAGAAAGCCGCGATCTACACCCAGATCGGCCCCGACCTGCCCGGCGCGACGGTCCTGTCAGCCCATAGCGACGTGGTGCCGGTGGAGGGGCAGGACTGGAGCTCCGATCCGTTCACGCTGGTGGAGCGGGACGGGCGGCTCTACGGGCGCGGGGCCTGCGACATGAAAGGGTTTCTCGCCTGCGTGCTGAGCCGGGTGCCCGACATGGCCGCCGCCGGTCTGCGCCGCCCGATCCGCATCGCGCTCAGCTATGACGAGGAGGTGGGCTGCCTCGGCGCGCCCCCGATGATCGCCCATATGGCGGCTGCCCTTGGGCCCGCGCGGGCGGTGATCGTGGGCGAGCCGACAGAAATGCGCGTGGTCAGCGCGCATAAGGGCATTGCCGAAATGACGACGCATCTGCGCGGCTACGAAGTGCACAGCTCGCTTGTGCACAAAGGCGTCTCTGCGGTCATGGAAGCCGCCCACCTCATCACATGGCTCGAAGCGCGGATGGCGGCGCTGGCCGCCGCGCCGATGGCTGCGGGCAACGCGGATTTCGATCCGCCCTACTCGACGCTCCATGTCGGCAAGATCCATGGCGGGACCGCGCACAACATCACCGCGCGCGATTGTGCCTTCTCGACCGACATCCGGACCGTGCCGACCGACCGGATCGACGATCTGCTGGCGAAATATCGCGCCGAATGTGCGCGGGTCGCGGCGCGGATGCAGGCCATCCACCCCGAAACAGGCGTCTCGATCGACCTGCATGCCACCGTTCCGGGCTGCCGGCCGGAAGAGGGCGGCGCGGCCGAGGAACTGGCCCGGCGGCTGACCGGTGACAACAGCCGCAACGTCGTCTCTTACGCGACCGAGGCGGGGCAGTTCCAGGAGGCGGGTTTCAGCACCGTTGTCTGCGGGCCGGGGTCGATCGCGCAGGCCCACCAGCCCGACGAGTTCATCACCCGCGCCCAGATGGCGGCTTGCGGCGCGTTTCTCGACCGGCTGATCGCCGATCACGCGGCCTGACATGCTCAAATCTGTTTCCGACATCGAGGCGATGCTGGCGGCGGCGGGCCGCGGCGCGGGCATGACGGACCCGGCCGCGGATTATCTTGCCGCGGCTGTCGGCTGGCTGGCGGCGCGGGATCTCGACGGGGTCGCCGCGGCGGTGACCGCGCTCCAGCCGCGTCCGGCCCCGCATCGCAGCGACAGTGCCGAAACGGTCCGCTTCTCCCCCGCGCCGATCCTGCACACCGCGGGTGTCGCGCTCAACGCGCTCTCGGATGCGGCCCGTTCGGGGCGCACGCTGGAACTTGTGGATGTGGACGCGCCGCTTCTGCTTCTGGGCTATGCGGGGGTGGCCGCATCGCGGCTCGGGCGCGGGCTGGCGCTGCGCTCGCGGGCCTTCAACGCGATGATCGCGCCCGACGGCACCCATTATGTGAGCGGTCCCTACGTGCTGGTGCTCGATCCGATCCGGATCGAATACTGGACGCCCGAGCCCTGGCTCTCGCCGGTGCGGATCGTGACGGAAACGGAAGTGGATCCGCTCGACTGGCTGCGCGCCTCACGTCTCGCCGGTCTGGCGGAAGACATGGCCCCGCCGGACGGGCCGCGCCACTGATGCGGGCGTTCAGCCCGCCGCTGGGTCCGGCGGATCGCCGGAGGGGAAGCCGCTGAAGACCGGATCGGGATAGCGCACCTCGGCCAGATATAGCCCCTGCGGCGGGCTCACGGGACCGCAGGCACGGCGGTCGCGGGCGGCCAGTATTTCCGCCACCTTTTCCGGCGGCCATGAGCCGGAGCCGACGCGGGCCAGCGTGCCGACGAAGCTGCGCACCTGATTGTGCAGGAAAGACCGCGCCCGCACGTGGATCCGTATCTCCTGTCCCTGCGCGAGCGGTACCGCTTCCACGTCGAGCGCATCGAGGGTCTTCACCGGTGACGCCGCCTGACAGAGCGTCGAGCGGAAGGTGGTGAAATCATGCCGGCCGATGAGGTGGTTCGCGCCCGCCTGCATCGCTTCGGTGTCGAGCCTGTGGCCGATCCGCCAGACCCGCCCGGCCTCCAGCGGTGCGGGCGAGCGCCGGTTGATGATCCGGTAGAGATACTGCCGCTCGACGGCGGAGAAGCGGGCGCTGAAATCGTCGGGCACGATGGCGAGGTCGAGCACGGCAACACCGGTGTTCTTCAGATGCGCGTTCAGCGCTTCCATCAGACGGAACGGTGTCCATGGGCGGGCCAGATCGACATGGGCCACCTGACCGGTCGCATGCACGCCCGCATCCGTCCGGCCCGCGGCCGTCACGCCCGCATGGCCCGGTTCGAGCTTCGACAGGGCCGTTTCCAGCGCCGTCTGGACGCTCGGATGATCGGCCTGTTTCTGCCAGCCGGCATAGCCGGTGCCGTCATATTCCAGTTTCAAAGCATATCGTGCCATGCCGCCCCCGTAGCCCGACAGGACCGGTTTGCCAATCCCAAAGCACCGGGGCGCCTGCCCCTGTTCATTGCCGGGGGGCGGCCCTATGTTTGGAACTTCAATCACGGGGAGGCCGCGCAAAACGTGGTTCTGGGACGGGTTACAGATCAGATCGTGCGCGTCATCGAAGATGCGCAGGGCGGGGTGGAGGAATTGCTCTTCGAGCCGGTGATCCGTCTCGGCGTGACCGGCCTGTCGCGGGCGGGCAAGACGGTCTTCATCACCTCGCTCGTTGCCAACCTGATCGATCGCGGGCGGATGCCGCACCTGTCGGCGGCCTCTTCGGGGCGGATCGAGGCGGCCTTCCTGCAACCCCAGCCCGACGATGACGTGCCGCGGTTCGACTATGAGACCCATCTGCGCGACCTGACGGGCAAGGCGCCGCGCTGGCCCGAATCGACGCGCGCTGTCAGCCAGTTGCGGCTGTCGCTCCGGGTGCGGCCCCGCGGGATGCTCTCGGGACTGACGGGCGCCCGGACGGTGCATCTCGACATTGTCGACTATCCGGGCGAATGGCTCCTCGACCTGCCGCTTCTCGACCAGAGTTTCGCCGACTGGTCCGCAAGCGCGCGGGCGCTGGCCCTGTCGCCGGGGCGGGCCGACCATGCCGCCGACTGGATTGCGGTCGATGCGACGGCAGATGGCAGCCAGCCGCTCGACGAGGCGCAGGCGCAAATCCTTGCCGCCCGGTTCCGCGATTATCTGCGCGAAAGCCGCGCTGCCGGTTTTTCGGCCTGTGCGCCGGGGCGGTTCCTGCTGCCCGGTGATCTGGACGGGTCGCCCGCGCTGACCTTCGCGCCGCTGGCGCCACTCGATCGCGCACGTTCGGGCACGCTCTACCGCGAATTCGAACGCCGGTTCGAGGCCTACAAGAAAATCGTCGTCAAACCGTTCTTCCGGAACCATTTCGCGCGGATCGACCGGCAGATCGTGCTGATCGACGCGCTGGGTGCGGTCCATGACGGACCGCAGGCAGTGAACGATCTGGCCGAGGCGATGCAGGATATCCTTGCCTGTTTCCGGCCCGGCCGCAGCAGCTGGCTCGCCTCGATCCTTGGCCAGCGCCGCGCTGACCGGATCCTGTTTGCCGCGACAAAGGCCGATCTTCTGCATCACAGCCAGCATCCGCGTTTGACCCGGATCACCGAGGCGCTGGTGCGCGAAGCCCGCGCACGGGCCGATTTCAAGGGGGCACGCACCGCTGCGCTGTCCTTGGCGAGCTTGCGGGCGACGGTGGAGCAGACTGTGACCCATGACGGGGCGCAACTCGATTGCGTGCGCGGTATACTGGAAGAAGAAGGCACCCCCGCCGCCATGTTTGCCGGCGATCTGCCCGAGGATCCGGCCCATCTGCTGACGCCGGCCGGGCAGGGGGCGGACAGTTGGCTCGATCAGGATTTCACCCTGATGCGCTTTGCCCCGCCGGTCCTGACCCTGCCGCCCGATATGGGTCCGCCGCATATCCGGCTCGACCGGGCGGCCGAATTCTTGCTGGGAGACAAATTGTGAGCCGTTCGATCCGAATCCGCGACGCCATCCCTGAAGATGTGCGCGCCTGCGCCGGTATCCTGCGCGACTGGGCCGATGACACGCCGTGGTTTCCCCACTGGTATACCCATTATGAGGACCGCGCCTTCGTCGCCCGCCATATCGCCGAGAACCGCGTGCGGGTCGCGATGCGCCCCGACGGAATCGCGGGCTTTCTGGTGCTCGAAGGGCAGGAGGTGCCGTGCCTTTACGTCGGGCGTGGCCTGCGCGGGCGTGGCATCGGCGCGGCGCTGATCGACGATGCCAAGCGCCTGTCGCCGGACGGGCTGGAACTCTGGTGCTTCCAGGCCAATCTCGGGGCGCAGAAATTCTATACCCGCGAAGGGTTCGCGGAGGTGGAGCGCACGGATGGGGCGCGGAACGCGGAAAAACTGCCCGACATGCGGTTTCGCTGGGCGCCGGAGCGGCCGAAGGCGGGTGATGGCAAAAAGGACCAGACCGGCAAGGACAAAGCCGCTGGGCCGGATGTGAAACCCGACGGTGAGAAGAAGCAGACGGCACCGGACAGCGGCAAACCCTCGGCACCCGCCAAGCCCGACAGTGGAGCCAAGGGCGATGGCTGAGGCCCGCAAGCCGGTCGTCCTGACAGGCGAGGCGCTGGGCGACACGCAAGGCGTCGATCCCGGCGCCGCGCCCGCAGTGCCCGATCTCGACGGCGCGGATCGGGGCGCGGCCATGGTGGCCGTGACCCGGATCGCGGCCCGCAGGCCGAACCGGTTGGCGCGGCTCTTCTGGGCCAGCCTGTCCGGGCTTCTGGTGATGATGATCGGGCTGGCCGCCTTCGATTTCGTCGCAACACTTCTGGCGCGCAACATCTGGCTCGGACGGCTCGCGCTCCTGCTCGGCGCCGCCGCCGCCGTGACCTTCGTAGCGCTTGTGCTGCGCGAACTGGCGGGCCTCTGGCGTCTGTCGCGGCTCGACGGGCTTCGGCGCGAGGTGGAGGCCGCCACACGGGACGGGGACAAGGCGGCGGCGGAGGCTGTGGCGCGAAAACTGTCGCATCTCTACGAGGGGCGGCCGGACCTGCGCTGGTCGCGGCAGGATCTCGACCGGATGCTGGAGGACCAGTTCGACGCCGATGGGGTGCTGTCTGTTACCGAGACCCGGCTCATGGCCCCGCTCGACGCGATGGCGCGGCGCGAGGTGGAGGCCGCCGCGCGGACCGTCGCCGCCGCCACGGCTCTGGTGCCGCTTGCCCTGGCTGACGTGGCCGTGGCGATGGGCGCCAACATCCGGATGATCCGCCGGCTGGCCGAGGTCTATGGCGGACGGGCGGGCACGCTCGGATCGCTGCGGCTCCTGCGCGCGGTGGCCGCCCATCTGCTGGCCACCGGGGCCGTTGCCGTGGGCGACGACATGATCAGTTCCATCGCCGGCGGCTCGGCGCTCAGCCGCGTGTCGCGCCGCTTCGGCGAGGGGGTCATCAACGGGACGCTGACCGCGCGGGTGGGCGTGGCCGCGATCGAGGTGTGCCGCCCGATGCCCTTTGCCGCCCAGAAGCGCCCGAGCGTGACGGGCATCGTGAAGCGGGCGCTCACGGGGCTTTTCAGCCGAGAGGCGTGAGCCGTACGCCGGCCTGCATCGCCCGCGGCAACTCCACGCTGGAATATCGGGCAGGGGCGGTCTATACAGCCGCCCATGTGGACAGGAACCGGCATAGATTTCCGAATTACTGGCCCGGCGCTCAGCCTCTGAGCGACCGGGGAACAGGCGCATGGGCCGACCGCGCCGACCAACCACCTAGAATTCTCCAGTGACGAGAGAGCCTTGCCATGTGTGCCGACACACCTGATTACAAAGACACGCTGAACCTGCCCCAGACCGAATTCCCGATGCGCGCGGGCCTGCCCAAACGCGAACCGGAATGGCTGGCGCGCTGGGCCGAGATGGACATTTACGGCCGCCTGCGCGCCAAGGAGGGCCGGACCCCCTTCATCCTGCATGACGGCCCGCCCTATGCGAACGGCCATCTTCATATCGGCCACGCGCTCAACAAGATCCTGAAGGACATGGTCGTCCGCTCGCAACAGATGATGGGCCATGACAGCCGCTATGTGCCCGGCTGGGACTGCCACGGTCTGCCGATCGAGTGGAAGATCGAGGAACAGTACCGCTCCAAGGGGCAGGACAAGGACGAGGTGCCGATCAATGATTTCCGCGCCGAGTGCCGGAAATTCGCTGAAGGCTGGGTCGATATCCAGCGCGAGGAGTTCAAGCGGCTCGGTGTCACCGGCAACTGGGACGATCCGTATCTGACGATGAACTATGATGCCGAGGCGGTGATCGCCGAGGAATTCATGAAATTCGTCATGAATGGCAGCCTCTATCAGGGCTCGAAGCCGGTCATGTGGTCGGTGGTGGAAAAGACCGCGCTGGCCGAGGCGGAGGTCGAGTATCACGACCATCAGAGCCACACGATCTGGGTGAAATTCCCGGTCATCCGCGCGGTGGAGAAGACCGGCGCGCGTTCGGACCTGCTCGGCGTCAATGTGGTGATCTGGACGACGACGCCATGGACGATCCCGTCCAACCGTGCCGTCGCCTTCAACCCGGGCCTGTCCTACGGGCTCTACGAGGTCACGGAAGCGCCCGAGGACAATTGGGCGAAGACGGGCGACCGCTACCTGCTCGCCGACAATCTGGCGGCGGATGTGTTCGGCGCGGCACGTGTCGAGAAATACGCGCGCCTGCGCGATGTGACCGCCGAGCAGCTCGACCTTCTGACCTGCGCGCATCCGTTCCGCGGTGTCGAGGGCGCGGATGGCGAATGGGACTATGACGTGCCGATGCTGCCGGGCGACCATGTGACCGACGAGGCCGGCACCGGCTTCGTCCATACCGCGCCGAGCCATGGTGCCGACGATTACATCCTCGGCGTCAAGCACGGGCTGGTGATGACGCACAATGTGCTCGAAGATGGCAGCTTCCGGGAGGATATGCCTTTCTTCGGCGGGCTGAAAATCTTCGACCACAAGGGCAAGGAAGGCAAAGCCAACCGCGCCGTGATCGACAAGATGGTCGAGGGCGACGCGTTGATCGCGCGCGGGCGGATCAAGCACAGCTATCCGCACAGCTGGCGCTCGAAAGCGCCGCTCATTTTCCGCAACACGCCGCAATGGTTCGTGGCGATCGACCGCGAACTGGGCGACGGGCGCGACGAATATGGCAAGACCATCCGCGCCCGCGCGCTGGCATCCATCGACGAACTCGTCACATGGACACCGCAGAGCGGGCGCAACCGGCTCCATTCGATGATCGAGGCGCGCCCCGACTGGGTGCTGTCGCGCCAGCGCGCCTGGGGTGTGCCGCTCACCTGTTTCGTCAAGCGCGGCGCGAAGGGCGCGGTGGAGATCCTGCGCGACCCGGATGTGAACGCGAAGATCGTCGCCGCCTTCCGCGAGGAAGGCGCCGATTGCTGGTTCGACGCGGGCGCCGCCGCCCGCTTCCTGTCGCCCGAGCAACTGGCCGAGGGCTGGGAGAAGGTGACCGACATTCTCGACGTCTGGTTCGACAGCGGCTCGACCCATGCGTTCGTGCTGCGCGACCGCGTGGACGGCACGCCGGACGGGATCGCGGACCTCTATCTCGAAGGGACCGACCAGCATCGCGGCTGGTTCCACTCCTCGATGCTGCAATCCTGCGGGACCAAGGGACGCGCGCCCTACAAGGGCGTTCTGACCCACGGGTTCACGCTCGACGAGAAGGGCATGAAAATGTCCAAGTCGCTCGGCAACACCATCGTGCCCGAGCAGGTCGTCAAGCAGTATGGCGCGGATATCCTGCGGCTCTGGGTGGCGCAGTCGGACTATACGGCCGACCAGCGGATCGGGCCGGAAATCCTGAAAAACGTGGCCGACAGCTACCGCCGCCTGCGCAACACGCTGCGCTTCATGCTGGGCAACCTGTCGGGCTATGATGCGGCCGAAGCCGTCGACCCGTCCGAGATGCCCGATCTGGAGCGCTGGGTGCTGCACCGGCTGGCCGAACTCGACGAGACGGTCCGCAAGGGCTACGCGGCCTATGATTTCCAGGGCGTGTTCCAGAGCCTGTTCCAGTTCTGCACCGTCGACCTGTCGGCCTTCTATTTCGACATCCGCAAGGACGCGCTCTATTGCGACGCGGACGGCAGCCTGCGCCGCCGCGCCGCGCGCACGGTGCTCGACATCCTGTTCCACCGCCTGACCACATGGCTCGCGCCGATGCTGGTCTTCACGATGGAGGATGTCTGGCTCGACCGGTTCCCCGGCAATGACAGTTCGGTGCATCTGGTGGACTTCCCCGACACGCCGCAGGACTGGCGCGATGACGCACTTGCCGCCCGCTGGGCCGCAATCCGCGACGTGCGCCGCGTCGTGACCGGCGCGATCGAGATCGAACGGCGGGAGAAGAATATCGGTGCGTCGCTCGAAGCCGCCCCGGTGGTGCATGTGGAAGATGCCGATGTGCTGGCACAACTGCGCGGGCTGGATTTCGCTGATATCTGCATCACGTCAGGCATCCAGCTCTCAAACGATCCGGTGCCGGGCAATGCGTTCCGCCTGACCGAACAGCCGGGCGTCGGCGTGGTTTTCGAACGCGCGCAGGGCGAGAAATGCCAACGCTGCTGGAAGATCCTGCCCGAGGTCGGCCATACGGCCCATGCAGGCACCTGCAAACGCTGTTCGGATGCGCTCGGCTGACACCGGGCGTCTTCGACCCCGAAAACAGATAGACCGGCCCGATGCGGCCGGTCTTTTTCGTCGTAGAGAGAAATCTTACTCGGCGGCAGTCGGTTTGCGCGCCGGCACAACCTGCATCGCGATGCCCGCAAATGTCAGGTAGAGCGTCGTTGCGATCAGTCCGGCAGCCGCAAGAGGCGGGGTCTCGAAATCCTCCAGCCCGATCCAGAGCGCGATCATGCACCATGCGAGCATCACGGGCAGGGACAGGCGTCGCCAGCGTTCCGTCCGCACCGGATGGATGAATTTCAGCGGCACGAACTGTGCCACGCAGAGCGTGCCGACGATCCCGATGATCGCCCATTCGCTCGGGCGCAGGGCGAAGATCACCAGCATCACCATGTTCCAGCAGCCCGGAAAACCCGAGAAGCTGTTGTCCTCGGTCTTCATCCGTGTGTCGGCGAAATAGACGACACCCGTCGTCACGATCGCGATCGCACAAAGCCATCCGCCCCAGGCCGACATCAAACCGGCCTGCGCCAGCGCATAGGCCGGAATGAACACGTAAGTCAGGAAGTCGATGATCAGGTCGAGCAGCACCCCGTCCCAATGCGGGGCAAACTTCTTCACATGTGCCCAACGGGCGAGCGGTCCGTCGATCCCGTCCACAATGAGCGCGAGGAGCAGGAAGAAGAACATCATCTTCCAGTCGTTTGCACCGGCTTCGAGCATGGCAAAAAGCGCGAGCGCGGCGCCCGAGGCGGTGAAGAGATGGACGCAGAAGGCAAGGGTCTGGCGGGTCATTCGGCAAGCTCTACATGTTGGGCCGCATTCGGGCCAGCCTTATTGCGCCGCGCGGTCCGGTCGCGCAGCCGCCGCTCCAGCGCGCGCAGTCCGAGCGACAGGCCGACCGTCATGATCAGGTAGATGAACGCGACGATATTGTAGGTCTCGAAAAAGCGGAAGGAGCCTGCAGCATAGACCTTGCCCATCTGGGTAATGTCGGCGACGCCAAGCACGGACACAAGCGCGCTGTCCTTGATGAGCGCGATGAAATCATTGCCGAGCGGCGGCAGGATCATCCGGATCGCCTGCGGGAAGACGATGTGCCGGAACCGCTGCCAAGGGCCGAGCCCGAGCGCCTTTGCGGCTTCGATCTGGCCGCGGTCCACGGCCTGAATGCCGGCGCGGAACACTTCCGCGATGAAGGCCGCATAGCCGATGGTGAGCGCAAGGATTGCCCGCCACATGAGCGACAGGTCGCGGGTGCGGATCGGGTCCAGCCCGAGCGGTTCCGCCAGCGCGTTCCAGCCCGCCACCAGTGCCGGCGCGCCGACAAAGGCGATGTAGAACAGGAGCACGAGGATCGGGATGCCGCGCACGATCTCGATATAGAAGCGCGCGATCTGGCGCAGCAGGAGCGAGGGCGACAGCACGCAGACTGCAAGCAGGAGGCCAAGTGCGGATGCCAGCGCGAAGGCGGTCAGCGTGACGAAGATCGTGATGCCCACGCCCTTGCCGACGATCTCCAGGATCTGGGTGTAGATCGGGTCGGACAGGATTTTCCACGTCAGGAACGCGCCGAGCGCGAGCGCGGCGACGAGCCACCATGGAAAGTCACGGTTCGGATCGGAAGGAGAGGGAGACGGCGCCATATCATGCGCCCGGCCACGCGTCGCGGCCGGGCGCTATCCTGTCAGTTCAGCCGCCGAGCTTGTAGTCGAGGAACCATTTCTTGTTCAGCGCGTCGAGCGTGCCGTCGGCCTTCATGTCGGCAATCGCGGCATTGATCGGCGCGACCAGATCGGAACCTTTGGGGAAGATGAAGCCGAAATCCTCGGTGCCCATCGCGTCGCCCGTCAGCTTGAACGTGTCGGGATTGGCCCGCACATAACCCTCGCCGGCCGTGCCGTCGGTCAGCACCACGTCCACGTCGCCCGCCTTCAGGGCCTGCACCGACGCGCCGAAAGTCTCGAACAGCTTGATGCGCGGGTTGGCCTCGTCCCCGTCGAGCATGTCGTAGACCGCGACGTAGAAGGGCGTTGTGCCCGCCTGTGCGCCCACAAGCCCGTCCTCGAACGCGGCGAAACTCGCGCCATCGGTGAACCGGTCCTCGTCCGCGCGCACCAGCATGAACATTTCCGAGCGCATGTAGGCGTCCGAGAAATCGACCTTCTCCTTGCGGTCGTCGCGGATGGTGATGCCGGTCATGCCGACATCATACTGGCCCTCGCTCACCGCTGGGATCATCGCGTCCCAGGAGCTGTTCTCGATCACCACGGTCATGTTGATCCGCTTGGCGATCTCTTCCATCGCATCATATTCCCAGCCGATCGCATCGCCGGTCGCCGGATCGACAAACTGCAGCGGCGGGTAGGCGTTTTCGGTCACCACGACCACTTCGCGCCCCTCCAGATCCGGCAGGTCGGCGGCCAGCGCGGGGCTGAACATCATGAGCCCGGTCAGGGCGGAAAGAATGGGGAGGGTCTTCATCGGAGCGCTCCTTTTGACTGCGTGATGAACCGGGCGCGAGGATGGCAAAGCGCCGTGATCGCGTCCAGCGGCAAATGCTGCTTCGGGCCTATCCGGCGCCCTTGGGGTGGGCGCGTGCATAAATATCCATCAGTCGCGCCTGATCCACGGCCGTGTAAGCCTGCGTGGTGGACAGAGAGGCATGGCCGAGCAGTTCCTGGATGGCGCGCAGGTCGCCGCCCGCTTCCAGAAGGTGGGTCGCGAAGGAATGGCGCAACGCATGTGGCGTGGCCGAGGCGGGCAGGCCGAGTTGCATCCGCGCCTGTTCCAGCACTTTCTGCACCAGCCGGGGGTTCAGCGCACCGCCACGCTGGCCGAGGAAGAGCGGCCCGTCCGGACCCGGATCATGCGGGCAGAGCCGCAGATAGGCATCGACCGCGTCGCGGGCGGCCGGCAGGACCGGCACCATCCGCTCCTTGCCGCCCTTGCCGCGGATCGTCAGCGCTTCGGGCAGCGGTGCGGCGCGGCGGGGCAGGCCGAGCGCCTCGGAAATGCGCAGCCCGCAGGCATAAAGGAGCGTGACCACCGCCACATCGCGCGCGGCGATCCAGTCCTGCGGGTTTTGCAGTTCCACACGGTCGATCAGGGCGCGTGCGGCCTCGGTATCGACCGGACGGGGCAGACGGGCGGCAGGCCGCGGGGCACGGGTCGCGGTCACGGCGGGATTGGTGATCCCCTCGGCCGTGTCGAGCCAGCCGTAGAAGCTGCGCACCGCCGACAGGGCGCGCGCGACCGAGCGCGCCGACAGGCCGCGTCCGCGCTCGCGTGCCAGCCAAGCCCGCATGTCCTGCGTCGTCACTGCCGACAGGGCCGCGCGGCCGGGCCGTGCGCCGTGATGGTCGGTCAGAAAGCCCAGAAATCCCGCCACGTCACGGCGATAGGCGTCGAGCGTGCGGGGCGAGGCATCGCGGGTGCCGGCCATGGCACGCAGCCAGCGGTTCAGGAAATCGTCGGCCGCGTCGGCGGCCGGATGCGGTGCGGGGTCGCCCGGGCCGGTCACGCCAGCCAGCGGCGCAGGACGCGCTCGAAGACCCCGGCAAAGAAGGTCAGAAGATCGCCCCCCTGATCGGGGTGGAACCGGTGCGGGTCTTCCGATCCGAAGGCCAGCAGGCCGGGCTGGAAATCCGGTCCGAGGTCAAGCTGAAGAAGCGCCTCGGACTTGATCCATGTCGCATCGCGCCCGTAGACCGAGCTCTGGTCGGGCGCGCATTGGCGCAGCGTGACTTTGCGGCTGACCACGTCGCGGTCCTGCGTCAGGTAGGCGTCGACGCCGCCGCGCGCCAGCGCGACAACGGTGGATTGCATGTCGCCCTTCGGGCCGAGCGGCGTGCCGGGCGCGACGGCGGGGCTTTCCAGCCCCAGCCGGATCACGTCGACCGACAGGATGTTCGTCACATCATGGCTGAGCGCGGTCAGGAACCCGTTGAAATCCGCCGGGTCGAGCACCGCGAGCACCGCACGGTGCACCTGGTTGGTGCCCGCGAGATTCTCATAGGCAGCGGCAATGACGTTGCGATGGGTGTCTTCCAGCCGGTCGAGCCGGTCTTCCAGCCGGTCGACCAGCACGCCGCGCAGGTCCACGACATTGCGCGCATCGTCGCCGCCCTGTGCCTTGAGGAGCGCCCGCATGACATCCCGATCCTCCAGGATCATGTCGGGATCGGAGAGAATATGCGCGCGGATGGCGCGCAACGCCTCGTCTTTGTCGGCCATGCCTGTCTCCTCGCTGCCCTTCGTCGGCGGGGCTTACAGGATCTTCTGTCCCGTCTTCGCCCAGTCGGCCAGGAAGCTTTCCAGCCCCTTGTCCGTCAGCGGATGATCCGCCAGTTTCTTCAGCACGCCTGGCGGTGCGGTGATGACGTCAGCCCCGATCCGCGCGCTGTCGGTGACATGATTGACGGTTCTGATCGACGCCGCAAGGATTTCTGTGTCGAACCCGTAATTGTCGTAGATGGTGCGGATGTCGGCGATCAGTTCCATCCCGTCGAGGTTGATATCGTCGAGACGGCCGATGAACGGGCTGATGAAGGTGGCGCCGGCCTTGGCGGCGAGGATCGCCTGGTTGGCGGAGAAGCAGAGCGTGACATTGACCATCTGGCCCTCGTCCGACAGCACCTTGCAGGCTTTGAGCCCGGCCCAGGTCAGCGGCACTTTCACGGCGATGTTGCTCGCGATCTTGGCCAGCTTGCGGCCCTCCGCGATCATCTCGTCTGCCTCGGTCGCCGTCACTTCCGCGCTCACCGGACCGTCGACAATGTCGCAGATTTCCTTGGTCACTTCGAGGATGTCGCGACCCGATTTCAGGATCAGCGACGGATTGGTGGTGACGCCGTCGACCATTCCGGTATCGTTGAGTTCCTTGATGGCGTCGATATCGGCCGTGTCTACGAAGAATTTCATGATGTACTTTCCATTTGGAGTTGCCCATCGGGCCCATCGGGGCGGTCCCGCGCGCGCGCACCTTAATCGAAGCGCCGCCGCGATGGAACCGCCCTTGGCAGGGGGGGCGCCTGCGTGAGCATGCCGATCCATTTCGAGGAAGGCGCTCTGGTCGCGGTGCTGACCACACAGCCGCTCGACCGCACGCTCGACTATCGCGCACCGGCAGGCGGGGTGCGGCAGGGCGCCTTCGTCGAGGTGCCGCTCGGGCCGCGCCGGGTGCTTGGCACGGTCTGGGGGCCGGGGGAGGGCGGTTTCGATCCGTCGAAGATCCGCGCCGTCCACCGCGTGCTCGACCTGCCGCCGATGCGCCCCGAGATGCAGACCTTTCTGACGCAGGTCGCGGATTACACGCTGAGCCCGTTGCCCGCGGTGCTCCGGCTGGCGACACGGGTCCCGGGTCTCGGCGACGCGCCGGGGGCGCGCAAGGTCTACCAGCTGGCCGAAGCCGAGCCTGATCGCTGGACGGACGCGCGTCGCCGTGTGGTCGAGACGATGAAAGAGTATGGCAATCTGGGCTTCGCACCGGGCGAATTGGCATCGCTGTCCGGTGTCAGCAGTTCGGTCCTCAAGGGGCTGGAGGCGCAGGGCGTTCTGATGCGGATCGACCTGCCGCGCGACGCGCCGTTCCCGAGGCTCGATCCTGCCGCCCCTGCGCGGGACCTGTCCGAGGATCAGGCGCGGGCCGCGCGGATCCTGCGCGAAGCGGTGCGCAGCCGCCGCTATGGCACGACGCTTCTGAAAGGGGTCACCGGATCGGGCAAGACGGAGGTCTATCTCGAAGCCGTGGCCGCGGCGCTTGAACAGGGCCGGCAGGCGCTGGTTCTGTTGCCTGAAATCGCCCTGACGGTGGAGTTTCTCGACCGTGTGGAACGCCGCTTCGGCGCGCGGCCGGTGGAATGGCATTCGGGCGTGACGCAGGCCGAACGCCGCCGCGCCTGGAAAGCCGTGGCGTCGGGCGAGGCGCAGCTTGTCGTGGGCGCGCGGTCGGCGCTTTTCCTTCCCTTCACCGATCCCGGCCTCATCATTGTGGATGAGGAGCATGACGGTTCCTACAAGCAGGAGGATGGCGTGCTCTACAGTGCCCGTGACATGGCGGTGCTGCGCGCATCCCTGTCGCGCGGGCAGGTGGTTCTGGCCTCGGCCACGCCGTCGCTGGAAAGCTGGACCAATGCGCGGGCGGGAAAATATGCGCGGCTCGACCTGACCGAGCGGTTCGGCACCGCAAGCCTGCCCGACATGCAGGCCATCGACATGCGTGCCGAGACGCTGGAGACGGGGCGCTGGATATCGGAACCCCTCGCGGCAGAGGTCGGCCGCCGGATCGCGGATGGCGAGCAGGCGCTTCTTTTCATCAACCGTCGCGGCTTCGCACCGCTCACCATTTGCCGTGCCTGCGGGCATCAGGTCGGCTGCACCGATTGCGACGCGCGGATGGTCGAACACCGGTTCCAGCGCCGGCTCATGTGCCACCAGTGCGGGGCCACGGCGCCGATTCCGGAAACCTGCCCCAGTTGCGGCGTGGCCGGGCGGCTGGCCGCCATCGGTCCGGGGGTCGAGCGGCTGGCCGAGGAAGCCAGCGGGCTCTTCCCCGATGCGCGGATCGCGGTCCTTTCCTCCGACCTTGCCATGTCGGCCCGCGCGATGAAGCAGCGGATCGACCAGATTGCGGGCGGCGAGGCCGACCTGATCGTGGGCACGCAACTGGTCGCCAAGGGGCACAATTTTCCGCTCCTGACGCTTGTCGGCGTGATCGACGCCGATCTGGGGTTGCAGGGGGGCGACCTGCGGGCGGCGGAGAAGACCTATCAACTGATCCGGCAGGTGGCGGGGCGCGCAGGCCGTGCGGACAAGCCGGGGCAGGCGCTCATCCAGACCCACCAGCCGGACCATCCGGTGATCCGCGCGATCCTGTCCAATGATGACGAAGCCTTCTTCACCGCCGAAGCCGCAATGCGGGAAGCTGCCGCGACGCCGCCCTTCGGGCGGATGGCCGGCGTGGTCGTCTCGGGCACGGATTTGCCGCAGGTGACCGCAGTGGCACGCGAACTGGCACGCCGTGCGCCCCTGCTGTCTGGCGTGGGCGCAACGCTCTTCGGTCCGGCGCCCGCGCCCGTGGCGCGCATTCGCGGGCGGCACCGGATGCGGCTTCTGGTCAAGGCCCCGCGCGGCACACGGCTGCAACCCGCGCTCCAGACATGGCGTGCGGGTCTGAAACTGGGCGGCACGCTGCGCGTCACCATCGATATCGACCCCCAGAGCTTCTACTGAGGCGCGGCGCCCGGTCGGCATCCGTCTGCCGACCGGAGGGCCTTGCGCGCCAAAATGCTGGCCTTGCAGGCGCGGCTTGGCTAAAACCGCGGCAACACCCTCTGAGGCAGAGTAAAATGGGCACGCCGCATCGGACCATCCGGCCGCAACCGGGCATTCTGGATATCGAGCTCTATGTGAGCGGCGAATCCAAACTTGCTGGCGCGCAGAACAGCGTCACCAAACTCAGTTCCAACGAAAATCCATACGGCCCCAGCCCGGCGGCCAAAGCGGCCGTGATCGCGGCGGCGGAGTCGCTGGAGCTTTATCCCGACAGCGGCCATGCGGCACTGCGCGGCGCGATTGCCGAGGTCCACGGGCTCGATCCCGCGCGGGTCATCTGCGGCGCCGGATCGGACGAGATCATCGCCTTCCTCTGTCAGGTCTATGCCGGTCCGGGCGACGAGGTCGTCCATACCGAGCACGGGTTCGCCATGTATCCGATCTCGGCCCGTGCGGCCGGTGCAACGCCGGTCGAAGCGCCGGAGCGCGTGCGGGTCACGGATGTCGATGCGATCCTGTCTGTCTGTACGGACCGCACGCGGCTCGTCTTCATTGCCAACCCCAACAATCCGACCGGCACGATGATCGGGCCGGAGGAGGTCGCGCGGCTGGCCGAGGGCCTGCCGGAGGCAGCACTTCTGGTGCTTGACGGGGCCTATGCGGAATATGTGCGTGACCCGGACTTCGATGCCGGTCGCGCGCTGGTGGAGGCGCGGGACAATGTCGTGATGACACGCACCTTCTCCAAGGTGCACGGGCTGGGCGGTTTGCGCGTCGGCTGGGGTTACGGTCCGGCCCATGTGATCGAGGCGCTCAACCGCGTGCGCGGGCCGTTCAACGTCTCCGCTGCCGGGCTGGCTGCGGGCGAGGCTGCGATCCGCGACCGCGACCATGTCGCGCGCTCGGTGGCGCTGAATGCGCAATGGCGCGACTGGCTGGCGGCAGAACTGGACGCGCTCGGCATTCCGTCCGACCGGTCGGAGGCGAATTTCATTCTGGCCCGGTTCGACAGTCCCGACCAGGCCGGCGCTTGCGATATGGCGCTCCGCGAAGGGGGCGTGCTCGTCCGGCGCGTCACCGGCTACAAGCTGCCTGCCGCCCTGCGCATCACCATTGGCGACGAACTGGCCTGCCGCCGCGTCGTCAGCATCATTGCCGATTTCCTCGGCCGGTCGGAGCCTGCCGCATGAGCCGCCCCCCTTACGATCACGTTGCCTTCATCGGGCTCGGGCTCATCGCCTCCTCCATGTGCCACGCGATCCGCGCCGCCGGGTGGGACTGCACGATCACCGGCACGGCCCGCAGTGCCGAAACCCGCGACATCGCGCGCGAGATCGGGCTCTGCGACCGGGTGACCGACAGCGCCGCCGAAGCGGTAGAGGGCGCCGACCTCGTGGTGCTCTGCGTGCCCGTGGGCGCAATGGGCGGCGTGATGGAGGAGATCGCCCCGCATCTGAAACCCGGCGCCACGGTCAGCGATGTCGGGTCGGTCAAGGGCGCGGTGATCGAGGCCGTGACGCCGCATCTGCCCGACGGGGTCTGGTTCATTCCCGCCCATCCGCTGGCCGGCACCGAACATTCCGGTCCACGCTCGGGGTTCGCAACGCTCTTCCAGAACCGCTGGTGCCTGATGACCCCGATCGAGGGCACGCCCGAGGCAGAGGTCGCGCGTCTCGACCGGTTCTGGACCGGCATCGGCGCCAATGTCGACATGATGGATGCCGATCACCACGATCTGGTGCTCGCCGTCACCAGCCACGCACCGCACCTGATCGCCTACACGATGGTGGGTGTGGCCGATGACTTGCGCCGCGTGACCGCATCCGAGGTGATCAACTATTCCGCTGCGGGCTTTCGCGATTTCACGCGCATCGCGGCCTCCGACCCGACCATGTGGCGGGATGTGTTCCTCAACAACAAGGCGGCGACGCTGGAAATCCTCGGCCGGTTCACCGAGGAATTGTTCGCGCTGCAACGGGCCATCCGGACCGGCGATGGCGACCATCTTTTCGATTATTTCACCCGCACACGCGACATTCGCCGCGGGATCATCGATGCGGGGCAGGATACGGATGCCCCGGATTTCGGACGTGTCGGCCCCGACACGTCCAAAGCCGCCCCGGCGGCAGACACGCCGCCGGCGAAACGATCGCAGGGCGGCTGAACATCTGACGCGGCCGGCGCCAGTCCGGCCCGCAGGACGGAGGAGAGTGACGATGAAGACGGCTTTAGTTTGGCCCCTGCTCGCTGTGCTGGCGCTGGCCGCCTGCGGTGAGGATGACGATTATGCCAGTCGTGATTCGAACGGCCCGATCTGCGGCAACAAGCAGATCCGAGGTGTGAAGGTCGACCCGATCGGCACTGGCGGCGGCTGCGGCATCGCCAATCCGGTCAAGGTCAGTTCGGTGTCCGGCGTGATGCTGCAAATGCAGCCGGTCCTCAATTGCGAGGCCGCGACCGCGCTCAACACCTATGTGCGGGAGGGCGCCAAACCGGCGATCGGCAAGACCGGCGGCGGGCTGCAGAGCATCGATATCGTGGCCCACTATGCCTGCCGGCGGCGCAACAACCTGCCACAGGGCAAACTGTCGGAACATGCGCGTGGCAATGCGGTCGACATTGCCGGCTTCAACCTGCGCAACGGCGAGACGCTGACCGTGCTGGGCGACTGGGCTTCGGGCAAACATGCCAAGACGGTTCAGGCGCTGCACAAAACCGCCTGCGGGCCGTTCGGGACGGTGCTCGGGCCGCGATCGGACCGGTTCCATCGCGACCATTTCCACTTTGACGTGGCGGATTATCGCAGCGGCCCCTACTGCCGCTGACGGATGGAGACCGGGGGCAGCCTAGCGCTGCTGGATGAGGCGCGGCGCCGGGCCGATCGGTACCGGCCCGAGCCGCATCAGCCCGTTCTCGAAGACAAGCGGTGCGTCGAGCGTGTCGGGCCGCCCCGACAGGCGCGCCACGAGCCCCAGTCCGGTTTCGAGCGTCCCCGCAGTGCCGCCGGGGATGGCGCCTGCATCGACCATCAGTTCCAGCATCTGCTTCCACTGTTTCGCCCGCACCGAGAGCGATCCGGTCGGCACGCCGGCGGCATCGAAGGTCAGGCTGCCCTTGGCTTCCAGTTCCAGCTCGCCCCAGATGATCGAGAATTCGTTCACGTCGAGTGCGGTCAGTCCGGGTGCCACGGTTTCTACCGCCTTGCGGTCCCACGGGCCGGTGAAACCGGCTGTGACGAACAGCTTGGCTGATGACAGGGTATCGGGCAGGCGGCCCTTCCGGTCGATGATCTCCATGATCCGCGACGGGAAGCGCAGGTCTGCCGCGTCGAACCCGATATCATGGGCAAAGTCGGTCTCGTAGCGGTCGGGATTGCGTCCGGTGGCGAGTTTGGCGGTGGCAAAACCGGCCGCCCAGCCGTCCGGTGCGGCAATGTCGACCTTGTCCATCTCGATGTTCATCCGCTCCAGCGCCAGACCGGTATCGGGCGTGAAGATCACCGAGCCGCGCATCAGGTCCGAGCGGATATCGACCGGCCCTTCGGGCACCGTGACGCGCTGCTCGTTCGGCCAGACGGCGATCACATGGGTGGGTTTGTAGGCCAGCGACAGGATCTGGAAGAAGGGCGCTTCCCAGAGCCAGCCCTGCGCCGGATCGCCGAGTTTCAGGCCGGTCACGGTTGTGTCGAACCGGTTGGGATAGCCGTTCACGTCGAGATCCTCGCGCTCGGCCACCCAACCGCGCGCGGCCTGTGCGTCGAGCCAGCCGTCGAGCGCGCGCTGATGTGCGGTCGAGCCGATCAGCCACCAGGTGCTCCAGCCGAGCGCCGCCACAAGAACCGCGATGATGAGTGCGCGCATTTTGATCTCCCGCTTGCCTGCCCGACGGACTATATCAGGTGTTCTTCGATAACCATCGGGTGACGGTATGGATGGATTCTGGGTGTTTGGCTACGGCTCTTTGATCTGGCGGCCGGGCTTTGCCTATGCGGAGCGGGAAATCGCACTTCTCACCGGATATCATCGGTCCTTCTGCATGCGCTCGATCCATTATCGCGGCACCGCAGAGGCGCCGGGCCTCGTGCTGGCGCTCGACCCCGAAGCGGGGGCCACCTGTCAGGGTGTCGCCTACCGTGTGGCCGAGCCCGAGGCCGAAGCCGCGCTGGCCTACCTGCGGGCGCGGGAACTTGTCTCCGACGCCTATCGGGAGACGCGGGCGGCCGTGACGCTTGCATCAGGCGCGGAGGTGGAAGCGGTCTGCTACGTGATGGACACGGCGCATGACCAGTATGCCGGCCGTCTGCCGCTCGAGGATCAGGCGGAGATCATCTGTCGCGCGCATGGCTCGGCGGGGCCGAACCATGAATATCTGTCCAACACGGTGGCTTCGCTGGAAGGACTGGGAATCTCCGACCCCGACCTGCACCGCCTGCGGGATCTGGTGGAGGCGCGGCGCGGCGGCTGACCGCCGCGGCGCCACAGGATCTGTCAGGCGGGCAGGGCGCTGACGGTAAGGGTCATGCCGCTTGCTGCTGTGACCTGAACCGTCTCTCCGGGCTGGCTGCCGCCCGCATCATCCCAGACCGCGCGCCAGCGGATGCCGTCGATCTCCACGTGGCCTTCCGCGCCGTCACAGGCGATGACCCGCGCCCGACGCCCGACCATCTGGCCGCTGCGCTCGTTGAGCGCGGGGGACTCGCTCCGGCCGGTGCCGAACCGTGCCACCAGGGCGCGGCCAACGAAGGTGAGCGCCAATGCGCTCAGCGCGAAGATCGTCAGCACCATCTCGCCCGACAGGTCCGGCACCAGCGCGACCACGAGCGCGGTCAGAAGGGCAGCGAGCGCCGGCCAGATCAGGAAGAAGGACATGGTCAGCATCTCCACCGCGCCGAGCGCGATGGCGAAGGCGACCCACCACCAGGGCGAGATACTGGCCAGAGCGGAAAAGAAGCCCGGTTCCATCGCCTTACTCCGACTTCAGGCCGGTGGCCTTGGCGATCTCGGCAATGCCGGCGACCGAGCCGATCAGGCTCGCCGCTTCGAGCGGGATCATCACCGTCTTGGCATTGGGCGATGCGGCCACATTCTGCAGTGCCTCGGTATATTTCTGCGCGACGAAATAGTTGATCGCCTGAATGTCGCCCTTGGCGATGGCCTCGGACACCATGCTCGTGGCGCGGGCTTCGGCTTCGGCCGACCGTTCGCGCGCCTCGGCATCGAGGAAGGCCGCCTCGCGCCGGCCCTCGGCCTCGCGGATCTGGCTTTCGCGCTCGCCCTCGGCTTTCAGGATCGCGGACTGTTTCAAGCCTTCGGCGATCAGAACCTCGGCGCGCTTCTCGCGCTCGGCCTTCATCTGGCGGGCCATGGCCTCGTTGATGTCCGCCGGCGGGGCCAGATCCTTGATCTCCACGCGGGTGACTTTCACGCCCCACGGATGGGCCGCTTCATCGATCACGGTCAGCAGTTTGGAGTTGATCACGTCGCGGTTCGACAGGCTCTCGTCGAGGTCCATCGCACCGATCACCGCACGGATGTTGGTCTGCGCGAGGTTCGACAGGGCGCGTTCCAGATTGCGCACCTCATAGGCGGCCTTGCCCGCGTCGATCACCTGATAGAAGGCCACCGCGTCGGCCAGCACCATCGCATTGTCGCGGGTGATGACCTCCTGGCTGTCAATGTCGAGCACGGTCTCCATCATGTTGATCTTGGTGCCGACCTTGTCGATCAGCGGGATCAGGAACCGCAGACCCGGTTTGAGGGTGCGGACAAAGCGGCCAAAGCGTTCGACAGTCCAGTGCTCGCCCTGCGGGACGGACTTGACCATCAGGAAAATCATCAAAATGGCGAAAACAGCTATGGCAATCGCCGGTGCTCCGAATGCGTCAATCATCCCTACAACCCTCTATTTTTGTTCCATTTACTTTGTATACTTGGGTATTCAATGGCGAATATTCAAGATGCTGCCCCCGCCACGGGGCAGCGCGGGCTTCTCAACCGGCCCACCGGCGTTATAAACTTCCCCCAGACACAATGCTGCCAAAAAATCAGGGCAGAAGAGGCAGGACCACCGAGCGGTCCGGACGACAGGCAGGCAGATGAAACTCGACACACACCACGAGCCGCAATTTTCGCAGCCGATCCGCCAGATCGTGATCATGCTCATGATCCTTGGCGCGGTGACCTTCGGAGGGGTGCTGGCCTATCCCAGCATCGCACCGGTGTTCCTTGCCTCGCCCTACCTGAACGGCGTGATCGTCGCGGTGTTCGTGCTCGGCGTGCTGGCCTGTTTCGCGCAGGTGTTCCAGCTCGTCTCGTCGGTCAACTGGATCGAGGGGTTCGCGCTCAACCGACCGGGCCACGAGTTCATCAAGGCGCCGCTTCTGCTGGCCTCGCTGTCCGCGCTCCTGTCGGACCAGAGGGCGCGCAATGCGCTCACCTCCACCTCGACACGCTCGATCCTCGACAGTGTGGCGACGCGGCTCGACGAGGCGCGCGACATCACGCGCTACATCATCAACCTGCTGATCTTCCTCGGCCTGCTCGGCACATTCTACGGCCTCGCCACGACCGTGCCTGCGGTGGTGGACACGATCCGCACGCTCGCCCCGCAGGAGGATGGTAACGCGCTGGGCGGCTTCTCCATGCTCATGAACGGGCTGGAGCAGCAGCTGGGCGGCATGGGCACCGCATTTGCCTCCTCGCTCCTCGGCCTTGCCGGGTCGCTCGTGGTGGGGCTTCTGGAACTGTTCGCCGGCCACGGGCAGAACCGGTTCTACCGCGAGTTGGAGGAATGGCTCTCCTCGATCACGCGGATCAGCTTCTCGTCCGGTGACGGGGATGACAGCGTGTCGAGCGTGGGAGACCTGATCGAACAGTCGGCCTACCAGATCGAGAGCCTGCGCGACTTCATCCAGCGGGCCGAGGAACGGCGCATCCAGACCGACGGCAAGCTCGGGTCGCTGGCAGACGCGGTCAACGCGCTGGCCATGCAGATGCAGTCCGCCCCGCAGAACCAGCCGCAGTCGGGCCAGCCCGTGGACGCACAGCTTGTGTCGCGGCTGGCAGAGTCTCAGGACCGTCTGGCGGCAGGGCAGGAGCGGTTCTCGGTCGCGCTGGAACGGCTGATCGAGGGGCAGAGCCGGATGGTTGCCGGTCAGGACCATGTCACCCATCTAGAGGATCGTGGCGTGCAGGCCATGGAACGCGTGGCGCGGGTGCTGGAAACCCAGGGCGAGGATACGGGCGCGCTCGACAGCGAGATGCGGATGCGCCTGCGCAATATCGACGTGCAGCTTCTGCGTATACTGGAGGAAATGTCCGCCGGACGGCAGGACACGCTGGCGGAGTTGCGTCAGGACATGGCCGCGCTGGTGCAGGCGCTGCGCAGCGGGCAGACGGGGGGCTAGGCCATGGCGCTCAGCCGCCGCGCGGGCAGCAGGTTTACCGCCAATATCTGGCCGGGTTTCGTGGACGCGATGACCGCGCTCCTGCTGGTGCTGATGTTTGTCCTGTCGATCTTCATGATCATCCAGTTCGTGCTGCAGGAAACGATCACCGGCAAGGATGCGGAGATCATCACCAAGGATCAGGAACTCGGCGCCCTGTCGGACCAGCTTGCCGGACTGGCACAGGCGCTCGGACTGGAACAGCAGCGAACCGACCGGCTGGAGACAGAACTCGGCGGCGTGAACGACGCGCTCGCCGCGTCGGAAGCCGAACGTGCGGCGCAGGCGACGCTGATCGCGACACTGACGCGCCAGACCGAGGAGCAGGCCGGACAGATCGCCAGTTTCGAGGATCAGGTGGCGGGGCTGATCGCGCAGAATGCCGATCTCGACGCGCGCAATGCAGGGCTTGTCGCGGATCTCGACGCAACCCGGTCCGATCTGGCCGAGCGGGAGAGCGACTTGTCTGGCGCGGTGGCGCGCATTGCCGATCTCGAAGCGCTCAATGCCCGCGAGATCTCGCAGAAAGAGGCGCTGCAACTGGCGCTGGCGCAGGCGCGCGCGGAAATCGACGAAGGTGTGGAGGCAGCGCGTCTCGCTGCCGCCCGGCGCGAGGCGCTTGAAGCGCTGGTGGCCGATCTGGAATCCGAGGCCGCCGATCTGGAAACGCGGCGCGCGGCGCTCGACGCGGAACTGGACGAGACCAAGGCCGCGCTGACTGACGCGGAAGCGGCCACGTTGGTCGAGGCTGCCGCGGCCGAGGCGCTGCGGGCGCGGCTGGAAAATTCCTCCGCCGAACTGACCGCCATGACCCTGCGGCTGGAAGCCGAGCGCAAGAAGGCCGAGGAAACGCTCGAACTGTTGGCCGCCTCCCGCGCGGCGGAGGCGGATTTGCAGGCCCTGCGTGACCGCGAACTGACTGAAGCGGAGCGGCAGGCGGCGCTTCTGGCCGAAGCGCAGCGTCTGCTGGCCGAGGAACGCGACATTTCAACCGACAGCGCCCGTCAGGTGGAGCTTCTGAACCAGCAATCGGCGGCCCTGCGCACCCAGTTGCAGGAATTGCAGGGATTGCTGGATGCGTCCGAGGCGGCCGAAGCGGCAGCGCAGGTGCAGATCCAGAGCCTCGGCTCGAACCTCAACGCGGCGTTGGCCCGCGTGGCCTCCGAGGAGCGCAAGCGGGCGGAACTGGAAGCACGCGAACGTGCGCGGCTGGAGGAAGAGGCCAAGGACCTGCGCAAGTTCCGCTCCGAGTTTTTTGCCCGCCTGAGCGAAATCCTCGGCACGCGAGAGGGCGTGCAGATCGTCGGCGACCGGTTCGTCTTCTCCTCCGAAGTGCTCTTCGCACCGGGATCGGACGAACTCGGCCTAGCCGGCCGGCGTCAGGTCAGCCAGGTGGCCGGGCTTCTGCGCGATGTGGCGGCCGAGATACCCGACGGGATCAACTGGATCCTGCGGGTCGACGGCCATACCGACAAGACGCCGCTGGGCCGTGGCAGCCCGTTCGAGGACAATTGGGAGCTGAGCCAGGCGCGTGCGCTTTCGGTCGTGCGCTACCTGATCGAGAATGAGGGCATCCCCGCGAACCGGTTGGCGGCGACGGGCTTTGGCGAGTTCCAGCCGATCGACCCGGGCGACAGCCCCGCCGCGCTGGCGCGCAACCGCCGGATCGAATTGAAGTTCACCGAAAAATAGCCGCAACGCCATTCAGGCGCGCGCGGCAGAAGCGGAGGATGGAGGATGCCTGACACTGCGGTTCGCGCGGCGCGCTCAGACGATGTGGCGGCGTTGCAGGCGCTCTTGGAAACGGTCGATCTGTTTCCGCCGGAGATGCTGCCCGACATGATCGCGCCGGCCCTTGCAGGGGCCGATGAAGAGGTCTGGCTCGTGGCCGAAGGCACAGTCAGTCTGACCGGCCTGTGCTTTGCGCGGGCCGAGGAGATGACCGACGGCACATGGAACATGCTGGCGCTGGGCGTTGGCGGGTCCGCGCAGGGGCAGGGCGTCGGCCGCGCACTCGTCGCCGCGATGGAGGCCGAACTGGCCGAACGTGGCGCACGGCTCCTGATCGTCGACACATCTGGCACCGCCGCATTCGATCCGGCCCGGCGGTTCTATGCACAGGCGGGCTATACCGAGGCGGCCCGCATCCGCGATTTCTGGGCCGAAGGGGATGACAAGGTGACGTTCCTCAAGCCGCTTGGTGCGGGCGTGCCCGGTCAGGCGCACAGGCCATGAAGGCCGCCGTCCATGATGCCTATGGCGGGCCGGAGGTGCTGCGGCTCGACGATCTGCCGGTGCCCGAGCCAAAACCGGGCGAGATTCGCATCCGCGTGATGGCCACCACGGTCAACCGCACCGATTGCGGGTTCCGCGCCGCCACGCCTTTCATCACCCGCGCTTTCACCGGGCTGACGCGGCCCAAATTCCGCGTGCTCGGCAACGAGGTGGCGGGAATTGTCGACAAGCTCGGCGACGGCGTGACGGGCTTTCAGGTCGGGCAGGCGGTGGTCGGCATGACGGGTGACCCCGGCGGCGGACAGGCGGAATACCTGTGCATGAAGGCGAAGGGCGCCGTGGGGCCGAAGCCGCGCGGGCTCAGTTTCATCGAAGCGGTGACGCTGCTCGACGGACCGATGCTGGCCCGCGCCTATGTCAGGGCCATCGCGCCCGCGCGCGGTATGGCGGTGCTGGTCAACGGCGCATCTGGGTCGATCGGGCTCAACGCCGTGCAATGGCTGCGCCACCTTGCGCCAAAGGGCGAGGGGATGGTGCTCGACGCCGTCTGCAAGACCGGCACGGTCGACCTGCTGCACGATCTCGGGGCCGAGCGCGTCTATGACTACAAGCGGGAGGATTTCACCGCGACCGATGCCCGTTACGACGTGATTTTCGACGCGGTGGGCCGCAGCCGCTACCGCTATTGCCGACCGCTTTTGAAGGATGGCGGCACCTATATGTCGACCGAATTGGGGCCGGGCTGCGAAAACCCGCTGCTGGCTTTGCGCAGCGCCGCCTTTGGCGGGCGGAAAAAGATCCGCTTCCCGCTGCCGGGAGCGAACCGCAAGGTGCTCGACGAGATCACTGCGCTGGCCGAAGCGGGTGCGCTCCGCCCGATGATCGACCGTGTGCTGCCGCTGGAGGAGATCGTGGCGGCGACCGAATATGTGGAGAGCGAGGAGAAGGTCGGCACGGTGGTCATCCTGCCCAACCCGCTCGACGAGGATGCAGGCCGCGAAGTCTGAAAAGGCGGCAAGCATCCAATGCAAAAGGGCCGGTCGATGTCGACCGGCCCTTTCGCATTCTTCGGTGCAACTGCCCTCAGTCGGCAGCCAGAAGCGGCGGTCGCTTGGTGGAGATGCGTTTCTGGTCCGGCTTCTCGATCCGCAGATCGAGCGCCCCGTCCTTCACGCCCACCTTCACCAGCCCGCCCTTGGCGAGCTTGCCGAAGAGCAGCTCCTCCGCCAGCGGTTTCTTGATGTTCTCCTGGATCACGCGGGCCAGAGGCCGCGCGCCCATCCGCTCGTCATAACCCTTGTCGGCGAGCCATTCGGCGGCAGCACGGGTCAGCTCGATGGACACGTTGCGATCCATCAGCTGGGCTTCGAGCTGGAGCACGAATTTCTCCACCACTTGCAGGATCACCGGTTTCGGCAGCGCGCCGAAGCTGATGATCGCGTCCAGCCGGTTGCGGAACTCGGGCGTGAACAGCCGTTCGATGGCGGCCGTATCCTCACCCTCGCGCCGGTCTTTGCCGAAGCCGATCGCCGCACGGGCCTGTTCGGCCGCGCCCGCGTTGGAGGTCATGATGAGCACCACATTGCGGAAATCCACCGAACGGCCGTTATGGTCGGTCAGCTTGCCGTGATCCATCACCTGCAGAAGGATGTTGAACACGTCCGGATGCGCCTTCTCGATCTCGTCGAGCAGGAGCACGCAATGCGGATGCTGGTCCACACCGTCGGTCAGCATGCCGCCCTGATCGAAGCCGACATAGCCCGGCGGGGCGCCGATCAGCCGCGAAACCGCATGCTTTTCCATATATTCGGACATGTCGAACCGCAGCAGTTCCACGCCGAGCGTGTCGGCAAGCTGGCGGGCGACTTCCGTCTTGCCGACGCCCGTCGGCCCGGCAAACAGATAGTTCCCGATCGGCTTTTCGGGTTCGCGCAGGCCGGCACGGCTCAGCTTGATCGCGGAGGCCAGCGCCTCGATGGCCGCGTCCTGACCGAAAACCACGCGCTTCAGGCTGCGTTCCAGATCCTTCAGCACCTCCGCATCGTCTTTGGAGACGTTCTTGGGCGGGATGCGGGCGATCTTTGCGACCACGGCCTCGATATCCTTGGCGCCGATCGTCTTGCGGCGCTTCTTCTCCGGCAGGAGCATCTGCGCGGCACCGGCCTCGTCGATCACGTCGATCGCCTTGTCGGGCAGCTTGCGGTCGTTGATGTAACGGGCGGACAGGTCCACCGCCGTCTTGATCGCATCCGCCGTGTAGCGGATGTCGTGATGGTCCTCGAAATAGGGTTTCAGCCCCATCAGGATCTTGGTTGCATCGTCGACCGACGGCTCGACAACATCGATTTTCTGGAACCGGCGCGACAGGGCGCGGTCTTTCTCGAAATGCTGGCGATATTCCTTGTATGTGGTCGACCCCATGCAGCGCAGCTTGCCGCCCTGCAAGGCGGGTTTCAGCAGGTTGGACGCATCCATCGCGCCGCCCGAGGTCGCGCCGGCTCCGATGATCGTGTGGATCTCGTCGATGAAGAGCACCGCGTTGGGATGCGCCTCCATCTCGGTCATCACCGCTTTCAGCCGTTCCTCGAAATCGCCGCGGTAGCGGGTTCCGGCCAGGAGCGCGCCCATGTCGAGCGCGAAGATCACCGTTTCGGCCAGCACGGCGGGGGTTTCCTCATCCACGATCTTGCGCGCAAGCCCTTCGGCGATGGCCGTCTTGCCGACACCGGGGTCGCCCACGAGGATCGGGTTGTTCTTGCGGCGGCGGCACAGCACCTGGATGCAGCGCTCCACCTCATGCTCGCGGCCGATCAGCGGGTCGACATTGCCCTGACGGGCCTTGGCGTTGAGGTCGACGCAATATTTTTCCAGCGCCGTTTCCTCACCCTTGGAGGGATTGTCCTCCACCTGTTCGCCGGTCTCCTCGGTGCCCTGCACAGGACGGGATTCGCCGTAGCTCGGGTTCTTCGCAACGCCGTGCGAGATATAGTTCACCGCGTCATAGCGGGTCATGTCCTGCTGCTGCAGAAAGTAGGCGGCATGGCTTTCGCGCTCGGCGAAGATCGCGACGAGCACGTTGGCGCCGGTCACTTCCGTCCGGCCCGAGGACTGGACATGGATCGCGGCGCGCTGGATCACCCGCTGGAAACCGGTTGTCGGCGCGGCTTCGGAGCCTTCGATGTCGGACACGAGAGCGTCCAGTTCGTCATCGATGAAGGTGGTCAGCGACTTTCGCAGCGCGTCGAGATCCACGTTGCAGGCGGTCATGACGCGTGCGGCATCCGGCTCGTCCACCAGTGCGAGGAGCAGATGCTCCAGCGTGGCGAGTTCGTGGCGGCGCGCGTTGGCGAGCCCCAGCGCCGAATGGATTGCCGATTCAAGTGTGCTCGAAAATGAGGGCATCAAATCTGCCTTTCTATCTTTCCGCGCCCGAGGAATGCCGGGCGCCGGAGGGCATTGTAGCCGGTCCTTATAGACTTCGGATTTATCCCGCCCTCTTCAAGAGAGACTATCACGAAAATGACCTTATTGTGTGCAATTCTCGCGCCACTCGTGCATCGGGCGGCGCGCTGTCGCTCAAAAATTGTTCTTGCGGGTTCGGATTTCTGCAAAGGCATCCGCGTCGCTTGCGTCGGGCATCCCCAGATAGGCCTTCACCTCCGGTGCGACGGCGCGCAGGAAGGGATTCGTGGCCCGCTCCAGCCCCAGAAGCGAGGGCACGGTCGGTGTGCCTTGCGCACGGGCGGCGTCGATCTCGGCCACGCGGGTCTTCAGGGCTGCATTCTCCGGGTCCACCGTCACCGCGAACCGCGCATTGTTCTGGGTATATTCGTGGCCCGAACAGACCAGCGTGTCGTCAGGCAGGGCCGCGAGCTTCGCAAGGCTCGCCCACATCTGCGCCATCGTGCCCTCGAACACCGCGCCGCAGCCCATTGCCATCAGGCTGTCGGCGGTGAACACCACCTTCGAGCCGGGGAAGTGGAAAGCGACATGGTTGATCGTGTGGCCTGACACATCGATGACGGTGCCGGTTTCCGACCCGATCGCGATCTCGTCCCCATCGGCGAGCGCAATATCGAGCGGCGGCAGCCGGTCCGCATCGGCCTTGCAGCCCGCGACCTTGGGGCTATAGGCGTCGCGCAACTCCGGCAGACCGTCCACATGGTCCCAATGATGATGGGTCAGAAGCACGAGGTCGAGCGTCCAGTCGCGGGCGTCCAGCTCTGCCTTGATCGGACCCGCTTCGGGCGCATCGACCAGTGCCGTCGTGCCCGTCCCGGGATCATGTGCGAGATAGGCGTAATTGTCCTCCAGGCACGGAATGGTGACGATTTCCAACGGCATGGCGTGCGTCCTCTCTTTGGTGTAGGTCTGTTCGATACGCGAGCTTAAACTCTTGCCGGGCGGACGCAATGCACCTTGATGTCGTCGATTTGCGCAGCTTCTACTACCGCACGAAACTGGGACGTGCGGTGCAACGCGACCTGCGCTCCGCGCTCGCGGCCCTGATCGGGGAGGATGCGGGCAAGACGGTCGTGGGGTTCGGCTTCGCCGCCCCGTTTCTTCGCCCCTATCTCGAAGCCGGCGCGGCGACGCTCTGCTTGATGCCAGGCCAGCAGGGCGTCATGCCCTGGCCGCCGGGCATGGACAATGTGTCGGTGCTGGTGGAGGAGACCCACTGGCCGGTGGACAGCGGCAGCGTCGACACGCTCATCGTCGCCCACGGGCTGGAAACCTGCGAGCAGCCCGCGATGCTTCTGCAGGAAATGTGGCGGGTGCTCGCCCCCGGCGGGCGGGCCTTTTTCATCGTCCCCAACCGCGCCGGATCCTGGGCGCGGAGCGAACAGACCCCGTTCGGCTATGGCCGCCCCTACAGTTTCCAGCAGCTTGAACGCCAGTTGCGCGACAACCGGTTCGAGCCGCAGACCCACGGGGTCGCGCTCTTCGCGCCGCCGAGCCAGAAACGGTTCTGGCTCAGGGTGGGCGGCCTGTGCGAGCGGATCGGGCGGGGCATGGATTCGAGCATCCTGTCGGGGGCGCTCCTGATCGAGGCCACGAAACAGGTTTATGCCGGCACACGCGACGGCAAGCGCGATCTTGTCCTGTCGCCGCTCGACGTGCTCGAAGGGCTGACGAAACCGCGCCCGAAACCGGCACTCGGGCGGGTCGGCCCGCCTGCAAGCGCGCCGCGCCCGGCGGCCCGCGCGACGCTGCGGCGCGGCTCGGCCACGGGCTGAGCGGACCGCCCCGACCGGTGCCTGGGGACGCGGATTCGCTCCAATTCGCGCCCATATGCGGCAAAAGCTGCCGGAAAACCGGCCCCGTTTGCCCAAAAAAGCCGGTGCAAAGCGTCGCATCCGGCCCGATTCCGGATGAATTTCTATTTTTAACAGTAGGTTAATCGGACAGGAGACGCGCGGGGCAGGGCCTTGCCCGATGCCCCGCCCTCTGCTATCACCGCGCCGAATTTCCCGCGTGAGGCCATCCTCGGCGCGGGTCTCTATTGCCCGCCCGTTCGGTGCGGGTTCAGAATTCGGAAGGTGCGCGTGTCTGATACAGCCTCGATGACGTCTGGAATTGCCGGTCGCTACGCCGCTGCCCTGTTCTCTCTCGCCCAGGAAGAGGGCAAGCTGGAAACGGTGGAAGCAGATCTCAACGCTCTGGCCGAGGCGCTCGACGCCAGCCCCGAGCTGCGCGACCTGATCGCGTCCCCGGTCGTGACCCGCGGAGAACAGACCGCCGTCATGAGCGAACTGGCCAAGAAAATGGGTCTGTCGCAGGAAACCACCAACACGATCGGGCTGATGGGCGCCAAGCGCCGGCTCTTCGTGCTGCCGCAGCTCATCTCCGAGATGAAGGCGCTTCTGGCGGACGCCCGCGGCGAAGTCACCGCCGAGGTGACCGCAGCCAAGAAGCTGACCGCCGCCCAGCAGAAATCGCTCTCCGCCGCGCTGAAGAAGGCCGTCGGCAAGGACGTGACCGTGAATTTGACCGTCGATGAGAAGATCATCGGCGGTCTCGTCGTCAAAGTGGGTTCGAAAATGATCGACAGCTCGATCCGCTCGAAACTCAACAATCTTCAAAATGCAATGAAAGAGGTTGGATAATGTCGATCCAGGCAGCAGAAATCTCTGCGATCCTCAAGGACCAGATCAAGAATTTCGGCAATGACGCCGAAGTCGCCGAAGTGGGCCGCGTGCTGTCCGTTGGTGACGGTATTGCCCGCGTCTACGGTCTGGACAACATCCAGGCCGGTGAGATGGTCGAATTCCCCGGCGGGATCCGCGGCATGGCGCTCAACCTCGAGCAGGACAATGTCGGTGTCGTGATCTTCGGGTCGGACACGGCCATCAAGGAAGGCGATATCGTCAAGCGCACCAACGCGATCGTGGACGTGCCCGCAGGCGATGCCCTGCTTGGCCGCGTCGTCGACGCGCTGGGCAACCCGATCGACGGCAAGGGTCCGATCGAGGCGACCGAGCGCCGCGTGGCCGACGTCAAGGCCCCGGGCATCATCCCGCGTAAATCCGTGCACGAGCCGATGGCCACCGGCCTGAAGGCGCTCGACGCACTGGTGCCGATCGGCCGTGGCCAGCGCGAGCTGATCATTGGCGACCGCCAGACCGGCAAGACCGCCGTGGCGCTCGACACGATCCTGAACCAGAAATCCTACAACGAAGCCGCTGGCGACGACGAGAGCAAGAAGCTCTACTGCGTCTATGTGGCTGTTGGCCAGAAGCGGTCCACCGTGGCGCAGCTGGTGCGCAAGCTCGAAGAAACCGGCGCGATCGAATATTCCATCGTCGTCGCCGCGACCGCATCCGAGCCTGCTCCGATGCAGTATCTCGCGCCCTACGCCGCAACGGCGATGGCCGAATATTTCCGCGACAATGGCCGCCACGCGCTGATCATCTATGATGACCTGTCCAAGCAGGCTGTGGCCTATCGCCAGATGTCCCTGCTTCTGCGCCGTCCGCCGGGACGTGAAGCCTATCCGGGTGACGTTTTCTACCTCCATTCGCGGCTTCTGGAACGTTCCGCCAAGCTGAACGAGGACAATGGCGCCGGCTCGCTGACCGCGCTGCCCGTCATTGAAACCCAGGCTGGCGACATCTCGGCCTACATTCCGACCAACGTGATCTCGATTACCGACGGCCAGATCTTCCTCGAGACGGACCTGTTCAACCAGGGTATCCGCCCGGCCATCAACGTCGGCTTCTCCGTGTCCCGCGTTGGTTCCGCCGCGCAGACCAAGGCGATGAAGTCGGTTGCCGGTTCGATCAAGCTGGAACTGGCCCAGTATCGCGAGATGGCGGCCTTCGCCCAGTTCGGCTCCGACCTCGACGCCGCGACCCAGCGCCTGCTGAACCGTGGTGCCCGCCTGACCGAACTGCTCAAGCAGCCGCAATATTCGCCGCTGACCAACGCCGAGCAGGTCATGGTCATCTACGCCGGTACCCATGGCTATCTCGACAAGATCGCCGTGTCCGACGTGGGCCGTTTCGAATCCGGTCTGCTGACCCATCTGCGGGCCAACAATCAGGATCTCCTCGATTTCATCCGGGACAATGACCAGAAGGTCGCCGGTGAGCTGGAAGAGAAGATCAAGGCGGCCATCGACGCCTTCGCGAAAGACTTCGCCTGATAGTGCCGAGACGAGAAAGGGGATAGGCGCATGCCGAGCCTCAAGGACCTTAAAAACCGGATCGAGAGCGTCAAGTCGACGCGCAAGATCACCAAGGCGATGCAGATGGTCGCCGCCGCAAAATTGCGGCGGGCGCAGGAATCCGCTGAAGCCGCCCGGCCCTATGCCGAGCGGATGGAAGCGGTCCTGGGCAACCTCGCCGCCGGCGCGGCCAACAGCCCGTCGGCACCGCGGCTCCTGAAAGGGTCGGGGTCGGACGAGACCCATCTGCTGATCGTCGCCACCGCCGAGCGCGGCCTGTGCGGCGGCTTCAACGCCTCGATCGCCAAGCTGGCGCGGACCCATGCGGAATCGCTGCTGGCGCAGGGCAAGACGGTCAAGATCCTGACCGTCGGCAAGAAGGGCCGCGAACAGCTGAAACGGACGCTGGCGGATCATTTCGTCGGCCATGTGGATCTGTCGGGTGCCAAGCGCGTGGAATATGCCCATGCGCATGACATTGCCCACACTGCGCTGAACGGCTTTGCCAAGGGCGAGTTCGACGTCGTGACCATCTTCTTCAGCCGCTTCCACAGCGTGATCAACCAGGAGCCGACCGCGCTCCAGCTGATCCCCGCCGTGTTCGATGCGGATGCGGATGTCGGTTCGGCAACGAACTACGAATACGAACCCGAGGAAGAGGCGATCCTGGCCGATCTTTTGCCGCGCTCCGTGGCCACGCAGGTCTTCACGGCCCTGCTGGAAAACGGCGCGTCCGAGCAGGGTGCGCGCATGTCCGCGATGGACAATGCGACGCGCAATGCCGGCGAGATGATCGACAAGCTGACCATCGAGTATAACCGCTCGCGTCAGGCTGCGATCACCAGCGAACTCATCGAGATCATTTCGGGCGCGGAAGCGCTCTGACGACTGGAGAAACATTAAAATGGCAAACGCTGTTGGTAAAATCACACAGGTGATCGGCGCCGTCGTCGACGTGCAGTTCAACGACCACCTGCCCGAGATCCTCAACGCGCTCGAGACCGACAATAACGGTCAGCGTCTCGTGCTCGAAGTCGCCCAGCATCTGGGTGAAAACACCGTGCGCACCATCGCCATGGACGCGACCGAAGGCCTCGTCCGCGGCGCTGAAGTGACGGATACGGGCGGCCAGATCGCCGTGCCCGTCGGTGACGGTACGCTGGGTCGCATCATGAACGTCGTCGGCGAGCCGGTCGACGAGAAGGGCCCGATCGACTCCACGAGCACCCGCAACATCCACGGCGAAGCTCCGGACTTCTCCGAACAGGCGACCGAGACCGAGATCCTCGTCACCGGCATCAAGGTGATCGACCTTCTCGCGCCCTATTCCAAGGGTGGTAAGATCGGCCTCTTCGGCGGCGCCGGTGTGGGCAAGACGGTTCTCATTCAGGAACTGATCAACAACATCGCCAAGGTGCACTCGGGCTACTCCGTGTTCGCCGGCGTGGGCGAGCGGACCCGTGAAGGGAACGACCTCTACTACGAATTCATCGAATCCGGCGTTATCAACGCCGACGACCTGACCAAGTCGAAAGTGGCACTGGTCTACGGTCAGATGAACGAACCGCCGGGCGCGCGTATGCGTGTGGCCCTGTCCGGCCTGACCATGGCCGAACAGTTCCGCGACCAGTCCGGGACCGACGTTCTGTTCTTCGTCGACAACATCTTCCGCTTCACGCAGGCAGGCTCCGAGGTGTCGGCGCTTCTGGGCCGCATCCCCTCCGCTGTGGGCTACCAGCCGACGCTGGCCACCGACATGGGTGCCATGCAGGAACGCATCACCTCGACCAAGAACGGCTCGATCACGTCCGTGCAGGCCATCTACGTGCCCGCCGATGACTTGACCGACCCCGCACCGGCAACCTCCTTTGCCCACCTCGACGCGACCACGGTTCTCAACCGTGCGATCTCCGAGCTTGGCATCTACCCGGCCGTGGACCCGCTCGACAGTTCGTCGCGCATCCTCGACCCGGCGGTTGTCGGCGACGAGCACTATCAGGTGGCCCGCGACGTGCAGCAGATCCTGCAGCGCTACAAGTCGCTTCAGGACATCATCGCTATTCTCGGGATGGACGAACTGTCGGAAGAGGACAAGCTGACCGTGGCCCGTGCCCGTAAGATCCAGCGCTTCCTGTCCCAGCCGTTCGACGTGGCCGAGGTCTTCACCGGTTCGCCGGGCGTGCAGGTGCCGCTCGAAGACACGATTGCCTCCTTCAAGGCGGTTGTGGCCGGCGAATATGATCACCTGCCCGAGGCAGCCTTCTACATGGTTGGCGGCATCGACGAAGTGATCGCCAAGGCCGAGAAAATGGCCGCGGAAGCGGCCTGATAGAAAGGCTCTGACCCCATGGCTGACAAGATGCAATTCGACCTGGTTTCCCCCGAGCGCAAGCTTGCGTCGCTCGAGGCCGATCAGGTGCAGCTGCCGGGCGCCGAAGGCGACATGACGGCCATGCCGAATCATGCGCCCTTCCTGACCACGCTGCGCCCCGGACTGGTGCGCGTCGTGGCCGGGTCGGAGGTGACGGAATATGTCATCACCGGCGGGTTCGCGGAGATCTCGCCCGAAGGTGCCACGATCCTCGCCGAGGAGGCACTGCCCAAGGCCGAGGCCACCAAGGAAAAGCTCGAAGCATTCCTTGAGAAGGCCAAGGCCGATCTGGAGCAGGCCAGCGACGAGGCACGCGAGGCCGCCGCGCTGCGGGTGAACGACCATCACGAGCTGTTCATCCGCCACGCGGTCTGACCGCAGCGGACATTGACAGATTGGACAAGCCCCGCTCCGGCGGGGCTTTTCTTTTCCGCCGACCTCCGTAGTGCCGGTCCAACGTGACTGGAATCGGCCGGCTGTTGCGGCTAGTCAGACCTATGGACGCGCTTTCAGATCGCTACCGGCGGTTCGCCGAGGTGGAGGCGGACGGGGTCTCCCCGCTCTATGCGCGGCTCGCCCGCCATGTGGCCGGATCGCCGTCGGCTCTTTCGTTCCTGATGCAGCTGCCGCCGCCGCGCCGCCAGCCGAACCTCTTCTTTGCGGCCATGCGCCATGTGGCCGGCACGCCTGAGTCTCCGGAAGCCTTTGACGCTGTCCTTCGCGCCCATGGGCCGGAGATCGGACGGATCATGCAGGCGCGCACCACCCAGACCAACGAGCCGGGGCGCTGTGCCGCGATTCTGCCCTCCCTGTCCGCGTTCGCGGGGCCACTGGCACTGATCGAGATCGGCGCGTCGGCCGGGCTGTGCCTTCTGCCCGACGCTTACGGCTATGACTGGCAGCTGGGCACAGGGGAGGCGCACCGGCTTGATGCGCCGGAGCCGGACCTAGCGCCCTGTTTTCCTTGTGATGCGGCAGGGTTTAACGCCTTGCCTGACCGCCACCCACAGATCGTCTGGCGGGCGGGGCTCGACCTCAACCCGCTCGATGTCACCGATGATGCGGATTGCGGCTGGCTGGAAACCCTGGTCTGGCCCGAACAGACCGCGCGGCGCGACAGGCTGCGGGCAGCCATCGCCCTCGCCCGAACGTCGCCGCCACGCATCGAGAAAGGCGACCTGCGCCATGATCTCGACGCGCTGGTGGCAGAGGTTCCGCGCGGCGCAACCTGCGTCATCTTCCACACGGCTGTGCTCTCCTACCTGCCGGACAGGGATGACCGCGCCGCCTTTGGCGCACGCATGGCCAGCCGTGACGCGGTCTGGATCAGCAACGAAGCGCCAGGCGTCATCCCGGGCATCGATCCGGGGCCACCGCCGGTCAAGGGGCAGTTCTGCCTGTCGGTGAACGGCACACCCGCGGCCTGGACCGGACCGCATGGCCAGGCGGTGACGCGGATCGGGTGACAGGCCTGTGGCCATGCGGTCACAGACCCGCGTCGGCCCGCAAATTTTCTTGCCCGATTTGGATCGGAGCCGCAGCCTGATGCGTATGACGGGAAAAAGGATGTCACACATGCCCCTCTCTCGCCTGCTCCTCGCCGCTGCCCTGTTTCTCGGCACTGCTGCGCTGACCGCACAGTCCGGCCGTGCCCAGCCCGCCAATATCGGCCCCTGGGGCGGCGCCTTCCGCCTTGGCACGGTCGCCCAGACACCGGCCGGTCTCGATGGCGGCGGCAGTTTCTCGGTCAACCGCACCTTCATCGAACCTTCCTACGGCTATGCCTGGGACCGCGATACGACGCTCGGCTTCGCGGTCGGGCTCGGCCAGTCGCGCTACGATTTTTCCGACAGCGTGAACGGCGGCGGCGCGCAACCGTGGGAGCGGATCGACGATCTGCGTCTGAGCGGTGTGTTGCGGTTCAAGCCGACAGACAGCACCAGCGCCATCATCATTCCCAGCATCCGCGCCAACTATGAGACAGGTGCCGAGCTTAAGGATGCGACCACCTACGGCGCGATTGCGGGCATCTCATGGGACCTGGGACCGTCGCTGCGGATCGGCCCGGGCTTCGGCGCCTTTTCCGAGATCGGCGGCGGCACCAGCCTCTTCCCGATCCTGCTCTTGGACTGGGACATTACCGACCGGCTGAATTTCGGCACCGGCGGCGGGCTGGCGGCCTCGCAAGGGCCGGGGCTGGCGCTCAACTACAGCGTCAATGACGACTGGACGGTCGGCGTTGGCGGTCGGTACGAGAAGATCCGATTCCGTCTCAACGATCGCGGACCCGCGCCCGGCGGCATCGGCGAGGATGAAAGCTTCCCGCTGTTCCTGACCGTCGAACGCGCGCTCTGGCCGACCGCTGCCATCAGCTTCGTGGCCGGGGCTGAACTCAATGGGCGGTTGCGGTTGGAAGACAGCGCGGGCAATCTCGTGGACGAACAGGAGTATGAGACAGCGCCCTTTTTCGGCCTGACCTTCCGCACCCGCTTCTGAACCGGGGCGGTGGGGCAGCCGGACCGGCGCAGGGCAGGGCCGCGTGACCGACAGATATGAACAGCGCTCGCTGACAGCGGCCAAGTGGATCAACCTGCTGATGGCCATTGCGGGCATCGGGGCGGCCTGGCTCTCCAACTCCTCGGCGCTGCAACTGGACGGGCTCTATTCCGGCGTCGGGTTCATCTCTGCCATTTTTGCCGCGCGGATCGGGGCCAACGCGCTCCGGCCGGCAACACGGCAACGGCCCTACGGCTTTTCCGCCGACGAGGCGATCTATCAGACGTTCCGCACGCTCATTCTGGTGGTGCTGATCGTGGTCAGTTTCGTGTCCGCTGTGACCAACATCGTCAACTACATCCTGAACGGGGAGGGGCGGGACCTCGTCTACGGGCCGATTATCGTCTATTTCATTGGTATCGTGATCCTCTGTTTCGGGTTGGCGGCGTTCCATGCGTACAATCTGCGCAAGTCGGGCGGTCGCAGTGCGATCCTGAAGGTTGAGCGCCAGTCGGCGATTGTCGACGGGCTCCTGTCCCTGGCGACCGGTGTGGCGCTTGTCGGGCTGCCCTATCTCGTCGGCACACCGCTGGAGGTGATCATCCCGGTGGGCGACAGCGTGATCCTCGTCATCCTTGCGCTTGCCATGATCTCCGTGCCGGTGACCGGGTTCCGCGACGGGTTACGCGAACTGGCGAGCATCTCGGCGGCACCGGCCAACGTGCAGGCGATGCGCCGCGCGGCGCGGGCGCCGATGGATGCCGCGGGCATGAAACTCGTTGATCTGTCGGTGACGAAGCTTGGCCGCAGCTTCTTCGTCGCGGCCTATGTCGATCCCGGCGCACCGGTCACGGCCGCGGAGGTCGACCGTCTGGCGCGCGCGCTCGAAAGCGCGGCGGGCGAGGCGATCGGCCCGAGCAAGGTCTATGTGCTGGTGTCCGAACATGGCCGTGCCATGCCCGATCCGGAACCGGAAGCGCCTGCCACCGGCGCCTGATAGGCGGATCCGTCAGGCGTTGGGGTAGAACCGCTCGTAGACCGGACCCAGCGTCTCGTCGTCGAAGAGCGAGGAGACCGAGGTACCCTTGGCGATGTTGAGGATCGCCTGCCCGAAGATCGGCGCGGTCGGCACGATGCGGATGTTGGGCGCGGCTGCGACCGCTTCGGTCGGCTCGATCGTGTCCGTGATGACGAGCGATTTCAGCGCCGATTTGGTGACGCGTTCCACCGCGGGTCCGGACAGGACCCCGTGCGAGATATAGGCGTGCACCTCGGTCGCGCCGCTGTCCTTCAACAGGCCCGCCGCCTTGCAGAGCGTACCGGCCGTGTCGCAGATATCGTCGATGATGATGCAGACGCGGTCCTTGACCTCACCGATGACGGTCATGCTGGCAACCTCGCCGGGCGCGGAGCGTCGCTTGTCGACGATGGCCAGATCGGCGCCGATCCGTTCGGCCAGTTCGCGGGCCCGGCCCACGCCACCGACATCGGGGCTGACGACCGTAATCTTGTCGAGCTTTTTGAAATTGTGCCGGATATCGAGCGCAAAGACCGGAGAGGCATAGAGATTGTCGACCGGCAGGTCAAAGAAGCCCTGAATCTGCGCGGCATGGAGGTCCATCGTCAGGACCCGCTCGATGCCCGCGCCCGCGATCAGGTTGGCGACCAGCTTGGCCGAGATCGGCGTCCGTGCCTTGGTCCGGCGGTCCTGACGGGCATAGCCGAAATAGGGAATCACGGCGGTGATCCGCGCGGCCGAGGACCGGCGCAGCGCATCCGTCATGATCAGCAGTTCCATCAGGTTGTCGTTCGCGGGGTTCGAGGTCGACTGGATGATAAACATGTCCTCGCCGCGGACATTCTCGTAAACCTCGACAAAGACTTCCTGATCGTTGAACCGCTCAACGCGGGCATTTACCAGGCCGACCTGCGTGCCGAGGTGGAAGGACATCCGCTTGGCGATGGACTGGGCAAGGGGCCGGTTGGCATTCCCCGACATCAGTTTCGGTTGAAAGCCTACATTCATGCTCGACTCCTTGGGCCGCGTGATCACGATCGCTTGTGCAGCCCATAGCATCCGGATACCCCCTTGCAAAGTCCAACGGTCGCGCCATTCTGGCGCGGTTGATCAACTCTGGAAGGCAGGATGGCCGCATGGCGCATATCGACTACTATCTCTTCACCCTTTCCCCTTTCACCTACCTTGCTGGCGACGGGCTGGAAAAGGTTGCCGAAAAACACGGCGCGACCATCACCTACAAACCGTTCCAGCTGATGAAAGTGTTCGAGGAAACCGGCACTGTGCCGGTTCCGCAGCGCCATGAAAGCCGCAAGGCCAACCGGCTGCAGGAACTGGCGCGAATCGCCAAGCGCAACAAGCTGCCGATCAACCTGCAGCCGGCGCACTGGCCGACCAATCCGGTGCCGAGCTGCTCGGCCATCATCGCCGCGCAGGAAGCCGGCGGCGGCAATGTCGGCGGTCTGGCGCAGGCGCTCCTGCGGGCCTGCTGGGCCGAAGAGAAGAACATCGCCGAAGACGAGGTGGTGAAGGCCTGCCTCGCCGACAACGGGTTCGATCCCGCAATCCTCGACAGCGCGATGCTGTCTGCCGTGGGCACGTTCGAGCGCAACACCGAAGAGGCGCTGCGTGCCGGTGTCTTCGGCGCGCCGACCTATGTGGTGGACGATCAGGTCTTCTGGGGGCAGGACCGGATCAGCTATCTCGACGATTACCTCGCCGAGCGCGGCTGACCCTCAGCCCGCGAAAGCCGCAAGGGTCCGGTCGATTTCCGCATCGGTCTTGGACCAGTCACAGACGAGCCGCGCCGCAAGAGGCGCGGCTTTTTCGTCCGGCGTGCGGGTGAGATCGGGCCAGCTGTAATAGGTGACGCCGCCGGCTTCGGCCGCGGCGTTGCGCGCTTCCGACAGGTGCAGGAAGATCATGTTGGCCTCGACCGGCGCGAGCAGGGTCACATCCTCCATCGCGCCAAGCCCCGCGGCCAGCCGCGCGGCGGCGCGGTTGGCGCGCGCCGCCAGATCGAGCCAGAGCCCGTCCTTCAGATAGGCCGCCATCTGGGCCGACAGGAACCGGTGCTTGGAGAAGAGATGCGCCCCGCGCTTGCGGCGCAACTCGAACTCCCACGCCAGATCGGGGTCGAAAAGCACCACCGCTTCCACCCCCATGCAGCCGTTCTTGGTGCCGCCGAAGCTCAGCATGTCGACACCGGCCTTCCAGCTCAGTTCCGCTGGGCTGCAGCCAAGCGCCGCCACGGCATTGGAGAAGCGCGCGCCGTCAAGGTGCACGCGAAGGCCCGCGTCTTTTGCCAGCGATGTCAGGCGGCCAAGCTCGGCCGGCGTGTAGAGCGTGCCCATCTCGGTCACGTTGGTGAGCGACAGGGTCGATTTCTGCACATGATGCACGTCAGGCACCCGCGCGGCGGCCAGTTTCAGCGCCAGCGCATCCGGATCCATCTTCCCGTCCTGCCCGTCGACCAGAACGAGTTTCGCGCCGCCCGTGTAGAATTCCGGTCCGCCACATTCGTCGATCTCCACATGCGCCAGCGGGTGGCAGTAGATCGCGCCCCATGGCGGGGTCAGGCAGGCGAGCGAGATGCTGTTGGCCGCCGATCCGGTGGCGACAAGGTAGACCTTCGCATCGGGCGCCTCGAACTGGTCGCGGATCTGCGCCTCGACCTCGGCCATTAGCGCGTCCTCGCCATAGGACCAGGCAAAGCCCTCATTGGCAGCCTGAACAGCCGCCATCACCTCGGGCGCGGCCGGCCCGGCATTGTCCGACGTGAACCACATCAGAACTCTCCTTCGATCACGTAATCTTCGAGGTCTTCCTCATCGACCTCATATTCCGGCACGATCCGGCCCGCCATGGACATGCCGCTCTCGTGCACGCTGTCGGGCGACCCGCTGACCAGCGGGTGCCAGTCGGGCAAGCGCGCGCCGTTGGCCCGTAGCCGGTAGGCGCAGGTTTGCGGCATCCAGTAAAGGTGCCCTTCGAGCGTGTCGGGAGTCAGTTGGATGCAGGTCCGCACCAGTTGCTTGCGGAGCGGATAGTTGCCGCACCGGCAAGTGTCCGGGTCGAGCAGGCGGCAGCCGACATTCGTGTAGGCGACCTCGCCCGTATCGGCATCCTCGAGCTTCAGAAGGCAGCATTTCCCGCAGCCGTCGCAGAGCGCCTCCCATTCCTCGGGGGTCAGCTCGTCGAGCGGGTATTTCGACCAGAAGTCCTTGCGCATCGCCTGTGCCATGGGCGCAGACTGCCCCGCTGGCTGGCGAAGTTAAACCCCGATTCGCGCCGGTTCACGCGCCGGCTGCGTCGAGTGATGCGCGGCAGGCGTCCACATCGGCATTCATCTGTTCGATCAGCGCATCCAGCGTGTCGAACTTCTCCTCCGGCCGCTCGTAGGCCACGAGCGCGACGGAGAGGTCCGCGCCATAGAGGTCGCCTGCAAAGTCGAGCAGGAACACTTCGAGATTGGGCTTGTGGTCGCCGAAAGTCGGACGGATGCCGATCGAGGCGGCTCCGCGATAGCGGCCGGCATTCGGACCGTCCAGCACATCGACCAGCACCGCATAGACCCCGAATTTCGGCAGGTGCAGCCCGTCGAGCGCGATGTTGGCAGTGGGGAAGCCGAGGTCGCGCCCGCGCTGGAAGCCCTTTTCCACCCGTCCCTCGATCCGGTGCCAGTGGCCGAGCATCCGCGCGGCATCGGCGGGCCGGCCCTCGCTGAGCGCGGTGCGGATCGCGGTGGAGGAATAATCCCCGCGCGCGTCGGAGACGAGCGGGGCGGCGGTCACGCCGAAGCCGAGTGCCGGCCCCTTGTCCTGCAGGAGCGCAACATCGCCGGTGCGGCCCTTGCCGAAGCGGAAATCGGCCCCCACCACCAGATGCCGGATGCCGAGCACGCCCGACAGGATGTCTTCCATGAAGGCCTCTGCCGTGAGGCCCGCAAGCGCGCCATCGAAGGGGAGCTCATACAGTTCTTCCACGCCGAGCTTTGCCAGCCGGTGCGCACGGCTGTCCGCATTCATCAGCCGGAAGGCCGGCGCGTCGGGCTGGAAGAAGCTGCGCGGATGCGGCTCGAAGGTGATCGTGCCGAACGGCGCGTCGCGCTCGACGGCGGCCGCGCGCGCCAGCGCCAGCACCGACTGGTGCCCCAGATGGACCCCGTCGAAATTGCCCATCGCGACCGCGGCACCGCGATGCGCGGCGGGCAGGGGATCGAGGGTCGTGTGTCTGTGCATGGGCTGCCCGCGGACCGGGCCCGCGCCTCTCAGTCGAACTTGCGGCTGGGCGCGAGGACAAGCGCCGCACCCTTGAGCACCACCGTATCGCCCACGGCGCATTGGCAATCAAGGGTCACGCGGCGGCGGCCGTGATCGATGGCGGCCACGCGGACCGTGGCCTCCACCCGGTCGCCGGGCCGGACAGGCGCGAGAAAGGCCAGATCCTGCTTGAGGTAGACCGTGCCGTGACCGGGGAGCTGCTCCCCGATCACGGCGGAAATCAGACCGGCAGTCAGCATCCCGTGGGCGATCCGCCCGCCGAAGATCGTGTCCTGCGCATAGTCGTCATCCAGATGCACCGGATTGTGGTCCGTCGAAAGCGCGGCGAACTGTTCGATCTCGGTGTCCCCAATCACCTTCGACAGTGCGCGGCTCATGCCGATCTCCAGATCCTCGATACAGATCGTTCCGACCGGCAGATTGTGCCCTCTCTGGTCCAACATCAGTTCTCCTCCCCAGACACCGCCCGGACCGGGCTGCGACGGCACCACATTTGTGCAACGCACAATGCCTAGCATCGATTCGACGTTCACGCAACAATCTTGCGCAATTTATTTGCGCAAGATTGAACTACCAAGAAATTTTGTGTCGGGAAGGCTTCAGCGAAGGAAGCCGATCGCCGCAGTCGGGGACAGCGAATGAGCCGACAGGAACTGGTCGAGCAGGTCGGCTTCGGGCCGCCCGGCGATCGTGCCGGTTTCGCTGGCGGCCAGGCCGCCGGTGACGAAAAGCGTGTCGAGCCCTTCGCCCACGCCGCCGCGCACATCCGTGGCGATCCCGTCGCCAAGGCAGAGAATGCGGTCATCCTCGACCCCGCCGCCGGCCTCCGCCAGTTTCTGCCGTGCCAACTGGTAGATCGGGGCATGCGGCTTGCCGTAGTAGAAGCTCTCGCCACCGGCCTCGGTATAGGCCGCCGCAATCGCGCCGGCACAGAAGATCCGCTTCTCGCCCACGTCGACCACGATGTCGGGATTGGCGCAGAGCAGCTTCAGCCCGCGATTGACCCCGGTCGCGATGGTCAGGCGGTAATCTTCCGGTGTCTCGGTCTGGTCGTCGAAAAGCCCGGTGCAGATGATCCCTTCGGCCTCCGCCAGTTCGACCCGCTCCACATCGTAGGGCGTGCCGTCGGGCGCAGTGAAGAAGGGCAGGTCTCGCGCAGGCCCGATATGGTAGACGCGCCGGCCGAACTGGCCCGCGGCCATTGCAGCCTGTGCCGCATCGCCGGAGGAGACGATCAGGTCATAGGCATCACGGGGCACGTTCATCCCGTCGAGCTGGGCTTCCACCTCGCGGGCGGGGCGCGGCGAGTTGGTCAGGAGCACCACACGGCCGCCCGTCGCACGGAAGGCCTGAAGCGCGGCGACCGCATCGGGAAAGGCGCGCCGTCCATTGTGCAGGCAGCCCCACAGGTCACAGAAGAGGGCGTCATATTGGCCGGAAATGTCGGCAAGCCGGTCGATGATCCGGGTCATGGAAATCCTTTCCAGAAGGCGCGGTTGCAATGGCTGTTCCAGCACATAGATGCTGCGCGGGGCCATTGCAAAGCGAGACCGGCGATCGGGACGCGAAAACCTGCCCCGCTTTCCCTTGACTCGGGCTTTCACCCCTCCTACTTACCGGCTGTTAGCACTCAAGGGTGGAGAGTGCTAACAGATGACTTTCCACCTGAACGGAATACTCGGAGGAGCAATTTCCATGGCATTCACTCCCTTGCACGATCGTGTACTGGTTCGCCGCCTGGAAGGCGAAGAGAAAACCGCTGGCGGCCTGATCATTCCCGACAGCGCCAAGGAAAAACCGTCTGAGGGCGAAATCGTCGCTGTTGGCGCCGGCGCCCGTGACGACGACGGTGATCGGATCGCGATGGACGTCAAGGCCGGCGACAAGATCCTGTTCGGCAAATGGTCGGGCACCGAGATCAAGCTGGACGGCGAAGATCTGCTGATCATGAAGGAAAGCGACATCCTGGGCATCATCGCCTGAAGTCGCAGACCCCATTCACACACACTATAGGAGCACATGAACATGGCTGCTAAAGACGTCAAATTCGATACCGACGCCCGCAACCGCATGCTCAAGGGCGTGGACATTCTGGCAAACGCCGTGAAAGTCACCCTGGGCCCGAAAGGCCGGAACGTCGTTCTGGACAAGTCCTTCGGCGCACCGCGCATCACCAAGGACGGTGTCTCTGTCGCCAAGGAAATCGAACTGGACGACAAGTTCGAGAACATGGGCGCGCAGATGGTGAAGGAAGTTGCTTCCCGCACCAACGACGAAGCCGGTGACGGCACCACCACTGCGACCGTTCTGGCCCAGGCCATCGTCCGCGAAGGCATGAAGTCGGTTGCCGCCGGCATGAACCCGATGGACCTCAAGCGCGGCATCGACACCGCGGTTGCGACCGTCGTGGCCAAGATCAAGGACAGCGCACGTCCGGTGAACGACAGCGACGAAGTCGCACAGGTCGGCACCATCTCCGCCAACGGCGAAGCCGAAATCGGCCGCCAGATCGCCGACGCGATGCAGAAAGTCGGCAACGAGGGCGTCATCACCGTCGAAGAGAACAAGGGCCTGGAGACCGAGACCGAGGTCGTCGAAGGCATGCAGTTCGACCGCGGCTACCTGTCGCCCTACTTCATCACCAACCCCGACAAGATGGTGGCCGAGCTCGACGACGCGCTCATCCTCCTGCACGAGAAGAAACTCTCCTCGCTGCAGCCGATGGTCCCGCTGCTCGAAACCGTCATCCAGTCCGGCAAGCCGCTCATCATCATCGCTGAAGATGTCGACGGCGAAGCTCTGGCAACGCTGGTGGTCAACAAGCTGCGTGGCGGCCTGAAGATCGCTGCCGTCAAGGCACCGGGTTTCGGCGATCGCCGCAAGGCCATGCTGCAGGACATCGCGATCCTGACCGGCGGCCAGGTCATCTCCGAAGACCTCGGCATGAAGTTGGAAAATGTCGGCATGGAAATGCTCGGCACGGCCAAGAAAGTCCGCATCACCAAGGACGACACCACGATCGTCGACGGTGCTGGCGAGAAGGCCGAGATCGACGCGCGCGTCGCTCAGATCCGCCAGCAGATCGAGGAAACCTCCTCCGATTACGACCGCGAGAAACTGCAGGAACGTCTGGCCAAGCTGGCTGGCGGTGTTGCCGTGATCCGCGTCGGCGGTTCGACCGAGGTCGAAGTGAAAGAGCGCAAGGACCGTGTCGATGACGCGCTGAACGCGACCCGTGCGGCCGTTCAGGAAGGTGTCGTCGTGGGCGGCGGTGTCGCTCTGGTTCAGGCGGCCAAGGCTCTGGCCGACATGACCGGCGAAAATGCCGATCAGGATGCGGGTATCTCCATCGTGCGCCGTGCGCTCGAAGCCCCGCTGCGCCAGATCGCCGAAAACGCCGGCGTCGACGGTGCCGTTGTGGCCGGCAAGGTCCGCGAATCCTCCGACGCGGCCTTCGGCTTCAACGCCCAGACCGAAGAATATGGCGACATGTTCTCCTTCGGCGTGATCGATCCGGCCAAGGTTGTCCGCACCGCTCTGGAAGATGCGGCGTCGGTTGCCGGCCTGCTCATCACCACCGAGGCGATGGTTGCCGACAAGCCGGAGCCGAAAGGCGCGGCTGCTGGCGGCGGCATGCCCGACATGGGTGGCATGGGCGGCATGGGCGGCATGATGTAATCAGCCGCTTCCGCAAGGAACAGGGAAAGGGCTGCCTTCGGGCGGCCCTTTTCTTTTGTCCGATGCGTCCGGTCAGAACCGGTAGCTGTATCCCAGCGTGATCGCGTGGGCCGCATAGGGCGCGTTCACGAAATCGGTCGGAATGAATGTCTGTGTGGTGGAAAAGCTGAGGTCCCGTGTCATCCGGTACCTGTAGCCCAGATCGACAGCACCGGACGGACCGACATCAAATTGCAGGCCGAGGCCAAGTTGCCCCGCAAGCGCCGTGTCGCTGTCGTCGACGAGCGTCACACCGGTTTCGCTCTTGCCGAGATGGCTGACCCGCGCAAAGCCGATCCCGCCGCCCGCATAGGGACGCACCGTCGCGCCGACCGGGAAATCGTACCAGAGGTTCACAGTGCCGAAGAGCGCCGTGAAATCACCGTCATAGGTCGCATAGGGGCTGCCGATCTCTACCGTGTTGTTGCGGCTGTAGGACAGTTCCACCTCCGCCCGCAGGTCGGGTGTGACCCGTGCGCCGAAAGCTGCACCGATCGTGCCGCCGTTGTCTGTCGTGATCGTGCCGTTTCCGACGATCACGTCCGGCACGGTCTGCAGCGCGTCGAAGTCGAAGTCCGGCATGCGCGTCGCGCCGATATAGAGCGTCGCATATGTGTCTGAGAAGCCGAGCGTCTGCGCGGTTCCCGGCGACGGGACTGCCAGTCCGATCGCTGCCAGCGCGGCATATCCGATGGATCGAAACATCTTGAATCCTCCGCTGTTGGGTTGCGGACAAGGCTAGCCCTGCTCTGATCGCACTTCAATCCTCAGGTTGAGCGGCATTCAGACAATTCGCCCGAAAACTGGTCCACGACAGCGTCGCCCTTCCGTCCGGCCGCCGGTTCGGTTACCCCTGCAGTACCCGCAACCGGCCGTAAGAGGTGCCCCGATGTTTTTGCGACTCCTGACGATCCTCCTGCTCGTGGTCGGGCTCCTGTCGGCCATCATCGAACGGCGCTTCGTGAGCGGCATCGACGAAAATGGTGTGGTGCAGGAAAGCTTCTTCCTGCCGCTCTCCTTCATCGCGGGCGGTCTGGGGCTGGTGCTGCTCGTCGTCCTGATCGTGCGCGGACGGGGCCGGGGATGAGCCGAGCCGCGCTTGCCGGCCTGACGGCACTGGCGCTCATCGCCTTTGCTGCCAATTCCGTGCTGACCCGCGCGGCTCTTGTCGGAGGCCAGATCGGAGCACCCGAATTCAGCGCGATCCGGCTCGTGTCGGGCGCGGTGACGCTGGCGCTCCTGCTGGCTCTGCGCGGCAACTGGAACCCGGGCCCGCTGCCCGTGCGGCCCGCTCTGGCGCTGCTGGGCTACACGCTTGCATTCACTTTCGCCTATCTGGCGCTCGATACCGGCACCGGTGCGCTGATCCTCTTCGGCATGGTGCAGATGACCATGTTCGCGGGCGCGGTCCTGTCGGGCGACCGCCCGCCACTGCTCCGCTGGTGCGGGGCGGTGCTCGGCTTTGCGGGGCTGGTCGTGCTCTTCCTGCCCGGCGCCGCCGCGCCCGATCCGCTCGGGTTCGTGCTGATGGCGCTGGCGGGCCTGTCCTGGGGGATTTTCAGCCTGCTCGGCCGCGGGGTGAAGGACCCGCTCCGGGTCACCGGGCTCAGCTTCTGCCTTGCCGCGCCGGTCTCGGTTCTGGCGTGGGCGCTGGCGCCCTCCGGCCTGCCGGTGAGCGGCGCAGGCCTCCTGCTGGCGATCCTCTCGGGCGCGGCAGCTTCGGGTCTGGGCTATGCGCTCTGGTACGCGATCCTGCCCGCGCTCGGCGCCACCCGCGCGGCCGTGATGCAACTGGTCGCGCCGCTCTTGGCGGTTGCGGGCGGGATGCTGTTCCTCTCCGAGCCGCTGACGCTACGGTTCATCATCGCCGCCCTGATGGTGCTTGGCGGCGTTCTTCTCGCCACGCTCGCTGGTCGCCGCGGCGCCTGACACGCAGCGGCTTGCGCTTTCGTCCGGCCCGCGCAATCCTGTGCGCAGGGCAGGGCCGCAATTTCGGCCGCCCGGTGGGGAGTATCAATTTATCAATCAGGGACAAAGCTTATGGCCGGAGAGAATGACAAGTTCGAGGTTTATCAGGACAAGCGCGGCGAATATCGCTGGCGCCGGATCGCCAGCAACGGGCAGATCGTCGGCGCGGCCTCCGAGGGCTACACAAAGAAGGCCGATTGCGAGGCCAACATGAACCGCGGTGCGGTGGCGTCCGACAAGTGGGAATTCTACACCGACAAGAAGGGCGAGCATCGCTGGCGGCGCAAGGCCAGCAACGGCCAGATCGTCGGTGCATCGAGCGAGGGCTACAAGGCCAAGTCCGATGCCGAGGCCAATGCCGCCCGTCAGGGCTATACCGGCTGATCCCGCGTCCGGTCCGGCGCAATAGGCGCCGGGCCGGCGTTTCGCGCAGGCGGCCCCGGTGACGGGGTCAGCCCAGCGGGCGCACCCGGTTGACGTGACCCATCTTGCGCCCGTCGCGGATATCCGCCTTGCCATAGAGGTGGATCGCATCCTGCAGATACTGTTCCAGCCCGTTCAGGTCCTCGCCGATCAGGTTGATCATCTCGACATTGGCAAAGCGTGATCCGTCGCCCAGCGGCATGCCGGTGATGGCGCGGATATGCTGCTCGAACTGGTCGATGGCACAGCCGTTCTGGGTCCAGTGGCCGCTATTGTGCACGCGCGGCGCGATCTCGTTGACGACCAGTCCACGGTCGGTCACGAAAAGCTCCACCCCCATCACGCCGACATAGTCGAGCGCGTTCAGGATCCGGCCGGTGAGCAGCACGGCGTCGAGCTTCAGCGCCTCCGGAATTTCCGCAGGCACCAGCGTGCGGCGCAGGATCCCGTCGCGATGCATGTTCTCCCCGGGGTCGAAACAGACGGTCTGTCCGTCGGCGCCGCGCGCGCCGATGACGGAAATCTCCCGCTCGAAATCGACGAACCCTTCCAGCACGGCCGGCTGGTGGTCGAGCAGTTCCAGCGCCCGCTTGGCCTGATCCGGCCGGTCGATCCGCATCTGGCCCTTGCCATCATAGCCCATGCGCCGGGTTTTCAGGATCGACGGGGTGCCGATCACGCCGAGCGCAGCCTCCAGCATTGGCAGGTCGTCGATCCGCGCATAGGGCGCGGTGGTCAGGCCGATCCCGGTCAGGAAATCCTTCTCGTCGATCCGGTCCTGGCTCACGGACAGCGCGCGACGGCCCGGGCGCACCGGCACGATCGCCTCGATCGCGTCAAGCGCCTCGGCGGGCACATTCTCGAACTCGAATGTCACCAGGTCGACTGCGCGTGCGAACCGCTCCAGTGCGGCGATGTCGGTCCAGGCCCCGCAGGTGACATCGGGCACGACCTGACCGGCGGGCGGCGCATCGGCCGGGTCGTAGATGTGACAGCGATAGTCGAGACGGGCCGCTGCCATGGCGAGCATGCGCCCGAGCTGGCCGCCGCCGAGGATGCCGATGGTGCTGCCGGCGGGAAGGATCTCACTCATCGCGCGGCTCGTCGGGTACGGCGGCGGTCTGGGCGGCGCGCCAGGCGGTCAGCCGTTCGGCCAGTTTCTCGTCCGTATTGGCAAGGATCGCGGCGGCGAGCAGTCCGGCATTGGCGGCACCCGCCGGACCGATGGCCAGCGTGCCGACCGGCACGCCCTTGGGCATCTGGACGATGGAATGGAGCGAGTCGACCCCGCTCAGCGCCTTCGACTGCACCGGCACGCCGAGCACCGGCACCCGCGTCATCGCGGCGAGCATCCCCGGCAGGTGGGCGGCGCCACCGGCACCGGCGATGATGACATGCAGGCCGCGCCCCGCGGCGCTTTCGGCATAGTCCGCCATACGCTGCGGCGTGCGGTGGGCAGACACGATTTTGGCCTCGTAGGGCACCTGAAGCGCGTCGAGCACGTCGGCGGCCTCCCTCATGGTCGGCCAGTCCGACTGGCTGCCCATCACGATCCCTACGCGGGTGACCATAGTCTGCCTCCTTGGCTGTCGCCGGTCCGGGTCCGGCCCTGTCTCTCGGGGCGCACTATAGGCACCGCGCCCCGCGCTGCAAGCGCGCGAAATGCCCGTTCAGGCAATGATGTCCGGGGTCAGTTCATCCTCGATCCGCGCCAGCCGGTCCTTCAGGCCCAGCTTGCGCTTTTTCAGCCGCCGGAGCGCCAGCGGATCGGCGCGGCCCTCCGCGTCCAGCGCGGCAATCGCCTGATCGAGATCACGATGTTCGGCCTCGAGCTGTTCCTTCTCCATCAGCAGGATTTCCTTGCGGTCGAGAATGGGCGGCTCGGTCATGTTCGGGGACGTGTCCTTCTGGTCGTAAGGGCGAAAAAATCCGGCCCGTGGCGGAGGATAGCAACGGCGGCGCCTTTCGCCTAGAGTTGAATGGCGCGGCCCTTGTTTTTCGGGCTGCAAACGCCATATCAGACCCAAGCCGGTTTGCTGCAAAAGCGGGGACCGGACGACCAGTCGCTTCTTGAAAGGACTAGACACATGACGAAGGTTTCCTTTGCGTCTCACCCGTTCCTTCTGGGCTTTGAGCAGCTCGATCGGCTGGTGGAACGAACCGCAAAGACGGGGGCGGATGCCTACCCGCCCTATAATATCGAACAGACCGACCAGAATGCCTACCGCATCACGCTGGCCGTCGCCGGGTTCTCCGAAGACGACCTCTCCATCACGGTGGAGGACAGCCAGCTTGTGATCCGCGGACAGCAGAAGGATACGGGCGAAGGGCGCGTCTTCCTGCATCGCGGCATTGCCGCCCGGCAGTTCCAGCGCAGTTTCGTCCTTGCCGATGGCGTCGACGTCACCGGCGCCCGGATGGAAAACGGATTGCTGCACGTGGATCTGACCCGGCAGGCACCGAGTTCCGTCGTCCAGAAGATTGAAATTCGGAAGAGCCAGTGAAAGGAGGCACTTCATGACCGATTTTGCCACTGATACAGGCCGGCTTGCCGACCGCATCGTCTATGTCCGCGTGGCGGACAATGAACTGATCCCCGACGAATTGAAGCCAGTTTCGGAATCGCAGACGCTCTACACGATCCATGACAGCGTGGGCACGCAGCTCGCCATTGTCTCGGACCGGTCGGAAGCGTTCCGCGTCGCCCGCTTCAATGACATGATGCCGGTCAGCGTGCACTGACTACGCGCATCTGCCGGTAGAGACGAAAACGGGGCCCTGCGGGGCCCCGTTCTGCTTTGGATGGTCGGCTTCGGGCCGCACGTGCGTCAGGCTTTCACGAGCCCCATGCTTTCGAGCTTCAGAAGCACCTGCTGGGCGCAATAGTCGACGTCGAGATTCTCGGTATCGACCACCAGTTCCGCCTGCGTCGGTGCCTCATACGGGTCGGAGATGCCGGTAAATTCCTTGATCTTCCCGGCCCGCGCCATCTGGTAGAGCCCCTTGCGGTCACGGCGCTCGCATTCTTCGAGCGAGGTGGCGACGTGGATTTCCACGAAGGCCCCGTATTGCTCGATATCCTCGCGCACCGCACGCCGGGTCGCCGTGTAGGGCGCGATCGGCGCACAAATCGCGATGCCGCCATTCTTGGTGATCTCCGACGCGACATAGCCGATCCGGCGGATGTTCAGGTCGCGATGCTCCTTGGAGAAGCCAAGCTCCGACGAGAGGTTCTTGCGCACCACATCGCCGTCAAGCAGCGTCACCGGGCGGCCGCCCATCTCCATCAGCTTGACCATGAGCGCGTTGGCGATGGTCGACTTGCCCGAACCGGACAGGCCGGTGAAGAAGACCGTGAACCCCTGTTTGGAGCGCGGCGGCTTGGTGCGGCGCAGTTCCGTCACCACTTCGGGGAAGGAGAACCATTCGGGGATCTCCAGCCCCTCCTGCAGGCGGCGGCGCAACTCGGTGCCCGAGATGTTGAGCACCGTTGCATCCTGCGCCACCTCGTCTGCCGGCTGGTATTCGGCGCGTTCCTGCACGTAGACCATATGCTTGAAGGGCACCATCTCGACGCCGATCTCGCTTTCATATTCGCGGAACAGGTCCTGCGCGTCATAGGGCCCGTAGAAATCCTCGCCCGCGCTGTTCTTGCCGGGGCCGGCATGGTCGCGGCCGACGATGAAATGGGTCACGCCATGGTTGGCGCGGATCAGCCCGTGCCAGACGGCCTCCCGCGGGCCGGCCATCCGCATGGCCAGATTGAGCAGGCTCAGATGGGTGGTGGCCGACGGATATTTGTCGAGCACGGCCTCGTAGCAGCGGACGCGGGTGAAATGGTCGATATCGCCCGGCTTTGTCATGCCCACGACCGGATGGATGAGCAGGTTGGCCTGCGCTTCCTTGGCTGCGCGGAAGGTCAGTTCCTGATGCGCGCGGTGCAGCGGATTGCGGGTCTGGAAGGCGACGATGCGGCGCCATCCCATCTTGCGGAAATAGGCGCGCAATTCGTTGGGCGTGTCGCGGCGGCCGCGATAGTCGTAATGGACCGGCTGCTGGATGCCGGTGATCGGACCGCCCAGATAGACCGGTCCGGCCTGATTGTGCAGATAGTTCACCGCCGGATGGGCCAGATCGTCGGCGCCGAAGACCTTTTCGGCCTCGCGTGCCTTGTCGGGCGTCCATTTGTCGGACACGGACAGGATGGCAAGGATCACGCCTTCCTGATCGCGCAATGCAATGTCCTGGCCCGGTTCGATCGTGTCGGCGAAACTCTGGCTGACATCGAGCGTGATCGGCATCGGCCAGAGCGACCCGTCGGTCAGGCGCATCGTGTCGACCACACTGTCGTAATCGGCTTCGGACAGGAAACCCTTGAGCGGGTTGAACCCGCCATTCATCAGGAGTTCCAGATCGCAGATCTGGCGCGGGGTCAGATCCCAGGAGGGCAGTTCGGCCGCCTCCTGCTTCAGTTTCGCGGCGCTGTCATAGGACACGTAGAGTTCGGAAATCGGTACAAGATTGGGACTGGGCATCACTGCTCTCGCTCTGGTTCGGAGGTCCTGTTTATCGGTCGCCGGCGTAATGCACCCATTTCCGGCCTGCTTCAACCGAAATCAGGGACAATGTTCCAAACACAGGCCCTGATTTCGGCAGATTTCGGGAAATTATTCTTCTTCCGACAGGAAGTGCTCTGCGTCGAGCGCCGCCATGCAGCCCATTCCGGCCGAGGTGACCGCCTGGCGGTAGACCGGATCGGTCAGGTCGCCGGCCGCAAAGACGCCCGGGATCGAGGTGCGCGTGGACCCCGGCGTGACCTTCACATAGCCGCCCATATGCGTCTCCAGCTGGTCTTTCACCAGTTCGGAGGCCGGTGCGTGGCCGATGGCGACGAAGACACCCTTGCAGGGGATCTCCTGCGTTTCGCCGGTCTGGGTATGGCGGACGCGAACGCCGGTGACACCCAGCGGGTCATTCTCGCCCAGCACCTCGTCCAGTTCATGGAACCAGAGGGTTTCGATCTTTTCGTTCTTGAACAGCCGCTCCTGCAGAATTTTTTCCGCCCGCAACTCGTCGCGGCGGTGGATGAGCGTGACCTTGGAGGCGAAGTTGGTGAGAAAGAGCGCTTCCTCCACGGCCGTGTTGCCGCCGCCGATCACGACGATTTCCTGCCCACGATAGAAGAAGCCGTCGCAGGTGGCGCAGGCCGAGACGCCGAAGCCCTTGAATTTCTCTTCCGTCTCCAGCCCCAGCCATTTGGCCTTGGCGCCGGTCGCGAGGATCACCGCATCGGCCGTGTAGGTCGTGCCGGTGTCGCCCTGCGCCGTGAAGGGGCGCTTCGACAGGTCGAGCGAGGAGATATGGTCGGAAATGATCTCGGTGCCCATCGCTTTCGCATGGGCTTCCATGCGGACCATCAGGTCGGGACCCTGCACTTCCGTATCGCCCGGCCAGTTTTCGACCTCGGTCGTGGTTGTCAGCTGGCCGCCCGGCTCGATCCCCTGAACGAGGATCGGGTCCAGCATCGCGCGGGCGCCGTAGACGGCGGCCGTGTAGCCGGTCGGGCCGGAACCGATGATGAGCAGGCGGGTGTGGCGGGTGGTGGACATGAAACACTCTCTTTGCGGCTGTGGTGCTGCCTATATAGGCGGCGCGACCACGCGGGGAAACCCGCCGCGGACGCGCGGGCGGCAGGCTTGCGGCGGGTGCAGGTCTTCTTGTCGAAAGTTGCGGGATTGCGAAATATTGTTGCGCATGACGGCGGTCGTTTGTAAGAAGAGGGAAAGCAGCCAAGGACATGTTGATGCCAAGCACCAAACTCGATCCGATCGACCGCAAGATTCTCGCCGAACTGCAGGCCGACGGGCGCATGACCAATGTCGAACTGTCGCGCCGTGTGGGCATTTCGGCCCCGCCCTGCCTGCGCCGCGTCCGCGCGCTGGAGGAGATGGGGCTTATCACCGGCTACCATGCCTATGTCAACGCCCGCGAATTGGGGTTCGAGGTGCAGGTTCTGGCCATGGTCGGGTTGAACTCGCAGGCCGAATCGGACCTGTCCGCATTCGAGGAACAGGCCCGTGGCTGGCCCCTCGTGCGCGAGTGCCACATGCTCAACGGCGAGATCGATTTCATCCTGAAATGCGTGGCGCCGGACCTGTCCACCTTCCAGCGTTTCCTGACCGAGGACCTGACCGCCGCGCCAAATGTGGCGAGCGTGAAGACCTCGCTCGTGATTCGCTGTGCCAAGGACGAGCCGGGTGTGCCGTTCGACGTGCTCGAGGAACGCGCGCAGCGCAGTTGAGCCGCCGCCGGAGCGGGTCGGCTATCAGCAGATCAGAAGTTCGGTCCCGTGGCGGGATAGCGGTTCCGCGCCCGCCCCGGTGATGACCGAGGTGCGGCCAAGGCACATGGCCTTGCCGCGCGCGCTGTCCATCAGGATCATGTGCAGGAAGAAGACCATGCCGGGCGCCATCACCGTCGGCGCGCCGTCATAGAACATCTGGTCTTCCATCCAGCTCGGCGCGAAGCGCGCGCCGAGCGCGTAGCCGCAGGCATTGAGCCGGTGCGCCCCGAGCCCGGCCGTGTCGAGCACGCTTGCATGAGCGTCAAACACACGGGACATCGGATCGCCCGGGCGCAGAGCGGCCTCGCAGGCGAGCAGCGCATCCTGCGCCGCGGTATGCAGTTCCAGATGCGCCGGGTCGGGCGCGCCGACCACCAGCGTGCGCATCATCGCCGCGTGATAGTGCCGGTAGACCCCGGCCCATTCGAGCGTCAACTGGTCGTCGCCGTCGAGGCTCCGTCGCCCGGTGCGATACCGGCAGAGCAGCGCATCAGGACCCGAGCCGATGATGAACGGATTGCCCGGATAGTCGCCGCCGCCCTGAAAGACCGCACCCTGCATATGGGCAAGGATATGTGCCTCGTCCGCGCCGGCGCTGGTCACGTCGAGGGCGGCATCGAGCGCCTCGTCGGCAAGCGTGGCGGCGGTGCGGACGCAGGCCAGTTCCTCTTCCGACTTCACGAGCCGAAGCGTGGAGACAAGGTCCGATGCCTCGACAAGCGTCGCATGCCCGTCGAGTGCGGCGGTCAGCCGGATATGGTTCGCCGCCGTCAGCCCGTGGGTGTTCGTCTCGATCCCGAGCCGCTTGCCGGTCAGGCCGAGCGTGTCCAGCATCGCCGCCAGATCTGCCGCCGGGTCGGCATCGACGCCGTCGCGCCAGACGCGGATGTCGCGCAGGGTGGACGTCCGCTCCGCCTGCCGCAGATCGGCCGAGCGGGTCAGGAGCGCAGGCGCGGCACCGCCGACCACCAGACACTGGAAGAAACAGTAGCCGAACGTGTCATGGCCGGTCAGCCAGTACTGGCTTTCGGGCGCGAAGATCAGCATGCCGTCGAGCCCGCGCCGCTCCATCTCGCGCGCCAGCAACCCGTTGCGGCGGGCAAATTCGGCATCGGAGAAATGGGTGCGCGGGGGCAGGGCGGTCGGCGCGTCTGGCATCTTGGTCCTCAGATCCGGATGACGGAGATGAGCCGGCCGTAATCGGCCTCTCCGGCATGGGTGGTGCGGCGGTAGGAATAGAACCGGTCCGGATCGGTGAAGGTGCAATGGCCGATCCAGGTCGCGTCCCCCACATCCGCATCGCGGAGCCGCGACAGGCAGAAACCGGGCAGATCGAACATCAGCCGGTCGCCCTGACCACCGGCGAAGAACCGTTCCGCTCCGTCGGCCTCGGCCATGACCGTGTCGAAAAATTCCGGTCCGACCTCATAGGCGCGCTGGCTGATGCAGGGGCCGATGGCCGCCGAGGTCCGCGCGCGGTCCGCGCCCAGATCCTCCATCGCTGCGAGCGTTGCTTCGATGACGCCGCCCACGGCACCCTTCCAGCCCGCATGGGCGGCGGCGACGATCCCGGCATCGGGGTCTGAGAAGAGGATCGGCGCGCAATCGGCGGTCAGGATGCCGAGCGCCATGCCCGGCCGGTCGGTGACCATGGCGTCGGCCTTCGGCTTGCCATTCACCCAGCCGCCGTCCGGCACGACGGCCACGGTCGGGCTGTGGACCTGATGGAGGGACAGAAGCTGCGCGGGCTCCACCTGCATCGCATCGGCGACGCGCTTGCGGTTGACGGCGACAATGTCGCTTTGGTCGCTCGACCCTTCGCCACAGTTTAGGCCCGAAAAAATGCCGGAAGAGGCGCCGCCGCGCCGGGTGAAGAACCCGTGCGGGACCCCGTCAAGCAGATCGGAGGTGAGGATCTCCAACGTCATGGTGCAAAACCTGCCAGCCGGTCAGGCGCGAGGGATGTCACGGCCTGAACCTTGAACAGGTTTCCCATTTCCGCCGGATGGGTCAAGCGCCGATGTTCCGAGGCGATCGCCGCGGACCGGTCCGGCCGGGCGGCTGCCAGCGCCTGCGCGCGCGCCGTGATCCCCAGCCGTTCGAGGAAATGCCCCTGCGTCGTGACCGGCGTGGCCCGCGCCGGTGCAGCGGCAGCGGCGAGCGGTTTGAACCGCACATGCGCGGTCAGGTCGGCATCGCCGGGATGGGCGAAGACCGGCTCCGGCTTATGGTCGCGCAACGCCTGCAGCGTGTCGCCAAGCCCGTCCTCCGCGCCATAGTCGATCCAGAGCGCAGCACCACCCTGCGCCGCAATCCGGGCGCCGGTATTAGCAGCAATCGCCTCCCCCGCCGGGCAGGTCTCGAGGATGCGCCCCTCCGGCTCGATCAGCAGCGCAGGATCCTGTTGCACCGCCGGACCCAAGGTGAAGCGGAACGATACCCCGTCACTGGCAATGCGCCGTTCCTGCCAGCCGAGATCGGTTTTCTGGAATTGCCGGATCGGCAGCGCGTCGAAAAACTCGTTGGCAACGAGCAGCAACGGCATGTCGGGCAGAGTTTCGACATGATCATGCCAGCGAACCTGCCGGTCCCCCAAGGCCTCTTTCTGACGCGCGCGCAGGGCCGGGCTTGTTTCCACCAGATGGACCTGCACCGCTTCGGCAAATCCGGGCACGGCGCGGGCGACGCGCAGAATGTCGGCCATCAGGGTGCCGCGGCCGGGCCCCAGCTCGACCAGTGCCACCGGATCGGGCCGCCCCAGCGCGTCCCATGTCTCCGCCAGCCAAAGGCCGATCATCTCTCCGAACATCTGGCTGACTTCCGGCGCTGTCGTGAAATCGCCTTTTGCGCCGAGCGGGTCCTGCTTACGGTAATAGCCATGTTCGGGATGGCCGAGGCAGAGCGCCATGAACAGGTCCACACCGATCGGCCCGTCTGCCGCGATCCGGTCATGCAGGAGCCGCGCCAGCGCCGTCATGCGGGGCGTTTCGCGGAGACGATGAGCGCGATGCCGATCAGGATCATCGGCAGGGACAGGATCTGGCCCATGGTCAGGCCGAGCGCATCGGGGCCTGTGCCGAACTGGATCGCGTGGCCGAGCGGATTGCCGGCCGACTGGAATTGCGCATCCGGTTGGCGGAACAGCTCGACGAAGGAGCGCGCCAGCCCGTAGCCGAGGAAGAACAGCCCCATGATCCGTCCCGGCCAGTGCAGCCAGTGTCGGCGCAGGATCAGGACGGCCATCAGCGCAAACAGGAGCGCCCCTTCCAGCAGCGCCTCGTAAAGCTGCGACGGGTGACGGGTGCAAATCCCGATCCAGTCGGGCGGGCACAGCTGCGCCGCCGGATCGGGAAAGGCCACCGCCCAGGGCAGATCGGTCGGCCGCCCCCAAAGCTCGCCATTGATGAAGTTCGCCAGACGCCCGAAGAAAATCCCGATGGGCGCCGCGAAGGCCACGGCATCGGAAACCTGCAACAGCGGCACGCCGCGCAGCCGCGCCCAGAGAGCCACCCCGACGATGACGCCCAGAAACCCGCCGTGGAAGGACATGCCCCCGTCCCAGACCCGCAGGACCTGCATCGGATCGGTCCACAGCATCGCGGGCTGGTAGAAGAACACATAGCCGAGCCGGCCGCCGATGATGACCGACAGGATCATCCAGGTCAGAAGGTCTTCGGGCTGTTTCGGTGTCATCGGCGCGGTTGCACCGGGCCAGAGCGCGGGCCGTTTCACCAGCGCCACGATCAGCGCCCAGCCGAGCAGCAGACCAGCAATATAGGCCAGCGCGTACCAGCGGATCGCGAGCGTCATCCCGAACAGGTCGACGGAGAAGAGCACCGGATCGATATCGGGAAAGGGCAGGGCAAGCAGCATGGCGCGGGGCTCCGGTCTGGCGCGGTCGGGTTCCCCCCGTGCTTCCCGTCTGGGCGCAGCAAAGTCAACGCCGGATCGCGGCGCTTGCGGGGGCGCTCCGGTGCCGGCTGCGGCACGTTGCAGGCGGAGTGTCTTGGCATTTGGCGCCGCTGCGCCCATATAGGGAGCATCGGCGCAAGGAGGTTCGCATGCAGACCCGCAACAAATTTTTCGACGATATGTCCCAGCTCATGACCAACGCGATGGGCGTGGCGCAGGGGGCCAAGGATGAGGCCGAAACAGCCATGAAAAGCCTCATGGACCGGTGGCTCGCCGACCGGGATTTCGTCACCCGCGAGGAGTTCGACGCGGTGCGGGCTATGGCCCAGAAAGCACGGGAAGAAAACGAGGCGCTGAAGGCCCGTATCGAGGCGCTCGAAGCCGGATCGAAGGCCGGCTGACCGGCCGGTTTGCGGGCCGGAACCGGCCCCGCCGGACGGCCCGTAGCGAGCGGTTTGAACGATGGTGCGGCGCGCAGGATTGCGTGCCGTTTTTTTGTGCAACGCACCCCCTGTCGTGAAGCTTTCACGAAGTTTGTGCTTTACAGGCGCCAGATTTGCTCCCACCATATCTCGTATGCAGCGGGCGTTCGCCCCTGCTATATAGATAGGCTCCCAGCCCCTAGCGGGGTCCGCTCCGCCTCGGTGCTACAAATTGAGGGGAACCCGGCATGGCAAGCGTTGAGCACTACCTGAACTCCGAAGATCTTCATCCGATCGACATTGTCGAGACACTCGCGGAACATCACGAGTGGGACTTCGACCGTGTGGCGGATGACCAGATCGCGATGGCAATCGAAGGGTCGTGGCGGACCTATTCGCTGTCGCTGGCCTGGTCGGCCTATGACGAGACGCTGCGCCTGATCTGCACGTTCGACATGGACCCGCCGGCGGAGAAACTGGCGCTGCTCTACGAGGCTCTCGACCGTGCCAATGACAAATGCTGGACCGGCGCCTTTACGCTCTGGCGCGAACAGAAGTTGATGGTGTATCGCTACGGGCTGAACCTGTGCGGCGGGGCCTCTGCCTCGGCGACGCAGATCGACGACATGGTGCGCGCAGCGGTGCTGGCCTGCGAGCGGTTCTACCCGGCCTTCCAGCTCGTTTGCTGGGGCGACGAGAGCCCGGCCGACGCGATGGGCGTTGCCATGAACGAAGCATACGGGCGCGCCTGACCGCCGGTCCCTTCCGGCGGCGCTTCGAGGGTGCGCCGCCAACGGGAGCGACCTGATGACCCTCGACCTGATTGCCGACAAAGGCATCGTTCTTCTGGGATGCGGAAAGATGGGATCGGCCATGCTGAAAGGCTGGCTCGATGCCGGTCTGTCGCATGATGCCGTCACCGCCATCGATCCCTATCCGTCAGACTGGCTGAAGGACATGGCCGCCAAGGGCCTGCATCTCAACTGGGACCTGCCGCGCGAACCGGCGGTCTGTCTGCTCGCGGTCAAGCCGCAGATGATGCGCGATGCGCTGCCGCGGCTCGCAGCACTTGGCAATGGTCCGACCCTCTTCATCTCGATCGCCGCAGGCACCACCATCCTGACGCTGGAGGACCTGCTCGGTCGCCGCACGCCGATCGTGCGCGCCATGCCCAACACGCCTGCCGCGATCGGGCGCGGGATCACGGCACTTGTCGGCAATGCCGGTGTGGACGAGGACCGGATGGCACTGGCCGAGGCGCTACTGTCGGGCATTGGTCGCACCGTCCGCCTCGACGGGGAGGCGCAGATGGATGCGGTCACCGCCCTGTCCGGCTCCGGTCCGGCCTATGTGTTCCACCTGATCGAGACGATGGAAGCCGCCGGGATCGCCGAGGGCCTGCCGCCCGCCATCGCCCGCGAACTGGCCGTCGCCACGGTGGAGGGAGCGGGTGCGCTTGCCGCCGCTGCCGACGAGCCGCCGGCAAAACTGCGGGAGAATGTGACCAGCCCCAACGGCACGACAGCCGCCGCGCTGGGCGTGCTGATGGACGAAGAACGCGGGTTCCCGCCGCTTCTGCGCGCTGCCATTGCCGCTGCGCGGAAACGGTCGGAGGAGCTCAGCCTCGAATGATTTTTTGTGCAGTGCAGCATAGGCCTTGAAATATATGTTGCGCTGCACCATATTGAGCCTATCAAAATGATTGGTTCAGGAGACCACCCGATGTTCGACAAAAACAGCTTTCCGTTCGATGCGGAGAAAATGACCGCGTTCTTCAAAGAGAACGATTTCACCAAACACTTCGCCGACGCCAAATTTCCCGGTGTCGATCCCGAAGCGCTGATGGCCGCCCAGAAGAAGAACATGGACGCGCTGGTGGAGGCCAACAAGGCCGCCGCAGCCGGCTATCAGGATCTCTTCGCCAAGCAGGTCGCGCTCTTCGACGAGACCATGGCCGAGGCCCGCAAGCAGATCGAATCCTTCGACGCCAAGGCGCTGAAGCCCGAAGCCGGCGCGGAACATGCCGAGGTCCTGAAGGCCGCCTTCGAAAAGGCGATCGCCAACATGACCGAACTGGCCGAAGCCGCCGCGAAAGCCAACAATGACGCCTATGCGGTCGTGTCGGCCCGTGTGAAGGATTCCGTGGCCGAACTTCAGGCCATGATGGAAAAGTCCGGCAAGTAACTCCCGGAACACACATTGCGCTTTTCGCGCATCAGCCGCTTGCCCTTTGCCGGGCAGGCGGCTTTTTTGTGCGCGTAGAACCGGGCCGCGTCGTCTTGCGTGGCCTGCCCCGGGGGAGCGCGTCATGTCAGAGATCAGCTACGACCAGTTCCAGGCCGTCGACATCCGCGTCGGCACCGTGATCCGCGCCGAACCCTTCCCAGAGGCCCGCAAGCCCGCGATCAAGCTCTGGGTCGATTTCGGCCCCGAGATCGGAGAGAAGAAATCCTCCGCCCAGATTACCGGACATTATGATCCCGACACGCTGCCCGGCCGCCAGGTGATGGCCGTGGTGAATTTTCCGCCGCGCCAGATCGGACCGATGCGCTCCGAAGTGCTGGTGCTCGGCCTGTTCGACGCGGACGGGGAGATCGTGCTGATCGGCCCCGACACGAAAGTGCCGAACGGGCAACGTATGTGCTGAGCCGCCCCTGACATGACCAAGCCCCGCCTGATCGTCACCCGCAAGCTGCCCGATGCTGTCGAAGACCGGCTGAAGGCGCATTTCGCCGTCGCGTTGAACCCGTCCGACCAGCCATTTTCGCAGGAACGGCTGGTGGCCGCGATGCAGCAGGGCGATGCGATCCTGCCGACCGTGTCGGACCGGATCGACGCGCAGGTGATCGAGGCCGCCGGGCGACGCCGTTGCAGGATCATCTCCAACTTCGGGGTCGGGGTCAGCAATATCGACCTGCGGGCCGCCGAATTTGCCGGCCTTCCTGTGACCAACACGCCCGGCGTGCTCACCGATGCGACGGCCGACATCGCCATTCTTCTGATGCTGAGCGTCACCCGCCGCGCCTGGGAGATGGAATCGATGCTGCGCGCCGGCAAGTGGACCGGCTTCGCGCCTGCCATGAACCTTGGCAGCGGGTTGCAGGGCAAGGTGCTCGGGATCATCGGCATGGGCCGGATCGGGCAGGCGGTGGCCGAGCGGGCCTATTTCGGTTTCGGAATGAAGATCGTCTATGTGAACCGCTCCGCCCGCGACCTGCCGCAACTGCCGACAGCGACCGCACTTGGCACGGTAGACGAACTGATGGAACTGTCGGATGTGGTGTCGCTCCATGCGCCGGGCGGGGGGGAGAACAGCCACCTGATCGGCGAGGCGCAGCTGAAACTGATGAAGCCCGGGGCCTTCCTCATCAACACCGCGCGCGGCGACCTGATCGATGAACGCGCGCTGACCAACGCGCTTGTGGAACGCCGGATTGCCGGTGCGGGCCTCGACGTGTTTGCCGAGGAGCCGCGCGTGCCTGCCGTTCTGCGGCGGCTCAACAATGTCGCGCTCCTGCCGCATCTGGGCAGCGCCACGCTCGAGACACGCACCGCGATGGGAATGAAGGCGGCGGACAATCTGATTGCCTTCTTCGACGGAAAGTCGCCGCCCGATTTGGTCGGCTGAAGGGCCGTCCCGTCAGCCCTTGCGCGCGGATTTCGGCAGGTCGCCCGTCGCTTCGCGCCAATGGCGGCGGCAGAGGCTGACATAGGTGTCGTTGCCACCCACGAGGATCTGCGCCCCTTCGGTCAGCGCATTGCCATCCTCATCCTGCCGGATGACCATGGTGGCCTTCTTGCCGCAATGGCAGATCGTGCGGACCTCGCGCATCTCGTCGGCGAGCGCCAGGAGCGTGGCCGACCCGGGAAACAGCTCGCCCCGGAAATCGACGCGCAGCCCGTAGCACATGACGGGCACCCGCAGATCGTCTGTGACGCGGGCCAGTTGCCAGACCTGTTCCTTGGTCATCCACTGCGCTTCGTCGACGAGCACGCAGGCGACGGGACCGTGTTCGAGCCGTCTCTCGATCATGGCGAAAAGGTCGTCGCGCTGGCTGAACGTGTCGGCCTTCTGGCTGATTCCGATCCGCGATCCGATCCGCCCCGGCCCCGACCGGTCGTCGAAATCGGCGGTCAGCAGGTAGGTCTGCATGCCGCGTTCATTGTAATTGTAGGACGCTTGCAGAAGGATCGTCGACTTGCCGGCGTTCATCGTCGAGTAGTTGAAGTAGAGCTTGGCCATGCCTGCGATTTGGCACAGGGCGCGCGACCATGGCAAGCGCTACGGGCGCCAGGCCAGAAATCACCCCGCGCGCGACAAATTTCTGTCCCATTTTCCGGCGATTGGGATACACAGTTCGGAAAGAACGACCGTGCAGAGTTGATGTGCGGCAGTGTGTGTAGAGCGGGTCCTGCGATGGCCTGCGAGTGGGGAAGAGCATGGCAGTCATCACCCTCAATGCCCTTGTGTGGGACATTGACGATTTCACCCTCGTCAGCAACGGCAACCCGGCATTCACGAACACCGGCACGACACCGGCCAACACGCTTGTGAACGGGACGAGCACCGGCGCGTTCCAGCTCGACGCAAGCGCAACGCCCGAAACCGCGAAATTTCGCGATCTCGACGATGATATCGTTGGCAATGCGGATGATAATTTCGGTGACGGCTATCTGGAACTGGCCGGCAGCGGAACGAACTCGAACCTCTATCACATCACGCTGGACGAGGCGCTGACCATCGGGGGGGAGACCTATCCGGCCGGCACCAAGGTGGAGGTGGAGACCCGCTATGTCATCCGCCCCGCAGGTGGCACCGCTGCGGATGACATCACCATCTACACGCTGCGGCTCGATACGAATTTCGATCCGAATTCGGGCACGGGCACGTCCAATTCCGGCACCAACGAGTTGATCGCATCGAGCGCGCCGCTCATCCCCGGCACGACCTACAACGTGCAGTCCGGCTCGGATGGGCCCTATATCGGCGGTGCGAATGATCCGGTCGTGCCCTGTTTCACGCCGGGCGCGCGGATCCTGACCGAGGCCGGTTGGCGCGCGGTGGAGGAGATCCGCGTCGGCGACCGGGTGCAGACCAAGGATAACGGCTTGCAGACGGTGCGCTGGATCGGGCGGCGCGATCTGGGCCGGGCAGAGCTGGCGCGCGACATGGCGCTGGCGCCGGTCTGCATTCCCGCAGGCGCGCTGGGAGCCGGTTTGCCGGAGCGGGACCTGATCGTCTCGCCCCAGCACCGGATGCTGATCGCGGGCCCGTCGAGTGATCTCTATTTCGGAACTCGCGAAGTGTTCGTGCCGGCCAAGGCGCTGCTGGCGACGGGCCGGGCGCGGATGGCGCTGCCGGCGGGCGGCGTCAGCTACCTGCATCTTCTCTTCGACCGGCACGAGGTGCTCTTTGCCGAGGGCAGCGAGACCGAGAGTTTCCACCCCGGCGAGTTCGGCCTGCAGGCGGTGGATGCGCCTGCGCGGGCCGAACTGTTCGCGCTCTTCCCCGAGCTTGATCCGGCGGGGCTTGCCGCTGTGGCCACGGCCCGCACCTGTCTGACCGTGCGCGAGGCGCTCGTCCTCGTCTGATCCGGTCGCGGTCGGCGCCTTGGCTCAGCCCGCGCTGGCAGCCTGCGCAGCCGTGGCGGCTTCGGGGCTGCGGCGCGTCTGCCCCGCTGCACCCGCCCGATGCGGATGTGCCCGCGCGGCGGGGGCGGGCGCCTCGACCAGCTTGCCGCCCTGCCAGCTCAGATCCCAGGATTTCGGCGGCGCCATCCGGGCGCGCAGCCGCGTGACCCGCAGCCGGGCCGGACCGTTCGCGGCCCAGCCGGGGATCGGGTCGGTCTGCCAGCGTGATTCCACCCCCTGCGCGCCCCCGTCACCGGGGGTGAGCAGCAGCCCGAGCGGGGGCAGGGGCGCCAGCGCTCCGCCGGCCTCGGCCGCCAGATGCAGGCGCCGCACCGGGGTCAGCGGCGGCGGTTCGGGCAGTTCGGCCACCACCAGCGGCACGCAACCGGCGCGCAGCGCCTCTTCCATCGACCAGAGCAGATCCTCGGGGCGGCGCGCATCGACGAAGAGCAGTCGCGCGGGGTCGAGATAGGCCCGCATCCCGTCCGCGTTGAGCTTCTCCGCGTGCCAGCCGAGCCGGATCCACAGGACCGGCCCCGTCATCCCGGCAGCGAGCGCCAGCGCCAGCACATGCCGCGCGCGGCCGCAAAATTCATGCGCCCGGCCCGGCGCCAGCGCGCAATCGCCAAAGAGCGGCACTCCGGCAGGCGTCCGGGACAGACGGCGCGACAGGGTCGGTGCGGGCATGGGCGACTCTCCTTCATGTTCGCTAAATGTTCTCATTTTTGACACCCGAAGGCAAGCCGCGCGGAAGCCGGGCAATGCGCAGGAAACGGGATGACAGCTCGCCCGCCTTGCGGCATCACCGGACGAGACCCGCGCAAGGACCGCCAATGACCGAGACCGCTCGCCGCCCCGCCGCACCACCGCCCGCCCGGATGAGCGGCAGCGACTGGGCAATCCTTGCGATCCTCTCGATCCTCTGGGGCGGCTCCTTCTTCTTCAACGGCGTCGCGGTCGCGGCCCTGCCGCCGCTCACCATCGTGATCTGCCGGACCGGATTGGCGGCGCTGATCCTGATGGCGGTTCTGCGGCTCCGCGGCCAGAGCCTGCCGCGCGACGCGATGGTCTGGCGGGCCTTCCTTGTCATGGGGCTTCTGAACAATGTCATCCCCTTCGGCCTGATCGTCTGGGGGCAGGGGCAGATCGCTTCGGGGCTCGCCGCCGTCCTGAACGCGACCACGCCGCTCTTCAGTCTGACCTTCGCGGCGCTCCTGGGCCGCGAGGCGCTGACACCGGGGCGGGTCTGCGGGCTTGCCTTCGGCATCCTCGGTGTTGCCGTGATGCTCGACATCCGCGTCTCCGGCCTTGGTGCGGACCATCCGCTTGCGCAGATGGCCATCCTCGGCGCGGCGATCAGCTACGCCTGCGCCGGGCTCTACGGGCGGCGGTTCGCGGCGCTGGGCGTCACGCCGATGGCGACGGCCACGGGGCAGGTGACGGCGGCGACCCTGCTGCTGGTGCCGCTCGTGCTCTGGGTCGACCGGCCCTGGACGCTCGACCTGCCGGGCACGGGCGTGATCCTGTCGCTTCTGGGGCTTGCCTCGCTCTGCACGGCGCTGGCCTATATCCTCTACTTCCGGCTTCTGGCCTCAGCCGGTCCGACGAACCTTCTGCTGGTCACACTCCTTGTGCCGGTGAGCGCGATCCTCCTCGGCATCGCCTTCCTCGGAGAGGCGCTGACACCGCGCCAACTGGCGGGCATGGCGCTGATCGGCTGCGGGCTTCTGGTCATCGACGGGCGGCTGCCTGCGCGGCTCTTGCAAGGCCTGCGCTGACAGGCGGTGCCGCCGCGTGCTTGCGTGACGGGGCGGCCTTGCTATGCTGCGCCGAAATTCCCGGACAGGAGAGACACGCCGTGACCGACCCCACACCGACGCCGCCCGCATCCGCACCGGACGGGGGCGACTGGTTCGACGCCACGCCCAATAATGCAAAGCTGAACTATATTCTCTATCTGGTGAGCTTCATCCTCGGCTTCACCGGGCTTGTCGCGCTGGTGTTCGCCTATCTGAACCGGAAGAAAGCGCCCGAATGGCTGCAGAGCCACTACACCTACCAGATCCGCACCTTCTGGATCATGCTCCTCTATACACTCATCAGCATCATTCTGGCGTTGGTCGTGATCGGGATGTTCCTGCTCGTCGGCGTGTCGATCTGGTTCATCGTGCGCTGTGTGAAGGGGCTGCAGGCCGTCGGCCGCGGCGAACCGCTGCCCAACGCCAAGACCTGGTGGATCTGAGCCTGACGGCCCCTCAGAGATAGGCGGCGTCGAGCAGGCGCCGCGTATAGTCCGACTGCGGCGCCTCGAAGAGCGTCGCGGCCGGGCCCATTTCCACCATATCGCCCGCGCGCATCACGATCACCTGATGGCTGAGCGCCCGCACAACCCGCAGGTCATGGCTGATGAACAGATAGGCCAGCCCGTATTTCTGCTGGAGGTCGCGCAGAAGGTCCACGATCTGCACCTGCACCGTCATGTCGAGCGCCGAGGTCGGCTCGTCGAGCACGACCAGTTTCGGCTTCAGGATCATCGCGCGGGCAATCGCGATCCGCTGCCGCTGGCCGCCGGAAAACTCGTGCGGGTAGCGGTCCATCATCGCGGGGTCGAGCCCGACCTCGGTCAGGCTGGCGGCGGCCATCTCGCGCGGGTCCTGCCCGGCATCCGTGCCATGCACGCTCAACCCCTCGGTCACGATTTGCTCCACGGTCATGCGCGGTGACAGCGAGCCGTACGGGTCCTGGAACACCATCTGCATGTCGCGCCGCAGCGGCCGCAACGCCTTGTTGCGCAGTCCCTGAATGTCGCGCCCGTCGAACCGTATTTGCCCTTGCGAGGAGATGAGCCGCATCAGCGCGAGTGCGACCGTCGTCTTGCCCGATCCGCTTTCGCCCACGATGCCGAGCGTCTCGCCCGCGCGGACCGACAGGTCGACCTTGTTGACCGCCTTGATATGGCCGGTCGTGCGGCGCATCAGCCCCGTGCGCACCGGAAACCAGACCCGCAGGTCGGGGGTGGAGATCACCTCCGCCGCATCGTCGGGCACCGGGTCGGGACGACCGGCCGCTTCGGCGGACAGGAGCTTCTGCGTGTAGGGATGCTCGGGCGCGTCGAAAATGGCGGCAGTCGGGCCTTCCTCCACGATCTGCCCGTCCTTCATCACATAGACCCGGTCCGCGATGCGGCGCACCACCGTCAGGTCATGGGTGATGAAGAGCATCCCCATCCCCTCTTCCTTCTGGATTTCCGCCAGAAGGTCGAGGATCTGCGCCTGAATGGTCACGTCGAGCGCGGTTGTCGGCTCGTCCGCAATCAGGATGTCGGGTCCGTTGGCAAGCGCCATGGCGATCATCACGCGCTGGCGTTGCCCGCCCGACAGCTGGTGCGGGAAGGCGCTCAGGCGGTCCTCGGCATCGCGGATGCCGACCCGGTTCAGCAGGTCGAGGATACGCGCCCGCGCCGCCTGTCCGGTCAGCCCCTGATGCAGCGCAAGGCTTTCGCCCAACTGCTTGCCGATCGTGTGCAGCGGATTGAGCGAGGTCATCGGCTCCTGAAAGATGAAGCTGATGTCATTCCCGCGCACGCGGCGCAGCGTGCGCTCGTTGGCGCCCAGCAGGTCCTCGCCGCGATAGCGCACCGCGCCAGAGACCTCGGCGCTGTCGGGCAGCAGCCCGACGGTGGACAGCGCCGTGACCGACTTGCCCGAGCCGCTCTCGCCCACGATGGCGACGGTTTCACCGGCATCGACATGGAAGGTGACACCGCGCACGGCCGCGCTGCGGTTGCCGCCCTGCACGAAGGCCACGTCGAGCCCCTCGATTTCCAGAACCGCGCTCACCGGAAGGTCTTCCTCGGGTCGAACGCGTCACGGACACCTTCAAAGATGAAGACGAGCAGCGACAGCATGATGGCGAAGGTGAAAAAGGCCGAGAAGCCGAGCCACGGCGCGTTCAGCCGGTTCTTGCCTTGCAGCGCCAGTTCGCCGAGCGACGGGTAGGAAGGCGGCAGGCCGAAGCCGAGGAAATCGAGGCTGGCCAGCGTCGAGATCGAGCCGGTGATGAGGAAGGGCAGTAGCGTGACCGTCGCCACGATCGCATTGGGCAGCACATGCCGCCAGATGATCGCCGCGTCGCGCACGCCGAGCGCGCGGGCCGCGCGGACATATTCGAAATTGCGGGCGCGCAAAAATTCCGCCCGCACCACGCCCACCAGCGCGGTCCAGCTGAAGGCCACGATCAGGAGAGTGAGCAGCGTGAAATTCATCGTGAAGATCGCGGCCAGAATGATAATGATGTAGAGGCTCGGCGTGCTTTGCCAGATTTCCACGACGCGCTGGAAGATCAGGTCGATCCAGCCGCCGAAATAGCCCTGCACCGCCCCGGCCACGATCCCGATGACCGACGCGCAGAAGGTCACGACCAGCGCGAAGAGAACCGAGATCCGGAACCCGTAGATCACGCGGGCGAGCACGTCGCGGGTCTGGTCGTCGGTCCCGAGCCAATGGTCCGCATCGGGCGCAGAGGGTGCGGTGCGCACCCCGTAATTGATCGTATTGAAACTGTAGGGCACCGGCGGCCAGAGGATCCATCCGGCCTCGGCCTCGGGCGCACCCTCGACCGCGCCGGTCTCGGCCATTTCCGCCATCACGCCTTCGGGATCGTCGAAACAGAGCTCCACCCCGCCGGTGCGGATCAGGCAGGCGACTTCCGGCGCGGGGTATTCGGCCTCTGTCTCGAACTCACCGCCGAAGGCCGTCTCGGGATAGAAGCGGAAGACCGGCATGTGCAACTCGCCGCGATAGGAGACGAGGATCGGCTTGTCGTTGGCGACGATCTCGGCGCAGAGCGAGATGCCGAACAGGATGCAGAAAACGACCAGCGACCAGAAGGCCCGCCGGTTGGCGCGGAAATTCTGCCAGCGGCGGCGCTGGAGCGGGCTCAACCGGATCATGTCTCGCGGCTCTCGAAATCGATGCGGGGATCGACCCAGACATAGGTCAGGTCGGAAATCAGCCCGATCAGCAGGCCGATGAGGGAAAAGAAATAGAGCGTGCCGAAGAGCACCGGATAGTCGCGGTTGACGGCTGCCTCGAACCCGAGCCGCCCGAGACCGTCGAGCGAGAAGACCGTCTCGATGATGAGCGAGCCGGAGAAGAAGACCGAGATGAAGAGCCCGGGGAAGCCCGCAATGATGATCAGCATCGCGTTGCGGAACACATGGCCGTAGAGCACGCGGCTCTCGCTCAGCCCCTTGGCCCGCGCGGTGACCACATATTGTTTCTTGATCTCGTCAAGAAAGCTGTTCTTGGTCAGGAGCGTCAGGGTCGCGAAGCTGGATATGGTCGCAGCCGCCACCGGCAGCGCGATATGCCACAGGTAATCCCCCACCTGCTGGAGGAAGCTCATCTCCGCGAAATTGTCCGATGTCAGGCCGCGCAGCGGGAAAATCTTCCAGTAGGACCCGCCCGCGAAGAGCACCAGAAGCATGATCGCGAAGAGAAAGCTCGGGATCGCATAGGCCACGATCACGACGCCGCTCGTCCATGTATCGAACCGCGATCCGTCGCGCATGGCCTTGCGGATGCCGAGCGGAATGGAAATCAGATAGGCGAGCAGCGTCGACCAGAGGCCCAGTGATATCGACACGGGCATCTTTTCAAGCACCAGATCGACAACCGATATAGACCGGAAGTAACTCTCCCCGAAATCGAAGCGCACATAGTTCCAGAGCATCAGGAAGAACCGTTCCGCGGGAGGCTTGTCGAACCCGAACTGGCGTTCCAGATCGGCGATGAAATCCTCCGGCAGGCCGCGCGCGCCCTGATACTCGCTTTCCCGCGCACCGCCACCGCCGCCGAAATCCCCTCCGCCGCTGATCCGGTCGGTCGCGCTCGATTCCTCGTCCAGCTGGGCGATGATCTGTTCGATCGGGCCGCCCGGCACGAACTGCACCAGAACGAAGTTGATCAGCATGATGCCGAACAAAGTCGGCACGATCAGCAACAGACGGCGGAGAATGTAGGCGGCCATTGGCGGGAACTACTCTTAGAAGGCGCCTTCGGCTTTCAGGGCGTCGAATTTCTCCGCATTGGCCCACCAGATGTCGAGGCTGCCGAGCGCATAGGGCGGAAGCGGGTCGGGATGCTCGTAGTAATCGTAATAGGCCACCGTGTGGACCGACTTGTACCATTGCGGCACCCAGATCCGTTCGGCGCGGAGCACACGGTCGAGCGCACGCACCGCGACCGTCATCTCGTCACGGCTTTCGGCATCGAGCACCTTTTCGATCAGCGCATCCACGGCCTCGGACCGGAGGCCTGCTTTGTTGAAGACACTCTCGTCCGACACTTCGCTGCCGAAATACTGTTTCAGCCCCGAGCCCGGCGTCAGGCTCATGCCGTAAATGTCGGTCAGCATGTCGAAATCGTAGGTGCGCTCGCGGTCGGTCATCTGCGCATTGTCGATCCGGTTGTGCACCGCGTCGATGCCGATGCGGCGCAGGTTCTCGACAAACGGGTTGATGATCCGGTCGAAGCTCGGGCTGTCATTGAGGATCTCGACCGACAGGAGGTCGCCATCCGCGTTGCGGCGCTGGCCGTCCACGACCGTCCAGCCGGCCGCGTCAAGCAACTGGCCTGCGGCGCGCACCAGCTTGCGGTCAAGCTGAGACGGCGCGGAGACGGGCGGCACCACGGCCTCTTCGGTGAAGACGCTGTCCGGCAGCATGTCGCGCAGCGGTTCCAGAAGCGCCAGTTCCGCGGCGTCGGGCAGGCCGGTCGCCTTCAAGTCGCTGTTCTCCCAGAACGAGGTCACGCGGTCGTAGAGCCCGTAGAAGAGCGTCTGGTTCGACCATTCGAAGTTGAACATCATCCCGATCGCCTGACGCACACGCGGGTCCTGGAACTTCTCCCGCCGCAGGTTGAAGAAGAACCCCTGTGCCAGCCCCAGCCCGCCATCATCCAGTTCCACCTTCACAACCTGACCGTTCTGCACGGCCGGGAAGTCGTACTCGGTGCCCCAGATGAGCGAGGAAGCTTCGGTGCGGAATGTGTAATCGCCGGCCTTGAACCCTTCGAAGGCGGCATTGTAGTCGGCATAATATTCGAGCCGGATCGTGTCGTAATTGTGCCGCCCGCGATTGATCGGCAGATCGGCCCCCCAATAGTCGGGATTGCGGCGGTAGACGATGGTCTGGCCCACGTCGATCCGGTCGAACATGTAGGGGCCAGAGCCGATGCCGGGCTCCAGCGTGCTTTCGGAGAAATCCTTCCCCTCCCAGTCGGCGCGGGAGAAGACCGGCAGCGTGGCAGCCGTTGTCGACAGGTCCTTGGTGGCCGATCCCTCACGGAACGTGTAGCGCACCGTGTCGCCGTCGAGCGCCTCGACAGTCTCGAAATCCTCGAACACGACCTTGAGCGAAGGCAGGCCCTTGTCGCGCAGGATCTCGTAGGAAAAGACCACGTCATCGGCCGTGACCGGGCTGCCGTCGGAGAAGCGGGCCTCGGGGCGGAGGTCAAACTCGATCCACTGCCGGTCTTCGGGATAGCGCACCGTTTCGGCCAGAAGCCCGTAGAGCGCGTCCACCTCGTCGGCCGAGGCTTCCATCAGCGTTTCGAACATGATCGAGGAGAGCCGCCCGGCCCGGCCCTTGATCGTATAGGGATGCATGCTGTCGAACGAGCCGAAGGCCCAGCTCGAATATTCGCCGCCCCTGGGTGCGTCGGGGTTCACATAGTCGAAATGTTCGAAATCGGCGGCATATTTCAACTCGCCATAGGTCGAGATGCCGTGGCTTTCCGTGACGTGGCCATCGGCGCGGGCGTCTGTGGCCAGAACGAGCGCAGCGAGAGCCGAAACACCGAAGAGGAACAGGCCCGGCAAGGCCCTGTCGTGGGCGGGGTCCGGGCGGGTGCGGGCTTGGGTCTGCGCGATCATCTGAAACGCCTCCTGCTGGGCTTTCTTTTGCGGATGATCGTAGGGCGCTGCGGGAAGCGGGGCAAGGCGCGAAAATGTCAGCTGCGCGTGAAAAGCGGCAGGGCGGGGCAGGGTGGCGAGCTGCTGCCGGTGGCGGCCTGGTCCGGCAGGTGCAGGGGCTTCAAATGAAAACGCCGCGCCCCCTGTCGGGACGCGGCGTCAAATTCCAGTCTGTCGCGCGGTTTACTGGACGGTTTCCAGATAGGCGATCAGGTTGGCGCGGTCTTCCGGCTTCTTCAGGCCGGCGAAGCTCATCTTGGTGCCCGGAACCTCGTCCTTCGGGTTTTCCAGGAAGCTGTTGAGCGTTTCCACGTCCCATGCGCCGCCATGGCCGGCCATGCCGTCGGAATAATCATACCCCGATACAGCCGCCACCTGACGGTTCACCACCGCAAAGAGGTGCGGGCCGGTGGCGTTCGCGCCATCCTCGAGCTTGTGGCAGGCCTTGCACTTGCCGAACACGCGCTCGCCCTTGCCCACGTCGGCAGAGGCGAGAAGTTCCTCGATGCTGACTTCGGGCGCATCGGTCGCAGCCGCGTCGCCGTCGCTCTCGACCTCGATCACATAGGCGGAATGCGCCTCGTCCCCATGGCCGTCGCCGGTGTGATAGAGCGTCTCCGCGCCCCACTTGGCGAGCAGGAAGATCAGGAATGTGCCACACAGGCCACCGACGACCTTGGTGATTTCCATCGTGTTCATGCGTGTATCCACCTTGTTTCCGTGCCGGCCACCCACAGGTGCGCCGTGTTGGAGACGGTTCTATCCGCTTCCCCTGCACTAGCGCAAGGTGTAGAAAGCGCGACGAAACGCCCGAATGCGGAGGAAAATGCCGCCCGGTCGGACACGGCAAGACACACGGTTAGAGACGGGGCCATAGCGGCATGCACGACGCCATCAAGACGATCTCCTTTCAGGGCGAACCCGGCGCCTATTCGCATCAGGCCTGCACGGAAGTGTTTCCCGGCGCCGAAGCGCTGCCCTGCCACAGTTTCGAAGGGGCGATCGCGGCGGTGACCGAGGGCCGGGCCGATCTGGCGATGCTGCCGGTGGAAAACTCGACCTATGGCCGCGTCGCGGACATCCACCAGCTTCTGCCCCAGTCACGGCTGCGGATCATCTCGGAACATTTCCTGCGGGTGCATATCAACCTGCTGGCGCTGCCCGGCGCGACGCTCGACAGCATCACGGATGCGACCAGCCACACAGTGCTGCTTGGCCAGTGCCGCGACTTCCTGCGCGCCCACGGCATCCGGCCCCATGCGGGCGCGGACACGGCAGGCTCGGCAAAAGCGGTGGCCGAGGCCGGCGATCCGAAGATGGCGGCGCTCGCCTCCGAACTGGCGGGCGACATTTACGGGCTCGATGTGCTGGCCCGCCATATCGAGGATCAGGGCAACAATACGACCCGCTTCCTTGTGATGGCGCCGGAAGAGGCCGAGGCGCCCGTGCCCGAAAGCGGCGAGGTGATGACCTCTTTCGTCTTCCGGGTGCGCAACATTCCCGCCGCGCTCTACAAGGCGATGGGCGGGTTCGCGACCAACGGTGTCAACATGGTGAAGCTGGAAAGCTACATGCTGAACGGCTCCTTCACCGCGACCCAGTTCTATGCCGATATCGAGGGGCATCCGGACGATCCGGCCGTGCGCCGCGCGATGGCGGAGCTCGACTATTTCACGTCCTACAAGAAGATCCTCGGCGTCTATCCGGCCCATCCGCTGCGCAAGACGCTGGTCGGCGCGGTCGAGGGTGAGGGCTAAGCGCCACGTCTGACCGTGCGTTCGGTCAGTCGTCCAGCCGGTCGCCGAGCCAGGCTTCGATCAGGAACCGTGCGATGGCCCCCTTGCGAGCCGGCAACAGGTCGGGGTGGCGGCCGTCGAGCGCGCGCAACACCTCGTCCTTGTCGACCCATCGGGCATCTTCCAGTTCCTTCGGGTCGAGCGTGATGGCCTCCGTCTCGGCCAGCCCGTGGCAGCCGATCATCAGCGATGCCGGGAAGGGCCAGGGCTGCGAGGCGAGATAACGCACCGGGCCCACGGTGATGCCCGCTTCCTCCCAGACCTCGCGGCGCACGGCAGCCTCGATCGTCTCGCCCGGTTCCATGAAGCCTGCGAGCAGCGAATACATGCCGTCGGGCCAAGCGGGCGACCGGCCGAGCAACAGGCGGTCGCCGCGCGTGACCAGCATGATGACCACGGGGTCGGTGCGAGGGAAATGGAAGCTGCCGCAATCGGTGCAGGTGCGCCGCCAACCGCCGAGCGACGGGACCGAGGGCTGGCCGCAACGGGCGCAGAATCTGTGCGTGTCGTGCCAGCCGAATATGCCGCGCGCCGCCGCTGCATTGCCGGCATCCTGCGGCGTCAGTTCGCCCATGATCGCGCGCAGGTCCACGAAGCGCCAGTCTTCTGGCAGGCTCGGATGCCAGTGCCGCGACCCGTCGATGAACCCCTGGCCGGGATCCTCGTCCGCGACCCATGGCGACACATCGACCGCGAAGCGCGGCGCCCCGTCGATGCAGCCAAGGAAAATGGGCGCGGTCTCCGATTCGGCCAGAACCGGCGCGGACATCTCCATCCAGCCGAGCCGCGGCGCGGGACTGTCGAGGTCGAAAAGCGGCTTCAGCCGCCAGACCGGCAGCGCGCGGGCGGCCGGATCGCGGGCGAGGTTTGCCAGCGTGGCCTCGTCCTCGCGCAATTCCGCGCACCGGTCGAGGTCCGATCCTCCGAAAGTTACCAGTTCCGCATCGCGCATCGCTTGCTCCTGCCCCTGCGCCCCGCCCCAGATGGCGCCCGTCTGACGCCGCGACCTTGCAACAGGACGGGCGGCTCTGCAATCTCGGCGCGAAACGGGACGCGCCGTCGGGCGCAGGAGGATCACCCATGCCGAAGGCCGTCATTGCAGGTGCTGGAATCAACGGGCTGTCGACGGCCTGGGCGCTCGTTCAGACCGGCTGGACGGTCGAGATCTGCGAGAGCGGCCCCCTGCCGAACCCGCGCGCCGCAAGCTGGGACCGGCACCGGCTGATCCGCCCGCATTATGCCGAATCGCCCGGCTATGCCGCGCGGATGCCCGATGCGTTCGCCGCGTGGGACAAGCTCTGGTCCGATCTCGGCACCAGCCACTATGTCGAGCGCGGCATCCTTGCCCTGAGCCGCGTGCCGGGCGACTGGACCGAGACCTCCCGCGCGGCATTCGATGCCAGCGGCCAGACTTATGATCTTCTGTCGGCCAGCGAGGTCGCCGAGCGCTACCCGATGCTCGACCCGGACGGTGTGCGGTTCGGGCTGATGACAGACCGGGGCGGCGTGCTTCTGTCCGACAGGATTATCGCGGATCTGATTGCATGGCTGCGCGTGCGGGGCGTCACGTTTCACGACAAGCGGCCCGCCACAGGCGTCGATCCGGCATCGGGCCGGCTCGATACGGTCGCGGGGCCGCTTCAGGGCGATCTTGCGATTGTCGCGACCGGTGTCGGCCTGCCGGCGCTCTTGCCGCCGGACCTGGACCTGCCGCTGGAGCCGCGCCGGACAGTGGTGGTCTATCTCGACCCGTCGGACGATCTGGCGGCGCTTTGGGCGGATGCGCCCTGCTGGGTCGATCTGGGCGGAACGGATGACCTCTGGGGCATGGCGCCGGTCGGCGATATCCCGATGAAGATCGGCTACGGGCTGCATACCGGTCCGGGCGATCCGGTAAAGGGGCGCACCGTCACGCCGGCGGACACGGAAGCGATTCTCGCCGCCTATCGCGGCCGGTTCCGCGGCATCGATCGCTTCACGGTGCGCGAGACGATCGCCAATTTCTACCTGATGGCGCCCGACGCCCGGTTCCTGTTGCACCATGACCGCCGCGCGGTATGGCTGAGCGCCGATTCAGGCCACGGGTTCAAATTCGGCCCGCTGACGGGTCTCGATGTGGCACGCGCGGCCGAAAGCGGCACATGGGACGCGACCGCCCGGCGCATGGCCGGTCTTGAATTGCCGGGCGCAAGCGTCTAAATGCCGGGGCGAGAGGTTGGCGCGGGCGAGCGCCTCGCCAACCCGGTCAGGTCCGGAAGGAAGCAGCCGTAACGAGCCCCGCTTGGGTCGTTGTCCAACCTCTCACTTCCCGCACATTCCGCCTATGCCTGGCGCTGCCAGCCTTCCGCCCGCCGTTCTGCGGTGCGCAGCGGCGGCAAGGGCAGGCTCCCGGCAAAGCCGCGCGGCCAGAGTTTCGGCTGCCGGAGCCAGGTGATGTCCCGCATCCTGTGCGACCGCGCGGCGAGCGACGCGCCTGTGGTGAAGAAGAGCGGCCCGAAAAGAAACCCGAACAGGGCCCCGCCGATATGCGCCTCGCCCGAGATGAAGCTCTGGAAGAGGATGAAGACCAGATTGATGACGGCCAGATTGATGAAGACGCGGCCCAGATAGCGGGCCGGCGTGATCGCCCGCTCCGCCACAGGCTGGCGGCGGATCCGGTCGAACTGGATGCGCAGGCATACGGCCCAAAGTGCGAAGACGACACCGGACATGCCGACAAGGGCGGTCCGCGCGATGCCCGTGTCGGGAGCGGCCCGCACGCCGAGGCCGACGAGCACGCCGTCGATCCCGTAGCGCAGCCCGATATGTGCCAGACCGCCCGCCGCCGCGGCGCCGGCAAAAAAGAAGAGGAACCGCGCCGAGCCCATCCGCCGCAGCACCATCGGCACGAACAGGATGAAGGCGAAACTGTTCATCAGCAGGTGGAACCAGCCCGCATGCAGAAGGGCATGGGTCACAAGCCGCCACGGCTCGGCCGGGATGTCTATTTCGGCAAGGGCTGCGCGCAATTCGTAGCAGGCGTCGCGCAGGTCGCCCTCGAAGATGCGCGGCCCGTCCCGCAGGCAGTCCTGCGCCCAGACATGGTCGCCCAGGTCCGGCACCGGCACGAAGCCGAAGGCCTGATAGGGCGTCAGGCCGAACTCGAACACCATCCAGTTGTGCAGCACATTGACCTCGGCCGAGGCCCATTCGGGCGGGAAAAGGCCGAGCCCCTGACCGATCGGCCAGCCGAGCGAGGTGAAGGTCTGGATAAGGACCATGACGAGCACCAGAAGCACCGCCGCATTCCGCCAGACCGGCGGCGCATAGGCCCGCAGCGCCCGCGATTCGCCGTGCCGCCCGCTGCCAAGGATCTGCGCCGCGCCGGGGCGCATCTGCTGTGCGTCATTCATGCCCTGTCCTGCTTCTTCCGCCTGCCTGCTGATGCCTTGCCGCTCGGGGTCCCGGGGGCTAGGGTGACCCCCTGTATCTCATTTTGCCGGAAAAAAGCGAATCCATGACCGAAGAGAGTGTTGCCGCGTCGGAGAAGCGATCCGGATATCAGGTTCTGGCGCTGAAATACCGGCCCGCCACCTTCGCGGACATGATCGGTCAGGATGCGATGGTCCGGACGCTGAAAAACGCGTTCGAATCGGACCGGATCGCGCATGCATTCATCATGACCGGCGTGCGTGGGGTCGGGAAAACGACCACGGCGCGGATCATCGCCAAGGGTCTGAACTGTATCGGGCCGGACGGGCAGGGCGGTCCGACAGTGGCGCCCTGCGGGGAATGCGACCCCTGCCGCTCGATCGCTGAAGGCCGCCATGTCGACGTGATGGAAATGGACGCCGCCAGCCGCACCGGCGTGGGCGACATCCGCGAGATCATCGACAGCGTGCATTACCGGGCCACGTCGGCGCGGTTCAAGGTCTATATCATCGACGAGGTGCACATGCTCTCCAACAGCGCGTTCAACGCGCTCTTGAAGACGCTGGAAGAGCCGCCCGAACATGTGAAATTCATCTTCGCCACGACCGAGATCCGTAAGGTGCCGGTCACTGTCCTCTCGCGCTGCCAGCGGTTCGATCTGCGCCGGATGGAGCCCGAGGACACGATGGCTTATCTGGGCGATATTGCCGCGAAGGAGGGCGCGCAGGTGGCGCCCGACGCGCTCGCGCTCATCACCCGCGCCGCCGAAGGGTCGATGCGCGACGCGCTGTCGCTTCTCGATCAGGCGATTGCCCATGGCGCAGGGGAAACGACCGCGGAACAGGTGCGCGACATGCTCGGCATCGCCGATCGCGGCCGGGTGCTAGACCTGTTCGAGACGGTGATGCGGGGCGATGCCGCGGCCGCGCTGGAGGAACTGTCCGCGCAATATGCGGGCGGCGCCGATCCGCTCGCCGTGCTGCGCGATCTGGCCGAGATCACCCATTGGGTGTCGGTCGTCTCGATCTCGCCCGAGGCGGCGGACGATCCGACCATCGGCCCCGACGAGCGCGCCCGCGGCCGCGATTTTGCCGAGCGGCTGCCGATGCGGGTTCTGGCCCGCAGCTGGCAGATGTTGCTCAAGGCGCTGGAAGAAGTGGCGCAGGCCCCGAACCCGATGATGGCTGCCGAGATGGCGCTCATCCGGCTGACCCATGTGGCCGACCTGCCGACGCCCGAAGACCTTGTGCGCCGCCTGCAGGAGGGCGGCGGTCCGGCCCCGTCACCCGGTCCGGGCAGCGCGGGCCCCGGCGGCGGCACCGGTGCCCCGAATGGCCGATTGCACGACCGCGCGCCGCAGGGTGCAGGCGGGGGCGGCGGCGGCACCGTCACCGCATCGCTGGCGGAATCCGTGCCGGCACCGCAAGCCGGGGCCGTGCCCGCGACCGAGGCGCTGGCCCGCTATGCGCGGTTCGAGGATGTCGTCCAGCTGATCGCCAAGCGGCGCGACATGAAACTCCTGATGGAGGTGGAGAACCATATCCGCCTTGTCAGCTATACACCGGGCCGGATCGAGTTCGAGCCGACCGGTGATGCGCCGCCCGATCTGGCCGCACGGCTGTCGGGCCGGTTGCAGGGCTGGACCGGCGTGCGCTGGGGCGTGTCCATCGTTTCCAGCGGTGGCGGGCAGACGATTGCCGAGGAGCGCAACGCCCATCGCAACGACCTGCAGGGCCGGGCATTGGCCCACCCGATGGTGCAGGCCGTGATGGCGGCCTTTCCCGGCGCGCAGATCAAGGACGTCGGGACAGGGGTTGAACCCGATGACGGGAACGAAGATATCCTGCCCATAGACCCAGAGGCCATGGCCGACGACTGGGACCCGTTCGACGAGGAAGGATGAGCAATGCTCAAAGGTTTGGGAAATCTTGGCGACATGGCCAAGATCATGAAGCAGGCGCAAGCCATGCAAAGCAAGATGGAAGAGGCGCAGGCGCGGCTCGACACGATCACGGTCGAGGGTGAGGCCGGGGCCGGCATGGTAAAAGTGACCGCGACCGCCAAGGGCGAATTGACGGCCGTGTCCATCGATCCGTCGCTCTTCACCGCCGAGGACCGCGAAGTGGTCGAGGATCTGGTGCTGGCCGCCGTCAAGGACGCACAGGCCCGCGCCGCGGCCGCTGCACAGGCTGAAATGGCGGGTGTGACCGCAGGCATGGACCTGCCGGAAGGCATGAAAAACCCGTTCGGCTGACGCCGCACGGCACGGGAAGGACAGCGCATGTATCAGGCTGCGATCACCGGAAGCGGCGTCTTCACGCCGGACGCGACCATCACGAATGATGAGCTTGTCGTGGCCTTCAACGCCTATGTCGACCGGTTCAATGCCGAACATGCGGCCGAGATCGCCGCGGGCACGGTCGAGGCCAAGGAACATTCCTCGGCCGAGTTCATCTTCAAGGCCAGCGGAATTGAGCAGCGCCATGTGATGGACAAGTCGGGCGTGCTCGACCCTGCGGTGATGCACCCGGTCCTGCGCCAGCGCAGCGATGAAGAGCCGTCGATCATGGCGGAAATGTCGCTCAAGGCCGCCAAGGTTGCGCTCGATCAGGCCGGGATCGGTCCGGGCGACGTGGACGCGGTGATCGTCGCGGCGTCAAACCATGAACGCCCCTATCCGGCGATTGCCGTGGAGGTGCAGGACCTGCTCGGGATCGACGGGTTCGGGTTCGACATGAATGTCGCCTGTTCCTCCGCCACATTCGGCATTCAGGCGGCGGCGGACATGATCCGCTCCGGCTCGGTCCGCTCGGTCCTGATGCTGAACCCCGAAATCTGTTCGGGCCATCTGGAATGGCGCGACCGGGACTGCCATTTCATCTTCGGCGATGTCTGCACCGCGATCGTGCTGCAGCGGGCCGAGGATGCGACAGGCGCGCATTTCAACATCCTCTCGACCCGGTGCGAGACGAAATTCTCCAACAATATCAGGAACAATAACGGCTTCCTGCGCCGCTCGCGGCCCGACGGGCTGGCCGACCGGCGCGACATGCAGTTCATGCAGGAGGGCCGGAAGGTGTTCAAGGAAGTGCTGCCGATGGTCTCGCATCACATTCTCGACCATCTGGAGGATGCGGGCCGCGGGCCGGACGAGCTGAAACGGCTCTGGTTGCATCAGGCAAACAAGACGATGAATGATTTCATCGGCCGCAAGGTGCTGGGCCGGGAGCCGGAACCAGGCGAACAGCCCAACATCCTGCAGGATTATGCCAACACCTCCTCGGCCGGATCGATGATCGCCTTTGCGAAATATTCGCAGGACCTCGCACCCGGTGACCTTGGCCTGATCTGCTCCTTCGGGGCGGGCTATTCGGTCGGCTCCGTCATCGTCGAACGCGCGGCCTGACGGGGCGCGGCGCGTGACCGAGGGCGGCAAGGAAATCGAGCGGCTGATCGACCTGATGGCCCGCTTGCCGGGTCTCGGACCGCGGTCGGCCCGCCGCGCTGTCCTGCAGATGATCAAGAAAAAGGAGCTGCTCCTGACGCCGCTCGCCCGCGCCATGGTCGAGGTGGCCGAGACCGCGCGGCTCTGCCAGACCTGCGGCAATATCGGCTCGGCCGCGGAATGCGACATCTGCCGCGATCCGAACCGCGACGGCGCGGTGATCTGCGTGGTGGAGGATGTGGCCGACCTCTGGGCGCTGGAACGCGCCGGCGTGTTCAAGGGGCGCTATCATGTGCTGGGTGGCATCCTGTCCGCGCTCGACGGTGTCGGACCGGAGGATCTGCGCATCCCGCAGCTGGCCGAACGCGTGCGCGACAGCCAGGTATCGGAGGTGATCCTGGCGCTTGCGGCCACGATCGACGGGCAGACCACCGCGCATTATATTGCCGACCAGCTGGACGGGGTGACAGTCACCTCGCTCGCTCAGGGCGTGCCGATCGGCGGCGAACTGGACTATCTCGATGACGGGACCATCACGGCGGCCCTGACGGCACGCAAGAGCTTCTAGTCCGGGGTCTTCGCCTTGCGCCGCCCTGCGCGGCTCTCCCGATGGGTGATGACGAGCGTGGCGGTCACGATGATCGCTGCTCCGACCAGGGTCGGCCCGTCAGGCACCTCCCCGAAAAAGATAAATCCCGCCGCAGCGACGACCACGAGCCGCAGGAAGGCCACCGGGGCGAGCACGGCGGCCTCTCCCATCTGGTAGGCGCGGATGTCGGCATAGCCGCGCATGCCGCCGGCAATGACCAGTATCGCCAGCACGAGCCAGGCAAGCGAAGTGCCGGGCAGGTCATAGACGCCCCAGGCCAGCGGGACGGAGAGGAGGAAAGTCACGAGCACCGAGGAAGCGAAGGCGCTCACCGCCCCGTCGACCGCCGCGACACCGCGTGACAGGGTCAGCGCACCGGCGAATAGGACCGACGAACCCAGTGCCGCGATCATGCACGGATCGAGCCCGTCGACCCCGGGACGCAGGATCACCACCGCACCGAGGAAGCCGGCCGCCACTGCCGACAGGCGCACCGGACCGACACGCTCGCCATGGACGGGCATGGCCAGAAGCGTCGCGAAGATAGGGGCGGTAAAGAACAGCACCGTCGCGGTGGCGAGCGGCAGCACCGACAGAGTATAGAAACCCAGATGGGTCGACAGGCCGATGAGCAACCCGCGCAGCAGGTGCAGGCCGGGCCGCGTGACCCGCAGCCGCGCGCGGATGCCCGGCAGCAGAGGCAGTGCCATCAGGATCAGTGCCAGTGTCGCACCAGCGCGCAGGAGCACGATCATCCGGCTGTCGATCGTGTCCGACAGGCCCCGCACCGCGACCGTCATCGCCGAAGAGGCCACCACGGACAGGAGCAGCCAGAGCATCGCGCGCAGGTTGTTGCGCTCGGTCGCCGCTCCGGCGGCACCAGCAGCGGCAGGTCCGATCGCCACGTCGACGGGTTCGATCAGCGGACCGCCGTCGGGCAGGCGCGGGGAGGGCGGGACGCGGGTCATGGCGGGCTCCGGGGTGGATAGCGCGCACCCTGAGCCGTCGGAGCGCACCGGTCAAGGGGCGGTGCCGGTGGAACTTGCGTGCTTGACGGGTGCGCAGGGCATTGGGACAAGAGATGAAAACAGGAGCACGCCTGCCCATGTCCGTTCTGAAATCGCCCTTCCTGCATTTCCTTCTGATCGGGGCTGGTCTGTTCCTGCTGTTCGACATTGTCGGCGGGGACGAGGGGCCGGACCCCGATCGGATCGAGATCACGGACGCCCAGTTCCAACGCCTGCAACAGCAGTTCGAGGCCAGCTGGAACCGCCCGCCGACCGAGGCCGAGGCCACCGGCATTCTGGCCGACCATCTGCGGGAGGAACTGCTCTACCGAGAGGCGCTGAAACTCGGGCTCGACCAGAATGATGCGATCATCCGGCAGCGGCTGCGGCAGAAGATGGACTTTTTCACCGAAGCCGGCGTGCAGGCCACCGATCCGGGCGACGAGGAATTGCGTGCCTATCTCGCGGCCAATGAAGAACGCTATATCCGGCCGCCACGATTTGCACTGGCGCAGGTGTTCCTTGGCACCGACCCGGAACCGGACGCGGTCGCGGAGGTGCTGGCCGCGCTCGAAGGCGGCGCCGAGCCCGGCACGGTGGGCGAGCCGACACTCCTGCCGCCGAGCCTGTCACCCGCCGATGTCGGACTGATCGCCAACCGGTTCGGGCGCGATTTTGCCACCGCGCTGCCCGGCCTGCCGCTCGAAGAGTGGGCCGGACCTGTCCCGTCGAGCTACGGCCAGCATCTGGTGCGCATTGCGGCGGCCGAACCGGCTGGCACGCCCGATTTCGAGGCGCTGCGCGGACGGTTGTTGCGGGACTGGCGCTATGAGGCCGCCCAGACCGCGCGGCAGGATGCGGCCCTTCGGCTCGCGGAAAACTACCGGATCGACCTGCCGGGCGGGCAGGCGGCGGCCGACTTGCTGCGTCCGGGTGCTCAGGAATGACCCGCGCCGCCCTTGGCCGAATGGCGGCCGCGCTGCTCCTGTGGCTGTCGCTTGCGGGCGGTCTGTCGGCCCATGCGCTGGAGCCGGGGTTCCTCGACATCCGGGAAACCGCGCCCGACCAGTTCCTGCTCATCTGGAAGGTGCCGCAAGTGTCGGGCACGCCGATGGAGATCACCGCGCGCCTGCCTGACAGCTGCACCCAGCCGCGCCCGCCACAGGTCAGTTTCGCCCAGTCGGCCTTTATCACCAGCTGGCAAACCGACTGTCCGGGCGGATTGACGGGCCAGCCCATCACGATCGAGGGGCTGGACGCGACGCGCACCGATGTGCTCGTCCGGCTGGAACCGCTGACCGGTGCGCGGCAGACCCTGCGCATGACGCCCGGTGCGGCCAGTGCCGCCTTTGCCGTGGAGCCGAGCCTCGGGCAGGTGGTGCAGACCTATCTCTATCTCGGCATCGATCACATTCTCGTCGGGATCGACCATCTGCTCTTCGTGCTGGCGCTGGTGCTCCTGGTTCCGGGGCGCTGGGCGCTTCTGAAGACGGTGACCGCTTTCACGCTGGCCCATTCCATCACCCTGTCGCTGGCAACGCTCGGCTTCCTGACCCTGCCCGGACCCCCGGTGGAGGCCGTAATCGCGCTGTCGATCACGTTTCTGGCGACGGAACTGTTGCGTCTGCGGCGCGGGGAACAAGTGCTCTCGGCGCGCAAACCGTGGCTTGTGGCCTTCACCTTCGGTCTTTTGCACGGGCTTGGTTTCGCCGGTGCGCTGGCCGAGACGGGCCTGCCGCCGTCCGATATTCCCGCAGCGCTCCTGATGTTCAACATCGGGGTAGAACTGGGACAGATCCTGTTCATCGCGGTTGTGCTGGCGGTCATATGGCTGGTGCGCCGTATTCTCGACCGGATGCCGGAGGGCGCCCGCATCGCCGCGCTTGGCCAGCTGACCGTGATTTATGCTATTGGTGGTGTGTCGGCCTATTGGCTCCTGGAGCGCGTGGCCGGGTTCTTCGCCTGACCCTTTGACCCGCATCCGGACTGGTTGATGCACATCAAGGGGCGCAACGGCGGCCCGGTCTAGGCTCCGGTCCAACGCATCATGAAGGAGCATGCATATGGTTGATCTATCGGCCCGCAAGGCCCAGCTCGAAACCCGTCTCGCGGAACTGCGCGGACGGCTGGAACATATCGAGCATGATCTCGACCAGCCGGTCAGCAAGGATGACGAGGACCGCGCCACCGAGCGCGAGGATGACGAGGTGCTCGAAGGGATCGGGGAGGCCGGCCTGCAGGAAATCCGCAGCATCGAAGCGGCGCTCCAGCGGATCGCTGCGGGCAGCTACGGCGAATGTGTCTCCTGCGGCGAAGAAATCGACGCGGCGCGGCTCGATATTGTGCCGCACACGCCGCTGTGCAAGACCTGTGCCGCGAAACGGTAAAGGAACCCGCCCATGGCATTCGAAGCGCTCAAGGTCCAGATCATGATGCTGATGGAGCAGATGACCCATCAGCCCGAGGATGCGCATGAAATTCAGGAAAGCCTGCGGGAGAAGCTGGCCGAGATCAAGGCGCTCGGCATGCCGCTGCCCGAGGATCTGGTGGAACTCGAAGAGGCGCTCGAACAGGACCTGAACCTGCCGAAACGCTGACGGGCGACGCGCGGCGCAGGTGCCAAAGCCCGCGCCGCGCCCGGGCCATCACCACATGGCAACGATATCCGTCGCCGTCGTGCCGGTCGCCAGCACCCGCTCGACGCGAAGCGCATATTGCGTGCCCGCGCTGGCATTGGCGAGCGTCACGTCCGTGCCATCCTGCATCCGCACCCGCAGATCGCCGCCGCCGCCCACATAGAGCGCGCGGGTGATCCACGGCAGGTCAGTCGCGTCATCGGGCACCACGGCAAGCGCGTTCTGCGGCGGGGCGGTCAGGTTCTGGTTGTGGTTGCGGAACAAGTCGGCCATCTGGATCTCCTGCAATCGGGGCCGCCGCCGCGCGATTGGACTGCGGCAGGGCGGACCGGGGGCACATCTCGGGAAAGGGCAGCGCGTGCACCGCGCAGGGCGAATCGCAGCTGCGGCGCAGGGCATACAGGAACAAGGTTAACCGGGCCTTTCCGGGCCGCCCGATACGCGACCGATCAGCGCCACCCACGCTTATTTCCGCAACCTGTCTTTGCAAGCCTGCCGGAATGTGATTGAACCCGTCTCGAAGCGTGCCGCAGCGTCAGGCCGCGCACGTGCCCCGTGATGGTTCAAAGGAGGGTGAGACCTTGGTGAAAGTTGCAATCAACGGATTTGGCCGGATCGGCCGCAACGTGCTGCGCGCACTGGTCGAGAGCGGCCGCACCGACATCGAGGTCGTGGCGATCAACGATCTGGGCCCGATCGAGACCAATGCCCACCTGATCCGTTACGACAGCGTGCATGGCCGCTTCCCGGCCGAGGTCAAAGTGTCCGGCGACACGATCGACGTGGGCCGCGGCCCGATCAAGGTCACCGCGATCCGCAACCCCGAGGAACTGCCCTGGGGCGATGTGGACATCGCGCTCGAATGTACCGGCATCTTCGCCGACAAGGAAAAGGCCTCCGCCCACCTGAAGAACGGCTCGAAGAAGGTTCTGGTTTCCGCACCGGCCGGCGGCGCCGACAAGACGATCGTTTTCGGCGTGAATGACGATGCGCTGACGGGTGAGGATATCGTTGTCTCCAACGCCTCCTGCACCACCAACTGCCTCGCGCCGGTGGCCTATGTGCTCAACAATGCGATCGGGATCGAAAAGGGTTTCATGACCACGATCCACAGCTATACCGGCGACCAGCCGACGCTCGACACGATGCACAAGGACCTCTACCGGGCCCGCGCCGCCGCGCTCTCGATGATCCCGACATCGACCGGCGCCGCCAAGGCTGTCGGCCTCGTGCTGCCGGAACTGAACGGCAAGCTCGACGGCGTGGCGATCCGTGTGCCGACCCCGAACGTCTCGGTCGTCGACCTGAACTTCATCGCGGCGCGCGACACCAGCGTGGAAGAGATCAACGACGCGATCCGGTCGGCCGCCAATGGCGAGTTGAAGGGCATCCTCGGCTATACGGACGAGAAGCTCGTCTCCACCGATTTCAACCACGATCCGCACAGCTCGATCTTCCACACCGACCAGACCAAGGTCATGGGCGGCACCATGTGCCGGATCCTCACCTGGTATGACAATGAGTGGGGCTTCTCGAACCGGATGCTCGATACGGCCGTGGCCATGTCCAAGGTCTGAAACAAGACATGAAACCAAGTGAACCGGCGCCCCTTGCGGCGCCGGCTTCCGTTTCAGGGCACCGTCAGCGGAACGGGTAGAGCCAGACCTTGTAATCGGCCACCATCAGAAGCGCCTGATCGATCTCTTCGCGGGTCATCTTCTTGACCACTTCCTCCAGGCTGATCGCGGCATCCGGATCGCCGCCGATGGCCGACAGCGTGTACCACATATAAGCCCGCACAAGATCGGGCGCCGGCATGCCGCGGCCGATCTCGTAATACCAGCCGACGCCCGATTGCGCGCCCGGATGGCCCTTCATCGAGGCCCGCAGATACCAGTCGAAGGCACGCTGGTCGTCACGCTCGACCCCGAGCCCCATCGCATACATGACGCCGATCAGTTCCTCGGCATCCGCATTGCCCGAGCGCGCGGCGGGCCAGAGCTCCTCGAACGCTTCCTCGAACCGGTCGGCATCGAGCAATTTCTTCGCATGCTGAATATCGGCTTGGGCCGTGCCGGCAAACGCGATAGTGAAAAGACAAAAGAGGGAATGTCGGAGCATGGGGAGGCCTTCGGGAATGGATTTGCGCGCAGTCTGCACCGCCGCGGCGGCGATCTCAACATGGATTGCCACGGGGCTCGGCGCACAGGAGCGCGTGCCGGTGACGGAGGCCGATTTCCTGCCCTTCAACGAGAAGGCGGCGGCTATCGGGCAGCTGCTCTTCTATGACCCGATCCTGTCGGGAAACCGCAACATTTCCTGCGGAACCTGCCACCATCACGACCTTGGCACCGGCGACGGGCTGTCGCTCGGCATCGGAGAGGGCGGCTTCGGCCTTGGGCCGGAGCGCCGCGCGGGCACGGGCGCATCGCGGATCCGCAAGCGGGTGCCGCGCAACGCGCCGGCGCTTTGGAACCTCGGCGCGTGGGAGGTGGAGATCCTGTTCCACGACGGGCGGGTGTCGATATCCGACGATTTCGGCAACGGGTTCAACACGCCCGCGGGCGGCGACCTGCCGGACGATCTGGATACGATCCTTGCGGCACAGGCGCTCTTCCCGCTCAATGCCCAGTTCGAGATGGCGGGCAATCCGGGCGAGAATGACATTGCCGGCGCTGCCCATGACGAGATCGAGCGCGTCTGGGACATTGTCTCCAAGCGCGTGCGCACCATTCCCGCCTATGCGGACATGTTCATCGAAGCGTTTGACGATGTGGACGGCCCGCTCGACATCACCATCTCGCATATCGGCACCGCGCTCGGCGATTTCGAGAACAGCGAATGGCGGAGCTATGACAGCCCCTATGATGCCTGGCTCGCGGGTGACGATGCGGCGCTCGGCGACGCGGCCGACCGGGGGCGGCAGCTCTTTTTCGGGGAAGCGGGCTGCGCGGACTGCCACTCGGGTCCGTTCCTGTCCGACCAGCAGTTCCACGCGCTCGGCCTGCCGGCCTTCGGTCCGGGACGCACGCGGGTGTTCGACCCGACCGCGCGGGACGTGGGCCGGATGGCCGAGACAGACCGGCTGGAAGATGCCTACCGGTTCCGCACGCCGCAATTGCGCAATGTCGCGCTGACCGCGCCCTACGGGCACAATGGCGCCTATGCCACGCTCGAAGGGATCGTGCGGCATCATCTGGACCCGAAAACCATGCTGGCGGCCTGGATGCCTGCGGATGCCCGCCTGCCGCGGGCCGACTGGCTGGCCGACACGGATTTCGTGGTCATGGATGATGCACGCGAGCGCGACCGACACGCCGCCGCGCTCGATATCGTGCCACGGCCGATGGATGACACGGATGTGGCCGCGCTCGTGGCCTTTCTGGAAAGCCTGACGGGGACCTATTCGATCACCGGGCGGCTGGGCCGCCCGGACAGCGTGCCATCCGGGTTGCCGGTCGACTGATCAGCCCGCGAGCATCGCCTTCAGCGCGTGATAGCTGTCCTTCGGCGTGCGCTCCAGCGTGTCGAAATCGACATGGACGAGGCCGAAACGTTTCTCGTACCCCTCTGCCCATTCGTAATTGTCCATCAGCGACCAGGCGAAATAGGCCTCGACCGGCACGCCCTCGGCTTTCGCGCGCAGCACGGCTTTCAGGTGTCCGTCGAGATAGTCGAGCCGCTGCGGATCGGACACGCCGTCCGGCCCGACCGTGTCATAGGAGGCCAGCCCGTTCTCGGTGATGCGGATCGGCAGGTCGCCGGTCTGCTCAGCTTTCAGCCAGGTCAGGATGCGGTAGAGCCCTTCGGGGAAGACCTCCCAGCCCATCGCGGTTTTCGGCAGGTCGCCCGGTGCGGGCTCCATCGCGGGGAAGATCGGGCTGTCGGTCGCCCGCAGGTTCTGGCGGGTGTAGTAGTTCACCCCGAACCAGTCGAGCGGTGCGCCGATCAGGTCGAGATCTGCCTCCCATCCGGCGGGCATATGCGGCCCGAGCAGGTCGAGCACATCCTCGGGATAGGTTTTCTGCATCATCGCCTGAACGAACCAGCGGTTGTAGATGCCTTCATAAAGGCGCGCTGCCGCCCGGCTGGCCTCGCTCTCGTCGGCCGCCGAGACATATTCGAAATTGTTGACCGCGCCGAGGTTGGTCTGGCCCATGGCGCGCATCGCGGCGATGGAACGGCCATGGGCCAGGAGCACATGGTGCATGGCCCGCGCCGTGGCGCGGATGTCGCGATGGCCCGGCGCGTGGATGCCGAGGAAATGGCTGAGGAAGGAGACGCACCACGGTTCGTTGACGGGCGCGACCGATGTCAGCCGGTCGCCCAGACGCCCGATCACCACTTCGGTGAAATCGGCGAACCAGTTCGCCACGTCGCGATTGGTCCAGCCGCCGAGATCGGCCAGCGCCGCGGGCAGTTCCCAATGGTAAAGCGTTGCATGCGGCTGCAGCCCGCGCGCGAGCATCCCGTCCACGAGCCGGTCGTAGAAGTCGAGCCCCTCCGCATTCACCGCACCGCGGCCCTCGGGCATGATCCGCGCCCAGGAGGTGGAGAAGCGATAGGCGGACAGGCCGGCATCGCGGATCAGGTCCAGATCCTCCTCCCAACGGTGGTAGTGGTCGCAAGCGACCGCGCCATCCTCGGCCCGCACCACATTGCCTGCGGTGGCGGCGAACGTGTCCCAGTGGGTCGGGCCGGCGCCCCCGAACGTGTGGCCCTCGATCTGGTAGCTCGACGTGGCAACGCCGAAGGTGAACGCATCGCCGAAATCGGCGCGCTTGACGGAAAGGCGCGGGGAAGAGGTCATGGAAAGTCCTTGGGGCTGGTGTCTGTCGTAGCTGTCAGCGCGTCTGCGGCGCCGGACCGGTCGAGCCGCCGACCGTGAGCACGGCTTCCCACAGTTCATGGGTCTCGGGCAAGCCCGGATCCTGGATCTTGGCGATCAGCATCTCCGCCGCGCGGCTCCCGGCGGCCTGCATCGAGGATCGGGTGGAGGTGAACATCGGCACGTCGCTTTGCGCCTGCAGGAAGCTCAACTCGTCATCATGGGTGATGACCGACAGGTCTTCCCCGAGCCGCAGGCCGAGGTCGCGCGCCGCCCGCGCGACACCGAGCGCCACGATGATCGAGGAACAGAGGATCGCGCTCGGCGGCGCCGCGCTGCGCAGTAGCTGGGTTCCGCGCGCATGGCCATAGGGCTCCACCATCTCCTCCGAGAAGACGAGCGCGGGATCGACCGCGACACCGCGGGCGGTGAGCGCCTCCTCGTAGCCCATGCGGCGGCGGATCGCGAAGCTCATATGGTCCAGCCCGTTCAGGAGCGCGATCCGGCGGTGGCCGAGGTCGAGCAGGAAATCCGTCGCCCGCCGGAAGGCGCGCTTGTTGTTCACATCGAGCCAGGAATAGCCGTCCATATGTTCGGGGAACCGCCCGTGCACGACGAAGGGCAGGCCGATCTCGCGCAGGATGTCGTAGCGACGGTCCCCGGCGACCGGCCCGTGGATCACCACCCCGTCCACCGAGCGGCGCGAGGCCATCTTGCGATAGGTGGCTTCTTCCTCCGTGTCGGGCACGACCGAGATGACCATGTCATAGCCGAGCCGCGAATAGACCCGACCGGCGCCAGAGATGAAATCCGAAAAATGCGGGTTGATCATCTCATGCGCAGAGAGCGGCACCACATGGCCGATCGCGTGCGACCGGCCCGTGGCGAGTTGCTTGGCGAAACTGTTGGGCGCGTAATTATGCTCGCGCGCGGCGGCGAGCACCCGGCGGCGCGTGGCCTCGCTGACTTCAGGATAGCCGTTCAGCGCCCGCGACACGGTCGTGGGCGACAGTTTCAGCAGCGCGGCCAGTTCCTTGAGGTTCACGGATTCGCCCCGAGTGTTCCAAAGCGGTTTGAAGTTAGGCGAGACTGCACTGGAAAAGCAATTCAAATGTTTCCGATTAATCGTTTCGTTTCTTGACAGCAGACAGGCATCGTCGCATTGTGCCGCCCATTCAAACCGCTTTGGTTCATGGCAGGCGATTCTGTTGTGCCTCGGCGGGCAAGGGGAGTGCGGCGTCGCAGGGCCGCAATTTGGGAGGACCATCCATGAAACAGACTTTGATGATCGGTGCAGCCAGCCTCGCGCTGTCAGCGGGCGGTGCATTTGCCGAAGAAATCACCGTGTTCGGCCCGTGGCTCGGCCCGGACCAGGAGAATGTGGAGACCGTGCTGCAGGGCTTTGCCGAAGCCACCGGGCATGAGGTGAGCTATGTCGGGTCCGACAGTTTCGAACAGCAGATCCTCGTCGATATCGAAGCCGGATCCGCGCCGAACGTGGCCGTCTTCCCGCAGCCGGGCCTCGCGGCGGATCTCGCCTCGCGCGGGTTCCTGACCCCGCTGAAGGACGGCACCGGCGACTGGATCCGTGAAAACTATGCGGCTGGCCAGTCCTGGGTCGATCTGGGCACCTATGCTGGATCCGACGGGGCCGACAACCTGTACGGCTTCTTCTACAAGGTCGATGTGAAATCGCTCGTCTGGTACGTCCCGGAAAACTTCGAGGATGCGGGCTATGAAGTGCCCACCTCTATGGAAGAGCTGAAAGCGCTGACCGACCAGATCGTGGCCGATGGCGGCACGCCCTGGTGTATCGGTCTGGGATCGGGCGGTGCGACCGGCTGGCCGGCGACCGATTGGGTCGAGGATATGATGCTGCGCACGCAGAGCCCGGACGTCTATGACCAGTGGGTGACGAACGAACTGCCCTTCACCGATCCCGCCGTGATCGGTGCGATCGAGGAGTTCGGCTGGTTCGCGCGCAATGACGATTATGTCGCCGGCGGCGCTGGCGCCGTGGCCTCTACCGATTTCCGCGACAGCCCGAAGGGTCTCTTCTCCTCGCCGCCGCAGTGCTACATGCACCGTCAGGCGAGCTTCATCCCGGCCTTCTTCCCCGAAGGCACCGAAGTGGGAGAGGATGCGGACTTCTTCTACTTCCCCGCCTATGAGGGCAAGGATCTGGGCAGCCCGGTGCTCGGTGCCGGCACCGTCTGGGCCATCACCAACGAGAACCAGGCCGCGCATGACCTGATCGCCTATCTGCAGGAGCCGGCCGCGCACGAGGCGTGGATGAAGCTGAAAGGCTTCCTGACCCCGCATAAAGGTGTGGACACGTCCGTCTTCGGTGACCCGACGCTGCAGAAGATGAACGACATCCTTCTTGGCGCCACCACCTTCCGCTTCGACGGCTCCGACCTGATGCCGGGTGGCGTGGGCGCGGGGTCCTTCTGGACCGGCATGGTCGACTATGCGGGCGGCAAATCCGCCGAGGATGTCGCGGCCGAGATCCAGGACAGCTGGGACGCGCTGAAGTAAGCGACAGGGCGGCCCCGGAGCCACCGGTTCCGGGGCCGCCTGCACGACTTGCGGTCCGGCCGTCCTGAGCGGCCAGACCCATCGGCGCCACGGCGCGCCACCTGCGGGACCTGACAGGCGGCACAGGCCGCAAGCCCGCGACAGATGACACCGCATCGGGGTTCTGGGGAGGATCGACCATGCATCCGGCATTGCAGGGACTGCTGACCATCGCGCTCGGAGTGGGCGGATGCGTGGCTTACTTCTACCTCTCGAACCAGTTTCTCGACCGCGTTCTCTTTCCGCCCCGCGGACCGAATGCGGGCCGCAACATAAACCGCGCCAACATGATCCGGCCATGGCTCTTTCTTGGGCCGGCGCTGATCGCGCTGGGCCTCTATCTGGCCTATCCGGTCGTCGAGACGCTGCGCCTGTCGCTCACCGAGCGGGTGCCGGTGCCGGGCGGGCAGCCGGGCGAATATGACTATAATTTTGTCGGCTTCGCCAATTACGCGCAGATGATGGACGAGCCCAAGTTCTGGGAAGCGATGCGCAACAATTTCATGTGGCTCCTCGTGGTGCCCGCGCTGTCGACCGCCTTCGGCCTGCTCGCCGCGCAACTGACCGACCGGATCCGCTGGGGCAATGCGGCCAAGTCGATGATCTTCATGCCGATGGCGATCAGCTTCGTCGGCGCCTCGGTCATCTGGAAGCTCGTCTATGATGCGCGGCCCATCGATCAGGAGCAGATCGGCATCCTCAACGCGCTCTGGGTGGGGCTCGGCGGCGAGCCGCAGACCTGGCTGACCGTGCCGCTGTGGAACAATTTCTTCCTGATGATCGTGCTCGTCTGGATCCAGACCGGCTTTGCCATGGTGATCCTGTCCGCGGCCCTGCGCGGCATTCCGGAGGAAACGGTGGAGGCCGCGATCGTCGACGGGGCCAACCCGTTCCAGATCTTCTTCAAGATCAAGGTGCCGCAGATCAAGACGACGATCATGGTCGTCTGGACGACCATCACGCTCGTCGTGCTCAAGGTGTTCGACATCGTCTTCGCGATGACCAACGGCCAGTGGCAGACGCAGGTTCTGGCCAATTACATGTTCGACAAGCTCTTCCGCGCCAATGACTGGGGCGTCGGGTCCGCCAGCGCCATGGTCATCATGCTGCTGGTGACGCCGATCCTCGTCTGGAACGTGTGGAACGCGCGGCGCGAGATGCGCTGAGGGAGGCCGAGATGGACAATATCGCCGGACAGAAATCGGGGCTCATGTGGGCGGTGCACCTCTCGGTGCTGGCGCTGGTGCTCCTGTGGCTCTTCCCGACCGTGGGGCTCTTCGTCTCCTCCTTCCGCACCGCAGACCAGATTGCGACGACAGGCTGGTGGAAGGCGCTGACCGCGGCCGAGCAGAACCTGCTGATCCGCGCGGCCGATCCGGATGACGAGGGCGTGCAACAGCAGGTGGACGGGGTCTGGACCATCTCCGGCAACCTGTTCGAGGAGGACGGCCGCCCGCCCGCCACACTGTCGGTCTGGGGCACAAGTTCGCGCGAGATCGACGCCTATACGGCGGGCGAGACCGCGGATCTTGGCGACGGCGAGCAGATCACGGTCGAGGCCAATGGCGACTATGTGCTGACGGCACAGGAGCAAATGAGCGGCCGCGGCCAGCGTGTTTTCCTGACCGCGGTGATTGCGCCCGAGTTCACGCTGGAGAACTACCAGAACATGCTCTTCGATCCGAAGAATGTGGACGGGATGAGCCGCGCCTTCTTCAACACGCTCACCGTAACCATTCCGGCCACCGTGATCCCGATCCTGATCGCCGCATTTGCGGCCTACGCGCTGGCGTGGATGGAGTTTCCGGGCCGCGCGCTCCTGATCGCGGCGGTGGTGGCGCTTCTGGTCGTGCCGCTGCAACTGGCGCTCATTCCGCTTCTGAAATTCCACAACGGCATCGGCATCGGCAAAGGATACATGGGGGTCTGGCTTGCCCATACCGGCTTCGGCCTGCCGCTCGCCATCTACCTGCTGCGCAATTACATGGTCGGCCTGCCGCGCGACATTATCGAGAATGCCAAGGTGGACGGCGCGTCGGACTTCCAGATCTTCACCAAGATCGTGCTGCCGCTCAGCTTCCCGGCGCTGGCCAGCTTCGCGATCTTCCAGTTCCTCTGGACGTGGAACGATCTTCTGGTCGCCAAAGTGTTCCTGATCGACGCCACGGGGCGGACCTCCGTGATGACCAACCAGATCGTGGAACTGCTCGGCACGCGCGGCGGCAACTGGGAAATCCTTGCAACGGCGGCATTCGTGTCGATCGCGGTGCCGCTGCTCGTCTTTTTCGTCATGCAACGTTATCTGGTCCGCGGTCTGTTGGCCGGATCGGTCAAGGGAGGCTGAGCCATGCAGGCATCAGCAACACACGCAGCGGCACCCGATAGAGCGGTGGACCGCGACTGGTGGCGGGGTGCCGTCATCTACCAGATCTACCCGCGCAGCTATCAGGACAGCGACGGCGACGGGGTGGGCGACCTGCGCGGGATCATCGCGCGGCTGCCCTATATTGCCGATCTCGGCGTGGATGCGGTCTGGATCTCGCCCTTCTTCACCTCGCCGATGCTCGATTTCGGCTATGACGTGTCGGACTATCGCGATGTCGACCCGATGTTCGGAACCTTGCAGGATTTCGACGACCTGATCGAGACCGCCCACGGGCTCGGCATCAAGATCATCATCGATCTGGTGCTCAGCCATACGTCCGACCAGCATCCGTGGTTCGTGGAAAGCCGCGCCAGCCGCGACAATCCGAAAGCCGACTGGTATGTCTGGGCCGAGGCGGCCGAGGATGGCACGCCACCCAACAACTGGCTGTCGATTTTCGGCGGATCGTCCTGGGAATGGGACACGGAGCGGTGCCAGTATTACCTGCACAATTTCCTGCGCGAGCAGCCCGACCTGAACTTCCACAACGAGGAGGTGCAGACGGCCCTTCTCGACGTGGCGCGCTTCTGGCTCGACCGCGGGGTGGACGGGTTCCGCCTCGACACGATCAATTTCTATTTCCACGACCAGCTTCTGCGGTCGAACCCGGCGCTGCCGCCGGCCGAGCGCAATGACAGCATCGCGCCCTCGGTGAACCCCTATAATTTCCAGAACCATGTGTTCGACAAGAACCGGCCGGAGAATATCGCCTTTCTGGAGCGGTTCCGCGCGCTGATGGACGAATATCCCGCGATCACGGCCGTGGGTGAGGTGGGCGATGCGCAATACGGGCTGCAGATCGTCGGACAGTATACGGCGGGCGATGCGCGCATGCATATGTGCTACGCGTTCGAGTTCCTCGCTCCCGAGCGACCCGATGCCGCCCGCGTGGCCAAGGTCCTGTCCGACTTTGATGCCGCTGCACCCGACGGCTGGGCCTGCTGGGCCTTTTCAAACCATGACGTGGTGCGCCATGTGACGCGCTGGGGGCTCGATGACCGGGCCTACCGGCTCTACCTTGCGCTCATCCTGTCGCTGCGCGGGTCGGTCTGCCTCTATCAAGGCGAGGAGCTTGGCCTCGGCGAAGCCGAGATCGGGTTCGAGGATCTGCAGGATCCGTATGGCATCCGCTTCTGGCCGAAGTTCAAGGGCCGGGACGGCTGCCGCACGCCGATGGCCTGGACATCGAACAGCCGCAATGGCGGTTTTTCCGACGGCAAGCCGTGGCTGCCGGTCGCGACCGACCATCTGGCGCGGTCTGCCGTCCAGCAGGAGGCGGACGAGGGGTCGATGCTCGGCCACTACCGCCGGATGATTGCCTTCCGCCACGCCCATCCGGTACTGGCCAAGGGCGATAGCGTGCAGGTGGAGGGCCTGCCCGAAAGTGTGCTCGGTCTGATCCGCTCGGATGCGGAGGCCAGGATGCTGTGCCTCTTCAACCTGTCCGACCGGCCCGCGCTGGCAACCCTGCCCGACGGGGACTGGCAACCGCTCGACGGGCACGGGTTCAATGCCGACCGGCAGGATCGCAGCGTGATGCTCCCCGCCTATTCCGCCTATTTCGCCGCCGGCTGAGGAGAGAGAGATGGCTTCGCTGACACTCACGAATATCCGCAAATCCTACGGTCCGGTCGAGGTGCTGCACGATATCAACCTCGAGATCGAAAAGGGCGAGCTGGTGGTCTTTGTCGGCCCGTCGGGCTGCGGCAAGTCCACGCTCTTGCGGATGATTGCAGGTCTGGAACAGATCACCGGCGGCACGCTGGAGATCGAGGGCACGGTGATGAACGACGTGCCGCCGAGCCAGCGCGGCATCGCGATGGTGTTCCAGTCCTACGCGCTCTATCCGCATATGACGGTGCGGGACAATATGGCCTTCGGCATGAAAATCGCCAAGGCCAGCAAGGCGGAGATCGAGGAACGCGTCTCGGCGGCGGCGGAAATTCTGCAGCTGACACCGCTGCTCGACCGGTTGCCGAAAGCGCTGTCGGGCGGCCAGCGGCAGCGTGTCGCCATCGGCCGCGCGATCGTGCGCGACCCGAAAGTGTTCCTGTTCGACGAGCCGCTCTCGAACCTTGATGCGGGCCTGCGCGTCGCGACCCGGATCGAGATTGCGCAGCTGAAGGAACAGTTGCCCGAAAGCACGATGATCTATGTCACCCACGATCAGGTGGAGGCGATGACGCTCGCCTCGCGGATCGTGGTTCTGAATGGCGGCTATGTGGAACAGGTGGGTCCGCCGCTGGAGCTTTACGAGCGGCCGGCGAATGTCTTTGTCGCGAAGTTCATCGGCTCGCCGGCGATGAATGTCTTTGCCGCGACCATCGACGCGACCGGGGCAGCCACGACCGCCACGCTGGAGACCGGCGGTCAGGTGCATATCCCTGTCGAGAGCCGCGCCGAGGATGCCGGCACGGCGGCACATTTCGGCGTCCGGCCCGAGGATCTGGTGCTGGCCGAAGGCGATGCGGAGGTGCTCTTCGAGGGGACGGTGGAGATCGTCGAGGGGCTCGGCGAGGTCACGCAGGTCTATTTCAAGGAGAAAGCGGGCGAGTCGGCGGTGGTTGCGAAACTGCCCGGGATCCGCGCGTTCAAGCGGGGCGACCGGCTGAAACTGGCCGCGGCGCCCGAGAAACTCCACCTGTTCGACGCGAAAGGCCGCAGTTTCCTCTACCGGAACGGCTGATACGGTATTTAATTTGGATACCAAATAAAATATATGGCATCCGGAGAGCCGGATTCCTTGCCAAAGGCTTTACGCGTCGTCAGCAACGCAATAGGAAACGCAGGGAAGCCGGCCTGGGTAGGATGGTACAGCGTGGAAGGGGCCTATGTATCTGGTATGCGGAGAAGCCTTGTTCGATTTCTTCCTCGATGAGGAAGACGGTCCGGGCGCGGCCACCTATCAGGCCCGCGCGGGCGGGTCGCCCTTCAATGTCGCCATCGGACTGAGCCGGCTCGGCCAGCGCTCGGGCCTGCTCACCGGCATGTCGACCGACATGCTCGGCCAGCGGCTGCGTCAGGTGCTGGAGGCCGAGGGGGTCGAGACGGGCTATCTCGTCGATACCGACCGCAAGACCACCATTTCGCTCGTCGGCCTCGATGCGGAAGGCAGCCCCGCCTACCAGTTTTACGGCCAGAACAGTGCCGATGTGAGCCTGACGATCGACGAATTGCCGCCCCTCGGGGACGAGGTAATGGGTCTGCATCTGGGCTCCTATTCCATTGCCGCACGCCCCGTTGCCGACGCGCTGGAACAGGCGGTCAGCTGGGCGCGTGCGCGTTTCATCTCGCTCGACCCGAATGTGCGCCCCACCGTCGAGCCGGATATGGAAATCTGGGCCGACCGGATTGCCCGCTTGCTGCCCTATGCGGACCTGATCAAGATCAGCCGCGAGGATATGGACATTGTCTATCCCGGACGCGCGCCGGCCGATCTGGCGGCGGACTGGATGGCGGCGGGCGTGCATGTGGTCATCGTGACGGATGGCGGCGACGCCGTGCACGGCTGGACGCGTGACGGGTCGAACGTCAGCGTGACACCGCCGAAAATCAAGGTGGTCGACGCGGTGGGCGCTGGCGATACGTTCCAGGCGGCGATCCTGGCCGAGCTTGGCATCGACGGCGACCCGCTGGGGGCGATTGCCGCGCTCGATGCCGAGCGGTTCGAGACGCTTCTGCGCTATGCCGCCACGGCCGCCGCCGTCACCTGCACCCGGCGCGGGGCCGACATGCCGCGCCGCGACGACATCAAGATTGAAGGATAGGCCCATGGTTGCCCGCATCATCCCCGTCGACCCGTTCGATCTGGTCATTTTCGGCGCCTCGGGCGACCTCGCGCAGCGCAAGATCCTGCCCTCGCTCTATCACCGGATGATCGCCGGCCAGATGCCGCGCGAGGCACGCATCTTCGGCGCGGCGCGCTCCAAGATGAGCCGGTCGGAATTTCAGGACTATGTGGCCGACGCGCTTCGGAAATTTGCCCCCGAAAGCGCCAAGGACGAGGAGAGCCTGAAGGCCTTTCTCGACTGTCTCGACTATGTGGCGATCGACGCAACCGGAGAAGGCGGCTGGTCCGATTTGAAGGCGAAGATCGAGGATGGTGCAAACCCGGTCCGGGCCTTTTACATGTCGGTCGCGCCTTCGCTTTTCGGCGCCATTTCCGAACGCCTGTCCCAGACCGGTATCGCCACCGAGGACAGCCGCATCGTCGTGGAAAAACCGCTCGGGCATGATCTGGAGTCCGCCCGCGCGCTCAACGCACAATTGTCGGCCAGTTTCGACGAGAGCCAGATCTACCGGATCGACCATTATCTCGGCAAGGAAACGGTCCAGAACCTGATGGCGCTGCGCTTTGCCAACGCGCTCTTCGAGCCGCTCTGGAATGCCCAGCATATCGACCATGTGCAGATCACCGTGGCCGAAAGCATCGGCGTGGCCGGGCGCGGCGGCTATTACGACAAGTCGGGCGCGATGCGGGACATGGTGCAGAACCATATCATGCAGCTTCTGTGCCTGACCGCGATGGAGCCGCCCTCGCGCTTCGATCCCGACAGTGTCCGCGACGAGAAGCTGAAGGTGATCCGTGCGCTCGATCCGGTGGAATTGAAAGACACGGTGCGCGGCCAGTATCGCGCCGGCAACGGCGAGGCCAGCTACAAGGAACATGCGGAAAATCCCGACAGCAAGACGGAGAGTTTCGTCGCGCTCAAGGTCGGCATTTCCAACTGGCGCTGGACCGGCACGCCCTTCTACCTGCGCACCGGCAAGCGCCTGCGCGCCCGCATGTCCGAGATCGAGGTCCAGTTCAAGGAACCGCCGCACAATATCTTCCGCGGCAGCGAGCGGGTGCCCGGTAACGCACTGGTGATCCGGCTCCAGCCGAACGAGGGCATCACCATGCTGATGACCATCAAGGAGCCGGGGCAGGGCGGGATGCGCCTGCGCCGGGTGCCGCTCGACATGTCCTTCGCGCAGACGCTCGACATCGACACCAGCGAGATGGCCGACGCATATGAGCGGCTCATCATGGATGTGATCCGCGGCGACCAGACGCTGTTCATGCGCGGCGACGAGGTGGAGGCCGCCTGGGCCTGGACCGATCCGATCCTGCAGGCCTGGGCCGAAAGCTCGGCCAGCCCGGAGCCCTATGATGCCGGCGGTTCGGGACCCGACGGGGCGCTTGCGCTGATGCATATGGACGGCCGCAAATGGCGGGAGATCGAAGCGTGATCCCGGTCATTCTCCATTATCCGGACGCCGCCAGCCAGATGTCCGATCTGGCAGAGATCGTGGCGGGCGATTTGCGCGAGGCGCTGGCCGCGCGCGGGCGGGCCACGCTGGCCGTGCCGGGTGGCACGACGCCGGGGCCATTCCTGACAGCCTTGTCGCAGGCCGATCTGGACTGGGCCAATGTCGCGGTCATGCTGACCGACGAGCGGTTCGTGCCGGAAAGCTCGGACCGCTCCAACACCGCGCTTCTGCGCGCCACGCTCTTGCAGGGACCGGCCGCCGCTGCGACGCTCCTGCCCTTCTACAGAGAGGCGGAGGCGCCCGAGCATGTGCTGGACGAGATCGCGTCGGGCATTGCGCCACACCTGCCCATCGACAGCTGCGTGCTTGGCATGGGGGCGGACATGCACACTGCCTCTCTCTTCCCCGGTGCCGACCGGCTGGCCGAAGGGCTTGATGCAGAGGGCAATGCCACGGTGCTGCCGATGCGGGCGCCCGGCGCGCCCGAACCGCGCCTGACCCTGACCGCCCCTGTGCTGCGCGCGGCGCGCAACCTGCACCTGCTCATCAAGGGGCCGGAGAAGAAGGCCGCGCTCGAGACCGCGCTTGCGGGGGATGACTGGGCCGAGGCGCCGGTCCGCGCCGTCCTCAAGGCACCCGCCCCCATCCAGATCCATTTCAGCGACTGATCGGAGACCAGAATGCACCTCAACCCAACCGTTGCACAGGTGACCGAGCGGATCGTCGAGCGGAGCCGGGCAAGCCGGGGCGAATATCTCTCGCGGATGCAGCGGATGATGGACGAGGGACCGGCGCGGGCGCATCTCTCTTGCGGCAACCAGGCCCATGCCTATGCCGCGATGGGCGCGGACAAGGACCGTCTGGTCGAGGCGAGTGCCGGCAATATCGGCATCATCACCGCCTATAACGACATGCTGTCGGCGCATCAGCCGTTCGAGACTTATCCGGCGCTCATCAAGGATGCCGCGCGGGCGGTCGGCGGGACGGCGCAGGTGGCGGGTGGCGTGCCGGCCATGTGCGACGGGGTCACGCAGGGCCGCGCGGGCATGGAACTGTCGCTTTTCTCCCGCGATGTGATCGCCATGGCGGCGGCCGTGGGGCTCAGCCACAATTGCTTCGATGCCGCCATCTACCTTGGCGTCTGCGACAAGATCGTGCCGGGTCTGGTGATCGCGGCGGCGAGCTTCGGGCATATCCCGTCGGTCTTTGTGCCGGCCGGGCCGATGACGTCGGGCATTCCGAATGACGAAAAGGCCAAGGTCCGCCAGCAATTCGCGGCCGGAGAGGTGGGCCGCGACGCGCTGATGGCGGCAGAGATGGCCTCCTATCACGGGTCGGGCACCTGCACCTTCTACGGCACGGCCAACACCAACCAGATGCTGATGGAATTCATGGGGCTGCACCTGCCGGGCGCCAGCTTCGTCAATCCCGGGACGCCGCTGCGCGACGCGTTGACGGCCGAGGGCGCGCGGCAGGCCCTGTCGGTCTCCGCGCTCGGCAATGACTTCCGCCCCACCTGCGAGATCCTCGACGAGAAGGCTTTCGTGAACGGGATCGTCGGCCTGATGGCGACCGGCGGATCGACCAACCTGCTTATCCATCTGATCGCGATGGCTGCGGCGGCAGGCGTGCAGCTGACATGGGAGGATTTCGCCGATCTGTCAGACGCGACGCCGCTCATGGCGCGGGTCTATCCGAACGGTCTGGCGGACGTGAACCATTTCCACGCCGCGGGCGGGCTCGGCTACATGATCGGCGAGCTGCTCGAAGCGGGCCTCCTGCACCCCGACACCAAGACCATCGCGGGCGAGGGGCTGGCCGACTATACCAAGGAGCCGAAGCTGCGCGACGGCGTGCTCGTCTGGGAGGACGGCGCGCGCGAGAGCGGCAATGACAAGATCCTCCGTCCGGCCTCCGATCCGTTCCAGGCCACCGGCGGCATGGCGCTCCTGCGCGGCAACCTCGGCACCGGCGTGATGAAAGTATCCGCCGTGAAGCCGGAACGGCACGTGATCGAGGCCCCGGCTCGCGTCTTCCACAGCCAGGACGATGCCAAGGCGGCGTTCCGGCGGGGCGATCTCGACGGGGACATGGTGCTTGTCATCCGCTTCCAGGGCCCGAAAGCCAACGGGATGCCGGAATTGCATTCGCTGTCGCCCATTCTGGCCGTGAAACAGGATCGCGGGGAGAAGGTCGCGCTCGTGACCGACGGGCGCATGTCGGGCGCATCGGGCAAGGTGCCATCGGCCATCCATGTCTGCCCCGAAGCCTGTGACGGCGGTCCGATCGCCAAATTGCAGGACGGTGATCTGGTGCGCGTCGATGCCATCGCCGGCACGCTCGACATCCTGACCGACGGCGTGCTCGACCGGCCGGCGGTGACGGCCGACCTGACCTCCAGCCAGTCCGGCACGGGACGCGAGCTTTTCGAGGTGTTCCGCCGCACCGTGGGACGCGCCGAAGCGGGCGCGTGCAGCCTGTGAGCGGCGACGGGCAGGGCGCGGGCGGCACCGGCGCTGGTCCGGTGGGCTGGGACTATCTGCCCGACACGGAGGCGCTCGAAGCGCTCTATGGCACGCCGAGCCTCGCCGCCACGATCAAGGTAGCCGACCATCTGACGCCGGAATATCGCGCCTGGGTGGAGGCCGCACGCTTTTGCGCGCTCGCCACCTCCGGCCCCGAGGGGCTCGACTGCTCCCCGCGCGGCGATGACGGCCCGGTGCTGACGGTGCTTGATCCGCGCCATATCGCGCTGCCCGACCGGCGCGGCAACAACCGGATCGACAGTCTGCGCAACATCCAGCGTGACGGGCGCGTCGCGCTCATGTGCCTCTATCCCGGATCGGGCACGGTGATCCGGATCAACGGGCAGGCACGGATCACGGCTGACGCGGATGCGCTCGCGCGGTTCGAGATGCGCGGCGCGCTGCCCCGCAGCCTTGTTGTGATCGCTGTCGAAGAGGTCTATTTCCAATGCGCACGCGCCGTGATGCGCGCCGGGCTCTGGTCCGGAGCGGAGGCCCCGCTCACGGACCTGCCCAGTGTCGGCCAGCTGCTCGACAGCATGTCGAAGGGCGAGATCGTCGGCGCGGACTATGATGCAGCCTGGCCCGCACGGGCGGAAAAGAACATGTGGTAGGCCGACCGGCCGCCCGACACGAGGACAGACGAGGAGACCCACCATGCCCATCACCGCAGCCGAGGCGAGCCGCCGCAACCGCGAGGTCTGTGCACTGGCGCCGATCGTGCCCGTGCTCGTGGTCGAGGATGCAACGACCGCCCGCCCGCTCGCCGAGGCACTGGTTGCCGGCGGTCTCCCGGCGTTGGAAGTGACCCTGCGCACGCCCGCTGCCCTTGATGCGATCAAGGCGATGGCGGAGGTGCCGGGCGGCCGGGTCGGCGCGGGCACGCTTGTCACGCCCGATGATGTGCGGGCCGCCAAGGAAGCCGGCGCGACCTTCGGGGTCTCGCCCGGCGCGACCGACGAGCTGATCGACGCCTGCGAGGCCGAGGGTCTGCCGCTTCTGGCCGGCGCGGCCACCGCGAGCGAGGCGATGCGGATGCTCGCGCGCGGCTATGACATGCTGAAATTCTTTCCCGCCGAGGCATCCGGCGGCGCGCCCGCGCTCAAGGCGCTGGGCGGCCCGCTGCCGCAGATCAGCTTCTGTCCGACAGGCGGGGTCAGCCCATCCAACGCGCGGGACTATCTGGGCCTGTCGAACGTGATCTGTGCCGGCGGCTCCTGGGTTGCACCGGCCGACAAGGTGCGCGCGGGCGACTGGGCCGGGATCGAGGCGCTGGCCCGCGAGGCGGCAAAACTGAAGGAGTGACCGACATGTCCGAGCAGATCTGGGCCGCGCTTCAGGCGCATCGCAAGGCCACGGCCGGCCGCCCGCTGATGGACCTGTTCGCGGACGATCCGGACCGGTTCGACCGGTTCTCGGCCCGGCTGGAGGATATGCTCCTCGACTATTCCAAGACATCGCTAGACACGACGGCGCGGGACCTTCTCTTCGATCTTGTGCGCGCCACGGGCGTCGAGACGCTGCGCGATGCGATGTTCGCGGGCGAGAAGATCAATGTCACCGAGGACCGCGCCGTCCTGCACACCGCGCTGCGCCGTGCCGAAGACCGCCCCGTCACCGTCGACGGGCGCAACGTGATGCCCGGCGTCGCCGACACACGCGCGCGGATGGCGCGCTTCGCCACCGGACTCCGTTCGGGCGAGATCGCGGCCGTTGACGGACGGCCCTTTACCGATGTGGTCAATATCGGGATCGGCGGCTCTGACCTGGGTCCCGTCATGGCAACGCTGGCGCTCGCGCCCTACCATGACGGGCCGCGCCTGCACTATGTGTCGAATGTGGACGGGGCGCATATCGCCGACACGCTCGACGGTCTCGATCCGGCGCGGACGCTGGTGATCGTGGCCTCCAAGACCTTCACGACCATCGAGACGATGACGAATGCGCAGAGCGCGAAGCGCTGGATGGAAGCGACGCTCGGCGCGCGTGCAGGCCAGCATTTCGCAGCCGTTTCCTCGGCCACGGACCGGACCGCTGCCTTCGACATCGCGCCTGACCGCGTCTTCGGCTTCGAGGATTGGGTCGGCGGGCGCTATTCCGTCTGGGGGCCGATCGGCCTGCCGGTGATGATCGCCGTCGGTCCCGACCATTTCGAGGCCTTCCTGCGCGGCGGGGCGGAAATGGACCGCCATTTCCAGGAGGCCCCGCTGGCGGAGAACCTGCCGGTCCTGATGGCGATTGTGGGCATCTGGCACAACAATATCTGCGGCTACCCGACGCGCGCGGTGCTGCCCTATGACCAGCGGCTCCTGCGCCTGCCGGCCTATCTCCAGCAGCTTGACATGGAAAGCAACGGCAAGCGGGTGGCGCGTGACGGCACGCCGCTGGACCGGTCAAGCGGTCCTGTGGTCTGGGGCGAGCCGGGCACCAACGGGCAGCATGCCTTCTACCAACTGATCCATCAGGGGACGGAGGTTGTGCCTTGCGAGTTTCTTGTCGCGGCGCAGGCGCATGAGCATGACCCGGCCATGGCTGTGCATCACACGCTTCTTCTGTCCAATTGCCTGGCCCAGTCCGAAGCATTGATGCGCGGGCGAAGCTACGAGGAGGCGCTCGCCATCGTGCGCGAAAAGGGGCTGGAGGATGAGGAGATGCAGGCGCGTCACCGGGTCTTCCCCGGCAACCGCCCGTCGACGACGCTGCTATACCGGGTGCTCGACCCGCTCTCGCTCGGCCGGATCATTGCGCTCTACGAGCATCGCGTCTTCGTGGAAGGGGCGATCTGGGGGATCAACAGTTTCGACCAGTGGGGCGTGGAGCTTGGCAAGGAACTGGCGACCGCGATCCAGCCTCTGGTGGAGGCGCGTCTGGACATGTCGGGCAAGGACGGCTCCACCGCCGGACTGTTGGGCGCGGTGCACGACCTGCGCGCGTGACCCCCTTCACCTACCGCCCGCCCGATGGACCGCTGCGGGTCATCCATAGCGACGCGGCGCTCCTGATCCTCGACAAGCCGCCCGGCCTTCTGTCGGTGCCGGGCAAGGGGCCGGACCTGGCGGACTGCCTTCTGTCGCGGGCGGTCGCGATGGACCCTGCGGCGCTTCTCGTTCACCGGCTCGACCTCGACACATCCGGCGTGATGGTTTTTGCCCGAACACCCGCAGCGCAACGCCATCTGGGCCTGCAATTCGAGCGGCGGCACGTGTCCAAGACCTACATTGCCGAGATCTGGGGCCATCCGGAAAGGGACAGCGGCGAGATCGACCTGCCGCTCATCTGTGACTGGCCGAACCGGCCGAAACAGATGGTCGATTTCGAGCGCGGCAAGGCCGCCCGGACCGGATGGGAGGTGCTGGAGCGGGGCGCGGACAGGACGCGGGTGCGGCTCAGCCCGCAGACCGGGCGCAGCCACCAGTTGCGGGTCCACATGCAGGCCATGGGCCACCCGATCCTCGGCGACAGGTTCTATGCAGACGGGGCGGCGCTGGCGGCGTCGGACCGGCTCAGGCTGCATGCGGCGCGGCTGGACCTCTATCACCCTGACGGCGGCACACGGGTCGCCTTCGAGGCGCCCTGTCCCTTCTGACCCTCAGAGCCAGGCTGCGCCGCGCACGCCCGAACTGTCGCCATGCATGTTGCGCAGGAGCCGGGTGTTGAACTTCTCCCCGAACACATGCGGGCGGATCTTGTCGGGCACGGTGTCGTAGAAGCGCTGCACGTTGGACAGGCCGCCGCCGAGCACGATCACGTCCGGGTCGAGCAGGTTGACGATGACGGCGAGCGACCGGCCGAGCCGGTCCTCGAAGCGGCGGAGCGTTTCTTCTGCCGTCACATCGCCATGCTCGGCCATCCGGATCACGTCGGGCGCTTTCGGCCCGTCTACGGGCGCCAGGCCGGCGCGGCGGGCGAAATCGGCCGCAAGGCTCGGACCGGACAGCCAGGCTTCGGTATGGCCCGGCACACCGCAGGAACAGACCGGGCCGGGGCGCTCGTCATCGGCAGGCGTCGGCAGCGGGATATGGCCCCATTCGCCGCCGATCGCGTTGATCCCCTCGACCAGCCGTCCGTGCACGACCACACCGCCGCCGACGCCGGTGCCGAGGATCGCGCCGAAGACGACCTTGGCGCCCTCACCGGCGCCATCCACGGCCTCTGACAAGGCGAAACAGTTGGCATCATTGGCGATCTTGACCGGCCGGCCGAGCGCCTCGGTCAGATCGCCGCGCAGGTCCTTGCCGTGCAGCCAGACGGAATTGCCCATCGACACGCGGCCGGTTTCGCGGTCGACCGACCCCGGAACCCCGATGCCGACACTGTCCGCCTGAGCGCCGCAGCTCTGTTCCAGATGGTCCATCAGGCCGCGGATGGCGCGGATGCAGCCCTCATAGTCGTGGCGCGGGGTGGGCACGCGCGCCTCGGCCCGCTCCGCCCCGTCGGGGCCGAGCATGACGCCGGCAATCTTGGTGCCTCCGAAATCAAAGCCCAGCCGCATCGGTGCTCCTGCTCTTCGGGATGGTCGCGCTCCAAAGCGCTTTGAGTCCGAAATCTATATAATTTTGACGGTGAAATAAATAGGGAAAGAAAAACCCCGGCGCGATGGCCGGGGTTTTCCGAGAGTGCATGATGGCGGCGATCAGCCGTTGGCGATTTCTTCGCCGGTTTCCTGGTCGACCACTTTCATCGACAGGCGGACCTTGCCGCGATCGTCGAAGCCCATGAGCTTCACTTTCACTTCCTGGCCTTCCTTCAGGATGTCCTTCGGATGGTTCACCCGCTCGTTGGCGAGCTGCGACACGTGCACAAGGCCGTCCCGTTTGCCGAAGAAGTTCACGAAGGCGCCGAAGTCCATCAGCTTCACGACTTTGCCGGTGTAGATCTTGCCTTCCTCGGGCTCGGCCACGATCGCGTGGATCATGTCATGGGCCTTCTGGATGGCTTCGGCATTGGCCGAGGCGATCTTGATGATGCCGTCATCGTTGATGTCGACCTTGGCACCGGAGGTTTCCACGATCTCGCGGATCACCTTGCCGCCCGAACCGATCACTTCACGGATCTTGTCGGGGTTGATCTGCATGGTCTCGATGCGCGGGGCGTGGGCGGAAAATTCCGACCGGCCCTCGGTCAGTGCGTTCGACATCTCGTTGAGGATGTGCATCCGGCCGTCCTTGGCCTGTGCCAGGGCCTGCTCCATGATCGCGGGCGTGATGCCGGCCACCTTGATGTCCATCTGCAGCGAGGTGATGCCCGCTTCGGTCCCGGCCACCTTGAAGTCCATGTCGCCGAGATGATCTTCATCGCCAAGGATGTCGGTCAGGACGGCGAAGTCGGACCCTTCGAGGATCAGGCCCATGGCCACACCGGCAACCGGTGCTTTCAGCGGGACGCCCGCATCCATCATCGACAGCGAGCCACCGCAGACCGACGCCATCGAGGAGGAGCCGTTCGATTCGGTGATCTCGGACACGACGCGGATCGTGTAAGGGAAGTCGGTCGCGGCCGGCAGCACGGCCTGAAGCGCGCGCCATGCGAGCTTGCCGTGGCCCACTTCGCGACGGCCCGGGCCCATCATCCGGCCGGCTTCACCCACCGAGTAGGGGGGGAAGTTGTAGTGCAGCAGGAAGTTGGACCGGTAGGTGCCTTCAAGCGCGTCGATCATCTGCTCGTCGTCGCCGGTGCCCAAGGTGGTCACGACCATCGCCTGCGTCTCGCCGCGGGTGAAGAGGCTCGACCCGTGGGTGCGGGGCAGGATGCCGACCTCGGACACGATCGGGCGGACGGTCGTCAGATCGCGGCCGTCGATGCGTTTGCCGGTTTTCAGGATGTCGCCGCGAACCACTTCGGATTCGAGCTTCTTGATGCAGGCACCAAGCTGCTTGTCGTCCTGATCTTCTTCGCTGAGCGCGGAGACGATGGTCTCGCGGGCGGCCGAGATGGCGGCCTGACGCTCCTGCTTGTCGGTCAGGGCGAAGGCGGCACGCATGGCGTCCTCGCCAGCGGCTTTCACCTTGCCGTAAAGCTCCTCGCGCGCCGGAGGCGAGAAGTCGAACGGCTCCTTGGCGGCTTCTTCGGCCAGGTCGATGATCATGTCGATCACCGGCTGCATCTGCTCGTGGCCGAACTTGACCGCGCCCAGCATCTCTTCCTCGGACAGCTCGTAAGCTTCCGATTCGACCATCATCACGGCGTCCTTCGTGCCGGCGACGACCAGATCGAGGCGCTGCTCGGGATTTTCCCGCAGCTTGGACATGTCGTCCACATGCGGGTTCAGCGTGTATTCGCCATCAACGAAGCCGACGCGTGCGCCGCCGATCGGGCCGAGGAACGGCGCGCCGGACAGGGTCAGGGCGGCCGAAGCGGCGACCATGGCGACGATGTCGGGGTCGTTTTCCATGTCGTGGGACAGAACGGTACAGATGACCTGCGTCTCGTTCTTGAACCCGTCGACGAAGAGCGGACGGATCGGACGGTCGATCAGGCGCGAGGTCAGCGTTTCCTTCTCGGTCGGCCGTGCTTCACGCTTGAAGAAGCCGCCCGGGATCTTGCCGGCTGCGTAATATTTTTCCTGATAGTGAACGGTGAGCGGGAAGAAATCGAACCCCTCTTTCGGTTTCTTCTCGAAGACGACGGCGGCGAGCACCGAGGTTTCGCCCAGCGTGGCGACCACGGCAGCGTCGGCCTGACGCGCAATCTTCCCCGTTTCGAGCGTCAGCGTTTCACCGCCCCACTCGATGGATTTCTTGAATTCTTTGAACATTCTTTTTCCTCTCAGACGATCCGGCCCCCTGGCGCGGATCGCGATACGTATTCACCCGAATACGGACCCCGTTTCGAAACATCCTGCGCCGGTCCCGGGGTCGGGGGGCGGCGCTTGCGGACAGCGTGCCGGCTGTCGGGCCGGTCCGGCCCGCCCCGCCAGCGGGGGAGTAGATGCGAAAACCGCGCGCCCGGTCGGGGCGCGCGGTTTCAGGTCCGGATCAGCGGCGGATGCCGAGACGCTTGATGAGTGCCTGGTAGCGCTCTTCGTCCTTGGCCCGGGTGTAGTCGAGAAGCTTGCGGCGCTGGGCCACCATCTTCAGCAGACCGCGACGCGAGTGGTTGTCCTTTTTGTGGGACTTGAAATGCTCGGTCAGGGTCGTGATGCGCGAGGTCAGGATGGCAACCTGGACTTCCGGCGAACCGGTGTCGCCTTCAGTGGTTGCGAATTCCTTGATCAGGCGCTGTTTTTCTTCTGCAGTGATCGACATCGTGGTCTCCTATATCGAAAGGTTTGAAGCGATTTCGAAGCGGCAAGGCCGGGATGTCGTCCAGCAGAGTCGCAACAAAAAAGGCTGTGCCCGGGAGAATCCCCGTGCCCAGCGCGTGCCTTATGACCGAAATCGGCCAATGGTGCAAGGGTGGGCGGAACGCGACGGCGTGACCGGCGGCGGTGCGTCAGGCGCTCTCCTCGACGATCACCCGGCGCGGGTGGAGCATGCCGGCCTTGTAGGTGCCGATGGCGACCGCGCGGCCCATGTGGCTCGCCCAGGCATCCTCGCCGAATTCGGCATCGGTTGCGATCACCTGCGCGGGATTGCCGTTGCGCAGCCGCGTGGCGGCTTCGGCCGAACAGCGGCATTCGGCGATCTCGGTCAGCCCGGCCTCCAGCGGCAGGAGCCGGTCACGCAGGGCCGGATCCTTGGCAAGCGCGTCGACCTCGGCGAACGGCATGGCGTCGCTTTCCTCGAACGGACCCGACCAGACCCGACGCAGGGTCGCGACATGGCCGAGGCAGCCGAGCGCACGCCCCAGGTCGCGGGCGATGGAGCGCACATAGCCGCCCTTGCCGCAGACAAGTTCCAACACCGCCGTGTCGCGGTCGGGCATGTCGACGAGCGTCAGGCTTTCGACCCAGAGCGGACGGGCAGCCAGTTCCATTTCCTCTCCGGCGCGGGCGCGGGCATAGGCACGTTCGCCGTCGATCTTCACGGCCGAGAATTGCGGCGGCACCTGTTCGATGTCCCCCTCGAAGGCGGGCAGGGCGGCGCGGATCGCGTCAGCATCGGGGCGGTGTTCGGATGTCTCGATCACCTTACCTTCGGCATCGTCGGTGTTGGTGGCCGCGCCCCAGTTGACGGTGAACCGGTAGGCTTTCAGCGCATCGGTGATATAGGGCACGGTTTTCGTCGCCTCGCCCAGCGCCACGGCCAGAATGCCGGTCGCCGCCGGGTCGAGCGTGCCTGCGTGGCCGGCCTTGCGCGCATCGAGCGCCCAGCGGACCTTGTTGACCACATCTGTCGAGGTCGGGCCGGCCGGCTTGTCGATCACCAGCCAGCCGCTGATCGGCAGGCCCTTCTTGCGTCGCGCCATCGGATGCGCCCCGTCAGCTGTCTTGATCGGGCAGCGCGTCGCCGTCCGCGCCGCGCGCCACGTCGCGCTGGACATCGTCGCTGTCGAGCAGGCGGCGCGTCGCATCCATCTGGTCGAAGCTCGTATCGGCGCGGAACCGCAGCTCCGGCGCATATTTCAGCGCGACCTTCTTGCTGACCATGCGGCGCAACTCGCCTTGCGAGCGGGCCAGCGCCTTGATGACCAGATCGGTGTCCATACCGCCGAGCGGCAGCACGAAAACGGTCGCGATCTTCAGATCGGGGGAGGTGCGCACCTCGCCCACGGTGATCGAACGGCCCGACAGGTCCGGGTCGTGCAGGTCGCCGCGGGCCAGAATGTCCGAAATGGCACGGCGCAGCAGTTCGCCGACGCGCAGCTGGCGCTGCGTCGGGCCGGGGCCGGTGTGAACGGATTTGGCTGCCATGGTTTGCCTCTTCGATCGGGAAGCGCGTCACCTACGCCTTTTGCCCCGGTTTTTCAATGGGGCTTTGCCATGTGCGGCGGCTCGGTCTAAACCGAGCCGGAAGGACAGCAAGGGACGCCGCCATGACCAATATCATCGCCACCACCATCGTCGGGGCTTCGGGCCGCATGGGCCAGATGCTCGTCAAGGCGGTGGCCGACCATCCGGAGATGGATCTGGCAGGCGTCGTGGACCGGCCCGGCTGCGACTGGATCGGGCGCGACGTGGGCGTGGCGATGGGCGGGCCGGAACTGGGTCTGACGGTCGAAGAAGATCCGCTGCCCGCTTTTGCCCGCAGCCAGGCGGTGATCGATTTCACGACACCCGAGGCCACGGTGGCCCATGCGGCGCTGGCCGCGCAGGCGCGGCTCGTCCATGTGATCGGAACGACCGGCCTGTCGGACACGGATCTGGAGAAACTGTCCGCTGCCGCGCGCCATGCCACCATCATCCGCGCGGGCAATATGAGCCTTGGTGTCAACCTGCTGACCATGCTCACCCGAAAGGTGGCGGAGGCGCTCGGCCCCGAGTTCGATATCGAGATCGTCGAGAGCCATCACCGCCACAAGGTCGATGCGCCCTCGGGCACCGCGCTGATGCTGGGGGAAGCCGCAGCGGACGGGCGGGGCATCTCGCTGGCCGAGAATTCCGAGCGCGGCCGCGACGGGATCACCGGGGCGCGCGCGCCCGGCGCGATCGGTTTCGCCGCGCTGCGTGGCGGCGACATTGTGGGCGAACATGACGTGATTTTCGCCGGCGCAGGCGAGCGGATCAAGCTGAGCCATATCGCAACCGACCGGATGCTGTTTGCGCGCGGCGCCTTGCGTGCGGCGATCTGGGGCCAGAACCGCAAGCCGGGCGAATATGACATGATGGATGTGCTGGGGCTCTGACGCGCCCGTGCGCCGTCAGCGGCGGCTGGCGATGTCGCGCAGAAGGCCGACCAGCGTGCTGAGCGCACCGCCGCCCGCCGCGCCCGCGATCATGGCCATGAGAACCGCCTGAGGATCGGCATTCGACGCCAGTTGCCCAAGCGCGCCTGCCCCGTCGAGGTCGAGCAGGAGCGTGACGGTGCCTCCGCCGATCAGGCCCGCGACCGTATTGGCCGTGAGCCCCAGATTGTATTTCTTGAACACGCCGCCGGCGATATTCCCGCCAATGGCACCGGCGACAAGACTGACAAAAAACTCCATGCTGCCTCCGCAGCTGTTTCAGGTCGGTGCGGGGACCATAGCAGAGTTGCCCCATGGCCCGCAGCATTTTGTTGTAAATCCGTCATTTGCCCCCCTATCCTGCGGTTCGGGCGGGACCGGCCCCGCGTCGGAACGGAGCGAAACTCATGGCGCAGAACCCCTATTTGCAGGCGCTTTTCGGGCTGGAGGGCCGAGTGGCACTGGTCACGGGCGGCAGTTCGGGCATTGGGCGGATGATTGCCGAGGCACTCACCGCCGCCGGCGCGCGGGTGCTGATCGCCTCCCGCAAGGGCGAGCGGTGCGTTGCGGTTGCAAATGAAATCAATGCACAGGGCGGGCCTGGGCAGGCGGAAGGGTTTGCGGGCGATGTGGGCAGCGAAGCGGCCATTGATGCGCTCGGGGTCGCGCTACGCGACCGGACGGACCGGCTCGACATTCTGGTCAACAATGCCGGCATTTCATGGGGTGCGCCGCTCGACAGTTTCCCGCACGCGCAATGGGCGCGGATCTTCGAAGTGAATGTGGCCGGTCTCTTCACCCTGACCCGCAACAGCCTGCCGTTGCTCGGTGCCGCCGCGACGCCGGACCATCCCGCCCGGGTGGTCAATCTCGGCTCGGTGATGGGCACCGTCCCGGTGACCGAGGGCGCCTGGTCCTACACCATGTCGAAAGCGGCGGTGCATCACATGACGCGCGCCCTGGCCGCCGAACTGGCGCCGCGCCACATCACCTGCAATGCTCTGGCGCCCGGACCATTCCCGTCGAAGATGACAGCCTTTGCAACGGGAACGGACGCGGGCGCGGCGCGGGTCGGGGCCAATGTGCCGCTCGGCCGGATCGGCAGGCCAGCGGACATAGCGGCGGCGATGCTCTACCTCTGCGGGGCCGGGGGCAGCTATGTCAGCGGGGCGATCCTGCCCGTCGATGGTGGGATGAGCGCCGAGGTGCCGACGAAACTCTTCGCCAACACGCTCGACTGAGCGCGGGCCACGCGGGCCCGATCAGCCGCGTTCGCGCAGCAGGCGGGCCTTCTGCTTCTGCCAGTCGCGCTTGCGTTCGGTCTCGCGCTTGTCGGCTTTCTTCTTGCCCTTGGCGATGCCGAGCAGCAGTTTCGCGCGCCCGCGTTCGTTGAAATAGACCTTGAGCGGCACGAGTGTCATGCCCTCGCGCCCGATCGCCTGCCAGAGCTTCGCAAGCTCGCGCTTGCTCACCAGCAGCTTGCGCCTGCGCCGTTCCTCATGGCCGAAGCTCTTGGCCTGGGCATAGGCGGGCACATAGGAATTGATAAGCCACAATTCCCCGTCCTCGACGCTGGCATAGCTTTCGGTGATGTTGGATTTGCCGTCGCGGAGCGATTTCACTTCCGACCCTTCGAGCACGATCCCGCATTCCAGCGTATCCTCGATCGCATAGTCGTAGCGCGCGCGGCGGTTCTCCGCCACGAGCTTGCTGTTGGGGTCGCTTTTCTTGGCCGCTGCCATCTCAGTCCGTAATCCTCAGCCCGTTCATGCGGGCCATTTCCTCTGCATCCGGGGCTTCCCAGATGGATTCGATAAAGTCGAACATGCCGCGATCGACCTCGAAGGAGAAGGTCGCGCTGCGGTTCGCATTGCGCTGCTGGACACGCGCCCAGCGGGTTTCGGGATCGACGTCGATCCAGTGAAGCCGGACCGGGAACCCCTGTTCCGCGGCCCAATCCTCGAATATGCCGCGCTCCTTGCGGTCGGTCAGCCCGACATCGAAAATGGACGGCACGCCGATCGGGCCAAGCTGTTCGGCCACGGACCGCATGCGGCTGCAAGCGCGCTGCACCCGTTCGTAGAACCAGTCGAACCCACTGTCCAAAGCGCCGTCGGGCAGGAAAAGTTCCGCCAGCCATTCGTCGATCGAGAAGCGGACACCGCCAATGTCGGTCGCGAGTTGGCGCGCATAGGTCGATTTGCCGGCGCCCGTGGCCCCGCAGATCAGGTGCACCAGCGCCCGGTCTGCGTCGCTGTCGGGCGCGGGGCTCATCCGTCCAGCAGGCCGGCCTGCTCCATCGCGGCGCGGATCGCGGCCTTGGTGCCGTCGGTCGCGGGCAGAAGCGGCAGGCGCACCTCTTCGGAGCAGCGGCCGAGAAGCGACAGGGCGTATTTGGCGCCGACAAGGCCGGGTTCAAGGAAAATCGCCGTGTGCAGCGGCAGGAGCAGGTCCTGCAGTTCCAGCGCCCGCGACCAGTTGCCGGACAGGGTGGCGTTCTGGAATTCGGCACAGAGTTTCGGCGCGACATTCGCGGTGACCGAGATGCAACCGACCCCGCCATGGGCGTTGAAGCCGAGCGCGGACGCATCCTCGCCCGAGAGCTGGCAGAAATCGGTGCCGCAGGCGGCGCGCTGTTCGCTGACCCGCACGATATCGCCTGTCGCGTCCTTCACGCCGACGATCCGCGGCAGTTTCGCCAGTTCGCCCATGGTGGTGGGCGTCATGTCGATCACCGAGCGGCCGGGGATATTGTAGATGATGATCGGCAGGTCGCAGCTGTCATGCAGCGCGGTGTAATGCGCGATCAGGCCGGCCTGGGTCGGCTTGTTGTAATAGGGCGTCACGACGAGGCCGGCCGCCGCGCCGACCTCCTGCGCGAACTGCAGGAAGCCCTTGGCTTCTTCGGTGTTGTTGGACCCCGCACCGGCAATCACCGGCACGCGGCCGCCGGCCATCTCCACCACCAGCTTGATCACATGCTCATGCTCGGCATGGGTGAGCGTCGGGCTTTCGCCCGTCGTGCCCACCGGCACCAGTGCCGAAGACCCTTCGGCGATCTGCCAGTCGACAAGGTCCTTCAGCGTCTTCTCGTCCACCTTGCCGTTGGCAAAGGGTGTGACAAGCGCCGGCATCGAACCTTTGAACATGATGATCTCCATAAATATCTGGTTGGCTCCGGGGACCGGAGCGGCGCGACCCTATCCGCGAATTCACGCCGTCGCAAGCAACGTTGATGTCCTTCGCTCCGGCTTTCATGCTATGTTTCGGGCACAATTTTCGAGCAGGCAGACAGATTGACATGATTCTCATTTCCAAGACGCGTGTCCGGGCGGCGGCCCTGGCTCCGCTGGCGCTTGTGGCGGTTCTCGGCACTGCACCGGTGGCGAAATCCCAATCCATTGAAGAGAAAGGCGATATGCTCGCTGCGGCGCTGAATGCGACGAAAAGCGAGGATTGGTCCGGCGCGCAGGCGCTGGTCGATCGCGCCCGTGACCCTGTCGCGAGTGACATCATCCTGTGGAAGCGACTCCGTGCCGGGGAAGGGACCTGGGCCGAGTATCGCGACTTCCTGAGCCGCAACAGCGACTGGCCCGGCCTGAAATACATGCGCCGGCAGGCAGAGGCCGTGATCCCCCTGACCGTCGCACCGGCGGAGGCGCTGGCGTTTTTCGAGGTGGATGGCGCGCAGACCGGCGAGGGGGCGCTGGCACTGGCCGCCGCCCTTCAGCAGCTTGGCCGCACCGCCGAGGCGCGGGACACGATCCTCAATGCCTGGCTGACCATGCCGCTCGGCAGCGACGCGTTCCGCCGCATGCGGGAAGGGTATGGCGGGGTGCTTGCCAATGCCAATGTCGCGCGGCTCGACCGGATGCTCTGGGACGGGCACCTGAAATCGGCCGAGGCCATGCTGCCGCTTGTCGATGCCGGCCATCAGGCGCTTGCGCGAGCGCGGATCGGTCTGCGCCGGGCCGAGGCGGGCGTGGACGGGTTGATCGCCCGCGTGCCCAATGCGCTCGCCGGTGATCCCGGTCTGGCCTATGAGCGGTTCGCCTGGCGGATCAAGAAGGATCGCTGGGACGACGCGCAGGAGCTGCTCCTGTCGCGGGGGGCCGACCAGTTGGGCGACCCGCAGGGCTGGGCCAATTACCGCCGCGCCCTTGCGCGCCGCGCGATGCGCCGTGACCAGAACAGTGAAGCCTACCGGATGGCGAGCCGCCACGGGCTGACCGAAGGCTCGGCCTTTGCCGATCTGGAATGGCTCTCGGGCTATCTGGCTTTGCGCCGGCTGGGCGACCCGGAAACCGCCGTGCGCCATTTCGCGGCTTTCGCGCGGGCGGTGGAATCGCCGATCTCGCGCGGGCGGGCCGGATACTGGCTCGGGCAGGCCTATGCCGCTGCGGGCAATGCGCTCGGCGCGCAGGAGGCCTATAGTCTCGGGGCGACCTACCAGACGAGCTTCTACGGTCAGTTGGCGGCCGAGGCCGGCCAGTTGCCGACCGACCGCAGCCTTGCCGGCGCGCCGCAGGCCCCGGCTTATGAAGGGCGCCCCTTCATGCAGTCTGAATCTGTCCGCGGCGGGCTTCTGATGCATTATGCGGATGAAAGCTACGAGGTTCTGCGCTTCTTCTCCCACGCGGCGGAAACGCTCGACCCCGGCGATCAGGCGGCGCTCGCGCAGCTGGCGATGGATCTGGGCCGCGAACATGTGGCGCTGAAGATCGGCAAGCTGGCCGCCAGCATGGGCCGCGTGCTGCCCGAACCCTATTATCCGGTGACCGATCTGGCGGCCTATGCCGTCGATGTGGAGCCGGAACTCGCCATGGCGATTGCGCGGCAGGAATCGGAACTGAACCCGATGGCCGTGTCGCCGGTGGGGGCAATGGGGCTGATGCAGGTCATGCCGGCGACGGCGCGCAAGGTCGCCGACGAGCTTGGCGTCGATTATTCCAAATCGCGGCTCGTGAATGACTGGCGCTACAATGCCAAGCTCGGCACCTATTACCTGTCGGGCCTGCTGGAGCGCTATGACGGCTCGCTGGTCCTGTCCATTGCCGCCTACAATGCCGGGCCGGGGCGGATCGACAGCTGGATCGAGCTGTTTGGCGATCCGCGCCTGCCGCAAGTGGACGAGGTGGACTGGATCGAAACCATCCCGTTCCGCGAAACCCGCAACTATGTGATGCGGGTGATGGAGGCGCTCCATGTCTACCGGGCGCGGATCAACGGGCAGGCGGAAGATCTGCGCCTTACGCTGGATCTGAGCGGTGGCACGACCACCTTCGCCCGCCCCGTCGCGCGGCAATAGGCGGAATTTGCGTCCGATCAACCGGCCCTTTTGCGATTCGTGTTAAGGTCAGGGACCAACGCGCATCCAGAGGAGGGGACGATGCGGATCGAACAAATCGGCGAACATGCCCGGAAACTCTACGCGGCCCGCGGCGATGCGGCGGAAGCCTGCGCGGCTCAGAAAGCCGCGCAATGCCGCGATGAAGGCCGCGAAACCGAAGCGGATGACTGGCTGAAGATCAGGGCCGCCATTGCCCAGTTGCGCGGCCCGAACGAGAGCTGAGCGGGATCAGCGGGCAGGACCCGAAGCGCTCCGGGCCTTTGCCGGTGCGGTGGTGCCGGTCGCCGGCGCCGGGCCCGATTTGCGGCTCCGCAGCAGGGTGAATATGCCGGCGCCGATGATGAGTGCGGCTCCGGCCATCGTGACCGGGTCCAGCGCCTCGCCGAAGACCGACACGCCGATCATCGAAGCGAAGACGAGCTGGAAATAGGCGAAGGGCTGGATCGCGGACGCCTCGGCCACTTCGAGCGCGCGGATCAGCAGGAAATGGCCCGAGGCCCCGAAGACGCAAAGCGCCGCCATCCATGCCCAGTCCATGCCAACCATCGGTTCCCAATAAAAAGGGCCGACCAGCGTGATCGCCGCCGCGCCCGCCACGCCCGTCCAGAAGAAGCTGGTCTGGGCCGTGTCGCGCCGCGCGGCAAACCGGGTCAGGAGCCCGTAGAGTGCGAACATGAAAGCCGCGAGGAGCGGCACCAGCGCTTCGGGCTGGAAGACTTTCAGCCCGGGCCGCAGGATGATGAGCACGCCGATGAACCCCGTCGCGATGGCCACCCAGCGCCGCCAGCCGACATGCTCGCCCAGAATGGGGCCCGACAGGGCCGCGACCAGAAGCGGGTAGCAGGCAAAGACGGCATGGCTTTCGACGAGACCCAGCAGCACGAAGCCCAGCACCATCACGCAGATCTCGGCCGCGAGCAGCACCCCGCGCAGGATCTGCAGCCCCGGCTGGCTGGTGCGCGCCGCAGCCCGCACGCCGCCCGCCCGCGTGGCCGAATAGGCGATCACGAAGAGCGCGAAGAACCAGTAGCGCAGCATCACGACCATGATCGTGTTGTAATTCTCCGCCAGATAGCGCGACACGCCGTCCTGCAGGGCGAAAACGAGCGTGGTGGCGCACATGAGCGCGATCCCGTGGCGGGTGTTGTTGCCGGTCATGCCGCTGATCCGGCGGCCGGTCGCAACCGTCCGGTGCTCATATGGCGTTTCGATCCGAAACCGGGGCGGCGGGACACGTCGAACCCGGCCGCGTCAAGGGCGCGGCGCACATGGCCCGCAGCGGTGTAGGTCGCGAAACTGCCGCCGGTGCGCGTGTGGCGGCCGACCGCCTGCATCAGCTCGGGCGACCAGAGTTCGGGATTGCGGTTCGGGCTGAACCCGTCGAGGAACCAGGCGTCTGCCGCCCCGTCCCAGCCCGGCAGGCTGTCGCGTGCATCCCCGATCCGCAGGTCGAGGTCTATGGACCCGATGGCGCCGCCCTGCGGCTGCCTGTCGAGCAGATCGGCCAGTGCCGTTGCCTCTGCCTCCAGTTCGGGCCAAGCGGCGAGCGCGCGCTGGCGGTCGTCGCGGGTCATCGGATAGGCTTCGAAACTGACATAGCGGAGCCGCCCCTGCGTGCCCGACGCCGCCCATGCCATTTGAAGTGCCAGAAAATTCAGACCCGTCCCGAAGCCCAGTTCGGCGACCGTGAACCCGTCCGTGAACCGGGCGGGCAGGTCGTTTCCATCCAGAAAGACATAGCGGCTTTCGGCCAGACCGTCCGTGACCGAGAAATAGGGATCGTCGAACCGGGCGGAGACGGGCGTGCCGTTGTCGCGCCACAGCAGTTCGGGGTTTTGCGTGCCGCCCTGATCCATGATCTACCCTGTTGCAATGGCCGCACAGTGCGGCAGCGGCAAGGGCTTGGCAATGGCAAACTCCGGACGGGTCACGGTGATCGGCGCGGGCATTTTCGGGCTCTGCGCCGCGTGGCATCTGCGCGCGCGCGGGCGGGATGTAACGGTGGTGGACAGGCGCGGTCCCGGCGCGGGCGCAAGCGGTGGCCTCGTCGGGGCGCTGTCGCCCCATGTGCCGGACCGCTGGAACGCGAAAAAACAGTTCCAGCGCGATGCGCTTCTGGCGGCTGCCGGTTTCTGGGCAGAGGTCGAGGCGGTCGCGGGCCAGTCGTCGGGCTACGGGCGCACCGGTCGGCTGCTTCCGCTGCCCGACGCCCATGCGCGCGCCATCGCGGAGGAACGGGCCGAGGGCGCGGCCGAATTCTGGGCCGGCGTGGCAAGCTGGACCGTGTTGCCACCCGGTGAGGATCATCCGTTCGCGCCTGACGCGGCAGCGGCGGGCATCGTGCATGAAACCCTGTCGGCCCGGATAGCACCCGCCCGCGCCTGTGCAACGCTGGCCCGTGCGCTGGAGCGCCGCGGTGTCCTGTTCCAGACCGGAACCGTCATGGCCGAACCGGGTGGCGCACTCTCGCTCGACGGGGACGCGATTGATGGCCCGGCGGTGATTGCTGCCGGCACCGGCAGCTTTGATCTGCTGCGCGGGCTGGGGCGCGCCAATCGCGGGCGGGGCGTGAAAGGGCAGGCGGCGCTTCTGCGCCCATCCCGGCCGATGAATGGGCCGATCCTTTATGATCGCGGCATCTATGTGATCGGCCATGCCGACGGGACGGTGGCGGTCGGGTCCACCAGCGAAACGGAGTTTGACGACCCGTATGGGACCGACGCGTTGCTCGACCGCGTCATTGCGGATGCGCGCGTGCTCGTGCCGTCACTGGCCGATGCGCCGGTGATCGGGCGCTGGGCCGGTCTGCGTCCGCGCGCGCCCGAACGCGACCCGATGGTCGGCCCGCTGCCGGACCGGCCCGATCTCATTGTCGCGACGGGCGGGTTCAAGACCGGACTGGCGCTCGCGCCCCGGATCGGGGATGCGGTGGCAGCTTTCCTGTCTGGCGAGGTGCCCGACCTGCCCGACAGTTTCGCGCCGGCGCATCACCTGAAGGGCTGATTGGCTGTGGCCTGCATGGCGAGCCGTCCGTCCGCGCCGCGGATCCAGAGCGCCAGCCCGTCCCCCTCCGGCCGGTGGCAGACCTCGAACGGCTCGCCGTCGAAAACGGGAGCCATGGCGCGGAAGGCGAAGCTTGCCAGACCGCCGAGCGTGGCATCCGCGCGGTCGACCAGCATCTGGGCCAGAAGCGGCCCGTGCACGACAAGGCCGGGATAGCCCTCCACGTCGCGGCAATAGTCCCGGTCATAGTGGATCCGGTGTCCGTTGAAGGTAAGCGCGGAATAACGGAACAGCGTCACCGGATCGCCCTTATGGCGGGTTGCCTGAACCTCGTCTGTCGGGGCGGCTGCCGGTTGCGGCTGTGGCGCGCCCGGGACCGGGTCTTCGCGGTAGACAAGGTCCTGTTCTTCGGTCAGGGCCACCCGATCACCCTGCATGATCCGGTGTTCCACCGTCACGAAGGCGAGCGGGCCGCTGCGGCCGGTTTTTTCCGCGATCTTCAGGATGCGGCTCGCGCGCGTGGCGGCTTCTCCGATCCGCAAGGGACCCAGAAACCGCAGGCGCCCGCCGGCCCACATGCGCCGTGGCAGGCCCAGATCGGGCAGGAAGCCGCCAAGCGCCGGATGACCGTCGCGCCCGAGCCTGTCCGGCGGCTGGCAGTCCCAGAAGCCCGCCCAGTGCCAGAAGGGCGGCAGGGCATCGCCTGTGGCGGGCGGCGGACCGTCGCGGCCGAGCGTCGCGTGCATCGCGGCCACCCGCATCGGGTCGATCCGGTCATGGATGGTCTGGCGGGTCATGTTGGCTGTGCGGCTCATGCGACCTGATTGTCAGGGCGGGGGCGAAATGGCAAGTTGCGCCCGATATTCACCCGGACAAGCCGGAGGCCACGACCCATGCCCCAACCGAAAATTGCAGCACTCGACCACCTTGTCCTGACGGTGCGGGACATCGGTGCCACCTGCCGCTTCTACGGCGATGCGCTCGGCATGGAGGTGCAGAGCTTCACGCCGTCCGACGGCACCGTGCGCACCGCGCTCAGCTTCGGGTCACAGAAGTTCAATCTGCATGAAGCCGGACGCGAGTTCGAGCCGAAGGCAGATACGCCAACCCCGGGCAGTGCGGATTTCTGCCTGCTGACGGACGCGTCGCTTGATGACTGGATCGCCCACCTGTCCAACCATGGCATCGGGATCGAGGAAGGGCCGGTCGACCGGACCGGCGCCACAGGGCCGATCCGGTCGATCTACATGCGCGACCCGGACGGCAATCTGGTGGAGATTTCGCGCCGGCTCTAGGACCGGTCAGGCCGGCAGGCCGGTGGCCACCGGTTCGGTCTGCGCCAGCGCCTTCAGATCATCCATCAGGATTTGCAGGAACGCGGTGCTGCGCTCGTCGATGAGCCGCCCGTCCGTGTCGAAGGCCTTGCCGGAATTGGCGATCATCACTTCCGGCCCCTGAAGGATGCGCGGATTGAAGGGCGTCATGCAGTGGCGGAGCGAGAATTGCGCCCGTTCGCCACCGGCCCGCCCGGCCGCCGCCGACATGATGGCGACCGGTTTTTTCAGCCACGGGGTTCCATCGGTCCGGCTGACCCAGTCGAGCGCGTTCTTCAGCCCGCCGGGCAGGTTCTTGTTATATTCAGGCGTCGAAATGATGATCGCATCGGCGGCCAGGATCTGGTCCGCGAGTTCCTCCACCGCAGCGGGAATGCCTTCGTCGGCCTGAAGGTCGGCATCGAAGAGCGGAAAGCGGATATCGGCAAGTTCGAACCGGTCCGGCGCGAAGAGCCGAGCGGCCTCTCGCACCAGGAGCGTGTTCGTCGATGCGGCGCGCAGGCTGCCGGAGATGCCGAGCAGCGACAAGGATCTGGTCATTGAAATCTCCCTCTCTGTGCGACGACATGTAAAAACTGCGCCGCAGCAGGCAAGGGAGACCTCACGGAAAGGTCAGTACTCGACGCCGATCTGTGCCTTGATGCCGGAGCGGAACGGATGTTTCACCAGTTCCATCTCGGTCACCAGATCGGCGGCCTCGATCAGTTCGTCCTTCGCGTTGCGCCCGGTCAGCACGACATGGGTCATGGGCGGTTTCTCGGTCTTCAGGAAATCCACCACTTCGGCAATGTCGAGATAGTCATATCGGATCGCGATGTTGATCTCGTCGAGCAGCACCATGTGATTGGCCGGGTCGCGGATCAGGTCCTTGGCCTTGGCCCATGCGGCCTGCGCCATTTCCGTGTCGCGGGTCTTGTCCTGCGTTTCCCAGGTGAAGCCCTCGCCCATCGTGTGGAAGGCACAAATGTCCTGAAACCGCTCCAGGATCATGTCCCGCTCGCCGGTGCTCATCCCGCCCTTGATGAACTGGACCACCGCGCATTGGCGGCCGTGGGCGATGTGGCGGAAGATCATGCCGAAGGCAGCCGTCGACTTGCCCTTGCCCTTGCCCGTATGGACGATGATGAGGCCCTTCTCCTCGGTCTTGGTGGCCATGATCTTGTCGCGTGCCGCCTTTTTCTTGGCCATTTTCATTGCGTGACGGTCGGGATCATCGGTCATCTCTGGCGTCCTTTCGGGGCTGGTCAGGGCTGGTTGGCTCAGGGTTTGACGGCGGGATCTTCCGCGCCGGGTGTCTGGTGCAGGAACTTGTGGTGGCGTGGCAACTCATCCGTGGTCTCGAACCACGGCAACTGGTCGACCGTGAAGACATGGAAGGCGGGCGGCAGCGCCTCCGGTGCGTCGAGCGTGGCGGTCAGCAGATGGATTTCGTCGGGAAAGATCTCGTGGCTGAAGGCCAGTTGCGTGCCGCATGTGCCACAGAAGCGCCGCGTGGCGCGGGCGGACGATTTATAGGTCTGGGGCGCGGTGCCGGTCCAGTCGAACCGGTCGAGCGCAACACCAAAATAGGCCGTGACAGGCGAGGCCGTGATCCGGCGGCAGTCGCTGCAATGGCAATAGCAACTCCAGCGCGGCGGGCCGGAAAACCTGTAGCGCACGGCGCCACAGTGGCATCGGCCGGTCTGCGTGACGCCGGCGCTCATGACCGGACCCCGCTTGGGTCGACATGTCCCGGTGCGCGGTCGCGCAGTCGCGCGAGCCGGTCGCGGGCGCTGTTCGATCGCGGCGTCCAGAGGTTGCGGTCGAGCGCTTCCTGCAGCCGGTCGGCCATTTCGCGCAGCGCATCGGGATTGTGTTCCTCGATGAAGCTGCGCACCCGGTCATCTTCCAGATAGGCTGTTTCGATCAGGTCGAAATGATGCGACCGGACGGCCCGCGTGGTTGCCGCGAAGGCAAAGAGATAGTCGAGCGTTGCCGCCATCTCGAAGGCGCCCTTGTAGCCGTGCCGCATCACGCCATCGATCCATTTCGGATTGACCACGCGCGAGCGCATGACGCGGCCGATCTCCTCGTCCAGCGTCCGGATAACGGGGCGTTCGGGGCGGGAATGGTCATTGTGGTAGATCGGGCGGGCGCAGCCCTGCAACGTCTCAACCGCCGCCGAAGCGCCGCCCTCGAACTGGTAATAGTCGTCGCTGTCGAGCAGGTCATGTTCCCGATTGTCCTGATTCTGCACGATCGCGTCCACCTCTGCGAGCCGGGCCTGAAGCGCGTCGCGCTTCGGCGCGCCTTCCGCCCCGCCGCCATAGGCATAGCCGCCCCATGTCAGATAGGCATCCGCCAGATCGGCGCGGTCGGACCAGAGCCGCTCGTCGATCATCGCTTGCAATCCGGCCCCGTAGGCACCGGGTTTCGAGCCGAAGACGCGGTGCTGGTCCGCGCCCGCCCGCGCTCGGGCAGCGGCCGGGTTGATCTCGTCCGGTTCGTCGAGCGCCATGACCGCGCGGGCGGCGCTGTCGACCAGATCCATCTGCTGCGGGAAGGCGTCGCGGAAGAAACCGGAGACCCGCAGGGTCACGTCCACCCTTGGCCGGTCGAGCACCGATGCGGGCAGGATCTCGAATCCTGTCACCCGCCGGTTTGCGCTGTCCCAGACAGGCTTCACGCCCATCAGCGCAAGTGCCTGGGCGATATCGTCGCCGCCGGTGCGCATGTTGGCTGTACCCCATGCCGTCAGCAGCATCGCACGCGGCCAGTCGCCATGGTCCTGCAGGTGGCGCTCGATGAGGAGGCAGGCCGATTTCCAGCCGAGCGCCCAGGCGGTCGGCGTCGGCACCGCGCGGCTGTCGACGGAAAAGAAGTTCCGGCCGGTCGGCAGCGTGTCGATGCGCCCTCGCGTCGGGGCGCCTGACGGGCCGGGCGGCAGGGCACGACCGTCGAGCCCCGCGAGCAACCCGTCCATCTCGGCCGGACCACAGGCCGCGACCATCGGCGCGACCGCGGTGCGGGCCGCATCGAGCACCGGCGCCGCGGCTGGCAAGTCGGCGTCCGTCGCGCCCTCGATCTTCCGGCCGTCCAGCAGCGCGGCGGCCAGCAGTTCCACCCGTTCCACCGCGTCGCCGTTGCTGCGCCAGCGGTCGTCGGTCAGGCCGGTCAGGCAGGCGGGTCTGGGGCCGTCATAGGGCGCGCCAAGGTCGCAATCGAGCGGATCGATGCCAAGCTCCAGGTCCGCGGCCAGAGCGCGTTGCAACGAGGCATCCGCCCCCTTGCCCGTGCCGCGCGGCACGCGCAGAAGCGCCTGGACCAGGTCGCGCGCGAGCCGCCCTTCCGGCGCTGTGCCGAACACGTGCAGCCCGTCGCGGATCTGCGCCTCTTTCAGATCGCACAAGTACGCGTCGAGCGTGGCCAGCGCCGCGTCGCTGTCGCCGACATCCGCTATCCCTGCATCGATATCGAGGCCGGAGGCCGCGCAGAGCGACAGGATCTCTTTGCGCAGATGGGTCACACGGCGTGGGTCGACGCCCGCGGCTTCGTAATATTCGTCCACCAGCGCTTCGAGATCGCGCAGCGGCCCGTAGCTTTCGGCCCGCGTCAGCGGTGGCGTCAGGTGGTCGACGATCACCGCCGCCGCGCGCCGCTTGGCCTGCGTGCCCTCGCCCGGGTCATTGACGATGAACGGGTAGAGATGCGGCACCGGACCGAGCACGGCCTCCGGGAAACAATCTTCCGACAGGGCCACCGCCTTGCCCGGCAGCCATTCCAGATTGCCATGCTTGCCCATATGGACGAGCGCGTGCGCCCCGAACGGGCGGCGCAGCCACGCGTAGAAGGCGAGGTAATTGTGCGGCGGCACGAGGTCCGGCGCGTGATAGCTGTCCTTCGGGTCGATATTGTAGCCGCGCGCGGGCTGGATGCCGACCGTGACATTTCCGAACCGCAGGATTGAGAGGGCAAACGCCCCCCCGTCCTTATCACCGTCCACGAAGAACGGATCGTCCTCCGGCGCGCCCCAGCGGTCTTCGATCTCGCGCCGCAATCCGTGGGGGAGGGTGGCATAGAAAGCGCGATAGTCGTCGAGCGAAAGCCGTTCGCCCCCTCTACGGTCCGCGCGATCGGTGAGCCAGTTGGTCGGCCCGGCCAGAACGGCCTGCATCAGCGCGTCGGAATCGTCGGGCAGGTCAGCGGTGCCATAGCCCGCATCCGCCAGCGCGTGGAGCAGATTGACCGTCGCTGCCGGCGTGTCGAGGCCGACGCCATTGGCCAGCCGTCCGTCCTTGTTGGGATAATTGGCAAGGATCACGCCCACCTTGCGATCGGCTGCTCCGGTCCGGCGCAGCCGGCACCATGCGGCGGCCAGATCGCAGGTGAAGGCAATGCGGTCGCCTTCGGCCTGGTAGCTAGCGATCGCGCATTGGGTTTCTGCGTCGAAATAGGCTTCGCCCTTGAAGCTGACCGCGCGGCCGAGCAGGCGGCCGTCCACTTCCGGCAGGGCCACATTCATCGCGATATCGCGTGCCGACAGACCGGCTGTGCCCGCGCGCCAGCTATCCGCGCTGCCGGCGCTGAAAATGGTCTGGATGACCGGCGCGCCGTTGGCAGCGGCACCGGCAAGCGGGTTTTCCGGCCCGCCCGTGCCGTGCGGCGTGCCCACGGCGAAGCTGGTGGCGTTGAGGATCAGATCTGGCGGCGCGGCACGGAACAGATCTTCCAGCGTTGCGACCGAGACCGGATCTTTCAGCGAGGCCACGAAGAGCGGCATCGGGTTCAACCCTGCGCGCGACAGCCCGCGCACCAGCCGGTTGACCGGGTGCAGGCCCGCGCCCTGCACAAGCGCGCGATAGAAGACAAGCGGCACGGTCGGCGCGCCCTCGGTCCAGTTCGCCCGCAGATCGTCGAGACCCGGGCGGTCCAGCCCCGGCCAGTAGAGGCCTGCACGCAAGAGCGGCGCGGCGGCAGGCGGTGTCGGACCGCCATCGAGCATCGACCGCGCATGAAGCAGGAAATTGCGCATGTTTTCCGGCCCGCCCTCGACGCAATAGGACCAGAGCGCGTCCCAGTCCGCACGCGACACGGTGGACAGGCGCCACAATTCGTCATCGGGCCTGTCGTCGCCCGGCAGGAGCGCGAAGGGCACCCCGGCCTCGGCCAGCCGGATCGCATATTGCTCGACCCCGTAGGGCCAGTAGGCGCGCCCGCCGAGCAGCCGGACCACCACCAGCCGCGAGCCTGTCGCGCAGCGATCGAGATGCAGATCGACCGACAGGCTGTGACGCAGGTGGGACAGGTTTGCGAGGCGCAGGCCCGGCGCGGCATCGCCCAAATCCGCCCGCGCCGCCGACAGGGCGGCGATTTCGGTATCTGCGGCCGATATGACCAGCAGATCGGACGGGTCCTGGCCCAGATCGACCGGTTCGGACCCGTCATCGATCGTACCCGGTGTGGCGGCCAGAAGATGCATCAGTTGCCCCCGTCCGCGCCCACCGCGCGTTCGAAGAAAAGGCTGTGCGGTCCGGCTTCATAGGCGCCGAACGGTCCGCACGGGGCAAAACCGTGCCGGCGATAGAAACCGTGTGCGCGGGTCAGCCTGTCGCCCGTTTCCAGCCGCAGGCGCGGCAGGCCGGCGGCGCGCGCCGCGGCAAGCAATTCCGCCATCAGCGCGTCCGCGGCCCCGCTGCCGCGCGCGTCCTCAGCCACGAACATCGATTTGATCTCGCCATAGTCGCCCTTGTCGGCGAGCGCCACGCAACCGGTCGCAGTCCCCGCCGCATCCCGCAGGATCCAGAAACGCATCCCCGGTCCCGCCAGTGCCTCGGCCTCCAGATAGTGGTTGGCTTCCGGCGGGAAGAGGCTCCGCATGAGCGCCTGGCTTTCCGCCAGAAGGTCCCGCGCCTCGTCAGAGGTCGGGTCGGCCGGCGCGACGCTGTAGCTCATGCGCGGAGAGCGGTTTCGATCGCAGCACGGTCGAGCCCGGCCTGACCGATCACCACAAGGCGGGTCTCGCGCGCATCACCGGCACCGAAGGGCTGGTCGAAATAGCTGTCGACCCGCGGTCCGACGGCCTGGAACGTCAGTCGCATCGGCTTGCCCGCCACCGCGGCAAAGCCCTTGAGGCGCAGGATGTCATGCGCCGAGATCACCTCGGCCAACTGCCGGGCGAAGCGCGCGTGATCGGTGATTTCCCCGCGGGTCACGACGAAGCTCTCGAACGCATCATGGTCGTGATCGTGGTGATGGTCGTGGTCCGCATGGTGGTCATCGCCATCCGCATCATCATCATGGTGGTGATGGTGATGGATTTCGTGGCGCGCTTCCGTGTCGCCCTCGGCCGCCATGTTCTGGCCAAGCAGCACATCGACCGGCATCACCCCCATGGCAGTGCGCACCACCTGCACGCCGGACCGGCTGCCGGATTTCAGCTGCGCGACCAGCGCATCGGCCGAGTCCGGTTCAAGCAGGTCCGACTTGTTGACCACGATCATGTCCGCGCAGGCAATCTGGTCCTCGAACAGTTCCGACAGCGGCGTCTCATGGTCGAGATTTTCATCCGATCGGCGCTGGGCATCGACGGCGGCCACATCATGCGCGAACCGGCCGTCGAACACGGCGCGTCCGTCCACCACCGTGACCACCCCGTCGACCGTGACGCGGGTGGAAATTTCCGGCCAGTTGAACGCCCGCACAAGCGGCTGCGGCAGCGCAAGGCCCGAGGTCTCGATAACGATATGGTCGGGCGGCGTCTCGCGGGCGAGCAGCGCCTCCATCGTGGGGACGAAATCCTCCGCCACGGTGCAGCAGATGCAGCCGTTCGACAGTTCTACAATATCTTCGTCGGCGCAGGCCTCGTCGCCGCAGCCGCGCAGAATGTCGCCGTCGACGCCAAGGTCGCCGAATTCATTGATGATGAGCGCGATCCGCTTGCCCCCGGCATTGGCCAGAAGGTGGCGGATCAGCGTGGTCTTGCCGGCCCCGAGAAAGCCGGTGATGACGGTTGCGGGGATTTTGGCTGGCATTGGATCTTTCCGCTCTACAGGAAAACGGCGGCCGCCCGGGATCCGGGGAGCCGCCGCGATAGGGTGGTCGGTCGGTCAGATGCCGAAGGCAGCGGCGAGCAGTGGGCCTTCGATCGTCTCCAGCGTCAGGAAGAGGCCGACGCCCGCGACGACAGCACCGGCAAGGCGCGCATTCATCGCCTGTGCCTCGGTCGCGCCGAGCAGGCGCTCCACGCACCAGCCGGCGCCGAGCGCGATGGCATATTGCACGGCGCCGAGCCCGATCAGGTAGCCCAGCAGAACCGGCGCGCCCATGGCGGCTTCCTGTCCGGCGATGGAATCACCGAAGGCCGAGCCGTGGAACAGGCCGAACCCCGCGAAGATCAGGAGCGCCGGGGTCAGGGTCAGCGCGCGGCCCGACAGGACAATGCCGCCGAGCGCAAGCAGCGAGACCGCGATCATCGCTTCCTTGGCCGGCAGGCCGAAGCCGAAGCTCATGGCGAGGCAGCCGAGCAGCATCGCGGCGATATAGGCTGCCGGTGCGCTACGGCGGTGGCCGGTATAGACGGCGGCAATGCCGACAAGCGCCACAAAAAACAGGTGGTCGAAGCCCAGCACCGGATGGCCGACGCCCGACAGGAGCCCGTGGGCGAAGGTTTCCATCGGCATCCCGCCGAGCGGGTGATGGGCGAGCGCGGGCGTGGCCGCGAGGCTTGCGCCAGCGAATGTCAGAAGCTTTTTCATTTTGTCCCCTTCGGTTCGTTCCAAAAGGGGGGTCACGTCGAAGGCAGGGCCGTCCTGCGGCCTTTCCCTTCCCGGAACACCCCGTCCGTTTATCAGGTCGCACCGGCGAGCGCCGGTCCGTGCAGGGCTGGTCTCCTGGCTCGCGGGTCATTGCGCGTCACCCCCTTCCCGGCCGGGCGGCCAGTGGTGTCGGGTGGGCGCTCTCCGCATACAGTCGCGGGGGCGGCTGCGGCTTTGGGCCCCGGTTTGGGTCAACCCTCATCGCATTCCCATTTCATCCCCCCGCGCTCGGCACGGATACGGGGAACCTTGCTCGGCCACAGTGATCGCAAAGGCAGGCGGCGGTCAAGGTGAAACGGGCGGTCCCGTTGCGGAAATGCCGCCCCCGGACACGGTCGCCGCGGGCGGATTTCAGCCATATCTGGTGTATTTGACGGAAAGGCCCGCCATATCCTGTGGTGTTTTCTTGACTCGCCCTGCCGCGCGCCCGATCCTGAAACCTACGGGGGAATCACAGGAGCAGTCCGTCAGGTGCAATTCACCAAGCTACGTCTTCTCGGCTTCAAGAGCTTCGTCGATCCGACGGAGCTTGTTATCGCGCCCGGCCTGACCGGCGTGGTCGGGCCGAACGGCTGTGGCAAGTCGAACCTGCTCGAAGCGCTGCGCTGGGTGATGGGGGAGAACCGTCCGACTGCGATGCGCGGCGGGGGGATGGAGGATGTGATCTTCGCCGGCGCCTCGTCGCGTCCCGCCCGCAATTTCGCCGAAGTGACCCTGACGCTCGACAATAGCGAGCGGCTTGCGCCCGCGGCCTTCAATGACAGCGACGGGCTGGAGATCGTGCGCCGCATCACCCGCGATGCCGGCTCGGCCTACAAGACGAACGGCAAGGAAAGCCGTGCCCGCGACGTGCAGATGCTGTTTGCCGATGCGTCCACCGGGGCGCATTCGCCCTCGCTGGTCGGGCAGGGGCGGATCGCGGAACTGATCAATGCCAAGCCCAAGGCCCGCCGCCGCATCCTTGAAGAAGCGGCCGGGATTTCGGGGCTCTACCAGCGCCGACATGAGGCGGAGTTGAAGCTGCGGGGCGCGGAAACCAACCTTGCGCGCGTCGAGGATGTGATCGAGCAGCTTGAAAGCCAGTTGAACGCGCTGGCGCGGCAGGCCCGGCAGGCCAAACGCTATCGCGAGATCGCAACGGAGTTGCGCCGCTCCGAAGGGCTGTTGCTCTATCGCCGCTGGCGCGAGGCGGATGTGGAATGGTCCGAGGCGCAGGACAGGTTGCGGGCCTCCACCAGCGACGCGGCCACCGCCCAGGCCGCGGCGAGCGCGAAGAGCCGCGAGCGGGTCGCGGCAGAAGATGCGGTGCCGCCCCTGCGCGAGGAGGAGGCGATTGCCGCGGCGGTCCTGCAGCGGCTTCAGGTCGAGCGCGACACGTTGCGCGATCAGGAGGACCGCGCGCGGCAGACGATCGAGACCCTCACCGCGCGGATCGACCAGCTTGAAAAGGACGCCGAACGCGAGACCGCGCTCAATCAGGAAGCGGGCGAGATGATTGCCCAGCTCGATTGGGAGCGGGAGGCCATCGACAAGGCTGCCATCGGCCATGACGAGAAGCTGGCATCTGCCAATGCGGCGGCGAGCGATGCGGCGGAAGGGCTGAAGGAGGCCGAGGCGCAGTTGGACCGTGCGACCGAGGATTCGGCGCGGCTCGCAGCCCGCCACCAGTCCGCGACGCGGCGGCGCGACGATGCGCAGGGCGCCGTGAAACGGCTGACGGACGAATTGGAGGCCGATCGCACGACGCTGGCGCAATCGGCCGAGCGGCTTGATACAGCCAAATCGGCCTTCGAGGCTGCCGAAGCTGCGCGGACGGCAGCCCAGACCGCAGCGGCCGCAGCCGAAGCCGCGTTGGCAGACGCCGAAGCCGCCCGAAGCGCGGCACAATCGGCCGAGAGCGAGGCCCGCGCCGCCCTCTCGGAGACGCAGGGCGAGGCCAAGGCGCTCCGGGCCGAACATGCCGCATTGGACCGGTTGATCCAGCGGGACTCTGCGGGCGGCGAACAGTTGCTCGACAGGGTGACGGCCAATCCGGGCTACGAGGCCGCGCTCGGGGCAGCGCTTGCCGACGACCTGAAGGCGCCGGTGGTCGGTGCGGGGGATGCATCCGGCTGGGTGGCGCTCCCTGACTATGATGACGCGGCGGACCTGCCGGACGGGGCATCGCCGCTGGCCGATCACGTGACGGGTCCGGATGTGCTGCGCCGCCGGCTGTCCCAGATCGGGGTCGTTTCGGCTGCCGACGGGCCGCGCCTGCAAGAGGGTTTGCGCCCGGGCCAGCGCCTCGTCAGCCAGAAGGGCGACCTCTGGCGCTGGGACGGATACCGCGCCGGAGCGGAGGATGCGCCTTCTGCCGCAACGCTGCGGCTGCAACAGACGAACCGGTTGAAAGAGCTGGCCACGGCGCTCGCCAAGGCGGACGCGGCTGCGGCGGCCGCTGACAGCGCGCATGGTCAGTGCCGCGCCGCGCTTGATGCCGCGCAGGCAGCGGAACAGACCGCACGTGCGGACCGCCGCGCCGCCGACACGGCCCTCTCGGACGCGGCCCGCACCCTGTCCCGCGCCGAGGCTGATCGCGACATGCTGTCGGGCCGGATCGAAACGCTGCAGGAAACGGTGGCCCGCCGGCAGGACGATGTGGCCGGCGCCGAGCGTGAATTGAAGGATGCCGTGGACGCGGTCGCCGAGCTTGGCGATCTGGAGGCTGCGCGTACGGTTGTCGAGCAGGCGAAACTCGCTGTGGAGGCCGCGCGGCTTGCCATGATGAGCAAGCGCGCCATGGCCGACGAGTTGCGCCGCGACGGCGAGGCCCGCGTCAAGCGCCAGCAGGAAATCACCAAGGCCGTGTCGGGCTGGAAGCTGCGGCTCGACAATGCCGAGAAACGAGTGGCGGAGTTCGAGGAACGGATCGCGGGCACACGGGCGGAACTGGCGGCAGCCACCGCCGCGCCCGAGGAACTGGCCGCCAAGCGCGACGAACTGGCCAACGCGATCGACAAGGCCGAGGCGCGGCGCAAGGCCGCCGCGGACGCGCTGGCGGCGGGGGAAACCGCGCTGCGCGAGGCCGAGGCGGCCGAGCGTGCCGCCGAACGGGCTGCGGGCGATGCGCGCGAGGGCCGCGCCCGCGCTGAAGCCGTGACCGAGGCCGCCGCCGCGCGGCGCGATGTCTGTGCCGAGCGGATCCGCGAGGAACTGGAGGTCGCGCCCGAGGAACTGCTGGAACGGCTGGAGGCCGATCCCGACGCGATGCCGTCGGCCGAGATGATCGAACAGGATGTCCAGCGTCTGCGCCGCCAGCGTGATGCGCTGGGCGCGGTCAACCTGCGCGCCGAGGAAGATGCCAAGGCTGTGCAGGAGGAATATGACACCCTGTCGACGGAAAAGACCGATCTGGAAGAGGCGATCAAGACCCTGCGCACCGGAATTGCCAGCCTCAACCGTGAAGGCCGCGAGCGGCTGCTTGCCGCCTTCGACGTGGTGAACCGCAATTTCACGCGGCTTTTCAAGCTGCTCTTCGGGGGCGGTGACGCCAATCTGGTGCTGGTGGAAAGCGACGATCCGCTCGAAGCCGGGCTGGAGATCATGTGCCAGCCGCCGGGCAAGAAACTGTCGACGCTGTCGCTCTTGTCGGGCGGCGAACAGACCCTGACGGCCCTGTCGCTCATCTTCGCGGTCTTCCTCGCCAATCCGTCGCCGATCTGCGTGCTCGACGAGGTGGATGCGCCGCTCGACGATGCGAACGTCACGCGCTTCTGCGATCTGCTCGACGAGATGACCCGCCAGACCGACACGCGGTTCCTGATCATCACCCACCATGCAGTGACGATGGCGCGGATGGACCGGCTGTTCGGCGTGACCATGGCCGAGCAGGGTGTGAGCCAGCTTGTTTCGGTCGATCTGCGGCAGGCCGAGGAAATTGTCGACGCCTGAGGCCCGGCCGTCGACACGGAACTGTGACACCGGTCCGGCGGCCGGGCGCCCTAAACTGGCATGGCCCCGACCGGAGACATGCCGATGCGACCCGCACTCCTGCTTTTCACCTGCCTGATGCCCCTGCCGCTCGCCGCGCAGGACGAAAGCCCCGGCGCGGATGGCTGGGCCGTTGCGGCGGGCGATCGGCGCTTTGGGGCCAGCGACCTGGCGGACCGGCTCGCCGGGCAGGTGGTGGAATTCATGGATGGGTCGAAATCCCATTACCGGGACGGAAACCGCTATGCCTACACCTACGAGGATGGCGGGCCGGAGTTTACCGGCGCCTATGCGGTCGGTGCGGACGGCACGGTCTGCGTGACGTTCGACAATGATGCCCGGCGCTGCGACCTTTATGTGCTGAACGCGGACGGGGTGCTTACGCTCATCACGACGGACGGCTATCGGTTCCGGACCCGCTAAGGTCCAGTTGCAGGTCAACCAGTTCCTCGATCCGGTCGAGATCGAGCCGCGCGAACCGGCCGAAACTCTCCATCCAGATCGCGGCGTCCTGCAGGGCCTCTGTGTCGAGCCGGCACCAGCGGACACGGCCTTCCGCCCGCTGGGTCACCAGTCCGGCTTCAGTGAGGATGCGGATATGCTTGGACACCGCCGCGAGCGACATGTCGAAGGGGGCCGCCAGGTCCGACACGGTGGCGTCGCCGTCGAGCAGGCGGCTGACGATCGCGCGCCGCGTCGCGTCCGCCAGCGCGGCAAAGGTGCGGTCCATGCGCGGTCCGTCCGCTTCTGTCTCTCTGTCCGTCATCGGGCCAGCTAAGCCCATGTCCGTGAATCGTCAACCATTTGGTTGAATGAAGGGCAGGGCTTGAAAAGCGGGTGGGGCACCCCAAAAGTTTTTCTGCGCCCATCGGTCGCGGTTTAGTTAAAGTGTTATATTTCAGTGTGTTGCGCTATTCCCGACCCGCCATTCCGGCGCTTGACAGGGGCAGGGGCCACACATAGTGTCCGCCGCAACGCGCCAAGCCGTCCGGCCCGGCCGGATCTCCACGGGGAGCCCGTTTCGCGATGAGCGAAAAAGATTTCTCGAACCGGCTCGCGGAGCTCGAAAAGCGGATCACGGCGGCCAAGACCTCCCGGGTCGAGCCGCCCCGCTCGGAGAGCAAATACGAGAAGGCCAACCTGGCCTGGCGCATGGTGATTGAGCTCGTCGTCGGCATGGCGATGGGTGTGGGCATCGGATACGGGCTCGACAGCCTGTTCGGGACACTCCCGATCTTCCTGATGCTCTTTGCGCTTCTGGGCTTCGCGGCCGGTGTACGCACGATGATGCGGACCGCCGAAGAGGTTCAGAGAGGAAAACGAACCGGGGACGCTCCCGGGGATGAGGATGCAGCCGGCCCCTCGGGCCGCGACAGTGAATGAGGTAGACCGTGGCAACCGGGCAAGACGAAGGCGCATCGCCGTTCAACATCCACCCGATGGACCAGTTCCAGATCAAGCCGCTCTTCGGCGGGACCGAGATCCACTGGTACACGCCGACGAACGTCACGCTGTGGCTGTTCCTGACCGTGGCGGTGATCAGCTTCCTGCTCGTCTTCCTGTCGCGCGGCCGGGCTGCCGTGCCGAGCCGTGGCCAGTCCATGGCTGAAATGACCTACGGGTTCGTCCGCAAGATGGTTGAGGATGTCGCCGGCAAGGAGGGGCTGAAATACTTCCCCTACATCATGACGCTCTTCACCTTCATCCTGTTCGCGAACCTCTTGGGCCTTCTGCCCTACAGCTTCACCACGACCTCGCATATCGCCGTGACCGGTGTGCTGGCGCTGGCCGTGTTCCTGACCGTGACCGCCATCGGCTTCGTCAAGCATGGCGCCGGTTTCCTCAAGCTCTTCTGGGTGGCTTCCGCCCCCACGCTCGCGCTGCGCCTCGTGCTCGCGATGATCGAGCTGATTTCCTATTTCGTGCGCCCCGTCAGCCACTCCATCCGTCTGGGTGGCAACCTGATGGCCGGCCACGCCGTTATCAAGGTGTTCGCAGGCTTTGCCGGCGCGCTTGGTGTGGGAGCGGTTGTTCCCATCTTCGCGATCGTGGGTGTCTACGGTCTCGAACTTCTTGTGGCCTGTATCCAGGCCTATGTCTTCACGATCCTGACCTGTGTCTATCTCAACGATGCGCTGCATCCGGGGCACTGAGGTCGAGATCATCTAATCCAGCCATTCCAATTCAAGGAGCATCACCATGGAAGGCGATATCGCAGCAATGGGTCAGTACATCGGCGCAGGTCTCGCATGCATCGGCATGGGCGGCGCAGGCATCGGTGTGGGCCACGTGGCCGGCAACTTCCTGTCCGGCGCCCTGCGCAACCCGGCAGCTGCCGGCGAGCAGACTGCTACTCTCTTCATCGGCATCGCATTCGCCGAGGCACTGGGGATCTTCTCCTTCCTCGTCGCTCTGCTGCTGATGTTCGCTGTCTGATCGACGCGACCCACGACAGAAGAGGCGGCCGCGGTTCCCGCGGCCGAGGACCAGGAAAAACGGATCACCCCGCCCGCGGTGCGTGATCCGTCCTGCCACCGGAGAGTGACATGGCAACCACCACAGAGGCGGCCAACGGCGCAGCGGATGCTGCCCCCGGCATGCCGCAGCTCGATTTCTCAACTTTCCCGAACCAGATTTTCTGGCTCGTGGTCGCACTGGTTGCGCTCTATCTCATCCTGAGCCGCGTGGCCCTGCCGCGGATCGGTGCCGTGCTGAGCGATCGGCATGAAACCATTTCCAACGACCTCGAACAGGCGCAGGAGCTCAAGCAGCGCGCCGAAGAGGCCGAGGAAGCCTACAAGACCGCTCTGGCCGACGCGCGCGCCGAAGCCCAGCGGATCGCCGCAGACGCGCGGGCCGAGATCCAGAAGGACCTCGACAAGGCCATCGCCAAGGCGGATGCCGAGATTGCCGCGAAATCGGCTGAATCGGAAAAACGGATTGCCGAGATCCGCGACTCCGCGGCCGACGATGTTGCCATCGTCGCCAAGGATGTGGCGGCTGCGCTCGTCGGCGCGGTTCTGCCCTCGGCTTCCAATGACGCCGACATTGCGTCGGCTGTCACCGACCGGACGAAAGGTTAAGCCATGCTGTACACGATGGTTCCCCTGGCCGGCGACTACCCGTTCCTGAGCCTGAACAACACCAACACCGTTGTCCTGATCGCGTTCGTGATCTTCGTGGGCGTGCTGCTCTACTTCAAGGTTCCCGGCAAGGCGGCCGAGGCGCTCGACAAGCGCGCCGAAGGCATCCGAAAGGACCTTGAGGAAGCTCGTGCCCTGCGGGACGAGGCGCAGGCGCTGCTCGCCTCCTTCGAGCGCAAGCACAAGGATGTTGCCAAGCAGACCGACGATATCGTCGCGGCTGCGCGGACCGAGGCCCAGCTGGCCGCGGACGAGGCGCGCTCCAACCTGACCGACACGATTGCCCGCCGGCTGAAAGCGGCCGAAGAGCAGATCGAGGCGGCCGAGGCCCGCGCGGTGCGCGAAGTTCGGGATCAGGCGATTTCCGTGGCCACCGCAGCGGCGGCCGACGTGATTGCCAAGAACCTGTCCAAGGACGAGGCCGACGCACTGGTCGATGCCGCGATCAAGGATGCGGGCGCCCGGTTGCATTGACCGGTTACGCCTGACCAGCAGAATTGGAAAAGCCCGGCAATCGCGCCGGGCTTTTTCTTTTGTGCCGGAAGCGGTGCCTAACGCGGGGCAGGGACCGGACGCTCGGCCTCATGTGCGAGGCGCAGGCGGGCCGTATCCTCGTGCCGTTCATGGGCCTTCAGGTCGCGCATCGCCTCTTCGATGAAGTCGAGATGTGCCGAAACGGCGCGGCGGGCCGCAGACGGGTCGCGGGCATGGATCGCATCATGGATCGCGCGGTGCTGGGCCAGCAGTTCGTCGCGCGTGTCGCGCACCCCGAAGAGGATGCGGCGGTTGTAGAAAACGCCCTCGCGGAGCATCTCGAACATCGAGCGCATCATGTGGAGCATCACGACATTATGCGCCGCCTCCACGATGGCCATGTGGAAATCGGCATCAAGGCTGCTTTCCTCATCGGGATTGCGCTTGCCATGCGCCGCTTCCATCCGGTCCATCAATGTCGCAATGACCTTCAGGTCGCTTTCGGTCGCAAAACGGGCGGCTCGTTCCGCGGCCAGCCCTTCAAGATCGCGACGGAACTGAAGATAGTCGAAGAGCGCTTCCTCATGGGTGGAGAAAAGCCGTACCAGCGGCGGCGCGAAGGCCGACCCGAGCACGCCCGCCACGTAAGCGCCAGATCCTTTGCGAGTTTCCAGCAGGCCGTCGGCTTCCAACCGGGCCAGCGCTTCGCGCAGGCTGGGCCGGGACACGTCGAGCCGCGCCGCAAGATCACGCTCTGACGGCAGCCGCTCGCCGGGCCGCAGGATGCCGCGCAGGATCAGGCCCTCGATCTGTCGGGCGACCGCATCGGCGAGCTTTTCCTGTGTGACTTTCCGGTAGGGCATCGGCGCTTCCTCTGGCTGGTAAACTAATATGACCAGTTCAGGCGCCGGGTCGAGGGCAAATCGGCCGGACCCGCGATGTGCAGGCCCGGCCGATTCAAGGGTTCCGGTCGATCAGATCACTCGGGCAGGGCGTTGGTCGCGTAGAAAAAGGCGATATGCTCGTCCACCGGCCCGAAATGGGCCTCGAACATGCGCAACACCAGACCGGAGCGGTAGATCTCGCTCAGCGCCCGGTCGACCGCGAGCCGCAATTCGGCATCGCCCTTGGGCAGCGCGATCGCATAGGGCTCGCTCGTGAAGGTGCGTGGCGAGAGCACCAGATCACCGGCGCGCTCATGGTCCCGCAGCACCCCGATCAGAATCGCAAGGTCCGCCACATAGGCATCGACCTGCCCGTTCAGGACCGCCTCGACGCCGGAGATATGCAACTCCATCGGTTCAACCCCGATGGCCGGATCATTGGCGATTACCGCATCGTTCAGCCAGGCTTCGGCCGTGGTGTCGCGCCGGACACCGATGGTCCGGCCGGCAAAAACCGTGCGGAAATTGACCAGCGATTCCGCCGAGCGACCGCTGCCGAGAATCGCGTTGGTCACATCCTCGGCCGCATCCTTTCGGGTCAGGGCGGCGACGCCCGTGGTGAAGGTCGGGATCGAGAAATCGACCAGTTCGCGCCGCGACAGGGTGGCGGTCGTCGCGCCGCAGAGCATGTCCACCTCGCCCGAAGCGATCAGGTCGAACCGCTGGCCGGTGCCCATGGGCGTCAGTTCCGCCTTCAGGTCGGGATTGCCGCTCTGGTTTTGCATCGCCTGTCCGATCGCCATGCACAGTTCGATGGCGAACCCCGCGGGCTGGCCGTCGACGAGAGAGGAGAAGGGCGGCGCGTCGGTGCGGAAGCCCATGCGGATCGTGTTCGTTTCCGTAATCCGGTCCATGGCCTCGCCCGCCGGGGCGGGGGCAGGGGCCGTGGTCAGAAGGGAAAGGGCAGCAAGGGCCGCGCCGAGGCGGGCGGGCATCATTCTGGTCATGGAAATCACCTGTCGGACTGTCTGTTCTCGTTGTCGGTGATGATGGCCGAGCTTGCGGGACCTGTCCATGCCGCCGTTGCGGGCCGATTTGACGACCGGCACATGAATTTCCTGAACCCTGTTGCCGAAACCGGTTTCGGTGACGCAAATGGACGCAAGGAGATCGCAGAATGTCCGAATCAGCGCCGGAAACGGCCAAAAACACAGTCAGGGAGGCTCAGACGGAGCGCCGGGTGACGATCAATGATCTCGCCGACGCGCTCGGGCTGACAAAAGGCACGGTTTCGCGCGCCCTGAACGGCTATACGGACATTTCCGAAACCACACGGCACCGGGTTGCGGCCATGGCCGAAACCATGGGCTACCGGGCATCCGCACAGGCGCGCGCGATCCGCACCGGGCGGGCGCACTCGATCGGACTGGTGCTCAACGTGGATGCAGGCAATGCGCACAAGCCTTTCCTCACCGATTTCATAGACGGTATTTCGCGGGCCGTGAGCGCCGAGAACTGGACGCTGACGGTGGCGACCGCGATTTCCGAAACCGACGAAATGGCCACCTACCGCCGCCTTCTGGACGAGAAGAAGGTGGACGGGTTCATCCTGCCGCGTACACGGATCGTGGATCCGCGGGTCGATCTGCTGCTGCGGGCCAACATGCCCTTCGTGCTCTACGGCCGCACCGGAGAGATGGAGGGCTGCGCCTCGGTCGATGTCGCGGGCGAACTGGCGATGCGGCACGCGGTTGAACTGCTCTCGGGCCTCGGGCACCGCAAGATCGGCTATGTGGGCGGCGGCGCGGTCTACAATTACGCCCCGTTGCGGCTTGAAGGATTTCTGGACGGGATGCGCCGCTGCGGGCTGGCGGTCGATCCCGACCTCATCACCAGCGGGGCCATGACGCCGGACGAAGGCCATGCGCTCGCGATGCGGATGCTGACCCGGGACGCGCCGCCAACGGCGATTGTCGCCGCGCTCGACCAGGCGGCGCTCGGGGTGTGTGCGGCCGCGCAGGCCTGCGGACTCGATGTCGGGCGCGACCTGTCGGTCATCGGCTATGACGGCATCCCGGAAGGGGCCTATGCCCGTCCGCCGCTGACGACATTCGCCGTCGACAGGCGCGCCGCCGGATCGGCGCTTGCGGGCATGCTGCTCGCCCGTATCCGCGGCACCCGCGCCGAAGACCTGCGCCAGCTTCTGGAAGCGCAACTGGTGTTGCGCGGATCGCATGGGCCACCCGCGGGTGACAGTGCGGCGCTGGCGGCGCGGATCGAAGCTGCCACGCCCGCCACGGCCTGACCAAACGACCTCAAGAACCAAAATATGGAACCAACGAAAGGGAGAAACATGACACAAACACAGATGGGACGGCTTCTGGCCGGAACGGTCCTGAGCTTCGGGCTCGGCGCATCCGCGCTGCACGCGCAGGAACTGCGCTTCTGGACCACCGAAACCCAGCCCGAGCGGCTGGCGAAACAGCAGGAAATGGCAGCCGCCTTCGAGGCCGAAACCGGGGCATCGGTCGAGGTGATCCCGGTCGAGGAAAGCGACCTCGGCACACGCGCCACGGCTGCGTTCGCGGCGGGCGACCTGCCGGACGTGATCTATCACACGCTGCAATATGCGCTGCCCTGGACCGAGGCCGGCATCCTCGACACCGACGCCGCGACCGAAGTGGTCGAAGCGCTCGGGCAGGATACGTTTGCCAGCGGCTCGCTTGATATGGCCGCGGTCGAGGGCGGATTTGCCTCCGTGCCCGTGGATGGCTGGACGCAGATGATCGTCTACCGCAAGGACCTGTTCGAGGAAGCCGGTCTGGAGGCACCCAACAGCTATGCCAACGTGCTGGCGGCCATCGAGGCGCTGCACAATCCGCCCGAGATGTTCGGTTTCGTCGCCGCGACAAAGATCGACGAGAATTTCATGAGCCAGGTTCTGGAACATGTGTTCCTCGCAAATGGCGTCTCTCCGGTGGACGAAAACGGCTTCAAGCCGCTGGACGAAGCCGCGACGATCGAGGTGCTCGATTTCTACAAGGCGATTGCCGAAGCCTCCCCGCCGGGCGAATTGTACTGGAAACAGTCGCGCGAGCTCTATTTTGCCGGGCAGGCCGCGATGATCATCTGGTCGCCCTTCATTCTCGACGAACTGGCCGGTCTGCGTGACAGCGCCCCGCCGACCATCAACGACGATCCGACCTCGCCGGAACTGGCGTCCAAGACCGGCATCGTGACAAGCTTCGCGGGACCGTCCAATCCCGACGGCGCGGCCTGGGGCGACGTGCGCTATTTCGGGATCACCACCGATGCGGATATCGATCCGGCGATGGAGTTCGTGAAATTCTCCATGGATGAAGGCTACACCCAGACCCTGTCGATCGCGCCCGAGGGCAAGTTCCCGGTGCGCCGCGGCACTGCGGACGAACCCAACAAGTTCTCCGAAGCCTGGGCGCAACTGCCGGTTGGCGTGGACCGCAAGGCCCCGCTGTCGGAGCTTTATGCGCAGGAGATGATCGACGAGATTGTCGGCGGACTGGACACCGCGCAGCGCTGGGGTGTGGCCGAGGGGCAGCTGTCGCTCGCGTCCAAGATCATCAACAGCCAGGTCATCAACCGTCTGGTGCGTGAATATATCGACGGTGTGAATGACGGGCCGGCGACGGTCGCGGCGCTCAACGACGAACTGTCGAAGATCGAGTGACCCATCTTCCGGGCCGCGCGCATCCCTGCGCGGCCCGGACCATCCATCGGGACAGCAACCCATGACATCCACCACCCCGCCCGTCGGCGCGGGGCCCCTTCAGCGGCGCGAGGCGCGGCTGGCCTGGGGGCTTCTCAGCCCGACACTGATTTCCGTCGCGCTCGTCGTGATCCTGCCGCTGCTCGCGATCTTCTGGATCAGCGTGAAGCCGGTGGAACTGGCCGACCTGCGCGCCCCTGCTCCGGTCGTGCGGGACGCGCTGCGCGGCAGCGGCGACGATCTGCGGCTGGAATACCGGCTGCGCAATTCCAGCCAGGAGCAGGAGGTGCGCAATGTCGTGCTGACCGCGACCTTGCCCGACGGCGTGCTGCCAGCCGGCGACCTGCCGGACGCCTGCACGCTCGAAGCGGATCGGCTCACCTGCCGTTTCGACCTGTTCGAACCGGGGCACCGGGACCGGCTCGCGCTGCCTGTCACGCTTGACGGGACAAGCGCGGATGCCGCCAAGGACGCCCTGCGCGCCGCACCGGCCACGGCCACGGGCGAGAGCGACAATGTGCTGACCGACACGACCTTCACGCTCGACAATTTCCGCAAGGTGTTCGACGGCGGCGAGTTCTGGTCGGTCCTGTGGGTGACGCTGTTCTATACCGTTTTCGGCACAATCGGGGCGCTGCTCTTCGGCATGTTTGCCGCACTCCTGCTCAACAAGAGCTTTCGCGGGCAGGGCGTGCTGCGCGGGCTCTATCTCTTCCCTTATGTCGCGCCGGTGATCGCGGTGGCTTTCACCTGGGTGACGCTCTTCGACCCGTTTTCCGGCTCGATCAACGCGCTCTTGCTGCAAATGGGCGCGACCGAGGCGAGCATCAATTTCTTCGGGGAAAAGCCGCTCGCGCTCATCATGGTGACGGTCTTCGAGATCTGGCGCTATTTCCCTCTGTCCTTCCTCTTCATCCTTGCGCGGATGCAGTCGATCGACACGGACATGTATGAGGCCGCGGACATGGACGGAGCCTCGCCCTTCCAGCAATTCTGGTATCTCAGCCTGCCGCAACTGCTCGGCATCCTATCGGTCCTGTTCCTTCTGCGCTTCATCTGGACCTTCAACAAGTTCGACGACATTTTCCTGCTCACAGGCGGCAATGCGGGCACCCGGACGCTGACGGTCAATGTCTATGAACAGGCGTTCGCGCTCAGCAATATCGGGGCCGGCGCGGCTGTGGCGGTGGTGATCTTCGCCTGCCTGATCCTCTTCGCGGTGCTCTTCTTCCGCTTCCTGTCGCGGGAGGAGGGGCTATGAACCTCCTGCGCAAAGGTGGCGTGACGGCCTGGATCATCGGGGCGCTCTGGGCGGTCACGATGAGCATCTGCGTCGCGATCGTGATTTCCTTCTCCACTGGCCGTCCGCTGGCGCCGACGCTCCTGTCGGCCGCCGCGCTTGGCGGTCTGGCGGGGCTGGCGCTCGTCGCGCGCAAGGGCGAGGGGCTTGCGCTTGGCCGCTGGCTTCCGGTGGGGGGTGCGTTCCTCGTGGCCATCGCCGCCCATATCTGGGACGGGCCCGCGATGCGCGGCACCGCCGAGACGGGCGCGCTCTGGATGGCCGTGGCCTGGGCCGGGTTCGCCGCGACCGTTGCTGGCCCGCTTCTGGTGATGCTCAAGGAGCTTCAGCCCGGCCCGAACAGCCGGCATGATTTCGAGGCCGCCGTGATCCGGTTCCTGACCGGCTTCGGCTATGTGTTCTTCACCGCGATCGTCGCCATTCCCTTCTATGTGATGGTGATGACCAGCCTGAAAAGCCAGCAGGCGCTTCTGGCCAATCCGCTCGACTTCTCCATCGACCTGAGCCGCGGCACGGACCTGTTCCGCTCTTACGTGGAACTGTTCCGCGACTTCAACTTCGGGCGCTACATGGCAATTTCGGCCTTCGTGTCGGTTGCGACCGTGGCGATCACGATCCTGTTCAGTGTGCCCGGCGCCTATGCGGTGTCGCGGCTGCGGTTCAGCGGCCAGGCGGTCATGTCGCGCTCGATCCTGCTCATCTACATGGTGCCGATGATCGTGCTGGCGCTGCCCATCTATATCGGCTTCTCGATGCTGGGCCTGCGCAACTCGGTCTTCGGGCTGCTGCTCATCTATCCGGTGACCACGATCCCGGTCGCGCTCTACATGTTGCAGGGCTATTTCCGCGGCATTCCGGCAGAGATCGAGGAGGCCGGGCTGATGGACGGGCTGAGCCGCCTGAAGGTGATCTGGAAGATCACGCTGCCGCTGTCGCTGCCGGCGCTGGCCTCCGTATCGCTCTATGTGTTCATGATCGCATGGAACGAGTTCCTGCTCGCCTTCATGCTCCTTGATGACCCGAGCAAGTTCACGCTCACGCGCGGCGTGGCCATGCTCAATTCCTCCGAAATTCCCCGACAGCACCTGATGGCCGGCGCGGTGATCGCCACCGTGCCGATCATGGTGCTGTTCCTCGGGCTCGAACGTTTCATGACCCGCGGCCTGACCGCCGGGTCGGTAAAAGGATGACTGCCATGAAAGACCGCACGCTCGACCTTCGCGCCGTCGAGATCCTGCAGAAGAACGACCGCGGGCTCTACACGGTGCCCACTTCGGGGCTCTATCCCTACCAGTGGAACTGGGACAGCGCCTTTGCCGCACTGGGCTTTGCGGAGTTCAACCTCGACCGCGCCTGGACCGAGATCGACACGCTGTTCAACGCCCAGTGGGACAATGGCATGGTGCCGCACATCATCTTTCACCGGCGGGTGGACGGCTATTTCCCGGGGCCGGACGTGTGGGGCACAAACAGCGTGCCGGCCAGTTCCGGCATCACCCAGCCGCCCGTGGCTGCGAGCATCGTGCGCCATATCTACGACCATGATCCGGGCATCGGGCGCGCGCATGTGGAGCGGCTCTTGCCGAAACTCGTCGCTTGGCATCGGTGGTTCCACGACTATCGCTGCGAGGCGGGCCCCTGTGCCGTCACCCACCCGTGGGAATCGGGGCGGGATAATGCGCCGGACTGGGATGCGGCGATGGCGGCGATCGACACGTCCGGTGTCGGCGAATATACGCGCCGTGACACGGCCCATGTGGATGCGTCGATGCGCCCGACCAAGGAAGATTACGACCGCTATCTGGCCATCCTCTATTTCGGACGGGACCATGAATGGGACGAGGCAGCAATCCGCGACCGTGGACCGTTCCGCGTGGCCGACCCGGCGATGAGCTTCATCCTGATGCGCGCCAACCGCGATCTGGCAGACATGCTGGAACGGTTCGGGCAGGACCGCGCCGAGGTGGACGGCTGGATTGCCGAACTGGAGGCCGGCGTCGAAGACCTGTGGAACGCCGATCTCGGGGCCTATGATGCGCGCGACCTGCGCACCGGAGACTTTGCCGGCAGCCTGTCGAGCGGATCGTTCCTCAGCTGGTATGGCGGCTTGCGCGATGACCGGATGCTCGACTGGTACGACAAGGTGGCCGGTGCGCTGCCCTACGGCGTGCCGAGCTACTATCCGCAAGGAGCGAAGTTCAACGCCAAACGCTACTGGCGCGGGCCGGTCTGGGGGATCGTCAACCGGCTGATCGCCGTTGGACTTGCCGATGCGGGCCATGCGGACCGTGCCGAACAGTTGCGCGAGCGGACGGCCGAATTGATCCGCAAGGGCGGTTTCCACGAATATTTCGACCCCGAGGACGGGTCGGCCGCCGGCGGTGGCACTTTTACCTGGACGGCGGCGATCTGGCTCGCCTGGGCGTCCTCCAGTTCCGGGAGGGCCGCAGCATGAGCAGCGCCATCGAATTGCGGGCGGTCGAGAAATGGTTCGGCGATGTGCAGGTCATCAAAGGGATCGACCTTGCCATCGAGGAGGGCGAGTTCGTCATCTTCGTCGGCCCGTCGGGCTGCGGGAAATCCACGCTTCTGCGCATGATCGCAGGGCTGGAGGAGGTGAGCCGCGGGCAGGTGATCGTCGGTGGGCGCGATGCCACCGCCGAGCCGCCTTCGAAACGCGGGCTGGCCATGGTGTTCCAGTCCTATGCGCTCTACCCGCATATGAACGTGCGGGAGAACATGGGCTTCTCGCTCAAGACCGCCGGGCGCCCGAAAGCGGAGATCGCGCAGATGGTGGACGAGGCCGCGCGGGCCCTCCGGCTGGAAGAGTATCTCGACAGGCGGCCGAAGGAACTGTCGGGCGGACAGCGGCAACGCGTGGCCATCGGCCGCTCGATCGTGCGTGACCCGACCGCGTTTCTCTTCGACGAGCCGCTGTCCAATCTCGACGCCGCATTGCGGGTCGAGATGCGCTACGAGATCGCCAAGCTGCACCAGACGCTGGATGCGACCATGATCTACGTGACCCACGATCAGGTGGAGGCGATGACGCTCGCCGACCGGATCGTGGTGCTGCAGGGCGGGGTTATCGAGCAGGTGGGCCGGCCACGGGAGCTTTACGAGCGACCCGCCAACCTGTTTGTGGCCCAGTTCATCGGCAGCCCGAAGATGAACATCCTGCCCTGCACGACGGAGGCTGGCGAGGTCGTTGTCGACGGGCGGTCGACGGGGCTTAAGACCCAAAGCGCGGCCGCGCATCTGGGCGTGCGGCCTGAGGCCATCCGGACGGTGCCTACTGCGGCGGAGGCCCATTGTTCGGGCCGCGTTGACGTGCGCGAATATCTCGGTGCGGATACGTTCGTGCTCGTCGATTGCGGCGCGGCCGGAAAGGTGAACCTGCGCCTAACGGGCGATGCGGACCCGGCACCGGGGACGGAAATGCACCTCGCCTTCGATCCCGAACGGGTGCATCTTTTCGATGCGGCGGGACAGGCGACCAACAGTGGGTGAAACACCGGAAAGATCGTCTGCCGCATTTTCAACCTTTTCTCGGCAAATTCACGGTTTATAGACAGTTTAGGTAGATTTGAGTAAACTGTTCTTACCGTCGGTCGTGGGGAATCGGCGGTTGGCAGAAGCCGGATGGGTGTACCTGCTCGTGTGCTGAGCAAGTGTGGTCGGTGGATGCCGCGTAACGAGGAGACATGTGTATGTCTGATCAGGTGGGGAAACTGGTCGCCGTGGCGATCAGTACCGAGAATGTGGAGGAAGCCGTTTCGGCTCTTCGCATGGCGCGCAAGAAGCAGCCGCATGGCGTGCTCGACGCCGATATCAGCCCGAACTGGACGAAATTCCACCGCGAGAAGCAGGAGTTGAGCGACCGTGTCGCCGCCTTCGAGGAAGAGCGCAACGCCTTCCTGCGCCGTGTCACGGCGGAGGAGGACGGCAAGACCCGGCGCGGCAGCGGCTGGTGGCGAACGGCACCGCGCAAACTTGCCGTGCTGACGATCCTGACCGGCGTGACCATCGCGGGCACAGGCTATGCGACCGGCGCGCTGAACCGGGATATTCCGATGTCGAAATTTGCTTCGGTGGAGTCGATCTGCGGACATCTGGTCAAGGCGGGCATTGTCGCCTGCGGGCGCTGAGGACCGGCCGGCCGCAGGACCGGTCCCGTTTGCGGCTGGCGCGGCTGACGTTGCGTCAGCAAATCTCTTGCCTGTCTGACCGTTCCTTTCCTATCCTCAAGCGATGACACGCAGATGTCCGGGAGGATAGACATGACCGACACGACCGAACCGCCCGTCATTCCCGACGCGCAGGCCGTGACCACGGCGGACCTGACGGCGGCGCTCGCTGCAGGCTGGCGGGATTTCCTGAAAGCGCCCATGTTCGGGATTGTCTTCGGCGCGCTCTTCTCGGTGATCGGGATCACGATCTACCTGCAACTGGTCGTGCAGGGGTCGAGCTACTGGATCCTGCCACTGGCCTGCGGTTTCCCGCTGGTAGGTCCCTTCTTGGCAGTAGGGCTCTACGAGGTCAGCCGCGAACTGGAAGCCGGCCAGAAACCGACCTGGCCGCGCATCTTCCGCACAATTCTGGGTCAGAGCCAGGGGCAGGTGCCGTCGATGGCATTCGTGGTGCTCTTCTTCTATCTCGTCTGGGTCTATCTGGCGCATCTGGTCTTTGCGCTCTCATTCGGGCTGCGTCCGCTGACCAATGTGATGACATCGGCCGACCTGCTCTTTTCACCACAAGGGATCACGATGCTCCTCGTCGGTACGATCGTGGGCGGCGCGCTCGCCGCGCTTCTGTTTGCCGTCACGGTCATGGCGGTCCCGATGATCGTCGACCGCGATGTGGATGTGGTGACGGCGATGATCCGCAGTTTCACCTTCGTGCGCGACAATGCAGGCACAATGGCGCTCTGGGCGGTGATCGTGGTGGTGCTGAGCATCCTCGGCAGCCTGCCCGGCTTCCTCGGGATGATCCTCGTCTTCCCGGTGCTGGGTCATGCGACCTGGCACTTGTACCGCCGGGCCTATCCGCGCGGCGACGGGTGATGAAGCGCGCGGGCCGGTCCGGCCCGCGCCGTTCGTTCCGCTATTCCACTTTTGGAGCAACGGTGGAGAAAGCCTCCCCGTTCCAGACAACGGCCTCGTAGCAGCGGCGCAGGTTGGTGCCGCCGCAATTGGCGCCATGGATGGCGAAGAGCAGGATCCGGTCCTCGCCCCATTCAACGACCTTCCAGCCCTTGGCGAGCCACTTGCCCTCGGTCCCGCCGACGAGCGCATGGACCATGCAGCCACCCGTGCCGCAGTAGAGCGACGCGGCGGATGAGCAAGCGAACCTGCTTTCGTCGACGATCGTGTCCTCCGTGCCGTCCCCGTCGAGGTCGACCATCGTCACCGCGTCACCGGCGTCGAACGTGCCGTTCTCGAAACTGGTGCAGGCCGCTTCTGCCTCGCCCAGAATGTCGGCAATATGGCCGTCGGCCTGTGCGGCCGTGGCGCCAAGCGCGATGGCCAGAAGGGTCATGAAAATCCGTGTCATCTGTGCCTCCTCCGATGAAAATCCCTGCGCCCAGACTGGGCGGCACGCGTGGCTTTGGCAAGTCCACCGGAGAAAGCACTTGATATGTTATACTATAACAATTACGGATGCGGCTCTCACCATGTAGGAGCCCGTTTCATGTCCAGATTCCGCCGATCCCTGTCCACTGCCGCCATTCTGGCCGTCATCGCCCCGGTTGCGGGTGCTGCGGCACCGAAAGTCGTGACCGATATTCGCCCCGTTCATGCGCTTGTTGCGCGCGTGATGGAGGGGGCAGGGACACCGGACCTGCTGTTGCAGGGCAGCGAGGATCCGCACCACCAGTCGCTCAAGCCCTCGCAGGCGCGCAACCTGCAGGATGCCGACATGCTGGTCTGGATCGGGCCGGCGATGACGCCATGGCTGGCCGAGGCGGCCGAAGCGCTGGGCGACGGGCAGTCGCTTGCGCTTCTTGACCTCGACGTGACGGCGCAGCGCGAAACCCGCGACGGTCCCATCTTCGACCATGACCACGATCATGAAGACGGGGATCATGACGACCATGGTCACGACGATCACGATGACGAAAAGCATGGCGATGAAGACCATGACGACCATGGGGACGAGGCGCATGACGATCATGCGGACGACGAGGATCATGCAGAGCATGATGACCACGACGATCATGATGATCACGATAGCGAGGAACATGCCGAAGGGCATGACGAGCATGACGACCATGCCGATGAAGACGGCCATGATGATCATGACGACCATGCCGGACACGATCACGGACCGATCGACCCGCATGCCTGGCTCGACCCGGCCAATGCAGCCGCATGGACCGGCGTTTTGGCTGAGAAACTGGCCGAGCTTGACCCCGAAAATGCGGATCTCTACCGCGCCAATGCCGAAGCCGCACAGGCGGAACTGGCGGCGCTCGCCGAAGAACTGAACGCGCAACTCTCAGACCTCGATGCGCCTTTCGTCGTCTATCACGATGCCACGCAATATTTCGAAGAAGCATTCGACCTGCACGCGCTTGGTTCGATCGCGGTGAGCGACAATGCCAAGCCGGGGGCGGCCCGCCTGCGCGACATCCGCACCGAGATGCAGGAGGGTGACCTGCATTGCGTCCTGTCCGACACGAGTGCATCTGAGAGCGTGCTCCGCACGGCGACCGAAGGCATGGATGTGGAGGTCGTGACCCTCGACCTGCTCGGCGTGGATCTGGAGCCGGGGGCGGCGCTCTACGGTCAGATGCTGCGCGCGATGGCCGACGATATCGCCGGCTGCCTGTCCCACGACTGACGGGGGCGGGCTCAGTCCGCGGCGGGCGCCTGGCTCTTGCGCAGCGCGGCAAGAATGTCGCGCGGCGTGATCTGGCCGACAATGGCCCCGTCGCGGCCGGTCACCCCGACCGGCCCTGACGCATCGTGACAATCGCGGATGACACGGTCCATCCGCTCGTCTTCATGCACCGTTCCGGCGGTCACCAGATCCGCCGGAGCGGGCTGCATCACATCGCCCGCGCGCAGGACGCCGAGCGGGTTCATATGCGCCACGAAATCCGCCACATAGTCGTTTTCCGGCGCGGCTATGATCTCCCGCGGGGTGCCGCACTGGACGATCCGACCGCCTTCCATGATCGCGATCCGGTCGCCGATCTTGAACGCCTCGTCGAGATCGTGGCTGACGAAAATGATCGTGCGTTTCAGCCGCGCCTGCAGGTCCAGCAACTCGTCCTGCAGCCGGGTCCGGATGAGCGGGTCGAGCGCGGAGAAAGGCTCGTCCATCAAGAGGATCGGCGCTTCGGTGGCAAAAGCGCGGGCAAGGCCGACGCGCTGCTGCATCCCGCCGGACAGTTCGCCGACGCGCCGGTCGGCCCAGTCCTGCAGGCCCACGAGTTCCAGCTGTTCCGCGATCCGGGCCTCGCGCTCGGACCGTTTCAGCCCCGCCAGTTCCAGCCCGAGCCCGACATTGTCCGCGACCGAGCGCCAGGGCAGCAGGCCGAATTGCTGGAACACCATCGCGACCCGGCTGAGCCGCAGGCGACGGAGCGTGCGCGCGTCCGTATGGCTGACGGGCACCAGCCCCGTGCCGTCATGGACGCGGACCTCGCCGCGGGCGACCGGGTTCAGCCCGTTCACGGCCCGCAAGAGCGTGGATTTGCCGGAACCGGACAGTCCCATCAGGACGAGAATCTCGCCCTCTTCGACCTCGAGGCTGGCATTGTGGACGCCCAGCACCTGACCGGTCCGGTCCTGAATCTCTGACCGGCTCATGCCTTTGTCCATCAGCGGCAGCGCGGTTTTCGGCGCATCGCCGAACACGATATTCACCGCATCGAAGGCGACCATCACCGTCATTTCTTCTGCCCCCGGATGCGCAGCATGCGGTCGAGCAGGATCGCCACCACCACGATGATGAAGCCGCTTTCGAAGCCAAGCGCGGTATTGACCTGATTGAGCGCGCGCACCACCGGCACGCCGAGCCCGTCAGCCCCGACCAGCGCCGCGATGACCACCATGGACAGCGAGAGCATGATCGTCTGGTTGAGGCCCGCCATGATCTGCGGCAGCGCGTAGGGCAGTTCCACCTTCCAGAGCTTCTGGCGCGGGGTCGCGCCGAAGGCTTCGGCAGCCTCGATGAGCGCGCGCGGCGTGTTGGACACGCCCAGATGGGTCAGCCGGATCGGCGCGGGCAGGACGAAAATCACCGTTGCCATCAGCCCCGGCACCATGCCGATACCGAAGAAGACGATGGCGGGGATCAGATAGACGAAGGTCGGCAGCGTCTGCATCAGGTCGAGGATCGGCCGCATGACGGTGTAGAGCCGCGGCCGGTGCGCGGCCGCAATGCCGATGGGCACGCCCACGGCCATGCAGACCATGCAGGCGGCCAGCACAAGCGTCAGGCTTTCGGTCGTCTCGTCCCAATAGCCTTGATTGATGATGAAAAGCAGCCCGGCAAGCACCAGCAGGCTCGTCTGCCAGCTGCGCTGCAACAGCCAGCTGAGGATCACGAAAACCGCGACGACGACGAGCACCGGCGGGGTCTGCATGGTCCAGAGGATCGCGCCGATCAGCGCATCAAGTCCGTCGGCCAGCGCGTCGAAGAGCCATTCGGCATTGTCCTGAAGCCAGTCGAAAAAGGCCGCAGCGGTCTTTCCGACCGGGATCTTGTTCTCGGTGAGCCAGTCCATGCCGTTCCTCTGCCGCGCGGGGGCAGGGCACGCGCCCGGTGTCGGGCGCGTGCCCCCGGTCTGTCAGGCGCCGCACGCAGGGGTGCGGCGGCGCCGTTCTTCCTTACTGCAGAGCAGCCTTGGCCGCGTCGATGGCCGGTGCGCCATCCTTGGTCGTCACGCCGTCGAGCCAGGCGTCGAGCGTGCCGGGATTGGCGGCAAGCCATGCCTTGGCGGCTTCGTTCGGGTCGGTGCCCTCATCGAGGATCGCGCCCATGATCTCGTTTTCCATGGCGAGCGAGAATTCCAGATTGTTGAGAAGCGCACCCACGTTCGGGCATTCCTCCACATAGCCGGCGCGGGTGTTGGTATAGACCGTGGCACCGCCAAGGTCCGGCCCGAAATAATCGTCGCCACCCGTCAGGTAGGTCAGGTCGAAATTGGCGTTCATCGGGTGCGGTTCCCAGCCGAGGAAGACGATCGGCTCGTCTTTCTTGCTGGCCCGCTCGACCTGCGCAAGCATGCCTTGCTCGGAGCTTTCAACCACTTCGAAGCCCGACAGGCCGAACGCGTCGCTGTCGATCATGTCCTGGATCAGGCGGTTGCCGTCATTGCCCGGCTCGATGCCGTAGATCTTGCCGTCGAGCGCGTCCTTCTGCGCGGCGATATCCGCGAAATCGGCAATGCCGGCGGCCGCAGCCGCGGCGTTGACCGCGAGCGTGTATTTCGCGCCTTCGAGGTTCGCGCGCACCGTGTCGACCGTGCCGGCGTCGCGATATTTTGCAATGTCGGCTTCCATGGTCGGCATCCAGTTGCCCAGGAACACATCCACGTCACCCTTTTCGAGCGACACATAGGTGACCGGGACGGACAGGACCTTCACATCCGTCTCGTAGCCGAGCGCCTCGAGCACCACGCTCGTCGCGGCGGTGGTGGCGGTGATGTCGGTCCAGCCGACATCGGAGAAGGTCACCGTATCGCAATTGGCATGCGCCGCGCCGGCAAGGCTCATCAGAACGGTCAGGCTCGCAGCGGTTCGGATCATCGGGGTCATCTCGGTCTCCTGTTGGTGAGATTTTTTCTTGATTGACGGGTCAATTAAAAACATAAGATTCAGTTTAGCAAGACTTTCAGGGAAAGCCCACATGCCGAAGCTCGGAATGGAACCGATCCGCCGCCGTGCGCTCATCGAGGCGACGATCCTTGAGGTCGGGCAGGCCGGCTCGCTCGACGTGACCGTTGGCCAGATCGCCAAACGGGCGGGCATGTCACCGGCGCTGGCGCACCATTATTTCGGCGGCAAGGAGCAGATTTTCCTCGCCGCGATGCGCCAGATCCTGAGCGATTTCGGCACCGGTGTTCTGGAAGGGCTGAAATCCGCCCGCAGCCCGCGCGAACGGATCGAGGCGGTGATCGCGGCCAGTTTCGCGCCGCGCAATTTCGCAACCGAAACCGTGGCGGCCTGGCTCACCTTCTATGTGCAGGCCCAGCATGCGCCCGACGCGCAGCGGCTCTTGCAGATCTATGCCCGCCGCCTGAACGACAATCTGGTCCATGACCTGTCGGCCCTGATCGACCGCGACGCCGCGCAACGTCTCGCGCAGGGTATCGGCGCGATGATCGACGGCTTCTATATCCGGCAGGCCCTGCACCGGAGTGGCCCGGCGCCCGCCGAAGCCGTGGCCATCATCGGCGCCTATATCGACCAGAACCTGTGATGGAGGCCGATTTCGTCATCGTCGGGGCCGGTTCTGCGGGCTGTGCGCTGGCCTACCGGCTGTCGGAAAATCCGGCCAACCGGGTGATCCTGATCGAATATGGCGGCTCGGATGCGGGGCCGCTCATCCAGATGCCGGGTGCGCTGTCCTTCCCGATGAACATGGCGCGCTACGACTGGGGCTTTGCGACCGAGCCCGAGCCGCATCTGGGCAACCGCGTGCTCGCAACCCCGCGCGGCAAGGTGATCGGCGGGTCCTCCTCGGTCAACGGGATGGTCTTCGTGCGCGGCCACGCGGAGGATTTCAACCATTGGGCGGAAAGCGGGGCCAGCGGCTGGTCCTATGCCGACGTGCTGCCCTATTTCAAGCGGATGGAAACCTGGCACGGGGGCAGCGCCCATGATGACGCGCCCTATCGCGGGCGTTCCGGCCCGCTCCATGTCACCCGCGGCCCGCGCCGCAATCCGCTCTACCATGCGTTCGTCACGGCCGGGTCGGAAGCCGGCTACCCGCTGACCGACGACTATAACGGCGCCCAGCAGGAAGGGTTCGGGGCTTTCGAGCAGACGGTCTGGCGCGGGCGGCGCTGGTCGGCCGCCAACGCCTATCTGCGCCCTGCGTTGAAGCGCCCGAACCTGACATTGGTGCGGGGCCTCGCACAGCGCGTGACCTTTGATGGCAGTCGTGCCACCGGTGTGGAGATCGCGCGGCGCGGCCGGGTCGAGGTGATCCGCGCACGGCGCGAGGTTGTGCTCGCCGCCAGTTCGATCAACACGCCGAAACTTCTGATGTTGTCGGGCATTGGTCCGGCCGCGCATCTGGCCGAGCATGGCATAGACGTGCGGGCCGACCGTCCTGGCGTCGGGCAGAACCTGCAGGACCATCTGGAAGTCTATTTCCAGATGCGCAGCCTGAAGCCGGTGACGCTCTATTCCTACTGGAACCTGCCCGGCAAGGCGCTCGTCGGGGCGCAGTGGCTGTTCGCGCGGCGCGGCGTCGGGGCGTCGAACAATTTCGAGAGCACGGCCTTCATCCGGTCGGCCGCCGGCGTGTCCTATCCCGATATCCAGTATCACTTCCTGCCGCTCGCCGTGCGCTATGACGGGCGGACGGCCGTGCGCGGCCACGGGTTCCAGGCCCATGTCGGGCCGATGCGCTCGGCCTCGCGCGGGGCGGTCACATTGCGGGATGCCCGTCCCGAAACGCCACCCGTGATCCGGTTCAACTACATGTCCGAAGCCTCCGACTGGGTCGAGTTCCGGACCTGCCTGCGCCTGACGCGGGAGATTTTCGCCCAGCCCGCTTTCGACGCCTATCGCGGGGAAGAAATTCTGCCCGGCGCCGATGCCACGAGCGACGACGCGCTCGACGATTTCATCCGTGCCCATGCAGAGAGCGCCTATCACCCGTGCGGGACTGCGAAGATGGGGGCGGCGGATGATCCGATGGCGGTGGTCGATCCGGCCTGCCGCGTGATCGGGGTCGAGGGGCTGCGGGTCGCGGACAGTTCGATTTTCCCGCGCATTACCAATGGCAATCTCAACGCGCCGAGCATCATGGTGGGCGAGAAGGCGGCCGACCATATCCTTGGCGGAGACATGCTGCCGCCCGAGAACCTCGCGCCATGGCGGCATCCCGACTGGCAGAACAACCAGCGGTAAGGGCGCATTTCGCGACCTGTTGACTATTTTGTGACCAGTAGCGGCAAAAGCCGTGATTTGCTGGTTAAAAAATAGACAGACATGCCCTTCAAGTCGAAAAACAGGGCAAACCGTTTGACCCGAACAGGGGAATCCCAACACGATCCGGCTGCCAGATGGTCCGAGATGCCAAGGAAAGATGGGGATCGGTTCGGAAGGTGTGCGGCAGCGGGAGGCTTGGAAACGCCCGCCGCCACACGGGTTGCAACGCTAAGGTCGCACCTGAAACCTATGACGCCGCCCCGGCTTCGGCAAGGTGGCGGCCACAGATTTCAGCGACCGTTTGAACGGAGAATTCACAATGACGAAACTGTCGCTTCTGGCAGGTGCCGCGATGACCGCACTGGTCTCCGCCACCGCAGCGCAGGCCGAGGATACGATCAAGGTCGGCATCCTGCACTCCCTGTCCGGGACCATGGCCATTTCCGAGACCACCCTGAAAGACGCCATGCTGATGCTCATCGAGGAGCAGAACAAGAATGGCGGCCTGCTCGGCAAGCAGCTTGAAGCCGTGGTCGTCGATCCGGCCTCCGACTGGCCGCTCTTCGCCGAAAAGGCCCGCGAGCTTCTCGAAGTTCACGAAGTGGCCGCCGTCTTCGGCAACTGGACATCCGTGTCCCGCAAATCGGTCCTGCCGGTCTTCGAAGAGCTGAACGGCCTTCTGTTCTACCCCGTCCAGTACGAGGGCGAGGAATCGCAGCGCAACGTCTTCTACACCGGCGCCGCCCCGAACCAGCAGGCCATTCCGGCGGTCGACTATCTGCTGGAGAACGAAGGCGTGGAGCGCTGGGTTCTGGCCGGGACCGACTATGTCTACCCGCGCACGACCAACAAGATCCTCGAAGCCTATCTGAAATCGCTCGGCGTGGCCGAGGAAGACATCATGATCAACTACACGCCCTTCGGTCACTCCGACTGGCAGACGATCGTGTCCGACATCAAGGCTTTCGGCTCCGCCGGCAAGAAGACGGCCGTGGTGTCCACCATCAACGGCGACGCCAACGTGCCCTTCTACAAGGAACTGGGCAACCAGGGTGTCTCCGCCGAGGATATTCCGGTCGTTGCCTTCTCCGTGGGTGAGGAAGAACTGGCCGGTCTCGACACCGCGCCGCTCGTCGGCCATCTCGCGGCATGGAACTACTTCATGTCTGTCGACACCGAAGAGAATGACGAGTTCATCGAAGCATGGCACGGGTTCATCGGCGACGAAGACCGCGTGACCAACGACCCGATGGAAGCGCATTACATCGGCTTCAACATGTGGCTGAAAGCGGTCGAGAAGGCCGGCACCACCGACGCCGATGCGGTGATCGACTCGATCATCGGCGTGTCGGTTCCGAACCTGTCGGGCGGCTTCTCCGCCATGATGCCGAACCACCATATCACCAAGCCGGTGCTCGTCGGTGAAATCCAGGATGACGGCCAGTTCGACATCGTCTGGGAAACCACGGGCCTCGTCGCAGGTGATGCATGGTCCGACTATCTGCCGGACAGCGCGAACCTGATCGCCGACTGGCGCGCGCCCATGTCCTGCGGCAACTTCGATGTTGCCAAGGGTCAGTGCGGTGGCGTGAGCCAGTAATCCGCCGACAAGGCCCGGAACCCGATATTTGCCCCTCGGGTTCCGGGCCGCCTCTTTTCCGAAAGACCGGATCATGACCCGCCTGACCTCCCTATTCGCCCCGATCCTGATGCTTCTCGCGCTCGTGACCGCCCTGCCGGGCGCCGCCGCGACGCTGGAGGAGCTGATGCAACGCCTGCCGCAGGGCAGCTATGACGACCGCGCCGCGCTGGTCATGGAGATCGCCGCGACCGGCGACGAGCGCGCCGTGCCGCTTCTCGAGGCGCTGGGCGAGGGGGACCTGCAGGAACTGAAGTCCGACGGGACGCTGGTGCGCGTCGTGAAGGAGGGCAAGACCTACACCGCCTATGACCCGCTCACGGGCGAGTCGCTTGGCGAGATCGGCCGCCGGGACGGCAAGAAAGTTAAGGTAAACAACGGATTGCGGCGTGCGATCCGTTCCGCGCTGGGCATCATGACATTGCGTCATCCCGACCCGGCGAAGAGACTTGAGGCGGCAGAAGCCGCTTTCAAGAGCGGTGATCCGGACCAGTTAGAAGCACTGGACGCCGCATTGTTGGCCGAGTCCGACAGGGAAGTCGCCACGGTTCTGGGCGCGGCCCGGGCCGTGGCGATGCTGAACAGCGACGCGACCGAGGCGGATCAGTTCGAAGCCGTGACCACCATCGCAGCCATGGGCAATCAGGATGCCCTTGGGGTCCTGCTGCCGCTCGCCGCCGGCGAGGGGCCGGTGGCCGAAGCTGCCGCGGATGCGGTCGCGGATATCGAACGTTCCCAGAAGGTCTGGGGGCTGGCACAGAATGTCTGGTACGGCCTGTCGCTCGGGTCGGTTCTGATGCTGGCCGCGATCGGGCTGGCCATCACCTTCGGGGTGATGGGTGTCATCAACATGGCCCATGGCGAACTGATCATGGTCGGCGCCTACACCACATTCGTCGTGCAGGAATTCATCCGCAACACCATGCCCGAGATGTTCGGCTGGTCGCTCCTGATCGCGGCCCCGCTCGCCTTCCTGACGGCCGGCGCCGTCGGCGTGGCCATCGAACGCGGGATCGTGCGGCACCTTTACGGGCGGCCGCTTGAGACGCTTCTGGCCACCTGGGGCGTGAGCCTCATCCTGCAGCAGACGGTGCGCTCTATCTTCGGGCCGAACAACCGCGAGGTGGGCAATCCCGACTGGATGTCGGGGGCCTTCGAGCTGGGCCAGCTGACCATCACCTACAACCGGCTCTGGATCCTCGTCTTCTCTCTGATTGTCTTTGCCGGGCTGCTGGCGCTGTTGAAGCGCACGCCGATGGGGCTGCAGATGCGCGCCGTCACGCAGAACCGCGCCATGGCGGCCGATATGGGCATCCGCACCGGATGGGTGGACGCGATGACCTTCGGGCTTGGCGCCGGCATTGCCGGGCTGGCCGGGGTCGCGCTCAGCCAGATCGACAATGTGTCGCCCAATCTCGGCCAGAGCTACATCGTGGACAGTTTCATGGTCGTGGTCTTCGGCGGCGCGGGCAACCTCTGGGGCGCATTCGCGGGCGCTTTCACCCTCGGCGTGGCCAACAAGTTCCTTGAGCCGGTCGCGGGTGCGGTGCTGGCCAAGATCCTCGTGCTCGTCTTCATCATCCTGTTCATCCAGAAGCGGCCGCGGGGGCTTTTCGCCCTCAAGGGCCGCGCGGTGGAGGCCTGAGCCATGAGTTTGACCAAGCTGATCGACCGCCGGATGGGCATTTTCCTCGGCCTTCTGTTCCTTGTCACCGTCTGCGTGCCGCTTGGCAATTTGGTGATGTCGCCCGACAGCGCGCTGCATGTGCCGAGCTTTGCCGTCGCGCTGATGGGCAAATATCTCTGCTACGCGCTCCTCGCCGTCGCGCTCGACCTTGTCTGGGGCTATTGCGGGATCCTCTCGCTCGGCCACGGCGCCTTCTTCGCGCTGGGCGGCTATGCGATGGGCATGCATCTGATGCGCGAGATCGGCGACCGCGGCGTCTATGCCAACCCGGACCTGCCCGATTTCATGGTCTTCCTGAACTGGGACAGGCTGCCCTGGTTCTGGCACGGGTTCGACATGTTCTGGTTCGCCGCGATCATGGCGCTGGTCGTTCCGGGGCTTCTGGCCTTCGTCTTCGGCTGGTTCGCCTTCCGGTCGCGGGTTACAGGGGTCTACCTGTCGATCATCACGCAGGCCATGACCTATGCGCTGATGCTCGCCTTCTTTCGCAACGAGATGGGGTTCGGCGGCAATAACGGGCTGACCGACTTTAAGGATGTGCTGGGCTTCGACCTGCAATCCGATGCAACGCGGGTCGGGCTGTTCGTCTGCTCGGCTCTGGCGCTGGCGGGCGGGCTGCTCCTGTCGAAATGGATCACCGCGAGCAAGCTTGGCAAGGTGCTCGTCTCGATCCGCGATGCGGAGAGCCGGACGCGGTTTCTGGGCTACCGTGTGGAGGGCTACAAGCTTTTCGTCTTCGTGGTCTCTGCCATGCTGGCCGGGTTGGCCGGCGCGCTTTACACGCCGCAGGTCGGCATCATCAATCCCGGTGAATTCAGCCCGGCCAACTCGATCGAGATCGTGATCTGGGTGGCGCTGGGCGGGCGCGGCACGCTTGTGGGCGCGGCACTTGGCGCGATCATCGTCGCCCTGTCGAAGACACTCCTGACCGGCTGGATTCCCGAAATCTGGCTCTTCGCGCTGGGCGCCATGTTCATTCTGGTGACGCTCTACCTGCCCAAGGGCGTGCTCGGCTTCATCGAGGCGAGCCGCGACCGGCTTCGCCCGAAAGCCAAGGCAGCACCGGTGAAGGAGGCCGAGGCATGAGCGAGAAGACGCAGCTTTACCTCAACGGCGTCAGCCGGAGCTTTGACGGGTTCAAGGCGATCAACAACCTGTCGCTCATCATCGAGCGCGGCGAAATGCGCGCGGTCATCGGTCCCAATGGGGCTGGCAAGACCACGATGATGGACATCATCACCGGCAAGACCCGCCCCGATACAGGAGAGGTGATCTGGGGCGAGGATACCGACCTCACCAAGGTCGACGAGGCCGGGTCCGCGCGGCTCGGCATCGGGCGGAAGTTCCAGAAACCGACGGTCTTCGAGACCCATACGGTGGAGGACAATCTCCATCTGTCGCTGAAAGCCGACCGGTCGGTATTCGGCACGCTCTTCCACCGCACCACCGATGCGGAACGGGCCCGGGTCGATGAGTTGCTGGACCTCGTGCGGCTCACCGCGCAGCGCGACGATCTGGCGGGCGACCTCAGCCATGGCCAGAAACAGTGGCTGGAGATCGGGATGCTGCTTGCCCAGGATCCCGAACTGCTGCTCGTCGACGAACCGGCCGCGGGCATGACCGATGCCGAGACGATGCGCACGGCCGAGCTGTTGCGCGACATAGCCGGCAAACACTCGGTGGTCGTGGTCGAGCATGACATGGAATTCGTGCGCGCGCTCGGCTGCAAGGTCACCGTGCTGCATCAGGGCGCGGTTCTGGCCGACGGGTCGCTCGACCATGTGTCGGCCAATCCCGAAGTGATCGAAACCTATCTGGGGCGCTGAGATGCTCGACGTTCAATCCATCGACCTCTCCTATGGCGCGGCGCCGACCCTGAAGGGGATCAGCGTGGCCGCCCGTCCGGGCCGTGTGACCTGTGTGCTCGGGCGCAACGGCGTCGGCAAGACCTCGCTTCTGCGCGCGGTCGTCGGGCGCGAGCCGATCACCGCAGGCGCGATCATGTGGAACGGCGAGGATATATCCCGCCTGCGGCCCGACCAGCGCGCGGCGCGTGGCATTGCGTCTGTGCCGCAGGGGCGGGAGATATTTCCGCTCCTGACGGTGAAGGAAAATCTGGAGACCGGCTATGCCAACCTGCCGCGGTCCGAGCGCTATGTGCCGGGCGAGGTGTTCGAGCTGTTTCCCGTCCTGAAAGATATGCTGGCGCGGCGCGGCGGCGACCTGTCGGGCGGGCAGCAGCAGCAGCTGGCGATCGGCCGGGCGCTGGTGACGCGGCCGAAACTTCTGGTGCTCGACGAGCCGACCGAAGGCATCCAGCCGTCGATCATCAAGGATATCGGTCGCGCGATCACCTATTTGCGCGGACGCGGCGACATGGCGATCGTGCTGGTGGAGCAATATTTCGAGTTCGCCCGCGACCTGGCCGACGATTATTGTGTGATGGACCGCGGAGAGATCGTATTGTCCGGCACAAGAGACACGATGGTCGAGGACGACGTGCGCCGCTGGCTCACCGTCTGAGCAGGGAAGGAGAGGACAGGCATGAACCTGACCCCACGCGAGAAAGACAAGTTGCTGGTGTCGCTGGCCGCCATGGTGGCGCGGGGCCGGCTGGCGCGCGGCGTGAAGCTCAACCACCCCGAGGCCATCGCGCTCATCACCGATTTTGTCGTCGAGGGCGCGCGTGACGGCCGCTCGGTCGCCGACCTGATGGAAGCGGGCGCCCATGTGGTCACCCGCGACCAGTGCATGGACGGGATCGCAGAGATGATCCACGACGTGCAGGTCGAGGCGACATTTCCCGACGGCACCAAGCTCGTCACCGTCCACCACCCGATCCGCTGACCCAGACCCACCGGAGGTTCATCCATGAAAACGCTTGTTCCGCTCGCCGCCCTGTCGCCCAGCATCGCCTTCGCCCATGAGGGCGCGCATCTGCACCCGCACGGGATCGACGCAGGTTGGGCGCTCCTGTCGGTGGCGCTCCTCGGCGGGGTCGTGGTCGCGGTTGCACGGGCGCGGAAATGATCCCCGGCGAACTCCTGCCGGCGGCTGGCGAGATCGAGCTGAATGCCGGCGCGGAGCCGGTGACGCTGACCGTCAGCAACACCGGCGACCGTCCGGTGCAGGTGGGCAGCCACTACCATTTTGCCGAGGCCAACAGCGGGCTCGATTTCGACCGCGACCGCGCGCGCGGGCTCCGGCTCGACATTGCCGCGGGGACCGCCGTGCGCTTCGAGCCGGGCCAGACGCGCGAGGTCACGCTGGTGCCGCTTTCGGGCAAGCGCCGTGTCTACGGGTTCAATCAGGCCGTGATGGGTGATCTCTGATGCGCCGCGCCGCCGCGTCCCTGCTCGTGGCGCTCGCCGCCTTGCCCGTTGCGGCGCAGGAGGCGGATGTCGACTGCAACAACCAGCTGACCACGTTTGACATGCGGGTCTGCGCCGACCGCGCCTACAAGGCCGCCGACGAGGATCTGAATGTCGACTACAGGCGGGCAATGGAGTGGATGACGTCGCTCGATGCCGACCTGCCGGATGACCAGCGCGGCGGTGCCGAGGCCCTGCGCGACGCGCAACGGGCATGGATCGATTTTCGCGACAAGGCCTGCCTTGCGCAGGGCTTCACCTATCGTGGCGGCACGCTGGAGCCCGTCATCATTCTTTATTGTCTGGAAGACCTGACCCGCCAGCGCAGCGAGCAGCTGCGCATCATCTGGGAAGAAAACTGAGCCCCGAGAGGTCCCGATGCCCACCAAGATTTCCCGCGCCGCCTATGCCGACATGTACGGCCCGACCACCGGAGACCGGTTGCGGCTGGCCGATACCGACCTGATCATCGAGGTCGAGCGCGACCTGACGACCTATGGCGAGGAAGTGAAATTCGGCGGCGGCAAGGTGATCCGCGACGGGATGGGGCAGGCCCAGACGACCCGCGCCGAAGGCGCCGTGGATACCGTCATCACCAATGCGCTGATCGTCGATCATACCGGCATCTACAAGGCCGATGTGGGTTTGCGGGACGGGCGCATCCACAAGATCGGCAAGGCGGGCAATCCCGACACGCAGCCGGGCGTCGATATCGTCATCGGACCTGGCACCGAGGCCATTGCGGGCGAGGGCCGGATCCTGACCGCGGGCGGGTTCGACAGCCATATCCACTATATCTGCCCCCAGCAGATCGAGGATGCGCTCCATTCGGGCCTGACGACGATGCTTGGCGGCGGCACCGGCCCGGCGCACGGCACGCTGGCGACCACCTGCACGCCCGGCCCGTGGCATATCGGCCGGATGCTGCAATCGGCGGACGCATTCCCGATGAACCTCGCCTTTGCGGGCAAGGGCAATGCCTCTTTGCCCGCCGCGCTCGAAGAGCAGGTGGCAGGCGGCGCCTGCGCGCTGAAGCTGCACGAGGATTGGGGCACCACGCCGGGCGCCATCGACTGCTGCCTGTCGGTGGCGGATGCGATGGACGTGCAGGTGATGATCCATACCGACACGCTGAACGAGAGCGGGTTCGTGGAGAACACGATCGCCGCCATGAAGGGCCGGACGATCCACGCCTTCCATACCGAAGGCGCGGGCGGCGGCCATGCGCCCGATATCATCCGCGTCTGCGGAGAGGATCACGTGCTGCCCTCCTCGACCAACCCGACGCGGCCCTACACGGTCAACACGCTCGAGGAACATCTCGACATGCTGATGGTCTGCCACCATCTCGACAAGTCGATCCCCGAAGATGTGGCCTTTGCCGAGAGCCGCATCCGCAAGGAAACCATCGCGGCGGAGGATATCCTTCACGATATGGGGGCCTTCTCGATCATCGCCTCCGACAGCCAGGCCATGGGCCGTGTGGGCGAGGTGCTGATCCGGACATGGCAGACCGCCGACAAGATGAAAAAGCAGCGCGGCCGCCTGGCCGAGGAAACGGGCGACAATGACAATTTCCGGGTGCGCCGCTATATCGCAAAATACACGATCAACCCCGCCATCGCGCATGGCCTGTCGGCCCATATCGGGTCGATCGAGGAGGGCAAGCGCGCTGATCTGGTGCTCTGGTCACCGGCCTTCTTCGGTGTGAAACCCGAAATGGTGCTGATCGGCGGCAGCATTGCCTGCGCGCAGATGGGCGACCCGAATGCCTCCATCCCGACGCCGCAGCCGGTCTATAGCCGTCCGATGTTCGGCGCGTTCGGCCGTGCGGTCGAGCAGAGCGCGGTGACCTTCGTTTCCGGAGCCGCGCAGGATGCGGATATCGGCGCGCGTCTCGGCCTCGCCAAGCGGACGCTTGCAGTCGAGAACACGCGCGGTGGGATCGGCAAGCGCTCGATGAAGCTCAACGACGCGACGCCCGAGATCGAGGTCGATCCCGAAAGCTACGAGGTCCGGGCGAACGGTGAATTGCTGACCTGCGAACCGGCCAGCGAACTGCCGATGGCGCAACGCTATTTCATGTTCTGATCGACCGGTCACTTGAACGGTAATGGCCCGGGACGGAGATGCCGTCCCGGGCCTTTTCATGTCGCGCGTAGCGCTTTCGTCAGCGCAGGCGTTTCTGCGACGTGGCGTCGAACAGGAACACATTTGCCGGGTCGACCGACAGCGATGTTTTCATGTCATGTTTCAGGCCGCGCGCTTCCTTGCCTTCGACGATGAGCCGCTTGCCGCGCGCATCGTTGAGATAGAGGTAGGACACCCCGCCCAGATGCTCGATCAGATCGACCGTCAGGTCGCTGCCTTCAGCCAGCATGAAATGCTCGGGCCGGATGCCGACGGTCACGGCGCTGCCTTCGGCGGGCAGCTGGGCCGCAACGGGGATCACCGCATTGCCGAGCGCCTCGACCGCGACGCCGCCGGCCGTCACGGTGCCGTCGAGGAAATTCATCGCCGGCGAACCGATGAAACCCGCGACGAACTGGTTGTCGGGATCGTCGTAAAGGTCGAGCGGGGCGCCCACCTGTTCGACCACGCCTGCGCGCAGCACGACGATCTTGTCGGCCAGCGTCATGGCCTCCACCTGATCGTGGGTCACGTAGATCATGGTGGCGCCGATTTCCTGATGCAGGCGCGCGATCTCGACCCGCATCTCGACACGCAATTCGGCATCGAGGTTCGAGAGCGGCTCGTCGAAGAGGAACACTTTCGGCCCGCGCACGATGGCGCGGCCGATGGCGACGCGCTGGCGCTGGCCGCCGGACAGGGCTTTCGGCTTGCGGTCGAGATAGGGTTCCAGCTTCAGGATCTCGGCCGCGGTGCGGACCTTCTCCTCGATCTCGGCCTTGGGCACCTTGTTCATCTTCAGCCCGAAGCCCATGTTTTCCGCCACCGTCATGTGCGGGTAGAGCGCATAGGTCTGGAAGACCATGGCAACGCCGCGTTCGGCCGCGTCCACACGGGTGACGTCGGTGCCCTCGATGACGATATTGCCCGACGTGGTTTCCTCCAGCCCCGCGATCATCCGCAGGAGCGTGGACTTGCCGCAGCCCGAAGGGCCAACAAAGACGCAGAACTCGCCCTCGTCGATTTGCAGGTCGACCCCGTGGATGACCTGCGTATCGCCGTATTTCTTGATCACATTGCTTAGGGTGACTCCGGTCATTCCGGTCTCCTCAGGCTGAAACTGTTCTTGATTCGGTGGGCGAGACCCAAGGGTCCGCGTCGCGTGCGATGGCGGTGGCACAGGCTTTCAGGTCGGGGGCAAGCGCCTCCAGATCGTCGAGCGAATGCCGCAGCGTGGTGGTGGTGACCGAAAGCGCGCCGAGCGGGCGCAGCCCCTGGCCCAGGATCGGCACGGCCACGCAGATGATCTGCGGCTCATGCTCCTCGCGGTCGAAGGAAATGCCGGTCTGCCGGATCTCGGCCAGTTCAGCCTCCAGCGCCTCGGGCGTGGTCAGCGTATGTTCGGTGTGCCGGTAATAGCTCTGCTTGGCGAGGGCGACGGTGCGTTCGCTGTCGGGCAGGAAGGCCAGCATCGCCTTGCCGACGCCGGTGCAATAGCCCGGACCGATCTTGCCCGCATCCGAATACATCGGGATCGGGCGCGTGGCGTTGCGCTTGTCGATGTAGAGAACCTGCCCGTCATCGAGCTGTGCCAGATGCACGGTTTCGCCGAGCCGCAGCGACAGGGCGTCGATATGCGGACGGGCGAGCGGGCCGAGGGAGCCGGCCTGCCAGGCCGCATGGGCGAGCCGGATCAGCCGGCCGCCAAGCGTGTAATAGCCGCTTTCGGCATCGAAGCTCAGCATGTTCTGATTCGTGAGCGTTTGCAGGAGCCGGTAGAGCGTGGCCTTGGGATAGGCCCCGTCCGCGAGCAGTTCCTTGAACCGGACCGGACGGCCATAGGCCGCGACGGCATCCAGCACTTCAAGCGCTTTGCCGACCGTCCCGTCGCTATGTCCTGACTTGGTCATTGTCCTCCCGGTGCCGGAATTTCGATCCGGCTTATCCTGTCTCTTGACAGGTGTAACCGTAGTCGACATAGTTTTCAATAATCAAAACCTAGTTTCATTATTTGGAACTATCTAGCTTCGGGAGGTATACATGCTAGATCTTTTGAAACCGTCCATGCTGCTGGCAGCAGGGACCATGTTGGCGACTGGCGCTTTCGCGGACACGCGTGAGCTCGTCATCAACTCCAACCTGTCGGATCCCGCGCCCAAGCAGGCGCTGGCCGATGTGGTGGCCGACTTCGAAGCGGCCAACCCGGACGTGGACGTGACCGTCAACACGTTCGACCATGAGGGCTACAAGACCTCGATCCGCAACTTCCTGAGCGCCGATGCGCCGGATCTGGCGCTCTGGTTCGCCGGTAACCGCATGCTGCCCTATGTCGAAGCAGGTCTCTTCGAGCCGGTGGATGATGTCTGGGAAGAAAACGGCCTGAACGATTCGCTGAAATCGGCAGCCTCGGCCATGACCATCGACGGCAAGAAATGGGGCGTGCCCTATACCTACTACCAGTGGGGCGTCTACTACCGCAAAGACCTGTTCGAACAGGCCGGTGCCGAAGTGCCGACCACCTGGGACGAGTTCCTTGCCGCGGGTGAAGCGCTGAAAGCGGCCGGCATCACACCGATCACCATCGGCACCAAGTATCTGTGGACCGCTGCGGGCGTCTTCGACTACCTGAACCTGCGCACCAACGGCTACGAGTTCCACATGGACCTGACCGCCGGCAAGGTGGAATGGACCGACGATCGTGTCCGCGCGACGATGGAAAACTTCAAGCAGCTGGTCGAGGCCGGTTTCTTCCTGGAGAACCACGCCGCCTATTCCTGGCAGGAAGCGCTCGCGCCGATGGTGCAGGGTGAAGCGGCCATGTATGTGATGGGCAACTTCGCCGTCGCGCCGCTGAAAGAAGCGGGTCTGACCGACGACAATCTCGGCTTCTTCCAGTTCCCCGCGATCACCGAAGGTGTGCCGCTCGCCGAAGATGCGCCGACCGACACGATCCACATCGCGGCCAACGCGAAGAACAAGGACGACGCCAAGGCGTTCCTGGCCTTCATCGCCTCTGCCGACCAGCAGACCAAGATGAACGCCACGCTCGGCCAGCTGCCGGTCAACAGCGGCGCATCGGTGAATGAAGAGGATCCGTTCCTCGTCGCCGGGTTCGAAATGCTGTCGAACGCCCATGGTCTGGCACAGTTCTTCGACCGTGACGCGCCGGCCGAAATGGCCAAGGCGGGCATGGAAGGGTTCCAGGAGTTCATGGTCAAGCCCGAGCGGCTCGACGCGATCCTCGAGCGCCTCGAGAAAGTGCGCCAGAAGGTCTATTGATCTTCGCCTGACAAACGGACGGGTCAGGGCCAAATCGACCCGTCGCCTTTCCCTTCCCCGGCCAACTCCGGGGGAGGGATTTTCCACCCGACACAGTATCCCAATCGGAGCGCGACATGTCTTCGCTTGCCGCCTATTGGAAAGCCAACCAGCTGCGCCTGACGCCGTGGCTTTTCCTCGCCCCGGGCATGTTCATGTTCGCGGTCTATGTCATCATCCCGATCTTCCAGTCCTTCTCGATCTCCCTTTACGACTGGGACGGTCTGGGGGCCCGGACATTCATCGGTTTCGACAATTATGTCGAGCTGACGGACGATGAAGCCTTCTATACCTCGTTGAAAAACAACGTGATCTGGCTTCTTCTCTACCTGCTTGCCATCCCCGCCGGTCTGTTCGTGGCGCTGTTTCTGAACCAGACCGTGACCGGTATCCGGCTCTACAAGTCGCTCTTCTTCTTCCCCTTCGTCATCAGCCAGGTGGTTGTCGGCCTTGTCTTTGCATGGTTCTACGACCCGAGCTACGGGCTGATGAACGTGGTGCTCGGGCTCTTCGGGGTGGAGCCCATCGCGGTGCTCGCCGACGAGCGGTTCGTGACCTACGGGATCATCGCCGCCGGCCTCTGGCCGCAGACCGCCTATTGCATGATCCTCTACCTGACCGGCCTGAACGCCGTGGACCCCGAGCAGATCGAAGCCGGGCGGCTCGACAATGCCAAGGGCTGGCGGATGCTCTGGTATGTGATCCTGCCGCAGCTGAAGCCCGCCACCTTCATCGCCATCGTGGTGACGGTGATCGGCGCGCTGCGTTCTTTCGACCTTATCTCCATCATGACCGATGGCGGGCCCTACGGCACCTCGCGCGTGCTGGCCTTCTACATGTACGAGCAGGCCTTCTCCGAATACGGGTTCCGCATGGGCTACGGTGCGGCGATCGCGGTGGTTCTCTTCCTCATCATGATGATCTACATCGCCTATTTCCTTCGCCGGATGTGGCGCGAAGAAACGGAGGGGCTCTGATATGTTCCCGACCCCGATCGAACGCACCTCTCCGGGTGTCCGCATCGTCTACAAGATCGCCCTGCCGATCGCGCTCATCCTGTGGCTTCTGCCGCTGATCGCGGTCGCCGTCACGTCGATCCGCTCGGCGGGCGATATCACGGCGGGCAACTACTGGGGCTGGCCGACGAGCTTCAACCTGCTGGAAAACTACACGGCGGTCTTCACCAAGTCGCCCATTGGCCAGTACATTCTGAACAGTTTCAAGGTGACGATCCCGACCGTGATCTTCACGCTGGTGCTGAGCTGCATGACCGGCTTCGCGCTGGGCATCTACCGGTTCCGCTCGAACCTGATCATCTTCTTCATCTTCGTGGCGGGAAATTTCATTCCCTTCCAGATCCTGATGGTGCCGGTGCGTGACCTGTCGATCAATCTGGGCGTCTATAACACGTCCTGGGCGCTGATCCTGTTCCACACCGCCTTCCAGACCGGCTTCTGCACGCTCTTCATGCGCAACTTCATCCGGGCCTTGCCCTATGAGCTGATCGAAGCCGCGCGGGTCGAGGGCGTGTCGGAAATCCGGATCTTCTGGTATGTGGTGCTGCCGCTGATGCGGCCGGCCATTGCTGCGCTGGCGGTGCTGATCTTCACCTTCATCTGGAACGACTATTTCTGGGCCACGGTCCTGACCCAGAGCGCCGAGACGCAGCCGGTGACGGCGGGGCTCTACTCGCTCAACGGCCAGTGGGTCGCGGCATGGCACCTCGTGTCGGCGGGCTCGATCATTGCCGCGCTGCCGCCGGTGCTGATGTTCTTCCTGATGCAGAAACACTTCATCGCCGGCCTGACGCTCGGAGCCGTGAAGTGACGCAAAGCTGGCGCCTCGACACACGATCCCAGACCCTTCTGCTCGGTGCCGATGCCGGACAGATGGCGCGGGTCGTCTATTGGGGCGCCCGTTTGCCGGGTGATGAGGACGCGGCCGCGCTGGCCGCGGCAGGGCGGCGGGATGTCACGGGCGGCATGCTCGACACGGTCGCGCCGCTCGACCTCTGCCCCTTGCCCGCGACAGGGTTCCAGGGCCAGCCGGGTCTTGTCCTGCGCGATGCCGTCGGGGTGCTGCTGGCGCCCGAATTCAGCTTCGAGCGCGCAGAGGAAGAGGGCGGATCGCTAGCGCTCATCCATCGCGATACGGCGCGCGGGCTGACATACACCGCGCGGTTCAGCCTGCCCGAAGGCACGGATGTGATCGTCGCGGAGGCGCTCCTGTCGGCTGATGACGCGCTGCGCGTCGACTGGCTGGCGGCACCTGTGATGCCGGGGCCGGAGGATGGCGGCGAGATCCGGGACTATACCGGGCGCTGGTGCGGCGAATTCCAGCCGGTGCAGACGCCGTGGCAACCGGGGATCCGGATGCGCGAAAGCCTGTCGGGTCGCACGGGCCATGAAACGCCGCCTTTCGCGATCCTGTCGACACCCGGCACGACCAACAGCCGGGGCCTGGCCTTCGGGCTCGCCTATGGCTGGTCGGGCGGCCACCGGATGATCGCCGAGGAACTGAGCGACGGCCGCCGGCAGGTCCAGATGGGCCATGCCGGTCGCGCGCACTTGCCTGCGGCGCGGACATTCGCCAGCGCACCGCTGGTGCTGGCGGCCTCGGGCGATGGCCTGAACGGCGTCGGTGCGGCGCTCGTCGGCCATGTCCGGCACAATCTGCTCGATTTCCCGGAGGCCGCCTTGCCGCGCCCCGTGCACTACAACTGCTGGGAGGCGGTCTATTTCGACCATGATCTCGACCGGCTGAAACAGATCGCGAGCCGCGCCGCGTCCCTCGGGGCAGAGCGGTTCGTCCTTGATGACGGCTGGTTCGGTCGGCGCGATGATGATCGGTCGAGCCTGGGCGACTGGCGCGTCGACCCGCGCAAATATCCCGACGGGCTGGCGGCGCTCGTCGACCATGTCCGGTCGGAGGGCATGGGCTTCGGTATCTGGTTCGAACCGGAAATGGTCAATCCCGACAGCGATCTGTTCCGTGCCCATCCCGATTGGGCGCTCGGACCGGCCGACCAGCCGCTGGGGCGGCACCAGATGGTGCTCGACATGTCGCGGCAAGACGTGCGCGACCACCTGTTCGACGCGCTCTCCGCGATCCTGTCCGGTGCCGAGATCTCTTACGTGAAATGGGACCATAACCGCGTGCTGCCGGTGGCCGATCCGGCGCAGGCGGCAGGCACCTACGCGCTGCTGGAGCGGCTTCGTGCAGCCCATCCGGGTGTCGAGTTCGAAAGCTGTGCCTCGGGCGGCGGCCGGATCGACTATGGTATTCTGGAACGCTGCACCCGCGTCTGGCTGTCGGACAGCAATGACGCGCTGGAACGGTTGCGCATCCAGCATGAGGCCGCGCTCTTCCTGCCGATGGAAGTGACGGGCAGCCATGTCGGACCGCGGGTGTGCCACACGTCGGGCCGGATCCTGCCGATGGCCTTCCGCGCCTGGGTTGCCGCGAGCCGCCACATGGGGTTCGAGATGGACCCGATGGAACTGACGGATGACGAGGCCGAAACGCTGCGCGCGGTCACAAGCTGGTGGAAGGCGAACCGCGACTGGATGTGCCGCGCCACCATCCACCGGCTCGACAGCATGGACCCGCAGGTGATCGCCGAGGCGCAGGTTGCCGAACGCGCGGACCGGTTCGTGGCCTTTGTGGGTCAGACCGGCGCGTCGGCTCAGGTTCTGCCACGGCCTGTGCGGCTGGCCGGGCTCGATCCCGCGCGCCGCTACGAGGTCCGCCTGCGCAATCCGCACGACCGTGCGCCCGTGTCGCGCGGCGCAGTCGCGCTCGATGATGGTCCGCTCACTCTCAGCGGCGCGGCACTGATGGCCCACGGGGTCCAGTTGCCGGTCGCATTCCCCGCCACACTGTTCGTCCTTGAAGGAAAGGCCCTGCCATGACCGCCACGCCCTATGCCACGTTTCACGATCTGAAAGATGCGAGCGTCTTCATCACCGGCGGCGGCTCCGGCATCGGGGCGGCGCTGACCGAGGGGTTCCTCGCGCAAGGTGCGCAGGTCGCCTTCGTCCAGCGCTCCGATGCAAGCGGGTTCGTCGCCGAGATGGAGGAAAAGCACGGGCGCGCGCCGCTCTTCATCCCGTGCGACATCACCGATCTGGGGGCGCTGAAATCCGCGATGGAACAGGCCGCCGCCGCCCACGGTCCAGTCACTGTTCTGGTCAACAATGCCGCCAATGACAGCCGTCACGGCCTGCAGGATTACGACGAGGAGGCCTGGAACCGCTCGCTCAACATCAACCTGCGACCGCATTTCTTCACGGCACAGCAGGCGGCACCCGGCATGAAGGCCGCGGGCGGCGGTGCGATCATCAATTTCTCCTCCGTGTCCTACATGATGGGCAATGCGGGCTATCCGGCCTATGTGACCGCGAAGGCGGGCATCACCGGCCTGACCCGCGGTCTGGCGCGCGAACTCGGGCCCGACAATATTCGCGTCAATGCGCTGATGCCCGGCTGGGTGCTGACCCAGCGCCAGATGGACCTCTGGGCCACGCCCGAGGGATTGAAGGCGCATCTTGAACAGCAGTGCCTGCCCGAGCATCTGGTCGAGCAGGATATCATCGACGGGACCCTGTTCCTGGCGTCCAAGACCTCCCGGATGATGACCGGTCAGGCGCTGGTAATCGACGGCGGCGTGGTGGTTACGGGATGAGCGATCTGGCCGACAGATGCCGCTGGATCGGCGTGGACTGGGGCACGTCGAACCTCAGGATCTGGGCCATGGACGCGGCCGGGCAGATGCTCGGCGAGCGGCGTTCCGACAAGGGGATGGGCACGCTGACGCGGGCGGAATTCGAGCCGGCATTCCTTGACCTCGCGGGCGACTTGCTGCCCGAGGGGCGGGTCACGCCGGTCTGGGTCTGCGGCATGGCGGGCGCGCGCACCGGTTGGGCGGAGGCCGGTTACCGGCCCGTGTCGACCCGCGCGCTGCCCGATGCCGCGCCGATCCCGCTCGATGGGACCGACAGCCGCATCCGGGTGCGTATCCTGCCCGGCATCAGTCAGGACAACCCGCCCGACGTGATGCGGGGGGAGGAAACCCAGATTGCTGGCTATCTGGCCGGTGCGCCGGAATTTACCGGCGTGATCTGCCTGCCCGGCACCCATTCCAAATGGGTGCAGATCGAGGGTGGCGACGTGTTCCATTTCGCCAGTTTCATGACCGGCGAGATCTACGACCTTCTGGCCCACAAATCCGTTCTGCGCCTGACGCTGGACGATATGGACTGGTCCGACGAAGCATTTCGCTCGGGCATCGACGATGCGCTGGCGCGGCCCGAACGCGTGTCGGGCTACCTGTTCGCCATGCGCGCGGGCGCGCTCCTGAACGGCGCGTCGCCCGATGTCGGCCCCGCGCGGCTTTCCGGCCTGCTCATCGGGGCGGAGCTTGCGGCTGCGCGGCCCTACTGGCTGGGGCAGGAGGTCGTGCTCATCGGTGCCGGACGGCTGGCGGAGATTTATCGCGCCGCACTGGGCCATGCCGGGCTCGATGCCCGCATCGCCGACGGCGCGGAGATGGCGCTGGCCGGGCTACGGGCCGCGGCCGACGCGTTCGACAAGGGAGACTGACATGACCCGCAACCTGATCGCCATCCTGCGCGGCGTCCGCCCGGAGGAAGCGGTGGAGATCGCCACGACCATTGCCGAAGCGGGGATCACCCGGATCGAGGTGCCGCTGAACTCGCCCGATCCGCTCGACAGTATCGCGCGGATGGCCGCGGCCCTGGCAGGGCGGGCCGAAATCGGCGCCGGCACCGTTCTGACAGAGGCGGAGGTCGACGCCGTTGCCGACGCGGGGGGCCAGTTCATCGTGTCGCCCAATTGCGTGCCGGCCGTGATCCGCCGGACCAAGGCGCGCGGTCTCGGCTCCTATCCCGGGGTCTTCACGGCCTCGGAATGTTTTGCGGCGCTCGACGCGGGCGCGGATGCGCTGAAGCTCTTTCCCGCCGAAGTGCTGGAGCCGCGCGGTTTGAAGGCGCTGCGCGCGGTGATGCCGTCGGGCACGCTCATGCTCGCCGTTGGCGGGGCGGGTGCGTCGAATTTCGGGGAATGGATGGCTGCGAGCGCCGATGGGTTCGGGCTCGGCTCCGCGCTCTACAAGGCCGGCCGCGGTGCGAGCCAGGTGCGCCGCGCGGCAGAGGATATCGTTGCGGCCTATGATGCCGCCAGCAAAGGACAGTGACTATGGTGAAACGCGCGCTTGGGGTTTGCTACTATCCCGAACATTGGCCCGAGGAAATCTGGGCCGAGGATGCGGTCCGCATGGCCGAAACCGGCCTGACATGGGTCCGGATCGGCGAATTTGCATGGTCGCGGATGGAACCCGTGCCCGGCACGCTCGATCTCGACTGGCTCGACCGCGCGATCGAAATCCTCGGACAGGCAGGGCTGAAGGTCGTAATGGGGACGCCCACCGCGACCCCGCCGCGCTGGATGCTGGAGCGCCACCCCGACATGCTGGCGCTTGACGCAGAAGGCCGCCCGCGCGGTTTCGGCTCGCGTCGGCACTATTGTTTCTCCCACGAGGGCTATCGCGAGGAAAGCGCGCGGATCACCCGGATCCTCGCCGAACGCTACGGGCAGAACCCGCATGTCGCCGCGTGGCAGACCGACAATGAATTCGGGTGCCATGACACGACCTATTCCTATTCCGACGCGGCGCGGGCGGGCTTCCGCAACTGGCTGTCGGACCGCTACGGACAGATCGACAACCTCAACAAGGCGTGGGGCAATGTCTTCTGGTCGATGGAATATCGCACCTATGGCGAGATCGACGTGCCGAACCTGACCGTGACCGAGCCGAACCCGGCACATGTGCTCGACTTCAAGCGTTTTTCTTCGGATCAGGTCGTCGCCTTCAATCGCATTCAGACCGAGATCATCCGCGCGCACAGCGCCGCGCCGATCATCCACAATTTCATGGGCCGCACGGTCGAGTTCGACCACTTCGCGGTGGGCGAAGACCTCGATATCGCGAGTTGGGACAGCTATCCGCTCGGCTTCCTCGACCTGCGCTCCGACGAGGGTGACGCGTGGAAACGCCGGTACATGCGGCAGGGCGATCCGGACTTTCAGGCCTTCCACCATGACCTCTACCGCGCGACCGGCAAGGGGCGCTGGTGGATCATGGAACAGCAGCCCGGTCCGGTGAACTGGGCGCCGCACAACCCCGCCCCGTTGAAGGGCATGCCGCGGCTCTGGGCCTGGGAAGCCTTTGCACACGGGGCCGAAACCGTCTGCTATTTCCGCTGGCGGCAGGCCCCTTATGCGCAGGAGCAGATGCATGCCGGCCTGTTGCGCCCCGACAGCGCGCCCGCACCCGCGCTCGCCGATGCCGCGCAAGTTGCCAGGGAGTTGCAGGATGCGCCCGAGGCGGGATGTGCGGACGCGCCGGTTGGCCTCGTCTTCGACTATGAGGCCGCATGGGCCTGGGCCACGCAGCCGCAGAGCATCGAGTTCGACTATTTCCGGCTGGTCTTCGAGACCTATCGCGCGCTGCGCCGCGCGGGCCTGTCGGTCGACATCCTGCCGCCCGATGTGGCCGATCTGTCGGCCTACAAGATGGTCGCCGCACCCGGCATGCTCCACTGGCGCCCGGCGTTCCTCGACGCGCTGGCGACGTTCGAGGGGCAGGCGCTGCTCGGCCCGCGCACCGGGTCGAAAACCGCTGAAATGTCCATTCCGGTTCCGCTGCCGCCCGCCTTGCCGGGCATCGACGTGACCGTCTCTCGGGTGGAAAGCCTGCGGCCCGACGCACCTGTCGCGCTGGCCGACGGCGGTGCCTTCCGCTTCTGGCGCGAAGAACTGGAAGGCACGGCAGAGGTCGTGGAACGTGCCGAGGACGGCCTGCCCGCGCTGATGCGCAGCGGCAACCTCTGGTATTGCGGCGGCTGGGCCGATCCGGATGCGATGCGCCGCATTGTCGGGCGCGTTACCGATGCCGCAGGGCTTCAAACGCTCGACCTGCCCGAGGGGCTGCGTATCCGCGACAGCGGCGGACGGCGCTACCTCTTCAACTACGAAGCCAGCACACAATCTCTGAGCGGGATTGCCGGTCTTGACGGGTTCGGCACCGAAATCGCCCCGGCGGGCGTGGCCTGGACCGACCTCTGAGGAGAAGAACCTTGCCCTTGGGGCAGGGGCGGCGGTAAATCGACCGACCCTGCCCGAAAGGATGCCCCTTGGAACTCTGGATTCCGATCACCATCGCCGCGGCGTTCTTCCAGAACCTGCGGTTCGTGCTGCAGAAAATCCTCAAGGGGCAGCTGAGCACATTGGGCGCGACATGGTCGCGGTTCCTCTATGCCGCGCCGCTCGCAGTGCTGTTCCTGATCGGCATGATCACCATTGGCGGCTACGCGATGCCCGGTCTGAACGGCCGGTTCTTCGCCTTCGCGCTGACGGGCGGACTGGCGCAGATCGTGGCAACCTCGCTCGTGGTCTATCTGTTCGGGCTGCGCAATTTCGCGGTCGGCATCACGCTGAAGAAAACCGAGACGGTGCAGGCCGCGATCATCGGCGCCGTCGTGCTGGGCGACAGGGTGGGGACGGCGGGCATTTTCGCGATCATTGTCAGCCTTGTGGGCGTGATCCTGCTGTCCGGTCCGTCGGAGCGCCCGGGCCTGCGTCACATGTTCAGCCGCTCCGCGCTCGTCGGGCTGGCGGCCGGAGCGATTTTCGGGGTCTCGGGGATCGGGTATCGCGGTGCGGCGCTGGCGCTCGACGGCGGGGACAGTTTCATCCGTGCCGCCGTCACGCTGGCCTTCGTCACCACCGCGCAGACGATCGGCATGTTCTTCTGGATGCAGTGGCGCGAACCGGGGCAGGCACGCAAGGTCCTGTCAGTCTGGCCGAAAGCCTCGCTCGTCGGCCTGACCGGCATGCTCGGTTCGCTTGGCTGGTTCACTGCGATGGCGATGCAGAACGTGGCCTATGTGAAGGCGCTTGGGCAGATCGAGCTCGTCTTCTCCATCGCGGCCTCCTACCTGTTCTTCGGCGAGAGGATCAGCCGCAACGAATGGTTCGGGATGGCGCTTATCCTGTCAGCGATCCTGATCCTGATCGGGCTGAAGGCCCCGGGCTAGGGCATAAGAAAACGCCCGCCGGAAACCGGCGGGCGCATGTGCCGAAACACTGTTCGGTTCAGACCGAAATCCAGGCCCCGTTCCGCTTGGACGAGCGGACGCAGGCATCGACGAAGAGCATGCCCGCAAGCCCGTCCTGAACCGTGGGGAAGACCACATCGTCGGGCTGCGCCTCGCCCGCATCATGGGCGCGGATGGCACGGGCGGCTTCCGCATAAATGGTCGCGAACCCTTCGAGATAGCCTTCGGGATGGCCACCGGGGATGCGCGACACGCGGGCTGCCGCGTCACCGGCCCCGGCACCGCCCCGCGTGATGAGCTGTTTCGGCTCGCCAAGCGGCGTGTACCAGAGGTAGTTCGGGTCCTCCTGCTTCCACTCCAGACCGCCATTTTCGCCATAGACGCGCAGGCGCAGGCCGTTCTCGTTGCCCGGCGCAACCTGGCTCGACCAGAGCATGCCCTTGGCGCCGCCCTTGAAGCGCAGCATCACATGGGCATTGTCGTCGAGTTGGCGGCCCGGCACGAATGCGTCGAGATCGGCCGCCAGACTGTCAAGTTCCAGCCCCGTGACGAAACAGGCGAGATTATAGGCATGAGTGCCGATATCGCCGGTGGATCCGCCCGCACCCGACTGGGACGGATCGGTCCGCCAGTTGGCCTGCTTGTTCTCGCCACCCTCTTCCTTGCGGCTCAGCCAGTCCTGCGGATATTCCGCCTGCACGACGCGGATCTTGCCGAGCTTGCCAGACGCGATCATCTCACGCGCCTGCCGGATCATCGGGTAGCCGGTGTAATTGTGCGTGAGCACAAAGACCGCATCCGAGTTTTCCGCCAGTTTCACGAGCTTGCGCGCGTCGGGCAGGGTGGAGGTCAGCGGCTTGTCGCAAATCACGTGAATGCCGCGTTTGAGGAACTCGCGCGCGGCCTCGTAATGGACATTGTTGGGCGTGACGATTGCCACCGCGTCGATGCCATTCTTCAGCCGCGCCTCGCGGATCGCCATTTCCTTGTAGCTGCCATAGATCCGGTCTTCGGCCAGCCCGAGATCCCGACCCGATGCCAGTGCCTTTTCGGGCGAGGAGGAAAGGGCGCCCGCGACCAGTTCGAACTCGTCGTCGATCCGCGCCGCGATCCGGTGGACGCCGCCGATAAACGCGTCGCGGCCACCGCCGACCATGCCCAGCCGCAGGCGCGGCGGGCGGGTTTCGCTTTTTCCTGTGATGCTCATCTGTCGATCCCCAACATGCGGCGGTTGGCGGCTTCGTCGGTGCCGCCATCGGCGAAATCATCGAAGGCGCGCTCGGTGACGCGGATGATATGGTCCTTGACGAATTGCGCGCCTTCGCGGGCGCCGTCCTCGGGATGTTTCAGGCAGCATTCCCACTCGACCACGGCCCAGCCGTCGAAATCGATCGCGGCCATCTTGGAGAAGATCGCGGAGAAATCGACCTGCCCGTCGCCGAGGCTGCGGAACCGTCCTGCCCGGTCGACCCAGCTCTGGTAGCCCGAATAGACACCCTGCCGGCCGGTCGGATTGAACTCGGCATCCTTGACGTGGAACATTTTGATCCGGTCGGCATAGATGTCGATATTGTCCAGATAGTCGAGGCACTGCAGCACATAGTGCGACGGGTCGTAGAGCATGTTGCAGCGGGCGTGATTGTCGAGCCGTTCAAGGAACATCTCGAAGGTCGCGCCGTCATGCAGATCCTCGCCCGGATGGATCTCGTAGCAGACGTCGACGCCCATTTCCTCGGCATGGTCGAGGATCGGGCGCCAGCGTTTCGCCAGCTCGTCGAACGCGGTTTCCACAAGGCCGGCGGGACGTTGCGGCCAGGGATAGATATAGGGCCAGGCGAGCGCGCCGGAGAAGGTCGCATGTTCAGTCACACCGAGGTTGCGGCTGGCGGACAGCGCCTTCTTGACCTGATCGACCGCCCATTCCTGCCGCGCGGCGGGGTTTCCGCGCACTTCGGGGGCTGCAAATCCGTCGAACGCATCGTCATAGGCGGGGTGCACGGCGACCAGCTGACCCTGCAGGTGGGTGGACAGTTCGGTCACCTCGACCCCGTTGGCCGCGGCGACGCCCTTGATCTCGTCGCAATAATCCTTGCTTTCGGCCGCTTTGGCGACGTCGAAAAGCCGTCCGTCCCAGCTGGGGATCTGCACGCCCTTGTAGCCGCACTCGGCCGCCCACTTGGTGATGCTGTCCCACGAATTGAAGGGCGCTTCATCACCGGCGAACTGGGCCAGGAACAGTCCCGGTCCTTTGATGGTTTTCATTCTGTCCTCCCATTTATCATTGAAATACCGGAGGCGGGACAAACCCGCCTCCGGCCGAGTTAGGTTCTGGAGGAACCTTAGAACGGAGAATCGGGGAAGTAGAAGTCTTTTGCGTTCTCCGGGGTAATCAGCGGTGCACCAAGCACATACCGGCCCTGGACCGGCGCGTTGGAGAAGAATTTAAGCGCCGTGACATCCATTGCGGTCGCGATCATTGCCGGCGGGTAGAGCACATCGACGGGCACCAGCTCGTCGCCGTCCATCACGCGCTTGATGACATCCTTCATGCCGGCGCCGCCCACGATGAACAGCTCGTCCTCGCGGCCGGCCTGCTTGACCGCCTCGATCACGCCGAGCGCGATATCGTCATCCTGCGCCCAGACCGCGTCGATCTTGGGGAAGCGGGACAGGAAATCCTGCATGACGGTGAACCCGTCGTCGCGGTTCCAGTTGGCGTGCTTCATGTCGAGCACGTTGATGCCGGAGCCTTCGATCTCGGCCTCGAACGCTTCCACACGCTCGTCGTCGATCACGGTCGGAATGCCGCGCAGCACCACGATGTCGCCGCCATCGGGCAGGCGGGACTTGATATACTCGCCCGACACGCGGCCAAGCTCGGGATTGTTGCCGGCGACATAGACATCCTCGATGCCGTCCTGCGACAGTCCGCGGTCAACGACCGTGATGAAAGCGCCGCTTTCCTTCACGTTGAGCACCGGACCGGTGAGCGGCTCGGATTCGAAGGGCAGGATCACGAGCGCGTCGATCTGGTGCACGGACACGAGATCTTCCAGCGCGTTGGCCTGCTCGGTCGGGTTGTTGGCCGTGACCAGCACAACTTCCAAATCGGGATAGGCCGCTTCGAGGCGGGTCTTGGCTTCCTGGGCGTGCCAGTTCAGGCCACCGGCCCAGCCGTGGGTCGCTGCGGGGATGGATACGCCCATCTTGACCTTCTCGGCGCTCGCGGCACCGGGCAGGGTCAGACCGGCGGCAACGGCAAGGGCCGTCAGGGTCGACTTGAGGTTCATTTCACTCTCCTGGTTGCAAATGTCCGCCCCCTTGGCGGGGATCTCTTTGTTGGTTGTTGCTCGTAAGTCAGGCGTCGGCAGGCAGGGACCCGCGACGGGGAGGGGAGGTCAGCCCCCGTCGCCGGATCGCCCGCGCCGTTTCCACTGGCCGCGTTGCAGCCAGACCGCCACGATGATGATGACGCCCTGCACCGCTCCGTTGAGATAGTTGGAGATCAGGTCCGTCAGGTTGAGGATATTGCCGATCGTCGTCAGCATGATCGCGCCGACAACGGTGCCGCCGATCCGGCCATAGCCGCCCTTCAGCACCGTGCCGCCGATGATGACCGCAGCAATGGCTTCCAGTTCCCACATCACGCCGGTCTGGGAGGAGGCCGAGCCGAGCCGCGGGACATAGATGATCGTGGCGAGCGACACGCATAGGCCCTGGATCACATAGGTCAGCGTCTTCACGCGGTTGATCTTCACCGCCGAGTAGCGGGCCACGCTTTCACTCGACCCGATGGCGACGCAATGGCGGCCGAACGCGGTCCGGTTGAGCAGCACCCAGCCGAGGATTGCGACAATGGCCAGCACCAGCACCGGGACGGGCACGAAAAGGACCTCGCCGTAATAGACCGGGCGGTAGAGGCTGCGCAGATCGAAGTTGAGCGACAGGGTTCCGCCATCGGCCAGATAGGTGACGAGCGAACGGTAGATGCCCATTGTGCCCAGCGTCACGATGAAGGCTTCGATCTTGCCGCGTGTGGTCAGAAGCCCGTTTGCCAGCCCCGCCATCGCGCCGAGAAAGACCGACAGGCCGACGCCCACAAGGATCGTCGCGACGCTGACACCCATCGTCTCCACCAGCCCGTTCATCACCATGATCATCACGCCGGAGATGAAGGCCGCCATGGACCCGACCGAGAGGTCGATCCCGCCCGCCGTGATGACGAATGTCGCCCCGACCGCGATGACGCCGATGAAGGCCGAACGGGTCAGGATGTTGGAGATATTGCCCTCGCTCGCGAATGCGGGGTTCAGGATGAAGCCGAATATGCAGAGCGCGGCGAGCGCCAGCAGCGGCCCCCAGGCCTTGAAATCGATCGAGAAGCCGCCGGATGCGGGGCGCGCGGATGTGGTCTGGTCAGTCATGGGTGGTCCGGCCTTTCAGTCCCGAGGCATGGAGCATGATTTCGTTTTCCTCGATGGCGGCGCCTTCGAGCAGGCCGGTCACATGGCCCTCGCGCATCACCACGACGCGGTGACACATGCCGATCACTTCGGGCATCTCCGAGGAGATGAGGACGATCGACTTGCCCTCTGCCGCCAGCGCGGCGATGAAATGGTAGATCTGCTGCTTGGTGCCGACATCGATCCCGCGGGTCGGTTCGTCGATGATGACGACCTGCGGATCGCTCTCCATCACCTTGGCGAGCAGGAGTTTCTGCTGGTTGCCGCCCGACAGGTCGCGGGCGCGCACTTTCGGGTCGCGGGCGCGGATGTCGAACCGGCGCGCGGCCCGTTCCATTCCGGCCTTTTCGGCGGCGCGGTCCAGAAGGCCCCGCCGCACGAAGCGGTCGAGCGCCAAGAGCGTCAGGTTCGGGGTCATCTCAAGGTCCAGAAGAAGCCCTTTCTCCTTCCGGTCCTTGGTCAGGTAGACGATGCCTGCGTCGCGGGCCTCGGCCACATCGTGGAACCGTGCGGGCGCACCGTCGAGCGTGACGGTGCCCGCGGATGTGGGAGCAAGGCCGCAAATGGCTTCGAACAATGCGGTGCGGCCGGAGCCGACAAGTCCGGCAAAGCCGAGGATCTCGCCGCGGCGCAACTGGAAGCTCACATCCCGCACGCCGGCCGGTGACGACAGCCCTGCCACATCGAGCATGACCGGCGCGTCGACATCGGGTTCGCGCATCGGCGGGTAGAGGTCCGACAGCTCGCGCCCGACCATCAGTTGCGCCATGGCGTCCGGCGTGAGTTCGGCCGCGTCCTGCGTCGCGATCCACTGGCCGTCGCGCATGATCGTCACACGGTCGGCCAGCGCCTTCACCTCGCCCAGCTTGTGGCTGACGAAAATGATCGCAACGCCCTCGGCCTTCAGCCGCTCGATCTGGCGGAAGAAGGTCTCGGTCTCCGCGCTCGTCAGAACCGCTGTGGGTTCATCCATGATGAGGATGCGCGCGTTGCGGCTGATCGCCTTGGCGATTTCCACCATCTGTTTCTGGGCGATCGACAGGTCAGAAATCCGGTCCTGCGGGCGGATGTCGAGATGCAGCCGGTCGAGCAGGGCGGCCACATCGGCGCGCATTGCCGCGCGGTCGAGAAAGCCACGGCGGCGGATCTCTCGCCCGAGGAAGATGTTTTCCTCCACGGTCATCATTTCAGCGAGGTTGAGTTCCTGATGGATGAGGACGATGCCAAGGTCTTCGGCCAGCCCGTCGGGGGGCAGGGTGACCGGCGCGCCGTCGAACAGAATCTGGCCGGAGCTTGGCTGGTGATAGCCCGACAGGATCTTCATCAGCGTCGATTTTCCGGCGCCGTTTTCCCCGATCAGCGCATGCACCTCGCCGGGGCGGATGTCGAAGCTGACACTGAAAAGAACCGGAACGGTTCCGAAGGATTTGCTGATACGCTCGGCGTGCATCAGCACGTCCGGCGCTACGCCGCCGTCAGGCATTGTCTTCTCCCTGTCCTCCCGGCTGTTTCCGCCGGGTTTTCTGATTCTGTAAACCTTTTCATCTTTCATGTAAACCTTTTCATTCGGTTGGTTTCGGCGCTATTCTCGGGTCTTCTTCGGAAGGATGACCGAGCAGATGGCAGACAGCGAGGACCGGGAGACGCCCGCACCCGACGCCGCGAAACCCGCGACGATCGAGGATGTTGCGCGCATCGCCGGGGTCTCCATCGCAACGGTGAGCCGCGCGGTCCATGCGCCTGACAAGGTGGCGGAGAGCACGCGGCGAAAGGTCCATGCCGCGATTGCGCGGACCGGCTACACGACCAATGTCATGGCGCGGAACCTGCGCATGAAACGCTCGCGCATGGTGCTGGTGCTGGCGCCCTCCATCGGCGACCCGAATTTTCCCGGCATCCTGATCGGGTTGGAAAAGGCGGCCGCCGCGCGCGACTATGCGGTGCTGATCGGAAACACGGATGGCGATAGCGGGCTGGAGGAAACCTACCTGCGCTTCCTGTCCACGGGGCAGGCGGACGGGCTGATCCTGCTCACCGGACATCTGCCGGTCGCCGGCTGGGGGATGAGCCCCGCCCGGCACTTCCCGCCGATGGTGACCGTGTCCCGTCCGCTGAACGACCCCGGCGTGCCGCATGTCGGCGTGGATGATGCCGCCGCTGCCCGCGTGGCGACGGAATATCTGCTCGCGCAGGGCCACCGCCAGATCGCCCATGTGCGCGGTCCCGAAGGCGACATCCAGTCCGAGCGGCGCGAGGCGGGCTTCCGCGCCGCCATTGCCGCGCATCATGCAACGGCTGCCGCCGATCCGTGGGTGCTGGCCGGTGACGGGACGAGCGAGAGCGGCCGTGCTGCGGTGGAACGGCTCTTCATCCGCGACACGCTGCCCACGGCCTTCTTCTGCTACAATGACGATACCGCCATCGGGGTCATGGCCGCTTTGTCGGCCCGCGGGCATGATGTGCCCGGACGTTTTTCCGTCGTCGGTTTCGACGATATCCCATTTGCCAGCAACACGAGCCCTGCACTGACCACGATCCGGCAGCCGCGCCGCCAGATCGGCGAGCGCGCCATGGGGCTCCTGCTCGACCGGCTGGAAGCGCCGTCAGCGCCGCAGGATGCAACCGCGGTCCTGATGCATGGCGATCTGGTGATCCGCGATTCCGCCCTGCCGCCGGACAGCCCGAGCCCCGGTCAGAAAAACGCCTGAAGGCCCGTCTGCGCGCGGCCGAGGATCAGCGCATGGACGTCATGCGTGCCCTCGTAAGTGTTGACCGTCTCCAGATTGACCATGTGGCGGATCACGTGGAACTCGTCGGAAATCCCGTTGCCGCCGAGCATGTCGCGGGCGTTGCGCGCCACGGTCAGCGCCTTGCCGCAGCTGTTGCGTTTGACAAGGGAGATGTTTTCCGGCGGGCAGTTGCCCTCGTCGAGCATCCGTCCGACGCGCAGGCAGCCCTGAAGCCCCAGCGTGATCTCCGTCATCATGTCCGCAAGCTTCAGCTGCACGAGCTGCGTCTGCGCCAGCGGCTTGCCGAACTGTTTGCGGTCGAGCGTATATTGCCGCGCCTGATGCCAGCAGGCCTCCGCCGCGCCGAGCGCGCCCCAGCTGATCCCATAGCGTGCCTTGTTGAGGCAGCCGAACGGCCCGCCAAGACCCGACGCGCCGGGCAGCAGGTTCTCGGCCGGAACCTTCACGCCATCCATAACGATCTCGCCGGTGATCGAGGCGCGCAGGCTCATCTTGCCCTTGATCTCGGGGAAGCTCAGGCCGGACATGCCACGTTCCAGAATGAAGCCGCGAATGGCCCCGTCGAGCTTCGCCCAGACGATTGCGATATCCGCGATCGGCGCGTTGGTGATCCACATCTTTGCGCCGGACAGCTCAAATCCGCCCGGCACTTCTCGGGCGACGGTCTTCATGCCGCCCGGATCGGAGCCGTGATCCGGCTCGGTCAGGCCGAAACATCCGATCAGTTCGCCGCTTGCAAGCTTCGGCAGGTATTTCTGCTGCTGCTCTGGGCTGCCATAGGCGTGGATCGGGTGCATCACGAGCGAGGACTGCACCGACATGGCCGACCGGTAGCCACTGTCGATCCGCTCCACTTCGCGCGCTGCCAGCCCGTAGCAGACATGGTTGAGGCCCGCGCCGCCGAATTCTTCGGGCAGGGTCGGGCCGAGCAGGCCCGCCGCCCCGAATTCGCGCATGATGGCGGGGTCGAACGTGCCCGACCGGTTCGCCTCGATCACCCGCGGGGCAAGATGGGCGTCGGCAAAGCTGCGCGCCGAATCCCGGACCATCCGCTCCTCTTCGGAAAGCTGGCTGTCGAGGGCGAAAGGGTCGTCCCAGGTGAAAGCGGTGCGCATGTCGGCCACTCCATGTTCCTATGTCGCCCTCTTGTGGCAGGCGCGGCGCGGGAAGAAAAGCCCGCGCGTGCGGATGGGACGAGCGGCCGCGTCCGGCCGCGTCCGGGACGGTGCGACCGGTTAGCCTGACCGGGGACATGAAGGGCCGCAAGCGGGCATGCAAGGGGCATGCACGGGGCAGGGGCGGGGCATAAGCACCCCGTTCGGACCGGCGGGAGGCAGGGTGACAACGAGGTGATTCTCTGCCCGCCGCAGCTTGCGATTTCGGCGCCTTTAACTTTGTTGCGTGTGACGCGACGTCAGATTTTGGGAAGTTTCATTTGCCACCGAGTTCCGTGACATAAGCCGCGTTGGGCCATGTTTAAAAGGCCGTTGCAGTGACTCGGAACCTGTGAGACGTTTTCGCATCGTTCGGCGGGCAGTGCCCAAAACAACAAGATAGCTGCCCTTCGACTGACACTTGTTCTCAGAGGAGGAACACACATGCGTTACGCAACCACCAAGATGACTGCAGCCCTGCTCGCGGCATCCTTCCTGTCCGGTCCGGTTCTGGCCGCCGGCACCCACCCCACCACCGGCGAAGCCCTGGCAGACGACCAGACCTTCACCTATCGCGTGCTCGACGAGCACAGCTCGGTCGACCCGCAGATCGTCGAAGACGTGTCCGGCGCCGAGATCGTGCGCGACCTGTTCGAAGGTCTCTACAACCAGGACGAAGACGGCAATCTCGTGCCGGGTGTGGCGCTCAGCCACGAAGTGTCCGATGACAAGCTGACCTACACGTTCAAGCTGCGCGACAATGCGAAATGGTCGAACGGCGAGCCGGTGACCGCGAATGATTTCGTCTTCGCCTGGAAACGTGCGGTGAACCCTGAAACCGCGTCCCCCTATGCGTGGTATATGGAACTGATGTCGATCGCCAACGGCGCGGACATCATCGCCGGTGAGAAGCCGGTCGACGAACTGGGCGTGAAGGCCGTGGACGACCTCACCCTCGAGGTGACCCTGTCTCAGCCGCTGCCCTACTTCCCGCAGATGGTCACCCATTCCACCACCTTCCCGTCGCCCGAAGCGGTGATCGCGGAACATGGTGCCGACTGGACCAAGCCGGGCAACATCGTGTCGAACGGTGCCTACATCCTGACCGAGCATGTGCTGAACGAACGTTCGGTGCGTGAGCGCAACGAGATGTACTGGGACAATGAGAACACGATCCTCGACAAGGTCGTGGCCGTTGTCATCAACGACGAGAACCAGGCGCTGACCCGCTACATGGCCGGCGAACTGGACCGCACAGAAGTGCCCGCAGGCCAGTTCCCGCGCCTGAAGGAAGAGAACCCGGACGAAGCGATCAACTTCCCGCGTCTGTGCAACTACTACTACACGTTCAACCTGTCCGACGGTGGCCCCGAAGCGTTCAAAGACGTCCGCGTCCGCAAGGCGCTCGCCTATGCCGTGGACCGCAACGTGATCGTGGAAAACGTGCTGCAGGGCGGCCAGTTCCCGGCCTACACCTTCACCCCGGGCGCGACCGCCGGCTTCGAAGTGCCGGAAGTCGATTATGCCAACTGGAGCCAGGCCGAGCGTGACGAGAAGGCCAAGGAACTGCTGGCAGAAGCCGGCTACGGTCCGGACAACCCGCTCTCCTTCGACATGCTCTACAACACGTCCGAGGCACACAAGAAGATCGCCACGGTCATGTCCCAGATGTGGAAGCAGAAGCTCGGCGTCGAAGCCACGCTCAACAACATGGAGTGGAAGACCTTCCTCGACGTGCGCGGCAAGCAGGACTTCGAACTGGCCCGTGGCGCATGGTGCGGTGACTATAACGAAGCGTCGACCTTCCTCGACCTCGTGACCTCGCCCTCCGGCTACAATGACGGCAAATACTCCAACGCGACCGTCGACGAGCTGATGACCGGCGCGCGCACCGCGGAGAACCCGCAGGAGAACTACACCCAGGTCGAAATGACCCTGGCTGAAGAAATGCCTGTTATCCCGGTCTACCACTATGCCGGCGTCTACATGCTGAACGACCAGCTGAAAAACTGGCCGATCAACAATGTGGAGCAGAACTGGTACTCCAAGAACCTGTACAAGGTCGCCGAATAATCCGCGACCCTGACCCAGAGGGCACCGCGCCGCGACGGCGCGGTGCCCCGTTTGCTATTAGGCAAGGCTCGATCCGATGTTGAATTTCATCCTGCGCCGGGTGCTCGTGGCTATCCCCACGATCCTGGTGCTGATCATATTCTCGTTTCTTCTGATGCATTCCGCTCCGGGCGGACCCTTCACCTCCGAGCGCCCGCTTCCCCCGGAAGTCATGGCGAATATCGAGGCGAAATACGGTCTCGACCAACCGTTGTGGAAGCAGATGTATGACTATGTCATCGGAATCGTGACACAATTCGATTTCGGCCCGTCCTTCCGCTACAAGGACCGGTCGGTCAATGACATCATCGCCCAAGGGTTCCCGGTGACGCTGACCTACGGCTCGATCGCCTTCGTGGTCGCCGTTGTCTCGGGCGTGACGCTGGGCGCCGTCGCGGCGCTCCGCCAGAACACATGGCTCGACTATTTCGCCGTCGGCGTGTCGATCGGCGCGCAGGTGCTGCCGAACTTCGTCATGGCCCCGCTGCTGGTGCTTGTCTTCACGCTCTATCTCGGATGGCTGCCGGGCGGTGGCTGGGAAGGCGGGCAGATCCAGTTCATCATCCTGCCGGTGATCGCGCTGGCGACCTCCTACATGGCGTCGATTGCGCGCATCACGCGCTCCTCCATGCTTGAGGTACTGCGCTCGAACTTCATCCGCACCGCCAAGGCCAAGGGCCTGCCGTCGCGCAAGATCATTCTCGGCCACGCGCTGAAACCCTCGCTGCTGCCGGTCATCTCCTATCTCGGGCCGGCCTTCGTCGCGATGATCACCGGGTCGGTCATCATCGACGTCTATTTCTCCACCGGCGGGATCGGGCAACTCTTCGTCAACTCGGCGCTGAACCGCGATTATTCCACCATCATGGGCATCACCATCCTGACCGGGGTGCTGACCATCAGCTTCAACACGCTTGTCGACATCCTCTACGCCTGGATCGACCCCAAGATCCGCTACTGAGGGAGGCAGACCATGGTTATTGATCAGACAAAGATGGCCGATCTGGCCGACAATCTCGCCCAGATGGACGAGGTCAAGGGTCGCTCGCTGTGGCAGGATGCCCGGCAGCGCTTCTTCCACAACAAGGCGGCCGTGGGCGGGTTGATCTGCCTGACGCTCGTCGTGCTCTTCGCGATCATCGGCCCCTATTTCGCCGTCTGGTCGAACGAGGAGATCGACTGGGCGATCATCGGCAATGCCGCGACCATGGGCGCGCCCTCGATCGCCAATGGCCATTATTTCGGCGTCGACGATCTGGGCCGCGATCTCTATTCGCGGGTCATTCAGGGCACGCAGATCTCGCTCATGGTGGGCATCGTGGGCGCGTCGATTTCGGTCGTCGTGGGCACGCTCTACGGCGCGACCGCGGGCTATTTCGGTGGCCGGCTCGACGGCGCGATGATGCGCACCGTCGATATCCTGATGTCGATTCCCTACATGTTCGTGCTGATCCTGCTCTTGGTCATTTTCGGCCGGTCGATCTCGCTGCTTTTCATCGGGATCGGGCTGATTTCCTGGCTCGACATGAGCCGCATCGTGCGGGGCCAGACGCTGACCATCAAGAACAAGGAGTTCGTCGAGGCTGCACTCGCGACCGGCGTCTCGTCCTTCACCATCATCCGGCGGCACATCATCCCGAACCTGCTCGGCGTGGTGGCGGTCTATGCGACGCTTCTGGTGCCGCTGATGATCCTGACCGAGAGCTTCATCTCCTTCCTCGGCCTTGGCGTGCAGGAGCCCAACACGTCCTGGGGCGCGCTGATCTCCGAAGGCGCAGGCACGATGCAATATGGCACGATCTGGCAGTTGGGCTTCCCGCTCTTCTTCTTCGTCGTGACGCTCTTTTCATTCTTCTTCATCGGTGACGGTCTGCGCGACGCGCTGGACCCGAAAGACAGGTAGGGCAGGGCCATGGCACTTCTCGACGTCAAGGACCTCTCGGTCGAGTTTGACACCAAGGACGGCACGGTGCACGCCGTGTCGGGCGTGGATTTCTCGCTCGACAAGGGCGATACGCTCGCGATCGTGGGCGAATCCGGTTCCGGCAAGAGCCAAACCGTTTTCTCGATCATGGGGCTGCTGGCCAACAATGGCCGCGCCTCGGGGTCGGTGACCTATAACGGGCAGGAAATCCTCAACCAGCCGGACAAGCAGCTGAACCGCATCCGGGCCGAGGAGATCGCGATGATCTTCCAGGACCCGATGACGAGCCTGAACCCCTATGTCCGCATCTCCGACCAGCTGGCCGAGGTGCTGATGGTCCACAAGGGCATGTCGAAAAAGGCCGCGCTGGCGGAAAGCCTTGCCATGCTCGAAGCGGTGAAGATCCCGGACGCGAAGAACCGGCTCAACATGTATCCGCATGAATGTTCCGGCGGCATGCGCCAGCGCATCATGATCGCGATGGCGCTCCTGTGCCGCCCGAAACTGCTGATCGCCGACGAGCCGACCACCGCGCTCGACGTGACGGTGCAGGCGCAGATCATGACGCTGCTTGACGAGATCCAGAAGGAATTCGGCACCGCCATCATCCTGATCACCCATGATCTGGGCGTGGTCGCCGATTTCTGCCGTGACACGATGGTCATGTATGGCGGCCGGGTCATGGAATATGCCCCGACGGTGGAAATATTCGACGCGCCGACGCATCCCTACACGCGCGGTCTGCTGCAGGCGATCCCGCGGCTCGACATCGAGACCGAGCAGCTGAACGCCATTCCGGGCAACCCGCCCAACATGATGTCCGACATGACGGGCTGCCCCTTCTGCCCGCGCTGCGGCTTCGCCCGCGAGCGCTGTTCGGTGGAACTGCCGGAACTGGTTCAGGCCAGCCCGACCGTGAAACGGGCCTGCCACCGGCCGGTCGATGAACTTGTGACCGAGGAGGCGCCGGCATGAGCGAGCCCATTCTCGATGTGAAGAACCTGAAGGTTCACTTCGATATCCGCCCCTCGGGCGCCATGCCCTGGACCAAGTCGCGCAAGCTGAAGGCCGTCGACGGGGTCGATTTCAAGCTCTTCCCCGGCGAGACGCTGGGCATCGTGGGCGAAAGCGGTTGCGGCAAGTCCACGCTGGCGCGCGCCGTCATCCGGATGATCCCGGCCGCCGACGGCACCGTGGTGATGTTCGGCCGCGACGTGCTCGGCATGGGCAAGCGCGAGCTGCAGGACGTGCGCAAGAGCTTCCAGATGATCTTTCAGGATCCGCTGGCCTCGCTCAATCCGCGCATGACCATCGGCGAGATCATCGCCGAACCGCTGCTGACCCATTTCCCCAAGACGCCGAAGGCCGAAGCACAAGCCCGCGTGCGCGAGATGATGGAAAAGGTGGGTCTGCTGCCGAACCTCGTGAACCGGTATCCGCACGAGTTTTCCGGCGGCCAGTGCCAGCGCATCGGGATCGCCCGCGCACTCGTGCTGCGGCCGAAACTCATCATCTGTGATGAGCCGGTTTCCGCTCTCGATGTGTCGATCCAGGCGCAGGTGGTGAACCTGTTGAAGGACCTGCAGGCCGAAATGGGCCTGTCGCTCATCTTCATCGCGCATGACCTGTCGGTGGTGAAACATATCTCCGACCGGGTGATGGTGCTCTATCTCGGCCGCGCGGCGGAAGTGGCGCCGGCGGCGGAGATCTATGCAAACCCGCGGCACCCCTACACGCAGGCGCTGATCTCGGCCGTGCCGATCCCCGATCCGCACCGGACGCAGGAGCCGGAACTGCTGGCGGGCGACCTGCCCTCGCCGCTCGATCCGCCGTCGGGCTGCGTCTTCCGGACGCGCTGCCGCAAGGCTCAGGCCCATTGCGCAGAGGTGCGCCCCGAGTTGGAAGGCCCCGAAGAGGGGCATCAGGTGGCCTGCCACTATCCCGACTGACACCGGTCTGCCCCGCTTGCGGGGCGGGCGGCTTCGTGACAGGCTCCGCCCGTCATGTCAGGGGCCGTCCGGCCCCCTCGATCGGGAGCAGGGATGGCCAGACGCCGCAAAAGCCGTTTCGAGCAGTTCTTCTCGCTCAACCAGCATCGCCGCCGCCGCGGCGCGGCCGGCGTGGCCGTGCCGGAGGGTGATTTTGCCGAACTGAAGCACAAGATCGTGGAGGCCGGCGCTCCCGCCCAGACCCGTGGATCGGTCAAGGATCTGCGCGAACATCTGGACAATCTTCGGCGCGAGTTTTCCGGCCGGTCCGAACTGGAATATGAACATGCGCGCCTGATCGTGCTGATCCGGCGCGGCGCGGATCTGGCCGGCAATGTGGCGCGGTTCGAGGCGCTCTGGGCGGCCGAAACGGATTTCCTGTGTGACAGCCTCAACCTGCGCTGGCTCGTCTCGGCCACCGACACATTTGCGGATCATGCGACCGATCCCTTGGACCGGAGCATCGCGCTCACCGGGTCGGTCCTCGTCAACACCGTGAAAATGGCCGAGAGCGAGCGCTACCTGACCCACGGGGCGGATGCAGAGGTCGACCCTGCGCGGGTGGAGCATCTGCAAACCGAACTGGTGCCGCTGCCCGACGGCCTGTCGGTCTTTACCGTCGGCACGGATGACACGCTGCGCAACCTGCGCTGGCGGATCGACGCGCTGCCGGCCGGACACAGTCCGACAGCTATCGTGCAGACCATGTTCGCCCGCCTGCAGGAGGTGGACAGTGTCTTCGCCCGATTCCGCGCCCTGCACTGGCGCGACCGCACCGGCTGGTGGTGATCATTCAATATTGAACTGTTTGGGTTCGGGCCGGATCTCGACCCGTTCGGCACCGGTTGCATGGACCAGTTGCTGCCATCCCATTGCGCTCTGAGCGCGCAGGCGGCGCAGCTTCTGGGCAGCGGTCGCCCGCCGCTGGTCCGTGCCGTGGCCACCGGCAGGCAGGATGGTCGAGCGGGTCTCGATGGGCGCGGGAATATCGTAGCGGTCGCACATGTCGATCTGGATCGCGAGCGGCGGGTCGCTCTGGTAGCGGGCCATGTCGAAGGCCGCGCAGATCGCCGCATCGGCGAGCGCGGGTGCACGGTCCGTCCGCGCGACAAGCCTGGCCGCGCCGGCCGGCCAGAGGATGTAGGCCGCCGCCCCGCTCCGGTCGAGGATCAGCCGCCGCAGGGCGATTCCAGGCACGCCGCTCTCCGTGGCCGGGCCGAGAAGCTTCTTCCGCCCGCGTGTCTCGAGGCTCAGATGCTCGATCCCGTCGCGCGCTGACATGGCGGACAGAAAGGCAGGCACCTGGTCCGACAGGAGGGCGTCATCTTCGAGCACCAGCGCAGGTGCCGTGCCCGATGCGATCCGGTCCCAGACCCGGCGGTGGCTCAGCAGGCAGGCCTTCTCCACATCGCGGAGCGGGCGTTCCCACCCGTCCCACCAGCGCGCGGGGCGCGGATCGCGGGCCAGATCGGCCACCGTGCAGGCCGGCACGTGCGTGAGTGTCAGCCCGAGCCGAGCCGCCTGCGCGGTCTGGAACGCCATTCGTTCCGCCGCACTGTCGAGATTGATCACGAAGACCTGCATCGGGGTGCCGTCAAAGCCCGTAGAGCGCGCCGAACTTGGCCGACAGATAGTCTGTCAGCCGCGCTCCGTCGGCCTCGGCCCCGCAGGCATCGGCCACGATCCGGTCCGCAGGCACAAGCCGGCCGCGCCGGTGGACATGGGTGCGCAGCCAGTCGAGCGCGCCGGACAGTTGCCCGCGGCGGATCTCGTCCTCCAGCGCCGGGCGCGCGCGCTTGAGCGCATCGAAGAGGTTCGCCGCATAGATGTTGCCGAGCGAATAGGTGGGGAAATAGCCGAACAGGCCTGCCGACCAGTGGATATCCTGCAGGACGCCGCGCGCAGCATCGGGCACCGTGACCCCGAAATCGGCAAGGAACCGGTCGTTCCACGCGGCTTCAAGGTCCGCCACCGCCAGATCGCCCGCAATGAGCGCGCGTTCCAGATCGAAGCGCATCAGCACATGCAGGTTGTAATGCACCTCGTCGGCCTCAGTACGGATGAACCCCGGCGCGACGGTGTTGAGCTGCTGGTAGAGCGCTGTCGCGCCGCCCTCGACAGCGCGGCCCGTCACCGTTTCGATCTCGCCCGCGAGCCAGTCCGCATAGGCGGCGCTCCGCCCGATCTGGTTTTCCAGAAGCCGCGACTGGCTTTCATGCGCGCCCATGCCTGCATGGTTGCCCGCCGGCATGAAGGCCAGCGCCGGATCCTGCCCTTGTGTATAGAGCGCGTGGCCGGTCTCGTGCAGTGTGCTGTAGAGGCAGTCGAATGGATTGGTCTCGCTCACGCGGGTGGTGATCCGGGCGTCGCCCGCGCTGCCCAGACAGAAGGGATGCAGGACCAGGTCGATCCGGCCCGCCTCGAAATCATAGCCCGCTGCTTCGGCCATCCTTCGGGCCAGTTGCATCTGCGCATCCGCGCCAAGCTTGACGGGCGGGCTGACCGGCAGGGGCGGCGCGGCGGCAATGACCTCTCGCAGTGCGACGAGCCCCGGCCGGACGCTGCCCAGAAGCGCGGCCAGCCGGTCGGTCTTCATCCCCGGCTCGAACGCGTCGAGAAGCGCGTCATAGCGGTCCGTGCCTTCGTCAGTCAGACAGGCCGATTCCTCCCGCTTCAGATCGACGATCCGCGACAGGGCAGGGGCGAACTGCTTGAAGTCGCTGGCGTCCCGCGCATCCGCCCAGACCTGCTGGGCGAGCGCGGCTTCCCGTGCCAGTTCCTCCACCAGCCGTTGCGGCAGGCGTGCGGCGCGGGCGGCGTCCCGGCGCGCTTCGGCCACGTTTCGCGCTGCCACCGGATCGAGATCCGCGCCGTCGAGCGCGTCGAGAAGGTCGGCAAGCGCCGGATCGGTCTGGCGGCGGTGGAGCGTCGCGCCGAGCGCCGCCATCTGTTCCGCCCGGAACGGCGCGCCCTTGGGCGGCATCATGGTTTCCTGATCCCAGGACAGGATTTCGGAAACCTGCTCCAGCGCCTCTGTCTGGCGCAGATGTGCAAGAAGCGCCTCGTAGGCGGGCAGGTGGGTCGACATGGGCATCGGTCCTGTTTCGAAAGTCTGTTGTCCGGCGCACAGTCGCACAGAGCGGCAGGGGGTGAAAGGGTGGCCGGACCGGCGTGACTTGCGCCCGTCGCGTTCGGGCGGCACAAGGGCGACATGAGCAACCGAGATTTCCCCGTGGGCGCGCCGTTGCCCGACTGGACCCCGCCGCCCGCCCCGGACTTCACCCGTCTGGAGGGGCGGACTGTCAGGCTGGAGCGCCTTGACCCGGACGCGCATGGCGCGGGGCTGTTCGATGCCTATCGGGCGGCGGCGGATGCCGGCGACTGGGCATATCTGCCCTACGGTCCTTTCGACGACCGCGCCACCTTCGACCCGTGGCTGGTTGGAATGGCAGCCAAGTCCGACCCGCGTTTCTATACCATTTGCGTGGCGGACAGCGGGGCGCCGCGGGGGCTTCTGTCGCTCATGCGGATCGCGCCGGAGGCCGGGTCCATCGAGGTCGGCCATATCCATTTCGCGCCTGAGCTGCAGGGCACGGCCGGCGCGACAGAGGCAATCTGGCTTTGCATGAATTGGGTCTTCTCTGCCGGTTACCGCCGGTTCGAATGGAAATGCGATGCGCTGAACGCCCGCTCGCGCAACGCTGCCGCGCGGTTCGGTTTCACCTATGAAGGCACGTTCCGGCAGGCCGGCATTGTGAAGGGCCGCAACCGCGACACGGCATGGTTCGCGATCATCGACCGCGACTGGCCCGCGCTCGCCTATGCCTATCGCCGCTGGCTGTCGCCGGAGAATTTCGACAGTGACGGACGGCAGCGGCAGAGCTTGCGTGATCTGACAGCTCCTATTGTTTCCGAAGCCGACACGGACAGTATCAATTGACATGAATTGTGTCTGATTAGTGAGGGTCTATCTACAGGGTCAACCTGATCGAGGAGAAACCCGAATGACCCACACACTCATCATCCATTCCAGCGCCCGCAAGACCGGATCCGTGACCCGCGACCTGTCGCGAACACTGGCTGAGACGCTCGGCGGCACCGTGACCGAGCGCGACCTTGCCGACGGGATCGCACTGATCGACGAACCGTGGATCGGCGCGAATTTTGCCGGCGACGCAGCGACAGATGCCGACCATGCCAGACTGGCCGGATCGGAAGAACTGGTGGCTGAACTGGAGGCCGCCGACACGATTGTCATCGGCCTGCCGATCTACAATTTCTCGGTGCCTGCCGCGCTCAAGGCCTGGGTGGACCAGGTGGCGCGGGCGCGTCGCACCTTCCGCTATACCGAAACCGGGCCCGAGGGCCTGCTGACCGGCAAGAAAGCCTATCTGGTCGTTGCCTCGGGCGGTGTGCCGGTCGACAGTCCGGTCGATTTCGCAACGCCCTATATGCGCCACCTGCTCGGGTTCATCGGCATCTCGGACGTGACCGTCATCGGGGCGGATGCGGCCATGGTGCGCGGCGATGCGGCCCGCGCGGAAGCCGAAGCCGCCATCGCGGCGCTGGCGCCCGCGAAAGCCGCCTGAGCCGCGATTGCTTGACAGTCCGGGCCTCAGGGCCGATGTGAACAGGGTCCGGGCGCGCCTGCGTCCGGGTCCTTTTCGTCACGAGCCCGAGACTTTCATGCCCGATCCCAGCCCAGAGACGCTTGCCTTCCTCCTGTCCCGCCGGTCGCGTCCGGCCAAGACGCTCGGCCTGCCGGTCCCCGACCGCGCGGCGCTCGACCCGATCCTGACGGCAGCGGCCCGCACGCCTGATCACGGCAAGCTGGAACCATGGCGGTTCATCGTGCTGGAACGCGGCGCGCTCGAACGGCTGGCGGCGCTTTGCGGGGAACGGGCAGAGGCGCTCGGCCTTGATGCGGACGCGCGCGACAAGGCGGTGGCGCAGTTCGGTGCGGCGCATCTGGTCGTGGCGGTGATCGCCTCGCCGGTGCCGTCAGAAAAGGTGCCGGAGGTGGAACAGACCCTGTCCGCGGGGGCGGTGTGCCTTGCGCTTCTCAACGCGGCGCTGGCGGCGGGCTGGGGCGCCAACTGGCTGACCGGCAAGATGGCACTCGACCGGCCGTTCCTGACAGACGGGCTGGGTCTTGCGCCCCATGAATATGTCGCCGGTTTCATGCATCTGGGCACCGAACGGATGGCCCCGCCGGAGCGTCCGCGCCCCGATCTGGGCACCAAGGTTGCGTGGGTGGCGGAATGAGCCTGATCGACGATCTGGGCCGCGCCATCGGACAGTTGGGCGATCCGAAATTCACCCGCGTTCTCTGGCGGTCGCTGGCGATTACGCTGGCCGTTCTGGTTGCGGCCTTTTTCGGGATGAACTGGATCATCGGCGCGCTCTTGCCCGACACGATCACGCTGCCCTGGGTGGGTGAGGTCGGCTTCCTCGACGGTGCGATCTCAGGCGTGGCGATGGTCGCGCTTCTCGCCGCTTCGGCCTTCCTGATGTTCCCCGTCGCCTCGGTCGTGATCGGCTTCTTCCTTGAAGATATTGCCGGTGCGGTGGAGGAAAAACACTATCCGGCCCTGCCGCCGGCGGACCCGCTGCCCTGGTCGGACACGCTCATCGATGCGGCCAAATTCCTGCTTCTGATGATCCTTGCCAACGCGGTGGCGCTGGTCATCTACCTCGTCTCGACCATTTTCGCGCCGGTGATCTTCTACATCGTCAACGGGCTGCTGCTCGGGCGGGAATATTTCCAGCTGGTGGCCGCGCGGCGGCTCGGCATGGTGCAGGCCACCGTGCTGCGCAAACAGCATTTCGCGCAGATCTGGCTGACCGGCATCGTGATGGCCGTGCCCCTGTCGATTCCGGTGGTGAACTTGCTGGTGCCGCTTCTGGGCGTTGCGGTCTTCACCCACCAGTTCCACCGGCTGGCTGCCGGTGGCGCAGGACGCGGCGTCAGCCCATCCGGTTGAAAAAGTCGATATCGCGGATGGTGATCCAGCCCGACGCGATGACAAGGCAGATCGGCACCCAGATCAGGAAGGTCACGATTGTGACCCAGATGAGCTTTTTCTTCATCATCGGGTCGATGGGTGCGGAAGCCGGCGTGCCGGGCACGACCTCGCCATCCTCTTCCTGACTGGTCTCGCCGATCGGCAGCGCGACGAGCAGCCCGAGGAACCAGAGGACCGCGAAGATGACAAGGGCGCCTGTAATGGTCATGCCTGCTCCAGTTCGACAAGCGTGCCGGTGAAATCCTTCGGGTGCAGGAAGAGGACCGGCTTGCCATGTGCCCCGATCTTGGGCTCGCCCGAGCCGAGCACCCGCGCGCCGCTGGCTTTCAGCGCGTCGCGCGCGGCAAGGATATCATCGACCTCGTAGCAGATATGATGGATGCCGCCCGAAGGGTTCTTCTCCAGAAAGCCGTTGATGGGCGAGTCCGCGCCCAGCGGGTGCAGAAGCTCGATCTTGGTGTTGGGCAGCGTGATGAAGACGACCGTCACCCCGTGATCCGGTTCCGGCTGCGGCGGACCCACCTCGGCACCCAGCGTGTCGCGATATTGCGCGGCGGCGGCGTCGAGGTCCGGCACAGCGATGGCAACATGGTTCAGGCGTCCGATCATGCGGGGTTCCTCCGGTCCGGGCGGTTCGGTTGCGGCTCCAGACCTAGACCGCGCGGGCGGCAGCGGCAAGGCCGCCGCCCGCGTGTTTGTGACGCAATCCGTCCGATACGGGCGGGTGACGCGGGGTCAGAAAATACCCTGCGCGGCGATCATCACGATCCCCATCACGATGATATATCCCGCCTCTGTATTTCGGGCGTAGGCGCTCTTCTGCGCGAAATAGCCATTGGCGATGATCAGCACGGCAATGGTCACAATGATCAGGATGCACAGGAGCAGCGAATTGGCCGCCGCCGTGATCCCTACCACCCAGGAAAGCAGGAATATTCCCACCACCTGCGTGATCATCGCGGGCGCCTGCACGCCGGTGATTGTCGTCAGGTCCAGCCCCACACCTTCAGCCCATTTGGTGCCGAAGAGTTTGGGCGAATACCAGAGCCAGCCGATCAGGAAAGCGACCACCGCTCCCACTATGACCGCGATCCAGTTTACACCGCTCGTCAGTTCCAACATCTGTTCCCCCGTTTCCCTTTTTGGTTAGGGGATTGAGTTTACTACAGTTTCGCTTTTCGATCCAATCAGGGCGGCGGCAAGCCGATCGTGCATCACCCGCGCAGGCCCGTCATTGAAAATTCTTGCCGCGTGGGTGGAGGAAGTCCTTGCAACCCGGGCGCCTGTCGCTCCAAACTTCCCGCAGGGTAAACCGGGCGGGAGACTCGCCTTGCCGCGGCGCGACCGCAGCATCGTCCGCCGCCCGAAGGCCGCGTTACGGCCGACACTGAAAAAGCCAAAGGCCGCGCCGCGGCTGATAATGAAAAAGACTGACACGATAGGGAGAGAATGATGCCATCAGTTTCCATGACCGTGAACGGCAAGGCCGTCAGCGGGGAGGTCGAGGGCCGCACGCTGCTGTCGCAATTCCTGCGCGACGATCTGCACCTGACCGGCACCCATATCGGGTGCGACACGTCCCAGTGCGGGGCCTGTGTTGTCCATGTCGACGGCAAGGCGGTGAAAGCCTGCACCATGCTCGCGGCCGAAGCCGAAGGCACCGAGGTGCGTACGATCGAGGGCATGGCCAATGCTGACGGGTCGCTCGGCGTCATCCAGCAGGCGTTCCAGGACCATCACGGCTTGCAATGCGGTTTTTGCACACCCGGCATGGTCATGTCGGCGGCCGACCTGCTCGCCCAGAACAAATCGCCTACCGAGGCCGAGATCCGCGAATATCTCGAAGGCAATATCTGCCGCTGCACCGGCTACCACAATATCGTGAAATCGATCCAGGCCGCCGCCGAACAGCTGGCCTGACGCGCTGCCCGTCGTTCCGGCCCGCGCCGGGACGGTTCCATCACCGAACGCCCCGGCAACAGGGGCGCGGATATCAGGGAGAAGAAGATGCCGAAAGATGAAGGGATCGGTGCCAGCACCAAGCGCCGCGAAGATGTCCGGTTTCTGACCGGAAAAGGCCGCTACACCGACGATATCAATGTGGCCGGACAGGCCTATGTCTATTTCCTGCGCTCCAACATCGCGCATGGCACGATCAACGGGATCGACACATCCGCCGCCGAAGCCGCGCCGGGTGTGATCAAGGTCTTCACCGCCGCCGATTTCGAAGGTGTGGGCGGGATGCCCTGCGGCTGGCAGGTCACCGACCGCCATGGCGAGGCGATGCAGGAGCCCAAGCACCCGATTTTGGCCGAGGGCAAGGTCCGCCATGTGGGCGAGCCGGTCGCCGCGGTCGTGGCAGAAACGCTCGCTCAAGCCCGCGACGCGGCGGAGAAGATCAACCTCGACATTGCCGAACTGCCGGCCGTGATCGATATGGTTGCCGCCACCAAGGACGGGGCCACCAAGGTCCATGACGATCTGTCTTCGAACCTCTGCTACGACTGGGGATTCGTGGAAGAGAACCGCGACGCCGTCGCCGAAGCCATCGACGGCGCGCACCATGTGACCGTGCTGGAGCTGAAGAACCAGCGGCTCGTGGCCAATCCGATGGAGCCGCGCGTGGCGCTCGGCGATTTCAATGCCGCCACCGGTGACCACACGCTCTACACGACGAGCCAGAACCCCCATGTGATCCGGCTCCTGATGGGCGCTTTCGTGCTCGGCATCCCGGAGCATAAGCTGACCGTCATCGCGCCAGATGTAGGCGGCGGGTTCGGCACCAAGATCTTCCACTATCAGGAAGAGGCCTTCTGCACCTTTGCCGCCAAAGCGGTGGGCCGGCCGGTCAAATGGACCGCGGACCGGTCGGAAGCCTTCATGTCGGACGCGCATGGCCGCGACCATGTGACGAAGATCGAACTGGCGCTCGACGAGAATGGCAAGTTCCTCGCCCTGCGCACGGACACCTATGCGAACATGGGTGCCTATCTCTCGACCTTCGCACCTTCGGTGCCGACATGGCTCCACGGCACGCTGATGGCCGGCAACTACACCACGCCGCTCATCTATGTTAACGTGAAGGCGGTCTTCACCAATACGGTTCCCGTCGATGCCTATCGCGGCGCCGGCCGGCCGGAAGCCACGTTCCAGCTTGAGCGGGTGATCGACAAGGCCGCGCAGGAAATGGGGATCGACCCGATCGACCTGCGCCGCCGCAATTTCATCCAGCCCGACCAGTTCCCCTATGCCACGCCTGTGGCGGTCGAATATGACACGGGCAACTATGGCGCGACGCTCGACAAGCTCATCGAGATTGCCGACATCAACGGGTTCGACGCGCGCCGCGCGGAGAGCGAAAAGCGCGGCAAGCTGCGCGGGCTTGGCGTCAACTGCTATATCGAGGCTTGCGGTATCGCGCCGTCGAACCTCGTGGGGCAGCTCGGTGCCCGTGCGGGCCTTTACGATGCCGCCACCGTGCGGGTGAACGCCACCGGCTCGATCTCGGTCATGGTCGGCGCACACAGCCACGGGCAGGGGCACGAGACGACCTTCCCGCAGGTGATCGCGGAGATGCTCGGCATCGGCGCCGATCAAGTGGAGATCGTCCACGGCGACACGTCCAAGGTGCCGTTCGGCATGGGCACCTACGGGTCGCGCTCGCTCGCGGTCTGCGGCTCGGCCATGGTCCGCGCGACCGAGAAGGTCATCAACAAGGCCAAGAAGATCGCCGCCCATCTGATGGAGGCTTCGGAATCGGACGTGGAGTTCGCCAATGGCGAGTTCTCCGTGGCCGGCACCGACAAGAAGGTCGCCTGGGGGGATGTGACGCTCGCGGCCTATGTCCCGCACAATTATCCGCTGGAGGATATCGAGCCGGGGCTGGAGGAAACCGCCTTCTACGATCCGGCCAACTTCACCTATCCCGCCGGCGCCTATGCCTGCGAGGTGGAAGTCGATCCCGACACCGGCAAGGTGCAGGTCATGTCCTTTGCCGCTGCGGATGATTTCGGCAATGTCATCAACCCGATGATCGTTGACGGGCAGGTGCACGGCGGTATCGCGCAGGGCATCGGACAGGCGCTTCTGGAAAGCTGTGTGTATGACGATGACGGCCAGCTTCTGACCGGCTCCTACATGGATTACGCCATGCCGCGGGCGGATGACCTTCCGTCCTATGTGGTGGACCATTCCTGCCAGACGCCCTGCACCCACAACCCGCTCGGCGTGAAAGGCTGCGGGGAGGCCGGCGCGATCGGCTCGCCGCCGGCGCTCGTCAATGCCGTGGTCAACGCACTCGCCGACCGTGGTGTCACCCATATCGATATGCCGCTCTCGCCCGCTCGGGTCTGGGCCGCCATGAACAAAGCTCACTGAGGAGGTCCCGCAATGTACAGTTTCGACTTCGTGCGACCGAAAACCATCGACGAGGCCGTCTCGGCGCTCGCGGCAGAGGACGCGCAGGCGCTGGGCGGGGGTCAGACCCTGATCCCGACGCTGAAACAGCGTCTCGCCATGCCGTCGGCGCTGGTCAGCCTGACTGGCATTCCCGACATCCAGGGCGTCTGCACCGATGATGACGGGCGCGTCTGCATCGGTGGGGCCACCAGCCACGCGCGGGTGGCGGCCGAGGCGACCGCCTATCCCGCGCTCGCTGAACTGGCGTCCCATATCGGCGATCCGGCGGTGCGCAACCGCGGCACGATCGGCGGCTCGCTGGCCAACAATGACCCGTCGGCCTGCTATCCCTGCGCGGCGCTCGCATCGGGTGCTACCATTGTCACCAACAGCCGGGAAATCGCAGCGGACGACTATTTCCAGGGCATGTTCACGACCGCGCTCGACGAGGGCGAGATCATCACGGAAGTGAAATTCCCGGTGCCGGAGAAGGCGAACTACCAGAAGTTCGTCCAGCCCGCCTCGCGCTTTGCGCTTGTGGGGGTGATGGTCGCCAAATATGCCGATGGTGTGCGGGTTGCGGTGACCGGCGCGTCCGAGGACGGCGTGTTCCGCTGGGCGGAGGCCGAGGCGGCGCTGTCGGGAAATTTCGCGCCCGAGGCGCTCGACGGGCTCAGCGCAAGCGCGGACGGGCTCATCGGCGATATTCACGGCACGCCGGACTATCGCGCCCATCTGATCGGCGTTCTGGCCAAACGTGCGGTGGCGGCGGCCGCCTGATCCGGCAGGCCACTGTAAGAAAAATCGGACGGTCCCCTTCGGGGGCCGTTCTGCGTTCAGGGGTCAGCCAGCGCTTTCAGGTCGGACAGCTCATCCACATCGCGCAGCGTCGCCAGTTGGGCCACCCGGTCCGTGCCGAGCGTGGCAAGCGTGTCCGTCATCGCATGCGGACCTGACCATCGCACGCCCGCAAACAGCCCCGGCGGCGGGGCCTGCCGCCGCGCCAGCCCGATCAGCCAATAGCCGCCATCGGGCGCCGGTCCGATCACCGCATCGCGGCGTCCGAGCGCGCGAAACCCGCCGTCGATCAGCGACGGTGTGATGCCCGGAATATCCGCGCCGATCACCATGGCCGGGCCTGGCGGGGCCGCTTTCAGGAGCCGCCCCATCCGGTCGCCGAGCGAGCCCCGACCCTGTGGCACCCGCGCGATGTCGGGCGGCCAGACCCGGCTCGCCAGCCCCTCCTGGTCGGGAGCGACGGCCAGCACGGTTTGCCAGCGCGGATCGCGCCCGAGCCGCCGGATCAGGGCCCGGGTCTGGTGGCGGAACCACCAGGCCGCGCCGACCGCGCCAATCTCTGCGCCGAGCCGCGTCTTGACCCGTCCGGGGCGCGGTTCCTTGACCATGATGATGAGTGTCCGCTGCCGCATGTGCCTGCCTTCACGTCGGTGGCGCGTGCCGTTGATCCCGCGCGCTGCATCCCCTAGCCTTGGTGTCCCGTTATCAAGGAGTTGCCCGATGATCCGAGGATTCGCCGCCGCCCTTCTGAGCCTGACCCTGCTTGCCTGCACGCCCAGCGTCAATGGGGGCGGGGACCTCAATCCGGCCGTGGATGTGAGCCGGTTCCAGACCTTTTCCTGGGCGGCCAATCCGCCGCTCGTCAGCCGGCAGGGCGACGGGATCGCCAATCCGGTCTTGGAGGCGCAACTGGAGCAGACCGTCGCCGCTGTGCTGCGCGGCAAGGGTTACCGGTTCGTCAGCAACCCCGCGCAGGCCGATTTCGTGGTCGGCTACACGATCGGCGCGCGGGAGCGCACACGGGTCAGTTCCGCGCCGAGCTACGGGCTCTCCACCGGTTTCGGCGGCTATTATGGCGGTTTCGGGCTCAGCTACTACCAGCCCAACATCATCACCACCAACTATACCGAGGGCCAGTTCGCGATCGACATTCTCGACCGCCGCGCGCGCCAGCCCGCCTATCACGGCGTGGCGACGCGCAACATCTATTCCGGCGAAAGTGGCGCCTCGGCCGAGATTGTCCAGTCAGTGGTGCTGACGGCGCTGCGCGATTTCCCGAGCCGCGCCGCGCCTCAATAAAGTCTCAGGCGCGCGTCTATTTCAGTCTGCGCCGATCGCGCCCGAGAAATATTGCGCCAGAATGCGGGCGTAGATCGCCTTCAATGCGGTGATCTGGGCAGCTTCCACCCGTTCGTCCACCTGATGCATCGTCTTGCCGACAAGACCGAACTCGACGACCGGGCAATGATCCTTCACGAACCGCGCGTCCGATGTGCCGCCGGAGGTGGAGAGCGCGGGACGGCGGCCGGTTTCGGCCTCCACCGCGTCGGCCACGAGGTCGGACAGCGGTCCTGGCGGGGTCAGGAAGCTCTCGCCCGAAATCTGGTAGTCAAAATGGAATTTCACCCCGCTCCGCGCCGTCTCGGCGGCGGCCGTGTCCTCCAGCCAGCGGCAGAGCGAAGCGCTGTCATGCGCATCGTTGAAACGGATATTGGCCATCGCGCGCGCCTTGGCGGGGATCACGTTGTTGGCTTCATTGCCGGTCTCGAAGCCGGTCACGGCCAGTGTCGAGGCGTCGAAATGCTCGGTGCCGTCATCGAGCACATGGTTCGACCAGAGCGCCACCAGCCGCGCCAGCGCCGGCACCGGATTGTTGGCGCGGTGCGGATAGGCGGAATGGCCCTGCACGCCCTCGGCGGTGACATAGGCGGTCATCGAACCGCGCCGACCGATCTTCATCATGTCGCCCAGTTCCTCGGGGCTTGTCGGTTCGCCCACAAGGCAATGGTCCATCCGCTCGCCCTGTCGCTCCATCCAGTCGAGAAGCGCGATGGTGCCGTCTGTTGCCTCGCCTTCCTCATCGCCGGTGATGGCGAGTGCAATCGCGCCCTCGGGTGCGGTCTCGGTGACAAAGTCGATCGCTGCCGCGACAAAGGCCGCAACGCCGGATTTCATGTCCGTCGCACCGCGGCCCAGAAGCCAGCCGTCGCGCAATTCTCCGCAGAACGGGTCGAAGCTCCAGTCGTCCCGGTTGCCGACGGGCACAACATCGGTATGGCCGTTGAAGCCGAAACAGGGGCCGGGGCCGCGCGTGCCCCAGCGGGCGAACAGGTTCGGCGTGCCGTTACGGTCGACCCGCGTGCAGGTGAAACCCGCCGCCGCCAGCCTTGCTTCCAGCAATTGCAGCGCCCCGCCCTCGGCCGGTGACACGGTCTCGCAGCGGATCAGGTCTGCTGTCAGCGCAATCGGGTCGGTGGTCATCGGCGGGTCCTCTTGGTCCGGTGGTCTTCTCGGTCCCGTGGATACGCTGCAACAGGGGCGGGGGCAACCGGAGGGGTTAAGGGCTCTGCAACCTTCTTCCGGCAGACCGGAGCGGAGGGGAGACGCCAATGGTCGCTGCATCGAAACTGCCTGTGAACACCAATGTCACTGCCGAGCAGATGGCGGAGGAGATATTTGGCGCGGGCATCAGCATCGAGAGCGCAAGCTATACCGGCGATCCGGTCGCGTCAGGCATCTATTCTGACGGGCTTGCCACCTCTCCGGGTGTGGCGCCGTCCGACACGGGCGTGATCCTGTCGACCGGCAAGGCCACCGACTTCACGCAGGAAAGCGGAGACTCCAACCAGGCCGCCTGGACGACCACGAACACGAGCGGGCCGGACGGGGTGTCGGACCTCAACCAGATCGCGGGCATGAAAACCTTCGACGCCGCGATTTTCGAGGCCGAGTTCATCCCCGAGGGCAATACGCTCTCGATGCAGATCGTTTTCTCCTCGGAGGAATATCTCGAATATACCAACAGCGGGTTCAACGACGCGGTCGGCATCTGGGTCAACGGCACCAAGGCGGAGATGACGGTCGGAGACGGGGAAATCTCGATCGACAATATCAACGACACGTCGAACCAGAACCTCTTCGTCGACAACACCTCCGGCATCTTCAACACGGAGATGGACGGGTTCACCGTCACCATGACCTTGAAGGCGCCGGTCAATCCAGACGAGATCAACACGATCCGCATCGGGGTCGCGGATGCCGGCGATGCATCCTACGATTCCAATCTGCTCATCAAGGGCGACAGCATCCAGACGGCCGTCGTGGCCGGTGATGACGAACTGGAAGTGCGGCAGGGGCAGGAGGCCGTGGTCGACCTTCTCGACAACGATTTTTCCTCCTCCGGCAGCAGCCTGACCATCACCGCGATCAATGGCGTCCCGGTCGTCGCGGGCACGCAGGTCGCCTTGCCAACGGGGGAATTGATCACGCTCAATCTCGACGGCACGATCACCGTCACCGGCAATGACACGGAAGGGGAGAACACCTTCTCCTATATGGTGGAGGATGAAGCGGGCAATACCGACACCGGCTTTGCCACGGTCACAACCATTCCCTGCTTCAGTGACGGCACGCTGATCGAGACCGTGCGCGGCGCTGTGCCGGTGGAGGCGTTGCAGGTCGGCGATCTGGTGCACACGCTCGACCACGGGCCGCAGCCGATACGCTGGACCGGCAGGGTAGAGGTCGCGGGCACGGACCGTTTCGCGCCGGTGGTGCTGCCGGTTTCGGGCAACCGACCGCCGCTGCGTGTCTCGCCACAGCACCGGCTCTTTGTCTCTGCGACGCAGATGCTCTTGCTCCATGAGGTGCGGGAGGTTCTGGTGAGTGCACGCGATCTAGTGCGGACCGGCCTCGCGGCGGAGGATCCGGTGCCTCGCCTGCGCTACCATCACATCCTCTTCGACCGGCATGAAATCGTCTGCGCGCACGGGCTCTGGAGCGAGAGCTATCACCCCGGCGCCACTATCCTGTCGGATATGGATGCCGACGTGCGGGCGGAGCTTCTGGCGCTCTTCCCTGAACTGGGGCGTCCGGCCGGGCAGGGCGGTCGCGTTCCGGCGCGCCCGATCGTCAAGGCGGCGGATATCGGGGCGGCCTGTGCACTCGGCACCGTCGCGCCCGGCGTGACCGGACCGGGGCCGGCACCAACACGGCATTGACGGCAGGCCGAGGGTCGCGGTGTCCTGTTTGAATGGTCATTCACGGGCCGTCGGTCGCGACAGTCGTGTCCCGATCTGCTGCGCGATTCAGGCGTCGGGGAACAGGAATTCCTCCGCCGATGGGCCGACCTCCTCGGGCGCACCGGCCAGCGCATCGGCCTCTGCCATGTGCAGCTCGTTCGGCTCGCCATAGCCCCAGAGCGCCCCGATCGACACGATGTCATTGTTGCGCGCGCCGATAATGTCATGGCGGCGGTCGCCGAGCATCAGGCTGCGTTCAGGATCGGCACGGCTTTCGGCCAGCGCATGGGCCAGAAGCTGCGTCTTGTCGGAATTGGTCCCGTCCAGTTCCGAGCCGAACAGCCCGTCCACATAGGAACTGATGCCGAAATGGTCGAGGATCGTCTGCGCGTAGACGTGCGGCTTCGACGTGGCCACGTAGAGCGCCGCGCCCAGGTCCTGAAGGTCGATCAGCATGTCGCCGATCCCGTCATAGACATCCGCCTCGTAGACGCCTTCCTCGGTGAATCGTTCGCGGTAGAACCCGATCGCGGCTTCGATGTCCGCGCCTTCGCCGAGCAGGACCGGAAAGCTCTCCCACAACGGCGGACCGATGCACCATGTGAGTTCGTCGGCGCTGGGGATGTCCTCCATCCCCATTTCCGTCAGCGCGTGACGGATCGAGCGGGTGATCCCCTCCCGCGGGTCGATCAACGTCCCGTCAAGGTCGAGGAACACGGTGGGCTGGTTGCTGTCACTCATCGAAGAACGGGGTCATCTGGGCTACGATCACGGCATTCTCGGCGCGCGCGCGGTCCATCAGGTCGCGCTCCTCCTGCGAAATGTCGTGGCCTTCTTCGAGCCGTTCGTCGAGCGTGCCATAGCCGGTTACGTCAAGGGGGGCCAAGTCGGCCTGTTTGAGGACCGCCACGGTCTCGCGCACGGCCTCTGCCTCGTCGACGCCGCTGGCATAGACCATCAGCGCGCCGCCGGTCGCGCCCTCGGGCAGCCCGTCGCCATCCTTGCGGCCGATCTGCACGAGCAGCGTATAGACCTGCTGCGGGCGCTTCTGTTTCTTCGGTTTATCGCTCATGGGCCGGGTATAGACCGGGGCCGCGCGCGGCGAAAGGGTCAAGACGCGGCAGCCAGTCCCCGGTCCAACAGGGCCTTGATCTCGGCCTTGGACGTGCCGGCGACGATGCGGCCCAACTCGTCATTGCCTTTCAGCACAATCAGCGTCGAGCGGCGCGGGATGCGGCGGCTGCGTGTCACCTTGTCCTTGGACCAGCGGTCCCAGTCCACAACGACGAATTTCATCGCCTTGTCATAGGCCGGATTCTCGGAACGCAGGGCGTTGATCACCCGTTCCTGCGCCTTGCAGGTCGAACACCATGTTGCCGAATAGTCGACGAATACGGTGTGCCCCGCCTTCAGATAGGCGTCGATCAGGCCCGGCTGGTAGGCCTCTCCGGCCCGCGCGGCCGTGGCCCAGCCACCAAGTCCAAACAGTGCCCCGCCTGCCGTGGCGCATCCGGTTTTCAGCAGTTCGCGTCGGTTCATAGGTCAGTCCTTTCAATATCGCCCCGCTCAATAGCGGACGGAGAAATCCTGCAGCCAGACCGGCATGGTTTCCACCAGCCAGCCCTCGGCCATGTGGGTGATGCCGGTCAGGGTGGCGATGCCGAGGCCGAGAAACAGAAGCCCGAGGATCGGTTTCGAGCGCTGGGCCACCGCCTGCAACCAGCCGCGATGGCGCGCGAGCAGGTCCTGCGCGCCCAGTCCGAAGATCAGGATCAGGGTCGAGACACCGGCGCTGAAGGCCAGCATGATCGCGGTGGCCCAGCCCAGATTCTGCCCCTGAGAGGCCAGCGCGATGGCACCGCCCAGCGTTGGCCCGATGCAGGGGGACCAGACGGTGCCGAGCAACAGCCCGCCGAAGAACTGGCTGCGCGGATCGGCGCCGGGTGCCCCCATATGTGCGTCCGCTCGCCCCGCAAGCCCCGCCGTTGCCAACTCGAAACGGGCCGACAGCGCCGGCGTCAGCAGCATCAGCCCGAAGCCGATCATGGCCACCGCACCGACCGTGGCGAGCACATCCGGCGTCAACCCGATCGCATAGCCAAACGCGGTGACGAGCACGCCGAGGATCACGAACGACAGGGACAGGCCCGCTGCCAGCGCAACCGGTCCGCGCCGGTCGCCGCTCGCCGCGCTGCCAAGCACCAGCGGCAGCACCGGCAGGATGCATGGGTTGATGAGCGTCAGAAGGCCCGCAAGATAGGCAAAGATCAGGTCCATGGCATGCCAGAGATGGAAAACGCCCCGATCCTGCATGGATCGGAGCGCGATCTCAATTCAACAGCGCCTGAAGCGCGGTCACTTGGCTGTCAGGGATGTTTCAGTCGCGCAGCAAATCATTGATGCCGGTCTTCGAGCGCGTCTTGGCATCGACACGTTTCACGATCACCGCGCAATAGAGGTTCACGCCGTTTTTCGACGGCATCGACCCGGCGACAACGACCGAATAGGGCGGCACTTCGCCGTAGAAGACCTCACCCGTTTCCCGGTCGACGATCTTGGTGGACTGGCCGATGAAGACCCCCATGCCGAGCACCGAGCCTTCGCGGACGATCACGCCCTCGACCACTTCGGAGCGCGCGCCGATGAAGCAATTGTCCTCGATGATGGTCGGTCCGGCCTGCATCGGCTCAAGCACGCCGCCAATGCCGACCCCGCCCGACAGGTGCACATCCTTGCCGATCTGGGCGCAGGACCCGACGGTCGCCCATGTGTCGACCATGGTGCCGCTGTCGACATAGGCACCCAGATTGACGAAGGACGGCATCAGCACCACGCCCGGCGCCACATAGGCCGATTTGCGCACCACGCAGTTCGGCACGGCGCGGAACCCGGCGGCGCGCCATTCCGCGTCCCCCCAGTCCTTCCACTTGCTGTCGACCTTGTCCCACCATGCGCCGCCCTGCGGGCTGCCGGACTGGCGTTCCATGTCTTTCAGCCGAAAGCCCAGCAACACGGCCTTCTTCGCCCACTGGTTCACATGCCACTGGCCGTCGGCGCCGCGTTCCGCCACCCGCAGCGTGCCGCTGTCGAGGGCGTTCAGCGTCTCCTCGATCGCTGCGCGCGTGTCCCCGCCGGTCTCTGGCGTGATCTCTGCCCGGGCGTCCCAGGCGGCTTCGATGGCGGTTTCCAGCGCGGCATTCGACATGTCTGTCCCCATTTCGTGATTGGTTTCGCGAACAAGCAGGCTATAGAGCGGTTGATCTCCCGGCGCAATCAACGTTGCATGGGGGCGCATCAGACAGTCGCAACCGGAGGACAATATGGCAGGCGGATCACGCAAACAGGTCAGATTTCCCGACGCGCAGCGCGATATCAGCGCTTGGGAAGGCACGCCGGACACGCCGCAAACCCTCTCTCCGGCCTACCGGTTGGCCTTCGACGATCCCGATTTTCTCTGCCGGCCGGAATTGCGCCCCGTCCGGCTGCAGCTAGAACTTCTGAAACCCGAACTGACGCTGGCCGAAATGGGCATCGACAGCACGGTGGTTCTGTTCGGGGGCGCGCGCATTCCTGATCCCGAGCACAAGGAAAAGGCCCGGACCGAGACGTTGAAGGACCTGTCGCGCTACTATGACGAGGCGCGCGAGTTTGCCCGGCTCTGCACCCGCCATTGTGTCGAGGCGCAGGGCCGCGAACTGATGGTCGTGACCGGTGGCGGTCCGGGCGTGATGGAGGCCGGCTCCCGCGGGGCGGCGGAAGCCGGCGGCAAGTCCATCTCGCTCAATATCGTGCTGCCGCACGAACAGGCCCCGAACCGCTACGCGACGCCGGAACTGTGCTTCAACTTCCACTATTTCGCGATCCGCAAGATGCATTTCCTGATGCGCGCCAAGGCGATCACGGTCTTCCCCGGCGGGTTCGGCACGCTCGATGAACTGTTCGAGACGCTGACGCTGGTGCAGACCGGCCGGATGGAGCCGCTGCCGATCCTGCTTTTCGGGCGCGAATTCTGGGAGAAGATTGTCAACTGGGAGGCGCTGGCCGACGCAGGCACCATCTCCGACAGCGATCTGGACCTCTTCACTTTCGTGGACACGGCAGCGGAAGCCTGGGACGTGCTGCGGACGTGGAAGAAACCCGAACGCGCGGCCTGACGGCTGCGCGGCCCTTAGGCCGGCCTAGCTGCCGGCTTCGTTCAGCACGAACTCGACGATCTGCGTCTGCTGGAAGACCGAATAATTGTCATCCGAGATCAGCGTGAGGCGCAGCCGCCCGCGGTCGTCCTGCCAGACGGAAATGCCTTCCAGATTGTCATAGGTGCCGTAGGAGGTCGTCAGCAGCGTCTCGCCCGCATCGAACCCGTTCGGCCCGAGCGTGAAACGGCGGATGCGGCTCGTGAACCCGCCGAGGAAGGTGAAGTCGCGTTCCAGCAGATAGAGCTTGCCGTCCGGCCCGATATCCGCGCCGGAAACAAGGTAGCGCCCCTCGCGCCGCACCGACAGGCTCTTGTCCCACGTCCCGTCGCGAAAGCGGTAGACCGGGAAGGGCCGATCGAGCTTTCCCGACCGTTCCGGGATCGTGTAGACGGTGCCCGCCGCATCGACCGCCAGCGCTTCGAGCGAACTGTTGTTCTGCAGGTTCGGGAAATCGCGATGCCGCGGCAGCAGGTCCGGCGCTGCCGCAATGTCCCGCAACCGTGTCACGCGATGGTTGGATTCGTAGGACACGTAGATCGACCCGTCGGGCGCAATGGCGATCCCCTCGGCATCGACGTTGCGCGCGTCGAGCGGCTCGCCCTTGGTCGTCAGGAGCGGTCCGCGCGCTGTCACGGTGACGTCGGATATGCCGTCCCCGTCGCGCATGACCCGCGCCCGCAACCATGTGCCACGGTCCGATATGGCAAGGAAACCGTCGCCGCCATCGGTGACTTCGATGCCCGACAGGCCGCCGAAATCCCCGAAGCTCTCGGACCAGACATAGCGGTTGATCTCTTCGAGCCGTGGCTCGGCCCAAGCCGGCAGGGCCAGTGCGGCGAGCCCGAGGCTCAGGATCAGCGGGATTGCAGAACGGATTGGCATTGCTTCGGCAGGTCGGCAAGTGTGATCGCTTTGGGTTTCGGTTTGGGCTTCGGCTTCGGGGCCAGCGGGTCGGGTTTTTGCGGCTCCAGTGCTTCGGTAACCCACCAGATCGCCTCCTCGCAACCGTCACCGGCCGGGATCGGCGCCTGATTGGCGCAGACCTGATTGCCCTTCGGGCAGTTCAGGCGCACGTGGAAATGGTAGTGATGCCCCCACCAGGGCCGGATCTTGCGCAGCCATGCGCGATCATGCGCGGGCGCCTCCTTGCACATCCGCAGCTTCACAGGCGCCGTCACGAAAATCCGCGCGACCGCCGGGTCCTTGGCGGCGGCCCGCAGGATCAGGTGATGGTCGCGGCTCCAGTTGCCGTTGATGTTGCGCTGGTCGGCACTGCGGACCGAGATGGAGGAGATATTCTCCCGCGCGTTGCGGCTCAACGTCAGGTCCATTGCGGGTTTCATCCAGATATCGGCATCAAGCCCGAGCTGGTGGCTTGCATGGCCCGACAGCATCGGCCCGCCGCGCGGCTGCGCGATATCGCCGACATAAAGGCCGTTCCAACTGGTCTTGGCAGCGGTGTAGCTACTCAGCCGTTCGATGAAGCGGATCATCTCGGGATGGCCCCAGTTGCGGTTGCGGCTCAGCCGCATCGCCTGCCAGGTGGGGCCGCTTTCGGGCAGCATCTCGGCCCCGGCAAGACAGCCGCGGGAATAGCTGCCAAGAGCGGCGGACCGTTGTTCGGATGGCGTGGCTTTCGCGCCGAACAGCTGTTTGGCCGGCTGCGCGGCATGGGTCGGAGACAGGATGGCGACGCTCAGGATCGCCGACAGGCAAAACTTCGATAGGCGGGACATGGCACTGCTCGCATGGCGCCCGTCTTACGCGGGTTTGTGTTTTGGGTGCACCCAGAATAGCAGAACGAGCCCAAGGAGGAAAAGCGCGATCACCGGAGAGACCCCGACGCGCTGAGATCCGCTCAGATCGGTGGCCAGCGCGATGGACAGCGGCGCGAGGAAGGCCGTGGCCTTGCCGACGAGCGCATAGAGCCCGAAGGTCTGGGTCATCCGCCCGGCCTCTGCCTGATCCACCAGAAGCGTGCGCGACGCGGCCTGAAGCGCGCCACCCGCGGCCCCGATGAGCGCGCCGCAGACATAGAAGGTGATATCGGGCAGGGCCGACCCCGCCGCGACCGGCATGCCGAGCACGCTGTCGCGCGAGGTCATGACGATGATCAGGCAGATGAGCGCCAGCGCGGTGATGCAGGTCGCGATCAGTGGCTTGGGGCCGAACCGTTCATCGGCAAAGCCGCCGACCCATGCGCCCACCGCGCCGGTCGCGGCTGCAAGAATGCCGAAAATGCCGATATCGACGATCGACCAGCCTAGAACACCGGCCGCATAGATACCGCCGAAGGCGTAAAGACCGTTTAGCGCGTCGCGATAGAACATCGACGAGCCGAGATAGGCCATCAGGCTTCCGTTTTGCGGCAGCGCCTTCACCGTGCGCGCAAGATCCGCCAGACCGGCTCGCACCGCGCCAGCGGTAGAGGCCCGCCGCGGCGCGTCGGGCACCCAGAGGAAGAAGGGGATCATGAAGATCACATACCAGATCGCGGTCAGCGGCCCGGCGCTGCGGGTGCCTTCGCGCATCTCCGGATCGAGGCCGAGGATCGGCGCCTGCCCGATCAGGGTGACGCCGGCCTCGTTCTCGGCCAGGAGCGTCAGCATCAGGATGAGCGACACGAGCCCGCCGACATAGCCGAGCGCCCAGCCGGAGCCGGACAGGCGGCCCACCTGCGCGCGCGGCACAAGATCGGGCAGCATCGCATTGGTGAAAGTGGTCGCGAACTCGACGCCGATCAGCCCGAGCGCGAAGGCGAGCAGCACGATCGTAGGGTCGCTCATGCCCGGCACGGCGAGCCACAGGAGCGCGGCGCCGGTGACATAGGCCACGGAGAAGAGCGCAATCCATGGTTTGCGCGGTCCCGACGTGTCGGCCATCGCGCCGAGCACCGGCGCCATCAGCGCGATCACGATACCGGCGGCGGCCGTCATGTAGCCCCATGTCGCCTGACCCGATGCGGGATCTGCGGCCACGGCGGAGGTGAAGTAGGGCGCGAAAATGAAGGTGATGAGGAGCGTGTGATAGGGCTGCGACGCCCAGTCAAACAGCATCCAGCCAAATCTGGCCCGTTTCGGGGTGCCTGCGTCCATGATCCGTCCTGCCCGTTATCTTGCCGATCATAAAGCACGGGGCTTCGCGATCTGGCAAGAAAATGCAGGCCTGGGGATCAGGCGGCGCGGTGGTCGAGTTTCACGTCCGCCACACCCGCATCCGGCGCACCGCCGTCCCGCTCGGGCGGCCAGACGCGTTCCGCTTCCGCGTCGATCCAGGCCTGAACCCACGCCGGCAGGGGCGGGTTCCAGTCGGGCTGGCCGAGCGCCTCGGCCACGATCTGGGTCGGCACGATGCCGTTGCGGTCGGTAACGGCAGAGCGGTAGAGAATCGAGTTGGCAGCCTCGTCGCCGCGCCACATGCTCTGTTGCAGGTAGAGGAATTTTTCGTCCCGTCCGATGCAGCGGGAATGCATCTCCACCTTGTCGAAGGCGCGGACCCGGCGGCGGTAGCGCACTGACGCGCCCGCCATGGTCAGCCCCCAGCGGTTCTCCCGCAGCACCTTGATGAGCCCGACACGACCCGCCAGCGGAATCCGCCCGAGATCAAAGAGCGTCAGGGTCCGCCCGTTGTTCAGCTCGCCCCAGATGTCGATGTCCCACGGCATGCAGCGATGGGTGCTGACATGGGTGCCGTCGAGCGGCAGCGGCTCTTCCTTGCGGGCAAGCCAGAGTTCGGTGGCAAATCGGATCAGCGGATACATGTCTGGGCGGCCTCGTCTGCTCGGGGTCTGCTTCGGGTCCAGTCCCTTCGCATGTAGGCGCGCCGGGGCGGCGGGGGAAGGCCGACGCGACGTCAGCCCGGACAGGGGGCACAGGGACAGCCCGGGCCGGTCGATGCCCCGCAACCGCTTGATCCGGCGGGCAACCCGCCTTAAGTCTGGCCGGAACCAAAGCGGACGGACCTCCATGGCCTCACTATTGCAAATCCTTCTCCTGCTGCTCGACGTGGCCTGGTACATCGTGATCGCCCATGTGATCATGAGCTGGCTCATCAGCTTCCAGATCCTCAACCTGCACCAGCAATTCGTGGCGCAGATCTGGTACGGTCTGAACCGGATTCTCGAACCGGTCTACGGGCCGATCCGGCGCTTCCTGCCGCAGATGGGCGGGCTTGACCTCGCGCCGCTCGTCGCGCTGGTCGGGATCATGATCCTGCGGATCGTCCTCATTAACAACGCGGCGCTCTTCCTGTGACGGGCCCGGCCCGTCGCATGGCGGACGGGCTGGAACTGAGCGTGAGGGTCACGCCGCGCGCTGCGCAGCCGGGCCTGCGGCGGGTCGATACGGACCCGGACGGCGCGGCTGTTCTTGCCGTGCATGTTGCCGCGCCGCCGGCTGACGGGGCCGCCAATGCGGCACTGGTCAAACTGCTTGCGAAACTTTTCGGCGTGCCGAAATCGGCGGTGACCATTGCGGCGGGGCAGACCGGGCGGCGGAAACGCATCCTTGTTGCCGGTGATCCCGACGCGCTGGCAGCGCGCGCTGCGGATCTTGTCGCAGCGCTCTAGCTTTCGAATATGAAGACCGCGCCTGTGCGACCCTCGGACAGGCGCGCAGTCAGCTTCGGGCGCGGCGCCTCGCTAAGGGCAACCAGACGGTCGAGGCCGGACGCGTGCAGGCACTCGCAAAAGGGCGGGGGTCCGTCCAGTTCGAGCCGGTCGAGCGCCAGCCCCTGATCGGGCAGGCTGAGGCCCGGACGCGCTGCATCTTCCGGCCAGGAAATCAGGTAGGGCGCCGCGCCGGATGCGCGCATCTGCCCGTCGTCCGGCACGGTCAGGCGCCAGTTCAGATCGCCGCGATGCAAGTCGAGCACCGGCCAGTGCCCCAGCGCCTGCGCCTCCGGTCCGTTCACAGGATCGGGTACCTCGGCAACCCATGTCGCAAGCCGCACCGGCGCATCCGTGTCCAACTCGTCAAGCGCGAACCAGCGCGGCCGGCCGGGCGGCGGGGCGTCCGGATCGATTGCGATCACTTCGAGATAGTGATCACCGATCCGCCAGAGCGCATTGTGGGTGCCCATCTGCGGGTGCTGCCCGCCGCCGCAGGGCGGGCGGGCGAGCCGGTCACTCATCCAGTCCCGGCCCGCGGCCAGCGAACCGGCGGTGAAGACGAGGTGATCGATGCGGGGAAGCGAAGGTCCGGTCATGGGCCGCAGGCTAGGCGCGCTTGCGGCGCGGGACAAGCCGCGCCGCGAGGGAATTTGCTGGTCGGATCAGGACGCGCTCAGGAGCCGAGCCGGTTGACGAACGCATCCGCGCCCCAGAGCGCCTTGACCCGCGCATCGCGCCCGCAGGCGTCGCGGTAGCCCTTGTAGGCTTTCGCCTTGGTCACATAGCCGAACCGGGTCAGAACCTTGTCCTGGCTGCGGTAGTAATTCTGGTGATAGGCTTCGGCCGGATAGAAGGTCTTGGCGGCTGCGATGGGCGTCACGATCGGGCCGGGCAACCGCCCTTTCAAGGCGGCTTTCGAGGCCAGCGCCGCATCAGCCTGCGCCTGCGTGGTGGCGAAAATCGCGGTGCGGTAGCTTTCGCCCCTGTCGCAGAACTGGCCGCCCGCATCGGTCGGATCGACAGAGGTCCAGAACACATTGAGCAAGGTCTCGTAGCTTACCTGATCGGCGTCATAGACGATTTTGACGGCCTCGTAATGGCCGGTGCCGCCGCGCGTCACCTGCTTGTAGGTCGGGTTGGCCACCGTGCCGCCCGTGTAGCCGGAGGTGGTTTCCACCACGCCCTTCACCTTGTCGAAATCCGCCTCGACGCACCAGAAACAGCCACCGGCGAAAATCGCCGTCTGCAGGTTGCGCGCGTCGGCCGCCTGTCCGAGCATCAGCCCGCACACGATGGCAACGCCAAGAAGGAAAGGGCGGATATTGGCAAAACGCATGGTCGTCACTCCGTCTGGTCCGAGGCCTAGAAGTGCCAGCCAAGGCTCTGAAATACAAAGCACGAAGCGGTGACGAACCGGTGAAGGGGCGTTAAGCCCGTGATCCGGTCCGCTTCAATTTGCCTATTGAACCACGGCGCGTGCCACGGCATCACATGGCTCCGGATCCAAGCGGAGGTGGCCCATGGCGCGCGCGCCCCAAGATTGCCAGTCGATGACGGAATTGCGAGTCGAGATCGACCGGCTCGACGCCGAACTTGTCGCGGCGCTGGCCCGCCGTGCGGCCTATATCGACCGTGCCGTGGCGCTCAAGCAGGTCGAGGACCTGCCCGCGCGCATCACCTGGCGCGTGCAGGAGGTGCAGGACAAGGTGGCTGCCGAAGCCGCGCGCCACGGCCTGCCCGAAGCGCTGGTGCGCGACCTCTGGGGGCGGCTCATCGAATGGTCGATTGCGCGGGAATCGAAGGTCTTGCACCCCGAGGCGAAGGAGGCCGGTCCGAACGCTTGATCTGGCGCAATGCGCGAAATCGAGCGAGCATGTGATCTCAGACCGTCATGCCAGAGGGGAGAGGGATCATGGACTGGACCGACACGATGAAGGACACGCGGGCCGATCTGGCGAAGCTGCGCCCCGAGATTCCGGAGGTCGCCGCGGCGTTCAACACGCTGGCCAATGCCGCCACGGCTGAAGGTGCGCTCGACACGAAGACCAAGGAACTGATCGCGATCGCGATCGGCGTTGCCAAACAGTGCAACGACTGTATCGGGTTCCACACGCGCGCCGCGATCCGTGCCGGTGCCACGCGGGAGGAACTGGCCGAGGTCATCGGCATGTGCGTCTATATGGGCGGCGGCCCGTCGCTCATGTATGGCGCGAAAGCTATGGCCGCTTTCGACGCGTTCAGCGACTGAGGGTCAGCTTTTCAGGAGCTTGCTCAACTGCAGAGCCGCCGTGGCGTCGCCCGACAGTTTGAGCTTGCCCATCATCACACCCGTCATCGGGTTGAGCTTGCCGCGCAGGAGCTTGTCGAGATTGTCGGCCGAGATGCGGATCGTGCAGTCGGTCGGCTGGTCGTCGCGCAGAACCTGCGCGCCGGTCAGGACGAGCACGCCATCCGCGCCGCAATCGAACTTGATGGAACTCGGCAGGCCCTGCGGGGGCATGCCTTTCTGAAGGCTTTCGGCAATCCGGGACAGCGGCATCTGTGGGCTCCTTTGGCGACCGGCTGGAAACGCGGGAAGCCTAGGCAGAGGTGCCGCCGCCTGTCTTGCATGACCCTACGGAATGCGCGCTCAGGCCGCAGGGGCAGGCGGTACAGGGCCGACAAGGAGCCGTTCACCCTCTTCCACGATATCTGTCGGTCGCAGACCTGCCCGGATGTAGAGGTCGAGCGCGCTGTCCTCGCGCTCCACCACGTGAACGGCCAGTTTGGAGCGGCCCCAGACGCGGGCCTGATCGAAGGCCAGCGCGAGGGCCGCCGCGCCATAGCCCTTGCCCTGCTCCGTATCCGCGATCATCAGCCGCCAGAGATAGGCCGCATCCTCCGGATCATGGGGCTGTGTGTCGGGGTGGCCGGGCATGTCGATCATCGCCATGAGCCCGACCGGGCGGTCGCCCTCATAGAGCCCGCGGACCCAGGATTGCGGCTCGTAAGCCGCCTGCGCGATCGTCACCGGGTTCGGCGCGACCAGCCCGTCCTGATCGGGGCGGACCTTCAGCCGCAGAAGGGCGTTGACGCCCTCCCGCGTGATGGCGCGCGCTTCGATCACGACCCGCGGCGGTTGCGGTCGGCCAGAAGCCGCAGGCGCAGCGCGTTGATCTTGATGAATCCGGCGGCATCCTTCTGGTCGTAGGCGCCGGCATCATCCTCGAAGGTCACATGCTGTTCGGAATAGAGCGACTTGTCGGACCAGCGGCCCACGGTCTGGACCGAGCCTTTGTAGAGTTTCAGCCGCACCGTGCCCTCGACATGTTCCTGGCTCTTGTCGATGGCGGCCTGCAGCATCTCGCGCTCGGGCGAGTACCAGAAACCGTTGTAGATCAGTTCCGCATAACGCGGCATCAGCTCGTCCTTGAGGTGGGCAGCACCACGGTCGAGCGTGATCGACTCGATGCCGCGATGCGCTTCGAGCATGATCGTGCCGCCCGGTGTCTCGTAGATGCCGCGCGATTTCATGCCGACGAACCGGCCCTCGACCAGATCGAGCCGGCCGATCCCGTGCGTGCGGCCATATTCGTTGAGCGCGGTCAGCATGGCGGCCGGCGACAGGGCTTCGCCGTTCAGCGTGACCGGATCGCCCTTTTCGTAGCCGATCTCGATATATTCGGGCGTGTCGGGTGCGTCCTCGGGGTTCACCGTCCGCTGGTAGACGAAATCGGGCGCTTCCACGGCCGGATCCTCCAGCACCTTGCCCTCAGACGAGGTGTGCAGAAGGTTCGCGTCGACGCTGAAGGGCGCCTCGCCGCGCTTGTCCTTGGCAATCGGGATCTGGTGCGCTTCGGCAAATTCCAGAAGCTTCGTGCGGCTTGTCAGGTCCCATTCGCGCCAGGGCGCGATCACCTTGATGTCGGGGTTGAGCGCATAGGCGCTCAGTTCGAACCGGACCTGATCATTGCCCTTGCCGGTCGCGCCATGGGCGACGGCATCGGCGCCGGTGGCCTCCGCGATTTCGACGAGACGCTTGGAAATCAGCGGCCGCGCGATCGAGGTGCCGAGCAGGTAAAGCCCCTCATAGACCGCATTGGCGCGGAACATCGGGAAGACGAAGTCGCGGACGAATTCCTCGCGCACATCCTCGATGAAGATGTTTTCCGGCTTGATCCCGAGCAGTTCGGCCTTCTTGCGCGCGGGTTCCAGTTCCTCCCCCTGGCCGAGATCGGCGGTGAAGGTCACCACCTCGCAGCCATATTCGGCCTGGAGCCATTTCAGGATGATGGAGGTGTCGAGGCCGCCGGAATAGGCAAGCACGACTTTCTTCGGTGCGGACATGGGAAACCCTCTGAAACTCGGCGTTCAGTCGCGCGGTTTACGGGGTTTTCAGTCGTGCCGCAAGGTCAGGCGGCTGGGCACGTTCCGGCCAGCGGTCGGGTGTCAGCTGGCGAGTTCGGACGGGTCGGGCTGGGCGAGCACGAGTTCGGTGCCGGCGGCCACGCAGCGGCCCTCGATCACCGGCCATTCGGCAGGCGTTTCCAGCATCAGGCGGTTAAGCTGTTCCTCACAATGGCTTTCCGCGCCGAGAAAGGGCTGCGATGCCTCCTGCACCTGGCACGTGCTCAGGTCGTGACTGCAACCGGCAATCAGAATGAAGAAGATATGTTCCATCTTCGCTCCCCCTATCTGCCGCAGTGTCCCCTGCGGCATGCCGACACGTCTGTGACGATGGGCACCCATGCCCTGTCCGGTCGGCGAAATGATGCCGGTCCATCCGGCAGGTCTGAAATCGTCTTCGTTTCAAATCGGGTGCCGGACCAAAATTTCCCGACATTTCAGCGTCGAACCGGCCAGACACCCACGCAATTCACGAAACCGTGTGTTGGCCGGCTTCGTGTGATTCAAACGCCCGATGCGGCGATTCCGTTCCGAAAAAGTCACATTCCCCGCCGTTGGTCCCGTCTCAAATCGGGCGGTTTGCGCCATCGGCCGCCGCCTTGGGGGAACCGATTCGCACTGGCAAGGGGTCAGGTCGGGACCAAAAACCGGTCCGCTTTCCGAAGTGTCCGACCGGCGCTCTGGGCCGGCCGGACCGATCTGACAAACGCAACTCCACAGACAGACACGCGCTACTTAGGGCTACTCACGAGGAACACGATACCCGTCCATTGTGGCGGGAATTTGAACGAAAAGAGGTCAAGATGCTTGACGAAAGGTGAAGGCTGCGGCCCGATCCCCATCATGCAGTTCAGTTTCCACACCCCGCCCGCCATTCTGTCCGGCCCCGTCACCGATCCCGAGCGGGTGCGGCGTCTGGCCGCCTGCCTCGGCCCCCGCATTCTGGCCGTCAGCGACCCCGGACTGACCGCGCTCGGGCTCGGAGATCCGCTCTTCGACGCGCTGGGCACAGATGCCGAGGTGACGCTCTTCGATGCGGTCGAGGCCGATCCGTCCCGTGCTACGCTCGACGCGGCCATCGAGGCCGGGCGGTCGGTCGGCGCAACCGGTGTGCTCGGGTTCGGCGGCGGCTCCTCGCTCGACGTGGCGAAACTGGCGGCGCTGGTGCTCGGCAGCAACGAGGATCTCGACGCGGCATGGGGCGTCGGTCAGGCGCAGGGGCCGCGCCTGCCGCTCGCGCTGGTGCCAACGACGGCGGGCACCGGGTCGGAGGTCACGCCGGTATCGATCATCACGGTGGGCGGGGAGGAGAAGCGCGGCGTGTCCTCGCCGGTCATCCTGCCCGATCTGGCGCTGCTCGACGCCACGCTGACACTGGGCCTGCCGCCGGCAATCACTGCTGCGACCGGGATCGATGCGATGGTCCATGCGATCGAGGCCTATGCCTCGGCCTCGCCCAACAACAATCCGGTGTCCAAAGGGCTGGCGCGGCAGGCGCTGCGGCTGCTTGGCGGGCATCTGCACAGGGCGGTCCGGACGGGCGACGATCTCCCGGCACGGGAGGCCATGCTGGCCGGCTCGATGCTGGCTGGCATGGCGTTTGCCAATGCCCCCGTTGCGGCCGTTCATGCGCTCGCCTACCCGATCGGGGGCATGTTCCACGTGCCGCACGGCCTGTCGAATGCGATGGTGCTCGCGCCGGTGCTGCGGTTCAACGCGGTCACCGCACCCGGTCTCTATGCCGAGATCGCGCGGGATGCGTTTCCCGATCTGGATGCGGGCGATGGCGCACAGGCGGTTGCGTCCGCCTTCATCGACCGGCTGGCTGCCCTGCCGTCCGACCTGGGCCTGCCGGAACGGCTCCGCGACCTTGACATCCCGCGTGACGCGCTGCCCCGCATGGCCAAGGCCGCGATGCTGCAGGAGCGGTTGCTCGTAAACAATCCCCGCCCCGTGACAGAACGCGACGCGCTGGCCATTTATGAACAGGCGTGGTGACAGGCGGGCCATTTACGGGCGGCCGCCGCTCTGCCAGAAGGGGCGGCGATCAAAGGTGACCGACAGGGAAGATCAGGAATGACCGAGCTTTTGGAACGGGTGCGCGCCGGAGAGGGGCAGGGCAAACCGCTGGTGATTGCCCACGGGCTTTTCGGATCGGCGCGGAACTGGGGTGTGCTCTCAAAACGGCTCTCCGACCTCCAGCCGACGGTGACGGTCGACATGCGCAATCACGGGCAGAGCTTTCACGCGGCGGACAACGACTATCCGTCGATGGCGGCCGACCTCGGCGCGGTGATCGCGGCCGAGGGCGGGCGCGCGGACCTGCTCGGCCATTCGATGGGCGGCAAGGCGGCCATGGTGCTTGCGCTCCAGGCGCCGGAGGCTGTCGACCGGCTGATCGTGGCGGATATCGCGCCGGTCGCCTACGGTCACAGCCAGCGCCACCTGATTGCGGCGATGCGCGCTGTGGACCTGAGCCGGGTGTCCCGTCGTTCGGACGCCGACGCCCAGTTGCAGGACAGCGTGCCGGAACCGGGCGTGCGGGCCTTCCTTCTGCAAAGCCTCGATCTGGGTGAGGGCGGCCCCCGCTGGCGGTTCAACCTCGACGCGCTCGACCGCGACATGGACCTGATCACCGGTTTTCCGGAGGTCTCGGGACGGTTCGACGGGCCCACCCTGTTCCTGTCGGGCGGCGCGTCGGACTATGTGGCAGATGATCACCGCGCGAAGATTCTCGACCTTTTTCCGAATGCCAGTTTCAAGGCGATGCCCGGTCTCGGGCACTGGCTTCATGCCGAAGACCCGCGGGGGTTCGAGGCCGAGGTGCGGGCGTTCCTGTCCGACACGCCGGACGGCTGATCTGACAAAAAAAGGCAGGCCGCCGGGCCTGCCTTCATTTCCGCCGGTCCGGCGTCGCCGTCAGATCCGCTCGATGGCGAGCGCGATGCCCTGACCGCCGCCGATGCACATGGTGACGAGCCCGCGCTTGCCGCCGATCCGTTCCAGTTCCGCCAGTGCCTTGACGGTGATGATCGCGCCGGTTGCACCGACCGGGTGGCCAAGCGCAATCGCCCCGCCATTGGGGTTCACCTTGGCCGTGTCGAGGCCAAGCCCCTTGTTCACGGCGCAAGCCTGCGCGGCGAATGCCTCGTTCGATTCGATCACGTCGAAGTCGCCCGCCGACAGGCCGATGCGTGCGAGCAGGTTCTCCACCGCCGGCACGGGACCGATCCCCATGACTTCGGGGCGCACACCTGCATGGGCATAGCCGAGCACACGTGCGCGCGGCTTCAGTCCGGCCTTTTCGGCCGCGCCGGCGCGCGCCATCACGATGGCCGCAGCCCCGTCATTGATGCCCGACGCGTTGCCTGCTGTCACGGTCCCGTCCTTCTGGAAGGCGGGCCGCAGGCCGGCCAGCGCTTCGGCGGAGGTGTTCTTCGGATGCTCGTCCGTGTCGAAGCTGACCATCTCACGGCCGCGTTTCACCTCGATCGGCACGATCTGGTCGGCAAAGCGCCCTTCGGCGATGGCGCGGGCGGCGCGGGTCTGGCTTTCCAGCGCGAACGCGTCCTGGTCGTCGCGGCTGATCCCGTGCTCGGCGGCGACATTCTCCGCCGTGACGCCCATATGGCCGGTTCCGAACGGGCAATTGAGCGCGCCAAGCATCATGTCGAGCGTCTTCACGTCGCCCATTTTCTGCCCCCAGCGCGCCTGCTGCAGAAGATAGGGGCTGCGCGACATGTTCTCGGCCCCGCCAGCCAGCGCGAAATCGGCGTCGCCGAGCGCCAGCGCCTGCACGGCAGAGACGATCGCCTGTGCGCCCGACCCGCAGAGCCGGTTGACGTTCATCGCGGGCACCGTGTCGGGGATGCCCGCGTCGATCGCGCCCACGCGCGACAGATACATGTCGCGCGGTTCGGTGTTGATGACATGGCCGAAGACGACCGTGCCGATCTGCCCCGGTTCCACGCCAGCGCGGTCGAGCGCCGCGCGGCTGACATGGGCGGCGAGTTCCGTTGGCGGGGTGCCGGCAAGGCTGCCGCCGAACGTGCCGATGGCGGTCCGTGCGCCGTCGAGGATGACGATATCGGTATCCATGAAAATCTCCCTTGATGCTGCCGCGACAGTGCCACTGCCGCCCCCGCGGCTCAAGATCGCCAATGTCGCGGCGACGCGGCGTCAGCCGGAGGCTGCGTGGTCAGGCCAGCCAGACCAGGAAGCTGAGGAGCGCCGCGATGGCCAGCAGGATCGCCCAGGCCCGCCAGAGCACCGTCACGGAGGCCCGGACCTCCAGCGCACCGATGTCGCGCTCGCCGCCGAAATTGATCCACGGATCGTCATGCAGCCCGTCGGCATAGGTGCGCGGTCCGGCCAGCCGGATGTCGAGCGCGCCCGCCATGGCGGCTTCGGGCCATCCGGCATTGGGGGAGCGGTGGCTGTCCGCATCTTCCCGCATCACGGCCCATGCCTCGCGTCCGCGGCTGGCCGCCGCGATCGTGCCACCGGCGATGCGCGCCGGTATCCAGTTCAGCAGATCGTCGAGCTTCGCCGAGGCCCACCCGAACGCATGGTGGCGCTCGCTCATGTGCCCGATCATGCTGTCGGCCGTGTTGACCGCCTTGTAGATCAGGATGCCCGGCGCGCCGAAGAGCAGGAACCAGAAAGCCGGCGCCACGACCCCGTCGCTGAAATTCTCCGCCCCGCTCTCGATCGCGGCGCGTGCGACGCCGCTCTCATCAAGCATGTTCGGATCGCGCCCGACGATCCGCGCCACCGCGCGGCGGCCCGCGTCGAGCGACTGTTCAAGCGCCGCGGCCACGTCGCGCACATGGTCGACCAGCGACTTCTGCGCCAGCAGGATCGCGGCGAGGAGCATTTCGAGAATGCCGAAATCGGGAATCACGGCGATGACGAGGCCGACCAGGCCCGCGGCGACCACGAGCCCGATGCAGGTCAGGACGCCGGCGGCCCGCTGGAACCGGCCGCGGTTAAGCGTCCGGTCGCACCAGTCGACAGCCTGCCCCATCAGGACAGCGGGGTGCGGGACACGGGTCCAGATCCGCGCGGGTTCTCCGAGCGCGGCGTCGAGCAACAGGGCAATGAGCAGCATTTCAACATGGGTCATGGGGGGGCTCCATGGTGCTGAGGGCTGCGTCGAAGCGCGCCCAGTCCGCCTCCGGTCCGGGCAGGCCGATCCGCAGCCAGGTGGGGGTGTGGGCGAATGGCCGTGTCAGGATATGCTGTCGGGCAAGCCGCGTGAAGAGCTGTTTCGATTCAGCATGTTCGCAGAGGTGGAACAGGGCTGTGCCACCGATCCTGTTCAATCCGTGGCGGGCCAGCAGGGCGACCATGCGCGCGCTGTCTGCCGCAAGGCGCGCGCGGGTCGCCGTGATCCAGTCATGGTCTTCCAGTGCCGCGGTGCCCACTGCAAGGGCAGGCCCCGAGACAGGCCAGGGTCCGAGCATCTGTCCGAGCCGGTCCAGAAGGTCCGGGTCACCGACCGCCGCGCCGAGCCGCAGACCCGCAAGTCCCCAGAATTTTCCCAATCCGCGCAGGATGATCGTGCCGGGGCGTGCTGCTTCGGCCATCAGCGCCGGTGTTGCCTCGAGATCGGCAAAGCTGAGGTCGAGAATGCGCAAAGGCAGGTCGGGCAAGTCATCTGCGGCCCAAATCCGTCCGGTCGGATTGTCCGGGCTGACCAGAACGGCGGCCGTCGCATTCGCGGGGCAGGTGTCGCCCTCGGCCACGGTCCAGCCCGCGGCGCGGAAACTTCGTGCATGTTCGCTGTATGTCGGGCCCGGTATCCAGACGGTGCCGGGGTCGTCCAGAGCGGGCAGTCGGGCGATCAGGGCCGAGGTGCCGGGTGCGGGCAGGAGCGCCGCCCCTGCCGGTGCGGTCCAGGCGGCCCGTGCAGCGCGGAGAAGGCGTTCCTGCGCGGCGCTGTCAGGCAGACGGGTCCAGACCTCTGTGTCGAGCGCCGGCAGCGGATAGGAAACCGGGTTTATGCCCGTGGACAGGTCGAGCCAGTCTGATCGTGCGCCCCCGAACCGCGCCATCGCGGCATCGAGCCCGCCCCCGTGGACCATCGCAGGGTCCGGGCCGGTCACGGCGTATCGGACCCTGTGTCGAGCGCGGGGATGCGGGCACGGAAATGCCCTTTCACGCCCTGCGGCCATGTCCGGTAGGGCACGACACCCGAGTCGCTTTCGCCGTGAAGGCGCGCATAGTCGACAATGGCGTCCGCGGCCTCCGCATCCGGCGTGAATGTGCCCATCACATAGGTCAGCTTGCCCGGTGCCTGAACCGCGACATTGCAGCCATGCTCGCACCCCATCAGGCAGGAGACGCGGCGCGTCGGCACACCGGCTTTTTCCGCCGCAGCCTCCACCAGATCGGCCAGCTTCGCGCCGTCGCGCGGCCCGTCCAGATCGGGCAGGGTGCCGGGGGCGCGACAGGTGTCGCAGATGGTGATCGTGCTGGACATGGGCGGCCGGCTCCTTCGCTGCAGGTCCGGTCTGACTAGCGGCTGGCGGCGGGCTACTCAAGGGGCGACCTGTCGACAAGATACTGGTTTCGCGACCGAACCCGGCCTAAGTTCGGCACGTGCCGCAGGGCGAGGAACAGGGGGAACCGACCATGACCGAAGAAGCGGAGACCGGGTCGCGCTGGGGACGCGCCTTTCGTGATCTGGGGTTGGCGCTGGTGAATGCCACGTTGATGCTGGCGATCATCCTGACCGTGGCCGGGATCGTGCTGGCGGTGAAGCTCGACCGGCTGAAATCCATGCTGGAGTTGAACCTGCGCACGGCGATCGTGGATACCGGCCTCGACCGTCTGTCCGAGCGCCTGCCGGAGCCTGGTTTCGTCGACCGGCGGCTGGAGCAGATCGGCGCGGATATTGCCGAACTGCGCGAAGCCCGCGCCGATGATCCGCTGGTCGGGCGTAGGATCGAGGCGCTGACGGCGGAACTGGAGGAGATCCGCACCCTGCTTGCCGATCTCGCGGACAGCCGCGACACGGTGACGGTTGCGATCTCGGGCGCGATCTCGCAGGGGTTTGCGACAGTTGCGGGCGAGCTTGCGGGCTGCACGCTGCCCGATCTCGCCCCCGATCTGACGGGTCCCGACCTGACGGACGGGACCGGAGCAACACCGGAGGGCGCCTCAGACGGTTAGCTTGCCAGTTTCAGGCGCTCGCGCCCGTGCGGCGCGTCCCAGTCGATCCGCGGTCCGATCGGCACGATCCCGAGCGGATTGATGGAGGAATGGCTGCGTATGTAGTGCTGCACGATATGGTCGAAATTGACCGTCTCGCGCACACCCGGCCACTGGTAGAGCTCCCGCGCATAGGCCCAGAGGTTGGGGAAATCGACGAGCCGGTTCCGGTTGGTCTTGAAATGCTGGACATAGACCGGATCGAAGCGGAAGAGCGTGACCGCGAGCCGCCAGTCGGCCTCCGTCAGCCGGTCGCCCATCAGGTAGCGTCGCGATGACAGCCGGTCTTCCAGCCAGTCCATCGTGTCGAAAAGTGCCGCCGCGGCCTTGTCATAGGCCGTCTGGCTGCGGGCAAAGCCGCATTTGTAGACACCGTTGTTGAGCGTGTCGTATATGCGCGCATTCACCGCGTCGATCCCCTCGCGCAACTCTTCGGGGTAGTAATCGTCCCGGTTGCCGGTGATCCCGTCGAAGGCGGAATTGAACATGCGGATGATCTCGGAGCTTTCGTTGGACACGATCGTGCCGGTCTTCTTGTCCCACAGGATCGGGACGGTAACACGGCCGGAAATCTCCGGATCGGCATCCAGATAGACCTCGCGCAGGTAGGACCGGTTGCCCAGACTGTCGCCGGTCGCGCCCGGAAAATCCGTCTCGAAGGTCCAGCCATCGTCGAGCATCAGCGGGTGCACGACATCGACCGAGATATGCGGCTCCAGCCCTTTCAACTGCCGGAAGATGAGCGTGCGATGCGCCCAAGGGCAGGCATATGAGACATAGAGGTGGTAGCGCCCGCTCTCGGCCTTGTATCCGCCGGTGCCGGTCGGACCCGCAGCGCCGTCAGGCGTGATCCAGTTGCGGAAACTCGTGTCCGCGCGTTTGAAGCTGCCGTCCTTGCTGGTCGGGAAGATGGGATTCGTTTCCCATTTGCCGTCGATCAGTGCGCCCATGGTCTGTGGTCCTTTCGGGTCCGGTTCCGGTCTCCATCCGACCTAATCATTCCCGATACGGACAAAAGCCCGGCGTGGATGCACATACTGTCGAGAAGGGCGAAACAGTGGGCGCCCGGTGCCGCCGCGGCCCGCCGCCGGATCGGCGATTGTTTCCCGCAGGCGGCCCGTCTATACCGGAGGCGACGACGCCCCGGAGCGGGGCCGGAAAGGGGGTTTGCCCGCCATCGACCCAGACAGGGGATGAAAGGCAACATCGTCAGCGAGGGCTCACCGCGCCCGCTTTCCGTATTCTGTTGGCAGGAGGAGAGTGCGCGATGGTCCGGAAATTCATGCAGGCAATCGGTTTGTCGACGGGGGCGCTGGTCATGCACGCCGCACCGGCCGCGGCCCATGCAGGGCATCTGGCCGATGCGGCCGGACATGACCATTGGGTTGCGGGCATCGCGCTCGGTGCCGCGGTGGCGACCGCCGCATGGGCGATCCTGAAGGACCGGAAGGCCAAGGGCGCGCAGGACGCGGCCGAGAGCGCGGAGAGCGATCAGGACAGTGCGCAGGAGGCCGAAGCATGAGCAAAACCGGTGTGATGATTTGCGGCCACGGGTCGCGCAGCCAGGCGGCGGTCGACGAGTTTGCCGTTCTGGCGGAGAAGTTGCCCGCCTATCTGCCGGACGACTGGATGGTCGAATATGGCTATCTGGAATTTGCCAATCCGGTGATCCGCGACGGTCTCGACCGGCTGCGGGACGCGGGCTGCGACCGGATCCTTGCCGTGCCCGGCATGCTCTTTGCCGCGATGCATGCAAAGAACGATATTCCCTCGGTGCTCAACACCTATGCCAAGACGAACGGGATCGAGGTCAACTATGGCCGCGAACTCGGGGTCGATCCGAAAATGGTCGCGGCGGCGGGCGCCCGCATCCAGGAGGCCGTTGACCGCGCCAATGCGGAACTGGGCGACTTGCCCCTGTCGGAAACCTGCCTTGTGGTGATCGGTCGCGGAGCGTCCGACCCCGATGCGAACGGCAATGTTTCCAAGGTCGCGCGGATGCTCTGGGAAGGGATGGGCTTCGGCTGGTGCGAGGTCGGCTATTCCGGCGTGACTTTCCCGCTGGTCGAGCCCTGCCTCAGCCATGTCGCCAAGCTCGGCTATAAGCGGGTCATCGTCTTTCCCTATTTCCTGTTCACCGGCATCCTGATCGACCGGATCTACGGGTTCACCGATCAGGTGGCAGCCGAACATCCGCAGATCTCGTTCGTGAAGGCCGGATATCTGAACGACCATCCCAAGGTGCTGGAGACATTCGCCGAGCGGATCACCGAACAGGTGGGCGAGGTTCCGCCGCCCAACTGCGCCACCTGCAAATATCGTGTGCAACTGCTCGGGTTCGAGGATGAGGTCGGCCTGCCGCAGGAAAGCCATCACCACCATGTGGAGGGGCAGGGGGCGTCTGCGCCCGGCTCGAATGTCGAGGACTGTTCCCTGTGCGACACGTTCTGCACCGGCGAGTGCCGGCTCGTGATGGCCGAAGAGGGCAATCACCACCATCACCACCATCATCATGACGGGCATGACCATGGCCACGACCACGCGCACGGCCACAGTCACGGGCACGATCACGGGCATGATCACCACCACCACCCCTATCCGCATGCGGACCACCCGCACGGGCCGCGGAGCGTGCGCAAGACATGAGCCCGCGCCTGTTCGACACGGTGCTCGTGATCGACTGGTCGGCACGCGCCACGCCGAGCCCGGCGCGCCCCTCGAAGGACGCGATCTGGATCGGGATCTGGCGCGACGGCGCGGCTGTGGAACCGGTCTATTGCCGCACGCGGGCAGAGGCCGTCGGCTGGCTCGCCGACCGGCTGGCGGATGAACATGCGCGGGGCCGCCGCGTGCTCGCGGGGTTCGATTTCCCCTTCGGTCTGCCTGTGGGTGCGCAGGCGAAAATCACCGGCGCAGACCGGCCCGGCGCGTTTCGCGACTGGCTGGCCGCACGGATCACCGACCGGCCGGACAATCGCTCGAACCGGTTCGAGGTCGCGGCGCTGATGAACCGCTCATTCGACGGCACGGGACCGTTCTGGGGCCGGCCGTCGACCGAGGATCAGGCGGATGTGCCAGAGCGCGCCCGAGACCGAAGCGGGCGGGACCACCCGCCGGAGCATCGCGCGACGGAAGGGGCGGCAAAGGGCGCCAAAAGCCCGTTCCAGCTGGCCTATGCCGGCGCGCCCGGCTCCCAGATGCTCCTTGGCCTGCCCGCAATCGCCGCCCTGATGGCTGATCCGCGGCTTGCAGGCGCGGTCGAGATCTGGCCCGAACGGGCGGGCATTGTGCTGCCGGAATGTCCGATCACGATTGCCGAGGTCTATCCCTCGCTCCTGTCCGACGCCGTGCGAGAGGCGCAATCCGAGGCGGAGCCGCTCGACCGGGTGCAGGTGCGCCTGCTGGCCGCCGCATTGGGACGCCTTGATGACGCGGGCAGTTTGGCCGATCTTTTTTCCCGCTTCGGCGATGCCGACATGGTCGCGGAGGCGCAGGTCCGTGAAGAGGGCTGGATCCTCGGTACGGGCCATGCAGCGCTTTTGCGCGACGCCGCGACGGCAACCGAGGGTGATCGACCGACCGCCGCGCCGCACCCCGCACGCCGGTTGCACTACGAGCGCGATCCGGCGGCCATCTACCGCGCCAGTTTCGCAACCGTGCGGGCGGAGGCCCGGCTCGACAGGTTCACGCCCGATCTGGCGGCGGTCGCGGTCCGGCTCATCCATGCCTGCGGGATGGTCGACGTGGCCGACCGGCTGGCCTTTTCCCCCGATGTCGCCGCGCGCGGCCACGCGGCGCTGGCTGCGGGCGCGCCGGTTCTGTGCGATTGCGAAATGGTCGGCGCAGGGATCATCCGCCGCTACCTGCCGGCGGAGAACGACATCATCGTGACACTGAACGACGCGCGCGTGCCCCGGATGGCGCGCGACATGGGCACGACGCGGTCGGCGGCGGCCGTGGACCTGTGGCGCGATCGGATCGAGGGTGCCGTGGTCGCGGTCGGCAACGCGCCGACAGCGCTTTTTCACCTGCTGGAGCGGCTCGACGCGGGCTGGCCGAAACCCGCGGCGATCCTCGGCTTTCCGGTCGGGTTCGTCGGGGCCGCGGAAAGCAAGGCGGCGCTGGCCGCAGACCCGCGCGGCTGCGCCTATCTCGCGCTGCGCGGGCGGCGCGGCGGTTCTGCCATGGCCTCGGCCGCGGTCAACGCGCTCGCGGCCGGTTTGCCGGAGGAGGGCTGAGACATGGATCCGTGGCTGCATATCGTGGGCATTGGCGAGGATGGGATGGACGGGCTGACCCCGGCCACCCGCGCGGTTGTGGAAGCCGCCGACGTGATCGTGGGCGGCGACCGGCATCATGCGCTGTCACCCGCGATCCGGGCCGAGCGCCTCTCTTGGCCCTCGCCTTTCGATGCGCTGATCGACCAGTTGCAGGCGCTGAAAGGGCGGCGGGTCGTCGTCCTCGCGACCGGTGATCCGCTCTGGTATTCGGTCGGCGCGCGGATCGGGCGGGCCATCCCGCCCGGCGAGATCACCTATCACCCGCAGCTTTCGGCCTTCCAGCTGGCGGCCGCGCGGATGGGCTGGTCAATGGCCGATCTGGAAACGTTGACCGTGCACGGGCGGCCGGTCGCCCAGATGATCGCCTTCATCCAGCCCGACCAGCGGCTTCTGATCCTGACAACCGGCGCGGAAACCCCGGCCCAGATCGCGGCCTTCCTGACCGCGCGCGGTTTCGGCCGCAGCCCGATGACCGTGCTGGCCGCCATGGGCGGCCCCGATGAAGCCCGGTTCGAAGGGCTGGCGGAAAGCTGGGACCACAAGGTGCCAGCCTTCAATACGCTTGCGGTGGAGTGCGTTGCCGCGTCCGATGCGGCGTTGATGCCGCGCGTGCCGGGGCTGGAGGACGGGCTGTTCCGCCATGACGGCACGATGACCAAGCGCGAGGTGCGGGCGGCGACGCTTGCCAAGCTCATGCCGATGCGCGGCGCGCTGATGTGGGACGTGGGCTGCGGCTGCGGGTCGGTTGCCGTGGAATGGATGCGCGCGGCCCGCTATGCCCGCGCGATCGGTATCGAGCCGCGCCCTGACCGCCGGACGATGGCAGCCGACAATGCGCAGGCGCTCGGCACGCCGCGGCTTGAACTGGTGGAGGGCGAGGCGCCAGACGCGCTGGCGGGGCTGGAGGCGCCGGACGCGATTTTCATCGGCGGTGGCCTGAGTGCGGCAACGATCGACGCCTGTTGGGATGCGCTGCGCCCGCTCGGGCGGCTGGTTGCCAATTCGGTGACACTGGAAAGCGAGGCGCTGCTCCTCGAGGCGCACAAGGCCCGCGGCGGCGATCTTGTGCGCCTGTCGGTCGATCGCGCGGAACCGCTCGGCGGGTTTACAGGCTGGCGGCCGCAGATGCCTGTCGTGCAATGGAGCCTCGTGAAGCGATGACCGGACGGCTGATCGGTGTCGGTCTGGGTCCGGGGGATCCGGAACTGGTGACGCGGCGGGCGTGGCAGCGGGTCTCGGAGGCCCGCGTGATCGCCTATCCGGTGCTCGAAAGCGGCGACAGTTTCGCCCGCAGGATCGTGGCCGAAGCGATTGCGCCCGACGCGCGCGAAATCGCGATCACCGTGCCGATGACGGTGGCGCGCGCCCCCGCGCAAGCCGCCTATGATGCCGGTGCAGCGGAGATTGCCGCCGCGCTCGACGCAGGCCAGGACGTGGTGCTGCTCTGCGAGGGCGACCCGCTCTTTTACGGCTCCTTCATGTATCTGATGGCGCGGCTGGAGGACCGGTTCGAGGTGGAGGTCGTGCCGGGCGTGACGTCGATCACCGCCTGCGCCGCGGCGCTGCGGCGCCCGCTGGCGGCGCGGACCGACACGCTCACCATCCTGCCCGGCACCTTGCCCGAGGCCGAGCTGGAAGCCCGGATCGCCAGCGCGGACGCGGTCGCGGTGATGAAGCTCGGACGGCATATGCCCAAGGTGCGCCGGGTGATCGACCGGCTCGGCCTGACCGCAAAGGCGGGCTATGTGGAGCGTGCGACCCTGCCCGAAGGCCGGGCCTGCGCCCTGTCCGATGCGCCCGACACTGCCCCCTATTTTTCAATGATCCTGCTGACCAAAGGTGCCGATCCGTGGCTGAACTGACCCCGATCATCGTCTGTATCTCCCGCGCCGGAGAGGCGCTGGGCCATCGTCTGTCCGGGGCGCTCGGCCTACCGTTGCACGGGCGCGCGGGCCGGGTGAACGAGGCCGATGTCCATTTCGACAATGCACTGACCCATGTGCGCGACCTCTTCCTTGCGGGCCATCCGGTGATCGGGGTTTGCGCGGCGGGCATCCTGATCCGGGCGGTGGCGCCGGTTCTGGGCGACAAGAGGGACGAACCGCCGCTTCTGTCTGTGCCGGATGACGGGTCGACGGTGATCCCGCTCCTCGGCGGGCATCGCGGGGCGAACCGGCTCGCGCGGCAGGTGGCGGAGGCGCTCGACGCGCCGGCCGCCGTCAGCACTGCCGGCGATCTGGCGCTCGGCGTGGCGCTGGATGCGCCGCCTGCCGGCTGGCGGCTTGCCAATCCGGACAATGCCCGCGCGGTGATGGCGGAGCTTCTGTCCGGCGACGGGCCGCTGATCGAAGGCCAGCCGATTTGGGACATGGCGCCCGGTGCCGGTCCCGCACGGCTCGTGACGAGCCTCGCGCCGGTCACACCGGGACCGCTCGATCTGGTCTACCACCCGCAACGGGCGCTGCTGGGCCTTGGCTGCGCGCGCGGATGCGACCCCGACGAGCTTTGGGACCTCGTGAAAGGCGCGCTGGCAAATTCCGGCGTGGCGCCCGGTTCGGTCGCAGCTGTAGGGTCGCTCGATCTGAAGGCGGATGAACCGGCCATGATCGAGGTCGCGAAGCGGCTCGGCGTGCCTTTCCGGCTCTTTACCGCGGATGAACTGTCGGCCGAGGCGCCGCGGCTCGCCAACCCGTCCCAAGTGGTGCAGGCCGAGGTGGGCTGCCCCGGCGTGTCCGAAGGGGCGGCGCTGGCGCTTGGCGGCGCGGCGGCGGAGCTTGTGGTCCCGAAACGGAAATCGGCCAATGCCACTTGTGCGCTGGCGCTCGCGCCTGAACCGGTGACAGAGCTTGCGGGACGGGCTCGCGGGCGTCTGTCGGTCGTCGGCATCGGGCCGGGCCAGTCGGGCTGGCGCACGCCCGAAGCCTCCCGCCTGATCGCCGAGGCGGACGAACTGGTCGGCTACGGGCTCTATATCGATCTGCTCGGCCCGCTGGCCGCGGGCAAGCGGCGCACCGACTTTCCGCTCGGCGGGGAAGAAGACCGCTGCCGCTATGCGCTGGAAGCGGCGGGCGCGGGGCGCAACGTGGCGCTCATCTGTTCGGGCGACGCGGGCATCTATGCGATGGGCGCGCTCGTCTTCGAACTGCTCGACCGCGGGCCCGAAGCGCTTGGCGTGAGCGATGCCGCCCGCCGCGTCGAGGTCGTCTGCACACCGGGCGTTTCCGCCCTGCAGGCGGCTGCGGCACGCGCGGGTGCGCCTCTGGGCCATGATTTCTGTGCGATTTCCCTGAGCGACCTGCTCACCCCGCGGGAGGATATCGTGCGGCGCCTGCATGCCGCCGCCGAAGGGGATTTCGTGATCGCCTTCTACAATCCCGTCTCGCGCCGCCGCCGCACGCTGCTCGCCGAAGCGCGGGACATCCTGCTCGGTCACCGCCCGGCCGATACGCCGGTGCTGCTGGCCAGTTCGCTCGGCCGTCCGGAAGAGGAATTGCGCTACCGGCGTCTGGCCGATCTGGATGTGGACGAGGTCGATATGCTGACCGTCGTGCTCGTCGGCTCCAGCCAGTCGCGTCTGGCCGCGCTCGGTGAAGGGCCGCGCATGTTCACCCCCCGCGGCTATGCCCGCAAGATCGACGGAGACCTCGCATGACCGTGCATTTCATCGGCGCCGGACCGGGCGATCCGGACCTGATCACGATCAAGGGCCGCCGCCTTATCGAGACCTGCCCGGTCTGCCTGTATGCGGGCTCGCTTGTGCCGGAGGCCGTGGTGGCTTTCGCGCCGGAGGGTGCCCGCGTGCTCGACACCGCTCCGATGACGCTCGACGAGACCCATGCCGAGATCGTGGCAGCCCATGCGCGGGGGCAAGACGTGGCGCGGGTCCATTCCGGCGATCCTTCGCTCTACGGTGCGATCGCCGAGCAGATCCGCCGGCTGAAGGCCGAGGGCATCCCCTATGACATTACGCCCGGCGTGTCGGCCTATGCCGCCGCGGCGGCAGCGATGGGCCAGGAACTGACCATTCCGGAAGTGGCACAGAGCATCGTGCTGACCCGCATGTCGATGAAGTCGACCGGTATGCCCGAGGGCGAGACGCTGGAGAATTTCGGCCGCACCGGGGCGACACTGGCGATCCATCTGGCGATCCGGAACCTGCGCGAGATCGAGCGCCAGTTGAGCCCGCTCTATGGTGCCGACTGTCCGGTCGTGGTGGCCTACCGCGTCGGCTGGCCGGATGAGCTGTTCATCCGCGGCACCCTGTCGGACATTCACGCCAAGGTGCGCGACGCAAAGATCACCCGCACGGCGCTCGTCTTCGTTGGCCGGGCGCTGGCAGAGGAGCAGCAGTTTGTCGACAGTGCGCTCTATGATGGCGCCCGCCCGCACGTGCTGCGCCCGAAAAAGCGCGCCACCTGATCCCGCCACGACAAAGGGGCGCGGCCGGACCGGTCGCGCCCCTTTCCTGTGCCGGTGCACCACTTATTCGGTGATGCCGGCCTGTTTCACCTCATATTCGATATCCGACAGCCGGTCGCCGTCGATCACGGCCTCGAAGGCCGCCAGTCGTTTGTAGATCGACATCAGTTCCACAATCGTCGGCCAGCTGTTGATGAGGAACTGGAACGAGTTCTCCACCCGGCCGAAGGCGCGCAGGATCTGCTGCATCACGCCGAAGGTGAAGCCTGCCGACACAATTGTCGGGCCAAGCGCGAAATAGGGCACCAGCGCGCCCATCTGCAGGTAGCTGTAGCGGAAGATGTTGAAATAGAGATAGTTCAGATAGAGCCTGAAATAGTTGCGCCGGACATTGCCGAACAGCTCTGCGAGGGTCGGCGGCTGGGCGCGGTCCTCGTAATCCTCGCCCAAGACCAGTTCCTTGCGATAGGCGGCCTCGACCCGCTGGTTGCGGAACTCGAGCCCCGGCAGCCGGATGCCCGCGGCCGCCACGATGGCCGTGCCGATGACCGACCACATGATCGCGGTGAAAACGAGCGGCTGCGGCACCTCGCCGAAGATCGGAATGCGGGTCACATAGGCCGACAGTTCCCACAGGATCGGGATGAAGGCGATGAGCACCAGAAAACTGTCGATGATCGAGATGCCGAGCCGTTCCACGGTCCCGGCAAAGCGCATCGTGTCTTCCTGGATGCGCTGGGACGCGCCTTCCACATGGCGGACCCGCGGCCAGACGGATGTGTAATAGTCGTTCATCGCCGTGCGCCAGCGGAACACATAGTGGCTGACGAGGAAGGCGTTGAAGACCGCGATCAGCATCCATGTCATCGCGATCTTGAGGAAGGTCAGCAATAGCCCGTTATGATAGGCGAGCGAATAGGTCTCGTCGCCGCTCAGCGCGATCTGGATATAGTCGTAAAAGTCGCCGAACCACTCGTTGATGAGCACGTCGAGCTGGACCATGAACCAGTTGATGAACAGGATGACCGCCGAACCGAAGACCGACCAGCGCCCCCATTTGTGGGGTGACCAGATCATCCAGAAGCCGACGAACAGCGCGTAGCAGACCAGCATATACTGGTAGAACCAGAAATTCTGGGCCGATTCCGCGGCGGCCGCAAAGGCGGCTTGCGCCTCCTCGGTCGCATCCTCGCCAAGAGCCGCGGGGAAGTCGAACCCGACGAGCGGACCGAGGCTGAACGTCTCCCCCCAATGGGTCGCGCCGAGGAACCACAGAAGGACGCAGCCGATCCCCCACAGGACGAAGGAGCCGAAAAACAGCTTCGGTTTCGGAAAGAAGGAATGAAACACGCTTGGAAGGCTCCGCCCTGTTGTTGGTCTTGGTTTTCGGCTGTGACGCTTTCACACTCCGCGCCCTGCTGGCAAGCCTTTCGGCCTTACGTTTCCGTAACAATCCTTGACGAGAATCGGCTGATGCCCTGAAATATGGGAACAAACGAGTGTTGTTTGGGGCCAATGTTGCGGCCCCGCGGGGGATATCATGGACGCTTTCCTGTCGGATGAAGTGCTCGAAGGGCTGCGGCGTGCACGCAAGCGTGCAGCCGCGAAGCAGAGCCGTTTGCGCGTGCAGGCGGGTGACCGCGACTATCGCGTTCTGCGGGACTGGGATGGCGGCTTCGCGCTTCAGGCGAGCGACGCACCGAACCTGCGCGGCGTGGTCGACCTCTATGACGGGCCGCGCCACCTGTCGCGCTGCCTCATCATCCATGCTGTGCCGGAAGGGGACGAGTTGCGCTACGAATATAAGTTGCGCGCCGATGTCCGCAGCCAGCCGCCGCGCGATTTCGCCAGCGACGACCCGCAACCCGCGGCCCTGATTCCGAATTTCGACTGACGGATCGAAGAACCTTCTGCCAAACCGGGCATTGATCGAAGAATCTTCCGTCTGACGGTGCGTTCACGCGTGATGATCACGAGAAAATCCCGATCCGGCGCGGGCATTGTTGCGTGTCACTTCAATTTCAGAGGTTCACGATGATCCAGACGCCCTATCTCCTGTTTCTCGGCGATGCGCATGACCCGCTCGCAGCCAAGGTTGCCCAGGGCATCAAGGACTGGCGTCCGGAATATGCGTTGGGCCAGTTCCGGCTCGAAGGCTGCCAGGCCGACCTGGGCCTGCCGGACATGTCGATCGAGGAGGCCGTGGCCGCCGGCGTGAAAACGCTGGTGATCGGTGTGGCCAACCGCGGCGGGGTCATCGCGCCCAGCTGGATCGCCGTCCTCAAAGAGGCGCTGGCCGCCGGGCTCGATATTGCGTCGGGGCTGCACAATCTCCTGAGCGACGAGGGCGAGCTTGTCGCGGCCGCCCAGATGCACGGCCGTACGCTGCACGACGTGCGCATCCCGACGGTTGCCTATCCGATCGCCAATGGCGAGAAGCGGCAGGGCAAGCGCTGCCTCGCCGTCGGCACTGACTGTTCGGTCGGCAAGATGTACACCGCCATCGCCATGGAGCGCGAAATGGTGGCACGCGGCATGAAAGCGACCTTCCGCGCCACCGGCCAGACCGGCATCCTGATCACCGGCGGTGGCGTTCCGCTCGACGCGGTGATCGCCGATTTCATGGCCGGTGCCGTGGAATATCTGACGCCCGACAACGACCCCGACCATTGGGATCTGATTGAGGGGCAGGGCAGCCTCTACCACGCCTCCTATTCGGGCGTGACGATGGCGCTGATCCATGGCGGCCAGCCCGATGCGCTGATCCTCTGCCACGAGCCGACCCGGACCCATATGCGCGGTCTGCCCGGCTATGGCCTGCCGTCGCTCGAAGACCTGCGCGACCTGTCGCTGCAACTGGCTCAGGTCGTGAATGCCGATTGCAAGGTCGTTGGCATCTCGGTCAACACGGCCAAACTGTCCGACGCCGATGCCGAAGCCTATCTGGCCGAGGTGGAGGCACGGATGGGCCTGCCTGCGGTCGATCCCTACCGGCAGGGCGCCGGTCGCCTCGTCGACGCGCTCGCAGCGGTCTGATCCATGGTTCTGACCGTTACGGCAGACACATTCCCGCTCGCGCAGGTCTTCACGATCTCGCGCGGGTCGCGGACCGAAGCGCATGTCCTGACGGCGACCGTCAGCCGCGACGGCGTGACCGGGCGCGGCGAATGCGTGCCCTATGCGCGCTATGGCGAGACGCTGGAGAGTGTCACCGCGCAGATCGAGACGCTGCCGCAGGATGTCGACCGCCGCGCATTGCAGGGCTTGCTGCCGCCCGGTGCGGCGCGCAACGCGGTGGACTGCGCCCTGTGGGACTGGGAAGCGAAATCGGCGGGCAAGCGCGTCTGGGACCTCGCGGGCCTGCCCGCGCCCGGACCGGAGCTGACGGCTTTCACTCTGTCGCTGGATGCGCCGGAGAAGATGCGGGCCGAAGCCGCCCGCCAGGCCGCGCGGCCGCTCCTGAAGATCAAGCTCGGCGGCGAAGGCGACATTGCGCGGCTGGAAGCCGTGCGCGCCGGAGCACCTTCGTCCCGGATCATCGTCGACGCGAACGAGGGCTGGACCACTGACCTTTATGCGGAAATCGCGCCGGTCCTGCTTGATCTGGGGGTCGAGATGGTCGAGCAGCCGCTGCCCGCAGGTGCGGACGAGGCGCTCGCCCATATCGACCGGCCGCTGCCGGTCTGCGCCGACGAAAGCTGCCATGACCGGTCGAGCCTGCCGTCGCTCAAGGGCCGCTACGACATGGTCAACATCAAGCTCGACAAGACCGGAGGCCTGACCGAGGCGCTGGAGTTGCGCGCGGCGGCGCGGGCCGAAGGCTACACGGTCATGGTCGGTTGCATGGTCGGCTCCTCGCTCGCCATGGCGCCGGCGCACCTGGTCGCGCAAGGCGCGGACATCACCGATCTCGACGGGCCGCTCCTTCTGGCGCGCGACCGCGATCACGCACTCACATTCGATGCGGCCGGCGTGCATCCGCCCGTGGCCGCGCTCTGGGGATAGGTATGAGCAGAACAGTTTACGTCAACGGCAAATACCTGCCGGAAGAAGAGGCCATGATCTCGGTGTTCGACCGCGGTTTCCTGATGGCCGACGGGGTTTACGAGGTGACGACCGTGCTCGATGGCAAGCTCATCGATTTTGACGGTCACGCGGCGCGGCTCGAACGCTCGCTGGGGGAACTCGACATGGCCGCGCCCTGCGACCGGGCCACGCTGCTTGCCATCCATCGCGAACTGGTCGCCCGCAATGCCGTGACCGAGGGGCTTGTCTACCTGCAGGTAACGCGCGGGGCGGCCGACCGCGATTTCGCCTATCCCGAAGGGGTTGCGCCAAGCCTCGTGATGTTCACGCAAGCGAAATCGCTTATCGACAGCAAGGCGGCGAAGACGGGGATGAAGGTCATTTCCGTGCCCGACATCCGCTGGGCGCGGCGGGACATCAAGACGGTGCAACTTCTCGCCCCCTCGATGGCCAAGATGGCCGCGAAGGCCGCCGGCGCCGACGATGCCTGGCTGGTGGAGGACGGGCAGGTCACGGAAGGCTCGTCGAACAATGCCTATATTGTCACAGCCGACGGCACGCTCGTGACGCGGGACCTGTCGAACCGCATCCTGCACGGGATCACCCGTGCCGCCGTGCTGCGCTTCGCGCGCGAAGCGGGGATCAAGGTGGAGGAGCGCGCCTTCACCATCGAGGAGGCCAAGGTGGCGCGCGAGGCTTTCATCACCTCAGCCTCCACATTCGTGATGCCGGTGGTGGAGATTGACGGCGCACGGCTCGGCGATGGCGCGCCCGGACCGGTCGCGACGCGCCTGCGCGAAATCTATATCGAGGAAAGCCGCAAGGCCGCGGTCTGAGCGGCACGGCGCGCAATCACGGATCAAAAGAAAAGGGGCGCATCCCGGCGGATGCGCCCCTCTTGCTTGGCTGGTCCGACCGGCCAACCTGTCAGTCGTGGGCCGGCGCGTTTTGGGCGAATGCCGCCTTCTGCGCATCGCTTGCCTCGGTCTGGTAGCGGTCGCGCCACTCGGTATAGGGCATGCCGTAGACGAATTCCCGCCCCTCTTCCTTGCTCATCTCGATGCCCTTTTCTGCCGCGGCTTCCTGATACCAACGGCTCAGGCAGTTCCGGCAGAAACCGGCAAGGTTCATCATGTCGATATTCTGCACGTCGGTCCGCTCGCGCAGATGGGCGACGAGGCGCCGGAAGGCTGCGGCTTCCAGTTCGAGCCGGGTCTGGTCATCCATGGGTCACTCCTTCGGTCAGTCCGCAGGTCTCGGCGAGGATCGGCGCGAGCCGCCGTGCCCAGGCTGTCTCCCCTGCTGCATCAGATATCAGGTCGTTGCGCAGTTCGATCAAGGCGTGCGCGATGCCACGCTGCGTGCCGTGGGTGAACATGCAATCGCCGCGCAACTGCCCGCTATAGGGTTCATTGTCGCCCACGCACAGGTCCGGTTCGCGCATCAGACGGTCGATGAGCGGCCGCGCGATCCGGGCATCCTCGTCCCACAGGACGCCGACATGCCAGGGGCGGGGCGCCCGTCCGCGCAATTGCGGCGTATAGGAATGGATCGACAGGATCTGCGGCGCCTCGCCCCGCGCGATCATGGCATCCAGATGTGCGGTGATCGCGTCATGATAGGGTCGGTGATAGGCGGCGAGGCGGCGCGCGACCTCGGCCTCGTCCACGGCGCGGTTGCCAGGAATGATCGACCCGTCATAGAGCTTCATCACCAGCGTCGGGTCATCCTCGCCCCGGTTGGGGTCGATCACCAGCCGCGAGGTGGTCGACAGGATCGCCGTTGCACCGAGAAGCTCTGCCAGTTCCAACGTCAGCCCGCGCGCGCCGACGTCAAAAGCGATATGGCGCTCCATATCCTCCCGCGGGAGGCCAAGCGTGCCGCCAAGCGCCGCAGGCACGGCGTTGGACGCATGGTCGCAAACCAGCAGGAGCGGCACGCCGGGGCGGCCGGGGACAAGCTCAAAGGCGGGATGGTCAGCCATGAATCGTGCGGGGTCCTTCTTCTGTCGCGGCCCGGTCGGGGCGGCGCACGCTGCCCGATCTGAATATCGCCCCCGGTTCGAAGGAGCCACCGCTAAACCCCAAAAAGACAGGAAATGTCCCGATTTTTGCCGGACATTTCCCCTTGGCTGCGCTAAGAGAGCCGCAAAACGCCCCGTAGAGCATGACCAGAGGATCCGATGACAGGCTTGAGACGCAACCGTAACGTGAAAATCGTCGCCACCTTGGGGCCGGCCTCCGACGGGTACGAGATGATCCGTGACCTGTTCCTTGCCGGTGCCGATGTGTTTCGCCTGAACATGAGCCACGGGTCACATGACGATATCCGGCAGCGCCACAAGCTGATCCGCCAGATCGAAGAGGAAATGGAGCGCCCGATCTGCATCCTTGCCGATCTTCAGGGGCCGAAACTGCGCTGCGGCGAATTTGCCGACGGGCCTTATGAACTGGAAGAGGGCGCGAGCTTCCGTTTCGATCTGGACGAGGCGCCGGGCGATGCCAGCCGTGTCCGCCTGCCGCATCCCGAGATTTTTGCGGCACTCCAGCCCGGCTCGACGCTTCTGGTCAATGACGGGAAGATCCGGCTGAAGGTCACCGACTGTTCGCCCGAACATGCCGACACGGTGGTCGAGGTCGGCGGCGAGATTTCCAACCGCAAGGGCGTCAATGTGCCCGACGTGGTGCTGCCGCTCGCGGCGCTGTCCGACAAGGACCGCAAGGACCTCGAATTTGTCTGCGAACTGGGTGTCGACTGGCTGGCGCTCTCCTTCGTGCAGCGGGCCGAGGACATGCACGAGGCCCGCGAACTGGCCGCAGGCCGCGCCGCCGTGCTCGCCAAGATCGAGAAACCGGCCGCCGTGAAAGCCTTCCCCGAGATCCTCGATGCGTCCGACGGGATCATGGTGGCGCGCGGCGATCTCGGCGTGGAACTGCCGGTGCAGGCCGTGCCGCCGATCCAGAAGCGCCTTGTGCGGGGCTGCCGCGCGGTGGGCAAGCCGGTCATTGTGGCGACCCAGATGATGGAAAGCATGATCGCGGCCCCGGTGCCGACGCGCGCCGAAGTGTCCGATGTCGCGCAGGCCATCTATGAAGGTGCTGACGCGGTGATGCTGTCGGCCGAAAGTGCCGCCGGCGACTATCCGGTCGAGGCCGTGCGCACCATGAATGCGGTCGCGGAAGAGGTGGAATCGGACGAGATCTACCGCCAAATCCTCGAAGCCGCCCGCACGCCGTCGCGCGAGCGCGTGGCCGATGCGATCACCGTTGCCGCCCGCGAGGTGGCCGAGACGACCAACGTCAAGGCGATCTGCTGCTTCACCCATTCCGGCACCACGGCCAAGCTTGCCTCCCGCGAGCGGCCGCGCGTGCCGATCATCGCGCTCACGCCGATGATCGACACGGCCCGCCGGCTGACCCTGACCTGGGGCCTGCATTGCGTTGTGGTCAACAACCGCGTCGAGCGGTTCAAGATGGCCGTGGTCAACGCGGCCCGCGCGGCGCGCAACTACGGGTTCGCGAGCGAGGATGACCGGATCGTCGTCACCGCCGGCATTCCCTTCAACACGCCGGGGTCGACCAACATCCTGCGTGTGGCGCCGGTGCAGGAGCGCGCGATCTACGAAGGCGAACCCGAGTAAGGGCGCAGGACACGCAATTTCGGGCTTGCAGGGCTGCCGTTGCAGTCCTATAAGCCCGCTTTCACCGGTGTGGCCGGCCGATAGGGCTGCCGAGTCGCACCAGACGACCACATCCTGAGAAGGAGATGGAAATGCCCAAGATGAAGACGAAGTCGAGCGCCAAGAAGCGCTTCAAGGTCACGGCCTCCGGCCGCGTCAAGGCAGGCCAGGCGGGCAAGCGCCATGGCATGATCAAACGGTCCAACAAATTCATCCGCGACGCGCGTGGCACCACCACGCTGTCCAAGGCGGATGAGGCGATCGTCAAAACCTACATGCCCTACGCGCGTTAAGAGGAGCCAGACCCATGTCCCGAGTTAAAGGCGGTACCACCACCCACGCCCGTCACCGCAAGGTCATCAAGGCGGCCAAAGGTTATTACGGCGCCCGCAGCCGCAACTTCCGCACCGCGACGCAGGCTGTCGACAAGTCGATGCAGTATGCGACCCGCGACCGGAAGGTTCGGAAGCGGAATTTCCGCGCCCTGTGGATTCAGCGGATCAACGCAGGCGTGCGCGCGCATGACGAAGCCATGACCTATTCCCGCTTCATCAACGGCCTGACCAAGGCCGGCATCGAAGTGGACCGCAAGGTTCTGGCCGATCTCGCCGTGCACGAGCCGGCGGCGTTCAACGCCATCGTCGATCAGGCGAAAGCCGCGCTGGCCTGAGCCGCGACGGATCGCTGACAGATCAGCCGCGGGGGCCGGACCGGCCCCCGCGGTTTTTTTGTGCCCGGGCGCTGGCCCGGTGCGGCTGGCCTGCGGTTGCAATCCGGCAAGCCTGTGGTAACAGGACGCAACAGAGTTTCGAGAGGGTCCGATGGACGAGCTGAGACAGAAATTTCTCCAGCAGATTTCCGATGCCGGCGACGAGGCCGCGCTTGAAGCCGTGCGCGTCGCCGCGGTCGGCAAGAAGGGTGAAGTCAGCCTGAAAATGCGCGAGTTGGGCAAGATGACGCCCGAGGAGCGCCAGACCGCCGGACCCGCGCTCAATGCGCTGAAGAACGAGATCAACAGCGCGCTCGCCGCGGCCAAGGCCGCGCTCGCGGATGCCGCCCTGGAAGAGCGTCTGAAATCCGAATGGCTCGACGTGACGCTGGCGCCACGGCCGGCGCGGACAGGCACGATCCATCCGGTCAGCCAAGTGACCGAGGAAGTGATCGCGATCTTTGCCGATCTCGGATTTGCCGTGGCCGAAGGCCCGCAGATCGAGACGGACTGGTACAATTTCGACGCGCTCAACATTCCGCCGGAGCATCCCGCACGGCAGGAGCATGACACGTTCTACATGCATCGTGACGCGGGCGACAATCGACCGCCCAACGTTCTGCGGACCCATACTTCGCCGGTGCAGATCCGCTATCTGCAGGAGCATGGCGCGCCCTGCCGGATCATCGCGCCGGGTCGCGTCTACCGCGCGGACTATGACCAGACCCACACGCCAATGTTCCACCAGTTCGAGGGGCTCGCGATTGACCGCGATATCTCGATGGCGAACCTCAAATGGGTGCTGGAGGAATTCTGCCGCGCCTTCTTCGAGGTGGACGAGGTCGAACTGCGCTTCCGTGCCTCGCACTTCCCCTTCACCGAACCGTCGGCCGAGGTCGATATCCGCTGTTCCTGGGACAAGGGTCAGCTGAAGATCGGCGAGGGCGACGACTGGATGGAAATTCTTGGCTCCGGCATGGTCCACCCGAAAGTGCTGGAGGCCGCGGGCGTCGACCCGTCTGCCTATCAGGGCTTTGCCTTCGGCGTCGGCATCGACCGGATCGCCATGCTGAAATACGGTATCCCCGACCTGCGCGCTTTCTTCGACAGTGACCTGCGCTGGCTGCGCAATTACGGGTTCGCCGCGCTCGACCTGCCGACCATCCACGGTGGCCTGAGCCGGTGAGGGACCTGAGGGACACATACCCTCAGGCCGAAACCTTCACTTTCGGCGACAGCCGCGCACTGTGCGACCAGCTTCTGGCGCTTGTCCTTTCGGGGCGCAAGACCGCGACCTGCGGGGCCTTGCGCGATTTCGAGGACGAAGGCGAGGCCATGCCGGTGGTCGGCCGCCGCGACATTGCGCTCGACTGGGACGGGCGGGGCGTTGCCCTTATTGAAACCGTGTCGGTGGAGATGAAGCGCTATTGCGACGTGGATGCGGATTTCGCACTGGCCGAGGGCGAGAATGACAGTCTCGACGGGTGGCGTGCAGACCATCGCGCCTATTTCGAGCGCAATGGCGGCTGGTCGGACGACATGATGCTGGTCTGCGAACGGTTCCGCCTCGTCGACCGGGCCGACAAGTGATTCAGACGTTTCGTTTATTCAGAGTCAGTTGACGCTCGTGTCCGTGCATCCTTGCGTGGCCGAAAGACCTGCGCTGCCGCTGCCTGCGGTTGCCGTACAGGCATCATCGGTGCCGGATGCGGACGGGGCGCCGGAATAGCCGCCACCACCCCCGCCACCGGTGCCGGTCAGGCCCGGCCCGCCGGTATTGGTGGCCACTTCGTCCTCTTCCTCATCCTCTCCGAGCGAGACAGTGCCGCCGGAGCCGAGCCCGCCACCAGTGCCGGTCGCGATTTGCGGAATCACGGCTTCGGTGCGCGCGGCAACTTCGCCGGAGCCGGCAACGGCTTCGGTAATCTCGCCACCTTTGGAGAAAACGCCCGACTGGACGGAAATCATCGTCGCGGTGGAAATGCCCACGAGTGATGCTGCAAGAACGGTGAACTCAACAGTCAAAGCCCCGGACATGTCCGAGTAAAATCGCTTGAAAAATGTCATGGTACGCCCCCACACGTACAAAAACGCAAAACACCAGAAGGGCCAAAATACGCGGCCCCGTTGGATGAACGTAGCATGAACGGCAAATGTGGCGCAAGTTTGGCCCCGCAAACCCTTTCACCGCGCGGATGAATTGGGTATGGAGGCGCGGACGAGAAACAAGGTTGCGAACCCATGAAATTCACCCTGTCCTGGCTCAAGGAGCATTTGGAAACCGACGCCACGCTGGAGGAGATCCTCTATGCCCTGACCGATCTCGGGCTCGAGGTCGAAGGGGTCGAGGATCCGGCCGAGCGGCTCGGCACGTTCCGCGTCGGAGAGGTGATCGCCGCGGAGAAACATCCCGACGCCGACAAGCTGAAGGTCTGCACCGTGCGCACCGCCACCGGCGACCAGCAGATCATCTGCGGCGCCCCCAATGCGCGGGCCGGCATCAAGGTCGTGGTGGCCCAGCCCGGCGACTATATCCCGGGCATCGACACGGTCATCAAGGTCGGCAAGATCCGTGGTGTGGAAAGCTTCGGCATGATGTGTTCGGAGCGCGAACTGGAACTGTCGGACGAGCATGACGGGATCATCGAGCTCGGCGCCGATGCCGAGGTCGGCCAGCGTTACATCGACTATGCCAAGAAAGACGATCCGGTCATCGAGATCGCGATCACGCCGAACCGGCCCGATGCGCTCGGGATCGAGGGGATCGCGCGCGACCTTGCCGCCCGAGGGCTGGGACGCAAGGTCTCGCCCGCGCCGGAGCCGGTCGAGGGCACGTTCGAGAGCCCGATCAAGGTGCATCTGGACCCGGCCGTGGCCGACAAGGCCTGCCCGCTCTTCGTCGGCCGCCTGATCCGCGGCGTGAAGAACGGCCCCTCGCCGCAATGGTTGCAGGACCGGCTGCGTGCGATCGGTTTGCGGCCGATCTCCGCGCTTGTCGACATCACCAATTACCTGACATACGACCGCAACCGCCCGCTTCACGTCTTCGACGCGGACAAGGTGAAGGGTGACATCACCGTGCGCTTCGCCAAGGCCGGAGAGACGCTGACCGCGCTCGACGAGAAGGACTATACGCTCGACGAGACCATGCTCGCTGTCTGTGACGAGGGCGGCGCGGAAAGCATCGGCGGCATCATGGGCGGGCTCGCCACGGGCTGCACAGAAGAGACGGTGAACGTCTTTGTCGAGAGCGCCTATTGGGACCCGATCACCATCGCGCAGGCCGGTCGCCAACTGCGGATCAACTCCGATGCGCGCTACCGGTTCGAGCGCGGGGTGGATCCGGATTTCACGCCGCACGGCATTGACATGGCCACGAAGCTGATCCTTGATCTGTGTGGCGGCACGCCGAGCCATGTCGTGTCAGCCGGCGCGGTGCCCGACACGTCGCGGGCCTACAAGCTCGACCCGACGCGGGTCGTCTCGCTTGTCGGTATGGACATCCCCGAGGCCGAGCAGGTTCGCATTCTGACCGATCTGGGCTTCGGCGTGGCCGGCAGCGGCGACCGGATCGAGGCCTGGGTGCCAAGCTGGCGCCCCGACGTGCTGGGGGAGGCCGATCTGGTCGAGGAAATCGCCCGCGTGGCGTCGCTGACCAAGCTGAAGGGCCAGCCGATGCGGCGTGACCCCGGCGTGGCGCGCCCGGTCCTGACGCCTGCGCAGCTGCGCGAGCAGGGCCTGCGGCGCACGCTGGCGGCGCTGGGCTACAATGAATGCGTCACTTATTCCTTCATCGACGCGGCAGCGGCCGGACATTTCGGCGGGGGACAGGACGCAACCAAACTGGCCAACCCGATCAGTTCGGAGATGAGCCACATGCGGCCCGACCTGCTGCCGGGCCTGTTGCAGGCCGCGGCCCGCAACCAGGCGCGGTCGGCCGGCGATCTGGCGCTCTTCGAGGTCGGCCCGGTCTTCTCTGGCGGGGAAGCGGGCGAGCAGGCGCTGCAGGGCACCGGCCTGCTGGTGGGGGCAAGTGCGGCACGCAACCCGTTCGGCACCCGTCGGCCGGTCGATCTTTATGATGCCAAGGCCGATGCGGAAGCGGCACTGGCTGCGGTCGGTGCGCCGGCAAAGCTCATGGTCATGCGCCGCGCACCCGACTGGTTCCATCCCGGCCGTTCGGCCGTGCTGAGCCTCGGCCCGAAGAACGGGCTGGCCGTGTTCGGCGAATTGCACCCGCGCATCCTTGATGCGTTCGGTGTGAAGGGACCGGCCGTGGCTTTCACCATCTTCCCCGACAATGTGCCCGCGAAACGGTCCAAATCGACGACGCGCCCCGCGCTCGACATCTCCGACTTCCAGCCGGTTGACCGCGATTTCGCATTCGTGGTGGATGCGGGTGTCGAGGCCGAGCAGATCCTGCGCGCCGCGCAGGGCGCCGACAAGGCGCTGATTGCCGATGTGTCGACGTTCGACGTGTTCGACGGTGAAAAGGCCGCGGCACAGATGGGCGCGGGCAAGAAGTCCGTCGCCATCACCGTGCGCCTGCAGCCGCGCAAGGCCACGCTCACCGACGCGGAAATCGAAGCCGTGTCCGCCAAGATCGTTGCCGGTGTGACCAAGGCGACCGGCGCCAGCCTGAGGGGGTAACAGCGATGGAAGTCTACCTGTCCGGAGAGATCCATACCGACTGGCGCGACCAGATCGTGCGCGGGGCGGCGGCCAAGGGGCTCGATGTCACCTTCACCAGTCCGGTGACCGACCATGACGCGTCGGATGATTGCGGCGTGGCGATCATGGGGGCGGAAGACCAGAAGTTCTGGCACGACCATAAGGGCGCCAAGCTGAACGCGATCCGCACCCGCGCGGCCATCGCTGCGGCGGACGTGGTCGTTGTGCGGTTCGGGGAAAAGTACCGCCAGTGGAACGCGGCTTTCGACGCGGGCTATGCCGCGGCGCTCGGCAAGTCGCTTGTCATCATGCACGGGGCCGATCACCAGCATGCGCTGAAGGAAGTGGATGCGGCCGCGCTCGCCGTGACCGAGACGCCCGAACAGGTGGTCCAGATCCTTGATTATGTGCTGAACGGCGCGCTGCCGGGTTGATCCCCGCACCGGCCGGACATGAAAAAGGCGGCGCCCGCAGGTGCCGCCTTTTCTGTGTTGCGGGGGACGCTCAGCCGTTCCGGTCGGGCACGTTCAGCCCCGCCTGGCTTGCCGGCCGCGCGAGACAACGCTCCAGCCAGTTCATCACGTTGGTGTAGCTCTTCAGGCCCAGTTCCTCGCCCGCGCCGTAGAAGAGGTCGAGCGTGCGCACCCACGGGAAGATGGCGATATCGGCGATGGTATAGTCATCGTCCATGATCCATTCGCGGCCCTCCAGCCGCTGGTCGAGCACCCCGAGCAGGCGCTTGGCCTCGCCCAGATAACGCTCGACGGGGCGGCGGTCCTCGATCTCCGAACCGGCGAACTTGTAGAAATAACCAAGCTGGCCGAACATCGGCCCCACACCGCCCATCTGGAACATCAGCCACTGGATCGTCTCGTAGCGCCGCGCCGGATCCTGCGGCAGGAGCTTGCCCGATTTCTCCGCCAGATAGATCAGGATGGCGCCGCTCTCAAAGAGCGGAAGCGGTTTTCCGCCGGGGCCGTCGGGATCGACAATCGCAGGGATCTTGTTGTTCGGGTTGAGCGCCAGAAATTCGGGGCGCGTCGTGTCGCTGAGCGGCACGAGATGCGGCTCGTAGGGCAGGCCGATCTCTTCAAGCGCGATGGAGATTTTCACCCCGTTCGGCGTCGGGAAGGAATAGAGCTGAAGCCGGTCGGGATGCTCTGCCGGCCAGGCGTCGGTCACTTTCGGGGCGCTGTCATATGCCATGGGGATCTCCTGTTGAGCGTGTTTCCCCAGTGACCTAATGGCCCGCCGCCCGCGTGCAACAGCGGGCGGCGGTGCGAAGTCTGTTTCCGTCGCGGCAACAGTCGACCGCGACGGGAACCGGTCAGGACTTGAGCGCGATCTGCGGCGACACCACGTCGATGCCGAGCGCCTTGCCGACCGCGTAATAGGTCAGCTTGCCGGCATGGGTGTTGAGCCCTTCGAGCAGGTGCGGGTCGGCCTCGCACGCGGCGCGCCAGCCCTTGTCGGCGAGGGCCAGCATGAAGGGCATGGTCGCGTTGCCGAGCGCCAGCGTCGAGGTGCGTGCCACCGCACCCGGCATGTTGGCCACGCAGTAATGCATCACGCCGTCCACCTCGTAAATCGGGTCGTCATGGGTGGTGGCGCGGCTGGTCTCGAAACAGCCACCCTGGTCGATGGCCACGTCGACGATGGCGGCGCCGGGCTTCATGCCCGACAGTTGCGCGCGGCTGACGAGCTTTGGCGCAGCCGCACCCGGGATCAGCACGGCGCCGATGACCATATCGGCCTCGGCCACCAGTTCCTCTGTGTTCCCGCGCGAGGCATAGCGCGTCTCGAACGTGCCGGCGAAGACATCGTCGAGATAGCGCAGCCGCGGCAGCGACATGTCGAGGACAGTAACCCGCGCGCCCATACCCGCGGCCACACGCGCGGCATGGGTGCCGACGACACCGCCGCCGATCACCGCGACCTTTGCGGGGGACACACCCGGCACGCCGCCCATCAGGACACCGCGGCCGCCATTGGCCTTCTGCAACGTCCAGGCGCCGACCTGCGGGGCGAGCCGGCCGGCCACTTCGGACATAGGCGCCAGAAGCGGCAGCCCGCCATTGCGGTCGGTCACGGTCTCATAGGCGATCGCGGTCACGCCGCTGTCGAGCAGGTCACGGGTCTGTTCCGGATCGGGGGCGAGATGCAGATAGGTGAAAAGGATCTGGCCCTCGCGCAGCTGCTTGCGCTCGACGGCCTGCGGCTCCTTCACCTTCACAACCATCTCGGCGCGGGCGAACACTTCCTCTGCCGTGTCGACGATGGCCGCGCCAACGGCTGTATAGTCGCTGTCGGCAAAACCGGCACCGGCACCGGCGCCGGTCTCGATGATGACCTCATGGCCGTGGCCGATCGCTTCCTGCGCGGCGGCCGGCGTCAGCCCGACGCGATATTCCTGGTTCTTGATTTCCTTGGGGCAGCCGATGAGCATGGTGTCCTCCCTCAACAACGGCGGTATTGTGCCTCTCTAGGCAGCTTCAACCGCAATGTGCTTGCAAAGTTCCGCGCAACATGGTGCTGATCGTGCAAGCTTCTTCTGAATTTTGCCTGAATGTTCGAAGGTTCTGCACATGGCGCGACTCGATGCGCTTGACGTGAAAATCCTGAACGCGCTCCAGAAACAGGGGCGCATGTCCAATGCTGATCTGGCGGATGCGGTTGCGCTGTCGGCTTCGGCCTGTCACCGCCGTGTCCAGCGGCTGGAGGCAGACGGCATCATCCGGGATTATGTGGCGCTTCTGGATCCGCGCAAGGTGGACCGCCGCACCACGGTCTTTGTCGAGATCACGCTCTCGGGTCAGAGCGACGAGATCCTCGACGCGTTCGAGCAGAGTGTGAAACGCATTCCCGACGTGCTGGAATGCCACCTGATGGCGGGCACGGCGGATTACCTGCTGAAAGTCATGGCGCGCGACACGGATGATTTTGCCCGCATCCACCGCCGTCATCTCGCGCGGTTGCCCGGCGTGGCGCAGATGCACTCGAGCTTCGCCCTGCGCACCGTTCGGCGCACCACAGCCCTGCCGCTCTGAACCCAGTGCGGTCCGCCGTCAGAAGATGAGCGGATAAAGAAGCAATGTGCCGAAACCGGCCACGATCGACCAGAGCGGCGAACGGGTCAGGACGCCCGCCAGAAGCGCCGCGCCGGCCGCCGCAAGGCGGGAGGCTTCGGGCGTGCCGCCGGTGGCATCGGGCCAGAGCACCAGCGGCGCCACCAGCCCCGGCATGACCGCAACGGCCACGTAGCGCAGGTGCCGCAGCACCCATTCGGGCAGATCGCGGTCACCGATGATCCCGATGAAGGAGAAGCGCACCAGAAAGGTGCCGACCCCGAGGCAGAAGATCACCAGCCAGATATTCGTGTCAGGCGGCATCGGAACCTCCTTCCGCCCGGCGGGTAAGCCAGAGTTCCAGTGCCGCGCCGCTCGCCATGGCGATGAGCGCCGCGATGATGAGACCGAGATTGTAGGGCACCCAGCCGAGCGCCAGTGTCGCCACCACCGATACGAAGGCCGCGCCCAGATGGGGCAGGCTCCGCAGGGCAGGCGCAAAGAGCGCGATGAAGGTGATCGGGACGGCGAAATCGAGCGGATAGCCCTCGGGGATCAGGTTGCCAGCAACCGCGCCCACAACGGTGAACCCGTACCAGAAGATCACCAGCGGCGTCGCGCAGCCGTAGAAATAGGCATATTTCTGCGTGCCGGTCATGCCGGTCAGCGTCTCGAACCGCTGGATTGCCATGCCATAGGTCTGGTCGAAGAGCAGATAGCCCGCAAGCGCGCGTTTCCAGAGCGGCGCGTCGCCCAGATGCGGAACCAGCGCGGCGGAATAGAAGAGCATCCGCAGGTTGACGGCCAGTCCGGTCAGGATCACGGCGGCGAGCGGCGCGCTTTCGGTCAGAAGCTGCAGCGCGACAAATTGCGCCGCGCCCGCGATCACGATCACCGAGAAGGCGGTCGTTTCCACGCGCGTCAGTCCCGCCTCGGTCGCCAGAACCCCGAAGAGCAGGGCAAACGGCCCCATGACGAGCAGGAAGGGCAGGGCGGTGCGCACACCCTGCCAATAGGATCGGGTCACTTGCGACATGAAATCACTCTGGATACGGACCGGTCGGGTCTATACCGTGAACCGCGGAATTGCCAACCCCGGGGAGCGTGCGTGCCACAGGATTTCCTCATCGGTCCGGACCCGGAAGCGGGGGGACTGACCCGCAGCGTCACCGGCACCGACCAGACCGGTGCCGCTGTCAGCCTGCCGGTGGTGGAGGAGCGTCCGCTGACCATCTACCTGAACCGGCAGGAAATCGTGACCGCGATGACGATCGGGGACTATCCTGATTATCTGGCGGTGGGCTATCTGGCGAACCAGAACATGCTGCTGCCCGATGACCGGATCACGGCGATCGACCATGACCCGGAAACGGAAACGGTCGTCGTCCGCACCGAACGCGAAACCGACTATGAGGCCAAGCTGCAACGCAAGACGCGCACCTCGGGCTGCGCGGTCGGCACGGTGTTCGGCGACGTGATGGAAGGGCTGGAAGGGCTGGAACTGCCCCAGACCGAGTTGCGGACTTCGTGGCTCTATGCCTTGGCGAAACGGATCAACACCGCGCCAAGCCTCTACCTGTCGGCGGGTGCGATCCACGGCACGGTGCTCTGTCAGCAGGACCAACCCCTCGTCTATATGGAGGATGTGGGCCGCCATAATGCCGTGGACAAGATCGCAGGCTGGATGCGGATGGAGCAGGTCGGGGCCGCCGACAAGATCCTCTATACGACCGGGCGGCTGACCTCGGAGATGGTTATCAAGACCGCGCAGATGGGTATCCCGATCTTGGCCTCGCGGTCGGGCTTCACCGCATGGGGTGTGGATCTGGCGCGGCAGGTCGGGCTGACGCTGATCGGGCGCTTGCGGGGCGAACGGTTCGTCTGCCTGAGCGGCGAAGACCGGCTTGTGCGCGACGCGGATCTGTCCGGCGTATCGCCGGAGCCGGCCCGAGCGCGGCGCAAGGGGGCATCCGCATGACGGGCGTGGCCGGTGTCATTCTGGCTGGCGGGGCGGCGCGGCGCATGGGCGGCGGCGACAAGGGGCTGCTGGCGCTCGGCGATCGTCCGGTGCTGGCCCATGTGATCGACCGGCTCGCCCCCCAGGTGAAACGGCTCGCCCTGAATGCCAACGGCCCGGCTGAACGGTTCGCGTCCTTCGGACTTCCGGTGGTCGCGGACAGTCTGCCCGACAGGCCCGGGCCGCTCGCTGGCGTGCTTGCGGGGCTCGACTGGGCGGCAGCGGCCGGGTTCGGGCAGATCGTGACCGCGGCAGCCGACACGCCGTTCTTGCCCGCGCATTTGGTCGACGCGCTGCGCATGGCACAAGTGTCCAAGGGCACACCCATCGCCATGGCCGCGACCGAGGGGCGCGATGCGGATGGTGCGCCGCGCCATGACCGGCATCCGACCTTCGCGCTCTGGCCCGTGGCCCTGCGCGATGATCTGCGCGCGGCGCTCCTTGGCGGCACGCGCAAGGTGATCGAATGGTCGGACCGGCACGGCTGCGCCGAGGTCGTGTTCCACGGCGATGCCGACCCGTTTTTCAACATCAACCGCCCTGCCGATCTCGAGGCGGCGCGGGCGAGGCTCGCGGACGGGGAAACCGTATGAATATCTATGGTGTGGTGGGCTGGAAGAATGCCGGGAAGACAACGCTGATGGAGCGGCTGGTGGCTGAATTCTGTGCCCGTGGCGCGCGGGTCTCCACCATCAAGCATGCGCATCACAGTTTTGACGTGGACCAGCCCGGAAAGGACAGCCATCGGCACCGTCAGGCGGGCGCGCAACAGGTTCTTCTCGCCTCGCACACGCGCTGGGCGTTGATGAGCGAGTTGCGCGACCGGCCGGAGCCGACGCTGACCGACATGCTGGCCAAGCTCGATCCGGTCGATCTGGTGCTGGTCGAGGGCTACAAGCGCGACAGTCACGCGAAGATCGAGGTCTGGCGCGACACGCCCGGCCGGACGTTGCTTGCGCCCGAAGACCCGACCATTCGTGCGGTTGCGAGCCCCAGGCCGATCGACGGGCTGCATGTGCCGTGGCTGCCGCTCGACGAACCCGCCGCAGTGGCCGATTTCATCGCCGCGGAACTGGCGCTGACGCCGGGGGTGGCATGACGGACGGCGACCGGCCAGCGGGTGATTGCTACGGGCTGCCGCGCGGTGTGCACTGGACGCCGGTCGACGCGGCGCATGCGGAACTCCGGAAACAGTTGAGCCCGGTGGTTGGGCAGGAGCGCGTGCCTGTGGCTGACGCGGCGGGCCGCGTGCTGGCGGCGGATGTGGCGGCCGTGCGCCCGAACCCGCCGGCGGCCAATGCCGCGGTTGACGGATACGGCTTTTCTTATGCGTCGGTCTCTCCCACCGCGGATGGCAGCGCCCTGTTGCAGCGTGTCGCGGGGCGCGCCGCTGCCGGACACCCGTTCGACGGTTCGGTGCCGGCCGGAGCGGCTCTGCGCATCCTGACCGGCGCGCCGGTGCCTGCGGGTGTCGACACGATCATCCTGCAGGAAGATGTGACTGAAGACGACGGCAGCTTGCGTTTCGCGGCCGTGCCGAAACCCGGCGCCAACCTGCGCGCCGCGGGCGAGGATGCGCAAACCGGCGCGACGGTGCTGACCGCGGGCACGGTAATCGGCGCTGCGGAAATCGCGCTTCTGGCCGCGGTCGGCCCGTCCGACATCGCCGTCTACCGACCCCTGCGGGTCGCGATCCTGTCAACGGGGGACGAGCTGCGCCCCGCTGGCGCGCCGCTGTCGCCCGGTCAATTGCCCGACAGCAACCGCCCGATGCTCGCCGCCATCCTGCGCGACTGGGACTGCCAGATTGTCGATCTGGGCTGCGCGCCGGACGACCCCGCGGCCATCCGGGCAGCGCTTGACCGCGGCGCGGCGGAGGCCGACCTGATCCTGACCTCGGGCGGGGCCTCCACCGGCGACGAGGACCATGTCTCGGCACTCTTGCAGGCCGAAGGGGCGCTCATGGCCTGGCGGATCGCGATGAAACCGGGCCGGCCGCTCGCCCTGTCGCGCTGGCGCGGCGTGCCGGTTCTGGGCCTGCCCGGCAATCCGGTGGCGGCTTTTGTCTGCACGCTGGTCTTCGGCTATCCGGTGCGCGGGCTCCTGTCGGGGCGTGGCTGGCACGTGCCGCAGGGGCTGATGCTGCCGGCGGGCTTCGCGCGGACCCGCAAGATCGGGCGGCGGGACTATCTGCGCGCGCGGCTCGATGCGGACGGCAGCGTCGTGCCGTTCCGCTCCGAAGGGTCGGGGCTCATCTCGGGGCTGGGCTGGGCGAGCGGTCTGGCCTGTCTGGAGGAAGACCGCCGCGAGGTGATGGCGGGCAGCCCGGTGCGGTTCCTGCCCTATGCGGCTTTCGGCCTGCGCACGGGATCGGCCTGAGGCTCAGTCGAGCGCGCCGCTGATCCGCGCAAGGATCATGAAGGCCCGGCCGGTCCGCGTGTCCGCCAGATCGAGCAGGTCACGGTCAGAGGCACCGGTTGCGAATTCTTCAAGCAGCGTGTCGAACCGGCGCTGGAAATGGAGCGCCGTGTCGCGGAACACCTCGTCCGATTTCATCCGGCCGCGCGCCAGCGTGAGCGCGGAGATATCCTCGATCGCGCCGATGCCGGTCACCGCGCTGCCGCGCTGCCCGCTTGCAAAGGCCCGCCAGGCGGCGGCATCGGTCGGACGCGGCGAGAGGTCGTCCATGTAGATCCCCTCCTGAGAGAGGAGGTTCAGCATATCTTCTGCTGCGCGCAGCACGAGCGCGGCCGGGCGGTGCTGCATCGCCTTGCGCATGACGGCAAAGCCCGCGCGGTCGTCGGCATTGGCGGGGAAGTTGAGCGCGCGGATGATGTCGCCATGGGTGAGCGGTGCGTCCGGTTCGGGCATTTCGGCCGCGAGCGGCAGGCTCGGCTGGCCCGAGCTCGTGGCCGGACCGGTTGCCGCGTCGGGTGCGGCAGCGGCAGCCACGGGCGGCGTCGCCGCCGACACGGCGAGGGTCACGAGTTTCGACAGTTCCGCCCGGTCGTCCCGGCGCGCTGCGGTCAGCTTGTGCACCGCCGCTTCGAGATGGCGGATCTGGTCGGAGAGCGGTTCGATCTGCGCGGCCTGCTGGGCCCGTTCCTGATCGAGCGTGGCGCGTGTGGCGAGCGTGACGGCGCGGGTCACATCCTCCATCGCGGTGGGGCCGTGGAAGGCCAGTGCCTCGATCAGTTGCGCATTGCTGGTCCTTATGTCGGCCTGCTCCTCGCGCAAGCGCGACAGTTCGCGCGCCATGTGGGCCGTGATCCAGAAAAGCGAGAGCGGCAGAACGAGCGTCAGCAGGAAAAGCGCGACGTGGAGCGCCGTTCCGCTGCGCGTGCCTGCGTCGACCTCAGCTGCGAAACCGGCCCCGTAGGCGGCCAGGGTCGCGACCCAGAACAGGCTCGCCCCTGCGGCGAACACAAATTCCCGCCTTTCGGCCCAGAGCCGTTGCAATCGTGCCGGAAAGTCCACCCCCCAGGAGGGGTTCGTCTGTACTGCCATGGCCCGCTTGCCTCCGGGTCCGATGTTCCGCCTGTCCGGGTTGGCCCCGGTTGGTTCTGCCCCGCCGTTGCGGGTCGCCTCAGATAAATTTCACCGCCAGGATTTCATATTCCTTAAGACCGCCCGGCGTGCGCACCTCGACAGTGTCACCTTCTTCCTTGCCGATCAATGCTCTTGCCAGCGGCGACTTGATGTTGAGCAGGCCCTTTTCGATGTCCGCCTCGGCTTCCCCGACGATCTGGTAGCTGCGCTCTGCATCCGTATCGATATCGACGAGATCGACGGTCGCGCCGAATTTGATCGTGCCCGACATTTTCGCCGGGTCGATCACATCCGCCCGGCCGAGGATACCTTCCAGTTCCTTCACCCGGCCCTCGATGAACCCCTGTTTCTCGCGCGCGGCGTGATATTCGGCATTCTCCGACAAGTCGCCATGTTCACGCGCCTCGGCAATTGCCTTGATGACGGCGGGCCGTTCCACGGTCTTGAGCGTTTTCAATTCGCTATCGAGCCGCCGGAAGCCGGCGACCGTCAGGGGGATCTTTTCCATGCTTGGTCTGCGTCCTTTGTCGTCGGGCCGGTTCGGTTGCCGCCCTCGGCTTTTCTGTTTCGCCAAATCTAGACCGCGAAACGGGGGAGTTCAACAAAGCCCTTGCGGGCCGCGCGGGGACCTGCCGGCGCAGCGTGTGGACCGCAAGTGACGTTGTGTCCCGATTGACCCGCCGCCCTTGCCACGTTAGGCAACATCAGTCCGAAACCGAGCCTGCGAGGAGAGCGCCCGTGTCCGAATTCGAACGTGAATCCATGGAAGTCGACGTGGTGATCGTCGGGGCCGGGCCTGCCGGTCTGTCGGCCGCGATCCGGCTCAAGCAGCGCGATGCGGACCTCAATGTCGTCGTGCTCGAAAAAGGGTCCGAGGTTGGCGCGCATATCCTGTCGGGTGCCGTGCTCGACCCCAGCGGTCTCGATGCGCTGATCCCCGACTGGAAAGAGAAGGGCGCGCCGGTCACGACCGAGGTTGCGAAGGACAATTTCTACCTGCTCGGCGAAGCGGGGCAGATCCGCATCCCCAACTGGCCGATGCCGCGCCTGATGAACAATCACGGCAATTACATCGTTTCGATGGCCAATGTCTGCCGCTGGCTCGCAGAACAGGCCGAAGCGCTTGGCGTCGAGGTCTATCCCGGCATGGCCTGCTCGGAACTGATCTATGACGAGAGCGGCGCGCTGAAGGGCGTCGTCGCCGGCGAGTTCGGGCGCAACCCCGACGGCACACCGGGCCCGGGCTTCGAGCCGGGCATGGAGTTGCATGGCAAATATGTCTTCCTTGCCGAAGGTGTGCGCGGTTCCCTGTCGAAACAGGCGATTGCCAAGTTCAACCTGCGTGACGGGCATGACGTGCCGAAATACGGGCTCGGCATGAAGGAAATCTGGGAGATCGACCCGGACAAGCACAATCTGGGCGAGGTCACGCACACGATGGGCTGGCCGCTCGGCGGCAATGGCGGCGGTGGCGGATTTGTCTACCATACCGAGGGCAACCAGATCTTCCTCGGCTTCGTGTGCCATCTGAATTACCGCAACCCGCACCTCTACCCGTACATGGAATTCCAGCGCTGGAAGCACCATCCGAAGATTGCCGAACTCCTGAGGGGCGGCAAGCGGGTCGCCTATGGCGCGCGGGCCATCTCCGAGGGCGGCTGGCAGTCGATCCCGAAACTGACCTTCCCGGGCGGCGCGCTGCTCGGCTGTTCCGCGGGGCTCGTGAACGTGCCGCGCATCAAGGGCAACCACAATGCGATGCTGTCGGGCATTGCCGCGGCGGACGCGGCGGCCGATGCGCTGGCGGCGGGCCGGTCGGGCGACGAGCTGGAGGCCTATGAGAGCGACCTGCGGTCCGGTCCGGTCGCCAAGGACCTCAAGCGGGTGCGCAATGTGAAGCCGATCTGGTCGCGCTGGGGCCTGACGGCCTCGCTCGCGCTCGGCGGGCTCGACATGTGGGTGGCCAACATCACCGGCCGCACGCTTTTCGGCACCATGAGCCATGGCAAGACCGATGCGGAAGCGACGGGCAAGGCGGCCGACTATCCCGAAATCGACTATCCCAAGCCCGATGGTGTGATCAGCTTCGACCGACTGACCAATGTCAGCTTTTCGGCCACCAACCATGCCGAAGAAGCGCCGTGTCACCTGAAGCTGGCCGATCCGGACATCCCGGTGAAGGTGAACCTGCCGCTCTATGACGAGCCGGCGCAGCGCTATTGCCCGGCGGGGGTCTACGAGATCCTGACCGATGATGACGGGTCCAATCCGCGGTTCCAGATCAACGCACAGAACTGCGTGCATTGCAAAACCTGCGACATCAAGGACCCGAGCCAGAACATCACCTGGGTCACGCCGCAGGGCGGCGAGGGGCCGAATTACCCGAACATGTGAACGCGTGTGCCGTGCAGGGCAACCTGCGCGGCGTTGCATCCCCCGCGTTGCCCCCATAGATTGCCCCAACAGGCAAAGATAAAGGATATGCGCGCGTGACACGGTTTACCTCTGGGCTTCGCTCGGCCGGCCTGGCCCTTTTCCTGCTGGCCGCTCCGGCGACGGCGCATGCACAGGGTCTCGCAGGCCCCTATCTGAGCGCGATGCAGGCCGATATCCGCAACGACTATGCCAATGCGGCGGACTATTACGTCCGCGCGCTGGCGCGCGATCCGAAGAACCCGATGCTCTTGCAGAACGGTCTGGTCACTTTCATCGGGCGCGGTGATGTGGACGGGGCCGTGGCCCTGGCCCGCCGCCTGCGCGAGGTTGAGCCGGAAAATCCGATCGCGACGCTGGTGATGGTCGCCGACGCTTTCGCGTCCGAGGAATACGAGACCGCGCTTGCCGATGTGACGCGCGAGGGGATCGAGCTCAATACGCTGCTCGCGGGCCTTCTGAAAGGCTGGGCCGAAGCCGGGTCGGGCGCGTTCAGTGATGCCGCCGCAACCTTCGAGACCTTGCGCCAGAATGATGCGCTCGCCGCCTTCGGACAGTTCAACAAGGCGCTGCTTCTGGCCAGCGCCGGTGATTTCGAGGGCGCGGAGGACATTCTGGCGCGCACACCGGAAGCCGCCGCGGTCGTCGGCCGTGTCGGACTGGTGGCGCGGGCGCAGATCCTCAACCAGCTCGACCGGACCGCGGATGCGATTGCACTGCTCGACGAGGGGCTGGCCAACGGGCTGGAGGATGCGGTCATCCTCGACCTGCGGGACCGGCTGATGTCGGGCGAGGATATCGCCTTCGACGTGCTCGACGATCCGCGCGACGGGGCAGCGCAGGCGGTTCTGTCGATTGCCGCCGCGCTGGGGCGGGAAAATGCCGAACGGTTCGCGCTCGTCTATGCGCGGCTTGCCAGCCATCTGAACCCCGAACTGGTCGAGGCGCAGCTTCTGCAGGCCGAGCTTCTGGGGCTTCAGGGCCAGTTCGAACTGGCCTCGCAGGCCTATCTCGACGTGCCGCGCGACTCGCCGCTCTATCTTGCGGCCGAGATCGGGCGTGCCGACGCGCTGGCCGCCGACGGTCAGGCCGATGCCGCAATCGAGGCGCTGAACCGGCTCACGGCCGATTTCCCCGACAGTTTCATGGCCCACACCGCGCTTGCCGATGCGCTGCGTGGCGAGGAGCGGTTTGCGGAGGCCGCCGAGAGCTACAGCGACGCGATTGCACAGGTGGAGAACCCGACGCGCGGACACTGGTTCCTCTTCTATTCGCGTGGCATCTCCTATGAGCGGTCCGACCAGTGGGAACTGGCGGAGGCCGATTTCCGGCGCGCGCTGGAACTGTTCCCCGACCAGCCGCTGGTGCTCAACTATCTGGGCTATTCGCTGGTGGAATTGCGCCGCAACCTCGACGAGGCGCAGACCATGATCGAGAAGGCCGTGGCGGCCCGTCCGACGGATGGCTACATCACCGACTCGCTGGGCTGGGTGCTCTACCGGCTCGGCAAGTATGAGGAAGCGGTCGCGCCGATGGAACGCGCCGTGCAGCTTCTGCCCGATGACAGCGTGATCAACGACCATCTGGGCGACGTGCTCTGGATGGTGGACCGCAAGCGCGAAGCCCGCTTCCAGTGGCGGCGTGCCCTGTCCTTCGAGCCGGAAGAAGAGGAAGCCGAGCGGATCCGGCGCAAGCTGGAGGTCGGCCTCGACCAGGTGCTGGAAGAAGAAGCGGGCGAGAGCACCGATACGGCGGCCAATGGCGGCTGACCGGCTTTCGGGCATCGCCCCGGCCAAGATCAACCTCGCGCTTCATGTCACCGGCCGTCGGGATGACGGCTACCACCTGCTCGACAGCCTCGTCGTTTTTGCGGACCACGGCGACCGGATCAGCGTTGTGCCCGATGACCGGTTGCAGATGACAGTGGAAGGGCCGTTTGCCGGTGCTGTGCCGCCGGGCGCGGACAATCTTGTGCTGCGGGCCGCGGCGCTCCTGGGCGCGGAGCAGGGTGCGCATGTCACGCTGGAAAAACATCTGCCGCCCGCGTCGGGCATCGGCGGAGGGACGTCCGACGCCGCCACTAGCTTACACCTGCTCGCGCGGCTCTGGAAAAAATCAATGCCAGATATGGCCGCCTGCCTGTTGCTCGGCGCGGACATGCCGGTCTGCGTCGCCGGACGCGCGGCCCGGATGGCAGGCATCGGAGAGCGGCTCTCGCCCGTGGCTGATCTGCCGCCGGTCTGGGCGCTTCTGGCCAATAGCGGTGTTCCCGTTTCCACGCCGGACGTGTTCGGTGCGCGGTCAGGCAGGTTTTCCGACCCTTTGCCGGACCTGCCGGCACGGTGGCGGGATGCGGATGCGCTTTTCGCTTATCTGCGGTCGGTACGGAACGATCTGGAAGCGCCCGCCTGTGCGCTCCATCCCGGAATCTCTGACCTGCTTGATGCGCTGCGGCGAATGGAGGGGGCCGCGGTCGTCCGCATGTCGGGATCGGGGGGCACCTGTTTCGCCCTCTTTGACAGCGAAGGGGCTGCGACAGATGCGCAGCGCCTGATGGCCGCCGCCCGTCCTGATGTCTGGTCGATGGTGGCGCGGCTCGGCCACGCGCCGGAACTGCCCGCTTAGCGGACCCGCGCGACCACGAATCCGGCGAGTCGGTCAAGCAGGTCGCGCAACTCGCCTGCCGGCAGGGGGGCAAGCGCCGCGCGTGCGCGGTCGGCCCAATCAAGCGCGATGTCCCGCGTCTTTTCCAGTGCACCGGTCTCGGCAAGCCGCGTCAGCGCGGTGTCGAGATCGCCGTCCTGCTGGTCACCCTTGTCTATCACCCGCTTCCAGAAGGCGCGGTCCTGGTCGCTGCCCGCCGCAATCGCGAGGATGACGGGCAGGGTCATCTTCCGTTCGCGGAAATCGTCACCGACATTCTTGCCAAGCGACACTGTCGCTCCGCCATAGTCGAGCAGATCGTCCACGATCTGGAAGGCGATTCCGAGCGCGTCGCCGTAATCGTGCAACGCCTTCACCTGATCCTCGGGTGCGCCGGCCACCACGCCGCCCACTTCGGTCGCGGCGGCAAAGAGTGCGGCGGTCTTGCCGCGCACCACCTGCATGTAGGTGTCCTGCTTCGTGTCAGTGTTCTGCGCGGCGGACAGTTGCAGCACCTCGCCCTCGGCGATCACGGCGGACGCATTGGCGAGGATGTCGAGGATGCGCAGGCTGCCGCACTCGACCATCAACTGGAAGGAGCGGGAGAAGAGGTAGTCGCCGACCAGAACCGAGGACTGGTTGTCCCACAGGAGGTTGGCGGTCGGACGCCCGCGCCGCTGGTCGCTTTCGTCCACCACATCGTCATGGAGGAGCGTGGCCGTGTGGATGAACTCGACCGTGGCGGCGAGCTTCACATGATCCTGACCGTCATAGCCGCAGAGCCGCGCCGCGGCGAGCGTGAGAAGCGGGCGCAGCCGCTTGCCGCCGGCCTCGACCAGATGCGCGGTCACTTCGGGGATGCGGGGGGCGTGTTCGCTGGCCATGCGGGTGCGGATCAGGCCGTTCACCGCGTCCATATCCTCGGCCAGCAGCGCCTGCAGCGCCTCGAATGGTCCCGGTTCGCTCACTTTTGATCCTCAGTCATCCGACCGGCCTCGACGCTGTCCCGGTGCTCTACTAAACTTCTCATCATGCAGGAAATTTTACGCACCAATGATCCGGTTCTCATCTCGTTCTGCACAGCGATGCTGCAGGCAGAGGATATAGAGGTGTTTGTCTTTGACGTCCATATGAGCGTGCTTGACGGATCGATCGGCATATTGCCGCGCCGCCTGATGGTGGACAGGGATGAATATGCGCGCGCGCGGAAGGTCTTGATCGACAATGATGTCGATCTGCCGGCCGAGGTCTGAGGCGGGTTCGCAATGGACGGTGCGGCACTCACCCATGACCGGTTCCTGAACGGGCGGTTGCGGATCTGGCAGCCGCGGCAGGGCTACCGCGCGGCGACCGATCCGGTTTTTCTGGCCGCGGCCGTGCCGGCCCGGGCGGGCGAGCGGGTGCTGGAACTGGGATGCGGTGTCGGGGCCGCGACGCTTTGTCTGGCCACGCGCGTGCCGGGGCTCGCGCTGACGGGTCTTGAGCGCCAGCCGGCCTATGCCGAACTTGCGCGGCGCAATGCGGCCGAGGCTGGCATGGCCGTGGACGTGGTCACGGGCGATCTGACCGACATGCCGCCTACGATCCGCGCGCAGAGTTTCGACCATGTGATGATGAACCCGCCCTATTATGCGACGCGGGATTTCTCCGCGCCGCGCGACAGCGGCAAGGATACCGCGCATCGGGAGGTGGCGGGCACGCTGGCCGACTGGGTGACCGCTGGGCGGAAACGCCTTCGGCCCGGCGGGCGTCTGACAATCATCCAGCAGGCCGACCGGCTCGACGATATGCTGATGGCCTTCGGGCGGCAGTTCGGGGACGTGATGATCCGCCCGCTTGCCCCGCGCGCCGGGCGACCCGCGGGGCGGGTGCTCGTTACGGCGCTCAAGGGCCGCTCCGGTCCGCTCCGGCTTCTGGCGCCGCTCGTGCTCCATGACGGGCCGCGGCACGAGCAGGACGGCGACGACAGCAGCGCGGCGGCGCGTGCGATCCTGCGTGACGGGGCCGCGCTCGGTTGGGGCGATCTGAGTGCGGGGTAGCCACCCGCCGGCCCGCGGGCGGCCTGATATGTCATGTGCATTGACTGATTCTGTGGATGAGCTTGGCCGCTTTGCGACGCAGCCGGTCGTGACCGGTGGTTTCCGCCGCGAAACCGCACCGGAAAAAACTGCAAATTCACCTGCTTGAAACGCAGCTGTTTCAAGACGTGGTTCGTTAGAATTTTCGACAATGAGTGTGAGATGACAACCCGCCGCTTCTGTGGTCTCATGAGGTCCCATCAATAGAAGGAGACGTGCAATGAGCCTGAGTTCGCATCTCACCGAACTGCAGAAGAAGCATACGATGCTGTCCGAAAAAATCGAATTCGAACAACGTCAGCCGGCCTCCGATGATCTGTCGATCCACGAGTTGAAAAAGCAGAAGCTTCGTCTGAAGGAAGAGATCGAGCGCATCAACGCTCAGATGTAACTGTCAGGCCCGCGCGGCCCAGAATGCGCCGCCGGCAATCAGACCGGCGGCCAGCAGAAGGCCCGGGCTCGGTTCCGCGAGCCCGGCACCGATGAGGACAAGCGTCGACAGGAGCGGTGCCGCATAGGCCGCGACCCCCAGAAGCTGAATGTCCCCCCGTTTGACCCCGATATCCCAGAGGTAGAAGGCCAGCCCGATCGGGCCGAGGCCGAGTGCGAGCATGGAGAGCCAGCCGGTCAGCGTTTCCGGCCAGACAGTTGCCTCGAACATCAGATGCGCGGCGGCGGCAAGGAGCGCCGACAGGAGGCAGAAAACCGCAACCGAGGCGGTCGGCGCGGTGCCCGCGCGCCGGCTCAGGACCGAATAACCCGACCAGATGAAGGCGCAAGCCATTGCCGCCGCATATCCGGCCCAGGGCGCCGCGGCCGGCCCCGATGCGCCGCGCCCCACAATGAGCGCCGCGCCCGCGAAAGCGACCAGCGCGCCGAGCACATGGCCGCGCCGCAAATGTTCGCCCGGCAGGAGGCCGGAGAACAGCACGATCAGGAGCGGCCAGAGATAGGCAATCAGGCTTGCCTGCGCCGGCGGTGCGAGCCGCAGCGCCATCACATAGGCAAAATGATAGCCGAAGATCCCCGCCACACCCATCAGCCAGACGGCCGGGCGAACGCGACCGAGTGCCGTCCGGTCTCGCCAGAGCCAGGGCAGGCCCACAAGCCCGCCGGTCAGGAAGCAGACCGCCAGCAATTGCAGGGGCGGGACCTCTGTCGCGCCGACGGTAAAGAGCGCCAGCACCGCCCAGAGCAGGACCGCACCGAAGCCGAGTGCCGTGGCGCGGGTGCGGCTCACGCGGCGGCGCGCCGGGCGGTCGCCTGCTGGAAAAAGTCCACGATCCACCTGGCCCAGGCGGTATTGTCGACAGGCCGGTCAAGCCCGGCCAGCGCCTCGTCGCTCCGGTCCTCCGGCATGGCAATGCCGCGCCGCTCGGTGATCAGGTCACGCACGAAAGCGCGGGTGAATTCCGGATGCGGCTGGACCGACAGGGCCACCGGCCGGTCAGGGTCGCCATAGGCCAGTGCGGCATAGGGGCAAAAGGCGCTCGATGCGAGCACGGTCGCACCCTCTGGAAGCGTCTGGACCTGGTCCTGGTGGATCGCGAAGCCCGAAAACCCGTCACCCGCGCCGGCCATCCAGGCAGGCGTGCGGTCGAACCGGTACTCATGGACGCCAAGGCCCCAGCCCTGCGGCGCTTTCGACGAGGCGCCGCCCATCGCTTCGGCCAGAAGCTGGTGTCCGAAACAGATGCCGACGACGGGAATCCGCGCAGCAACGGCGTCGCGAAGGAAAGCCTTGGCCGGCTCGATCCATGGAAGGTCCTCATAGGTGCCGTGGCGCGAGCCGGACACGAGCCAGCCATCGGCCGCGTCCACCGCTGGCAGTGCCTCGCCATCAACGAGCGAAACGCTCAGGGTCTCGATCTCCGGCGCCGCGCTGTGCAGCATGGTCCGGTACATCGGGGCATAGGTGCCGTGCGCGTTTGCCAGCGGGCCGTTGATATGGCCGGCCACGAGAATGCCGATTCGCATGTTCGTCTCCTTGATCTCCGGCACAGGTAAAGCATGGGTGCGCGGGGGGTTCAATCGCGGGCGATGCTCGTCACATGGACACAAGTTCGCCCGTCGAGCGACACCCGGTCACGGGCCAACTCGTCCAGCAGCCATGTCCGGAACTTGGCGAAAGCGGGCTGGCTTTCGACCGCATCCGTGGTCACCAGCCGGTAATGCGCGTCGATCGTGAGAGTGAGGGGAAACGGTGCGACCAGCGTGCCCTCGCGCAGGGGACCGGAGACAAGCGACAGGCGCCCCATCAGCACACCGCCGCCGGCGAGCGCCGATGCAATGGCCTGATCCGCACCGCTGAAATGCGCGCCGCGCGAGCCGGGCGGCTCCAGCCCGGCGGCGGTAAACCATGCGGCCCAGTCCGGCGGCGGGGACAGAAAACCGAGGCTTTCATCGTGGATGAGCGGCGCGTCGCGCAGGCTCTCAGCCGTCGGATAGCGCGCGGCCAGTTCCGGCACCATCACCGGGGTGAGCGCCTCGCTGTTGAGCCGCTCGGACCGGAAACCGTCATCGCCGCCAAGCCCGAAGCGGATCGCGACATCCACATCGTCGCGCTCGAAATCGAGCAGGCGCAGCGTCGCCACGAACCGCAGTTCAATTTCTGGATGGGCGGCGGAGAAGCCGAAGAGGCGCGGCGCCAGCCATGTGGCGGTGAAGGCCGGCCCTGCGGTGACGGTCAGCACCGACCCGTCGCGGCGGCGGCGGACGCTGCGCCAAGCGCGGGTGAGCGACTCGAACCCCTGGGCAACGCCCGGCTGCAAGCTGCGCCCCGCCTCGGTCAGTTCCACGGCCCGGTTGAGCCGCCGGAAGAGCGGCGCGCCCAGATGCTCCTCCAGGTTCTTGATCTGGTAGCTGAGCGCCGCCGGCGTGACATTCAACTCCGCCGCAGCATCGGCGAAACTCATATGTCGTGCGGCGGCCTCGAAGGCGCGCAGGGCGGTCAGGGGTGGCAGACGATCTGGCATATTCAGTTAAATAAAACTTATCTGAAGGAAAAGAAAGACTCGTTTGTAGAATTAATCGGGCTCACCCATATTCACTTCATACCCCGAACGGGTCGGGGTCGGACAAAAGGAATTTAACAATGTCGGATGCCTACAGCTACACCGCGGGCTCGGCCCGCATTGCCGAAGCCACACGCCGCGCCCATGTCGAGCGCGCCCAAGCCTTCCGCAAGCTTCTTGCCTTGCCGAAACGTCTGTTCACCGGGCGCGAGCCGCAGGTCCATGTGACCCGCACGGCCGCCAACTGCGCCGCCTGAACAGAAAAGGGCCGGAGGAAACTCCGGCCCTTCGAGTATCGAATGTCATTCGGGGCAGGCGTCAGACGAAGAACTGGCCGCCATTGGCCGAGATGGTCGACCCGGTGATGAACCCGGCCTCGTCAGAGGCCAGAAATGCCACGCAGCGCGCAATCTCTTCCGGCTCGCCCAGACGGCCGACGGGGATCTGCGGGATGATCTTCTCGTTCAGCACCTTCTCGGGGATCGCACGGACCATTTCCGTGCCGATATAGCCCGGGCAGATCGCGTTGACGGTGATGCCCTTGAACGCGCCTTCCTGGGCCAGCGCCTTCGTGATGCCGAGGTCCCCGGCCTTTGCGGCCGAATAGTTCGCCTGGCCGGCCTGGCCCTTCTGCCCGTTGATCGACGAGATGTTGATGATCCGCCCGAAGCCACGGTCGCGCATGCCCGACCAGATCGGATGGGTCATGTTGAAGACGCCGCTCAGGTTCGTGTCGATGACTTCCTGCCACTGTTCGCGGCTCATCTTGTGGAACATCGCGTCGCGGGTGATGCCCGCATTGTTGACGAGCACCTCGACCGGGCCGAGATCGGCCTCCACCTTCTGGATGCCGGCGACGCAGGCATCATAGTCGGCGACCGACCATTTGTAGGTCGGGATTCCGGTGTCGGCGGTGAAGGCCTCGGCTGCGGCGTCATTGCCGGCATAGTTTGCCGCGACCTTGTAGCCCGCGGCTTTCAGCCCGTTGGAAATGGCGGCGCCGATTCCGCGGCTGCCCCCGGTGACTAGTGCTAGACGTCCCATGGATGTTCCCTCTCTGGATGGCCGACCCGCCTGCGCCGGGTCGGTATTTCTGGTTGATGCGGGTGCGCCGGACTGCCGCGCGGCAGGTGACCGGCGCGCCGTCTGTCAGTCGCGCTCGAGGCACATGGCCACGCCCATGCCGCCGCCGATGCACAGCGTGGCGAGGCCCTTCTTGGCGTCGCGGCGCTGCATCTCGAAGAGAAGCGTGTTGAGGATCCGGGCACCCGACGCGCCGATCGGATGGCCGATAGCGATGGCGCCGCCGTTCACGTTCACGATCTCCGGATTCCAGCCCATTTCCTTGTTCACCGCACAGGCCTGTGCGGCGAAGGCTTCATTGGCTTCGACAAGGTCGAGATCGGCCGCCGACCAGCCGGCTTTCTCCAGCGCCTTGCGCGAAGCGCCGACCGGACCGATCCCCATGATCGAAGGATCGACACCGGCCGTGGCATAGGAGGCGATCCGCGCCATCGGCGTGATGCCGCGCGCAGCCGCCGCGTCGGCCGACATGAGCACGGCCACAGCCGCCCCGTCATTCAGGCCCGACGCGTTGCCGGCCGTCACCGACCCGTCGCGGGAAAAGGCGGGGCGCAGCTTCTGCATCGCGTCGATGCTGGCGCCGTGGCGGATATACTCGTCGCTGTCCACGACGATGTCGCCCTTGCGCGTCTTGACGGTGAACGGCGCGATCTCGTCCTTGAACTTGCCGGCTTTCTGCGCGGCCTCGGCCTTGTTCTGGGATGCCACGGCGAATTCGTCCTGCGTATCGCGGGAGATCTGCCATTTCTCGGCGACATTCTCGGCCGTGGTGCCCATGTGATAGCCGTTGAACGCGTCCCAGAGCCCGTCCTTGATCATCGAGTCGGTGAAGGACATGTCGCCCATCTTCTGCCCCGACCGCAGGTTGGAGACATGGGGGCTCATGCTCATGTTTTCCTGACCGCCGGCCACCACGATATCCGCGTCCCCGAGCTGGATATGCTGGGCGCCGAGCGCCACCGCGCGCAGACCCGATCCGCAGACCTGGTTGATGCCCCAGGCGGCGGATTCGATCGGCAGTCCGGCATTCACATGCGCCTGGCGGGCGGGGTTCTGCCCCTGTCCGGCGGTCAGAACCTGCCCGAGGATCGTTTCCGACACGTCCGCCGGAGCGACGCCTGCGCGTTCGAGCGCCGCGGTGATGACCGCCGCGCCAAGGTCATGGGCCGGCGTGTTCGCAAACGACCCCAGAAAGCTTCCGACGGGCGTGCGGGCCGCGCCTGCGATTACGATGTTGGTCATGGCGTCTCCTGTTGTTCTTCCGGTCCGTCCGGGCCGGCTTTGTTGCGGCGCAACATAACAGAGTTGGTACGTCCCGTCAGTGACAGGTCGTCGCAGTCCCGCGCCTCAGCCCCCGAGGCCAAGCAGGAAGTCCCGAACCGGTTCCCAGACCTGTGTTTGCGCGTTGCGCCCCACGATCATTCCTACATGCCCGGTGTCGGCGATCAAGTGGTCCGCGTCAGGCAGGCGCGCGGCGAGCGCGGCGCCCATCGCCGGCGCGGCGATATGGTCGCGCCGGCCGGACACGAGCAGCGCGGGCGCAGTCAGGCGCGACGGATCGACCGGCCCGCCAAGGAAGGACCAGCGCCCCGCAGGCAGGTCATTTCGAAGGTGCCAGTCGACGATCAGGTCGCGGGCGGCCGGCGCGGCCATCGGTCGGCCGTCGGCCAGCCAGTCCTCGAGCGCGACGAAGCGCACGGCCTCGGGCGAGGTCGGGTCGAGCGTCGCGAAATGGCGGAATTTCGCATTGGCCTGAAACGGGTTGAGGGCGGCGAAGATCGACTGGAACAGGTCGACGGGGATCGCGCCGAATGTGGTGCCGAGCGCATCGAGCGTGCGCGCCACAGCGTCCGGGCCCGCGGCGCACATGGCGGTGCGCAGCGTTTTCAGGTGGCCATCGGCGAGCGCGAAATCCCAGGGCGCGCCGAGGGTCGCGACCCCCGCAACCGCGTCCGGGTCCCGAGCGGCTAGACCCAGTGCCAGCGTGCCGCCCATGCAATAGCCCAGAAGGGCGGGCTTGCGGCCCGCCAGCGCACCCGCGACGGCCAGCGCGGGCATCAGGCGGCGGGCACCATAGTCGGCAAGACCGAAATCGCGCTCGGCCGGGCCGGGCGTGCCCCAGTCGATCAGGTACGGGTGCAGCCCCTCCGTCGCCAGCCAGCGCAGGAGCGAGCAATCCTCCATCAGGTCGAGAATGGTTGCACGGTTGATGAGCGAGGGGACGAGCAGCACGGGTTGCCCGGCCGCCCCCGGCGCCGCGTCGCGCAGATGGGTGGAACCGGAAGACCAGACAGACGGGAAGTCGGGCAGGGTGCGGCGGTAGGGATGCGCCTGCCACGCGGCGATCCCGTCCGACAGCGCGCGCAGGCGTTCGGCGGACATCTGAGCCAGATCGAGGCCGGTGAACCGCCCGGCCAGCGCCGCGCCCTCCGCGCGCACCGACGGGTGCCACGGAAAGGCCGGATCGTCGGCCCGCGCGAAGGTGGCAAGCGCCGTCTGGCAACTGAGCGCTGGCAGGCCCAGATGCGCCAGAAGCGGGCTCGGCTGGCCTATACGGTGCGGGGCAGGCGACGGCACGGACGGGTCCTCAGCCCCGGTCGCGCCGGGCCGTTGCGGGCAGGGGCAGGCCGTCGCGCATCCCCCGCTCCAGCGAGGTTTCCCACAGATCGAGATAGGCCTCCGCGGCCGCGCGGCCCGACAGGTGCTCTTCCGCATCCTGACCGTCGGCCGCCGCGGGTCGGGCACTCGCGGCAGGGTCCGGCCCGGTGTCTATCCCGCGCAACTGATTGGCTCTTTTGCGTGTCATCAGGCACCGATTTATCATGCCGGATCACTTTCGCGTATGCGAAAAATTCGTTGCGACGCAGAAAAACGGGGCTAAGGTGTTGCCACTGCTTGAATAGCTGGCATGTCCAGTAGGGAGGCGACTTTGGCCGCAAAAGAAGCAAAATCGGGCGAACCGATTGTCATCAAGAAATACGCCAACCGGCGCTTGTATCACACGGAAAAATCCAGCTACGTGACGCTCGAACATCTGGCCGAGATGGTGCGCGAAGGTGTGGATTTCGTCGTGAGGGATGCCAAAAGCGGGGAGGATATCACCCGCTCGGTCCTGACCCAGATCATCTTCGAGGAGGAAGCCAAGGGCCACAACATGCTGCCGACGAAATTTCTTCGGCAGTTGATCGGGCTCTATGGCGACACGCTGCAGGGGTTCGTGCCCGGCTATCTCGAAGCGTCGATGGACACGTTCGCCTCCAATCAGGAGGATCTGCGCAAGCAGGTCAGCGCGGCGTTCGAGGCGAACCCTGCCATGGCCAATTTCGAGGCGCTCGCGCGCTCCAACATGGAGTGGTTCGAGAACACGATGCGCATGTTCGCGCCCTTTGCTGCCGGTACCATGGGCCAGACCCGCCCCGGTGAGGCCGAAGCGGAAAAACCGGCGGAGAAAAAGGACGCGTCGCCGGACGTGGAGCTTGACGATCTGAAGGCGCAACTGGCCGAGATGCAGAAACAGCTCTCCACCCTCGTCAAAAAATCCTAGCCCGTGCGGCGCAGGGCGGCGGGCGCCGCCGGGTCCGACAGGGCCGGGGCGCCGATGTGGAATCCTTGCAGGCCATCCACCCCGAGCGCGGTCAGGCATCCGGCACAGTCCGCATCTTCCACCCCTTCGGCGACCGTCAGCAGGTCCAGTTGCCCCGCCATGCGAACCAGACCGCCGAGCACGGCGCGGCGCGCAGCGTCGCGGGCCGCCACTGTGCAGAGCCGGCAGTCGAACTTCACCATATCGACCGGCCAGTCGATCAGGTGGCGCAGCGCCGTGCGTCCGGCCCCGAAATCGTCGATCGCCAGCGCCGCACCGCGGCTGTGCAAAGCGTCGAGCGCGGGTTTGAGGGATGCCGGGTCAAGCGGAAGGCGCCGTTCGGTCAGTTCCACGATCAGCCTGGACCAGGGCCCGTCCCCGAGCCGCGCACAGGTCTGCCGCCAGAGCCCGTGTTCCAAAGTCGTCGGCTCCACGTTGACGGACAGGCGGGCGAGCGGATTGGCCCGAAGGTGGGCGAAGGCGCGCTCCAGCACCGCGCAGTCCCAGACGGCGCAGGCGGCCGGCGACGTGCTGCCGGACAGGAGCGCGGGCGGAACTGCCATATGCCCGTCCGGTCCGCGCTGGCGCAAAAGCGCCTCACAAAAGAGGATGCGGGCGGCGCCTGCCGCCCGCACCGGTTGCAGGGCCAGAGCGAAAGGACCGGTCTCTTCCGACGCGCCGGGCCCCCACTGGCCGGCACCATCCACACGGGCAAAGCCCCCACCTGCCTCCTGTCCGTGTTCCGTCATTGCTGGCCCCCCGGCGCTGCCCCTGATCCGGCCACTCTGGCGTCAGGATGGTTAACCGTTGGTTAATTTGAGAACATCCATAAGATATTGAAAATGTATATTTTTTCTTTCGTATCCGTTGATCTGTCTGGAGTTTTGCCCCCTTTTCGTTCATGTTTTGATCCAAAGCGCGATTCGTTGTCCGACTGTCTGGACAGCAAGAGAGTGTCGACGGAAGATGGACCGCCGGACAATCCGCGTCGGGCACGATCGGGAGGGGATGATGGCAGACGGCGAAGCGCAGAGCGGACGCTGCGACTGGTCCGGGACCGACCCGCTCTATGTTGCCTATCACGACACGGAATGGGGCGTGCCCGAACGCGACAGCCGCGCCTTGTGGGAAAAGCTGGTGCTCGACGGGTTTCAGGCCGGGCTCAGCTGGATCACCATCCTGCGCAAGCGGCCGGCTTTCCGCGAAGCATTCGCGGGGTTCGATCCGAACGTGGTGGCCGAGTTCGGCGATGCGGATGTGGCGCGCCTGCTTTCCGACCCCGGGATCGTGCGCCATCGCGGCAAGATCGAGGCTGCGATCCGCGGCGCGCGCCTCTGGCAGGAGATTGAGGCCGCAGAGGGGTTCGACACCTATCTCTGGTCCTTCGTCGATGGGACGCCGATCCAGAACCGGTGGCAAAGCATGGCCGAGGTGCCGGCCCTCACGCCGCTATCGACCGCGATTTCCAAGGACCTGAAGGCGCGCGGGTTCAATTTCTGCGGGCCGACGATCGTCTACGCCTTCATGCAGGCCGTCGGGATGGTCAACGACCATCTGGTCACTTGCCCGCGCCATGCTCAGCTGTCGAGCGCGGCCTGAAGCGCGTCGAGCACGGCGAGCGTCTCATCCGCAAACCAGTCGGCCTCTCCCTGCAGGCGCGCGATTTCCCGCCCCTCCGCATCGAGGATGAGGGTTGTCGGCAGGCCAAGCACGCCGAGGCTGCGCGCGAGCGCGCCCTTCGGGTCGAGGAGGATCGGCAGATGCTCCACTCCGGTTTCCGCGTTGAAGCTTTTCAGGCCGGACAGCGTGTTGCGGCCGGTCGCAATCGCCAGCACCGATCCGGGCCGCGCTTCGGACAGGCGGTCGAGCGTCGGCATTTCCGCGCGGCAGGGTGCGCACCATGTGGCCCAGAAATTCACCACCCGCAGCTGGCCGTTCGTGTCGTTGAAATGGAGCGCATTGCCCGCTTCGTCGGTAAAGCCGATCTCGGCCGGCGCGCGGGGCTCCTTGTGGATCACCAGCTTGCGCATGTCGCCCGTCCGCATCTCGATGATCGCGTCGCGGTCCCCGGGCGACAATCCGGCGGCGCCCGCGGGGTTTACGCTGGCGGGCAGGGCAGCGTATAGCATCAGCGCCAAGGCAGTTGTGAAGAGCGGGCGTGTCCGCAAGCGGGTCATGGCGTCACCGAGTGAAAGAAGACGGGTCATCAATGTCTGACAGTTCCAAATCCAATGCAATGTGGGGCGGCCGGTTCGCCGCCGGTCCCGATGCCATCATGGAAGCGATCAACGCGTCGATCGATTTCGACAAGCGCATGGCCCGTCAGGATATTGAAGGGTCGCGCGCGCATGCCGCCATGCTGGCCGAACAGGGCATCATCAGCAGTAGCGATGCGGACGCGATACGGGAAGGCTTGCTCACGGTCTTGTCAGAAATCGAGGCCGGGGATTTCCCCTTCTCCCGCGCGCTGGAGGACATTCACATGAATGTCGAGGCGCGGCTGAAGGAACTCGTCGGCGAACCGGCGGGGCGGCTTCATACCGGTCGCTCGCGCAACGACCAGGTGGCAACGGATTTCAAGCTCTGGACGCGCGACCAGTATGATGCCGCGCTTGCGGGGCTCGATGCACTCATCGCGGCGCTGCTCGATCAGGCAGAGGCCGGCGCCGACTGGATCATGCCGGGTTTCACCCATTTGCAGACCGCGCAGCCGGTGACTTGGGGCCACCATATGATGGCCTATGTGGAGATGTTCGCCCGTGACCGGTCGCGCTTCTCAGACGCGCGGGCGCGGATGAACGAATCCCCCCTCGGGGCGGCGGCGCTTGCCGGCACCTCCTTCCCGATCGACCGGGACATGACGGCCCGCGCGCTCGGGTTCGACCGGCCGGCGGCCAATTCGCTCGACGCCGTGTCGGACCGCGACTTCGCACTGGAATTCCTGTCTTGCGCCTCGATCTGCGCGACGCACCTGTCCCGCTTTGCCGAGGAGCTGGTGATCTGGTCATCGGCACAGTTCCGTTTCGTGACCCTGTCGGACCGGTTTTCCACCGGCTCGTCGATCATGCCGCAGAAGAAGAACCCGGACGCGGCCGAACTGGTCCGCGCGAAGGTCGGGCGGATCAACGGGGCGCTGGTCGGGTTGCTCACGGTGATGAAGGGCCTGCCGCTCGCCTATTCCAAGGACATGCAGGAGGACAAGGAACAGGTCTTCGATGCGGCCGACAGCTTGATGCTGGCGCTTGCCGCCATGACTGGCATGGTCGGCGATATGGCGGCCAACACGGACGCGTTGCGCGCGGCGGCCTCCTCCGGCTTTTCCACCGCGACCGATCTGGCCGACTGGCTGGTGCGCGAACTGGGCATGCCGTTCCGTGACGCGCATCACGTGACCGGTGCGCTCGTCAAACTGGCAGAGGACAAGGGCTGCGATCTGCCCGACCTGACCCTGGCCGAGATGCATTCCGTGCACGGCGCGATCACCGAAGCCGTCTTCGATGTGCTCGGCGTCGACAATTCGGTGGCGAGCCGGACGAGCTACGGCGGCACCGCGCCGGATCAGGTGCGGGCGCAGATCGCCCGCTGGCGGTCCGGGGCATGAAGGCGGCCGCGCTCGCCTTGCTGGCGCTGCTCGCGGCCTGCGGGATCAAGAGCGCGCCGGAGACCCCGCCGGGGCCCGACGGCGCGCCGGCGGTGCCTGCGGCGGACCCGTTGCCGCCGGGACCGGAGTCGCTCCTGTGACCCGCTCGCCGCTCCGCCTGACCTATCTGGCGCTCGCGATCATCGGCGCCGTGGTGCCGATGCGCTATTTCCTGCGCTGGTTCTTGGAAAACGGCTGGTCGCTCTCGGGCATGGTGGAGGCGTGGCACGCAAATGACGCCACTTCCGGCCTGACCTATGACCTGACGATCGCCGCCGTCGCGCTGACGCTTTTTGTCATTGTCGAATGTATCGCCAAGCGGGACTATCTGCCGCTTGTCGCGATCCCCGCCACCTATTGTATCGGCGTCTCCTGCGGGCTGCCGCTCTACCTCTACCTTCGTTCCCGCCCCCTCTAGCCGCCACCGAGAGCCGACCCATGGACCATTTCCTTTATCGCGACGGTATCCTGCATGCCGAAGATGTGCCCCTGACCGAGATCGCGGCGCAGGTCGGCACGCCCTTCTATGTCTATTCGACCGCCACCCTGACCCGGCATTACCGGGTTTTTCAGGAGGCGCTCGATGGGCTTGACCATCTGATCTGCTATGCGATGAAGGCCAACAGCAATATGGCCGTGCTGCGGCTCTTCGCCGATCTGGGCGCGGGGATGGATGTTGTGTCGGGCGGCGAGTTCCGCCGGGCCATTGCAGCCGGTGTGCCGGGCGAGCGGATCGTTTTCTCCGGCGTCGGCAAGACGCCTGGTGAAATGCGCCTCGCGCTCGAACATGGCATCCGCCAGTTCAATGTGGAGAGCGAGCCGGAGTTGCAGGCCTTGTCTCAGGTTGCCGTCGCCACCGGCACCACCGCCCCGATCGCCATCCGCGTGAACCCGGATGTGGACGCGCGCACCCATGCCAAGATCGCGACCGGAAAGTCGGAGAACAAGTTCGGCATCCCGATCGCGCGGGCGCGGGAGGTCTATGCGATGGCGGCGGCCCTGCCGGGGATCGACGTGATCGGCATCGACGTGCATATCGGCTCGCAGCTGACCGAACTGGAGCCCTACCAGAATGCCTTCCGCCTTGTCGCAGAATTGACCGAAGCCCTGCGCGCCGACGGGCACGATATCCGGAGGCTCGATCTGGGCGGCGGGCTCGGCATTCCCTACGAGCGGGCCAACAGCGCGCCGCCGCTGCCCTTCGACTATGGCCGGGTCGTCAAGGAGACGGTTGGCCATCTGGGCTGCGAGATCGAGATCGAGCCGGGGCGGCTGATTGCCGGTAATGCCGGGCTGATGGTGGCCTCGACCATCTATGTCAAAGAGGGGGAGGGGCGCAGCTTCCTGATCCTCGACGGGGCGATGAACGATCTCATCCGGCCTGCCATGTATGAGGCGCATCACGACATCGTGCCGGTGGTCGAGCCGGTGCCGGGAACGGAACAGCAGCCGATCGACATTGTCGGCCCGGTCTGCGAGAGCGGCGACACATTCGCCAAGCAGCGGCTGATGCCGCCTGTGGCGGCGGGTGACCTTGTGGCCTTCCGGTCCGCCGGCGCCTACGGGGCTGTGATGGCCTCTGAGTACAACTCGCGCCCTCTGGTGCCCGAGGTGCTCGTCCACGGCGATCAATTTGCCGTGGTGCGGGCACGGCCCACCTATGAAGAGATGATCGAACGCGATAGCATCCCCGCTTGGATGGACTGAACGGCTGCGGCTGACGCGGCCGCAGGCGGGAGGGCCGATGGCCACAGGCAAGCGCGACGCGACGGCAGGACCGGTTCCGGACGGGACCGGGCCCGAGGCGCGTCTGGCCGCGCTCGACGCGACGCTGGCCCGCCAGTTGCGGCGTACCCGAATGGTGATAGCCGCCGAGCGGGCGGCACGGCTGCTCTGGCCGGTCTGGACCGCGCTTCTCGTTCTACTTGCGCTCATTGCTTCGGGCAGCCTCGTGCGGGTGCCCGCCGAACTGGCCTATGGCCTGCTCGGCCTGACGGCGATTGTGATCCTCGGCGCGCTCGGACGCGCGGCGCGCCTGTTCGAGATGCCAGATCTGGCAGAGGCCGCGCGGCGGCTCGATCGCGGCAGTGCCGATCACGCGGTGGCAACGCGGCTCGACCGGCAGGCATCGGGGCGGGATGATGCGGCAAGCCGCGCGGTCTGGCAGGCGCATCAGGAGCGCATGGCCGCAGCTGCTGCCGGCCGCAGGGTGCCTCGGCCCGAACCCGATCTGGCGAAATCCGACCCTTGGGGTCTGCGGCTCATGGCGCTGACCGCTGCCGCGGCGGTCCTGATCTTCCTGCGCCCCGGCGCGGACGTGCCCCTGTCCGACGTTCTGCCCTCGGGCCCTGCCGGCACGACTGTTGCCAGCGGACCGGCCTTCGAGGCCTGGGCCGAGCCGCCCGACTATACCGGCAAGCCGGGCCTTTATCTGGTGGAGGCCGAGGCCGGAAAAACCCTGTCCGTGCCCGAAGGGACGCGCTTCACCGTGCGTGCCTATGGCGATACCGACCTTGAACTCACGGAAACCCTGTCCGGAACCGATGCAGCGCTCGCACCTGTCTCGCAAGGCGTGCTGGAAGGGACATTCATCGCCACCGGCAATGGTGAGATGATCCTGTCCGAGGGCGGCGAGACGTGGGACTGGCGGTTCAATGTGCTCGACGACCGCCCGCCCGTGGTCGAGGTGGAAGGCGATCCCGAACGCAGCGTCGGCGGCGACATGGAACTGACCTTTGCCGCGCGCGACGATTACGGCGTGGTCTCGGGGCAGGCACGGATCACGCTCGACATGGCCGCGCTCGACCGCCGCTACGGGCTTGCGCCGGACCCGGTGGAGCGGCCCGCGATCGAGATCGACCTGCCGCGCCCGCTGACCGGCGCACGCGACGATTATACCGAGAGCTTCACCGAGAATTTTTCCGAACATCCCTGGGCCGGCCTGCCAGTCGAGCTGACCCTCTCCGTGACCGATGCGGCAGGACAGACCGGAGAGGTCACGCGTCCGCTCGATGAATTGCCGGGGCGGCGCTTCCTCGACCCGCTCGCGGCCGCTGTGGCCGAGCAGCGGCGCGACCTCCTCTGGTCACCCGAGAATGACCGCCGCGTCGATCAGGTTATGCGCGCGATCAGCCACCGGGCGGAGGATCTGGAGTTTCCGCAGAAACCCTATCTGCTCTTCCGCATCGCGCTGCGGCGGATGGGCTATGCCCGGACCGAGGGCGGCGGGCTCGACGCCGCCGGGCGGGAGGAGATTGCCGCCATGCTCTGGCGCGTGGCCAACATGATCGAGGATGGCGATCTGGCCACCGCCGCGGAACGTTTGCGGCAGGCGCAGGAACGACTCAGCCAGGCGATCGAGGACGGGGCCTCGCCCGAGGAGATTGCCGAACTGACCGAGGAACTGCGTCAGGCGATGGACGCCTATATGCAGCAGCTGGCCCGCGAGGCGATGGAGGACCCGAACGGCCAGCAGGCGCAATCGGACCAGAACCGGATGGAGATGACCCAGCGCGACCTGCAGGAAATGCTCGACCGGATTCAGGAACTGGCCGAGCAGGGGGAGACCGAACTGGCCCAGCGTCTGCTCGAGGAACTGCGCCGGATGATGGAGAATATGCAGGTCACCATGCAGCCGGGCGGCGAGGGCCAGCAGGGCGACCAGTCGTTGCAGGAACTGGCCGAGACCCTGCGCCAGCAGCAGGATCTGGCGGACGAGAGCTTCCAGGAGATGCAGCGCCAGTTCCGCGAGTCGCGGCGCAATCAGGACCAGCAGTCCGGCCAGCAGCCTTTCGGCCAGCAGCCGGGTCAGCAACAGGGGCAGCAGCCGGGCCAGCAGGACGATGGCCAGCAACAGGGTGAGCCGGGTGGCGAGCAGGGGAGCGGTCAGGGCCAGACCCCGCAGGAGGGCGAGGGCGAGGCGCCGGGCGGCAGCCGCCCGTCCGATGGCGGCCGTGCGCTGGCCCAGCAGCAGGAGGCGCTGCGCCAGATGCTCGAAGGGCTGCGGCAAGGGCTGGGTGACGCTCAGAACGAAAGCGGGATCGGCGGGCGCGAAGCGCTTGACGAGGCCGAGCGCAGCATGAACGCGGCCCGCGACAGCCTGTCGGAGGAAGATTTCGGCGCCGCGCTCGACCGTCAGGCGGAGGCCATCGACGCGCTGCGCGACGGGCTCGACCAGCTCAATCAGGAACAGCGGCAGGCGAACGGCCAGAGCCAGCCGGGTCAGGCGCAGGATGGTGGCGAGGGGCAGGCGAGCAGCCAGCAGGACCCGCTGGGCCGCGCGCTCGGCTCCACCGGTGGGATCCAGACCGACGAGTCGCTCCTGCCGGAACTGGACAGTCTGGAACGCGCGCGGGAGATCATCGACGAGATCCGGCGCCGCGCCGGTGAGGCCGACCGGCCGAAACCCGAGCTGGACTATCTGAAGCGCCTGCTCGACCGGTTCTGATCCCGCGCAGAGCGCGGCTTCGGTCGGCTTTAAAACGAAACGGACCGCCGGCGGGTGCCAGCGGTCCGAACTGTTTCAGCAGGTTCGCCGGTTACTCGGCCGGTGCGTCCCCTTCATCCGTCGCGAAATCCGTGACGCCTTCATAAAGCTGGATCACGATGACACGGGCATTGTCGACGCCGGCTTCATAGCCCTGCAGATAGGGCGCGGCCTCGGGCACGGCTTCTGCGATCGGCGCGCGCGCGACATAGATGCCGAGCGCCACGAGGAAGAGCAGAAGCGCGGTCATTGCACCGGGCCAGAAGCTGCTTTTCTTCTTCACCACGGGCGCGGACAGGTCCTCGAATTCCCGTTCCTCGCGAAGCGACGCGCTCAGGTCGTTCGCATCGGGCAGGTCGCCCTTGGCGCGGGCCAGTTCGGCCTCATCATCCTTGCTGATGACGCCCGAACGTGATGCGGCCTCGGCCACGGTGGCGCGGCGGCCGGTGGACGGGTGGCTGTTTGCGGCGTCATCCGCAGGTTCGGCAGCGGACAGCTCGTTGCGAAGCTTCGCCATCAGGTCATCGTCTTCCGCGGCGGCCGGCGCAGGGGCTGCGGCCTGCGGGGCGGCGGCTTGCGCCGTTTCTGCCGGTTCGACGGGCGCTGGCGCGGCAGGGGACGGTGCGGGATCGGCCCTGGGCGGCTCCACCGAAGCCGGGGGCGGGCCGGGATCAGCGGCTGCCGGCTGCGCCGGTTCCTCCGCGCGCGGTGCGGCGACGGCCGCGGCACTGGCGGCACGGGCCGCGGCCAGTTCGGCATCGCTCGGTGCCGGCGGGGCGGTCGGCGGCGCGGTTGCGCCCTCCTCCTCCTCGAAGGAAAAATCAGTGGACCGGTCCGGCTCGCTGGCCGTGCGGGACGCGGGGCTGTCACCGGTCACACGGTCGGCACCCATCTCGGGCGCAGGTTCGGCCGGCGCCTGCGGCGTGTCACCGGCCCCGTCTGAGACTTTGTCGAAATAGTTCGGCGGGGTGTATTCCGGCTCTGCCGCCGGCTCCTGAGCCGCAGGCGGTGCGGCCTGCCCGCCGATCGGATCGCCCAGCGGCATCGGCGCTTCGGCGCTGCGCTTGTCCTGGAACCATGTGGTCGAACAGGTGCCGCACTGGACTTCGCGCCCCTCCTCGGGGATCGCATTGTCATCGACCTCGTATTGCGCGGAGCAGGACGGGCAAATGATCCGCATGGCTCACCTCTGTTCTTGTTTTTTGACCCCACATCCGCGAATCGCGGTTGGTTAGTTGTAACCACGGACCCAATTCATTCCAAGTATTGCCTTTTCCGGCGCGCCTTTAAAACAGGCGTTGTGTCCATTCTGACCTTCTGCGATTGTCCGCGCGGAACCGGAAAGGGCCGAGCGCGGTGATCGAATTTGAACAGGCGGGATTCAGCTATGGCGGCGGGCAGATCCTGTCCGAACTCGACCTGTCGATCCGTCCCGGCTCGTTCCATTTCCTGACCGGCCCGTCGGGGGCCGGCAAGACCACCTTCCTGCGGCTCTGCTATCTGGACCTGAAACCGACGCAAGGCCGCATGGCCGTATTCGAGCAGGACGTGGCCCGCGCCGACCGCGACCGGGTCGCGCGGCTCCGCCAGCAGATCGGCGTCGTGCATCAGGACTGCCAGTTCCTCGACCACCTGTCACTGCGCGAGAATGTGGCGCTGCCCCTGCAGGTCGCGGGCCGCGACGCGCGCCGTTTCGACGACGATATTGACGATCTCCTGTCCTGGGTTGGCCTCGATGCACGGTCGGACGCGCTGCCCGCCGAATTGTCGGGCGGGGAGCGCCAGCGGGCGGCACTTGCGCGCGCCGTCATCATGGCGCCCGAGATGATTGTGGCCGACGAGCCGACCGGCAATATCGACTGGGAAATGGGCCTGCGGGTGCTCGATCTGCTGATCGAGCTGAACCGGATGGGCAAGACCATCCTGATCGCCACCCATGACCTGAATCTGATCCGCAGCGCCAAGAGCCAGGTGGAAGCGCATGTGCTGCGGCTGCGCAGCGGGCGGCTGCAACAGGCCGAGGTGGCTCTGTGAGCCGTGCGGGCGTCCTTGATCTGCTGGTCGGCGACCGGCAGGCGGAAAAGGTCGTCCCGCGGCGCGGACACACGGTCTGGCTGACCGGGCTTGCGGCCGGGATCATGGCCTTCATTGCGGTGCTTGTGCTCGTGCTGGCGCTTGTCGGCAACGCGCTGGCCGCGCGCTGGACCGCGCAGTTGGACGGCACCGCGACCCTGCGTGTGTCGGCGCCCGCCGATCAGGTGGCGCTGCAGACCGAGGCTGCGCTGGGCATCCTTCAGGTCACGCCAGGCGTCACGTCTGTGCGGCGCGTGCCCCAGGGCGAACAGCTGGCATTGCTGGCCCCGTGGCTTGGCACCGACCTGCCGCAGGATCTGCTCGATCTGCCGGTGATGATCGACGTCACGCTCGACGATCCCGACGGCGCGGCGGTGCAAACGATCCGCCAGCGCCTCGCGGCAGAGGCGCCGGGCGCGATGCTCGACCTGCATGACCGGTGGCGCGATCCGCTCGTCGATGCAGCCTCCACATTGCGCGGATTGTCGATGCTGGCGCTCGTCCTGATGCTCGTTCTGACGGCCGCGATGGTCAGCCTGTCGACCCACGCGGCGCTGTCGTCCAACGCGCAGGTCGTGTCCACGCTGCGGCTGATCGGGGCGCGGGATGCGTTCATCGCGCGGGCCTTCGTGCGCCGGTTCACGCTGCGCGCGGGTGCGGGCGCGCTTGTCGGCATGGTGGCGGCGCTTGTGCTTCTTCTAATCGCCCGGCCGGCCGGCGATCATGTTTTCGCCGGCACCGGCCTGACGGGCTGGCAATGGCTCTGGCCCTTGCTGGTTCCGCTGCTGATTGCCATTGTGGCCCTGATCACCACCCGCCAGACCGCGCTCGCGCGGCTGCGCAAACTGCCCTGAGGTTCGCCCGCCATGCTGCTCATCCGGTCCCAGTTCGTGAACCTGCTCATGTATGTCCTGATGGCCGTCATGGGTATCCTTCTATCGCCCGCGGCCATCTGGTCGCGTGACGGGGCCTACTGGGCCTGCAAACTTTATTGCAAGATCATGTTCTGGCTGCTCGACAAGATCTGCGGGCTGAAGATCGAGATCCGCGGCGAGGTGCCGAGCGACGAGGTGATCGTCTGTTCCAAGCACCAGAGCTTCCTCGACATCATGATGCTGATGCATGCGCTGCCGCGTGCCCGCTACATCATGAAGGCGCAGTTGAAATGGGCGCCGGTCATCGGCTGGTACGGCATGCGCATCGGCTCCGCGCCGGTGTCACGCGGCAAACGCGGCGCGGCGATGAAGCAGATGGTCGAGAATGCCGAGAAGAGTCAGGCGACCGATCCCGGCCAGACGATCATCTTCCCGCAAGGCACGCGTGTGTTGCCGGGTGCCAAGCTGCCCTACAAGGTCGGGGCCGGGGTGCTCTACCAGCGCCTCGGTCAGGATTGCGTGCCGGCGGCCACGAATGTCGGTGTCTTCTGGGCACGGCGCAGCCCCTATCGCTATCCCGGCACGGCGGTGCTCGAATTCCTGCCGCGCATCCCGGCGGGCAAGAAGATCGAGCCGTTCATGGCCGAACTGGAAGAGGTTGTGGAGACACGCTCCAACGCGCTGATGGAAGAGGCGGGCTTCACCCTGCCGCCGGAGGAGCCAGCCGCCGACATTGACGATGCGGGGAAAACCCGCGCCTGAGCGGCGCGGGGCCGCGCGTCAGACCAGCGCTTTGGACCCGAGGTCGAGGAATTTCTGACGGCGGGCCTTGCGCAGCGCCTCTCCCTTCTTGCCGTCAAGTTCCGACAGCATCTGTTCGAGCGCCTTGCCGACCCGGCGGATCGCTTCCTTCCGGTCGCGCTGGGCGCCGCCCTCGGGCTCGGGGATCACAAGGTCGGTCACGCCGAGTTTCTGCAAGTCCTGCGCGGTCAGGCGCAGCGCCTCCGCCGCGTCGCGCATCTTCTCCGCATCCTTCCACAGGATCGAGGCGCAGCCTTCTGGCGAGATGACCGAATAGATCGAATGTTCGAGCATGGCGAGCCGGTCGCCGCAGGCAAAGGCCACCGCACCGCCCGATCCGCCCTCGCCGATGATGACGGAGACCATCGGCACCGTCACGTTGAGGCACTTCTCGGTCGAACGGGCAATCGCTTCGGACTGGCCGCGCTCTTCCGCCCCTTTGCCGGGATAGGCGCCGGCCGTGTCGATCAGCGCCACGATCGGCAGGTTGAACCGGTCGGCCAGATCCATCAGCCGGACCGCCTTGCGATAGCCCTCGGGCCGCGCCATGCCGAAATTCCGCTCGATCCGCGATGATGTGTCGTGGCCCTTCTCATGGCCGATGACGACCACCGGACGGTCCCCCAGCCGCGCGAGGCCGCCCATCACGGCGGGATCGTCGGCAAAGTTCCGGTCGCCTGCAAGCGGTGTATATTCGGTGAAAAGCTGCTTGATATAGTCCGCGCAATGCGGCCGGTCGGGATGGCGCGCCACCTGGCATTTCCGCCACGGCGTCAGGTTCTTGTAGAGGTCTTTCAAAAGCTGTTCGGCCTTGCGGTCGAGCGCCTTGGCCTCCGCCTCGACATCCATTTCCTCGTTCTCACGGGCCAGCGACCGCAATTCCGCGGATTTGCCTTCGATTTCCGCCAGTCCCTTTTCAAACTCGAGATAGTTCTGCATGTCGTCCAGCCCTCAGATTTGTTCCGCGATATATGGCGTCCGGTGGCGTGGAATGCAACGGAAATGGCGGCGGAACCGCGCGTGTCAGTTCCAGGCGGCGGCGCTCCGGCGGGTGGCCAGAAGCAGGTTGGTCTCGCTTGCGGAAATGCCCTCGATCAGGCGGATGCGACGCAGGATATCGTCAAATTCCGCCAGCGTTTCCGCGCCCAGTTCCACGATCAGGTCCCATTTCCCGTTGGTGGTGTGAATAGCGCTCACTTCCGTCATGCCGTTCAGCCGCGCGATCACCCGCTCGGCCATATGGCCCTCGATCGCGATCAGCATCAGGCCGCGGATCGGCAACTGCCCGATATCCGACCGTAGAACCGCCGTATAGCCGACCAGTTCGCCGCTTTGCTCCAGCCGTTCCAGCCGGTTGCGCACGGTGGCCCGCGACACGCCGAGATCGGCCGCGAGCTTGGCCACGGGGCGGCGCGCGTCGCGGCGCAGGATGGCAACCAGCCGTTCGGTCAGAGTGTCCATACGTTTTGATAATATACGCTTGCCGGTTTGGCAAATATTGGTCCCGTTTCGCGCACTTTTGGATCTTTTTGGCTCCATCTCACCGGGGGAGACTGAACGTGTATCAATCAAAGCGGCGGAAAGGGACCGACATGGACGCACGTGACTGCCTGCTGATCGGGGCGCCTGTGCAATCGGGGGCGAGCCAGCCAGGATGTCTGATGGGACCGGATGCGCTGCGGACCGCCGGGCTGGCGGAGGCGCTGGCCGATCTTGGTCATCGGGTCACCGATCTGGGCAATGCGGCACCGGTGGACATGTCGCCGCCGGCGCATCGCAACGACGCGATCCATGATCTCGGTGAGACGGCCGGCTGGTGCGCGAGCCTGCAGGACAGGGCGCGGGCGGCCATGGCGGACGGGGCGCTGCCGGTCTTCCTTGGTGGCGACCACAGCCTGTCGCTCGGCACGGTGCCGGGCGTCGCGGCCCATGCCGCGTCGGACGGGCGCCCGCAATTCGTGCTCTGGCTCGACGCGCATCCCGATTTCCACACGCTCGACAGCACCCGGTCGGGCAACCTGCACGGGACACCGGTCGCCTATTTCACCGGCCAGCCCGGGTTCCAACCCTGGTTGCCCGCACCTGCCGCGACCGTGCCCGCCGCCCATGTCGCCATGCTTGGCATCCGGTCGGTCGACGCAGCCGAGCAGACCGGCCTGCGCGAGGCGGGCGTGACTGTTCATGACATGCGGTCGATTGACGAGCTTGGCATCATCCGTCCGCTGACCGCCTTTCTTGACCGCGTGCGGGCGGCCGACGGGGCCCTGCATGTCAGCCTCGACGTGGATTTCCTCGACCCCGGTATTGCGCCCGCCGTGGGCACGACCGTGCCCGGCGGCGCGACCTTCCGCGAGGCGCATCTGGTGATGGAGCTTCTGCATGACAGCGGCCGCGTCACCTCGCTCGACGTGGTCGAGCTGAATCCGTTTCTCGACGAGCGCGGCCGGACCGCCGCGCTCATGGTGGACCTTGTCGCGAGCCTGATGGGCAAACGCGTCATGGACCGCATGACCCGTTCCTACTGAAGGAGACAGACATGTCGACCGAACCCTCCGCTCTGGCCATGGTGCCTTTTGTCAGCGTCGATCACATGATGAAGATCGTGCATGGCACGGGGCTGCAGACCTTCCTGACCGAACTGGCGGCCTATATCGAAGAGGATTTCCGCCGCTGGGAACTGTTCGACAAGACCCCGCGCATCGCGTCCCATTCCGCCGAAGGCGTGATCGAGCTGATGCCGACCAGCGACGGGGAGGTCTATGGGTTCAAATATGTGAACGGGCATCCGAAGAACACGAAGCAGGGTCTGCAGACGGTCACGGCCTTCGGGCTGCTGGCGGATGTGTCGAACGGCTATCCGGTGCTCCTGTCGGAGATGACGATCCTGACCGCCCTGCGCACGGCGGCCACCTCGGCGCTTGTCGGGCGCTATCTGGCGCCCAAAGGGTCGACAACGATGGCGATCATCGGCAATGGCGCGCAGTCGGAGTTTCAGGCCCACGCGTTCAAGGCGATCTGCGGGATCGAGCGGGTCCGGCTCTATGATATCGACCCGGCCGCGACCGAGAAATGCGCCCGCAACTTGCAGGGCTCCGGTCTGGCGGTGGAGACATTCCGAAGCCCCGAGGAGGCCGTGGAAGGCGCGCAGATCATCACCACGGCGACGGCCGACAAGCAATATGCCACGATCCTGACGGACAACATGATCGGCTCGGGCGTGCATATCAACGCGGTCGGTGGCGACTGTCCGGGCAAGACGGAACTGCATCGCGACATCCTTCTGCGCTCGGATATTTTCGTGGAGTTCCCGCCCCAGACCCGGGTGGAGGGCGAGATCCAGCAGCTCGACCCCGAACATGGCGTCACCGAACTGTGGCAGGTGATGACCGGCGCAGCCGCCGGACGGCGTGACGCGGGCCAGATCACGCTCTTTGACAGCGTCGGTTTCGCGATCGAGGATTTTTCCGCCCTGCGTTACATCCGGTCGAAACTGGAGCCGGGGTCGAACTGTATCGAGCTTGACATGCTGGCCGATCCGGATGATCCGCGCGACCTGTTCGGGATGCTGATGCGCGCCGGCTGATGCCATGATCCGGCCGGTCTGCGGGGGCTGGCCTTTTCAGGACAACCTGCTAGGGAGGGGGTGACCCCGGGTCACGCCCCCCGTCAGAAGCAGGAACGGCCAGCATGTCCACCCCACGCCAGAACAATCCGCTCGCAGGCATCGGACTGGCGGTGGCGGCCTTCGGGCTTTTCGCCACCCATGATGCGATCGTGAAATTCCTTGGCGCGGGCTATTCGACCTTCCAGATCGTCTTCTTCTCCGTGCTCTTCGGCTTCGTGCCGGTGGCGCTGATGATGACGGCCGACCGCGCGGTGGACAATTTCCGCCCCGCCAACCCGTTCTGGGTCTTCCTGCGCACGGGCATCAGTGTCGTGACCATGTCGGCGGCCTTCTATGCCTTCACCGTGCTACCGCTCGCGGAGACCTATGCGATCCTCTTCGCCACACCGCTCCTCATCACCGCCCTGTCGGTGCCGATGCTCGGCGAGACCGTTCGCGCCCGACGCTGGATCGCGGTCCTTGTCGGCCTTGCGGGCGTCGTGATCGTGCTCCGGCCCGGCTATTCGGAATTTTCGCTGGGCCATCTGGCCGCACTTGTGGCGGCGATCGGGTCTGCGGTTGCGTCTGTCATCGTGCGCAAGGTGGGCGCAACGGAACGGTCGGCGGTGCTGATCCTCTTCCCGATGTTTGCCAATATCATCTGCATGGGGGCGATCCTGCCCTTCGTCTACGAGCCGATGCCGCTCGGTGATCTGGGACTGATGGCGGCCATCGGCGGGCTGGCCTTCATCGCGCAAGTGTCGATCATCGCGGCCTACAAGGCGGCCTCCGCCGCGCTGGTCGCGCCGATGCAATATAGCCAGATGCTCTGGGCGACGGCCTATGGTGCGCTCTTCTTTGCCGAACAGCCCGACCGTTGGGTCGGCGTCGGCGCCGCGATCATCATCCTGTCGGGCCTCTACATTGTCTGGCGCGAGAGCCGCGACAATGTCTCGACCCAGCGTCCGGTGCTCCGGATGAGCAACCTGCGCTACGATACCGGCCCGTCGCCCAAGCCCAAACAGGGCCAGCAGGGCGCGGACGGGCAGGACCTTGGCGCAACCGCGCCCGACGCGGAACCTAAGTCGAAATAAGTTCCGCCTGGCGCACGATCACCTGCGCCTGCCGGATCGAGGCCAGGTCCACAAGCCGGCCCTTGTAGACGGCCGCACCCTGACCAGCGCGCTCGGCTTCTTCCATGGCGGCGAGGATTTCGCGCGCCTCGGTGATCTGGGCGTCGGAAGGTGTGAACACCTCGTTGGCGAGCGCCACCTGCTTGGGGTGGATCGCCCATTTCCCGACCATGCCGAGCGTCGCGGAACGTTTGGCCTGCGCCATGAAGCCGGCCTCGTCGGAGAAATCCCCGAACGGACCGTCCACCGGCAGGATGCCATGCGTCCTGCAGGCGGCGACAATGGCCGTCTGGGCCATGTGCCACGGGTCGGACCAGTGCTGCGCCCCGTCGGGTGCCACCATGTAATAGCCGGCCTGCGTGCCGCCGATGCCGGTTGTCTGCATCCCCATGGAGGCGGCAAAATCGGCCGCGCCGAGGCTCATCGCCTGCAGGCGCGGAGAGGCGGCCGCGATCTCGTTCACATGGGTGAGGCCGGCGGCGGTCTCGATGATGACCTCCAGCGCGACCGGCTTTGTGCGGCCCTTCGCCGCTTCCACCGCCGAGACGAGCGCATCGACGGCATAGATATCCGCCGCATTGCCGACTTTCGGGATCATGAACTGGTCGATCCGGTCGCCCGCCTGTTCCAGAATGTCCACGATGTCGCGATACCAATAGGGCGTGTCGAGCCCGTTGATCCGGACGGACAGGGTCTTGGTGCCCCAGTCGATCCCGTCGATCGCCTCGATCACCGCCTTGCGGGCGCTGTCCTTGTCCGCAGGCGCGACGCTGTCCTCAAGGTCGAGGTTGATCACATCCGCGGCGGACGCGGCCATTTTCTCGAAAATGGCGGGGCGCGATCCGGGTCCGAACAGCTGGCAACGGTTGGGGCGGGCAGGGGCGGCGGGCTGGACCTTGAAGCTCATGCGATTTCCTTGCGACATTTAATTGCGCTGACAGGGCAAGAGAGATCACAATCTTGCCCTGCCTTGTCAATTGCTTTCGTGCTGCAGGCGCGAAAACGCCACGGCAGCGCGTCATTGCAGATCGTCGAACGCCTTGTGCAACCGTTCCACCGCTTCCACGACCAGCGCGCGGCGCGTGGCGAAATTGAAGCGCAGGAACTGTTCCCCGCCCGCGCCGAAGGTCGCACCATAGGACGGGGCAACCTTGGCATCATCCACCACGCGCTTTTTCACCTCGTCGGGCGTGAGGCCGGTATTCTCGAAATCCGCCCATCCCAGATAGGTCGCATCGAGCGGCATGGAGCGGACGCCGGGAATGGCGTTCAGCCCGTCATGCAGGATCTGTCGGTTGCCCTCCAGATAGGTGCAAAGCGCGTCCACCCAAACGTCGCCGTCAGAATAGGCCGCGGTGACAAGCCGCGCGCCGAACCCGTTGAGCCCGATACCGTTGGCCGTGAGCGTGTGCGCGAACCGGCGGCGAAGTGTGGCATCGGCAATGATGACATTGCCGGTCAGGGCGCCCGCCATGTTGAAGGTCTTGGTGATCGCGTTCATCACCACCAGCCGGTGCGACAGGTCGGGCAGGGCCAGAGGGGCGGGCAGATGGGTGCCGCGTCCGAAGGTGATGTCCTGATGAACCTCGTCGGAGACGAGCATCAGGTCATGGGTCTCGCAGAAGGCGCCGAGCGCGGCGATTTCTTCCCTGCGCCAGACGCGCCCGCCGGGATTGTGGGGCGAACAGAAGATGACCATCTTCTCCGACCCGTCGAGCGCGGCCGCGGCGGCGTCGAGGTCCATCTCGTAGCGGCCATCGACCTGCACCAGCGGGCATTCCACGACCCGTCGGCCCGAGGCTGTGATGACGCGTGCAAACGCATGGTAAACCGGCGTGAAGAGGATCACCCCGTCGCCCGGCTCGGTGAAGGCCTGAAGGCACATGGAAGTGCCGTTGACCAGCCCGTGGGTGGACAGGATCCAGTCCGGATCGACGGTCCATCCATGGCGCCGTTCCATCCAGCCGGCGATTGCTGCGTGATAGGCGCCCTTGTCGCCCGGATAGCCATGCACACCATGTGCCGCGTGCGCCTGAAGTGCCTCGTTGACGGCGGGCGGCGCCTTGAAGTCCATGTCGGCAACCCACATCGGGATCGCGTCCGACGGGTCCAGTCCGTAGACGCTGTGGAGATCGTCCCACTTGTTGCAGTGGGTTCCGATCCGGGGGATCACTTCGTCGAAGTCGAAAGGCATTCATGGTCTCCTGCTCGGTGCGCGCTGCAGGCTAGCGGATCGCGCGGCGGTGGCAAGGGACAAAGGCGCCGCCCGTCTTGCGCCAGAAGGGCAATTCCCCTACATGGCGGGCATGAGCACGCGCCCGATCCTGATCCATCCCGACCCGCGCCTGAAGAAGGTGGCCGCCGAAGTGACGGCATTCGACGCCGATCTGCAGGCGCTTGCCGCAGATATGCTCGACACGATGTATGACGCGCCGGGCATCGGTCTGGCCGGTCCGCAGATCGGCGCGATGCAGCGCATTTTCGTCATGGACTGCGCCGCCAAGGAGGCGGAGCCGGAACCGCTCGTGCTCATCAACCCGCAGATCGTGGCCGCGTCGGACGACCTGTCCGAATATGAGGAAGGCTGCCTGTCGATCCCCGATATCTACGAGACAATCACCCGCCCCGCTGCCGTGCAGATGCGCTGGCAGGATCTCGACGGGCAGGTGCAGGAGGCCGAATTCGGCGGTCTGGAAGCGACCTGCGTCCAGCATGAGCTCGATCATCTGAACGGCAAGCTCTTCATCGATTACCTCTCGGCTCTGAAACGCCGGATGATCACCTCCAAGATGCAGAAGCTGAAGAAGGAAAGGCTGCGCGCCTGATGGCCGTGCGCCCTTTCCTGATCTATCCCGACAAGCGGCTCCGGTCTGTCTGCGTGCCCGTTGACGCTGTGGATGATGCTGTGCGCGCCGTCTGGCAGGACATGCTCGATAGCATGTATGCGATGCCGGGCGTCGGGCTGGCCGCGAACCAGATCGGGGTGATGCAGCGGTTGGCGGTGGTCGACTGTTCCGAGGCGCAGGACGCGCCCGTCCGGATGGCCAATCCCGAAATCCTGCACGCGTCGGTCAAGCTGCGCGCCCATCAGGAAGGCAGTCCGAACATCCCCGGCCTCTGGGCCGAGGTAGAGCGCCCGCGCGCCGTCACGGTCGCCTATCTCGACGAGACGGGCACGCGGGTCGAACGCGATTTCGTCAATCTCTGGGCGACGAGTGTGCAGCACCAGATCGACCATCTGAACGGCAAGCTCTTCATCGACCACCTGAAACCGGTGAAGCGGAAGATGCTGCTTGCGCGCCACGCAAAATTGCAGAAACGGAAGGGCGGCTGATGCGGATCATCTTCATGGGAACGCCCGATTTTTCCGTGCCGGTGCTCGACGCGCTGCACGAAGCGGGTCACGAGATTGCCGCCGTCTACACACAACCGCCGCGCCCTGCCGGCCGTGGCAAGAAGGAACGCCCGTCGCCTGTGCAAGCCCGCGCCGAAGCGCTGGGCGTCGATGTCCGGCATCCCGTGTCGGTGCGGAGCGACGCGGAAATCGCACGTTTCGCGGCGCTCAAGGCCGATATCGCGGTCGTGGTCGCCTATGGCCTGATCCTGCCGCAGGCGCTCCTCGATGCGCCCGCGCGCGGCTGCCTTAACATTCATGCCTCGCTCCTGCCGCGCTGGCGCGGGGCGGCCCCGATCCAGCGGGCGATCATGGCGGGCGACGCGGAGTCCGGTGTCTGTATCATGCAGATGGAAGCCGGGCTCGACACGGGGCCTGTGCTCTTGGAGCGCCGTATCCCGCTCGCCCGAGACGAGACCGCGGGCAGCCTGCGCGACCGGCTCTCTGCGCTGGGTGCCGCGGCCATCGTGGAAGCGCTCGACCGGATCGACGATCTGGTGCCGCAGCCGCAGCCCGACGACGGCGTGACCTATGCCGCCAAGATCGACAAGGCCGAAGCGGCGGTCGACTGGACCCGTCCGGCCGAGGAGATCGACCGGCAGATCCGCGGCCTGTCTCCGTTCCCGGGCGCCTGGACCGACTGCCGCGGTGCGCGGCTGAAGCTCCTCAATTCCGAACCTGTGGACGGGCAAGGCGAACCGGGACAAGTACTCGATGACCGGCTGACGGTGGCCTGCGGCGCTGGCGCGGTGCGGCTGACGGAAGTGCAACTGGCCGGACGGGCGCGGCAGGATGCGGATGCGTTCCTGCGCGGCACGCCGCTTGCCAAGGGCGACAAGCTCGGCCCTTCGGCGTAGACTGCGCTGCACGCGCGGCGGCAGGCAAGGAGGCAAACCCCCGATGTTCTTTTCCTTTTTCGGATCGATGGTGATTGCCGGGATCGTCGGCTACCTGTCGGAGCGCTGGGATCTGACCCGCAACGGCATCCTGCCAAGCATCATCATCTGTCTTGGCGGGGTGTTCCTCGTCTACATGATCCGGATCATGTTCCACCTGAGCTTCGGATCGCCCGGACTCGATGCGATCATCGGCGCGGCCGGGGCGCTGATCCTCGTCCCCACGGCCGGTCGCGGACGGCGCTGATCCTAGTCGGATTTCGCCGGTTTTTCGGGTTTGAAGGGCGCCATGCCCGCGCGGGCCAGTTCGTCGGCCCGCTCGTTTTCGGGATGGCCGGCATGGCCCTTCACCCATTCCCACGTCACCTGATGCCGCGCCTGCGCCTCGTCGAGGCGCTGCCATAGATCGACATTTTTCACCGGCTTCTTGGACGAGGTGCGCCAGCCGTTACGTTTCCAGCCGTGAATCCAGCCGGACACGCCGTTCTTCACATAGGCGCTGTCGGTCACGACGGTGAGCGCGCTCGGCCGCTCCAGCGTCTCCAGCGCGGTGATCGCGGCCATCAGTTCCATGCGGTTGTTCGTCGTCTCTGCCTCGCCGCCCTTCAACTCGCGCGATTTCACGATCTTGCCGTCACGGGTCGCCTGCAGAAGCACGCCCCAGCCACCGGGGCCGGGATTGCCGGAACAGGCGCCGTCCGTATAGGCGGTCAGGGTCGTCATCGTGCGGATATCCTTCAGGAAAAGGCGCCGAACAGCAGCGCAAACACCACCGCCAGCGTCAGCGGCAGGCGCAGTGCCAGCCACCAGGGAGGCGCAATTTCCTCATTATGAGCCCAGAGGTCAATGGCCAGTAGTGCCAGAAACCCGGCCGCCAGCAGGGCGCAGGACCATTGCGGTGTCGGGCCGAAATAGAGCGGCGCGAAAAAGGCCCAGAGCGCCGGCAGTGTGGTCGCGAAGAGCACCCAGAACCCCGGACCGAGCCGCCGCCGCGGATAGCAGGCAAACCCCCAGAGGCAGCCGCCCATGAAGGCAAGGATCACCATGCCGTAACGTTCAAGCAGCAGCGCGCCCGTGTCGCGCGGGACGGCAAAGATCTCGCCACCGGAGCCATCGTTTGCAGGAAGCAGCGTGAGCACGACGCCAAAAGCGAAGGGCAGCAGCCCCGCCACCCCGAGCCAGAAGGCTGCGCGCGGGATACCCGTCACGCAGCGGCCTCGCGCAGGACACGCGGCACCTTGAACTCCACATCCTCGCGCGCCGTCTCCACCCGCTCGACGGTCAGTGCATAGCGGGCGCGAAACGCGTCCACCACCTCGTCGACAAGGATCTCGGGCGCGGATGCGCCGGCCGTGATGCCGACCGAGCGGATGCCTTCGAGCGCCCGCCAGTCGATATCGGCCGCGCGCTGGACAAGCTGGGCATAGGAACAGCCGGCCTTCTGGCCGACCTCGACCAGACGCCGCGAATTGGAACTGTTCGGCGCCCCGATCACCAGAAGCGCGTCGATCTTCGGCGCCATCGCCTTCACCGCAGCCTGCCGGTTGGTGGTTGCGTAGCAGATATCTTCCTTGTGCGGCCCCACGATGTCCGGGAACCGCGCCTGAAGGGCGGCCACGATTTCCGACGTGTCATCGACACTGAGCGTCGTCTGGGTGATGAAGGCAAGCTGCGACGGATCGCGCGGCGCCAGCCCTGCCACATCGGCGACGGTTTCCACCAGAAGCACCTCGCCCGGCGGGAGCTGGCCCATGGTGCCGACGGTCTCGGGGTGGCCGGCATGGCCGATCATCACCATCTGCAGGCCGTTGGCGTGATGGCGCTCGGCCTCGATATGGACCTTGGAGACCAGCGGGCAGGTCGCGTCGACATAGAGCATGTTGCGCGCCTCGGCCGCGGCGGGCACCGATTTCGGCACGCCATGGGCGGAGAAGATGACCGGCCGGTCGGTCGGGCAGTCGTCCAGTTCCTCGACAAAGACCGCGCCCTTGTCCTTCAGCATGTCGACCACGAACCGGTTGTGCACGATCTCGTGGCGCACATAGACCGGTGCGCCCCATTTCTCGAGCGCCATCTCGACGATCTTGATCGCGCGATCCACACCGGCACAAAAGCCGCGCGGCGCGGCCAGATAAAGCGTCAGGGCTTCGGTCATTCAGGGTCTCCGGACTGTCTCTTCCGGATATAGCCGGATTCGGGCGCGATGTGCAGCCCCGCCGTGGGACCGCAAGCGGAACCGGTCGCTAGGCGTCGAGCCAGGCCCGGACATCGGCAAAGACGGCGGCAAACATCTCGGGCGTCAGACGGCCGGTATTGGTGTTGTAGCGCGAGCAATGGTAGCTGTCGAAAATCCGCAGATCGCCGATCCGGTGCTGCGCCTGATGGCCGAACGGATGGTCGGCCAGACGCGCGCCCAAGCCCCGCACCAGCGTGTCATGCGCGATCCGGCCAAGGCAGACGACGGCACGCAGGTTCGGCATCTGCGCCATGCGCGACAGCATGAACGGGCGGCAGGTGCGGATCTCGGCCCCGGTCGGCTTGTTCTGTGGCGGCACGCAGCGCACCGCGTTGCAGACAAGCGCGTCGGTGAGCGCGAGCCCGTCATCGGGGCGGGCATCGAACCGGTCATTGGCAAAGCCGAACCGGGCCAGCGTCTGGTAGAGAAGCCCGCCTGCATAGTCGCCGGTGAAGGGGCGGCCGGTGCGGTTCGCACCGGTGACACCGGGCGCGAGCCCCAGAACCAGAAGCCGCCCGCCCGTGTCGCCGAAACTCGGGACGGGCGCGTTGAACCATTGCGGCTCCTTCGCGGCCACCTGCGCGCGGTAGGCCACGAGGCGGGGGCAGAGCGGGCAGTCGAGCGGTGCTTCGGGGGGCGCCGCATCGGGCGCAGCGGCAGCCATCAATCGTCGACTTCGGCCTCGACCGGCTGGGCAGCGTTCTCGGTCACGCGGGCAGGGCGGCCGATCACGTCGCGCAGGTCTTCAAGCTCGATGAAATTGTCGCACTGGCGGCGCAGCTCGTCCGCGATCATCGGCGGGCTGGACCGGATGGTGGAGACGACGGACACGCGGTTGCCGCGGCGCTGCAGGGCTTCCACAAGCGACCGGAAGTCCCCGTCGCCGGAGAAGATCACGATATGGTCCACATGCGGGGCCAGTTCCATCGCGTCCACCGCCAGTTCGATGTCCATATTGCCCTTCACCTTGCGGCGGCCGGAACTGTCGGTGAACTCCTTGGCCGGTTTGGTGACCATGGTGAACCCGTTATAGTTCAGCCAGTCGACCAGCGGCCGGATCGGGGAATATTCGTCATTCTCCAAAAGGGCAGTGTAGTAGAAGGCGCGCAGCAGTTTGCCGCGCCGCATGAACTCCGTGCGGAGCAGCTTGTAGTCGATGTCGAAACCGAGGGCTTTCGCGGCTGCGTAAAGATTGGCTCCGTCGATAAAAAGGGCGAGCCGCTCATCGCGATAAAACATACTATGTTCTCCGAACAAAAAACGAGTCACGACGCCGGATTGGAAATTGACGCCGCTGCTGTTGCCCCACCGGCAGGATAGGGGGGAATCGCGCATCTGCAAGGCGCAAATATTATGAAAAAACAACGTTTTTGCCTGATTGCGCTCGGATCGAACCTCGCCAGCACCACCTCAGAGGCGTTTGCAATATGCAAACACGCGCTCCGGTTGCTCAACCATGAGGGTATCCGAATCACGGATGTGAGCCGGTTTTTCCGCTCGCCTGCCTATCCGCCCGGCAGCGGCCCGGACTTCGTGAATGCCGTCGCACGGGCCGAAACGGACCTGCCGCCGAATGCCGTGATTGCGGCACTGCACAAGGCCGAGGCCGCGGCCGGGCGGACCCGGCCCGCGCGCTGGGCGCCGCGCATCCTCGACCTCGACCTGATCGACCATGGCGGCGCGATCCTGCCCGACCGCGAAACCGCGCTTGGCTGGCGCGACTTGCCGCCTGAGGACCAGAAGGCCCATGCACCGGCGCAACTGATCCTGCCCCATCCGCGGGTTCTCGACCGCGGTTTCGTGCTTGTGCCGCTGCGCGAGGTCGCGCCCGACTGGACCGATCCGCTGGGCGGGCAGGGGATCGACGCGCTGGTCGCCGCCCTGCCACCGGCCCAGCTTGATCTGACCCCGATCGGGCGGCTCGACCTGACGACGATGGCAGCGACCGCGGGCGAGGCGTGACCGGAGCCGCAAAACCGCGGCCCGCCCCCTTGTTTTTCTGGCCTTGCCTTTCCCCGTCGCGCCCTATAGGTATGCCTTTTCCGAAGTCTGATGCTGATACAGGAGCGTCCAATGGCCCGTGTGACCGTCGAAGATTGCGTGGACAAGGTCCCCAACCGTTTTGAGCTGGTGCTCCTTGCGTCCCATCGCGCGCGCGAGCTTTCTTCCGGTGCCGCCCTGACGATCGACCGCGACAATGACAAGAACCCGGTCGTTGCCCTGCGCGAGATTGCAGACGAAACGCTGACGGCCGACCAGCTGCGCGAGGCGGCGATCGAGTCGCACCAGCAGCAGATCGAGGTGGACGAGCCGGAAGAAGATCAGATGGCACTCCTGATGGGCGGCGAGTCGCCGGACAAGGCCGAGGACGACATGTCCGAGGAAAACCTGCTCCGCGCGCTGATGGAAGCCCAGGAAGAGAAGTAAAACGTGGCCGGGGCGCCCGTCAGGGATGTCGAGACCGACGATGCGATCCGCCCCGCCGACGCACTTGTCGCGCTTGTCGAAAGCTACAATCCCCGCTGTGACAGCGCGCTGATCCGCGACGCCTACGAATATGGGCGCGCGATGCATGAGGGGCAGTATCGCAGTTCCGGCGAGCCCTATTTCTCCCACCCGGTCGAGGTGGCGACGATCCTGACAGAGCAACGGCTCGACGATGCCACCATCGTGACAGCGCTCCTGCACGACACGATTGAGGACACAAAGTCCACCTATGCCGAAGTGGCCGGCCGTTTCGGGGACGAGGTGGCGCAACTCGTTGACGGCGTCACCAAGCTGACCAATCTGGAACTCTCCTCCGTCGAGACCAAGCAGGCGGAGAATTTCCGCAAGCTTCTGATGGCCATGTCCAAGGACCTGCGGGTGCTTCTGGTCAAGCTTGCCGACCGGCTCCACAACATGCGCACCATCCGATCGCTTCCGATCGAGAAACAGAAGCGCAAGGCGCGCGAGACGATGGACATTTTCGCCCCGCTCGCCGGCCGGATGGGGATGCAGTCCATGCGTGAGGAGCTGGAGGATATTTCCTTCCGCATCCTCAATCCTGAGGCGCGCAATTCGATCATGCGCCGCTTCCTGACGCTGCGCAGCGAAACCGGCGACCTGATCCCCCAGATCACCGAAGACATCAAGAAGGCGCTCGCAGGCGCCGGGGTCGAGGCCGAAGTGCTGGGGCGCGAGAAGCGGCCCTATTCGATCTGGCGCAAGATGGAAGAGAAGAAGGAGGGCTTCAACCGGCTCTCCGATATTTACGGCTTCCGCATCATCACCGGCAGCGAGCGGGACTGTTACCTCGCGCTCGGAGCCGTGCACCAGCGTTGGAACGCGGTGCCGGGCCGGTTCAAGGACTATATCAGCCAGCCCAAATCGAACGGCTACCGGTCGATCCACACCACCGTGTCGGGACGCTCGGCCAAGCGGGTGGAGATCCAGATCCGCACGCGCGAAATGCACGAGGTCGCGGAATCCGGTGTTGCGGCGCATTGGTCCTACCGCAACGGCGAGCGGTTCGAGAACCCGTTTGCCGTCGATCCGTTCCGCTGGCTGTCGAGCCTCGCCGAGCGGTTCGAGGCGTCGGACAATCCCAACGACTTCCTGGAACATGTGAAGCTGGAAATGTTCACCGACCAGGTGTTCTGCTTCACGCCCAAAGGGGAAGTCATCAAGCTGCCGCGCGGCGCGACTCCGATCGATTTCGCCTATGCGATCCATACCCGCATCGGCCATTCTTGCGTCGGCGCAAAGGTGGACGGGCAGCGCGTGCCGCTCTGGACGCGGCTGCGCAACGGCCAATCGGTGGAGATCATCCGCGCCGAAGGCCAGCGCCCGCAGCCGGTCTGGGAGGAGATCGCCGTCACCGGGCGCGCGAAATCGGCCATCCGCCGCAGCTTGCGCGAGGAACATCGCGCGGCCCATATCCGGCTGGGGCGCGAGATCGCCCGCGTCGCGATGGAGAAGGTCGGCAAGAAGGCGACCGACAAGGCGCTCGACACGGCGGCCAAGCTCTTGGCGCTCGGGTCGCGGGACGATCTGCTGGCGCTGCTCGGCGCGGCCGAATTGCGCGGGCAGGAGGTCGTGCGCGTCCTCTATCCCGAACTGCTCCGCGACGCGCAGGAGGCCGAGGAGGGCGAGGAAGAGGCCGCCTCCCGTCCGGTGATCGGGCTGGAAAGCGGGCAGGCATCGCATCCGGCGCCCTGCTGCAATCCGCTGCCGGGCGAGCGGATTGTCGGCATCACCTTCCGCGGACACGGCGTTGTGGTGCATGCGATCGACTGCACGCAACTGGCCGAGGTCGAGGACCAGCCCGAACGCTGGGTCGACCTGCGCTGGGCGGACGGACCCTACCGCACGGAGCATCTGGCCCGCGTCGAATTGACGCTGGCCAACGATGCCGGCGTGCTTGGCCGCATTTGCACCCTAATCGGGGAGCATAATGCCAATATCGTGGACCTGGCGTTCACGGATCGAAAACCCGATTTTTATCGCATGGTCATTGATCTGAATGTGCGCGATGTGGAACACCTCTTGCATGTTCAGACGGCTCTGGAAGCCGATTCGGACGTGGCGGAAGTGCACCGGTTCAGGGACGCGTCGCGCCACCCCGACAGCTGAACAGCCGGGGCAGACCTGTTTTGATCCGTGTGCCGGGTTGGAACAAATGAGGCGACGCTGAGCAGATGGTATTCAAGCGCCGGGACCAACCTTCGCTGTGGCAGCGGCTGCAGGAAGCGTTCTACCCCCGCAAAGGGTGGCGGCGCGGGATCGAATATGTCGGCCATCGGGTCCGGCGGCTTCCCGACAGTCCGCACAAGATCGCGCTCGGCCTGTCCTGCGGGGTCATGGCCTGCTTCACCCCGTTCTTCGGTCTGCAATTCTTCTATGCCGCCCTGCTGGCCCGCCTGTTGCGCGCCAATTTCCTGGCCTCGCTGCTCGGCACCTTCTTCGGCAATCCGATAACCTTTCCGATCATAGCCATCGTGTCGCTGAACCTTGGCCGGGTGATGATGGGGCAGGGGCGGCACGGGCGGGATGTGGTCGGCCTGCGCCAGAGCTTCGGCGACGCGCTGTCGGGCATCTGGACCGCGATCCGCAGCCCGTTCACCGGCGAGCCGGTGCCCTGGGCGGCGCTCAGCCAATTCTGGGAATATATCTTCCTGCCTTACTGGCTGGGCGGCTTGTTGCCCGGCATGCTGACCGCGGGCCTGATCTATATGCTGTCGCGCCCGCTCATCGCGGCCTATCAGGCCCGCCGGCGCGGACGGCTTCTCGAAAAGGCGAAGCGAAAACTGTCCGCGGCACAAAGAAAGGCTGACGGGCTGCGCGAATTTCCCTAAGTTCGCGGCAGATCGAGCCTGCGGAGAATGATCGTGACGAGCAGCAGCAAGATGTCCGCCCCCCGCATCCGTCTGGGGGTCAATATCGACCATGTGGCGACCGTGCGTAACGCGCGTGGCGGCGACACGCCCGATCCGGTGCGCGCCGCGCGGCTGGCCGAGGCGGCGGGCGCCGACGGGATTACCGCGCATCTGCGCGAGGACCGCCGCCATATCACCGACCGCGACATCGACGCGCTGATGCAGAGCCTGTCCGTCCCGCTCAATTTCGAGATGGCAGCGACGCAGGAAATGCAAGAGATCGCGCTCCGTCACACGCCCCATGCCGTCTGCATCGTCCCCGAGAAGCGTGAGGAACGCACGACCGAAGGCGGGCTCGAGGTCGCGCGGGAGGAAAACCGGCTCGCCCATTTCATTGCACCCCTGCGCGATGCGGGCTGCCGCGTGTCGATCTTCATTGCCGCCGACCGCCGCCAGATCGAGGCTGCGCACCGGATCGGGGCGGAAGTGATCGAACTGCATACCGGTGCCTATTGCGATGCGCATGCCGAAGGCCGGTTCGACGCGCGCGACCGCGAGCTGGACGCGCTGCGCGACATGGCCGCTTTCGCCTACGATCTGGGGTTGGAGGTCCATGCCGGCCACGGGCTGACCTATGACACGGTCCAGCCGGTGGCGGCCTTCCCGCAGGTGCGGGAACTCAATATCGGCCATTTCATCATCGGGGAGGCGATCTTCCGCGGGCTGGAACCGGCCATTGCCGAGATGCGGGCGCTGATGGACGGCGCGCGGGACGGGGCGGTCACATGACCCAAACGGCCAAATCGTCCGCAATGGCGGCCCTCGCCGCAATTGCAATGACTGCCGGTCTGTCCGGCATGGCGACGGCGCAGGCCGTGACCGAATGCGACTGGCGGACACGGGCGGTCAACCTTGTCGAGCCCTGGGAGCGGTTCAGCCGCAGTTTTTCCAACGGCGCCGTGCGCGTGGCGCTGATCGACACGGTCGAGCCTGCCGCCGCCGCGTTCCACCTGATGATCATATCCCCGCCCTATAGCGAACAGGGTGATCCGCAATGTGTCGTGATCAGCCGCAACGCGAGCGGCGGCGGGTTTTCCGGTGCCTATTTCGAGGAACTCGTGTCCGATTACGACCCGTCGGTGGGCCTGACATTCAGCTTGCCGGTTCAGGTGATGAACCAGGACGCCACGAAGTTCTTCCGGGCGCAGCTGGACCTGACACTCAATCAGGCGACGGGCGACATTTCCGGCCGGTTGCAATGATCCTCGGCGTTGGCACCGATCTGGCCAATATCGAGCGTATCCAGGGCACGCTCGACCGGTTCGGCGACCGGTTCCGCAACCGCGTTTTCACCGACGTCGAGCAGCGCAAGGCCGAGCGGCGTGCAGATGTCGCGGGCACCTATGCCAAGCGCTGGGCCGCGAAGGAAGCCTGTTCCAAGGCGCTCGGAACGGGTCTGCGGATGGGCATCGCCTGGAAGGACATGTCGGTGAGCAACCTGCGCACGGGGCAGCCGGTGATGCACCTGACCGGCTGGGCGGCGGAGCGGCTTGCGTCCATGACCCCGCCCGGGCATGAGGCCATCGTGCATGTGACCCTAACGGACGATCACCCATGGGCGCAGGCCTTTGTCGTGATCGAGGCCCGTCCCACCGGCGCTTGACTCTGCACGGGGCAGGCGCGACAAGGCGCGGCAACACCGGCACCCGATGGGTGCTGCAGGCAATACCCGGCCGGACTTCCGGCGCGACAGACAACAGGCAGACGAGGCAAGAGTGAGCATGGCAGCCAAGGCCGAGAAGAAAGAAGGGTTTCTCGAAACCGTCAAGACGATCGTCTATGCGCTGCTCTTGGCAGCGGTGATCCGAACGCTCTTCTTCCAGCCCTTCTGGATTCCGTCGGGCTCGATGAAGGACACGTTGCTGATCGGCGATTTCCTCTTCGTCAACAAGATGGCCTATGGCTATTCGCGCCATTCCTGCCCCTTCTCCATCTGTCCGTTCTCGGGCCGCATCCTCGGCTCCGAACCGGAGCTTGGCGACGTGGTCGTGTTCAAGCATCCGCGCGACAATACCGACTATATCAAGCGGCTGATCGGCCTGCCGGGTGACCGGATTCAGGTGCAGGACGGCCGGCTCATCATCAATGGCGAACTGGTCCCGCAGGAGCCGCTGCCCCCGTTTGTCGAGGAAATGGCCGCACAGGGTCCGATGAAGAACCTGCCGCGCTGCACCAACGCACCGGTCGGCATGGGCGGGACCTGCGAAAAAGAGCGGTTCCGCGAGACCCTGCCCAACGGCGTTGCGCATAATGTCTTGAACATCGAGACCGGCTTTGCCGACAATACCGGCGTCTTCGTTGTGCCGGAGGGCCAGTATTTCTTCATGGGCGACAATCGCGACAACAGCCAGGACAGCCGCTTCCCGCGCTCGGTGGGTGGCGTCGGCTTCGTGCCGTTCGAGAACCTGATCGGCCGCGCCGATCGGGTCGTCTTTTCCTCCGCAGGGGCGTCCATGCTCTATTTCTGGACCTGGCGGAGTGACCGGTTCTTCAAGGCGATCGATTGAGCGGGTCGGAGAACAGAAGCGCCTTCATGGCCCGGCTGGGCCATGAATTCACCTCTCCGGACCTGCTGCGCGAGGCGCTGACCCATGCGTCGCTGAGCGCACCCACCCGTGCTTCCAACCAGCGGCTCGAATTCCTCGGCGACCGTGTGCTCGGCCTGATCGTGGCCGAAGCGCTCCTGAAAGCCGATCCGGAGGCCAGCGAGGGCGAGCTTGCACCCCGACTGAATGCGCTCGTGCGCAAGGAAACCTGCGCGGCCGTCGCCGAGGCGATTGCGCTGGGCGATTTTCTGATGATGGGCCGGTCGGAGATGCTGTCGGGCGGACGGCGCAAGACCGCGATCCTCGGCGATGCGATGGAGGCGGTGATTGCCGCCATCTATCTCGATGCCGGCATGGAGCGGACGCGAAAGCTCGTTCTGAAGCTCTGGGAGCCGCATCTGAAGGGGGTCGAGGGCCGTGCCCGTGACCCCAAGACCGCGCTTCAGGAATGGGCGCAGTCGCGGTCCATGCCGCCGCCGGAATATGTGGTGGTCGACCGGTCCGGTCCCGACCATAAACCGAATTTCACCATAGAGGTGCGCCTGCGCGACGGGTCGAGCGCGCGGGCCACCGCCGCGTCCAAACGCGCGGCACAGCAGAGCGCGGCCAAGAGCCTGCTCGCCGTCAAGGAGACAGAACATGGCTGAGGATCACGCCACCCGCTGCGGCTTCGTCGCCCTGATCGGGGAGCCCAATGCCGGCAAATCCACTTTGCTGAACCGCATGGTCGGCGCGAAAGTGTCGATCGTGACGCACAAGGTGCAGACGACGCGGGCGCGCATCCGCGGCGTGGCGCTGGAGGGCGATGCCCAGATGATCTTCGTCGACACGCCGGGCCTCTTCCGGCCGCGGCGGCGGCTCGACCGGGCGATGGTCACGGCGGCCTGGACCGGGGCCGCGGATGCCGACATCGTGGTCCTGCTCGTCGAGGCGCATCGCGGGCTCACCGACGGCGTGCGCAAGATCCTCGACAGTATGGCCGAGCATGGCGCGGACAAGCACCCGACGGTGCTTGCGATCAACAAGATCGACCGTGTGTCGAGCGACGGGCTGCTGGCGCTCACCGCAGAGATCAACGAACTGCACGATTTCGACGCCACTTTCATGATCTCGGCCCAGAAAGGCTACGGCGTGGACGATCTGCGCGGCTGGCTGGCCGAGCGCCTGCCCGAGGGCCCGTGGCTCTATCCCGAGGACCAGATCGCCGACCTGCCGATGCGTATGATCGCAGCAGAGATGACGCGCGAGAAGCTGACGCTGCGGCTGCATCAGGAACTGCCCTACCAGATGACGGTGGAGACCGAGAGCTGGGAAGAGCGCAAGGACGGGTCGGTGCGCATCGACCAGATCGTCTATGTCGCACGCGACGGGCACAAGGGCATCGCGCTCGGGCCGAAGGGCGCGACGATCAAGGCGATCGGTCAGGATGCGCGCAAGGAACTGGAGGAGTTCCTCGGCCGCCGTGTCCATCTGTTCATTCAGGTGAAGGTCCGCCCCAACTGGCTCGAGGAGCCGGAGCGCTATGCCGAGATGGGGCTCGACTTCTCCGACGGCGGCTGACGCGGCCGCCGTGGCGCGTCTGGCGACCGAATTCTGGGTGCAGGCCTATCTGGCGGTCCTGCGCCAGTCCGATATCCCCGCTTTCGTAACCGCCCATGGCGACGACACGGCAGGGGCGGTCTTCGTCAAGGTCAACAGTCTCGACGGGCAGGCGCGCGCGATGCAGCGCAGCTATGATCTGGATGGCAACCGTGTCTGGGTGACGCTGGCGGACGGCGCAGAAGCAGAGGTTGACGCCGCGCTCGACCGGCAGCGCGGGTTCGATCCCGATATCTGGATCATCGAGGTGGAGGACCGCGCAGGCCGCGCGCTGCTCGACCTGCCGGGCCTCGACGGTTAGGCTCGGACCCATGGAATGGCGCGACGAAGGGATCCTCGTCTCGGTGCGCCCGCATGGCGAGGGTTCGGCAATTCTGGAGATGTTCACCGCCGAGCACGGGCGGCATTTCGGGCTGGTCCGGGGCGGCGGGTCGCGCCGGATGGCGCCTGTCTTGCAACCCGGTGCCCAGCTCTCCGTAGAATGGCGCGCGCGGCTGGAAGAACACTTGGGCAGCTACACGGTCGATCCGATCCGCTCGCGCGCGGCGCAGATCATGTCCGACCGGGCGAGCCTGGCTGCGGCGTCGGCGGCTGCGGCGCTGATCTCCCTCTGCCTGCCGGAGCGCGAGGCGCATCGCCGTTTCTATGCTCGCACGCTCCACCTGATGGATGCGATCGGCGCCGACCCGCACTGGCGCGGCACCTATGTGCGCTGGGAACTGGCGCTTCTGGCAGAGATGGGGTTCGGCCTCGATTTCACTGAATGCGCAGCAACGGGCGTGCAGCAGGACCTGATCTATGTCTCACCCAAATCGGGCCGCGCCGTCAGCCGGCGCGGCGGCGAGGACTATGCCGACCGGCTCTTGCCGCTGCCGCGCTTCCTGCACCATGATGATCCGCAGCCGGTATCGGAGGCCGACGCTGCCGCGGGCCTGCGGATGACGGGCCATTTTCTGCGCCACTGGCTGCTGCCGGCGCTCGGACGGGACGGCCTGCCACCGGCGCGCGAACGGCTCGACCGCGCGATGCGCGCTACAGGAGCGGAGTAGGAGATGCAGAGTTTCGCAACGATCCGGGCACGGGCCGAAGACCGCAAGGGCGGGGCCGGGGCGCTGGAAGACCTTCTGGCCGCCCATCCGGGTCACGGGCCGGGCAGCGATGCGGCGATTGCCACGCTGGGCGATGACCGGATCCTGTCGGAATTCAGCCGGAAAGTGTTTCAGGCCGGGTTCAACTGGTCGGTGGTGGACAAGAAATGGCCGGGCTTCGAGACCGCGTTTCACGGGTTCGATCCGGCCCGCTGCGCGATGATGTCGGACGAGGATCTGGACCGCCACCTGTCGGACACGGAGATTATCCGGAACGCGGCGAAAATCCTGTCGATCCGCGACAATGCGGTGTTCTTCACCGATCTCGCCAAGGAACATGGATCGGCGGCAAAGTTCCTTGCCGACTGGCCCGGTGACGATCTGGTCGGGCTCTGGGATGTGCTGAAGAAGCGCGGCAGCCGGCTCGGCGGGCTGACCGGGCAACTTGCGCTGCGCTGGATCGGCAAGGACAGTTTCGTGCTGGGCGGCGACGTGGTGGAAGCGCTCCGGCGGGCCGGCGTGGTTGACGGGCCGACAGGGTCCAAACGCGCGCAAGCCGCCATTCAGGCCGCGTTCAACGACTGGAAGGCCGAGAGCGGCGAGAGCTACACGCGGATGAGCCGGATTCTGGCCTATTCCGTCTGAGCCAGCCGCAACTCGATCGAACCTCCGGCATCATCGGTCAGAAGGATCGTATCGCCCGCCCGTTCGGCCAGCCGCATATGTGGCAGCCGCGCGGCAAAGCGGGCCGCATCGGCACCGAGCGTGCATCCCGTGGCCGCGCTGCGGATGTCGTCCGCGCGGAACCACGGCAGCGGCAGGCTCTGTTCAGCGGTCAGTTTCAGGCAGGGGCCGGCGGCGCTGATCGCCCGCCCGGGGCCGAAGGTCACCAGAACCGGATCGTTCACGGCTCGGTCGTCAATCGCGGCGAGCCGCCAGCGCGTTTCCGGATCGGTCTGCCCGCCCAGCCCCTCGCGCGGGACCGCGTCGCAGGCGGACAACCAAGCCAGAGCCAGCCCCGCCACCAGCCAGGCGGCCAGGCGGATCAATTGCGCCCCGTCTCGAGCAGGCGCCGCGCGATCACCTGAGCCTGGATCTCTGCGGCACCCTCGAAAATATTGAGAATACGCGCGTCGCAGAGCACACGGCTGATCGGATATTCCAGCGCGAACCCGTTGCCGCCATGGATCTGCAGGCTGTTGTCCGCGCAGGCCCAGGCGACCCGCGCGCCGAGCAGTTTCGCCATCCCGGCTTCGAGGTCGCAGCGGCGGCCCGCATCCTTTTCGCGGGCCGAATGGTAGGTGAGCTGGCGGGTGATCATGATCTCGACCGCCATCATCGCGAGCTTGCCATAGATGCGCGGGAAGGTGGCGAGCGGGGTGCCGAACTGGACCCGCTCGGTCGCGTAGCGCAAGCCGAGTTCGAACGCGTTCTGAGCGACGCCAATGGCCCGCGCGGCGGTCTGGATACGGGCGCTTTCAAACGTCTGCATCAGCTGCTTGAACCCCTGACCCTCGACCCCGCCAAGCAGGTTGGCGCGCGGCACCGTGAACCCGTCAAAGGCCAGCTCATATTCCTTCATGCCGCGATAGCCGAGCACCTCGATCTCGCCCCCCGTCATACCGTCGGCGGGGAAGGGCAGGCTGTCATCGCCGCGCGGCTTTTCCGCCAACAGCATCGACAGGCCGGAATAGTTGGACGTGTCGGGGTCGGTGCGGACCAAAAGCGTCATCAGGTCGGTGCGCGCGGCATGGGTGATCCATGTCTTGTTGCCGGTCACGCGGTAGCTGTCGCCCTCGATCGTGGCCCGGGTGCGCAGGCTGCCCAGATCGGAGCCGGTATTGGGTTCGGTGAAAACGGCGGTCGGCAAGGTTTCGGCGCTGGCAATGCGGGGCAGCCAGTCCTGTTTCTGGGCCTCGGTGCCGCCGCCGAGGATCAGTTCTGCCGCAATCTCCGACCGGGTGCCGAGCGAGCCGACGCCGATATAGCCGCGGCTCAGTTCCTCCGACACGACGCACATGGCCGTCTTGGACATGCCGAACCCGCCATATTCTTCGGGGATCGTCAGCCCGAAGACGCCCATTTCGCCCATCTCCGCGATGAGGTCCATCGGGATATAGGCATTCTCCTGATGCCAGCTCTGGGCAAAGGGCTCGACCTTCTCGTCCGCGAACCGGCGGAACTGGTCGCGGATCATGTCATATTCCTCATCGAGCCCGGTCGCGCCGAAACTCGGTGCCGGTCCCTGCGCCTGCAACAGCGTCACCAGCCGCTGGCGGGCCGCATCGCTGTTGCCGTGCCGGAGCAGGTCGGCCAGCCGCAGGTCGGAGGCGTCGGGTGCCGCGATGCCAATGTCGGCGGGGCGGGTCAGTTCGCCCTGCGACATCGGGATGCCACCGGCAATCTGGTTGAGATATTCGCCAAATCCGATCTGCAGGATGAGCGCCTCGGCCTCTCCGAACCGGCCGTCGGCCTCCAGCCGCGCGGCCCAGCCCTGCAACTGGCGCAATGCCTCGACCGTCGTGGCGAGCCACGAGAGGCCATGCAGCGCGGATTGATGCGCATTGAGGGCGGTACCGTACGCCCGCCCGTCGGGCGCGACGCGGGCCGCGAGGGCCACGCGGGCGGCGCGCAGATGGTCGTCCGCCGCTTCAAGGGCGCGGGCGGTGCGCGCGGTCAAACTGTCGAGCAGGATCGTCTGGGTCGGTGCGGCGGCCTGGGTCTGGGTCAAGGGGATCTCCTGTCCTGCGGCTGTTGCGCTGCGGAATCATTTTCGCATTTGCGAGAAACCTATGCCAGCGCGCCATGGGCGTCAATCGCTGCGCAATAAAAGTTCGCAGGGGCACCTTGATGTGATTTTTTATTAGCATTGAATTGCGCCCCGCCGGATGCCACACCCGGGAAAGCGGAGGGCGGAATGCACGCAATCATCGATAGTTACGGGATCTGGCTCTTTGCCGCCGCCTTTGGCGTGATGCTGCTCGCCGGCTTCACGAAGGGCGCGGTCGGCTTTGCCCTGCCGATGGTCACGGTCAGCGGCGTCGGGTCGATCATGTCGATCGAACTGGCCGTGGCGGCGATCCTTTTGCCCGGTCTGGTGACAAATATCTGGCAGTCGATGCGCAACGGATCGGCGGCGGCACTCGGGTCCTTGCGCAAATATTGGCGGCTGAACCTCGTCCTGCTGGTGATGATCTATCTTTGCGCGCAACTGGTCACGCGCCTGCCAGCATCCACGCTGTTCCTGATCCTCGGGGCAGGGGTGACGGTTTTCGGCACATTGCAACTGGCCGGATGGCGGCTGACAATCCCTGACCGGATCAAAAACCGGGCGGAGGTGGTGGTGGGCCTCGTGGCCGGGTTCTTCGGCGGGATTGCCGGCGTCTGGGGGCCGCCGATCCTGATCTATCTGGTTGGGCGCGACACGCCCAAGGCCGAGCAGGTCCGCGCGCAGGGCATCAGCTTCCTGATTGGCTCGATCGTGCTGGTCGTGGCGCATCTCGGCTCGGGCGTGCTCGACCGTGCGACGCTGCCCTGGTCGGCGGCCATGGTGCTGCCGGCGCTGGCGGGCATGGCGCTCGGCTACCGGGTGCAGGACCGGCTCGATCAGGCGAAGTTCCGCAAGGTGACACTGGCGGTTCTGGTGCTGGCGGGTCTGAACCTGCTGCGCCGCGGTCTGACCGGCTGACGGGCAGGGCGGCGGTCAGCCCGTGCGCGCGGCCCCGTCGCGGCGCGGGTCGCCGAACGCATCCACATGGCCGCGCCGGTCGCGCCGCACCGCATGAACGCCGCCGAAAAAGATCGACCGGTCGGGCCAGAAACGGGCCTCCGGCCAGTGCGGTTTCAATTGCGCCTCCAACTCCTCGCTGAACGGCCCCTCGACGTCGAGCAGATGCTCGGTGCCGGCTTCGAAATGGATCCGCGGACGGGTGATCGCGGCTTCCAGCCCTTCGCCATGGTCGATGAGGCGCAGGGCCACCTGTGTCAGGGCCGAGCGGATTCGGTTCGAGCCGCCCGATCCCATCATCACCAGCCCGTCTTCACGGTCGCGCAGCGCCATCGGGCACATCATCGACGCGAGCCGCCGGTCCGGCTGCCAGCTTTCCGGACCGTCTGGCAGAAGGTCCTCCTCGCCCAGCATGTTGTTGGGCATGATCCCGGTGCCGGGCGCCATCCGGCCACAGCCTTCGCCATTGGTGAGCGTCAGCGCGGCGCCGTTGCCCGCCGCATCGATGGCCGAAATATGGGTGGTGCCGCGCATGGCCGGGCGGTGGGTCGCGAGCGTCTCTGCCAGTAGCCTGCGGAACCGGTCGGTCCCACGCTCCGACAATAGCGCGCGGTTCGCCGCCGCAGTGTCGGCATCGAGGCCGCTGTCGCGGCGCAACCTTGCGGCGGCCACTTGAGCCGCGGCAATGGCTTCGGGCGCGGGCGCATGGTCAAGGCCCGCGAGCGACAGGGCGATCATCGTGCCGCCCAGCCCCGGCGGCGGATTGAGCGCCACGCGGGTGCCCTGCCGCGTCAGGTCGAGCGGGTCGCGCCAGACCGGCGCCTGCCGCCGCAGGTCGAGCGCGGACAGCGCCCCGCCCGGCAGGGACAGAAGCGCCTGCGCCACTTCCCCTTCGGAGAAGAAGCGCGGCCCTTCGATTGCGAGCACTTCGAGACAATCGGCCATCTGGCTGTTGGCCAGCGGTGCGCCTGCCTGTTTCAGGGGCGCATCCGCCCCGGCCTCCGCGTCGCCGTAAAGGGCTGTCACAGCCGGATCGGCGGTGAAGATCGGCGCGACAAGTTTCAAGACCCCGGCCTGGAAGGTGCTGAGCGGCACGCCTTCGCGCGCGGCGCGCACTGTCGGTGCCGCCAGTTCGGCAAGCGGGATGCGCCCAAATTGCGCGTGCGCGTCGAGAAGCCCCTGCACGAGGCAGGGCGCGGCGATCGTGCCCGCGCCGATATGGAAGTCCTGATGCGTCGTCCCGAAATCGACCGTCACCGTGGAGAGGTCCAGTTCCCCGCCGGGCCGATGCCGGCGCGGCGTCTGAACGAACGCGTCGAGCAACCGTGCCGGTCCGCGGGCGGGTGCGACCATCATCACGCCACCGCCAAGCAGGCCAGCGAGCACCGGTTCCACCAGACAGGCCATGAAGCCGGCCGCAACCACGGCATCGACCGCGCTGCCCCCCGCGGCCAGCACATCGGCCGCGGTGTCTGTCGTCATCTGGTGGCCGGCCGCAACGGCATGGGACATGGGTCTTGCTCCGTTGCGGCCGGCGGGATCAGGCGGCGGTGACGGCGGCGGCCATCACATCGTCGCCGACATAGGCTTCATACTGGGCGAAATTGTCCGCAAACATCCGCGCCAGCTTGGCGGCCTGCCGGTCATAGGCGTCCGGATCGTCCCATGTCCGACGCGGGTCGAGCAGCAGGTCGGCCACGCCATGGACGCTCACCGGCACATCGAAGCCGAAATTCGGGTCTCGGCGATAGTCCGCATCCTTCAGCGACCCGTCGAGCGCGGCGGTCAGGAGCGCGCGCGTCGCGCGGATCGGCATGCGCGAGCCGGTGCCGTAGGCACCGCCGGTCCAGCCGGTGTTCACCAGCCAGCAATCGGCCGACTGTTCAGCGATCCGGTCCCGCAGGAGCGCCCCGTACACCTCGGGCCGGCGCGGCATGAAGGGCGCCCCGAAACAGGTGGAGAAGGTCGGCTGCGGTTCGGTCACACCCTTTTCCGTCCCCGCCACCTTGGAGGTGAAGCCCGAAAGGAAGTGATACATGGCCTGCGCCGGCGTCAGCTTCGCGATCGGGGGAAGCACGCCGAATGCATCGCAGGTCAGCATGATGACATTGGTGGGCTTGCCCGCAACCGAGCTTTCGGAGGCGTTGGAAATATAGTCGAGCGGATAGGCGCAGCGGGTGTTCTGCGTCAGGCTGTCATCGTCGAAATCGATCACGCGCGTGTCAGGGTCGTAGACCATATTCTCGATCACCGTCGCGAACCTGGTGGTCGTGTCATAGATCTCCGGCTCCGCCTCGCGGCGCAGGTTGATCGTCTTGGCGTAGCAGCCGCCCTCGAAATTGAACGTGCCGTGATCGGACCAGCCATGCTCGTCATCGCCGATGAGCACCCGGTCTGGATCGGCCGAAAGTGTCGTCTTGCCGGTGCCCGAGAGACCGAAGAAGATCGCCGTATCATCGGGGTTGCCCTTGGCATGGTTGGCCGAGCAATGCATCGCCATCACGCCCTTGGCGGGCAGCAGGTAGTTCAGGATCGAGAAGACGGATTTCTTGTTTTCGCCCGCGTAGGACGTGCCGCCGATGAGCACGAGTTTCTGCTCGAAGGAAATGGCGATCACCACCTCCGAGCGGCAGCCGTGGCGCTCGGGATCGGCCTTGAAGCTCGGGCAGTTCAGGATGGTGAATTCCGGATCGAACGTGTCGAGTTCGTCCCGCTCCGGACGGCGCAGCATGTGGCGGATGAAGAGCCCGTGCCAGGCCAGTTCGGTGATCACCCGAACGTTGAGCCGGTAGAGCGGGTCGGCCCCGCCGAACAGGTCGGACACGTAAAGCTCGCCGCCCTGAACATGCGCCAGCATGTCCTGATGCAGCCGCTCGAACGCGTCGGGCGCCATCGGCTTGTTATTCTCCCACCAGATCGAGTCCTCGACCGAGGGTTCGCGCACCACGAACTTGTCCTGCGGCGAGCGGCCGGTATGTTTCCCGGTGCTCACGAGGAACGCCCCGCCGAGGCCGATATCGCCCTCTCCGCGGGTGACGGCGGCCTGCATGAGCGCCGCCTCGTTCAGGTTGTAATGAATGGATTCCACGCCGGAAAACCCGGTCTTTTCCAGCGTTTTCGCTGGATTGACCTTGCCAGAAATCATGTCGGGCCAACTCCCAATATCGGCCATCAGCACTGGCGCGCCGATGGCATTTCCCTAGTGCCAGGGCTGGACGCTCCGAAGGGCCAATTCCGGGCGGTCGGCAGAAACCGGACCGCACCCCTCCCCGACTCTGCTCGGTATAGCATGACGTTTTCGTGAATCCATTTTTTTAAGGTGGTCATTCTGGCGCAGGTTACGCGTGCGTCATTTGTTCGGTTTTTCTTGCGATTTTCGGCGTAGAGCGGCACCTATGGGGACGCGGGGGCGCGACAGAACGGCCCTTCACGGCGCAGCAGCGTCGACCGAGGCACAGCAGGAGGACAAAAATGGCAACGATTGCCCTTGTCGACGATGATCGCAACATTCTCACTTCGGTGTCGATGACGCTGGAAGCCGAAGGCTATGAGGTCATTACATATAATGACGGGGCCAGCGCATTGATCGGCCTGACCGACACGCCGCCGGACCTCGCAGTGCTCGACATCAAGATGCCGCGGATGGACGGGATGGAACTCCTGCGCCGCCTGCGCCAGAAAACCGACCTTCCGGTGATCTTCCTGACCTCCAAGGATGAGGAGATCGACGAGGTTCTGGGCCTGCGGATGGGCGCCGATGATTATGTGAAGAAACCTTTCTCCCAGCGGCTTCTGGTGGAACGCATCCACGCGATCCTGCGCCGCCGGGAAGCCCTGTCGAGCGACAAGGGCGCGGACGAGGATGAGGGCGAGACCGTGATGAAACGCGGGTCGCTGGTGATGGACCAGCTGCGCCACACCGTCACCTGGAAGGGCAACAATGTCACGCTGACCGTCACTGAATTCCTGATCCTGCAGGCGCTGGCCAACCGGCCGGGCGTGGTCAAGAGCCGTGACCAGTTGATGGACGTGGCCTATGATGATCAGGTCTATGTGGATGACCGCACGATCGACAGCCACATCAAGCGCGTGCGCAAGAAATTCCGCGTGCATGACCCTGATTTCGCCTCAATCGAAACGCTTTATGGCATCGGATACAGATATAACGAGGCCTGACCTGCATGATTGACCTCACCCCGAGACCGAGGCCGCCGCGCAAGGAACGCAGCGGGATCATCCTTGGCGGGGGCTGGTCGGACGATCCCAATGATGACGGCCGCAGGCAGGCGGGCGAGAGCATGGGGTTCTGGAGCCGGGAGGGTAGCAAGCCCTTCGGGCACCGCTCGCCGCTTGCCCGCAAGATCATCACCTTCAATCTCGTCGCGCTCGGCGTGCTCGTCGCGGGTGTGCTCTACCTGAACCAGTTTCAGGATGGGCTGATCTCGATGCGCGAGCGGTCGCTGGTGGCCGAAAGCCAGATGATCGCGCAGGCGATTTCCTCCAATTGGTCGGAGACCGACACGAAGTCCGAGAACGAGGCCCGCGCGGTGGAAACGCTCGACAGTCTCGGGGCCAACACGGCCGCGCGCGCGCAATTGTTCGATGCCGACGGCGGGCTTCTGGCCGACACGTTCTTCCTGCAGCGCGGCGGGGATGCTCCGGCACCCACCCAGATCACGCCGGAGGACGGGCCGCGCACCAGCGCGATGACCAACATCATGAACGAGGTCTGGACCCGGTTCGCGAGGCTCTACCAGCGGGTCGAGGAGGCCGAGGACGCGCCGTCGAGCCTGTTTTCCAACGAGCAGGCCCTGACCGCGATCGAGACCGGAGAGGTCACGCCCGAGCGGCGCAACAACCGCGCGGGGCAGATCCTGTTCTCGGTCGCGGCACCGATCACAAGTGGTGACGCGGTGACAGGCGCCGTCGTGCTGACGACGCAGGGCGGGGAGCTTGACACGATCGTCCGCACCGAGCGCGAGCAGATCCTGCAGGTCTTTGCGCTGGCCATGATCTCGTCCATCGCGCTGTCGCTGGTGCTGGCCAACACGATCGCGCGGCCGATCCGCAAGCTCGCCGAGGCGGCGGAGAAGGGCGGGGCCACATCGTCGCGGCGGCTCAACCCCGAACGGATCCGCATTCCCGACATGACGGCGCGGCCGGATGAAATCGGCTATCTGTCGGGCGCGATGCGGATGATGACCGCCGCGCTCTACGACAGGATCGAGGCGAACGAGGTTTTCGCGGCGGATGTGGCGCACGAGATCAAGAACCCGCTCACCTCGCTCCGCTCGGCGGTGGAGACGATGCGCTACGCCAAGACCGAAGAAAACCGCGAGAAGCTCCTGAAGGTGATCGAGCAGGATGTGAACCGGCTCGACCGGCTGGTGACCGACATTTCCAATGCCTCGCGGCTCGATAGCGAACTGGTGCGCGACGAGATGGTGCCGTTCGATCTGGGCAAGATGCTCGGCAACCTCGTCGAATACAACATCCCCAACGCGGAAAAGGTCGGCGGACATTTGCAGGCGGATCTGCCCGACACGCCGCTGATGATCAGCGGGCTCGAAGGGCGGCTGGCACAGGTGTTCGTGAATCTCATCACCAATGCGATCTCCTTCACGACCGAGGGTGGCGTGGTCACCGTATCGGCGCGGCGCGGCACCAACGGGCTGGTGCGCGTGATGGTCGAGGATACCGGCCCCGGCATTCCCGAAGACAATCTGAAGGACGTGTTCAGCCGTTTCTATTCCGAACGGCCCGATCAGGAGTTCGGCAACCATTCCGGGCTCGGGCTGGCCATTTCCAAGCAGATCGTCGAGGCGCATGGCGGGCAGATCTGGGCGCAGAATGTCCGCGACGCGGATGCCGATCCCGACAGCCCGCCGCAGGGCGCGCGCTTCGTGGTGGAGTTGCCGGATTGACCGATACCCCCCGATCCCGGGACGCGGAGGGCATGACGCTTCTACACGGCTCTTGCGTGGCCGTGGGGGCCGCGGGCTGCCTGATCCTCGGCGCGTCCGGGTCCGGCAAGTCGCGGCTTTGCCTCGCGATGATGGCGCTCGGTGCGGATCTGGTCGCGGACGATCAGGTCGCGCTCGAGGTGACCGAAGCGGGTCTGGTCGCCCGTGCGCCGGCGCGCCTGTCGGGGCTCGTCGAGGCGCGCGGCATCGGGCTTTTGCGCGTGCCGAGCCTGTCGGCGGCGACGCTCGGGCTGGTCGTGGATCTGGATGCGGCCGAACCTGACCGCCTGCCGCCACGGCGTATGCGGTCGATCGAAGGGATCGACCTGCCGCTTGTGTGCGGGCAGGGGCATCCGGACCTCGCGCCCGCCCTCCTTGCCCTGTTGCGGGGCTGGCGGGAATGCTAGATGCTGCGTGAAGGCGCGCAGGAGTGACCATGGTCGGTGAGAGCGAACAGCAGCAGGTGGTTCTGGTAACCGGCCCCTCCGGCGCGGGGCGCTCGACCTGCATTTCCATCCTCGAGGATCTGGGGTTCGAGGCAATCGACAACCTGCCCCTGTCCTTCATTCCGCGCCTTCTGTCCGCCGAGCACGGGCCGCGACCGCTGGCGCTGGGCGTCGATGTGCGGACACGCGATTTCAGCGCCGCCGCCCTGACCGAGACGCTCGACGATCTGACGATGATCCCGGGGCTGGATGTGCGGCTGCTCTACCTCGACGCGCGGCAGGAGGTTCTGATCCGCCGCTACAGCGAGACCCGCCGCCGGCATCCGCTCGCACCGACCGAGAGCGTGCAGACCGGGATCGAGCGCGAGCGCCTGCTGCTCGACGACCTGCGGGCGCGGGTCGACATCCTGCTCGACACATCCGACCTGACGCCGCATGACCTGCGGGCGCAGCTGACGGACTGGTTCGTGACGGAGGGCGGCGATGCGGTGCCGCTGGCCGTGTCGGTCCAGAGCTTTTCCTACAAGCGCGGGCTTCCGGCAGGTGTCGACATGGTCTTCGACTGCCGGTTCCTGCGCAATCCCCACTGGGACGCGGACCTGCGGCCGCGCGACGGGCGTGACCCGGAGGTTGGCGCCTATGTGCAGGCCGACCCCCGATTCCCTGCGTTCCTACAGCGACTCTCCGATTTGGCGACTTTCCTGCTGCCCGCCTACCGCGATGAGGGTAAAGCCTACTTCGCGATCGGTCTGGGCTGCACCGGGGGCAAGCATCGGTCGGTCTACACGGCCGAAAAGCTGGCAAATGCGCTTGAACTCGACGGATGGCGGGTGTCTATTCGTCACCGTGAACTGGAACGTCGAACGGGGCCCGACGTCTCCGCTAGAGGAACGGATCAGCGTTGATCGGTATTGTGATTGTCGCCCATGGAGGTCTGGCCAAGGAGTACCTGGCCGCCATGGAGCATGTTGTCGGAACCCATGAAGGCACGCGGGCCATTTCCATCGGCCCGGACGATGATCGTGCCGCCAAGCAGGCCGAGATCGGCGCCGCCATCAAGGCGGTCGATGCGGGCGACGGTGTTGTCGTTGTGACAGACATTCACGGCGGCACACCGTCGAACCTTGCCGTGGCCGCCTGCGGTCGTGCCGACCGTCAGGTCCTGTGCGGTGCCAATCTCCCCATGCTCGTGAAGCTCGCCAAGGCGCGCAACATGAAGATGAAGGATGCGGTGGACACGGCGATCAGTGCCGGCCGAAAATATATCAATTCCATGGGAATGCCGATCCCGCCGGTCGGCGGCGCACCCGGCGCATGATCCTCGACATCAAGAATGAAAAGGGCCTGCACGCGCGGGCATCGGCCAAGTTCGTGGAAACGGTCGAGAAGTTCGACGCCAAGGTCACGGTCAGCCGCGACGACATGCATGTGTCGGGCGATTCGATCATGGGGCTTCTGATGCTCGGGGCGTCCAAGGGCACGAGCATCGAGATTTCCGCCTCGGGCACCGAGGCTGAGGCGCTTGAAGCCGCACTGAAGGCGCTCGTCGACGACCTGTTCGGCGAGGGCGTCTGACCAGACGCACCGCCCGCGCCTATTTCGGCACCAGCACCAGATCGATCAGGACCGGAAGGCCCGGCGCGATCGTGTCGCGCGCCGCGACCATGCCGAAATCGTTGCGGTCGACCTGACCCGTCAGACGGAACGCAATTTCCCGGTCGGTCGCCCGTGCCGCGTCGGGGCGGTAGCGCACAACTTTGGCGTCCAGCCGGAGCGGTTGCGTCACGCCCCGTATCGTGACCTGCCCGTCGATCACCGCGTCGCTCGGTCCGGTCTGGGTCAGCCGGTCCATCTCGAACCGGATGCCGGGGAAGCGCGCCGCGTGCAGATAGTCCTGCCCGCGCACGATCAGGTCGACAGGTGAAAGTCCGGTTTCGGCCCGCGACGCGTCGAGCGTGATCCGCGCCTGCGTGGCGTCGAGCCTGTCCGGATCGAAGCGCAGCGCAGCTTCATAGGACGGAAAGCGCACCGCGATCCGGCCCTCACCGATATAGCTGACCGTCACGCTGATCGCGGTACGGGACGGGTCGATGCGCCATGTTTCAGCCGCCGCCGCCACGGGCAGCAGAAGGACAAGACACAGAAGTTTCAGCATGGTGCGCATGGGGCGGTTCCTCTCACCCCATATGCGTAGCGGGAAGTCCGGCCCCTTGGAATGCACAAAGCACGGCGCGAAACGTGAGATCGGGAGGATTTCGCGGCGCTGGGTCTGTCACCGCCCGCGCACCATCCGGCGCAGGATCGCATCACGGTCGACGATCGCATGTTTCAGTGCGGCGGCCACATGGACCAGCAGGAGCGCGATCAGGAGCTTCACCCCGGTTTCGTGCATCGTGTGGAACAGTGCGGACAGGTCCTTGTCGCCGCTTTGAAACGGGTCGGGCATCTCGAACAGGCCGAAGACCATGTTGGGCACGCGGAACGGATAGGCGCCCTCGTCATTGAGCGGCGAGGCCGAGGACATCAGCCAGCCTGTCAACGGGATGAAGAGCATCAGCGCATAGAGCCCGACATGGGAGACATGGCTCGCCATCACCTGCCAGCGCGGCATGGTTTCCGGCAGGGCCGGCGTCCGGCGCTGCACCAGCCGCCAGACAATGCGCAGGAGCGCCAGCACGAAGACGGTGAAGCCCACACTCTTGTGGGTCTGCACCAGTTCGAACTTGGCAATCAGGTCATCGAGCCCCGACATGTAGAAGCCGAAGCCGATCATCGCGAAGATCATGAGCGCCATGACCCAGTGGAAAAGGCGGGCCAGCCAGCCCCAGCCGTCGGTCGTGTTCCAGACGCTCATGATCCTGTCTCCTTGGCCCGGTTACTGGGTGCTCACCTGATCGGACGGGCTCAGTTCCAGATCGACGCGGACGGGAATCACCGTCCCGATGGCCGGAGCACCATAGCCCATGTCGAACGCGGTGCGGTCGATCTCGCCGGTCACCACGAAACCGGCGACCGTCAGGTCGGGGTTGAACGGGCTCGGCGCGATCTGACGCAGTTCCGCCTGGAAGGTGACGGGCTTGGTGATGCCGAGCATCGTCAGGTCGCCGGTCACGTCGGCGGTGCCCTCACCGGTCTGGGTGACGCCGGTCGAGATGAAAGTGATCTCGGGATATTCCTCGACATTCAGGAAGTCTGCACCGCGCACGTGATTGTCGCGGGCCTCCAGGTTGCTGTCGAAGCTGGCCGCGTCGATCGTGAAGGCGACCTGTGCGGCTTCGATATTGTCCGGATCGAAATCGACCTCGGCCGACACGGTGCGGAACTGGGCCTGCGTGGTCGAGAAGCCCAGATGGTCGATCGAGAAGGTCACATGCGTGTGGCCAGTGTCGAGCGTCCAGGGCGCGGCCAATACGGCCAGCGGCGAAAGGGCGAGGGCAGAGGCAAGGGCGAGAGAGCGGAAGGGCATCGGGAAGGCTCCTGTTTTTCAAATGGAGCCTTTGACCTAATGTGTTTCCCGCTGCGGAACAGACGGAAACGGTTCCACAATTTGTCGCCGAAACAGGGACAGTCGATGCGGAACCGAAAGCGGCCTGGTGCGTTTGGGCGACCCGTGCCGCCCCGTCAGCGGGTCGGGACGGGGGTCTCGCCGCGATAGTCGTAGAAGCCGCGCTGGGTCTTGCGGCCGAGCCAGCCGGCCTCGACATATTTCACCAGAAGCGGGCAGGGGCGGTATTTCGTATCCGCCAGCCCCTCATGCAGCACGTTCATGATCGCAAGGCAGGTGTCGAGACCGATGAAATCGGCCAGTTCCAGCGGTCCCATCGGGTGGTTGGCGCCGAGCTTCAGCGACACGTCGATGCTCTCCACCGTGCCGACGCCCTCGTAGAGCGTGTAGATCGCCTCGTTGATCATCGGCATCAGAATGCGGTTGACGATGAAGGCCGGGAAGTCCTCTGCGCTGGCCGATGTCTTGCCGAGCTTCTCCACCACCGCTTTCAGCGTCTCGTAGGTCTCCTCGTCGGTGGCGATGCCGCGGATCAGCTCCACAAGCTGCATCACAGGCACCGGGTTCATGAAGTGGAACCCCATGAACTTCTCCGGCCGGTCGGTGACGGAAGCCAGCCGCGTGATGGAGATGGAGGAGGTGTTGGAGGTCAGGATCGTGTCCGGCCCCAGATGCGGGACGAGCGCCGTGAAGATATTGCGCTTCAACTCCTCACGCTCTGTCGCGGCCTCGATCACCAGATCGGTCTGGCCGAGCGCGGACAGGTCGCCGTCGGTGCGGATGCGCCCCAAAGCGGCGGCGCGGTCTGCTTCCGCCACGAGCCCGCGGGCCACCTGGCGGTCGATATTCTCCGCAATGATGCCGGGCGCGCGGTCGAGCGCCTCGGCCGAGACATCGTTGATCACCACGTCATAGCCCGCCAGCGCGAACACATGCGCGATGCCGTTGCCCATCTGCCCGGCTCCGATTACGCCGACGGATTTGATGGCCATCATGCCTGTCCTTCAATTGCTTGTTTGCAGCGCACAATAGGCAGCGGCTGACCATGCGGCAAGCGCTTTCGCCCTGTCGGGAAAGGGGATGGGCCGGCACCTGCGGCGGGAACGGGCGGCGTGGTTGACAGCGGACTGCCCGGCGCGTCAACTGGACCCATGCAGGGACTACGGATCATCTCGGGGCGCGGCTTGGCGCTGGCGCTTGGCCTCTTATTCGCGGGGCCGGTGCTGGCCGATGACATCCGCACCGTGCTCCTCGACCCGGCGTCTGCCGACGGGGTGGTGGTGCTCGAGGATGCGGTGCGCGGCTACGAGATTACCGACTATCTGGTGCCGCTCGCGGAAGGCCAGACCCTGCGCGTGACGGCGGAGGCAGGCGATCCGCCGGCCTATATGAACCTGATCGCGCCCGGGCAGAAGGACGTCGCCTTTTTCATCGGCGCGTCGGAAGGCGACAGCTATGAGGGCCGGACCGACCGGACCGGCAATTACAAGCTGCGGCTCTACCAGATGCGCAGCGCCGCCCGCCGTGGCGAGGTCGCGCCCTACACGCTGCGGCTGGAAACGGAAGGCGCACCGCCTGAACTGTCCGAGGATCACCTGATCGTGGCGGGGCTGTCGGGCCGTTTGGCGCTGCGCGAGGCGCCGGAAAAGGACGCGCCACTCATCACCAGACTGGGCGCGGGCCTGACGCTCGATAGTCGCGGATGCAAGGACGAGGGCGGCCAGTGGTGGTGCGAGGTGGCGCTGCCGCAGGATGCCGGCATCTCCGGCTGGGCGTCCGCGGATTACCTGTTCCCGGCCATCGCCCCGCCCGACATGAAGCAGGATGCGCGAGTCGAGGGCGGGCCCTTTCATGCAACGGGCGCAGTAAGCTGCGGCCGCAGGCGCGACGCGCTCTCCGCGCAATGCGACTTTGGCGTGGTGCGCTTCGGCGACGGGAACGGGCTGGTGAGCCTGACCCTTCCGGATGGCAAGGCAACAGGGCTTTTGTTTGAGGAAGGTGCGCCGGCGGGCCTCGTGCGGCTCGATGCGTCTGCCCCGGCCCTGCCGCCCCTGTCGGTCGAACAGCAGGGCGACCTTTTCCGTGTCACCATCGGGCTCTACGCGTTTGAGATTCCGGAGGCCGTGATCCGTGGCGGGTAGGTGCAAACCGGTTCTCATGGCATTGGCCTTGCCGTGGCTCGCCGCCTGCGCGGGCAGCGATCCGGTGCCGCAGGATATCGTCGCCTTCCACGACCGCGCCTATGCGCCTGCCAACAGCTGCACCAGCCGGATGCAGGCCCGGACGGGCGCCGCACGCAGCGCGATCCAGGCGGAACTGACGGCGCAAGGCCGGTCCGAACTGGTCTATCTGATGACGGCCGGTGGCGCGCGCGCGCTGTGCCGCGTGTCGCGGACCGGAGAGATTTCCGACTTCACGGCAGCGTGACGCGGGCGCGCGCGCAACTGCGCCATACTCCGCCCCCGGGTCCGCTGACCCTGACGTGCCTGCCCCAGTCTGAATCGATCCTAGTCGAAAGGAAGTTCCATGCCGTCTGTCGCCTTTCTCCTTCGCTCCGTGACCGCCCTGTCGCTCGCGGCGGGCGGGGTCGTCCTAGCCGCGCCTGCCATGGCGCAATCTTCGGGCGACGCGCCGACGGCGGAGGCTGCCGAGCAGCTCCTGCGTGATCTGCTGCCTGCAGATGCGCAGCCGCTTCTCGATGCGCTGACCGGAGCCGCGTCGGCCGATCAGGGGGAGAGTGACGCGCCGGTTGAGGAGGAAGCGCCTGCCGGGGATACGCCGGCGGAGGAGGCGCCTGCAGAGGAGGTGCCTGCAGAGGATCCGCCTGCAGAGGAGGTGCCGGCTGAAGATCCCGATACGGAACCGCCGGCAGAGGATGCCCCGGCTGGCGAAGCGGCACCGGAGACGGCACCTGCCGCTGATGAAGCGGCAGCGGAGGCACCAACCGACGCCACACCCGATGCGCCCCAGACCATCGCGGAGTTCCTGGAAGCGGCCGGGGCTGAAGCGCGGGGCGAGGGTCCGGCGCAGATATACACCGCATCCGGCAACACCTACCTGCATGTGCCGTCCGGGCTCTTCAACACCATGTTCCACTGGTATGCGGAGGCCGTGCAGCTGCCATCCGACGCGGTCAGCATCATCGGCAATGCGGTCGGGGAGACGCTCGCGCAATTGGAGCGGCGCGGACCTGTCGTCTTTGTCCGCGACCTTGGTTCGGGGCTCGACAAGCGCACCGCGCGCACGGAATTGCCCGATGAATTGCCCGCCGGCGATGACGCGGCCGCGGAGGCGGAGAACGGGATCGACGGGCGCCATGGAGAGGCCAAGCTCGACCCGCTGGAGGCGAGCCTCTCGGATGCCGGCCTCGGCCCGATCATCCTGGCCCTGCCGGTGCTGGCCGAGGATGAGGACGGATCGGTTCTTGTCGATCTGACCGCGGCCTTTTCTTCCGACATTCCCGGGCGGCTTTCGGCGCAGAACCACCTGACGCGGATCGGCGAGCAGGTGATCGCGCCCGACCCGACGCGCTCCTATGTGGACCGCGCCCTGTCATTCCCGGAAAACCTGTCGATCCGCTCGCACCTGACATTCGCCGGTCCGGCGGGGCCGGTTTCCATGGTGGTCGGCCACGCGCTTGCTGCCCTGCCCGCGACGCCGATGGCCGCGCGGGAGTTCAATCCCGAGGTCGGCTATTTCAAGACGAGTTTCGTCGAATATGGCGGGCCGAATGTGGTGGAGGACCGCGCGATCATCCTGCGCCACCGGCTCGAACATGCGGACCCGGACGCCACCGGTGCACGCGACCCGAAGGTACCGATTGTCTACTATGTCAGCCGCGAGGTGCCGGAGCGCTGGCGCGACGCGATCAAGGCCGGGGTCGAGATGTGGCAGCCCGCCTTCGAGGAAGCGGGCTTCACCAATGCGATCATCGCCCGCGATGCGCCCACGGTCGAGGAAGACCCGGACTGGTCGCCCGAGGATACGCGCTACAATGTGATCCGCTGGATTGCCCAGCCCTTCGCCAACGCGATGGGACCGGTCACCTATGATCCGCGATCGGGGGAGATCCTCGGCGCCCATATCCTGCTCTGGCCGCAGGTTCTCGATGTCTTCTCGCGCTACTATTTCGTGCTGCATAGCAGTGTCGACCCAGAAGCCGCGAGCTACCCCCTGTCGGAGGAGCGGATGCAGGACCTGATGACCTATGTGGTCGCCCATGAGGTCGGGCATACGCTCGGCCTGCGGCACAACCATCTGGCCTCCACCGCCTACACGGTCGCTGAGTTGCGCGATCCGGTCTTTGCCAACGAGAACGGGCCAAATGCGTCGATCATGGCTTACGGGCGATGGAACCAGGCGGCGCAGCCGGGCGACGGGGTAACCAAGTTTTTCCCCGGCCTCGGCCCCTATGACCTGTTTGCGATCAAATGGGGCTACCAGCCGCTTGAAGGGCTGGACGAAGCGGCGCGCGCCGCGCGCCTCGCCGAGGAAGCGGATGCCGCCAGCCGTGACCGGCGCCTGCGCTGGGCCGCCGTGGAGGCGCCTGACGAGCAGATCGACCAGTTCGATCCGCGCGTCCAGCGGGAGAATGTGGGGGCCGACCGGATCGAGGCCACCCGCCTCGGGATTGCGCGCCTCGCCGACGCGCTGCGCAATGCGGAGGTGACGACCGGCGGTGATCTGGACCGGATCCGGCAGATCTATGACGAGGTGATGAGCCGCCAGGCGACCTTCATCAACAGCGTCGCCACGCTGGTCGGCGGGGTGGAACGGCACCCGGGCGAAACCCCGCTTTTCCGGCCCGTGCCAACCGGCATGCAGGCCGAAGCCGTGCGGTTCCTGATGACCGAGGCGCCGGCGAGTTTCGACAGGTTCACCGAGCCGAACTTCCTTTTTGCGTTGCAGCCGGCGGGCCAGTTCCGCCGCGCCGACGGGTACCGCGCGCTCATCATCGACGAATTGCTCTCCGGTCCGCGTCTGGCGCTTCTGGAGATGCAGGAGCGGGCCGATCCGGAAGCCTATGGCGTCAGCGATCTGGCCGATGACATGCTCGCGGCGCTCTTTGACGACCCGGACGCGGCCGACCTGTCGCGGCGCAAGATGCAGCGCATTTTCCTGGAGGAAACGCAGAAGCTGCTCGCCCCCCCGGAGATCGACACGGAAGTGATGGCGACCATCGTCGGCATGCTGACGGGCGGCGACGCCTACCAGTTGCAGATCGAACTGGCGTCGGGCCGCAACACAGGCTTCCCGGCCTGGGCGACCGACCGGCTGCCGGATCTGGCGCGACGTCTGGATCTGGCCGCACGCGAGACAGAGGGCGACCTGTCGCGCCATTATGCCTATCTGGCGGACTGGATCGGTGACGCGCTCGACAGCCCGCCACCGGCGGAAGCGCCGCAACTGCTGGCCGAATAGGCGCCAAAGGGGCTTGGCGGCAGCGCCGGGCAACGCATAGGCTTGGGGCGTCGGGCTTATTCGCCCGGCGGACAAGGACACGCACATGCCCCTCGCCGCCAAAGCCGCACCGGAACCGGGCCAGCCGATCTACACGGTCCGCGGGCTGACCAAGGTCTACGGATCGGGGCCGGCGGCCGTCCATGCGCTGGCCGGTGTCGATCTGGATGTGGCCGAAGGGGAAATCATCGTGCTGCTCGGCCCCTCGGGCAGCGGCAAGTCGACGCTCCTCAACATCATCGGCGGACTGGACCGTTGCACAGACGGCACCGCGCGGTTTCAGGGAGCGGAACTGACGGATATGTCGGATGCGGCGCTGACCCGCTACCGGCGCGACCATGTGGGCTTCGTCTTCCAGTTCTACAATCTCATGCCGAGCCTGACGGCGCGGGAAAATGTCGAACTGGTCACGGAAATCGCACCCGACCCGATGCCGGCGGGCGATGCGCTTGCCATGGTGGGGCTCGATGCGCGCATGGACCATTTCCCGGCGCAAATGTCGGGTGGCGAGCAGCAGCGTGTCGCCATTGCCCGTGCCATCGCCAAACAGCCGCGTGTGCTGTTCTGCGACGAACCGACCGGCGCGCTCGACAGCAAGACCGGAAAGGCCGTCCTGTCGGTGCTGCGCGACGTGAACGAACAGACCGGCGCGACCGTGCTCATCGTGACCCATGCCGCGGCCACTGCCGCCATGGCCGACCGGGTGATCCATTTCAAGGACGGCCGGATCGAACGGATCGACCGCAACGCGACGCGCCGCGATCCCGCAGAGATCGACTGGTGATCTGATGGCGCCGCTCGACCGGAAACTGATGCGCGACCTCTGGCGGATCCGGAGCCAGGCGGCGGCCATCGGCGCGGTGATCGCGGTCGGCGTCCTGCTTCTGGTGATGATGACCGGTCTTGTGGCCACGCTCGACGAGACGCGGCGCGCCTATTACGAGCGCTACCGGCTTGCGGATATTTTCGCGCCCGTCACACGCGCGCCCGATCACCTTTTGCCGACGGTTGCGGCGCTGCCCGGCGTCGCCGGGGTGGAGGGGCGCGTGCAGGGCGCGGCGCTTGTCGATCTGCCCGGGGTGGCGTTGCCGGTGCAGGCGGTGGCCCTGTCGCTGCCCGCCGATGGCGCGCCGCGGCTCAATGCCGTGCGGCTGACCGCGGGGCGGATGATCGCGCCGTCGCACCCCGACGAGATCCTGCTCCTTGACGGATTTGCCGCCGCGCACGGGCTTGGACCGGGCGACATGCTGCAGGTCACGATGAACGGTGCGCGCAAACGGCTCCGGATCGTCGGGCTGGCGCAGTCGCCGGAATTTCTCTTCTCCACCGCGCCGGGGGAACTGGTGCCCGACGATGCGCGGTTCGGCGCGATCTGGATGGGCCGTCCGGCGCTCGCCGCCGCCTATGACATGGACGGGGCCTTCTCCGAACTGCTCATCGGGACGGGCCGCACTGCATCGGAGCCCGCGATCATCGCGGCGGTGGATCGGCTGCTCGCGCCCTTTGGCGGGCAGGGGGCCTACGGGCGCGCGGATCACGCGTCCGACAGGTTCGTCACGGAGGAGATCAACGGGTTGCGCCAGTCGAGCCGCGGCGTGCCGCCCATCTTCCTCGCGGTGGCGGCCTTCCTGCTTTACATTGTCATTGCGCGGATCGTGCAGTCCGAGCGCGAGCAGATCGGGCTGCTGAAGGCTTTCGGCTATACCAGCCGCGAAATCTCGGGCCATTACATGAAACTGGTGCTGGTGATCGCGACGGCGGGCGCGGTTCTGGGCGGCGCGCTCGGCATCCTGTCGGGCCGGGCGCTGAGCGGGGTCTACCTGATCTATTACAAGTTTCCCTTCCTCGTGTTCCAGATCTCGCCGGGGGCGCTCTTCATTGGCATCCTTGTCAGTGTGGCGGCTGCTTCGGCCGGGGCGATGTTCGTGCTGCGGCAGGTCTACGGGCTGACGGCGGCCGCCGCCATGCGCCCGCCGGCACCGGAAGATTTCAGCCGTTCGGCCCGCATCGGGCGGCTCACCGGCTGGATGGACCAGCCGACGCGGATGGTCTGGCGCCGGATCACGCGCCAGCCCTGGCGGATCGCGGGCGCCGTGCTGGGGGTCGCCGCCGGCATGGCGCTGTCTGCGGCGATGACCTCGATCATGTCGGGCTTCGACCGGACCATCGACCTGTCTTTCGACGTGATGGACCGGAGCGACATGGCAGTGAGCTTCAAGGCGCCGCTGTCCGACAAGACGGTGCTGGAACTGCAGCGGATCCCGGGCGTGCTGGCGGTCGAGCCCGCGCGGATCGTGCCCGCGATCCTGTCAAATGGCACGCGAACCTATCGCGGCGCTGTGTCCGGCCTTGTCGCCACGCCGGACATGAACCGCCCGCTCGACGCCGCGATGCGCCCGATCCACATACGCGGCGACGGGCTTGTCCTGTCGGCGGGGCTTGCGGACCTGCTGGACATCCGTCCCGGCGACCGGCTGACGGTCGATGTGCGCGAGGGGCGCCAGCCCGTCCTTGAACTGCCCGTGGCCGGGATCGCCGAGACGCTGCTGGGGGCACCGGCCTATCTTCGGATCGACGCGCTTAACCGCGCGCTGGGCGAAGGCGGGCGTGTCTCTACGGCCTACCTGCAGATTGACGAGGCTGCGGCTGCTGCGGTTCACGCGGCTCTGAAAGCCATGCCGGGTGTGGCGGGTGTCAGCGTGAAGGCGGAGGCCCGCGACGCGATGCAGGAGATGATGGACAGTGGCGCCGGCGCGACCCGCTATATCATGCTGCTGATCGCGGCCATCATCACTTTCGGGATTGTCTATAACACGGCGAGCATCGCCTATGCGGAACGGTCCCGCGATCTGGCGAGCCTGCGCGTGATCGGTTTCTCGCGCGCCGAGGTCGGCTTCGTGCTGCTGGGCGAATTGGGCGTCATCGCGCTGCTTGCGGTGCCGCTCGGGGCCGCGGCGGGCTACCTCATGTCCTTCGGCATTGCCGCGGGCTATAGCAATGACCTCTACCAGATCCCGGCGGTCTTCACGCCCGCCAACTACGGGGCGGCGGGGCTGGCGGTGTTGCTCGCGACGCTGGCTTCGGGCCTGATCGTCAACCGAAGGCTCGCCGCCGCCGATCTTGTCGCCAGCCTGAAAACGAGGGAATGACCATGGCCAGACGCCGCTCCCGTTCCATCCTGATGCTTGTCGCGGCCCTGCTGGTCGCGGGCGGTCTGGCCTATGCATTCTGGCCGCGACCGATGCTTGTCGATATCGGCACCGTCACGGTCGAACCGATGCGCCTGACGATCAATGAGGAGGGGCGCACGCGGGTGCATGATGCCTATACCGTCTCCACCCCCGTCGCGGGGCGGCTCCTGCGGGTGGAGGTCCATCCCGGAGATCAGGTGGTCGAGGGCGAGACCGTGGTGGCGCGGATGCTGCCGACCAATCCCGCCGCGCTCGACATCCGGACCCGCGAACAGGCGCGCGCGCTGGTGGCCGCGGCCGAGGCGGCGCTGCGGGTCGCCCGCGCCGATCTGGCCAAAGCGACCGCCGATCGCGACCTGTCGCAACTGGACCTGAACCGCGCCCGTGAACTGGCCGAGCGTGGCGCGATCAGCGAGGCGGCCCACGACCGGGCAGAAACGACCGCCCGCGCGGCCGACGCGATCCTCGATACCGCGCGCGCGGCAATCACCATGCGGGAGGCGGAACTGTCGAACGCGCGCGCGCAATTGATCGGGATCGAGGATCAGGGGCTTGCCACTGCTATGCGGGTCGGCGAGGGCGACGCTTTCCCGCTGCTTGCGCCGACCACGGGGCGCATCCTGCAGGTCATCCAGCAAAGCGAGACGACCCTGCCGGTGGGCGCGCCGATCATGGAGATCGGCGATGTGGACAGCGACCTCGAGGCGCTGGTGGAGCTTCTGTCCACCGATGCGGTGCAGGTCAGCGCCGGCGATCCGGTGGAGATTGCCAATTGGGGCGGGCCGGACATTCTGAACGGCGTGGTGCGGCGCATCGATCCCTGGGGTTTCACCAAATATTCCGCCCTCGGGGTGGAGGAACAGCGGGTCAACGTGGTGGTCGATTTCACCGATCCGCCAGCCAAACGCGCCGCGCTCGGGCATGGCTACCGTGTGGAGGCACGGATCGTCATCTGGTCCCGCGACAACGCGCTGACCGTGCCGTCGAACGCGATCTTCCGCGACGGGACCGGATGGGCTGCATTCCGCGTGGAAGACGGGCGCGCCCGCCACGTGCCGGTCGAGATCGGGCAAAACAACGGCCAGAAGGCGGAGGTTCTGTCCGGACTGGCAGAGGGCGACGCGATCATCCTCTACCCGTCGGCCACGCTGGGCGACGGGCAGGCCGTGGCGCAGCGCCAGCTGGACGGCTAGGCGCTGGCCGGGGCAGTGACTAGCCGATCTCTTCCTGTGCGCAGGTCATCGTTTCCTGACCGGGCAGGGTCAAAAGGGCCTCCGTGCCCTTGGTGAAGAACTCGTAACGCCCGTCAAAGCTCTCGACCCCATATTTCGCGCCCGAAGCGCTCGGCTCGGACACGGGCACGATCACCGTGTCGCGCCAGCGCAGGACCGCCATCGGCGGATCGGCATTGATGAAACTGGCCGAAACGAGCGCATCGAGCCCCTCGCAGGCATAGGCATAGGGGCCGGTCGTGATCCCCGCACCGTCATCACTGCGGGCATTGGCATAGCCGACGCGAAGTTCTTCCAGCCGCAGGGCGTAGTTTTCCGCCACGCAGCGCTCCAGCCCGTCGGTTGCCTTCCAGCAATCGTCGCGGCCCTTGATCCAGCCGCGCTGCATGGCCTTCAGTTCTGCCGCGCGGTCCGCATCGAGGTTGGGGCTGTCGACAGCGAGCCTGTAGAGCCGTGCCATCTCCCGGTCGAGCGCGGCCAGCACGGGCGTCGTACAGACCAGCTCCTCGGCCGCGCTTTCGGCCTTGGCGCAATCGAAGCTCGGGCCCTCGTCCGCCGCCATCTGCGCCGGTGCGCTGCCCTCGCCAAGGAACCAGCCCGCGACATAGCCCTCCTGCCCCTTGTAGGACACTTTGCACCAGCGGGTCTTGGCGGCTTTCTCGCGTTCTTCCGCGCTGGCTTTTTCCCACTCGGCATAGCTCATCCCGCCTTCGCAGCCGAGATTGGCCAGCCCGTCCGCATCGTGGGGGATTGTGCCGATCTTCGCTGACGCGGCGCTTGGCCCGTCGCGCAGGTTGAGCACATCGTCGCTCGCCACGCCGGTCACCTGGAAATAGTCCGGTCCGCTTGCCTCCGCCCCGACCGGCAGGGCAGGGAGGCAGAGGGGTAACGTGAGCGCCAATGCGCGCACGGCTTCTGAAAATCGCATGGGTCAAATGCTCCGCAATGAAAAGAATGGTCCGACCATGCCACGGTTTTGCGCGCCTGTCGCCTGTGGCAGCGCGCGGCCAGCATGCGCCGAGGTTGTCGGACGCGGGAACTGCGGCTAGGCTCGCCGGAAAACAGCGGGGGGATAAGATTTTATGAAATTCTTTGCCGGTCTGCTTTCACTCGTTGCCGTCATCGTGGCAGCGGTTTTTATCGCCCGCGCCGTCTATGCCCCGCCGTCGCTCGATGGCCGGACCGAGAGCACGGCCCTCCCGGTATCAGAAGACACGATGCTCGGCCGCGAACTGGCCCGCCGGAGCGCGTCGCAATCCGAGCCTTCGGCCATGGTGCCGCTGCGGGCGGGCTCCACGGCGCTCGCCACCCGGGTTCTGCTCGCCGATGCGGCCGAAGCTTCGATCGATGCGCAATATTACATCTGGCAGAATGATGTGACCGGCATTCTGCTGCTCGATGCGCTGCGCCGCGCGGCCGAACGCGGCGTGCGGGTGCGCCTGCTCGTCGACGACAATGGCACGCCCGACCTCGATCCCTATCTGGTCGCACTGAACGCGCTGCCCACGATGGAGGTGCGGCTCTACAATCCCTTCGTCCTGCGCCAGCCGCGTGTCCTGTCCTACCTGTTCGATTTCAGCCGTCTGAACCGCCGGATGCACAACAAGAGTTTCACCGTGGACGGGGCGATCACAGTCGTCGGCGGGCGCAATATCGGCGACATCTATTTCGCCCGCGACAGCAAGGTGAACTATTTCGATCTCGACGTTGTCGCGACGGGCGCGGCCGCGGCCGAGGTCGGGACGGATTTCGACGGTTACTGGGCCAGCGGGTCGGCCTATCCGGTGGACCGGATCGTCGACCTCCACCCCGATGGATTGGCCGTGCTCGACGCGCGGGTGCAGGAACTGGCCCAAGATGAGGATGCGGTGATCTTCGCCAATGCGATCCGCGAGACGAAGATCGTGGACAGGTTCCTGTCAGGCGAATTGCCGGTGGAATGGGTGCCGATGGACCTTGTGTCCGATGATCCGGCCAAGGGGCTCGGCCCGGTGCCGGCCGAGGATCTGATGATCGGGCGGCTGGCGGAGATTCTGGAACAGCCGACGGAGTCGCTCGATCTCGTGTCGGCCTATTTCGTGCCCGGCGACCTGTTGACGGAGATACTTGTCAAACATGCGGCCAATGGCGTCCGGGTGCGCACGCTGACCAATTCGCAGGACGCGACCGATGTGCTGCCGGTGCATGGTGGCTACATCCAGTATCGTGACGCCCTGCTCGATGGCGGGGTGGACGTGCGCGAATTGAAATCGGATGTCGAGAACCGCCGGATTGTCGACCAGCTTGGCCTGCTCGGCGAATCCGCATCGAGCCTGCATGCCAAGACCTTCACCATGGACCGTAACCGGACGTTCATCGGCTCGTTCAATTTCGACCCGCGTTCGGCGCTCCTCAACTCCGAGATGGGGTTCCTGATCCACAGCCCGACGCTCGCGGCGGATATGGTCGACGGGTTTGACGCCGACGTGCCGGAAGCGGCCTACAAGGTGGAGCGGACGCTCAAGGGCGGCACGGTCTGGCTGGAGCAGATGCCCGACGGGCAGACAATCGTCCATGACACCGAGCCGAACACGACGGCCTTCGGACGGTTCCTCGTCAGGCTGATCGGCTGGCTCCCCGTGACCTGGCTCCTGTAATGGCCTGCCCGCGCACGCGCGGCAGGGTGATCCGCGCCGCCAGCCCGCCCAGATCGGCCGAAGCGCCAAGTGTCAGCGTGCCGCCATAGGCTTCGGCAATATCGTGGACGAGGGTCAGCCCGAGCCCGGCGCCCGGCCGCCCGACATCCAGCCGGCGCCCCGGTGCCAGAACCTCTGCCACCTTGTCCTTGGGCAGCCCGTCTCCATCATCCTCGACCGTCAGGGACAGCATGTCGCCGGTGTCCGCTCGCGCCGTGATCCGCACGCGACCATGGGCAAAGCCGGTGGCGTTCTCGACAAGATTGCCGAGGCATTCCTCCAGATCGCCGGGGTCGGTGCGGGCGACAAGACCGGGCTCCAGATCGCTCTCGAACCGCAGGTGGCCTTCGGGCCGGTCGAAGGCGCGCAACAGCCGCGCAACGGAGGCCTCGACCTCGGCCCGGGCGGCGCGCGGCCCCTCGCCGCCCAGTTGCATTCGGCCAAGGCCGCGCGCGACGAGCGCGTCGATCCGGTCAAGCGCGGCCCGCGCATCCGACAGGTCGGCGGCGTCCCCTTGCCGGTCGATATCGTTGCGGATGATGAGGCTCGGCGTCTTCAGCGCATGGGCAAGGTCTGCCGCCTGACGCCGCGTGCGGGTCAGGATCGCGCGATTGCGCTCCAGCAAATGGTTGAGTTCGCCCACCAGCGGGCCGACCTCCGCCGGGAAGCGCGACGGGTCGATATCTTCCCCCGAGGCCAGTCCACGGTTGATGTCCTCCGGCAATTGGCTGAGCGGCCGGAACAGGAGGTTCAGCACCAGCAGCGTGCCGATCACGGCCAGACCGCCCATCACCAGATAGGCAAGGGCAAAGCCGCGGATGATCGTCACCCGCGCGTCCGACAGCGCCACCGTGCTCTGGGCCACCGCTACCGTCCAGACCGTGCCGTCATCGCGCCGGATGGCCTGCACGCGCGCCAGAAGCGGTGATTGCGGCCCGTCGAGCCGGACGATCGCAGCTTGCGTGCCGGCCGCATCCGGCCAGCGCAGCTGGAAATCGAGAAGGGACGGCGCGCTGAGGATCGTGCCGTCGGGCCGCTCCACCTGCCAGTAGACGCCGGAAAAGGGCTGGCTGTAGACCGGGTCGGTCAACCGCTCGGACAGGGCACCGGGCATCTCCGCCTCGACGTCGAGCAGCGCCAGAACCGCACCGAAGCGCGAGTTGAGCTGGCTTTCGAACTGCCGGATCAGGATACGTTCCACGCTGAAGAAGAGAATCAGCGCGCCAATGGTCAGGATCAGCGCGGCCCAGATCAGGCTGCCTGCCACCACACGGCTGCGCAACGATCGCGGCGCGTGGCCCCCGTCGGTCACGGGCCGGGCACCTGATAGCCGCGCCCGCGGGACGAGCGGATCAGGTCCGCGCCGAGTTTCTTGCGCAACCGTGCCACGAAGACGGCGACCGTGTTGCTGTCGCGTTCGCTGTCATATCCATAGATATGGTCGGCCAGTTCATGGGTTGAGATATAGCGCCCGGCATTGCGCACCAGATGGGCGAGCAGGCTGTGCTCGTGCCGCGTCAGGTCCACCGGCAGCCCGTTGCGGAACACGGTCCCGTTCGACAGGTCCACACTGACGTCGCCGAGTTCAAACATGTCGGACACGGCTCCCTGGCTGCGCCGGACGAGCGCGCGGATCCGGGCCATCAACTCGGCCATATGGAAGGGTTTGACGATATAGTCGTCAGCGCCCGCGTCCAGCCCGTCCACCCGTTCGGTCCATCGCGCGCGCGCTGTCAGAATTGCCACAGGGACGCTGTCTCCGGCGTCGCGCAGCGCCCGCAGCACGCTCAACCCGTCGCGCACCGGCAATCCCAGATCGAGCACGATCGCGTCGTAGACCTCCGTCTCTGCCAGATGCAGCCCGTCCTCGCCATTGTCGGCCGTGTCGGTGACCATGCCCTGGCCCTTGAGTGCCTGCACGATCTGGTTGCGCAGGACCGCGTCATCTTCGATTACGAGAATGCGCATCGGGTCCGGTCCGGCTGGCGGAGGCTACTTGTTCTTGCCATTGGGCTTGTCATCCTGACGCCGTTCCTGCGAGCGGGCCGAGCCGCCGGCATTGTTCGACTTGGCACCCTTGGAACTGGCGGCGTTGCCGCCGTTGCCGTTTCCAGCATTGCCCTGGCCGTTCTGGCCATAGGCATTGCCGCCCGGCACGGCACTGGTGGTGCCGTTTTTCAACGAGGCTTCGGACAGGCGGTTCGCGGGCAGGGCCCTGATCGCGCGTGCCGTGCGGCTGTCTGACGGCAGCAGCAGGCCGGTCGCCCCGTCGACGATCACGTTCACGAGCGATCCGTTCGGTTTCAGGATGATCACCTGATAGGCGACGATCTCCCCGCCGAAGGCGCGGATGTCCACCACCTCGCCGGGGACGTTGCGGGCGATCCGTGGCAGGACCTGATTCACGCGCATGGCCCGGCCATCACTTTGGGCCTGCACAAGCCCGTCCCGCGACAATGGTTGCATTGCCGCGGCGTCCAGGGCTGGCAGGCTCGCAAGACCGGCTGCCAAGAGCCCGAAACGGAACCATTTTCTCATACCGGAACGGTAGCACAATCAAGGTGAACTGAAAATGAACAAGCTGTTCTGCCGTCGTTCATCCAGCTTGTGCGACACTGCTCTATGCGGACGTGTGTGTGTCCGCTTAATGGGCCGCGCGGGCAACCTGACGCGCGGCTCCGCGCCAAGAAAGGGGCAAAGTCGGTATGTGTTACAGGGCCTGGTGGGGGAGCGTGCGGCTCGCGCGTTCTGGCAAATCGTCTGTAGATTCATTTTCGCGCGACCGGGACGGATCCGTGACGGTCGAATATGTTCTGTGGTTGCCGCTGTTCGTGGCGATCCTGATGCTGGTGGTCGACGTGTCGCTGCTCTTCCTGACCCATGCCAACATGTATGATGTGGCGCGCGATACCTCGCGGCGCACGGCGCTGGGCGAGTTCGCGAACTTCAGTGCAGCTGAAACCTATGCGGAAACCCACGCGCTCGTGGGCGGGCATACCTACACGGCGGATGTGGATTACACCGGCATTGGCGAGGAAGTGTATACCGAAGTGTCGGTCCCGATGGCCGATGTCGGTTTCTCGCGCATCTTCGCGGTAGTCTTCAACGGCACGCTGCGCGCCCGCGTGACCCAGCGCGTGGAGCCGAGCTGATGGTGGCCCGCTGGATCACCGACCGCGTCGGACGCGCGCTGGCCAAAGCCCGCGCGTTTGGTGCAGAGGAAGACGGCACGGTGACGGCCTCGGCCATCATCTGGTCGGTCCTCTTTCTCGTGCTCGGCGGCCTGTCGGTCGACATGGGCAATGCGTTGCGGGAACGCGCGCGCCTGCAGGCGGCCGCGGACAGTGCTGCCCTGTCAGGCATCATCGACATTGACACACCGGCAACGGCCGAGTCGGTGGCGCTCTACTATGGAAACCTCAACTATGACGGCACCACGAAAGCCGGCTATGTCGAGAGCGGCATATGGGCCAACGGGGCCTTCACTGCGACCTCGACATCCCCCGACGCGATCCGCGTGGCGACCATGCGCAACGAGTTCAACGGCAATTCGGTCGGCACCTATCTGCTGCGCCTGATCGGGATCGACGAGGTCGGTGTTTCGGTCGATGCGGTCGCACACCGCCGGATCGGGGAATGTTTCCTGAGCGGCATGGTGGCGCGCAAGGACGTCAAAATCTCGTCCAACAACAGTTTCATCGACGATTACTGCATTCATGGCAGCGAAGAGGTGGAAATTTCCCGGAACAACAGATTCGAGGAGGGTGTGAAGGTCACCTCCAGCAGCCGGGACAATATCCGCACCAACGGGTCCACGCTCGACACGGACCTCAACCCCGGTCTGGAGCAGGCTGTTTATCCCGGCGTCAACACGCTGATGGACCGCACCATGATGATCGACGAGGTGGCGAGCATCGTGGATGCCGCCCGCGCGGTGGCGGACTACACGATGAACGAGACGGATTTCGAGGCGCTGATCGAACAGCCCGAATTCCTGAAGGGCGCGCATCGCGGCACCTATTACCAGACCACGCCCACCACCTATTCGGTGCAGTGTCAGGGCAATGGCAAGCGCATCCGCGTGCCCGATGACAGCGAATGGCACAATGTGGCCGTCTATACCAACTGCCCGATCGAGGTTGGCCGCGGGTCGGTCCTGTCGGGGTCGGAGATTGCCACCACCAACAGCGGCCAGAACGCGGTCAAGATCGGACAGGATGTGCAGGTCGGCGACGGTGACGGCTGCCTGCCCGGTGGCGGGTCGCAGATCCTGGCCGAGGGCGATGTGCATTTCGCCTCCGGCACCAGCTTTGACGGTGCGCAGGTGATTGCCGGCGAAACGATCCATATCGCCGCCCAATCGTCGGGCATGCGCGGCGCGACCTTCCAGGCGGAAAGCATTCAGCTGACCGCGCTCGGGGACGATTTCGCGCCGAACTGCACCGACAATACCGATGTAAAGTATTTCAAATGGATATACCGATTGGTTGAGTAGCGTCCGGTATGTCCGCCTCCCCCGCAATTTCAAAGGATAAGATGATGAAACGCCCCTCACTAAAAACCGCACCGAAGCTCGCCTGCACGGCGCTTCTGGGTGCCGGATTGCTCTGCGCGCCTGCCGCCCTCGCACCTGTCGACGGGGTCGCCGGATCTGCGGCCTTCGCCAAGGACAAGGACGACAAGGCGGGCAATTCCGGCAACAAGGGCAGTAGTGGCAATCGCGGCGCCGGCAAGGACAAGGATCGCGACAACCGCGGCAACGGCAACCGGCAGGCGCGTAGTTCGGATGGCGACGAGGTGAGGCCGCCGCTCCGTCCGAACGAGAAAGGGCGCTGGAACGCGTCCAATGCCAGCCAGAAGGCGCTCGATGCCCATATCCGCAACCAGAATTTCAACGGCACGATCGGGGCGCTGGCGCAGTATCAGCTGGCCGCGCGGGCCGCTGCCGGGGAAGAACTTTCGGACGCGGAGCGCGATGCGCTGGGCGCCTTCGTCATGCCGCGTGACAGCGACCTGACAGATGACGATCTGGCCGAAGCGATCAACGATGGCGGCGACGGTGCACCGGTCTTTTCGGTATCAAGCGGAACCGTCAGCTGCGTCGACAATTGCCCCGAGGATCCGGTGGAGAAAGCCGCGCTCGTGGCGATCGCCCAGGCGGAAGTGGACGCGCTGAACGCCGAGCGGGAGGATGATTTCCTGCAAGCCGATCTCGACAGGTTCCTGCTCGATTCCGAGCAGCGGATCATCGACGACAGCAACAAGCGGCTGACGCCTGAACGCAATGAGGATCTGCTCGACGGTCTGGCCGATGACCTCGGCGTCGTGCGCCAGACGGTGGCAAACGATCTGCAGGAAGCCGGGCAGGAGGTTCAGGAAGGGTTGCAGCAGGCAGGCCAGCAGGTGGAGCAGGTCGGCCGGTCCATCGGCCGCGCGCTCGGCAACATTTTCAAGTGACCCAAAGGTTGGCTGGGACCGTGTGAGAGCACCAGGTGCACGGTCCCTAGCTCAAGGGCGCGGTCAGGACATGCCGCGCCCTTACTTTATCACGCAGGCGCTCAGCGGGGAAATGCGGACCGCAGCCGGTCCACAGCCTGCGCCACCATCAGCAGATCGAGCCCGACCGCGACGAAGCCCACGCCGCGCTCCAGATAGGCGCGGGCCTTCTCCGGATCGAGGGCCAGAATGCCCGACGGCACGCCGAGCGTTTTGAGCCGGTCGAGCGTGTGGTCGATCGCCTCCTGCACCTCCGCATGGCCCGGATTGCCCGGATGGCCGAGGCTGGCGGCGAGGTCCGAAGGGCCGATGAAAACCCCGTCCACACCGGGTGTGAGCGCGATCTCGTCGAGATGGTCGAGAGCGCTTGCGGTTTCGACCTGCACCAGAAGGCAGATTTCCTCGTTCGCGCGGCGCGCATAATCGGTGATGCGTCCGTAGCGGCTGGCGCGGGTCATGCCCGCGACACCACGGATGCCCGCGGGCGGGTAGGCGCAGGCCAGAGCGGCGGCCTCTGCCTCTGCCCCGGTCTGGACGAAGGGCACGAGCAGGGTCTGCGCACCCATGTCGAGATGGCGCTTGATGAGCGGCGCGTCGTTGGAGAGCGGTCGGACGAGTGCCGCGACCTCGGGGTAGCCGTTGAGGATCTGCAGGGCCACCTGAACCTCGCCCGGCTCGATCACGGCATGTTCCGTGTCGATGAGCACCCAGTCGAAGCCGCCGCCCGCGATGATGTCGGTCACGGCGGTGCCGGCGATGGAATTCCACAGCCCGATCTGCGGGCGGCCTTCCTTCACGGCGGCTTTGAACCTGTTTCTTATCAATTCCATAGCGGATCCTCCGACTTTGTCCGGACCACGCTAGTCGATCGGGCAGGGACCACGCAACGGCCGGATGCCGAGCGTGTCTGCATGGTCGCGGAGCGCCGCTTCCAGCCCCGCCTGACCCTGCGGACGCCATCCGAGAGCGCGCGCGCGATCCGTGTTCATCACGTTGAAATCCTTCGGGTCGCAGCGCGGGGGAAGCGGACCGGTCTGGCCCGTCAGCCGCGTCCAGAGCGCCAGCAGGTCGCGCCGATCCAGAAGCAGGTCGGAGATGTTGAGGCAGGGCGGCAGGTCGGCCGGCGCGCGCCGCAAGAGGAGGTCGACGGCCGCCGTCAGGTCGTCCAGATGCAGTTCGGTGCCCTGTCGCGGCGCAACCGGAACACCATGAGCGTATGCCGCGATCAGGTCGGCCCATTTGAACAGCTGGCCGGGTGGCGGCGGGCCGTAGATGCCGGTCGCCCGCAGGGCAACGCCGTCGAACGCCCGCCCGCGCAGAAGCGCTTCGCCCGCCAGCTTGACCTGACCGTAGAGCGTATCGGGCACACAGGGCGTGGCCTCGGTCAGGCGCGCGCCGCGCGGCTGTGGTCCGTAGACGGCGCGCGAGGACAGGAAGATCACGCGCGCGACGCCCGCCGCTTCGGCAGCGGCGAAGAGCCGCGCAGTGCCGTCGCGATTGCGGCGCAGGAACCCGGCCGGATCATCGCCCTCGCCGCCGCGATAGCGCCCGGGCAAATGGTCGAGCGCCAGATGGACGAGCGCGTCGCAGCTTGACAGGTCGGGCGGCGTCTCGTGGCCAAGGTCGAAAGGACGGGTGGTTGGTCCGAACCGGTCCGGGCGCCGCGCGAGCGGGATTACCGTCCAGCCGCGTGCGGTCAGACCGGCGCACAGCCCGTGTCCGATCCGCCCGCCCGGTCCGGTGACCGCGATGCGTCTTGTGCCGGTGCTCACGCCGCGCTGGCGCCGGGCGGCGCGGGCAGGGTGGCGAGGTTCGGGACCGGCGCGCCCGCGTCGAACGCATTCCAGAGCGCGATGAGCGGCGCAAGTTCACGGGCCCGCTCGTGGTTTGCATGCCACGGTTTCTCATACTGATAGTGCAGGATGTGTATGGCGTCCCAGTCCCAGAGGTCGGGCAGCGCGAACCATACATATTGCAGCATGTTGTAGGTGACGGGCAGCCCGTGCCAGTCGGGAAAGAAGTCCTGCAGGAAACTCTGGTCGGTGCGCCGCCAGAACCGGCCGGGTCCGTCGAGCGCCGCGAGCATCCGGTCGAAAGTGGCCTCATCCGGGCGCGCCGTGAAGACCCCGCTGTTCATCCGGTGGAAGTCACGCATGCTTTCGTAGACATTGGGCGCGGCGCAAAATTCCGGATAGTCGAACAGCCGGTCGCTGTTGCGCAGCATCAGCATGTCCGCATCGAGGAATACGGCCGTGCGGTATTCCGTCAGTTGCCAGAGGCGCAGCTTGGCGAAATTGTCGAGCGGCGTGTGGAAGGGCGGCTTGCCCCCTTTGGTGAAAGGCGCCCTGGCATGGAGCCTGTCGCGCGCATGGCGTTCATTGAACGCGTCGGATGTGGGCAAAAGGTCCACCGCGACAGGGCGCGCGCCTTCCTCCGCCAGTTCCGCCAGCGCCGCATCGGGCACGCCGCCCGTGTGCAGCACCACACGGTCGGCGGTGCTGCCCGTGGCCCGGACCGAGCGCAGAAGCGCCCGCGCGCCGCGCGCATAGTCGGCATTGGTCACCAGCGTCACCCAGGCCCGGTCGCTCCGTGCGGGCGCGGCCCGTCTGATCCCTTCGGTCTCCAAGGTCAGGAGACCGAGCGCAGGCGTGTCGCTTCGGGATCCGGCTCGACCTGTGCGGCCAGGTCGCGCGTCCAGGCCGACACGGCCGGCACGCGTTTCCGGTCGATCCGGTGGGCGAATTTGCCTGCGACCTCGACGATTTCATCGAGCAGTCCGGCTTCCAGCCGGATCGGGTCGAGCCCGAGCGCGAGGAACTGGTCATTGCGCACGACAAGCTCGTTCTCCTCCGCCTCCTTGCGGGGGTTCGGCAGGTAGGCGATTTCCGCCCCGGTCTTGTCCGCCACAAGTTGCGCCAGATCGCGCACGCGGTGGGTTTCGGTCATCTGGTTGAAGATGCGCACCCGTTCGCCGCGCACCGGCGCGTCGCTCAGAGCCAGTTCGATACAGCGCACACTGTCCTGGATATGGATGAAAGCCCGGGTCTGGCCGCCCGTGCCGTGGACCGTCAGCGGATAGCCGATCGCCGCCTGGATCAGGAACCGGTTCAGCACGGTGCCGTAATCGCCGTCATAGTCGAACCGGTTGATCAGTTGCGGATGGCGGCGGGTCTGGTCCGTATGAGTGCCCCAGACGATCCCCTGATGCAGGTCGGTGATCCGCAACCCGTCATTCTGGGTGTAGAACTGGAACAGGATCTGATCGAGGCTCTTGGTCATGTGATAGACCGAACCGGGCCGCGTCGGATAGAGGATCTCCTGCCGCGCGGTCTCTCCCGTCAGGGTTTCGATGCCGACATCGAGATAGCCTTCGGGAATGGCGGCACCCACTGAGCTGTAGCCATAGACCCCCATCGTGCCGAGATGCAGCAGATGTGCGTCGATGCCGGTTTCCACCAGCGCGGTCAGCAGGTTATGCGTCGCGTTGACGTTATTGTTGACCGTGTAGACCTTGTGCCGGTCCGATTTCATCGAATAGGGCGCGGCCCGCTGTTCGGCAAAATGGATGACTGCATCAGGCGCAGCTTCCGCCAGCCAGGCTTTCAGCCGCTCATATTCCGCGGCGAGGTCGAGCAGGTGGAAATGGATGCGCCGTCCGGTTTCCTCATGCCAGATTCGGCAGCGCTCCTGGATCGAATCCATCGGGGTCAGCGACTGGACGCCAAGTTCCGTGTCGATCCAGCGGCGCGACAGGTTGTCGATGATGTGGATATCGTGGCCCTGGTCGGACAGGTGCAGCGCGGTGGGCCAGCCGACGAACCCGTCGCCTCCGAGAATGGCGATTTTCATACCGTCTCCTTTGTCATCCTGAAGCGCCGGGGCCGGAACGGCCCGCCAGGCGCGGGTCTGCGCAAAGTAGATGCCGGTTCGGTAACGGATTTGAGACAGGCGCATGTCAGCGCCATGTCATGTGACACCACAGGGGCAGGCCGGTGCCACGCAATCGTCATCAACCCGGGCGCGGCCACTATGGCACGGACGGCGCGCAGCACCAAAAGCCGCAGCATCAGCCGGGTTTTCGGGCGGGCTGGATCACATGGGTCAGGCTCCAGAAGAAGCGACCCGCGGCGTCGAGCGCATGCTGCTCGTCGACCCACGCGTCAACCTCGGCGGTTGCGATCTCGTCCCGGCTGCGGGCAAAATTTGCCATCAGGTCGAGCATCATGCGCGCCAGTCCGGTTTCACTTAGCGACTGGTTGACGAAAGGAAAGGGCTGCGCCGGATCGGGTGCGAGACCGGCGCGCGCCATTGCGTCCGCGAGCCATGCCGGCAGGTCCGTATGGCGGACATGGTCCTCCCACAGGCGGCACATGCGGTCCATCCGGTCGGGATCGTCGCTGAACCAGTGGAAGCTTGGCCAGAGCATGTTGCCGAGCACGACGCGGCCGCCCGGTTTCAGCACCCGCGCAATTTCGGCCAGCGCGGCGTCGATGTCCGGCACATATTCAAAGACCTGCACGGCGATCACTCGGTCGAGGCTGGCACTGTCGGCGGGAATGGCGCTCGCGTCTCCTTCAAGGATCGCCACCTGGTCCAGCCCTTTGCAGGTCATTGTGGCCGCTTTGCGCATGTCGGGGCTTGGGTCGATGGCCAGAACCTTGCCCGCTGGCCCGACGATGCCGGCCAGATCGACCGTGAGCAGCCCTTGACCGCATCCGAGGTCCAGCACGTGATGGCCGGGGCGCAGGTCGAGCGCCCGGAGATTGGCCAGCCGCCGCGCCGTGACATCCGGCCCCTTGTAGGCGCGGTTGAGCCGCTTCACCATTGCATCGTCAAACGTGAGCATCTTCTCCTCCTCCGGTCAGGGGGCGAACTTAGTCAGGGGCAGGCAGGTGCAGGGGCGTGCAGATCAGACTAGCATGATTTGCGCCGTCCGCGCGCTGCTGCTGGACAAGTCGCGCCGGTTTCGGGTTCACTGACAGGCGAACAGGTCCGGACGGGGCCGGCAGGGAGCAGGCAGCATGAGCGACGGTCCAAAGCGCAATCTTTTCGCGATATCGGTGCTGGTTGCCGTCACGCTTGCCTTTCTCATCATCCTCACGCCCTTCTGGAAGTCGATCTTCTGGGCAGCGGTCTTCGGCATTCTCTTTCGCGGCGCGCAGGAACGGTTGGCGGCGCGGATGAATGGCGGGCGCAACCGTGCGGCGGGGTTCCTTGTGGCCGTCATCCTCTTCTGCGTGCTTCTGCCCGCGCTCCTGCTCGTCGGGCTGATCGCGGGCAGTGCGCTCAATGTCTATGAAAACCTGCAGAACGGGCAGCTCGATCCGGCACAGTTCCTGCAGCGGGTGAGCGATGTCGTGCCGCGCCTCGCCTCGCGGCTGGAGCCGTTCGGGATCGAGATCGACCAGCTTCTGTCACGCCTGAGCGAGGTCGCGCTGAAGGGCAGCCAGTTCGCGCTATCGCTTCTGGTCAATGTCGGGGAGAATGCGGCGATCGTCGTCGTGCAGATTTTCCTGATGCTCTACCTGCTCTTCTTCGTGCTGCGCGACGGGCCGTCCATGTTCCGGTCCCTGTTCGACGCCGTGCCGCTGCCGCATGCCGAGAAGGAGCGGTTCTTCAACCAGTTCGCGACCGTATCCATCGCCACGATCAAGGGCACGGTGGTCGTGGGGGCGGTGCAGGGCACGCTCGGCGGGATCGCCTTTGCCGTGCTCGGGATCGACGGCGCGGTCTTCTGGGGCGCGGTGATGGCGCTCATCTCCGTGCTGCCGGCCTTCGGCGCAACCCTGATCTGGGCGCCGGCGGCGATCATCCTGATGGCCACCGGCGACTGGATGAAGGGGCTGATCCTGCTGGCCTTCGGCACATTCGTCATCTCGATGGTCGACAATGTGCTGCGCCCGATCCTTGTAGGGCGCGACACGCAGATGCCGGATTATCTGGTGCTCTTCACCACGCTGGGCGGGCTCAGCCTGATCGGCCTGACCGGTTTTGTCGTCGGTCCGGTCATCGCCTCGCTTTTCCTTGTCAGCTGGTCGATGTTCGCCGCCCGCAACGCGCAGATCGAGGCGGCGGGCGGTATGGGCGATGTCACCGCCGGCGAGGGATCGTCCGACAACACCTGACCCCGGTCAGACCGCGGCGATCACCCGTTCCAGCCGGCTGCGCACGTCGCGTGCCAGATCAGCGAGGCCGGGATTGTCGATCGCCTGCATCGACGCCGCCGGGTCCACCGCACTCACCATCACGCCCTCGGGCGTCTCGCGCAGGATCACGTTGCAGGGCAGCATCGCGCCGACGCGCGGCTCGGCCCCGATCGCGGCGAAGGCCAGTTTCGGGTTGCAGGCCCCGAGGATGCGGTAGCCCGCCATATCTTCCCCGATCTTGGCCTTCATCACCGACTGGACGTCGATCTCCGTCAGGACGCCGAACCCTTCTTCGGCGAGGGCCGCGCGCACAGCCTCGTCCACCTTGTCGAGCGCCGCGCCTGAAATCACCTTGTCGATCGTGTAGTTCATGCTCTGTCTCCGTCTCGGACACCCCGTTTCCAATCCAGAGATAGGAATTGCCGCGGCGTGTCCCAAGTTGACGCTGGGCAAACCGCCGGTCAACTGGCATATCAGGGGCACCGGGACGCAGACCAATCATTGGAAACAGGAAATCATGATAATCGGAAAACACTTGATCGCCGGCGAATGGGTCGGGTCGGACCAGAGTTTTGAGAACATGCCGGTGAGCGGGGAGGCCCAGAGTTTCGCCGTCGGCACTCCGGAACTGGTCGACCGCGCCGCCAAGGCGGCAGAAGCGGCGTTCTGGAGCTATTCCGCGCTGAGCCGCAGCGCCCGGGCTGCCTTCCTGCGCAAGATTGCCGACGAGATCGAGGCGCGCGGCGCCGAGATTACCGAAATCGGCACCCGCGAAACCGGTTTGCCGGCAGCCCGACTTGAGGGCGAGCGCGGCCGCACCACCGGCCAGCTTCGGCTCTTTGCCGACCATATCGAGGCGGGCGACTATCTCGACCGCCGCCATGACGAAGCACTGCCCGACCGCGCCCCGCTGCCGCGCCCGGATCTGCGCATGATGCAGCGCCCGGTCGGTCCGGTCGCTGTGTTCGGCGCGTCGAACTTCCCGCTCGCCTTCTCGACCGCGGGTGGCGACACGGCGGCCGCACTGGCTGCCGGTTGCCCGGTCGTGGTCAAGGGCCATTCCGCCCATCCCGGCGTGTCGGACATCGTGGCGCAGGCCATCGAGGCGGCGATCCGCGCCTGCGACATCCACCCCGGCGTATTCAGCCAGATTCAGGGCGGCAACCGCGCCGTCGGACAGGCCGTGGTGCAGCACCCGCTGATCAAGGCGGTCGGCTTCACCGGCTCTCTCGGCGGCGGGCGCGCGCTTTTCGACCTGTGTGCCGCGCGGCCCGAACCGATCCCCTTCTTCGGCGAGCTTGGTTCGGTCAACCCGATGTTCCTCCTGCCGCAGGCGCTTTCTGCCCGCGGGGCCGAGATCGCTCAGGGCTGGGCCGGGTCGCTGACCATGGGCGCTGGCCAGTTCTGCACCAATCCCGGCCTCGCTATCGTGATCGACGGTCCCGACGCGCAAGCCTTCATCGAGGCCTCCAAGGCGGCGCTGGAAGCGGTCGATCCGCAAGTCATGCTGACCGACGGAATCGCGGCGGCCTATCGCGCCGGTCGCGACCGGATCCGGGCCGAGGCCAGTGTCCGCGAGGTGCTGACCACGACCTGCGATCTGCGCATGGCAACGCCCTATCTCTTCGTGGCCTCCGGTGACGAATGGCTGGCCGAAGAGGTTCTGGGCGAGGAGGTGTTCGGACCGCTCGGCATGGTGATCGTCGCAAAAGACGCGGATCAGGTCGAGGAAATCGCCCGCAGCCTGCAAGGGCAGCTGACCTGCACGCTCCATATGGATGGTGGCGATGCGGAAGCAGCGCGTGCGCTTCTGCCGATCCTCGAGCGCAAGGCCGGACGCCTGCTGGCCAACGGGTTCCCGACCGGCGTGGAAGTGAGCGACACGATGGTCCATGGCGGACCCTATCCGGCCTCGACCAATTTCGGCGCGACCTCGGTCGGCACCCTGTCGATCCGCCGGTTCCTGCGCCCGGTCTGCTACCAGAACATTCCCGGATCCGTCCTGCCGGACGATCTGGCATCGGTCTGACAGGGCAGGCAGTCATTGAAATGGCGCGGCGGCTTGGGGAACCTTGCCGCCGCGTTTTGCATTTGTCCCTGTCGGACGAACGGACGGGAGGGTTCCGAATGCGGTTTGTGTTGCTGTTGACGGCGGGATTGGCGCTCGGCGCCTGCGGGACGCAATATGACGTGCCCGAGGTGGCCGCGAACACGCCCCTGCCGCAGGGCCAGCAGAAAGCGCGGGTCGTGCGCAGCGAGGCAAGTGCCATCGCGGCTTACGAGCGGGTCGCGCCGCGGGTCGAACGGGTGGCTGAACAGGTCTGCCAGAGCCAGAACCCGAGCGCGGGCCGCGCCTATTGCAACTACCGGTTCTTTGCCGATCCCGATCCGCGCCTGCCAGCGAACGCCTACCAGACGATCAACCGTCAGGGCCAGCCGATCGTGGTGATGACCATGTCGCTGATGCGGTCGCTGGAAAATGACGACGAGTTTGCCTTCATCCTCGGGCATGAGGTCGGGCACCAGATTTCCAACCATCTTGTCAAACGCAGCCAGCAGCAGGCGCTGGCCGGCATCGCGCTCGGCGGACTGGTGGCGGCGAGCGGCGGGGCGTCGGATGCGCTGATCCAGCAGGCAATCGAGACGGGCACCTTCCTCGGCGGACGGGCCTATTCCCAGACCTATGAGCTGGAGGCCGATGTGGTCGGCACCTATATCACGGAACTGGCCGGCTATGATGCGCGCCGGGGTGCGCAGTCCTTTGCTCGCATTGCGGGCGGCGGGGGCGGGCTGTCGACCCACCCGGCTTCGGGCCAGCGGCTCGCCACTGTCGCGGCCACCGCGGACCGGATCGAGCGCCAACGGGCGAGTGGCCAGCCGCTGACGCTCCCGCGCCGCTAGACGAATCACGCCTGACAAGGCAGGCAGCGAAGCCTAGACTTGCGGACGCGCGACTTCGCGCGGCCCTCAGGTGGTGACCATCGACAGCAAAGGAGTGCGGCACCCATGTCCCGGACCCTCGACGAGCGCCTGCGGGCGGAACTGGCCGATATTGAAGCGCAGGGGCTGACCAAGTCCGAGCTTGCGATCCGTTCGCCGCAGGCGGCGGAGGTCCGCACGGACGCAGGCGCGCTCCTCAATTTCTGCGCCAACAACTATCTGGGCCTTGCCAATGATCCGGTGCTGCGCGACGCCGCCAAAGCCGCGATCGACAGCCACGGGCTGGGGATGGCGTCGGTGCGGTTCATCTGCGGCACGCAAGACATTCACAAGGCGCTGGAAGCGGAACTGTCGGCGTTCCTCGGGACCGAGGACACGATCCTGTTTGCCTCCTGCTTCGATGCGAATGCCGGGCTGTTTGAAAGCCTGCTGGGGCCGGAGGATGCGATCATCTCCGATGCGCTCAACCATGCGTCGATCATCGACGGTGTGCGGCTCTGCAAGGCGCGGCGTTACCGCTATGCCAACAATGACATGGCCGAGCTGGAGGCGCGCCTGAAGGAGGCCGCCGACGCCCGGACGCGGCTCATCGTCACCGACGGGGTCTTCTCGATGGACGGGATTCTCGCCAACCTGCCGGCGATCTGCGATCTGGCCGAACGCCACGATGCGATCGTGATGGTCGATGACAGCCATGCGGTCGGCTTTGTCGGGCCGCGCGGCGCGGGCACGCCCGACCATTGGGGTGTGGCCGACCGGGTTCAGATCCTGACCGGCACGTTCGGCAAGGCGCTGGGCGGCGCGGCGGGCGGCTATGTGGCCGCATCGCAGCCTGTCGTCGACATGTTGCGCCAGCGGGCGCGGCCCTACCTCTTTTCCAACGCGCTGCCGCCGGCCGTGGTGGAGGCCACGCGCCGCGCGCTGCAACTGGTGCAGGACAGCGCCGGGTCCCGCGCCCGTCTGGCCGACAATGCCAAACGGTTCCGCGCGGGCATGGAAGCGGCCGGCTTCGATCTTGTGCCCGGCGAACATGCGATCATACCGGTGATGCTCGGAGAGGCCCGACTGGCAGCAGACATGGCTGCCGAGTTGCGCAGCGCCGGCATATACGTGACCGCCTTCTCCTATCCGGTCGTGCCCAAGGGACAGGCCCGGATCCGCACGCAGATGAACGCGGCCCACAGTCCGGCGGAGATCGACCGCGCCATCGCCGCCTTCACGGCTGCCGGGCGCAAGCTGGGGGTGATCGCATGAGGGCGCTTGTCAAACAGACCGCCGGTCCGGGCCTCGATCTGGTCGATGTGGCCATGCCCGAGCCGGGACCGGGCGAGGTGCGCATCCGCATTCGCAAAGTGTCGATTTGCGGGACGGACATGCATATCTGGAAATGGGATGCCTGGGCCGAGGCGACGATCCCGGTGCCGATGGTCGTGGGCCATGAATATGCCGGTGTGATCGACGCGGTGGGCGCGGGCGTGACCGGACTGGAGCCGGGCCAGCGTGTCTCGGGCGAGGGGCATATTCCCTGCGGCAGCTGCCGCAACTGCCAGACCGGCCGAGCGCATATCTGCGCGCGGACGCGCTCCATCGGGGTCAATGTGCCTGGTGCATTCGCCGATTATCTGGTCCTGCCCGCCGCCAATGTGCGCCCGCTGCCCGATTTCGTGTCGGACGATATTGCCTCGATCCTCGACCCGCTCGGCAATGCGGTCCACACCGCGTTGGCCTTCGATCTGACCGGAGAGGATGTGCTCATCACCGGGGCGGGTCCGATCGGCTGCATGGCGGCTGCGGTCTGCCGCCATGTGGGCGCGCGCCGCATCGTCGTGACTGACCTCAACGACGACCGTCTGGCACTCGCCTCGCGGATGGGCGCCAGTCGCACGGTCCGCGCCGACCGCGAGGACCTGCGCGATGTGATGACCGAGATCGGCATGCGGGAAGGGTTCGATGTGGGGCTCGAGATGTCGGGCGCGGCACCCGCGCTCGATGCGCTGATCGAGGCGATGATCACCGGCGGCAATATCGCGCTTCTGGGCCTTTTCGGGAAACGGCCCGAGGTCGACCTGAACAAGGCGATCTTCAAGGGCCTGTCGATGAAGGGCATCTATGGCCGGCGCATGTTCGAGACCTGGCACAAGATGTACGGGATGCTGGAAAGTGGGCTCGATGTGGCGCCCGTCATCTCCCACACATTGCCGTTCGAACGTTTCGCGGACGGGTTCGAGGCGATCGGCAGCGGCGCGGCGAACAAGGTCGTGCTCGATCTGACGGCGTAACCTTTCCTTTACGTAAGCTGGATGTGACAATCCGCACATTTCGACTCAGAGTCTTCCGCTAACACCTTGCGATGTATAGAAAACATGCATCGCAAGGAGTATCGAGCCGATGATGAAACTGAAGGCGTCCCTCGCCATTGCCGCCGTTCTGGCCGGCACGGCCGCGCAGGCCGGCAACATGAGTTTCGAAGAGCCCATCGAGGAAGTGGTCGTGGTCGAAGAGCCCGCCGGGTCCTCCGCCGGGTCCTGGGGCTGGGTGATCCCGGTTCTGGCGCTGGCCGCTGTGGCCTATGCCGTGACCCAGAACAATGACGACGATGATGACGACACGCCGGCATCGCCGCCGCCGGCGCCGCCGACCTGATCGAATAGGTCTTCTGACCTGCGCAGGGCCGGTTCGCGTGGCGGACCGGCCTTTTTGCTGCCAGCACCGGCGCGGTCCCTCGCGGCGTCAAATGGTTAACCAATTCTGTTCACATCGGATCGCGTTGCGGTAGAGTGCCCCGCAACAGCAAAAGGGGCATTCGATGGCGAAGAAGAAGATCGCGGTTCTGGGCGGTGGCGTCGGAGCGATGGCGGCCGCATATGCGCTGACATCGGTGCCGGGTGCGGCTGAAAAATACGAGGTGACCGTTTACCAGATGGGTTGGCGTCTCGGCGGCAAGGGCGCGAGCGGCCGGAACCCGGCCATCGCCCAGCGGATCGAGGAGCATGGGCTCCATGTCTGGTCGGGCTTCTATGACAATGCGATCCGGGTGATGAAGGAGATGCTGGGCGAGTTGAACGGCACGCCGGGCGTCTACCATTCCTTCGACGAGGCCTTCATCCCGCACAATAATATCGCGCTCGGCGACAGGGTGAACGGCGAATGGAAGCCCTGGGTGCTGGAACCGCCGATGAACGATGCGGATCCCGGATCGGACGGGGTCACCCTGTCGCCCTTCGAATATTTCCAGATGCTGGTGAAATTCCTGACGGAGGTGGCCGAGACACAGGCGAAGGCCGGCGGGCGCGGGGCCGGTGACCTGCAGCGGTTGAACGCCCATGTCGCCGCCATGCCCAAGGACGCCGCCAACCACGACCCGCAGGACATGGTGCGTCTCGGCGCGCATCTGGGCCGCTCTTTCGTCGAAATGGCCGACGACCGCGATATTGCCCGCACCATCCTGACCGACGAAGAAGGGCTGGAAGCCGATCTCGACGACGACCTGCGCCGCGCGGGCATCATGCTCGACCTCGGCTTCGCGGTGATGCGCGGGATGCTGGAGAATGACGTGTTCCGTCAGGGGTTCGACGTGATCGACGACGAGGAGATCACCCCCTTCCTGAAACGCTACGGGGCGTCGGACACCTCGCTCGACAGCGGCCTGATCCGGGCGATTTACGACTACGCGTTCGGCTTCATGCATGGCCGCACGACGGACGAGAACCGTGCCATCGGTGCGGGCACGTTCATTCGGGGCTGTTTCCGGCTCTTCTTCACCTACAAGGGTGCGATTTTCTACAAGATGCGCGCCGGTATGGGCGACACGATCTTCACCCCCTTCTACCGCATCCTGGAACAGCGCGGGGTGAAGTTCGAATTCTTCCACAAGGTCACGGCGCTCGGCCTCGACGCCCGGAAATCCGCCATCGAGACCATTTCCATGGACCGACAGGTGACGCTGAAATCCGGCAGCTACGATCCGTTCGTGCGCGTCGGCGACCTCGATTGCTGGCCCTCCGACCCGCTCTATGACCAGATTGTAGAGGGGGAGGCGCTGAAGACGCGCGGCATCAATCTGGAAAGCTGGTGGTCGGACTGGGAACCGAAGGCCAGGCGCGATCTGGTGCGCGGGCAGGATTTCGACGAGGTGATCCTCGGCATCTCGCTCGGCGCGCTGCCCTATCTGTGCAAGGATCTGGCCGACAATGACCCGCGCTGGAAGCGCATGTTCGACAAGGTCAAGACCGACAGCACGCAGAGCTTCCAGCTCTGGTTCAAGGACAGTGTGGAGGATCTGGGCTGGCCGCACGGGGATTCGATCCTCACCGCCTATGCCGACGATCTGAACACATGGGCCGACATGACCCATCTCGATCCGACCGAGGACTGGCCAGAGGACAACAAACCCGGCTCGATCGCCTATTTCTGCGGACCGCTCGCCGATCCCGATGTTATCCCGCCGTTCACAGATCACGGCTATCCGGCCCGCGTGAAAGCCGAGGTCGTCGCCCGCTGCCGCGACTGGATGGAGAAGGAGGGCGCGTTCCTTTTCCCCAAAGCCTATGACGCCAAGGGGAAGTTCAAACCGTCGAGCCTGTGCGTGCCGAAAGGGACGAAGGCGGCCGACGCGTGGGACGCGCAATATTTCCGCGGCAATATCGACCCGAACGAACGCTATGTCCTGTCGGCCCCGGGCTCCACATCTGCACGGCTGCGGGCCGACGAAAGCGGCTTTGACAATCTCTGGCTCGCCGGGGACTGGACCTATACCGGCATCAATGCCGGCTGCGTCGAGGCCGCGACCATGTCCGGTCTGCGCGCGGCCGAGGGGCTGACCGGCGTCGACATGAAGATCGTCGGCGAAAACGAAGTGCCGGGCGCGATGCCGAAGTCGAAGCCCGTCTACCCGACATTGACAACGCTGCGTCCGCAGAACACGAAATTCCCATGGTCCGGCGCCTATGGCATGGCCCAGACGACGGGCCCGACGGTGATGCTGGGTCGCCCGCGCGCTGAAGTGGAGAAGCTCCTGCCCGAAGGGCTGGAACTGGCGCCGCAGGACCTGACCGGTCCTGACCAGCATCCGATCATCCTGCTTTTCGGACGGCAACGCGACGTGCGGCCGAACCTGCTTCCCATCGGAATGGATTATCTCGAATTCATTTGCGCGGTGCCCTATGTGCGCCACACCGACCCCGCGTTGCAGGACATGCCGCCGCTTATCACCCCGACGCGGCTCTACCTGAATGCCTTGCCGCCGATCCTGCTCGGCGTCTACGGCTACGGCTTCCCGAAATTGCGTGCCCGGATGAGTTCGGATGCCTCCTGCTACGAAGTGTGCGACCCGCGCGACGGCAGCCCGATCATCTCCTGCGAGTTCAAGTTTTCCGGCCCGCAGGCGCGGGCGGAGGACTATGAGCCGATGGCACGGGTCCGCCCGGCCTATGAAATGGCAATGGTCAACAAGAACAAACTGGGGATGTGGCAGTACGCATATTACGACTTTTCGCTGGGACAGGCGCTTGTTCAGCCCCTTGACATGGAGATTAAAGTCTATTCGGATTGCTTCGGGCTCGAGCCCTGCGTATTGAAACCGCCATCGGTAAAAGACAGTCCCCTGGGCGGTTTCTTCCTGACAAGCGCGGCGACCATCAACAATCCGCTGCAAAGTTTCGAGCTCAGGGATACACTGCGAAAGATAAAGAGTTGACTGCCGAATGCCCGTCCTGCTCCAACCCGGTCCGCGCTGAAGACCGGTTTTGTTCCATCTGTGGCGCCAAGCTGCTCAACCCCGGACGGGCGCGGCCACGTTACCTGACTGTCCTGTTCATCGATCTGTCGGAGTCGACCAGCCTGACGGCGGCGCTTGGCAATGAAGCCATGTTCGACATGGTGTCCCACTACCAGCAACTGTGCCAGGAGGTCATCACCAGTGCCGGCGGCTATGTCGCCCGGTTCATGGGAGACGGCGTGCTGGCCTATTTCGGCTATCCCGAAGCGGTAAAGAACAGCGCGGAGCTGGCCATCCAGGCGGCCGATCGCGTGATCCGGGCCGTGCAGGCCATGGATGTGCCAGACGGCCATGCGCTGAACGCCAGCGCCGGGATCGCGGCCGGCTGGACCATGGTCGGCGAGATGCACGAGGGCAAGCCGGCGCAGGAAGCGCTCGCCATCGGCGATACGGTCAACACGGCGGCGCGGTTGCAGGCGCTGGCCGGGGCCGGACGCGTGGCCGTGGCCGAGGATATCGTGCGCAAGGTCGATCCGGCGCGGGTGACGCTCGACGCGGGCGGCACGCGGGAGGTCAAGGGCCTGTCGGAGCCGCTTCAGGTCTGGTTTGCTCATCCGGTCGAGCGCCCGGTGGACATGCAGGACCTGATCGGACGGCGCGGCGATCTGGCCCGTCTGAACGCGGCGTGGGACCGGGCGGCCGGCGGCGCGCCGGTGCTCCTCGACGTGGTGGCCCGCGGCGGGTTCGGGAAGACAACGCTTGTGCGCGAGTTCCTGCGCCAGACCGTGCCGGACGGGTTGATCCTCGAATTGCGCGGGTTGCAGCACCGCCGGTTCCAGAGCTTCGCACCCTTCCGCCGGATGATCCGCGAACGGCTTGGCCTGCATCCGGGCGACGCGCCGACCGATCTGGCCGAACGGCTGGCGGCATGGGCGCCGCCTGCGGTGGTGCCGGGCCTGTCGCTTCTGCTCGGGCTCGACCCGACGCCGCTTGCCCCGCTTGTCCGTGCCCAGCGGATCACCGAGGCGCTGCGGCTCCTGATGCTCGAACTTGTGCCCGACACACCCTCTGTCCTTTTCATCGAGGACGGGCACTGGATCGATCAGGCCTCGTTCGACCTGATGCGGGATCTGGTAGAGGGGCTCGCCAGCAAGCCGGTGCTGATCCTGAACGCCCGCCGCCCCGAACTGATGGAGGGGTTCGGCGGGGACGCGGCCGAGACGCTCGATTTGGCCGAACTGGACGCCAAGGATGCGGCCACGATGGTCGCCCATATCGACGCCGACAACCGCCTGCCGGCAGAGGTGCGCGACCGGATCGTGACGCAGGCGCGCGGCGTGCCGCTCTATCTGCGCCATATCACGCAAGCCGTTCTCGAACGTCCCGAAGGAGGCGTTGCACAGGGTATCCCGCCGAGCCTGATCGAGGCGCTGCTGGAGCGGTTCGACCGGGTCGAGGATGCCCAGCCGCTGGTCGAGGCAGCGGCCGTTCTCGGCGGCGAGTTGCGCAGCGCGCTTCTGGCCGAGATGATCGGCCAGCCCGAGGAGGTCGTGCAGGGCCAGATCGCCGAACTGGTCCGGCGGCGGCTTTTCGCGTCCGGACCCAAGGGCACCGTGACATTCGACCATGCGCTCATTCAGGAAGCGGTGCTGGAGACGCTCCATTCACGCGACCGGCGCGCTTTGCACGGCAAGGCGCTTGCCGCCTATCACAGTATCGACCCCGAAGGCTTGGCGGCCGCGCCCGGCATCGCCGCGCACCACCTGCTCGGGGCGGAGGATTTCGCCGCCGCCATTCCCGCACTGAACGGGGCCTCGCAACTCAGCCTCATGTCGGGCGATCTGGCAGCGGCCGGGCGGCTGCTGGAGCAGGCCGAAGGCGCGCTGGAGCGGCTCGAACAGGGACAGGCGCGCGAACAGCTGGAAATCACCACACGCGTCAGCCAGGGAAATCTGCTCGTCCAGTCGCGGGGCTTCAACGACGATTCCGTGGGCGCGGCATTCGACCGAGCCCTCCAACTCAGCCTGAAACACGAAGCTGGCGGGCTGGCCGAGTTTCAGACCGCATGGGGCATCTGGGCGCACAAGCTGGTGCGCGGCGACCAGCGCGATGCGGAAGTGCTGGTCGAGCGGATGCAGGCCATCGCGGAGGACAATCCCGAGCTGGAGGTGCTCGCTTGCAGCGCAGCCTCGGTCACGGCCTTCACCGCGGGCGATTTCGCATTGCAGGAAAAGATGCTCGCCCGCACCGCGGCGCTTTACGACCTTGATGCCCACCGGATGCAGGCTCTCGTCTACCAGATGGACAGTTTGCAACTGGCGCAGCTTTTCGGGGCGCATGGCCGCTGGATCACCGGCAATTATACCGGCTTCCTGTCCCTGTCGGAAAAGATCGACCGGCACATGGCGGCGCTCGACCTGAAACCGCTGGAACCCTATACGCGCATCTTCTCCAAGGCGCCACATGCCTATGGCACGCCCCCGCCGGCCGCGCTGTCGGATATTCTCGACGCGATGGGTCTCGCAGAGACGCTCGGCCAGCCCTTCTGGCTTCTGGCCGGTTCGGCATGGGCGTCCCTGTCCCGCCGCCAGCTCGAAGGCGGCGCAGCCGCGCTTCCCGACCAGATGCAGGCTGTGGCGATGCTCGGCGGCGCCGGTCTGCGCCTGACCGCACCCATTCACGAGGCCGGGCTGGCGCTGTCCTTCATCGAGGCGGGTGAACTGGAAGATGCCGAGGCCGCGCTGGCGCCCGCGCTGGCCGATTGCCGCGCGGACCAGCAACTCTGCTACGGGCCCGAGGTTCTGCGTGTTGCCGCCCGGCTGTGCGCGGCGCGCGGGCATGATGCGGGCGCGAAGGCACGGCTCGACGAGGCAGCCGCCATGGCCGAAGCACAGGGCGCGCGGGCCTGGCTGGCCCGCATCTATGCCGACCGCGCGGCGCTGGACGACCGTGGAGAAGCGGACCTGCCCGACCTGATCGGTGGCCTGCACAGCGCCGACATGGCGGACCATCCGGCACTGGCGGCCCTGTCGCAGGGCTGACGCCCTTGCCGGGCGTCAGAGCCCGGCGAGTTTCGCCTGAAGGCTTGTGCCCCGCAGGTTGATCTGGACGCGGTCGACAGGCTGTGCGGTCAGATCGACGCGGACCAGCCCGCAGGTCGGCTCGGCGGCAAAGTCACGGGCGAGCATGAAGCGCATCTCGACCACGCGGCCCCGCGCATCCAGCGTGGCATCCTGCACGATGCCGAGCACTTCATCGTCTCGACCGATGACCACGGTGCCGATCAGCGGCTCGAAAGCGGATCCGTCGCGGCAGGTCATCTCCGGCGCGCGGTCCGGCAATATGTCGGTGGCCAGTTCCGACGGGCTCGCCACCGGCTGCGCGATGGCTGCCACGGGGGCGCAGATCGCCAGTGCCGACAGGGCAAGAGCGCGACCGAATGTCTGTTTCACAAGGGTGCAGGGCAAGGGCATGGCTTTGGCCATGGGAACCTCCGGATACTCGTTACACGTCACACAAAGCGCCAACGCGGCGCGAACACTGTTAAATTTATCACAAGTTTTTATGGCGCCAATAGGGCTGTCATGCGGCCATATCAAATCTGAAGCAAATCTGCCGCATTTCGGGTTGGTCCCGTTCGGTGATATGATCCTACCGTCCCCACGTGACCGAACGGCAAGACGGCGGACGCTATGGCCCTCAACATCACTGGACCGAGTTCCATTTCCATCGATGCGGGGCAGAACAGCACATCCGCCCAGTATGTTTCGTCCAAGACGGGCGCCGACTGGTTCATTGTCTCCAGCAGTTCCGGAACGCTGGGGCCGGATGACTATACTGTTTCGATCAGCGATTTGGGGGTCCTGACGGTCAACCTGGAGCCCGGTGCGGATGTGCCGCCCGGGGGTGCCAATATCATCGTTGTCATACGTGCCTCCACAGGGCCGGGTCAGGGCAATAACGGCTTCAAGGTCGTCCGCGTCAGGGTGGACGAGGATGCCGTGCCCTGTTTCGTCGCGGGCACATTAATCGCGACGCCGGACGGCCTGCGACGGGTCGAGGAGATTTCGGTCGGGGACATGGTGCTGACCCGCGATGCGGGTCCCCAGCCGGTTGTCTGGCGGGCGGAGCGCAGGTTCGAAGCTGGGCGGATCGCGGCAGCACCCTGGCTTTGGCCGGTCCGGATCGCCGCCGACCGGTTCGGGCCGGGCCGTCCCGCGCGCCCGCTATTCCTGTCACCCCAGCATCGGGTGCTGATCGGCTCGGCCTGGGCGGAACTCTGTTTCGGCAGCCATGACGTGCTGGCCCATGCTGTGCATCTGTGCGACGGCGAGCGGATCACTCGGCCGGAACCGGACGGCGCCGTCACCTACGTCCATTTCGCCTGCCGGACGCACCAGATCGTCTGGGCCGAGGGCTTGCCTGTCGAATCCCTCTACCCCGGAGAAATGGCCCTGCGCGCCATCCCCGAGGCAAGCCGGAGCGAATTGCAGGAATTGTTTCCGGAACTCGCCGCCGGCGCACCACCCGTGCCGATGGCCTGCCGCAGTTTGAGGGGGTTTGAAGCTCAGGCGATGGTTGGATCCGGCGCGACCAATCGACATTGAGCTCTGTCGATGACGCAGATTTGCAACCCGGTTTTTGAGCTGGATGCTGGTTTACCCGCGTTCTTTGGTGCTCGAATTCCTAGGGAATTGGCGCACCCGAGAGGATTCGAACCTCTGGCCTCTGCCTTCGGAGGGCAGCGCTCTATCCAGCTGAGCTACGGGTGCGTCGGGGCTTTCTATAGCGGCTGCGACCGGCCTGCGCAATCGCGATAATCACTTGCGGATGCGCGTCCGTCTATGGTCCTGATGGGGCAGGAGGATTGCACCCTGACAAGCCGAACCGAGACCGCGCCCTTCACGCTTCTGGCGGTGGTGCAGGGCGGGCGCCTGCAATATGAGGCGCTCCTGCTTATGGCATCGCTGAAGGCGCGGGCGCCCGACAGTGCCGTCAGGGTGGTTCTGGCCGAGCCGGTGCTGAACGACGCCTGGACCGAGGACCCGTCGATCGCGGATGCCGAGACGCGGCAGATGCTCGTCGATCTCGGCACCGAGATCGTGCCGTTCGATGCGCACCCGTTCGGCGCGCGCTATCCGCATGGCAACAAGATTGCGGCCCTCAGTATCCTGCCGGAAGGCGAGCCGTTCCTGTTTCTCGACACCGATACGCTCATTCAGGACGACCCGCTCGGCGTGCCGTTCGACTTCGACCGGCCCGGTGCATCCGCGCGCGTGTCGGGCACATGGCCCGTGCCGGACCTCTACGGCCCGGAGATCGGGGACATCTGGAAGTCGCTCTATGACCGCGCCGGTCTTGATTTCGAAAGTTCGCTCGACCTGTCCCAGCCCGAGGATTACTGGCGCCGCTACCTCTATTTCAACGCAGGTTACTTCTACTACCGCTGCCCGCGGGACTTCGGCGCGCTCTACCGCGAACTGGCGCTGATGGTGGAAAACGACCCGCCGCCGGAACTGGACGGGCAAGCGCTCTATCCGTGGCTCGACCAGATCACCCTGCCGCTCGTCATCCATGCGCTGGGCGGCGGGCGGGACAGTCTCGCGCCGGGCTATCTCGACGGTTCTGTGACCTGCCACTACCGGACACTGCCGCTCCTCTATGCGCGGGAAGCGGATGAAACGGTCGCGCTTCTGGAAGAGATCTGCGCGCCCAACAAGCTGAAAAAGCTTCTGAAACCGCATGAGCCGATCCGGAAGCTCGTTTATCAGGGCGGCGGGGCTAAGGCGCGGCGGCTCTTCAAGGGCCGGCGGGACCTGCCGGAAGACATGATGCGCAAGCGGTTGCGCAATCACGGGCTCTGGCTGCGCTAGAGCCCCGTGGGCAAAGACGCGTATGTCAGCCCGTCGCGCGGGCGCGCTTTTCCTCGATGCCGGACGTGCCTTCGCGGCGCTGCAGTTCCTTCATCACATCGTCGAGCGACACGCCGCAGGCGGTCAGCATGACGAGCATGTGGAAGAGCACGTCTGCCGCTTCCTCGGTCAGGTTCTTGCGGTTGCCCTTGGCGGCGGCGATGATCGCCTCGATCGCTTCCTCGCCGAATTTCTCCGCGCATTTGCTCTTGCCGCGCGAAAAGAGCTTCGCGGCATAGGATTTCTTCACATCCGCGCCCTGCCGGCTCTCGATGGTTTTGGCCAGACGGGCCAGGACTTCGATGTCGCTCATGTCATCCTCACGGGTATGCCGGCGGCGGCCATATGCGCCTTGGCTTCCTGAATCGTGTGATCGCCGAAATGAAAGATCGATGCGGCAAGTACGGCGCTTGCATGGCCTTCGGTGACGCCCTCGACCAGATGGTCGAGCGTGCCGACCCCGCCCGAGGCGATGACCGGGATATGCACCGCGTCCGCGACCGCACGGGTCAGCGGCAGGTTGAAGCCCGCGCGCGTGCCGTCGCGGTCCATCGAGGTCAGGAGGATCTCCCCCGCGCCGCGGCGTTCCATCTCTCGGGCAAATTCAAGCGCGTCGATGCCGGTCGGGCGGCTGCCGCCGTGGGTGAATATCTCCCACTTGCCGGGCGCGACCGTCTTCGCGTCGATGGCCACCACGATGCACTGGTTGCCGAACTTGTTGGCGCTCTGGGAAACCACGTCCGGATCGGCCACCGCGGCGGAGTTGAAGGACACCTTGTCCGCGCCTGCGAGCAGCAGGTTGCGCACATCGACCGGCCCGCGCACGCCGCCCCCGATCGTGAGCGGCATGAAACATTGCTCGGCCGTGCGGCGTGCCACGTCATACATGGTGCTGCGGTTTTCCAGCGTCGCGGCGATGTCGAGGAAGCAAAGCTCGTCGGCGCCCGCGGCATCATAGGCGCGGGCGGCTTCCACCGGGTCGCCGGCATCGATCAGGTCGACGAAATTGACGCCCTTGACCACGCGGCCGTCCTTGACGTCGAGGCAGGGGATGATGCGGGTCTTGAGCATTGCGGCCCTCGGTGGCGGGGCGAATCCGCCCCTGATCTTGGATTTACAGCTTGCACAGACGACGGGACCGATCCAGCCCTTCGCATCCGAAAGCCGCGCGGCGTTGCCGTCCCGTCAGGCGGACAGGATCTCGACCGCGGACGGCACGTCGATCTGCCCGTCATAGAGCGCACGGCCCGAGATCACCCCGTCGAGCGGCGCGCCGCTGGCCTTGAGCGCGCGCAGATCGTCGAGCGAGGAGACGCCGCCGGAGGCGATGACCGGGATCGAGACGGCGTTGGCGAGTGCTGCGGTCGCGTCGACATTCGGTCCCTGCATCGCGCCGTCGCGGTCGATATCGGTGTAGATGATGGCCGCCACGCCCGCATCCTCGAAGCGGCGGGCAAGGTCGAGCGCGGTCACATCCGTGGTTTCCGCCCAGCCTTCAACGGCGACCCGGCCGTCGCGCGCGTCGATGCCGACCGCGACCTTGCCGGGGAAGGCGGCTGCGGCGTCCTTCACGAGGGCGGGGTCGCGCACGGCCACAGTGCCGAGGATCACGCGCGCCAGTCCGCGCTCCAGCCAGCTTTCGATGGTGGCCATGTCGCGGATCCCGCCGCCAAGCTGGGCGGGCACCGAACAGCAATCGAGGATCGCTTCCACCGCGGCTGCATTGACAGGCGCGCCCGCAAAGGCCCCGTTCAGGTCGACCAGATGCAGCCAGGCGCAGCCCGCCGCCTCGAAAGCCGCGGCTTGTGCGGCCGGGTCGTCGTTGAACACGGTCGCCTGATCCATTTCACCTTTGTAAAGGCGGACGCAGGCACCATCCTTCAGGTCGATGGCGGGGTAGAGGATCATGGGCACTCCTTTCAGTCTGCATGCCCTCTACCGCGTTCACGGGCGCGATGCAAAAGCCGAGTTTCGACGTTACGTCACCGTTGACCGGATGCGGCGCTGCGCCGCAGGATCGGCCCGCACCATTCTCTGGGGAGGAACAGATGAAAACCGCACTTCTGGCACTGGCTCTGGCCCTGCCGACCGCTGCATTTGCCGATGTCACCGGCACCTGGAAAACGCAGACCTCCGACACCGGCGCCTACCTGCTCGTCGATGTCAAACCCTGCTCGGCCGGATCGGACCTGATCTGCGGCTGGATCAAGGAAGCGAAGAACACCGAAAATCAGGGCATCGTGGGCAAGGCGATCATCAAGAACATGGCGGCCCGCGACGGCAACCGCTGGCACAAGGGCACCATCTGGGCGCCCGACGATGACAAGACCTACAAGTCCAAGATGGAACTGAACGGCGATGTGCTGAAGGTGGAGGGCTGCGTGGCCATCATCTGCCGCGGTCAGAACTGGACCCGCGTGAAGTAAGTCGCGCGAACGGCTAACCTCGTGAGAGCCGGTCCGCGCGCCGCGGGCCGGCTTTTTCATGCGCTGAAGCCCGTCAGGGCGCCCAGGTCAGGAAGTTGGCGATCAGGCGCAGGCCGGTGGCCTGGCTTTTTTCGGGGTGGAACTGGGTGCCGATAATATTGTCGCGCCCGACCACTGCCGTCACATCCTGCGCATAGTCGACCGTGGCGAGCCGCAGCGCCTCATCCTCCACCACCATATGGTAGGAATGGACGAAATAGGCGTGTGCGCCATGGTCGAGCCCCGCCAGCACAGGGTGATCGTGCCGGATCTCAAGCGCGTTCCAGCCCATATGCGGCACTTTGAGCGCAGGATCGGAAGGTGCCAGGCCTACGACCTCTCCCTTGATCCAGTCGAAGCCTGCACAGTCCTGCCCATGCTCGCGGCCGATCGTGGCCATCATCTGCATGCCGACGCAGATGCCAAGGAAGGGCACGCCGGCCTGCACACGTTCCTCGATGGCCTCGAAGAGGCCCGGGAAGCTGCCCAGCCCGGCGCGGCAATCGGCGAAGGCGCCAACGCCCGGCAGCACGATCCGGTCCGCGTGGCGCACCGTGTCGGGGTCGGATGTGACCGTGATGGTGCCGGCGCCGGTTTCGGCGGCCATGCGCTCGAAGCTCTTGGCCGCCGAGCGCAGGTTGCCGGAATTATAGTCGATGATGACGGTGTTCATCGCTCAGAGCGTGCCCTTGGTGGACGGAATGTCATCCGCCTTGCGCGGATCGGTCTCCAGCGCGTCGCGCAGTGCGCGGGCCACCGACTTGAAGGCGGCCTCGGCCACGTGATGGGCGTTGAACCCGTCGAGACACTCCACATGCAGCGTCAGGCCGCTGTTCATCGCGAGTGCGGTGAAGAACTCACGCACCAGTTGCGTGTCGAACGTGCCGATTTTCTCGGCTTCGAAATCGACCTTCCAGACGAGATAGGGCCGGCCGGAGATGTCGAGCGCGCTGCGCACCAGCGCATCGTCCATCGCCAGCAGGCAAGACCCGTAGCGGCGGATGCCGCGCTTGTCGCCCACGGCTTCCGACAGGGCGCGGCCGAGCGCGATGCCGACATCCTCGACCGTGTGGTGGTCGTCGATATGCGTGTCGCCCTCGGCACGGATCTTCGTGTCGATCAGCGCGTGGCGTGCGAGCTGGTCGAGCATGTGGTCGAAGAAGCCGACGCCCGTTTCATTGTCGTAACGGCCCGACCCGTCGAGGTCGATTTCCACCGAGATCTTCGTCTCGGCCGTCTGGCGTGCTATTCTCGCGGTCCGCATCGGATGATCCTTTTTGCCGGAAGCAGCGTTCTTATATGGCGGGCATGGAACCGTTCCAAGTCCCTTTGGGTTCAGGAAAAGACAAGCATAGCAAAGGGAACACAGAGATGCTCAGATCCGTCCTCACCGGTGCCGCCGCCCTCCTCATTGCCGCCTGCTCGGGCAGCGGCAACTATCGCGACACATCGGTGCCGATCTCCACGGTGGAGCGGGTCGATCTGGAGCGCTATGCGGGTCTCTGGTACGAGATCGCCCGTTTCCCCAACAGTTTCGAGCGCAATTGCGTCGGTGTGACGGCGGAATATCTGCCGCGCGCAGATGGCAGCGTCACGGTCATCAACACCTGCCGGAAGAACGCGCTTGATGGCGAGGTCGAGCGTGCCGAAGGGATCGCAACCGTCAAGGACGGGTCAAACGGGGCCTGGCTGAAGGTTAAATTCGTCCAGTGGCTGCCTTTTGCGGGCGATTACCTGATCCTTGGTCTGGCGGAAGATTACAGCCTTGCCGTCGTGGGCGATCCGAAAGGCAATACAGGCTGGATTCTGGCCCGCGACCCGATGATCGACGCGGAGACCCTGCAGACGGCCCGCGACGTTCTGGCGCGCAACGGCTATGATCTGTCGCAGTTGCAGATGACGCCGCAACCGCCGGCCTGATCCATCTGCGGTGGTCCGGCCGACGCGCCGGGCCGCCGGCCGGGCCGATATGGCGGGATTGCGGGGCGGACAGAAGGCTTGCACCAAAACTGAACATGTGTTCAGTTAACGCGGGTCAGAGGAGGAATCGTCCATGTTCACCGCGTCCATGAATTTCGCCTGCGGAGAAGAGATCGAGGCGCTGCGCGAGATGGTCCATCGCTGGGCGCAGGACCGTGTCGCGCCGATGGCGGCCGAGATTGACGCGAAGAACGCCTTCCCGCCGGAGCTTTGGCGGGAAATGGGCGATCTGGGCCTGCTCGGGATCACCGTGGATGAGGAATATGGCGGCGCCGGCATGGGCTACCTCGCCCACACGATCGCGGTGGAGGAGATCGGACGGGCCAGCGCCTCCGTCTCGCTCTCCTACGGCGCGCATTCCAACCTCTGCGTCAACCAGATCAAGCTGAACGGGTCGGCCGAGCAGAAGGCGAAATATCTGCCGCGGCTCATCTCGGGTGAACATGTGGGCGCGCTTGCTATGTCCGAAGCGGGCGCCGGATCGGATGTCGTCTCGATGCGCCTGCGGGCGGAGAAGCGCAACGACCGCTACGTGCTTAACGGTACGAAATACTGGATCACCAACGGCCCGGACGCCGACACGCTCGTCGTCTATGCCAAGACCGACCCGGAAGCCGGTCCGCGTGGCATGACGGCCTTCATCATCGAACGCGAAATGAAGGGCTTTTCCACCAGTCCGCATTTCGACAAGCTCGGCATGCGCGGGTCCAACACGGCCGAACTGGTGTTCGAGGATGTCGAAGTGCCGTTCGAGAATGTGCTCGGCGAGGAGGGGCGCGGTGTCAATGTGCTCATGTCCGGGCTCGACTATGAACGGGTGGTGCTCTCGGGCATCGGCGTGGGCATCATGCATGCGGTGCTCGACCATCTGATGCCCTATATGCATGAACGCAAGCAGTTCGGTCAGAGCATCGGGAACTTCCAGCTGATGCAGGGCAAGATTGCCGATATCTACACCGCGATGAATTCCGCCCGTGCCTATGTCTATGCCGTGGCCGGCGCTTGTGACCGGGGCGAGGTCACGCGGCAGGATGCAGCGGCTTGCGTGCTCTATGCGTCTGAAAAGGCGATGGAGATCGCCGTGCAGGGTGTGCAGGCCATGGGCGGCGCGGGATATATGAATGACAGTCCGCTGTCGCGGATCATGCGCGACGCGAAGCTGATGGAAATCGGCGCCGGCACGTCGGAAATCCGGCGTATGCTGATCGGCCGCGAACTGATGAAGGAAACCGGATAGGAGCCGCCATGGCCCGACCGACTTCGAAACAGGACAGGGCAAGGGCAACGCCGCCTGCCCGCGCCGATCTGGCGCGAAGCCTCGACGCCGTGCTGGCCGAGCAGGCGGCGTTCGAGCACCAGCGCAGCACTGTGCTCGGGCGTGGTGCAGAGAAACTGACCGCGCCTTTGGGCCGTGGGATCAGCCGGATGGTGCCGCCGGCGCTGGTGCGGCGCGGGCTCGACGCGGCGGATCGCGCGGCGGGGATCGCGCTTGGTGACCGGCCCGCCCATGACCTTGACGATATTGCCGCCTGCGATGCCGCCGCCCTGCGGGTGCAGGCACTGTCGGCGGGCTCCAACGCCGCCAGCGGCGGGGCTGCCGGCTGGTTCGGCGGGATCGGCATGACGGTCGATATCCCCACGACGATCGCGGTCGCGGCCCGCAATGTGCGGGCGACCGGCGCGGCCTACGGGTTCACGGGCGACGGGGCCGAGGAGCGCGCCTTCCGGCTGGCCATTCTCGAAATGGCTGCCACCACGGGGATGGAGGGACGGGCGCAGGCGCTCGGCCGGATCAACCGCATGGCCCGCGGTCTGACGGGGGGCGGCGGATGTGCCGCCGCCAGCGCGACGGACTGGGTGATCGAGACGGCGGTGGAACGTGTGTCGCGTCAGGTCGGTGCGGGGCTTCTGGGGCGCAAGGCCGCGCAGATCGTGCCGGTCCTCGGCGGGGTCATCGCGGCCGGTGTCAATGCAAGCTTCCAGACCGACGTGTCGCGTGCGGCGCGCTATGCCTACCGCCAGCGCTGGCTGATGGCACGGCAGGCCCTGCCGCCGCCGGACGGGGACGGGGGGACGGGCTGATGCTGAACGACAGGCAGGAAGCGCTCTGCGCGGCGAACCGGACCGACTATTCCGACCTGAAGGCGCTTCTTATCAACACATCGCTCACCCGCGACAGCGCGCAGAGCCACACGGCAACGCTCATGTCCGTTGTGCGCGAGATCTTCTCCCGCAACGGCATGCAGGCAGAGATGCTGCACCTTCTCGACCACCAAGTGCCGCCCGGCGTCTATCCCGACATGACCGAGCATGGCTGGGACCGCGATGACTGGCCAGACATCTGGCAGAAGGTGCTGGCCGCCGACATTCTGGTGATCGGCTCGCCGCTCTGGCTCGGGGAGGAAAGCTCCGTCTGCCGCGTTCTGATCGAGCGGCTCTATGCCATGTCGGGCGAGTTGAACGACAAGGGCCAGTCGATCTTCTATGGCAAGACCGGCGGGTGCGTGATCACCGGCAATGAAGACGGGATCAAGCATGCCGCCATGACGATCGGCTTCGCGCTCAGCCACCTCGGCTATACGATCCCGCCACAGGCCGATTGCGGCTGGATCGGAGAGGCCGGTCCGGGGCCATCCTACGGCGATGCTCTGGACGACGGGTCACGGGCCGGGTTCGACAATGAATTCACCCAGAGAAACACAACAATCATGAGTTGGAACCTCCTCCATCTCGCGCGGATGCTGAAAGATGCGGGCGGTTTGCCGTCGCATGGCAACGACCGCCGCGCATGGAAGGCAGGGTGCCGGTTCGACTATGCAAATCCGGAGCATCGCGCGTGAAGCTGACATCCGACCTGTCCCCCTCCGATTCCGCCTTCACGGCCAATCGGGATGCCCATCTGGCCGCGCTGGAGGAGGTGTCAGAGGCCGCACAGGCAGCTGCGCTTGGCGGCGGCGATCGCGCCCGCGAGCGCCATGTGAAACGTGGCAAGATGCTGCCGCGGCGGCGGGTTGCGAACCTGCTCGACCCGGGATCGCCCTTCCTCGAAATCGGTGCGACCGCCGCCCATGGCATGTATGACGGCGCGGCCCCCGCGGCCGGCGTGATTGCCGGCATCGGCTGGGTGCATGACCAACCGGTCATGGTCGTGTGCAACGATGCGACCGTGAAGGGTGGCACCTATTACCCGATGACAGTGAAGAAGCATCTGCGCGCACAGGAAATCGCAGAGGAAAACGGCCTGCCCTGCATCTATCTGGTGGACAGCGGCGGGGCCAATCTGCCGAACCAGGACGAGGTGTTTCCCGACCGCGACCATTTCGGGCGCATTTTCTACAATCAGGCGCGCATGTCCGCGAAGGGCATTGCCCAGATCGCGGTCGTCATGGGGTCCTGCACCGCCGGCGGCGCCTATGTGCCGGCCATGTCGGACGTGACGATCATCGTGCGCGAGCAGGGCACCATCTTTCTGGCCGGTCCGCCACTGGTGCGCGCCGCCACGGGCGAGGAGGTCACGGCAGAGGATCTGGGCGGTGGCGATGTGCATACGCGCCTGTCCGGCGTGGCCGACATGCTGGCCGAGGATGACGCCCACGCGCTGGCGCTGGCACGACAGGCGGTGGTCGGACTGAACCGGGCGCCGGGGCTGCATGCGGCCTGCCAGCCCCCGGAACCGCCGGCCTACGACCCCGATGAGATCCTCGGCGTTGTGCCCGCCGATTTGCGGACGCCCTATGACATCCGCGAGGTCATCGCACGGCTTGTCGACGGGTCGCGTTTCGACGAGTTCAAGGCCCGGTTCGGGACCACGCTTGTCTGCGGTTTCGCCCATGTGTCGGGCATGCCGGTCGGGATCATCGCGAACAATGGCGTGCTCTTCTCCGAAAGTGCGGTGAAGGGCGCGCATTTCGTGGAACTGTGTTCGCAGCGGAAGATCCCGCTGGTTTTCCTGCAGAACATCACCGGTTTCATGGTCGGCCGGAAATACGAGGCCGAGGGGATCGCACGCCACGGTGCAAAGCTGGTCACCGCGGTGGCCACGACCGCCGTGCCCAAGATCACCATGCTGGTGGGCGGGTCCTTCGGGGCGGGCAATTACGGCATGGCGGGGCGCGCCTATGGCCCGCGGTTTCTCTGGACATGGCCCAACAGCCGCATCTCGGTCATGGGCGGCGAACAGGCGGCAGGCGTGCTCGCCACCGTCAAGCGCGACGCGATCGAGCGGCAGGGCGGCAGCTGGTCGGCGGAGGAAGAAACCGCCTTCAAGGCGCCCACGCTCGAGATGTTCGAGCGCCAAAGCCACCCGCTCTACGCGTCGGCACGGCTCTGGGACGACGGGATCATCGACCCGCGCAAGAGCCGCGACGTGCTGACCCTTTCGCTTCGCGTGGCCCTGTCGCATCCGGTGGTCGACACGCGTTTCGGCCTGTTCCGGATGTGATGCCCATGTCCCGCAACCGATCTCTTTCCCTGACCGACCGCACAGGTGCCGCCCGTGTTTGACAAGATCCTCATTGCCAATCGCGGCGAAATCGCCTGCCGCATCATCCGCACCGCGCGCCGCCTCGGCGTGGCGACGGTGGCGGTCTATTCGGATGCCGATGCGACGGCACAGCATGTGGCGCTGGCTGATCAGGCGGTGCGGATCGGCCCCGCGCCGGTGGCGCAGAGCTACTTGCGCGGCGAGGCGATCATCGCCGCCGCCAAGGAGACCGGCGCTCAGGCGATCCATCCGGGCTACGGGTTCCTGTCTGAAAACCCGGAATTTGTGGACGCGGTAGAGGCCGCGGGCCTGACATTCATCGGCCCGTCGGGCACCGCGATCCGCGCCATGGGGCTGAAGGATGCCGCCAAGGCGCTGATGGCCGAGGCCGGCGTGCCGGTCGTGCCGGGCTATCACGAGGCCGACCAGTCCGACGAGGTGCTCGCCGCGGCGGCCGAGGAGGTCGGCTACCCGGTGCTCATCAAGGCGGTGGCCGGCGGTGGCGGCAAGGGGATGCGCCGCGTCGATACGCCGGACGGATTTGCCGCGGCGCTGGCCTCGGCCCGCGGCGAGGCGCGCACGGCCTTCGGCAATGACGCCGTCCTGATCGAGAAATTCATCCAGAGCCCCCGCCACATTGAAATTCAGGTCTTTGGCGACCGCCACGGCAATGTCGTGCATCTGTTCGAGCGCGACTGCACGTTGCAGCGCCGTCACCAGAAGGTCATCGAGGAGGCGCCGGCGCCCGGCATGACGCCGCAGGTGCGCGCCGCCATGGGCGCGGCAGCGGTCGCGGCGGCGGAAGCCATCGACTATCACGGGGCGGGCACGGTCGAGTTCATCGTCGACGGGTCCGACGGTCTGCGCGCCGACCGGTTCTGGTTCATGGAGATGAACACCCGCCTGCAGGTCGAACATCCGGTAACGGAGGCGATCACCGGTGTGGATCTGGTCGAATGGCAGTTGCGGGTCGCGTCCGGCGAGCCGCTGCCCGCCCGCCAGTCCGATCTGTCGATTTCCGGGCATGCGATGGAAGCCCGGCTTTATGCCGAAGATCCGTCGCGCGGCTTCCTGCCCGCGATCGGCACGCTCACCCATCTGGAATTTCCCGCCGCGGCGCGGGCGGACAGCGGTGTCGTGGCTGGCGATGCGATCAGCCCGCACTATGATCCGATGATCGCGAAACTGATCGTGCACGGCCCGACGCGGGACACGGCGCTCACGCAGATGCACCGCGCGCTGAGCGACACGGCCATCGCGGGAACGGTCACCAACCTGCCGTTTCTGGCGACGCTCGTGCGCCACCCGGGGTTCCGCGCGGCGGAGATGGATACGGGCCTGATCGACCGCGATCTGGAGGACCTCACCGACAGCCCGCCCTGTTCGGATGCGGTGATCGGTCTGGCCGCCATCGTGGCGCAGGGCGGCACGGATGATCCGCTCGCCGGGTTCCACCTATGGAAGCCGCTCGTGCAAGAAGTGGCGCTCGTCCATGATGACGAGGAAATCACCGTCCAGATCGAGCGGCTCGGTGCCGATCGCTACCGCGTCACGTTGGAAGAGGACCGGTTCCGCCTGTCGATCCGGCAGGAGGGCAACCGCTACCGGCTGGAGACGAATACAGGTGTCACCGCGGCCGTCACCTGCCTGCGGTCCGACACGATGGTGACGGTGCTGGCGGGTGCGCAGCCCTTCCGGTTCGAGCGCCGCGACCCGTTGCAGGGCAGGGGCGATGAAGGGGATCATGCTGGCGGCGATATCCGCGCGCCGATGCCCGGACTGGTGAAGGCAGTGCTGACCGAGGAAGGGGCCGAGGTCGAGAAAGGCGCACCGCTTCTCATCCTTGAAGCGATGAAGATGGAACATACGCTGACCGCGCCGCGCGCGGGCCGGATCGCCAGCCTGCCGGCCGCCGAAGGGGCGACCGTCACGGATGGGACGCTTCTTGCACGGCTGGAAGATGCCGATGGCTGAGCGGGTCACCATCTACGAGATGGCCCCGCGCGACGGGCTGCAGAACGAGAAGGCGATGATCGCGACGCCCGACAAGGTGCGGCTTGTCGATCTGCTGAGCCAGGCGGGGTTCGCACGGATCGAGGTGACGAGTTTCGTGTCGCCCAAATGGGTCCCGCAACTGGCCGACGCGGCCGAGGTGATGGGGGCCATCGCGCGCCGCCCCGGTACGGCATATGCCGCGCTTGCACCCAACATGCGGGGCTATATCGCGGCGCGGGATGCCGGCGCCGACGAAGTGGCGGTCTTCGCCGCCGCGTCGGAGAGTTTCAGCCGGAAGAACATCAACTGTTCGATCGCCGAGAGTTTCGAGCGGTTCGCCCCGATCCTCGATGCGGCCGCGCAGGACGGGATCACGGTGCGGGGCTATGTGTCCTGCGTGACCGATTGCCCCTTCGAGGGGGAGATCGCGCCCGAGGCCGTTGCGCGGGTCGCCGTCGCGCTGATGGAGGCAGGCTGCCGCGAAGTGTCGCTCGGCGACACGCTCGGGCGCGGCACGCCCGAGCGGGTGGACGCGATGTTGCAGGCGGTCTTGCGCGACGTTCCGGCTGACCGTCTGGCGGGCCATTTCCATGATACATCCGGCCGCGCCGTCGAAAATGTGGGCGTTGCGCTCGACCACGGGTTGCGGGTCTTCGACAGTGCTGCGGGTGGTCTTGGCGGCTGCCCCTATGCGCCGGGGGCCGCGGGCAATCTGGCGACCGAGACACTCGACAGCTACCTGCGCGACCGCGGCTTCGACACGGGCCTCGACCGGGCGGCGCTCGACCGCGCCGCAACCTTCGCGCGCAGCCTCAGAAAGGATCTGCCATGAGCCAGCCGACCATAAGGCTCGACCGCGACCCGCGCGGCATCGCAACCCTGACGCTCGACCAGCCGGATACGCATAATGCGCTCAGCCCCGCGATGGCCGACGCTTTGACCGCTGCGGCCGCGGAGATCAATGCGGACGAGAGCCTGCGCGCCGTGATCCTGACCGGCGCGGGCAAGAGTTTCTGTGCCGGCGGCGATCTGGGATGGATGCGGGCGCAGTTCGACGGCGACCGTGCGCAGCGCATCGCAGAGGCGCGCCGGCTGGCCCACATGTTGCGCGCACTCGACCGGCTGGCCGTTCCGCTCGTCGGGCGGATCAACGGACAGGCCTTTGGCGGCGGGATCGGCATGATGTCGGTCTGCGATAGTGCGATTGCCGTGACCGGACGGCGTTTCGGCCTGACCGAGACGCGGCTCGGTCTCATCCCGGCGACGATTTCCCCGTACGTCGTGGCCCGCATCGGGCCTGCGCAGGCGCGGCGGGTCTTTGCCAGCCCGAAGCTCTGGTCGTCGGAGGAACTTGTCGGTTTGAACCTTGCGGCGCGGGTGGTCGATGATGCTGATCTCGACGCCGCGGTCGAAGCGGAAGTGGCCCCCTATCTCGACGCCTCGCCGGTTGCGGTCCGCGCGGCAAAGGCGCTGTTGCGCGATCTCTCGCCCCCGATTGACGATGCGACGGTCGAGATGACCGTCTCGCGCCTGGCCGACACGTGGGAAACCGAAGATGCGCGGGAGGGAATTGCCGCATTTTTCAGCAAACGCAGGCCAAGCTGGGCGAGCTGAACCGGTTCCGGTCTGTTGTGCATTGCAATAGAAATCTCGCCATTGCAGCATCGGGCGCCGAAAGGGTGCCCATGTCCGACCTGCACATTGCCGTCATCGACCAGAATCCCGAGCGAGCCGAGATGATCCTCGACGCGCTTGGCGCGATGGGGTCGGTGCGCGTCAGCCTGATCGGAGACATGACCGGCATCGTGCGCCGGCTGGCCGATCTTGCGCCCGACATCGTGCTCGTCGATCTGGAGCATCCCAGCCGCGACGTCTTGAGTGCCCTGACGCTCGCGTCCGGCCCGACAGAACGGCCGGTGGCCATGTTCGTCGACCGGTCGGACAAGGAAATGATGCGCGCGGCCATCGAATCCGGGGTCAGTGCCTATGTGGTCGACGGCCTGCGAAAGGATCGGGTCCGCCCGGTGCTGGAAGCCGCAATGGCCCGCTTCGACAGTTTCGCGAAATTGCGCAGCGAACTGGCGACGACCCGTGCGGCGCTTGAGGATCGCAAGACGATCGACCGCGCCAAGGGGCTCTTGATGGCCGCGCGCGGGCTGAACGAGGACGAGGCTTACGCGCTTCTGCGCAAGACCGCGATGGACCGCGGCAAGAAGGTTGTGGAAGTGGCCGAAGGGCTGGTGACCGCGGCGGGGCTTCTGTCATGACGGATGTGTCGCTCACCTGCGGTTTCGTGCCGCTTGCCGATGCCGGATTGCTGATAGCGGCCGTCGAGCAGGGGTTTCTGGCGGAGGAAGGCGTTGCCGTCACGCTGCAGCGCTGTGCCAGTTGGTCGAGCCTTGCGGATCGGCTCGCCACCGGCCTGTTCGATGCCGCCCATCTCCTGTCGCCGCTCGCGCTTGCGATCCAGAGCGGCGCCATGCCCTTGCAGGCCGATCTGGTCGCGCCCTTCATCCTCGGGCGGGACGGAAACACGCTGGCGGCGACGCCGGCTCTTGCCGACCATTGCGCAACCCATCTGGCCGGCGCGGACGATCCGGCCGGGCTGGCGCAGGCGCTGCGGGCCTGGGCCGGGGTGCGGCCGCTCCGCGTGGGCGTGCCATTCGGCGCATCGATGCACCGCCTGCAACTGCTCGACTGGCTCGGGCCGGAGGCGGGCGACGGGCTGTCGACCGTCGTAGCGCCGCCCTCGATGCTGGGCGACGTGATGGACGAGGGCGAGATCGACGCATTCATGGTCGGCGAGCCCTACGGCTCGCTGGCGCAGGCGCGCGGGCGCGCGACACTTCTGATGCCGGTGCGGGCTCTGGGGCAGGATCTGCCGGAGAAACTGCTCGGCCTGCGGCGCGACTGGTGCGCAGCCCATCCCGAAGCGCTCGCGGCCATCGGGCGGGCCTTCTTGCGCACAGAACTCTGGCTGACCCAGCCCGGTGCGACGGCGGAACTGGCCGATATCCTGTCGCGGCCGGATTTCCTCAATCTGCCGCCGGAGGCGATCCGGCGGGCTTTCGATCCCGATCTGACGGTCATGGCCGGGCAGGCGGGCCGGCCTGTCCTGCGGCTCGGCGGCAACCGCTGGCCCGACCTGCTCGACACGGCGGCGGACTGGATTCCACCGCGTATGGGCGGGGAGCGTGCGGAAGAATCGGTGTACGACCTGTTTGACCGTCGGCCGCTCGATTCTGTTTTGGACGGCTTCGAACAGCGGGTTCTGGCGCCGCTCTGACCCGCCCATTTGCTGCTCCCTGACCTTTTTGCCTGTTTATTGGGCGCCGATTCCGAATTTTTTGCACATAATTTTTGCACTTTTGGTGCGATGCCAATTTTTGATACAGCGCATCTTTACTGCGCCGCAGCATGAGCTATGGTCAGGGCAACGGTCGACAAGGAGGTCGGCCCGACCGCTCCGCGAGGGGCATGGTTGCGAGCAAAGCCGCTCGATCCTGAACAGGCCGCATCCCCCGCGACCGGTTCAAGGGTCGGGCGGCTTTTGGTTTCAGGAGATGTGGAATGACGATCAGAACCTCAATTCTTACCGGCGCGGCGCTTCTGGCGCTTGTGGCACCGGCGGCGCAGGCCGAAATGCTGGATGTGGAGAAGGACGAGCTGACCTTCGGCTTCATCAAGCTCACCGACATGGCGCCGCTCGCCATCGCCTACGAGATGGGCTTTTTCGAGGATGAGGGGCTCTTCGTCACGTTGGAGCCGCAGGCCAACTGGAAGGTGCTGCTCGACCGAGTGATCGACGGCCAGCTCGACGGGGCGCATATGCTCGCCGGCCAGCCGCTCGCCGCCACGATCGGCTACGGAACCGAGGCGCATATCGTGACGCCCTTCTCGATGGACCTGAACGGCAACGGGATCACGGTCTCCAACTCGGTCTGGGAGCAGATGAAGCCCAATATCCCCGCCGATGCCGACGGCAAACCGGTCCACCCGATCAGCGCCGCCGCCCTGAAGCCGGTGGTCGACAGTTACAAGGATGCCGGCAAGCCCTTCAACATGGGCATGGTGTTTCCGGTCTCCACCCACAATTACGAACTGCGCTACTGGCTGGCCGCGGGCGGCCTGAACCCCGGCTACTATTCGCCGGACAACACATCGGGCCAGATCGACGCCGATGTGCTCCTGTCGGTGACCCCGCCTCCGCAGATGCCCGCGACGATGGAAGCCGGCACGATCGAAGGCTATTGCGTCGGCGAGCCGTGGAACCAGCAGGCCGTGTTCAAGGGGATCGGCGTGCCGGTCATCACCGACTACCAAATCTGGAAGAACAATCCCGAGAAGGTTTTCGGTCTGACGAAGGACTTCTCCGAGACCTATCCCAACACCACGCTGGCGCTGACCAAGGCGCTGATCCGCGCAGCCATGTGGCTCGACGAGAATGACAATGCCAACCGCGAGGAAGCTGTGGAGATCCTGTCGGGCGCGGAATATGTCGGCGCGGACGCCGAAGTGATCGGGGCTTCGATGACGGGCACGTTCGAGTTCGAGAAGGGCGATGTGCGCGACATTCCCGACTTCAACGTCTTCTTCCGCTACAACGCCACCTATCCCTTCTATTCCGACGCGATCTGGTACCTGACCCAGATGCGCCGCTGGGGCCAGATTTCCGAGCCGCAGACGGATGAATGGTATCACGACGTGGCCAAGTCCGTGTACCTGCCGGGCATCTATCTGGAAGCCGCGCAGATGCTGGTCGATGAGGGCTTGGCCGATGCGGCCGATTTCCCCTGGGACAGCGACGGCTACAAACCCGCGACCGACGAATTCATCGACGGTGTCGCCTATGACGGCCGCACGCCCAACGCCTATCTCGGCCAGTTCGCCATCGGCCTGCAGGGCGCCGAAGGCTGACGCCCACAACAGGGAGCGCCCGGTCGGGCGCTTCCGTCTGCCACACATGCAACGGAAAGACATCGAGACATGACCGCCATTGTCGACCCCAGCCCCAGCAAGACCGACCGACGCGAACGGCTGTTCAGCCGGATCACCGCCGCCGACCGCTATTTCACGGTGCTCGGCCTGAGCTGGATGACGCCGCTTCTGCGGATCCTTGCGGGCGACGACCCGAAGCGCAACGGGCGCGAGATCTGGCGCCTGCTCGGTATCCCGGTTCTGGCGATCCTCGTCTTCCTGATGGCCTGGGGCACGCTCGCGCCGAAGGTCCAGACGAGCCTCGGGGCGGTGCCGGGTCCGGCGCAGGTCTGGGAAGAGGCACGCGGCCTGCATCAGGAGTTCCTGAAGCAGAAAGCCAAGGAAGAAGCTTTCTACGAGCGGCAGGAGGCGCGCAACGCCAAGTTGGAAGCCAACGGCCAGTCCGACAAGGTCAAATGGCGGGCCTATACCGGAGCGCCGACCTACTATGACCAGATCTGGACCTCGCTCCAGACCGTCTTTTTCGGCTTCCTGATCGCGACCGTGGTCGCGGTGCCGATCGGGATCATGTGCGGCCTGTCGCCGAGTTTCAACGCGGCGATGAACCCGATCATCCAGATTTTCAAGCCGGTTTCGCCATTGGCCTGGCTGCCCATCGTCACCATGGTTGTCTCGGCCGTTTACGTGACGAATGACGGCATGTTCTCCAAGGCGTTCCTGACCTCGGCCATCACGGTGACGCTTTGTTCGCTCTGGCCGACGCTCATCAACACCGCGCTCGGTGTGGCTTCCATCGACAAGGACCTGATCAGCGTCTCCAAGGTGCTGAAGCTGAACACGCGGACCAAGATTTCCAAGCTGGTGCTGCCCTCGGCCCTGCCGCTCATCTTCACCGGTCTGCGCCTGTCGCTCGGTGTCGGCTGGATGGTGCTGATCGCCGCCGAGATGCTGGCGCAGAACCCGGGTCTGGGCAAATTCGTCTGGGACGAGTTCCAGAACGGCTCCTCCAGCTCGCTCGCCAAGATCATGGTTGCGGTGCTGACCATCGGGATCATCGGCTATCTGCTCGACCGGCTGATGTTCGCGCTCCAGTCCATGTTCACCTATTCGGCGACACGGTGAGCGCGATGAAACGTCCCATTCTGAAACTGGAAAATGTCTGCAAGTCCTATGGCGAGGCGCATGTGCTCGACGGGATCGACCTGGCGGTCGAGGAAGGCGAGTTCGTGGCCATCGTCGGCTTCTCGGGCTCCGGCAAGACGACGCTGATGAACATCCTGTCGGGTCTGGAAATGCCCGACACGGGGGCTGCGCTTTTCCGCAACAAGGAAATCACCGGACCGGGACCGGAGCGGGGACTGGTCTTCCAGTCCTATTCGCTGATGCCCTGGCTGACGGTGACGGGCAATGTGGCGCTCGCGGTCGACGCGGTGCATGGCAAGAAAAGCCGAGCGGACCGCGCGGACATCGTGAAGCACTATGTCGACATGGTGGGCCTGTCCCATGCGACCGACCGGCGGCCTGCGGAACTGTCGGGCGGGATGCGCCAGCGCGTGTCGGTTGCGCGCGCGCTTGCGATGCAGCCCGAAGTGCTTCTGCTCGACGAGCCCCTGTCGGCGCTCGATGCGCTGACCCGCGCCAACCTGCAGGATGAAATCGAGCGGATCAGCCAGATCGAGAAGAAGACGATCATCCTCATCACCAATGACGTGGACGAGGCGATCCTGCTGGCCGACCGGATCATCCCGCTGAACCCGGGTCCCGGTGCCGCCTTCGGTCCGGGGTTCGAAGTCAACATTCCCCGCCCGCGCGACCGCACGGCGATGAACGACAATACGGCGTTCAAAAAGCTCCGTGCGGATGTCACCCAGTATCTGATGGAGGTCGGGTTCGAAGCGCGCGAGGCCGGCACACGCTTGCTGCCCGACGTGACGGCGGTGCACCAGATGGCGCCCAAGGCCTATCGCGAGGCGTCGGCCGCGAGCCTCGATGCGCGCTACCTCCAGTTCAGCCAGGTCCACAAGATCTATCCGACGCCGAAAGGCCCGCTGACGGTGGTCGAGGATTTCGACATGACCGTGAACAAGGGCGAGTTCATTTCCGTCATCGGCCATTCGGGCTGTGGCAAGTCCACGGTCCTGACGATGGCGGCGGGGCTCAACCCGATTTCCAAGGGCGGGATCGTGCTCGACGGCAAACATGTCGAAGGAGCCGACCCGGAACGCGCCGTTGTCTTCCAGTCGCCGAACCTCTTTCCCTGGCTCACCGCGCGGGAGAATGTCGCGATCGGGGTGGACAAGGTCTATCCCTCCGCGAGCCGCGCCGAGCGGCAGGATGTGGTGGAATATTACCTTGAACGTGTCGGTCTGGCCGATGCGATGCACCAGCCCGCCGACAGCCTGTCCAACGGGATGAAACAGCGGGTCGGCATCGCGCGGGCCTTTGCGCTCAGCCCGAAGCTCCTGCTGCTCGACGAACCGTTCGGTATGCTCGACAGCCTGACGCGCTGGGAGTTGCAGGACGTGCTGATGGAGGTCTGGTCGCGCACCAAGGTCACGGCTATCTGCGTCACCCATGACGTGGACGAAGCGGTGCTCCTGTCCGACCGGGTGGTGATGATGACGAACGGACCGCGCGCCCGGATCGGCAAGGTCATGGACGTGACCCTGCCGCGCCCGCGCAGCCGCAAGGCGCTTCTGGAACATCCCGATTACTACCGCTACCGGGCCGAGGTTCTGCAATTCCTCGAGGATTACGAACACGGCCATACCAAGAAGAAGGACGCAGCCTGATGGCGATGAAACTGGTTGTCATCGGCGCCGGTATGGCGTCGGGCCGGGCGATGGAACATCTGCTCGAAGCCAATGACGAAATCTACGACATCACGCTTTTCGGCGCCGAGCCGCGGGGCAATTACAACCGCATCATGCTCTCGCCGGTGCTCTCGGGCGAAAAGCAGTTCGAGGAAATCGTGACCCACGATGCGGACTGGTATGAAAGCCACGGCGTCACCTGCCGGTTCGGCGAACTGGTCACGGGCATCGACCGGATGCGCAAGGTTGTCATAAGCGAGAAGGGCGAGACGCCCTATGACAAGCTCCTGATCGCCACCGGATCCTCGCCCTTCATCATCCCGGTGCCGGGGCGGGACCTCGACGGCGTGCTCGCCTATCGCGACCTCGGCGACGTGAACCGGATGATCGGCTATGCCGAGCGCCCGGGTGCCAAGGCCGTGGTGATCGGCGGCGGACTTCTGGGGCTGGAGGCGGCCGCAGGCCTGTCGATGCGCGGTATGGAGGTGACCGTCGTGCATCTGATGGGACACCTGATGGAGCGCCAGCTCGACGCATCTGCGGGCTATCTCTTGCAGCGCGAACTGGAGAACCGCGGCATCCGTGTGCTCTGCGGCGCCAACACGAAAGAGATCGTGGGCGAGGGCAAGGTCGAGGCGGTGCATCTCGAAGACGGGACCGTGCTCGCCGCCGACATGGTCGTCATGGCGGTCGGCATCCGGCCGAATTTCGGCCTCGCCCAGGCGGCGGGCCTGAAATACAATCGCGGGCTTCTGGTCAATGACGAGATGAAGACCGACGATCCCGAAGTGTTCGCGATCGGCGAATGCGTGGAACATGCGGGAAGCTGCTACGGGCTGGTCGCACCGCTCTATGACATGGCCCGCGTGGCCGCGCGCAACATGCTGGGGTTCCATGAACGGTTCGAGCCGGTGGAAATCTCCACCAAGCTGAAGGTCACGGGCGTGGATCTCTTCTCCGCCGGCGACTTTGCCGAAGGCGGCGGCCGAGAGGAAATCGTCTACCGCGACGCCACGCAAGGCATCTACAAGCGGCTCGTGATCCGCGACAACCGGATCATCGGTGTCGTCATGTATGGCGACACGAGCGACGGCGCCTGGTTCCTGCAGAAGCTGAAGGACAAGGAGGATATCTCCGAGATCCGCGATGTGCTCATCTTCGGACCGGGATTTGCCGCGGGGGCCGACGCGGACCCTATGGCAGCCGTTGCAGCCTTGCCGGATGAGGCAGAGATTTGCGGTTGCAACGGCGTATCCAAAGGCACGATCATCGCGGCAATCGAGGCGGGCGCGACCTCGCTCGACGCGGTCAAGGCGGTCACCAAGGCCAGCACATCCTGCGGGACCTGCGCGGGTCTGACAGAACAGGTGGTCGCGCTCACGCTCGGCGACGATTTCGTGCTGCCGCAGGCGGCGGGCATGTGCAAATGCACCGATCACAGCCATGACGATGTGCGCCGGATGATCGTCGCACAGGCGTTGAAGTCGATCCCGGCGGTGATGCAGGCGATGGGCTGGAAAAGCTCGGGCGGCTGCGCCTCCTGCCGCCCGGCGCTCAACTATTACCTGCTCTGCGCATGGCCCGACGACTACCGCGATCACGGCCAAAGCCGGTTCATCAACGAGCGCGTCCACGCCAACATCCAGAAAGATGGCACCTATTCGGTCGTGCCGCGCATGTGGGGCGGGATCACCACGCCGCAGGAACTGCGCGCCATCGCGGATGCGGCGGAGAAGTTCAACGTGCCGACCGTGAAGGTCACGGGCGGCCAGCGGATCGATCTGCTCGGCGTCCGCAAGGAGGACCTGCCCGCAATCTGGTCCGATCTGAACGACGCCGGCATGGTGTCAGGCCATGCCTATGCCAAGGGGCTGCGCACCGTGAAAACCTGCGTCGGTTCGGAACATTGCCGTTTCGGGACGCAGGACAGCACGGGGCTTGGCATCAAGCTTGAAAAGGCGCTCTGGGGTGCCTGGTCGCCGCACAAGTTCAAACTCGCCGTGTCGGGCTGTCCGCGCAACTGTGCGGAAGCGACCTGCAAGGATTTCGGCGTGGTTTGCGTGGATTCGGGCTACCAGCTGCATGTTGGCGGGGCGGCCGGCATGGACGTGCGCCAGACCGACCTGCTCGCACAGGTGGAAACCGAGGAAGAAGCCATCGAATATTGCGCGGCTTTCTACCAGCTCTACCGCGAGAATGCGCAATATCTGCACCGGCCTTACAAATGGATCGCCAAGGTCGGGCTCGACTGGGTCAAGGCGCGCGTGGTCGAGGATGCGGACAGCCGCAAGGCACTCGCCGACCGGTTCTTCCATGCCCAGCGCATCTTCCAGAAAGACCCGTGGGCAGCACGTGTTGCCGGCACGGATTCTCATGAATACCGCCCGTTGGCGGACCTGACACAGGTGGCAGCAGAATGACGACCGCGATCGATATCGGCGCGCTGGAGGATATCCCGCGTCAGGCCGCCCGGCTGGTGAAGACGCATTTCGGCTGTATCGCCGTCTTCCGCACCGCCGAGGACAAGGTCTTTGCGCTTGACGATGCCTGTCCGCACAAGGGCGGGCCCCTGTCGAACGGCATCCAGCATGGCGAGCAGGTGACCTGCCCGCTCCACAACTGGGTTTTCGACCTCAACACCGGTCAGGCGCAGGGCGCCGACGAGGGCGCGGTGCGCACCTATCCGGTGCGGGTGGAGGCCGGGCGCATCCTGCTCGACCGCGCGGCACTTGCACCACAGGTCGCCGCGGAATGAGCGGACCGGCAGGCACCGGCGCGCCGGTCCGCACGACCTGCGCCTATTGCGGTGTCGGGTGCGGGGTTCTGGCGACGCCCGAGGCGGACGGTGGGACCGCGATTGCCGGTGACCCGGACCATCCGGCCAATTTCGGGCGGCTCTGTTCCAAGGGATCGGCACTGGGCGCGACGCTCGGGGCTGAGGGCCGGCTTCTCGATCCGCTGATCGCCGGTCAGCGGTCGAGCTGGGTGGATGCGACCGCCCTTGTCGCCGCTCGGTTTGCGGACACGATCGCCCGACATGGGCCCGACAGCGTCGCTTTCTATGTCTCGGGCCAGTTGCTGACCGAGGATTATTATGTCGCCAACAAGCTGATGAAGGGTTTTATCGGCTCGGCGAATATCGACACGAATTCAAGGCTTTGCATGGCGTCCTCGGTGGCGGGGCACAAGCGCGCCTTCGGCTCGGACACCGTTCCCGGCTGCTACGAGGATCTGGAGGAAGCCGATCTGGTCGTCTTGGTCGGATCGAACCTTGCCTGGTGTCATCCGGTGCTGCACCAACGGCTCATGGCGGCGCGGGACAAGCGCGGCACGCGGATCGTGACCATCGACCCCCGCCGGACCGTGACAGCCGACCAGTCGGACCTGCATCTGGCGCTGCGACCCGGCAGTGATACGAGCCTGTTCAACGGGCTCCTGCACCATCTGGCCGATCGCGGCCATCTGGCGGCAGGCGCGATCGATGCGGTCGAAGGGCTGGCTGATGCGCTCGCACTTGCCGCATCCGACGCGGCTGCCGGACTGGCCGAGCGGTGCGGCCTGTCGACAGGCGAAATCGCGGCCTTCTTCGCGGAATGGGCCGGGACGGAGCGCGTCGTCACCGTCTATTCGCAAGGGGTCAACCAGGCGCGCAACGGGACCGACAAGGTCAATGCGATCCTGAACTGCCACCTTGCCACGGGCCGGATCGGACGGGTCGGGATGGGGCCGTTTTCGGTCACCGGCCAGCCCAACGCGATGGGCGGGCGCGAGGTTGGCGGGCTTGCCAACATGCTCGCCTGTCATCTCGATCTTGAAAATGCCGCGCATCGCGCCGCTGTGCAGGATTACTGGTCCTGCGGGCCGCTGCCGCAAAGCGCCGGACTGAAGGCGGTGGACCTTTTCGATGCCTGTGCCAGCGGGCAGGTGCGCGCGCTCTGGATCATGGGAACGAATCCGGCCGTGTCGCTGCCACGGGCCGACCATGTGCGGGACGCGATTGCGGCCTGTGACTTCACCGTCGTCAGCGACGTGACAGCCGACACCGACACGGCCGAACTGGCCGATGTGCTCCTGCCTGCCGCCGGATGGGGCGAGAAGGACGGCACGGTGACAAATTCGGAGCGCCGCATCTCGCGCCAGCGGGCATTCTGCCCCGCGCCCGGTCAGGCGCGCCCCGACTGGCAGATCATCTGTGACGTGGCGCGGGCGATGGGGTTCGGCGCGGGTTTCGACTTTGGCGGTCCGCACGCGATTTTCGCGGAATATGCCGGCATGACGGCGCTAAGCCGCCGTTTCGGCCGCGACCTCGATCTGACCGGGCTCGCCGGGCTCGACCGTGCGGGATATGACGCGCTCCGGCCTGTGCAATGGCCGGTGGCACCGGGCGGAGCGGGCACCGACCGGATGTTTGGTGACGGCGACTATTTCACCCCATCGGGCCGTCCGCGGGCGGTTGCGGTGGCCGCAGGGCCCGAGCTTGAGCCGCAGGGGGGGGCGCTTCTGCTCAACACAGGGCGCATCCGGGACCAGTGGCACACGATGACCCGCAGCGGGCAGGCCGAGGTGCTCACCCGTCACATTGCCGAACCTTTCCTTGAAATCCATCCCGAGGATGCGGCGCGGCGCGGCATCGGTCCGGCCGATATCGTGACCGTCTCGGGGCAGGGCTCCACGGCCACGCTGCGTGCGCTCGTCACGTCCCGTGTGCGGCCCGGCACGCTCTTTGCCCCGATGCACTGGTCGGGACAGTTCGCAGCCGATGCCCGCGTCGACGCGCTGGTCGCGCCCGACCGCGATCCGGTCTCGGGCCAGCCGGCGCTGAAATCCGCGCCCGTCCATCTGTCGAAATGTGCCTGGTCCTTCTACGGCTTTGCGCTGGGCGCGGGGCTCGTCGCCCCCGACACGCCATACTGGGCCCGGGCCGCGCTGGCAGGCGGCGCGCAGATGGAGTTTGCCGCACCAGAAGCGCCCGCCGACATGGCCGCCTTCTTTCGCAGGCTTGCCGGCTTGCCGGCGGGTGCCGATCTGATCGAGGTGGAGGATAGGTCGGGCGGCGGCTATCGCGCCGTGTGCCGCAAGGACGGGCGGGTCGTGGCCGCGATCTTCACGGCGGCCGAGCCGGTGCCGGTCAGCCGTGCATGGCTGCGGGATGCCTATGGCGATACCGGACCGGCGGACCTTCTTGCCGGCCGGCCCGGTGCCGACCGACCCGATCCGGGGCCGACGGTCTGTGCCTGTTTCGGCGTCGGGATGAACACGATCCGGCAGGCGATTGCCGAGCAGGGCCTGTCATCGGTGGACGAGATCGGCGCCGCCCTGCAAGCCGGTACCAATTGCGGCTCCTGCAAGCCGGAACTGGACGCGCTGCTGGCGCGTTCAACTGCGAGACTGGCGGCGGAATAGCCGCCCCTTTGCTTCCCGCCGTCAGCCATGTAGAAGGCAGGCGGGAACCTCGCGAAAGGGCATTTCATGCTGAACCTGCAGGACATGTCGGCCGAACTTGCGGCCAGCTATGACCTTGAACCGTCGCTGACCCTCGTGGACGAGATGCGCGACATTTACGAGCGCGTCGACAGGGTCCTGCCAGAGGTCGAATTTGCCGGATACGCACCCTATATCCGCGCGATCAACCGGCTGAAAGCCGAGCGGAACGCCGTCATCCTCGCGCACAATTACATGACCCCGCAGATCTATCACGGGGTAGCCGATGTGGTCGGCGACAGTCTGCAACTGGCCATTGCGGCGACCAAGGTCGATGCCGAGGTGATCGTGCAATGCGGCGTACATTTCATGGCCGAGACCTCGAAAATCCTGAACCCGCAGAAAACCGTGCTGATCCCCGATGCGACCGCCGGCTGTTCGCTCGCGGCCTCGGTCACGTCCGCCGACATTGCGCGGATGCGCGCGGAATATCCCGGTGCGCCGGTCGTGTCCTACGTGAACACCACGGCGGCGGTGAAGGCGGCGTCTGATATCTGCTGCACCAGCGCAAACGCAGTGCAGATCGTCGATGCGATGGAGGGCGATACGGTCATCATGACGCCGGACGGGTTCCTAGCCCAGAACGTGGCCCGCGAAAGCCGCAAGCGGGTCGTCTACTGGCAGGGCAGTTGCATCGTGCATGAGCAGTATACCGCAGCGGAACTGCGTGAATACCGGGCCCACGATCCGGGCCTGAAGATCATCGCCCATCCCGAATGCCAGCCCGAGGTGGCCGAGGAAGCGGACTATACCGGCTCCACCAGCGGCATGATCGACTGGGTGCGTGACAACCGGCCCGAAAAAGTCATGCTGGTGACCGAATGTTCCATGGCCTCCAACATTGCCGACAGCGTGCCGGATGTGGAATTTGCGAAGCCCTGTAACCTCTGCCCCTACATGAAGAAAATCACGCTGGAGAAGATCCTCTGGTCGCTTCACCGCATGGGGGAGGAAGTGACCGTGCCGGCAGAGCATCTGGAGCCCGCGCGCGCCGCAGTGGAGCGGATGATCGACCTCAGCCAGCGGCTGAACGTGTGAGCGCCGCGCTGGCGACCGACCGCGTCGTCATCGTCGGGGCGGGGCTGGCGGGGCTCTATGCCGCGCTTCACCTTGCGCCGCGCCCGGTTCTTGTGCTGACACCCGATCCGCTCGGCACCGGGGCGAGTTCCGCCTGGGCGCAGGGCGGTGTTGCGGCGGCGATGGACCGCAGCGACAGCCCCGCGGCCCATGCGGCCGATACGGTCGCGGCGGGCGCCGGTATTGTCGATGCGCAGGTGGCTGCGAGCGTCACCGGCGAAGCACCGGACCATATTGCGCAACTCACGGATTTCGGAACGCCCTTCGACCGCGACGATGCCGGGCGCTATGTCCTGTCGCGCGAGGCGGCCCATTCCATCGCCCGCGTGGTCCGTGTGAAGGGCGACCAGGCGGGCCGTGAAATTATGGAAACGCTGATCGAGGAGGTTCGCGACTGCCCCTCGGTGCAGGTCATGGACGGGGTGCTCGTCTGCGGGCTGGCGACCGGGGACGGGGGCGTCACCGGCGTGGACCTGCTGCCGGCTGCGGGCGGCGGCGAGCCCGTTCGCCTGACGGCACCTGCGGTGCTGCTCGCGGGCGGCGGATCGGGCGGGCTCTACGCGCTCACCACCAACCCGTCGCGCATTCGCGGGCAGGTGATCGGCGCGGCGGCCCGTGCTGGCGCTGTGATTGCCGATCCCGAATTCGTCCAGTTCCACCCCACGGCCATGGATGTCGGGCTCGACCCGGCGCCGCTTGCAACCGAAGCGTTGCGCGGCGAGGGGGCGGTGCTCATCGACCGCAATGGCCACCGGTTCATGCCGGAGGTCCATCCCGATGCCGAACTGGCGCCGCGCGATGTTGTGGCCCGCGCCATCTTTGCCCAGACACAAGCCGGGATGCGGCCCTGCCTCGACACGCGCAGCGCCGTCGGCGCGGAGATCGGGACCCGCTTTCCCTATGTGGCCGCGGCCTGTGCGGCCGCGGGCATCGATCCGGTGACCGAGGCGATCCCCGTGGCGGCCGCCGCGCATTACCATATGGGCGGCGTCGCCGTGGACGCATCGGGGCGTGCCGGTCTCGACAGGCTCTGGGTCTGCGGAGAGGCAAGCTCCACCGGGTTGCACGGAGCGAACCGCCTGGCGTCGAACGGCCTGCTGGAAGCGCTGGTCTACGGCCGCGCCTGCGCGGCGGATATCGCAGCCAGCCTTGGCGCGGCGCCTGCGGCGAACAATGTTCCACCGGTGCCCAAGCCCGATTTTCCGCCGGCACCCGCAATCGACACGACTGCCGCCACGATGCGTCTGCGGCAGGCCATGACCGACCATGTCGGCGTGGTCCGCGATGCGGCAGGCTTGCGCGAAGCATTGCGCCTGCTCGCCGACCTCGACGCGGCGCCCGAGGGCCGCGACCCTGTCTTTGCCACGATGATTGCGACCGCGACCCTCATCACTGCGGCAGCCCTGCAGCGGCGGGAATCGCGTGGCGGCCATTATCGCAGCGATTTTCCGACCCCCGATCCGGCGCAGGCCGCCCGCACACGGTTGCGGCTCGCCGACGCCATCGCCATCCGAGACGCCGCCCGAGGAGACTGACATGTCTGCAGCCCAGCCCGTGCCCGATCTGCCCGACCTGATGCTCACCCCGCTCATCGCCCGCGCGCTGGAGGAGGATTTCGGCCAGGCGGGCGACCTGACCACGGCGGCGACCATCGACCCTGCGACCCGCTACCGTGCGCAGCTCAATGCACGCGAAACGGGCCGTGTTTCGGGCTTGCAGGTGGCGCGGCTGACTTTTGCCGCCGTCGACCCGTCGCTGACCATCACCCAGCATGTAGGCGAGGGGGCCGCGGTCGAGCGCGGCACCTGCCTGATGGAGATCGAGGGCGCTGCTGCCTCGATCCTGATGGCCGAGCGTGTCGCACTCAACTTTGCCGGCCGCCTGTCGGGCATCGCCACCCTGACCGCCGCTTTTGTGGCGGAAACGGGCGGTCACCCGACGCGGATCACCTGCACGCGCAAGACGACACCCGGTCTGCGGGTCGTGGAGAAGCGCGCCGTCCTGCATGGCGGCGGTGCAAACCACCGGTTCGCGCTGAGCGATGCGATCCTGATCAAGGACAATCATATCGCGGCCGCGGGCGGTGTGCGGCCTGTGCTCGACCGCGTGGCCGCGCGCGCGGGCCATATGGTGCGGGTGGAGATCGAGGTCGACCGGCTCGACCAGTTGCAGGAGGTGCTGGACGCGGGCACCGCCCATGTCGTCCTGCTCGACAATATGGACACGCCCACGCTTGCCCGCGCGGTCGAACTGGTGGGCGGCCGCCTTGTGACGGAAGCGTCGGGCAACATGTCGCTCGACCGGATTGCGGAGGTCGCGGCGACCGGCGTGGATTACATCTCGGCCGGGGCGCTCACGCATTCGGCGCGGACGCTCGATCTCGGCCTCGATTTCTGAGCGGCGCCCCGCACGCGGGCGACGGTTGCAGCGCGGCGGGAAGTCTGAAACGGTCGCCGCGTGCCCGTAGCACCGACGCCGGAGGAGCCCGCCATGCCAGACACCCGCACCACCCATGACGCGCTGGAAGACCCGCGCAACGCCGACATTCTGATCTATGTCGACGGAGCGTTGCGCCCGCGCGCCGAGGCGACCGTGTCGGTCTATGACAGCGGCTTCATGCTGGGCGACGGGATCTGGGAGGGGCTGCGCCTCCATGACGGGCGCTGGGCGTTTCTGGGCGACCATCTCGACCGGTTGTTCGAGGCGGCTGCCGCGCTCGACCTCGATATCGGGATGGACCGTGCGGGCGTTGTCGACGCGCTGGAGCGGACCCGCGCCGCGAACGGCATGGAGACTGATGCCCATGCCCGCCTGATGGTCACCCGCGGCGTGAAGGAGCGGCCCTTCCAGCATCCGTCCCTGTCGCGCTCCGGTCCGACCATGGTCATCATCATGGAACATTCCGTGCCACGCCCGTTACCCGAGACAGGCGGCATCCGGCTTGCCACCGTGCCGCAGGTGCGTGGGCTGCCGATGAGCCAGGATCCGAAGCTCAATTCCCACAGCAAGCTCAACTGCATCCTGGCTTGCATTCAGGCGGAAAAAGCCGGTGCGGACGAGGCGCTGATGCTCGACCCGCACGGGTTCGTCAACACGACCAATGCCTGCAATTTCTTCATCGTCCGCAAGGGGGAGGTTTGGACCTCGACCGGGGATTACTGCATGAACGGCATCACGCGGGCCAAGGTGATCGACCTGTGCCGCGCGAACGGCATTCCGGTACACGAACGCAATTTCTCGCTCGTCGATACTTACGGCGCGGACGAGGCGTTCCTGACCGGCACATTCGGCGCGCAAACCCCTGTGGCCGAGATCGACGGGCGAACGATCGGGACGGGCGGCGCCGGACCCGTCACACGACGGATCCGCGGCCTTTATGCCGATCTGATCGCGGCGGAGACCTGCGCGTGACCCGCCGCATCGCCATGTGGTCGGGGCCGCGGAACCTGTCGACCGCGATGATGCGCAGCTTCGAGGCGCGCGGAGATTGCACGGTGCGTGACGAACCATTCTATGCCGCCTATTTGCGGAAGACCGGCCTGACCCACCCGATGCGGGCAGAGATCCTCGCGGCCGATCCGCGTGACTATCCGACCGTGGCGCGGGATTGCGCGCAGGAGGAGGTCGCAACGCCGCTCCTGTTCCAGAAACACATGACACAGCACATGCTGGACGACAGCGATCTGGGCTGGACGGACGGGCTGACGCATTTTTTCCTGATCCGCGCGCCCGAGCGGGTGATCGCATCCTACGCGGCGAAACGCGAGGCGCCGCGCGCGGAGGATATCGGATTTGCGCAGCAGGCGCGGCTCTTCGACCAACTGTCAGTCCGGCAGGGCCGGCCGCCTATCGTGATCGACAGTGCCGCGATCAGGGCCGCACCCGAGCGGATGCTGAAGGCGCTCTGCGCGGCGCTTGGCATCGAAGGGCGTGCGTCCATGCTGGGCTGGGCGCCCGGACGCCGGCCGGATGATGGCGTCTGGGCCGCGCACTGGTACGGCGCTGTCGAGGGATCGACCGGCTTTGCCGGACCGGAGGGCGACCTGCCCGAACTGGACGGCGATCTGGCGCGTCTGGCAGACGGTGCCCGGCCGCATTATGCGCATCTCGCCGCTCATGCCCTTGTGGGCTGAGCGCGGTCAGGCCTGATCGTCGTCGACCGGGAAGGTTTCGGTGGCGATCGGTTCGATGATCGTCGGCTCCCAGAAAGTGAAGCCGGCGCGGTAGGCTGCGCGGCCGATCAGGTGCGAGCCGATCGGGGCTGTCGCGATCATGAATAATGTCACGGCCACGGCCTTGCCGGCCACGATCCATGTCGGGCCGACCAGCACCAGCGACAGGCAGGTCAGGCCCACGCCGACCGTACCCGCCTTGGTCGAGGCATGCATCCGCATGAACAGGTCGGGCAGTTTCACGACCCCGATCCCGGCCACGAGGCAGAAGAATCCGCCCGCCAGCACCATCAGACCGGCAATGATTTCAAGCGCCTGTTCCATCACGCATCCCCCCCGGCATCGGCTGCGGTGGCGGCCGTCTCCGCGGCCTCGTCCTCGCGCGCCTGATGGGCGCTGCGGTCGATGAACCGCGCATAGGCGACGGTGGCCAGGAATGAGGTCAGCGCCAGCGCGATGGCCGCGTCGAGATAGGCGGGTTTCGCGGTGGCCAGCGCGAAGAGCGCAAGGAAGGCCACGAGCAGCATGGAGATCAGGTCGAGTGCCACCACCCGGTCGGCCAGCGACTTGCCCGCCACCAGCCGGTAGAGCGCGCAGAGCAGGCCGATCAGGATGAAGGCGGCGGAAATCTCGATGCAGAGCCCGAGGAACCCGTCGACGGATTTTTGCAAGATGGTCATCGTGTTGCTCCGATCACGCGCGCCTCGATCCCGTCCTTGAGCGGCTGGACCGCGTCCATATTGTCCTTGGCGTCGAACATGGAGTGGATGAGCAGGCAGCTGCGATCCTCGCTCACATCCACGGTCAGCGTGCCGGGCGTCAGCGAGATCAGGTTCGCGGTCAGCAGGATTTCCGTGTCGCTCTTGGCGTCGAGCGGCATCACCACCAGACGCGGCTTGGAGTTGATCGATGGAGTCACAACGTCATAAGCGATCCGCACCGACGAGGAGAGCAGATCGTACAGGAAATAGAGCGTCAGCCGGATCGTGCCCAACAGGCGGCGGAAGAAACTCATGACGGGTCCTCCATCACGGCGGAAATATAGGTCGACGGATCGGCAATGCCGGCAGCTGCACTGTCCGACCAGCTATAGAGCAGGTCGGGATAGAGACCGATGCCGACCGTCAGGATCGTCAGCAGGACGATCGGCGCGACCATGAGGGCAGGGGCGGGGGCACAGCCTTCTCCGCGCTCGTCGGATTTCCAGAAGATCTCAAGCCAGATGCGGGCGACCGAATAGATGGTCAGCAAGCTGACGACGAGCACAAGGACGGTGAGCGCGAGCGACGGCAGGTCGATCGTGGCCCGCAGGATCAGGAACTTGCCCCAGAAGCCCGACAGCGGCGGGATGCCAGCCAGCGACAGCGCGGGCACAAGGAACAGAACCGCGATCCACGGGGCCTGTTCGTAGATGCCGCCCACCTTGTCGAATTCCTCCGATCCCTTGATTTTCAGCACCAGTCCCGCATGCAGGAAGAGCGCCGCCTTCACCAGCATATTGTGCACCAGATAGAAGATCGCCGCGGTGATCGCGAGCGGCGTGTCGATCCCGATGGCCATGATGAGCAGGCCGATGGACGAGATGATGTTGTAGGACAGGATGCGCCGGATCTCGCGGTGGGTGACGGCGCCGAGCACGCCGACCACGGCGGTGATCGCACCGGCGACGATGAGCACCGGCGCCAGCGGTGTGCCGTCGGTCTCGAACACCAGCGTGAAGACCCGGAGGATCGAATAGACGCCCACCTTGGTCAGAAGCGCCGCGAAAAGCGCGGAGGTCGCCGCCGCAGGCGTATGGTAGGAAGCCGGCAGCCAGAAATAGACCGGGAAGAGCGCCGATTTGGCCCCGTAGGCAAAGAGCAGGAACCCGGCCGAGGCAAGGATCGCCGTCTCCGTCATCCGGCCGCTGACGGCCTGATTGAGGTCGGCCATGTTGAGCGTGCCGGTCGCGCCGTAGAGCAGGCCCACGCCGGTCAGGAAGGCCAGCGTCGCAATCAGGTTGAGACCGACATATTTCACCGCCCCGTCGAGCTGCGCCTTGCCGCCGCCGATCACCAGAAGACCGAAGGAGGAGATGAGCAGCACCTCGAACCAGACATAGAGGTTGAAGATATCGCCGGTCAGGAACGCCCCCATGACACCGGCGACAAGCGCATGTACCAGCGCCTGATAGCCCAGCCGCTCCTGTTCGCGCTCGATTTCCGACAGGCTGAAGATCACCACGCACAGAAGCACGATGGCGGTCGACAGAACGAGAAGCGCCGACAGCGTGTCGGCCACAAGCGTGATCCCGAAAGGCGCGGGCCAGCCGCCCATCTGCGCCGAAAGCGGGCCGGAGGTGGTCACGGTCCACAGAAGCGCCACGGCGAGCGCCACCTGAATGAGCGCGCCGCCGAGCGACGCCAGCATCTGTCCCTGCCGCTGGTCGCGCATAAGGAAACAGAAAACGGCCGTGCCCAGGGCCGTGAGGATCGGAAAGGCTACCAGCATAAAGGCTCAGTCCTCCGCGCGCGGTTCGGCGCTTCGCATATCATCCATCAGCGCCGTGCCTTCCGAGGCAAAGGCGCGTTTCGCGAGCGCCAGCGCAAACACCGTCAGGCCGAAGCCGATGACGATCGCGGTCAGCACCAGCGCTTGCGGCAGCGCATTGGCCACCGGTTCGAGCGGCGCTTTTTCGCCCTCCGCGATCAGCGCCGGCGCCCCGTAGGAGAGCCCGCCGGACACGAAAATCGCGAGGTTGGCCGCATTGGAGAAGAGCGCCAGCCCATAGAGGAACCGCACAAGGTGCCCCGACATCATCAGGTAGGCGCCCGATGTGACCAGAAGTCCGACGATCAGAACGAAAAGAAAATCCATCAGCCTGCGCCTCCGTCCCGGGTTTCGTCCTCGTCCGGTTCCGGGGCGACCACTTCTTCCATGGCGAAGAGCATGCCCAGCACGCCGCCGATCACCACAAGGTAGACGCCGAGGTCGAAGAGGAAGATCGAACCGACCGGCAGGCCGGATTTCGATCCGTCCGCGGCGACGGTGATGAAGGGCCAGACGCCCTTCAGGACCGTGCCGTAAACGATATAGCCCCAGACGCCCGATACAACGGAACAGCCGAGCCCGATGGCCGCCAGCGACAGCGGCTCGATCCGCAGGAAGTCGCGGGCGGCGCGCACACCTTCGGCCTTGGACATGATGACAAGGCCCAGCACGGCGACCAGACCGCCGATGAACCCGCCACCCGGTTCGTTATGGCCACGCCAGAGCACATAGAAGGACACGATCAGGAGCGTCGGCATCAACGCGCGGGACGCGACGGAGAGGATGAGCGACTTCATTTGCGGGCCTCCCGTCCGGCGCGCATCACCGCGACAGCAGCGATGGCGGCGATCAGCACCACCGACACTTCACCGAGCGTGTCGAGCGCGCGGAAATCAACGAGGATCACGTTGACGATGTTGCGTCCCAGCGCTTTCGGTGCCGAGTATTTCTCGAAATATTCGGTCAGGTAGAGGTTCAGCTCGGTCCCGAGCACGGCCCAGAGCGTAACAATAACGCCAAGCCCCAGCGCCACGCTCAGCGCCATGTCGAACGGGCGGAACCCGAGCGAGATCGGCGTGCGCGGCAATTGCAGAAGCGCGATGGCGAAGAAGACGACCACGAGGATTTCCACCAGTAGCTGGGTCATGGCGACGTCGATGGCGCCATACATCACGAACAGCATGGCGATGCCCGAGCCGACACCGCCAAGCGCACAGATCGCGATCAGCCGCGACGGCGTGAAGGTCACGACCACCGTCGAGACAAGGATCAGGACGACGACGCCGAACTGGAAAAGCGGCACCCGGAAGTCCGGGCGGCTCAGTTCGGTGTTGCTCATCAGGATCGCCATCCAGATGACACCGGCAAAGACCGCGAAGCTTAGCTTGAGGTAGACCGTCATCCGGCCGCCCTGCAGCGACCGCGTGACCCATGCGGACAACCGGTCGATCCCCGCCAGCCCGAGGTCATAGCCATCCTCTGCGCCCGGCACGCGGGCGGCCTGAAGCGCGCGCCGCACGGCACCGATCACGAGGAAGAGCCCGATCCCGGCCGCGAATGTCAGCAGGCTGAGCAGGAAGGGCAGGTTGACCCCGTGCCAAAGGTAGAGTTTCACCTCTGCCGCCTTGCCCGTCACCGCGCCGAGCGCGGGTTCGAGCAGGTCATGGCCAAGGGCGGCGGGAAATAGCCCGAACCAGAGGCCGAGAGCCGCGAGCACCGCCGGCCCGAACCAGAGGCCGAAGACCGGATCGCCGGGGTTTTTCTGTGCCCGCCGCTCGCCAAAATAGGGTTTGATTGCCACCAGTCCGGCACAGGCCACCATCATGATGTTGGCCGCCAGCGCCGATCCGGTCACCAGAAGCGGGGATGCCGCGCTGTGGAGCGCGCTCTCGTAGATCACTTCCTTGCCGATGAAGCCGATGAAGGGCGGGAAGCCTGCCATGGACAGGGCCGCCAGCGCGGCAATGGCGAAGCTGAGCGGCATCGCGCCGCGCAGACCACCGAGATCGTCGACCATCCGCGACCCGGCCTGCTTGTCGAGAATGCCGACGGACAGGAAGAGCGCGGCCTTGTAGAGCGCATGGACAAGCAGGAACAGAACGGCCGCCTTCGCCGCTTCTTTGGTGCCCGAGCCGAGCAGCATCACGAGCGCACCGAGACCCATCAGCGTGGTGTGGGCCAGCATCAGTTTCAGGTCGTCCTGCTTCATCGCCCAGACCGACCCGACGATCATCGTGATCGCGCCACAGATGGTCAGGCTCCACATCCAGATCTCGGTGCCGCCGAGCGCGGGGCTCATCCGCATCAGCAGGTAGACGCCGGCCTTCACCATCGTCGCCGAATGGAGATAGGCGCTGACCGGCGTGGGCGCGGCCATGGCGCCGGGAAGCCAGAAGTGGAACGGGAACTGGGCCGATTTGGTGAAGCAGCCGAGCAGCACGAAAATGGTCGCGGCAATGTAGATCTCGGACGCGCGGATCGCATCACCCATCAGGACCATTTCGCTCAGCCTATAGGTGCCCGCGAACTGGCCGAGGATGATGAGCCCGGCGAGCAGCGCCAGCCCGCCCAGCCCGGTGATGATCAGCGCCTGAAGCGCACTCGCGCGGGCATAACGGCGGTTATGGTCGAAGCCCACCAGCAGGAAGGAGGTCACGGTCGTGCCCTCCCAGAAGACGAAGAGCGAGATCGCATCGTCGGCCAGAACCAGTCCCAGCATCGAGATGCCGAAGAGCATCAGGAGCGTGAGCAGGCGCGGCAGCCTGTCATCGTTGCGGAAATAGGCTGCGGTATAAAGGAAGATGAGCGTCCCGATCCCGGTGATCAGCAGCGCGAAGAGGAGCGACAGCCCGTCGATCCGCAGCGCCAGCTCGACCCCCTGATCCGGCAGCCAGGCCCAGGCCCAGCTGCGGGTTTCACCGGCGGAAATCGCCGGCAGGAAGCTCCAGAACCACGCCGTGGCCATGAAGGCCAGAAGCGCGGGCAGGAAGCGCATGAAACTGGGCTGTGAATCCCTGGTAAAGGCAGTCGGCAAAACCTGTCCCCGTATCGCTGGCCGTTTGGCGGTCGAACTTACGGAAAGGAAACCGGATTGCCAATGTGTCCCGGGGCCTTTTTCGCAGGAATTGCGCAGCTTTCAGACCGGCGGACTGGTCAGCACGGGTCCGCACTTGTATGGATTGGCCGACAGGTGGCACCGGGCAACCGTCCGGAGGCCGGAAAACGACAGGGACGGACCAGATTTTCATGGGCAAGGGTCAATGACGGCGCGGCGGATCGTGATCGCCGGCGAATGTATGGCGGAAATTTCGGGCAATGCGGACAGCGGCTGGGCGTTCGGCTTCGGTGGCGACACGTTGAACACGTCCGTCTACATGAAGCGCCTGCTCGGCGACGCGGCCGACCTGTCCTATCTGACGCGTGTCGGGGACGACCCGTTCAGCGCCCGGATGACGCAAGCCTGGGCGGACGAGGGCATCCGGCTCGACCTCGCCACGCCGGTGCCGGGGCGCACGATCGGCCTCTATGCCATTTCTACCGATGCCATGGGCGAGCGCAGTTTCACATACTGGCGCGAGAATGCGCCGGTGCGCGACATGTTCCGCGACGGGGTGGATGCGGCGGTGCAATCAGCTGTGTCCGGTGCCGATCTGTTCTTCTTTTCCGGCATCACGCTGGCGGTGCTGAGCGCCGAGGGGCGCGCGGCGCTCTTCGGACTGGCCCGCGACGTTCGGGCGGCCGGTGGGCAGGTGGCCTTCGATCCGAATCACAGGCCGCGGCTCTGGCCCGGCGCGGAAGCGGCCGCCGCCGCCGCAACCGAGGCGTTCGAGGTCGCGTCGCTCGTGCTGACCTCCGTCGAGGAACAGGAGGCGATTTTCGGAGACCGCACCCCCGAGGACACTGCCGCGCGGCTGGCGGCAGCCTCTGTCGGCGAATGGGTGCTCCGCGACGGGCCGGCGCCGATGCTGGTGGCTGCGGATGGTGCGCGGGCGGAGATCGCCTTTGACGGTGTGGCGCGGCCGCGCGACACGACCGGTGCGGGCGACAGTTTCAACGCGGGCTATCTGTCGGCGCGGCTCCTCGGGCTCGATCCGTTCGACGCGGCCCGCGCGGCGCAGAAACTGAGCGCGACGGTCATCAACCATCCCGGCGCCATCATTCCCGCCGCGGCGATGCCCGCCAGATGGCCCTGACCGGCCAGCGCACCCGTGACCGGGCGGCTTGCCCCGATCGCGGAACCACGGTTTACTCGCCCGCGGTCGCCCGGCGACTCGACCGGACCGACGGCTTGAAAAGGACGTGACCCATGCAATGTGTTTTCATCCAGCTGCGCTGTGCGCCCGGCCGCACCTACGAGGTGGCCGATGCGATCTACGAGCGGGAGATCGTGTCCGAGCTCTATTCCACCAGCGGCGACTATGACCTTCTGATGAAAGTCTATGTGCCCGAGGGCAAGGATGTGGGCAAATTCATCAATGACAAGCTGCTCGATATAGACGGGATCAGCCGGTCGCTGACCACGCTGACATTCCGGGCCTTCTGATCCGGACCGGCCCGGCCGGAACCACCAAAACAAAGACAAGACCAACAGGGAAGTGACGAGAATGAAGAAACTGATGGGCGCCGCGACGGCAGCACTGATCGCGGCGAGCGCCGCGCAGGCGGATACGAAAATCGGGATGATCACCACGCTCTCGGGTGGTGGGTCGCATCTGGGCACGGATGTGCGCGACGGGTTCATGCTGGCGATGGAACAGGCCGGATCGGATGTGGAGGTCATCATCCGTGACGATGCCCGCAAGCCCGACGTGGCCAAGTCGCTGGCCGACGAACTGGTGCAGAAAGACAAGGTCGACATTCTGACCGGCATCATCTGGTCGAACCTCGCCATGGCCGTGGTGCCGGGCGTGACGGCCGGCGGCACCTTCTACCTGTCGCCCAACGCGGGCCCCTCCGCGCTTGCCGGCAAGAACTGCCATGAGAATTATTTCAACGTTGCCTGGCAGAACAACAACCTGCACGAGGCGATGGGCGCCTACATGAAGGCCGAGGGGATCAAGAAGCCCTTCATCCTCGCACCCAACTATCCAGCGGGCACCGACGCGCTCACGGGCTTCAAGTCGCGTTTCGGCGACGATGTGGCGGGCGAGATCTACACCAAGCTCGGACAGGAAGATTATGCCGCCGAGATCAGCCAGATCCGGGCGAGCGACGCGGACAGCATCTTCTTCTTCCTGCCGGCCGGCATGGGCATCGCCTTCACCAAGCAATATGCGGCCTCGGGTGCGGAACTGCCGCTCTACGGCCCGGCCTTCTCCTTCGATGAGATCATCCTCGGCGCGGTGGGCGATGCGGCGCTCGGCGTGAAGAACAGCTCGCAATGGGCCTATGATCTGGACAATCCGGCCAATGCCGCCTTCGTGGACAGCTTCCGCGCCAAATATGACCGTACGCCGACGCTTTATGCGAGCCAGGGTTTCGACACGGCCAACCTAATCCTGTCGGCGCTCGGCAAGGCGGACCCGTCGGACAAGGACGCGTTTCGTGCCGCGCTGAAAGAGGCCGATTTCGACAGCGTGCGCGGGGACTTCGCCTTCGGGAACAACAACCACCCGATCCAGGATATCTATATCCGCGAGGTGGTCGCCGGAGAGGGCAAGCCCACGAACAAGCTGGTCGGTGTCGCGATCGAGGACCTGCAGGATGCCTATGCGGCGGAGTGCAAGCTCTGATCGACTGAACTGACGGGCCGGCGGCGCGGGGGTCGACCCCACGCCGCCGGCCGTCCTGCTGCGCATGACGCTTCCCCTCTTCATCGAACAGCTGCTGAACGGCGTGCAGCTTGGCGTGACCCTGTTCCTGATGGCGTCCGGGCTGACGCTCGTCTTCGGCGTCATGGGGCTGATCAATCTGGCTCACGGCTCGCTCTACATGATCGGCGCTTTCACCTGCGCGACGGTCACCGGCAGCACGGGCAGTTTTGCGCTCGGCCTCGGGGCGGGCGTGATCGCGGCGGCACTTGCAGGCGCGCTCATCGAATGGAGCGTCATGCGGCGGCTCTATGCGCGGGACCATCTCGACCAAGTGCTCGCGACTTTCGCGCTTATCCTCATCATCTCCGAAGGCACGCGCTATCTCTTTGGCGGTGCGCCGCTCTGGCTCGACGTGCCGGACGCGCTGTCGGGCGCGGTGGCCCTGCCGGGCGGGGCGGTCTATCCGCTCTATCGGCTTGCGATCATCGGGGTCGGGCTCCTGGTGGCGCTGGGCCTGTTCCTGCTCATCGCGCGCACCCGGCTCGGCATGCAGATCCGTGCGGGCGAGAGCGACCGCGAGATGATCGCCGCACTCGGCGTGAACATCGCAAGCCTCTACACGATTGTCTTTGCGCTCGGCGCGGGGCTGGCCGGGCTGGCCGGTGCCATGGTCGGCGCGCTGCAATCGGTGCGGGTTGGCATGGGCGAACCCGTGCTGATCCTCGCCTTCGTCGTGATCGTGATCGGCGGGATCGGGTCGATCCGGGGGGCGCTGGTGGGCGCGGTGCTTGTCGGCGTGACCGACACGCTGGGGCGGATTTTCCTGCCCGAGCTCTTTGGGCTGGTGCTGCCGCCCTCCGAAGCGACGACGGTGGGCGCATCGCTCGGCTCGATGCTCATCTATCTTGTCATGGCCGTGATCCTCGCCATCCGGCCGCAAGGACTGTTCCCCGCCAATGCCTGACCTGTCGCGCGAGACCCTTGTCAATGCGGTGCTTCTGCTGCTCCTGCCGGCCGCTGCGCTGACCGCGCTGGCGCTCGGCGAGACATTCTATATCAACCTCGTCAGCCGGATCGCGATCGTGGCGCTGGCCGGTGTCGGGCTCAATCTCGCGCTCGGCGCGGGCGGGCTCGTCAGTTTCGGCCATGCCGCCTTTTTCGGCGTCGGCGGCTATGCGGCGGGCATCGCGGCGCATCATGCATTCGACATGTCGCTTTTTCTGGGCCTCTTGCCGGGCACCGTCTGGATGCCCGTCATCTGGATGACGGCGCTCCTGTCGGCGGCGCTGCTCGCACTCGGGATCGGCGCGATCAGCCTGCGGACGCGCGGGGTCTATTTCATCATGATCACGCTCGCCTTTGCGCAGATGACCTATTATTTCGCCATCTCGCTGACCCCCTATGGCGGCGAGGACGGATTGCCCATCTACCTGCGCAACCAGATGCCGGGGATGAATACCAACGATCCAATCCAGTTTTTCGCGTTGGTCTTCGGGGTGCTTTTGCTGACGCTCTGGGCGATGAGCCGCGTGACCGGGTCGCGGTTCGGCGCGGCGCTCGACATGGCGCGCCTGAACGATGTGCGGCTGGCCAGTTCCGGCATCAGCCCGTTTCCGGTCCGGCTCACCGCCTTTGTCATCTCGGCCATGGTCACGGCGCTTGCGGGCGCGCTCTTTGCCGATCTGAACGGGTTTGTCGGCCCGTCGATGCTCAGCTGGCACCGCTCGGGCGAGATCATGGTGATCGTGATCCTCGGCGGGGTGGGACGGCTCTTCGGTCCGGTGGCGGGGGCGATCCTGTTCATCCTGCTGGAAGTGCTGCTCGGCGGCTGGACCGATTTCTGGCAGTTCTGGCTGGGTCTGGTGCTACTTGGCGCGGTGCTGTTCGCGCGCGGCGGGCTCTTGGGGCTTTTGGCCGGGCGGGCGCGCCATGACTGAGACACGGCTGGCCATATCGGGGCTGATGAAGGCCTTCGGCGCGCTGACTGTGACGCAGGATGTATCGCTGACGCTGGAGACAGGCGAGATTCATGCGCTGATCGGGCCGAACGGCGCGGGCAAGAGCACGCTCATCGGCCAGATCGCGGGCTTCATAACGCCCGATGCGGGCCGGATCGAGATTGCCGGCCGGGACATGACGGAAGCGCGGCCGGCGGCGCGGGCCCGTGCCGGGCTGGGGCGTACGTTCCAAGTCTCGCAACTGGCCGAGCCGCTGTCGGCCCGCCGAAACGTGATGCTGGCGCTGCAGGGCGCGCAGGGGCGGACCTACCGCTTCTGGGGCGCAGTGACGCAGGACAGCGAATTGCGCGACGCGGCGGATGCGGCGCTGGCCCGTACCGGTGTCGCGGACCGGGCCGGGGTCGCGGTGTCCGACCTGTCGCATGGCGAGCGGCGACGGGTCGAACTGGCCTGCGCGCTGGCGCTCGGTCCGAAGCTCCTGCTGCTCGACGAACCGCTGGCGGGTCTCGGCCCCGAAGGCTCGGCCGAGATGGTCGCGCTGCTGGATACACTCCGCACGGAAGTGCCGTTGCTGCTCGTCGAGCATGACATGGATGCGGTCTTCCGGCTCGCCGACCGGATTTCGGTCCTTGTGTCGGGCGCGATCATCGCGTCCGGCGATGCGGACACGGTGCGCGCCGACCCGCGGGTGCGCGACGCCTATCTGGGGGACGGCGATGCTTGAACTGGAGCGGATCACCGCCTTCTACGGCGCGAGCCAGGCGCTTTTCGATGTGTCGCTGTCACTTGGCACGGGCGAGGCGCTGGCGCTCCTTGGCCGCAACGGCATGGGGAAATCGACGACGATCCGCGCCATTTGCGGCTTGACGCCACCGCGCGACGGGCAAATCCGCCTCGACGGGCAGGCTATAGGCGGTCAACCGTCCCACAGGATCGCGCGGGCCGGTATTGGACTGGTGCCCGAGGGGCGGCGGATTTTCCCCAACCTCACGGTCGCGGAGAACCTGACCGCCGCCGCGCGGCCGGGCTACTGGGACCGCGCACGGGTGGAGGCGCTCTTTCCCCGTCTGGGTGAGCGCCGCGGGCAATATGGCCATTCGCTATCGGGGGGCGAGCAGCAGATGCTGGCCATCGGGCGGGCGCTCACGACCAACCCGCGGCTCCTGATCCTCGACGAGGCGACCGAGGGGCTGGCCCCGGTCATCCGGCAGGAAATCTGGACCGCGCTGCGCCGGTTGAAGGACGAGGGCCTGTCGCTCCTGATCGTCGACAAGATTCTGGCCGAGTTGCTGCCGATCGCCGACAGATGCACGATCCTGGAAAAAGGGGTCAGTGTCTGGTCGGGCGCGCCCGACGGGCTCGATCCGGCCACGCGGGACCGGTTTCTCGGCGTGTGACGACGCCCCCGCGACTGTGGCAGGGGCGCCAGACCAGTGTCAGGCGGCCTTGCGGCCGGTTTCCTCGGGGATCAGGCCGCGCGGGCTGAAACGCAACACCAGAAGCAGGATCAGCCCCATCAGGAAGAGCCGCAAATGCGGAGCCGCCTGCAGCAGATGCGCCTTCAGTGCGCTGCCCTCGGCCAGTGGCATCGTCAGCACATTCATCAGCCACAGGCCCGCCGGTTCGGCCTGGATCCACAGGAACCAGATCAGGAACCCGCCAAGGACCGAGCCGTAATTGTTGCCCGAGCCGCCCACGATCACCATCACCCAGATGAGGAACGTGTAGCGCAGCGGATTGTAGGTGCCGGGCGTGAATTGCCCGTCGATGGTCACGAGCATCGCCCCGGCGATGCCGACGACGGCGGACCCGAGCACGAAGGTCTGCAGGTGGCGCTTGGTGACATCCTTGCCCATCGCTTCGGCCGCATCGCGATTGTCACGGATCGCGCGCATCATCCGGCCCCAGGGGGAATGGAGCGCGCGCTGCGACAGCCACAGGATGGCGAGCAGCACGATGGTGAAGAGCGCCGCATAGCAGAGCTTCACGAAAATGCCCGCGAAGGCCACCGGGTCGGCGCCGATCCGGGCCGACAGGTCGGTGAACCAGGGCGACTGGATGAGGTTGATCTCCAGCGGCACCGGGCGCGGCAGGCCGGAGACATTCTTGACCCCGCGGGTCAGCCAGTCCTCGTTTTTCAGGATCGCGATGATGATCTCGGAAATGCCGAGTGTGGCAATGGCCAGATAGTCCGACCGCAGCCCGAGCGCGATCTTGCCCACGACCCAGGCCGCGCCCGCGGCAAAGACCCCGCCGATGCCCCAGCTGAAGATGATCGGCAGGCCGAGGCCGCCAAGAAAGCCCGACTTGGCCGGATCGACGGCCTCGATCGCATCGACCGCCGGATCGAAGACCGCACGGACCAGGAAATAGCCGCCCGCGACAAGGGCCACGGTGGCCAGGCTGCGGGTGCGGCCCTCCAGCGTGCGGCGGGCGAAGACGACCGCCGCGATCACAGCCAGAACCAGAAGGCCGGAGCCGATCACCTGCAGGCCACCGGCGGCCCACGCCTCGCGCACGGGCGGGACAGAGACGAGCATCGCGCCGACGCCACCGAGCGCGGCAAAGCCCATGATCCCGACATTGAACAGGCCCGCATAGCCCCACTGGATGTTGACGCCGAGCGCCATGACCGACGAGATCAGGCAGAGATTGAGGATCGCGAGCGCGACCGACCAGCTCTGGAAGATGCCCACCAGCACGAGCAGAAGCCCCATGATGGCGAACTGGGCGGGGACGGGCAGTTTCATATCACTTTCCCCTTGAAGATGCCGGTCGGGCGGATCAGGAGCACGAGCACCAGGATCACGAAGGAGACGGCGAATTTATAGTCGGTCGACAGAAGTTGGACGAGCCCGTCGGGGGCCCAGCCCTCGGGGCCGAGATAGATCAGGAACTTCTTGTAGGCATAGGTCACCGTCACCTCAGAGAAGGCGATGACGAAACCGCCCGCAATCGCGCCGAGCGGGTTGCCGATCCCGCCGACGATCGCCGCTGCGAAGATCGGCAGCAGAAGCTGGAAGTAGGTGAAGGGCTTGAAGCTCTTGTCGAGCCCGTAGAGCGTGCCCGCGATGGTCGCCAGCGCGGCCGCGATGATCCACGTGTAAAGCACCACCCGGTCGGGATTGATGCCCGACAGGAGCGCTAGATCCTCATTGTCGGAATAGGCCCGCATCGCCTTGCCAGTGCGCGATTTCTGCAGGAACCAGAAGAGTGCGATCATCACGAGGAAGGCCACGATGATGGTGATCCCCTGCGAGGTCTTGATCGCCAGCCCCTCGTTCAGCCCGGTCATCTCCTTGAATTCGCGCGCCTTGATCAGGAACCGTCCGCCATCGGAAAAATTCTGGTCGCCGGGGCCGATGATGAACCGCACGATCCCGTTCAGCATGAACATCACGCCCACCGAGGCGATGACGAAGACAACGGGCGGCGATTTCTTGGTGCGGTAGAATTTGTAGACGCTCCGGTCGAACAGGAGCGATATTCCGATCGCGGCCAGAATGCCGAAGGGCAGGGCGAGCAGCGCCGTGGGCACCGGTCCGGCCGAGATGCCCACCGACTGGAAGGTCCAGGTCACAAGGATCACGGCCATGGTGCCGAAGGCCATCAGGTCGCCATGGGCGAAGTTCGAAAAGCGCAATACGGCGTAGATCAGCGTCACGCCGAGCGCGCCGAGCGCAAGCTGCGCCCCATAGGCGAGCCCGGGCACGATCACGAAATTCGACAGAAGGACGATGGCGTTGAGGATATCTTCCATCTCAGCCCCCGAGGAAGGATTTGCGGACGTCCGGGTCGGCCATGAGCGCGGCCCCGGTGTCTGTGAAACGGTTCTGCCCCTGCACGAGGACGAACCCGTGATCGGCAATGTTGAGCGCCTGGCGGGCATTCTGCTCCACCATCAGGATGGCGATGCCGGTCGCCGCCACTTCGAGGATGCGGTCGAACAGTTCGTCCATCACGATCGGGCTGACGCCTGCGGTCGGCTCGTCGAGCATCAGAAGCTTCGGCCGGGTCATCAGCGCGCGGCCCACGGCCACCTGCTGGCGCTGCCCGCCCGACAGCTCGCCCGCCGGCTGGTTGCGCTTTTCCTTCAGGATCGGGAACAGGTCGAAGACCTGCGCCATCGTGTCCGCGAAATCGTCCTCACGGATATAGGCGCCCATCTCCAGATTTTCCTGAACGGTCATCGAGGCGAAGACGTTGTTGGTCTGCGGCACGAACCCCATGCCCGCGCGCACGCGGTCCTGCGGTGTCAGGTGGGTGATATCCTCGCCGCCCAGCGTCACCCGGCCCTCGCGCAGGGGCAGCATGCCGAAGACGGCCTTCATGGCGGTCGACTTGCCCGCGCCGTTCGGCCCGACGATGACGGCGATCTCGCCTTCCTCGACGGTGATGGTGCAGCTGTGCAGGATGTCCGCCCCGCCATAGCCGCCGGTCATGTTCTCCGCGGTCAGGTACTTCATGCCGTGCCCTCCGCCGCGGGCTTGTTTTTCAGCCCGGTGCCGAGATAGGCCTCGATCACCTGCTCGTTGGCCTTCACCTCTTCCGCGCTGCCTTCGGTCAGCACCTTGCCCTCGGCCATCACGATCACCGGGTCGCACAGGCGGGAGATGAAATCCATGTCATGTTCGATCATGCAGAATGTGTAGTTGCGCTCGCGGTTGAGCCGCAGGATTGCGTCGCCGATCGTGTTCAGAAGCGTACGGTTGACGCCCGCGCCCACCTCGTCGAGGAAGACGATCTTCGCGTCCACCATCATCGTGCGGCCAAGCTCCAGAAGCTTCTTCTGGCCGCCAGAGAGGTTGCCCGCCAGTTCGTCGGCCACATGGGAGATTTCGAGAAACTCGATCACCTCGTCGGCCTTCTTGCGGATCTCGCGTTCCTGCGCGCGGACCTCGCCGTTGCGGAACCAGCTGTTCCAGAGCGTCTCGCCCTTCTGCCCGCCCGGTACGGTCATCAGATTGTCCCGCACGGTCAGGGTGCTGAACTCGTGGGCGATCTGGAAGGTCCGCAGCAGGCCCTTGCCGAACAGGTCGTGCGGCGGCAGGCCGGTAATATCCTCGCCATCGAGCAGGACCCGGCCGGCGGTCGGCTGGTAATGGCCCGCGATGACGTTGAAGAGCGTCGTCTTGCCGGCGCCGTTCGGGCCGATCAGCCCGGTGATGGAGCCCTCGGCAATCTCGAGGCTGGCACCGTCGACGGCCTTGATGCCGCCAAAGTGCATGGAGAGGTTTTCGACTGTGATCATGGTCGCGCTATCATGCAAAACAGCCCGAACCGCAAGGGGTCCGGGCTGCTTTTTGGGTGTCGGATCGGAAGATCAGCGGAAGGTCACCGTCTCGAAGGCGCCGTCCTTGACTTCATACTCGCGGTAGGAGCCTGCGGCCTCGCCAGCGCCGATCAGTTCGACATTGGTCGCACCGACATAGTCGATCTCGCCACCGTTCTTGAGGATTTCCAGACCTTTGGCCAGTTCACCCGGTCCGATCGGCTCGCCCGGCGCGTTGGCCACGTCGAGGATCTTGGACTGGATGGCTGCTCGGTCGGCAGAGCCGGCCGCCTGTGCTGCAAGCGCGATCAGCGCCGCCGCATCGTAGCTTTCGCCGGTATAGGGGCCGGAGGCATTGTCAGCGATGCCGTCGAGCATCTCGGCCAGTTTGGCAGCGCCTTCACCCTCGGACCCCGGCACGGTGCCGAAAGTGCCGTTCAGGTCGTCGCCGATATTCTCGATCAGGCTGTCGCCGAACATGCCGTCACCGAGCGCGAACGTGTCGAAGGCGCCGGTGTCGAGCGAGGTGCGGATGATCCCGAGGCCGCCCTGATCTACATAGCCGAGCACGACGAGCAGATCGGCACCAGCCGCGGAGAGCGCGCCAACTTCGGCCGAATAGTCGGCCTTGCCGTCTTCGTGCGCGGCGGAAATGGCGACGGAGCCGCCCAAGGCTTCATATGCTGCCTGGAACGCGTCGGCAAAGCCCTTGCCATAGTCGTTGTTGGTGTAGGTCACGGCAACATTGTCATAGCCCTTGTCCTTGATGACATTGGCCAGAACGTCACCCTGGCGGGCGTCGGACGGGGCGGTGCGGAAGAAGAAGCCGTTATCCTCGATGTCCGACAGGGCCGGCGAGGTGGCCGAGGGCGAGATCATCACGACGCCGTTCGGCACGCCAACATTGTTGGCAATCGCGGTGGTCACGCCGGAACAGTCGGCACCCATGATCGCGGCCACATTGTCGGAGGTGATCAGGCGCTCGGCGGCAGCCGTCGCGGCAGCGGCGTCGACGCAGGTGCTGTCGGCGCGGACCGGCTCGATGGTGGACCCGTCGAGGAACATGCCCGACTCGGATACTTCCTTCATCGCCAGCTCGGCACCGGCGGCCATGTCGGGGGTCAGCGATTCAATCGGACCGGTGAAGCCCAGAATGATGCCGACCTTGACGGCGTCGGCCTGTGCCACACCTGCCATCAGGGACAGGGCGGCAGTCGCCATGAGAACTTTTTTCATTGAGAGTCTCCTCGTTGAACTTGGACGATGCGATCCGCGCCTGTCCGGCCGGCCGCACTCTGGGGCGGAAGATAACGCCGATTCGCCAGCGAGTGAAAGCGGATTCGCCACGCCAGAAGGCGCGCACGCGCAAGATCGGGCAAGCGACCTAGCGTCACCTGCCGGGACGTTTGGGGCCCGTATCCGGTCCCGGCGCGGGGTGCCTTGGCGGGTCGATCCGGCAATTGTGACAGATCTAACCGCTAAGCTATGCGTTTTTAGCATGACGGAGTTGACGTAATGGTCATTGCTGCATCTGCGAAGACGCCTACATTGGAGGCACAGACGAACGGAACGACATGAAGGAGAAAGACAATGGCTTTGACTGACAGCACCACCGGATACGCCGGCACCAGCGTCCGGGCCGGACATTTCTTCGACACGGTTCGCGCACGGATCTCGCAGGAACTGGCCTATCGCGCCACCCTGAACGAGTTGCGCAACCTCAGCCAGCGTGAACTGGCCGATATGGGCATCGAAGCCGGCAGCCTCAAATATGTGGCACGCAAGGCGCACGGTCTCGTCTGACGGTATTCAATTTACGGCGTTTCCTCCTCCCTACGCCGTGAAGCGAGTGGCGCCGCAGGTCCTCCCCCTGCGGCGCCTTTTTTGTGCCTCGTGGTCCGCGCGGCGCGAATTTAATTCGCGGGCAAAAATAAATTTGCAGCGCAGCACGTCTGAAAAGCCCTGAAAAACTTGGCCTTTCGATAGACATGCATTTTCTGCATGTCAGTCTTGCCCATCTGTAGGTTGCCGCGAACGTCAATCCGCCTATGTAACGCCCATGATTGATGACGGGGCCCGCGAACAGGGTCCAACCTTAGGAGACCTGACATGGCTTACGTATCGACGACCACGAACACTGCTGCTTCCACCAACCTCGACGGCCTGAACGGCTGGTTCGCCGCCCGCGCCGAGGCCTTCCGCAACTGGCGCGCCTATCGCCGCACGCTGGCGGAACTGGAAGCCCTGACCAACCGCGACCTGGCCGATCTCGGCCTGAGCCGCTCCGGCCTCAAGCGCCTCGCGCTGGAAGCCACCTACGGCGAAAACGTCTGAGACCCCGAACCCGTCCCGGGTGGTGCGCCGCCCCGGACGCGCGGTTCAGGGCCCGCCTTCTGACGAAGGTGGGCCCTTTTTGTGTCCGGCCACGTGCCAGACCGGCGCGGTGTGCGCCTCAGAAGGGAATATCGTCCGCGCCGGTGACGAAACTGGCCAGGACCCGTTTCACGCCCGCTTTCTCGAACGCGACTTCGAGCTTGTCGCCCTCCACATCCGTGACGGCGCCATATCCGAATTTCTGATGGAACACGCGGTCGCCCAGACCGAAGGCCGGCACCGCCTCGGCATCGATGATCATGTTACGGGCCTCGGCCGGCTGGGACATGCCGCGCGCATTGCGCCGCTCCTGCAGCCGTTTCCAGCCCGGCGAGTTGTAGGCGTCGGCCCTCGCGGCCTTGTCATGCAGATCCGAGCCGCGCATCACGCCGGGAATATCGCCCATGCCTGCGGCCGCCGACGGATGGCCGGACCCTTGCAGGCCCGGCGGGGTCAGCACGTCCACATGGTCCGGCGGCAGTTCGTCGATGAAGCGTGAGGGCAGGGCGCTCTGCCACTGGCCATAGACACGCCGGTTGGCGGCAAAGGATATGGTGCAGAGTTCCTCCGCACGGGTGATGCCGACATAGGCAAGCCGACGCTCCTCCTCCAGCCCTTTCAACCCGTTCTCGTCCATCGAGCGCTGCGAGGGGAAGAGCCCGTCCTCCCACCCCGGCAGGAAGACGCAGGGAAATTCCAGCCCCTTGGCCGCGTGCAGGGTCATGATCGAGACCTTCTCGATCGCGTCCTCCTGCTCATTGTCCATGATCAGCGCGACATGTTCGAGGAACCCTTGCAGGTTTTCGAACTCCTCCAGCGCCTTGACCAGTTCCTTGAGGTTTTCCAGCCGCCCCGGCGCTTCGGGTGTCTTGTCGTTCTGCCACATGGCCGTGTAGCCGCACTCGTCGAGCACCTGTTCGGCCAGTTCGATATGGCTTGTGGCCGGATCGGCGGCCAGCGCTTGCCAGCGGTCGAAATCCTGCAGGAGCGTGCCGAGCGTGGTGCAGGCCCGTTTCGGCAGCAAGGCATCGGCCACCGCGATCCGCGCGCCCTCCATCAGCGAGACGCCATTGTCCCGAGCCGTGCGGTTCAGCGTCTGCATCGCCTTGTCGCCGAGGCCCCTTTTCGGCGTGTTCACGATCCGCTCGAAGGCCAGCCCGTCATCGGGCGACACGACGCAGCGGAAATAGGCCATGGCATCGCGGATTTCCATCCGCTCGTAGAAACGTGGCCCGCCGATCACCCGATAGGGCAGGCCGATCGTCAGGAACCGGTCCTCGAAGGCGCGCATCTGGAAGGAAGCGCGCACGAGTATCGCCATATCGTTGAGTGAAAACGGATCGCGGCCACGCGTGCCGCGTTGGCAGGCCTCCACTTCCTCTCCGATCCAGCGGGCCTCTTCCTCACCGTCCCAATGGCCGATCAGGCGGACTTTCTCCCCCTCGTTCCGGTCGGTCCAGAGCGTCTTGCCGAGCCGGTCCTCATTGCCCGAGATCACGCCCGAGGCGGCGGCAAGGATATGCGGGGTGGAGCGGTAATTCTGTTCCAGCCGGATGATCTTCGCGCCTGGAAAATCCTTCTCGAATTTCAGGATGTTGCCGACCTCGGCCCCGCGCCAGCCATAGATGGACTGGTCGTCATCGCCCACGCAGCAGATGTTGCGATGCCCCGCCGCCAGAAGCCGCAGCCACAGATACTGGGCGACATTCGTGTCCTGATATTCGTCGACAAGGATGTAGCGGAACCAGCGCTGATATTGCGCCAGCACATCCTCATGCCGCTGGAAGATGGTGACGACATGCAGGAGCAGGTCGCCGAAATCGACCGCGTTCAGCACTTTCAGCCGGGCCTGATAGGCGGCGTAGATTTCCGTCCCGCGATGGTTGTAGAGCCCGGCATCCGAGGCCGGAACCTGTTCGGGCGTCCAGCCGCGGTTCTTCCACTGGTCGATGATGCCGGCGAGCATCCGCGCGGGCCAGCGCTTGTCGTCGATATTCTCCGCCTGGATGAGCTGCTTGAGGAGCCGAAGCTGGTCATCCGTGTCGAGGATGGTGAAATTCGACTTGAGCCCCACCAGTTCGGCGTGCCGGCGCAGGATCTTCACGCAAAGCGAATGGAAGGTGCCGAGCCATGGCATCCCCTCGATCATGCCACCCATCTGGCGGCCGACCCGGTCCTTCATTTCGCGCGCCGCCTTGTTGGTGAAGGTGACGGCAAGGATTTCGTTGGGTTGCGCGCGCCCGGTGTTCAGAAGGTGCGCGATCCGCGTGGTCAGCGCGCGGGTTTTGCCGGTGCCGGCGCCTGCAAGCACCAGAACAGGCCCGTCGAGCGCTTCCACGGCGGCGCGCTGGTCGGGGTTCAGCCCGTCGAGATAGGGGGCCGGACGGGCGGCGATGGCCTGGTCCGACAGGCGCTGCGGGGCGGAAATGTCGCTCGGGTCGCTCATGGGCGCGAGCCTATCCTGTCAGGCGGGGAAGGGAAAGGGGTGTTCGCGGGATGTTCTGCCCTGAATCCGGCCCGCAGGCCGTCCCGTGGCGCGCGCGCATCCGGCCTATCGACAGCCCCCGTCCGCTGGTTCTATTCTGGCGCCGGTTTCCGAAGGGGGAAGTGCGACGTGAGTGACACGAAACGGTCGGTTTTGGTCCTTTTTGCCCATCCTGCGCCGCGCCGATCCGAGGTCAACCGACCGATGATGCGCGCTGCCGCGCGGGTGCCCGGTGTCACGGTTGTCGACCTCTACGCGGAATATCCCACGCTCGATTTCGACATTGACCGCGAACAGGCGCGGCTGCGCGAGCATGACGTGGTGATCTTCCAGCATCCGCTCTACTGGTATTCGACCCCGGCCATCCTGAAGGAGTGGCAGGATCTGGTGCTGGAGCACGGGTTTGCCTATGGCGCGGGCGGCACGGCGCTGGAGGGCAAGATCTTCCTGTCTGCCACCACCACGGGCGGTGCGCGCTCGGCCTATGACGATCACGGCTATAATGCCTATCAGTTGCACGAACTCCTGCGCCCGCTGGAGCAGATGGCGCATCTGTGCGGCATGACCTACCTGCCGCCCTTCGCGCTCTTCGCGTCCCGCCGCGCGCGGGAGGAGGGGCGCATTCCGGCCCATATCGACAGTTGGACGAGCCTGCTCCGGATGCTGACCGAGGACCGGCTCGACCTGTCGGCGGCGGCGCGGGCGGATCTGCTGAACCCGTTCGTCAAAACTGCGGCGGAGGCCTGAGATGGACGCGTTTCTGCTGCAGGCCTTCATTTTCCTGATCGCCGCGGTCATCGCGGTGCCGCTGGCGAGCAAGCTCGGCCTCGGCTCGGTGCTGGGCTATCTGACGGCGGGGGTGGTGATCGGGCCACTTCTGGGGATCGTCGCCAGCCATGAGACCGAGAATATCCAGCACTATGCCGAGTTCGGCGTGGTGATGATGCTCTTCCTCGTCGGGCTGGAACTGGAGCCGCGCAACCTTTGGGACATGCGGCATCGGCTCCTGGGGCTGGGCGGTTTGCAGGTCGGGCTGACGACCGTGCTGATCGCGGGGGTGAGCATCGTCTTCGGGCTGAGCACCAACATGGCCATCGCGGTCGGGCTGACGCTGGCGCTCTCGTCGACCGCGATCGTGCTTCAGACGCTGGGGGAGAAGGGGCTGGCAAGTTCCGACGGCGGGCGGGCGAGCTTCTCGGTCCTTCTGTTCCAGGACATTGCCGTCATCCCGATGCTGGCCTTCATCCCGCTTCTGGCGACGCAGTCGAGTTTTGAGTTGACCTTCATGGACGGCACGCTGACCGCGATCACCGATGCGGCTGGCGCGCCGACATCGGGCTTCATCTCGCAACTGCCGCCCTGGGCGCGGCCGCTTGTCATTCTGGCCGCCGTGGCGGCGGTGGCCGTGGGCGGGCATTTCCTGACCCGTCCGGTCTTCCGGTTCATCGCGGCGTCCAAGCAGCACGAGATTTTCACCGCTGCGGCACTTCTTCTGGTGATCGGCACCGCACTTCTGATGACGCTCGTGGGCCTGTCGCCCGCGCTCGGCACCTTCCTTGCCGGCGTGGTTCTGGCCAACAGCGAATATCGCCACGAGCTTGAAGCCGATATCGAGCCGTTCAAGGGCCTGCTTCTCGGTGTCTTCTTCATCACCGTGGGGGCGGGCATCAATTTCGGTGTGCTTTTCGGCGATTTCTTCGTGATCGTCGGGCTGACGCTGGGGCTGATCGCGCTGAAGGCCGGCGTGCTGGCCGCGCTGGCCTTCGTGTTCCGCATTCGCGGCAGTGCCTTCTGGCTCTTCACGCTGGGCCTTGCGCAGGCCGGGGAATTCGGCTTCGTGCTTCTGGCCTTCTCGGTTCAGAGCGGTGTGCTGCCGACGGGGCTGGAGGAACGGCTCCTGCTCGTTGTGGCGCTCTCGATGCTGCTGACGCCCGCGCTCTTCATCATCTACGAGAGGTTCCTCGCCAATCGCGGGGCGGGCGGTGAAGAGCAGGAAATGGACGATATCGACACGCAGGGCACCGTCATCATCGCGGGGCTCGGCCGGTTCGGACAGATCGTCAACCGGATGCTGATGAACAACGGCCACAAGACGGTCGTGCTCGACTATCACAACGAGGTGGTCGACGGGATGCGCAAGTTCGGGATCGAGAGCTATTTCGGGGACCCGTCGCGGCCCGACCTGCTGCTGGCCGCCGGGATCAAGGACGCCAAGGCGATCGTCGTGGCGATGGACGACAATGACAAGGCCGTGCGGCTGGTCGAATATGTGCGCCGCGAGTTTCCCCATGTGCATGTGGTGGCACGGGCCTATGACCGCGAACATACCTACCGGCTCTATGCGGCGGGCGCGCGGGATATCGTGCGCGAAACGTTCGACAGTTCGATCCGGGCAGGCCGCTACACGATGGTCGCGCTCGGCCATCATCCGTTCGAGGCGGAGCGCGCGGCGCGGGAATATTTCAAGCTCGACCGCAAGAACCTTGCTGAACTGGCGCGGCTCTGGGATCCGCTTCTCGGCCCGCTGGAGAACAAGCCCTATATGGAGAAGGCGCGCGAGATCAACGCGCGGATGGATCAGGCGATGATGGGGCAGGTTACGGATCTGAAAGACCGGACCGAACGCCCCTGGACCCCGCCGCCCAAAGGGTCGCGCGCCGACGATTAGGGGGCGGCGAATTCCGCGCGGATGGCCTCCGAATGCTGGCCGAGCGCCGGCACGCGCGGCGGGTCGCCCGCACCGCCCGACAGGTCGATCAGGTCCGCCAGACCGTTTCCGGTATCGACGGGGCTGAAGCGGATTTGCGGATGGGTGGCCAACTCCTCCACCTCCGACAGGCGCCCGAAGGCGATGCCGGCATCTTGCAGTGCGTCAATCACCTGGTCGCGTGGGTCGCGGGCAAAACGCGCGGCGAGCAATGCGTGCAACGCGGCGCGGTTGGCGACGCGGTCGGCATTCCGGCGGAACCGCGGATCGTCCGCGAGGGCGTCGTCGCCAAGCAGATTTTCGCACAGGCGGACCCACTCCCGGTCATTCTGGATCGAGATCAGAAGTTGCAACCCGTCGGCACAGGCAAAAGCTTCATAGGGCGCGATGGTCGGATGGCGCAGCCCGGGCCGCCCCGGCGCGGCACCGCCATAGCGGGTCTGCAGGTAGGGGACATTCATCCAGTCTGCCATGCTTTCGAACAGCGATACGTCGAGCGCCGCCCCGTGCCCGCTCCGGTCCCGCCCGATGAGCGCCAGCAGGATGCGCTGGAAGGCGGTCATGCCGGCGGCGATATCGCAGACCGATACGCCGACACGCGCCGGTTCCTCCGGCCCGCCCGTGATGGCGCACAGACCGCTTTCGGCCTGCACCAGCAGGTCATAGGCCTTCTGGTCGCGCAGTGGGCCCGCCTGCCCGTAGCCGCTGATCGAACAGGTGACGAGCTGCGGATTGACGCGCCGCATATCGCCAATCGGCAGGCCCAGCCGGTCCATCGCGCCGGGCGCGAGATTTTGCAAAAGCACATCCGCCCGGCCCGCGATCCGGCGCAGGAGCGCGGCATCGGACGGGTCGCGCAGGTCGAGGCAGAGGCTCTCCTTGCCGCCGTTCAGCCAGACGAAATACGCGCTCTGCCCGTGCACATGCGCATCGTAGGTGCGCGCAAAATCGCCCTCCGGGCGCTCAACCTTGATGACCCGCGCCCCTGCCTTCGACAACTGCCGGCTGCAATAGGGCGCGGCCACCGCCTGCTCGATGCTGACAACCAGAAGGCCTTCGAGGGGCTTTTCCATGCGCTTTACCGGTTCTTGAGGGGCATTCACGCAGTTTTATGCCACATGAACGGCTCCAAATTGATTGTATGTTGCACTGCAACCCAGTAGGAATGCCGCAACGTTTTGGCCGACAGAATGGGGTTGCCCGATGCCTGAGTTCAAGAAGATCCTTATTGCCAACCGCGGCGAGATCGCCATCCGCGTGATGCGCGCCGCCAACGAACTCGGGAAGAAGACCGTCGCCGTCTATGCGGAGGAGGACAAGCTCGGCCTCCACCGGTTCAAGGCGGATGAGGCCTATCGCATCGGCGAGGGGCTTGGCCCGGTCGCTGCCTACCTGTCGATCGACGAGATCATCCGCGTGGCGCTCATGTCCGGCGCGGATGCGATCCATCCGGGCTACGGACTCCTGTCGGAAAATCCCGAACTGGTCGATGCCTGTGCCGCGAACGGCATCACCTTCATCGGGCCGAAGGCCGACACGATGCGGATGCTGGGTGACAAGGCCAGCGCGCGGCGCGTTGCCATCGAGGCCGGTGTGCCGGTTGTGCCCGCGACCGAAGTTCTGCCCGACGACATGGACGAGGTGCGCCGCATGGCAGACGCGGTGGGCTATCCGTTCATGCTGAAGGCCAGCTGGGGCGGCGGCGGGCGCGGGATGCGTCCGATCATGTCCGAGGACGAACTGGAAGAGAAAGTGCTCGAAGGCCGGCGCGAGGCTGAAAACGCCTTCGGCAACGGCGAAGGCTATCTGGAAAAGCTCGTCCTGCGCGCGCGGCATGTCGAGGTGCAGATCCTCGGCGACGATTATGGCGGCATGTATCACCTGTGGGAGCGCGACTGCTCGGTCCAGCGTCGCAACCAGAAAGTGGTGGAGCGCGCGCCCGCGCCCTATCTGAGCCAGGCCCAGCGGGAGGAACTTTGCGAGCTTGGCCGCCGGATCTGCGCCCATGTCGGCTATCGCTGCGCGGGGACCGTCGAATTCCTGATGGATATGGACAGCGGGGAGTTCTACTTCATCGAGGTGAACCCGCGGGTCCAGGTCGAGCATACGGTCACGGAGGAAGTGACCGGCATCGATATTGTTCGTGCCCAGATCCTGCTGGCGGAGGGCAAGACCATTGCCGAGGCCACCGGCAAGGCCGACCAGTCGGAGGTGCGCCTGAACGGCCATGCGCTCCAGTGCCGCGTCACGACCGAGGATCCGCAGAACAATTTCATTCCCGACTATGGCCGCATCACCGCCTATCGTCCGGCCAATGGCATGGGCATCCGGCTTGACGGCGGCACCGCCTATTCCGGCGCGGTCATCACGCGCTTCTATGACAGTCTTCTGGTCAAGGTGACGGCCTGGGGTCCGACGCCGGAGACCGCGATTGCGCGCATGGACCGGTCGCTGCGCGAGTTCCGCATCCGCGGCGTGTCCACCAACATCGCCTTTGTCGAGAACCTGCTGCAGCATCCGACCTTTCTCGACAACAGCTACACCACGAAATTCATCGACACGACGCCGGAGCTCTTCACCTTCAAGAAGCGCCGTGACCGGGCGACGAAGATCCTGACCTACATTGCGGACATTTCGGTGAACGGTCATCCGGAGACCGCGAACCGTCCGCTGCCGGGTGAATTCAAGCCGCCGCATCTGGTGGGCTTTCGCGATGCCGCACCCGCGCCGGGCACGCGCAACCTGCTGGAGGCCGAGGGCCCGCAGGCCGTGGCCGACTGGATGCTGAAACAGGAGCGCCTGCTCCTGACCGATACGACCATGCGTGACGGGCACCAGTCCCTGCTGGCCACCCGGATGCGGTCGATCGACATGATCAACGTAGCCGAGGCCTATGCCCACAATCTGCCGGAGCTTTTCTCCGTCGAATGCTGGGGCGGGGCGACCTTCGACGTGGCCTACCGGTTCCTTCAGGAATGCCCCTGGCAGCGTCTGCGCGACCTGCGCAAGCGGATGCCGAACCTGATGACGCAGATGCTCCTGCGCGCGTCGAACGGCGTCGGCTACACCAATTATCCCGACAATGTGGTGCAGAAATTCGTGGCCCAGGCGGCCGAGACGGGCGTGGATGTGTTCCGCGTCTTCGACAGCCTCAACTGGGTGGAGAACATGCGCGTCGCGATGGATGCGGTGGTCGAGGCCGGCAAGGTCTGCGAGGGTACCATCTGCTACACCGGCGACATCATGGACCCGGATCGGGCCAAATATGACCTGAAATACTATGTCGACATGGGTAAGGACCTGCGCGATGCAGGCGCCCATGTGCTCGGCCTGAAGGACATGGCGGGGCTTCTGAAGCCCGAAGCGGCGCGGGTGCTGGTCAAGGCGCTCAAGGAAGAGATCGGCCTGCCGATCCATTTCCACACCCATGACACGAGCGGCATTTCCGCGGCCACGATCCTTGCGGCCGCGCAGGCCGGCGTGGATGCGGTCGATGCGGCAATGGATGCTTTCTCGGGCGGCACCTCTCAGCCCTGCCTCGGCTCGATCGTGGAGGCGCTGCATCACACGGGCCGCGATACCGGGCTCGACATCGAGGCGATCCGCGATATTTCCGACTATTGGGAGCGGGTGCGCGCTCAATATGCCGCCTTCGAGAGCGGCTTGCCGGCGCCGGCCTCCGAGGTCTATCTGCACGAGATGCCGGGCGGCCAGTTCACCAACCTCAAGGCGCAGGCGCGGAGCCTGGGGCTCGAGGAACGCTGGCCCGAGGTCGCCAAGACCTATGCCGAGGTCAACCAGATGTTCGGCGACATCGTGAAGGTGACACCGTCGTCCAAGGTCGTGGGCGACATGGCGCTGATGATGGTCAGCCAGAACCTGACCCGCGCGCAGGTGGAGGACCCGGACACGGATGTGGCTTTCCCCGATTCGGTCGTCGACATGATGCGCGGCAATCTCGGCCAGCCGCCGGGCGGGTTCCCCGATGGCATCCAGTCCAAGGTGCTGAAGGGCGAGACGCCGATGGTCACCCGCCCGGGCGCCCATATGGAACCGGTTGATCTGGAAAAGGTGCGGGCCGACCTGTCGGCGGAACTGGGCGGTTTCGAGGTCGATGACGAGGATCTTTGCGGCTACCTCATGTATCCCAAGGTTTTCCTCGACTATATGGGCCGGCACCGCGATTACGGCCCGGTCCGGACACTGCCGACGCCGGTCTTTTTCTACGGGATGGTCCCGGGACAGCAGATCTCGCTGGAGATCGATCCGGGCAAGACGCTGGAAATCCGCCTGCAGGCGGTGGGCGAGACGAACGAGGAAGGGCAGGTGCGCGTCTTCTTCGAACTGAACGGCCAGCCCCGGACGATCCGCGTGCCGAACCGCACCGTGACCGCCGCCAATGTCGTCAAGCCGAAGGCCGAGGCCGGGAATGCCAACCATATCGGCGCCCCGATGCCCGGTGTCATCGCAACCGTGCCTGCCAAGGCCGGACAGGCGGTGAAGGAGGGTGACCTTCTTCTGACCATCGAGGCGATGAAGATGGAAACCGGCATCTATGCCGACCGTGACGCCACAGTGGCGGAGGTGCATGTGCAGCCGGGCGCGCAGGTTGACGCGAAAGACCTGCTCGTCGAACTGGAGTAACGCCCATGCCCGCGCCGGAGGTCCTGATCACTGGTGCGGGCGGCAATATGGGGCAGGCGCTTCTGGACGTGATGGCCAGGGCCGGTGTCCTTGCCCGCCAGGCGCTCCGGTCGCCGGCGCGGGCACGCGATGACGTGCCCGGCGACGCGGTCGCCTTCGATTTCACGGATCCCGCCACATGGGATGCCGCCCTTGCGGGCATCCGGTCGGTCTTCCTTCTGCGGCCGCCGGCCATTGCCGACATGGACGCCACCCTTCTGCCCTTCTGCGACCGGGCCTATGCGGCGGGCGTGGCGCAGATCGTCTTTTTGTCCGTCGACGGTGCGGACCGAAAAAGCTGGGTGCCGCATCACAAGGTGGAACAGGCGCTGGGCGGCAAGCCGGCCACCATCCTGCGGCCCGGCTTCTTTGCCCAGAATTTCGGTGATGCCTATCGCGATGATATCCTGCGGGACGACCGGATCTATGTGCCGGCAGGGCAAGGTCGCGTGACCTTTGTCGATCTGCGCGACGTCGCCGAGGTGGCGCTGGCCGCGCTCACCGATCCGGTGGCGCATGTCGGCCGCGCCTATGTGCTGACCGGAGCGGAGGCCGTGGGCTTCGATCATGCGGCCGCCACGCTTTCGGCGCTGTTGGGCAGACCGGTTGATTATGTGCCGGCTTCCATTCCGGGTTATGCGCTGCACCTGCGCCGCGACGGAAAACCAGCCATGGCCATCCTCGTTCAGACCGTCCTGCATGTCGGCCTGCGCTTCGGTCAGGCAGCGACGCCCGATCCGACGCTCGGCCGGCTTCTGGGCCGCGCACCGCGCAGCCTCGACACCTATCTGGCCGATCATCTGGACCTCTGGCGGCGCTAGGAAAATTTTCGCAGCTACCGGTCTATTTTGCGCTTGCAGCCGTCCGCAGGCGCAGTATAACCGCCTCCATTCTCGGATGCGGGCGTAGCTCAGGGGTAGAGCATAACCTTGCCAAGGTTAGGGTCGTGAGTTCGAATCTCATCGCCCGCTCCAGAGGATCCAAAGAAGGGACCGCACGTCAGCGTGCCGGTCCTTTTTTCTTGTCTGCTCAGGATGTTCAGCCCGTCAGAGGCAGCTGTTCGATGGTTTCGAACCGCCCGTCCGGTCGCTCGCCCACGAGTGCGAGGGACGCGACTATATACGGGCGCGGTATTTCGGGCAGACAGGTGGCGATCAGGCCGCGCGCGGCCCTTTCGGTCGCCGCATCGGCGAGCCGTCCGGTCAGGGTCATGTGGAAGCGGAATTCGGGTCCGACAAACGGATAGCCCCAGTCTTGCAGGAGCGCCTCCTGTCGCGCCGACAGCCCGGCTGCCCGCCGCCGGTCCAGCTCGCTGTCGCTCGGGGGCGCGCGGAACCGGTCAAGCGCCTTCACCCAGTTGAAGGCCATGTCCTCGAGCGCGCCGCTCGGCCCGTCCGGCACCAGTGCAAGGAAGTGGCCCAGCCGCGCAATGGTCAGGCCATGAAGCGTGACCGGCCGGGTCTGAGACGCCAAATCCCGCGCCGCGCTGGCCAGCGCATCGGCGCTGACGCCTTCCGCCAACCGGAATGGCGGCTTGACGGTGGCATGAAATCCGTATTTCCGTGGTGTCTCCGTCAGATGCGCGACCGCTGCGCGGTCCGCGTCCGGCACAGTGATTTCAGACCCGTTTCCGCCTGTTTCCATGGCGGCACCGCACCACGCCGACGGCACCGATCCCGTGTCGATATCCCAGCCCAGCCACCGCGCCCCGAAGCTGGACAGCGCCGCCTGATCGGGCAGATGATAGATTGCAAACCGCCGGAAGTCCGCCATGACACGCCTGCTCCATAATTCCATCGATGCCCCTGCCGGTGACACACCTGTCGGGCTGGAAATGTGCCTCGCCAATGCCCGGCTGATTCTGCCCGACCGGGTGATGCGCGGCGCCGTCCATGTGGCGGACGGCAGGGTCGTCGATATCACCGAAGGCGATCAGGTGCCAAGCGGCGCGACGGACCTGGAAGGCGATCTGCTCCTGCCGGGGTTCGTGGAGCTGCATACAGACAATTTGGAGCGCCATATCGAGCCGCGCCCGGGCGTGCAGATGCCCCATGGCAGCGCGATCCTTGCCCATGATGGCGAGTTGGCCAGTTGCGGGATCACCACCGTCTTCGACGCGTTGCGCGTCGGATCGGCGGCGGGCACCAGCACCGGTTTCGGCGAATATGCGCGGGCCGTGGCGACCGAGATCCTCGACCTGCGCGCGGCCAAAATGCTGAAGGTGCGCCACCTGATCCACCTGCGGGCCGAGATCTGCTCGGATTCGCTCATCTCCGAGTTCGACGCGTTCGGGCCGGAGGACCGGGTCGGCCTTGTCAGCATGATGGACCATACGCCCGGCCAGCGGCAGTTCCGCGACCTCGACAAGCTGCGGGAATATTACACCGGCAAATACGCCATGTCGGAGGTCGAGTTTGTCGCGCACATCGCGGTCCAGCACGAGTTGCGCGCGCGGGTGGGGGACGCGCATGAGCAGGCAATCGTGGCGGCGGCCGCCCGGCTCGGCGCGCCATTGGCGAGCCATGACGATACCACGGCCGAGCAGGTCGCCCATTCCGCGCGTCAGGGTATCCGGCTGGCCGAGTTTCCGACCACGGTGGAAGCGGCAGAGGCGTGCCGCGACGCCGGTCAGCAGATCATCATGGGCGCGCCCAATCTGGTCCGCGGCGGCTCGCATTCGGGCAATGTCTCGGCCGGTGATCTGGCTGAGCGCGGACTTCTCGACATCGTGTCGTCGGACTATGTGCCCTCGCTGCTCGTCGGTTCGGTGGTCCGGCTTGCGCGGCTCTGGGATGATCTGCCCCGCGCCGTCGCGACCGTCACCGCTGCGCCCGCCGATGCCGCGCGGCTGGCAGATCGCGGGCGGATCGCGAACGGCGCGCTTGCCGACCTGCAACGGGTGCACCTGCTGGGCGAGCTTCCGGTCATCCGCACTGTCTGGCGCGGCGGTGTGCAGATCGCCTGACGTCCGGGCCGTGATCCGGCAGCCCATCCGATTTTTGCTCTTGCGGGGGGCGGGCGCTTGATGTAGCAAACGGGCGTTCTCGGACGCGGGCGTAGCTCAGGGGTAGAGCATAACCTTGCCAAGGTTAGGGTCGTGAGTTCGAATCTCATCGCCCGCTCCAGAGAACCTTTCCAGACATCACCAATTGCGAAACGCCGCCGCGTGGCGCCGTCACGCTCAGGCGATGCCGAGCCAGTCCGGCAGGTCCGCGATACTGTCGACGAGCAGATCGGCATGGGGCGCGAGTTCCGCGCGCGGCGACGGTCCGGTCAGCACGCCCACCGCGATCATCCCGGCAGCCCTGGCCGCTTCCAGATCATGGGTACTGTCACCGATCATTGCGATCCCGTTCGGCGCATGGCCGATCAGATCGGCAAAAGCCAGCAACTGGCCGGGTTCGGGTTTGGCGCCGAAGCCGCTGTCATAGCCCGCGATGAAGGTGAAGGCCGGCAGGAGCCCCAGCACGTCGAGTTGTGCGCGGGCCGGCGCTTCTGCGTCGTTGGTTGCCAGTCCGCAGGGCAGCCCCGCCGCCGCGAAACGGTCGAACAACGGCCCCAGTGCGGTGACCGGGGCAGGGGCAACATCCGCCGAACTGGTCTCCAGCAGGACCCGCAATCCGTCGCGCTCCTGCTGCGCGCCGGCCGCGATCAGACGGGTCACGATCTCCTCCAGCGTGCCCGCGATGGCCGGACTGTCGGGCTGGAACCGCGTCGCCTGCAGGTCGAAGGACAGGGCCGCGGCCAGATCGGCTTCCAGCGCCTTGTCGCCGCCTGACAGGTCACGCAGCACGCCCGCGAACCAGCCACCCCATGTCGCCTGAAAATCGAAGAGCGTGCCGTCCTTGTCGAAGAGCAGGGCCGAGCATTTCCGTGTCACTTGCGTCCCTTTCCCGGCCTGCTAGCCTTCTATTCCGCTCCCAAGGAAGGACCCGCCGATGCGACAGAGCCCGACCCGCGGCCACTATGTGCATTTCGAGACGATGACGACAAGGTGGCGCGACAATGATGTCTACGCGCACATGAACAATGCGACCTACTACGAATATGTGGACACGGCGGTAAACGGCTGGCTGGCCCGGTCGGGCGCGCTCGACGTGCCGGGCGGTCCGGTGATCGGGCTGGTCGCGGAAACGGGCTGCCGGTTCCACGCCCCGCTCGGCTTTCCCGCACCGGTGGAGGCCGGTCTGGCGGTTGCCCATCTGGGGCGGTCCTCGGTCGTCTATCGCGTGGGCCTCTTTGCCGAAAGCGTGGATGCTGCCGCAGCCGATGCCCGGTTCGTGCATGTCTATGTGGACAGGGACACCCGGCGCCCCGTGCCGCTACCGGACAGGCTTCGCGACGCGCTGACGGGGCTTTTGCGCATGGACTGGCCGGATTGAAACACTTGGAAGGTGGGCCTGCCGCCGCTTATGGTTGACCCTGCGTCAACAATGGAGAGCGGCATGAACTATTCCTGCGACTGCACCATAAACCGGCCGCGTGACACGGTGATAGCGCTGTTCGATTCAACCGAGAACCTGCCCAAATGGCAGGACGGGCTGGTCAGCTTCGACCATGTGTCCGGCAGCCCCGGGCAGGAAGGTGCGGTCTCGCGCCTGCGCTACCAGATGGGCAAGAGGGAGATCGAGATGGTGGAGACGATCACCGAACGCGCTCTGCCCGACCGGTTCGCGGCTACCTATGAGGCCGACGGGGTCTGGAACATCGTCGAGAACCGGTTCGAAGCCCTTGGCGACAGGACCCGCTGGCAGATCGACACCGAGTTCCGGTGCAAGGGCATGATGCGGATCATGGCCTTTCTGATGCCGGGCGCGTTCCGCAAGCAGACAGAGAAGATGATGCAATCGTTCAAAAGCTTCGCGGAAAGCCAGTGAGGCCGCGCGGCGGCGCGGGGGAGGCTGGATGAGGAAACCTGCAAGCGTGGCCGCGCTCGACCGGCTCGGCCGTGTGCGCCTGTCGCAAAATTTCATCATGCGCGAGTTCCTGCACAGCGAGGTCGCGAATTTCCACGGCATCCCGAACATTCCCGATGATCCGGATCTGGCGATCACGGTCGGGCGGGCGCTCTGTTCCGAATTGCTCGAACCGTTGCAGGCGAGTTTCGGGCGGATCGTGATCCGGTCCGCCTATCGCTCGCCGGAGGTCAACGGCTTTTGCAACGCCCAGCAGCGGGCGGGCCACGCAGGCTACAGCTGTGCCGTGAACGAGGCCAATTACGCTGGCCATATCTGGGACCGGCGGGATGCGGACGGGCTGAGCGGTGCGACCGCCTCGATCATGATCCCCTGGTTTGCCGACCGCTATGCGGACGGAGCGGACTGGCGCGGGCTGGCCTGGTGGATCCACGACCATCTGCCCTATTCCACGCTCCAGTTCTTCCCGCGCATGGCCGCTTTCAACATCGGATGGCACGAACGCCCGAAACGCCGGATCGACAGTTTCATCGCGCCGAAGGGCTGCCTGACGCGGCCGGGCATGGACAATCACGGTGGCCGTCATGACGTGGCCTATGAAGGATTTCCGCCGCTCTGCTCTGCCTGAGACAGGTCAGGTCAGAAAGTTCTGTTCCAAGTCATCGATCACCGTGTCCCAACTGCGGCTCTGGAAATGCGCTTCGGGCATATCCGGCAGGATGGCAGCCACGATCTCGCAACCGGCGAAATGGACGCGGCGGATGGCAGGCGCATGGGCGCGGGCGCTCAGGATCTGCGCCGGGCTGTCATCGACAAAGGCCATCGGTGCGCGCATCCGCGCTGCCAGCGCGGCAAGCGCCGGCCCCTTGCCGGCACTGTTGGTCACCAGCGGATAGTCCATTCCGTGATCGGCCAGATTGGCCAGCCGGTCGCCGCGATGCGTGTGCGGCACATTGCTGAGCACGGTGACCTGCGCCGATCGCGCGATATGCCGCAGCGCATCGGCGGCCCCTGTGACGGGCGGCTGGTGCCGCGTTTCTCCGGCGATGAAAGTCTCGACCAGCGACCGGTTTTCCGCTTCCCCGACGACCGAGCCGCAGGCGTCGAGCCGGATCGCATAGGTCAGGCTGTATTCGGTCAGGTGCAGCCGGTAGCCGCGCGCCTCCAGAAAGGCCCGGAAGGGCAGGGCGAAGCGCAGGAGCACCTCATCCGCATCCACGATGACGAGCGGCCGGTCGGGGTCGAGGTCGAGCCGTTCAAGCTGCGCAGCCGTGGCCGGGTGGATGGCGCTGTCGTCGAGGCTCATGTCCAGTGCACCGCCTCGCCGCCGGGCAGCGCCGCGCGCACCTGCGCCAACTGGTCGGGCGGCAGGTCGATTGTCTGGCAGAACTGTTCGACCGCGCGGTCATCCATCAACAGGTAATCGAGGAGAAATCCCAGAAATTCAGGATCTTGCGCGCGGCCACGCAGGTCCGTCGCACTGGCGCCGCTGGCCCCCAGAAAGCCTGCCATCATCTCCGGCTCCCCGGCCATCCAGAGGAGCGCCTGCACTGCGATGAGCTCCGCATTCCGTTGTTTCACCGCTCTGTCCCTTCGCGTCGTTCCCCTTCTCAATGCCTGTTGCGTGTGGCCGGTTCAAGAGCCGCTTTCGGCCTGTTCGCTAGCAATCCGTTAACCTTTTTCGGAGAGCCTGACGCGCGGTTGAGTGGTGGAGCTTGCATGTCCGGGCGCATTCTGGTCGTCGATGATGTCTCGTCCAATCGCAGCGTTTTGGCCGCGATGCTGGCGAAACATTATTATGAGGTGGAGACCGCCTCCGGCGGCCGTCAGGCGCTCGACCTGATCCGCCAGCGCCCGCCGGACCTGATCCTGCTCGATGTGTTCATGGATGATCTGAGCGGTTTCGACGTCTGCCGCCAGTTGAAAGCCGATCCGGATCTCGCGCATATCCCCGTTGTCATGGTCACGGCGTCCGACAATCCGTCCGAACGGCTCGAAGGGTTGCGCGCCGGGGCGGATGATTTCCTTGGTAAACCCATCGACGATACGGCGCTTTTTGCCCGTGTCCGCAGCCTCACCCGGATGAAGATGATGGTCGACGAGTTGCGGATGCGCGCCTCCACCGCGCGCGACCTCGGCCTGTCGGACCAGGCCTGGTCGGCCGCGCACGCGAAACTGTCGAGCGCCAAGGTCCTGATCGCCCCGGGTTCGCAGGCCGAGGGGCAGGATCTGAGGGCGGCGCTGGTGGAGGCGCTCGGCTGTGCCGTGGCGGTCGAGGCGGGCGACAAGTCCGCCATCCATGCTGCCCGCGCTGACGTGCCGGACTTGTGCATTGTCTCCAACCGACTCGCGGACGGGTCGGACGGGCTGAAGCTCGTCTCCGCCCTGAAGGGCGGGCCGACGACGCGCGGGGCGGGGATCCTGCTCATCATCGATCCGGCCGAGCGGGCGCGCGCGACGCTCGGTCTGGAACTTGGTGTGTCCGACACTGTGAGCCGCCCGCTTGTTCCCGCCGAACTGGTGGCGCGCTGCCGGTCGCAATTGCGCCGCAAGCTCTATTCCGACCAGTTGCGGATGAACCTGCAGGACGGGCTGCGGCTGGCTGTGGTCGACCCGCTCACCGGGCTGCACAACCGCCGCTACGCGACCGAACATCTGGACGCCATGGCCGCCGCCACGCGGCAGAAAGGCCAGATGCTCGCGGTGATGATGCTCGATCTGGACCGGTTCAAGCAGGTCAACGACCGTCACGGCCATGCCGGTGGCGACGCTGTGTTGAAGGAATTTGCCGGCCGCCTGCAGGAAAATGTGCGCGGCGTCGATCTTGTCGCCCGTCTGGGGGGAGAGGAGTTTCTGCTCGTGCTGCCGGATATTTCCGAGCCAGACGCAACCCAGGCCGCCGAGCGGATCCGCGCTGTGGTGGAGGAGGCGCCGTTCCACCTGCCCGGCGGGCAGCGCATTCGCGTCACAGTCAGCATCGGCATGGCGTTCCTGACACCGCGCAGCACCGAGTGTTCGGAAGCGTTGATCTCACGTGCGGATGCGGCGCTCTATGCCTCCAAACATGAGGGGCGGAACCGCATCACGCTGGCGGATGCCGCTGCCTGACCCGTGGCAAGCCGTCCGGCCGGTATCGCGGCACATGCCGGCCACGACCGGGTCTGACAGACTAAAAACAGTGCTCCGCGCGCCCATCAGTCGGTGCTGGCGGGACCGTTTCTCGCGCGGGGGTTCCACCTTTGAATTCCGCGCCTAGTCCTTCTTGCCGTCCCGGCCGCCCGGCCCGCGACGCGGGGCATTGGCGATCCGCTCGGCCATCGCCGCTCGCTCCTCAGGGCTCAGTTCTGCGATGCGGGTGGCCAGGGCGCCGTGCAGCGCCGCCGTGGCCGACTCGGCCCGGGCACGCTGGCCGTCGAACAATGCGGCCATGGCTGCAGGGTCGAACGGGTCGGCCGTCAGGACCGTGACAAGCGCGTCCCGCGGGTCGCCGCCGCGCGCACGGCGCATGTCCGGCAGATCGCGCCGGATCGTCCGGCGCAATGCGCCGCGCGCATCCGCCGGCATTGCGCTCACCACCAGCCGCAGCGTGTCGGCCGCCGGCGGAATGGCTGCATTGCGCTGCATCGGTCCGCGCAGTGCAAAGCCGGCCAGCAGGCCGATCAGGACCATGTTGAGGCAGAGCGACCCCAGAAGCGTTAGTTTCAGCCAGAGCGGCCAGCGCGGATTGCCGGGCGGGGGCGGGGTTTCGGTGGCTTGAGCGACCATGTCAGCTTCCTTCCGCGAGAAGTTCGAGCCCGCTCACGCTGACGAGGCCGAGGCCAAGCCCCTCCTCCTCGGTCTGGAGCAGGTTGTACGTATCGAAGGCGGCGGGATCGGTGAAACCGATCCAGAGGCCCGCCACAGCACAGGCGGTCAGGGCCGCGGCACCGCGCCAGCCGCCGATGAAAGCGGCAAATCCGGCAAAGGCCGAGGATCGCCCGTTTGCCCGGCGCGGGGCCGCCGCGACGGGGCGGTCCGGCATGGCGTCCGTCGCATCGGCGACGAGCCGGGCCATCAGGTCGGGACCGGGTTCGGGTCGGTCCTGGCTGGCCGCGTGCAGAAGCGCGTCCAGTTCCGCATCCGAGAGCATGTCTTTCCTGTCCATGTCAGTCCTCCGTCAATCCCAATGCGCCGCGCTGGTGGACAAGCGCCGATGCCAGTCCGCGCCGCCCGCGTGCGAGCAGGCTTTCCACCGCTTCGACGCTCACATCGAGCACCGTCGCAATCTCCGGATTGCTCCGGCCCTCGATATGCCGCAGCACGATGGCAAGCCGCTGGCGCTCCGGCAGGCCATCCAGTGCGACTTGCAACGCGGTCTGCCGGTCCGCGCCCATCAGCTGCGCCTCGACCGAGGGGCGGTCGTCTTCCGGTTCGGCTATGCCGTCGAGCGGCTGGCCGAGGCGGCGGCGCAGCCGGTCGGTGCAAAGGTTCGCCGCCACCCGGTAGGCCCATGTGGACACGCGCGCGCGGCCGGGCTGCCAGTCCGGCGCCTGCCGCCAGAGTTTCAGCATCGCCTCCTGAACCACATCCTCCGCCTCCGCCCGGTCGCCCAGCATGCGCTGGGCCAGCGACAGGAGCATGGGCGTCAGCCGCGCGAGGAGCAGTCGCGCGGCCTCATGGTCCCCCGAGGCATAGCGGACAAGCAGCGCCGCATCCTCGTCTGTCGATCCGTCGTCGAATGCCATGGGCATGTCCGGGTCCGGTTCCTCACATCGGCAGCGGCATCCGGAATCCGGGCGCCGCTGCCATTTTCACCGGTGCAGGGACCGGTTCAAGGGTCAGTTGCTGTCGGCGCCGTCCGAGGCACCGTCACCGCGCGGCCCATCGCCCCGCTTGCCTTTGCCCTTGCCGCGGCGCTCCTTCATCTTGTCCTTCGCGGCCTCCAGTTCGGCCTGGCTGATCTTGCCGTCGCCATCCGTGTCGAGCCGTTCGAACATCCGTCCGGTGCCGCGGGGCTGCATTTCCTCGGCCGACAGCGTGCCATTGCCGTCCGTGTCGAGCCGCTCGATCATCTTCTGCAGCCGAGCATCGGCGCCTTCCGCGCGACGGGCCTCGCGCTCGGCATGGCGGGCGTCCATTGCGGCTTTCAGCTCGTCCGCGTCAATCGCCCCGTCGCCGTTCGTGTCCGCCTCGGCAAAGCGCGCCGCATGGGCGGCAGCGATCTCGGCCTCGGTCACGAACCCGTCGCCATCGGTGTCGAGGGTCGAGAAGTCCATCCCGCCACGGTGATGGCCGCGCCCGTCGCGGGCTTCCACGGGGTTGCTGGTTACGGCGGCCATCAGGACGGCGGCGCCCAGCAGGGCAAATCCGGTAATCTTGCGTGTCATGTCTGCTCCTATGATCGGGCGGCCCCTCTGGCCGCTCCTGACCTGTCAAACGGGCGGGCGCGCCGATTCCGTCGCTGGAAATCGCGACATCCCGCCGCAAGGACAGAGCGTCCTGTTTCAATTCCCGCCGGGGGGATTATTTTGCGCCGGTGAGCAACAGCCAGACATATGATCCCGCCGCTCCCGAGCGGCCTGTGAAACCCGCGCTTCTGCGCGGCTGGAAGCGCAAATGCCCCGCCTGTGGCAGCGGGCCGATGCTCGACGGCTATCTGAAAGTGCGCGACGTCTGTGCCGTATGCGGCGAGGAATTGCACCATCAGCGCGCCGATGACGGCCCGGCTTGGGCCACGATCATGATCACCGGCCATCTGATGGCGCCGATGCTGCTCTTTGTCTTCGAGACATTCCGGCCCGCCGCCTGGGTCATGGCGTTTGGCTTCTCCGCGGCTTTCGTGATGCTCTCGCTCTACCTTCTGCCGCGCATCAAGGGGCTCTTCGTGGCGCTGCAATGGGCCAAGCGGCTGCACGGGTTCGGGACCGAGGCAGCTGGCCAGCGCTGAGCGTTTGCGACCGCTGGACAGGGCCGGCCGGGTCGCGCCATAGTCCGCTTCCGACCGCCAATTCTTTTGCCGAGGTGCCCAGCCGATGACCATTGCGCCCGCGATTCGTGACGCCTCGACCCTTATCCTGCTGCGCGGCGAGGGGGCCAATACACGGGTCTTGATGGGCCAGCGCGGCGCCAAGGCGGCCTTCATGCCGAACAAGTTCGTGTTCCCCGGCGGCGCGCTAGATCAAGCAGACCGCGATTTCGCACCGGCCGTATCCATGCCCGCACCTCTGGCCGCGCGGCTCGGGGCGGAGGCCCCGCCCTACCTCGCCACACCGCTTGCGCTCGCCGCCGTGCGCGAACTGTGGGAGGAAACCGGCCTGCGGCTCGCCATGCCTTCCGACCCGCGCCCCGGACCTGTGCCCGACGCATGGCAGGGCTTCTGCCGCGACGGGTTCGCGCCGGCCCTCGGCGCGCTCAGCTTCATCTTCCGGGCAGTCACACCGCCGGGCCGCCCGCGCCGGTTCGATGCACGTTTTTTCGTCGCTCGGGCCGAGGCTCTGGCCAGCGATCCGGACGATTTTTCAGGGGCGGATGCGGAACTGTCGCACCTGCACTGGATCGACCTTCAGGCAGCGCGCGACCTCGAACTGCCGTTCATCACCGAAGTGGTCCTGTCGGAGTTGGAGGCGCGGCTCGCAGACAGCCGTCCGGACCGGCCGGTACCCTATTTCCACCATGATGCGCACCGGTCGCATTTCTCGCTTCTCTGACGGGGCGGCGCGCGCGGCTTTCGCTTGACACCACCGGCAGCGCGTGTAGAAGGCCATTTCTGATTTCAATGTTTGGTCGTTCGGATCGGCCAGACCGTTCAAGCGGCATGCCGCAAGGAGATGGACACATGGCGAAGGGCCCGACGATCAAGATCCGCCTGAATTCCACGGCGGACACCGGCCATTTCTACGTCACCAAGAAGAATTCCCGCACCATGACCGAGAAAATGGTCGTGCGGAAATACGACCCGGTGGCGCGGAAGCACGTGGAATATAAAGAAGGCAAGATCAAGTAAGCTTGATCCTGTTGTTCTGACGGAACAGGGGCTGCCCATCGGGCGGCCCCTTTTCTTTTGGCCGTTGCGGGCGTCGCGGCTGCCGTCAGTTGCCCACGAAAAAGGCCGGCCCCCGAAGGGACCGGCCCGTATGTCTCGGCAATCAAGCCTGTCTTATTCGCGGTTGCCTAGGAAGCTCAGCAGGAACATGAACAGGTTGATGAAGTCGAGGTAGAGGCTGAGCGCACCGAAGATCGCCAGCTTCTCTGCCATCGCCTCGCCACCCGGCTGGGTACGGACCTGAAGATAGTCGTTCTTGATCTTCTGCGTGTCATAGGCCGTCAGGGCGGCGAAGATCAGCACGCCGATCGCGGAAATGGCGAACATCAGCGCCGGCGAGGCGAGGAAGATGTTCACGATCGAGGCGACGATCAGGCCGATCACGCCCATGATCAGGAAGCTGCCCCAGCCAGACAGGTTCTTCTTCGTGGTGTAGCCATAGAGGCTCAGCCCCGCGAAAGCGATTGCGGTGATGAAGAAGGTCTGGGCGATCGAGTAGCCGGTGAAGGCCGCGAAGATCCAGCTGAGCGACAGGCCCATCACGGCGGCGAAGCCGTAGAAGAAGAGCTGTGCGCCCGACGGGCTCATGCGGTTCACGGCGGAGCCCATGAAGAACACCATGCCGAGCGGCGCGAACATGATCACCCAGCCGAGAATGTTCGGCTGCAGCGTCACCGGATCGCGGAACAGCGACAGGAGCGCGTCATTGCTGCCAACCAGCCAAGCCACGATACCGGTCACGATCATCGCAACCGACATCAGGCCATAGACCTTGTTCATATGTGCCCGCAGCCCCTCATCGATCGCTGCGGTTTGTGCGCCGGCGGATGTGCGGCGGACAGTGTCGAATTCGGCCATCAGGACCCTCCAATGAATTCAGTTGACCAGATCACGCCAAGCGATCTGGTTCGGCATAAATATCGGTGCGGAGCGCCTTGATTTCAAGACTTGTTTGCGCCTGTCCGATCCGATTTTCCGGTGACCCGCCGGTCAGTCGCGGGCGCGCAGGATGCGGGCCGGACGGGCGCTGAGCGGGCGCCATGCGAAGCCGAGGCCGGCTGCGAGGTTGGCCAGCGCGCCGCCGAGAATCACCAGACCTGCCGGGCCGAGCGCGGGCACGAAATCGCCGTCCATCACGAATGTCATCACCGCCCATGCGGCGATACTGCCCGCCAGCACGGCAACCAGACCGGCCGCTGCGCCCAGAAGGGCGGATCGCAGGGCCAGTCCGGCGAGGATCTGCCGCCGTTGCGCGCCGAGCGTCTTCAGGATCGCGGCCTCGTATGTGCGGCGCCGCTCGCCCGCCGCCGCCGCGCCGATCAGCACCACGAAACCGGTCAGGAGCGTGACCGAAGCCCCCCAGCTTGTGCCTGCGGCCAGGGCGGCGAGCGCATCGCCCACCCGGTCCATGGCGGCGCGCACCCCGATGCCCGTCACATTCGGGAACCGCCCCGTCAGGTCGCGCAGGAGCGGTGCCTCTGCCTCGGCATCGGCATAGACGGTCGCAATGGCGGTGTGCGGTGCGCCCGCCAGCGCTTTCGGATCGACGATCATCACGAAATTGATCCCCATGTCGCCGAAATCGACGGTGCGGAAGCTCGTCACCTCGGCTGTCAGGTCGCGGCCGAGCACGTTGACGGTGATCCGATCCCCGAGCGACAGGCCCAGTTCCTCGGCCTCCTCGGCGGCAAAACTCATCTGCGGCGGTCCGTCATGGTCCGCGTCCCACCATGCGCCGGCTGTGATCTCGGTGCCGGTCGGCGGCGTGGCGGCGTAGGTGATCCCGCGATCGCCGCGCAAGACCCAATGTTCGCCCGCAACCTCTGCGGCGGGGCGGTCGTTGATCCGGGTGATGACGCCGCGCAGCATCGGCGCGGTCTCGATCCGGTCGCCGCCGTTCAGCGCCGTGGCCCGGTCTAGGAACTCCGGCATCTGGTCCGGCTGGATGTCGAGGAAGAAGAAGGCGGGCGCGATTTCAGGCAGTTGGCCGTCGATGATCTGGCGGAAATTGCGGTCGATCTGCACGATGGTGGACAGCACGGTCAGCCCGAGCCCGAGCGACAGGATCACCGGCACCGCCTCGCTGCCCGCACCGCCGAGCGCCGCCAGACCCTGCCGCCAGAGCGGAGCGCCCCGCGCTGCCCGCCCGCGTGCCAGACGCGCCGCCAGCCGGCGCAGACCCAGCGCGGCGACAAGCAGGATCAGGAGCACGAGTGCGATCCCGAGCCCTGTCCAGAAGGCCAGCCTCGGCAGCCCCGACAGGAGGGCGGCCACGGCCACGAACCCGACGGCAAGTGCGGCCACAGTCGCCAGAACCGGCCAGCGCGGCCAGACACGGCCCGGCGCGACAAGGTCGCGGAAGAGCGCGGCCGCCCGCGTGTCACGGGCCCGCGCGAGCGGCCAGACGGAGAAAAGCGCCGCCGCCAGCAGCCCGTAGAGCGCGGCTTCGGCCAGCGGCACGGGATAGAGGCCGAAGAGGGCAGGCACTGGCAGACGATCGGCAAGAAACGGTGCGAGCAGCGCTGGCAGGCCGTAGCCGAGGATCAGGCCCAGCCCGACGCCGATGACAGCCAGCAGGCCGATCTGCATCCCGTAGATCAGGAAGATCATGCTGCCGGTCGCGCCCAGCGTTTTGAGCGTGGCGATGGTCTCGATCCGCGTGTCGAGATAGGTCCGCACCGCCGCCGCCACGCCGATCCCGCCAACTGCAAGACCGGCCAGCCCGACGAGCACCAGAAACGCGCCCATCCGGTCGACGAACCGGCTGAGCCCCGGCGTGCCGTTGCGCCGGTCGGTCCAGCGCAGGCCTGTGTCGGGGAAACGGCTCTCGGCCGTGTCGCGCAACGCGTCGAGGTCGGTCTGGGGCGGCAGCACCATACGGTAGGCGCTGTCAAAGAGCGTGCCGGGGGCGAGCAGGCCGCTATCGGCAAGATTGGCACGGGTCGTGATCACGCGCGGGCCGAACCCGAACCCGCCACCCATACTGTCCGGCTCCTCGGCAATCCGGGCCATCAGGACAAAGCTCTGCGTGCCGAGCGCCACTTGCGCACCCACGTCGACGCCCAGCCGGTCGAACAGTTCCGGCGCTGCCAGGAGGCCCGGCAGCCCGTCGCTGCCGGCAAATGCATCCGCAAGCGGCATTGGCGGGTCGAGCGTGACCGCGCCGACGAGCGGATAGGCATCATCCACGCCCTTCACCTGAACAAGGCTGCGCCCCTCGGTTCCGTCATCGCGCCGGATCATCGAGCGGAAATCGACAATCTCCGACAGGCGGACGGACTGCGCCTCGATGAAGGCGCGCTCCGCGTCTGTTGCGAACCGGTAGGTGAAGCGGATTTCCGCGTCGCCGCCCAGGATGCGGGACGCTTCACGCGACAGGCCTTCGGAAATGGCGGTCCGCACCGTGCCGACCGCCGCGATCGCCGCGACGCCCAATGTCAGGCACAGCAAGAAGACGCGGAATGACCCGATGGCACCGCGCAGGTCCCGCCGCGCCAGACGCCAGGCGAGGCCCGGCCTCACTCTGCGGCCTCGGCCGTCCGTTGCAACTGCCCGTCGGTCAGCGACAGGGTGCGGTCGCACCGCGCGGCCAGTTCGGGCGCATGGGTCACCAGCACAAGCGTCGCGCCATGTGCGTCGCGGAGCGAAAAGAGCAGGTCCATGATCGCGGCGCCCGTGCTCCCGTCGAGATTGCCGGTCGGCTCATCGGCCAGAAAGAGTGCAGGGCGCGGCGCCGCGGCACGGGCCAGCGCCACACGCTGCTGCTCGCCGCCGGAGAGTTGCGCCGGATAATGGTCGCGCCGTGCGGCCAGACCGACGCGCTCCAGTTCCTCAGCCGCGCGCTCGAACGCATCATCGCGCCCGGCAAGTTCCAGCGGCACAGCCACATTTTCGAGCGCCGTCATCGTCGGTATCAGGTGGAAGGACTGGAACACGACGCCCATCCGGTCACGGCGGAACCGCGCCAGCGCATCCTCGTCGAGCGCGGTCATGTCCGCGCCCAGACAGTGCACCGAGCCTGTCGTGGCCTGTTCCAGACCCGCCATCAGCATCAGGAGCGACGACTTGCCGGACCCGGATGGACCGGTTAGCCCGACCGTCTCGCCCTTGGAAATGTCGAGGGAGATCCCACGTAGAATCTCGACAGGGCCGGCATTGCCTGCCAGCGTCAGACCTGCCTTTCGAAGTGAAATGACCGGAGTGTCCATGCCCTCGATACGCCTCGCCCGCCTTTTCCGTTCAAAAACATATGGGCGTCCCGTCCGGCTGCACAAGCGGCGGGGCGCGATTGCCGCCCTGACTGTTCTGGCCGCGGGGCTTCTGGCGGCCGGTGCCGCACCCGTTCTGGCCCAGTCGGGCGACGGGTCCGTGCCGCGGGTGGTGATCCTCGGCGACAGTCTGACACAAGGGTTCGGCCTGCCGCCCGAGGACGGGTTCGTGCCGCAACTGGCGCGGTGGCTGAATGACAACGGCGCGCCGCCGGCGACGCTTGTGAATGCGGGCGTGTCCGGCGACACGACGGCGGGCGGCCTGTCGCGGCTTGACTGGACATTGGCCGAACCGGTGGACGCGATGGTGGTGGAACTGGGCGGCAACGATCTGTTGCGCGGGCTCGATCCGGCGATGAGCCGTGCCAATCTCGACGCGATTCTGAAGCGGCTGGAGGCCGAGGGCATTCCGGTCCTGCTGACGGGCCTGCCGGCGCCCAACAATTACGGGCCGGAATTTGCGGATGCGTTCAATGCCATGTTCCCGGAGTTGGCCGACGCCTATGGCGCATCGCTTTATCCCGATTTTCTGGCTGGAATCAGAAACGCCGCCGGCGGTGATCCAGCGGCGGCGCGGGCCTATCTGCAGGCCGATGGCATTCATCCCAATGCCGAAGGTGTCGCAAAAATCGTGGCCGATATCGGTCCGGCGGTCGCCGCGCTGATCGAACGCGCGGGCGACTGACCGGACGGACGCGCCGGAGCGTTCAGCGGAAGTTCGGATGCATCCAGAAGGGGCGGGCGGCTTCCTGCGACGCGGCCGCATTGCTCAGACCCAGATCCTTCAGGCGCGCGTCATCGAGCGTGCCAAGTGCGCGGCGCTCGCCCCAGAGCGCAGCGCTCAGGCGCAGCCAGCGGGTCAGGCCCGTCAGGCTCAGCGGCGGCTGGCTCGTCTGGCAGTCGGCGGGTGCGGAGAGGATCTGTGCCATTTTCATCTTCCTTCGTGATTCGTCATGTCTCTTTCATTTCCATGCTTGATGAATTGCCACATATCGAGCTATAAGAAAAATGAATGATTGTGCTGCAATGCATCAAGGGAGTTGATATGCCGAGGAATCTCGACCTGACCGCGCTCCGGTCCTTCGTCGCCGTCGCCGATTGTGGCGGCGTCACGCGTGCTGCGGCGCAGCTCAATCTGACCCAGTCGGCGGTGTCCATGCAGATCAAGAGGCTGGAAGAGGCGCTCGACCAGCCGCTCCTGACCCGCGCGGGACGGGGTGTCGACCTGACACCGCAGGGCGAGCAACTCCTCAGCTACGGGCGGCGGCTCCTGTCGCTCAATGACGAGGTCTGGGGCCGGATGACCGAGCAGGAATTCGAGGGCGAGGTTTCGCTCGGCGTGCCCCATGACATCGTCTATCCGCACATCCCGCAGGTGATGCAGATGTTTGCCGCCGAGTTTCCCCGCGTGCGGGTGCGGCTGATCTCTTCCTACACGCGGGCGCTCAAGGACGAGTTCGCCGCCGGTCGCGTCGATCTGATCCTGACGACCGAAGCAGGGCTCGACGCCGGCGGCGAGACGTTGCAGGGCGCGCGGCTCATCTGGGTCGGGGCCGAGGGCGGGCAGGCCTGGCAGGAACGCCCGCTGCCGCTTGCGTTCGAGAATGCCTGCGCGTTCCGCCAGCCGGTTCAGGAAGCGCTCGACGGGATGGATATCTCATGGGTCATGGCAGTGACCTCCGACAGCACCCGCACGGTGGAGGCGAGCGTGTCGGCCGATCTGGCGGTCCATGCGACGCTTGAAGGCGGAGCCGGCAGCAAGATGCTGGTGCCGGTGCGCCATGGCGGGGCGCTGCCCGAGCTGCCGGAATTCCTGATCAACATGTATGTCACGCGGGGCGAGAACCGTGCGCTGGCCGCACGGCTCGCGCAGGGTATCCGCAATGCCTATCGCCCGGCGGTGGCGCAGGCCGCCGAGTAGACGCGCGCGATTGCCCGGCTTCGGTCAGTCGGGCGCCATCCGCACGACGACCTTGCCGGTCGAGCGGCGCTCGGACAGGAGCGCCAGCGCGTCGTTGGCCTGATCGAGCGGCAGCACGTGGCTGACATGCGGGTGCAGCTTGCCCGCGCCATACCAGCCGAGCAGACGGGCGAAACTGTCGCGGATCATGTCGGGGTGGCTTCGGGCCAGCCCGCCCCAGTAAAGCCCGATGACCGACAGGTTCTTCACCAGAAGGATGTTGGCCGGGATCTGCGGCACGTCCCCGGACGCAAAACCGATGGGGATGAGGCGCGCACGCGGCCGAGCGGCCTTCATGGCGGCGGTGAACAGATCGCCGCCGACCGGATCATAGATGACATCCGCACCACCGCGGTCCTTCACTTCGGCCGTCAGGTCGGCGTCCCTCGTGTCGATCAGATGGTCCGCACCGGCAGCCTTCGCGACCGCGAGTTTCTCCGCCCCGCGGGCGGCGGCGATGACGGTCGCACCGCGGATCTTGCCGATCTCGACCGCCGTCAACCCGACCCCGCCGGATGCACCCGTGACCAGAAGCGTCTCTCCGGCGGACAGGTTCGCCAGTTCCAGCGCAATGTCGCTGGTGCCGTAGGCAACAGGGAAGGCCGCCACCTCGACCGGGTCCATGCCCGCCGGCACCGGCACGCAGGCGCCCGCGCGCACACAGACCTGTTCGGCCAGCCCGCCGCCGCTGGTGAACCCGGCCACGATCTGTCCCTGTGCCAGATGGGTGACGCCCGCGCCCAGTTCCGCGACCCGCCCGCAGACTTCCAGCCCCGGCGAAAAGGGCAGGGGCGGTTTTTCCTGATAGCGGCCCTGCACCATCAGCGTGTCGGCAAAATTGATCCCGCAGGCCGCCACGTCGAGCAGGACCTCGCCCGGACCGGGCTGCGGCGGGTCGATCTCGTCCATCTGCAGCGGCTGGCCCAGTTCATGGATGCGCATCGCCTTCATCATCTTCTCCCTTGCCATCGGCCGGCGCCGGCCCTTGGGGTCGAGCCTACACGGGTGCCGCGCACGGCAACAGTTTGCCGTGGCGTCGCGGGGCGTTGCCTTTTGCCGCAAAGGCGCCTAAGTGGGGCGCCAAGTGGCGTGGCCTGCCAGACGCGGCCGCGCCTTTTTTCTTTTCTGACCGGACCGGACCCATGGATCTGCGCAACATCGCCATTATTGCCCACGTCGACCACGGCAAGACCACGCTTGTCGACGAACTGCTGAAACAGTCGGGGGCCTTCCGCGACAATCAGGCCGTCGCGGAGCGCGCGATGGACAGCAACGATCTGGAACGCGAGCGCGGGATCACGATCCTTGCCAAGGCCACCTCGGTCGAGTGGAAGGGCACCCGGATCAACATCGTCGACACGCCCGGCCACGCCGATTTCGGCGGCGAGGTGGAGCGTATCCTGTCGATGGTCGACGGGGTGGTGCTGCTGGTGGACGCCGCCGAAGGTCCGATGCCGCAGACCAAATTCGTCACCTCCAAGGCGCTGGCGCTGGGCCTGCGCCCGATCGTGGTGCTCAACAAGGTCGACAAGCCCGATGCCGAGCCGGACCGGGCGCTCGATGAATGTTTCGACCTGTTTGCCAATCTGGGCGCGAATGACGAACAGCTCGATTTTCCCGCCATGTATGCCTCCGGCCGTTCGGGCTGGGCGGACATGGAACTGGACGGCCCGCGCAAGGACCTCTCGGCGCTCTTCGATCTGGTCGTTGACCATGTGCCCGCCCCGGCGCAGGTGGCCCACAAGGACGAGCCGTTCCGGATGCTCGTCACCACGCTGGGCAGCGACCCGTTCCTTGGCCGGATCCTCACCGGACGGATCGAATCGGGCCAGCTGAAACCGGGCCAGAGCATCAAGGCGCTGAGCCGCGACGGCAGCCTGATCGAGACGTTCCGCGCCTCCAAGGTGCTGGCCTTCCGCGGCCTCGCACAAACGCCGATCGATCAGGCCGAGGCCGGTGACATCGTTTCTCTCGCCGGCATGGCCAAGGCGACCGTGGCCGACACGCTCTGCGACCCGTCGATTTCCGAGGCGCTGCCCGCCCAGCCGATCGACCCGCCGACGATCTCGGTCACCTTCGGGATCAATGACAGCCCGCTCGCGGGCCGCGACGGGTCCAAAGTCCAGTCCCGCGTCATTCGCGACCGGCTGATGAAAGAAGCCGAATCAAACGTTGCCATCCGGGTCACCGACACGCCGGGCGGCGAGGCATTCGAAGTGTCCGGCCGCGGCGAATTGCAGATGGGCGTGCTGATCGAGAACATGCGCCGCGAAGGGTTCGAACTGTCGATCTCCCGCCCGCAGGTGCTCTTCCGCGAAGAAGACGGCCAGCGTCTGGAGCCGGTCGAGGAAGTCACGATCGACGTGGATGACGAATATTCCGGCTCGGTGATCGAGAAGCTGACCGGCGCGCGCCGCGGCGAACTGTCGGAAATGCGGCAGGCCGGTGCGGGCAAGACCCGTATCGTGGCGCTTGTTCCGTCGCGCGGGCTCATCGGCTATCACGGCGAGTTCCTGACCGATACGCGCGGCACGGGCGTCCTGAACCGCGTCTTCCATTCCTGGGCACCTTACAAAGGCAAGATCCCGGGCCGTCGCGCGGGTGTGCTGATCTCGATGGAGAACGGCACGTCGGTGCCTTATGCGCTGTTCAACCTTGAGGAGCGCGGCAAGATGTTCATCGGGTCGCAGGAAGATGTCTATCAGGGCATGATCATCGGCGAGCACAGCCGGGACAATGACCTGGAGGTCAACCCGCTGAAGGGTAAGAAGCTGACCAACGTGCGCGCGTCCGGCAAGGACGAGGCCGTGGTCCTGACCCCGCCGGTGCGCATGTCGCTGGAGCAGGCCATTGCCTATATCGACACGGATGAACTGGTCGAGGTGACACCATCCAACCTGCGGTTGCGAAAAGTGCATCTCGATCCGCATGAACGCAAGCGTGCCGCTCGCGCCATGGGTGATTGAAACTCTCCTGCTTTGCATTTCGCAATTGACAGTGCATCCAACCTAGGATTGTGTTAGCCTACTAACACATGTGGTGAGGGTGTATCTGTTGCGATGCCCGCAACACGGTCCTTTTCCCGAAGGGAAACCCGGTCGATACACCCAGCGCGGTCGCCGCTCTGCGAGAAACTTTTGGCGGTTTGGCCGTGTTATCCACGTGTCCTATGACGAGTTTGGAGACACGAATGAAACACCCGGTCGATGTACATGTCGGGAAACGGATACGGCACAGACGATGGATGGTCGGCATGACCCAGCAACAGCTTGGGGAAATTGTCGGCATCAAGTTCCAGCAGATCCAGAAATATGAAACGGGCATGAATCGCGTCAGCGCGTCCCGCCTGTGGGATATTGCCAAGGCGCTGCAGGTGCCCGTCAGCTTCTTCTTCGAAGGCTATGAGGCCGAGACCGCCACCGCCGATGTCGCGGATGTGGCAGAGGGCGATCGCCAGGGCGATCTGCTGGCCGACAAGGAAGCGCTGGAGCTTGTGCGGTCCTACTATGCGATTCCCGAGGCACAGCGCCGCCGGCTCTTCGATCTGGCCCGCGTCCTGTCGGACGTGGCCTGAGGGCCGCGCGCCGCGCGACAGCCGCGCGCACGGGGTGATTGACCCGGCGCGATGGATATGAAATTCCCGGTCCGAACCTCTCGGGCCGGGATTTTTTATGCGCTTTTCCAAGGAACTTCAGGACAGTCTGCGCAACTTTGCCGGCGATCTGGCCGAGGCCGCGCGCCCGGAGACGCTGCGCCATTTCCGCAGCGCGAACTTGCGGATCGACAACAAGCAGGCTGACGCGGCGGGCTTCGATCCGGTCACGCAGGCCGACCGGGCGGCCGAAGCGGCGATGCGGGCGCTGATCGACCGCCACCGTCCCGATGATGGTGTGCTGGGGGAGGAATTTCCTGCCAAGCCCTCGGCCTCGGGCCTGACCTGGGTGCTCGACCCGATCGACGGGACGCGGGCCTATCTGTCGGGAACGCCAAGCTGGGGCGTGCTCATCGGCCTCGATGCAGGGGACGGTCCGGTGCTCGGCGTGATCGACCAGCCCTTTACCGGCGAGAGATTCCTTGGCGGTTTCGGGCAGGCGGTACATCTGCATCGCGGGTTCGAGACGCCGATCCGCACGCGCCGCGGCGTAGACCTCTCCGATGCGGTCCTCTTCACGACTTTTCCCGAAGTGGGCACAGAAGCCGAGCGACAGGGCTTCGCTGCGGTGCGCGACCGTGTGCGCCTGACCCGCTACGGGCTCGATTGCTACGCCTATGCGCTCCTCGCGATGGGGCAGGTGGATCTGGTGATCGAGGCCGGCCTCAACCCTTACGACATTCAGGGGCCGATCGGCGTGATCGAAGGCGCAGGCGGGATCGTGACCGACTGGACGGGCGGGCCGGCGCATCAGGGCGGGCAGGTGGTCGCGGCGGGCGACCCGGACCTGCACAGACAGGCGCTCGACCTGCTCGCGCCCTTTGCCGACAGCGCAAAATAAAACCCCCGGCGCAGGTGGCTGCACCGGGGGCTAATCGAATTCCGGCACGCTGCCGGCGCGGCGGACTTACGACAGAAGCGCGCCCAGTTTCATCGCCTGGCCCATGTCGCCATCGACCTTCAGCTGACCGCCCATGAAGGCGGCGGTCGGGTTGACGTCGCCCGACAGGATGCCCTCGAACGTCTCGCGGTCGGCGGTCAGGGTGCAGTCGGCATCCGAATCGTCGGCAGAGACGCCGCTTTCGTCGATCCGCACGGCGCCTTCGCCTTCGATCACGAATTTCACCGAACCGTCGAAATCGGCGTCGCCCAGCTTCTCCTGCAGCGCGGTCACGGCGCCATTCACAACTTCGCTCATGTCACATCCTCTTGTGTTCAGGGTCTACAGTCTCGAAACGCACATAACTCATGCTATGTTTCGAACCACTATGACAGGAAATTTCCGCCTTGACCGTGCTGCCGTGGCGTTACTTGCAGCCATTTTGGGCCTGATGGCGACGCCGGGGGCCGCACAGGATGCCGAAGCGCCAGCCGTTTCGCCGCTGGAAAGCGCGCCCGGCGATGACCGGTTGGCCGCGGCGGAGGACCTGTTCGCCACGAAGCGGGATGCCGAGCTGGACCAGCTGTTCGACAAGCTCCAGTCCGCGTCGCCCGCGGAAATCCCGATGCTGGAAGGGCGGATAAACCGGCTCTGGTCGCGGTCGGGCAGCGCGTCTATGGACCTGCTGCTTCAACGCGGGCTGGAGGCCATGCAGGATGAGGATTACGCCGTCGCGATCGAGCATCTGACCGCCCTGACCGACCATGCGCCCGATTTTGCCGAAGGCTGGAACGCGCGCGCCACGGCCTTCTTCCTGATGGGCGAATACGGGCTGTCGATTGCCGATGTGCAGCGCACGCTCGCGCTCAATCCCCGCCATTTCGGCGCGCTCTCCGGCCTTGGCACGATGCTGGAGGATCTGGGCGAGGATGAGGTCGCACTCCGGGCCTATCTGGCCGCGCAGGCTGTTCATCCGCACCGGGAGAGCATAAATAGCGCCGTGGAGCGACTGTCGGCGCGTCTAGGCGGCGTCGAGCTCTGACACGCTGACGCCTGCAAGGACCCTCGATGACCCACGCGCGCATCTCCCGGATCACGGCGGTTCTGGGCCCGACCAATACCGGCAAGACCCACATGGCGATCGAGCGGATGCTGGGCCATCGCACAGGCGTGATCGGCCTGCCGCTGCGCCTGCTGGCGCGCGAGGTCTATGACCGGATCGTCGCCCTGCGCGGTCCTTCGGTGGTGGCGCTCGTGACCGGCGAGGAACGCATCGTGCCGGACCGTGCCGCCTATTGGGTCTGCACGGTGGAGGCCATGCCCGTCGATATCGGCGCGGATTTTCTAGCGGTGGATGAGATACAGCTCTGCGCCGACCTCGACCGCGGGCATGTGTTCACCGACCGGCTTCTGAACGCGCGCGGCTTCAAGGAAACCATGTTCCTCGGCTCGGACGTGATGCGCTCCAAGATCGCGGCGCTGGTGCCCGAGGCCGAATTCGAGCGGCGTGAACGGTTTTCCACCCTCAGCTACACGGGCGCACGCAAGATCAGCCGGATGCCGGCACGGTCGGCCATCGTCGGTTTCTCTGTCGATGATGTCTATGCCATCGCGGAGCTTCTGCGGCGCCAGAAAGGCGGGGCCGCGGTCGTGATGGGGGCACTCAGCCCGCGCACCCGCAATGCACAGGTGGAACTGTACCAGAACGGAGACGTGGACCATCTTGTCGCCACCGACGCGATCGGGATGGGGCTGAACCTCGATATCGACCACGTGGCCTTTGCCGGCACGTCAAAGTTTGACGGGCGGCGGCATCGCGACCTGATGCCCCATGAAATCGGGCAGATCGCGGGCCGTGCCGGGCGCTACCGTTCGAACGGAACCTTCGGCGTGACCGGAGAGGCCGCGCCTTTCGATCCCGATCTGGCGGCGGCCATCGAATCGCACCGGTTCGCGCCGGTCCGCAAGCTGCAGTGGCGCAACCACCGGCTCGATTTCGGATCGGTTCCGAACCTGCTGGCGAGCCTCGACCGCGGGCCGGAGGATGCCGACCTGATCCGCGCGCGGGAAGCGGATGACCAGCAGACCCTGCGGGCGCTCTGGGGCCTGCCGGAGGTGCGCGACGCGGTCAGCGGTCCGGCGGATGTGCGGCTTTTGTGGGACGTCTGCCAGGTGCCGGATTTCCGCAAGATCTCCCAGAGCGACCACGTGCAGATCTGCCAGCGGCTCTACGGGTTCCTGCGCGATGGCGGAACGGTGCCCGACGACTGGCTCGCACGGCAGATCACCCGCATCGACCGGCCGCATGGCGATATCGACATTCTGCAACGCCGGCTTGCCTTTGTGCGCACCTGGACCTATGTGGCGCAGCGTCGGGGCTGGGTAGAGGATGTGACCCATTGGCGCGCGGAGACACGTGCGGTAGAAGACCGATTGTCGGACGCGCTCCATGCGGGCCTGACACAGCGATTTGTCGACCGGCGGACATCCGTTCTGCTTCGCCGGTTGAAACAGAAGGAGAGCCTCGTGGCGCAAGTGAATGAAACCGGCGACGTGCATGTCGAAGGGCAGTATATCGGCCGGATGGAAGGGTTCCGCTTTATCCAGGACCCGTCGGCCACCGGAGACGAGGCCAAGACGCTTCGCGCCGCGGCCCTTGTCGCCATGCAGCCCGCGTTCAACCTGAAGGCGGACCGGTTCTACAATGCACCCGACCCCGAAATCGACCTGACCGAGCAGGGCGGGCTGATGTGGGGCGATCAGGCGGTGGGAAAGCTTGTCGCGTCCGATGACGTGCTTGCCCCGCGGATCGAGGCTTTCGTGGACGACGAGGCTGGTCCGGAGGTGGCCGAGAAGGTCCAGCGCCGTCTGGGTCACTGGCTGGAACGCCGGATCGCCGCCCAGTTCGAGCCGTTGCTCGCGCTGAAGAATGACGAGACGCTGACCGGCATGGCCCGCGGCATTGCCTTCCAGCTTGTCGAGGCGCTGGGCGTGCTGCCGCGTGCCGCCGTCGCCCGCGACGTGAAGGGGCTGGAACAGGAACAGCGGGCGCTTCTGCGCAAGCATGGCGTGCGGTTCGGGCAATATACGCTCTTCCAGCCGCTGATGCTGAAACCCGCGCCGACGCGGCTCCGGCTTGTGCTCTGGGCGCTGGCCGAGGGCATGTCGGAGTTTCCCGAGGCCCCGCCGCCGGGTCTGGTGACGGTTCCGGCCGTCAAGGACGCGCCCGAGGGCTACTATCCGCGGGCCGGCTACCGCCTTGCTGGCGAGCGCGCGATCCGGATCGATATGCTGGAGCGTCTGGCAGATATGATCCGCGCGCAGGATAGCCGCGCCGGGTTCGAGGCTTCGGCCGACATGCTGTCGATCACCGGGCTCAGCCATGCGCAGTTTGCCGAACTGATGAAGGGTCTGGGCTATGCGGTTGCCGAAGGCACGCGGGAGAAGGTGCCGGCCGTGAAACCGGCGGCAGAGGACGCGCCTGCAGATGCGGCGCCCGAGACTGAAGCTGCGGCAGCCGAGACGCCGGACGTCGACGCTGCGCCCGAAGCTGTCGCGGCAGAACCGGCCGAAGCGCCTGTGGCGGAAGAGCAGCTTGCAACCCCTGTGGCTGCGGAGACCGAGGCGGGTGCCGACGGCGCGGCAGCAGCAGAGCCGGAGATCGAAACTTTCTATACCTTCACCTGGGCGCCGCGCCGGCAGGGAAACCGCCAGCGCCCCGAGGGGGCCGGACAGGGCAAGGGCCGCCGCGCGCAGAAAGCGGGCGGCAAGCCCGGCGGCAAGGGCAAGGGACGGCGCGAGGAGCGCAAGACCGAATTCAAGGCCCGCCCGCCGCGCAAGGAAAAGGAAATCGATCCTGACAATCCGTTCGCGGCGCTGCTGGCGCTGAAGGACTGAGGCCGCCCTTGGTGGAAGACACGGGCAGCCAGCGTCTCGACAAGTGGCTCTGGTATGCCCGGTTCTTCAAGACCCGCTCGTTGGCGGCAAAGCAGGTCACATCCGGCCATGTCCGGGTCAATTCCACGCGCCAGACCAAAGCCGCCACACAGGTGAAGTCCGGCGACGTCCTGACCTTTGCGCAGGGCCGTCAGGTACGGGTGATCGAGGTCCTCCTGCCCGGCAGCCGGCGCGGGCCGGCCAGCGAGGCGCAGGAACTTTATCGTGACATTTCGCCGCCCGAAGCGCCCGTGAAGAACGATATTCCGCAGAATCCGCGTTTCGAGGGAAAAGCACGTCCCACCAAGAAGGATCGGCGCGCACTCGACAAATTCGGGTCTTGAACCGCGCGAGCGGCCTGATCTAAAGAGCGGGGACGCAAGGTGTGACAGGCTTTGCCACGTTTAATGGAGCTGTGACGAGGAACCGCCCGTGACCTATGTCGTGACCGACAATTGCATCGCCTGCAAATACACCGACTGCGTCGAAGTCTGTCCCGTGGACTGTTTCTACGAAGGCGAGAACATGCTCGTCATCCATCCCGATGAATGTATCGACTGTGGCGTCTGCGAGCCGGAATGCCCGGCCGACGCGATCCGCCCCGATACCGAGCCGGACATGGAGAAATGGGTCGAGTTCAACCGCGACTATTCCGAGAAATGGCCGGTCATCATCACCAAGAAGGATCCGCTGCCCGATGCCGAGGCAAAAGACGGCGAATCGGGCAAGTTGGAGAAATACTTCTCCGAAGCGCCGGGTGAGGGTGGTTGACCTTACGTAAGGTGGAGCCTGCGCGGGTCTGCGTCGGCTGATTCCCGCCATGAATCCCGATGGATTCGGGAAATTCGCGTGGAATAACAGCAGGACAGCGGCGGCCGACTTTAAACAGGCCCCGTTTTCTGTTATATATTGGTCACACACACAGGATGCTCGGGGACGTTCCCTAAGGAACGCCGCTTTAATATTGTCCGCTCAACACTCCGTCTCGATGCCGATGAATTTCGGCACCGGTCGGTCTGTCTCCGGACCAACGCCCCGGGGGCGAAAGGAAACTGGATCTCGATGACCAAAAGCAAGAACAACTCGGAATTTCGCGCCAACGAATATGTCGTCTACCCGTCCCACGGGGTCGGGCAGATCGTGTCGATCGAAAAGCAGGAAGTCGCCGGCATGGAGCTGGAGATGTTCGTGATCTCTTTCGAGAAGGACAAGATGACTTTGCGGGTGCCCACGGCCAAGGCGAGCTCGGTCGGGATGCGCGCGCTGTCGAGCCCCGATATTGTCGACAAGGCCATGTCTACGCTCAAGGGTCGCGCCCGCGTGAAGCGCGCCATGTGGTCGCGCCGGGCGCAGGAATATGAGCAGAAGATCAATTCCGGCGACCTGATCATGATCGCGGAGGTCGTGCGCGACCTGCACCGCAACGATGACCAGCGCGAACAGTCCTATTCCGAGCGCCAGCTCTACGAAGCTGCGCTGGAGCGTCTGACCCGCGAGGTTGCTGCTGTTGACGGCGGCGGCGAGGATCAGGCCCAGAAGAAGGTGGACGCCGTGCTGGAAAGCCGCGCTGCCTGACGGGCGCGATATCTGAAAGACCGGGGCCGCATCGCAAGATGCGGCCCTTTTTTTGGCGAGTTACCCCCAGAGCAGGGCTGCCGTCAGCAGAATCGCGATTTCCGCCCATTGCTGCGCCGCGCCGAGCACATCGCCCGTCTGGCCGCCGATCAGCCGCCGCGCACGGATCTGCACCGGCAGGGTAGCGAGGCAGCCGATGGCCAGCATCGGCAGACCGGCTCGCCCGCCCATCAGGATCGCCACTGCGCCCGCCAGCGCGAACGCCACCGCGATGGACCGTCCCGAAGGCAGGCCGAAGCCCGCCGACAGGCCGCCCGGCCGCGCCTGATCCATCCGCGCCATCGGCCAGAGGATCGCCGCGCGGGACCCGGCGCCCGCGAGCATGAGAGCGGGGATCCAGGCCTGAAGGGGCAGGGCGGCGAGTGCCGCCAGTTTCAGGAGCGTCGCCAGCATGAGCGTGAGCGCACCATAGGTGCCGAGCCGGCTGTCCTTCATGATCGCGAGCCGTCGTTCCGGCGTGTGCCCGCCATGAAACCCGTCGGCGCAGTCGGCCAGCCCGTCCTCATGCAGCATGCCGGTCGAAGCCGCCAGCGCCGCCAGTGCCAACACCGCCGCCGCAAAAGGTGTCAGCCCCAGCCAGAGCGCGACCGCACCGGTTGCGCCAGCAATCAACCCGTGGCCCGCGCCGATCAGCGGAAAGGCCCAGACCATATCCGGCCCCGGTGGCGCGTCCGGATCGCCCTGTCCGACGGGCCAGCGCGACAGCATCATCGCGGCACCCTGCAGGTCGCGCAGCAGGTGACGCAGGGGCGGCAGGTCGGGCCAGTGGTCGGGTCGGGTCATTTGGGACTCTACATGGGCGGGCCAAGCGGCTAATCACGTGACCGGACTATGACAGGAGAGCCCCATGACCGTCACCCCGCCTTTTGAGGATCGCGCCGGATTTCTGAGCCTGTTGCTGGCGGCGCCGGATGCGGACGGGGCGGCCGTTGCTGCGGCGAAGGCCCGCGATGCGGTGCTCACCAAACCGCCCGGTGCGCTGGGCCGGCTGGAAGATCTGGCCGTCTGGATGGCCGGCTGGCAGGGCCGCGCCGCTCCGGAGATAAACGCGCCACAGGTTGTTGTTTTTGCGGGAAATCACGGGGTCGCGGCGCAGGGCGTGTCGGCCTTTCCGGCGGACGTGACCGTGCAGATGGTGGCCAATTTCGAAGCGGGCGGGGCCGCGATCAACCAGCTTTGTCGCGTCACCGGTGCTGCAATGACAGTGGTCGCGCTCGATCTCGACCGCCCGACCGCTGATTTCACGCAAGAGGCCGCGCTCACCGAAGCGGATCTGGTCGCGGCCCTGCAGGCCGGCTGGATGTCGGTCGATCCGGCGTCTGATCTGTTCATCGCCGGCGAAATGGGGATCGGCAACAGCACGCCCGCCGCGGCCATCGCGGCGGCCCTGTTCGGCGGGACCGGCGCGGACTGGGCCGGTCGCGGCACAGGGCTCGACGATGCCGGACTGGGACGCAAGGCGACGGTGGTCGATGCCGGTCTGGCGCGGCATGCGGATGCGGGCCGTGACGGGCTGGAGGTCCTGCGCCGCCTCGGCGGACGAGAGATCGCCGCCATGGCGGGCGCGATCGCCGCTGCGCGCCACCATCGCATTCCGGTTCTGCTCGACGGGTTCATCTGCTGTGCGGCGGCGGCCTGTCTTGCCGCTGAGCATCAAGACGCGCTTGACCATTGCCGCGCTGGCCACGCCTCCGCCGAACAGGCCCACAGGCGGCTTCTGGAAAAACTGGGGCTGGACCCGATCCTCGACCTCGGCCTGCGCCTCGGCGAAGGGTCGGGCGCGGCGCTCGCGCTGGCTGTGCTGCAAGGGGCCGTCGCCTGCCACTCCGGCATGGCAACCTTCGCGGAAGCGGGCGTGTCGGATGGTGCATGATATCGGCCCAGGTCCGGGTCCGGTTTCTGTGCACACCTTCGCGCGCATGCCCGCGATCGGCATCTGGTCGCAACTGGCGTGAAGCTTTGAGTGCGGCACGTTTTGCTTGATGTTCAGATAGATGGCGGGCCGACTGCCGCCGGCATGCCCGACTGTGTCGCAAATGCTCCATGTCGGATTTATGATTTCGCCCGGTAGAAATGCCGGGCGCATTGACGTCAGAATGCGGCCGGCGTTCCGGATGTAGAGACGACATGAAACTTGTAATCCAAGTCCCCTGCTTCAACGAGGAACATACGCTTCCCGAAACATTGCAGGATCTCCCCAGACAGGTCGAAGGTTTCGACAGCGTTGAATGGCTGATCGTCGACGACGGGTCCACGGACGGCACCGTTGCCGTCGCCGAGCGGATGGGCGTCGATCATATTGTCCGGCTGTCGCACAATCAGGGGCTCGCCATCGCCTTCATGACCGGGATCGAAGCCTGTTTGCGGGCCGGTGCCGATGTCATCGTGAATACGGACGGCGACAATCAATATGCGGCCTCCTGCATTCCGCGTCTGGTGCAGCCGATCCTGGAGAAGCGCGCGCAAATCGTCGTGGGCGAGCGACCGGTCGCGTCGATCGCGCATTTCTCGCCTGCCAAGCGCAAGTTGCAATCGCTGGGCAGCTGGGTTGTGCGGGCCGTCAGCGGCGCGTCGATCAAGGACGCGCCCAGCGGCTTTCGCGCGATCCACAAGGACGCCGCTGCACGGCTCTATGTGTTCAACAGATACACATACACTTTGGAGACGATCATTCAGGCCAGCCGGCTGGGCATACCGGTCGCATCGGTGCCGGTGGAGGTCAATGATCCGACGCGCGAGTCGCGTCTGATGAAATCGACGGCCCAGTATATCTTCAAGTCCGCCATCGTCATCACGCGGATCGCGATCATCTATAAGCCCCTGCGCTTCTTTGCCGGCATTGCCGTCCTGCTGGCCCTGCCGGGAATGCTGGCGATTGTCAGGTTCCTCTACCTCTTCCTGCAAGGGCAGGGGGACGGGCATGTCCAGTCGCTCGTGATCGGCACGGCTTTGGTCGGGTCGGGCGTCTTCGCGTTTCTGGCGGGAATCCTTGCGGACCTAATCGCCGCGAACCGCGTCCTTCTGGCCGACATCCGCGCACGGATGCTTCGTGCGAACATCGACATCGAGAAATAGATGAACCTCGCACCCATCCGAACGGCGGTCCTTGCGGCAACCGCCCTGAGTCTTGCCGTAGCTGCATACGTGCTTGCGTCGCCGGGCTTTTTCATCATCGACGAAGTGATCTACTTCATCGGTGCCGACGCCCTCGCGCGGGACGGCACGTTTTCCATCCAGAACGGGATAGAGACCTTCCCGTCGGAGGATATGCACGCGTGGTTGCTGGTGGAGGGACCGCTCGGGCTGACACCGCAATACCCCATTGGGACATCCCTTCTTGTCTGGCCGGTCATGTGGCTTTTGGGGGCCAAGAGCCTGATCTTCGCCAATATCCTGTTCGGCCTGCTGACGTCCTACATGACCTTCCGCCTGTCGTTCTACATGTTCAGGGACAGGGGGGTGGCGCTTGCCGCGGCGCTTCTCCTCGCGCTGGGCACATTCTGGCTGGAATATGTCGTCGGGCACTGGCCCCACTCCATCAGCATGTTCTTCCTGCTCTGCGCCTTCTCCCTTTTCCTGCGGGCAATGGACAGCGAGGACGGATTGGTCCCGGCACTCGCTTCCGGCGCCATGATCGGCTGCGGCATATTCTTCCGGCTGGAAGCCGTGATCCTGCTCTTTCCCTTCGGGGCCATCCTTCTGCTCGACGCCCGCAAACCGTGGCGCCTGCTTGTCGGGGGCGCTGTCGGACTTCTGCCGTTCGTCCTTGCCATGAGTTTTGCGAACTGGATCAGGTTCGATGACCTCAACCCCTTGTCCTATGGCACGTCCGGCGGGCTGACGCGGTTTTCGAGGTATGTGGGCATGCTGGCCGGTATCGGCGGCGCGCTTGTTCTGATCCTTTTGTGCCGCGTGCTGAAGGCGAAAGGGATCGATCCCATCAAATTGCTGTTTGGACTGGCCGTGGTCGCGGTGGCTCTGCTGGCTGTCATGCAGCATGCCCTTTTCCTGCGGGCCGCCTCCGGTCTTTACGATATCCTGATCGACACGCGCGGGATCGAGGACGGACGGGCCGGTGTCCGGCTGCAGGATGATGGCACATTGCTGTTCTGGGGGCTGCCGAAAAAGGCTTTGGCGCAAAGCCTGCCCTGGCTGGGGTGCCTCGTGCTCCTGGCCGGGGTCCGTCCCGGTCCCGAGCGGAGATATGCAATCTATATCCTGACGGTATCTGCCGCCTGGACCCTGCCCTTCGTCATGGGGAGCTGGCACGGCGGACTGGGCTCGAACATGCGCTACTTTCTGCCGGTGGTGCCGCTTCTGGTCATACTGGCGTGCTGGCTTGCTGGTGATCTGCTCAGGAAGACCCGATCCGTGACAGCCGCTCATTTGGCTGGGGTCATGGCTTTGTCTGCGGGGGCATTCCTGTACATCGACCGGTCAACATCCCTGAGCGGCGCCTATGTCCATCAGGTTGTCTCGCTCCTGTGTCTGGGCGCGACAGTGTTGGCTTGTGCCGTTGCGGTAATCGGGCGCCGCGCATGGTCGGCCGGTGTCGCCGCGGTCGCGCTTGGCGTGTCCTTCGGGTTCTCGGCCTATGCGGGTCTGGGCGACCTGATGGCCTCCCAAGAGCGGCGGGTGATTTTCGAGCATGCATCGGAGGATTTCCGAAACCTGCCCGGCCCTTCCGTCATCTATGCAATACCGGAGGAAGTGCCCTTCGCCTTCAGCGAGGATGAGCGCTTTGTGGCCATGCCGGATGCCCAGACCGGAGAGATCGACGCGACGCTCATCGCCCGTGTGTGCGCGTCCGATTTCGAAGTGCTGGTTTCGCGGGCGTTCCAACCGCTTTTCGTGGAGCAGGGATTTGCGCTGCGCGACATTGTTGGCAACAACCATCATCAGGGCGTGAATTTTAAGGCGGTCGATTGTGAGGCGTGAGGCGCGGAGCAATACTCCTCCAGAAAGTCCCGCTATAGCTGAATTTTTTCTCTAGTGGATTGATTTGGAGTTATTATTGTCCAACCAGTTTTCTGTATGAGTTGCGCGGAGCAATTTTTGCTCGCGAGCAGATAATTGGTTCTGGGTTTGAGAGTAGGGACTCGCGTAGATGGTTGAACAAAAGTCGCAACATCGCTCCCGCCTTCCCGTGTTGATTGAGGAACCGCTAAAACATTGCCTGGCGCCATTGAGAGTGTGGAAGCGGACGGCGTCGATCGGTGAGCGCCAGTGCCCCATCTGCGGGTTTGTGGGCGGCTTCAAGGAATTCGGCCATCCGCCCCGCTACGATTCCCGCTGCCCCGGGTGCCAGTCGCTGGAACGCCACAGGCTTCTGGCGCTGGCCGTTGAGCAGGGCCTGATCCCGTTCTTTGGAAACGTCAGCGATCTGTCGATGCTCCATTTTGCGCCGGATGCGGTGATGGCCGACTATTTCGATACACGGTTCGGGCGCCACGTCACGGCTGACCTTTTCATGGAAGGCGTGGATCACGCGTTCGATATCGAGAATATCGACGCGCCCGATTGTTCCTATGACGTCGTGCTCGCGTCCCACGTTCTTGAGCATGTCGACGACTTCAAGGCGTCCGCGGAGATCCGGCGCATTCTGGTCGATGGAGGGCTGTTCCTGGCGATGGTTCCGATCGCCGAGGGGTGGAGCAACACCTACGAGAACCCCGCAATCGATGGCGCGCAGGCGCGAGAGATGCACTTCGGACAATCAGATCACGTCCGCTACTACGGGGCCGATTTCAGCAGCCGGATAGAGCGAAGCGGGCTGCGCCTCGTCAAGGAAATCACTGCCACCGGTCAGGAATGCGCCGACCATGGTCTGATCCGGGGCGAGAAGGTCTTTGTTTTCGCGAAGTCCTGAGCAGGCCATTCGACAGTGCGGTTCCGACGTCTCGGCTGAAATCCGGCTGCGGCAGGATGGCAAGCTTCTGGAAAAGGAGCCACGCGGGCCGATACAGAAGGTCCTGATGTCGGAAGTTCCATCGCACCTGCAAGCGCAAGCGGCACGTCCGGGCGTCGCCAAACCAATAGATATTACGTTTTCATTTCAGCCACTTGTGTTGAGCTGATGCGAAAATCTGCAGTGAGGGAGATTGGAGGCGAGTACCGGAATCGAACCGGTGTACACGGATTTGCAAGAGTAGTACATTAAGGAACATTTAATAATATCAATATTTTATGGGAAATTCCTTTGTGTGTGTACAAATTTGCGTACGTCTTGCGCCGGTTATTTACAGCTACATTGCGCGTCGACGTCGCAGGTAGTCTTTGTTCGGTGGATGAGCTTTTGGCACATGCAACTTGCGCCCGTCAAATGGTTGGAGTTGTTCGCGGAGACTTGCGTCGCCCCCAACCTTGTCCCAATCGATCCTTACTGTCAGGTCGTCTTCTATGATTAGGTAACCATTCTCAAAAGCGCGATCCACAAGGACAGACAAACAGATTCCATTCGATGGATCGAGCCGAATGCTTTCATCGGCACTCCAAGGCACGATGTGGGATGCAATCAAGAAATCTCGGGTCTGAATTCCAGTGATTGCGCAGCGAGCGCCGTAGTTTTTCTTAACGGCATTAGAGAAAACTCGTTGGGCACTGCCCCGCGTTTTTGCGGTGGTCCTGCTGTCTGCAACGGCAAAATTGCCTTCACTAACTTGTTTCTCAAATTCAGCGACCTCAGCTTCGGAACTCTCACTTCTTTCGGCAAGAAGATCGCTATCAAGACCCTGGTCAGGTGCGTGAGGTTTCTTCCCCGGAGGCATCGCACCTGCGCCAGGACTCTTCGCTTTGGCGATATCAGTCCACGGCTGACCTTTTTCAGTGGGGTCGAAGTACAGTGCGTCAGACGGTTCCGTCGCCGAAAGGTATCGCCATGCAAGAGCGGACGTTGATTTTGTTGATGCAGCCAAGTCTCTTACGATCGCGGGAGCCTTGCCTAAGTCAGCCCACTCAAAACCAGCTGCAGCATTATCGATTTGAACCCTAAGGTGCACGATGTCGGCTTCACCGTAGAGTTTTGTCGCAATCAAATATGGCTGCCCGAAACTTGACGCGACAAGCGTTTGGAACTCTGCGTCTGCAGATACTGCATCCTTGTGAGTTGGGTCGCCCAAGATGGTTTCGGCTCGCGAAGCACTTGCCTTAGGATGCATCCTCCATGCTGCCGGGGCGCTGTTCGTCTCCCATGCCAGATGCGGTCTATCAGCGGATTCCCGGAAAATTGTTCCTGCGGCACTGCCGCCAGACCACTGATATGTTACAGGAACGGAGGGGGCACCTTTGGCAAGAGCTGGAAAAGCAGACTCCAACGAAGAAAGGAAATCTGTCTTTTTTGATAGCTGAATATAGTCCTTTGAATACTTTGCTTCGCCGCTCAAGCGACCATAGATCGCTCTATGAGCCGTTATTCCATAGTAGATTACAAGAATCCATTCTACTCGCGGCAAGGTCATGTAGTCCTACCAATAACAATTGCTTCTGGTGATTTGTGCGCCTCTACCTCTCTGCGACTTTGCGCTGCTAACGCTCGGTGAGCAGTGAAACTTATTATCTCGTGATCAGAAAAAAGCTCGCGGACGATTTCCGTGTCGCGATTAGACATGATCCAGGAAACGCCTCGCTCACTTAACGAATGGCAGGTCTCTGCTAATTCGATCAAGTCAGGAACTTCAAAGGTCTTTGCCGTGTACTTGTTGAATTTAGCGGTTGGTTCTTTCTCGATATCTGGTCGGGAAAATACAGGGAGGTACGGTGGGTCCAGATACACAAAGTCTCCCTTAGTTGCCCCTCGAAGTGTTTCGCGAAAATCTCCTTTCTGAATGACGACCCCATTTAATAGCTGAGAAATGCTTCTCAGATCGGTGTTGCTGAAGCCTTTGAACTTCCTATCTCCCCATGGAACATTCATGGCGCCCGTTCTCGAGTTCTCTCGCCAAAGATGGTTCCAAGAGACACCATTGAGGTACAGGAATCGAGCTGCCTTGCTCAGTTCGTCGTCTGGCGTTGTGGCTCTTACCTCGTAGTAGAACTCTTTGCTGTCGTTCTCTAGGTACCACTCCAAAAGCGGGCTCAACTCATCGGGTCTGTCGCGCAGGGCTGTCCAGGCTGAAACTAGGTGTTCGTTGAGATCCGCCAGATGTGAGATCCCGCTCACACGGTTTTTGCATGCAATGAACACCGCGCCTCCACCTAGGAAAGGCTCGAAGTAGTCTTGTATGTGCTCCGGCACATGCGGAAGGATGCGAGGCAGCAAGCGTGTCTTGCCGCCTACCCACCGGATAAACGGCTTGCGTGGCGCGGCGTCAGGTTCCTTGAGCGGGAGTTCAGGGGCTACAAAGGCACTCGCTTTTTGGTTCATGCGACTCTAAACTTAGTGTACGGGGGTCTCCGACACACAACCTGCTGACGGCACCTCTTGTCAAGGTTTCCGCGCTAAGAGAGGCTAGATGTCAGAAGTAACGCTTACCTGGAAAAACAAGCACCTTCAGCTGCGGGCATCGGGCAGCGACGGGTATGCTTGGGTTGGCGACGAGGGCAGCAAACTTCGGAAGCCCGTCGGTCTGCAACTGCTGGGCGCAGATGCGCTTTCTCGCGCTTCCAGTGTTCTGGCTGTTGGCGACGGCTTAGATGTTCTGGAATCCCTAGGGTTCAAGAGCGACACGCTCGTCGATAAGATTAGACTGGTCTACATTGACCCACCATTCAATACGAGCGCGGACGTAAGATGCTACGACGATGCCATGGACCGGACGATGTGGCTAAGCATGCTACGGGATCGTTTAGTAGCGCTGAAGCCATACCTATCCGAGGAAGCAAGCGTGTGGGTTCACCTTGACGACGCTGAAGTTCATCGCGCTCGAGTGGTGATGGATGAAGTGTTTGGTGAAAAGGCTTTTGTTGCATCCGTGATATGGCAAAAGCGAACTACACGAGAATCTCGATCTGCATTCTCTAATAACCATGATACAATTTTGGTTTACGCGCCCAGTGGTCCAAGAAAGTGGAAAACCTCGCGTAATCTACTCGTCAAGGATACGGCAGTCTTAGAGAACAGAGATAATGACCCACGAGGTCCTTGGGCGGACGCTCCGTTTACGGCACCAGGCTATCGGTCTGCACAACAGTATCCGATTACTACGCCTTCTGGTCGGGTTTTGAGACCTCCGCGTGGAAGATCTTGGTACGCTACTGAAGAGACCTACTTAAATCTCCTGGGAGAAGACAGAATTTGGTTTCCGAAGAATGGAAGTGGCTCTCCAAGACTGAAACTCTTCAGCCACCAAATTAGAGGACTTGTGCCTTTCACTATCTGGGGCACGTCCGAGACCGGCACCAATGATGACGCCAAACGTCATCTTATGTCGATGTTTCCCGATAAGCCGGTATTTGATACTCCAAAACCTGAGCAACTCTTGGAGCGAATAATTCATATTGCCACACGTCCGGGAGAACTGGTTGTCGATCTATTTGGCGGAAGTGGCACCACCGCTGCCGTAGCTCACAAAATGAGACGCCGTTGGATACTGGCGGAGCGAAACGTCGATACTGTCCTTGAGTATACTTTGCCAAGAATGTTGGCGGTGGTTGAAGGTAGTGATCCCGATGGAATTTCGGAGGCTGCAAGTTGGAAGGGAGGGGGTGATTTTGCATTGGCATTTGTACCGCCTCGTCTTGGAAAAGCTGTCACAAAGCCCAAACTTTCCCGATTGGGTGAAGCATATGCCCGAGTCCAGGCAAGGATGAGCCAAGCGAGGGCAAGCTAGTCGGGGGCAGTGTTTAGGTAGTGGGGATGCATATGCTCAGCATTCGTCTTACCGCGCCAGTTTTCATTTACTATGAATTGCCGCGCAGCGTGTCCCAAGAACCTCGCTAACTGTATTCGCCGAAATTAGCCTCCTCCATCAAGCGATCAAATAGCTTGCGCTCTCCTGTGCCTCCCGGCGGGAAGTTGTCAGTGTTAAAGTCCCTATCTTCAAGCGACATAGATTCGAAGAGTTCTTTAAAAATGGACATTTTAACAAAATCTCCCTCCCCCAAATTCAATATTGCCGGTCTCAAAAAGCGAGCAAATGCTCTGAAGCCATTTGTTCTCGGAAGCATGTTTCCTTTGTCGGTGCTATTCCAAGCGTCTTCCCACCTTCGCTTCACCGCCTCAAAATAGTGCATGATCTGTCGTGCGATTTCTTCATCTCGTTCTTCGATGAAGTACTGTCTGAATATGAGTTTTTTACGATCAAAGCTTGCATCGTGTCTCCAACCGCTCTTCTTTTTTCCGATATCGCGGTCCCTGAGAACGTCGTTAGAGATATAAGGGAGAATTGACCGCACTACTGTAGCTTGGGTCAGTACTTCGCCGAATCTCCCCTCTGTAGAGACGCCCAGCCGTTTGATTCTTCTGTAAAGCGGGCTGTTCTCGTTGGAGTCCAGAGCGACAGTGACGGTATGTGCAGTTCGTTCTGGGCTGCGAGACTTACTATAAGAAAGGAGGTCGTATACTAGACTTCGGTTCACTTTCGTTTGTGCCAAATTTACGGTTGCAAATATGCTTGCTTGATCGGCTATGTCTGCGTCGACAAATACACACACATTGACCTCGAAGTCCTCGAAATCTTGCTTGGCATCCATCAGACCACGAATTCGATGTTGTCCATCTAGAACTCGGGCAATCCCTCTGAACAAAACGGTTTCGGGATTGTCGAGGTCACCTGGGTTATTCTGCAACGTCATCAAGAAGAAGTCGCTAGCAGCGTCTTGGTCACAAACCGCCTCAAGCGTTGTGCACTTGGCTTCTACTGCGAGAATAACTGCCGTTGGAAATGTGGCATCGGAAAGCGTGACGTATTGGGCGATTTCCTTTACACGATCTTCACTCACCCGCCGCTGAATACCCATATACTCATCTAGCTCCCCATCGCCAGCTCGTCGGCGGACATCAAACCAAGAAATGTTAATTAGGTCCTTCGCAGCCATCTTGCCGATGTAGAAATCGCCAATTGGCTGCCTGGTGCGGAGCACAGGAAAGGTAGCGGTGCGTTTTGCTTCCTCAATCATAATTGGGATCCGCGTTGTTCGTTACCGATTGTGCTTCTTCTCGATTTACGTCCTCTGGCATTGGCGGAGGCTGATCCGCGAGCACTTGGACGCGGTAATTCAGGAGCACCGCCGATAGCAGGAATAGCACCGAAAGGATGCCGTGCATCGAAACCCCAGGCGATGCATCGACTTCTCCGGCGCCAACAAAGAGCGCCATGAACACCGCGCACACCACAACAAATAGCCCGCTCCACAGCCGCATCCCATGATTGCTAGCCTGTGTGGCGCTTTGTGAGACTATGTAGATCGATGCACAAAGGGAGATTGCGTAGAAGTAGAGCTCGCCGGATAGAAATACGGTCTTGATCGCCGAACCTAGGATGCCTAGTGCGCCAGTTTCATCTTCACCATCGGGACTGCTGGTGGCTCCGATCAAGAAGAGAACGAAGCCCGCGATGAGAGGCAAGAAGCTGATTACCAGAGTTATGGTGAGATTGCGCCTGGTGTCGCTCTTCGTGCGTGTGTCGGCATGCTTGATCGAAAAGTCCCCGAACATATCTCAAAGTAACCTGTTGAATGACCAATGCTTTTGTCGACAGCGTCAACCAACCGTCTGATCAATGCAAGCCTGCGATTACTTCCGCCCAGCACGTGAGCTCGATTTGTTGGTCCTCAGCCTGACACCAACTCGATTGCGTTGCGAAGCTTGTTCTCGTTCAAGTCGATGTAGCGCATCGTTGTGTTCAGATTCTTGTGGCGCGCCAGCGCTTGGATAACGCGTACGTTTACTCCCTTGTCAGCCAACTCAGTAAGGAACTGACGGCGACCGGTGTGTGAACTCGCACCTTTGATGCCGGCGAGCGCGTAAAAGCGAGCGAACAGGTTGACGATAGTTTGTGCGCTGAAACCTCCTCGTTTGGCACTGAAGAAGAGCGGCGCATCCACTCTTGCAACGTGCTTGGGGTAAGCAGCGGCATAGATCGCCAGCGCGCGTGCAAGTTTCTTGCTCACCAGGATTGTGTTCGCATCGTTGCCCTTTGTCTGCCCAGCGGCGAGGAAAATGGTGTCACTGACTTGCCCGTTCGCATCAAAGACGTCGCCGACCTTCAAAGCCGCAATCTCGCACGCGCGCAGACCTGCGAAGTAGCTAAAGGCAAAGATTGCGTGGTTGCGTCGGCTGTAGCGGTGGGCATCAATCACCGCCTGCACTCGTTTGTGCTCCGCCTGGGTCAGTAGCTTGGCTTGTTTCATCGTCTCGTCCAATTTGTGTGGTTTCGTCATAAGTCATTATAAATTCGCACATTTTGAAAAACGATCGAAAAGGCTTGGCATGCTATGCTGCTGTAATCCAAGGCGGTTCAGCCAAGATGTTATGGTCTATTGATTAGCTAACATTTTCCGGTCGAGCATCGTCTGGTTCTGCCACGGCTGCCACCCTGTGCTGTTCAAGGAGGTGTCGCTCAAGTTTGGCTCTCACGTCTTGCAGCACGCCTAGATCGCTCTCTGCTATCCCGCCCAGCTTCTGTTTTCGAATATGCATCATGGCGATTTGGACCTTCACCTTGTTAAGGCAGTTGATGGCAACAGGAATTGAAAAGTCGCTTTTCTTGTTCTTCTGAACAGAGAACCAGCTTCGGCTCCGCCAGCACCAATCTGTGCTGAACTCTTCTGCCGTTTCCACGAATGCGTTCTTGGCTAGTTGGTCATAGACCTCCTCCATCAAAGTCATGTTTTTTCTCCTTCTTAATTCTTCCCCCAATCGTTTGGGATACTTGCTTGGCTGCTGCTACGCATCAGCCGCTGGCGCAGCTAATTGCTACGCTCTCGCTCCGCATACGCCGCGCAGCGATCTCTTCTTCGATCAGATTCCTGATCCAAAACCGTGTTTGTTATCTTCGGGGTCTTTACTCAGAGCCAATAGATCACGCCTGCGTTGGCATGATCTACTGGCGCGTCTTTACTCGTCGCATCATAGGCTACACTCACCAAACCACATGGGAAGAGCAGGTTTTGCGATCATCTCTATTACAGGGGCATCCTGCGCACGATGGCAGGGTAGACTGTTGAAGCGCATAACTGACAATGCGTTTGCTTACCGTCGTGTCCTTCCCCCGTAAAACTGGGCCACTACACTGGCTGCGAAAGGGGGATTGGGCATGGCGAGGAAGCGACATTCAGACGAAGACGTCTTGAAGCTGCTGCGTGAGATCGAGTTGAAGCTGAGTGC